>NZ_CP126270.1:0-3789944 GCF_003234775.2 Curtobacterium sp. MCLR17_031
ATGACGATGCCGGCCGACCCCGTCGAGGACCTCTGGTCATCCGTACTCGGACTCCTCGCCGAGGACCCCCGCATCACGCCGCAGCTCCACGGGTTCCTGAACCTGGTCGAGCCGAAGGGCGTGCTCGCCGGCACCCTGTACCTCGAGGTCCCGAACGACCTGACCCGGGGCATGCTCGAACAGCGCATCCGCATCCCGATCACCGAGGCGGTGGCGCGCATCGGGGACGACTCGGTCGCGAACTTCGCCATCACCGTCAACCCGGACATGGCGTCGGAGCCGCGGGTGGACCCGAACGTCCCCGAGTACGCCGAGCCCGTGCAGGAAGCCGTCGAGCAGAGTGCCGCGCCGCGCCAGTACATCGAGGCGCCGTTCGTCCCGAGCCAGATCGACTCTCCCGGCACCAGCGGTCGGCCCGAGTCGCGACTCAACCCGAAGTACAACTTCGACAACTTCGTCATCGGCTCGTCGAACCGGTTCGCACACGCGGCAGCGGTCGCCGTGGCCGAGGCACCGGCCAAGGCCTACAACCCGCTCTTCATCTACGGGGACTCCGGGCTGGGCAAGACCCACCTGCTCCACGCCATCGGGCACTACGCCGAGAGCCTCTACCCGGGGATCCGCGTCCGGTACGTGTCGAGCGAGGAGTTCACCAACGACTTCATCAACTCGATCGCGAACAACCGCTCGAACCAGTTCCAGCAGCGGTACCGCGACATCGACATCCTGCTGATCGACGACATCCAGTTCCTGCAGGGGAAGGACTCCACGCAGGAGGCCTTCTTCCACACGTTCAACACGCTGCACGACCACAACAAGCAGGTCGTCATCACGTCCGACGTCGCACCGAAGCACCTGACCGGGTTCGAGGACCGGATGCGATCGCGCTTCGAGTGGGGCCTGATCACCGACGTGCAGGCGCCCGAGCTCGAGACGCGCATCGCGATCCTCCGCAAGAAGGCACAGTCCGACCACCTGCAGGTGCCCGACGACATCCTCGAGTTCATGGCGTCGAAGGTGTCGAGCAACATCCGCGAGCTCGAGGGCACCCTGATCCGGGTCACCGCGTTCGCGAGCCTGAACCGGACGGCCGTGGACATGGCCCTGGTGCAGACGGTCCTCAAGGACCTGATCACCCTCGACGAGGACAACGTCGTCGCGCCGACGGACATCATCAACCACACCGCGGAGTACTTCAAGCTCTCCGTCGACGACCTGTACGGGTCGTCCCGCTCCCAGGCGATCGCCACGGCACGACAGATCGCGATGTACCTGTGCCGTGAGCTGACGAGCCTGTCCCTGCCCAAGATCGGGCAGCTGTTCGGCAACCGCGACCACACCACGGTGATGTACGCGAACAAGAAGATCACCGAGCTGATGAAGGAGCGTCGGTCGATCTACAACCAGGTCACCGAGCTCACCAGCCGCATCAAGCAGGACCGCCGTTACCGCTGAGATCGGCCCGTTCCCGGCCCCATCCACCATCTGAGACGGTTCCATGGGCCGGACTTCTCACAGTGTGGATAGCCTGTGGATAACTGTGGAGGACACGCCGCCCGGTTGTACACAGGTGGGGGGTCACCTGTGGAGACTGGGGATGGAAGTGGATAGATGAGATTCATTCATCCCGTTAACGCTCACACACCGCTCACAAGTCACAAGCGTGTAGTTCCCTACTGCGGAGCGGGATGCACAGGGTTATCCACAGTGTGCACAGGCGTTAACACCATTACTCCTGGTTAACGATCAATCTCCGCGGGACAACCTTGTGGACGGCGGGATGACAAGAAATCCGGCCCCCGTCCGCCTGTGCCAGAATGGGGCGGCCGGACAGTCCAAGCCGATCGACAGGGGTTCCAGCTGTGAAGTTCGAGGTCAACCGGGACGTCTTCTCCGAAGCCGTCTCCTTCGCAGTGAAGCTCCTCCCGCAGCGCACGACCCTCCCGATCCTCTCGGGCGTCCTCATCCACGCCGACGGAGATCGTCTGACGCTCTCGTCGTTCGACTACGAGGTGTCGGCGCAGACGTCGATCTCGGCCCAGATCGACGAACCGGGCACGGTCCTGGTCTCCGGTCGACTGCTGAACGACATCGCGAGCCGGCTGCCGAACGCCCCCGTGTCGTTCACCACCGAGGACGCCAAGATCTCCGTCTCCTGCGGGTCCGCGCACTTCACGCTGCTGTCCATGCCGGTGGAGGAGTACCCGACGCTGCCGGAGATCGGGCCGCAGACCGGTGTGATCCCCGGCGACGCGTTCTCCGAAGCGGTGTCCCAGGTCGCCGTCGCGGCCAGCCGCGACGACGTCACCCCTGTCATCACGGGCGTGCAGCTCGAGGTCGGCGACAACGACCTCTCCCTCATCGCGACGGACCGTTACCGCGTCGCCGTCCGCACCATCGCGTGGGACTCCGGCCGAGTCGGCTCGGACCCCCTGCACGCACTCGTCCCGGCCCGCACCCTGCAGGAGGTCGGCCGCACGTTCGGTTCGGCGTCCACGGTGTCGGTCTCGATCAGCGGCAACTCCGACCGCGAGCTCATCGCGTTCCACGCCGACGACAAGACCGTGACGTCGCTGCTCATCAAGGGCAACTACCCGCCGGTCCGCCGGCTCTTCCCCGAGACCGTCAACGACCACGCGGTGATCAACACCGCGGAGCTCGTCGAGGCGGTCCGACGGGTCTCCCTCGTCCTGGAGCGCGAAGCGGCGCTCCGGTTCTCCTTCACGGTCGACGGGCTCACGCTCGAGGCGATCGGATCCGAACAAGCGCAGGCGTCAGAGTCGATCAGTGCGTTGTTGACCGGCGAGGAAACGGTGGTCTCGTTGAAGCCCGCCTTCCTCCTGGACGGGCTGAACGCGGTGCACTCCGAGTTCGTCCGCATCTCCTTCACCAAGACGGAGAACCCCAACAAGCCGGGCCCGGTGCTGATCACCGGCCAGACTTCGCAAGAGGCCGCAGCGACCGATGGATACCGGTACCTGCTGCAGCCGAACCTGCTGCTGCGATAGGCGCAACAGGCAACCTGCGCTGGCGCACACCACCGGCAGCATCAGCGCGACGACGAACAGAAGAGGAAATCATGCACATCGGTCTTGTCGGCCTTGGTCGCATGGGCAACAACATGCGTGCCCGTCTCCGCAACGCAGGGATCGAGGTCACCGGGTACGACGCCAACCCCGCCGTCTCGGACGTCGCCGACCTCGGCGCCCTCGCCGCTGCCCTCCCGGAGGGCAAGCGTCTCGTGTGGGTCATGGTCCCGCACGGCAAGATCACCGACGACGTGATCACCGACCTGGCCGGTGTCCTCGGCGAGGGCGACCTGGTCATCGACGGTGGCAACTCGAAGTGGCTGGACGACACCACGCACGCCGAGCAGCTCGCTGCGCGCGGCATCCGCTACATGGACGCCGGCGTCTCCGGTGGTGTCTGGGGCAAGGACAACGGCTACGGCCTGATGGTCGGCGGTGACGCCGCCGACGTCGAGTTCGCGATGCCCGTGTTCGACGCGCTGCGCCCCGAGGGTCCCCGCGAAGAAGGCTTCTCGCACGCTGGCCCGATCGGCGCCGGCCACTACGCGAAGATGGTCCACAACGGCATCGAGTACGCGATCATGCAGGCGTACGGCGAGGGCTACGAGCTCCTCGAGGCCAAGGACCTGATCACCGACGTCCCCGCCGTGTTCGCCGGCTGGCAGCGCGGAACGGTCGTCCGTTCCTGGCTGCTCGACCTGATGGTGCTCGCGCTGAACGAGGACCCGAAGCTCGACGAGCTCGAGGGCTACGTCGAGGACTCGGGTGAGGGCCGCTGGACGCTCGAAGAGGGCATCGAGCTCGCCGTGCCGATGCCGGCGCTCTCGGCGTCGATCTTCGCGCGCTTCGTCTCGCGTCAGGGCAGCGCCTCGCCGACGATGAAGGCCGTCGCGGCGCTCCGCAACCAGTTCGGCGGTCACGCCGTCAAGAAGTCCTAGGACTTCCCGGGGGAACCCGGACTCGGCCCGCGTGCACGTCGACCATCTCCAACTGACCGACTTCCGGAACTACCGGGAGGCGGACGTCGACCTCGCACGCGGGCCGAACCTGTTCGTCGGGCGCAACGGACAGGGCAAGACCAACCTGGTCGAGGCGATCGGGTACCTCTCCACCCTCGGCTCGCACCGCGTCCCCACCGACGCAGCGCTCGTCCGTCAGGGATGTGACGCCGCGATCGTCCGGGCTCGTCTCGCGCACGAGGACCGCAGCATCCTCGCCGAGGTGCAGATCAACCGCACCGGTGCCAACCGTGCGCAGGTGAACCGGTCGGCGATCAAGCCACGTGAGCTGCCGCGCTACTGCACGAGCGTGCTCTTCGCTCCGGAGGACCTGGCGCTCGTCCGGGGCGAGCCGGCCGGGCGACGCCGGATGCTCGACGAGCTGCTCGGCCAGATCGCACCGCGGATGCAGGGCGTGCTCGCCGACTACGACCGCACGCTCCGGCAGCGGAACACCCTGCTGAAGTCTGCTCGTGCCACCGGCGCGAAGGCGAACGCCCTGTCGACGCTCGACGTCTGGGACGACCGGCTCGTCGGACTCGGCGCCGAGATCGTCGCGGCGCGTGACCACCTGACCCGGCGGCTCGCACCCTTCGTGGCCGAGGCCTACGCGACCGTCGCCGGCGAACACCACGACGCCTCGATCACCGGAGTCCTGTCGATCCGCGGTGGCGACCCCGAGTCCGCGGCAGCCACCGACCCCGTGCTCGGGACCCCCGACGAGCCCGTCACGGTCGCGTCGGCTGCCGAAGCGTTCGCGGCCGCCCTCGAGCGTCGTCGCCGTGACGAACTCGACCGCGGGCTCACCCTCGTGGGACCGCACCGGGACGACGTTCTGTTCCAGCTCAACGGGTTACCGGCTCGCGGGTACGCGAGTCACGGCGAATCCTGGTCCTTCGCGCTCGCCATCCAGCTCGCGAGCGCCTCGATCCTGCGCACCGAGTCGAACCTGGGCGACCCGATCATCATCCTCGACGACGTCTTCGCCGAACTCGACGAATCGCGGCGGGAACGGCTGGCGAACGCCGTCGCCGACTACGAGCAGGTCCTCATCACGGCTGCAGTCTTCGGTGACGTGCCCGGGAAGCTGGCGGCGCATACCGTGCGGATCGAGGCGGGCACGATCGTGACCGACGAGGCGGACGCGGCCCGGGCCTCCAGTCCGGCGACGGACGGGACCGACGCGATCGACGCGACGGACGGGACCGACGCGATCGACGCGACGGACGGGACCGACGCGACCGTCGCGGACAGCAAGACGGACCCGACCGAAGCCGACGTCTGATGCCGAAGCCCCGCAAGCCCACCGAACCCTCGCAGGTGTACCGCCACCTGCGCGCGGTGTTCGGCGACCCGTCCAAGCGCGGCACCGATGCCCGTCGCCGACGTGCCCGCGAGTTCGACGCCGACACCGTGCCGTACGGGCGCGGCCGCGAGCCGAAGGGCCTCGCGGACATCGTCGGTTCGCTCGCCCAGGAACTCGGTTGGACCGAACCCCTCGCCCGCTCCGAGCTCTTCGTGGACTGGCCGAGCGTCGTCGGCGAGGAGCTGGCGAAGCACTCCCGACCGGTCACCATCGAGGACGGCGCACTCGTCATCCGGTGCGACTCGACGGCCTGGGCGACCCAGCTCCGACTGATGCGTGCGACGGTCACGACGACCATCGCGGAACGGCACCCCGAAGCCGGGGTCGAGTCGATCAGGGTTTCCGGCCCGGACGCCCCCACGTG
This sequence comes from Curtobacterium sp. MCLR17_031, assembly GCF_003234775.2. Classification (NCBI taxonomy): domain Bacteria; kingdom Bacillati; phylum Actinomycetota; class Actinomycetes; order Micrococcales; family Microbacteriaceae; genus Curtobacterium; species Curtobacterium sp. MCLR17_031. Next base: position 5,758 of record NZ_CP126270.1, read on the forward strand.
GAAACGCGGCCCCAGGACGGTCCAGGGGCGCGGTCCTCGCGACACCTACGGTTGAGCCGACGAAATCATCCTGGAGTGCCAGAAAAGCCCGTCTGCGGGGCAGATGAGCCCTCGAAAGAGGGGGCTCTGCGGTAGACTGGGAGGTGCAGTGCGCGGGCGTTCCGCGCGCAGGCAGGAGCACGCTCGACATGGCAGCAGAATCTGAAGACGACCGGCAGAACCCGCTCGGCGCGGAGACCCCGCAGAGCGAACCGTCCTACGGCGCAGACCAGATTCAGGTGCTCGAGGGGCTCGAGGCCGTCCGCAAGCGCCCGGGTATGTACATCGGTTCGACCGGCCCTCGCGGCCTGCACCACCTGGTCCAGGAGATCGTCGACAACTCCGTCGACGAAGCCCTCGCCGGGTACTGCGACACCATCGACGTGAGCATCCGTGAAGACGGTGGCGTCCGCGTCGTCGACAACGGCCGTGGCATCCCGGTCGACGTCCACGCGGCCGAGGGGGTCTCGACCCTGCAGGTCGTCCTCACCGTCCTGCACGCCGGCGGCAAGTTCGGCGGTGGCGGCTACGCCGTCTCCGGCGGTCTGCACGGCGTCGGTTCGTCCGTCGTGAACGCGCTGAGCTCCGAGCTCGACGTCGAGGTCCGTCGCCAGGGCCACGTCTGGCGCCAGAGCTACACCGACGGTGTCCCCGTCGCGCCCGTCTCCAAGGACGAAGAGACCGACGAGACCGGCACGACGATCACGTTCTGGCCGAACGCCGAGATCTTCGAGTCCGTCGTCTTCGACTACGAGACCCTGCGCACGCGGTTCCAGCAGATGGCCTTCCTGAACAAGGGCCTGCGGATCAACCTCCGCGACGAGCGCGCCCCGGAAGAAGGGGAAGAGGCCCGCAACGACACGTTCATGTACGAGCGTGGTCTCGCCGACTACGTCGAGTACATCAACGCGCAGAAGAAGGCCGACCTCGTCCACCCGGACGTCATCGGCTTCGAGTCCGAGGACCCGGAGCGCAAGATCGCACTCGAGGTCGCGATGCAGTGGAACACCTCGTACCAGGAGAGCGTCCACACCTTCGCGAACACGATCAACACGCACGAGGGCGGCACCCACGAAGAGGGCTTCCGTGCCGCGCTCACGACCCTCGTCAACCGCTACGCGCGCGACACGAAGATCATCAAGGAGAAGGACGACAACCTCACGGGTGACGACATCCGCGAAGGGCTGACGGCCGTCATCTCCGTGAAGCTCGGCGAGCCGCAGTTCGAGGGGCAGACGAAGACCAAGCTCGGCAACACCGAGGCGAAGTCGTTCGTGCAGCGCGTCGTCGGCACCGAGCTGACCCACTGGTTCGAGAGCAACCCGACGCAGGCACGCGACGTCGTCCGCAAGGCGATCCAGGCGTCGCAGGCGCGGCTCGCTGCCCGCAAGGCGCGCGAGACCACCCGCCGCAAGGGGCTGCTCGAGTCGGGCGGCATGCCCGGCAAGCTCAAGGACTGCCAGTCGAAGGACCCGACCGTGTCGGAGATCTTCATGGTCGAGGGCGACTCCGCCGGCGGTTCCGCCGTGCAGGGCCGCAACCCGATGACCCAGGCGATCCTGCCCCTGCGCGGCAAGATCCTGAACGTCGAGAAGGCCCGGCTCGACCGCGCCCTCGCCAACCAGGAGATCCAGTCGATGATCACGGCGTTCGGTGCCGGCATCGGTGAGGACTTCGACCCGGACAAGGCCCGGTACCACAAGATCGTGCTGATGGCCGATGCCGACGTCGACGGCCAGCACATCACGACGCTGCTGCTCACGCTGCTGTTCCGCTACATGCGTCCGCTCATCGAGCACGGCTACGTGTACCTCGCGCAGCCGCCGCTGTACCGCCTGAAGTGGTCGAACTCGGCGCACGAGTACGTGTTCAGCGACCGGGAGCGCGACGCCCTGATGCAGGCCGGCCTCGCAGCCGGCAAGCGCATCCCGAAGGACAACGGGATCCAGCGCTACAAGGGCCTCGGCGAGATGGACTACAAGGAGCTGTGGGACACCACGATGAACCCGGACACCCGCACGCTCCTGCAGGTCACGCTGGAGGACGCGGCTGCGGTGGACAGCACCTTCTCGACGCTGATGGGTGAAGACGTCGACGCACGTCGCCAGTTCATCCAGCAGAACGCCAAGGACGTCCGCTTCCTCGACATCTAACGGCCAGGAGGCGCGGCGTGAGCCGCGTCGACCAGTCCTGACCACCTGTGGTCGCGCCCGGCGCGACCAACGGAACCACAGCCTCCAGGCTGTCCAGAAAGGGAACGAAGCCACATGGCTGACGACAACGAGAACGGCGCCGACGAGCTGCCCGAGATCGTCCACGGCGACAGCGGGGACATCGTCGTCTCCGGTGACCGCATCTCGCAGGTCGACCTGCAGCTCGAGATGCAGCGCTCGTACCTCGACTACGCGATGTCGGTCATCGTCGGTCGTGCACTGCCGGAGGTCCGCGACGGCCTCAAGCCGGTGCACCGCCGTGTGATCTACGCGATGTTCGACGGCGGGTACCGCCCGGACCGTGCGTTCTCGAAGTGCTCCCGCGTCGTCGGTGACGTCATGGGCCAGTTCCACCCGCACGGTGACTCGGCGATCTACGACGCCCTCGTCCGCCTGGTGCAGCCGTGGTCGCTCCGCTACCCGCTCGCGCTCGGCCAGGGCAACTTCGGTTCGCCGGGCAACGACGGCGCCGCCGCCCCGCGGTACACCGAGACGAAGATGGCGCCGCTCGCGCTCGAGATGGTCCGCGACATCGACGAGGACACCGTCGACTTCCAGGACAACTACGACGGCCGCACCCAGGAGCCGGCGATCCTGCCGGCCCGGTTCCCGAACCTGCTCGTCAACGGCTCGGTCGGCATCGCGGTCGGCATGGCCACGAACATCCCGCCGCACAACCTGCGCGAGGTCGCCGAGGGTGCCAAGTGGGCGCTCGACAACCCCGATGCGACCCGCGAAGAGCTGCTCGCCGCGCTCATGCAGCGCATCAAGGGCCCGGACTTCCCGACCGGTGCGCAGGTGCTCGGCACCAAGGGCATCCAGGACGCCTACCGCACCGGCCGTGGCTCGATCACGATGCGTGCCGTTGTCTCGGTGGAGGAGATCCAGGGTCGCACCTGCCTCGTCGTCACCGAGCTGCCGTACCAGGTCAACCCCGACAACCTGGCGATCAAGATCGCCGAGCTGGTGAAGGACGGCAAGCTCGCCGGTGTCGCCGACATCCGTGACGAGACCTCCGGTCGTACCGGGCAGCGCCTGGTGATCGTGCTGAAGCGTGACGCCGTCGCCAAGGTCGTGCTGAACAACCTGTACAAGCACACCCAGCTGCAGGAGAACTTCGGCGCGAACATGCTCGCGATCGTCGACGGGGTGCCCCGTACCCTGCCGCTCGACGGCTTCATCTCGGCGTGGGTCGCCCACCAGGTCGACGTCATCGTCCGCCGCACGCAGTTCCGGCTGCGCGAGGCCGAGAAGCGCGCCCACATCCTGCGCGGCTACCTGGCTGCGCTCGACGCCCTCGACGAGGTCATCGCGCTCATCCGTCGCTCGCCCGACGTCGAAGAGGCCCGCACCGGCCTGATGGACCTGCTGTCCGTCGACGAGATCCAGGCGCGCGCGATCCTCGAGCTGCAGCTCCGTCGTCTCGCCGCCCTCGAGCGTCAGAAGATCCACGACGAAGCCGAAGAGCTCGAGCGCAAGATCGCCGACTTCCAGGACATCCTCGGGTCGGAGAGCCGTCAGCGCTCGATCATCCGCGACGAGCTGAGCGAGATCGTCGACCGCTTCGGCGACGACCGCCGTACCGAGATCATGTTCGGCTACGACGGCGACATGTCGATGGAAGACCTGATCCCCGAAGAGGAGATGGTCGTCACCATCACCCGCGGTGGCTACGTCAAGCGCACGCGCAGCGACCAGTACCGTTCGCAGCACCGTGGCGGCCGAGGTGTCCGCGGGGCCCAGCTCCGCGCCGACGACATCGTCGAGCACTTCTTCGTCACGACGACGCACCACTGGCTCCTGTTCCTCACCGACCAGGGCCGGGTCTACCGCGCCAAGGCATACGAGCTGCAGGAGGCCGGCCGCGACGCGAAGGGCCAGCACGTCGCGAACCTGCTCGCGATGCAGCCAGACGAGCAGATCCAGCAGGTGCTCGACATCCGCGACTACGAGGTGGCGCAGTACCTCGTCCTCGCGACCGAGCACGGTCTGGTCAAGAAGACCGCGCTCACCGAGTACGACACGAACCGCACCGGCGGCATCATCGCGATCAACCTGCGCGACGGCGACAAGCTCCGCCAGGCGCTGCTCGTCGACGAGCACGACGACCTGCTCCTGGTGTCCCGCCAGGGCATGTCGCTCCGGTTCACGGCGACGAACGACACCCTGCGTCCGATGGGTCGCTCGACCTCGGGTGTGAAGGGCATGTCCTTCCGCGACGGCGACTCGCTGCTCGCGGCCCGGGTCGTCTCCGACGACGGCTTCGTCTGGGTGATGACCGAGGGCGGCTACGCCAAGCGCACCGCGGTCGACCAGTACCGGGTGCAGGGCCGTGGTGGTCTGGGCATCAAGGTGGCCAAGTTGGCGCTCGACCGAGGCGATCTTGTGGGCGCTCTCATCGTCGGTGAGGACGACGAGGTGCTCGTCGTGCTGCAATCGGGCAAGGTGGTAAGGTCTGCCGTGGCCGAGGTCCCTGCCAAGGGCCGTGACACGATGGGCGTCGTCTTCGCGAGGTTCGCGGAGAACGACCGGATCATCGCGGTGGCCCGGAACACCGAGCGGAACCTGGACGACCAGGACGACGCCGAGATCGAGCCCGCGGGCCCGGTGGAGACGGTCAGCCCAGCCGAAGCGGCCCCGGATTCCACTGATCCCATCGACACCGAGCCCGTCGCAGACGAGGCCGGAGAGGACCAGTCAAGCAATGAGTAGTGTCGCCGAGAAGCTCCAGAAGAAGGCGAAGCGACCCGTCGGCACCCGCCAGGTGCGGTTGCGACTGGTCTACGTCGACTTCTGGTCGATGGTGAAGCTGAGCTTCCTCATCGCCCTGGCCGGCAGCATCGTGATCGTGGTCGCCACGGCACTGGTGTGGGTCATCCTCAACCAGACGGGTGTGTTCACCCAGGTCGACGCCCTGTTGAAGGACGTCACCGGGCAGAACAGTTACTCGATCATGGACCAGTTCTCGCTGGGCCAGGTGCTCGGGTTCTCCATCGTCGTGGGCATCCTCAACGTGGTCGTCGGCACCGTGCTCGGCGCCATCGTGAGCGTGCTCTACAACCTCAGTGTTCGGATCACGGGCGGTCTGCTCGTGGGCTTCACGAACAACTGACACACCCGGGCCGGATGGGCCCACTGCTCGATTTCGTTCCGGCGGGATCGTACGGTAGGCTTTCATCCGGTCTGAGGGGCTATAGCTCAGGCGGTTAGAGCGCTTCGCTGATAACGAAGAGGTCCAAGGTTCAAGTCCTTGTAGCCCCACCAGTTCTCCGGAACAGCACGACAATTCCATCCCGTCGCCGATCACCTCGGTGGCACTCGGGGCCTTAGCTCAGTTGGTAGAGCGCCTGCTTTGCAAGCAGGATGTCGGGAGTTCGATTCTCCCAGGCTCCACTCGCATCAGCCCCTGGTTGCCGACTCCGTCGTCTGTCCAGGGGCTTCGTTCTGTGCCCATGCGCGCCGCCGCCCCTGCGACGCGATCGTCGCGGGCGGCTCGGTCCGCCAATCTGCCTGCGGCCGGCATCTTGTCGAGTGGTCACGACATGCCGCGTGTGGTTCGCCGAGGTGGCTGGAACTGTCGTCTGCGTGTCCTCCGGACGACAGGTTGCGACCTTTCGGCGGCGTCCCCGGGGCGCGTCGCGTGAGCGCATGGCGGACGGGAGGCGCGGGGCCAGGCCGGCGCGGGCCTCCAGGTCGGTGGGTGGGTGCGTTCACGGCACGCGTGCGCGGGTTCAGCCCGTGACCGGAGAACGACGAAGGGCCCCGGCAGCAGCCGGGGCCCTTCGTACGAACCGGGAGGTCAGGCGGCGGGCTTCTCCGCCGTGTCAGCGTCGTCGGCGACCCACAGGTCGTCGTCGGCGCGGAGCGTCTGGTACGCGGCGTACGCAGCACCGGCGACGGCGACGACGCCGACGATGATGAGTGCGACTCCGCCGAAGCCGAGACCCTTCTTCTGCTGCGACGGGACGTACTTCGCAGCGGCCTTCTTGGCCTTCTTGCCCTTCTTCTGGGCGTTCTTCACGATCTTCTTGACCCGGGGGTCCTTCGCGAGGTCGGTCACGCTCAGCACCGAGCCAGCGGTCGAGACGAGTCCGGGGACCACCTCGGACTGGAACTTGTGCGAAGCGCTCTGCGCTGCCGAGGTGGCAGCGTGCACGCCGGTCGCGAACGCGGGACGGATCCCGTTGTCGATCGCGTTCTGCACGCGGGGTGCGATGTCCTTGCGAGCTGCGTCCGCGGCGTTCGACCGGGCCTCAGCCAGGATCGCGTTCGCGTGCTCGAGGACCTTGCGCTGCTCGCCGAGGAGCGAGGCGGTCTGGCCCTTGAGCTTCTTGATCTGCTTCCGACGCTTTCGCGGGATCTCGATCGTCGTCATCTGGTACCTCCATCGGATCGGCGTGACCCCATCCTGCCACCACACTGCCTGACAGGTCACGGAACCGCAGCTGTGCAATCCGTCCGCGGTCAGGAGTACATGCGAGAATCGGAACATGTCTCTGCACACCGCTGTCGCAACGATCCACACCAACAAGGGCGACATCCGCGTCAACCTGTTCGGCAACCACGCACCGAAGACCGTCAAGAACTTCGTCGACCTCGCCACGGGCCAGCAGGAGTGGACCCACCCCGGCACGGGCAAGGTCTCGACCGACAAGCTCTACGACGGCGTGATCTTCCACCGCATCATCAAGGACTTCATGATCCAGGGCGGCGACCCGCTCGGCCAGGGCATCGGTGGCCCCGGGTACCGCTTCGACGACGAGATCTCCCCGGAGCTCACGTTCCAGAACCCCTACATCTTCGCCATGGCGAACGCCGGCATCCAAGGCGGCCGCGGCACCAACGGCTCGCAGTTCTTCATCACCACGGTGGCGACGCCGTGGCTGCAGGGCAAGCACACCATCTTCGGCGAGGTCGCCGACGATGAGTCCCGCGCGGTCGTCGACGCGATCGAGGGCGTCCCGACCGACGGTCGTGACAAGCCCGTCGAGGACGTCGTCATCCAGAGCATCGACGTCGAAGGCGTCTGACCCGCACGTGACCGACCAGGCGTACAACCCGAACAACACCTGCTACCGGCATCCGGACCGGCAGAGCTTCGTGCTCTGCCAGCGCTGTGGGCGGACGATCTGCCCGGAGTGCCAGACGCCGGCGGCGGTCGGGGTGCACTGCCCGGAGTGCGTGCGTGAACAGCGCGCACAGTTCGCAGCGAACCGCCGAGCGTCCGGAGCCCCCAGCGGGTTGACGGTCGCTCGGCGGCGTTTCGCCATGCTCGACCAGAAGGGCACGACCGTCATCGTGGCGATCACGGTGGCGATCTGGTTGCTCGACCAGGTCAGCGGGCGGTTCTTCACGAGCTTGCTCGCCTACAACTCGTTCCTGCTGCCGACGCAGCCCTGGCGTGTGGTGACCTCGCTGTTCGTGCACTCGGGCATCTTCCACATCCTGTTCAACATGTGGGCGCTCTGGATCTTCGGTCGCATGCTCGAGAACATGCTCGGTACCTGGCGGTTCGTGGCGCTGTACTTCATCACGGGGATCTTCGGGTCCATGCTCGTCACCTTCCTGGCGCCGGGGACGACCGTGCTGGGTGCTTCGGGTGCGATCTTCGGGCTGTTCGCCGCGTTCTTCGTGCTGCAGCGCAGCCTGGGGAACAACGCCGTGCAGCTCCTCGTGCTCATGGGACTGAACCTGGTCATCGGGTTCCTGCCCGGCGTCAACATCTCGTGGCAGGCGCACGTCGGCGGGATCATCGGCGGCTTCCTGATGGGCTTCGTCTTCGCACAGACGCGCAACATCCGAAAGCGTCCGCGGCAGATCGCGCTGATCATCGGCGCGGCGGTGCTCGGCATCGCGCTCACCGCTGTCGGGTACGCGGTCACGATCGGCTGACACCGCCACAACGCTCCCCGAACGCCCCGTCGCATTGCGGCGGGGCGTTCGTCGTTCCCAGGGCTGTCTGCGTCCTGCTCGTCCACAGCTGTCCACAGCGCTACTGCAAGTTATCCACAGGTGTGGAGAAGTCGGTGAGTTACACCAGTGTGATTATCCCCACTGTGGAATCGGTTGTGGATAACTCCGGGGTCGGGGTGTGGATGACGGTGTGGAGAGTGGGGAAAAGTGTGGAGAACGCCGGGATCCTCGAGGATGTGCGTTCCCGGAACGCCCGAGCTTGTGGAGAACGACGACGCCCGCCGCACCTTGCGGTGCGACGGGCGTCGGCAGAACAGTGGGCTGGGGGTCAGCGCCACCGGGTGGTCATGAGGAAGCCGACGAACATGATGCCGAAGCCGACGACGATGTTCCACGAGCCGAGGCTCGGAACCGGCAGCGTGGCGTTCGAGATGTAGAAGACGATCACCCACACCAGACCGATGAGCATGAAGCCGAACATGACCGGCTTGAACCACACCGGGTTCGGGGCGTCCCCCGCGGTGTCGACCGAGTCAGCTCGGGTCGTCCGGGCGGGCTTGGTGCGGTCCTTGTCCTTGGCCATGGCCGGTATCCTACCGTGACCACGTGTGTGGATCGGCCCGCGGACCGCCGCACACATCCCCCACGAGTACGGTGAACCGCCATGACCAGGATCCTCGTCGTCGACAACTACGACAGCTTCGTCTACACGCTCAACGGGTACGTGCAGCAGCTCGGCGCTGAGACCGACGTCGTGCGCAACGATGCCTTCCCCGAGTCCGAGATCGCCGACCGCATCGCGGAGTACGACGGCGTGCTCCTGTCGCCCGGTCCGGGAACACCGGCGGCTGCCGGCGTCTCGATCCCCACGGTGCACGCGGCCATCGCCGCCGAGACCCCGCTGCTCGGTGTCTGCCTCGGACACCAGGCCATCGCGGAGGCACTCGGCGCCACGGTCACGCACGCCGAGGAGCTCATGCACGGCAAGACCTCCGAGGTCGACCACGACGACAGCGCGCTCTTCGCCGGCGTCCCGCACCCCTTCACGGCCACGCGGTACCACTCGCTCGCGATCGTCGACGGCACCGTCCCCGATGAGCTCACCGTGACCGCGCGGACCGAGGGCGGGGTCATCATGGGCGTCCAGCACCGCGCGCACCCCGTGTTCGGCGTGCAGTTCCACCCCGAGTCGGTCCTGACCGAGGGCGGGTACCGCATGGTCGGCAACTGGCTCGAGACCACCGGGCTGTCGGGAGCCGCCGAACGCGCCGCCGACCTCGGGCCGCTCATCGCGACGCACCGCGCCTGACGAACGCCCGCGGCGGCAGACGCCGTCGTGTCATCGAGACGCCGCCGGATCCGGCGGCGTCTCGTGCGTTCGGGGGCGTCTTACTGACACGACGGCGTCTCGCGGGCACTGGACCGGACGGTCTGCGTGACGTGCGGTCGGTTGCGGGCGTGCGCCGTGCCTCCAGGCCGTCAGGAGCGGAGGCGGCGAGCAGACGTGCCTGTGGGTACGGAGGACGGACTGGAGGCCCGTCACCCGTCCGTCAGGACGGTCCCATCAGGAGACGGTCGGCTCAGCGGCCGTCGTCACCCTGGTCGTCACCGCGATCGTCGTTCCCGCTGTTCCCGCCGCTGTCGTTGTTGTCGTTGTTCGACGACGGTGCCTTCGGTGGCGCCGCAGCTCGCGCGCAGTAGGTGAGCGTGACGGCACTGCCCTGGGCGACGTCTCCGGCAGGGGTGTCCTGCTGGGTCACGAGTCCGCCGGTGCACGAGTAGGACGGCGCCGGGTTCACGGTGAGCCCGAGCTGCTCGACGGTGGCCTTCGCCGCCGAGTACTGCTGCTGCGTGACGTCGGGCAGCTGCACCTTCCCGTTGGAGATCGTGAGGTTGATCACGATGCCCTTGGTGTGCAGGGAACCCGACTCGGGGTCGGAGCTCAGCACGGTGCCCTCGGGGACGTCGGCCGAGTAGTCGCTCGAGATCGCTCCGAGACGGAATCCGGCGTCGTCCAGGGACTGTTGCGCTGCCGCTTGCGACTGCCCGTTGAGCTCGGGCACGGGGACGCGTTCCGGGCCGAGGGAGACCACGACGTTGACGTTCTGGTTGCGCCCGACGTTCACGCCGGAGCCCGGGTCCGTCCGGATGACCGTGCCCTTGTCGACGCTGTCGGAGTTCTCCTCGACCCTGACGGGCTTGAGGTCCTTCTTGTCGAGGGCACTGGCCGCGGCGCTGTAGGTCGACCCCGCCACGTTGGGCACGCTGACCGAGGACGACACCGGCGGCTTGCCCGGCTGCAGGTTGGCGACGAAGAACACCACGGCGACGATGACCGCGACGGTGAGCAGGATGCCGACCCAGATCCACGCGACCGGAGGACGGTTCTGCGTGCGCTGCGGTCGGTGCTCGGCGGTGTCGTCGTCGAGTTCGCGGAACGCCGATGCGGCGTTCGTCGTCGTGCGGGGGTCGACGCCGAAGAGCACGGTCGAGGCGTCGTTCGCCGCGTTCTGCTGCTGCTTCTTCGTCGACGCGGGCACCCGGCCGGCTGCGGCCTGCTGCAGGTCCGAGCGGAACTCGGCCGCGTTCTGGAACCGGCGCGTGCGGTCCTTGACCAGGGCGTGGAGGGTCACGGCGTCGAGGGCCGGGGACACGTCGGGCGAGATCGTCGACGGTGCGACCGGCTGCTCGCTGACGTGCTGGTAGGCGACCGCCACCGGGGTGTCCCCGAGGAACGGTGCGCGACCGGTGAGGAGCTCGAAGAGCACGACGCCGGTCGAGTAGAGGTCGGTGCGGGCGTCGACGGTCTCGCCGCGGGCCTGCTCCGGTGAGAAGTACGAGGCGGTGCCGAGGATCGACGTGGTCTGCGCGACCGTCGCCGAGGTGTCGGTGATGGCCCGGGCGATGCCGAAGTCCATGACCTTGACCTGGCCGGTGTGGGTGACCATGACGTTGGCGGGCTTGATGTCACGGTGGACCACGCCGGCACGGTGCGAGTACTCGAGCGCGGTGAGGATGCCCTCGGTGATGCGCACGGCTTCGTCCGGGGCGACGGCGCCCTCGGCGATGATGTCGGAGAGCGGACGGCCCTCGACGTACTCCATGACGATGAAGGGGACCTGCACCTCGGCGCCCGACGGCTCGGAAACCGTCTCTTCGCCGGCGTCGTACACGCGGACGACGGTGGGGTGCGCCATGCGTGCAGCAGCCTGGGCTTCCTGCCGGAACCGCGTGCGGAAGGCCGGGTCGTTGGCGAGGCTCGGCTTGAGGAGCTTCACCGCGACCTTGCGGCCGAGGCGGGTGTCGTTGCCGAGGTGCACGGTCGCCATGCCGCCCCGACCGATGACGTCACCGATCTCGTAGCGATTGGCGAGGAGCGTGATCCCCGCGGTCACACCTTCTGGCACGTACTCCTCCGTCTGTTCGTCCGGGCTAGTGTACGGCAGCACCACCTGGTGAGACGCTGGTCAGGGAGGGGTCGACCGAACCGTTACCGAACGGTGTCGACAGTCCCCGTCCGGGGGTCGTTCACAGGTCGTCTTGCGGGGTCTCGGTCGGGTTGATCCCGTCGTCCGGGTTGGTCGTCTCCTGGTCCGTGGGCTCGGTCCACTCGACCTGCGCGCCCGGCGAGGACGCGGAGACCACCGAGGAATCGGACTGCGGCGACTTGCAGGTCACCTTGTACGACAGGGTCACCTTGCCGTACTGGGCGCCGGCGACGGTCACCGCAGTACCGGAGGTGGAGCCGGAGCTGCTGCCGTTCGAGGGGACGGTGCCGTTGTCGATCGTGTACGTGTAGCTGACGTCCGAGTACCCGGCGGGGCAGCTCGTGTACGCGGGCCAGCTGAAGGTCACACGACCGGACTCGCTGACGGTCCCGCCGGTGGCACGCTCGGGTGCCGCTGCGGTCAGCACGTCGCCGAACGCCTTGACGGTGACGAGGGTGCCGGGGGCCAGGCTGCCCTCGGGGCTGAGCGACTCGACGGTCCCGACCTGGTCGGACGACGTGGCGTTCGACCCGGCGACGACCTCGGCCTGCAGGCCCCGGGCGCGGAGCTGGTTCGCGACCTGCTCGGCGTTCTGCCCCTGGTAGTCGGCCGCCGAGACCGTGACGCGGGTCTCGGTCGGTTCGGGGGACGGGGTCTGTGTGGGCGTGCGGGTCGCCTTCGGCGTGCTCGAGGACTTCGTGGGCTCGGGTTCCGGGGCGTTGTTCGCGTTCAGGGCGTACGCGGCGCCGGCGGCGAGGGCGAGCACGACGATGATGCCGACGACCCACCAGATCCAGGCGCGCTTCTTCTTCGGTTCCTCGGGCTCGTCGGAGACGGGCGAGCGGGGGGTGCCCGGTCCGCCGGCCATCGCTCCGGCCTGGGTACCGAGGAGTGCGGTCGCGGCGTCGTTCCCCTGGCCCTGGGGCGGGTTGAACGCGACGGTGCCGTTCTGCGCGATCGCGGGGACGGCCACGGTGGCTGCGGCGACGTCACCACGACGGAGCGCCTGTGCGGCGCGTGCGAGGTTCGCGGCCGTCGCGGGACGGTCGGCCGGCTTCTTCGCGATGCACGAGATGACCAGGGCCGAGACCGGCTCGGGGATGTCCCCGGGCAGCGGCGGCGGCTGCTCGTTGATGTGCGCCATCGCGATCGCGACCTGCGACTCACCGGTGAACGGACGACGACCCGCCAGGGCCTCGTACGCGACGATGCCGAGCGAGTAGATGTCGGTCGACGGCGAGGCGGGGTGGCCGCTCGCCTGCTCGGGCGACAGGTACTGCACCGTGCCCATCACCTGACCGGTCGCGGTGAGCGGGACCTGGTCGGCGATGCGGGCGATGCCGAAGTCGGTGATCTTGACGCGGCCGTCGGGCGTGATGAGCAGGTTGCCGGGCTTGATGTCGCGGTGCACCAGGCCGACCGCGTGTGCGGCCTGCAGGGCGTTCGCGGTCTGCGCGACGATGTCGAGCACCTTGTCGACCGGGAGCGTGTGCTCGCGCTCGATCATGGTCGACAGGGCTTCGCCGGGGACGAGCTCCATCACGAGGTAGGCGCTGCCGTCCTCCTCGCCGTAGTCGAAGACGTTGGCGATGCCCTCGTGGTTGACGAGGGCGGCGTGCCGGGCCTCGGCGCGGAAGCGCTCGAGGAAGCCGGGGTCACCGAGGTACTCGTCCTTGAGGATCTTGAGTGCGACGGTTCGGCCGATGACGAGGTCGGTCGCCTGCCACACCTCGCCCATGCCGCCGATGGCGACCCGGGAGGAGAGCTGGTACCGCCCACCGAAGGTGAGTCCGCTGGTGGGTCTCATTTGTTCAGCACCGCCTCCATGACTTTCTTCGCGACCGGGGCCGCGACCGTGTTGCCGACTCCGGACTGCCCGAGCCCGCCGCCGTTGCCGACGACGACCGCGACGGCGACCTCCGGGTCCTTGGCGGGGGCGAACCCCGTGAACCAGAGCGTGTAGGGATCGCCGGTGCCACCTTCGGCCGTGCCGGTCTTGCCGGCGACGTCGACACCGTCGATCTTGGCATTGGTACCGGTCCCCGCGCTCACGACGCTCTGCATGGCCTCGGTGAGGTCAGCGGACTCGGAGGACGACAGCGGATCACTGTACTGCTTCGGGGAGAAGGACTCGACCGTCTTCAGGTCGCTCGTGGTGATCGAGTCGACGAGCGAGGGCTGCATGACCTTGCCGCCGTTCGCGATCCCGGCCGACACCATCGCCATCTGCAGCGGGGAGACCCGGACGCTCGCCTGGCCGAAGGCGCTCAGCATGAGCTGGGCCGTCGAGTCGACGTCGGGGTACTGGCTGGCGGTCGCCGCCATCGGGATCTCGATCGCGTCGCCGAAGCCGTACTTGTCGGCCATGCTCTTGATCGCGTCGTACCCGAGCTTCTGGCCGAGTTCGGCGAACGGGATGTTGCACGAGTACTGGATGGCCGTGCGGAGCTTGACCTTGTCGCCGCCACCGCAGGTGCCGCCCTCGGCGTTGTTGATGTACGAGCTCGTGCCGGGCAGCTGCAGTCGCGACGGGTTCGGGAACGTGGAGTCGAGGTTGTACTTGCCACCCTCGAGTGCCGCCGAGGCCACCACGAGCTTGAACACCGATCCGGGGGTGTACAGGTCGCCGCCGATGGCACGGTTCTGCAGCGGGGCGGTGTCGGCCCCGAGCAGCGCGTCGTACTGCCGCTTGACCTCGGCCGTGTCGTGCGAGGTGAGCGAGTTCGGGTCGTAGCTCGGCTTCGACACCATCGCGAGGATCTTGCCGGTCTTCGGCTGGATCGCGACGACGGCGCCGCTGTTGGTGCCGAGCGCGTCGTACGCGGCCTGCTGCACGTCCGGGTCGATGGTCAGGTTGACGTTGTCGCCCTGGACGTCCTGGCCGGTGAGGATCGAGTTGAGGTTCTGGAAGAACGAGGCGTCCGAGTTGCCCGAGAGCACGGTGTTCTCGGCGCTCTCGATGCCGGTGTTGCCCTGCCCGATCGTGAAGTACCCGGTGACCGCGGAGTACAGGTCGCCGTTCGTGTACTTCCGCTGGTACTGGTACTGGTCGTCCACCGGGGTCGACTCGGCGATCGGGCTGCCGTCCACGAGGATCGCGCCACGCTTCGTGGAGTAACTGTCCAAGATGGTTCGGGAGTTCCGGGAGTCGGCGCGCAACGAGTCGGCCGCGAAGAACTGGATCGACGTCGTCGACACGAAGAGTGCGACGAACATGAGCACGATGACGGTCGAGACACCGCGGAGCTGCCGGTTCATCGACGACGCTCCTTCCTGGTCGCGCGCGCAGATCGCCCGTTCGCAGCGGGGATCGCGCCCTGCTGGACACGCTGTTCGGCTGGGATGGAATCGGTGAGTCGCAGCAACATCGCGGCGATGATCCAGTTGGCGATGAGCGAGGAACCACCGGCGGCCATGAACGGCGTGGTCAGACCGGTCACCGGGATGATCCGGGTGATGCCACCGACGACGACGAACACCTGCAGGGCGATGATGAAGCCGAAGCCGACCCCGAGCAGCTTGCCGAAGTCGTCCTGCGCCATGAACCCGACGCGGATGCCACGCGAGGCGAACACGATGAAGAGGGCGAGGATCGCGAAGACGCCGATCAGGCCGAGCTCTTCACCGAGCGACGCGACGATGTAGTCGGCGTTGGCGACCGGCGTGATGTACGGCCGGCCCTGCCCGAGCCCGGTGCCGGTGATCCCGCCGTTCGCGAAGCCGAACAGGCCCTGCACGAGCTGGTAGCTCGCCTGGGTGTCGCGGCTGAAGACCTCTTGGTTGAACGGGTCGAGCCACTGTTCGAAGCGACCGCGGACGTACTCCAGGACGCTCTGCGCGACGAGGGCGCCACCGATGAACAGCGTGAGACCGATCGCGACCCAGCTGATCCGTGCCGTGGCCACGTAGATCATCACGAGGAACAGGCCGAAGTAGAGCAGGGCGGTGCCGAGGTCGCGCTGGAACACCAGGACGGCCATCGCGGCGCCCCACATGACCAGGATCGGGCCGAGGTCACGGGCACGCGGGAACGTCATGCCGAGGAACTTCTTGCCGACGATCGACAGCGAGTCGCGGGCGGTGACGAGGTACCCGGCGAAGAACAGCGCCATGGTGATCTTCGCGAGCTCACCGGGCTGGAACGAGAACGGGCCGATCTTGATCCAGACCCGCGCGCCACCGATGTTCGTGCCGATCCCCGGCAGCATCGGCAGGAGCAGCAGGACGATCGTCAGCGCCATGAAGATGTAGCGGTACCGCTGCAGGAACCGGTGGTTCCGGACGGCGACGAGCGTGATGATCGCCAGGACCATCGCGAGCATCGTCCAGACGATCTGCTTCACGCCGATGGCGTCCCAGCCGGACAGGCCGTTGTGGACGTCGATGCGGTAGATCTCGGCGATGCCGATGCCGTTCAGGACGAGCGCGATCGGCAGGATGAACGGGTCGGCGTTCTTCGCCACGACGCGCAGCACCACGTGCATGACGAGCGCGAGGCCGAGGATGCCGCCGCCGACCCAGAGCACCGACTGGTCGAACAGCCGGCCCTTGGTGCCGAGCTGCACGAGCACCATCGCACCCGCGCAGATGCCGCACGCGATGACGAGCAGGAAGAGCTCGAGGTTCCGCGCGCGTGCGGGCTCCCGGAGCTTGATCGTGATCGCCTGGGTGAAGGACTGGGCGGCCGTGGCGTTGCTCATCGCGGGCTCCGCGTGGGGCTCGGCGACGGCGAACGGGTCGGCGAGGGCGACGGGGACGAGCTGGCGTCGCCGTCCCCACCGGTGCCGGCCTGGTCCTCACCGGTCGCGGCGGCCTTGCGCAGGCGCTCGACGATGTCCCTGGCGTCGGAGAGTGACTGCGCGTTGATCGTCGAGCGGACGTTCTCGCGGGTGTAGTCCGGCAGCGACGAGACCGTGATGTCGCTGTCCTCGTACACGTCCGACAGCGCCAACGGCCCGATCGACTGCTGCACGCCCTTGTAGATCGCGACGGTGCCCCGGTCGGTGCCGACGTAGTAGTGGTCCTGCGTGATCCGCCAGCCGACGAACACCGCGCCGACGAGCACGGCGACGGCGACCACGAGCGCGACGGTCCAGGACACCCGACGGCGGATGCGGCGTCGGCGGTCCTCGGCGATGAGCTCGGCGAAGAACTGGTCGGACTCGGGTTCGAAGTGCGAGTCCTCGGGGGCGGTGGTGACCTTGAGCGGGTGCAGCAGGATCGTGGGGAGGCGGATCGGCTTGCGGCCGGTCGACGCCTCGAAGGTGAGCGGTGCCGCGGCGGAACCGACCGTGGTGGCCGCGTCGTCGTCGTCCTCGGGTTCGGTGTCCGTGACGTCCATCACCACGACGGTGACGTTGTCCGGGGCGCCGTGGTCGAGCGTCTCCTTCACCAGGCGCTGCGTGACCTGGTTGGCGTCCATGTTCGAGGCCAGGGCGTGGCGGATGCGTTCTTCGGCCAGGTACGAGGACAGGCCGTCGGAGCAGAGCAGCCAGCGGTCGCCCGGCTGGATGTCCATGATCGCCGTGTCGACCTCTGGAGCAGCGTCGACGTCGCCGAGCACGCGCATCAGCACGGAGCGACGCGGGTGGACCGCGGCTTCCTCGGGGGTGATCCGGCCGCTGTCGACGAGCCGCTGGACGAAGGTGTGGTCCGACGTGATCTGCTGCAGCTCGCCGTCGCGGTGACGGTAGATGCGGGAGTCGCCGATGTGCGCGATCGCGATCTGCTCGCCGACGCGGATCATCGCGGACACCGTGGTGCCCATGCCGGTGAGCTCCTGGTGCTCGAACACGGTCTCGGTGATCAGCTGGTTCGCCGCGATGAGCGCCGACTGCAGCGCGAACTCGGCGTCGTGCGCCGACGGGAACTCGCGGTCGACCTCGCGGATGCGTCGGATCGCGATCGCCGACGCGACGTCACCGCCGGCGTGGCCGCCCATGCCGTCCGCCACCGCGAACAGGTGCGCCCCGGCGTAGCCGGAGTCCTGGTTGTTCGCGCGGATGCGCCCCACGTGGGACACAGCGGCGCTCAGCGTGCGAGCGGTCATGCCGGGTTACCGCCGCAGCTCGAACGTCGTCGTCCCGATCGTGATGGGCGTGCCCTCTGCCACGAGGACGGGAGCGCTCACCTTCTGACCGTTGACGAAGGTGCCGTTCGTGGACTCGAGGTCGGTGAGGAGCCAGCCGTCGGCGCGGAGGTCGAGGCGGGCGTGGTTGGTCGAGGTGTAGTCGTCACGGATCACGACGTTCGACTCACTCGAACGCCCGATCGTGATGGGGCCGCCACCCAGCGGCATCTCCATGCCCTCGCGCGCACCCTCGGTGATGACGAGTCGGGCCGCGGCCGGCGAGGCGGGCCGCTGCCCACCACCCGGTTGACCGATCACGTCGGTGAAGGCACCGCTCGAGGCGGGCCCGGGGGCCGCCGCAGCGGGGACGGTGGGGGTGCTGGGCCCGGACGGCGCCGACTTGGGATCGGTCGGGATCGTGCGGACGCGCTGGCCGAAGAGATCGCTGCGCAGGGCGAACACGATCACGAAGACGAACAGCCAGAGCACCGCGAGGAACGCGAAGCGCAGGACGAGCAGGGTCAGGCCTGTGGTCATCGAGCACCTCCGTCGTTCTCCGGGATCACCCGGAACACCATACGGGTACGACCGATCTCGATGGTGGAGTCCGGCTCAACGATCGCCTGCTGGAAGTGCTGACCGTTCAGTTTCGAGCCGTTCGTGGAGCCGAGATCGGTGGCCTGGGCGTGCTTGCCGTCCCACAGCACCTCGACGTGCTTCCGGCTCGTCCCGGTGTCCGCGATGGTGATGTCCGCGTCGCTGCCGCGCCCGATCACCGTGCGCCCGCGGTGCAGTCGGTGTCGCTGCGAGCCGATGTCGAGCACCGGGATCCAGGCCACGTCGCGCTGGACGGTGGTGGAGTCGACCTGCAGGATGCCCGTCGAGAGCGTGCCGTCCTGTTGGAGCCGGATGGTGACCGGGCCGGAGAACGAGTAGTTCTGCGCGACGGCGTGTTGGTGCACCATCTGGGTCAGTTCGTCGATGAGCGGGCGACCGACGTCGTTCATGCGCGTGAAGTCGGGCGGCGCCAGGCGCACGGTGAACTCGTTCGGCACGAGGATGCGCTCGCGCGAGACCACCGCGGCCTTCGTGTCGAGCTCGCGCCGCAGGGCGCTCGAGATCTCGACGGGCTGCACCCCGGAGCGGAAGGTCTTCGCGAAGGCGCCGTTGACGGCGCGTTCCAACCCTCGCTCGAAGTTGTCCAGCAGGCCCATGCGTCTCCCGTGTCGTCGGTCGTCAACCACTGCATGGTAGTGGTTGGCGTTGACACCCGTCTGTGCGTGGTAGTGTTTCGGGGCTGGCGCGAGTGGCGGAATTGGTAGACGCGCACGGTTCAGGTCCGTGTGCTGGAAACGGCGTGGGGGTTCAAGTCCCCCCTCGCGCACCAGGCGAAAACAGGAAAGGCCCCGGAGGAATCCGGGGCCTTTCCTGTTTCTCGGGCGCGGGCCGGGGATGGCCGTCGACGCGTCCGGCCTCAGGCCCGGTCGGCGTCCGTCGTGTGGTCGGCATCCGGCCTGGAGGCACGGCTCGGCCCCGACACGCCGGTTCCGTCGAACCCGTGGTCGGCTCTCCGGGCCTGCTGCGGGGCGAAGAACGGGCGCGCGCTGGGCAGGAAGAGCAGGACCGCGGCGACGACCGACAGTGCGATCGTCAGGACCGCGAGTTCGCCGCCGGTGATGCTCAGGAGCGCGCGGAAGGCCGCGACGACGACGAGCACGATGCGCGCGACGCGGGAGCCCGCGGCCATCCGGAACACCGCCCACGTCACCAGGGCCCAGAGCACCAGGGCGACGATCCCGGCGAGGACCGGCGCCTGGCCGACCGCCGGGTCCGTCGCGAAGAACTGGAGCACCGTGGCGGCGACGCAGGCTGCCACCCACACCAACCACAGCACGAAGGACACGGTGACCACCTGCGGTCGGTCCGGTCGTCGGAGGATGAACGTCCTGGTCATGCTGCACCGTCCTCTGCCGCTCCCTGGTGTGGCACGTCGAGCGTACCGAGCGGACGGGGTCCTGCCGAGGTGCCCCGCTACGGTGACCGGGTGACCGACGAACGCACCACCGTCCAGCGCGCCGGAGTGGACGTCCCCGACGACCGTGGTCGGACGGGCCTCGACGCCGTGGGCCGTGCCCTCGACCGCAACCCCGACGTCGTCGTGCGGGACGTCGAGGTGGTGTCGAACGGGTGGCACGTGCTCCGTCGCACGACCCTCGACGTCCGGCGGCGCGACGGTCGGTGGGACCGGCAGCAGCGCGAGACCTACGACCGCGGGAACGGCGCGACGGTGCTGCCGTACGACGCCGAGCGGGGCACCGTCCTGCTCACGCGGCAGTTCCGGTGGCCCGCGTACGTGAACGGACACCCGGACGGCATGTTGATCGAGGCCGCGGCGGGACTGCTCGACGAGGACGACCCCGAGACCGCGGTCCGGCGTGAAGCCGCCGAGGAGCTCGGCATCCGGCTCGGCGCGCTCGAGCACCTGGGCGACGTGTTCATGAGCCCCGGTTCGGTCACCGAGCGGGTCCACTTCTACCTCGGCGCGTACACGCCGACCGACCGGGTCGAGGCCGGGGGCGGCATCGAGGACGAGGGTGAGGACATCGAGGTGCTCGAGGTGCAGCTCGACGAGGCGCTCGCGATGGTGGCGGACGGTCGGATCGCCGACGGCAAGACGATCATGCTGCTGCAGTGGGTGGCGCTGCGTCGGGTGTCACCCCGACAGGGCTGACCCGTCCAGGCCCACCGCTCGTGCGATCGTCGTGCGGACCAGGGCCTCGCGGGTCGGGCGGTCGAGGTAGTCGACCAGGGCGTACCCGTTGGTGGCGTCGACGAGCGCGAAGAGCAGGCGTCCGACGCCGTCCGGGTCGTCAGTGTGCAGCACCCCCGCGCGCACCCCGTCGACGACGACCGTGGTGGCGAGGAGCTGCCAGTCGTCCATGACGTCCCGTGCCGCGGTCGCCAGTGCCGCGTTCGTGCGGCCGATGCTCCACGCGTCGGCCCACAGGGTGGCGACGTCGTCGCGGGCGGGATCGGCGATGCAACCGAGCAGGGTGCGGAGACCGGCGACGGGGTCGGGCGCAGCGGCGACGAACGCGCGGACCTCGGCGACCTCGGCGTCCGCGACGGTGCGGAACGTCTCGCCGACCAGGTCCTCCATGCTCGGGCGGTAGTGGGCGACGAGCGAGGGCGCGACCCCGATCACGGCGGCGACCCCGCGGAGCGTCACCGCCGCGAGGCCCTCGGCACGCGCCAGGTCGACGGCGGCTGCCGTGATCTGGGATCCGCGTTCGGCCGGGCTCAGGCGCCGGCGGGCCGGTGTCGACGGCATCATCCCACCGTATCCGGGCGTCACGCGCCCTCGACCACGAAGGCTGCCCAGAGGTCGGCGCGGGTCGAGAAGACGGAGAGGTCACGGTCGAGGAGCCGACCGGCGTGCTCCACCCGGGCGCGGGCGGTGTGCCGGTGGATGCCGAGGACCCGTGCGGTGCGGTCGTACTCGCAGTTCTCCTGCAGCCAGGTCCGGACGGTGCCCGTGAGCTCGGTGCCGGCGGTGCGGTCGTGGTCGAGCAGCGGGGCGAGGAACGCGCGGGCGACCGCACCGGCGTCCACGTCGACGTGGGCGAGGTGGGCGAGCACCCCCTCTCGTGCGAGGTCGCCGAACTCGGTGGTGCCCGGGCGTCCTTCACGGCGTCGGTCGAGTGCCTGCACGGCCTCGGTGCGGGCGCGTCCGAACGACCGGTACGCCGCGCCGTCGGACAGGCCGGCGCGCAGGTCGAAGCGGTCGACGAGTTCGGCGACGATCGCGGTGTCGTCCGCGTTCACGCAGAGGAACACGGCGTCGTCGACCGCGAAGAACAGGTGCCCCGGACGGTCCTGCACCCACAGTTCGAGCAGGTCCACCACGGTGTCGAGTTCGTGGTCGGGGACGTCGACGGCCGCGATCCGGACGGGTTCGGCGGGCAGCGGCCCCCACACCTCGCGAGACGTCGCCTGCACCACCTCGGGTTCGCCGACGGACAGCATCGTGAGGAGTCCGGTCCGCAGGAGTCCCCGGGCACGGGCGAGCTCGCGGTTCTGCTGCAGGGCGAGGCCGGCCAGGGCGATCACGGCCGTGACGACCTCGCGTCCGGCCCGGTCGAGTGCTCCGCCGTTCGCGATCGCGAGCACGCCGCTCAGGTGCCCGCCGCTGCCGAGCGTCTGCAGGGTGTACCCGACGCCTCGGTCCGTGGCGACCGGCAGGCTCGCCCGCTGCCCGGAGCGCAGCAGCCGCAGCGCCTCGGTCCGCAGGAGGTCGAGGTCGGCGGCGGGCAGCCCGTCGGCGGGGTGTCCGCGGTCGAGCCGCCCGGAGACGTCGAACAGGCCGACCCACCCGTCGAGCTGGTGGGACAGCTCGGCGATGGTCGCGCCGAGTCCGTCCGGTCGCATCGCGGCGAGCGAGATGGCCCGCTGCGCGGCGAGGGCCCAGGCACCGCGTGCGTTGGCGTCCCGCGCGACCGCTTCGGCGTTGGCCTGCGCGACCGCGATGAAGGACGTCTCGTAGGGCACCTCGAACAGCGGCAGTCCGTGCCGGGTGCAGGCGGTGACCAGGACGTCGGGGGTGCCGGCGCGGACGACCTCGGTGCCGAACCCGAGCGCCACGACACCGCGGTCCACGAGCCGGCGGACGTAGGCCTCGGCGACGTCGTCGCGGACGTCGGCCTCGGCACCGAACTGCGTGCCGGTCGTGAGCAGCCCCTGACCCTCGGCGAGGAACGGCGTCGGGTCCTCGAGGTCCGAGCTGTGCAGCCAGGACAGCGGGGCATCGAGGGCGAGCTCGTCCGCGTCGGTGAGCGGGCGCAGGTGGAGTTCACGCCGGTGCAGCAGGGAGCGCAGCGTTGCGGGCATGCCGTCACCCTATCCACCGGGTCGATCCGCCCGGGGGCCGATGTACGCCGTGGACAGTAGGCGTGTGCGGTGGTGGCTCCTACCATCGCGGCATGTCCTCCACCGCAGCGTCCGCGACCCGAGCGACCACCGGCGGCCCCTCGCTGCCCCAGGAACGACGGCTCGTCACCGCCGTCCCGGGTCCGCGATCGCAGGAGCTGCTCGCCCGGAAGGCCGTCGCCGTCGCGGCCGGGGTCGGCGTCGCCGTGCCCATCGCGGTCGTCGCGGCCGGTGGCGGCGTGGTGGTCGACGCCGACGGCAACTCGTTCGTCGACCTCGGGTCCGGGATCGCCGTGACGTCGGTCGGCAACGCCCACCCCGGCGTGGTCGCCGCCGTCACCGAGCAGGTCGCCGCCTTCACGCACACGTGCTTCACCATCGCCGCCTACGACGGGTACGTCGCCGTGGCCGAGGCGCTCAACCGGCTGACCCCCGGCGACCACGAGAAGCGGACGGCGCTGTTCAACTCCGGGGCCGAGGCCGTCGAGAACGCCGTCAAGATCGCCCGGAAGCACACCGGTCGGCAGGCCGTCGTCGTGTTCGACCACGCCTACCACGGCCGCACGAACCTGACGATGGCGCTGACCGCGAAGAACCAGCCCTACAAGAACGGCTTCGGGCCGTTCGCACCCGAGGTCTACCGCGTCCCGATGTCGTACCCGTTCCACGACGGGCTGTCGGGGCCCGAAGCGGCGAAGCGTGCGATCAGCCAGATCGAGAAGCAGGTCGGCGCCGAGAACACCGCCGCGGTCCTGATCGAACCGATCCAGGGCGAGGGCGGCTTCGTCGTCCCGGCACCGGGGTTCCTCACCGCACTGTCCGAGTGGGCCACCGCCAACGGCGTCGTGTTCATCGCGGACGAGGTGCAGACCGGGTTCGCCCGCACCGGCGCGATGTTCGCCAGCGAGCACGAGGGGATCGTGCCCGACGTCGTCACGACCGCGAAGGGGATGGCCGGCGGACTCCCGTTGTCCGGTGTGACCGGGCGTGCGGCGATCATGGACTCCGCCCACGTCGGCGGCCTCGGCGGCACCTACGGCGGGAACCCGATCGCCTGCGCCGCAGCCCTCGCGGCCATCGACGCCTTCGAGCACGACGGACTCGTCGAGCGCGCCGGGGCGATCGGCACGGTCCTGCTCGACGGCCTGCGCAGCGCTCAGGCCGATGACCCCCGCATCGGCGACGTCCGCGGCCGCGGTGCGATGGTCGCGATGGAGCTCGTCGACCCCGCCACCGGTGATCCCGACCCCGGGCTCACCGGACGGGTGGTGCGGTACGCGTTCGAGCACGGCGTCATCGCCCTCACGGCCGGCACGTACGGCAACGTCGTCCGCTTCCTGCCGCCGCTGTCGATCGACGACGACCTGCTCCGCGACGGCCTGGCCGTCGTCCTCGACGGGCTGGCCGCGTCGTGAGCGCGACGATCCCCGCGACAGCCTGGCCCAGCGTCCCCGACGCCACCGGACCAGCCGCCGAACAGGCGGTGCTCGACCGCGTCCCCACGGGCCTCCTGGTCGACGGTGTCTGGCAGCCGGCGGCCGACGACGCGACCTTCGCCGTCGTCGACCCTGCCACCGGCGAAACACTGCTGCGCATCGCCGACGCCTCGCCCGAGGACGGCCGGAAGGCGCTCGCCGCCGCCGTCGCCGCACGGCACGGCTGGGCGACCACGCCCCCGCGGCAGCGCGCCGAGGTGCTGCGCCGCGCGTTCGACCTGCTGCAGGAGCGACGCGAGGAGTTCGCGCTCCTGATGACGCTGGAGATGGGCAAGCCCCTGGCCGAGGCCCGCGGCGAGGTCGCGTACGGCGGCGAGTTCCTCCGCTGGTTCTCCGAGGAAGCGGTCCGGATCAGCGGTTCGTACGGCACCAACCCCGAGGGGACCGGCCGTGCCACCGTCGCGCACAAGCCCGTCGGACCCGCGTTCCTGATCACGCCGTGGAACTTCCCGTTGGCGATGGCGACCCGGAAGATCGCTCCGGCGCTCGCCGCAGGCTGCACCGTCGTCGTGAAGCCGGCCGAACTGACGCCGCTGACCACCCTGCTGTTCGCCGACCTGCTCGTCGAGGCCGGTGTGCCCGCCGGCGTCGTCAACGTCGTCCCGACCACCCGGGCCGCCGACGTCTCCGCGCCCGTGATCGCCGACCGCCGCCTGCGCAAGCTGTCCTTCACGGGTTCCACGCCGGTCGGACGCATGCTGCTCGGCCAGGCGGCGCAGAACGTGCTGCGGACGAGCATGGAGCTCGGGGGCAACGCCCCGTTCCTGGTGTTCGCCGACGCCGACCTCGACCTCGCGGTGGAGGGCGCACTCGCCGCGAAGTTCCGGAACACGGGCCAGGCCTGCACCGCCGCGAACCGGTTCCTGGTGCACGAGGACGTCGCCGACGAGTTCACCCGCCGGGTCACCGAACGGGTCGCCGCGATGCGAGTCGGCCGGGGGACCGAGGACGGCGTCGCGATCGGGCCGCTCATCGACGCCCGCGCCGTGGACAAGGCCCACCGCCTGGTCACCGATGCGGTCGAGCGCGGGGCGACCCTCCGGACCGGCGGGCACCCGTTCGACGGGCCCGGCACCTTCTACGCGCCGACCGTCCTGACCGACGTGCAGCCGGGCAGCGCGATCCTCGACGACGAGATCTTCGGGCCGGTGCTCGCGATCCGCACGTTCCGCACGGAGGACGAGGCCGTGGCCGCCGCGAACGACACCGAGTACGGTCTGGTCGGCTACGCGTTCACCGAGGACCCGGCACGCGGGCAGCGCCTGATGGAGCGGCTCGAGACCGGCATGCTGGGGCTGAACACCGGGGTCGTGTCGAACGCCTCGGCACCGTTCGGCGGCGTGAAGCAGTCCGGCCTCGGTCGCGAGGGCGGCGGCGAGGGCATCGCCGAGTACCTCGAGACCATGTACACGCTGACCCCGGACCCGTTCCGGCACACCGACAGCACCACGACCGCACAAGGAGCAGCTCGATGATCGAGAAGGACGTCGTCGTCATCGGAGCCGGTGTCGCCGGTCTCACCGCCGCGAACCGCCTGCGGGCCGCCGGCCTGCGGGTCGCCGTGCTCGAGGCCCGCGACCGCGTGGGGGGCCGCACCTGGACGAACGACATCGACGGGGTGACCCTGGAGATCGGCGGGCAGTGGGTCTCGCCCGATCAGACCGCACTGCTCGAGACCCTCGACGAGCTCGGGCTGCAGACGTACGACCGGTACCGCGAGGGCTCCAGCGTCTACATCGACGCCGACGGCACCCGGACCGAGTACACCGGCGACATCTTCCCCCTGCCCGAGGCCACGGCGAACGAGATCGAACGCCTCGTCGCCGTCGTCGACGAGTACGTCGCGCAGGTCGACCCGGCGCGCCCCTGGGAGACCCCGGACGCGGCCGCCCTCGACGAGGTCTCGTTCCGCGCCTGGCTGCACGACCTCAGCCCGGACCGGGTCGCGACCGACAACGTCGAGCTGTTCATCGCCGGCGCGATGCTCACGAAGCCCGCGCACGCGTTCTCGGCACTGCAGGCGCTGCTGATGGCGGCGTCCGCCGGGAGCTTCACCAACCTGGTCGACGCCGACTTCATCCTCGACAAGCGGGTCGTCGGCGGCATGCAGCAGGTGTCCGAGCGGCTCGCCGAGCGCCTCGGCGACGACGTGCACCTGAACGCCCCGGTCCGGACGCTGCGCTGGGGCGACGACGGGGTCGTCGCGCTCGCCGACGGCGGGATCGAGGTGCACGCCCGACAGGCCCTCGTCGCGGTGCCGCCGCCCCTGTACTCGCGGATCTCGTACGAGCCGCCGCTGCCCCGACGCCAGCACCAGCTGCACCAGCACCTGTCGATGGGCTTCGTGATCAAGGTGCACGCCGTCTACGACCGTCCCTTCTGGCGTGCGGCGGGCCTGTCCGGCACCGCGTTCAGCCCGTACGAGGTCGTGCACGAGGCGTACGACAACACCTCGCACGGTTCCGAGCAGGGGACCCTGGTCGGGTTCGTCTCCGACCAGCACGCCGACGACCTGTTCGCGCTGTCGACCGAGGAACGGCGGGCCCGTGTGCTCGCCTCGCTGGCGCACTACTACGGTGACGAGGCCCTGTCGCCGGTCGTCTACTACGAGAGCGACTGGGGCACCGAGGAGTGGACGCGCGGCGCCTACGCCGCGAGCTTCGACCTGGGCGGGCTCGTCCGCTACGGCGCCGACCAGCGTGCCGCGGTCGGTCCGATCCGGTTCGCGTCGAGCGACCTGGCCGGGCAGGGCTATCAGCACGTCGACGGTGCCGTGCGCATCGGGCGGGAGGTCGCCGAGGAGATCCTGGCGGTCGTTCCGCAGGCCACTGCTGCGCGGTAACCACCTCGACCAGTCACTGCTGTGTGCTGTGCTCAGGCGCTCGCGCGTACCGTCCGGGCCATGAGTGACGCAGCGAACGGGTCCAGCGACCCCACCAAGGATCAGGAGCAGTACACCGAGGACCTGCCGGACGGGTCGCCCACGGGCGACGCGACGGAGGACCCGCAGCAGGACAGCGACACGGACTCCGGCGGCGAGCCCGCCGACCCGCAGCAGTAGCGGCGACCGACGGACGGACGGGAGGCGCGGTGCCAGCTGGCACCGCGCCTCCCGTCCGTCGTGGGCCGGCTGCAACACACCGGCGTCTTGATCGGACGCCGTCCCGTCAGCGAGACGCCGCCATGTTCGGCGGCGTCTTGCGCAGACACCGGCGTCTCCGCGTCGGTCAGCCGATGCGGATCAGCTTCTTGTTCACGAACTCGTCGGCCCCCAGGGGGCCGAGCTCGCGGCCGAAGCCGCTGCCCTTGACGCCACCGAACGGCAGCTCCGGGCTGTCCGCGCCGACGATGTTCACGTAGACCATGCCGGCCTCGATCCGATCGGCGACCCGGAGTGCCTGGTCGGCGTCGGTGGTGAACAGGTACGAGCCGAGGCCGTACGGGGTGTCGTTCGCCAGGGCGATCGCGGCGTCCTCGTCGGCGACGCGGTACACGGCGGCGACGGGGCCGAAGAACTCCTCGCGGTAGGCGTCGTTGTCCGGCGTGACGTCGGTCAGGATCGTCGGCAGGAAGGCGTTGCCCTGGCGGTCGCCGCCCGTGACGACGGTCGCACCCTGCTCGACGGCGCCAGCGAGCTGTTCCTGGAGCCGGTCGGCCGCGGCCGGGGACGACAACGGACCGAGTTCGGCACCGGGCACGCTCGGGTCCGTCGGTTCGACCGCCGACATCGCCGCGGTGAACTTCGCCAGGAAGTCGTCGTACAGGCCGTCGACCACCAGGAAGCGCTTCGGGGCGTTGCAGACCTGGCCGTTGCCCTCGAGCCGGGTGGTGACGGCGGACTCGACGACGGCGTCCAGGTCGTTGGTGGACAGCACGATGAAGGGGTCGGAGCCGCCGAGTTCGAGCACCACCTTCGTCAGGTTCCGGCCGGCGATCTCGGCGACCGCGGCACCGGCGCGCGCCGAACCCGTGAGTGAGACGCCCTGCACGCGGGGGTCGGCGATGACGTCGGCGACCTGGTCGTTCGTCGCGAACACGTTCGTGTAGGCCCCGGCCGGGAATCCGGCGTCGTGGAAGATCCGCTCGATGGCCAGGGCGGACTCCGGGCACTGCGGTGCGTGCTTGAGCAGGACGGTGTTGCCGATGACCAGGTTCGGTCCGGCGAACCGGGCGATCTGGTAGGCGGGGAAGTTCCACGGCATGATGCCGAGCACGACGCCGATGGAGGCCTTGCGGATGAACGCGGACCCCTCGGACCCGTCCGCCAGGGTGATCGGCTGGTCCGCCAGGAACGCCTCGGCGTGGTCCGCGTAGTAGTCGTAGATGTCGGCGCAGAAGTCGACCTCGCCCTCGGCCTGGTCGATCGGCTTCGCCATCTCGCGCACGATCGTGGCGGCGAGTTCGGCGTGCCGCTCCCGGTACAGGTCCGCGACCCGGTGGAGCAGGGCCGCACGGTCGGCGACCGTCGTCGCCCGAGACCACTCGGTGTGGGTGTGGTCGGCGGCTGCGACGGCGTCGTGCAGCTCGGCGTCGGTGATGGTCGGGTAGGTCTCGAGGGTCGTGCCCGTGGTGGGGTCGGTGACGGCGTACATGGCGTCCTCTCGTGGTGGCCGGTCAGGCCTGGTCGGTCAGCTGCTTGTTCACACCGGTGACGGGCTGGTTCTCGTCGAAGCCCTTCGGTGCGACCCGGAAGCCCTTCGTGATGACGAGCAGGTAGACGAACCCGATCGCCGCCCACACTCCTCCTGCGATCAGGGCGTCGGCATGGAGCTGTGACCAGAGCACCCCGGTCAGGAGCATCGCGACCCCCGGCAGCACGATGTAGCGCCAGCGGTCGCCCGCCGTGTGCCGACGCCCGTTCCGGATCGCGAAGTGCACGATCACGGTGGCGTTGACGAAGGTGAACGCGATGAGCGCGCCGAAGTTGATGTAGGCCGCGATCGTGTCGAGCGAGAAGCTCATCGCCAGCAGGGTGACCGCGCCGACGAAGACGACGTTGAACACCGGGGTGTGCGTGCGGGGGTGCACGTAGCCGAAGACCCGCTTCGGCAGCACGTTGTTCCGGCCCATCACCATGAGCATGCGGGCGACGCTGGCGTGCGACGCGAGACCCGAGGCGAGTGCGGCGACGAACCCGGCCGACACGAGGACCGCCTGGAACACCGGACCGCCGACGAGCAGGCCGATCTGGGGGAGCGGGTCGTCGGTGAACTCGCCGAACGGTGCGTTGGTGGGGAAGCGGAGCTGGGCGAAGTAGGCGGAGACCAGGAAGATCGCGCCGCCGAGCAGGACGGTCAGCATGATCGCCTTCGGCATGATGCGGATCGACTTCGCCTCTTCCGTGTACATCGTCACGGCGTCGAAGCCGATGAACGAGAAGCACACCACCGTCGCCCCGGTGAGCAGGGCCGACATCGTCACGCCGTCGTGCACGAAGGGTTCGGCGCTGACGATCGTGCCCGCACCGGCACCGTGGGTGAGCTCGATCACGGTGAAGACCACGAACGCGATCATCGCCAGGACCGCACCGATGAGCAGCACCATGTTGAGGTTCGACGTGCCACGCATCGACAGGCAGATCACCGTCGTCACGAAGACCGAGTAGACGACGACGGTCACCCACGGCGGCAGCCCCGGGAACACCTGCTCCAGGTAGAGCCGGATGATCAGTGCGTTCACCATCGGCAGCAGCAGGTAGTCGAGCAGTGACGCCCAGCCCACCATGAAGCCGAGGTTCGGGTGCATCGACTCCCGGACGTACGTGTACGCCGAACCGGCGGCGGGGTAGACGCGCACCATCTTCCCGTAGCTGATCGCGGTGAGCGCCATGATGACCAGGGCGATGAGGTACGCGCTCGGCACCGCGCCGTCGGTCTGCCCGGAGACGATGCCGAAGGTGTCGAACACGACCGTCGGGGTCATGTAGCCGAGGCCGAGTCCGACGATCGCCCAGAGCCCGAGGCTCCGCTTCAGCGACCCGCCGCGCACCGGTGCTGCCGGCGCGGTGACCGCGATCGGTGATGCCATGTGACTTCCCTGCTCTTCGGGGCCGGGCAGCGTCGCCCGGATCAGTTCGGAGCACCATACCGACGGGTCGGCAGTGGGCGGACCGGCCGCGGTGTACAGGTCATCGGGGCCCGCTGTACACCGCGGCAGTGGTTCAGGCCACCGGTTGCTGCTGCGTGATGCAGTGCAGCCCGCCGCCGCGCACGAACACCTGTCGCGCGTCGATCGAGCGGACCCGTCGGCCCGGGTACGCCTCGGCGAGGATGCCCCTGGCACGGTCGTCAGCGACCGGGTCGCCGAACGCGCAGGCGATCACGGCGCCGTTCACCACGACGTGGTTCACGTAGTTCCAGTCCACCGGTCCACCGTCGTCCGACAGCGTCGAGGGGGCCGGCAACTCGATGATCGTCGCGTCGGTCGCCTGCTCGAGCGCTCGCCGGATCTGGGGCATCACCAGGTGGTCCGGGTGGCCGGCATCCGGCTGGGCGTGCAGCAGGACCGTGCCCGGATCGACGAAGGTGGCCACCATGTCGACGTGGCCCCGGGTGCCGAAGCCGTCGTAGTCGCGCGTCAGACCACGGGGCAGCCAGACCACCCGCGTGGCGCCGATCGTGCGCGCCAGCTCCAGCTCGACGCGTTCCCGGTCGGCGTACGGGTTCCGGCGCGGGTCGAGCTGCACCGTCTCCGTCACGAGCACGGTGCCGGCACCGTCGACGTGGATCGCCCCGCCTTCGTTGACGAGCAACGACGGGATCCGCGTGGCTCCCGCAGCACCGGCGACCGTGGCGGCGACCGCGGCGTCACGGGTCCACGTCGACCAGGAGTTCGCGCCCCAGCCGTTGAAGACCCAGTCGACGGCGCCGAGCGCACCGGTCACGTCGTCGACGACGAACGTCGGCCCGGTGTCGCGCATCCAGAAGTCGTCGAGGGGCGCCTCGAGCACGTCCACGCCGGACGACAGCAGGCGACCGGCATCCGCCCGTGCGACCGGGTCCACGACGACGGTCACCGGCTGGTGCTCGCTGATCGTGTTGGCCGTGGTCGCCCACGCCAGACGCGCGGCGTCGGCGCTCGCCGCGTCGTCGCCGAGCGTCAGGCCGGGGCGCGGGAACGCCATCCAGGTGCGTTCCTGCGGAGCCGTCTCGGGAGGCATCACCCACGTCATGCGCTCGCCTCGCGCCCGGTGGTGGCCGGTTCCACGGCCAGGGCTGCGGCGATCGCGTCGCGTGCGCCGTAGGCGTGGCGTTCCTCGTCGACGGGTTCGACGAGTCCGGCGTACAGGTCGGGGCGCCGGGTCACGTAGAAGGGGAACAGCCGGAGCCACTCCGTCCGGGCGTCGAGGTCGAGGTCGGCGACGAGCACCACGCTCGCGTCACGGGGAGCCTCGACGAGCACGCGGCCGAACGGGTCTGAGATGAACGACGAGCCGTAGAACGTGATGTCGCCCTCGTCGCCCCACCGGTTCGGCACCACCATGAACTGTCCGGCGGTGATGCCGTTCGCCACGATCACCCGCTGCCAGATCGGCGCGGTGTCGAAGTCGGGGAAGGTCGGTTCGGAGCCGATGGCCGTCGGGTACACGAGCACCTCGGACCCGGCGAGGCCGTAGGACCGGGCCACCTCGGGGAACCACTCGTCCCAGCACGTCGGCAGTCCGAGGCGCGCGTCGAGTCCAGCGGGCTCGTACACCGGGAAGGCGTCGTCGTCGGTCCCCGGGCGGAAGTACGTGTCCTCGTGGTAGCCGGCGCTGATCGGGATGTGGGTCTTCCGGGTCTGGCCGACCAGGGAGCCGTCGGGGGCGACGAGGACGGCGGTGTTGTAGCCGCGGGGGTCGTCGGGTTGGTCGTCGACGTCCGGCCGCTCGTACAGCGACGCGTGCACGAACACCCCGTGCTCGATCGCCTGGGCACGCGCGAAG
This sequence comes from Curtobacterium sp. MCLR17_031, assembly GCF_003234775.2. NCBI lineage: Bacteria > Bacillati > Actinomycetota > Actinomycetes > Micrococcales > Microbacteriaceae > Curtobacterium > Curtobacterium sp. MCLR17_031. The sequence goes on from NZ_CP126270.1 coordinate 37,827, forward strand.
GTGACGGTCGGACCGTTCTGCAGCGACTCGGCGAGGTCCTTCGGGGTCCCGCTCGCCGGGGTGTCACCCGGGTAGCGGCGCAGCGTGAGTTCGGGCAGGAACACCGCGGTGGCTCCGTTCGCTGCGGCGGTTGCGATGCCGTCGGCGAGCTGGGCCAGGTGCTCGTCCGGGTCGGGGAGCCACCGCATCTGCACCAGGGCGACGCGGAGCGATCGGCGGGGTGCGCCGGTGTCGGCGTGCAGCGGCGACGGGAGCGAGGGTGCGGTGACGACGTCCATGCGCCATTGTTGATCACTTGGTCAATTGAAGCAAGACCCCGGCGCGGCTGTCGGATATCAGTATGCTGGTTCCGGGTTCCTGTCGTCGCCGGGACGTGGGCCCGGGCAGAGAAGAAGCCCACCACTGCAGCAACAGTGGTGGGCTTCGATTTGTCCTCCGAGTGGAGAACGAGGGACGAACTGGGTCCCGAGCCTGAAACTCGGAGCCAGTGTAACGCGCTCGTCGAGCGAGTTGCATCCCTCGGCCTTCACTTCTCGTGTCCGCCGGCGCTGACACGAAGGTGGTCCGATGTCGAACGACACCGAACCGCGTCGCGGCCGTCCGGTGCCGTGGCTGGGGATCGCGAGCTTGCTCGTGACCGTGGCCCGGTTCCTGGTCGAGCTGTGGCGCAAAGGCTGAGCCCCAGGGCACCCCGCGCATCTCGCGCGGGGTGCCCGTCGGGTGGGTCAGCTGATGATGTTGACCGCGCGCGAGATGACCAGCGCCAGCAGGATGAACCCGCTGAGCGCCTGGTAGGCCATGATCATCTTCGCCCGGACGGTCATCGGCATCGTGTCCGTCGGGCTGAACGCCATCATGTTCGTCATCGCCACGTAGAGGTAGTCGAGGTAGACCGGCCGCCAGTCCGCGGTCTTCGGGTCGGTCTCCTGCGGGAACTGGAAGTCCGCCTCGGCCGTCGACCACAGTTCGGGGCGCCGCCGTGCCACCGGACCCCCGCGGTCGAGCTCCCAGTAGACGAGCCCAAACACGATGATCGTGCTCACCCAGACCTGCAGCGCGGTGAGCAGCACGGCCGCACCGTCCGCGTGCCCGCCGAGCAGCTCGGTGATGGTCCGGATGACGGTGAGCTGACTGGCGACGGTGAGCAGGGCCGCCAGTGCGAACGACAGCCACCGGGACCAGGTGGTCTCGCGCGTCAGACGCCGCGGGTTGAAGACGATGAGTGGCGTGAGCAGCAGGACGCCCAGGACGGGCACCACCCACGACGGGAAGAACAGCACCTCGTCCGGCAGGAACAGGCTCAGCGCCAGGTTCACCAGGACCGCGACGGCGACCGGTGCCCGGTGTTCGTGTCGCGGTCGGGTCCTCGTCGGTGTCACGGAGCGAGTGTCGCACGCGCCGACACCGTGGGCAGCGGGTCGGCGAGCGAGAGCGGCTCGACCTCGGTGCCGAGCAACCGCCCGGCCGCCCGCAGCCCGGACAGCAGCGCACCGTGCACCGTCGCCGGGTCGTCGCTCCACGTGGCTTCGCCGGCGAGCTGCACCCGGCCGGACGGGGTGCCGAGCAGGTCGTGGTCGTCGGGTGACGCCCCGACGTGCAGGTACGAGTACGAGCCCCGTGAGAACGGGTCCTCGGCCCACCGGGTGATCCGGAACGCCTCGGGCTGGGGGACGGACGGGCCGAACATCTTCCGCAGCGCCGCCACCCCCTCGTCGACGACCATGGCGTCCGGCAGGGTCTCGAGCCGACGGGCTCCGGCGCCACCGACCAGGGCGGCGAGCACCGGCGCACCGGTCACCCGGGACATGTCGTACCAGGAGTGCCAGTCGACACCGGCGGACCCCTGCTGCCGGACCACCCACGAGTCGCCCCAGAACCGTGTGGGGAACCGCAGGAACACCTTGTCGTAGGTGCCCATCCCGAGCCGGTCGAGCGCTCCGGTCACCGGCGCGGACAGGGGCGGGTCGAAGACCACGTCGCCGGCCTGCAGCACCCCGAGCGGCACGGTGACGACGACCTGCGGTGCGACGACGGTGGTGCCGTCGGCGAGCCCCACGGTCACGGAGTCGCCGGCCTGGGTCACCGCCCGCACGACCGACGACAGCCGGACGTCGAGACCCTCGGCCAGCGCACGGGCGTACTGGGCGTAGCCGCCGGGGAACACCACCTCGTCACCGGGGACGTGCTCCTCGTCGAGGCCGTGCGCGTCGAGGACGGTGACGGGTGCGCCGCAGAGGTCCTCGGACCGGTGGGCCGTGTACTCGCGGACGCGCGCTGCTCGGTCGCCCTGCCACCGCAGCGAGCGGAGCACGGTGTCGACGGCGGCCGCGTAGGTCGAGGGCGGGGGAGCGTGCGCGACGACTGCGTCGAGCGCCGCGTCGACGGTGTGCAGGTCCGCGACGAACGCCGACGTGTCCTCGGCGGAGAGTGCGGCGCCGGACGGGTCGTGCCACGCGATCGGTCGGCCGTCGAACTGGAAGCTGCCGACCGTGAACTCGACGGTGTCGATGCCGAACCGGGGTGCCAGGGCCCAGAGCGGGTTGCCGTCGATCCCGTGGATCCACGAGGCACCGAGGTCGACCGGCACCCCGAGTGACGAATCCGTCCAGGTGCGCCCGCCGATCCGGTCGCGGGCCTCGAGCACGACGACCCGCTGCCCGCCGAGTGCGAGCGCCCGGGCGGCGGCGAGCCCGGCGATCCCCGCACCGACGACCACGACGTCGGCGTCGAGACCGGCAGCCATCAGTGTCCTCCGGTCAGCGGTGCCATCAGCCGGGCCGCCAGACTCGGCCGCCCGGTCAGTGCTTCTTCGCGGTCGGCCAGGTCGGTCGCGACGAGTCCCGCGTTCGCGCCGAGGAACCGCAGCGGCTCGGGCTCCCAGTCGGGCGATCGGTGGTTCACCCACGGCAGTGCGGTCAGTGCCGTCGACTCCCCGCGCACGAGGTCGGCGAGGGTCCGTCCGGCCAGGTTCGTCGTCGACAGACCGTCCCCGACGTACCCGCCGGCGCTCCCGACGTGGCCGTCCCAGGTCACCGAGGCGCACCAATCCCGCGGCACCCCGAGCGGTCCGCCCCACGTGTGGGTGACCGGGGCGTCCGCGACGACGGGGAACAGGTCGACCAGGGCCCTCCGCAGGTGCTCGAACACCCGCGGCACGCGGTCGTACCCGGGCGTGATCGAGGATCCCCAGTGGTAGCGGGCTCCGCGGCCGCCGAACGCCAACCGGTCGTCGGCCGTGCGCTGCCCGTACACGAGCAGGTGCCGGTAGTCGGAGAACGTCTGCCCGTGCTCGAGTCCGATGCGTTCCCACGCGGACGCCGGCAGCGGGGCCGTCGCGATCATGAGCGAGTACAGCGGCAGGATCCGCCGCTTCGTCTGCTCCAGCTGGGCGCCGTACCCCTCGACCGCGATCACCACGGCGCCCGCCGTCACGGTGCCACGCGACGTGACCACACGCCCGCGATCCCAGGACGAGACGGGCGTGTGCTCCGCGATCCGGACGCCACGGGCCTCCAGGGCGGCCGCGAGGCCACGCACCAACGCGGCGGGCTGCACGCGCGCGCAGTCCGGGGTCCACGCGACCCCCGCCGATCCGGCGGCGTCACCCGGTCGAGCGGGTCGCCACGTCATGTCGTCGCCCCATGTCGCGGAGGACGCGACCTCGTCGTGGGCGGCGCGTTCCTGCACGGCGGAGCGTGCGTACAGGACGGTTCCGCCCTTCACGTAGTCGCAGTCGACCTCGGCTTCGGCCGCTGCGCGGCCGACCTCGTCGACGGTGTCGCGCATGGCGGCCCGCAGTGCCAGCGCGGCGTCGCGCCCGTGCTCCTCGGCGACCGCGGAGGCGGACCGCGGGAACAGCGCCGAGCACCAGCCGCCGTTCCGACCGGACGCGCCGAAGCCGGCGATCGCGCGTTCCAGGACGACGATCTGGAGGCCCGGGTCGGCTCGGTGCAGGTACCACGCGGTCCAGAGACCCGTCAGTCCACCGCCCACGATCACGACGTCGGCTGTCGTGTCGCCGTCGAGCGGCGGCCGGGGCGTCAGGTCGTCGCGTCCGGTGGACGCGAGCTGGTCGAGCCAGAACGAGACGCCCCGGTAGCCGCCCACGGTCAGATCTTCGTCCAGGCCTCGGACAGGACGCTCCGCAGGATCGACGTCATCTCGCGGAACTCCGGCTGCCCGATGGTCAGCGGCGGTGCGAGCTGCACGACGGGGTCACCGCGGTCGTCGGCCCGGCAGTACAGCCCCGCGTCGAACAACGCCTTCGACAGGAACCCGCGCAGCAGCCGCTCGGACTCGTCGTCGTCGAAGGTCGTCTTGGTGGCCTTGTCCTTGACGAGCTCGATGCCGTAGAAGTAGCCGTCACCGCGGACGTCCCCGACGATCGGCAGGTCGAGCAGGGTGTCGAGCTCGGCGCGGAAGAGCGGGGCGTTCTGCTGCACGTTGGCGAGCAGCCCCTCTTCCTCGAAGATGTCGAGGTTCTCCATCGCGACTGCGGACGACACGGGGTGCCCGCCGAACGTGTAGCCGTGGTAGAAGGTCGTGTCCCCCTTGGAGAACGGCTCGAACAGCCGGTCGCTGATGATCGTCGCGCCGATCGGGGAGTACCCGGAGGTCATCGCCTTGGCGCACGTGATCATGTCCGGCACGAAGCCGTAGGTGTCGCAGGCGAACATCGTGCCGATCCGGCCGAAGGCGCAGATGACCTCGTCCGAGACGAGCAGCACGTCGTACTCGTCGCAGATCTCGCGCACCCGCTGGAAGTACCCGGGCGGCGGGGTGAAGCAGCCGCCGGAGTTCTGCACTGGCTCGAGGAACACCGCGGCGACGGTGTCGGGGCCCTCGAACTCGATCATCTCGCGGATCCGCTCCGCCGCCCAGAAGCCGAACTGCTCCTCGGTGCCCCCGGGGAAGCCCATCTCCTCGGCGCGGTACGAGTTCGTGTTCGGCACCCGGAAGCCGCCGGGGGTCAGGGGCTCGAACATCTCCTTCATCGCCGGGATGCCGGTGATCGCCAGGGCGCCCTGCGGGGTGCCGTGGTAGGCGACCGCGCGGGAGATCACCTTGTGCTTCATCGGCTTGCCCTGGAGCTTCCAGTAGTACTTCGCGAGCTTGAACGCCGTCTCCACCGCCTCGCCGCCGCCCGTGGAGTAGAAGACCTTGTTGAGGTCACCGGGGGCGTGCTCGGCCAGTCGGTCGGCGAGCTCGATCGCCGCGGGGTGCGCGTACGACCAGATCGGGAAGAAGCTCAGCGTCTCCGCCTGCTTCGCGGCCATCTCGGCCAGGCGCTTCCGCCCGTGCCCCGCGGCGACGACGAACAGGCCGGACAACCCGTCGATGTACTCCTTGCCGTGGCTGTCGTAGACGTGGTGGCCCTCGCCGCGCACCATGATCGGCACGTCGGCACCGGCCTGGTTCGCACCGTGCCGGGCGAAGTGCATCCACAGGTGGTCCCGGGACTTCCGCTGCAGGTCGGCGTCGTCGACCGGTGCGAACGGGTCGTAGGAGTGGAGGCGGGCGGCCGGGCCCGTCGAGGTCCGGCCTGTGGCCTGTTCGGAGATGGTCATCGCGTTCCCCAGTCGTAGAGCTGTTTGCGGAGTTGCAGGTAGACGAAGGTCTCGGTGCCGGCGACGCCCGGGATGGCCCGGATGGTGCCGTTGAGCAGTTCGATCAGGTCGTCGTCGTCCTCGCACACGACCTCGACCATCAGGTCGAAGCTGCCGGCGGTCATCACGAGGTAGTCGACCGCCGGCAGCTGTTCCAGGGCATCGGCGACGGTTCGGGTGTCGCCGCTGACCCGGATGCCGATCATCGCCTGGCGGTGGAAGCCCAGTTGCATCGGGTCGGTGACCGCGACGATCTGCATGACGCCGGTCTCGGTCAGCTTCTGCACACGCTGCCGGACCGCCGCTTCACTGAGACCGACGGCCTTGCCGATCTCGCCGTACGGGCGACGCCCGTCCGCCTGGAGTTGCTCGATGATCCGTTTCGAGGTGTCGTCGATCGGTCCCGGACGTCGTGGTGCTGCCGCCATGCCGGACAGCATGGCAGCGAGGTTCGGGGTGCGCAAGGGATTCCGTTGTGAACTCCGTGTTTCGCGACGATTTCCGTTGTTACAGTTCTCCACAACCTCCGGATCCTTCTTCCGCACCGCCGGAATCCGTGTCAGGATCACCGCCATGCTGGACGCACAGAGCACGGCGACGGCGGACACCGACACCCGGGTCCTGCGGAACTTCGTCGGTGGTACCTGTGTCGAGTCGACCGCCGACACCACGTTCGACCTGGTCGACCCGACCGACGAGCACGTCTACGGCACGTCCCCGGTGTCCACCCCCGCCGACGTCGACGCCGCCTTCGGTGCGGCCTCTACCGCGTTCGAGACCTGGCGCCGCACCACCCCCGGCGAACGGCAGCTCGCCCTGTTCCGGATCGCCGACGCGATGGAGCAGCGGGCGTCGGAGTTCGCCGACCTCGAGTCGCTCGACACCGGGAAGCCCCGCGCCACCCTGGTCGAGGACGAGATCCTGCTGTCCGTCGACCAGATCCGCTTCTTCGCCGGGGCCGCCAGGAACCTCGAGGGCCGGAGCGCGGGCGAGTACATGGCCGACCACACCTCGTTCGTCCGGCGCGAGCCCATCGGCGTCGTCGCCCAGGTCACCCCGTGGAACTACCCGCTCAACATGGCGGTGTGGAAGTTCGCGCCGGCGCTCGCCGCGGGGAACACCACCGTGCTCAAGCCGAGCGACACGACACCCCTGTCCACCCTGCTGCTCGCCGAGGTCGCCGCCGAGTTCCTGCCGCCGGGGGTCCTGAACGTCGTCGTGGGGGACCGCACCACCGGCGCCGCGATGATCGACCACCCCACTCCGCAGCTCGTGTCCATCACCGGCTCCGTCCGTGCCGGCATGGAAGTCGCCCGCGCCGCCGCCGGTGACCTCAAGCGCACCCACCTGGAGCTCGGCGGCAAGGCACCCGTGGTCGTGTTCGACGACGCGGACATCCCCTCGGCGGTGGCCGGGATCGTCGCCGCCGGGTTCTTCAACGCCGGACAGGACTGCACCGCCGCCACCCGGCTGCTCGTGCAGGACGGCATCCACGACGAGTTCGTGGCGGCGCTCGCCGCCTCGGCACGTGAGACCGCGACCACCGGCGCCGACACCCCGTACTACGGCCCCGTCAACAACGCGAACCAGCTCGCGCACGTGCAGTCGTTCCTGGACACGCTGCCCGACCACGCGACGATCGAGCTCGGCGGCGCACGACAGGGCGACCGCGGGTACTTCCACGAGGCCACGATCGTCGCCGGTCTGCGCCAGGACGACCGTGCCGTGCAGCAGGAGATCTTCGGCCCGGTGCAGACCGTGCAGCGGTTCTCGACGGAACAGCAGGCCCTGACGTGGGCGAACGGCGTCGAGTACGGCCTGGCCAGCTCGGTGTGGACGACCGACCACGCGCGGGCGATGCGCTTCGCCCGCGACCTGGACTTCGGCTGCGTGTGGATCAACACGCACATCCCGATCGTCGCCGAGATGCCGCACGGCGGGTTCAAGCACAGCGGGTACGGCAAGGACCTCTCCCAGTACGGCTTCGACGACTACACCCGCATCAAGCACGTCATGTCCTACATCGGCTGAGGCCGACCACCCCCTGGAGGCACCATGGCAATGACCGGAACGTTCGCCGAATCGGGAGCCGATCTCCGGCTCGACCAGATCACGAAGTCCTTCCCCGGCCACACCGCGGTGGACAGCCTCGACCTGACGGTGCCCGCCGGCTCGTTCTTCGCGTTGCTCGGTCCGTCGGGCTGCGGCAAGACGACGACCCTGCGGCTCGTCGCCGGGCTCGAGGAACCCACGAGCGGCACCATCACCATCGGCGGCCAGGACGTCACCGACACGAAGCCGTATCAACGGCCCGTCAACACGGTGTTCCAGAACTACGCGCTCTTCCCGCACATGAGCGTGCTCGACAACGTCGCGTTCGGGCTGAAGCGCCGGCGCATCCCGGACCCGATGGCGAAGGCGAAGGAGGCGCTGCGGCTCGTCGAGCTCGAGGGGTCGGCGTCGAAGCGGCCCGCCCAGCTCTCCGGCGGCATGCAGCAGCGCGTCGCCCTGGCCCGCGCGATCGTGAACCGGCCGGCCCTGCTGCTGCTCGACGAGCCCCTCGGCGCCCTCGACCTGAAGCTCCGCCACCAGATGCAGCTCGAGCTGAAGACGATCCAGGCCGAGGTCGGGCTCACGTTCCTGCACGTCACCCACGACCAGGAAGAGGCGATGACGATGGCGGACACCGTCGCCGTCATGAACGGCGGTCGGATCGAGCAGATGGGCAGCCCGCAGGACCTGTACGAGCTGCCGCGCACGGCGTTCGTCGCGAACTTCCTCGGCCAGTCGAACCTGCTCGAGGGCGAGGTGCGCGGCACCGACGCCGGCCTGCTCGTCGTCGCCACCGCGGCCGGCTCCATCGCGGTTCCGGCCGACCGAGCCGTCGCCACGACCGGTCGCGTCGTCGTCGGCGTCCGGCCCGAGAAGCTCAAGATCCGCACCGCCGAACCCACCCCCGAGGCCGGACGGAACATCCTCGGCCCCGGTCGGGTCGTGGACGTCTCGTTCTCCGGCGTCAGCACCCAGTACCTGGTCGACGTGCCGGGCGCCGGGCGCGTCTCGGTGTTCGCGCAGAACTCGAAGGGCGGGCCGCGGATCGCGACCGGCACCGAGGTCTGGCTCACGTGGGGCGTCGACCACGGTTTCGGCCTGGAGGCGCACCCCGCGTCCGACGCGACCGTCACCACCCAGGACGACCCGGGCCTCCAGGCCGTGCCCGCCACGGCAGGATCGCTCGCGTGACCGGCGCGGTGCCCGGTCCGGACCTGCTGCGCGGGCTGGCGTCGGCCCGCGTCAGCCGACGCGGCCTGCTGGCCGGCGGCGGGGCCGCAGCGCTGGCCGCCCTGCTCACCGGTTGCAGCATCAAGGGCTCCGCGGCCGCCGGCGCCGAGGACACCGTCGACTGGGCAGCGTTCTGGAAGGACGCGAAGGCGACCGGCACCCTGAACTTCGCGAACTGGCCGCTGTACATCGACTCCGACCACGGCAAGTCCGAGTCCCTGGCGCTGTTCAAGAAGGAGACCGGCATCGCGGTCGACTACCAGGCGGTCATCCAGGACAACGCGACCTTCTACGCGACCGTCTCACCGATCCTGCGGGCGCACGGTGCGACCGGCTACGACCTCGTCGTCATGACGAACGGGTTCGAGCTGACCCAGATGATCAAGAACGGGTTCGTGTGCGAACTCGACCACTCGCGGCTGCCGAACTTCGCCGCGAACGCCTCGGACTCCGTGAAGGACCCCATCTACGACCCGGGCAACAAGCACTCCGTCGTGTGGCAGACCGGGTTCACCGGGCTCGCCTACAACCCGAAGTACACCGGGCGGAAGATCACCTCGCTCAAGGACCTGCAGGACCCGGCCTTCAAGGGGCGCATCGGGCTGATGAGCGACAACACCGAACTCGGGTCGCTCGGACTGCTCGCGCTCGGCATCGACCCGGAGACCTCGACCCCTGCCGACTGGCGGAAGGCCCAAGCCTGGCTGCGCGAACTGCGGCCGAGCGTCACCGGCTTCTACGACCAGAGCTACATCAACCGGTTGGAGAACGGCGACACCTGGATCACCCAGGCGTGGTCGGGCGACGTCTTCCAGGCGCAGCAGTCCGGGTTCCCCGACCTGGAGTTCGTCACGCCGGAAGAGGGGCAGATGACCTGGCACGACAACATGCTCATCCCACGGCAGGCCGAGAACCCGGTGTCGGCGCTCGAGTGGATGAACTTCTACTACACGCCGAAGGTCGCCGGGATCGTCGAGGACTGGGTCAACTACGTCTGCCCGGTGCCCGCGGCCGAGGACTACGTGCGGGACGAACTCGACGACGCCACCGTGGCGGACAGCCCGCTCGTGTTCCCCTCTGCCGACGTGCTGGAGCAGTCGCACGAGTTCCGGGTGTTCGAGAACTACGACGAGTACTCGGAGTGGAACGGCATCTTCAACGCGGTGGTGCAGTCGTGAGCGCGGTCGGGGTGGCACCGGGGCTCGCTCCCGGTGGTCCCGGTGGTTCCGCCGGTCCGTCCGGTTCCGCGCCGGTGCGCCGGGGACGCCGTCGGAGCACGCCGTTCTTCCTGGCGCTCGTCGGCACCGCGTACCTCTGCGTGTTCTTCGTCATCCCGCTGGTGTCCGGACTGATCGTCTCGCTCATGACCGGCAACCCGGACGACGGCTACACGTTCACCTGGAACTTCGGGATCTACGGCTCGCTGTTCGTCGACCCGCAGGTGCCCTACCTGACGTTCCTGCTCCGGTCGCTCTGGTACGGCGCCGCCGCCACGATCGCCTGCATCGTCGTCGGGTACCCGGTGGCGTACTTCATCGCGTTCCGGGTGTCCCCGCGGTGGAAGAACCCGCTGCTCATGCTCGTGTTCATCAGCTTCCTGGTGTCGTTCATCATCCGGACCGACATGTGGGCGTTCGTGCTCGCGTCGCAGGGCCCGGTCGTCACGACCCTGCAGGCGCTCGGGCTGGCCGGCAAGGACTTCCACATCCTCGGCACCGGGGGCGCGGTGATCTTCGGTGACGCCTACAACGACCTGGCCTTCATGGTGCTGCCGATCTACGCCGCCCTCGAGCGCATCGACCCACGACTCGGTGAGGCCGCGAACGACCTGTACGCCGGCAAGTTCCGGGCGTTCTGGCACACCACGCTGCCGCTGTCCCGCTCGGGCATCTTCGCCGGGGTCCTGCTCGTCTTCATCGACAGCGTCGGCGACCCGGTGAACTCGGCCCTGCTCGGCGGCACGAACACGTACACGATCGGTCAGGCGATCCAGGACGCCTACTCCGGCAACCAGCAGTACAACGTCGCCGCGGCCCTGTCGACCGTGCTCATGGTCGTGCTCGGCATCATCCTGTTCATCTACGCCCGCGTCTCCGGCACCGACGACCTCGAGGACCTCGTATGACCGCCGTCGCACCGTCCCGATCCGCCGCAGCTCCGGCCTCGCCCGTGACCGGTTCCGTCGCCGGCCGTCCGCGTCGTCACGGGGTGAACCGTCGTGGGCCCTGGCTCGCCATCGTGTACTGGGTGACGATCGCGATCACCCTGGTGCCGATCGTCTACATGATCGTGTACTCGTTCAACGACGCCCCCACCAACCGGCTGTCGTTCGCCTGGAACGGTTTCACGACCTACTGGTACGCGAACCTGGTGAACGTGTCCGGGCTCGGGGCGGCGTTCGTCACCTCGGTGCTCGTCGCGTTCCTCGCCGCGATCATCTCCGTCGCGATCGGGTTGCCCCTCGCGCTGGCGCTGGAGCGGTACCGATTCCCGGGTCGCGGTGTCGTGAACACCGTCGTGTTCGCCGACATCGCGGCGCCGTCGATCGTCGTCGGTTCCGCGTCGCTCTCCTTCTTCCTGTCGGTGGGGCTCGGCACCGGGTTCCTGACCGTGCTCATCACGCACGTGGCGTTCGACGTCGCCTACGTGGTGGTCGTGCTGCGGGCGCGGATCGCGGGGACCTCGCGTGCACTCGAAGAGGCCGCAGGTGACCTCGGGGCGACACCGTTCCAGGCCTTCCGGCTCGTCACCCTGCCGCTGCTGGCGCCGGGGATGCTCGCCGCGGGGTTGCTGGCGCTCGCCATGTCGATCGACGACTACGTGATCACCTCGTTCGTCGCCGGGCCCGCGGTGACCTTCCCGCTGTTCGTCTACGGCGCTGCGAAGGCCGGGATGCCGCCGCAAGTGCTGTGCTTCGGGACGCTCGTGTTCGCGGTGGGGCTGCTCGTCGCGCTGCTGAACGGGGCGCTCAACCGGCGGTTGGCGCGCACGCGGGGGTAGGGCTCCGCGCGCGCTGGCACCGGCACGGTGCGGGGTGCGTGGGCTGGTGCGGGGTTGGCCGCGTGGTGCGTGCCTGTAGTGGCGCACGGTGCGTGGAACCTCGCACGGGGTGAAGAGGTGCGCACGGTGCGGACGGGAGGCGCGTGGCGGGCTGGCGCCGTGCCTCCCGTCCGCCTGTGCGGGGCGTTCACCGCACGGTGCGGGGTGCGTGGGCTGGTGCGGGGTTGGCCGCGTGGTGCGCGCTTGTAGCGGCGCACGGTGCGTGGAACCTCGCACGGGGTGAAGAGGTGCGCACGGTGCGGAGAGGAGGCGCGTGGCGGGCTGGCGCCGTGCCTCCCGAGTGCGGGTGGTGCGTCCACCGCACGGTGCGGGTTGCGCGGGCTGGTGCGGGGTTGCGCGCGTGGTGCGCGCTTGTAGCGGCGCACGGTGCGCGGAACCTCGCACGGGGTGGCGCGCCTCGCACGGTGCGGGCAGGAGTTCAGTGCTCGTGACGCTCGATGGACGGGCGTGTTACGGGCACGAGTCGGGGCGGTGTGCCGCAGTGCGCACCACAGCCGCCGCGCGTAGGTTCCAGCCATGAGTGCAGAGCTGACGCTCGGCGCCGAGGAAGAGCTGCACCTCATCGACCTCGAGTCCGGCCGACTTTCCGCGAAGGCCCCGCGCCTTCTGCCCAAACTGCCCACCGACCGCTTCGGCGCCGAACTGCAGCGCACGACGATCGAGACGAACACCCCGGTGGTGCGGACCCTCGACGACCTGCGGCGGGTGATCGTCGACCTGCGCAGTGAACTCAGCGCCGCGATCGCCCCGGCCGGGGTCACCATCGCCGCCGTCGGCACCGCGCCGAGGTCGGAGTACGCCGACTTCGAGCTGAGCTCCGGCGGTCGGTACGGCCGGATGCAGGAGCAGTACCGGATGCTCGTCGACGAACAGCTCATCTGCGGCCTGCAGGTGCACGTCGGGGTGAGCGACCGCGACCTGGCGGTGCTGATCGCTCAGCGGGTGGCGCCGGTGCTCCCGGTGCTGCTCGCCCTGAGCGCGTCGAGTCCGTTCTGGAACGGGCAGGACACCGGGTACGCCTCGTTCCGGAGCATCATCTGGCAGCGGTGGCCGTCGGCCGGCAGCTTCGGCCCGGTGGAGGACGCCGCCGAGTACGACCGGGTGCTCGACGACCTGATCGCCTCGGGCGTGATCGCCGACAAGAAGATGGCCTACTTCGACGTGCGGCCGTCGTCGCACGCGCCGACGCTCGAGCTGCGGGTCTGCGACGCGACCCCGGTGGTGGACGACGCCGTGCTCATCGCCGGACTCTTCCGCGCCGCGGTGCGCAAGGCCGAGAAGTCGGTCGTGTCCGGCGCCGAGTGGCACCCGCGCAGCGAACCCCTGCACCGTGCGGCGATGTGGCAGGCCGCCCGCTCCGGGTTGAGCGGGGAACTCGTCGGCCTCGGGCAGCACCCCGAACGGCTGCCCGCCGAAGTCGCGGTGCGCCAGCTCGTGTCCCGCCTGCGCCCGGAGCTCGAGGAGCTCGGCGACTGGGGCACGGTGACGGAGCTGCTCGACGCGACCCTCGCCCGCGGCAACTCCACCGACCGGCAGCGCACCGCGTACGCCGAGCGCGGGGAGATGGACGACGTCGTCGCCCTGGTGGTGGAGGACACCGCTGGGCTCCCGTCCGGACGCGACGAGGACCCGGTGGTCCCGATCCCCGGGTACCGCGTCCGTGCCGGTGACGAGGCGGTCGGCCCCGGGGCGCGCCCCCGTCCGGCGTTCCGTGACCTGGCGGCGTTCTTCGACGGCTGGGACGCCGAGACCGCGATCGAGCGCTGCACCGCCCGCGACGTCTGGACGCGCGAGCACCACGTCGGCTTCGTGGTGGACGGCGGGGCGCAGGCGTTCGGCTGCGACCTGGTGCCCCGGACGATCAGCGCGTACGAGTGGTCGCAGCTCGAGCGTGGCCTGGGGCAGCGTGCCCGCGCGATCGAGCTGTTCCTGCGTGACGCGTACGGCGACCGGCGGATCGTGGCCGACGGCGTGCTGGACGCGGACCACTTCGTCGGCGCGAAGGGCTGGGACCCGGACGCCACCCGACTGCCGGCGACCGCCGTCCGTGCGCCGGTACTCGGGTTCGACCTGGTGCGCAACGAGTTCGGCGGCTGGCGGGTGCTCGAGGACAACGTCCGCTCGCCCTCGGGCGTCGCGTACGGCATCGCCCTGCGCGAGCTGATGGACGACGTCGTGCCGGACGCCCCGCGCCCGGCGCACCTGCGCGACCCGCACGGCGTGATCGACCGGCTGCGCCGGACCCTCTGCGCGAACACCACCGCGGTGACGGGCGCGACCGACCCCGTGATCGCGCTGGTCAGCGACGGCCCCGCCGCCGGCGCGTGGTTCGAGCACCGCAGGCTGGCCGACGGGGCCGGGTTGCGCCTCCTGTCCGGGTCGGACCTGGACGTCCGTGACGGACGCGTGGTCGACGCGACGACGGATGACGTGCTCGACGGGCTGTACCTGCGGATCGACCGCGACGTCAGCGCGCTGACGGCGGAGCACGCTCCCGACCTGGGTGCGCGGATCCTCGACGCGGCGGAGGCAGGACGCGTCTACCTGGCGAACGCGCCGGGCAACGCGCTGGTCGACGACAAGGCGATGTACGTCACCGTGCCGGACCTGATCTGGTACTACCTGGACGAGAAACCCCTGCTGGCATCGGTGCCGACGTACCGCACGAGCATCGAGGTCGAACGGCTGTCGGTCCTGGACCGCGTCGGGGAACTCGTCACGAAGCCGGTCGACGGCGAGGGCGGCCGCGGGGTCCTGATCGGACCGAGCGCGAGCGCCCCCGAGGTGGCCGAGCGACGGCGCGAGATCGCGGCCGACCCCGCCGGGTGGGTGGGGCAGGAGGTGGTGCAACTGTCCTCGCACCCGACGATCGGACCGGCCGGACTCGACCCGCGGCACGTGGACCTGCGGGCCTTCGTCTACGCGACGGGGACCGGACCGGACGACGTGCACCTGGCCGACGTCGCCCTGACGCGCGTCGCGCCCGAGGGCAGCATGGTCGTCAACTCGTCGCAGGGCGGCGGCGCGAAGGACACGTGGATCGTCGGGAACGCCCCGGCGGACACCGACTCCGCTGTGGCGGACACCGAGGGAGAGCGCTGATGTGTGGACTCGCGGGTGAGATCCGGTTCGACGGCCGAGCGCCGGACGTCGGGGCGGTCGCCCGGATGACCGGCTGCATGACGCACCGCGGCCCGGACGGCGACGGCCTGTGGGCTCGCGGCCCGGTCGCGCTCGGGCACCGACGGCTGTCCATCGTCGACCTGTCCACCGCGGGCGCGCAGCCGATGGTGCTGGCCGAGGCGGGGCTGACGATCGCCTACAACGGGATGGTCTACAACTACCGGCAGCTCCGCGACGAGCTGCACGGCAAGGGGCACCGGTTCGCGTCGACGTCGGACACCGAGGTCATCGCCCTGGCGTACGCCGAATGGGGCACCGCGTTCGTCGACCACCTGATCGGGATGTTCGCCATCGCCATCTGGGAGCACGGCAGCGGCCGGCTGGTGCTGGCGCGGGACCGGCTCGGCATCAAGCCGCTCTACGTCGCACCCGTCCCGGGCGGCCTCCGGTTCGCGAGCTCCCTTCCGGCGATCCTGGCCGGCGACGCCGGCAACGCCGGCAGCAGAGGCAACGGCAGCACGAGCGGCAGCGGCGGCGCGAGCGGCTCCGGCACCAAGGAAGTCGACACGTCCATCGACCCCGTCGCCTTCGCCTCGTACATGAGCTTCCACTCGATCGTCCCCGCACCCCGCACGATCCTGTCCGGCGTCGGCAAGCTCCCGCCCGCGACCGTCCGGGTGATCGACCCCGACGGCACCGCGCACGACACCGTCTACTGGGAGCCGCGCTTCGAGCGTGACCCCGCCCGGGCCGACTGGTCGGAGCGGGACTGGGAGCAGGCGTTCATCGGCTCGCTCCGCACCGCCGTCGAGCGTCGGATGGTCGCCGACGTGCCGGTCGGGGTGCTGCTCTCCGGCGGGATCGACTCCTCGCTCGTCGTCGGGCTGCTCGCCGAGGCCGGGCAGCAGGACCTCGCCACGTTCAGCATCGGCTTCGAGGCGGCGGGCGGCGAGTCCGGCGACGAGTTCGAGTACTCCGACCAGGTCGCGAAGCACTTCGGCACCGACCACCACCGCATCCACATCCCCTCGTCGCGGCTGCTCGACGGCATCGACGGTGCGGTCGCCGCGATGAGCGAGCCGATGGTCAGCCACGACTGCGTCGCCTTCTACCTGCTGTCGCAGGAGGTCTCGCAGCACGTCAAGGTGGTGCAGTCCGGCCAGGGCGCCGACGAGGTGCTCGCCGGCTACGACTGGTACCCCCCGCTCGCCGACGTCCCGCGCGACCAGGCGGCCGAGGCCTACCGCTCCGTGTTCATGGACCGCCGCTGGCCGGCGCTGCAGGGCCTGCTCGGGGAGCGGTGGAAGAGCGACGACGACACCCCGTCGGCCTTCGTGGACCGCCAGTTCGCACGGCCGGGCGCGGAGACGAGCGTGGATGCCGCGCTCCGCAGCGACACCACGATCATGCTCGTCGACGACCCGGTGAAGCGGGTCGACAACATGACGATGGCGTGGGGGCTCGAGGCCCGCGTGCCCTTCCTGGACCACGAGTTCGTCGAGCTCGCCGCCGCGATCCCGCCGTCGATGAAGCTCACCGACGGCGGCAAGGGCGTGATGAAGCGCGCCTCGCGCGGGATCGTGCCCGACGCCGTCATCGACCGCAGCAAGGGCTCGTTCCCGGTCCCCGCCATCCGGCAGCTCGAGGGCCCGTACCTGGAGCGCGTCCGTGACGCGCTGCACGCCCCCGAGGCGCGGGAGCGCGGGCTCTTCGACTCCGCCACCGTCGAGCGGATGCTGCAGGACCCGAACAGCACCAGGACCGCGATCGGCGCGAACGCGCTCTGGCAGCTCGGCCTGATCGAGATGTGGCTACAGCAGCAGGGGGTGCGGTGACCGTGGGTTCCGTCCGGACTGGAGGCGCGCAGGGCGTCGCGTCGTCGGCCACCGTCGAGCCGTCGGTCACCACCAGGGCCGCGGCCGACCTAGGTGCGCGGCTCACCGCCGCCTGGGGGTCGTGGGGACCGACCATGACCCGGAACGCCCGACGGGTGGCGTTCGTGAGCGACCGGCACGGCACCCCCGAGGTGTTCGTGCAGGACGTCGTCGTCGACGGCGAGCTGCCGGAACCGGTGCGGATCGCGTTGTCCGACGATCCGGTGATCCGGGTGTCGTGGTCGTCCGACGGGGAGTGGCTCGCCGTCGCCATCGCGACCGACGGCGGCGTGAAGCAACAGGTCTGGGTGGTGCGGCCGGACGGCTCCGACGCCGCGCAGATCGCCGGCTCGCGGTACCAGCACGCCGAACTCGGACCGTGGAGCCGCAGCGGACACCGGGTCGTCATCACCCTGCCCTCGACCGAGCCCGAGCAGCCCGCCCGTGCGTACCTGGTCGATCCGGTCACCGGTGATCGCGACGACCTGGCCGTCGGGGAGCTCATCCACATCCTCGACCTGTCGGTGGAGGAACGGCTCGTCGTGCTGAGCGACGGGCAGCGCGGACAGGAGTTCGTCGTGGTGGTCGACCGGCTGACCGACGAGAGCCACGCCCTGTTCGCCGACGACCCCGACGGGTCCGCCGAGATCGCGTTCCTGCGGCCCTCGCCCGCGAGCGAGACCAGTCCGCTCGTCGCCTACGTCGCCACCGAGGCCGGACTGCCCCGCCGCGGACTCGTCGCGCAGCCGGTCGGCCCGCACGGCTGGCGCGGCACACCCCGGCGGATCGTCGAGCGGGACGACGCCGAGCTCGAGTACCTGGACGCCGACGACGCCGGCCGCACCCTGCTGCTCGTCTGGAACGTCGACGGTCGCAGCGAACTCGACCTCATCAACACGCACGACGCCTCGCGCACCCCCGTGCCGGACCTGCCCGGGTACGTCGTCACCGACCCCGTGCTCAGCCGTGACGGCCGGAGCGTGCTGCTCGCCGTCGAGGGACCGACCCGACCGCGCGAACTGTGGCGACTCGACACGAACGCGCTGACCTGGAGCCGGGTCACCGACGTGCCGGTGCTGCCGGACGTGCAGCTGGTCGAGCCGACGCTCGAGCGGTTCGCCGCCCGCGACGGACTGGAGCTGACCGGGTGGCTGTACCGGGCCGTGGAGCCGACCGCGTCGGGGACGGGAGCCGACGTCGGAACGCATGTCGGGCCTCCCGGCCGCGCAGCGCTCGTCCACCTGCACGGCGGACCGGAGTCGCAGGAACGACCCACGTTCTCGCCGCAGCACCAGGCGCTCGCCGCCGCCGGGGTGACCGTGTTCGCACCGAACATCCGTGGCTCCAGCGGGTACGGCCACGAGTTCGTGCACGCCGACGACCTGGCGCTGCGGTGGAACGCGCTCGCCGACGTCGTGGACTGCGCACGGTTCCTGGTGACCAACGGTTACGCCGAGCGGTCCCGGGTCGCCGTCGAGGGTCGCTCGTACGGTGGGTACGCGACGCTCGCGTCGTTGGCGTTCACGCCCGACGTGTTCGCGGCCGGGGTCGCGGTGTGCGGGATGAGCGACTTCGCGACCTTCTACCGGGACACCGAACCGTGGATCGCGGCCGCTGCCGCCACGAAGTACGGCCACCCCGTCGAGGATGAAGCCCTGCTCGCGGCACTGTCGCCGATGCGCGCGATCGAGGACGTCACGGCGCCGCTGCTCGTCGTGCACGGTGAGCTCGACACGAACGTGCCGATCGGTGAGGCCCACCAGGTCGTCGCGGCGCTGCGGGAGCGGGCGCACGACGTGGAGTACCTGGAGCTCGAGGGTGAGGGGCACGAGTACCGGCGGGCGTCGTCGCAGGCGCTGCTCGTGCGGCGGATGGTGGAGTTCGTGGCGGCACGGCTGGGGTGAGGCGGGGCGGGGCGCTCGGTCTGGTGCTCGGTCTGGTGCGAGGTTGCGTACTCCGTGCGGCGCACGTGCCCTCGCACCGAGTACGGAACCTCGCTCGGGTTGTGGGCCCCCTCGCACCGTGCGAGCCGCGGCACGGCGTCACCGGGTGCAACGATGCGTCGGCGGCGCTCGCCGCGGGCGGAGAATGGTGGCATGACGACGACTGCGCCGACCTCGACCGCGCTGCCCCGACCGGGAGAGGTCTTCGTGGCCTCGGCAGCGGAGGTCGAGCAGGTCGTCCACCGTGCCACGAACCAGTACGCCTCCGGTGTCGTCGCGGACACCGCAGGGTGGGCGGACGGCGATCGTCGGCGGATCGAGGACCTCGGGTTCCGTGGTGGTGATGCCCGCGGCGAAGCGCTCCGGACGCTCGACCTGACCATCGCCGACGACGGCACCCCGACGCGCATGCTCGACGCACCCGCCATGGCCGCACTGAACAGCCACCATGCGCGGTTCGCCGAGCGGCGCGGCGACGTCGTCCGCTACCAGACCGACGTGTCGGTGTGGACGGGGATCCCCGAGCAGCCCACCGAGCAGGACTGGGAGGACGTCCGGGCGCTGCTCGGGTCGGGCGGGATGCTCGGCGTCGGTGCGGCTGCCGTCCTGCCCGAGGGGTGGGAGCTCGTCGAGGGTGCCGGCGGCGTGCAGCTGACCGGTGAGGCGATCGAGGGTGCGCCGGACGACGAAGCCGTCGTGCTGACGCCCGACGACGTGCCGGAGATGACCGCCCTGGTGGAGCGGACGAAGCCGGGGCCGTTCCTGCCGCGCACGATCGAGCTCGGCACGTACCTGGGCATCCGGCGAGACGGGCGGCTGGTCGCCATGGCGGGGGAGCGGTTGCACCCGCCGGGGTGGACCGAGATCAGCGCGGTGTGCACGGACGAGGCGTACCGGGGGCAGGGGTTCGGGCGCCGGTTGGTGCTCGCCGTCGCGCACGGGATCCGGGAGCGTGGGGAGACCCCTCTGATGCACGCGGCCGCCGGGAACACCGGGGCGATCGGGCTGTACCAGCACCTCGGCTTCCGACTGCGGGACCGTGGGGCGCCGCGGTTCGTGCGGGTGCCGTGAGCTGCGTCCTGGTCTGACGGGTCAGAACGCGGCGAGGGCGCGGTGGAGCATGTCGTGGCCCTGGGCCTCGAAGCCCTCGTCGCCGACTACGTAGGCCCAGGTCGCGGTGCCCACTGCTTCGCGGAGTTGGAGCCAGCGCCACGCGTCCGGAGTGCGCGGATCGTCGCCGTACCCGTCGAAGAACGCCGCTTCGAGGGCGGGATCGTGCTGCCAGTGCAGCACCGCGAGGCGGGTGAGGTCGAAGGACGCGGGGCGCCAGCCGAAGCGGCCGAAGTCGATGACGCGGAGCCTGCGGTGGTGGTCGTTGCGGTCGTCGCGGGTGTCGCCGTCGACGATCCAGTTGCGCGGGTGGAAGTCGCCGTGGGTCGGAACGAGGGACTGCGTCGCGTGGTCGGTCGGGAGTGCGCGCAGTGCTGCTCGCGCGAGGGCGACCACGTCGTCGGGGATCCGGTGCGGGGCGTCGAGCGCGGCCAGTGCCTTCGCCTGCTCGTGCTGCAGGAACGTCGGGTCGTGGCGGGTGTCCTGGTCGTGCAGTCGTCGGAGCAGTGCTCCGGCCTGTCGGTGGACGTCGGGATCGTGCTCGTCCGGGGTCCCGAGGGCGAGGTGCCCGGGGACGCGTTCGAGCACGAGGACGCGGTGCTCCTCGTTCGCGGCGACGAGGGCACCGGTGTCCCCGCTGGCTCGGAGTGCGGCGGTGGCGGTGCGGTGAGCGTCGAGCTCGCGGGGGAAGTGCGTGTTGGTCGGGCCGGAGGCCTTCACGGTGAAGCCGTCGTCGCCAGCGCGGACGTGCAGGACCCTCGTGTCGAGGAGCCCCCACGACTCATCGGCCACGACGACGGCATCGGGGAGTGTTTGCTGCACGAACGCGATCTGGTCGTCGTCGAGTCCGGTGTCCCCCCAGTGCATGGCGGCACGTTACCGTCCTGCTCCGACCACTGGAACCCCTCGTCCACGTCTCGGTAGCCGATCCGCTGCCGGACGCCGCATGTCGACGTTGGGCGTGCCGGTTCGTCCTACGCTGGCGGTGTGGACGAGTGGTGGGGTCTTGTTGACGCGGCCGGGGTGCCGACGGCTGGGACGTTCCGGCGCGGTGACGCGGGTTGGCCGGGCGGGGTGTTCCATCTGGTGGTCACGGTGTGCGTCTACCGAGCCGACGGAACCGTCCTGCTCACGCAGCGGGCTCCGACGAAGGAGTTCGCCTTCGGGTGGGAGTTCCCCGGTGGGAGCGCGTTCGCAGGCGGGATCTAGAGTGCGAACTGTGCTCGTTCCGTACGATCCGTCCTGGCCCAACCAGTTCGATGCTGCCGCTGAGGGGATCCAGAAGCTGGGGGGCAAGTCAGGACCCCTCTCCGAACACGATCGGCAAGTGGCACAGGCGCTCCTGGACGATCTGCAGAACGCGATGGGAGGCTAAGCCTTGACGCCGACCGAATGGGGCGAACAGTTCGTGGTCAAGCACCCTGAATACAAGCAACTGCTCGACGACCCGGTCAATTGGGATGACAGCCATAATCTCATGGAGCACCTGTTCCTAGGCGACGTTGTCATCCAGATCTCCGCCGCATACCGGCTCGATCCCACGGGTGCACGCATTCAGATGACGCTTGACGATTTAGATATCGATTATGCCCGCGGCGAGGAATGGTTGCAGAATGCGATAGCTGTATCATTCGTCGAAAGTCTCGGTCGGCGATCCCCTATCGTCGAGATCCTCGGGCCGGAACTGCGCCAAGTTGCTCGGGAGATGTTGCACGTGAAGTAGGCGTCTGATAGTGCGATTTCGTCGTTCAGCTGCGTTTTCCCCTCATGTTTTCCTGAGGCCCTAGCCGATTACCAGTTGACACAAGAGCGCCCTATCGGCGCGCGGGGCGCGGCAATCGAGCAAGCCAATCGGCGACATGAGCGCGTGGTCGAGGCGACGTCAAAGCGGGTGACGGCCGTGATGGTGCAGCGTGGGCCGGGGGCCTCTCACCGAGCCCGAGTCGTGGATTCTCTAGGATCGACCCATGTCCACGACCATGCCCGGCTTCGGGACGGAGCGCATCACGCAGCTCGGCCTGCGTGACCGCGTCTACGACCGGGTGCTCGAGGTCCTGATGGGCCACGACGTCGAACCGGGCATGCGACTGTCGATCGACGGCCTCGCCCGCTCGCTCGGGGTCTCACCGACCCCGGTGCGCGAAGCCCTGGTGCAACTCGAACGCACCGGCCTCGTCACCCGTGAAGCGAACAAGGGCTACCGGGTCTCCCCGCCCCTGGCCGGCGACCAACTCGAGGCCCTGTTCGACGCCCGGCTCATCGTCGAGAGCGGTGCCGTCGAGCTCGCGGCCCGCGGCGACGTCGACGGCCTGCGCGAGCGACTGGCAGCAGCACTCGACGAGCAGGCTGCGGTGGCCGCCGAGGTCGCGTCCGTCGGTGCTGCGCACGCCCCGGAGGAGCTGATGGCCCGCTTCTTCCGCAGCGACTGGCAGTTCCACCAGCTGATCTTCGACGCGACGCGGAACCCGTTCCTCGAGGAGATGTCCGAGATCATCACGACGCGCGTGCACCGCATGCGGCAGATCGTCGAGGGTGGCGGGGACGACACGGATCGTGCGGTCCAGGAACACCGGGCAATCCTGGAGGCGCTGGCTGCGGACCCGACATCGGCCGTCGCCGCGATGCGGCTCCACATCGACGCCGTCCGGTTGCGTTCGCGAGCGGACGCCTCGCACACGAGCTGAGGCAGCGGGGTTGCGTTTCGGCGTCGTGCGAGTATCTTTCCTATAGGAAAGAGGTTCAAGGCTGAACCACCACGACATGCAAGGGAGCATTCCGTGACCACTCCACAGGACTGGGTCGACCAGGATTGGGACCCCACCACCTGGACGTCGGGGACCTGGCCGATCGCCGCCTGCCTGCACGGGTTCGCGCAGGTCACCCGCGACGGGACGGCCTTCCACGACGCCCCCGCCGAGGTGTGGGACGAGGTGTTCGGGCAGATCGAGGCCGTCGGCTTCTCGCTCGCCGAGCTCGCCGACAGCCACATCCGCCCCGCTGACCTCGAAGCCTCGCGCCGCGACGAGCTGTTCGCCGTCGCGAAGTCGCACGGCATCGGGATTCCCTCGGTGCACCTGCAGCGCAAAAGCGTCATCCAGCCCGGGCACGAGGAGGAGAACCTCGCCTACGCCCACCGCACCATCGACGCGGCGGCCGAGTGGGGCATGCAGGTCTTCTCGACCGGGCTGCACCAGCCGTTCACCGACGCCCAGAAGCGGGCGCTGTGGTTCTGGACGGCGCCGGGCCCGAAGGACCCGGACGACCCCGAGGTCTGGGCCGCCGCGGTCAAGCGACTGCGGGAGCTCGGCGAGCACGCTGCGAGCGTCGGGCTGCCGATGGCGCTCGAGCTGTACGAGGACACGTACCTCGGCACCGCCGACAGCGCGGTCCGCCTGGTCGAGGAGATCGGGCTCGACAACGTCGGCCTGAACGCGGACGTCGCGAACCTCATCCGTCTGCACCGTCCCGTCGAGGACTGGCGGGAGCTCTTCGCGAAGACGATGCCGCACACCAACTACCTGCACGTGAAGAACTACACGCGTGACGAGGCCGGCGACGGCAGCTGGGCGACGAGCGCGCCGAGCACCATGGAGACGGGCCTCATCAACTACCGCCAGGTCCTGCGCGACGCCGTCGCCGACGGGTTCCGCGGGATCGTCATGACCGAGCAGTACGGCGGGGACAGCCTCGGTGTCTGCGCCACCAACCAGCAGTACATCCGATCCGTCCTCGCGACGACGAAGCTCGACGCGACGGCGACCCCGACTGCAGCAACCAGCACCGAAGGAGCAATCCGATGAGCACCCTCGACATCGCCGTCGTCGGGTCCGGCTACATGGGCGGCGGGATCGCCCAGGTCCTCGCCCTCGCCGGCCACACCGTCCGGATCGCCGACGTCTCGGCCGAGATCGCCCAGCAGAACCTGGAGCGACTGCTCACCGAGACCGCACAGTTCGTCGCCGACGGGCTGTTCCCCGAGGACGCCGTCGAACGGGTCCGCGCACACCTGAGCGCTGCCGAGTCGATCGAGGCCGCCGTCGCCGACGCGGACTTCATCGAGGAGGCCGTGCCCGAGAAGCTCGAGATCAAGCACGCCACGCTCCGCCGCATCAGCGAGGCCGCTCGCCCCGACGCCGTGATCGGCTCGAACACCTCGACGATCCTGATCGAGTCGCTGGCCGAGGCGGTCGTGGGCCCGGAGCGGTTCCTCGGCGTGCACTTCTCGAACCCGGCACCGTTCATCCCCGGCGTCGAGCTCATCCCGCACCCGACCACGAACGAGCACGCGATCGAGGTCGGCGAGACCGTCGTCGCCGCGACCGGCAAGCAGTCCGCACGGGTGAAGGACTCGACCGGGTTCGTCCTGAACCGTCTGCAGTACGCGCTGTTCGAGGAGGCCACGAAGATCGCCGACGAGGGCATCGCGAGCCCCGACGACATCGACACCATCGTGCGGACCACGTTCGGGTTCCGCCTGCCGTTCTTCGGCCCGTTCGCGATCGCCGACATGGCCGGGCTCGACGTCTACGCGTTCTGCTTCGAGTCGCTGCAGACCCGCTGGCCCGAGCGCTTCGCCACCCCGCCGTCGCTGCAGCAGCACGTCGACGCCGGTGAACTCGGCACGAAGTCCGGCGCGGGGTACCTCGAGGTGCCGGCCGACCGCACGCCGGAACTCGTCGCCTACCGGAACAAGGCGTACGTGGCGATGCAGAAGCTCCTCGACGAACTCGGCCCGGCACCGATCCACTGAGGCGGGAGGGACACCATGAGCGACCAGAACCAGTCAGTCGGCCAGCACCAGGACCGCACCGTCGTCCTCACCGGGGCCGCCTCACCACGGGGCATCGGCCGCGCCACCGCCCACCACCTGGCCGAGGCCGGGTGGGACGTCGGGATCATCGACCTCGACCAGACGGCGAGCGAGCAGGTCGCCGCCGAGATCCGCGAACAGCACGGTGTGCGGGCCGTCGGTGTCGGTGCGAACGTTGCCGACGAGTCCGCCGTCCGTGCGGCCTTCGACACGATCGAGGCCGAACTCCGGCCGATCACCGCACTCGTGAACCTGGCCGGGGTCTCCTCGGCGCACGCCTACCTCGACCTGCCCGAGGGGGAGTGGCACCGTGTGCTGTCGATCAACCTCGACGGTGTGCACTTCGCCAGCCTGCGGGCGGCGGAGTCGATGGTGCGGTCCGGCTACGGGCGCATCGTGAACCTGTCGTCGGTCTCCGCCCAGCGCGGCGGCGGCACCTTCAGCAAGACCCCGTACACGGTGGCGAAGGCCGGCGTGATCGGCCTCACCCGTGGCCTGGCGCGCGAGCTCGGCCCGCGCGGCGTCACCGTCAACGCGATCGCCCCCGGTCCGATCGACACCGACATCATGGGCGGCACCCTGTCCGAGGAGCGGAAGGCCGAGATGGCCGCCGACGGCGTGCTGCCGCGCATCGGCACGCCGAGGGACATCGCCGCCGCGGTCGCGTACCTGATCAGCGAGGACGCCGGGTTCGTCACGGGCCAGACGCTCAACGTCGACGGCGGCCTGTACATGCACTAGGGCCAGCCGCCCACGGAACGCGCGCCGACCGGGCGACGCGATCCGTGCCTCCCGTCCGGACGACCGAACCGACCGCCGGACGCCAGAACGACCGCACCGTGCTCGCAAAGGAGCGAACCCGTGTCACTACCCCCTGCCCCCGCGCTCGGGTCGACGAACGACCCCGGCCTGAAGTCCGCCATCGGCAAGGCGACGAAGCACCTCATGCCGATGCTCGTCATCCTGTACTTCGTCGCGTTCCTCGACCGCACGAACGTCGGTTTCGCCGAAGAGGCCCTGCGCGTCGACCGCGGCATCTCGGACGCCGCCTTCGCCCTGGGCGCCGGCATCTTCTTCATCGGCTACGCGATCTTCGAGATCCCGTCGAACCTGCTGCTCAAGCGGTTCGGTGCGCGCTTCTGGCTCGCCCGCATCGCCGTCACGTGGGGCATCGTCGCCGCACTGTTCGCCTTCACGACGAACGACACGATGTTCATCATCCTGCGGTTCATCCTGGGTGTGACCGAGGCCGGGTTGTTCCCGGGCGTGATCATGTACCTGTCCGAGTGGTTCCCGAACAAGGTGCGCGTGCGCATGTTCGCGATCTTCTACCTGGCGCAGCCGTTCTCGCAGATGATCGGCGCCCCGCTGTCCGGTGGCCTGATCAGCGTCGGTGACCAGGTCACCCCGTTCCACGGCTGGCAGGTCATGTTCGCCGGCGAGGGGATCCTCGCGGTGCTGGCGGGCATCGCGGCCCTGGTGTTCCTGACGAACAGTCCGCAGCAGGCGAAGTGGCTCGAACCGGGCGAGAAGGCGTCGCTCACCGCGGCCATGGAGCGCGAGGACACCGCCCGCAGCGAGGACGGCCCGAAGGGCATCTGGCGCGCGATGGCGAGCGGGCGCGTCTGGTACTTCACGATCATCTACTTCTGCCTGCAGGTCGCCGTCTACGGCACGACGTTCTACCTGCCGCAGCAGGTGTCCTCGCTGCTCGGGCAGGACGTCGGCTGGCAGGTCGGTCTGGTGTCCGCGATCCCGTGGCTCGTCGGACTCGTCGCCTGCTACCTGATCGGGTCGCGTGCGGACTCCGTCGGACGCCGTCGTCGCTGGGGCACCCTGTTCTACGTCACGACCGGACTGTCGATCCTCGGCTCCGCGTGGGCGGGTGCGAACGGGCAGCCCGTGCTCGGCATCCTGTTCATCACCCTGGCCGTCGCGAGCTTCCTGGCCGTCGGCCCGATCACCTGGGCGTACCCGACGGCGTTCCTCACCGGTGCCGCAGCCGCCGCGGGCATCGGCCTGATCAACTCGCTCGGCAACCTCGGCGGGTTCGTCGCCCCGATCATGCGCACCGCGATCAACGAGGTGGTGCCCACCGACAGCGGTGCGTTCGGCATCGTCTCGCTCGGCGTCCTGGCGTTCGTCGCCGCGGTGATGATCTTCTGCACCAAGTTCTTCCGCGGGGCCAAGGCTGACGAGCTGCTCGACACCTCGCACGTCCGCACCACCGACCCGAAGGGCAGCAAGCGATGACCAGACTGTTCAACGACCCGGCGGACTTCGCCGACGAGGCGACCGACGGCTTCGTCGCCGCGAACGAGCGGTGGGTGCGCGGGGTGCACGGCGGGGTCGCCCGTTCCACCACGAGCCCCGACGGCACGGTCGCGGTCGTGATCGGCGGCGGCTCGGGGCACTACCCCGCGTTCGGCGGGCTGGTCGGACACGGCCTGGCCGCGGGTGCCGCGATGGGCAACCTGTTCGCCAGCCCCAGCGCCCAGCAGGTCACCGGGGTCGCGAAGGCCGCGGAACACGGGGGCGGGGTGCTGCTCAGCTACGGCAACTACGCCGGTGACGTCCTGAACTTCGACGCCGCGGCGCGCACGCTCGAGGCCGACGGCATCCCGGTCCGGACGGTCCGCGTCACCGACGACGTGACGAGCGCCCCGGCCGACGACCGCGCGAAGCGCCGCGGCATCGCGGGTGACCTCTGCGTCTTCAAGGTCGCCGGCGCCGCCGCCGAGCGCGGGGACGACCTCGACACGGTCACCGCCGTCGCCGAACGGGCGAACGACCGGACGCGGAGCTTCGGCGTCGCGTTCTCCGGGTGCTCCCTGCCGGGCCCCGAGGAACCCCTGTTCACGGTCCCCGAGGGCCGGATGGCGGTCGGCATGGGCATCCACGGCGAGCGTGGCATCGACGAGACGGACGTGCCGTCGGCCGACGGTCTGGCCGAGCTGCTGGTGTCCCGTCTGCTCGACGAACTGCCCGACGGCGTGACGCTCGAAGGCCAGCGGGTGGTCCCGATCCTGAACGGCCTGGGCTCGGTCAAGTACGAGGAGCTCTTCGTCGTCTACCGCTCGGTGCAGCGGCGCCTGGCCGACGCCGGGGTCGTCATCGTGGAGCCCGAGGTCGGCGAACTCGTCACGAGCTTCGACATGGCCGGGGTCTCCCTGACGCTGTTCTGGCTCGACGACGAGCTCGAGGAACTCTGGGCGGCACCCGCGGACACGCCCGCCTACCGCAAGGGCGGTGCCGTCGCCGAACAGCGCGTCGACCCGTCCACCGTGGCGGCGGACGCCGAGGGCGTCGGCATCGGCCCGGCGACCGACGAGTCCCGCGCGGTCGCCGAGCAGGTCGCTGCCGGGTTCGCCGCGGTCCGCGCCGTCCTCGACGAGCACGCCGACGAACTCGGGCGCATCGACGCCGTGGCCGGCGACGGTGACCACGGCATCGGGATGCAGCGCGGATCGCACGCCGCCGACGTCGCAGCCGCCGACGCGGTCACCCGCGGTGCCGGTGCCGGCACCGTCCTGCTGGTCGCCGCGGACGCCTGGTCCGACAAGGCCGGCGGCACGTCCGGTGCGATCTGGGGTGCCGCCCTGGAGGCACTGGGTCGCGTGGTCGGGGACGACTCGCGTCCGTCGGGTGCCACCGTCGCGCAGGGGGTCCGCGCGGCCACCGAGGCCGTGCTCGCGTTCGGCGCCACCGTCGGTGACAAGACGATGGTGGACGCCCTGGTGCCGTTCGACGAGGTGCTCCGCACCCGGCTCGACGCCGGGGCGGCGCTCGCCGAGGCCTGGGGCGACGCCGTCCGTGCCGCCCGCGACGCCGCCGACGCCACGGAGTCCCTCGTGCCGAAGATGGGCCGGGCGCGGACGCACGCAGACCAGGCCGTCGGCACCGCGGACCCCGGTGCGCTGTCCTTCGCCCTCGTCGTGGAGACGGTCGCGCCGTGATCACCGTCGGAGTGTCGCTGAAGACGTACTTCTCGCACGCCCGGACGCTGTCGTGGGCGGCCGAGGTCGCGGACATCGCCCGGCGACACCCCGCGACGCTGTCGGGAGCGGCGACGCTGTTCGTGGCGCCGACGTTCCCGGCGCTGGTGCCCGTCCGCGACGTGCTCTCCGGGTCGGGAGTGCTCCTCGCCGCGCAGGACCTGTCGTGGGCCGACGCGGGCGCATTCACCGGCGAGGTCTCCGGCGCCGAACTGCGGGAGATCGGTGTCGACCTGGTCGAGATCGGGCACGCCGAACGGCGTTCTCTGTTCCACGAGGACGACGCGACGGTCGCGGGGAAGGTGCACGCGGCCTTCCGCAACCACCTGCGTCCGCTGGTCTGCGTCGGGGAGCCGGACCGGGCCTCCGATCCGACCGAGGCCGTGGCGGCGGTGACCGCGCAGCTCGACCGGGCCGTCTCGACCGCCGTCGCGGACGGTCTCGCCGGACCCCTGACCGTCGCCTACGAACCGGTGTGGGCGATCGGCGCACCGGCACCCGCACCGGACGACCACATCGTGGCGGTGCTCGCCGGGATCGAGCAGCACCTCGCCACCCGGCCCGAGCTGCACGGCAGCACCGTGCTCTACGGGGGCAGTGCCGGACCGGGTCTGCTCACGCGGGGGCAGGGCCGGATCGGCGGGCTGTTCCTCGGACGGTTCGCCCACGACCCCGCAGCGGTCGAGGCGATCCTCGACGAGGTCGCAGCGCTCAGCTGAGCTGGTCGCGGACCGGCCGTGGGGCGCGACCGAGCAGCTCGCCGAGCAGCGGGTCGGTGCCGGCGAACAGGCCCCGCTCGGCGGCCTGGTACATGCCGAGCAGGAACGCGACCATGTGCGGGTCCTGCCCCGCGGCCAGCGCACGGGCACGCCACTCGTCCTCGCCCAGGGCCTCGAACCCGATCGTCCGACCGGACACCTCGGACGCCTGCCGAGCCAGGTCGGCGAAGGTCGGCGCGTCCGGAGCGGTGAGCGTCACCGGCCCGTCGAACGGCTGGTCGGTGAGCAGGATCGCGGCGGCTGCCTCGGCGGCGTCCTCGCGGGCGGTCCACGACACCGGGCCGTCGACGGGGACGGACACCGTGCCGGTCTCCTGCCACGGGCCCGTCATCCAGGCGGCGCTGTGCGCGTAGAAGCCGTTCCGCAGGCTCGTCCACGGCAGCCCGGAGTCGCGGAGCAGGTCCTCGGTGGCGGCGTGGTGCGCGGCGGGCACGAAGGGCGAACCGTGTGCGGCGCCCTGGTGGCTCGTGTACAGGACCCGGCCGACGCCGGCGTCCACGGCTGCGTCGACCGCGGCACGGTGCAGCGCGACGGCGTCGGCGGCCGGGTCGCTCGACGAGACGAGCAGGAGCTGATCGGCGCCCGCGAAGGCTGCCGGCAGGGTCTCCGGTTCGGCGTAGTCGCCGCGGCGGACCTCGACGCCGCGGTCCGCGAACCGCTGTGCTCGGGCCGGATCACGGGTCACCACCGCCAGGTCGGACGGCGCGAGGTGCTCGAGCAGGTGGTCGGCGGTCGCGCCGTTGAGGGCTCCGGTAGCCCCGGTGATGACGATCATGGCTTCTCCGTATCGGTGGAAACAGCGCGTCGGTATCGCTGGTAACACAGTGATAGCACAGATCCGTTATCGTTGTTCCGTGATCGAGCAGGGAAGCCAGCGCGACGAGACGCGTGCGCGCATCGTCGAGGTCGCCGGCACCATGCTGCGCGAACGCGGTGCCGCGGCGGTGACCACGCGGGCGGTCGCGGACGGCGCAGGCGTCCAGGCACCGACCATCTACCGGCTGTTCGGCGACAAGGACGGTCTGCTCGAAGCGGTCGCCGAGCACGCGATGGCGACGTTCTCGGCGATGAAGGCCGACGCCGTCCGGGCTGCTCGTGACGAGGCGACCGACCCCGTCGAGGACCTGCGCACCGGGTGGTCGATGACGATCGGCTTCGGGCTGGCGAACCCCGACCTGTTCGTGCTGTTGAGCGACCCGGAGCGCGGCCGTCGGTCGGCAGCCGCCCGCGCCGGCACCGCGCTGCTCGCCGAACGCATCCGGCGGGTGGCCGAGGCCGGGCGACTGGCCGTGCCGGAACACCGCGCGGTCGAGCTCGTGCACGCGGCCGGCACCGGTGCGGTGCTCGCGATCCTTGCTGCTCCGGCGGACGAGCGGGACCCGTCACTCGCCGATGACGTCCTCGACGCGGTGCTCGGGCGGATCCTCGTGCCGAGCGGGCCGACGACGGACGACGGCGGCGCGGCCCCGGGTGGTCAGGGCCGGGGGCGTGACGCCGTGACGAGCGCCGCGATCACGCTCCGTGCCGCAGCGCCCCGGCTCGATCGACTGTCGCCAGCCGAGCGGACGATGCTCGCGGAGTGGCTCGACCGGATCGCCGCGGACTAGTCCTCGCGGGTGCCCGCCAGCCCGTGGTCGTGGGCGTAGACGACGAGCTGCACCCGGTCGCGCAGTGACAACTTGCCGAGGATGCTCGAGATCTGGGTCTTCACCGTCGACTCGGTGACGTACTCCCTGGTGGCGATCTCGGCGTTCGAGAGCCCACGGGACGCCCACCCGAACACGACGCGCTCCCGCTCGGTCAGAGTCGCGAACTCCGGCGGCTGCGGTGCCGGGGCCCGCGCCACGTCGGTGCCGAACAGCTGCGCGAGGTCGTTCGGGGCGATGACCGAGCTGCCCTCGTGCACGGCACGCACCGCGGCGAACAGGAACGGCGGCGTGGTGTCCTTGAGCAGGAACCCGCTGGCGCCGAGCCGGATCGCGGTCGCCGCCGCCGGGTCGAGCCCGAAGGTGGTGAGCACGACGACGCGGGGGAGCGGGCCCGCGACGGCACCGGAGTAGAGCTGCCGGACGGTCTCCACGCCGTCCATGCCGGCCATCCGCATGTCGAGCAGCACCACGTCGGGGCGCACCTCGGGGATGAGCGCGAGCGCTTCGGCCCCGTCGGAGGCCTCACCGACCACGCGCATGTCGTCCTGGGCGTCGAGCACCACCCGGAGCCCGGCGCGGAACAGCGCCTGGTCGTCGGTGAGCAGGATCCTGATCGGTTCGGTCATCGGACGGGTCCCCCTTGGACGTCGAACGGGATGCGGGCGCGTGCCGTGAACACGTCGTCCAGCACGGCGGCGTCGAACGACCCACCGAGGGCGCCGAGGCGCGAGTCCATGCCGTCGATCCCGCGGCCCGAGCCGGCGGTGGTGCCGTCACCGGCGACGTTCTCGACCTCGAGCACCAGGTCGGCGTTCCGCCAGGTCTCCCGCACGACGACCGGGTTGCCGGGGGCGCCGTGGCGCAGGGCGTTCGTGAGCATCTCCTGCAGCACGCGGCGGGCAGCGGTGCCGGTGTCCGGGCGCAGGGCCAGCGGGACCCCGCGCACCGTGCGGTCGACGTCGACCCCGGCGTCGCGGATGCCCTGCACGATCTCCTCGAGCGACCCCGGGCCGGTCGCCTCGGCGGAGCCGTCGATGTGCCCGAGGACCTGTCGGACCTCGACCAGGGAGCTGCGGGCGGTGCTCGCGATGGTGGCGCTGACCGCTCGGATGCGCGCCTCGTCGTCGAGGAACGGCACCGAGTCGGCCTGCGCGATGATGACCGCGAGCGAGTGGCCGACGACGTCGTGCACGTCCCGGGCGATGTCCGCGCGGATGCGTTCGGACTCGGCGACGTCGATGGCGCGGGTGGCGGTGGCCTCGGCCTCGGTGGCGACGGCCTCGGCACGCGATGCTGCGGCCTCGGCGTCGGCACGGCGCTCCGACTCGCGGTCGCGGGAGCGGAAGGCCCGGACGGCGACCCCGCCCGCCCAGACCCCGAGCAGCGCGGTCACCGGGGCGGCCATCGCCAGGAAGGCCTGGTCGCGCGGGCCGTTGATGAGCACGAGGAACCGGAAGCCGGTCGACGCCAGGTAGACCGTCGCACCCGCTCCGGCGACGACCGCGAGCACGCCCGAGACGACGACCTCGGTGCGGGTGCCCACGACCGCGGCGGTGCCGATCACGACGAAGAGCGCGAGGTCCACCAGCGACGGACGCTCGCCGCCGCCGACCTGGATCACCCCGAGGACGACGACCATCGCCATCGCGGCGGACGGGGAGATGCGACGCAGGGCGATCGCCACCGAGGCCGACAGGACCGCGGCGAGGCTGGCGTGCTCGAGCTCGAGGTCGATGGGCAGCAGGAAGACGAACGCCGCCAGGACCGCCCAGGCCACGTCGATGACGATCGACCGGGTGGCGAGCGGCCGGAGGAACCTGCCCCGTTCGGTCACGAGAGCGATCCTCCCATGCCGTACCGGCGTCACGCGGGCGGGGCCATGGCCATCAGTGCGATGACGGTGGCGACCACGATCGCCGCGCAGAGCAGCAGGGTGGCGATCGTGTGCTTGGTCGAGGTCTGCATGCTCCCAGCCTGGGCAACCGGACGGCCGACGGCATCGGGCGGGGGACCGAAGGGCTTCGTCCTGCCGGGTGAAGCCGACGGTGGACCCGGAACCGTGGAACGGCGCATCCGGGACACCCTCTGCGTGATCCGGCCACCTTGGACGGCCGCTCAGTGCCCCCGGCGAACCATCGGCCGTGCAATCGCTCGATCGAGACGAAGGAGCACGATTTGTACTTCCACAAGCAGGAACTCCAGTTCAAGGCAACGCCCGACAAGCCCGACGCGATCTACGCCCGCAAGCTGCAGGAGGTGCTCGGTGGCCAGTACGGAGAGATCTCCGTCGCCATGCAGTACCAGTTCCAGGCGTGGAACATGCACATCCCCGGCAAGTACCGCGACATGGTGTTCGGCATCGGCGCCGAGGAGATGGGCCACGTCGAGATGCTCGCGACGATGATCGCGCAGCTGCTCGAGAAGTCCCCGCTCGGCATCACCGAGGACGCGCTGCAGGACGACCCCACGGTCGCCGCGATCGTCGGCGGCACCGACGTCCAGCACGCGATCGTCGCCGGTGCGGGTGCCCGCCCGGTGGACAGCAACGGCAACCCCTGGCAGGGCTCGTACATCACCGCCAGCGGCAACCTGCTCGCCGACTTCACGGCGAACGAGAACGCCGAGATGCAGGGTCGTGTGCAGGCCGCGCGGCTTTACCACATGACCGACGACCACGGCGTGCGGGACCTGCTGTCCTTCCTCATCGCCCGCGACACCATGCACCAGAACATGTGGGCGACCGCTGCCGCCGAGCTGCGCGAGAAGGGCGTCGAGGGCTTCCCCGTGCCGAGCAACTTCCCGCAGTCGAAGGAGAACCAGGAGGTCAACTACCAGTACCTCAACTTCTCCGACGGTGCCGAGGCGAAGAACGGCCCCTGGGCGAGCGGCCCCTCGTTCGACGGCAAGGGCGAGTACTCGTACCACGACGGCCCGACCACCTCGGTCCCGATGCCCCCGCCCACGCACCCCGACGTCCGGCTCTACGGCACCACCGAGCTGCCGAACGTCGTCGAGAAGACGGCCGGCCTGGTGCAGGACAAGCTGAACAAGGAGTAGTCCCGACGGTCGCCCACGCGACCGACGGATGACAGGAGGCCCGGCGCACGACGTGCACCGGGCCTCCTGTCCGTCAGGTGGTCACCGCACCGACGGGGCGGACCCGCCCACGGTCATCAGTGCCCCCGTCTCGGGTTCTTCGTCGCGCGGTGCCTCGAAGATGCCCGAGTAGGCGCGGACCGCGCTCCACCCCGCGATCAGCAGGGCCGTGCCGAGGACCGCCGCGACCCAGGGCGCCAGGAGTGACTGCTCGAACAGCCGGGGCGCGGCGACCCAGGTCAGGAACGTGCCGGTCAGGCTGCCGGTGGCCCCGAGGAGCACGGCGGTGCGCCGGTCCAGGCTCGTCAGCGCGAGCGCCGCGGTGACGACGAGGACCGCGACCACCGCGTTCAGCAGGACGGACGTCATCGCTCAGCTCCTCACTCGGCGGCGCCGGAACCGGCGGCACCGGAGCCGACCGCGAGCTGCTCGGACGCGCCACCGACGGTGACGGCGATCTTGCGCGGCTTCGCGGACTCCTTGACGGGGATCGTGACGCTCAGCACGCCGTTGTCGTACCCGGCGGTGATGCGCTCGGCGTCCAGGCCGTCGCCGAGCGTCAGCTGCCGGACGAACGTGCCGGGCTGGCGCTCACGGGTGAGCCACTGCGAGCCCTCGGGCGCGCCCAGGGTGCGCTCGGCGCGGATGGTCAGGACGGAACCGTCCACGTCGATGTCGACGGAGCCCGGGTCGATGCCGGGCAGGTCGACGTCGAGGACGTAGTGGTCCCCGGTGCGGTACAGGTCCATCGGCATCGAGCGCGGGCCGGCGGCGGTGCCGAGGAGCGAACCCGCGAGTCGGTCGAGCTCGCGGAACGGATCGAAGTTCATCGTCATCGAAATCAACTCCTTCGTGGTTCTCGTTGAGTCCCCTCGACTCAACTGCCACCGTTTTAGCACTCGACCCTGGTGAGTGCCAAAAGATCGCTCGGAGGACGCCGAGAACTCAGCCGAGCAGGGGCGCCAGGAACGGGTCGATGACCGCCCACGTCGCGTCGGGGGCCTCGAGGTGGGGCAGGTGCCCAGCCGCCGGGACCTCGGCGAACACCGCACCCGGCACGGCCGCCGCCACCGCGCGACCGTACGCCGGGGTCACGACCCGGTCGCTCGCGCCGAACACGACGAGCGTCGGCACCCGCACGGCCCCGAGTCGATCGAGCAACGTCGGGTCGCTCATCGACCGGCCGGCGACGACCGCCATGGTCTGCCCGTTCGACCGCTGCACCGCCCGCTGTTCCTCGCTGACGGACGCCGGGTCCTGGTACCCCCGCTCGGGATCGTGCCAGGCGACCTCGGCCAGCCCGCGGGCATCGAGGGCGAAGAAGTCGGCGATCGGTTCACCCTCGACCACCGCACCCACGCCGTCGATGTCGACGACAGCACCGACGACCCCGGCGAACCGGTCGTCGGCAGCTGCCTGCACGGCCATCTCGAGGGCGATCCAGCCGCCGATGGAGGACCCGACGACCACGACGTCCTGCTCCCCGGCGGCGAGGAGCTGCTCGAGGTACGCGGTCGCCAGGGCTGGGACGGAGTCGATGCCGTCCGGGCGCGGGGTGCCGTCCCACCCGGCGTGCGTCGGGGCGACGACGTGGAAGGCGGGTGCGAGGTGCGCGACGATCGGCGCCACGGTCCGGGGGCCGCCGCCACCGTGCAGGACGAGCGCGGTGCGGGTGCGGGTGTCGGTCATGGGTGCTCCGTATCAACATATTTATGTACGAGTGTTGATACCGTAGCACCATGCCGACCGACCTCGAAGCCCTGGGCCACGCCGTCAAGCGGGCGCAGTACCGCAACCACCGCACGATGGACGCCGCCCTGCGCGACCTCGGCGTGACGCTCGTGCAGTGGGACGCCCTGCGCGCCATCGACCGGATGCCCCACGCATCGGGGCACGACCTCGCCGTCGCGACGTTCCAGAGCGACCAGGCCTTCGGCACCCTGGCGAACCGGATGCTCGACCGCGGGCTCATTACCCGGACCGCCGGTCGGGGTCGGCGGATCGAGCACGCGATCACCGAGGACGGCCGGCGGGTGCTCGACGAGGGACGTCGCATCGCCGAGGGGGTGCTCGACTCCCTGTTCGCACCGCTCGGCGAGCCGCGACGAGCGGCGCTCCTGCAGCTCCTCACGACCCTGACGGGCTCCGCCGAACCGTTCGGCGCGCAAAACGTACACAGTGCGAATGGTTCGTTGAACTGACCGTTCACTTTGTGAAAGAGTTCAGCCGTCCGAAGGGGACACACGGCAAGCAAGAAGGGCGGGACACGACATGCACAGCACGTACTCCGGGATGCCTCGGACGGCACGGATCGGTGGCAGTCACACGCGCGTCGGTCTCACCGACCCGGCGATCATCGACGCCTACGTCGAGCGTCGCATCCAGGACCCCTCGCTGCTCGCCGGTCGTTCCGAACCGTCCTACGCGGACTTCTTCAGCACGCCTGCCGTTTAGCAAGGAGCGCATGACCCCATGCCGTTGACCGTCGTCCGTCGAGAGCACGTCCACCTCTACGCCCGCGAACCCGAGTCCGGGGTCGCGAAGACCGCCGTCGACGCGCTGCTCCGCCTGCAGCACGCCGAGGACCAGCAGATCGAGTCCGCCCGCATCGAGAGCGGCCTGTCGAAGAACGAGTTCCTCGCCGTCCGGTACATGCTCCAGGCACACCGGGACGGCCGCACGATGGGCCCGAAGGACCTCGCCGTGATGCTCGCCGTCTCGAACGCCTCGGTCACCAAGATCGTCGACGGGCTCGTGCAGAAGGGCCTGCTGTCCCGCACGGCGCACCCCACCGACCGTCGTGCGCAGGTGCTCGCCCCGACCGACCGGGCCGCCGAGAAGATCGACGCCTCGTACGCGCGCTTCCACGCGGCCGTCGTCGACGTGCTCGAGCAACTCCCCGACACGGACAACGCCGTCCTCGCCGACTCGCTCACGAAGATCGTCGACGCGCTCGCCGCGGGCACGCCCGCGCCGGTCGACGAGTACACGGTCGACGACCAGGACTGACGCGAGCGCACCCGGCTGACGCGACCAGGCGGGTGCGACGCGACCAGGTACGGACGGGAGGCCCGTGGTGCGCCCGCCACGGGCCTCCAGTCCGGACGGTGGCGAGAAAACCTTCCAGCGGTAAGTTGGGTGCATGACCCACCCCGCGGACGACGCCGACGCGGCCCAGCCGCGCCGCGGCGGGTACCGCAAGGGCGCCGAGCGGCGCACCCAGATCCTCGACGAGATGATCCGCATGGTCGCGGAGCAGGGGGTCGACGCATCGTCGCTCCGCTCGGTGGCCGAGGCCCTCGGGATCACGCACGCGGCACTCCGCCACTACTTCCCGAGCCGCGATGAACTGCTGCTCGCCGTCTACCGGGAGCACGAGGTCCGCGAGCAGGGCGCGCCCGACCGGATGAAGTCGGCGATCGGCGACATGCGCGAGAGCGCGTCGCGCAACCGGGCCGTGCCGGGGCTGGTGCAGCTGTACACGACCCTCGCGGCCGACGCCGTGCAGGAGGGCCACCCGGCCACGCGGGACTTCATGCGCGAACGCTTCGCCCGGCTGCGTGCTGAACTCGCCCTGCTCATCGAGGCGGACCAGGCGAGTGGCCGGATCCGCGCCGACCTGGACCCGGTCGACCTGGCGAGCCTGAGCATCGCGGCATCCGACGGACTGCAGGTGCAGTGGCTGCTCGACCCGGACGCCGTCGACGGTGAACGGGTGCTGCGGCTGCTCGAGCAGCTGGTCCCGCCGGTGCGCTGAGCGGCCAGGGGTACGTCCAGACCGCCGCTGGCACAGCGACCGGCCGGTAGAAGGGCAGCATGACCACTTCCACGCGCACCCCGCTCGGCGTCACGCTCGTCGACGGGGGCGCCAACGTCGCCCTGTTCTCGAGCACCGCCGAGCGCGTCGAGTTCTGCACCTTCGACGACGACGGCACCGAGCACCGCACCGAGCTCCGCAACCGCACCGGCTACACCTTCCACGACGTCGTGCCCGGCGTGGCCGTCGGCACCCGCTACGGCTTCCGCGTGCACGGTGCGTGGGACCCGGCGAACGGCCTGCGCCACAACGGCGCCAAGCTCCTGCTCGACCCCTACGCCACCGCGATCGACGGCGAGTACGAGTGGGGCCAGGCGCTCTTCGGTCACGACATGAACGAGCCCGAGCAGATCGACGAGACCGACTCGGCCAGCGCGATGCCCAAGTCCGTCGTCGCCGACCGCGCCTTCGACTGGGACGGTGACATCCTGCTGCGGACTCCGCTCGCCGACACCGTCGTGTACGAGGTGCACGTCAAGGGCTTCACGAAGCAGCACCCGGACGTCCCCGAGGAGATCCGCGGCACGTACGCCGGCATGGCCCACCCGGCGGCGATCAAGCACCTGACCGACCTCGGGGTCACCACGGTCGAGCTGCTGCCGACGCACCAGTTCGTGCAGGACTCGACGCTCCTCGACAAGGGCCTCCGCAACTACTGGGGCTACAACAGCATCGGCTTCTTCGCGCCGCACGACGAGTACTCGTCCTCCGGCACCGCCGGGCAGCAGGTCGCCGAGTTCAAGGCGATGGTGAAGGCCCTGCACGCCGCAGGGCTCGAGGTCATCATGGACGTCGTCTACAACCACACCGCCGAGGGCAACCACATGGGCCCGACGCTGTCGTTCAAGGGGATCGACAACCAGTCGTACTACCGGCTGGTCGAGGGTGACGAAGCGAACTACTTCGACACCACCGGCACCGGCAACAGCCTGAACGTCGGGCACCCGGCGGCCCTCGGACTCATCATGGACTCGCTCCGCTACTGGGTCGAGGAGATGCACGTCGACGGCTTCCGGTTCGACCTGGCCACGACGCTCACCCGCCAGGACGGCGAGGCCGAGAAGCACTCCGCGTTCCTCGACATCATCCACCAGGACCCCGTGCTGCGCGAGGTCAAGATGATCGCCGAGCCGTGGGACACCGCCGGCTACCAGGTCGGCGGGTTCCCGGCCGACTGGTCCGAGTGGAACGGCAAGTACCGCGACGACCTGCGGGCCTTCTGGCGCGGCGCCGAGGGCGCCCTCGGCGACGCCGTGCAGCGGGTCCTGGGCAGCCCGGACGTCTACGAGGGCTCGCGGCGCTCCCCGCTGTGCTCGATCGACTTCGTGACCGCCCACGACGGTTTCACCCTGGCCGATCTGACGATGTACGCCGACAAGCACAACGAGGCGAACGGCGAGGACAACAACGACGGCGAGAGCGACAACACCTCGTTCAACGGCGGCATCGAGGGCCCGACCGACGACGGGGCGGTGAACGACTACCGCGACCGGCAGCGCCGCAACTTCCTCGGCACCCTGCTGCTCTCCGCCGGCGTCCCGATGATCCTGGGGGGCGACGAACTCGCCCGGTCGCAGGGCGGCAACAACAACGCGTACTGCCAGGACGACGAGATCTCGTGGTTCGACTGGGCCGCCGCCGACCAGGACCTGCTCGCCTTCACCACGGCGGCCATCGCGTTCCGTCGGCAGCACCAGGCGCTGCGTCCGGAGTGGTTCCGCACCGCGCCGGGCGACTCGGAGTCGACGGTGACCGTGCTCCGTGCCGACGCCGCCGGGTTCGAGGACGGCGACTGGGCGGACGGGGGCAACCGGGCCGTGACGCTCGTGCTGCACCAGGGCGACGACACCGTGGCCGTGCTGCTGAACGCGTCGGACACCACGGTGGAGTTCACGCTGCCGGAGCGTCCGGGTGGGGGCAACTGGTCCCTCGGGCTGTCGAGCGACCCCGACCAGGCCGTGGTGGGCGACGCGGCGACGCTGCTCGTGCGCGACGCGTCCTTCACCGCGCTGGTCTGAGGCGTCGCGCGCGGGCGCGGTTTCGCTTGGTGAGCAGAAATGGTCGGGTTCCCGTTCGGGACCCGACCATTCCTGCTCACGAAGTGCTGCGCGTGGTGCTCGCGGCGCTCCTAGGCGTTCGCGCCCGCGGTCAGCACGGCTGCCGCGGGGTCGAAGTCCTCGGGCAGCGGCGGGACAGCGTCGACGGTCGACGTGATGTCGACGGCGGAACCCGACTCGGCCGCGTCACGGATGCCGAGCAGCACGTCGAGCACGTGCAGCGCGACGGCGCCGGAGGCACGCTCGGGGCGGTCCTCCGCGATGGCGCGGGCGAGCTCGACGACACCGGTGCCACGACCCCAGGTGGAGCCGACCGCCTCGAGCGTCTCGGGCTCTTCCTGGCCGTAGCGCCAGAGCTGCGACGAGCCCTCGAACGTGTTCGGGTCGGGCAGCGAGATCGTGCCGAGCGTGCCGTTGATCTCGACGAAGCCCATGCGGGGCAGGGCGTGCTGGAACGAGAACGTCGACTGGGCGGACTGCCCGCCGGCGAACTCGATCAGGGCAGCGTGGTGCGTCGGGACCTCGACCGGGAACGTCTCGCCGGCGCGGGGGCCGGACGCGATCGTGCGACGGTCGAGCGACTTCGACGAGACGGCCTGCACCCGCGAAGCGGTGCCGAACGCGTGCACCAGGGTCGTCACGTAGTACGGGCCCATGTCGAACAGGGGGCCGGCACCGGTGGCGAACAGGAAGTCCGGGTTCGGGTGCCACGCCTCGGGTCCGGGCACGTGGAACAGGGTCGTCGCGGACAGCGGCTCGCCGATGTCACCGCGGGCGATGGCCCGGAGCGCCGTCTGGATGCCCGCACCGAGCACGGTGTCCGGAGCGGTCGCGACACGCAGGCCCTTGGCCTTCGCCGACTCGAGCACCGCGGCGGCCGACGCGTGGTCGGTCGCGATCGGCTTCTCGCTCCAGACGTGCTTGCCGGCGTCGATGATCTGCTGGTCGACCTCGGCGTGTGCGGCCGGGATCGTCAGGTTGATCACGATCGAGATGTCGTCGCGGGCGAGGAGTTCCTCGACCGATCCCGACGAGGCGACGCCGTACGCAGCCGCCTGCTCAGCGGCCCGCTCGAGCAGCACGTCGGCGACGAAGCGGACCTCGACGTCGGCGAACTTGGTCAGGTTCTCGAGGTACTGGGTGGAGATGTTGCCGGCACCGATGATGCCGATCCCGACACGGCTCACTTGTCGTTGTCCTTGAGCCAGGTGAGGGACTCGGTGATGCCCTCGAAGACGTCGCCCTTGTACGCGTCGAACTCGACCACGCGGATCGCCTGCGGTGCGGCGGCGAGGATGGAGGTCACGTCGACGTCGCCCTGACCGGCCGGCGTCTGGTTCTCGAAGGCGCGCTGCAGTGCCTCGGGCACGATGAGGGCGCTCTCGGACGAGGGCAGCGCGGTGCGGATGTCACCGTCGACCTTGCCGTCCTTGACGTGGATCGCGACGACGCGGTCGCCCAGGCCCTTGAGCACGGCGGGAGCGTCGGCGCCACCGACGGTCGCCCAGAAGGTGTCGACCTCGAGGACGGTCTCCGGCGACAGCTGCGACACGAACAGGTCGTAGACGGTGCGGCCGTCGACCTTGTTCGTGAACTCCCACTGGTGGTTGTGGTACCCGAACTGCAGGCCACGGCCGGCGGCCTCGGCGGTCAGCTCGTTGACTCGCTCGGCGATCTTCGCGACGTCGTCGGCGGTCTGCCAGCGGTCGGTCGGGATGAAAGGGTCGATGACGGTGCGGATGCCGAGGCGCTCGGCAGCGTCCCAGATCGGCGCGGTGTCCTCAGCGTCGATCACGGCGACGTGGCCGGACGGAGCCTTGAGGCCGGTGGCCGCGAACGCACGCTCGAGGTCGGTGGCGCGCTCGACGAACGCGTAGGGCTCGACGTTCTCGTACCCGATCTCGGCGACACGGGCGATGGCCTTGTCGAGGTCTTCGGCGATGGCGTCGCGCAGCGAGTACAGCTGCACAGAAGTGGTGGGCATTGCAGAGGCTCCTTCGATCCTGTCTGGGTGTCGCGGCCCGTCGAGGAGCGATGCTCCGCGGCGAGATCGATGACGACGCTACCCCAAAAACCACCCGGTGTGTAGTTTTTGCTGCCCCGTGTGACGCGGCCGGTGTTGCAGACAACACGTGTCGATGTATGCTCGCGTCGGAAAAACCTTGTCAGGCAAGGTTTTCATCGACTCAAGGAGGCGTCATGAGCACACCCGAACCCGGCAGCCCGGCACTGCTCAACCCGGAAGAGGGCATCACCCAGCCCGTCAGCACGGTCAAGGTGGGCATCGGCTACCAGATCGCCCTGTTCCTCGGGCAGTTCGGCCTCTTCGTCGCGCTCATGGCGCCCGTCTACGTGAGCATGCAGCTCAAGGCGCAGGCCCTGGTCGGCGACGACGCTGCGAACGTCATCGGCTCGGTGCTGCCGATCGGCGCGTTCGGTGCGCTCATCATGAACCCCCTCGCGGGTGCCCTGTCCGACCGCACCCGCACGCGCTGGGGCCGTCGTCGCCCCTGGCTGCTCAGCGGTGTCGTGGTCTTCGCGATCGCTCTCGCGTGGATCGCCTACTCGCCCGACGTCCTCAACCTGACGCTGGCCTGGCTGCTCGCCCAGCTCGCCGCGAACGCCACGCTCGCCACCCTGCTCGCGAGCTTCGCCGACAACGTGCCGCAGCTGCAGCGCGGCCGGTCCTCGAGCATCATCGCGCTCGCGCAGAACATCGCCGTGCTCGCCGGCACCTACCTGTCGGTCTTCTTCGTCGCGAACCTGCCCGTGCTGTTCATCGCGCCCGGCATCCTGGCGATCATCCTGGTCGCCGTGTACGCCGTCGTCGCGCGGGACGACCTGCCCACGTACAAGCTCAAAAAGTTCACGTTCCTGAACCTCATCGCGTCGTTCTGGACGAACCCGGTCAAGAACCCGGACTTCGCGTTCGCGTGGTGGTCGCGCTTCCTCATCATCTTCGCGACCTTCATGTTCACGACGTACCGCCTGCTCTACATGGAGCAGCACCTCGGCATCGAGAGCGCGAAGGAGGCGACCGCCGCCGTCGCCTTCGGTGTGCTGCTCTACACGATCGCGCTGCTGGTCAGTGCGGCGCTGTCCGGCTGGGCCTCGGACAAGCTCGGTCGCCGCAAGGTGTTCGTCGGTGGCTCCACGGCGATGTTCGCCGTCGGACTCATCGTGCTGGCGCACGCCGACACGGTCAACGGCTTCTACGTCGCCGAGGTCATCATGGGCTTCGCGTACGGCATCTACTCCGCGATCGACACCGCACTCGTCGTCGACGTCCTGCCGAACGCTGACCGTCCCGGCAAGGACCTCGGCGTCATCAACATCGCCAACGCGCTGCCGCAGTCGCTCGCGCCGGCCGTCGCCCTGTTCTTCCTGAAGATCGGGTCCGGGGACGCCGCCGACAACTACACGCTCATGTGCTGGGCCGCCGGCGCGATCGCCATCATCGGCGCACTCGTCGTGATCCCCATCAAGCGGGTGCGGTAGCGCCCGTCGCGCAACGCGACAAAAGGACGGAGGAGAGGCCCGTGGCGACCCCGCCACGGGCCTCCCGTCCGTCTGCCTGGTTGCGTCAGCCGGCCCCGATACCGTGAGCCACATGCTCGCCGCCGCTCCAGCCCCGTTCGACACCCCCGCCGGCCGCATCGTCGGGACGGTCGACGGCGACGTGGTCCGGGTGCTCGGGATCCCGTACGCGCAGGCCGAACGGTTCGCCCCGCCGCAGCCGATGCCACCGTTCGAGGGCGAGCTGCACGCGTCCACCCCGTCGCCGGTCGCACCGCAGCCGCACGAGGAGTTCGTCGACCTGCTGCTCAACCCGATCCAGGGCATCGAGGTCGACGAGCACTGCCAGCGGCTCTCGATCACGCTGCCCGCCGACGTGCGGCCGGACGAGCAGCTGCCCGTGATGGTCTGGATCCACGGTGGCTCGTACGTCATCGGCGGCGGCGACCTGCCGATCTACGACGCCCGCGACCTGGTGACCGAGCAGCGCGTGATCGTGGTGTCGGTCACGTTCCGGCTCGGCGTGCTCGGGTTCCTCGGTGACGGCGAGACGATCCCGGCGAACCTCGGGCTCCTCGACCTGGTCGAGTCGCTGCGCTGGGTGCGCGCGAACATCGCTTCGTTCGGCGGCGACCCCGACCTGGTCACCGTCTTCGGGCAGTCGGCCGGCGGGGACGCGGCCGCGCACCTGATGATCAGTGCCGGCGCCGAAGGGCTCTTCCGCCGCGCGATCATCCAGAGCGCCCCGCTCGGGCTGTCCCGCCGTCGGGCACGGATGAACCGCGCGATGGTCCGGGCAGTCGGCACCGTGCACGCCGACACCCCGCTCGAGGACCTGCTCGACCGTCAGGCGCTCGGTACCCGTGCTGCAGCGCCCTACGGGCTCGCCGCCGGCATGCCCTTCGGCACCCAGTACGGCTTCGCGCCGCTGCCCGCCGAGCGTGACCTCGACGCCGCGTGGAGCCGGGTCGCCCCCGACGTCGACGTCCTGATCGGGTCCGGTTCGGACGAGGCCGGCATGTACGTGCCGCTCGTGCCCGGGCTGCGTCGGGTCACCCGGTCGCGGGTGCTGCGGTCGGCCCTGCGGTGGTGGGTCGTCCGTCCGCTGTCCGACGTCATCTACGGGCGTGACGCCCGACGGTTCACCGAACGGCACCGACGCGCCGGCGGCCGGGCGACCTCGTACCGACTGCACCGCGGTGTCACGAGCGCCCCGACCGGAGC
Organism: Curtobacterium sp. MCLR17_031; assembly: GCF_003234775.2. Taxonomy (NCBI): domain Bacteria; kingdom Bacillati; phylum Actinomycetota; class Actinomycetes; order Micrococcales; family Microbacteriaceae; genus Curtobacterium; species Curtobacterium sp. MCLR17_031. The sequence continues at coordinate 82,768 of NZ_CP126270.1, forward strand.
CGTGCACATGAGCGACCTGCCGCTGCTGTTGGGAGGCCGCGAGGCCTGGGCCGGCACCCGGTTCGTCCCCGAACGCGACTGGCCCGAGGTCGAGCGCCGCGGCCGGGCCTTCCGGGCGATCTGGGCCGACTTCGCCCGCACCGGCGAGGTCCGGGCGCCCGACGACGAGACGCTGACGTTCGACCGCGGCTGACCGGGAGCCGGCGACGGTGGCCGCGCCCCCTGAACTGGCGGTCGCGGGCCGCTGACCGGCCCCGCACAATCGTCAGCATGCCCACGACCGATGTCGACCTCCGCGCACGCATCGTCGCCGGGGCGATCAGTGCCTACCGAGCCGGGGACTTCCACCGTGTCGGGCCCGACGAGGTCGCCGAGCACGCCGGGGTCACGGCCGACGAGTTCCACCGGGCGTACCCGATGTGGGAACTCCTGGTGGTCGCGGTCATGGACAAGTGGAACAACGGCAGCCGACTCGAGCTCTGGCCGATCGCGGAGCGGGACGGCACGGTCGCCTACCTGCGTGCCCGGCTCGCCGCGGGCGTCGAGGACCCGGCCCTCGTGCGCCTCCGGGTCGCCGTGCTCAGCGCCGCCTCGAACCCCCACCATCCCGCCGCCGGATGGTTCCGCACCCAGTACACGCGGGCGTTCGAGGACGTCACCCTCGCCCTGGTCCGTGACGTCGTCGCCGGCCGGGAGTCCCGTGGCGCCTCGCCCCGGCACGCCGCCGAGCAGCTCATGGCGCTGTACGAGGGGCTCCAGCTGCAGTCCGTCATCCGAGACGACGGGGAACCGCTCAGCGCCTTCGACCGGGCGGTCGCCCGGATGCGGGTCGGCTGGGCAGCGGCACGCGTCGACGCCTGATCCGGGTCGGGCGCGCACGTCGGGTGTGGGGCCTTGCGCGGCGAGCGGTCGCGACACACCGCACGTGCTGCGTCGCGTGGTCACGTTCCGTCGTCCGCGGGCGGCGGGGCCGACGGTCTGTGACCGCTCGGCGTGCGGGCCGCGGGGGGTCGTGACCGGTGGCGGGCTGGTTGAGCGTCCGCACCACCCCGGTCCACGGCCTGGAGGCCCGGCGCGGCTGGCAGACGTCGGTGCACCCACCTGGCATGGTCGGCCCATGGAGTACACGGACTACGACACCCGGCTCGCCGCCTACGGCGTGATCACGGACGGTGACCGCGTGCTCCTGGCGAAGCTGCGTCACCCCGACGCGGGCACGTGGACGTTACCGGGCGGCGGGGTCGAGTTCGACGAGACCGTCGAGCAGGCCGTCGTGCGCGAGATCCGCGAGGAGACCGGGTACGAGGCCCAGGCCGGTGCCCTGCTCGGGGTCCGGCACCACATCGTCCCCGCCGAACGCCGCATCCACGCCAACGGTCGCCCGATGAAGGCCGTGCAGGTGGTGTTCCGGGCGACGATCACCGGGGGAGCCCTGCGCCACGAGCTCGACGGCTCGACCGACGAGTCGCGGTGGATCCCCGTCGCCGAGCTCCCGCACCACCGCCACGGCCTGCTCGTGCCGATCGCCCTCGGCTGGGCGGGTGCCCTGTCCCGCTGACCGCATCACCCGGCGGTCAGGACGGCGAACTGCGGCGGGACCTCGGCGGGCACAGGAGGCTGGACGTCCCAACCGAGATCACGGAGCGCCTGCGCTGTCTCAGCCGGGAACTGCCGCGTGGTCGCAGCAGCTTCTTCACGGCGCCACCGATTCCGGAACCCGTGCACGGCCTCCCGCCACGTCGGCAGCGCATCCACGCCGCACTCGACGATGACGAACTCGACCACGTCGGCGAGGCTCGGCCGGAAGTGCGGGCCGCCGAGCGGAAAGTGCAATGACGACAACCTCGCCGCGTCACGCTGCCCGGAACCGTGGTCGCGGGCTCTGGCCAGCAGCGAACTGAACGCGCCGCGCTCGGCGTGCAGGTGCCAGTGCGACTGCGGAGTGGCGGTCAACGCTTCCTGGAACTCGAAGCGGACCAGTGGTTGTCGTTCGTCCGCGAGGAGCAGGGTGAACCGGCTCTCGTTCATTGTGAGGACCTCGAGTCGATCGCTCCACCTGAAGCGGATCGACAGCGTGAGGTCCGCGGTGTGGATGCCGCCGACCGTCAGGCGGACCGGCGGTGTCTTGTCCGACACGGCAGCAGGTTGGACGACTGCCGTTCCGTTCGGGACGTCGAGGTCGTAGTCGAACCGCACCCCGTGACCAGGCAGGGAAGCGTCGAGGAGGCTCTGCGCGATCTCCGCCTGTTGCTCAGCCGCGGCAGTCGACTGCCCGGTCATCGCTCACCGAGCAGGAACGAAATGCTGTCCAGCCAGTCCTGTGCGAGGTACTCGTCGGTGAACAGGTCGCGCCACTGCTCGGTGGGCGCGAACTCCCGCTCGTCCAGGTTCCACTCTGCGCGGACGCGTTCGCGCTCGGCGAGGAGCCCCTCGCGGGTCCAATGCCGTCCCAGCACCTTCGTCATGGCCGTCCTCTCGTCGGTGAGAGGACGGTATGACGATCAGCAGCGCCGACGCGAGCTTTCGGAATACAACATGTTCACTCCTCGATGACGCTGAAGACGTTGCCCGAAGGGTCGGTGAACCAGGCGATGAGCGGCCCGCCCTTCCGGTTCACACCCCGCTCGTCGGTCACCCCCTCGTACTGCAGGAACACGACGCCCTTCGCGGTGAGCTCGTCGACCGCGGCGTCGATGTCCGGCACCGGGAAGTTCAGCACCGTGAAGGCCGCCGGTTCGTGACCCGGGCCCTTCGGGTAGACGAGCACCTGGTGTCCACCGCCGAGCTGCAGGAAGAGCATGCCGTGGTCCTCGGTGACCTCGACCCCCAGGACGTCCTCGTAGAACGCCTTCGCCTCGGGCACGTCACGCACCGAGAACCCGCTGAACGCCTTCGTCGCATCGACCATGCGGCAAGTGAACCACCGCGGCCCAGCGTCGGTGCGCTCTGCGAGGATGAAGCCGTGAGCGACTCCGGCACGACCGTCGACCAGGCCGTCGAGCGCGCCGTCGAACTGGCCCGTTCGAGCGAGCGCACCGTGCTCGGGATCGCCGGAGCACCGGGTGCCGGCAAGTCCACGCTCGCCCGCCGCATCGTGACCGCAGTCGACGATCGCCTGGATGCAGGCACGGCGGTGCAGGTCCCGATGGACGGCTTCCACCTGTCGAACGCGGCGCTCGACGCCCTCGGCCGGCACGACCGCAAGGGCGCGGCGGACACCTTCGACGCCGACGGCTACGTCGCGCTCGTCCGCCGACTCGTCACCGCCGACGAGGACGTGGTGTGGGCACCGGACTTCGACCGTCGCGTGGACGAACCCGTCGCCGGCAGCATCGCGGTGCCCCGCGCAGCCCGACTCGTGGTGTCCGAGGGCAACTACCTGCTCGACGACACCGCACCGTGGTCGGCGCTGCCCGCACTCTTCACCGAGACCTGGTTCTGCGCCGTCGCCGACGACGTGCGGCTCGACCGCCTGGTCGGCCGGCACATGCGGCACGGCCGCGACCACGACGCCGCCCGCGCATGGGCGGTGGAGGTGGACGGCGTGAACGCCGCGAGGGTCGCGCCCACGGTGATCCGGGCCTCCAGGACGGTGTGGACGTGACCACCGACCAACGCGACGCGAAATCGACACCGACACCGACACCGACACGAGGAGCGACCATGACCATCGCCATCACCGGAGCGACCGGCAACATCGGGGGCGCCGTGAGCGCTGCGCTCGCCGCGGACGCCGTGCCGTTCCGGATGCTCGTGCGCGACGCCTCGCGTGCGCCGGAGCTTCCGGGTACCGAGGTCGCCGTCGCGACCTTCGCCGACGCCGACGCGAGCCGGACCGCCCTGCAGGGCGTCGAGGTGCTGCTCATGGTCTCGGCGGCCGAGGCCCAGGACCGCCTCGACCAGCACCGCGCGTTCGTCGCCGCGGCGGCCGACGCGGGCGTGCGGCACGTCGTCTACACGTCGTTCCTCGGCGCGGCTCCCGACGCGACCTTCACGCTCGGACGCGACCACTGGGCGACGGAGCAGGCGATCCGCGAGAGCGGGATGGCGTTCACGTTCCTGCGCGACAGCTTCTACCTGGACTTCGTCGAGGACCTGGTCGGTGAGGACGGCGTGATCCGCGGCCCGGCCGGCGACGGCGCGATGGCCGCGGTGGCCCGTGCCGACGTCGCCCGCGTCGCGACCGCGGTGCTGCACGACCCGGACGCGCACCGAGACCAGACGTACGAGCTGACCGGCCCCGAGGCGATCACCCTGGCCCAGGCGGCGGCGATCGTGTCCGAGGTCCGCGGCCGGACGATCAGCTACCACCCGGAGACCCTCGACGAGGCGTACGCATCACGTGCGCAGTGGAACCCGGAGCCGTGGCAGGCCGACGCCTGGGTGAGCACCTACACGGCCATCGCCGAGGGGGCGCTCGCGCACGTGTCCGGCGACGTCGAACGCATCACCGGGCGTCCGCCGATGTCCCTGCGCGAGGTGCTCGCCGCGAGCTGAGCCGTGGTGGCGGTGCGCACCGGGTCCGACGGACGGCCCGGGCAGCCCGCAGTGCCACACGGTCCAGGCGATGCCGTCCGCCCGGCGCGGCTGCCTCGGCAGGTGTGCGTGCCGGGTGCCGCTGGTGAGTGCTCGGCAGCCCCCGGCCAGTGCGGCGCGCAGGACCGGGTCGGTGCGGGGCGCGTGGGCCTCGACGACGAGGACGCGCAGACCGTCGGCGATCCTCCGGCGGATCTGGTGCGTCGTGAAGACGGGCACGGTGCCCGAGAACCCGCCGTCCGTCAGCACGGGGAGTCCGGTCGCGTCGATGACGGGTGCGGAGATGTGCCACGTGTCCGTCATGAAGAGCGGTTCGTCGTGCCGGTACCCCTCCAGGCGTCGCGCGGTCGAGACGAGTCGGCTGAGGGCCCGCGGGTAGGGCGTCGACCCGCCCCACGGGTCCGGGCGCGACACGTGGAAGACGTCCGGGCTGCCGACCGGGATCGGCCAGCGCGCGGGCCACGGCCCGACCGACGCGTCGACGCCGCTGCCGTCGCGGGTCGCGTCGAGGGCCTGCAGTGAGAACGCGGCGGGTCCGGCGACGAGCGCGAGCCCGGCTGCCAGCGCGATGACCGTCCGGGAGGCCCGGTGCCGGTCCGGCCCGCGCGTCGCCTCCCAGCGGGGTCGCCGCCACACCGCCACCAGCGTCGCGACGACGGCGACCGTCGAGACCGTGATCGCGGGTCCGGCGAGCACGCTCGGCATCGCGGTGCCCCGCGCGAGGAACACCACCCAGCCGAGCTGCGCCGCGGCGAGGACGACCGGGAGCGCCCGGAGCCCTCGAGCCTGCGCCCGGACGAGCCCGACCGCACCGCGCCACCCGAGGGCGGCGAGCAGGGCGAGCTGCACGCCGATCGCGGCGACGTAGGCGGTGTGCGGCACGGCGGCCACCGAGAGCACGGCCGCCGCGGTGGCGAACCAGACCACCAGGACGGCCAGGGTGGCGGCGCCGGCACGGGTGTCGAAGGCGTGCCCGAACGGGGAGCCGAGGGCACCGGGTCGCTCCGCACGGCGGCGGACGAGCACCACGGCCGCGACCAGCACACCGAACACCGCCGCCGGCAGGAGCCAGGCCACCTGTGACGCCAGGTGCGGTCCGAGCAGCTTGCCGAACCCGGCCGGACCTCCGCGCCAGGTGTGCGGGCCGAACGGCACGGCGAACGACCGGACGGACCCGGGCACCGCGCCGGGCAGGAACCGGTCGATGCCGTTGTACCCGAACACCATCGCGAGCGGACTGTCGTCGGTGGAGCCGTCGGCCCACGGCCGCGAACCCGACGGCGTGAGCGCCAGCGCGGTCACCCACGACAGCGAGGCCACGACCGCGACGATCCCGAGCACCCCGGCACGGACCACCCGGGTGCCGAAGCGGAAGGGACGGCCGTCGTGCCGGGCCGAGGCCAGCAGGGTGCCGAGCAGCAGGGCCGGCAGGACGAACCACGCCTGCACCATCTTCGCCTGGAACCCGACGCCGACGGCCAGGCCCGCGGCGACGAGCGGCCACCAGCGCCCGGTCAGTGCCGCGTGCTGCCAGCACAGCAGGGCGACGGCCAGCGCGGCGGTGACCATGCCGTCCTCCATCGGGTGCGCGAACATCGACACGAAGACCGGCGTCGACCCGGCTGCCGCGGCGGCGACGAGGCCCGTCCCGACGCCGGCCCAGCGGAGTCCGACCAGGGAGCAGGCCCACAGGGTGACGAGGCCCTCGACGACCTGCGGGAACGCGAGCGCGGCGGTGGAGTGCCCGAACAGCCGGAGGCTCAGCGCCTGCGGGACGGCGAAGCCGCTGAGCTTGTCGAGCGTCACCGTCGCCGAGGGGTCGAACGCGCCCGAGAACAGTGCCGGCCACGACTCGGACATCGACCGCGCCGACGCCTGGTAGAAGCTGAAGTCCCCCCCACGGCCCAGGTTCCAGGCGAGCAGCACGGTCGTGCCGGCAGCGATCACGAGCAGGGTGAGCCGTGCCGCGAGCGGCTGGTCCCGCCACCGGGCGGGTCGTCGGATGTCCACTCTCCGGACCTTGGCCGTCCGGGATGACGACCGGCCGGGACCGTGCCGCCAGCTGGCCGCGAAGCGGGTCCGCGCGCTGAGGGGTCGTGCGGGTGCGGCCCCCGTCGGTCAGCGCCTCGGGGGTCGAGCCGGAGCGGGGTCTCAGCCGGCGTCCGGGTTCGGGGTCAGGACACCCGTCGCGCGGCGAACGTCCCGACGACACCGAGGGTGAGCACCGCGACGAGCACGACGAGCAGCGGCGCCGTCCAGTTGCCCGTCGCACCGTGCAGGGCACCGGCGACGAGCGGCCCTGCCGACCCGAGCAGGTACCCGCCGCCCTGCACGAACGCGGACATCCGGCGGGCGTCGGCGTCGCTCGAGACGATCCGCACGATGACGATGAAGATCACGGTGATGCCACCGCCCTGGGCTGCGCCGCCGAGCACGGACCACAGCAACCAGAGCTGCGGGGCGAACAGCAGCCCGAGCGGCATCGCCAGCCACAGGGTGCCGACCAGTGCGATGATCGCCGCCGGACGCCACCGGGTCGCGAGCAGCGGGACACCGAGCGCCCCGACGACGGCCAGGATCTGGAACACCGACGAGCTCGCGCCCGACGACGCCTTCGAGAAGCCGATCTCGTCGTGCAGCAGCGTCGGGATCCACGCGGTGAGTGCGTAGTACGAGAACGCCTGACCGCCGAACGCGAGCGTCAGGCCCCAGGTGATGAGCCGTCGTGCCGGTCGGATGGGCTCGGCGGCGGCGACCCGTGCGGCCTCGGCGGCGCGGGCGGTCCGGATCGCCCCGGTGTCGAGCACCTGGTCGATCGGGCCGGTGACGGGCAGTGGTTCGTCCCGCTCGGAGGGCAGCGGGCGTCGCCAGGCGGCGCGAGCACCGACCGTGTAGGTCCAGGCCGCGGCGGCGATGAGTGCGAAGACCGCCCAGATCGCGATGGCGACCGGCCACCCCCACAGGGCGGCCAGGGGAGCGGTGCCGAGCGACGTGATCATCGACCCGACGTTGAGCGCCGACGTGTAGACGCCGGTGACCAGGCCGACGCGTTCCGGCGAGGTGTCCCGCCGGATGACCACCGGGATCACCACGTTGCCGATCGTGATGCCGATGCCGATGACCGCGGTGCCGATCAGCAGCGCCGCCGACGAGGGCATCGAGCGCACGACGGTGCCGGCGAGCACGATGACGAGCGACAGCGAGACCGCGCGCTCGGGGTCGGCCTTCGCGATGACCCAGCTGGCGAACGGCGTCGCGAGGGCGAAGCACAGCACCGGGATCGTCGTCAGCAGCCCGGCGATCGTCGCGGTCAGACCGAGGTCGGCGCGGACGTCCCCGATGACCGGGGCGGTCGCGACGATCGGGCCGCGGAAGTTCAGGGCGATCAGGACGATGGCCGCGGGCAGCAACCAGGCGGCGCCGCGGAGGCCCCGGCGTGCAACGTCGTTCATGCGGACGGCGTCGCGGACGGCAGCAGGATCGGCAGCAGGTCGAGCGGGGTGGCGGCGCGGGCGATGGTGCCCTCGGCCTCGTCGGGGGAGCCGTAGCCCCACTCGGCGAAGACGACCGGGACGCCGTGCACGGTGGCGCCCTCGACGTCGTGCTTCCGGTCGCCGATCAGCACCGGGCGACTGGCGTCGAAGCCGTGGGCCTCGAGGCGTCGCAGTGCCTCTTCGACGACGTCGGCCTTGCTCGACCGCACCTCGTCGTCGCTCGCACCCGTGATGATGTCGATGTCCCCGGTGAGCCCGTAGTGCTCGAGGATGTAGGTCGCCGGGGTCTCCGGCTTGCTCGTCGCCGTCGAGATCGGCAGCCCCGCCTGGTGCAGGGTGCGCAGCACGACGTCGATGTCCGGGAACATCGCGGAGTCGAGCGCCCCGTGCGAGAAGTAGTGCTCGCGGTAGACGGCGAGGGTGCGGTCGGCCAGTTCGTCGTCCATGCCCATCGCGATCCGGAACGTGTCCATGATCGGCGGACCCACGAACGACATCAGGGTGTCGTGGTCCGGCACCGGGACGCCGACGGTGCGGAAGGTGTGCGTCAGGCTCTCGAGGATGCCCGGCGCGGAGTCGCTGATGGTGCCGTCGAGGTCGAACAGGATGGCGGAGAACGGGCTGGTCATGTCCTGCCCACCCTAGCCGGGACGTGGCGGCGACCATCCGGGATCCGTCGGCGGCGGGGCGGGGGTGCGCCGTGCCTCCAGGCCGGACGGCCGGACGGCTGGACGGCCCAACGCGGCTCAGAACAGGCGGGTGTGCCCGCCCTCGATGCCGCGCATCGCGTCGTAGTCGAGCACGAGGACGCGGATGCCGCGGTCCTCGGCGAGGGTGCGTGCCTGCGGTGCCACCGTCTGCGCCGCCAGCACGCCCTGCACCGGGCGCAGGTGCGGATCGCGGTTCATGAGCTCGAGGTAGCGGGTGAGCTGCTCGACCGCGTCGATGTTGGCGTTGCGCTTCATCTCGACCGCGACGCTCGCCCCCGCGTCGTCGCGGGCCAGGATGTCGACCGGCCCGATCGCCGTCATGTACTCGCGGCGGACCAGGGTGTGGCCGTCACCGAGGAGCTCGATCTGCTCGGCCAGGAGCTGCTGCAGGTGCGCCTCGACCCCGTCCTTCACCAGGCCCGGGTCGACGCCAAGGTCGTGGGTCTCGTCGGACACGACCTCGTACAGGGAGACGATGAGCTTGTCCTGCGTCTTCTTCTGCGTCACCGTCCAAACCTGCGTGATGCCGGCGACCGACTGCTCCTCGTCCGGCTCGGTGATCTCGATCGAGCAGGGCGGGCTCATCCAGTTCAGCGGCTTGTAGCTGCCGCCGTCGGAGTGCACGAGCAGGGAGCCGTCCGCCTTCAGCATGAGCAGGCGGGTCGCGAGCGGCAGGTGGGCTGAGAGCCGGCCCGCGTAGTCGACGGAGCACCGGGCGATGACGAGACGCACCCCGGAAGCCTAACCGGCGTGGTGTCGTCGGCCGGACCGGGCGCGCGGCCCGTGCATCGTGCACGGATTCACATGCCCGTAACGACGTTCTGCACATGTACCGCAATCCGAAGCCGTCCTACCGTGGCTGACACCCCGATCGGCCCACGCCGACACCCCTCCCCGAGGAGCCACGATGGCCAGCGAGACCGCAGTGTCAGCACCACGAACCCCCCGTTCCGAGTCGGTCGCCGTCGACGACTACTCGCTCAGCCGAGTCCCGATGTCCGCGCGCTACGGCTGGTTCCAGGTCGCCGTGCAGCGCTTCGGGCAGATCTCGGCCCTGTCCCAGTTCCTGCTCGGTGCGACGCTCGGCTTCGGCATGAGCTTCTGGGACGCCTTCTGGGCGATCACCCTCGGTGCCGTCATCCTGGAGATCGTCTCGGTCCTCGTCGGCGTCATCGGCGTCAAGGAGGGCCTGAACACCTCGGTCATCGCCCGCTGGACCGGGTTCGGCAAGGCCGGCTCGGCGCTGGTCGGACTGGCGATCGGGCTGAGCCTGATCGGCTGGTTCGGCATCCAGTCGGGCGTCTCGGCGGCCGGCCTCGTCTCGATCCTGCCGATCCTGCCCGCCTGGGCGTGGTCGCTCGTGTTCGGGCTGCTCGTCACCGCGATCGTCCTGCGCGGGTTCCACTCGATGCAGTGGCTGGCGAACGTGACCGTGCCGCTGTTCCTGGTGCTCGTCGGCTGGGCGGTCATCGTCGAGCTGAGCCGGCACTCGATCGCCGAGCTCGCCGCGCGTGCCCCGGCCGGTCCGGAGCTGAGCTTCGTGGCCGGCACCACCCTGGTGGCCGGCGGGTTCATCGTCGGTGCGGTGATCACGCCGGACATGACGCGCTTCAACCGCTCGGTCGGCGACGTCGTGAAGCAGACGCTGCTCGGCGTGACGCTCGGCGAGTACGTCATCGGCCTGGCCGGTGTCCTGCTCGCCCACGCCGTCGGCTCCGCGGACATCACCCGCGTGATCACGTCGAGCGTCGGCTGGGTCGGCATCCTCGTGATCCTGCTCGGCACGTTCAAGATCAACGACTGGAACATCTACAGCTCGAGCCTCGGCGTCACGAACTTCATCGACGCGGTGTTCGGCAAGCAGGTGAACCGCGGGCTCGTGACGCTCGTGATGGGTGTCGTCGGCTCGGTGCTCGCCGCGGTCGGGTTCCTCGGGGCCCTGACACCGTTCCTGTCGGTGCTCGGGGTCGTCTTCCCGCCCATCGCCGGGATCATGGTGGCGGAGTACTTCGTCGTGAAGCGCTGGCGCCGCGAGCTGAGCGACGCCGAGAACATCCCGGCGACCTCGCCCACCTGGGTGCCGGCCACCCTGGTCATCTGGGCGGTCGCCTCGCTCATCGGGTACTTCGTCGCCGTCGGCATCCCGTCGATCAACTCCGTGGTCATCGCCTTCGTGCTCTACGTGGTCGCCGGCAAGGTCGGGCTGATCCGCGGCGTCGGTGTCAGTCGGACCGAGGCCGCGCCGGCTGCCACCGAGGCCCCGGTCGCCGAAGCACCGGCCACCCCCGCCGCCTGACCCGGGCGCTCCCCGAACGGCCGGTCGCGTCGCCGCACCCCTGATCCGCGCGACGGCGCGGCCGGTCCCCACCCGCAACAAGCACCACCCCACGACCCAGCACCACCCCGCGAACACCCCGCACCCGCACCACCGCACCCGCACCCGCACCACCGAAGGGAACCCCCATGCGCATCGGCATCGACGTCGGCGGCACCAACACGGACGCCGTCCTGATGGACGGCAGCGCCGTCCGTGCGGCGGTCAAGCGGTCCACCACCCCCGACGTCACCTCGGGCATCGTCGCCGCACTCGACGGCCTGCGCGAGCAGCACGCCTTCGGCCCCACGGACATCGACGGCGTGATGATCGGCACCACCCACTTCATCAACGCCCTGGTCGAGGCACGCGGCCTCGCCCCGACCGCCGCGGTCCGTCTGGGCCTGCCGGCGACGGCGTCGCTGCCCCCGTTCACGGACTGGCCCGGGCACCTGGTGTCGGCCGTGCACGCGCAGCCGTTCCTGGCCCACGGCGGCCACGAGTTCGACGGCCGCGTCATCTCCGAGCTCGACCCCGAGGAACTCAAGCGGCACGCCGGTGCCATCGCCGCCGCGGGCATCCGTTCCGTCGCGATCTCGTCGGTGTTCTCGCCGATCAACGACGAGTTCGAGCAGCGCGCGCAGGAGATCATGGCCGCCGAGCTGGGGCCCGACGTGGCGTTCTCGCTGTCGTCCGAGATCGGTCGCATCGGCCTGCTCGAGCGCGAGAACGCGACGATCATCAACGCGGCGCTCCGTGAGCTCGCCGACCGCATCGTCGACGGCCTGTCCGGGTCGGTCACGGGCAGCGGCATCGACGCACCGCTCTTCCTGAGCCAGAACGACGGCACGCTGATGGACGTCGAGTACGCCCGTCGCTACCCGGTCGCGACGTTCGCCTCGGGCCCGACGAACTCGATGCGCGGCGCAGCGGTGCTGTCCGGCTTCGACACCTGTGCGGTCGTCGACGTGGGCGGCACGACGAGCGACGTCGGCGTCCTGACCGCGGGCTTCCCGCGTGAGGCCACCGGCGAGGTCGCCGTCGCCGGCATCCGCACGAACTTCCGGATGCCCGACGTCCTGTCCGTCGGCATCGGCGGCGGCTCCCGCATCCGCGAGGACGGCAGCGTCGTCGGCCCGGACTCCGTCGGGTACCGCCTGACCGAGGAGGGCCTGGTCTTCGGCGGCTCCACCCTGACCGCCACCGACGTCGCCGTCCGCGGTGGCCGCGGTGCGATCGGGGACCCGTCACTCGTCGCCGGGGTGCCGGCCGAGGTCGCCGCCCGCGCGCTCGACGTCATCGCGGAGCGCGTCGCCGACATCGTCGAACGGATGCGCACCTCGTCCGACCCGCTGCCCGTCGTGGCGGTCGGTGGCGGCTCGGTGCTGCTGCCGGACACCCTGCCCGGACTCGGCACCGTGCACCGCCCGGAGCACTACTCGGTCGCCAACGCCATCGGTGCGGCGATCGCGCAGGTCAGCGGCGAGGTCGACAAGGTCTACGCGATCAGCGACGGTCGCCGGTCCGCCGTGGTCGACGAGGCCCGGCAAGAGGCGGTCGACCGTGCGATCGCGGCCGGCGCCGACCCCGGCTCGGTGGACATCGTCGACTTCGACGAGGTCCCGATCCCGTACCTGCCGGGCAACGCGACGCGGATCCGCGCCAAGGCCGTCGGCGACCTGGCACTCGGGGCGTTGGTCCGATGAGCGCCACGCAAGCCGCGCCCCGCGCCGCAGCCGCGCAAGCCGCAGCCACGCAAGCCGCCCCCACAGCACCCCTCCTCACCGCCATCGGCGCCGACTGCTCCGCCCTCGCCCGCGGCGCCGCGATCCTCGGCACCGGCGGCGGCGGTGACCCCTACATCGGACGCCTGCTCGCCGAGGCCGCCGTCCGCACCCACGGCCCGGTCGAGATCGTCCAGGTCGAGGACCTTCCCGACGACGCCGTGGTGCTCTCGGTCGCGATGATCGGCGCTCCCACCGTGATGGTCGAGAAGCTGCCGTCCGCCGGCCAGTTCGCCGAGGCCATCCGCAGCCTGTCGGCGTTCCTCGGGGTCACCCCCACCCACCTGGCCTGCATCGAGGTCGGCGGCGTGAACTCGACGACCCCGATCGTCGCCGCGGCCGAGCTCGGCCTGCCCCTGGTCGACGGCGACGGCATGGGCCGCGCCTTCCCCGAGGTGCAGATGGTGCTGCCGACCCTGTCCGGGGTCAGCGCGACACCGATGGCCCTGGCCGACGAGAAGGGCAACACCGTCGTCTTCGACACGGTGGACAACCGGTGGGCAGAGCGGCTCGCCCGCACGGCGACGGTCGAGATGGGCTGCTCCGCGATCACGGCGCAGTACGCCATGTCCGGCGCGCAGGTGAAGGAGTCGTTCGTCCGCGGCAGCCTGTCGCTGAGCGTCCGGCTCGGCGAGACGCTGGTCCGCGCACGCAGCGAGAACGCGGACCCCGTCACGGCGGTCACCGAGGTGCTCGGCGGCACGGTCGTGTTCGAGGGCAAGGTCGCCGACATCGAGCGCAAGACCGTCACCGGGTTCGCCCGTGGCACGGCCCGCATCGCCGGTTCCGGCAGCGACACCGGCCTGGAGGCGGTGCTCCGGTTCCAGAACGAGCACCTGCTGGTCGAGGTGGCCGGCCAGGTCCGCACCACGGCTCCCGACCTCATCATCACCCTGGACGCCGAGACCGGCGAGCCGATCACCACCGAGGCCCTGCGGTTCGGCGCCCGCATCCGGATCGTCACCGCACCGGCCGACGAGCGCTGGCACTCCCCGGACGGCCTGCGCCTGGCCGGCCCGCGGTACTTCGGCTACGACACCCCCGCGGTCCGCCACGACGGCACCACGAGCGCGGGCGAACTGAGCAGCGGAGAGAACCGATGAGCTGGATCCTCGACGTCGACGACCTGCCCGACCTGGCCCGCGGCGCCGCGCTGCTCGGCACCGGCGGCGGAGGCGACCCCACCATCGGGATGCTCCTGGTCCGTGCCGCGATCGAACAGCACGGCCCCGTCACGATCCTCGACCCGTCCGAGGTGCCCGACGACGCCCTCGTCATCCCCACCGCGCAGATGGGCGCCCCGACGGTGGTGCTCGAACGCATCCCCGCCGGACCGGAACCCCTCGGCGCCCTCCGTCGGCTCGAAGCCCACCTGGGCCGGACGGCGACCGCGACGATGCCCATCGAGTGCGGCGGCATCAACTCGATGATCCCGCTGCTCGTCGGTGCCACCGGTGGCCTCCCCGTGGTCGACGCGGACGGCATGGGCCGCGCGTTCCCCGAGCTGCAGATGGAGACGTTCTCGGTCTACGGGGTCCCCGGCAGTCCGCTCGCGATCAGCGACGAGAACGGCCACGGCGTCATCATCGAGACCGGCACGGACAACAAGAAGATGGAGTGGCTCGCCCGCGGGGTCACCATCCGGCTCGGCGGCGTCGCCTACATCGCCGAGTACGCCATGTCCGGCCGCCAGGTGCAGGAGACCGCCGTCCCGCGCACGCTCTCCCTGGCGCTCGCCGTCGGTCGGGCCATCCGGGTCGCCCGCGAAGCCCACCGCGACCCCATCGACGCGCTCGCCGAGGCCCTCGGCACGACGATCTACACGCACCTGCGCGAGCTGTTCGACGGCAAGGTCGTCGACGTCGAGCGACGCACGGTCGACGGGTTCGCCCGCGGTCGTGCCACCGTGCAGGGGACCGACGGCTCCGAGCTCGAACTCCGGTTCCAGAACGAGAACCTCGTCGCCCGGCGGGACGGCCGCCTCGTCGCCGTCGTGCCCGACCTGATCTGCGTCCTCGACGCCGAGACCGCCGAGCCGATCACCACCGAACGTCTGCGCTTCGGCCAGCGCGTCCGGGTCATCGGGATCTCGACGCCCGACCTGATGCGGACCCCGGAGGCGCTCGCCGTGTTCGGGCCGTCGTGCTTCGGACTCGACGAACCGTTCGTCCCGGTCGAGGACCTGCACGAGCACGTCCGCCCGGCCGCCCCGGCGGTCGGCTGACGAACGGCCGCGCGCCGACCCCGGCGTCCGGCCCGTGCACCCGACCCCCGGCCCCACGCACCCGACCACGGCAGCAGAATGGACCCATGGACCAGGGTGAGCGGCGGGGCGGCGGTGTGACGGGCCTCCAGGCCGACGCCGCGACCGTCTTCGGACGCGGCACCGCCCTGCTCGGCTGCGGTGGTGGCGGCCGCGTCGACCACATGGTCAGCGCGCTCCGCTTCGCGCTCGGCGACCGCAGCGTGCCGGTCGTCGACCTCGACGACCCCGCGCTCGGCTCGGTGGTGGCGGTCGGGCTGATCGGGTCGACGACCGTGCTCGAGGAGAAGATGCCGAGCGGCGAGGAGCTGCCGGCCGCGCTCGCGGCGGTCGAACGCTGGACGGGCACCCGTGCCGACGCCGTCGTCGCCGCGCAGATCGGCGGCGTGACCGGACCGGCCGCGGCCCTCACCGCCCACGCCGCCGGACTGCCGCTCGTCGACGCGGACCTGGTCGGCCGCGCGGTCCCGCGCATCGACCAGCTGTCGGTCTTCGTCGGCCCGACCACGACGGTCACGGCGGCGGCGGCGACCACGAGCGGTCTGCGGATCGTCGTCGACGCCCGGCACCCCCACGACGTCGAGACGGTCTGGCGCGAGGCCGTCTCGCACAGCGGCGGCTGGGCGGCCTTCGCGATCGGCCCGGTCCCGGTCGCATTGCTGCGCGAGCGAGCCGTCGTCGGCAGCGTGCAGCGCGCCCTCCGGATCGGACGCGCAGCCGGCGGCGCACGCGACGCGGCGGAACTCGCCGCGCTCATCGGCGGCCGCGTCGTCGCGCAGGGCCGAGTCATCGACGTCCAGCGCGAGGGGGACGCGCTCGCGTTCGTGCGCAGCAGCCTGGCCATCCGCGACGCCGGCACCGGCGCGGTCGCCCGGGTCGAGGCGGGCAGCGAGTACGTGCACTGCCTGGTCGACGGCCTGCCGGTCGCCAGCACCCCGAGCGTCATCACCGTCGTCGACGCGCGCTCGCTCGCGCCGGTGGCGACCGACCGCACGCGGGTCGGCAACGAGCTCGCCGTGCTCGTGCTGCCGTCGGCGCCGTGGTGGTGGGCGGACCCCGACCGCACCGCGAGCATGGGACCGCGGGCGTTCGGCATCGACGCCGACGTCGTCCCCGAGGCCGTGGGCCAGGTGCTCGCGTGAACGCCGTCGGCGACCTGTTGCCGCTCCTGCCGCCCGGCACCCGCCTGCTCGTCGGCTCCGGCAGCACCGCGGTCCGGAGCGTCCGCGGGGTGGTGGGGACCCCCGACCAGGTCGGCCGGTCCCTGTCGCAGGGCGACGACGTCGTCGTGCTGCTCACCCCCGTCGACCGCGCGGACGCGCGCTTCGACGTGCTGCTGCGCCGGGCGTCCGCGGCCGGCACCACCCTGCTCGTCGTCGACGGGGCGCTGGAACTCGGCCCCGGCACCACGACGCTCGCCGACCGGCTCGGCGTCGCCGTGCTCGCCACCCCGGACCCGTGGGCGACCTCGGTCCGCCTGCACGAACTCATCGGCACCGGGATGGGGCCGGCGGCCCGGGCAGCCCTCGACGCCTCCCGCGTCGCGCTCGACGCCGGCCCCGAACTCGACGACCTGTTCGCCCGGCTCGACCGCTCGCTCGGCCACCCGGTGCGGTTCCTCGACGCCTCGGGCCTGGCACTCCGCGGAGCCGCCGTCGACGACGCGGCCCGCGCCGTGCTCGTCCGCCGCGCCGGCACGAGCGACGTGCTGACCGCCGAGGGCGTCGACGAGACGCTCGTGGCGATCCCGGTCGGCACCGGCATCGGACCGCGCGCCTGGTTGGCCGTCGGCCTGCCCGTCCCGATCGCCGCCGAACAGCAGGTGGTCGCGAGTGCCCTGCAGGTGGCCGCCGTCGCCGTCGGGCACCGGCTGCTGCTCACCCGGCTCGACGACGAGCGCGACGCCCGCTACCGGATGGCGATGCTCGACGAGCTCCGTGCGGCCGACGGGGCGCCCGCCCCGCAGCTCGTGCAGCGCACCATCGCCGCCGGGTGGCGGCTGGACGCCTGGCACGTCGGAGCGCGCGTGGTCGCGCGGCAGGGCGTCGACCTGGTCGCGCTCCGCCAGCAGGTCGACGCCGCGGTGCGCGCCGAGGGACTCGACGCGGTCGTCGTCGAACAGGCGGACGGCTGGGTGCTGTGGCTGTCGGAACCCGACGAACCCGGCCGGGAGGCAGTGGCCGACATCGCGGGTCGGCTGCGGCGCGCGCAGAACACGCTCCGCACCACCGTGGAGACCAACGTGGGCGTCGGCAGTCTGCAGGCGGGCCCTGCCGGGCTGGTCCGGACGCTCGGCGAGGCGGGCGACGCCGCCCGCCTCGCTGCGAGCCGTCCGGAGTCCGGGCACTTCGTGCACGTCGACCGGCTCGGGCTCGCGCAGCTGCTGCTCGCGTGGACGCAGACGGACACGTTCCTGCCGGCCTCGCGGCAGTTGCTCGCACCGCTCGAGCGCGGCGGCGGTGCGCTCCTGACGACGCTCGCCGCCTACCTGGACGCGGAGTCGTCGATCGCCGAGACCGCCGCGGTGCTCGGCGTGCACCGGAACACCGTGTCCGACCGCATCGCGCGGGTGGAGCGGCTGCTCGGGGTGGACCTGTCCGACCCGGAGACCCGCCTCGCCCTGCACCTGGCGACGCGGGCGCGGGCGGGCGACGGCGGCTGAGGGCGGGGTGCGTCAGCTGCGGTCGCTGGCTCGCTCGGTCTCGCTGGTCGCGGTGTCGTGCTCGTGCTCGGTCTCGCGCTTCGTGGTCCCGCTCGTCTTGTCGGTCCCGCGGGCGGGCCGGGCGGCGGCACCGGTCTCGCGCGCCGCACCCGAGGCCAGGCCGGCCGCGATGATGAACACGAAGACGATCAGCAGCGCCCCGAGCAGGCCGATCTCCTCACCGAGGAACCCGATCAGCGGCGGCCCGGCCAGGAACGCCACGTAGCCGATCGTCGCGACGGCGCTGACCTTGGCGGCCGCGGTGCGGGGGTCGTCGGCCGCGGCGGACATGCCCATCGGGAAGCCCAGGCTGGCACCGAGACCCCAGAGCACGACGCCCACGATCGCGAGCGGCACGTTGTCGATGAAGATGAGCATGCCGAGGCCGACCACCGCGACGGCGGCGCTGATGCGCAGGATCGGCACGCGGCCGAACTTGTCGATCAGCGGGCTGCCGGCAACACGACCGGCGGTCATCGCGGCGAGGAACACCGTCAGCACGGCAGCACCGCCGGCGTTGTCGAGCCCGTGGCCGTCGATCATCGCGAGGGGCAGCCAGTCGTTCGCGGACCCCTCGGCCAGCGCCATGCCGAGCACGATCACGCCGATGAGCAGCGTGGAGGGCTGTGCCCAGACCTGCCAGCGGGTGAGCGGCGTCGCGACCGGGCTCGTGTCGGTGGACACCGGCTGTTCGACGAGGTGCTCGTCCTGGAACTTCGCGACGGCGACGAGCATGGCGGCGCTCGTGATGACGACGAGCACGATGAAGTGCCACGACACCGGGATCTCGAGCTTCTCGGCCAGGGCGCCGAGGCCCGCGCCCGCGAGCGTGCCGAGGCTGAACGCGGCGTGGAACAGCGGCATGATCGTGCGCCCGCCGGCCTTCTCGGCGGCGGCGCCGGAGACGTTCATCGACACGTCGCACAGGCCGTTGCCGAAGCCGAACGCGATGAGCGCGATCCAGATGGCGGCGAAGCCCCACCCGAGCGTGACCGCCACACCGGCGAAGATCATCCCGACCGCCAGGCACGCCGCAGCCACCTGCACGCCCCGCCTCGCACCGAGCTTCGCGACGATGTGCCCGGCGAAGGTCAGACCGCCGATCGAGCCGACGGCCATGCCGAGCACGAGCAGACCCATCTCGAACGTGCTCGCCCCGAGGGAGTCGCGGACGCTCGGGATCCGCCCCAGCCACGTCGCGATGTCGAGCCCGGACAGGGTGAACACCACGAACACCGCGATGATCCAGGCCTTGGTGGTCGGGACGGTGCGGGTGGACGGCGTCGTCATGGTGGTTCCCATCGTGCTGCGGCGCGCTCGGTGCTGCGCGTTCTGGTGCGTGTCGGTGCTGGTCTTGCGGCTGTCGAATCGATTCGACCGCTCGTTCCGGCTACGCTAACGGGCGATGGACGAACCGGCAACAGGACCCGGCGCGTCGCCTTCCCGCGGCGGCGTCACCCGTTCGTCGCGCCCGACGCTGGCAGCGGTCGCCCGTGCTGCCGGTGTCGCGCCGTCGACGGCCTCGCTCGCCTTCAGTGGTCTCGGCCCGGTGTCCGAGGACGCCAAGGCCCGCGTGCTCGCCGCTGCGGCCGACCTCGGTTACGGCGGCCCCGATCCCCGTGCTCGCTCCTTGCGCCGCGGTCGTTCCGGCGTCATCGGTGTCGTGATGGACGAGCGTCTGAGCGATGCCTTCCGTGATCCGGTCAACGTCCTGACGCTCGACGGCATCGCCGAGGTCGCGGGTGCGGCCGGTGCTTCGCTGTTGCTCGTCCGGAGTCCGCTCGACGACGAGCAGGGTGCCGGCCCGCTGGTCGACGCCCCGATGGACGCCGTGGTGCTCGTCGGGTGCAACGTGCGGATCGACCCGGCCGTCGCGGTGCTGCGCCGTCGGCAGATCCCCGTCGTCGCGATCGAGGCGGACGAGATCGAGGGTGCCGTCCCCGTCCAGCTCGACAACCGGGATGCCTCACGCCGTGCTGCGGAGTACCTGCAGGGGCTCGGCCACCGGGACGTGACCGTCGTGACCCTGCCCCTCGATGCCGCACGCCGCCGTGGCCCGATCGACGCAGCCCGGCAGGACGAGGGCATCGCCTTCACCACGCTCGAACGCCTGCGCGGTGTGCGCCTGGTCTACCCGGACGCCGTCGCGATCGAGACCGCCGGCAGCTCGGTGGAAGAGGGACGTCTCGCCGGCACGGAGCTCTTCGCGCCGGACGGTCCCCGCCCCACCGCCGTCATCGCGCAGAGCGACCTGATCGCGGTCGGGGCGATCTCGGCCGCACTCGATGCCGGACTCCGTGTCCCCGAGGAGGTCAGCGTCGTCGGCTTCGACGGCATCACCGTGGACGACAGCCTGCTCCACCGCACCCCGATCCGGCACCTGACCACCCTGGTGCAGCCCTTTGTGCAGAAGGGCCAGGCCGCCGCACGCGCCGCCCTGGCCATGCTCGAGGGTGCGGAGCCGCAGCCGGCGTCGTTCACCTCGGAGTTGCGGGTGGGGGACACGACGGGGCCGCCGCCCCCTTCGCGCTGATCTCACGTCGTCCGAATACGCCGTACCGAGGACCCGGCGGACGGCGGACCGGTTCCGTGTGCGCCTTCAGCGTCCGAACCTGCGGGTGGGGCGTTCGGGCCCCCGGCTCCTACGCTGGCGGTGTGGACGAGTGGTGGGATCTTGTTGACGCGGCCGGGGTGCCGATGGGTGGGACGTTCCGGCGCGGTGACGCGGGTTGGCCGGGTGGGGCGTTCCATCTGGTGGTCACGATGTGCGTGTACCGGGCCGACGGAACCGTCCTGCTCACGCAGCGGGCTCCGACGAAGGAGTTCGCCTTCGGGTGGGAGTTTCCCGGTGGGAGCGCGTTCGCAGGCGAGACTGGTCCTGCAGCTGCGTGCCGAGAGCTGCTCGAGGAGACCAACGTCACAGTCGAGCCCGAGGTGCTGCGCCGCGTCGGCCGCTTCATCGAGGAGACGGCACTCGTGGACCTCTTCGTCGTACAGGAGCCGAGTGGTTCAGCGGTGCGAGCGGATCCTGCCGAGGTGATGGATTCGCGCTGGGTCTCCCTGTCGGAGGTCATCGCGCTTCGTCAGAGTGGGGTGATGGCAGAACCATGGGGGCCGCGGCTGGATGCGCTGTGGCCAGCGGCGATGGCATCGATCCTCGCTGCCGCCGGCTCACGAAGGCGCACTTCGAGATAGCCGATCCGCTTTCGGACCCGTGTGCGGGAGCAGATCGGCGGGGTCAGTGATCTGGATGGCCTTGGCGGTCGATGCAGCGGTAGACGGTCGCTCCTCCGATGCCGAATAGCTCGGCGAGTTCAGCAACGAGTGCGTGCCGGCTTGGTGCACCTCGAGGAGATGTCGTTGCTGTGCAGCGCTGAGCTTGGGCCGGCGACCGCGGAGATGCCCCTTCGCTTTGGCTATCTGCATCCCTTTGCGTGTCTGGGTTCGGATCAGGTCCGATTCGAACTCGGCAACCATCGCGAGGACGTTGAACAGCAGCCGACCCACGGGGTCGTTCGGATCGTGGACCGAACCACCGATGTTGAGCTTCACGTTCTTCGCGGTGAGCTCATCGACGATGTCCTTCGCATCGCGGAGGCTCCGGGCCAACCGGTGCAGCTTCGCGATCACCAGCGTGTCTCCATCACGGCAAGAAGCGAGCGCTTCGCGGAGACCGGGTCGTGAACGATTCGTGCCGGCCAAGCCATGGTCAGGGTGGTTGTTGATCGGAAGAACTCCAAGCCGTTCAAGCGCGACGCGCTGAGCGGTGAGGTCTTGTTCGTACGTTGAGACGCGGGCGTACCCGATAAGTAGAGCGTTCATGCCGCGAGGACCGACTTGCTGCCCCTGGTTTACGTCGTCTCACACCCGATCCTCTTCCGGGCCACGGCGCTGGCGCCTGTGCGATCCTGTGGACATGCGGTACCGGCTCATGAACGACTACAGCGCGGATTGGCCGATCCGGCGGGATGACGGTGGAGCGCCGGATGGGGAGCCCCAGCTACCGGCGTGGCTGCAGGCTGACATCCGCAAGTGGGCTGCGACATTCGAGTCGCTGTACTCCTACGAGACTGGCTGGCCGGATGCACGGACCGGCCAGGAGCAGCGACTCAAGGGTGAGCGCCTGGCCGCGGCGGTCGCTCGGGAATTGAGCCTGGGCGATTCAATCGTCTTCGCGCACTGGGAGACGAACGTTGCAGGGCGGGAACCCCGAGAAGTTTGAGCAGCCGACCGAGGCTCATTCAGGCTCTCTGCGGACGCCGGCAGTTGTCTCGGGAGGCCATCGCTGACCGGGCACGGTACGCGTAGCTAGGGTGCTTTGAGTGCTGATCGTTCTTCGTGGCAACTCGGGCTCTGGAAAGTCGACCGTCGCACGGCTCCTGCAAACGCAGCTCGCCGGACCGGTTGCTGTCCTGCACCAGGACTACTTCCACCGAGTCATCTTCCGCGAACAGGGCACGGCAGGCATGGCTCACGCCGATCTACTCGAGGCCGCGGCCGTCCATTGCCTTGACGCCGGTCAGCACGTGGTGATGGACGGCATCTTCAACGTGCGCCAGTACGAGGACCTGCTCGCTCGGACCGCTGAACATGCGACTGACGCCCGCTTCTACGCCTTCGATCTCACATTCGAGGAAACGGTCCGTCGACACGCCACGAGACCGAAAGCTGCTGAGTTCGACGCCGATGAGATGAAGGCGTGGTACCACGGTTGGCAGCCGTTGACCTTCGTGCAGGAGCGCCCAATCGGGGCTGAGGAACCAGCCGAACGTGTAGCGGAGCGGATCTTGTCTGAAGGGCCGAACGAGTGGTACCGCGGGTAGGCAGCCCCATTCGGTTGACGATCGGCTACCGGACGACGGAGTGGGCGACCACAGCTGTGCTCTCAAACGAAAGAACATTGGAAGGGGCCTCCCGCGCCGCTGCGTCCGTGAACACAGCCTGCATCCGTTGACGGCCTTCGTCGGTCTGGCTCATGTACGTCTGACCGATCGTTGCGATCCCTGCCGTCACCGCTGCCCAGAGGTCGTCGGGACGGATACGGAAGGTGTACGAGAACAGGCTGCAGTCGACGGTGGTTGCGCCGGCGTTGCAAAACAGCTCGCGGAAGCCGCCGACGTTTCTCGGAAAGTCGTCCTTTGGAGGCAATCGGTGTCCGGCCGGCACCGCGACGTCCGCTGCCCTGGTGATCATGTTCCAGAACTGGTTGAGCGCTCCGACCGGTTCGGACGGCCAAATCGTCGCGGCGACGGTTCCACCAGGACGGGTGACTCGAAGGAGCTCACGAGCCGATGTGAGCGGGGTTGGTACGTGGTTGAGGACGAAGTTCGCGGTCGTGACCGCGAACGAGGCGTCGTCGTAGGGCAGTGAGGGCAGCGCCGCAGTTCCGATGTCAACCGCCGGGTAGCGTCTTGCAGCGAACCGCACCATGGATGGTTCCTTGTCGCATGCGGTGACCGCGAATCCGCGTCGGATGAGGGCGCCCACGACGGATCCCGTCCCTGTTCCGACGTCGAGAGCGGGCCCGTCGCCGACGCTCACGTGGTTCCCAAGCAACCCGTCGATGGCCCCTGCGCAGAGTCGCGCGAAAGACCTGTCGTAAGCAGTCGCAGTATCAGACCATCGGTCGAGCATGTCTCGACGCTACCCACACAACCGGTCCCCAAGGAGGGATCGGCCAGCGGGACATCGCGAGCCCGTAACGTTTGACGCCGCGCTCGTACCGTTGAGAAATGGATTTCGATCAAGTTTGGCCCTTGTTCGGGCTGCGCCTCATCACTCCTCGGCTGGAACTGCGGCCCCTGCGCGACGAAGATCTTCCTGGGCTCGTCGACTCGGCCCTGTCCGGTGTCCACGACCCCGCTCGGATGCCGTTCGGGGTCCCGTGGACGGACGCAGAACCGACAACGTTGGCTCGTTCTCTGGCGCAGTACCACTGGAAGCTCCGGTCCGCGGTGAGCCGTGACTCGTGGGGTGTGAGCTTCACCGTGCTCCACGAGGGGACGCCGGTCGGGGTTCAGGAACTGCATGCTCGCCGCTTTGCCGCCCGCAAGACCGTCGAGAGCGGCTCATGGCTTGCCCTCGCGCATCAGGGCCGAGGGCTTGGGACCGAGATGCGGGCGGCGCTGCTGCTGTTCTCGTTCGACCATTTGGGAGCTGAGTGGGCGGAGTCGAGCGCAGTCGCTTGGAACGAGCCATCCCTTCGGGTGTCCGCGAAGCTCGGTTACGAGGTCAACGGTGTCACTCGTGCCCAGACTCGCGCCGATGAGGTCGTTGACGAGGTCAGGGTGCGCTTGAGGCGGGAGGACTTCGCTCGGCCGAGCTGGAGCCTGATGACTGAAGGGGTCGAAGCAGCGACCGAGTTCTTGATGTAGTCGAGCAGGCGAGGACACAGCCGCCCGGTAGCCGATGGCTGACCGGACGGCCCGGCGACGCCGGGAAGTCGACGGCCGCCGTTTGGGTGTCAGCATGTACCCCGGTCCGGCACGGAGTGCACATCGCCTCGGCGTTCGGTGGGGTGAGTGAGCAACAATCTTCGACTCCGCGGCGCTGTGCGCGGTGGTGCTCTCCGGAACGACGGCGGCCCTGCGAACGAGGTGTTCCTGGAGCAGTACTGGGCGCACGTCGTCGCGCACGCCCGGTTCGTGCTCGACCTGCCGGGCGCCTCGTCAAACCCGGGCGTGCGCGAGGCGACGGAGCAGTACCTGGAGGCCGCGCGACGGCTCGTCCCGTCCGCGCACCGGATCGCACAGGTCGATGCCGAGCTGCCACCGATGGTGCAGCGCGCGTCGGCGTTCATCCGCGACAACCTGCACCGGCCGGTCTCCGCCACCGAGATCGCCGAGGCCGCGGGCTCCTCATTGCGTGCCGTGCAGGGCGCGTTCAAGATCACGCTCGGCATCACGCCGATGCAGTACCTCCTCAACGCGCGGATCGAGGCGGCACACGCGCAGCTGCTGGCCGACCCCACGCTCTCGGTCGGCTCCCTGGCTCGACGGTGGGGCTTCTCCAACCACGGCCGCTTCAGCATGCGGTACCGCGAGGTCTACGGCGAGTCGCCGGCCGAGACCCGGCGCCGCCTGGAGTCCGCCGGGGCGATCCCGTCGGCCGCCTCGCTCAGCACTCCCCCGGCAGCGTCTGCAGGAGCCTCCGGCTCGGATCGGTGATCCTCGGCGGGCGACCGAGGACGTTCGCCCGACCGCGGACGGTCGTCACGACCGCGGCGTCCGCTCGCCCAGGACCGCGTCGACGGCGAGTCGGAGTGAGCGTCCTTCGAAGGGGACACGGGAACGCGCCCCGGGAAGCGCACGTTCGAGCGCGAGGCCGTTGACGACGGTGAGCAGGAACCGCGCCGGCTCCTCGAGGTCGTCGGGAAGCCCGACGCCCTCCTGACGGAGCGTG
Organism: Curtobacterium sp. MCLR17_031; assembly: GCF_003234775.2. Taxonomy (NCBI): domain Bacteria; kingdom Bacillati; phylum Actinomycetota; class Actinomycetes; order Micrococcales; family Microbacteriaceae; genus Curtobacterium; species Curtobacterium sp. MCLR17_031. The sequence goes on from NZ_CP126270.1 coordinate 107,971, forward strand.
TCCAGCCAGCGCTCGACACGGCTGACGCCCAAGCGCTCCATCGCGAGGAACGTGTTGCCGGACTCGTCAGGCGCGCGGGAAGCGATGTAGGCATCGTGCATCGCGATCCAGTTCTCGCGGGCGGCCGCGCCGGTGCCGACGCTCGTGAGGAGCAGCTGCAGGCAGGCTTCGAGACGATCCGCCGGACTCCTCGACGGGTCGGCCATCGGGTCGTCCGCTATCTCGACCGTCTGCAGGCCTTCCACGACCGTGTCGAGCAACTGCTGCTGCGTCGGGAAGAAGTGCCGGAGTGATCCCGTGCTCACACCCGCCCGCGCCGCCACCGCGCGGACGGTGAGACGCGCCGTCGGGTCCTCACCGAGCATCGTCGCCGCAGCGATCAGGATCTTCGACCTCGTGTCCGTGCTGGGCGAATCCGTCATCCGCGATCACTTCTCTTCCATCTGACTAACACGCTGTGCTAGCGTCCCAAACGAACTATTACATCGTACTAGCCCGCAGTGGGCACCCGGACAAGGAGCATGACAGGTGACGCAGCCACCAGACCGAACACCCCGGATGCCGGCCCGCACGACTGCGGACCCGTCGGCGACGGACACCGTGCCGCTCTGGCGGCGCCCCTTGCAGATCGTCCGGGAGAACGCGCGGGTCTACCTCGTCCTCAACACCGCGACGTACGGGCTGTTCGTGCTCGGGTTCGTGGCGGGGCTGCTGTTCCCCGGGCTCAGCCAGGCGCGCGCGACCGCACTGGAGGACGACGGCACGGCGGCGCTCGTCGGAGCCGTGGTGCGCACGCCGCCGCTGTTCGCCCTGCTGATCCTCGCCGTGAACGTCTTCCGCCTCAGCCTGCTCACCATCGTCGTGCCGTCGCTGATCGTCCCGTTCGCCGGCCTGGCGTTCTTCGGGTACTGGCTCGTCCAGACCGGGGTCACGCTCGTGCCCGGCAGCCCCGAGGGGTGGGTGGCGCTGATCCCGCATTCGCTGACCCTCGTGATCGAGCTGCAGGCGTACGTCGTCGTCACCCTCGGCGTCTTCCTCATCGGGAAGTACTGGACCCGCCCGGAAACCGCGCAGGTGTCACGGCGACGGCAGGGCTACCTGGTCGGGCTACGGAAGACGGGCCTCCTCGCCCTGCCGGCCCTGGCACTGCTGGTCGTGGGAGCCCTCTGGGAGGCGTACTCCCTCCGGTACTTCGTGTACCCGCTCGGCCAGTGGCTGCTCTGACCGGGCCGTGCTCCGCCCCGCACCGTCCCGGGTCCACCCCACTCGACTCCACGGCCATCGCGCCCCGAACAGCACCAGTGAGGAAAGCATGTCGACCGCACACACGTCGCCGCGGAACGGTTCCCGCGTCACTCGCCCGTCGAGGGTCACCTGGGCGGACTTCTGGATCGCCGCCGCAGGGACCGTCGCGCTCTACGCGGTCGGGATCGCGCTCTACCGCTTGATCCCCGACGACGCCGGGCTGTCCCGGGGCCTGGCGCTGTACGCGGTGTCCGGGCTGGCGCCGCTCGGCGGCACACTGATCGCCATCGCACTCCGTCTTCGAGACCGCGGGCTGTTCGGACTGCGCGGGGTCGCACCGAAGTGGCTCCTCATCGGGTTCGCCATCGGGCTCGGGGTCGTCGCGCTGAACATCGGCATCAGCAGCATCGTCGCCGCAGCCACTCCGGCGCAGGACGTGCAGACGGACTACCGGTCCGCCGCCACGAGCGGCGTACTCGGTTTCCTCGGCACCATCCTCCTCGGCGCCGTCCTCACGCCGATCGGCGAGGAGTTCTTCTTCCGGGGAGTCGTGTACAACCTCCTCGCCCGGTACGGTGCGTGGATCGCGACGCTGCTGAGCGCCCTCGTCTTCGCCCTGACCCACGGCATCAACCTCACGACGCCCGTCGCGTTCATCGTCGGCGTCTCGGCAGCGCTCCTCGTGCGACGGACCGGGTCGGTGTGGCCGGGTGTCGTCGTGCACGCGGTGAACAACGCGTCCTCGTCGGTGATCTCCGTGATCGCCCTCCAGGTCACGACCACCTGATGCTGTCCGGAACGATCACGCCGCCGACCTCGTGGTCCGGCTCGTTGCTCGTCGCGGACGGCGCCGGACCGGAGCGGGACGCCTCCGGCGGCTTCGCGCACGGCCCGGGCTCTGCGCCCTGCACGCCGGACACGCGGTTCCAGGTCGGCTCGATCAGCAAGCAGGTGATGTCCGTCGTGGCGCTCGCGCTCACCGAGCGCGGGCTGCTGCAGCTCGACCGACCGGTCGGCACGTGGCTGCCGCAACTGCCCCCGACCTTCCGTCCGGTCACGCTGCACCATCTCCTCAGCCACACGTCCGGCATCGGGCACTGGGGCGACATCCCAGGGCTGCCCGCCGTCCTGGAGGAGCCCCCGGAACGCGCAACCCTGGTCCAGATGATCCTCGACACGCCACCCGTCGGAAGCCCAGGCGAGTCCTGGCGCTACAGCGGACCGGGGTTCGTCGTCGTCGCCCTCGTGATCGAGGCGGTGACCGGCCGGCCGTACGGCGAGGTCGCCGCGGACATCGTGTTCACCGGCGTCGGGATGCGGTCCACGAGCTCTGGCAGGTATCCGGTGGGCGATGCTGACGTCGCGGTCGGTCACCGGGACGGGCAGCCGATCAGTGTCCAGCGGACGTTCACGGACATCCCGGGGACCGGCGACCTCTGGACGACGGCCCGTGACCTCGTCCGGTACGTCCGTGCACTCCGTGGCGGAGCGCTGCTGACCGAGACCGCTGCGAGCCGGTTGCTGACCCCGCAGGCGCACCTGGCGCCTCCGGCCCCGGGCGACGACCTCGCCGCCGTCTCGTACGGCTACGGGGCCTTCCTCGGTCGGGTCCTGTCACGGGATGCGTGGTTCGTGCCCGGCGACAACCCCGGGTACCAGTCGCTCCTCGCGTCCTTCCCCGCGACGGACACCGATCTCGTCATCCTCAGCAACGACGTCGAGGGCGTCCAGGTCGGCCTGCACCAGCTCAGGCGACTGCATCCCTGAACGGCCCACCGACACCGAAGGCGACGTCGCTGAAGCGTTCGCCCATGGTCCGGTGCGACGTCGCACTCGGGTGCAGGGCGTCGGGCAGCGGATCCGACTCGGCGTCGTCCGGGCCGTGGAGCATCCGTCCGTCGAGGGAGTGCAGGGCACCGTCGGAGCGGGCGGCGACGATCTCCTCCAGCTGGTCCCGGATGATCCGCAGCGTCAGGCGCCCCTGACCGGTGTCCGCAGGGTTCCCGGTGGCGGTGAACCGCACGGTCCCCCGGGCGAGCGCGTCCTGGTCGAACGCGCCGGGTCCGGGCGTGTCCTCGTGGATGGCGCAGTGGATCGGCGAGACCAGGAGCAGCGGCGTCGTCGGGTGTCCGTCCCGGATCGTGTCGAGGAACCCGTGGACCGCGGGCACGAAGCTCCGCAGTCGCATCGCGTCGAGGTTGACCACGTTGATGCCGAGTTTCAGGCTGATGACGTCCGCCGGGGTGTCGCGGATCAGGCGCGCCGTGAACGGGTCGACGAGGGCGCTGCCGCTGAAGCCGAGGTTGGTGAGTTCCACCCCGGCTCGGCGGGCGGCGACGACCGGCCAGACACCGGTCGGGCGCACCGCGTTCGACCCGTGGCTGATCGAGCTGCCGTGGTGCACCCAGACTCGCCCCTCCGGGTGGGCGGCTTCCACGGGTTCATCCGAGTGGAGCGCGATCAGTTCGACCTGTTCGTTGTGGGGCAGCCAGAACTCGATGCGCTTCACACCGGGATCGAGGTCGGTCACGGCGAGCACGTCGGTGTCCCCGGCACGTGTGGTGCCCGCGCCGGTGGAGAGGTCGACCTCGACGCTGTCGCCGTGTTCGAGCGTGTGTCCGCGGGCGGGACCCCCGTCGACGACGACGTCGACGACCCCGCGCGGGCGCTGCACTCCGCGGTACGTGACCCTGCTGGCTCGGAGCTCGAGGGAGACCCGACGGGCCGTCGTGGTGACGACGACACGGACACCGGACGGTTGCGCCTCCGCTGCGAGCAACTGTGCGTCCGCGTCACGCGACCGGATCCCGACCGGGAGCAGGTGCGGGCGGACGCCCGATCGCGTCTCCTCGACGTCGAGCGCTCCGTGGATGTACTCCGCGGTGAGTGGGGTCCTGATCATCTGCGTGCTCCGTCTGGTCGCCGTCCGGGTGCGCGCCGGGAAGTCGCACCCGACGCACCGCCTGTCTATCACAATGTGCTAGTTTCCCAGCATGCGCTATCACGGCGTACTAGCAACGAGGGAAGCGGGAACGGGATGCGGTTCGCGAGTTGGCGGAGTCGTCGTGCACGGACCGGCTCCGGTGAGCCCCTCCGTCGGTTCCGCTGGTGGCAGGTGTTCAGCCGGTCGCTGCGCTCGATCACGATCGCCGGCCCGGACGGAACGGCCTCGGTCTACACGGTCGACGTCCGCCACGGCGGTGACGCTGGCGACGGTGCGGTGCGCGCGAGGCTCTTCGTCGACGGATCGCTGCGGTCGTACTCGACGATGCCGGCCGTCTTCACCGTGCCGGGTGGTCGCATCGAGGTCGCGATCACCGGTTTCGGGCTGAAGCGCTGCCACTACGTCGGGTCGGACGGGACCGAGCAGCAGCTCGCACCGGATCCACTGTCAGCGGAGGGCCGCCGCGCTCGTCTGCACCGAGAGCACCCCGCCGTGAGCCGTGTCATCGGCCTCGTCTCGATCGCGCTCGTGGCCGTCGGTCTCGGTGTCACGGTCCCCCAGCTCGTCGAGACGATCTCCCAGATCCCGCCCGTCGCGGACTCGATCGGGACATTCACCTCGCCGGTGCAGCTGCCGCTGCCCCTCAACCTGCTCGTCGGTCTCGGCGCGGTCATCGGGAGCACCGAGCGTGCCCTCCGGATGCGGTCGAGCTGGATCGACGAGCTCGCCAGTTGACCGCCGTCGCCGGACGGACGCGTCGGCCGAACCCCGACAGGAAGACGACCATGCAGACCACCTCCACCTCCACCTCCACGTCCGCGACCCCGAGCTGGCTCCTCGAGACCGACGCGCCCGCCGTACTCGCCGACGTCCCCGCCGGCGTCGAGTACCACCGCGTCCTCGCTGCCGACGACCGCCGGGTGGTCCGGGGGATCGTCGCGATCGTCCTGCTGTTCGCCGGCCTGGTCGGGTCCGCCCGGCTGTTCCTGTTCCTGGCGACCCTCATCGACACCGAACTCCTCGGCCGGACCGGGTTCACGCCGCTGCAGCAGGCGGCCGGCGCACTCTCGCTGGGCCTGCTGATCCCGTACTGCATGCTGCTGCAACGCGCGATCTACGGCGTCCCGTTCCGCTCGCTCCACTCGGTGGCCGGGCGGTTCCGGTTCGGCGTCTTCGGCCGGGCCCTGCTCGTGTTCGCCCCGCTGGTCCTCATCGCGATGTCCGTCCTGTCGATGACGGGAGCGAGTGAGCCGATCCCGTGGACGACAGCCGACCTCGTCGCGTTCTTCGTGATCGGGATGGTGCTGACGCCGCTCGCCGCCGCGGGCGAGGAGTACGGCTTCCGGGGGTTCATGTTCCGCGTCGTCGGGGGATGGAGCAGACGTGCGGGAATCGGCGCGGTCGCCGGCATCACCACGACGACCGTGGTCTTCTCGCTCGTCCACGGCTCGCTCGACCCGTACATCCTCGCCTCGTACCTGGTGCTCTTCGCGTCCCTCGGGATCATCACCTGGCGCACCGGAGGGCTCGAGGTCGCCGTCGCCCTCCACGGCGTCTACAACCTCACCGCACTCGTGCTCGGTACCACCCTCCACGTCGATCTCGGCGGCGAGCTCAGCAGCCGGTCCGACGCGTCAGGGTCGATCGCGAACCTCATCCCCAGCGCAGCGCTGGTCCTCGTCACCGCCGCAGCCTGGTGGACCACACGACGGACGGGCCCGGCGCGCACGCCGTCCGCCCAGAACTAGCCCCGGACAGCGATTCGCGACGCCCTCCCCGCAGCCCCGGTCGAGCTGCGACCTCCGCGAGCGCCACGAGGAACGTGTCGACATCGGTCATCCTGTGACCAACGTTGCCCCGCAGCACCCCAAGGCGTACTGATCGAACCGCGACGGGACCGATGCCTGATCACTCACCGGCCGCGGAAGCTCGTCGCGCTGGTGCGAGCGCCGACCAAGGTCGCCCAGCTCACTTGCCGATCCTCATACGGCGATTGGGCGCTTCCTGCGGCCCTTGGTGACCGTATCCACTTAGCGGTGAGAGGGGGCGGCCGTGTTAGCCACAGCCAGACGCCGCCAACAGCGCCAGCCACGAAATGCTTATGCCGTCCTATGGAGGATCCGTGCTTCGGCTTCGTTTTTCCCGATCACGCTGGCGACGTGCGCGACGCCGAGAACGGCGTTCATCCGTGAGTACTGCCGCCCACGCCCCACGGCGTGAGCGCTTCCGTGTCGGTTGAAAGTTGATGGGACGGGACCGTCCCAGAAGCTTTCGTAGATGCTTTGCAGTTGTGTGAGGTGGAAGAAGTTCCGGAACCCGCCTGGTTGGTCGTCGGCGCCAGGCTTGTGAACCCAACGACGCTGCTCCTTCTGGGTGTAGGTCTTCTGGACGATGGAGTCGAGGATGCTGGCGGCATAGGACTGTCCGAGGTCGGCGTAGCCGTTCCTGATGCCGTCGATCGCGCGTCGAGTGGGCTGAACGAAGTTGTTCATCTCACTTGAGGTGACGTCGCTGAGGAGGTCCTCGCACGCGTTGAGGACGTGCGTCCAACGTCGACCGTAAACAGCCCGGCGCTGGGCAGGTGTTCCAGCAGCAGCGACTAGCTCGAGTGTTCGCGGGTCAGGCACCCACGCGATCGGAAGACCCTCCTGCATCCAGAGGTTCCATGCTTCGAGGTCGTACTCGATGTCAGCGTCAGCGATGTTGGGCGGTAGCGCAGCTCGCCGGAGCTGTGCGATGTCGGGGAGCGAGATGCGCGTGCTCGCACGCAGCGCCTCGAAAAAGCTGCCCATCTTCCACTGCAGACGGGCTCCGATGGGCAGCTTGAGTGGGCCGAGAGTTGGTGGCTTGAGCGCGGTTGCAAGAACCTCCTGGCGTGCGGCGTTCAGCGCATTGTTGTAGACCGCCGATCGAATAGTGACGGCAGGCAGCGAGGACATGGCTTGGGTCAGGTTCAGCTTCGCTGGCTTCACCATGTCGAGCCACGTCTGCGACCGCAACGGGACTGACCATGACCAGGGCTGGTTGTTCGACATACTCGAACGGTACCGATGTACGGACGCGACGATTCATGGTCGTGAGCAGCGCGCGATCTGTTCAACACGACTACCGGGCCTGTAAGCAGTCGCGCTCGGTCAACGATCGACCAACGAGACGCACCTCGACCAACGCGCCCGTAGTCTGAACTAGTGCGAGATGTCCTGTTCCCGGTGGCGAGTGTGGCGGTGCTCGTGCTCACCGCCGCAGGAATCGTCTGGCGTGCTCGGAACAAGCGATGGTTCCATGACGCGCAGCTCGCATTCAACGCTCAACCTCGTCTTAGCCTGATCCTGCCCGTGTTCCTCGTGCTGGGCGCTGGAGTAACCGTCATCCTCGGAGTTGGGTCGCTCGAAGCCGAGTTCGCACTCGGATGGGGCTACTTTGTCCTCGCTCTCGATGCGCTCCTCATCGTTGGTTTCACTGTGTGGATCGCACGTCGTCCGTTCCCCATGGACTGACACGGCGCGCCGCCCGGTAGAGGATCGGTCACCGAGCCTGACTCTTGGGAGGATGACGGGGTGCGCACCTCTCCTTGGCCCGCTCGGAGCGGGGCTCTCCTCCTCCGCGACCCTCAGCCCGAGGACGCAGACCAGCTCGTCGCGCTGCGGAACAACCCGGTCGTCAACCGGTTCATGCTCCGTACCCACGTCGACCCGGACGCCTACGTCCAAGAGTGGGCGAGCATCCCCGACAGCGACACCGACTTCTCGTGCATCGCCGAGCTGGACGGCCGGCTCGCCGGCCTGGGCTTCCTGGACGTCACCGATGGCCTCGGACAACCTGGCATGCCCCGGGCGACGCAAGGCGTCATCGGCTACATGCTGCAACCCGACCTCGCCGGACAGGGACTAGGAACGGACCTGGCACGCGGCCTCCTGACCGCGGCGTTCGAAGCGCTCCAGCTCCGGCGCGTCACGGCGAGCTGCAACGCCGACAACATCGCCTCAGCTCGCGTCCTCGAAAAGAACGGCATGCGACGTGAGCAGCACGGCATCGAGGACTCCTGGCACGCCGACCTGGGCTGGGTCGATGGCTACCAGAACGCCATGCTCGATCGCGAGTGGGCCGTCGCTCGGAACGTCCGATAGCCGATCGCTCACCGTACGGTCTGCATGAGCCACTGGGTGCTGGGCACGGACCGGAGGATCGTTATCTCCACTCCGGCCCGCACGGGAGCTGGTGAGACCCCCGCGCTTGACCGTAGACCCTGCACCCGATATCGGCTCAGGAACGCCCGCGGCGTGTGGGGCCCCTGCGCCGCTTCGATCACCGTGTGGCTGAGGATTCGCGAAGCCGGTTGGGGTGCACCGTCATCTGACCAGGTGTTTTGCGCGATCCACGTGGATGTCCCCCAAACGACGGACTTCTGCTGATTTGGGCGGAAGCTCACACTGCTGACGACTGCAGTCCGACCTATTGGTGATGGAATCGGGGTAAGCAATGAAGCACAAGTCAGCGTTTCTCACGCTCGGAGCGGCGGCACTCGTCGTGGGCTCGGTGTTCGGTTCAGCCACCGCAGCGCAGGCGTTCGAGCCGGGCAGCGCAGTCGCAAGCAAGCCGACGTATAACGCCGCACTCGGGCGGTACTCGTGGAAGTGCGTGTACTCCGGCTGGGCACTCGGGAAGAAGGACGCATCGTGCGATCTCTACGACCCGGTTCTGCAGGTATCGATCTCGAAGCACAACTACACGTTCGACGGGTCGGGCTACACGACGGCAACGTACTACGCCGTCAAGGTGTCAGGTGAAACGATCTGTACCGAGGCGTTTGCGGAGTACGCCCACAGTTCGGGTCGCGACAAGAGCCAGGCCTGTTCCTAGATGATGACGCACAGGCCAGCTCGCCTCGCCGTGTCGTGGGGCGCGCTGGTCTGTGCCTTCACCATCGGGCTTGCGGTAGCCGGAACACCCGTGGCGCCGGCCGCGATCAAGACGGCAACACCCGCCCCCGTCAGCACAACCCCGCTTCGCAAGTGCACCGCTTCGCAAGGATCGATCTCCGCGTCGTTAACCGGCGGAACGACATGGCAGCTGTGCTGGGACATCAACCTCAGCACTGGACTCGAGGTCACCGACGCTTCCTACACGCCGGCCGGGGCCTCGCCGTTGACGGTGATCCGAAAAGCCGCGCTCGCCCAGATCGATGTTCCCTACGACAACGGGACCAAGGAACACCTCGACCTCCCCGCGTTCGGGACCCTCACCACGGCCAGCGATATCCGCCCTTCGGATTGCCCGGACGGGAAACTGGTCGCCGCGACCGCCGACCAGCCGGCGCTGCTCTGTGAAGCAATCGTGTCCGACGGGGCGGCGTACGAGTGGGACGACTACGACTTCGGGCTCACCACGCACCGAGCGGCCAGCCAGTGCCTCGAGATCTACACTGTGACGCCAGCAGACTGGTACACCTACATGAACACGTGGGACTTCTGCGGCGACGGACGAGTTGTCGGGAAAGTAGGTGCCTCCGGCACGCTTGCGCCCTCGCCGAACGGCTACGGGGACGCCCACGACGGCCAACCAATCGGCTCGGGCAACACCCGATACGCCCTGAACCACTACCACAACGTGTTCTGGCGGCTCCAGTTCGGACTCGACGATGGCGGCCCCGCTTCGATCGCGACAGTAGGAAGCACCGGCGGTGCTCACCGCGTCACAACGGCGACACCGATCCGTTCCGAGACAGCGATGCAGTCAGCCCCGGACCGGATGTGGATGGTCACGGATCCAGGGCGCCGGAACGCTGATCATCACGCGGTCGGATATGACATCGAGCTGCACAACGACAGCCCGTATCGGGGCGTCCCAAACCACGCGTACACGGACAACGATTTCTACGTCACCCAGAATCGAGCCTGCGAGGTTCTCGCTGCTGGGAACAGCGCGGCACGCAATTGTTCGACGTCTGTTGATCGCTTCGTCAGCGGTGACAAGCTCTCGTCGCCGGTCATCTGGATGCAGACCTCGTTCCACCACCTGCCCCGAGACGAGGACGAATCGGTGGTCGACGAGCACTGGCAAGGCTTCACACTCATGCCACGGGACGTCACCGCGACGAATCCGCTCGGAACTGGACTACCGCAGAACTAGTGAGACGTCGTGATGGGCCGGTAGATGAACGCCCGCTCCTGCCGCGGACCGTCTGCAGTATCGGACCACTGAACGGTCACGACGAGCGCTGACCTGCCGTCGTTGTTTGGAGCGTCGAACTTGATCGGCCCGTCGCCGACTGTTGCCAGGTCGGCACCGGGCAACGTGACGTCAAACCCGAGTGTCCCATTCTCCGCAAGAGGACGTTGCGGGCCCGGCCCATGCGGCACCGGCTGGCGCACTTCGGAATCCGTGGTCGACAGCACAAGCTCGACCTGATGCGCCAGCCCACCCCGTCGCGTCAGCAAGCAAGAAACCACCCGCGAACCTGGAGCACCAGGCTCAGACCAGTCAACGTCCCAAGAAGCCATGATCGAAGGCTACGCCGCATGAAAGGCACGAGAGCACTCCCCCACACCGTCTCAGTAGCCGATCGGCTACCGGACAGCCGCAGCCTTGATCGCTTCGACGATGGCTGCGATGGCCACTGAGTCGCTCGTGGAAGTCGCGTCGATGACCCACGGGTCCTCCGACACCGGTGGCTCGAAGCTCGCGCCGTGCTCTTGGAGCACCGCGTCCGTAACGTCGGGCCGCACCTGCCCCAACCTGTTGGCCAGGACCCGTTCCCGCTGCAACTCCGGACTGATCTGCACCCACACGAGTACGAACGGAACCCCTGCAGCTGATGCGGTCGCGCGCCATTCATCGCGGATGAAACGCGGCGATCCTGTGTCATCGACCACGACGTGGCGGCCAGCGGCAAGGAGCACACCCGCACGCGCGTGCGCGATCCGGTTCGTGGCCGCCCATTCCTCCAACGGGATGCCCTGTCCGCCGTGAAGTCCGCGCTCCTCGTTGATCTGGTCAAGGCTCAATAGCTCGCCCGCCAATGCGTTGGACAGTCCAGCAGCCAACGTGCTCTTACCGGAGAACGACAACCCACACGTCAGCACCAGCGCCATGCCTCGGACCCTACAACTGCCCATGCCGCCGGGCACCACAAAGCTAAGTGGATACCTCCACGAGCGCCGGCTGCAGGCGCCCGGTAGGCGGACTCTTCCCTGAGGCCGTCCCGCTGGATACCGTGGCCGCATGGACTGCTTCGCGAGCTGGCGCACGCGCTACTGAAGGGACGACCCCGGCCGTCGCTCTCCTCCACCCCGATCACGGGCGTGGATCCTTCAGCCTGCTCACGAAAGAAGCACACCATGTACATCCGCGATTCCACCCCGCTCGATCTTCCTGCTCTGACCGACTTGACGATCGAGGTCTTCCGGCCGCTTCTTGCCGGCTCGCTCGTCCTCCTTCGACCCGAAGTGACCGCGCACGACCACGGCCGCTGGGAGGACGACTATCGCCACGAGGTCCCGTCCTTACTCGCTCCCAACGAGGGTCGGTTCATCACGCTGGCGGAAGAACACGGCAAGCCGCTCGGATACGTCGGCTGGAACACCACGGGCGACTCGTCCGGGCGTCTAGAGATGGTCGCTGTCCATCCGGACGCTCGTCGTAGAGGAGTCGCGCGAGCCCTCTGCTCGACCGTCCTGAGCAGCCTCGACCAGCTCGGAGTGACCGTCGTGCACATCGGGACCGGTGGTGACGAGTTCCACGCGCCGGCACGAGCGCTGTACGAATCCCTCGGCTTCATCCCGTACCCAACTGTCGACTACGCCCGGGCAATGTGAGCTAGGCCGGGAGGATCGCGCTCATCGGTCCTTCCGGTCCTACCGGCCCTTTCGGTGACGTCTCGATAGCCGATCGGTGACCGGACAGGTCGGTGCGGGTCGTCAGGTTGTGGCGGCGGACTGGTGGCGGAAGCGGGACCACCCTGCGCAGATGAGTGCGATTCCTGCGGCGAACGCCCATCCGACCGATGGGGTCGATGCGGTCGCGATGAGGATGACGACGGCGGTCCCGATCGCTGTTCCAAGCTGCGCTCCGGTATTCACAATGCCTGCTGCGCTGCCGGCCAAGGCTGCCGGGACGCTGGTACCCAGGCCGGTCGCTGCGACCGAAGCTGCTGCAAGGCCAAGGCCGATCACGGCGACGCCGGCAGCGATCCACGGCCATGAGTGGCCCAGAACAGCGAGGATCGCGTTGCCGCACGCGATCGTCGCAGCCCCCACTGCGGCCAACCGGTCTGGCCCGAGTCGGGGAGCGATTCGGCCGGTTGCGACGGACCCTCCGATGACGGCGAGGCTGAATGCCATGAGGACCATCCCGGACAGCAGTGCTGGTATGCCGAGGCGGTCCTGGAGCACGAGTGTTGCCAGCACCGAGGACGAGCTGGTGGTCGCGGTGTTGACGAATGACTGCACCGACCCACGTCGGAGGTTGGTGATGCGGAATGCATCCCGCGGCACGAGCGGTGCACGTGCGCGGCGGAATCGCCAGGCCAACAACCCAGCGATTGCCAGACCGAGGAGGACCAGTCCAACACCCTGCGGCTGCGTGGCCGGCGCCTCGAGCAGGGCCGTTCCTGCGATGACCGGCATCACGGCCGCGACGAGGAGGACTGCGCCGAGAACATCAAGCCGTTCGGCCCGATCCGGCTCCGGCTCCTCCCGCACGACGAGGGCCACTCCGACGAACAGGAGAGCAGCGACCGGTGCGTTGACCCAGAACACCGACGGCCAGCCGAGCACCGTCGTCAGCAGTCCACCGATAAGGAACCCGGTTGCGCCGGCTGCGGCACCGACGGCGCTCCAAGCTGCGAGAGCTCGTGACCGGCCCGGTCCAGCAGCCGTTGCGTGGAGGATCAGCCGGAGCGCTGACGGAGCAGATACAGCTGCCGCGGCTCCCTGGACAGCGCGCGCAATGAGCACCTGCGGGAGCGCCTGCGCGGTACCGCCGATGATCGACACCACGCCAAAGACGACGATCCCGACGAGAAGGATCCTCCGGTGACCGTAGCGGTCCCCGAGTCGCGCGCCGAGGATCAGCATCGCCCCGAAGAACATCGCGTACGTCGTTGCAAGCGGGCCAGCGTCCGCCGGATCAGCGCCGAGACCATTCAGGATCGACGGAATCGCCGTGACGACGCTTGTGACACCCAGTACGTCAACGAACTGAACGAGACAGAGCACGGTCACTACCCCGGGACGCATGCATGCACCGTACGTGAAACGTCGTCAAGACGACGAGCTGCGAGTCCAGTAGCCGATCGGCTATCGAACGGACGCGGGGTGAGCTTGCCAAAGCCAGCGCAGAGCGTCGGGGAGGAGTACTCCGCCGTGGTTGGGTGAATGGTTGCCGTCGCCGACAACGAGGCGAAAGTCGTAGCCCGCGCGTCCGAGCGCAGCCGCGGTGTCCAGGCTCTCGGCGAACCAATTCCACTCAGGCTCGTTCCAGTGCAAATCGCGGTGAGCGGCGTGGAGGAACAGACGTGTCTGCCTGCGGGGTTCGGTAGCAAAAAGGGCCGGGTACGGATTGCCGCCGGGCATCTGCGCGAAGCTCGGATTGAAGGCGATCGCTCGACCCAGGCCCTCGGGTCGGCTCCACGCCGCGGTGACGGCAGCGTTCCCGCCGCTACTGCCACCACAGATGCCGCGCATCATCGGATCGTCCGAGACCGCGTAGCGCTCTCGCACGATGGGGAGTACCTCGTCGAGGAGGAAGCTGGCGTACGTGTCGTTGAACGCGTCGTACTCAGCGTTGCGGTGCTTCGTCGGCGTTCCGTTGACATCGAGCACGCCAGGGTCCACAAATACGCCAATCATCTGTGGCAAGTCACGCTTGGCAGCGAGGTTGTCGAGGACGATCCCACCGCGGACGTCGCCGTCGGGATCGAGGTACCACCAGCCGTCGTTGAAGAACATGACCGCGCTCGGCTCGTCGGCCCGATGCCCTGCTGGGCGGTGCACCCACACACTTCGCGTGGTACCCGGGAAACGCTGGCTCTCTTCGAGCTCGAACTGTTCGACCGAGCCTGGCTCAACGCCGACGCGTGTCACAGAGTCAGGTCCGTACTCGTACGAGACGTTGTCCTGAGACAGCGGCAGAGCAGCGAATGGTTGCGGCGTCGACACGCTCGGATGCTACCGGGATCGCTTCGTCCCCCATAGCGATCCACTACCGGGCGGCGTCGGTCAGCACCTGGTCGATCCACTCGTGACGATCGAGTTCGGTGAGCTCGGCGAGAGTCGCCCACCGGGTCTCGAGCACTTCGTCCTCGTCGAGGAGGAACGACGACGTATGCAGTGAGCAGAGGTACGCCACCGTCACGTACCCAACTTGGTCGCCGTTGGGATAGACGTTCTCGAGGGCGGCGCCGCCGTAAGCCCCGATGATCCGGATGACGTCGCTGCCCACACCGAGTTCTTCTCGCACTTCGCGCAGCAGCGCCACGCGGGGGTCCTCGCCGGGGTCGATGCCGCCCCCTATCGGGCTCCATCGCCCGGAGTCGCGCTGCCGCGCCAGCAGGAACCGATCGTCGTCTCGGATGACCGCGGTCACGCCCGGAAGGAGGAGGTAGCTGCTCCCGATCCGCTCGCGCAGCAATCGAACGTACTGAGAGGCCGGCATGCTCCGAAGCTACCGTGCGCCGTTCCCGCAGAGGGATCGGCCACCGGCTCCTACCTCAGGCGCTTCCGCCTGATCCAAGTGCCGAGCCCTTGCGCGAACACGACGACCCCACACACGACGAGAACACCGACCAGCACCGGCGTCGGAATCATGTTCAGAGGCCCTTGATTCACGCGATCTTCCGGAACCGCAACCATCGGTCCGACGACGACGCCCATGATGACGAAAACCGCCCCGAGCCCCATCTCTGCCGCTGGATGAGGCGAGTTGAAGAACTTAGCCATCCGATGCGTTCCTATCCTCGAACTTCGCGCCCGTGCGAGCGCACGACCCATCGAACCATGGAGTCCCGGTAGCCGGTCGTCCGCCGTGACCTCTCCTCGGGTGGTTCAGTTCTCCTGCCGTCTCGTGCCTTCTGACCAGGGGATTCTCGAATAGCTCGTCCGCATTGATTCTCATTAGGGGGACGCCAAACGTCGCGACGCGCGAGCGCTACCTATGTGCGCAGCGGTCAGCGCCGCCGCACCCCGATCCCCACCACCGCAACCAGGTTCACTGCACTCCCCACCAAGAACCCGGTCGTCCCACCCGCGACACCAGCGACGGGTCCGAGTACCGCCATGAGCCCAGCCCCGACGACGAACCCCGCGACCGAGGCCAGTGCGACCTGGCGCGAGCATCCGGCGGCGAGCAGCAACGCGGCGGGCACGAGCCCGACGGTGAACACCCACACCGCGACCATCAGGTAGCGCAGGTCCGCGACGGCAGCGGCGCCCTCGGCGGGGTAGACGATCGGCAGGAACCACCCGGCGAGCAGGGCGACCAGGCCGAAGACGACGGCGGAGGCAGCAGCGAACCCGACGACGAGCAGCAGGGCGCCGCGGGAGCGCAACGATCCACCGTCGGTCCGGTGCGCGAACGCCGGCACGAGCACCTGCCCCAAGGCCTGCCCGAGCATCGACGCCGGCGTCGCCAGGGTGAAGGCGGCGGCGTAGACACCGGCGTCGTGCGCCGACGACGTCACCTGCGCCGAGATCATCGTCAACTGCAGCAAACCGTTCGAGGTCACGACCGCCAGCACGTTCCATGCCGCGAACCCGAGCACCCCCGCAGCGGGTTCGCGAGCTGCAGCAGCGAAGCCGTTGCCCCGCGGCCAGCACGCGATCGCGAACACCGTGTACCCGATGGCCAGGGGCAGCAGCACGAAGGGCTCGAGCCGCGCGACACACGCCACCACGAGCAACCCCAGCGCCAGCACGCTCGTCACGGAGTCCCACAGCGCGACCCGCGGGGCCCGGTCGTAGCCGAGCTGCGCGCCGCGGGCGTAGCAGTAGAGGCCGTAGCCGACGACGACCGCGGCACCGCCGAGCACCATACCGGGGCCGTTGCCCCAGGCCAGCGCGATCGGCACGGTGACCGCCGCGAGCACCACGCTCGAGACGAGCATCGACACCCCGAGCAGCCGGTTCACCGCGGCGTCCGAGCGTCGACCCCGCAGCGCGATCGCCAGGAACCGCGACGCGGTGTTGCCCGCGGCGTTCGGCCAGAGCAGGGCGACGAACACCGAGAGCGACAGCAGCGCGGTGGTCTGCCCGAGGGTCTCGGTGCCGAACACCCGACCGACGACGACGGTCACGAGCAGCTTCGCGACGCCCTGCACCCCGATGCCGACCGTGGCGAGCACGGCCGACGAAGCCACCGAAGACGACGGCGCCCCAGAAGCAGACGGCCCGCTCACCGCGCCAACGCCTGTTCCACCCATCCGCGTCGGTGCGCCCGCACCCCGAGCGTCACCGCCCGGACCCCGATGTACCCGAGGGCGAAGGCCGCCCACAGCCCCGCGAGCGTCCCGCCGGCCCACCAGAGCAGCGGCAGGTACACGACGAGGTTCACGCCTCCGGCGATGGCCAGGTACCGCGCATCACCGGCACCGATCAGCACCCCGTCGAGCACGAAGACGTACCCAGCGACGGGCATCCCGACCGCGATGAGCACCAGCACGACGGGCAGCGCGTCCCGCACCGCCTGCGAGTCCGAGAACACCGGCCCGAGCACGCCGCTCAGCGCCAGGGTCAGCACCCCGAGCAGCACACCGCCGGCGATCCCGAGCAGCACGAGCCGTCGCGTCACCAGTCGCACCCGCTCCGGGTCACGTCCGCCGAGTCCGTGCCCGACGAGCGCCTGTCCGGCGATCGCCAGGGCGTCGAGCGCGAACGCCAGCGTCGAGAAGACGGTCAGCCCGACCTGCGTCGTCGCCAGCCCGGTGGTCCCCAGCCCGGCAGCGGCCCCGACGGTCGCGAGCATCGCGATCCGCAGCGACGCGGTCCGCAGGAACAGCCAGGCACCCGACCGCAGTGCTCGTGCGACGCCCGAGGCGCCGGGTCGCAGCGGCGCCCCCGACGACCGAGCGGCCCGCACCGCGATGCGCACGTAGACGACGGCCATCGCCCACTGCACGATGACGGTGCCGGCGGCGGATCCCTCGACGCCCCAGCCGGCGCCGTAGATCAGGACGGCGTTGAGCACCCCGTTCGCGACGAAGCCGATGGTCGCGACGACGAGCGGGGTCTTCGTGTCCTGCAGCCCACGCAGCAGTCCGGTCGAAGCGGTGACGACCAGGATGCCGGGCAGCCCGATCAGGGAGATGGTCAGGTACGCGGTCGCGGCGGCCGACACCTCGGCCGAGGCGCCGAACAGGTCGACGAGCGGCCCGGCGAGCGGCCACCCGACCAGCGCCAGCACCACCCCCAGCACGAGCGCGAGCCACATCCCGTCGATGCCCGCGTGCACGGCTCCGCGACGGTCACCGCCACCGAGCGCCCGTGCCACGGCCGGGGTCGTCGAGTACGCCAGGAACACCAGCAGCCCGGTCACCGTCGACAGCACGGCACTCGCGAGCCCGACGGCCGCCAGCGGCGTCGCCCCGAGGTGCCCGACGAGCGCGGTGTCGGTCAGCAGGAACAGCGGCTCGACCACGAGCGCTCCGAGCGCCGGCACCGCCAGCCGCACGATGTCGCGGTCGACCGCGCGCCGCTCAGCGGTCACAGCGGGTCGAGTCGGTCGGTGCACCGACCCATTCTGTCGGCGATGCCGACACGTCGTGGTCGCCGGGCGGGGTGGACGCAACGCCACGACGAACTGGAGGCCCGTGGCCGTGTCCGCCACGGGCCTCCAGTCCGGTGGGTACCACGTCCTCGGGCTTGCGCCACGGACGACCTCGTTGCACGACGAGCCGATCCGCTGGCGTCTGTAACGCTGGAGCCATGACCGGACATTCCAGAGTGTGAAGGACGAACAGGACGACGGCCCGCTGTGGACGCGAGCGGTCCGTGATGACGGGGCTGCGTTCGCCGCGCTGTTCGACCGGCACCGACCGCGCATCTACCGACGGGCGTTGAGCCTGACGGAGCACTCGCACGACGCCGAGGACATCACAGCGGCGGCGTTCTACGAGCTCTGGCGCAAGCGCAAGAGCGTCACTCTCGTAGCGGGCTCCATCGCTCCGTGGTTGCTGGTCACGACGGTCAACCTGACCCAGAACCATCGACGCGCAGCGGCGCGGTACCGGAAGCTCCTCGACGCACTCCCTCGGGACGATCCCCACGCTCCTGCCACGGACGCCGAAGACCTCGAGGCCCGCGAACGCCTCAGGACGACGATCCGGGGACTCGCGCCGCAGGACGCCGCGCTGCTGGTGCTCACCGGGGTCGAGGAGATGCCGGTCTGGCAGGCCGCGCAGGCGGTCGGTCTCAAACCGCCGGCGGCACGCGTGCGGTTGCACCGGATGCGGCAGCGCCTGCAACGCGACCTGCACGACCTCCGTCCCAGTGTCCGCAACGCACCGGAAGGCACCTACTGATGAGCATCGACATGAACCCCGACGCTGCAGCAGCGGTCCGCTCGGAGCTGGCCGCCATCGGGACACGACGGAGCGCCCTGCAGCGCCAGCAACGACGTGCACGCATCGGCGTCTCGATCGTCTCCGTCGCGGCGATCGCGGTGACGACGAGCGCCGCCGCCCTGGTCGTCGCCGGGCTCCCGGGGACCACGACGACGGCAGCAGTCGGGCGCACGACCACTGCGACGCACACCGGCCCCGCACTGATCGACATCGGGCCGGCTCCCGACACCGCGGGTGCCGTGATCGTCGACATCACGTGCCGCAACGACGTCGGCATGGTCCGGGTCCTCACCGTCGGAAGGGGCGCATCCGGCCTGAGTTGTCGGGACGAAGGGACGATGCGCGTCGTCGACGGCCGGCTCCCGGAGCGAGGGACCACGACGTTCAGCATCGAAGCGTCGGCGGGGACGCGGTGGACGGCGACGCTGCAGTACGCCACCGCGGTCACGTCGGATTGGGCGGTCAACGACAAGGGCCAGACCTACGGAGTCCCGAACGCGTCGGGTCACCCGGATCTGGTCCCCGGGAGGGCGGACAACGGCCGCAAGGGCTGGGTTCTGTGGAGTGAGCCGGACGGCGGCGACGTGTACGAGTCCGACGGCACGACCGTGGTCGGGCAGTGGACCCCGGGGGTCGCCGATGAGGTCCCGCTCGATCAGCGGTACATCGACGAGCAGAAGTCGGTGCAGACCGCGACCCCGTCGCCCAGCGCGCCCCGCTGAACCGGGCGAAGAGCGCGTGCGGACCGGAGCGACCAACTGGGGGGCGTTCCGGTCCGCAACGCACCACTTGACGGACTGGAGGCCCGTGTCGGCGTCGCCACGGGCCTCCAGTCCGGTGGTCCCACGTCGTCAGGCCGGACGCGCGTTCCGGCCGACCACTCGCGTCAGTCGGCGCGCGGTTCCGCGGGGACGGCGCCGGTGGCGGCGTGTGCGGGGTCGGCGGCCTCGGTCGAGGGCTCGTCGGTGCCGCGGGCCCGGCCGATGACGTCCATCAGGTGGTAGACGACGATCGCGGCGATCGTGCCGACGATGATGCCGCCGAAGCTCGCCTGGCCGAAGCGGAACGTGAAGTCGGCGATGCCGATGATCAGGGCGATGCCCGCGGTCAGCTGGTTCTTCGGCTTCGAGAAGTCGACGCGGTTCTCGACCCAGATGCGGATGCCGATGATGCCGATCAGGCCGTAGAGCGCGGTGGTGGCGCCGCCGAGCACGCCGGCGGGCACCGACGAGATGACGGCGCCGATCCTCGGCGACAGGCCGAGCAGGACGGCCGCGATCGCGGCGACCCAGTAGGCGGCGGTGGAGAAGACGCGGGTGGCGGCCATGACGCCGATGTTCTCGCCGTAGGTGGTGGTGGCGGAGCCGCCGCCGACGCCGGCCAGGACGGTCGAGATGCCGTCAGCGAAGAGCGCGCGACCGGTGAGCGGCGTGAGGTCACGGCCGGTCAGCTGCCCGACGCCCTTGACGTGGCCGACGTTCTCGGCGACCAGCGCCAGGACGACCGGCACGAACGCCAGGTAGATCGGGAGCTGCGACGGGTCGAACGCGGGAGCGGTGAAGTCCGGCAGACCGATCCACGGCTTGTCGCCGACCTTCGAGAAGTCGACCTGACCGCCGATGAGCGCGGCGACGTACCCGACGAGCACGCCGATGACGATCGACAGGCGGCCGATCAGGCCCCTGAACAGGACCGTGACCAGGATGATCGTCGCGAGGGTGATGACCGCGATGACCGGGGCCGCCGTGAAGTTGTCCCGGGCCGACGGAGCCAGGTTGAAGCCGATCAGGGCGACGATCGCGCCGGAGACCACCGGGGGCATCAGCCGGTCGATCCACCCGGCACCGGCCAGGTGCACGACGAGCCCGACGATCGCGAGCAGCGCACCGACGACGATGATGCCGGACAGGGCGAGCGGGATGCCGCCGATCTTGGTCGCCGCACCGATCGGGGCGATGAAGGCGAACGACGAGCCGAGGTAGCTCGGCAGGCGGTTGCCCGTGATGAGCAGGAACAGGATCGTGCCGATGCCGCTGAACAGCAGCGTCGTCGACGGCGGGAACCCGGTGATCAGGGGCACCAGGAACGTGGCGCCGAACATCGCGACGACGTGCTGCACGCCGAGGCCGATGGTCCGGGGCCAGGTGAGCCGTTCGTCGGGTGCCACGATCGTCGTCGCGGAGACGGTCTTGCCGTCGCCGTGCAGCTTCCACGGAAGTCCCATGCGATGACCGTACCGGCAGCCGTGTGCCGGTGACGACCCGGATCGACCTGCCCCATGGGGTCGGTGGCTATCGTGGACCGCATGACCGACGTCGCACGTGCCTCCGGCATCCACACTGACGAACTCGACCCCGCGGTGCGCCCCCAGGACGACCTGTACCGCCACGTGAACGGGACCTGGATCGAGGCGACGCCGATCCCCGACGACAAGGCCCGGTACGGCTCCTTCACGGTGCTGGCCGAAGCCGCCGAGATCGCCGTGCGCGACATCATCGAGCGCTCGCAGCAGGCCGCCCCCGGCACCGAGGAGCGCAAGGTCGGTGACCTCTTCACCTCGTTCACCGACGAAGCCCGGCTCGAGGAGCTCGGCACCGCACCGATCGAGCACCTGCTCGCCGAGATCACCGAGATCCAGTCCGTGCCCGAGGTCATCGCCGCCGTCGGCCGCTTCGAGCGCATCGGCCTGCCGAGCTTCCTGCAGCTCTTCGTCGACAACGACCCGGGCGACCCCGAGTCCTACGTCGTGTTCCTGGAGCAGTCCGGCCTCGGGCTGCCCGACGAGTCGTACTACCGCGAAGAGCGCTTCGCCGACATCCGCGAGAAGTACCGCGAGTTCGTCGCGGCGATGTTCCCGCTCGCCGGGTTCGACGACGGCGGCGCCCGCACCGAGCACGTCATCGCGCTCGAGACGGCACTGGCGTCGAAGCACTGGGACAACGTCACCACGCGTGACAGCCAGAAGACCTACAACAAGCTGCCCTGGGCCGAGGTCGCCGCGCTCGCGAAGGGCGTCGACCTGCAGACCTGGTGGCAGGCCATCGACGCCCCGGCCGGCGCGTTCGAGACCGTCGTGGTGCGCGAGCCCTCGTTCATCACCGGCCTGGCCGACCTGCTGAACGACCAGCCGCTCGAGGTCTGGAAGGACTGGCTGCGCTGGCAGGTCATCCGTGGCTCCGCCGCGTACCTGACGAGCGCGTTCTCGGCCACGAACTTCTCGTTCTACGGCACCGCACTGACCGGTGCGCCCAAGCAGCGCGAGCGCTGGAAGCGTGGCGTCTCGCTGGTCGAGGGTGCGATGGGCGAGGCCGTCGGCCGCATCTACGTGCAGGAGCACTTCGACGAGACCTCGAAGGCCAAGATGGACGACCTCGTCGCCAACCTGGTCGAGGCGTACCGGCAGAGCATCACGGCGCTCGACTGGATGACCGACGAGACCCGTGCCCGTGCGCTCGACAAGCTCGACAAGTTCACGCCGAAGATCGGCTACCCGGTGAAGTGGCGCGACTACTCGGCGCTGCCCGTCCTGTCCGACGACCTGGTCGCGAACGTCCGCGCCGTCGCCTCGTTCCAGGTCGACCGCGAGCTCGGCAAGATCGGCAAGCCGATCGACCGTGACGAGTGGTTCATGACCCCGCAGACGATCAACGCGTACTACAACCCCGGCTTCAACGAGATCGTGTTCCCGGCCGCGATCCTGCAGTTCCCGTTCTTCGACGCGGACCGCGACGCCGCCGCGAACTACGGCGCGATCGGTGCCGTCATCGGGCACGAGATCGGCCACGGCTTCGACGACCAGGGGTCGCAGTACGACGGCGACGGCAAGCTCGAGAACTGGTGGACCGAGGCCGACCGCGCGGCGTTCGAGGAGCGCACGAAGGCCCTCATCGCCCAGTACGACGCCCTGGTGCCGACCGAGGTGCCCGACAGCCACGTGAACGGTGCCCTGACGATCGGCGAGAACATCGGTGACCTCGGTGGCCTGTCGATCGCGTGGAAGGCGTACCTGCTGTCGCTCGACGGCCAGGAGCCCCCGGTCGTCGACGGCCTCACCGGTGCCGAGCGCTTCTTCCTGAGCTGGGCCCAGGCCTGGCGCATGGCGATCCGCCCGGAAGAGGCGGCTCGACTGCTGAGCATCGACCCGCACTCGCCCAACGAGTTCCGCTGCAACCAGGTCGTGCGGAACATCGACGTCTGGTACGACACCTTCGGCGTGACCGAGCAGGACGCGATGTACCTCGACCCCGCCGAGCGCGTCGCGATCTGGTGATGACGGAGCCGGACGCGGCCCGGTCGTCGCGCCGCCGGCGACCGGACGACCGCCCAGCAGGTGGCGGCCGCGGTCGTGGGCGGCACAGCGGCCGGGCCGACGACCGCTTCACCGCCACCACCGAGGCGCTCGGCGCCCTCGCGCTCGAGGGCGCCGGGGTCAGCGCCTCGGTGATCGACACCTCGAGCGGCAAGGCCCTGCTCGCGATCGACGACACCCTGGTGCAGCCGGTCGCGAGCCTGGGCCGCGTCCTGCTGCTCATCGAGGCCGCCGCTCAGCTCGAGGACGGCCGCCTGCACGGTGACCGGCTGCAGCGCATGGCCCGCGACACCGCGACCGGTGCGGGCCTGTGGCAGTTCCTGCAGGAGCCGACCATGCAGGTGCCCGATCTGGCGACCCTGGTCGGGGCCACCGCCGACGCCTGGGCCATGAACGCACTGCTGTCGACCGTGGGCATCGACGCCGTCCGGGAGCGTGCGGAGTCCCTGGGCATCGAGCGCACGGCGTTGATCGACCGCGTGCGGGACCGCCGCGGTCCGGACGACGCCCCCGACGCCTCCGTCGCACCGACCGGGGAGCTGTCGTGGGTGATGCGTGGACTGGCGCTCGGCGAGGTCGTCGACGAGGCGGTGTCGAACCGGGTGCTCGGCTGGTTGTCCCTGGCGAGTGACCTGAACCTGGTCGCCGGTTCCTTCGGGCTCGATCCCCTGGCACACCGTGCGCTCGACCACGGGTTGCAGGTCGTCGCGGTCACCGGGTCGAGCACGGGGGTGCGGGCGGAGGCGGGGATCCTGCGGGGGCCCGGGTCGTCGGTCAGCTACGCCGTGACCGTCACGTTCGACGACGCTTCGTTGCAGCGGCGGTTGGCCGTGGTCGAGGCGCTGCGGACCATGGGGACCGAGGTGCTCGAGGCGGTGCACGCCCCGGCTCGTCGCTGAGGCCGCTCGCCGATCGCCGCTCGGCGCCCGCGGGGAGCGTGGACACCCGGTGTTGTTCGTGGCGGGTGCGGTGTCGCCGGGTCAGGGCCGCGGGACGCAGACCGACTCCGCGCGCAGGCTCAGGCCGTCGACCGTGCCCCGGATGCTCGCCGTGGCTGGATCCGCATCCGTGGACGACGACCAGTAGTCCCGCCCCATCGCCCGGCCGCTGACCTCGAAGCCCTCGGAAGTCCACAGCGCGGTAACGGCGTCGAACGGCCCCTGCGCGTCGTCGACGATCTGGAACACGGGCACGATGCTGAACGCCGTCGCGCGGGTGCCGGTCGCATCGGGTGACCAGGTCGATCCGGGTGGCGCGCACTGTTCGGTGCCCGTGGTCACGGTCGCCGGGACTCCGGCGGCCTCGGCCGAGCGCTCGAGGAACGCCCGGAGCGTCGCTGCGTGGTCGCTCACGTCGGCGGCCACCCAGGGGGTCGGCGACGGTCCCGACGTCGGGGTGCCCGGGGCAGTGGCGTCCTGCGGCTTCTCGGCGTCGAGGGGGAGTCCGAGCCAGCCGCTCGTCCCGTCGAGGCCGACGGAGAACGCGGTGCGCGGAGCGCGATGTGCATCGGCGGCTTCGTCCTTCGTCCGGACGAGGACGTCGGCGACGGCGCCGAGTCGTTCGCCGTCGATCGACAGGTACGGGCGTTCGGCCTCGGCGGCCGTGTCGGTGGCAGCCTGCGCCGCGTCGGCCGAGGCTTGCGCAGCGTCGGCGTAGGTCGTGCCCGGTGAGTAGTACAGGCCCTCGACGTCTTCGTCACCGTCGCGGTCGAACCCGTCGATCGCGCGCAGGAGTGCTCGCCCGGGGTGCGTCGCCGTGATCCCCACCGAAACGTCACCACGGATCAGGGAGGCCGGGTGGTCACCGACGATCGGACGGGCCTGCGCGACGGCGTCGGTGAAGCTGACGCCCGGCACGAGCCAGATCGTGGAACGTGACGGGGTCGCCCACAGCCGGTGCACGAAGGGCTCCGCGCGCAGCCGTGCGGCCAGGTCGACGACGTCGGGGTCCATCGGGTCGACTGCGACCGGCGCCGACGCCCGGCCGCGGGGCACGTCCACGGTCACCGACAGCGTCGTGCCGGTGACACCCCTCGCTGCCGTGTGCCGGATCCGTTCGGCGACGGCGAGGTCCGTCGTGTCGGCCTGCACCTCGAGCGAGGTGATCCAGTTCTGCGGGTCGTCCTTCGCGTCGACCTGACGGATCTCGCCCTCGGCCGTGTCGACCCCGGGCAACCGCTCGACCCGGGTGATGAGCTTCGCGAGCGCCGGTTCCGACCCGGCCGGCGGTGGTGGCGACGTGCACGCGGCGAGGGCGAGCACGACGCCGAGCGCGGTCGCGAGGGCTGCCGCTGAACGTGTCCGTGCGCGAGCCCCCATGCGTCCGAGTCTAGGAACGGCGCCGTGCGGGCGGAATCGGTCGCGGGACCCATCCGTGCTCAGCGCAGGAGCACGAAGGAGCGCAACGGCTGTGGTTCGACGTCGTGGGCCTCGACGAAGCCACGTGACTCGTAGAACGCCCGCTGCCCCGGCTCCGCGTCGGTGAGCAGGGCCGTCTGGCGAACGCTGGCGTACCGCTGCAGGACGGCGTCGAGGAGTGCGCCGCCGATGCCGGACCGGTGCGCGGACGGCAGGACGAGGACGTCCTGCACGTACACGATCGTCACCCCGTCGGAGACCGTGCGGACCAGGCCGAGCAGGTGTCCGTCGTCGTCGCGGGCGGTCAGCACGGTGTGGGAGCCGGCGATCGCCGCTGTGAGGGCTGCGGGGTCCTGCGTGTACGCGGTCCACCCGACGGCGTCGTACAGCGCCACCAGCTCGTCCATGCCCGATTGTTCGTCGCTGATCGTGGTGGTCACGGTGCCCATCGTGCCCGAGCCGGACGCGTGATGCGGCCTCGGGATCGCAGCGGGGCGACCGTCAGCGATCGGCGGAGTCCGCTTCGCCGGACTCGACCTCGCGCATGGACGCGGTGATGTCGATCCGTCGGGTGTCGGGGAGCGTGATGTCCTCGGGGCGGATGGGACGCATGCTCACGCCTCCTCGTGGTCGATCACGCGTCGGGCACCGGCTTCGACGCCCATCGCGACGAGCAGGGTCATGAACCCGGCGAAGCGGACGACCTCGGAGACACCCATCAGGGCGGCCCACGCGGTGAGCTGCGGTGCGCGGGTGAGCGAGTGCCGTCGGGCCGTCGGAGCGGAACGGGGAGCGGTGATGGTCGTCATGGGGTGCCTTCCGGTGGGGTCGGTGCCAATCCTCCGGATCAGGACGCGGCGCCTCGTCGTCGTCGCGGATCGTCGAACCTACTGCGTCCGCAGTACGTGTCGACGGGGTGGAGGCAGGAGACTCGGGGGATGACGAACGACGGCGATCTCGTGCTGCCACCGAACCCGTGGTGGCTCCGGTCCCCGGCGCTCCTGCCCGAGCTGGCCGCGGGCCTCGCCGTGGCCGGTGCAGCGGTGGAGATCGTCCGAGTCATCGTCGCGGGCGCCGGGGTCTTCCCGTTGGTCGGCGTGCTGCTCGGCATCGCCGGTGTGGCCGTGGCTCGTCGGTACCCGTGGCCGGGGGTGCTGCTCACCGTGGTCGGCTGTGCGGTGGCAGCGGTGCAGGGGTGGGACCCGATCGTGGGGTGGACGATCGTGGTGTTCGCGCTGTTCTCCGTCACCCTCCGCGGTGCGGCCCCGTTCCGCATGGTCGTCGCGACCGCGCTGCCGCTCTACCTCGTGGTCGCGGTGGAGTCCGGTGCGGGGCTGGTCAGTCCCGACGCGTTGGCGGCGGTCGCGGCGTGTGCGGCTGCCGGCGCCACGGGGGCCGCGGTCTGGGCGCAGCTCCGGTACTGGTCGGCCCTGCGGGAGCAAGCCCGCGAGGCGATCGCGTCACGGGACCTCGAAGCGCGCCGACGCGTGGACGCCGAGCGGCTCCGCATCGCCCGCGACCTGCACGACGTCGTCGGTCACCAGATCGCGGTGGCGAGCATGCACCTGGGGGCGGTCGAGGTCACCGTCGACCGCGACCCGGTGACGGCGGCACGGGCAGCAGGTGACGCGCGAGAGGCGTTGCGGATGGTCACCGCCGAGACGCAGCAGATCCTCGAGCTCCTCCGGTCACGGGATGCCGCTCCCGACCAGACGGTCGCCGGGCTGGGCTCGCTGCCCGCGTTGGTGTCGTCGTTCACGTCGATCGGGCTCGACGTCGTGGCCGACGTCGAGCTGCCGGACGAACCGGTCGCCCCGTGGTCGAGGTCACGGTGTACCGCGTCGTGCAGGAGGCCCTGACCAACGCGCACCGGTACGGGATCGGCACGGTGACGATCACCGTCCGCGCCGAGCAGGGTCGACTCCACGTGGTCTCCGACAACCCACGCGCGCCGCGGACCAAGCAGACGCAGGGTTCGGGGTTCGGGCTCGTGGGCATGCGCGAACGCGTCGGGGCAGCAGGCGGGACACTGGACGTCGACGAGCGACCCGATCGGTTCGTCGTGCACGCCGTGCTGGCGCTGGACGGAAGGAAGCTGTCGTGACGACGATCCTGCTGGTCGACGACCAGGCGATGATCCGCGTCGGGCTCCGCACCATCCTCGAGGCGCACGACGACCTCACCGTCGCCGGCGAGGCCGGCGACGGCTTCGAGGCCCTGCGGTTCCTCGAGACGACGACGGTCGACGTCGTCCTGTTGGACGTGCGGATGCCGGGGATCGACGGCGTCGAGACCACACGCCGCCTCCGTGAGCGGTTCTCCGCCGAGCAGCTCCGCATCGTCATCCTGACGACGTTCGAGCAGGACGAGATCGTGGTCTCGGCGCTCCGGGCCGGTGCGAACGGCTTCCTCGGCAAGACCGTCGGACCCCGCGAGCTCGTTGCGGGCATCAACGAGGTCGTCCTCGGTGGTGGAGCACTCTCCGCGGCTGCGCAGGCCGCGGTCATCGCGCAGGTCAGCTCCCAGTCCGACCGCGTCATCGACACCGATGCGCAGGAACGTCTCCGAGCGCTGACCCCGCGTGAACACGACGTGGTGGTGGCGATCGCCCGCGGTGGCGACAACGACCGGATCGGCCGGGAGATGTTCGTCTCGCCCTACACCGTGAAGACCCACGCCAACCGCGCGATGGCGAAGCTCGGCGTCCGTGATCGTGCGCAGCTGGTGTCCCTCGCCTACCGCGCCGGACTCGTCGACTGACCCGGACCTACTGCGGACGCAGTAGGTCCGTCGCTCCGACGGGACGACGGCCGGACGGAGCGTTGCTCGGAGCATTGAGGAGTACCCGCCGCGACGGTCTCCGCGTGGCTTCCTCTTCTTCTCTCCGGGAGCATCATGCCCAAGGTCCTCGCCGCGATCGGACGCTTCAGCGCCCGGCACCGGCTCATCATCGTCGCCGTCTGGTTGGTGCTCTTCGCGGGCCTCACCGCGGTCACCGCCGCCGGTATGGACACCAGTGCCACCGGCTCGGCCGGCAACACGACCGCCGCCGCGAAGGCGCTCACCGTCGTCAACGAGAAGTTCGACCTCGGTTCCTCGTCGTCGGGTGACGCCAAGACGCTGCAGCTCGTCCTCCAGGCGCGCGACGGAGCGAAGGTCACGGACCGGGCCACCGCCGCCGAGGTGCAGGCAGTCCTCGCCGACGCGAAGAGCCTTCCGCACGTGCAGACGGTCTCGGACCCGTTCGCCCAGCGGAACCCGATGGTCTCGAAGGACGGCACCACCGTCATCTCCACGCTGACCTTCTCCGGCGTCACCGAGGCGAACCAGGAGAAGACGTACGACACGGTCCTGGACTTCGCAGCCGACCACCGTGCTGCCTTCCACGCCGAGGTCGGCGGGCACCTGTTCGGGGACACCTACGCCACCTTCGGTCCCGGCGAGGTCATCGGGATCCTGGTCGCGTTCCTGGTGCTGTTCCTGACGTTCGGTTCGCTCCTGGCCGCCGGAGCGAACATGCTCGTCGCGATCTCCGGGGTCGCCGTGGGGACGGTCGGTGTCCTCGCGTACTCCGCGATCAACCCGATCCAGGGGACCACCCTGACGCTCGCGACCATGCTCGGCCTCGCCGTCGGGATCGACTACACGCTGTTCATCCTCACCCGGTTCCGCTCGGAACTCCGCGAGGGACGCAGCGTCGTCGACGCGGTCGCCCGGGCCACCGGCACCGCGGGCACCGCAGTCGTGTTCGCGGGCCTCACGGTCATCATCGCCCTCGTGGGTCTCGTCGTGACCGGCAACGAGGTCATCACCGTGATGGGCTTCGCCGGAGCGTTCAGCGTCCTGATCGCGGTGCTGATGGCCCTCACGCTGCTCCCGGTCATCCTGGGGACCCTCGGGTTGCGCGCCCTGCCCCGGAGGCACCGGGAACTCCTCGCCGCCGGCCAGCCGATCCCGCAGCGTCCCGCGAACCGCAAGAACTTCCTCCGCGGGTGGGCCAGGTTCGTCACCGGGCGCCCGTGGCTCGCACTCTTCGGCGCCGTCGTCGTCCTCGGGCTCGTCGCCGCACCGGTCCTCGACATGAAGACGGCCTCCAACATCCCCGGGGGCTCCGACCCGACGTCGTCCGAGCGGAAGGCCTACGACCTGATCGTCGACGAGTTCGGCGGCATCCAGTCCCCGCTGCTCGTGCTCGTGCAGGGCGACGACGTCACCAGCAACCTCACCGCGGTCGAGGACGAGATCACGGGCCTCGACCACGTCGAAGCCGTCGTCCCCGGCCAGGTCACGAAGAGCGACGACGCCGCACTCCTCACCGTCATCCCGACCGGCGGTCCGATCGCCGAGAGCACGAAGCAGCTCGTCACGGACATCCGCGACGAGACCACGGCGATCAGCGGCGTGCGCGTCGAGGTGACCGGCGAGACCGCGATCGGGCTCGACGACACCGCGCAGATGAACCGGGCACTGATCACCTACATCATCGTGATCGTCGCGCTGTCGTTCCTGCTCCTGATCGTGATGTTCCGGTCCCTGCTCGTGCCCCTGTTCGCCACCCTCGGGTACCTGTTCTCCGTCGGGGCGGCGTTCGGCGCATCGGTCGCGATCTTCCAGTGGGGCTGGCTCGACCCGCTCATCGCCGCACCCCAGGGTGACCCGATGTTGAGCCTGCTGCCGATCATCCTGGTCGGGGTCCTGTTCGGGCTGGCGATGGACTACCAGGTGTTCCTCGTGTCCCGGATGAAGGAAGAACACTCCCGCGGGCTGAGCCCGAAGGACGCCGTGTTCTCCGGGTTCACCAAGTCCGGCACCGTCCTCGTCGCAGCAGCCACGATCATGGCCGTCGTCTTCGCCGGCTTCGCCACGAGTGAGATGGCCGTCGCAGCGTCGATCGCCGTCGGGCTGCTCGTCGGGGTCCTCGCGGACGCCTTCCTGGTGCGGATGATGATCATGCCGGCGCTCCTCACGCTCTGCGGGGAAGCAGCCTGGTGGATGCCGAAGTGGATGCAGAAGGTTATCCCGAACCTGGACACCGAGGGCCACGGACTCGACCGGGCTCCCGAGCACGACCGGGGGACCGGGGCCGTCCCGGTGCCGGTCAGCTAGTCGGCCAGCACCTCAGGACGGACGGAGCCGTCCCGCTGCGATCGCAGCGGGACGGCTCCGTCCGTGGCGGCAGCAGCCCGCGCTCGGGACCCGCCGAGACCGCCCGGCTGACCGCTACGAGGTCGCCTGCCCCTCCGGCACGAACGCCTGCACGGACAGCAGTGAGGCATCGGTCGACGCACATGCCTGGAAGTCGGTGTCCTTCACGAACAGGGACTGCTTCGACCCGGGCGGGTACACGCGGAAGCCGTCCGGCTTCTCGGGCGAGCAGTCGCCCGCCGAGTAGTTCTCGGCCCGGACGATCTTGAGCGGCGCGACGGCGGTCTTGCCGGGAGCGAGGGTCACGGTCGGGTGCGGCGCGCTCTTCTCCTGCGTCGCAGCCGCTCCGATCTGCTTGCCGGTGCCACCCCCGACGAACGAGACGCCGGGCCACCCCTGCACCGTGCAGGTCGTCGACCCGGTGTTCTCGAGCACCAGGTGCACGATGACGCTGCCGGCGGCACCACCGCTGCCGGCCTCGATGCGTCCGGCGAGCGATGACACCGCGCACCGGTCGCCGGCAGCCTGGCCGGTGGCACCGGATCCGGCGGACGGCCCAGAACCGGACCCGGACCCGGACGACGGTGCCGCCGAGGCGGACTCCTCGGACGACTGCGGCGTGGACGCCGACGCGGACGGCGACGGCGCGGGCGCCGTGACGGTCTCGGTGGCGGCGGGCTGCCCGTCCGAGGCGCACCCCGCCAGTGTCCCGACGGCGACGAGCCCGGTCACGACGAGCAGGAACTTCGATCGGCTGCTGCGTTGCATGGTGCACAGGCAACCACCGAACGCCGCATCCGGTTCGGTCGGCGTCCAGGGACCCCGAGCACACTCCGAGGCAAGCAACCCGAGCAGCGGAGGTCGGACATGACGGGCAAGCACGAACAGGCACGAGGCGACGAGGGTCGCGCGGACGGGGTCGAGCCCCGGGCCGGAGCCTTCACGGACAGCGAGATCCCGGGCGACGAGCACGTCGAGTCGACGGAGCCCGTCGGCGAGTTCGTCTCGAGCGACATCCCCGGCGAGACGCGTCCGACCGGAACCGGACCCGACGGCGAGTACGTCGACTCGGACATCCCCGGCGAGGCCGAGCCGGCCCAGAACGGCGAGGTCGGGGAGTACACCGACACCGACAAGGCCTGACGAACCCGAGTGGAACGCATCCCATGATCAAGGATAGGCAGTCATCCTTGATCATGGGATGATCCATGTATGGCTTCGTACGAGACGATCCGCCGCACGGGCGACCCGGCAGCCGCGACACGCGCCTTCCGGATGCCGATGGTCTTCGACGCCTACGTGCCGGATCCGCTGCAGGGCCGAACGGTCGATCTCGGACCGACCGAACAAGCGGCCGTGCTCGAGGCCACCGCTGCGGTGACGGAAGCCGAGACGAGATCCACGCTGCTCGGCAGTGGAGACGCACTGGGTCGGATGCTCCTCCGAGCCGAAGCGGTCGGGTCGTCGATGATCGAGGGCCTCGAGGTCTCCCCGCGGAAGCTGCTCGAAGAAGAGGCGCGCGGACGGAGCCCGCTCGGGCAGTGGAGCACCGCAACCGAGGTCCTCGGCAACATCGATGCCATGACCTTCCTCACCGAGTCGGTCGGTCCGGGTTCCCCGGTGACCCTCGACCTGCTCCTCGAGGCGCACCGGCGTCTGATGGAGGCTTCGACGACACCCGAGGTCGGGGGCACGGTCCGAGCGGCCCAGAACTGGATCGGCGGACCGACGCCTGCCGCAGCGGCGTTCGTTCCGCCCGTGCCGGAGCGGGTGCCAGGGCTCCTCGACGACCTGCTGGAGTTCGTGAACTCGAGCACGCTGCCGACGATCGCCATCGCCGCCGTCGCACACGCGCAGTTCGAGACGATCCACCCGTTCGCCGACGGCAACGGTCGCATCGGACGTGCACTGATCCACGCTGTCCTGCGGTCACGGGGGCTGACCATCGAGTCGTCTCCACCGGTGTCCCTGGTCCTGGCGACCCGTGCTGTCGACTACGAAGCGGGGCTCCAGCGGTTCCGGTCCACCGATCCGCCGGCATCGGAGCCAGCGCAGCGGGCCGTCGGGCAGTTCGTCCGGCTCTTCGCCGAGGCGATGGCCGAGGTCGTGGACCGGATGACGCAGTTCGAGCACGA
Organism: Curtobacterium sp. MCLR17_031; assembly: GCF_003234775.2. Classification (NCBI taxonomy): domain Bacteria; kingdom Bacillati; phylum Actinomycetota; class Actinomycetes; order Micrococcales; family Microbacteriaceae; genus Curtobacterium; species Curtobacterium sp. MCLR17_031. The sequence goes on from NZ_CP126270.1 coordinate 140,660, forward strand.
GCTCGTCCGGATCAAGGAGTCCTGGCGATCTGCGCTCGCCGGAGTCCGCTCTGACTCCGCTGCATGGTCGGCGCTCGAACTCGCGCCCCGGATGCCCGTGCTCACCGCGCAGACGTTCGCCGCCGCAACGGGCCGGAGCGAGCAGGCCGCGAACACGGCCTTGGGGGTCCTCGTCGAGCGTGGAGTCCTGACACAACGATCGGCGGGACGGCGGAACCGCGTCTTCGAGGCAGACGCCGTGATCGGCGCGCTGGCACTGCTGGAACGCCGTCTCGCCTCTCCGGCTGGTGACACCGGCGTCGTGCCGCCGACCAGACACGTGCCGGCAGCTCCGCCGCGAGCCTGACGGTCAGTCGATGAGCTCCGCCGCCACCAGGCGGCGGAGCGTCTCCACGCCAGCAGGCGGGCAGCGGTCCGCGTCGGCGGAGGTGACCCACTCGACCTCGTCCACCTCGGCCGAGGCGACGGGCGTGGCGGAGTCCAGCGGGCCTCCCGGCCGGACCAGGAACAGCGTCATCGCGACCATGGTCCCCGGAGCCTGCCCGTGGGCGGGCTCGAGCACGACGCCGAACGGGTCGACGTCGTCGGCGGTGAGCCCCAGGCCGGTCTCCTCGTACGCCTCGCGCACCGCGGCCTCGACGTCGGTCTCGTGCGGCTCCGCCTTGCCGCCGGGCAGGTAGAGCACGTCGCGCGCCCGGGCGCGCACCATCAGGACACGTCGGTCACGCACCAGCAGCAGCGCACTCACGCGCAGCGTGGGTGGTTGCGAGCCTGTCTGGAGGCTCAGCTCGCGTCCGCCTGGTCGTCGCGATCCGAGGCGGTCGGGTCCAGTGCCGTGCGGTCGGCCAGCGGGACGACGGGCGACGGCAGCTCCGGCTCGGCCTCCGGCCGGACGCCGTACAGGGAGTCGATCGCCCCGACGAACTCCTCGCCGCGACCGGCGCGACCGAGCTCACGAGCGCGGACCGAGGGACGGTGCAGCAGGACGCCGACCAGGTGCCGGAGCGCCCGCTCGGTGTGCTCGACGGACTCGCCGTCGGCGTCCGCGCGGCGCTTGGCCCGCTCGATCTCGTCGTCGAGGATGTCGAACACGTGCTTGCGGAACGCCACGAGCGCCGGGGTCGTCGACTGCTCCATCGCCTGCGCGCGGAACCGGGACACGGCGTCGTCGACCATCGCGCGGGCCTCGGACTCGGCGTTCAGCTCGGAGATCGGGGCGTGGATGCTGATCGTCTCGAGGTCGAGCAGTTCGACGCCGTCGACGCCGGCGGCTGCGGGGTCGACGTTGCGGGGGAGCCCGAGGTCGATGACGATGCGGCGGACCCCGTCGTCGAGGTCGGCCGGTGCGACGACCGGGACCTCGCTCGAGGTGCAGGTGATCAGGACGTCGCTCTCGCCGATGGCCTGGCGCAGGTCACGGGCGGCGACGAGGTCGTGCTTGGCGGCGAACCAGGGTGCCCGGCCCGAGGGCGAGAACACCTGGATGTTCGTGGCGCCGCGGTCACGCAGGGCGGCGATGGTGGTGGCCGCGTAGCTGCCGGTGCCGACGAGCAGCACGCGGGTGCGGGCCCAGTCGGTGACCCGCGACGAGGCGAGTTCGAGGCCGAGGCGCACGAGCGACCGGCCGGCGGCGCCGATGCGGGTGCGGGTCTTGACGCCGCGCGAGGTGTGCGCGGCCTCTTGGAACAGGCGCTCGAGGTCCGAGGTGGTGGTGCCGTTCGACCGGGCGTCCTCGAGCGAGCGACGGACCTGGCCGGAGATCTCGGTCTCGCCGACGACGACGGACTCGAGACCGCTCGACACGGCGAACAGGTGCTGCACGACGTCCTTGCCGTCCAGCACGTTGACGGAGTCCAGGACCTCGGTGGCGTCCAGGTCGCTCGCGGCGGCCACGGCCTGCACGGTGGCGGAGACGGCGGAGTCGCTCTCGTCGCCCGCGATGTCGAGGTACGCCTCGAAGCGGTTGCAGGTCGCGAGGACCACTGCACCGTCCAGGACGCCGGCATCCGTGACGAGTCGGCTGGCTGCCGCGGGTGCACCGATGCTCAGTCGCTCCAGGAGATCGAAGCTGGCGTTGCGATGCGACGCCGTGAGACAGATGAGCACGTAGTCAATGGTAACGCGCTCGATGGGAGAATCATCCGGTGACCGAAGCGACGACCACATCCCTCCCCGACTCCCACCCCCTGGCATCAGGGCGGACGAGTGGTTCCCGCCTGGTGCGGGCCCTGCGGGGTGACCGTCCGGAGACGCTCCCGGTGTGGTTCATGCGGCAGGCCGGACGGTCCCTGCCGGAGTACCGGGAGCTTCGGATCGGCACAGCCATGCTCGACGCGTGCCTCGACCCGGAGATGGCGTCGGAGATCACCCTGCAGCCGGTCCGCCGGCACGGGGTCGACGCGGGCATCTTCTTCAGCGACATCGTCGTGCCGATCAAGCTCGCCGGTGTGGACGTCGAGATCGTCCCCGGTCGTGGCCCGGTGCTCTCATCGCCGATCCGGACCCCCGCCGACGTCGACGCCCTCGAGCAGCTCGACCCCGCGGCCCTCGCCCCCATCGAGCAGGCCGTCCGGCGCACGGTCGAGCAGCTCGGCGACACCCCGCTGATCGGCTTCGCGGGGGCACCGTTCACCCTCGCCGCCTACCTGGTCGAGGGTGGCCCGTCCAAGGACCACATCCGCGCCCGCACGCTCATGCACGCCGACCCCGAGACCTGGTCGCGCCTGCTCGCGTGGGCCGCCGAGGTGTCCGGGATGTTCCTCCGGGCACAGGTGCTCGCCGGGGCCTCGGCCGCGCAGCTCTTCGACTCGTGGGTCGGGTCGCTCTCCCGCGCCGACTACGTCCGGTCCGTCGCACCGCACTCCGCGCAGGCGATGTCGCACGTCGCCGAGCTCGGGGTGCCGCGCATCCACTTCGGCGTCGGCAGCGGCGAGGTCCTGGCCGACATGACGACCTTCGGCACGGACACCGTCGGCGTCGACGCGGTCGGGGTCGACTGGCGCCTGCCGCTCGACCAGGCGGTCCAGCGTGTCGGCACCGGGGTCAGCGTGCAGGGCAACATCGACCCGGCGATGCTCTCGGCGCCGTGGGATGTCCTCGAAGCGCACGTCCGCGACGTCGTCCGTCGGGGTGGTGCCGCACGTGCCCACGTCGTGAACCTCGGCCACGGGGTCCCGCCCGAGACCGACCCGGACGTCCTGACCCGCGTGGTCGAGCTGGTCCACTCGCTCGGCGACGGCCGCTCGGACGACGGTGCAGCGCAGGACGGAGCCGGCGCGTGACCGACGTCGTCGTGGTCGGCGGCGGGATCGCCGGGCTCGTCACCGCCCGTGACCTCGCCAAGGGCGGCGCCCACGTGGTGCTCGTCGAGTCCTCGGGTGAGCTCGGCGGCATGATCCGTCGGCACACCGTCGGCGGGATCGACCTCGACATGGCGGCGGACTCCTTCGCCACCCGCACGGACGCCGTCGGCCGCCTGGCGATCGAGCTCGGGCTCGGCAACGACGTCGTCGCCCCCGACCCGCGCGGCGCCTGGCTGATGACCCGCGACGGTCGGACCTCCCCGATCCCGGCGACCGGACTCCTCGGCATCCCGAGCACCCCGATGGCCGCCGACGTGCTGGCCGTGGTCGGGCAGAAGGGTGGCCTGCGCGCCCAGATGGACTCGTTGCTGCCGGCACCGGTGGGCGCCAAGGCGTCCTCGCTCGGCGAACTCGTCCGCCGGCGCATGGGGGAGCGGGTGCTCGACGACCTCGTGGTGCCGATCGCCGGTGGCGTGCACTCCACCCACCCCGACCAGCTCGACCCCGACCGGGTCGCTCCGGGCCTGCGCGCTGCACTGCTGCGCGAGGGCTCGCTCGCCCGGGCCGTCCTGTCGCTGCGGGCACGCGCGGCCGCCGGCACCCCGGTGCAGGGGATCCGCGGTGGGACGGTGCGCCTGGTGGACGAGCTCGTCGCCGACATGGCGACCTACGGGGTGGACGTCCGGCTGCACACCCGGGCGACCCGCATCGAGGCGCACGCGGTCGAGATCGTCGGCGCCGACGGCACGACCGAACGGCTGCCGGCCCAGCACACCCTGTCCTCCGTCGCCGACCCGGAGCGCACCGCTGCCCCCGACCGGACGGGCATCCAGCTCGTCACGCTCGTCGTCGACCAGCCCGAGCTCGACGCCGCCCCGCGTGGCACGGGGATGCTCGTGCACCCGGACGCGCAGGCCGTGTCGGCGAAGGCCCTCACGCACGCGACGGTGAAGTGGCCGTGGCTGGCCGACGTGGCGGACGGACGCCACGTCCTGCGGCTCAGCTACGCGACCACCGCGACGGACCCTGCGGGCGTGGCCACGAGCCTCCCGGTCGACCCGACCGACCCCGTCGGCAGCCGTGCGCTGCATGACGCGTCCACGCTGCTCGGTGTGCCGATCACGGCCGACCGCGTCAGCGGCGCCGCACGCGTCGGCTGGTACGGACCGGACCTGGCAGCGTCCGGGCTGGCCGAGGGCGTCGTCGGGATCGGCGAGGCCTCGACCGGACGCGGCCTGGCGGGCATCATCGGCGCCGCTCGGAAGGCAGCCGACGAGATCCTCGCTTCCTGAGCGGACCGCGCAGCCCCTGAGGGCTACTGTTGGTGAGACCGCCGGACGTATTCCGTTCGGTGCATGACCACCGCACAACCAATGCACGGAGGAATCGCACATGCGCGGAAAGCTCCTGTTCGTCGCCGGCGCCGCACTCGGGTACGTCCTGGGATCGCGAGCCGGACGGGCGCGGTACGAGCAGATCAAGACCGTCAGCGGCAAGGTCTGGAACAGCAACGGCGTCCAGAAGGGCGTGCACGTCGCCGAGGACTTCATCGCCGACAAGACCCCGGACGTCGCCGAGTTCATCGGTGAGACGACCAAGAAGGCCGTCCGCAAGGTCGGCCAGAAGAAGGACACCACCACCTCATGACCGACACCCGCGATCGCAAGTCGCGTTCGCTGTTCGGCCTGGTCGGCGACGTCCCGAAGCTCGTCAAGGGCCTGGTCAAGGGCGAGATCGACCTGCTCAAGGCCGAGATGCTCGCGAAGGCGAAGATCTTCGGCCTCGCAGCCGGTCTGCTGGTCGGTGCGCTTGTCGTCGTGCTCTACGCGATCGGCGTCCTGCTGACCGCAGCCGTGATGGGTCTCGCGACCGTGATGCCGGCGTGGCTGGCAGCACTGGTGGTGGCCGTGGTGATGCTGATCATCGCCGCGATCCTCGGCCTGATCGGCTGGAAGCGCCTGAAGAAGGGCCTGCCGATCACGCCGAAGCGCACGATCGCCAGCGTCAAGGACGACATCAACGCGGTCAAGGGCCTCGGCAAGAAGCCGACCCCGCCGACGCAGTACGGCAGCCGCAAGCCGGACGTCGACGGCCGCTCCTGAGCCCCGACAGCCCCGACAGCCGCACCACCGACGGAGGAACCGTGACCGACCCGCACGACGATCTCGCTGCTCGCGTCGCCGCGACCCGCGCCCAGCTGTTCGACACCCTCGACGCGATCGAGGACAAGCTCAACGTCCCGAAGCAGATCGGGATCGCGGCGTCGAAGTTCAAGCGCGGCCTCGACGAGAAGCCGGTGCCCTACCTGGCTGGTCTCGCAGCCGGTGTGGCGGTGGTCGGGGGTATCGTCGTGCTGGTGCTCCGACGGCGGTAGACCGCCCGAGCGCGGTCCACCGGATGCGGGGCGGCCAACACCCTGGCAACCGATAGGACAATGGATCCATGAGCTCCGACGCGCCCACGAACACCGGGCCCGTGCCCGCGCACGACCACCCACACACGGAACCCGCCGAGACCGGCCAGCCGGACTCCGGGATCGACCCGAACCTGCTGACGGCCTACGCCCTCTGGGCAGTGTTCCGCCGGCCCCTCGGTCCGGTCCACCGCGTCGGCGACGACGCCGTGGCCGAACTCGACACCGTGATCGCCAGCGCCGCCGAGCGCGGGGTCACGATCCGTGGCTTCTACGACGTCTCGGCCTTCCGTGCCGACGCCGACGTCATGGTCTGGCTGCACGGCGACGACGCACAGGCGATCCAGGCCGTGCTGCGCGAGATCCGTCGCACCGGCCTGTTCCAGGACGCCGAGCCGGTCTGGCACGTCATGGCCATGCACCGCGAGGCCGAGTTCAACAAGCGGCACACCCCCGCGTTCCTGCGCGGCAAGGACCCCGAGGCGTGGATCACGGTGTACCCGTTCGTCCGCTCCTACGAGTGGTACCTGCTGCCGGAAGAGGAGCGCTCGAAGATGCTCCGCGACCACGGCATCGCCGGCGCGAAGTACCGTCGCGTGCTCACGAACACCATCGCGACCTTCGCCCTGAGCGACTACGAGTGGATCCTGCCGCTCGAGAGCCCGGACCTCGTCGACCTCGTCGACCTGATGCGCGATCTCCGCTACACCGAAGCGCGCATGCACGTGCGCGAAGAGGTCCCCTTCTTCACGGGTCGTCGTGTGACGACCGCCGAACTCCCGGAGGTGCTGTCATGACCGACACCAGCATGATCACGAACGGCCAGGTCCTCGCCGCCACCCCCGCGGCGGCGTCCGGTCCCGAGCACGTCGAGACCCCGACCGCCTACGACGCGATCCTGCTCGCCGGCTTCGGTGGCCCCGAGGGCCAGGACGACGTCATCCCCTTCCTGCGGAACGTCACCCGTGGCCGCGGGATCCCGGACGAGCGCCTGGAGGAGGTGGCGCACCACTACCGCCACTTCGGCGGCGTGAGCCCGATCAACGCGCAGAACCGTGCGCTCAAGGCCGCGCTCGAGGCCGAGCTGGCGTCGCGCGGCATCGACATGCCGGTCCTCTGGGGCAACCGCAACTGGGAGCCCTACCTGGAAGAAGCCTTCACCGAGGCCGCGGACAAGGGCTACACGAAGCTCGTCGCCATCGCCACGAGCGCGTACTCGTCGTTCTCGAGCTGCCGGCAGTACCGCGAGGACTACGCCCGCGTGCTCAACGAGACCGGTCTGATCGACACCATCCAGATCGACAAGGTCCGCCAGTTCTTCGACCACCCGGGCTTCGTCCGCCCGTTCATCGACGGCGTCCGCGACGGCATGGCCCGCGCGATCGCCGAGAACGAGGGCCTGGACGTCGCGACCGAGCTGCAGGTGCTCTTCTCGACGCACTCCATCCCCTCGACCGACGCCGCCCGCTCGGGCCCCGACTACCGCGGGTTCGACGAGCACGGCGCGTACGAGGCGCAGCACCTGGCCGTCGGCGAGGTCGTGCTCGACCAGGCCTGGGCCGAGCTCCTCGAGCAGCCCGAGCACGCCCACCTGCAGGGCACGTCGAAGCCCGCCTGGAAGCTCGTCTACCAGTCGCGCTCCGGCCCCCCGACGCAGCCGTGGCTCGAGCCCGACATCAACGACTACATGAACGAGGACCTCAAGGGCGGCCCGACGCGTGCCGTGCTGATCGTCCCGCTCGGCTTCGTCAGCGACCACATGGAGGTCATGTGGGACCTCGACGAGGAAGCCACCGAGACCGCCGGTGAGCTCGGCTTCTGGTCGCTCCGCACGCAGACCCCCGGCATCGACCCGGCCTACGTGTCCGGTCTCGTCGACCTGGTGCTCGAGCGGGTCAACGGCACGCCCAAGGCCGAGCGCCCGCACATGACCGACATCGGCCCCTGGTACGACGTGTGCCGTCCGGGCTGCTGCGAGAACGTGCGAGCGGGGTTCAAGCCCGCCGCCGCGGGCGTCGCTCCGTGACCGACACGACCGTGAACGACCCCAGCGCCACAGCGCCCGACGGCCCGGTCCCGATCCGGCTCGGCACCCGTGCCAGCCGGCTCGCGGTCGCGCAGTCGCAGGACGTCGCCGACCGCCTGGCGAAGGCGGCCGGCCGACCCGTCGAACTCGTCACCGTCACGAGCGAGGGCGACACGAACCGTGCGTCCCTGGCCTCGCTCGGCGGCACCGGTGTCTTCGCCAGTGCCCTGCGTGAAGCCCTGGTCGCGGGCGAGGTCGACGTGCTCGTGCACTCGCTGAAGGACCTGCCGACCGCGCCGTACCCGGGCCTGACGATCGGTGCCGTGCCGAAGCGTGCGGACGCCCGTGACGTCCTCGTCGCCCGGAACGGTGCCACCGTCGACACGCTGCCCGAGGCGGCGAAGGTCGGCACGGGTTCGCCCCGCCGTGCCGCGCAGCTCCGTGCGGCACGACCGGACCTCGACGTCGTCGACATCCGCGGCAACATCGACACCCGCCTCGGCCGGGTGGACGACGACCTCGACGCCGTGGTGCTCGCCGCCGCCGGCCTCGGGCGCATCGACCGCCTGTCGGCCGCCACGGAACTGCTCGACCTCGGCTTCTGGCCGAGTGCTCCCGGACAGGGTGCGCTCGCGGTGGAGATCCGCACGGACGAGACCGACCGTGGGCTGCTCGCCGCACTCCGCAAGATCGAGCACGCCCCCACCCGCCTGACGGTGACGGCCGAGCGCGAGGTCCTCGCCAAGCTCGAGGCCGGCTGCTCCGCCCCGATCGGTGCGACGGCCGTCGTGGACGCCGAGCTGCTGCTCGTGTCCGCGACCGTCTACCGCCCCGACGGCACCGAGTACCGCACCGCGTCGCACGCGGCCGTGCTCGACGGGTCGGCGCAGGAGCGTCTCGACGAGGCACTCGCGGTCGGTGGACGTGTGGCGACCGAGCTGCTCGAGAACGGCGCCGCTGACCTCGCCGACCTGGCGACCACCGTCGCCGAGGACACCACGGACGGGCCGTACACCGCGGGTCCCGGCCTCGCGACACCGGCCGAGTAGGCGGTCACCACGGAACCCCCCACCACCGCGACGGACGAGGCACGACCCCCGGTCGTCCTCGTCCCGCGTGGCGGTGCGTGGGGGGACCGGGTCGCCGCAGAGGCGCGGGCCCGTGGGCTCGCCCCCGTCGTCGTCCCCCTCATCACGGACGCTCCGCCGTCTGACCCCGCCGCGCTCGACGCTGCGGTCCGCCGCCTGGTCGCCTCCGGAGCGGCCTGGGCCCACGACGCCGGTTCCGGACCGACGCGCCAGCGGCGGGCCGGCCGTGCCGGTGGGGAGAGGCCCGGATCACCGGATACCGTCGGTGACCGGACCCCTGTGGCTGGTTACGCATGGGTGGTGGTGACCAGTGCGACGGCCGTGACGGTCCTGTCGGAACGCGTGGCGGGCCTCCCGGCCGGGGTGCGCGTCGCTGCGGTCGGCGAGCCGACCGCCCGTGCCGCGCGCGCTGTGGGCTGGGTCGTCGACCTGGTGCCGACCGAGACGTCCGCAGCCGGCCTGGTGCAGGAGTTGCCGGACACCGACGGCACCGTGCTGTTCCCCCGCTCCGAGATCGCAGCACCCACGCTCGTCGACGGCCTCCGTGCCCGCGGCATCGACGTGGACGACGTGGTCGCGTACCGTACCGTGGGGACCGGCGACGAGCCGATCACCCTCGAGACGGCGCCCGCTGCGGTGCTCGTGACGAGCGGCAGCGTCGCCCGCGAGATCGCCCGCCGGATGACCCCGCTCGACCCCCGCACCATCGTGGCCTGCATCGGCCCCGGGACCGCGACCGACGCCCGTGCGGCCGGACTCCCCGTGCACGCCGTCGGACGCACACGGTCCGCAGAAGCCCTGCTCGACGCCGTCGTCGAGGCACTGAACCCAACCACCCCCCACCAGGAAGGTCACCCGTGACTGGACGCTTCCCCCAGGTCCGCCCCCGTCGGCTCCGCGCCACCCCCGCGATGCGACGACTCGTGGCCGAGACCCGGCTCCACCCCGCCGAGCTCGTGCTGCCGATGTTCATCCGCGAAGGCGCGACCGACGCCGTGGACATCTCGAGCATGCCGGGCGTGCAGCAGCACTCCCTCGACTCGTTCCGCCGCGCGCTCGTCGACGCCGCGTCGGTCGGTGTGGGTGGCGTGAACCTCTTCGGCGTCCCGACCACGAAGGACGCCGAGGGCTCCGGCGCGACCGACCCGGACGGCATCCTCAACGTGGCGATCCGCGTCGCTCGCGAAGAGGTGGGGGATGCCCTCGTGGTGCAGTCCGACCTGTGCCTCGACGAGTTCACCGACCACGGACACTGCGGTGTGCTGGCCGCCGACGGCTCCGTCGACAACGACGCCACCCTGCTGCGCTACCGCGACATGGCGGTCGCGCAGGCCGAGGCCGGTGCCGAGCTCGTCTGCATGAGCGGCATGATGGACGGCCAGATCGCCGCCGCACGTGACGCCCTCGACGGTGCCGGACACAGCGGCACCGCGCTGCTCGCCTACGCCGCGAAGTACGCCTCGGCGTTCTACGGCCCCTTCCGCGAGGCCGTGTCGTCGTCGCTCGTCGGTGACCGCCGGACGTACCAGATCGACGCCGCGAACGGTCGACAGGGCCTCCGCGAGGTCGAGCTCGACGTCGACGAGGGCGCCGACATCGTGATGGTGAAGCCCGCGATGAGCTACCTCGACGTGCTCGCCGAGACCGCTGCGACCTCGCCGGTCCCGGTCTGGGCGTACCAGATCTCGGGCGAGTACGCGATGATCACCGCAGCAGCGCAGAACGGGTGGATCGACCGCGACGCCGCCGCGATGGAGTCGCTCGTCGGCATCAAGCGCGCCGGTGCCGACGCGATCCTGACCTACTTCGCCGTCGACATCGCGCGGAAGCTCAACGAGGAAGCGGGCCTCCGCACCTCGGGCAGCACCGCGGACGTCGCCGGCATCGCCTCGACCGGGAAGGCCCCCGAATGACCACGAACGACCAGCTCTTCGGCCGTGCCAAGAACGCGATCCCGGGTGGCGTGAACTCCCCGGTCCGCGCCTACGGATCGGTCGGCGGCACCCCGCGGTTCCTGGTGTCCGCGAAGGGCGCCTACGTCACCGACGCCGAGGGTCGCGAGTACGTCGACCTCGTCGCGTCGTGGGGCCCCGCGATCCTCGGGCACGCCCACCCCGGCACGGTCGAGGCCGTGCAGCAGGCCGCCGCGCGCGGACTGTCGTTCGGGGCGTCGACCCCGGGTGAGACCGAGCTGGCCGAACTCGTGAAGCAGCGGGTGTCGGTGGACGGCGACGGCCCCATCGAGAAGCTCCGCATGGTGTCGACCGGCACCGAGGCCACGATGACCGCGATCCGGCTGGCCCGCGGCTACACCGGTCGCGACCTGCTCGTGAAGTTCGCCGGGCACTACCACGGGCACTCGGACTCCCTGCTGGCCGAGGCCGGCTCGGGCGTCGCGACCCTGGCCATGCCGGGCAGCGCGGGCATCACCGCCGAGACCGCCGCGCAGACCCTCGTGCTGCCGTACAACGACCTCGACGCCGTCCGTCGGGCCTTCGACGAGCACTCCGAGCGCATCGCCGCCGTCATCGTCGAGTCGGCCGCCGCGAACATGGGCGTCCTGGCACCGGAGCGCGGCTTCAACCGTGCACTGGCGCAGATCACCCGGTCGCACGGCGCGCTGCTCATCGTCGACGAGGTCCTGACCGGGTTCCGCGTCGGCGCTGCCGGCTGGTGGGGCCTCGAGGCGTCCAAGGTCGTGCCGGACGGTGCCGGGTGGAAGCCCGACCTCATCACGTTCGGCAAGGTCATCGGTGGCGGTATGCCGCTCGCCGCACTCGGCGGTCGGCGGGAGGTCATGGACTTCCTCGCCCCGCTCGGGCCGGTGTACCAGGCGGGCACGCTGTCGGGGAACCCGTTGGCCGTCGCCGCCGGCATCGCCACGCTGCGGGCCGCGACGCCGTCCGTGTACGAGTCGCTCAACCGCACGGCTGCGGTCATCTCCGCGGCCACGTCGGAGGCCCTGTCGGCCGAGGGCGTCGCCCACACCGTGCAGCGCGCCGGCAACCTGTTCTCGTTCGCGTTCACCGAGCAGGCACCGCGGAACTACGACGACGTGCGGGCGCAGGACGTGTTCCGCTACGCGCCGTTCTTCCACGCGATGCTCGACGCCGGGGTGACCCTGCCGCCGAGCGTCTTCGAGGCGTGGTTCGTCACTGCCGCGCACGACGACCGCGCCGTCGGACGGATCCTCGACGCCCTGCCCGCGGCCGCGAAGGCTGCTGCCGCCGCGGCCGCGTGACGTCAGGGCTCAGGAGCAGTCGGCCTTCGTGAAGGTCGTGTCCACGGTCTTCGACGAGCCCTCGAACTTGTACGTGTAGCGCATGTCGACGTCCTCGTCGAGGAGCTTCTTCGTCTCGCTGTTCGAGCAGAGGTTCGGCCCGACGGCGTCGCGGATGGCCCCCTCGGTGATCGAGGCCGGATCGACGTTCGACGACACCGTGTAGTCGTAGTGGATCGCGGCGCCCTCGGCCTCGATCCCGGTCCACGTCGTGACGGAGTCGACCTGCTTGGGCAGGTCGCTCTGCTCGCGGATCTGCTCGACGGCCTTGGAGACCTTCTCTTCCGTGGAGTCGCTGAAGGCTGCGTTGAGGCCCTGGCGGACGAGGAACGCCACCACCACGGCCACGACGACGCCGAGCACCGAGATCAGGACGCGCTTGCCCCGGGAGGACGACGACGTGGGCGGGGGTGCGTAGGGCGCGGCGCCGGCGGGGGCGGCCTGGGCGTACGGCTGGCCGGCGGGCTGCTGCTGCTGCTGCGTGTAGGGCTGGCCGACGGGCTGCTGCTGCGCGTACGGCTGGCTTGCGGGCTGCTGCTGGGGCTGGCCTGCGGGCTGCTGCGGGTACTGCTGGCCGTTCGGGTGGCCGGCGTTGGGCTGCCCGTCGTTCGGCTGCGACTCGGACCCCGGGTAGGGCGGCGGCGTGTTCGTCATGGTTCCCCCTGGTGACGGTCCGCGGCGTGACACCGTGGTGCGGTGCCGGGTCCCTCCCCGACACGGGCCGCGGACACTGAACAGCCATTCAAGCACGCGTCAGGCGGATCGGCGCGCGGCCCAGCGCCCCTCTGCCCGCAGGATCGCGAGCGGGAAGTCGAACGCGTGCGACACCGCCGACGACGTGATGACCTCGTCCGAGGTCCCCTGGGCCACGACGGCACCGTCGCGGAGCAGCATCGCGTGCGACGTCGAGGCCGGCAGGTCCTCCAGGTGGTGGGTCACCATGACGCTGCCCAGCTCGGGGTGCCGGTGCCGCAGCGCATCGACGGTCTCGAGCAGGTGCTCCCGTGCGGCGACGTCGAGCCCGGTCGCCGGTTCGTCGAGCAGGAGCAGCTGGGGTTCGGACATCAGGGCACGGGCGATGAGGGCGCGTCCCCGCTCACCCTGCGAGAGCACCGGCCAGCGGGCGTCCCGTCGTGCGGTGAGCCCGACGTCGGCGATGTGCTGCTCGGCCAGCGCGACCTGCTCGGCCGAGGGGTCCCACCGCATCATGAGGTCCGTCGTGCCGGTCAGCCCGGTGAGCACCGTCTCGAGCACCGTGAGCGGTGAGAGCATCCGGTGGCGGGGGTCGACGTGGCCGATGTGCTCCCGGAGTTCGCGGACGTCGACGCGTCCGAGCCGGCGGCCGAGGACCTCGACCGTGCCCGCGGTGGGGTGTCCGGTCGCGCCGAGGACGGCGAGCAGCGTGGACTTGCCGGCACCGTTCGGTCCGAGCAGCGCCCAGTGCTCCCCGCGCCGGACGGTCAGGTCGACGTCGTGCAGCAGGTCGCGGCCGGAGCGCGTGACGCGGACCCCGGTGGCGTGGATCAGGACGTCGTCGCGCGCGTCGGTCATGACCCCATCGTGCCCCACCGGGCCGTGACGTCGTCCACGTGCGCTCGTGCGACGTCGACGAACCGGCGGGCCGCGACCCGGGCGGCACCGACGTCTCCGCTGCCGGCCGCTGAGTCGAGCGCCAGCCAGAGCGCTTCAGCGTCCCACTGGCGGAACGCCGGGGCCTCGGGCAGCGCGTAGGCGAGCCGGGCCATCGCGAGGCGGAGGGCCTGCCGCGTCCAGCGGTTGCCGGACTGCTCGGCCAGGAACCGGGTGACGGCGAACGCGCTCTCCGTGTACCGGTGGTCGCGCACCTGGCCGTCCGCCCGCGCCCGTTCGACGAGCGCGCGGAACTCCTCGAGCGCGGGTCCCTGCAGACCGGGCAGGACGTGGACGGCACCGTGCGTGAAGACGCCGGGGAGCAGTTCCATGGTGTCGCGCCAGGTCGCGAGCGACGGTTCCACGACGCGGTACCGACCGCCGTCGTCCTCGACGAGCCCGAGGTCGTGCAGCCAGCGCAGCCCGTCGAGGACCTGCTCGGGTGGAGCACCGGTCCGTGTCACGAGGTCCTCGAGCGTGTGCCTGGACCCGACCGCCAACGCGTCGGAGCGGACGTCGCGGAGCAGGGCGCGGCCGACCGGGCCGACACGCTGTTCGGTGGTGTCGTCCGCCGAGCGGCTCGTCCGCGGGACCCCGACGTTCCGCCGGTGGATCTCGAACAGCCCGTCGATGACCTCTGCCGCGGTGGTCGCGACTGCCGGGTCGCCGGTGCCCACGGCACGGCCGGTGGTCACGAACCACGCGTGCACGTCGTGGACCGACCAGGTCTGGGTGGGGACGCGTGCCCACCGCATCCGCTCGAACGCACGCAGGCCCAGGCTGCGCACCAGGGTGTTCGGGGAGTGCTCGAACCAGAACTGGCAGGCGGCGGAGAACGCTGTCGGGTACTCCGGCAGCCGGAGGGCAGCGGTGGTGCGAGCCCGTGCGACCCGGCGATCGAGCTCGGCGTGCAACTCCGGGGTGAGCGCCGGGATCGTCGCGCGGAGGGCCGGGCCGACCAGGGACACCCAGAAGTCCAGTGTGTCCGAGAGGTCGGCGTCCGAGAGCTCCTCGTACCACCACGTGCCGTCCGGGCCCCGGGACAGGATGCCGAGGTCCTCGAGCCGAGCGGCCGCTGCACGGACGCGGCCGCGGGACGTGCCCCACTCCCAGCTCAGTGCTTCGAGGTCGACGGCCACGGGCCCGCGGGGGCCGGTCCGGACGTGGGCGAGCAGGGACGCGTAGGCGTCGTCGTTCGCCGCCGCCCAGGGGTCGGCGTCACCCCACTCGCCGGCGACCACGGGTCAGCCGCGGTCGGCGCGGACCGCCTCGATGTGCTGTTCGAAGTTGCGGGTGAGGGCGCGGCCGGCCTCGGCAGCGCCTTCGCCGTCGCGCTCGGTGAGTGCTTCGCGCAGGATCGAGAAGAACGCCTCGGACCCGTACTGCTCGAACGCCGGCGTGGGGTTGAGCGTGAAGCGGACCCGCTCCATGGCACCGACCGCGGCGTTCTGCACCAGGGGGTTGCCGGAGTGCTCGACCGCGAACTCGATGATCTCGTTGAGGGCGCCGCTGAAGCCGTAGTCCCGCACCTTGCGCATGCGGTCGGCCTTGTCGAGCAGCGCAGTGAGGGCTTCGACGTCCTCGTCGCTGTACTCGGGGACGCCCCAGCGCAGGCTGAGCTCGAAGAACCCGGCGGTCGCGCGGGTCGCGGTGACCCAGTCCTCGAAGGTCGGGGTGGCGACGCGGGTGTACCGGTTCGCCTCCATCTCGACCAGGCCGATGTCGACGAGCTTCGCGATCGCCTCGCGGATCGGGGTGCGACTCACACCCAGCCACTGGACCAGCTCGTCGTCGTTCAGGCGCTCGCCATGCTGCAGTGTGCCGTCGCGGAGGGCCGCGAGCATCTTGTCGTACACGACGTCGCGCAGGAGCTTCCGGGGAGAGCTCTCCACGGTGGACTTGGGGACCGGCATGTCATCTCCTCGAGGACGAAATCGACACTCGAAATCCTAGCGTGCCAATATGCAAACGTTTGCTAAATGAATCGCTCGGAAAGCACGCCGGATCAGCCCGTGACGGCGACGATCGTCCGTCCGTGCACCCGTCCCGCGACGACCTCGGCCCCCACGGCGATGGCCTGCTCGGGCGTCACCGTTCGGGTGACGTCGGCCAGGAGCGCCGCGTCGAGGTCGGTCGCCAGTCGGTCCCACGCCCGACGACGGAGCTCGAGCGGGGCGTCGACGGAGTTGATCCCGAGCAGCGACACCGACCGCAGGATGAACGGCAGCACGGTCGTCGGCAGTGCGGAGTCCTGCGCCAGCCCGCACGCTGTCACGGCACCACCCCACCGGGTCGAGGCCAGGACGTTCGCCAGCGTGGCCCCGCCGACGCTGTCCACCGCTCCGGCCCAGGTGGCGCGCTGCATCGGCTTGCCCGGCTCGGACAGGGTGCCGCGGTCGACCACCACGGTCGCCCCGAGTCGGCGGAGCGAGTCCGTGTTGGCCGCGCGACCGGTCGACGCCGTGACCCGGTACCCGCGGGCCGCGAGGAGCGCGATCGCCACGGTGCCGACCCCGCCGGACGCCCCGGTCACGAGCACCGGCCCGTCGTCCGGCGCGACGAAGCGCTCCAACGCCAGCACACTCAGCATCGCCGTGAACCCCGCGGTGCCGATGGCCGCCGCGAACGAGTCGTCGATCGCCTCGGGCAGTGCGACGAGCGACCCGGACGGCACCACGGCCTGCGTTGCCCACCCCCCGTGCCGGGTTTCACCCAGGCCGGCGCCGTTCAGCACCACCCGGTCACCGATCGCGACCTCGTGCACGCCCGGTCCGAGCCCCGACACCGTGCCGACGACGTCGATCCCGGGCACCAGTGGGTCGAGCCGGGCGACGCCGGGGTTCCGCGCGAGGGCCAGCCCGTCCTTGTAGTTGACGCTCGAGTACGTGACGTCGACGAGGGCCTCGCCCTCGGCCGGATCCGGCAGGTCGACGTCGGTGACGGTGGGCGGGGCTGTACTGGACACGAGGACGGCGCGGGTCATGCGCCGGACGCTACCCCGGGCCTCCCGGCCTTCGGTCCGTTCTTTCCCAGAACGCGCGATGGCTGGTGGATTCGGGCGTACCGGGGCGGAACAACCGACCAGGTACGCCCGATTCGACCAGGTACGCCCGATCTGACCGGGCGCAGACTCGGCGTGCTCGGCGGCGTGCCCGTTCTTTCCCAGAACGCGCGCGATCCCTGGTGGATTCGGGCGTACCGGGGCAGAACAACCGACCAGGTACGCCCGATCTGACCGGGTACGCCCGATCTGCCCGGGCGCAGAGTCGGCGGGTCCGTCGGCGTGCCCGTTCTTTCCCAGAACGCGCGCGATCCCTGGTGGATTCGGGCGTACCTGGGCAGAACAACCGACGAGGTACGCCCGATTCGACCAGGTACGCCCGAAACAGCCCCGCCGCCCCCGCCGCCCCAGCCCGCCCCGCCCCACTCAGCCGAACATGATGGCGGCCTCGTCGAACCGCGCCTGCGGCACCGTCTTGAGCTCCCCGAGCGCCTCCTCGAACGAGACGTGCTCGATCTCGGTGCCCCGCAGCGCCACCATCCGGCCCCAGCGCTCCTCGACGACCGAGTCGATCGCCGCCAGCCCGAGCCGGGTCGACAGCACCCGGTCGTACGCGGTCGGCGTGCCACCGCGCTGGATGTGCCCCAGGGTCGTGGCCCGCGTCTCGATGCCCGTCATCTCCTCGATGAGCGGCGCGAGGCGCTCGCCGATGCCACCGAGTCGCGGGCGCCCGAAGGCGTCGAGCCCGCGCTCCGTGTGCGCCGTGTCCTCGTGGTCGGGGACGAAGCCCTCGGCCACCACCACGAGCGGTGCGCGACCACGGTCGTAGGCGGCCCGCACCCACTTCGCGATCTGTTCCATGCTCGTCTTCTGCTCCGGGATGAGGATCGCGTGCGCGCCCGCGGCCATGCCGGAGTGCAGCGCGATCCAGCCCACGTGCCGGCCCATCACCTCCGCGACCATGCAACGCGAGTGCGACTCGCCCGTGGTGCGCAGGCGGTCCATCGCTTCGGTCGCGATGGCGACGGCGGTGTCGAAGCCGAACGTGTAGTCGGTCGCGCCCAGGTCGTTGTCGACCGTCTTCGGCACGCCCACGATCTGCAGGCCGGCGTCGGTCAGGCGCTTCGCGGCGGCCAGGGTGCCCTCGCCGCCGATCGCGACGATGGCGTCGATGCCGTGCCGCTGCAGGGTCGCGGAGATGTTCTCGACCCCGCCGTTGGGGCCTTCGAACGGGTTCGTGCGGCTGGTGCCGAGGATCGTGCCGCCCTGCTTCGCGATGCCCTGGATGTCCTTGCGGCCGAGCGGGACGATGTCGCCGTCGACCACCCCGCGCCACCCGTCGCGGAAGCCGACGAAGTCGTGTCCGTAGATGGCGATGCCCTTCAGGACGATCGCGCGGATGACCGCGTTCAGGCCGGGGCAGTCGCCTCCGGAGGTGAGGATGCCGATGCGCATGGGAACTCCGTCGTCGAGTGGTGGGGATCAGTGCCCATCATGACTGACGGTGGTTCCGCATTACCATCCCCGTGTGTCCCTGCTCGCTTCCGCCGCCGTCGACGCCGCTGGTGCGTCCGGCGACGCGTCTCGCGTCGACACGGTGTACCGGCCTGGAGGCGCGGTGGACGTCGCGTCGACCCTGCGGCCCCTGCAGCGCGGCTCCGGCGACCCGGCCTTCCAGATGGTCGGCGGCGTCGTGTGGCTCGCGCTGCGCACGCCCTCCGGTCCCGCTTCCGTGGCGATCCGGCGGGCCGGCGACACCATCGCGGTGTCGGCGTGGGGGAGCGGTGCGTCGTGGGCGGTTTCCCACGCTCCGGAGATGCTCGGTCGCGGCGACGACTGGGACGGGTTCGACGTCACGCGCCACGAGTTCCTCGCCGCTGCCCGCCACAAGCAGCCCGGGCTCCGGCTGCTCCGCACGAACACCGTGGTCGCGATGCTCGTGCCGGCGATCATGGAGCAGAAGGTGACCTCGCGGCAGGCGTGGGGCGCGTGGCGGTACCTGCTCCGTCGGCACGGCACCCCGGCACCCGGCCCGGCACCGGCGGGCATGATGGTGCCTCCGGACGCTCCGACGTGGGCACGGATCCCGAGCTGGGAGTGGCACCGCGCCGGCATCGAACCGGGGCGCTCGGCCACCGTGATGCGCGCCGTGAAGCTCGCGCCGGCACTCGAACGGACCCTGGCGCACGGGCGCGGTGGCGAGGTCGTCTCCACGAAGCTGCAGTCGATCCCCGGGGTCGGCCGGTGGACCGCCGCCGAGACCGCCCAGCGCTCCCACGGCGACCCGGACTCGCCGAGCGTGGGGGACTTCCACGTGCCGGCACTCGTCGGGTGGGCACTCACGGGCGCCCCCGTGGACGACGACGGGATGCTCGAGCTGCTCGAACCCTGGCGCGGGCACCGGGAGCGGGTCGTGCGGTTGATCGGTGGCTCCGGGTTCCGGAAGCCCGCGTTCGGACCGCGGATCACGATCCAGGACCACCGCGGCCACTGAGCGCGGTGGTCCGCAGGGTGTCAGGGGTGGCGGGTGCCCTCGCCGGCCAGCACGGCGCGGTAGCCCTCGCGGAACGTCGGGTACTGCGGTGTCCAGCCCGTCGACCGGAGCAGGGCGTTCGACAGGCGCTTGTCGCCGCCGGCCTGCCGCGCGTCACCGTCGCCCGTCGACGGCTCGGCGACGTGGAGTTCGTCGGCCAGGAACCGCAGCACGTCGTCCAGCCGGCTCGGCTCGTCGTCCGTCCCCAGGTAGAGCGGTGCCGGGTCCGGCAGGGCCGCCAGGTGCACGAGTGCTGCTGCGGCGTCGTCGCGGTGGATGCGGTTCGTGTGCGGTGAGGTGCCCGGCGCCAGCCGTGCGGACCCGGACCGGACCTGGTCGATGAGCCGCTCGCGGCCGGGGCCGTAGACGCCCGACAGCCGGACCAGCACGGCGCCGGGAGCGCGCTCGCGCAGCAGGACCTCGGCCTCGACCAGGACCTCGGCGGTCGGGGTCGCACCGCGCGCCGGAGTCTCCTCGGTGACTTCGCTGCCGTCCGAGACGTCGTACACGGCGGTCGAGGACACGACGAGCACCCGTGGGTCGGCCTCCGAGGCGTCGATACCGTCGAGCACGTTGCGCAGCCCGTCGACGTAGGTGGCGCGGTACTCGTCGACGTCGCGGCTGCCCGCGGCGAAGGCCACGACGACGACGCTCGTGTCGGCGGGGATCTCGGGGACCTCGTGGCGCAGGTCGACGCTGCGGCCGGTGATCGGTGCGGGGACCAGCTCGGCACGGCGGCGGAGTCCGATCACGCGGTGGCCCAGGTCGGCGAAGCGCAGGCCGGCTTCGGTCCCGAGGTCGCCGCATCCGGCGATGACGACTGTCGTGGAGTTCTGCACGGCTCGACCCTGGCACGCCCGGTTGGTGGAAGGCGGGGAAGCGCGCACATCACGGATCACTAGGGTCGGCGCATGGGGTGGCAGCGGCGACGGGTGGTGCGTGACGTCGCGATCGCCCTGCCCCCGGTCGTCGAGATCGTGCTCGTCGTCGCCGGCTCGATCGTCTCCGTCGGAGCCGTGGGGGAGAGCGCGGAGTCGTGGGCGCCGTTGTCGTGGCCGCTGTACGCCGTGCTCGTGACGTTCCCGTTCGCGGTCGTCGCGCTCGTCGCGGCGGTGCGGCTCCGCGGACTGGAGGCCAGGACACCGGCGATCTGCTTCGCTGCCCTGTCGGTGGCCGTGGGTGCCATCCCCTTCGTCGGGATGCTGAGCGTCTTCGTACAGTTCTGGAGCATCTCGTCTAGTTGAGAACGGTTATCGTCTAGATGACCCTCATCCGACACTGCACCCCAGGAGCCCCATGTCCGCTCGACCTCCACGTCTCCTCCCCGCCCTCGTCCTCGCGGGGCTCGTCCCCCTCGTCGCCACCGCGATCGCCGTCCCCGCGTCGGCTGCACCCGCCGTGACGCGGACCGCCCACCACAGCTGGCTCGTCACGGCTGACCCGACGGCGAAGCGCGTGTACGTCAACGACGCCGTGACCGGTCGGCGGACCGCCACCCTGAGCGGGATCGAGTTCGGCACCCACGCGGGCTCCGTGCAGCTCGGCCACGGGCAGATCGCGTTCATGGACGAGTCGAAGCCGCAGCTCGACGTGCTCGCCATCGGCCCCCGCGGCACGGCGCGCATCGCGCAGCACTACGCGATCCCCAACGCCGACAAGCGCTGGGAGCGTGCCGGCTGGCTGTCGACCGACACCGCGCGCCGGCACCTGGCGGTCGGCTCCGACTTCGACGGCTCCGAGCGCCAGCGGGTCACGGTGATCGATCTGCGGCGGAAGACGGAGCACACCGCTCGGATCGACACCTCGGCCGTGCAGCTCGCCACGACGGGCAAGCGCGGCACCGAAGAGGTCGAGACGTTCCTGGTCGGCAGCCCCCTGCGCCTGGTGGTCACCGCGGGCGGACGACTCGACGCCTACTCCGTGTCCGCGATCATGCAGGGTGCGACCCACCCGCGCCCCGTCGCGACCACGCCCCTCGGCGCCTACCCGCACGGCCCGATCGTCAACGCCACCGGGACGGTGATCGGCTCCGACCTGGCCGCCGGCGTGCAGACCGTGCGGGTGACGCGGACCGGCTTCACGGGCTCCCGGTCCGTTGCGTACCCGAAGCCGAGCGTGCAGAGCTACCGGCCCCGCATGGCGCCGGACGGGACGACCGTGGTCGGCACGCAGGCCGGCAGCACGGCTGCGGGCACCCCGTGGAACGCCGTCCCCGCGTACCTGACCACCTCGTCGACGGCGTCCAGCAGGATCGGCAGCGTCGACCTCGGCACCGGGTCCTTCACCCGCGTCGCCGTCACCGCCCGGTTCGCCGCCGTCGCGCTGACGTCGGGCACCGGGGACTCGCTCGTCCTGGTGCGGAAGCAGGCCGACGGTGTCTACTCCGGCCGCACGACCTCGGTCGCGCTCACGCCGCTCCGCAAGGGCCCCGTCGCCGGACAGCCGGCCACCGGGGCATCGGTGCGGTTCACCGCGGCGACCGACGACGGCCGCAGTGTGTTCGTGACGCGGGGCGACGAGGGGAAGATCACCCAGATCGACACCACCGGCACGAAGCCCTCCGTGCTCCGCACCATCACGCTGCCCACGGCGCTCGCCGGGGGTGGGTACCTGACGACGGTCGACTCGACGGTGGCCCCGTACGACCTCAGCGGTCGCTGACCGTTCGGTCGATCGACAACCAGCCGCCGACCGCCCCTCGGGGTGGTCGGCGGCTAGGGTCCTGGTGTGATCGTCTGGTTGAACGGAACCCACGGGGCGGGCAAGACCACGACGAGCCGACTGCTCCAGCCGCTGCTGCCCGGCTCGCGGATCCTCGATGCCGAGAAGGTCGGCGAGGTGTTGATGGACGTCACACCGGGGCTGCCGGAGAGCGACAACTTCCAGCACTGGGACCCGTGGCGGCCGCTCGTGGTCGAGACCGCTCGCCGGGTGCACGACTACGTGGGCGGGCCGCTCATCATGCCGATGACGGTCCTGGTCGAGGCGTACTGGCGTGAGATCGCCGCGGGGCTCGCGGACCACGGCATCCCGGTCCGGCACTTCGTGCTGCACGTCGACGAGTCGACGCTCCGCGACCGGATCCAGAACGACCCGATCGTGGGGCCGTCCACGTTCCGGTTCGCGTACGTCGACGCCTACGCCGAGGCGGCGCGCGGCTGGCTGCACGACGAGGCCGAGGCCATCGACGCGACCGACGTGCCCGCCACCGAGGTCGCACGGGCCGTCGCGGACGCGGTGACGTCAGCGCGCTGACAGCACGGCTCTGTCCGCCCGACGCAGCCCCCGGGTTCGCCACCGCCCGGATCATGCCGGAGACTGGTGCGGGTCGCTCACGAAGCCGCCCGCCCCACCACCAGCAAGGAAGGCTCCGCATGCCCGAGCTCCCCGTCGTGTTCGAAGTCGGCTCGATGATCGCCCTGGTCGCGATCCTGCTCGCCGACCTGCTCATCGTCGCGCGTCGCCCGCACGTGCCGACGCTGCGCGAATCCGGCATCTGGGTGGGCATCTACGTCGGGCTGGCGCTGATCTTCGCGGTGCTCATGCTGGTCTTCGCCGGTGGCGACTCCGCGGGGCAGTTCCTGGCGGGCTGGCTGACCGAGTACAGCCTGAGCATCGACAACCTGTTCGTGTTCGTCATCATCATGGCGCGCTTCTCGGTGCCGAAGAAGATCCAGCAGGAGGTGCTGCTGCTCGGCATCATCATCGCGCTCGTGCTCCGCGGGATCTTCATCCTGGTCGGCGCACAGCTCATCGAGAACTTCTCGTGGATCTTCTACATCTTCGGCGCCTGGCTGATCTGGACGGCGATCCAGCAGCTCCGCGGCGAGGACGAGGACGACCAGAAGGACACCTTCATCGTCCGGCTGCTGCGCCGCCGGGTCCGTCTCACCGACACGTACGACGGCATGAAGTTCCGCACCCACCACGACGGTGTCCGGCACTTCACGCCGCTGCTCATCGTGCTCATCGCGATCGGCACCACGGACCTGCTGTTCGCGCTCGACTCGATCCCGGCGATCTTCGGCATCACCGAGAGCCCCTTCATCGTGTTCACCGCGAACGTCTTCGCGCTGATGGGTCTGCGCCAGCTCTACTTCCTGTTGGGCGGCCTGCTCGAGCGTCTGGTCTACCTGAAGTACGGCATCGCCGTGATCCTGGCCTTCATCGGCGTGAAGCTCGTCCTGCACGCGCTGCACGACAACGAGCTGCCGTTCCTGAACGGCGGCCACCACATCGAGTGGGCGCCGGAGATCAACACGTGGGTGTCCCTGCTGGTGATCGTCGCCGCGATGGCCGTGTCGACGCTAGCGAGCCTCGTGCGCATGCGTGGAGAGACCCCCGCCGCCGACGACGACGCAGCTGCGATCGACGACGACCGATCCGACCAGGACCGCGCCGACCAGGACCGCGCCCGCACCTCCGACTGAAACCCGTTTGAACGATCCGCCCGGCTGCCTCGTCGTCTGGGTATGGCACTCCGCAAACGCACCAAGGTCATCATCGGGATCTCCGCCGGCGTCGTCGTCGTGGCGGCAGCAGCCGTCATCGCCGGCCCGGTCATCTACGCGAACACCGTCAACGGCCAGGCCGCCGCAGCACCCTCGCTGTCGGCGTCCTCGTCCGGCACCCTCGACGCGAAGGACGCCGACGGCACCTGGACCAGCACGAGCAGCTCGTACGCCGGGTACCGGGTGCACGAGGTCCTGCAGGGGAATGATGTGAACGTGGTCGGTCGCACGAAGGACGTCAAGGGCACCGCCGTCGTCGACGGTGGGTCTCTCACCAAGGCGTCCGTCACCGTGCAGGTCGGCAAGATCAGCACCCCGGAAGCCGCCCGCGACGAGTACTTCCGCTCCACCGCGCTGCAGACCGACAAGTACCCCACGGCGACGTTCGAGCTCACGAAGCCCGTCGACGTCACGAAGGCGCTCGACGGCTCCACGCAGGACGTCACCCTGACCGGCACGATGGACCTGCACGGCGTCGAGAAGCCGGTCACGGCCGACGCCCAGGTCGCGGTCGGCAAGGGCGGGACCGTCCAGGTCGCCGGCACCGTGCCGATCACCTTCGCCGACTACGGCGTGAAGGCCCCCTCGCTCGGCTTCGTCACCGTGGACGGGAAGGGCTCCGTCGAGTTCTCCCTCGACCTCGGGAAGTGACCGTGACGAGTCGTTCCGCGGACGAGCTGCTCGCGACGCTGTACCGCGAGCACGGTGACGCGCTCACGCGGTACGTCCGGCACCTCACGCGGGACGGCTCGACGGTCGAGGACGTCGTGCAGGAGACGATGGTCCGCGCCTGGCAGCGCCCGGCCGTGCTCGAACGGGCACCCGACAGTGCACGGGCGTGGCTCTTCACGGTGGCGCGCAACCTGGTGGTCGACGACGCGCGGTCGGCCCGCAACCGCCGTGAGCACGGCACCGAGCACCAGGTCGAACGGATCGAGTCGGACAGCACGGACGCCGTGCTGGACCGGATCGTGGTCGCCGACGCACTCGCGTCGCTGAGCCCGGACCACCGTCGCGTGGTGGTGGACGCGTACTGGCTCGGGCACACGGTGCCGGAGATCGCACGACGACACGACATCCCAGAGGGCACCGCCAAGTCGCGGTTGCACTACGGGCTGCGAGCCCTGCGGCTCGCACTGCAGGAACGAGGAGTGACCCGATGAGCGACGACAAGTACGCGGAGTGGGATGCGGCGTACGTCCTGGGGTCGCTCCCGGCCAGTGAGCGGCTGGAGTACGAACGGCACCTCGAGACGTGCGACCGCTGTGCGGCCGCCGTCGCGGAGCTGGTCGGTCTGCCGGGGCTCCTCGGCAAGCTCCCGGCAGACCAGGCGATCGAGATCGCGGAACCGGACGGGAGGCCCGACACCCGTTCCGAGAGCGACCTCGCCTCCGTCGCGCACCGCGTCCGACACCGTCGCCGCCGTCGCCGGGTCTGGGTCGCCGCAACCGCGGGGCTCGCGGTGGTCGCCGCCGTCCTGGGCGGGCTCGCGGTCGGCGCCGCGGGGGAGCGCACCACGGTGCAGGCCGGTGCCGCTCCGACGGCAGCTGCCACCGCCGACCGCTACGACATGACCGGCGTGCAGGGACTCGACGTCCAGCTCGCCATCAGCGGCGAGCAGTGGGGCACCCGCTTCGACTGGGGGTGCTCGTACGGCGGCAAGGAGTGGTCGCCGGACGGGTCGATCCTCTACGACCTCGTCGTCGTCCGGACCGACGGCTCGACGCAGACCGTGGGCTCGTGGACGGCTGCCGGTGCCGATGCGCGCGGACTGTCGGCGTCGACCGACATCCCGAGGGACGAGATCAAGAGCGTGCAGGTCCGCCTGCGCGGTGAGCGCGGCGCGCTCGCCGTCGTCACCCTCTAGCCGACGTCGGCCTCGTCCGAGGCGTCGTCGGGGCCGATGGCGTCCTGGACGCGCGCACTGACGGACCGCAGCGTCTCGGCGTCGGTCCCCACGGGCCTCCAGAACAGGTCCTCGAGCGCGCCGGTGTGCGCGCGGATGCCGGCGAGCACCGCGCGACGGCCGTCCGCGGTCATCACCACCCAGCTGCCGCGGGCGTCGCTCGGGCAGTCCGCCCGCTCGACCAGGCCGCGGGAGACCATCCGGGTGACCTGGTGGCTGACCCGCGACTTCTCCCAGCCGATCCCCGCGGCGATGTCCCGGACGCGCAGACGGTGGTCGGGGTCGCGGTGCAGGCCGATCAGGATCTCGAACTCGGGGACGGAGATGCCGGCGCCCGCCTGGACGGCCCGGTCGAGCGCCCGGTCGAGTCGTCGCCAGGCGTCGTGGTACGCGTCCCAGGTGGCCCAGTCGTGGCCACCGTTGCCCTCCGTCGACATGCCGACCAGCGTATCCACCGGGCGGACGATCGGACCGCGCCGCGAGCCCTTTCATCCGCTCGGATGACTCCTGGCCGACGTACGGCGTGCTCCGAGGTCGCGTCGGACGTGCGGCATACGATCGGGGGATGCCGAGCGCTCGCCTCCAGGACACCACCGATGACGCCGTCGCGCTCGTGCGCCGGTGGCTGGCGGCGTCCGCCGGGGTGAAGCCCGACCCAGGTGCGGTCCGTCTGGCCGAGGTCCTGCGCGACGAGCAGGGCCTCGACTTCACGCGGGGGTTCGTGGACAAGGTCATCCGCCCCGAAGACCCCCGGGTGGCGGCACGCAACCTCGAGCAGCTGAGCCGTGACGTCCCCGACTTCCTCGCCTGGTACCTGCGCGGGGCGGTGACGCTCGGCGGCGGGTTCGCCACCATGGCGCCCTGGGCCGTGATCCCGACCGCGCGCCGGATCCTGCGCCGGATGACCGGGCACCTGGTCATCGACGCCAGCACGAGCAAGCTCGGACCGGCCCTCGCCAAGGTCCGCGGTCCGGGCACGCGACTGAACGTGAACCTGCTCGGCGAAGCCGTCCTCGGCAGCGCCGAGAGCGACCGACGCCTGCAGGGCACCATGGACCTGCTCGCCCGCGACGACGTCGACCACGTGTCGATCAAGGTGAGCGCCGTCGTGCCGCAGACCTCGCCGTGGGCCTTCGACCAGACGGTCGAGCGCGTCGTCGACCGGCTCGTCCCGCTGTACCGCCTGGCCGCGGCACCGACGGCCGCCGGGCGCCCCGCCAAGTTCATCAACCTCGACATCGAGGAGTACCGCGACCTCGACGTCACCCTCGCCGTGTTCCGGGCGCTGCTCGACCGTGATGAGTTCGCCGACCTGCCGGCCGGCATCGTGCTGCAGGCCTACCTGCCCGACGCCGCGGGAGCACTCGACGCGCTGACCGCGTGGGCGCAGGAACGCCGGGCGCGCGGCGGCGCCCCGATCACGGTGCGGCTCGTCAAGGGCGCGAACCTCGCCATGGAGCACGTCGACGCGATCCTGCACGGGTGGCCCCTCGCCACCTGGGGCAGCAAGCGGGAGACCGACACCGCGTACCTCCGGATGCTCGACGCCGCACTGACGCCGGAGCGCACCGACGCCGTGCGGATCGGGGTCGCCGGGCACAACCTGTTCGACCTCGCCACCGCGTGGGTGCTCGCCCAGCGCCGCGGGGTCACCGACGCCGTCGACGTCGAGATGCTGCTCGGCATGGCGTCCACCCACGCCCAGGCCGTCCGGGCCGACGTCGGGCAGATCCTGCTCTACACGCCCGTCGTGCAGCCGGACGAGTTCGACTCGGCCATCGCGTACCTGGCCCGTCGCCTGCAGGAGAGCGCGAGCCCCGAGAACTTCATCGCCGCCGCGTCCGACATCGACCACGACGCCAGCGTGTTCGAGCGGGAGCACAGCCGGTTCCTGGCGTCCGTCGCCGCACTCGACGAGCCCGTGCCCGCCACCCACCGCACGCAGGACCGCCACCGCGCGCTCGGCGAACCCGTCCTGCGCGACGCGTTCCGCAACGCCCCCGAGACCGACCCGTCCGTCGCCGCCAACCGGGCCTGGGCGCTCGACGTCCTGCGCCGGGTGCCGCGCTCGCAGCTCGGCGCGCAGACGATCCGCGGTGCGAAGGTCGCCGACCGCTCCAAGCTCGAGCGGATCATGGCGCGCACCGCCCAGGCCGGCGTGAACTGGGGACGGCAGGACCCGTCCGACCGTGCCGAGCTCCTCGACCTCATCGGGCACGAACTCGAGACCCGCCGCGCCGACCTGATCGAGGTGATGGCCGCCGAGACGGGCACGACCTTCGCCGAGGCCGACGCCGAGGTGACCGAGGCCGTCGACGCCGCGCACTACTACGCCGAGAGCGCCCGCCGCCTCGGGGACATCGAGGGCGCGCAGTACGTGCCGCCGCGGCTGACCGTCGTCGTGCCGCCGTGGAGCTCCCCCGTCGCCATCCCCGCCGGTGGCGTGCTGGCGGCGCTCGCCGCGGGCAGCGGTGTCGTGCTCAAGCCCGCGCCCGAGGCCAAGCGGTCCGGTGCCGTGCTCGCCGACGTGCTCTGGGACGCCGGGGTGCCGCACTCGCTGCTGCAGCTCGTCGACCTGGCCGAGGACGAACTCGGCCGCGACCTCATCGGCCACCCCACGGTCGACCGCATCATCCTGACCGGCTCGTCCGACACCGCCCGTTCGTTCCGCTGGTGGCGTGCCGGACTGCCGCTCACCGCCGGGACGAGCGGCAAGAACGCCATCGTCGTCACGCCGAGCGCCGACCTCGACCTGGCGGTGCAGGACATCGTGCAGTCCGCCTTCGGGCACGCCGGACAGCAGTGCTCGGCGGCGTCCCTCGTGATCCTGGTCGGGTCGGTGGGGGAGAGCGAGCGCTTCCAGCGGCAGCTCGTCGACGCCACCCGCACGCTCCGGGTCGCGTGGCCCGACGACCCCACGGCGCAGGTCGGCCCGCTCATCGCCGAACCGCAGGGCGCCCTCCGTCAGGGCCTGACCGAGCTCGGCCCGGGGGAGTCCTGGCTCGTGCAGCCCGAGGCGGTCGACGACTCCGGCCGCCTCTGGTCACCGGGCATCCGCGACGGCGTCCGCCCCGGCAGCGACTTCCACCAGACCGCGTACTCGGGCCCGGTGCTCGGCATCATGCGCGCCGAGACCCTCGAGCAGGCCATCGCCATCCAGAACGGCACCGACTTCGGGCTGACGGCGGGCATCCACTCGCTCGACGTCGACGAGGTGTCCGAGTGGCTGGCCCGGGTCCGAGCCGGCAACCTCTCCGTCAACCGCGGCATCACCGGTGCCGTCGTGGGACGCCAGCCGTTCGGCGGCTGGAAGGGCTCCTCGGTCGGCACCGGCACCAAGGCCGGCGGGCCCATGTACGTCGCGACCCTCGGCCGCTGGCTGCCCACGCCCCGCACCGTGCACAAGAGCATCCAGCTGCACGGCCTGCCCCCGCGCGTCACCGCGGTGATCGAGGCCGCGCGCAGCGGGCTGTCGTTCGAGGAGTTCGACCGCGTCCGCGCCGGGGCCCTGAGCGACGTCCGTGCGCGAGAGACCCTCTTCCGGTCGCGGGACCTGTCCGGGCTCGTGGTGCAGCGGAACGTGCTGCGCCACCGACCCCAGTCCGTCATCGTGCGCCAGGCCGAGGACGCCTCGACCGTGGACCTCGTCCGGACGCTCGTCGCCGCGACCTCGGCACGTGCGCACGTCCTGCTCAGCACGGCTCGGCCGCTGCCCGGCCCGCTCACGCAGCTGCTGGCGGGGAACCGGTCGCCGCTCGACGTAGTCGACCACCTGGTGGAGTCCGACCAGGAGTTCCACGCCCGCGCGTCGTCGGGGGCCGTGTTCCAGGCGGACTGGTCCACCGACCAGGACGACCAGCCCGTCGACGCGCTCGAGGCCGTGTTGTCACAGGGGCAGGACCGCCCGGCGCACACGGCGTTCGGTGGTCCCGGTGCCCGGATCCGGTTGCTCGGTGGTGACCCACTCGCCCTCGAAGAAGCCCTGGGTGCGAGCATCGACGTCGCGATCCACGACGCCCCCGTGGTCGAGGCCGGCGTGATCGAGATGCTGCCGTACCTGCGGGAGCAGTCGGTGTCGATCACGGCGCACCGGTTCGGCGACGTCGACAGCGACTTCTCCGAGTTGCGCGTGTAGGCGCTTCCGCTTGGTGAGCAGAAGAGGTCGGGTCCCGTGTGGGGACCCGACCTCTTCTGCTCACGAAGTGCCCCGAGGATCAGTCCTCGGCGTCACCCGCTTCTTCGTCCTCGACGCCGGTCTCGTCCATGCGGTCGCGCAGGTGGTCGGCCATCGCGCCGGCACCCTCACCGGCGTGGTCGTGGTCGACCTGCTCGATCAGGCCCTGCAGCTTCTCGTGGTTCGTGGCATCGGTGGCACCGTCCATGACGGGCTCGGTCTGCTCGTTGTCGCTCATGCTCCGGACGCTACGCCGCGGTTGCTGCGGAACGGTAGTGGAGCTCGACCGCCCCGCCGTCGAACTGCGTGGTGCCGACGAGCTCGAACACCGGGGTCGGTGCGGCCACCGGCAGCAGGGGCGCTCCGGCGCCGAGCGCGACCGGCATCACGGTGACCCGCAGCTCGTCGAGGATGCCCGCCTGCTGGTACTGCGCCGCGAGCAGTCCGCCGCCGACGACCCAGACGTCACGGCCGTCGGCCACGCGCTCGAGGTCGGCCTGGTGGTCGCCGACCTCGCCGGAGACGAAGCGCACGTCGGCACCGTCCGGCACCGGCAGGTCTCGCGTGGTGAACACCCACGTCGCCAGGTCCGGGTACGCCCACGTGTCGTCGTGCTCGAGCAGCCACTCGTACGTCGTCGACCCCATCGCGATCGCGCCGACGCCCGCGTAGAACCGGTCGTGGTGCTCCTGGAACGGTTCGAACCCGAACTGCAGCAGCCAGTCGAGGTCGTCGTCGGGCGCTGCGACGAAGCCGTCCAGCGAGGACGCGACGGAGTAGATCGTGCTCATGCCGGGGACGCTACCGAGCACCCCCGACAGGACTCAGCGGCGCCCTCCGCGACCGACGACCGCTGCCTCGGCGATCGCCAGGACGGCGGCGATCCAGAGCTGGTCGACCGCGAACCGGCGTCGACGCGGATCGCCGACGGCCAGCGGCACCATCGTCGCGCCGTGCAAGGTGTCCACGACGGCGCTCAGGGTGTGCGCGTTGCCGGAACCCACCCGCGCGACGAGCGCAGCCTGTGCGAGCTGCCGGACCCCGAGCACACCGTGCAGCACCGCCTGGTCGGACCCTCGGGCCGCACGGCTCAGGTGCCACAGGCCGAGCCCGGCACGGGCCAGCTCGACGACGGCTGCCCCGTTGCTGGCAGACGACCGGCGGCTCATCGTCGGCGTCCCGCGACGAGTGCAGCGGCCCCGGCGGCACCGAGCACGGCACCGATGATGCCGTTGCCGACCCGGCGGTGCTCCACCCACCAGGTCTGCGGCGACCAGGCGTGTGCGGACTCGTCGAAGACCCCGTGCGCACCGTGGTCGCCCGGCACCGGCTCGTACAGGTTGTCCCGCATCTCGAGGCCGTCCTTGTCCGGTGCCTGCTGCCCGTCGACCAGGGTCTTGGCGGCGTACCAGTCGGCGAAGCGTCCGCTGATCCGGTTGCCGATGATCGTGTAGACGGTCGACTCGCCCACCCAGGTGCGGCTGCGCGGCCGTTCGGCCACGGCGGCGATGGCGCGGGCGCCGACCTCGGGCTGGTAGATCGGGGCGACCGGCTGCGGGTGGTGCGGCAGCTTCGACTTCACCCACTGGAACTGGATCGTGTTGAGCGCCGGCATGTCCACGCGGGACACCTTGACCTTGCTGCCCTGTTCGCGCAGCTCGGAGACGACGGACTCGGTGAACCCGACGATCGCGTGCTTCGCACCGCAGTACGCGGCCTGCAGGGGGATCCCGCGGAACCCGAGCGCCGAACCGACCTGGATCACGTGTCCACGACCGCGGGGGACCATCCGCGACAGCGCCGACCGGGTGCCGTTCACGAAGCCGAGGTAGGTCACGTGCAGCGCCCGCTCGAAGTCCTCCGGGGCGGTGTCGAGGAACTTCCCGAACACCCCGACCATCACGCCGTTCACCCACAGGTCGATCGGTCCGAGCTCCTGCTCGACCCGGTCAGCCGCGGCTTCGACGGCGTCGCGGTCGGAGACGTCGGCGACCAGGGCCAGCCCGCGGCGCCCGGCGGCCTCGACCTCGGCGACGGCGGCGTCGACGCCCTCCTGCCCGCGGGCCAGGACGGCCACGTCCCACCCCCGTGCGGCGAGCTCCCGGACGGTCGCCCGTCCCAGTCCTGCGGATCCACCGGTCACCACTGCCACTCGAGTCATGGCTCCCTTGTACCTGCGGCCGACCGCGCACCACTCAGCCGCTGTCCCCCGAAGTCGCCGTCCCGGACCACGCAGGCACCGATCGGACATCATGGCGAGGTGGAGACCCGAGACCCCGACACCGCCGGCCCTGCCGAGGAGGCGCCGCCCGGTTGGGTGCTCAACACACCGACCCGGCCGCGCGAGGTCTGGACGTACCCGGTCCTCGCGCTGCTCCTCGCCGCCGCACACGTCGTCTTCGGGATCGCCTTCGGTGGTGCGTTGGCGCTCGTCGTCGGGGTGTCCGCCGCAGTGGTGACGACCGTCGGCGCAGTTGCCCTGTTCGTGACGGGTCGGCGCGCGTACGACGAGCAGAGCCGCGGAGCCTCGTGGCGGTCCCACGTCACCCGCGTGGTCGTCGCGGTCGTGAGCGTCGGCATCGTGTCGGTCACCACCCTGACCGTCGGGTTCCCCTTCGGCGCCCTGTTCGGTGCGGTCGCCGGCGTCCCGACGGCGTTCCGCTTCACGCGCTCGGTGCCGCGGATCGATCGCCTCGTCGTCGCGTGGACAGCACTCGCCGTCGCCGTGTGCTGCGTCGTCCTGGCGATCCTTGGCCTGACGCTCGCTGATCTCCCCGACTACCGGAGCACGACCTGGACGTTCGGCGCTGCCTTCGCGGTGATCAGCGCCGTGATGGCCGTCCATCAGTTCGTCGTCGCGCGTCGGTCACCCCACGACTGACGTCGTCCGGCCTCAGCGCCCCCGACCGAACCGCGTCGTGACCCCCGGCGAGTAGAGCACCGAGTCCGGCTCGAGCTCCGTCAGCCCGAAGGGCAGTCCGGCAGCCCCGACCAGGTCGTCCCGCAGCGACACCACCGAGGCCCGGTGCAACGGCCACGACTCGTGCTCGTTCGGCCAGAACCGCGTCCGCCCCGCCCGGTGCACGTGCATGCCCCACCGCGCGGTCAGGAACGTCTCGAGGGGCCCCGGCTCGTCGAGTGCCTCGCCGATCCGGACGTCGAGCATCGACCGCAGGTGGGTGCCGTGCCGCCGCATCGCGTACCCCACGCGGCCGTCACCGCTGCGCGACTCCGCGACCGCCCACCGGTACGGCAGTCCGGTCGCGACGCGTGCGCCGATGGTCGGCAGGAGCTTGCCGGCGTCGAGCGACAGGAACACCACCCCGCGTTGCCCCTGCTCGTCGACCGTGTAGACGCGGACGTTCAGCTCGACGAAGTCGCCGATGCTCCCGGTCGAGAACGGCGGGAACCGCGTGTCCTCGAACCGGAACGCGATGAGGCCCACCCAGGTGGTCACCCCGTCGTCGGTGCCGTCGAGCGCCATCGTGTCGGGCCGCGTGCCGGCCGGCAGCAGCGGGGCCACCGCCGACACGTCGACGCGCCAGTGCACGAAGACGACGTCGAGCCAGTCCTGCGAGATCCAGGGGCGGCCCGGCAGGCCGGGGGCGACGGCCGGGAGGCCCGGGGTCACGTGGGTGGGTCGGGTGTCGGTCACGATGTGGTCGCCTCCGGTTCGATGTGGGCTGCGACGGGTGCGTCGTCCCACCCGCGCTGCGGGGTGTCGCAGGTGCCGCGGAACACGTACTGCGAGGGTCGCTTCCGCTCGCTCGACGTCCAGTCGATGGCCGGACGTCGTCGTTCCGGGGGCAGGTACCCG
Source organism: Curtobacterium sp. MCLR17_031 (assembly GCF_003234775.2). Taxonomy (NCBI): domain Bacteria; kingdom Bacillati; phylum Actinomycetota; class Actinomycetes; order Micrococcales; family Microbacteriaceae; genus Curtobacterium; species Curtobacterium sp. MCLR17_031. The sequence continues at coordinate 174,340 of NZ_CP126270.1, forward strand.
ATCCGGTAGACGGCCATCAGCTCGAGCGACTCGGGCACGCGGAGCAGTCCCTCGATCTCCTCCCACGCGCCGGGGGTCTCCATCGGGAAGGACACGAACTGGATCCCCAGGCCGAGCTCGGTCGTCGCGAGCCAGATGTTCTCCATCGCCGCGCCCATGCTGAACACCGAGTAGAAGCCGGACAGCTCCTCCTTCCGGTACTCGTGGCGGTCGAGCATCACGCCGAGCAGCAGCGGTGACCCGGCGACGAGCTTCCGGTTCTCCTCACCCAGGGTCTGCGGCACCCGGAGCGTGTTCATGAGCAGCTGCCCGCGCTTCGTGAACACCTGCTTCGTGAACGGCCGCAGCGGCCCGGGGAGCTTGTCGAACAGCATGCCGTCGCGTCGCTCGTCCATCTCGGCCTTGGAGAACCGGAAGTACGGCTTGTACCGCTCGAAGAACGTGCCCTCGGCCATGGTGCGGGTCATCGAGCTGCCGCTGATCTCGGCGACGCGGTCGATCGTCTGGCGCTCCTCGATCAGCACGAAGCGCCACGGCTGGCTGTTGAGCTGCGACGGCGCCCGGCCGGCGAGCTCCATGAGCAGCCGCTGGTGCTCGTCCGACACCGGATCGGGCAGGAACGGCCCGTTCGTCGTGCGTCGTCGTCGGATGGCCTCGAACAGCTCCACTGCTCACCTCTCTGATCGCCTGCGTGCGAGCACGGCCCCCAGGTAGGACGGTGCGGCGGCGACCGCGACCTTCCAGTGTGCTCCGGAGCGCGGGTCGGTGCGTGGAGCGACCGCCAGGGGCACGAGTGCCGGCAGCAGGAACAGTGCGGTCCGGTCGCGCGTCCACGCGGGGGTCGTCGCGGCGACGCCGGTCAGGGTCGCGGTCACGACGAACAGCCCGTGGTGCACGACGCGGAGCTTCTTCGTGCGGATCAGCCGCACGGCGACCGCGGTGCCCCACAGGCAGTTCGCGACGTAGGCGAGGCCCGCAGTGGTGACCAGCTGCCGGGCCGGACGCGATCCCGTGGGCGGTGATCCGCGCCTCCCGGCCGTCTTCCGTCCCATGCGTGGGACGTTACGCGGTCTCTCGACTGACGAGCTTGGAGAGCACGATCGCGGAGCGGGTGTGGTCGACCTGGGGTGCGAGGCGGACCTTGTCGAGCGCTTCCTCGAGCGCGGACAGGTCCTTCGAACGCATGTGCACGACGGCGTCGGCGCTGCCGGTGACCGTGCCGGCGTCGATGACCTCGGGGACGGTGTCGAGCAGGGCACGCAGCTCGTCGGGCGAGACGGTGCCGCGGCAGTAGAGCTCGACCCAGGCCTCGGTTCCGCGGTCCTCGACGGCGGGGTCGACCTTGATCGTGAAGCCCTGGATCACGCCGTCACCGACCAGCCGGTCGACACGGCGCTTGACGGCCGAGGCCGAGAGTCCGACCACCGACCCGATGTCGCCGTAGCCGGCGCGGGCGTTGTCCCGGAGTTGATCCAGGATGCGGTGGTCGAGCGTATCCATTTGTCCCCATCGTACGCGGACTTGTTGCGAGACTGGTGGGTCTCGCGCACGAAACGTGCGTCACCCGAACGGGTGTCACGGTCCCGCAGGCGGGGGACTGCACTCGGTGGACGGTCTGTGCCAGGACCGACTCGGCGTCGATGCTTGAGTGTCACTGTTCCGCTGCGGTGAGTCTGTGGAAGGATCGACTCGGCGTCGACCTGGTCCGCTGCGGTGAGTGAGCCTGCATCTCACCGGAGCTCTTCTCCTCGTTCCGTTTCGGTTCCTGGCAGGCTCGGGCCCCGGTCCCTTCCAGGAGGACTGATGTCGAACACCGCACCCGCCCCCGAGTCCGTCGTCACCCCGGCCCGTGTCGCCACCAAGCGCACGATCCTCATGTGCAAGCCGGACTTCTACACCGTGAGCTACCGGATCAACCCGTGGATGCACCCGGAGGAGCCGACCGACACGTCGAAGGCCGTCGAGCAGTGGGAGTCGCTCGTCGCCGTCTACGAGCAGCTCGGCTTCGACATCTCGTACATCGACCCCATCGACGGCCTGCCGGACATGGTCTACGCGGCCAACGGCGGGTTCGTCCTCGACGGCATCGCGTACGGCGCGAAGTTCCAGTACCCCGAGCGCCAGCCCGAGGGCCCCGCGTACATGGACTGGTTCCGACAGGCCGGTCTGACCGTAGGCGAGCCGGAGCAGACCAACGAGGGCGAGGGCGACTTCCTGCTCATCGGGGACACCATCTTCGCCGGCACCGGCTTCCGGTCGGACAGCACCTCGCACGACGAGCTCGCGAAGATCTACGGCCGCGAGGTCGTCACGCTCAAGCTCATCAACCCGAGCTTCTACCACCTCGACACCGCCATCGCCGTGCTCGACCCCGAGCCCGCCGTCGACGGGACGAGCAACATCGCGTACCTGGAGAGCGCCTTCGACGAGCCGTCGCTGGCGATCCTGCGCGAGCGCTTCCCGGACGCGATCATCGCCACCGAAGAAGACGCCGCGATCCTCGGCCTGAACTCCTACTCCGACGGGTACAACGTCGTGATCGCCGCCCGGGCTGTTCGGTTCGCCGAGCAGCTGCGCGAGAAGGGCTACAACCCGATCGGCGTCGACCTGTCCGAGCTGCTGCTCGGCGGTGGCGGCGTGAAGTGCTGCACCCTCGACCTGCACCCGGTCGGCACCGGCACCTCGGTCGCGCGTTCGCTCGGGGTCAGCTGATGTCGGCGGCAGCGTCGCTCGGGGTCAACACCGCGGCGGCGCTGGCCGTCGAGGACCGCGCCCTCGCGCACAACTACAGCCCGCTGCCCGTCGTCATCGCGTCGGGTGCCGGAGCGACCGTCACCGACGTCGACGGCAAGCAGTACCTGGACGGCCTCGCCGCGTACTCGGCGGTGAACTTCGGTCACGGCAACCCGCGGCTGCTCGACGCCGCACGGGCGCAGCTCGACCGCGTGACGCTCACGAGCCGTGCGTTCGTGAACGACCAGCTCGGGCCGTTCGCCGCAGCACTGGCAGCGTTGACGGAGACCGAGATGGTCCTGCCGATGAACACCGGTGCCGAGGCCGTCGAGTCCGCGATCAAGGTGTCCCGTGCCTGGGGCTACCGGGTCAAGGGCGTGCCGGCCGAGCGGGCGACGATCATCGTCGCGTCCGGGAACTTCCACGGTCGCACCACGACGATCATCTCGTTCTCGGACGACCCATCGGCCCACGACGACTTCGGGCCGTTCACGCCCGGCTTCCGCACGGTGCCGTACGGCGACGCTGCGGCCCTGCGCGAGGCGATGGACGAGACCGTCGTCGCCGTGCTGCTCGAACCGATCCAGGGCGAGGGCGGCGTGGTCATCCCGCCGGAGTCGTACCTCCCTGAAGTCCGGGCGGTCTGCGACGAGTTCGGTGCGCTGTTCATCGCCGACGAGATCCAGTCCGGCCTCGGTCGTACAGGGCACACGCTCGCGGTGCAGCGCGTCGGGGTGCGTCCCGACCTGATCACGCTCGGCAAGGCCCTCGGTGGTGGCATCGTGCCGGTGTCCGCGGTGGTGGGCTCGCGCGATGTCCTGGGCGTCCTGCGTCCCGGCGAACACGGATCGACCTTCGGCGGCAACCCGCTCGCCGCAGCCGTCGGCGCCGAGGTCGTGGCGATGCTCGGAGAGGGCACGTTCCAGCAGCGGGCCCTCGACGGCGAACCGCTGTTGCGCGGCCTGCTCGACGACCTGCTCGGCAAGGGTGTCGTCTCGCACCGGGTCGCCGGACTCTGGGCCGGGATCGACATCGACCCCGCGCTCGGCACCGGCAAGGCGATCTCGAAGGACCTCGCCGACCGCGGGCTCCTGGTGAAGGACACCCACGGGTCGACGATCCGCTTCGCGCCGCCCCTGGTCGTCACCGACGACGAGCTGCGTTTCGGGATCGGAACCCTGGCCGACGTGCTGGCCGCGCGGGCCTGACGCGCTCGCGCGCCCGCGCCGCGGGCTCGCTCGCACGCGCTTCGCGAGTTTCGTGAGCAGAAATGGTCGGGTCGCCACACGGCACCCGACCATTTCTGCTCACCAAGCGCGGCTCACACGGCCCAGCGCGCCGCCAGCTCGTCCATCAGGGCATCGAGCCGCTCGTCGATAACCTGCTCCTCGGGGTGCGCCTCGTACCAGGCAATGACCTCGCGCACACCCTGCCGGTAGGTCGTGCGCGGCCGGTACCACGGCACGAGCGACCGGACCTTGCTGTTGTCGAACACCGAGCTGTTCGCCTTGTCGCCGAGCAGCGCCGCGCCCCACTCGGGGTCGACGGCGTTGATCGCGTCCGCCGGCACGTGCACGATCCGCAGGTCCTCGACCCCGGCCGCCGCAGCGATCTCGTGCGCGATGGCGTTCCACGTCGGCGCCTCATCGCTCGTGATCGTGAAGGGCTCACCGATCGCCTCGGCCCGGTCGAGCAGCCCGGTGAACCCGACCGCGAAGTCACGGCTGTGCGTCAGGGTCCACAGCGAGGTGCCGTCGCCGGTGATGATGACCGGCTTGCCGGCACGCATCCGAGCGACCGCGGTCCAGCCGCCGGTCAGCGGCAGCTTCGTCTCGTCGTAGGTGTGCGACGGCCGCACGATCGTCACCGGGAAGTCCTGCTCCCGGTACGCCTCCATCAGCAGCTCCTCGCACGCGATCTTGTCGCGCGAGTACTGCCAGTACGGGTTCTTCAGCGGCGTCGACTCGGTGATCGGCAGGTGCGTTGCCGGCGTCTGGTACGCCGAGGCCGAGCTGATGAACACGTACTGCCGCGTCCGCCCGGCGAAGAAGTCCACGTCGGCATGCACCTGGTCCGGCGTGAAGGCGATCCAGTTCACGACCACGTCGAAGCGCTGGTCGCCGAGTGCGTCCGCCAGGGCGCTGCGGTCCGACACATCGGCCTGGAGGCGCGTCACACCCTCCGGGATCGGCCTGCCCCCGGTGGTCCCCCGGTTGAGCACGGTCACGTCGAACCCCTGCTCGACGGCTTCCCGGACGCAGGCGGCGCTGATGACGCCGCTCCCGCCGATGAACAACACGCTCGCTCCGGTCATGGATGCTCCCTCGCTTCCGGCGGCACCGCTCCGTGCCGCAACTCTTTCGATCCTGCACCTACCCGTCGGGGCGGGCACGGAGCACGGCTTCGATCGAAGTGGCGCCCTCAGTCCAGGATGCCGCGTGCGGACTGATCCAGCCGAGCAGTTCGAGTGCGAAGTCGTGGTCCCGCTGCAGGTGCCGCGCGTGGATGGGTTCGTGGTGCGCGGCGCGGTTCCGCACGAAGTGCAGCTGCTGGAGCCGTCGCGCCACCTCGCTCCGTCGGATGCGCAGGTTGTCCGGCCCGTGCGGAAAGGCTCGATGCAGGCCGGGCACCCAGAGCGAGGTGTGGTACCGCGATTCGACGAGGTACCGCCAGAACCCGAAGCTGAGCTCCGCGATGACCCGTCCGTGTACTTCGGGACGTCGACCTTCTCGACCCGCCCGTGCCCGTGCCTTCGCGAGGTCGGCACGCCCGCGGCTGTCGAGTGGTGCGATGTCGAACCAGGGCGGCCCGGTGCGGCTCGATGCCCACGCGCAGAGTTCACGGTCGAGCGCATTGCGAGCGAACACCTCGACGACGCCGGTTCGCTCCATGACTGCCGCCGCGGCTCGCATGTTCCACTCGTAGAGCCGCAGTGCTTCAGTCGACGACCCCGTCCGCCCTGCGTACGAACGGAGCCGATCGGCTGTGATGAGCCGCTCGAGCTCGTCTTCCTGCATCCCGCCTCGCCTGCTACCGTTGTTCACGAAGACCCCGGAACGATCCCTGGCTCAGGCCACATCGCCGGGGTTTCGTCTTTTTCGATCGTCTCTGAAACATCAGCGTACAGGCGTGCACTCGCAGGCCGAGTGCTCCTGGGGGCGACGGGACTACCGTCACGGTTCGGGTCGCACCGACGCGCCCCACGACAGGAGTGACACGCACATGGAGTACCGCTACCTCGGCAACTCGGGCCTCAAGGTCTCCGAGATCACCTACGGCAACTGGCTCACCCACGCATCCCAGGTCGAGAACGACGCGGCGATCGCCTGCGTCAAGGCCGCCCTCGAGGTCGGCATCTCGACGTTCGACACCGCCGACGTCTACGCCAACACCGGCGCCGAGACGGTCCTCGGCGAAGCACTCAAGGGTGAGCGGCGCCAGTCCCTCGAGATCGCCACGAAGGTCTTCGGGCCGACCGGTCCGAAGGGCCACAACGACACCGGGCTGTCCCGCAAGCACATCCTCGAGTCGATCGACGGCTCGCTGCAGCGGCTGCAGACGGACTACGTCGACCTGTACCAGGCGCACCGCTACGACCACGAGACCCCGCTCGAAGAGACGATGCAGGCCTTCGCGGACATCGTGCGCCAGGGCAAGGTCCTGTACGTCGGCGTCAGCGAGTGGACCGCGGACCAGCTGCGTGCCGGTGCTGCGCTCGCGAAGGACCTCGGCTTCCAGCTCATCTCGAACCAGCCGCAGTACTCGGCGCTGTGGCGGGTCATCGAGGACGAGGTCGTCCCCACCTCGAAGGAACTCGGCATCTCGCAGATCGTCTGGTCCCCGATCGCCCAGGGCGTGCTCACCGGCAAGTACAAGCCGGGTCAGCCGCTGCCCGAGGGCTCGCGTGCAACCGACGACAAGGGCGGCGCGGACATGATCAAGCGGTTCATGCGCGACGAGGTGCTGTCCTCGGTGCAGGAGCTGCAGCCGGTCGCCGACGAGCTCGACCTGTCGATGGCGCAGCTCGCCGTCGCCTGGGTCCTGCAGAACGACAACGTCGCGAGCGCGATCATCGGGGCGTCGCGTCCGGAGCAGGTGCACGACAACGCGGGCGCTGCCGGCGTCACGATCCCGGCGGAGCTCCTGTCGCGGATCGACGATGCCCTGGGCGCCGTGGTCGAGCGCGACCCCGCGAAGACGAACGACAGCAGCCCGAAGACCCGCGAGGCCTGACCGCCGAAGCCGGCTGGACAACGGAAAAGGCCCCCTGCCGAAGCAGGGGGCCTTCACCGGTGGCTGGACACGGCATCGATCCGTGGACCTTTCGATTTTCAGTCGAACGCTCTACCAACTGAGCTATCCAGCCGTGGCGACCCTGACGGGACTTGAACCCGCGACCTCCGCCGTGACAGGGCGGCACGCTAACCAGCTGCGCTACAGGGCCATGTTGTGTTGTGTCTTGCTGTGGTGTTGTTCAGTACTACTTGCTCGCTCACTCAAGGAGTGACCCCAACGGGATTCGAACCCGTGCTGCCGCCGTGAAAGGGCGGTGTCCTAGGCCACTAAACGATAGGGCCGCAAGCAGTGCATCGCGCTACCGATGGACAAGCATACGGATGCCCCCCGGGTTTCACAAATCCGACCCCGCCAACCGTGCATCCCCGGCGTGTCGCGGCGTCAGCGCACGGGTCTCCGATGCTGTCGGTGCGAGCATCGTCGGCGGCCGCACCCCTCGTCCGAGGGGCTGTCGAGCCTGCGACCCGTGTTGTTACTGTTGCACCTGTTAACAGTGTTACGTGCGTGAGCCTTGCCGCGCTGTTACGAAATCGAGATACATGTCGACCTCCACTCCCTTCTCCCTCCGCTCCCGCAGCCGCCTGATCGCCGCCGCGGTCGCCGTCGCGCTCACGGCCGGCACGCTCGCGGTCCTCGCCCCGGCGTCGTCCGCCAGCGCTGCGAGCTACCCCAGCTGGGACGAGGTGCAGCGGGCGAAGTCGTCGACCAGTGCCCAGCAGGCCAAGGTCAGCGAGATCAAGTCGCTCATCTCGTCGCTGAAGAGCGAGGCCGCTGCCAAGCAGAAGGCCGCGCAGGCCGCGGGCGAGGCGTACCAGGCCGCGCAGAACAAGTACGACGAGGCGACGCTCAAGCAGAAGAAGTTCCAGTCGCAGGCCGATGAGGCCAAGCAGACCGCCGCACGGTCCGAGGAGCAGGCCGGTCAGCTCGCCGCTCAGCTCGGTCGCACCAGCGGTGACGACGTGACGACGGACATCCTCACGCACCCGTCCGACTCCGGCGACCTGCTCTACGAGCTCGGCGCCATGTCGAAGCTCAGCGAGCAGTCCGAGGGCATCTACGCGCAGGCCTCGCAAGACCGCGGTGTGGCCCAGGGCCTCGCCGACAAGGCCGACCGCGCCAAGCAGGCCCTCGGGGACCTGGCCGACGCCGCACAGTCGAAGATGCAGCAGGCCCAGGGTGCCGCCGACGCCGCACAGACCGCGGTGGACGCCCAGAACGACAACGAGTCCCGGCTCGAGGCACAGCTGACCGCGCTCACCTCGAAGCAGCGCGGCGTCGAGGCCGACTACCGCAAGGGCGTCGCCGCCGAGAAGGCCCGCCAGGCCCGCCTCGCAGCAGCCGCCGCGAAGGCAGCAGCCAAGGCCGCGGCGACCAGCCAGGGCGGCACCGGTGGCGGCAGCGCCAACCCCGCCGGGTGGGTCCGCCCCGCGGGCGGGTTCCAGACCAGCCCCTACGGCTACCGCGTCGACCCCTACACGCACGTCAGCGCCCTGCACGCCGGCGTCGACCTGGCCCCGGCCTGCTACGCCCCGATCTACGCGGCGCACGACGGCACCGTCACCTTCGCCGGCAACGGTGGCGGGTACGGCAACGAGGTCATCCTCGACAACGGCGGCGGCATCTCCACCGCGTACGGCCACGTCGTCGACGGCGGGATCATGGTCACCGCCGGCCAGCACGTCACCGCGGGACAGCAGATCGCCAAGATCGGCTCGACCGGCTGGTCGACCGGGTGCCACCTCCACTTCGAGACCCGGATCAACGGCGCTGCCGTCGACCCGGTCCCCTTCATGGCAGCGCGGGGGATCTCGGTATGAGCATCAGCGCCACCAGAAGGCGTCGACCCACGTCATGACCACCTCCGCTCGCTCGTTCTCCTGCGGGATCGCGACCATCGCCGTGCTCGGCATCGGCCTCTCGGTCGTCATCGCCGGACCAGCCCAGGCCGCACCCTCGGGTCCGTCCTGGAACGACGTCAAGGCCGCCAAGTCCGATGCGGCCGACGCCCAGCAGACGGTCGACGAGCTGAGCGACCGGCTCGGCACGCTGCAGGACGCCGCCGACCAGGCCGGTGTCGCCGAGCAGCAGGCCGGGCAGGCGTACGCCCTCGCGGCGTCGCAGCAGCAGGAGGCGAAGGACACCCTCGCCGACCTGTCCGCGCAGTCGAAGCGTGCGAAGGCCCGGGCGGACGACTCGGCCGGCCAGGTCGCCGGGCTCGTGGTCGAGCTGTCCCGCACGGGCGGCGGTGACCTGTCGACGACCATGCTCATGGACTCGTCGGACTCGAAGGACCTGCTCTACCGCGTCGGCACGATGTCGCACCTGTCCGAGCGCTCCGCGACCGTCCTGGCCGAAGCGCGCGCCGACCAGAAGACCGTCGAGTCCCTGGCGGCCCAGCAGTCCGCCGCCGAGAAGGCCCTGCGCAAGGCGACCGAGGCGACGAAGACCACCTTCGCGACGGCCAACGACGTGGCCGCGGGCGCCCAGGCCCGGGTGCAGAAGGAACAGGACCAGCAGGCCGAAGTCCTGCGCCAGCTCGCGTACCTGAAGGGCACGAGCGTCGCGACGGAGACCGCGTACTGGAGTGCGCAGCAGGCGAAGGCCGCCGCGGCGGCCATCGCGAAGCAGACGCGCGACGCCGGCACCGGCACCGGGAACGCCACCGGCGGCGGCACGAGCGGCGGCAACACCGGCGATACGGGCAACACGGGCAACACGGGCGGCACCGGCAGCACCGGCGGCGGGACCTCCACCCCGGCGGTCCCGAGCACGCCGTCCAAGCCCAGCACCCCGTCGAACCCCGGCACCCCCGCGAAGCCGAGCACCCCGAGCAAGCCGGCACCCGCGCCTGCTCCCGCCCCCGCGCCGGCACCGGCGCCCGCTCCGGCCCCGAGCAGCCCCTCGAAGGCCGCCGGCGCCATCGCGTTCGCCCGTGCCCAGCTCGGCGAGCCGTACGTCCTGACCGGCGCCGGCCCGAACACCTGGGACTGCTCCGGCCTCGTGATGATGGCCTACAACTCGCAGGGCATCGCGACCGGCGGACACAACGTGGTCTGGCAGTACAACTACTTCAAGTCGATCGGCCGCCTCGTCCCGCTGTCCCAGCGCCAGCCCGGCGACATCCTGTTCTACTCGTCGAACGGCACGGCCTCGGGGGCGTACCACGACTCGATCGTGACGAGCTACGGCACCATGGTCGAGGCCGCCCGCCCCGGCGTCGGCGTCGTCGAGCGCGCGATCTGGCTGCCGAACCAGCTCATGCCGTACGTCGCCCGCCCGAGCGGTTCCCTGTAGCCCGCTCCCGGAGTGCCCGTTCTTTCCCAGAGTGGCTGCGGTACCAAGCGAGATCGGGCGTACCTGCACGGATCAACGCACCAGGTACGCCCGTTTCCACCCGGTACGCCCCCGGCATGCCCCGCGCCGCCTCCGCAAGCCCCCGGCCCCCCCGCCCCCCGCACGCCCCGCGCGACAGCACCACCACAGAACGGCGCCCGCCCTCCGGATGGAGAGCGGGCGCCGTTCGTCGTCAGGGGATCGTCAGTGCGAGCCGGGCACGTACGCGGCCTGACCGGCCTGCACGATGCGCTCGGCCTCGGCGGCGTCGCCCCAGCCCTCGGCCTTGACCCACTTGTTCGGCTCGAGGTCCTTGTAGCGCTCGAAGAAGTGCGCGATCTCGGCCTTCGTCTGCTCCGGCACGTCCGCGATGTCCTGGATGTGTGCCCAGCGCGGGTCCTTGGCGGGGACGACGAGGACCTTCTCGTCGTTGCCGGCCTCGTCGCTCATCTTGAAGACGCCGACGGGGCGGACCTTGACGCCGACGCCGGGGAACGTCGGGAACTCGAGCAGCAGCAGCGCGTCCACGGGGTCACCGTCGTCGGCCAGGGTCTTCTCGAAGAACCCGTAGTCGGTGGGGTAGACGAACGAGGTGAACAGCACGCGGTCGAGGTAGACGCGACCGGTCTCGTGGTCCACCTCGTACTTGTTGCGGCTGCCCTTGGGGATCTCGACGACGACGTCGTACGCGGCCATGTTGCGCTCCTGTGTCTGCTTCGGGGACTGTCGTGTGTTGCGAAAGCGCGGCTAACGTTACCGGGTGAACTCTCCGCGTCCCCGGCTCGACCCCGCCGTCGCCGAGACCCGCCTGGCGGTCCGCGACCTGCTCGCCGCAGCCGTCGACGACGGCGTGGTCGCCGCAGGCGACCTGGTGCTCGTCGCACTGAGCGGCGGACCGGACTCGCTCGCCCTGGCGGCGGCCACCGCGTTCGAAGCGGGCAAACAGGATCTGCGGGCCGGGGCAGTGGTCGTCGACCACGCGCTCCAGGCGGGCTCCGAGGCGGTCGCGAGCCGCGCCTCCCGGCAGGCATCCGAGCTGGGACTCGACCCGGTGACGGTCCGCAGGGTCACGGTCGGCTCCGACGGTGGTCCGGAAGGCGCCGCCCGGGAGGCCCGCCACGCGTCGATCGCCGAGGTCGCGGCCGCCACCGGGTCACCCCTGGTGCTGCTGGGCCACACCCTGGACGACCAGGCCGAGACGGTACTGCTCGGCCTGCTGCGCGGCAGCGGGCCGGACAGCCTGTCCGGCATGCAGCCGCTCGCTCGGCGCGACGGCGGTCCGGCCTACGGCCGGCCGCTCCTGTCGGTCCGGCGCCACGCGACCCGGCAGGCGTGTGCCGCAGCGGGGCTCGCGCCGTGGCGCGACCCGCAGAACGACGACCCCGCGTACGCACGGGTGCGGGTGCGGAACACCCTGCTGCCGGTGCTCGAACGGGAGCTCGGTGCGGGAGTGCCCGAGGCCCTGGCCCGCACGGCCGACCAGCTGCGCGAGGACTCCGCTGCGCTGGACCACTTCGCCGAGGAGATCGCGGAGGACATCGCCGAGCACTCCGAGGCGGGCATCTCGCTGTCGGTGCGGGCGCTCGGGGCGAACCCGCCGGCGCTCCGGCAGCGACTCGTGCGCCTGGCGGTGGAGAGCGAGTTCGGGGTGACGCTGTCGCGCGTCCAGACGCTGGAGGTCTGCCGGTTGGTCACGGACTGGAGCGGACAGGGCCCGATCGACCTGCCGGGCGTCCGTGCCACGCGGACCGGCGACCGCATCGAGTTCAGCGCCGGTTAGGCTGGCGTGGTGGAACTCTCCGACGTCCAGGCAGACCTGTCCGAAGTGCTCTTCACCCCCGAGCAGATCGACGAGAAGCTCGCCGATCTCGCGGCGGTCGTCGACGCCGACTACGCGGGCCGCGACCCGCTGCTCGTCGGGGTGCTCAAGGGTGCCGTCATGGTGATGGCGGACTTCTCGCGCCACCTCAAGATGCAGGCGCGGATGGACTGGATGGCGGTGTCGTCGTACGGCTCCGGCACGAAGTCGTCCGGCGTGGTGCGGATCCTCAAGGACCTCGACACCGACCTGCACGGGCGCGACGTCCTGATCGTCGAGGACATCATCGACTCCGGTCTGACCCTGTCGTGGCTCAAGCAGAACCTGCAGTCCCGCGGTGCCGCGAGCGTCGAGATCGTCGCCCTGCTGCGCAAGCCCGAGGCCGCCAAGGTCGAGGTCGACGTGAAGTACGTGGGCTTCGACATCCCCGACGCCTTCGTGGTCGGGTACGGCCTGGACTACGACGAGCGCTACCGCAACCTGCGCGGCGTCGGCGTCCTCGCTCCGCACGTCTACTCCTGACGGGCGGCCCGCCGCGCTCGGGTCGCACTCGGCCGACTCTGGCCCGGGGGTGAGTTCGCCCGCAGAGGACACCCATTCTCGCCACAGAATCGCGGCCGTATGCTGACCTGCACGCAACTTCGGCAGAGAAAGGTGTCGGGCACTCGCGCCCGGATCACATGAACTTCAAGCGCATCTTCCGCGGCCCGTACCTCTACGTGCTGATCGCGCTGGCGGGCATCTTCATCGGCTGGAGCGTCATCAGCCAGGGCAGCACGCAAGAGATCGACACCCAGAAGGGTCTCGAGCAGCTCTCCGATGACAAGGTCTCGTCCGCGACCATCAACTCCACCGAGCAGCGGGTCGACCTCGTCCTGAAGGACGGCGACAAGCAGGAGCAGTTCTACTACTCCACGCCCCGCGGCGAAGAGGTGGTGCAGGCCGTCAACGACGCCAACCTGCCCGACGGTTACAACGACCGCGTCGCCCAGGGCAACTGGTTCCTGTCGCTGCTCGGCATCCTGCTGCCGTTCCTGATCATCGGTGCCCTGTTCTGGTTCCTGCTCTCGAGCGCCCAGGGTGGCGGCTCGAAGGTCATGCAGTTCGGCAAGTCGAAGGCCAAGATCAACAACAAGGAGAACCCGCAGGTGTCGTTCGCCGACGTCGCGGGTGCCGACGAGGCGATCGAGGAGCTCCACGAGATCAAGGAGTTCCTCAAGGAGCCCGCGAAGTTCCAGGCCGTCGGGGCGAAGATCCCGAAGGGCGTGCTGCTCTACGGCCCTCCCGGAACCGGCAAGACCCTGCTCGCCCGCGCCGTCGCAGGTGAAGCCGGCGTGCCGTTCTACTCGATCTCCGGTTCGGACTTCGTCGAGATGTTCGTCGGTGTCGGTGCGAGCCGTGTCCGTGACCTCTTCGAGCAGGCCAAGGCGAACTCGCCGGCCATCGTCTTCATCGACGAGATCGACGCCGTCGGTCGTCACCGTGGTGCCGGCATCGGCGGTGGCAACGACGAGCGCGAGCAGACGCTGAACCAGCTCCTGGTCGAGATGGACGGCTTCGACGGCAAGACGAACGTCATCCTCATCGCCGCGACGAACCGTCCCGACGTGCTCGACCCCGCGCTCCTGCGCCCCGGCCGTTTCGACCGCCAGATCGGCGTAGACGCCCCGGGCCTCGCCGGCCGCAAGCAGATCCTCGAGGTGCACGCGAAGGGCAAGCCGCTCGCCGCGAGCGTCGACCTCGAGCTTCTCGCCCGCAAGACGCCGGGCTTCACCGGTGCCGACCTGGCGAACGTCCTGAACGAGGCGGCCCTGCTGACCGCCCGCTCGAACGCGCAGCTCATCGACAACCGTGCCCTCGACGAGGCCGTCGACCGCGTGATGGCCGGCCCGCAGCGCCGGACCCGGATCATGTCCGACCAGGAACGCCTGATCACCGCGTACCACGAGGGCGGCCACGCCCTGGCGGCAGCGGCGATGCGGCACACCGACCCGGTCACGAAGATCACGATCCTGCCCCGCGGCCGTGCCCTCGGCTACACTATGGTGCTCCCGCTCGAGGACAAGTACTCGGTCACCCGCAACGAGCTCCTCGACCAGCTCACCTACGCCATGGGTGGTCGCGTCGCCGAGGAGATCGTGTTCCACGACCCGACCACGGGCGCCTCGAACGACATCGAGAAGGCCACCGGCACCGCCCGCAAGATGGTGACCGAGTACGGCATGAGCCAGGCCGTCGGGTCCGTGAAGCTCGGGTCCGGTTCGAGCGAGCCGTTCGTCGGCCGTGACATGAGCGGTGGCACCGGTCGCGACTACTCGGAGACCATCGCCCAGACGGTCGACGCCGAGACCCGCGCCCTGCTCGAGGCCGCGCACGACGAGGCCTACCAGGTGCTCAACGACAACCGCGACATCCTCGACCGCCTGGCCGGCGAGCTCCTCGAGAAGGAGACGCTCGACGCCCCGGAGCTCGTGGAGATCTTCAAGGACGTCCGCAAGCTGCCGGAGCGCCCGCAGTGGCTCTCCAGCGACAAGCGCCCGGTCAGCAACCTGCCCGCGATCGACGTGCCCGGCAAGGCCGCCTCGACCGCAGCGGACCCGTCGGACTCCGAGTCGACCTCGAAGACCCGTCGTCGCCCGTTCGGCAACCCGGGTATCGCCCCCGCGTAGGCCGGCATGACCGAGCTGCCGACGCGACGAGAGCGTCGACTCGCCGAGGTGAGTCGTGCCCGCGCCGCCGCCGCCGAACCGGCGACGGTCGCGATCGACCTCCGTGCACCCCAGCCGGTGCCGGAGGTCGTGACCGGCCGTCGCCGTGACCGCGGTGGTCCGGCCGAGGAACGCACCCGGGTGCTCGGCATCCTCAACGTCACCCCCGACTCGTTCAGCGACGGCGGGCTGCACCAGGCCTACGACGCCGCCGTGCAGCACGCACGGGACCTCGTCGCCGCCGGTGCGGACGTCATCGACGTCGGTGGCGAGTCCACACGCCCCGGTTCGGAGCGCGTGCCCGTGCCGGTCGAGCAGGAACGGGTGCTGCCGGTCGTGCAGCAGCTCGTCGCCGAGGGCATCCCGGTCAGCGTCGACACGATGAACGCCGCGACGGCCGAACGTGCCGTCGACCTCGGTGCCGCCATCGTCAACGACGTCTCCGGCGGACTCGCCGACCCGGACATGGCCCGGGTCGTGGCTTCGACGGGCGTCGGCTTCGTCGTCATGCACTGGCGCGGCCACAGCGACCGGATGTACCGCAACGCCGAGTACACCCACGCGGTCGAAGAGGTCCGGCGCGAGGTCGAACTCCGGGTCGCCGAACTCATCGTGCTCGGCGTCCGGCAGGAGCAGGTCGTCATCGACCCGGGCCTCGGCTTCGCCAAGCACGGCGTGCAGAACTGGGAGATCCTGGCCGGCTACGAGCGCTTCGCCTCGATCGGCCTGCCGGTGCTCGTCGCCGCCTCACGCAAGCGGTTCCTCGACGGTGTCGGGAGCCCCGAGGGCGCCCCGCCCAGGGAGCGCGACCTCGCCACCGCCGCCATCAGCCTGCTCGCCGCCGAACGCGGCGCGTGGGGTGTGCGCGTGCACGACCCGGCACCGACCCGTGCCGTGCTCGACGTCTGGGACGCCTGGAGGGCAGCTCGATCGTGAACGACACCATCCGACTCACCGGGGTCCGCGCCCGCGGACACCACGGCGTCTTCGACCACGAGCGCGAGGACGGCCAGGACTTCGTCGTCGACGTCGCCGTGGAGCTCGACGCCCGCGCCGCCTCGGGCAGCGACGACCTCGACGCCACCGTGCACTACGGCGTCCTCGCCGAGCAGGTCGTCGCCGAGATCGAACGCGACCCGGTCGACCTGATCGAGACCCTGGCCGAGCGCATCGCCGCCGCCGTGCTGACCCACCGAGCCGCACTCGCGACCGAGGTCACGGTGCACAAGCCGCAGGCCCCGATCACCGTGCCGTTCACCGACGTCTCGATCACCATCCGACGCACCCGCGGCGCCACGGTGCCGGACGAGGAAGAAGAATGACCCACCGGGTCGTCGTCGCCCTCGGAGCGAACCTCGGCGACCGGGGGAGCACGCTCCGCGCCGCCGCCACCGCGATCGCCGCCCTGCCCGGGGTCGAGCCGGTGGCCTCGAGCCGCGAGGTCGAGTCGGTCGCCGTGACCCTCGAGGGCCTCGACGCGTCGAAGCCCCGCTACCGGAACGCCGTCGTGGTCGTCGACACCGACCTCGAGCCGCAGGCCTTCCTCGACGCCCTGCACGGCATCGAGGACGTCCACGGCCGCACGCGCGAGGTCCGGTGGGGCGACCGCACCCTCGACCTCGACGTCGTCGCGGTGGACGACCTGCGGATCGCCACGGACACCCTGGTCGTGCCCCACCCCCGGGCAGCGGAGCGCGCGTTCGTGCTCGCCCCGTGGCTCGACGCGGACCCCGAGGCCGTCCTGCCCGGTGCCGGGCCGGTGGCCGACCTGCTCGCCGCGGTGGGGGACGACACCGAGCGCGTCGACGAGCCGCGCCTGTTCGCGGAGCCGGCACGGGCCTCCAGGCCGACGGGGAGCGCGACCAGCGCATGAAGCCCACCCGCGCCTCCACGCTGATCAGCATCGCCGTCGTGACGGTGGTCGCCGGCTTCGCACTCGACGCCGTCCTGGCGTCGCGCCAGCTGCCCACGTTCCTGTTCTCGATCCCGCTCGGCGTCACGCTCGCGTTCATCGGCGTCGCCGTCGTGCTCATGGCACGCCCGGTGCGCCGGCACGCGCGCGACGGCGCCGGACGCCAGCGGCCGGTCGACCCGCTCTACGCGACGCGGGTCGTCGTGCTCGCGAAGGCGTCCAGCATCTGCGGCACGCTGCTCGGCGGGTTCGCCCTCGGCCTCGTGCTGTACCTGCTGACCCGTTCCGCGACGCCTTCGCTAGGCTCGACCCTGCCGAACGTGATCGCCGTCGGGGGCGGGATCGTCCTGACGGTCTGCGCACTCGTGGCGGAGCGCATGTGCATCGCACCCCCGGGTGACGACGACGACCGTGACGATCCCCGCAACGGTTCGACGACGGTGAACTGACCGAGCAACCCCAGGAGGCCCGCGATGCCGCGTGAACGACTCGACGAGCCCGGCCTCGGCCTCGGTGGGATCGCCTGGCAGCGGGTGTCCGCGAAGCTCGTGTGGACCGAACTCATCACCACGCTCGTGATCGGTGTCGTGCTCACCGCTGGCTGCGTGCTCATCGGGATCGTCACCGACGGCTTCGGTTCCGGGGCCGGCACGGTCTGGCTCTCCATCGGCATCGTCGTCGCCGTCACCACGGCGATCACCGCCGCGCTCACGCCCCGACGGGTCCGGGCCATCGGCTACGCGCTCCGCGACGACGACCTGGTCGTGCGCCGCGGCCTCATGTGGCAGCGCTTCACGGCGGTCCCGTACGGCCGGATGCAGCTCGTCGACGTCGCCCGCGGGCCGCTCGACCGGGCGCTCGGCATGAGCGAGCTCAAGTTCGTCACCGCCGCGGCCGCGACGAACGTCCGGATCCCGGGTGTCCCGGCAGCGGACGCCGACGAGCTGCGCGACCGCCTCGTCGAGCTCGCCGAGTCCCGTCGCGCCGGACTGTAGGGGTCGTCCGTGACCTTCCGACCGGGCACCCCGCCACCCGCTCCGCCCGCGCCGCCCACCCGGGGCAACGCGGCCGCCGCGGCACCCCTGACCGACGGCGAGTGGCACCGCCTGCACCCGCTCACCCCGCTGCTCAAGGGCGGGATCTTCCTCATCGTCATCCTCGGCTACGTGCTGAACAGCCTGCGGGACCAGCTCGTCGAGTTCTTCATCCCGGGCGAGCAGCAGGAGGACGGTGACCCCGTCCGGTACGTGTACGAGCACGGCGTCGTCGGCTGGGTCCTGCTCGGCATCGTGGTGCTGCTCCTGGTGCTGATCGGGCTGTTCTACCTGTCCTGGCGCATGCACGAGTTCCGCGTCACCGGCGAGATCGTCGAGGTGCGCTCGGGCGTGCTGTTCCGGAACCACCGCAAGGCCCGGCTCGACCGGATCCAGGGCATCAACATCCAGCGGCCGCTCGTGCCCCGGGTGTTCGGCACCGCCAAGCTCGAGATCGCGCAGGCCGGCAATGACGCCAACGTGCAGCTCGCCTACCTCGGGGCCCGCGCCGCCGACGACCTGCGGCAGCGGATCCTGGTGCTGGCGTCCGGCGCGAAGGACGACGACGGCCACGGCGGTCCGTCGCGGCAGTCGCACGGAGCGCTGCAGGACCGCGTCGACGAGATGTTCTCGCCCGAGCTCGACCCGGCGGCCGTGCACGCGACCCGCATCGTCAAGGTGCGCCCCGGTCGGCTCATCGCGTCGATGCTGCTGTCCGGCACGACGCTGTTCCTGCTGCTCGTCATCGCCGGCATGATCGTCAGCGTCGCCCTCACCGGTGAGTTCGCGGTGCTGTTCGGGCTGTTCCCCGCCGTGCTCGGTGCCGGCGGCTACTACGTCCGCAAGTTCTCCCGTTCGCTGCAGTACACGATCGCCGAGACCCGCGACGGCATCCGGATCGGCTTCGGGCTGGTCTCGACGTCGAACGAGACGCTGCCGCCCGGGCGCATCCACGCCGTCAGCGTCGCCCAGCCGCTGCTGTGGCGTCCGTTCGGCTGGTGGGACATCCGCATCAACCGTGCGACGAGCGCCGGCAACGGGGCGTCGAGCAACCAGCAGGTGTCCTCGATCGTGCTGCCCGTGGGCACCACGGCGGACGTCCGCGAGGTCCTCGACATCATCCTGCCCGGGCTCGTCGGCACCGTGGTCGCGGGCCCCGAGGCCTCGCAGGAAGCCCTGCGCGAGGGTGCGGCCGAAGCCGTGGACGTCGTCGACGACAGCCTCACCACCTCGGGCGACCGCGGTGGCTTCGTGCACTCCCCACGCCGTGGCGCCTGGCTCCGTCCGTTCGCGTTCCGGCGCAACGGCTACCGGTTCGTGCAGGGTGCGGTGCTGCTGCGGCTCGGTGCCGTGTGGCGGTCGCTCGTCATCGTGCCGCTGCCCCGGGTGCAGAGCGTCAAGGTCGAGCAGGGTCCCCTCGAGCGTGCCCTTCGGCTCGCAGCCGTCCACGTCCACACCGTGGCCGGCCCGGTCTCGGCCCGCGTCGGTGCGCTCGACGCGCGGGACGCGCAGCGCCTGTGGGCGGAGACGACGCAGCGTGCCGTCGAGGCGGCCGCGGTCGACACGACCCACCGCTGGCGCGAACGGGAGGCCCGTCCCGCGTCCGCCACGCACGCTGCGTCCGACACCGTGCCCGGGTCCGGGGCCCCTGCCGGGCAGGCGGCGGACCACCGGTCCGGCGCCGTCCCCGCCGGCTGGGACGACGTCCCACCGACCGGAGCCGCACGATGAGGGCCGGGCGTCTCGGGGTCGGCATCGTCGGTGCCGGACGGGTCGGACCCGTCCTCGGAGCAGCCCTGGCGAACGCGGAGCACGCCGTCGTCGGGGTGACCGCCGTGTCCGACGAGGGCCGTGACCGCGCCGAGGCGATGCTGCCGGGCGCACCGGTGCTCGCGACGCCGGACCTGGTCGAGCGGAGCGAACTCGTGCTGCTCGCGGTGCCGGACGACCAGCTCGCCTCGCTGGTGCAGGGACTGGCGGACGCCGGGATCTGGCAGCCGGGGCAGCTCGTCGTCCACACCAGCCCGGACCACGGCGTCGGCATCCTCGCCCCGGCGATGGCGGCCGGTGCCATCCCGTTGGCGATCCACCCCGCGATGGCCTTCACGGGCACGAGCGTCGACCTGTCCCGGCTGCGCGACGCGTACTGCGCGGTGACCGCCCCGGCGCCCGTGCTGCCGATCGCGCAGGCGCTCGTGGTCGAGATGGGCGCCGAACCGTTCGTCGTGGCCGAAGGCGACCGGCCCGCCTACGCCGATGCGGTGCGGGCCGCCGTGAGCTTCTCGACCGCGATCGTCGACCAGTCGGCGGGCACCCTGTCCGGCATCGGCGTCGAACACCCCGGACGTGTCCTCGGTGCGCTCGTCCGCTCCGCCGTCGACAACGCACTCACCGCCGCCGACGGGCAGTCGACGCTCTAGCGGTTCGGGGGCGGGACCGCGGCGCGGGTAGCATTTCCCCCGACCCCCACGACCATCGGAGCCGCACCCGCATGACCGACGAGACCGTCACCCCCGACACCGCGATCGCCGACGCCGCCGCACTGGCCGAGCAGGAGACCAGCGAGCAGCGACAGGTCCGGCTCGACAAGCGGGCGAAGCTGCTGGAGTCGGGCATCGAGGCGTACCCCGCCGAGCTCCCCATCACCACGACGATCCCGGCCGTGCGCGAGCAGTACGCGCACCTGGAGACCGGCGAGGAGACCCAGGACGTCGTGGGCATCGCGGGTCGTGTGGTGTTCTCGCGCAACACCGGCAAGCTCTGCTTCGCGTCCCTGCAGTCCGGCGACGGCTCGCGCATCCAGGCGATGGTCTCCCTGGCCGAGGTGGGGGACGAGTCCCTCGCCCGCTGGAAGGAGTTCGTCGACCTGGGCGACCACGTGTTCGTGCACGGCCGTGTGATCTCCTCGCGCCGCGGCGAGCTGTCGATCATGGTCGACGACTGGGCGATCGCGGCGAAGGCGATCCTGCCGCTGCCGAACCTGCACAACGAACTCAACGAGGAGACGCGGGTCCGCCAGCGCTACCTCGACCTCATCGTCCGCGACGAGGCCCGCGCCACCGTGCGTGCCCGCGCCGCCGTGATGGCGTCGCTCCGCCAGACCTTCACCGCGCACGAGTACCTCGAGGTCGAGACCCCGATGCTGCAGACCCAGCACGGCGGCGCCTCGGCACGACCGTTCGTGACGCACTCGAACGCCTTCGACACCGAGCTGTTCCTGCGCATCGCACCCGAGCTGTTCCTGAAGCGCGCCGTCGTCGGCGGCATCGACCGGGTGTTCGAGATCAACCGCAACTTCCGGAACGAGGGTGCCGACTCGTCGCACTCGCCCGAGTTCGCGATGGTCGAGGCGTACCAGGCGTACGGCAACTACGAGCAGATGGCCGACCTGACCCAGGAACTCGTGCAGAACGCGACCCGCGCGGTCACCGGTGGTGCGCTCGAGGTCACCCTGCCCGACGGCAGCACCTACGACCTGGGTGGTGAGTGGCCCCGGATCGACATGTACGGCTCGCTGTCCGAGGCCGCGGGGCGCGAGATCAGCCCGGAGACCCCGCTGTCCGAGCTGCAGGCGCTCGCCGAGGCCGAGGGTGTCGAGGTCGCCCACGCCACGCACGGCAAGTACGTCGAGGAGCTCTGGGAGCACTTCGTCATCGACTCGCTCGACCGCCCGACCTTCGTGATGAACTTCCCGGTCGACACCTCGCCGCTCACCCGGCAGCACCGCACCCGTCCGGGCGTCGTCGAGAAGTGGGACCTGTACGTCCGCGGCTTCGAGCTCGGCACGGCGTACTCCGAGCTCGTCGACCCGGTCGTGCAGCGGGAGCGGTTCGTCGAGCAGGCGAAGCTCGCGGCCGGTGGTGACCTCGAGGCGATGCGCGTCGACGAGGACTTCCTGCGGGCCCTGGAGCACGCGATGCCCCCGTCGGGCGGCATGGGCATGGGGATCGACCGCCTGCTCATGGCGATCACGGGCCTGGGCATCCGCGAGACGATCCTGTTCCCGCTGGTCAAGTAGCTCCCGGCCCACCGGGGTACGATGCTCGGGTGCCTGAAGGAGTCGTAAGCGGGATCGTCTTCGCCCTGACGCCGACCATCGTCGTCGGCCTGATCTTCTGGTTCGTGATGCGCGCGATCATGCGTGCTGACCGGACCGAGCGTGCCGCGTACGCCAAGGTCGAGGCCGAGGAACGCGCCCGCTTCGAGCGTGAGCACGGTCGCCCCGCGCCGGCTCCGACGTCGGCCGAGTAGCCGCCCGCGCCCGATCCACTTCACCCCGTGTTCACCGCGCGGTGTGATCCTGTCGCGCATGCCCACCATCCCGGAGTCCGCCACCGGCGTCGATGACCTCGACGACCTCGACGTGGAGGACGCCTTCGGACACCCGGCGTCCGGGGCGTCCGTCTCGCCCGTCGGCAGCGTCGATGGACCCCTCGACGACGAGGGCGACGTCGACGACCTCGACGTCTGAGCGCCGACGGACCGTCACACACCGTTCACCTCGCCGACGCGTGCCGGGGTGAGCATCGTCCGCATGGCAACCACCGCACATCCCTTCACGGGCCGCAGCCTCGTCGGTGACATCGAGAGCGAGTACGACGAGTTCGACCGAGACGCAGACCTCGAGGTCTCCAAGCGCCGGGACGGGTGGCTCGAACCCTCCTGGTGACCCCCACCCATTCGGTATTCGGGGTACGACGACCAGATCGCACTGATCCGGTCGGACGTACCCCTTTTGCATGTCCGGAGTGCGCAGTCGCTCGGGGTACAGGGTTGGAAACGCTGGTGAAACACGCCTGCAACGCCGGAAACACGGCGCTGACGGCTTGATCCGGGGCCGGATGGGGGACCAGACTGTCGGTGGGCTGTACCCCGCGGGGGACGCTTTCGATGACGAAGCACGGAGAACCCTGAGAATCGCTCCGAACGATTTGTGGGGTACACCTCCGGGCCGCTTTACTCATCAGCACCCCCCGGCAACGCCCCACGAAGCCATCACCGTCGAACGCAGGGAGAAACACCATGACGATCGCAACGGCTGCACCCAGCACCACCCGCCGCACCGCCACCAAGAAGGCATCGGCATCGAAGACCGCGACCGCCGAGTCCGCCACCACCTCCCTCGACACCGAGGTCGAGGCCGACGAGCAGCTCGCCGGTGTCCGCGGTGCCTCGGTCGACCAGGTCGGCGACTACCTCCGTCACATCGGCCGTCTCTCGCTCCTCACCGCCGAGGAAGAAGCTCAGATCGCACGCCGCATCGAGGTCGGGCTCTTCGCCGAAGAGAAGCTCGCCACCGAGAAGGGTCTCGCGAAGACCCTGCAGCGTGAACTCCGCTGGCTCGTCCGTGACGGTGAGCGCGCCAAGGAGCGCATGATCACCTCGAACCTCCGCCTCGTCGTGAGCATCGCCAAGCGGTACTCGCAGCGCGGCCTGCCCTTCATGGACGTCATCCAGGAAGGCAACCTCGGCCTGGTCCGTGCCGTCGAGAAGTTCGACTTCACGCAGGGCTACAAGTTCTCGACCTACGCCACCTGGTGGATCCGCCAGGCCATCTCGCGTGGTCTCGCCGACAAGGCGCGCACGATCCGCATCCCGGTACACACCGTCGAGCTCATCAACAAGATCTCGCGCACCGAGCGTGACCTGACCGTCGACCTCGGCCGTGCGCCGATGCCGGAGGAAGTGGCCGCCGAGCTGAGCATGAGCGTCGAGGAACTCGTCGACCTCAAGGGCCGCTCGCACGAGCCGGTCTCGATCCACACCGTGGTCGGCGACTCCGACGACAGCGAACTCGGTGACTTCATCGAGGACGAGGACGCCGCGAGCCCGAACGAGCTCACCGAGACGACGCTGCTGCACCGCGACATCCGCTCCATCGTCGCCGAGCTGCCCAGCGACGAGGCGAACGTCATCCGCATGCGCTACGGCCTGGACGACGACAAGCCGATGACCCTCGACGAGATCTCGAAGATCGTGCACACGACCCGCCAGGCCGTCAGCCGGGTGGAGTCGCGCGCCAAGCTGCGGCTGTTCGCCAAGGCGGTCTCGCAGGACATGCAGCTGTACCTGACCGACTAGGTCAGAGGACTTCGGCCGGCACGTTCACCCGTGCCGGCGCGGGGAAACCGGGTCGTTCTGTGGGAAGACGATCCGGTGGGGTGATGGGACGGCCCGCTCGAGCACTGCTCGAGCGGGCCATTCACGTTCCCGGGGTCAGGGCCAGCGGCGTCAGTCGTCGATCTCGCGCCGGAGCTTCTGCCGCAGGTCACTCGGGATGAGCTCGACCAGCTGGTCGGGCCGCACCGGCAGGTCGAGCAGACTCAGCTTCACGCGTCCGGTGCGCCCGTGCCGCTCGGCGTCGAGGCGCACCACGCTGCCGGCGTCCTTCCGGAGCCGCATGTCGATCTGCGCCCCGGTGGCCACCTCGCCGACCACGAGCCCGTCGACCTCGAGCGCGGCGCTCCTGGTGCCCTCGGCGATGTCGAACCGGTAGCGCTCCCGCGCGGCGAGCACCACCGAGCGGTCGATCCCGGCCATCGGCGCGACCGGCGTCACCACGGAGCCGGACAGCGCGGGGGAGAGCACCGGCCCACCGGCGGCGTAGTTGTACGCGGTGGAGCCGGCCGGGGTGGCGGCCACGATGGCGTCGGCCCGGTAGTACCCGTACCCGAGGCCCCCGACGCTGAGGTCGGCCGACACCTGCCCGGAGCCGGGTCGTCGCACGATGGTCAGGTCGTTGAACGCCAGGTAGTCGGTGCGGGCGCCACCCCAGGACAACCGGGCCTCGAGCGCGTGGTGCGGTTCGAGCTGGTACTCGCCGGCGGACAACCGCTCCAGAGCGCTCTCGAGCTCGGGCGGCTCGATCTCGACCAGGAACCCGACGTTGCCGTAGTTCACGCCGAGGACGGGCACCGGGCGCTTCGCCACGAGCCGCATCGCGCCGAGCATGGTGCCGTCGCCACCGAGGGCCACGACCAGGTCGACACGGTCGGTGAAGTCGTCGTCGTCCACCACGTCGACCCCGCCGCCGATGCGCTGGGCATCCGCGCGCCGGGCGAGCAGCTCGCCCTGCCCGGACGCGTTCCAGCGCTGCAGGGTCGTCACGGACTCCTGCACGTTCTTGGTCGGGTGGACGACGAGGCCGACGACGGGCTGCTCCATGAGCGGATCGTACCGAGCGCACCTCCGATACGGGCTGTCCCTTCGCAGCGGCATGCGATATTCTGAATACATGCAGACTGCTCAGCTCTCCGTTGCCCTCCCCTCCGTCCGGCACGGTCGCGAGATCGTGCTGCTCGCCGACCTCGAATCCCACGAGTCCGGCTTCGGCTTCGTCGACGCCGAACACCTGCTGCTGGCCGCCGTCACGCTCTGCGCCGGCATGCCCCGCTTCCGGCCCGTCCTCGACGCCCACCGGATCTCCCCGGACACCGTCCGCTCCGGCATCCGCGCCTTCGTCGGCGCCCACACCACCTGCCCCGGCGAACACGACCGCGTCGCGTGCACGCCCGCCGCGATGCGCGTGCTCGCTCGCGCCGCGACGATCGCCGGCCGCTCGGAGCGCATCCGGCCACCGCACGTCGTCCTCGCCGTGCTCGAATCGGTCGACGATCCGCTCGCCGGATCGGCGCACGACGTCCTCGACGCCCTGGGTGTCGACGCGCGCCGCTTCCGACGCGACCTGCGTCGCGCAGTGCGGCGCGGCTGACCCGGCGCGACCGACAAGCGGACTGGAGGCCCGTGGCGATCCCGCCACGGGCCTCTCCCACCGGCACGGCCGACCCGCCGCTGGCGCGTCGGTCCGGTACTGGCGGCGGGGCCCAGTCCGTCTCGTCGTTCGCTCACTGCGCACAAGACGCACCCTGGTCACGCCCACGGCGAACAGGGGCAGCCCCCGGGGGGAGCGCTGGTTACTCTCGAAGTACTTGGCCGGACTCACACGAGACCGGCACAGCGTCGGCTCCGCTCATCAGGGGCCAAGGGAGAGCACATGTTCGAGAGATTCACCGACCGGGCCCGTCGTGTTGTCGTCCTCGCTCAAGAAGAAGCGAAGATGCTCAACCACAACTACATCGGCACCGAGCACATCCTCCTCGGCCTCATCCACGAGGGCGAGGGCGTCGCCGCCAAGGCGCTGGAGTCGCTGGGCATCTCGCTCGACGCCGTGCGCGAGCAGGTCCAGGACATCATCGGGCAGGGCCAGCAGCAGCCGACCGGGCACATCCCGTTCACGCCGCGCGCCAAGAAGGTGCTCGAGCTGTCCCTGCGCGAGGCGCTGCAGCTCGGCCACAACTACATCGGCACGGAGCACATCCTGCTCGGCCTGATCCGCGAGGGCGAGGGTGTCGCAGCCCAGGTCCTCGTGAAGCTCGGCGCCGACCTGAACCGGGTGCGCCAGCAGGTCATCCAGCTCCTGTCCGGTTACCAGGGCAAGGAAGCGGTCGCCGTCGGCGGCGAGCAGCAGCAGAACGCGCAGCAGGGTTCGCAGGTCCTCGACCAGTTCGGTCGGAACCTCACCCAGGCCGCGCGTGACGGCAAGCTCGACCCCGTCATCGGGCGCGAGAAGGAGATGGAGCGGGTCATGCAGATCCTCTCCCGCCGCTCCAAGAACAACCCCGTCCTGATCGGTGAGCCCGGCGTCGGCAAGACCGCCGTCGTCGAGGGCCTCGCCCAGGCGATCGTCAAGGGCGACGTGCCCGAGACGCTGAAGGACAAGCAGCTCTACTCGCTCGACCTCGGGTCGCTCATCGCCGGGTCCCGCTACCGCGGTGACTTCGAGGAGCGCCTGAAGAAGGTCACGAAGGAGATCCGCACCCGCGGCGACATCATCGTCTTCATCGACGAGATCCACACGCTCGTCGGTGCCGGTGCAGCCGAGGGTGCGATCGACGCGGCCTCGATACTCAAGCCGCTCCTCGCCCGCGGTGAGCTCCAGACCATCGGTGCCACCACGCTCGACGAGTACCGCAAGCACTTCGAGAAGGACGCTGCACTCGAGCGTCGCTTCCAGCCGGTGCAGGTCAACGAGCCGTCGCTGCCCCACGCGATCAACATCCTCAAGGGTCTGCGCGACAAGTACGAGGCGTTCCACAAGGTGTCCATCACCGACGGCGCGATCGTCGCCGCGGCGAACCTGGCGGACCGCTACGTGCAGGACCGCTTCCTGCCGGACAAGGCCATCGACCTGATCGACGAGGCCGGCGCTCGCCTGCGTCTGTCGATCCTGTCGGCGCCGCCGGAGCTCCGCGAGTTCGACGAGAAGATCTCGACGGTCCGCGGATCGAAGGAAGCCGCCATCGAGGAGCAGGACTTCGAGAAGGCCGCGAGCCTGCGCGACGAGGAGAAGAAGCTCCTCGGCGAGCGTCTCCGCCTCGAGAAGCAGTGGCGTGCGGGTGACGTCGCCGCGTCCGGCACCGTCGACGAGGGCATCATCGCCGAGGTCCTGGCCCAGGCCACGGGCATCCCGGTGTTCAAGCTCACCGAAGAGGAGACCTCGCGTCTCGTCTTCATGGAGAAGGCACTGCACGAGCGCGTCATCGGTCAGGAAGAGGCCATCTCGGCCCTGTCCAAGACCATCCGCCGGACCCGTGCCGGCCTGAAGGACCCGAACCGTCCCTCCGGCTCGTTCATCTTCGCCGGCCCCACGGGCGTCGGGAAGACCGAGCTCGCCAAGGCCCTCGCCGAGTTCCTGTTCGACGACGAGGGCGCGCTGATCTCCCTCGACATGTCGGAGTTCGGTGAGAAGCACACCGTGTCCCGCCTGTTCGGTGCCCCTCCCGGGTTCGTCGGGTTCGAGGAGGGCGGCCAGCTCACCGAGAAGGTGCGCCGCAAGCCGTTCTCCGTGGTCCTGTTCGACGAGATCGAGAAGGCCCACCCGGACATCTTCAACTCGCTGCTGCAGGTGCTCGAGGAAGGCCGTCTCACCGACGGTCAGGGCCGCGTGGTCGACTTCAAGAACACCGTCATCATCATGACCACGAACCTCGGTTCGCAGGGCATCGCCGGTGGCCCGGTGGGCTTCCAGGTCGAGGGTGACTCGGCCGTCGGCTACGACCGCATGCGTGGCAAGGTCAACGAGGAGCTCAAGAAGCACTTCAAGCCCGAGTTCCTGAACCGCGTCGACGACACGATCGTGTTCCCGCAGCTGTCGCAGCCCGAGCTGCTGCAGATCGTGGACCTGTTCGTGAAGCGTCTGGCCGACCGCCTGCTCGACCGCGACATGACCGTCGAGCTCACGCTGCCGGCCAAGGAGCAGCTCATCAAGGTCGGGTTCGACCCGTCCCTCGGTGCTCGGCCCCTGCGTCGCGCGATGCAGCACGAGGTCGAGGACCAGCTGTCCGAGCACATCCTGCAGGGTGAGCTCAACGCTGGCGACCACGTGAAGGTCGACTTCGTCGACGGTGCGTTCCACTTCGAGACCGGGCGTCAGCCGGGCCGCGAAGAGGTCCTCGCCGGTGCAGCCGCGGTCGAGGCCGCGACCGACACGCCCCAGGGCGAGATCGAGTCCTAGGACCTGACACCCCACGGACAGGAGGCTCGGTGCCAGCTGGCACCGGGCCTCCTGTCCGTTCCCGGGTCGCGTTCAGATCCCGCCTCGCCGATCTGCGCGTCCTTGCGGCCACGGACCCCCGTCCGGGGGTACTGTGATGACAACGCGCGAGACGTTCCCCCCAACTCCTCGCGCGTCGCGCTCGATCGGTTCCCCCCAACGGATCGAGACGCAGCCGGCCCCGGTCTGTTCGCAGACCGGGGCCGTTGCACGTCCGGGGGTGGTTCGTTCGGGCCGGTCGGCCGCGCGGACGGGCTCCCGCCGCGTCAGGCGGCGTCGGGCAGCTGTGCGGCGAAGTCGCGGACGGCGCGCTCCCAGCGCTCCGGGTCCTCGTTCCACTCGAGCGTGTGCGGTGCCGTGCGGAACGTGACCGTGGTGGCTCCCTGCCGTGCGGCGACGTCGTCGGCCGCGACCAGGGCGTCGGCCTCTGAGTGGATCAGCAGCGTCGGCGTCGACGAGTCCTGCCAGGTGGTCGTCGTGACGGGAGTCGGGGCCCCGGCGAGCCGCGACAGCACGTTCGTGGTCGCGATGCGGGCGGCGACGGTGCCGACGAACGCGGGCAGGTGCGCGCCGCGGACGGCCCCGCGGAGTGCCGAGGCGACGTCGAGCAGGGGCGAGACCGCCACGAGGCCGTCGACGTCGACGCGTGCGGCGGCGACGGAGCAGGCGAGCGCACCGGCGGACCAGCCCTGCAGCACGACGCGCTGAGCGCCACGGGCCCGGGCGGCGCGCACGGCGGCGACGATGCGGTCCGCTGCCCCGGCGTCGAGGGAGCGGAGCGGCAGGTCGGTGGTGTCGACGACCTCGGACGAGGCGCCGAGCGAACGCCAGACCCCGACACCGCGCAGGACCTGGCGCGGGCCGAGGGACTGCCCGTGCACGTGGACCACGTGGGTCGTGGCGGCCTCGGGCTCGGTGCCGGGCACGTCGTCCGGTCCGTCGTACCGCAGGGCGTCCCAGGCCCACGCACCGGGCGCCACGGGGACGGTGACACTGCGGCGGACGGTGTCGCCGTCGCTACCGGCCCCGGTCGCCGTGCTCGCGGTGGTGATCGCGCCGACCTGCACCCGGGTGTCGTCGCGCTGCAGGTCGTAGGTGCCCGGCAGGCGGGTGTCGCGGGTGGCGGTCAGCTCGACCTCGGTGTCCGTGGCGCTGCGGACCGTCGCGGTCGCCGTGTACGGCGTCGGGAACAGCAACCGTCGTGCGACGAAGGCGCCGAGTCCGAGCGTGCCGACCGCTCCTGCCGCGGTACCGAGTGCCGTGATGCGTGCGCCGGTCATGTGATCTCCCTGAGTCGTGCCGTGGTGAGCGTCGCAGCGGCCGGGACGTCCTGCCCGGCCTCGCGCGCGCGGTCTTCGATCTCGACGGACAGTCGGTGCTGCCGACTCCGCCACTGGCGACGCTGCCACACGATCGTGAAGTAGAGCCCGGTGTTGCCCGATGCCGTCTCGAGCCGCCGGAGTTCCGGTTCGAGCACGCGGAACCGGCGTCGGGCGGCCCGCCAGTCGCGGAACTCCCGTGCGGCGTCGGGCAGCACGCCACCGGCGGCGCCGATGGCGAGCAGGACCATCGAGCCGAGGAACACCGGGGTGTAGAGCGTCGACAGGACCCCGACCGCACCGTCGGCACCGGCGACGTGCACGGCGTCGAGGGCGATGGCGATGCCGGCGAGCAGCACGAGGCCGGCGGCACCGACGACGAAGAGCCAGTACAGGCGGCCGAGTCCGTCACCGCTCCGGAACCCGCGCAGTACGGCGACGGCCGACCGGGCGATAACGATGGCGATGTAGGTCATCTCGACCGCCGAGTACAGCGCGGTCGGCAGCTGGTCGCCGTAGGCCACCATGAACTGCGCCGTCGGGGTCGGTGCGTCGATCAAGCTGAACAGCACGACCAGGGCGACGAGCACGAGCACGCAGCCGATGATGCGGCTGGCGCGCAGGAGCTTGGCGGAGCGTGCTGCGGCCTCGACCGACTGCGCGAGGGCGAACATGCCGCACACCATCAGGCAGCGGCCGATCAGGTCGGCGATGTTGGGCACGTGCGTCACACCGGCGAGGAACGTCGTGACGTCGGGCTGGTTGATGGTGAGCCCGACGGCGACGCAGCTGCAGCAGACCATCAGCCAGGTGACGCTGGCCGACTGGGTGCGCACCAGGAGCAGCCGGGCGACCAGCACCGCCAGGATCAGCCAGACCGGGATCGACCCCCAGACGTGCAGCGTCACCGCGTCACCGGAAGATCCCGGGCTGGCCCTCGGGGTCGAGCAGCCCGATCCGCAGCGCGAGCTGGTCGGCGACGAGCTCGACGGCCTGCTCGTGCGGGGTGTCCAGCGAGCGGGTGAACGCCGTCCGGCCGCTGAGCAGCCCCGTGTACGCCTGGTGGTCGCAGCCGGTGTCGTCCATGAACACGTGGGCGAGTTCGTGCAGCACGCACGCCACCCGGGAGCGTTCGGACAGCCCGGGGCGGGTCTCGAGCAGGGCGTGGTCGGTGCGCTGGATGAGCCGCGCGGACAGGTCGCCCGGCAGCTCTGTGGTGCGCACATGGATCGGTTTGCCGAGCGCCGCCTCGGCACGGGCGGTCAGCTCCGGCAGGGACAGCCGACGGGGGAGCCCGAGGCGCTGCACACGGCGACGGGCCTCGGTCTGCCGACGCAGGGCGTCGAAGCGGTCGCGGTACCCGCTCACGGGGTGCCGCCCGACTCGTCGAGGCGACGCAGGTGGTCGGTGAAGTCGCGGATCTCGTCCGCCGAGGCGAACTCGCCCAGACGCCGGGTCGCGAACGCGACGACCTCGCGCTTGCGGAGTTCGAGCACGAGCTCCAGCTGCGCCTGCACCCGCTCCGGCACGTCCGTGTTGCCGGCCGCGTCGGTCAGGTACTCCGCCGGGACGCCGAAGTAGGTCGCCAGGGCGGCCAGGAGTCGCTGGTCACGGACGGCCGGACCGTTGCCGCCGAGCATGTAGCCCCAGCGCGGTCGGCTCATCGACGCACCCTGCGCCTCGATCTCGGCGGCGATCTCCTTGTACGGGGGTCGCTGGCCCGAGTTGGCCTCGACGACGTCCATCAGGAGCTGCAGTTTGCGCGACAGTTCCCGACGGTGTGCGTCGTCGTCGTTGTACTCGATCACGTGTCCCCACTCTCACATCTGTCTCAGACATGATAAAACTGATCCAGCGCGTCGGCCGGTGTCACCACTCTGCCAGGCTCGCGCTCGCTCGTCAGGTCGGCATTTCGATGGGGGGATGCCGAACGGGGGACGAACGAACGGGAGGCGCGGTGCCAGCTGGCACCGCGCCTCCCGTCCGTCGTGTGGTGCGGACTACGCCTGCACGTCGCCGCGCCAGCCCGGCTGGGTCGGTGCGTTCTCGACGCGCTCCTTGTAGTTCTGCAGGTCCTTCTTGACGGCGTGGCCACCGACGCCCACGGCGGAGCCGAGCTTCTCGAGGATGCCGGAGGGCTCCCAGTCAATCTGCACGGTGACGCGGGTCTCGGCGTCGGAGAGCTTGTGGAAGGTGACGACACCGGCGTGGTCGGTCTCGCCGTCCTTCACGGTCCAGGCGACACGCTCGTCGGGGTGCTGCTCCGTGATGAGGGCCCGGAACTCGCGCTCCTGGCCGGCGATCTTCACGGTCCAGTCGGTGGTCTTGTCGTCCACCTGGACGATCTTCTCGACCTCGTCGAGGAAGTGCGGGAACTCCTCGAAACGGGTCCACTGGTCGTAGGCCTGGCGGACGGGGACGTTGACGTCGACGGTTTCGATGATCTGAGGCATGCACCGGACGGTAGGCCGATCGACCTGGGCGGCACTCAGCAGCGCTGTCCCCCTGCGGCTTCGGCGGATGCGGGTCCGTCCGGCGCTGCGCAGTAGTGTGGGGCGGATGACAGAGCACGGCAAGCACGCGTTCCACGAGCGCGACGACCACGGGATCCTCGTGCGTCCGGCGCTCGCCTCGGACGTCCCGCACATCCAGCGGCTCATCGCCCCCTACGTCGACCGGCGCATCCTGCTCGGCAAGGAGAACGTCGCCCTGTACGGCTCGATCCAGCAGTTCCGGATCGCCGAAGGGCCCGACGGCACCCCCATCGGGTGCGGCGCGCTCGCCGTCTTCTGGGACGACATCGCCGAGGTGCGCACGCTCGCCCTCGACGAGCAGTGGATCCACAAGCGCGTCGGGCACCGGATGCTCGAGGCGCTCGAGCACGACGCCCGCGAACTCGGCGTCGCCCGGATCTTCTGCCTGACCTTCGAGGTCGACTTCTTCGCGAAGCACGGGTACCTGGAGATCGGCGAGAGCGTCGTGTCACCGGACGTCTACGCCGAACTGGTCCGCTCGTCGGACGAAGGGGTCGCCGAGTTCCTCGACCTCGCCCGGGTCAAGCCGAACACCCTCGGCAACACCCGCATGCTGAAGAACCTCTGACGCTTTCTCGTGCCGCCCGGCGGGGTGGCCGTGTGCGGCCCGCGCCGTTGTCTACCCTGTGCGCATGTCGTCGTTGCGTCACCCCGTCGGGCCCGAGAAGCCGGTCGTCTACTGGCGCCGCCGGGCGCTCGTGCTCGGGGCGCTGCTGGTCGTCGTCCTCGTCGTGGTGCTCATCGTCGTCGGGCGGGGGAGCGGGGCCACCTCGGCGGCGCCGAGTGCGTCGGCGTCTGCCGGGTCTGGTGCCGATGCATCGTCTGCCGGTTCTGGGTCCGGTTCCGGGTCCTCGCGGTCTGCTGCGCCGAAGCCGTCGGCTTCCGCCTCGGCTTCTGCGTCCAAGCCCGCAGCTGCCGACGGCTCGACCTGCACGAAGGACCAAATCGTCCTGACCCCGGTGCTCGACAAGTCGGCCTACGGCCCCACCGAGGACCCGAAGATCGCGATGTCGATCAAGAACTCCGGCACGAACTCCTGCCACCTGGACCTCGGATCGGCGCAGCAGGTGCTGACGATCAGCTCCGGCCAGGAGCAGTACTGGTCGTCGAAGGACTGCCAGACCGGCGGCACGAACCAGGACGTCACGATCAAGTCGGGTCAGACGCTCACGACCCCGGCGATCGCCTGGGACCGGACCCGCTCGTCCACGTCGACGTGCGACTCGTCACGGCCGGCCGTCACTGCCGGGGGAGCGAGCTACCACCTGCAGGTCGCCGTCGGGAACCTCGAGTCGAAGAGCTCGGTGCAGTTCATCCTGCAGTAGGCGGCGGCGGGTTCGCGGTTCCGATCCGTTCCGCACAACCGAAGTGCATTCGCGCCAGGCGCGCGCGTGGTTCGGCGTGGCTTTGATTCTGCGAGATGCCGAGCAGGGCGCCGGGAACAGCAACAGGCCCCGTCGTCCGAAGACGACGGGGCCTGTTCAAGCTGATGTGATCAGCCGAGGACGGTGATGTTCTCCGCCTGCGGGCCCTTGCGGCCCTCGGTGATGTCGAACTCCACCTTCTGGTTCTCCTCGAGCGACTTGTAGCCGTTGCCAGCAATCGCAGAGAAGTGCGCGAAGACGTCAGCGCTGCCGTCGTCCGGGGCGATGAAGCCGAAGCCCTTTTCGTTGTTGAACCACTTGACGGTACCGGTAGATGCCATGATGGCGTTTCCTTAGCTTTCTTGCTTCCGCCAAGGTGCAGATGCACCGACGGAGACCCCGACGTACGTCGACGGGGGTGATGCGCCACGCGGGCAGGTGCCGGCGGGACGGGTTCGGGGCCAGGCCTGTCGGCCAGTGACCCTGGGGCCCGGGTTGAGGGGCAAACCACCTCGCCCGGACGTTGAGCGCCGCCGAAGCGGTTCCATCAGGCTAGCGTGCTCTGGGCCGACTGGCTACCCGTGCGTCACGGAACGACGAAAATCTGGTGGAATTGAGCTGATGGCAGACAAGGAACAGCGCTTCCGGAGCGAACAGCTCGAGGAAGCCCTCGCGAAGCAGGACGTCGCTGCGGTGGCGTTCGCGCTCCGCCACGACATCGTGATCGTCCCCCGACTCGTCACCGGCAAGAAGGACATGCAGGTGCGGGTGTTCGGCCGTGAGGGGTCGGACAAGCGCATCCTGCTGCTGTTCTCGTCGGCGGACGCCTACACGGCGATGGTGCCGGACGAGAAGATCCGGCAGGTCATGGTCTACGACGGGCCGCGACTCGAGGAGTTCCTGGCCGCCCACCTCGACATGCTCGAGGGCGTGTTCTTCGACATCGCCGGCCCGCACACCATGCAGGCCGCGCCGGCGGACCTGCTGGCCGCTTTGCGCGCGTAGCGCCTCAGAACGCGCGGTCGAGCTCGCGTTCGCGTGGCGACTGCGTCATCGAGAACGCCACACGCAGGGCCTCGCGCAGGTGCCCGGAGTCCGAGCCGAGCACGGTGGTGAACCCGAGGCGGGTGGCCTCGTTCACGCGCTGCTTCGTGCCCGTGGCCGGACGGATCTCGCCGGCGAGGCTGATCTCACCGACGGCCGCGAGCGTGTGCGGGTACGGACGGTCTCGTGCGGCGCTCGCGAGGGCCAGCGCGATGGCCAGGTCGGCACCGGGCTCCGTGAGCTTCATGCCGCCGACCGTGGACACGTAGACGTCGGCGTCGGACAGCTTGAGGCCGGCGCGGCGTTCGAGCACCGCGAGCAGCATCGCCACGCGCGAGGCATCGACACCGTTCACGACCCGGCGTGGCTGCGGCGCCGAGCTCGGGACGATGAGGGCCTGCACCTCGACCGGCAGCGCCCGACGCCCCTCGAGTGCGACGGTGACGCAGGTGCCGGACACCGGGGTGGCGTTCTTCGACATGAAGAGGCCGCTCGGGTCGGGGACCTCGTGGATGCCGTCGCCGCCCATGTCGAAGCACCCGACCTCGTCGGTGGGGCCGAAGCGGTTCTTGAGCGCCCGGACGAAGCGCAGCGCGGTCTGCCGGTCGCCCTCGAAGTGGCAGACGACGTCGACCAGGTGCTCGAGCAGCCGCGGGCCGGCGATCGTGCCGTCCTTCGTGACGTGGCCGACGATGAGGACGGGCAGGGCGCGGTCCTTCGCGATGCGGATCAGGGTCGAGGCGACCTCGCGCACCTGGGACGTGCCACCCGCGATGCCGTCGATCGAGCTCGACGAGATGGTCTGCACGGAGTCGGCGATGAGCAGGTCGGGCTGGACCTGGTCGATCTGGCCGATGATCACGCCGAGGTCGACCTCGCTCGCCAGGTACAGGTCGTCGTGCATCGCACCGGTGCGTTCGGCACGGAGTCGGACCTGGTCGACGGACTCTTCGGCGCTGACGTAGAGGACGCGCTTGCCCGAGGCTGCGGCTCGGGAGGCGACCTCGAGCAGCAGGGTCGACTTGCCGACACCCGGCTCGCCGCTCAGCAAGACCGCCGCACCGGGCACCACGCCGCCGCCGAGGACACGGTCGAACTCGCCGATGCCGGTCTGCCAGCGCTGCACGGAGGTGCCGCGGGCTTCGGTTATCGGTCGCGCGGCCCGGGCGCCGGTGACGGCGACCGCTGACGTGCCGCGGGTGCTCGCCGACGCCGCAGAGCTGTCCTCGACGGTGCCCCAGGTCTGGCACTCACCGCACCGGCCGACCCACTTGATGCTGGTCCAGCCACACTCGGTGCAACGGTAGAGGGACTGCGGGCGCGCCATGTCGTCGAGGCTAGGCCGTACGGCCGACATCGCCGGCGTGGTCGCCCGGCTCGTCTGGTCCGCTTGGTTCGTCCGGCCGGTCTCGTTCGTCGGGCAGCGCGATCGACCCGGTCATCCGGTGGCGCAGGCGCTCGACCGGCCCCGGACCCTGACGCGAGGCGTGGTCGAGTGCCTCGGCGCCGTCGGTGTCCTGCTCGGCGCGGGCGTTCGCCACCGCCCCGGCTTCACGACCGAGGTTCTCGGCCTCGCGCACGGACAGGTAGTGCCGGATCGCCGCCACCGTGTCGACCCGCGCGTCGACCGCCGGCTCGAACGCGCTCGCCCAGACCTCGTAGCCGCGGTCGTTCGGGTGGAACAGGTCGCCGTAGCTGTTGAAGAAGGTGCGGCGGACCCCGACGCGCTTCGTGATCGTGTGCAGCGGCGCCACCGTCAGCCCGAACTCGTCCGCCACCCGGTGCACGATCTCGTTCGCCACCGCCACCTTGCGCTCCCGGTCCGGCACGAACATGCACGGCAGCTCGGCCACCACGGCGTGCGACGGGACCGCGCCGTAGATCGCCCGGATGTTCCGCTCGAACTTGTCCGGGTCGAAGTCCGCGATGTCGTTCGCCCCGATCGACACCGTGCAGATGTCTGGCGCGTAGTGCCGGAGCTTCGGCAGCTGGTCACGTTTCGCACCCCACGTGGTCGAGCCGGAGACGCTGAGGTTCACCACCCGCACCGACATGTGGGAACGGTGCCGGATGCGCCGCGCGAGCAGCCCCACGTAGCCGCGGCCGGGTGCAGTCGCGCCGACGCCCTGCGCTGCCGAGTCACCGATCGCCACGTAGAGCAGCTGCCCCTCGTGCTGCTGTCGTTCGCGCCACCAGTCAGCGTGGATCGGGAGCATGTCGACGACCCGTTGCGCCGCTGCCCGTTGGCCCTTCACGCCGGCGCGGGCACCGACGGCTGCGGCACCGACGACGCCGAGGCTGCCGACGACGGAGGTGAGGAGTGCGATGAGCGTGCGGGATCTCATGCCGTGGACGGTACGCCCGCCGGTCTTGCCGGAGACGAGGGGGACCTGTGGGTGTGGGGAGAGCCCTGCAGGTGACCGCCTGTGGGGGGCGATCCGACCCGGGGTGTCATCACGGGCCTCCCGGATCGTGTAAACTCTTTCCCGGTACCGTGTCCGAGCGGCCGAAGGATCATGTCTCGAAAACATGTGTGGGGGCAACTCCACCGTGGGTTCAAATCCCACCGGTACCGCCACAGAAAACCCCCGTTCACGCGGGGGTTTTCTTGTTTCTGGGAGTGCCCGCGGTGCGTCTTTGGTGCAGATCCTGCTCGGGACGTCCCGTGCTGCGGAGCCGCCGAGGGAGGCGCTTGCAACCGGTTTCAATGGAAAGATCTACTGCATCTGTTGCGTTTTCGCGTACACTGGAAGCATGTCCCAAGCTACCGATGCTGCGATCGCCGCTCTGGCGAGTAGCCAGTGGGGCATGATCACCGCTGCGCAGGCGCAGGCAAACGGGGTCGCTCGGAGCACTCTGCACCGTCGAGAAACGGCCGGTTCTCTCGAGCGTGTCCGGACCGGTGTGTATCGGTATGCCGGTGCTCCGGCGAGCCAGCTCGATGACGTGCGTGCCGCATGGCTTGCGAGCAGTCCCTCGACGCCGGCGTGGGAGCGGCTCGACGACCCTGATGTTGTCGTCGGGGGATCGGCCGCGGCTTGGGTGCATCAGATCGGTGACCTCTACCCGTCGACGGTGCTGCTTTACACGCGGACGCGGCGGCAGTCGAAACAGGACGATATTCGATACAGCCTCCGTCAGCTGCCCGGAGGAGACGTCACGGCTGTCGATGGGCTCCCGGTGACGACTAGGGAGCGAACGATCGCGGACCTGCTCGCTGAGCCGGGCGCCGATCTGTCGATCGTCGCGGACGCTCTGCGCGATGCCGAGCGCGCGGATGACGACCTTGACACGGACCGGCTCATTGAGCTGCTCCGCCCACATGCGAAGCGTCTTGGGCAGCGGACCGGCGTGGAGCTCTACGAGCAGCTCCGCGCTATGACGCATGTCGATGAGGAACGCGTCCGGAACCTCCTGGTGCACACAAACCTGCCCGACCTTATCGCCTCGCTCGCGAACGAGCGGACCGAGGCCGTGCTGCAGTCGCTGCTGGGGGCGGTGGCGGACAACGAGGTGAAGACGGTGATGGCGGCGCTCCGCGGACCGCTGATGGCGGACCTCAACGCGCAGGTCAAGGACGCGATCATGCCGATGAAGGGCGCCAGTGTGCGGTTGGACTCGTTTGTAACTCCGCGGGTGCAGCTGCCAGCGGGGCTGCTGTCGAAGGCGGTGCTGGGGGAGTCGACGAGGGCTGCTCTCGCAAGCCTCAAGATGCCACCGATCACCACGGAGGTGCACAAGCGCATCTCGGAGCTCGTGAAGGGCCCGGCGGTGACTCTGCCGAAGGTCAAGCTTCCGAAGCCGACCGTGCCGAAGGTCGTCATGCCGAAGACGCCGATCCTGCCGAATGTCGTCGTGCCGACCGTGCCGAGGGCCGTCATGCCGAAGACGCCGATCCTGCCGAATGTCGTCATGCCGACCGTGCCGAATGTCGTCCTGCCGAGAATGCCGACCCTGCTGTCGAAGCCGGTGCTGCCAAGAGTCATTGTTCCGGCGAACCTGCTGCCCGCGGTGCGGATAACTGCGCCGGACATGCCGCCGGTGGTGCAACAGATCATCAACGATGCGGCGCGCCGGACGACGCGTCCATCACAGCGCGGCGATCACACCGAACAGGCCGAGCCTGACGAACAGGACCGCGAGTGACTCGTCCCGACGGCTATGCCACTCCGGCCGCGTTTTGGACGGCCGTTCGCGCTGCAGTTCGCAACGACGGGGGGAAGTCGGGCGTGCCCGCCCGTGACCTGGTGCAGTTGCAACTCTTCGACCGGTTCCTCAGTCGCGTTAACGCCGATCCAGACACCACTCCGTTCCGCCTCAAGGGCGGCACTCGCATGCTTGCTTTCATCCCAAGCGCCCGCGCCACGGTAGACATCGACCTCGAGGTAGCGAGGTACGACGTCGACGCGGCCGTGGACGCACTATCCGAGCTCGTGCGTGTCGACAACGGCGATCGCCTCCAGTTCGTCCTCACCAAGCGACGACGAAGCCACGGCAGCGACGATCAACCAGGCATCGCGATGGTGGCGCTGACCTTTACCGCTGTTGGCATCAATCAGCAGGTGAAAATCGACCTCGCCGTCCACGACCGCGTCGGTTCACGGGTCGTCCGGGCCGCACCAAAGTTCCGAGTACCGCTGGGGCGCGACGTGCCCGCGTCGGACTACGTGATGATTGCGGTCGAAGAGCAGATCGCGGACAAGGTTGCGGCGATGATGGAGCGTCGGCACGGTGACGGAAACGGCGATGGGCGTTCATCGAGGGCGAAGGACCTCGTCGACCTCGCCCTGATTGCTCAGCACCTTCCAGTCGACGCGGTCGCCCTACGCGCCGCGTTGGCCACCCAAATCGCCGAACGGCAGCTGGAACCATTCACCGTGGTGGACGCGTCGCCCACGATCCAAGTTGGATATGCCACCGTCGCTCAGAAGGCCCGAGGGTTGACTCTGACTTGGCGGGAAGCTGAGGCGCTGACGAACCGGCTGATCGAACCGGTTCTTAACGGCCGCGTGAGCTCCGGACGGTGGGATCCCAGCATCGGATCCTGGGAAGCGACCGTCCGAGCTGACGGCGGTTGATCAAAGATAGGTCCTGGCACAAGCGACCGTTTGTGGCACATCGGCCGAAGTGAGCTCGGCGAGGGCGCTCGTTGCTGATTCCGGAGAAGCGGTCGATGCATGATATGGCAGGTCTCACTAGCCTTTGACCTGCGAACCTCCATCAGCGCCAGCGTGACGGTCAACGAGAGGTGAGCTGCCACTCTTCGACATCTTGCGGCGGATCGGCTGCAGATCGGCGTGCGTCTCCGGTCGCCACCGCCTGATAGCTGAGGTGCGCTAGCGCCATGCTCGTCGCGCGTGCTCGCAGGGTCCGTCGGTGAGGGCGCCGTTCTCTGTGACGTAGGACGTGACTCGTCAGTACCGAGCCAGCCTCGAATACCGCTAGTCTCTCACCATGCAAACTTCAGGGGGCCCGAAAATCAAGGCAGTGAAACAGCCGGAAAAAACGCCAGCAGATGTAAGCGGAGCAAGCGCGAGAGTATCTTCCGGCTCCGCGCAGGTTAACGCCAAAGAGGGATCAGAGCTGCGTCTGACGACTGATTCGAAGAGCATCAAAAGCGGCCGCGGCACCACGACAATCACTGTCGGTGAAGGTTCGTATCTACGCCTCGCGGCCGGTTCGACGGTGACAAATCTGCAGGTCAGTGACGTCAAGCGAAAAAAGTGGGAGCTTGGTGGTGCGCTAATTGCAGGCATTATCGTTGCCGTTATTGGAGTAGTGCTCGTGGTACTCAGTTTCGACGCCACGCACGGGCCTTGGGTCGTCGGATGCTTTGGCGGCCTTACATTGCTAACTCTTTTTATCAAAGAGGCCTGTACCACATTCTCAAAGGACACTGGGTTGTCCAAGAAAGCAATCGACCGCCTCACCATGTTTGCTGCGGCCGCGTCGATCTATGTAGTGGCATTCGGAGCGCCCGCCGCGGTTTGGACCACCATCAAGGCGGTCAGTGCAGTCGTAGAAGCGAACAAGTGATCGGATAGCTACAGAGGATCCTGTTGCACGAAAGGCGACCCCCTGGACGGGGAGAGAGTCTTCACCGATGGGTGCGGGCAGGATCAGAGTTAGCGGAATATCGGCGCGATTGACGGAGGCTGGCACCTACCACGGGATGCAGGCCTTCGTCGTTCGTAGAGGTAGGCGTCAGTGAGCGGCGTCGTACGCGTCGCGGACGGCCTGGCTGATGCGGCCGCGGCTGGAGACCTCGTGGCCGTTAGCGTTGGCCCACTCGCGGATCTTCGCGAGCTCGTCCGAGTTGCCGCGCTTGGGCGCGCTCGTCCCGCCGCTGGTTCGGCTCGGGCGTCCGCTCACCTTCCCGGCGGCAGCGACGTAGTCAGAGAACGCTTTGCGGAGCGCATCTAGGTTGTCGTCGGAAAGGTCGATCTCACAGTGGTTGCCATCGAAGGAAAAGGACACGGTACGGCCCATGCCCTCGTCGATGGTGTCGCCGGTGAGGCCATCGACCATGTGCGTGGTGACTTTCTGCGCCATCTCAACGCCGCCTTCCATAAGTTGGGAACTGGGAGCGGTGCGCGCGAGTTCCTCGTGCGCGGATGGACGCGGGATGACTTGCTCACACTTGACCACCCCATCCGTCCGCCGTGGGCCGGTGGCAAGGGACGTGACTCCGGGGTCGACGCACCTGGCTACGCGAACGAGGGTGACCTGCTCTACGGCCGGGCCAACGTTGTCGCCCTTCAGCCCCGTGCCGTCGAGGAGTGACCCGAGCGCCGTGCCTCTGATGTCAGGAGAGCGGAATCCGTTCCTGATGTCAGGAGAGCGGAATCCGTTCCGCATTGGTGCGTGGAAGGAGAGCTACGGGGTGGGTACTCGGCGACTGCCCCGTAAGGTGCTCATTCACGCGCAGCTGCTCACGAGGGGGGATGTGGTGCGTTTCAGGGGATGTGTGCTGCTAGCAGGCTTGGTGAGTGCGAGCGCCGTGGCGCTCACCGGATGCGCAGCGCTCCCTCCGGCTCCGGGCGCGGTGGGCGCAGCCTGGCCGAGCGCCGGGGTGCCCACAGCCGTGCGGTGGCCGTCGGACTGGATCTACGGCATCTCGGGTGAGTCCGAGGCCGTGGCCAGTCCGATCGTCGGGCTTCGCCTCGAGTACGTGTCGGAGCACTGGGTCTGGCGGATTCGCAGTACCAACCCGGAACGGACGGATCTCCTCGGCGAGGCTAACGCAGAACCGACCAGCGGTGTGGAGGCGCCTATCGACGCCACGGACCTCAGCTTTGTGGGTCAGCGAGCAGTCACCTTAGCCAAGGCTCAAGCCACTGACGCTGACACCAGCTACTAGGACCGCGCTCGTCAGCGGTCGACAACTTGGCAGCGTCGACGCGCGCTCCGTGCGAGGCGTCCCAGCCGAGGTTCTGCGAACCTATCTCGCCGGCGCACGCAAGCGCGCGTGGCGATCAGATACTGAGACGCCTGACTGTTCCGACAAGGTCAGAAGTAGCAGGTCGACGCCTTGTGTGGCACAGAACTAGTTTCTGTGGCACAATATGCCCATGGGCATCGAGTTCACGAACAGCGCCGGCAAGCACGGCATCACCGAGCCCGATGCCTTGTACGCGATCCATAACGCGGAGTGGACCTCCACCCGCGTGAAGGTGCACGACGGAGATCCGGGCAACAAGCGCCGGGTGTTCATCGGCCCACAGCATGCGCAGACGGAGCGACTCATCGAGGTGCTTGTCGAGCTGGTTCCGGGCGGTTTCGTCTATCACGTAATGCCGCTCGGGTCGTATTATCGACGGGTGATGGAGGAAGAGCAATGACTCTCTCGAAGAAAGACCAGGACCGGTACGACCGTATGGCGGCGGAAGAAGAGACGGCTGTCGGTGCGTCGCTGCCGGGGGAAAGTAGCCACGGTGCGGATGCAGCCGCAATCGGCCAGCAGATGCTGCTCGACGCACTCGGAACTGAGAGTGCGGTAGCGAAAGCTGTCGGGCGGCCGCGCCTTGATGGTGGGCAGTCAGATGGTGAGTACTCTCCGACGATTCGCGTCCGTGTACCGAAGGATCGGAAGGATCGCTTAGAGCAGTTGCGGAAGGCGCAGCACCGCAAGTACGCGTCCGATCTGGTTCGCGACGCGATCGATGAGTACCTCGAGCGGCACGAAGCTGACATGCACCCCATGGCTAGCTGAGGCGTCGCGGTGGGGAAAGCGTCGCGGGGAAAGCGAGCGGACAGGGCGGTGGCGGCCGGCCCCGTTCGTGGGGGCGTGACTT
This sequence comes from Curtobacterium sp. MCLR17_031, assembly GCF_003234775.2. Taxonomy (NCBI): domain Bacteria; kingdom Bacillati; phylum Actinomycetota; class Actinomycetes; order Micrococcales; family Microbacteriaceae; genus Curtobacterium; species Curtobacterium sp. MCLR17_031. The sequence goes on from NZ_CP126270.1 coordinate 217,282, forward strand.
TGGTCATCGCTACGGCGCCGGATACGACCGGCGGTGCCCTGTCGGTTGCCGAAGATGTGCGCCTGACGCGTGCGGGCTTGTTGTACGCGGACAAGGTTGAACTGTGGTCACCTGCAGCCTCATTGTTGGCAACGATCGCCGCGGGAGCCCGTGATGATCCGCTGGCAGTGTTCGAAGGTCTGCTGGTGCTCAACAATGATCAGCTCGCGAGACTGGGCATCAAGGACCCGCCACAAGCCCGAGCGGCACTCGATGCGCTACGGCAGTTTCGGGCACTACCTCGGCAGCAGCGCCGCACGCTCCCTGCCGAAGCGCAGGCAGCGTTCTCGCAGGCGGGCTCAGTCATTGATGGCTTGACTACGGGCGGGAATGACGCGATCAGCAAGCTCGACGAGCAATGGACGTCTGCCGGGGGGAGGGAGCTGACAGAGGCCTCAGATGCAGGACTGCTTGACGTGCGCCGCCCGGATTGGCTAACGGCTGACCAGCAAATCGAAACGTATGTCGAACAACTCGCGGCGCTAATCGAAGACCCGCGCCGGCACATGCTCTTCGACGAGCCAACGGCGGAGCTGGTCTCGCATCTTCGGGAGGAGGGCCGCGTTGCTGCTGCGCCCAGGGCTCTGCTAAACGCACGCGAGGCGGGTGCCGGTACGCGCTTCATCGAGTACCTCCAGGCGTTCCCGCAGGCGCCGATGTCGTCCGTAATCAGCGCACGAGGCGCCCTCCACGATGAGCTTGTCCGATATCGGCGGGCTGTTGCAGCCCTGTCGATGAAGTTGGACGCCAACGTCACCGACAGCAACTTCGACGCCGAACTTGAGCACCTATGGCGAACCGAGGTGCAACCAGCATTGATTGATCTCCGCGCTGCGGTCCGTAGTTCTCGTGTCGCGAAGGACGCAGCCGTAACGCTTGGACAGGACAAAGCCACACTGACGACAGCGGCCGCTGGCGCATCGATGATGGTGCTCGGCATTGCTGGGATCGCGCCGTTGGGACCAGGGATAGTCGCCGGCGCCGGTGCTGTCGCGACGGCAGTGGCTGCGGCCGGTGTGAAAGCAGTCGCGGAACGTTCCAAGCAGCGGGAGACGCATCCGCAGCGAGACTTGCAGTACCTCCTATCACTTGAGCATCGATTCAAGTAACGCATCCAGGGCCGCTCGCTGCCGACAAGTGGCCTGCCTCCGGTGGTGGTGAAGCGGCGTCGGGTGGCGCCGGTGCCCGTTGGTTTCGTTCCGCTGGCGCTATACGAAGCCCACCGTCCATTGAGAGACCACGTACATCAGCCGCTTATCGCGCTGTCTGCCCAGACGAGGGGGACATCAGTGGGGACGATCAAGCAGCAAGGCCAGTCACCGGACTGACGCAATCAATATTACGGGCGCCAGGTGGACTTGGGCTTGCTATTTGGACTGGGCCGCACGATGCTGCGGATATCCGCCTTGGTCGGGTTCCAGTGCCGGGCGGCAGGACGTCATCAAGGAGGCTTGGGGCGGCATAGGAGCAGACGTGACGCGGCATCATCAGGATGCGCAACGCCGCGCGAGGGGAAGCAGAACCCGCCGCGCGTTCGTTTGCGGTGCCGCGCGGTTCATGACAGCTGGCTCAACCATCTATGCCCGTCGACCCTTATCTCCCCGCCGGAGTTTCGGGATCGCACTCCGGGCCGGTCCCGCGGCGTACGAGGCGGAGCGCACCGGGAGGGCTTGCGGGGTCTGTCTCACATAGGTGGTTCGCAAGCAGTCTCGGTGAGCAGGCGCTACTCAGCGGTCCTCCGGGATCGAACGCTGCGATCGCGGCTGCCTCTGGGCGGGGTCGTCCACGTCGGCGTGCGGTGCATTTTGGTGCACCGCCACCTGTCTCAAGCTGGCTTAGCGGGGCTTGACGGGTCGGTGCAGGCCCCGACGTTACAGCGATCCGACCTTCGCCTCCACTCGTGCTAAGGTCCGGCGATGGGTTCAAATCCCACCGGTACCGCCAGCAACACGACGAAGAGCCCCCGGTTTTTACCGGGGGCTCTTCTGCTTCTCCGGGGCCGTTTCGTGTCGCGTGTCGGCACTCATCGAGGAACTGTGCTCCGGCGCGGGTCGGCCCGCTATGCCAGCAGCAAACCTTAAGGTTCTTCTGCCGATCGGGGACGTTCGTCGACTGGCTGCGGACGCGGTCGGCTTGCTCGCCGGGGGTCGCGTTCTTCTACAGCTCACGGAGCGGGCCAGACGCGGTCGACGGCGGTGCCGCCCAGACGCCGCGTGTGGTCGACATCGATCCGGGACTCTAATACCTTTCTGCCGGTCGAAGTAGTCCTTGACGACAGGGAAATCGTCTCGGAGTTGTGAGTAGGCGCGGTCGAAGCTCAGCCGCGTCAGCTTGTATGCGCGAGCTTCTAGAGAATCGACCCTGGAGTGGGCTTATCCGCTTGTCGCCGAAACTAATATGCCGCTGCGCTCCCTCACGATCAATGCAGTTGATGCAGCAGCTGCCATTCACTGAAACCGACGAGAAGGGTCGCTGTGCCAGTGAGTACTGCTGCACATGCACCCAGGAACGACGCTCGTTTGCCGAGGGTCGGAACTTTCGGGGTGACCCCGAGCGGATTCGTTCCGAAAAGGCTTTCAAGGATCGCGATCCCGGTCGTCGGGGAGGTGAAGTACCGCATGTGCTGGTGGATCCAGTGCCGCTTCTTCGGAAGCGCTACGTAACGCACCACTGCGTTCTCGTTGCTGGTTCCGAAACAGACCGGATCGATCAGGGATTTCACGACCAGGACTGCGCCGTTTGGCTGCTGCAGCACGTCAGCAGGGTGACGGGCCGCTTTCGCCGTCATCAGTCCCATGCCGATCGTGACGGCGCCGAGGGTGAGCTGCGGCAGCGTTGAGGGCCATACCCCGGCCAACAGCGCATCTGATGCCGCCCGCATGACCTCATCGATTTGTACGGTCGTCGCGGTCGGATGCGTAAGCAATTCGAGGAAAGCAGTAAATACCGAGGTGAGGAGCTCGAGCGACGCGGTGAACGACCAGGTGAACAGTGCGGGGAAAACGATGAGGTACGGCCACAGCAGGTACGGCAGCAACCGGCTCCGGCGCAACGTCCGCAGCATCCCCAATTGCGCTTCACCCGAACCGACCCACACGTGACCGTCAACCAACTCCGTCAAGGCAACGCGTCGAGCGATCTCCGCACCCTGGGAGTGACCAACCAGCACGACAACATCGGCTGCGTCTCGTTCGGCAGCGACCTCGCCACGCATCGGACCGATTACTTCCTCGTCCAGCTGATCCGACCGGTAGTTCCAAGCGTCACCGATGTACCGCTGGAGAATACGCTGCGCCAATTGTCGTGTGGGCGGCAGGATTAGCGAGGCGCTGAGAAGTGGCAGCCCAATAAGCATCAGTGTCGGCGCGCCGACGATCGCGAGCGCGAGGCCCGAGAATGCCAGCAGCGGGACCGGGAAGCCGTCACGACGACCATGCTTAGCACTTGCGATTGCTGCAAGATCGGTCATCCAGAGCGTCGCCGTCCCCCAAAGCGAGAAGGGGGCCACGCGGAACACCCACAAGAGCACTCGCCACGCAGACGGCATGACAGCGCGCTCATCCCACCAACCGTCCCGGTACCTCAGTCGAAGCGTCATCCCAGCAACAGTGACGACGTCCTCGATGGCGGCAGGAACTCCCTGCACCGGGGTGGCAGTGCTAGGCCGATGTGTGCCACCCAACGCTGTCAGCCCCAGGTGAGTCGCTTCTCGCACTTCTCCCGCGGTCTGTCCATCCGCTTGCATCCCAATGCCGTGGACGCAGAAGAGCGACACGAGAGGAAGGGAGTCGTCGTCGGCAAGGCCGCATTCGTCCTTGATTGTCTGCGGCTCGCCCGCTCCCACGCGAGCAACTCCATCTTCTGACATGCCAACCCCTAGTGTCGTCGGGATCGCTCCAGGCGCCCCTCCTCGACAGCACCCCAGTCGAGGTCATCAGGTTACAAAGGCGCGTCGGCGGTTTCAAGAACAGGCTCGCGGACGTCCCGCTTAGGACTGCTGGACGTTCAGTTGACTCTGACGGGCCCTACGATCTGGTTAGCCGTTTCACCGTGAACATCAGGGGATAGGCGCTGCGATGAAGCGTGGTTCGTACTCGATGGCTGTGGCGTGTCCGAGTGTCGAGTGTCGTCGTTGGCACAGTGATCGGCAGCAGCGAGTACGGCAGCGGTTCACGCAGGTGCCACTTCCGGTTCACGGGCCTGCGCCACGCTTCTGCTCTGTGTCACCGAGTCGTGTGGCCACGCCCCGAGTGGAGAGAACGCCATGCGCCGGTTCCAGATCGCTGTTCCCAGTCGTCGGGCCCGCACGGTGCTGGGGGTCCTGGCGGTGGCGTGCGCCGTGTCCTTGATCGCTCCGGCGGGAGCGTCCGCGGCGACATCGGGGACCGCGCCGCGTCCAGGGGCCTACGGGTACTTCGTGGACACCTACAAGACGAACACCCCTGCCGCCACGACGCCGGAGACGAACGCCGCGACCGGGATGCTGTCGCAGTTCGGCACCCTGTGGAGCCCGGGATCGTCGTGGGACAACGGGGTCGCAACCAGTGCCGCAGCGCAGCGGATCCTGGACTCGAACATCGCGCAAGCAGCGCGGACCACGCAGACCCGCACGGAGGCGCAGGGGCACGAGGCGTACCTGATCGACCGACGGAACCAGAGCTACTCGGCCATCGCGGGGTTCGGTGACCTGTCCGACGCGGTGCGGACCGCGACGAACGCCGGCACCACGATCCCCGACGAGATCCCGGCGGATGCCACGACGAAGCAGTACGTCGACCAGGGCAACGCGAAGGGGTCGTGGGCGGACACCGATTCGGAACTCGGCGACGTCGTCCAGCTGGTGAACACGCTGCGGGGCGACTACTCCTCGGCCAGCAACGCGAAGAAGTACTACCAGTACGCGCGGCCGTACCGGCAGAGCCAGGACGTCAAGGTGCCGCCGCAGCTCGTCCCCGAGAAGTCCCCGACGCCCGCCACCGACGGCGGGTTCCCCAGCGGACACACCAACGCCGGCTACCTGGCCTCCCTGGCGTTCGCGTACGCGTACCCGGAGAAGTACACCGAGCTCCTCGCCAACGGCTCGGAGATCGGCAACAGTCGGATCGTCGCGGGGATGCACTCGCCGCTCGACGTCATGGGAGGACGAGTCCTGGCGACTGCGCTGGCGGCAGCCATCCTGGACGACCCGGCCAACACGCAGCTCGAGCAGCAGGCGCACCAGCAGGCGGAGAAGGTGCTCGCCGCTGCCAGCCCGAGCGCCGTCGATCGGGACGCGGACTACGCGTCGGACAAGAAGGACTACCGCGGGCGTCTGACGTACGGGTTCACGCGGACCGGCACGAAGACGATCCCCGCCACGGTGCCGAAGGGTGCTGAAGCGCTCCTGCGGACCCGCCTGCCGTACCTCAGCGACGCCCAGATCCGAGAGGTGCTCCGGACGACCGCGCTGCCGTCGGGCTACCCCCTGCTGGACGACGCGGAAGGGTGGGGGCGCCTCGACCTCTTCTCGGCAGCGTCCGGCTACGGAGCGTTCGACAGCGCGGTGACGGTCTCGATGGACGCCGCCGAGAAGGGACTCGCCGCCGCCGACACCTGGCGCAACGACATCGGCGGGAACGGGTCACTGACCAAGCGGGGGACCGGCACCCTCACCCTTGCCGGCTCGAACCGCTACACCGGCGGCACCGTCGTCCGCGGTGGGACGCTGACCGCGGACTCCGCTGCTGCCCTGGGCAAGGGGTCGGTGACCACGGTCTCCGGCACGCTCGCCGAGGCCAGCACGAGGGTGATCCGAATCGGCGGCAACCTGACGCAGCGCTCGCACGCCGCACTGTCGCTGAGTGTCTCCGGACCCCGTCCTGCCCTGCGCGTCGAGGGCACGGCATCGTTCGGCGGGACGCTGCGAGTGCACGTCGCCACGGGCACGGCCGTGGCGAACGACCTGGTCCTGATCACGGCGGACCGGATCGCGAAGGGCTCGAGTTTCGGCCGGGTCCGCGTCGCCGGCCTGCCCGCCGGGTACAAGCCCGTGGTGGAGCGCCACGGCAACGAACTGCACCTCTTCAACGCCAACGCGACGAAGCACGGCCACGGCCGGGGCCACGGCGCCGCCTGAAGCGGAGCGCGTCAGGTCGGCTGCGAGTGCGGCGGGCACGACGGGCTGTGCTCAGGCCGCCCCGTCACCGAGGCCGAGCAGCAGCTTCCGGAGGAGCCCGGCCAGCTGCTGCTCCTCGTCGCTGCTCAGGGTGCCGAGGAGCGCCCGTTCGTTCTCGACGTGCCGGGCCAGTGCCGCGTCCACCACCTTCAGGCCGTGATCGGTCAACGTGACGAGCACGCTCCGTCGGTTCGCGGGGTCGGTCTCCCGCGTGACGTAGCCCTTCGCGACGAGCCGGTTCAAGCGGTTCGTGACGGCGCCGGAGGTCACCATCGTGGCGGCGAGCATCTGTCCGACGGCCAGCCGATGTGGTGATCCCGAACGTCGGAGGGTCGCGAGGAGGTCGAACTCACCCGGCAGCAGGTCGTGCTCAGCGAGGACGGCACCGACCTTCCGGTCGAGGATCGCTTCGGCGCGCCCGATGCGCCCGATGACGGCCATCGCGCGGACGTCGAGGTCTGGTCGTTCCCGGCCCCACTGGGCCACGACTCGATCGACGGCATCCTCCATCAGAGCACTCCTTCACGCTGAACTGTTTGACGCGAGTCTATCGGGGCCTTAATGTCTCAACGTTGAGAAGTTCAGCATGAAGGAAACGAGGCTCCGATGACCGATCGCTCGCTGTCCACGTCGGCGGCGGCCGGCCTCACGCTCAGCGCGGCGGTGGCACCGATCGTGTGGGGGTCGACCTACGTGGTCACCACCGAGCTCCTGCCCGCCGATCACCCGATGACGGCGAGTGTCCTCCGTGCGCTCCCCGTCGGCCTGCTGCTGCTCGCGCTCCGGCCGGGAGTCCCACCGCGGGGCTGGCGCCTCCGGACGTTCGTGCTCGGCATGCTCAACATCGGGTGCTTCTTCCCGCTGCTGTTCGTCGCGGCCGACCGGTTGCCGGGTGGCCTGGCGGCCATCGTCGGTGCGCTCCAGCCGCTCGTCGTCGTGGCACTGACCCTGGCGCTGCGGTGGGGACGGCCCGCGATCACCCACGTGGTGTGGGGAGTCGTGGCCTTGGTGGGCGTCGCGCTCGTCTCCCTCAGCGGAGGTGCCGTGTTCGACGTGCTCGGGCTCGCGGCCGCGGCGCTCGGGACGGTGTCCATGGCACTGGGGCTCCTGCTCACTCGTCGGTGGGGCACCCCGGAGGGCACACACCCCCTGACCTCGACCGCATGGCAGCTCATCGTCGGGGGCGTGGTGATCGCCCCGCTCATCCCGATCGTCGACAGCGGGCCGTGGCAGCCGACCGCCGCCGGGTACGCGGGGTACGCCTGGCTCACGCTGGTCGGTGGAGCCCTGGCCTACAGCGTCTGGTTCCGAGGCGCACGGGCGCTGCCGTCGGCCCGGATTGCGTTGTTGGGCGTCCTCAGCCCGTTGACCGCTGCGGTGCTCGGGTGGGTCGTCCTCGGCCAGGCGCTGTCGCCGCTGCAGATCGTCGGCTTCGTCGTCGCGCTCCTCGGCTCCCTGGGTGGGCAGCTCGGACGAGCGGGCTCTCGGGGACCTTCTTCCGAGACGCTGAGCCGTCGAACGCCTCGGTCGTGATCCGTCAGTCGTCCAGGAGCAAAGTCGCCCAACCCCTTCGCTGTGCCAAGCGCCACTCGGTGCTGCCAGGCACGCCACAGATCACGGGCTCGCCGACGAGTTCCAGGAACGGCACGTCCGACAGGTGGTCGCCGTAGGCCGCCGACGCGGTCAGGTCGATGTGCTCCTCGTCCGCGAGCTGCTGGATGGCATCCGTCTTCCGGCTGCCGATCATCGGGACGTCAACGTCGCCGGTGAAGACCCCGCCGGCCACGGACATGCTGGTGGCGAGCACGTGGACAGCTCCGAGCTGCTCGGCGAGGTCGTCGAGCAGCAGCGGCACGGAGCCGCTGACGAAGACGACGAGGTCGCCTCGTTCACGGTGCCGATGCAGCTGCTCGAGCGTCGACCGGTGGAAGTACGCGGCTGCCCGTTGGGCACACCAGCGCGCGATGAGGTCCGCAAGCTGGTCGCGGGAGCGGCCGCGCCACCATGAGAAGTAGTGGCGGTTCGCCGCTTCGCGAGAGACGCCGTCCTCGACCTGCATCCGCCGGAGTGCGTCGATGAACTCGTCGGCACGCTCGCCGCTGCCCTGCTCGATGGCGTCGAAGTGCAGGAGGTCGAACATCGTGGTGGTGCGCGTGAGGGTGCCGTCGACGTCGAAGAACGCGGCACGACGCAGGAGCCGCTCGGTCACGCCAGGGCGGCGAAGTCGAGGACGATGCGCCCCCGGACCCCGCCCAGTCCGAGCCGCGTGTGGGCGTCGTGCGCTCGGTCAGCCGGGACGACGTCGGCGATGCGCGCGGTGAGCACGCCGGCGTCGATGTGTTCCGCGATCTGCCGCAGCTTCTCCGACTCCTGCGTGTAGTCCGAAACCATGATCGGGTGGGCGACGATCCCGCGCGGGATCGGTTCGTCCCACCCCCTGAGCGGGACGAAGTGTCCACCGTCGCGGATCGCGGGGAACACCGCGCTCGTCTGGACCGCAGCATCGACGACGGCGTCGACACCCTGGGGGACGAGTGCTCGCACCTCGGCGGCGAACTCGTCGCCGCGGGGGACGACGTAGTCAGCGCCGAGGGACTTGACCAACTCGACGTCCTCGCCGCGGGCGTCCGCGATCACGGTGAAGCCCTCGTGCTTCGCGAGCTGCACCGTGAAGCCGCCGGCCGCACCAGCCGCGCCGGTCACCGCGAGTGTTCCGTGGCGCAGCTCGGGCAGCGAGTCCAGCGCGAGTCGTGCCGTCAAGGCGTTCATCGGGACAGCCGCTGCTTCGTGCAGGCTCAGTCGTTCCGGGCACCGCGTCACCGACCGTGCGGGGACGACGACGAACTCGGCGTACGCGCCCGAGACCAGAGGGGCGTCGACCACCGCCATGACGCGATCTCCGGTGTTCCAGCCCACGACGGACTTGCCGACCGCGTCGATGATGCCGGCGGCGTCCATGCCGGGAACGAACGGCGGGGTGCGTTCCTGGAGGACCGCGCGGTAGAAACCTGCCCGGAACGCGAGGTCCGTGGGGTTGACGGCGGCCCCGTGCACGCGGATGCGCACTTCGTCCGCTGCGGGGTCCGGGCAGGGGACCTCGTGCAGTCCGAGGACCTCTGGTCCGCCAAAGGAAGTGGTGCCGACGAGCTTCATGCGTCCATCCAACCCGGGGAAGCCGCTCCGAACCAGGTGCTCTCACCACCAGTCGACGCGATCCGGGATGCATGAACCGGGTGGTTGCACACCCCGGATAACGCAGCCCTGTCGGGGGAGCGCGGAGGTCGTTGACCATCGGAGTGCGGACCGGCGAGGGGGCCGGTCCGCACCCACGACGATTCGACCTCGACGACAGGAAGTGCATGCGACTCGCGATCACCGGTGCGTACGGCTCGGGCAAGTCCACCCTGGCCAAGGCCGCCGCGGAGCGCTTCGGGCTCCAGGCCGAGGCACTGCCCCCGATGCAGGACCCGTTCGGCTCCCGCAAGGCGGCGACCGGCTGCAGCCCGGCACAGCTCGTCGAGCTGGTGGTGCGACGCCTGATCGAGCGCAGCGCACGCGAGTCCGGTGACCTCTGGGTCTCCGACGGGTCGCTGGTGCACGACTGGGTCTTCGCGAAGACGCTGCTCCTGCACGGGGTCGACCCGGATGCAGCACCGCGCCCGACGATCGCGGGTCGCGGTCTCGTCAACGGGCTCCTCGAGCCGTCCCGGCGAGCCGTGCGGTCCTCGCTGCACGATCGTTACGACGTCGTGGTGCACCTGCCGATCGAGTTCGCCATGACCGAGCCGGCACCTCCGGTGTCCGAGTCGTTCCGGACACGGTCGGAGGAGTACCTGGCCGAGGAGCTCGCTCTTGCGGGGCTGCGACCGAAGACCGTGACCGGCTCCGTCGAGGACCGCCTCGAGCAGATCGCGGCGCTCGTCGCCGTGCCCACCGCCACCGCCGCCTAGTCCGCATCCACCCCTCACCGAACGGAACCCTCATGCAAGAGAACCTGAAGCTCGCCATCTCCGGCACCTACTCGACCGGGAAGAGCACGACGACCGAGGCCCTGTCCATCGCGACGGGGCTGCCGAGGACCCATGCGATGACGTCCCGGGAGATCCTGATCGACCTCATCCCGGGCAAGACCGTGATGGACCTCAACGCCATGGAACTCATCAAGCTCGGGCTCCGGCGGTTCGAGGAGCGGGTCCACAACGAATCCGGACCCGGCCCGTTCATCTCCGACGGTGGGGTGTTCCACGAGTGGGTCTACTTCGAGGCACGCATGCGCGTCGGCATCAACCCCGGCGCACCGAAGTGGTTCCAGGCGGTGAAGAAGGTCACCGGCCTGCCCGTCAAGCACTTCTACCAGCGGTACACCGACACCCTCGGGGACGTCACCCGCTCCCGGGCGAAGCGGATCTACGACGCGTACGTGCACCTGCCCGTCGAGTTCGACATGCACAAGGACGGTCACCGCCCCGTCTCCGAACCCTTCCGTCGACTCTCCGACGATCTGCTCATCGAGGCCCTGCAGGACCTCGGGATCCCGTACCACGTGGTCGGTGGTCCGATCCCGGAGCGGGTGGACCGGATCATCGAGCTCTTCGACATGCCGCAGGTGGTTCCGACGGCCGAGGCGATCGAGCTCGCTCAGGCCCGGGTCCGCGCGGCGACCGACGTGCTGGAGCAGGACGCGCGCTTCCACGAGGCACAGCGGCAGAAGACCTTCGGACGCCAGCTCAAGTACGCCCTCCGCTACTGACACCGCCACCAGCTCGCACCCCTCGAAAGGACCGACCATGCTCACGACCGCGGAAACCGTCCGGAACGGCGCACGGGTGACGAGCCCGGCACTGCTGCTCGCACTCCTCGCCTTCGCTCAGCTCATCATCGCGCTCGACTACAACATCGTGTTCGTCGCCCTGCCCGTCATCGGAGAGGGACTGCACTTCTCGGAGTCCGCCCTGCAGTGGGTGGTGAGCGCGTACGCCGTCGCCTTCGGGGGGTTCCTGCTCCTGGGGGGCCGTCTCGCGGACCTCATCGGGAAGCGGCGGGCGTTCGTGATCGGCCTCGCGCTCTACGCCGTGGCGTCGCTGGTGGGTGCCGTCGCATCCGATCCACTCGTCCTCGTCATCGCGCGCGCGTTCCAAGGACTCGGCGGGGCGTTCCTGTCCCCGGCCACGCTGTCCCTGGTGACGACCAGCTTCCCGGAAGGGCGCTCCAGGAACACTGCGATGTCCGTCTGGGCCGCCGCCGGCAGCACCGGCATGGTCCTCGGCTCGCTGCTCGGCGGTGTCCTGACCGGCAGCCTCGGTTGGGAATCCGTCTTCACGGTCAACGTGGTCCTGGCCGTGGTCGCGATCGTGGGTGCGTTCCTGCTCATCCCCGCCGATCGGCGATCGGTGGCCGCTGGTCGGCCTCGGCTGGACGTCCCGGGTGCCGTCACCGGGACGATCGGTGTCCTCGCCGTCGTCTTCGCGCTGGTGCAGGCACCCGAGTCCGGGTGGGCGGCGCCGGTGACCTTCGGGCCGGGCGTGGTCGGCATCGTGTTCCTCGTGGCGTTCGTCCTGGTGCAGCGTTCGACGCGTGAGCCGCTGGTGCCCCTGACGCTGTTCCACTCGGGCAACCTCGGCGTCGGAACGTGGGTGACGTTCCTGTTCATGGCCACCTTCGGTGCCATCCCGTTCTTCCTGACGATCTACCTGCAGCAGCAGCTCGGTTTCTCGCCGCTGGTGACTGGGCTGGCGTTCATCATCCCTTCGGCGTGCGTGCTGATCGGGGCGACGTGGGCTGGTCGGCTCGGCAACTCCCATGCCCCCCGGTCCGTCCTCGCCGTGTCCTTCACAGTCGGTGCCGTCGGGACGGCGGCGCTGGCTGCCGGGTTCGCTGCGGGGCTGTCCCCGTACGTGCTCGTGGTGCCACTGGTCGTGCTCAGCATCGCCCAGGGCGTCGTCTTCACCACCATGTTCACCCTCGCGACGAGCGGCGTGCCCGGGGAACACCAGGGCACTGCGTCCGGAATCGCCACGGCTGGGCAGCAGGTCGGCGGCGCCGTCGGACTCGCGCTCCTCGTCCTCGGGTCGTCGGCCGTGGCTGACGGAGACCTGATGGGGCAGATCGTGGTCGCTACCTTCCTCATCGCCGCCGGGCTGGTGATCGGTGTACTCGTGTCGCTGACGGCGTCACGTCGACGGTCCGTGGTCGCGGCGGAGGACGCAGCCGCGGACGGCATCGCGGCTTCTCCGGTGACCGCGGGTGGACCCGCGGCCACCAGCTGAGGACGTCCGCACGTGGGGGCTGCGTCGGGCCGTTCACTGCTGTACTTCCACCACGCCGGCGGTCTGGCCACCGTGCCGAAGGGAGTCCGGGCAGCGGCGACCGCCGCCGGACTCGAGCAGGTCACCGCCGTCGGTTTCGAGCGCGCTGCCCTCGGCACGACCTGGGCGACGATCGAGATGCTGGCGGCGCTCTCGGTCCGCGCCGTGCAGGAGGCGCTTCCCGGCGCGCTCCTGTACGGCCATAGCATGGGCGGCCTGATTGCGTTCGAGGTCTGTCGGCAACTCGCCGCGGTCGGGTCACCGATGCCGTCCGCGCTCGTGCTCGGCGCGACCGCACCGCCTGGCGTGCTCCCCGCGACGAAGGACACGTGCTCGATCCTCGGGACCGAGTCGTCCGGTCGCGCGGCCAGCGTCCGGACCCGAGCCGGCATCGACCGGTCCCGCGCCTACGCACCACGGCCCGTACCGATCGGCGTCGCGGTGCACGTGGTCTGTGGGAGGGACGACGAGATCGTGACGCCGGAAGCCATGGAACGGTGGTCGGATCTGGGATGTGAGACGCTCGCCGTGCACGCGATCGACGGCGCCCACCTGTTCCATCAAGCCGCGCACGAGCAACTCACCGAGGTCCTCGTCGCGATCGCCCGATCCGGTTAGAGTTGCCCGTCGCAACACCATTCGTCGACCATCAGGGGGGTCTTCATGCAGGATGACGCGGGCGTGATCGTCGCGGAGAGTGAACACGGGCAGGGGCGACGGGCGTGGTTGGGGGAGTTCCTTCGCGCTCGACGAGAGGCACTGCAGCCGGAGGACGTCGGGCTCCCGCGCTCGGCCCGCCGTCGGACTCCCGGACTGCGCCGCGAGGAGGTCGCCGTGCTCGCGAACGTCGGTGTGAGTTGGTACACGTGGCTCGAGCAGGGGCGGGACATCGGTGTCTCGACGGTCGTCGTCGATGCGATCGCCAACGCGCTCCGGCTCGAGGGCGCCGACCTCGAGTACTTCTACGAACTCACCGGCAAGGTGCCGGCGTCACGCCGAGCCGCGGCCGACGACTTGAAGGGCTCGCTCGAGCGCATGCTGTCGAGCATCCAGGACATGCCTGCCTACGCCGCCGACCGGTACTGGAACGTGTTCGCGACGAACGAGCTCGCGGCGAAGACCTTCCAGACGCAGGTCGGCACCAACTGCCTCATCCGGTACTTCACCGACGAGGACTACGCGACGCACTACCCGCATCGTGACCTCGCGGCCCGGATGATGGTCTCGCAGTTCCGTCGGCAGGCGACGGCCTTCGCCACCGATCCGATGTTCGAGTCGATCGCCACCGACCTCTCCGAGCGCTCGCCGGAGTTCCGACGGCACTGGGGGGAGCACTCCGTCGGGCAGGAACCCCACGTCGCGACGGTGTTCGACCATTCGCTCGGCCGGATGTCCTTCGAGACCGTGGTGCTCACACCCGCTGTGGGTGGAGACGACCTGATGCTCTTCCTGTACTCGCCGTCACCGGCCACCGCGCCGGCGACGATGGCCGTGCTCGAACAGATCCGATGATCGACGAGCGGCGCCGAGCCCCGGCCCGGGTGCGCTCGCTGGAGGTCGGTGACGTCCGGGTGACCTCGGTGCCGGACGGCCGCATCCAGTTGCACCCCGCTGGCTGGTACGGGCGATCGGAGCCGCCGAGGCCGGCCGCCGAGGTCCGACCACTCCTCGATGTCGACGGGTACCTGGTCGCATCCGTCGGATCGCTCGTCATCGAGTCCGGCGACCAGGTCATCGCGCTCGACACCGGACTCGGCCCCGTCGACGTGCCGCGTGGCGGAGGGCGCCCAGCGATCGGCCGGATGACCGGCGGGACACTGCCCGTCGAGTGGCAGACCGCTGGCTTGCCCGAGCCGACGCAGGTGGTCATCACCCACCTGCACGAAGACCACAGCGGCTGGTGGAGCAGCGATGGCCCGTTCGGTACCCGTCTCCGGAGCCTCCCGACCACGGCCGGTCGCCTCGACCTCGAACGGAGTGCCCTGGCGGAGCGATCTGACCGGTGGCAGCCGGCGGACGGCGGCGAGCAGTTGGCACCCGGTGTGACCGTCGTCCCGATGCCCGGCCACACGCCGGGGCACATCGGGCTGCGGATCGAGTCACGGGGCAGGGTCCTGATCGCCTTCGGTGACGCCCTGCACAGCCCGCTGCAGGTCGGTGACCCCACGATCAACGCCTTCGTCGAGCACGACCCCGTCATGGCGATCACAACGAGGGCCGCGCTGCTCGACGAGCTGGAGCGTCACGATGCTCTGGCCTACGGCAACCACTTCGCCGACGTCGTGTTCGGACGGGTCGAGCACCGGCGATGGGTCCCGGTCGCCGAGTCAGGCTGATCGGTCGGGACGCGGCGACCGCATGACTGGTGGTGTTGCTCCCACCATAACCGACGCCTGGTCACGTCTTCCGTCACGGTGGATCGTGGTCCTGCAGGACGCCACTCCTCCACCGACAGGAGACCGAACCGTGACACCCGACACCATCGAACGCCACGAATCCATCGACGACCTCCTCGGCCCGGCAGCCGGACGGTTCTTCGGACTCGGCTACCGACTCACGGACCCACGACTCCGCGGCGCCGTGGTGCGGGCGGACGACACGACGTGGCGGCTCTCCGCCACCGCCGACGCGACCGCCGGCGCGGCCTGGTCGCGCAAGGGCGACGACGTGCAGGAACCACACCTCAGCACCACAGACCTGATGGTGTTGGGCATCGCGAGCGCCTACGAACTCGTCGCTCAGGAGCTCGATGCCGAGTCGATGACCGCGTGCTCGATCGCCAGCATCGACATCCGGTCCCCGCGTCGCCCGATCGAGGGGGACCTCGCGGTGCTCCCGGTGACGGGACATGCACCCCGGGGCGCGGCGGCAACCGGCGGGGACGTGCCGATCACGGTTGACGTCGCCGGTTTCACGATCGCACTCGTCGTGCGCCGGTCATGCACCGTGCAACCCGTCGCGGGCCAGGCGCGGGTCGAGGACCGCCCGGGCGACGGCGTGTACTGCGGCGTGTACCGCAGCCGCTCCCCGTTGGTCGAGGAGGTCGAGCTCGCCTGGGACGAGGCGCGCGCGACCGTCGTCGTGCCTCCGCTCGGCCGACGTCCCGCCGAGGAGCTGTGCGGCTTCGAGGCGGCGTTCCAGCCCGGCCTCAACCTCGTCGACACGTTCGTCGCGACTCTCCAGCTCGGACAGGTGCTGCTCTACCGACTGGACACGCTCGCCCGAGCTGAGAGCGACACGCTCTGGATGCGCCGGACGGTGATCACGGTCCCGGGGTCGCCGCACCCCTCGGTGCGGAGCGACGCGCGTGTCCGGCTGGACCGCGCACGCACGCTCGAGCAGGATGGCCGCTCCTGGCGCCTCGCCGACATCGTCGGGACCTTCGACACCGGTGTGCGCGTGTCGTGCTCCGTCGCGCACGTGGTCGGTGCCGCATGACCGCCCTCGACGAGATCGTCGTCGACGCGACGCCGGAGCGTGACCCCCACGCGACGACGACCCGAACGGTGCTGCAGGGCCTCGGAGGTGCTCTCCCGCGCCGGGTGGTGACGAACGACGACCTCGCCGCCACGCTCGACACGACCGACGAGTGGATCCGGTCGCGAACCGGTATCGGCGCGCGGCACCAGGTCGACCCGGGTACCTCGACGAGCGACCTCGCGGTCGCCGCCGGCCGACGGGCCCTGGAGAACGCCGGCGTCGACTCCGTGGACATGGTGATCGTCGCGACGTCGACCCCTGACCATCGGTGTCCCGCCACCGCACCTGACGTCGCGGCACGCCTCGGCCTGGGCACGGTGCCGGCGTTCGACCTCGCCGCCGTGTGCTCGGGCTTCGTGTACGGGCTCGCGCAGGCCGACGCCCTGATCCGATCCGGCGCGGCCAGGCGGGTCCTGCTCATCGGAGCGGACACGTTCACGACCCTGGTCGACCCGGGTGACCGGGCCAACGCCGTCATCTTCGGGGACGGCGCCGGTGCGGTCGTGCTGGGTGCCGGTCAGGCATCGGACGCCGGCGCGCTCGGGTCCGTCACCCTCGGCTCGGACGGCACCGGACTCGATCTGATCCGGGTGGAGGCCGGCGGATCACGCCAGCCCGTCGTCGACCGGGGGGACCCGACGGCGTGGTTCGCGATGCAGGGCCGTGCGGTGTTCGCTGCCGCCGTGACCGCGATGGCGGACTCGTGCCGCTCTGTCCTCGACGCCGCCGGATGGGCCGTGGACGACGTCGACCACCTCGTGGCGCACCAGGCGAACCGGAGGATCCTGACCATGGTCGCCGCTTCGATCGGCGTTGCCGCCGACCGAGCCGTCCTGCACCTCGACCGCGTCGGCAACACCTCGGCCGCGTCGATCCCACTCGCCCTCGCCGCGCATGCGACCGAGATGCGGACGGGGGCCCGGGTCCTGCTGACCGCGTTCGGCGGTGGGGCGACCTGGGGTGCCGGCACACTCACGTGGCCGACCCTCACCGCGCCGGTCATCGACCTCGTTTGAGGGGTCCGACCACGACGTTCCACCCCATCGGCTCCTCGCGCAGCGGGGGCCGGCTCACCCGACCAGGAAGGCCACAGTCATGACCGCAACCGTCCCCTCTGCCGAGGCCCTCGTCGAACTCATCCGAACGAGTGTCGAGGAACTGTCCCACGTCAGCGGCGTCGACAAGACGTTCGAAGAACTCGACCTCGACTCGCTCTCGATGGTCGAGATCGCGACCATCGTCGGGCAGACCTACGGTGTCCCGCTCGGCGAAGAAGAGGTCGTCGAGGCCGGTAACTTCATCACGCTGACCGAACTCGTGCAGGCGCGCGTCACGGCGTAGCCCTGACGGAGAGACCGCCTGATCGGATCAGGCAGGCGGACGGCCTCGCGTACACCCCCTGTGCGCGAGGCCGCTGCACGCGGTCATGCGCAGGGGTGACGACTCAGAACTGCCGGTTCGCCACATCCGCCCGGTGCGACACCGCCAGTATGTCCCGCAGCCGCTCGGCGGGCAATGGTGCTCCCTGATCCGCCAGGTAGTCCGCCGCGAATCCCTCGGCACTCGCCGCGTAGATCCCCGTGTACGCCCCGGACTCCGGCTCGAAGCGCCACGACTCGGCCAGGGTCCCGGCGTCCACGGTGTCGAACCCGAGCAGCTGCACGAGCTCGGCGACCACGGCCTTGGCCTGCTCGTCGTCGCCCGCGATCGGCAGCGCCGTGAGAGGCGCGGAGTCGGCGAGGTTCGGGATGTGGTGCG
The DNA here is from genome assembly GCF_003234775.2 of Curtobacterium sp. MCLR17_031. NCBI lineage: Bacteria > Bacillati > Actinomycetota > Actinomycetes > Micrococcales > Microbacteriaceae > Curtobacterium > Curtobacterium sp. MCLR17_031. The sequence continues at coordinate 235,018 of NZ_CP126270.1, forward strand.
CGACGATGTTGTTGAACGCCTTGACGATCCGCGTGCCGGGCAGGAGCGTCTGCTCGTACTCCGCCGTGGTCGTCGCGAGGGTGTCGAGCTGCTCGATCCTGCCGTCGCGACCGGGGTAGTAGTTGCCCGTCGACAGCACGGTCCGCCCGGCGAAGGCGTCGAGGTCGGGGGCGAGTGCCGGGTAGGCGGTGAGCGGGATCGCGAGGACGGGCACGTCGCCGAATTCGACGGCCTGTCGCACGGTGCCGGCCTGGGCCCGCGGGCCGAGCTCCGCGACGAGGTCCTGCAGCGACTCGGGGCCGCGCGAGTTCGCGATGAGGACGTCGAGGTCGGCTGCGACGGCCAGGCGTGCGATCGCGGTGCCGATGGCGCCGCTGCCGATGATGCCGATGCGGTTCATGGTGTGCCCTTTCAGGGAGGTGGATCTCAAGGAAGAAGCGGGGCTTCCCAGCCCCGCCGAGACAGGGCGGAGAGTGCCGCGGACGACAAGCCGTCGGCCATCGCGGCACCCCGGACCCAGCTGGTCGCCAACGCGGCGAGGAACAGGTCCCGCGCGCGGACGTCGGCACGCGCACGACCGGAACGCTGGGCGGCGCGGAGGAACTCGTCCGTGGTGGTGATGAACCCCTGGCACGTCAGGGCGAGCGGTGACGAGTCGGACGAGGCGGCGGCGCGGAGCGGTTCGGGCAGCCCGTCGAACGTGCCGGCCCACTCGGTGACCGCGTCGAGCCAGCCGTGCAGGGCGTCGGCGGCGTCGACGGAGCCGTCGCGCAGGGCTTCGCGACGGGCCACCAGGTGTTCGTCGCGCGCGGCGAGGAGCTCGGCGAGCAGGGCCTCGCGCGTTGGGAAGTGCCGGTACAGGGTGCCGGCGCCGACGCCGGCCCGCTTGGCGATCGCGTCGAGCGAGCCGGTCACGCCGTGCTCGGTGAACGCGCGCTCGGCGACCCGCAGGATGTGGTCCCGGTTCCGCAGCGCGTCAGCGCGCGCGGGACGCGGGGAGTGCAGTGAACGCGGTGCGCGCCCGGCGGGAGCGGTCTGCTCGGGCATGGCGGCCCTCCAGGCTGTGGCGTCGAGTACCGGAGAAGCTCTCCGGAACAACCACCGTACAGGAGACCCTCTCCGTTTCGACGCTGCAGCGCGACGCCCGGGCGTCAGGACTCCTCGGCAGCCTCCGCCGCGTCCGCCAGGTCCGACCGCGTGTTCGCGTGGATCGGCTCGCTGTGCCCGAAGGTCTTCGCGGCGGCGCGCAGCCGCCCGACGAACTCCCCGTTGTCCATCTCGAGTTCGTCCTCTTCCGCGTCCTCGATGACGATCTCGCTCGACGGCCCGATGAGGATCTTCGTGGTGGTCATCGTCCCGTCGTCGGCGACGGCGGGCACGTCGACGGTGTCCGCTCGGTCCCCGCCTGCGAGAGCCGCGGCGTACTCGATCACGGCGTCGGCGACGTCGTCACCGACCAGGATCGTGGTGGCGTCGTAGTGGATGTGCTTCATCGCGTACTCCTTCCCGGACCCATACAAACGCGCGGCGCGGGAACCGGCTTCAGGATGACCGCTGCACGCGGTGGTCCGGGTCCGGGGACTCCAGGGCGTTCCACACGTCGCCCCAGATCAGCTCGAAGTCGACGGGGCGGATGCGGTCGGCCCGGAGCGCCTGCTCCAGGATCGACAGCGCGTCCAGGGAGCCGGTGAGCAGACGCTCGTCGCCGTGGACCTCGTGGCGGCCGTCGCCCAGGAACGTCGTCACGGTGACGGACCGCACCCGTGGTCGCAGCGAGCGGGTGGCGCGGGCGAGGACCGCGAAGCCACCGCCGTAGACGAGCAGCGCGGTGGTTGTCCCGACGGCGGGGACCGAGACGGCGAGCACCAGGGCGGCGAGGGCGACGACCGCCCCGACGGCCGGCCAGACGTGCCAGGCACGCAGCAGCAGGCGCTCGCCGGTGGTCGTGCCGGGCGGGAACACGACGAGGGTCCGCGAGCTCCACAGCGTCCGCCCGACGGGTCGGATCGTGTACCGGCCCCACAGGTGGGTGCCGTCGAGCAGCCGGGTGCGGACCGGCAGCGCGACGGTCATCGACCCACCGGCGCGAGTTCGGTGCGCGCCGGCGCGCGTTCCGCCCGGACCGGCGCGAGTTCCGCCCGGACCGGCTCGACGACGTCGCGGTGCCGGACGGTCGCCAGGCACGGGAAGCAGACCAGGTCGCCTTCGCGGACGTCGGCCGGCAGCGGAGCCGGGAGGCGGTGGAACGGACCGTCGGCCTGACCGTCACAGCGTGTGACGACGTACATCGGGGACAGGGGAGCGGTGCTCCGGCGTCCGATCAGGCGCACCTGGTCGAGCACGGCGCAGGTCGGCAGGACCGCGTCCAGTTCCAGGAGCACCACCCCGGTGCGCGGTCGCCGCACACGGGTGACCGACGCGACGGCGACGCTCACGTCGCGGGGCGCCCACCCGCGCGGACGGTACCGGGGCGGGGACTGCTCGGCGGTGTGCACGGTCGGGGTGCCGGTGAGGTCGGCGAGCCGGACCATCGAGATCGCCGAGACCAGCAGGTCGTCGGTGGTCGCGACGGTGTGGGCCGGCCAGAGGAACGGGTCCATCGGATCGGGGAGCGACGCGCGGAGCGTCGGCATGATCGCAGTCAGTGTCACGACCTCACGCTCTCGCGGGCTCGCGCAGCGCGGAAGGCCTCCTGACGGAACCCCTACGGTCGGCGGCGGAGTCCTGACGGAGCGCTCACCGGCGGGTGGCCGAGCGGAGGGCTGCGGTCCACCCGAGGGAGATCACGCCGGCGCCGATCAGGGTCTTCACCACACCACCGAGGACGAACGGGTACAGCCCGTACTGCAGGGTCTGCTGCAGGTCGAGGCCGAGTGCCACCGCGAGCCAGGCCATCCCGGCGACGAAGGTGACGACGGTGCCGAGGGTGAAGGACAGCAGCGCGTTCCGCAGCGGGCGGTCGCCGAAGCGTTCGGCGACCCAGCCGACCAGGGCGGCGGCGACGACGAAGCCGACGATGTACCCGCCCGAGGGGCCGACGAGCACGCCGAACCCGGCCGAACCGTCCGCGAAGACCGGCAGCCCGACGACGCCGAGCAGTGCGTAGACGAGCATCGACAGGGCACCGCGCCGGGCACCGAGGGCACTGCCGACGAGCAGCACGGCCAGGGTCTGCCCGGTGATCGGGACGGGCCAGATCGGCACGGCCACCTGCGCGGCACCGGCGGTCAGCAGCGCGCCGCCGATGACCAGGGCGGTGCTGACGACGGCGGTGCGGGGGAGCAGGGCGTCGGCGAGCGGACGGTGTGCGGCGGGGGTGATCGTGGTCATGGTGACTCCTTGCAGAGGGGAGAGGGAGGGTCAGACCGCGACGGCAGCCAGCAGGGCCTCGGCGTCGCGCCGGGCCTCGGCCACGGCGGCGGTGTCGAGGCCGCAGGCGCGCAGGCAGGTCGCGACGAGGGCGTCGCGGTCGGCGTCCTGCACGGGGCCGGACCGGCGGAGCTGGATGACGGTCTCGGTGATCTGGATGAGCACGGCACCGAGGCGCGACGGCGCGACACCGGCGGCGACGTCCGGGGTGGCAGCGCGCGAGCCGAGGCGCCCGTAGGCCTCCTGCAGTTCGACGCGCTCGGCCCGGAACCCGTCGTAGCGCTCGCCCTGCACCTCGGGCAGCAGGTACAGCGTGCCGATGTTGTGCGGCGTGCGGGCGAGGGTGTCCACGTCGGCGACGACCAGCGCGGCCAGGGCACCGGCTGCCGAGGCCGACTCCGGCACGAGCTGCTCGAGCCCGCGGACCAGCTCGAGGCTCGGGCGCACCGAGGTCGTGAGCAGCTCGACGAGCATGTCGTCCTTGCCGGCGAAGTGGTAGTACAGCGAGGCCTGCCGGATCCCGACCCGTTCGGCGATCGCCCGGGTCGAGGTCGCGCTGATGCCGTTCTCGACGAACAGCGCGGCGGCGGCGTCGAGGATCTGGTCGCGCGGGCTCAGCGCGGAGTCGGCGTTCGGCACGACCCGCGGTCGGCCGGGGCGCACGGGCCGGTCGTCGGGGGACATGCCCCCATCCTGACAGCCGGTGTCCGTCACGACTGCTCCCGGTACGCGCGCCAGCCGCCGTGGTGGGTGATGTCCTCGGCCCCCTCGACCGCGAGCGGCTCGACCAGGAACCCGGTGACCTCGGTGCCGTCGTCGAGCGCCACGGTACCGATCGCCATCGGTGCCGGCAGGGCCGCGACGAAGGTGCCGAAGCCGGCGGCGGGCAGACGCCAGACCTCCCCGACGATGCCCGAGCCCGGCGCGGCGGCGCCGGACGCGACCGGACCCACGCGGACCAACCCGGGCTTGGGCGGCACCGTGTCGAGGGCGTACAGCCGGTAGTCGGACGCGGTGCGGGCCTCCCGGACGAACGATCCGCCGGATGCGACCAGCTGTCCGTTCAGCAGCTGCCCGCGCAGGTGCGCACCGACGACCAGCAGGTCGACGGTCGGGGCGGCGAACGCGGCCGCCAACGCCGCCAGGCGCCGGTCGCTGAACGCCGGACCGGTGAGCATGACGCCGAACGGCAGGCCGTCGACGAAGCCGGCGGGCACAGCGAGCGAGGCCATGTCGAGCAGGTTCGCGAAGTTCGTGTACCGACCCATCCGGCTGTTCGCACCGATCGGATCGGCCGCGACCTGCTCGAGCGTCGGGTGCCACGTCGTCGTCGGGGTGAGCAGGGCGGTCGTGCCCTCGAGTGCGGCGCGACCCGCTGCCCCGAACGCGTCGAGTCGTTCCTGGTCGGCGAAGAGCTCCGCGGCGGTCGGCCGTGCGCCACCGAGCACGATCGCGGCGACCGACGGGTCGAGGTCGGCACCGACCTCGTCGCGGTGGGCCTCGATGTGGGCGCCGACGGCCGCGTACCGCTCCGCGACGAACGCGCCGTCGTAGAGCAGCGACGCGGCGTCGAGCAGGGGTGCGATGTCGACCTCGACCACCTGGTGTCCGAGCGCACGGAACCGGTCGACGGCCGCGGCGAACGCCTCGGCCCAGCCGGGTGCGAGCCCGTCGAGCTGCGACGGCATCGGCACCGCGATGCGCGGGACGGCCGGCAGGTCGGCGAGGGCGAGGTCGGGCCGCGCGAGCGGGTCGACGCCGTCCGGACCGGCCATCAGCTCGGCCGCCGTGCGCGCCAGGTCGAGCGACCGGGCGAACACCGTGACGCAGTCCTGCGAGCGACAGGCGGGGACGACCCCGGTGTTCGGCACGACCCCCTTCGTCGGCTTCACCCCGACCAGGTTGCCGAGCGCGGCGGGCACCCGGCCGGACCCGGCGGTGTCGGTGCCGAGCGCGAAGTCGACGATGCCCAGGGCGACCGCCGTGGCGGAACCACTCGACGACCCGCCGGAGATCCGCGTCGGGTCCCAGGCATTCCGGACCGCGCCGAAGGGCGAGCGGGTGCCGACCAGGCCGGTGGCGAACTGGTCGAGGTTCGTCTTGCCGACGACGACGGCGCCGGCGGCGCGGAGCCGGGCGACGGCGGTGGCGTCGGCGGCGGGGTCGTGGGCGTAGGAGCGGGCGGCTGCGGTGGTGGGCAGGCCGGCGACGTCGATGTTGTCCTTCACGGCGAACAGCAGGCCGGCCAGGGGCAGGGACGGGTCCACGGCGAGGGCCTCGGCCAGCACGTCGGTGCGGTCGCGCAGGGTGATCCAGACCTCGGGCCGGTCGACGGCGTCGATGCGGGCGAAGGCGTCGCGGACGCGGGCCGCGGCGGACGTGGTGGCGGTCGCGGTGGCGGCGGTCGGGCCGGCGCTCGCCGCGCTCGTCCCGCTCACGCCGGCGCTCGTCCCGCTCACGCTGCCGCTCCGATCGCGGCGAGGACCTGGCCCGGCGCGACCTGGTCGCCCGGCTTGATGTACACCTCGAGCACGTGGCCCGGAACGGGTGCGTGCACCATCGACTCCATCTTCATCGCCTCCACGGCCAGCAGCTTCTGCCCCTCGTCCACGCGGTCACCCGGGCGGACGTCCACCTGCCACACGGTCGAGGTGAAGGGGGCGTACACGGCGGTCGACCCCTCGGGCACGGTCACGGCGTCGGCCACCACGGCGGCCGGTTCGTCACGGACGTCGAACTCGCCCGATGCCCGCCACCGCTCCTTCTCCTCGCCGAACGCCTGCGCCTGCTGCGCCCGGAAGTCCGCGATGGACCCGGCGTTGTCGGCCAGGAACCGGTTGTACGACGCGATCGAGAACTCGCCCTCGACGGTCTCGAACGAGCCCCGTCCGGCGTCCGTCTCGGCGCGCAGCTCGAGCAGTTCGTCGGCACCGACCGGGTACCACTCGATCCGGTCGAAGAACCGCAGCGCCCACGGGTTCTCCTGGAACAGCGCTCCGCGTCGGAACCGGTTCCAGATCTGCACGGTGCGGCCGACGAACTGGTAGCCGCCCGGACCCTCCATGCCGTAGATGCACAGGTACGCGCCACCGATGCCGACGGAGTTCTCGGCGGTCCAGGTGCGGGCCGGGTTGTACTTCGTCGTGACCAGGCGGTGCCGGGGGTCGAGCGGGGTCGCGACCGGGGCACCGAGGTACACGTCGCCCAGGCCGAGCACCAGGTAGCTCGCGTCGAACACGGTGCGGAAGACGTCGTCGACGCTCTCGAGGCCGTTGATGCGACGGATGAACTCGATGTTCCACGGCGTCCACGGGGCGTCGTTCCGGACGCCGTTCATGTACCGCTCGATCGCCAGGCGGGTGGCCGGGTCGTCCCACGACAGCGGCAGCTTCACGGTGCGCGACGGCACGACGAGCTGGTCGGTCGGCGGGATCTCGTCCTCGAGCTCGCGGAGCAGCCCCGCCACGTCGCGCGCCTTGAGCACGGACGCGTCGGTGTGCACCTGCAGCGAGCGGATGCCCGGCGTGATGTCGAGGATCCCCTTCGGCGTGTGCTCCTGCAGCTTCGTCATGAGCGCGTGCACGCGCATCCGCAGCGCGATGTCGAGGGTCATGTCGCCGTACTCGACGAGCACGTTGTCGTCGCCGTCGCGTCGGTACGCGACGCTCGGCCGTACGTCGGTCGCGTCCAGGCGGGCGATCACGCCGTCGTCGCCGTCGCCTCCGGTGCTGCCGTCGGTCCCGGTGCGCGGCACCGTCCTGGAGGCCCGGTGCGCGTCGAGCGCGGCGGCGTCGGCTTCGCGGACGGGGACGAACCGGACCGTGTCACCCGGTCGGAGCTGGCCCAGCTTCCACAGGTCGCCGCTGGCGACCACGGCGGGGCAGACGAAGCCGCCGAGCGACGGCCCGTCCGGTCCGAGGATGATCGGGGTGTCCCCGGTGAAGTCGATCGCACCGACGGCGTACGGGGTGTCGTGGATGTTCGACGGGTGCAGGCCGGCCTCGCCGCCGTCGGTCCGCGCCCACTCCGGCCGCGGCCCGATGAGGCGGATGCCGGTGCGCGCCGAGTTGTGGTGCACGGCGTAGTCGGTGGCGTAGAAGACGTCGAGGTCGGCCCGGGTGAAGAAGTCCGGTGCGGCGTGCGGCCCCTCGGTGACGGCGATCTCCCACGCGTCGGTGAGCGCGGTGCGGCGGTCGGCCGGGGTCGGACCGCCCACCAGGCCCAGACGGGTCCCGGACGGGAACGCCGGGTGCGGGGCGTCCGAGTCCGGGGAGCCCGGGCGCAGGACGTCGCCGGCGAGCAGGGCCCGCCCGGCGTGGCCGCCGAAGCCACCGAGCGTGAAGGTCGCGGTCGAGCCGAGGTACGTCGGCACGTCGAAGCCGCCCCGGACCGCCAGGTAGGTGCGGAGGCCCGGACCGGGTGCCGTGCCGATCGCCAGGGTCTGGCCGGCGCCGACCTCGACGGGCTCCCACAGCGCCACGGGTTCACCGTCGAGGGTGACCGGCGCCGGCGCTCCCGTGAGCGCGACCACCGCGGCGGCCGAGAACCGGAGCGTCGGGCCGGTGGCGGTGACCTCGAGCGCGGGGGCACCGTCCGGGTTGCCCACGGCGCGGTTCGCCTCGGCGAAGGACGCCGCGTCGAACGGGCCGCTCGGCGGGACGCCCACCTGCCAGTACCCGACCCGGCCGGGCAGGTCCTGGATCATCGTCATGGTGCCCGGGGCGACGACGTCGATGCGCGGGTCCGGGTCCTCGGTCGCGTCGAGCGTCGAGGTGGAGTGCGTGGCGGTGCGGAGCTCGAGGTCGTCGGTCAGCGCGCGGAGCAGCCCGGCGTTCGTGACGATGCCGTCGATGCGGGTGGCCGCGAGTCCGTCGCGCAGCAGGTCGAGGGCGTCGTCGCGGGTCTCCCCGGTGGCGATCACCTTGGCGAGCATCGGGTCGTAGAACGCGGACACCTCGGAGCCGGTCTCGACCCAGCCGTCGACGCGGATGCCGGTGCGCTCGCCGGATGCCGTGGTCGCGCTCGGGAACACGGCCTGGGTGACGAGGCCGCTGGAGGGCAGCGAGCCCTTCGCCGGGTCCTCGGCGTAGACACGGGCCTCGACGGCGTGGCCGTTCGGGGTCCAGGTGCGGTCGAACACGTCGGGGTCGATGCCGGCGGCACCGTCGCGGGCCAGGCGGAGCATGAGCTCGACGAGGTCGACGCCGAACACTTCCTCGGTGACCGGGTGCTCGACCTGCAGGCGGGTGTTCACCTCGAGGAACGACGCCTCTTCGCGCACCGGGTCGTAGACGAACTCGACGGTGCCGGCGCTGCGGTACCCGACGCTCTCGGCCAGGCGGCGGGCGGACGCGTGCAGCTCGGCGCGGACGTGCTCGGGGAGCGCCGGTGCCGGGGCCTCCTCGATGACCTTCTGGTTGCGGCGCTGCAGGGAGCAGTCGCGGTCGCCGATCACCGCGACGCGGCCTTCGCCGTCTCCGAAGAGCTGGACCTCGACGTGCCGTGCCGGCCGCACGAGCCGCTCGAGGAAGATGCCGGCCGACCCGAAGTTCGCGGTCGCCAGGCGGACGACGCTCGTGTACGCCTCGCGGACCTCGTCGAGGGTCGAGCACGCCTGCATGCCGATCCCGCCGCCACCCCCGGTGGCCTTGAGCATGACGGGCAGGCCGATGCGCTCGGCCTCGGCCACGGCGTCGTCGACGCTGGCGAGCAGCCCGGTGCCGGCGAGCATCGGGACCCCTGCGGCGGCGGCCAGCTCGCGGGCGGTGTGCTTCGCGCCGAACCGGACGATCTGGTCGGCGGTCGGCCCGACGAACCGGATGCCGGCGTCCTCGCAGGCCCGGGCGAAGTCGGTGTTCTCGGACAGGAACCCGTAGCCGGGGTGCACGAGTCCGGCGCCGGTGTCCTTCGCGGCCTGCACCACCGCGTCGATGCGCAGGTAGGAGTCGCGGGCCGGTGCGGGTCCGAGCCGGACGGCGGTGTCGGCCTCGCGGACGTGGGGTGCCGCGCGGTCGGCGTCGGAGTAGACGGCGACGGTGCGCATGCCGAGCGCCTTCGCGGAGCGGATGATGCGACGGGCGATCTCACCGCGGTTCGCGACGAGGACGGTGTCCGTGCTGAGGGCGGGGGTCTGGTTCACGGTGGCGGTCCCGGTGGGGTCGGGCGCGGCGGTCACGGCTGGACCACGATCATGCGCAGCGGTGTGCAGGAGAAGTCGTTGCAGGGGTTGTTCATCTGCGGGCAGTTCGAGACGACGACGAGCACGTCCCGCTCGGCACGGATCGCGACCCGCTTGCCGGGGGCGCTCATGCCGTCGACGATCCCGAGGGCGCCGTCGGCCTCGACCGGCACGTTCATGAACCAGTTGAGGTTCGACACGATGTCGCGGGCACCGAGTCCGTGGCGGCCGGCCTCGGCCAGGAAGTTCTCGCGGCAGCCGTGCTGGTACTGGGTGTGGTGCCCGTACCGCAGGGTGTTCGACTCCTTCGAGCACGCGCCGCCGATGGTGTCCTGCCGGTCGATCTCGTTCGCGACGACGGTCATCAGCGGGTGGCCCTCGTTCGACATCAGGACGGTGCCGGTCCGGACGTACGCGTTGCCCTGTGCGGCGAGGGTGTCCGGCACGCTGTACCGCTCGTCGGGGTCGTGGGCGTCGTAGAGCAGGCAGTCGGCGCTCTGGTTGCCGCCGACGTCGACGATGGTGAGCACCTCGCCGGCGCGCACCACGGCGGACCACGGCGCCAGCGGGGCGACCCGGTCGTCGCGGACCACGGTGCCCGGCACCAGGGACTCGCTCCAGTCGAGGGCGACGTCCGGGTCGTGGACGGCTCCGACCGGGACGGTGGAGGTGGGGGTGTGGGTCGTCGTGTCGGTCATCACAGGCCTCGGGCTTCCGCGTGGTCGATCGAGTTCAGGTAGGCGCGGGTGAGCTCCGGCGTCGCGGTGAACCGCTCGTCGGCCGCGGTCGTCGGGGCACCGCGCCAGGCGTGCACCCGCAGGGGTCCGACCAGGTAGTCCGGGCGCGGGTCGATCGGGTGCGCGACGTTCGCGACCAGGACGAGCAGCGGCAGCTCGGCGACGAGCGTGACGTGGGTGCCCGCCCCGGCCGAACCGGTGAAGGTCATCGCCCCTTCGGCGTCGATCCGCACGCCCTGGAAGAACGAGATGCTCGGCGGCAGGTCCCGCTTGGTGAGCCCGTGCTTCGCCGCGGCCTTCGCGAACAGCGACCGACCGCTCGGGGTGCGCCCCTCGGGTGCCGCGTCGCCGTACTTCCGCTCGTTCCAGGCGTCGGTCGAGGTGCCGCAGAACGCGTCGTGGTGCCCCGAGGTGTCCTCGAGCACGGTCGCCAGCGCCCGACCGTCCCCGCTCAGCAGCGGCGAACCCTGGCCCAGGTACGCCTGCCACGGGATCTTCTGGGTGTCCGCGACGTTGAGCCGCTCCCACGGTTCGAGCGCGTTGAACACCAGGACGTTGGCGCAGGCCTGACCCGTCGGGTCGTCGAACCGCAGCCGTGACCCGCGGGCCAGCACCTTGTGGGTGTACCCGCCCGGTGCCACCGTCTCGGCCCAGACGAGTTCTGCGGGGTCGACCCCCTCGGGGGCGAACGGTGACGACGACGCCGGCAGGTACGGCATGTACTCGGACTGCGAGCCGGCCTGGGCACGTGCGTCGGATCGGGAGGCGAGCACGCTGTCGGTCTGGTGGAGGTCGCGCATGGGGTTCCTTCCGGATCAGGCTTCGACGGAGGCGGCGGTCGGGCTCGCCGCAGTCGCGGCTGCGGGGACGGGCACCGCCGCGGTGGTGGGGACCTCGGCCAGGGTGATCGGCCCGTGGGTGCGGTGCCGCCAGCTCGACCACGCCCAGCCGACGAGCAGCACGCCGCCGATGAACAGCAGGGCGCTGTACTGCAGCCACCACGAGGTGCCGGTCAGGTCGTAGATCTCCGGCCGGGGCCAGATGAGGTTGATCGCCATGCCGATCTGGAACGCCACCGCCAGGGCGTTGAGCGGGATGCCCCAGCGACCGAGGGTGAACAGCGGCTTGCCGTCCTCGTCCACCCCGGTCGGCAGCCCCGTGCGACGGAGCTTGATCCGCTGGACCAGCAGCGGCCCGGTGACGCCGAGGTAGGCCAGGTAGAGCATCGCGATGCACAGGCTCGACAGGGCGGTGAAGATCGCGGACTGCCCGATGTTGACGGCGAGGGCCAGCCCGGCGCCGACCCCGACGACGATCGACGCGGCGATCGGGGTGCCGGTGCGGGGCGAGACCCGGGCGAGGGTGCGGTGGAAGGGCAGCGCCTTCTCGCGGGCCATCGAGTAGACCATCCGGGCACCGGCGGTCTGCACGGCGAGGGTGCACGCGAAGACGGCGACGGCGACGGTGCAGAGCAGGAGCCGGCCGAAGACGTCGCCGAGGGTCGAGGTGATCACCCAGGCGAGACCCTGGGTGGCGAGCTTGCCGTCGGTCAGGCTCGGGGCGGCGACGAGGGCGCCGATGATGAGCAGCCCGCCGCCGAGGCCGGAGACCGTGAGTGCCCGGACGATCGTCTTCGGGGTGGTCCGGCGCGGGTTGTGGGTCTCTTCCGCGAGCTCACCGGCCGAGTCGAAGCCGACCATCACGTACGCGGCCATCAGCGAGGACGCCAGGAACGCCCACACGTACGGCTCGGTGCTCGTCGACCCGGTGGTCGTGAACACCACGGAGGCGCTGCGGTGCGGCAGCAGGAACAGGGCGCCGATGAGCACGACGACGCCGATGATCTCGATGAGCACGCCGAAGCTCGTCACGCGGGCCATCAGCCGGACGCTCGTGATGTTCACGATCGTCGTCACGGCGAGCATCACCAGCCCGAGGACCACCGCGTTCGCGGCACCGGTCGGCGACGCGACGGACGGGTCCGCGCCCGGACCGCCGACGACCTGGAACCCGTCCCAGATCGCGGGGAGCACGGCCTGCACGGCGATGGCCGCCACCGCGACGGTGAGGATCTGGCCGATGATCATCGTCCAGCCGGTGAACCACCCGAACCGGGCTCCGGCCAGGCGGCTCGACCACTGGAAGATCGCGCCCGAGATGGGCCAGCGGGCCGCGAGCTGCGCGAAGTTCAGCGCGACGAGCAGCTGGCCGCCGAAGACGAGCGGCCACGCCCAGAAGAACGCAGCACCGCCGAGCCCGAAGCCGAGTCCGAACAGCTGGAAGACCGTGGTGAGGATCGAGACGAAGGAGAAGCCCGCCGCGAAGGAGGAGAACGAGCCGACCCCGCGGTGGAGTTCCTGCTCGTAGCCGAGGCGGGCGAGCCCCTGGGTGTCGACGTCGGACGTGGCGCGCGGTGCGTGGAGCGGTGCTTGCGGAGAACGCATGACTGCAGACCTTTCGCGGAGTACCTGTCGGTTGACAGGTAGTGCGACAAGTGTCTTGCGGCCCTGTGTCGGCGCCGTTGCCCGTCTGTTTCGAGTGCGTGACGGCAGGCCCCGGCGTGTAAACGTTCCGAGTCGGCGGGCGGATCAGCGGCGGGGGATCACCGGCGGGGGATCACTCGACGTCCACGTCCCGCTTGCCGCGGCGGACGATGAGCGGGTCCGGCTTGCCGATGACGTCGGCGGCCTTGTCCGGGTAGTCGAACTGCGTCAGGAAGTACCGCATGGCGTTGAGCCGCGCGCGCTTCTTGTCGTTCGACCGTACGATCGTCCACGGCGCGTAGCGCTTGCTCGTCCGGGTGAACATCGCCGTCTTCGCCTCGGTGTAGTCCTCCCACCGGTCGAGCGACAGCAGGTCGATGTCGGACAGCTTCCACCGTCGCACCGGGTCGAGCTGGCGCATCGCGAACCGGGTCCGCTGCTCGCGCCGGGTCACCGAGAACCAGAACTTCGTCAGGTGGATGCCGGAGTCGACGAGCATCCGCTCGAACTGCGGCACCTGGGTCATGAACGACTCGTACTCGTCGTCGCTGCAGAACCCCATCACCCGTTCGACGCCGGCACGGTTGTACCAGGAGCGGTCGAACAGGACCATCTCACCGGCGGCCGGCAGGTGCTGCACGTACCGCTGGAAGTACCACTCACCACGCTCGCGCTCGGTCGGCTTGCTCAGCGCCACCACCCGCGAGGTCCGGGGGTTGAGGTGCTCCGTGAACCGCTTGATCGTGCCGCCCTTGCCCGCGGCGTCACGCCCCTCGAAGAGCACGACGACCTTCTGACCGGTGTCCTCGAGCCAGTACTGGCACTTCAGCAGCTCGATCTGCAGCAGGTACTTCTGGTACTCGTACTCGTCCCGCGGCAGGCGCTCCGAGTACGGGTAGTCGTCCTGCCAGGTGAGCACCGGGTTGCCGTGCGGGTCGATCAGCTCCGGGTCGGCCGTCTGACCGTCCGCGACGCTGTACCCCTCGGTCCGCAGCTGTTCGATGTACTCCCGCAACGGCTGCGAGTACGGCGCTGTGTCCACGGTGTCCTCCCTCTGCGAGCCGATCGGCTGTCGGCCCCAGGGCCATCCTGGCCCGGCCACCCGCACGACCGCCCCACGCCTCGCCCTGGACGCGACCCGATGACGGCCTGGAGGCGCGGTGCGGGCCCGCCCCGTGCCTCCCGACCGCATGTGGCCCTTCACAGGCATGATGGGGCCATGACGGACCAGGCCGAGATGATCCACCCCGAGATCGCACCGAGCGGAGACGGGTGCGTCGAGTGCGACGCGACCGGCTCGTGGTGGGTGCACCTGCGCCGCTGCGCGGCGTGCGGCCACGTCGGCTGCTGCGACGACTCCCTCAACACGCACGCGACGCGGCACTGGGAGGAGACCGGGCACGCGGTCATCCAGAGCTACGAGCCCGGCGAGACCTGGGCCTGGGACTACCGCGACGACACCCGCTCCGAGGGGCTCGAGCTCGCTGCCCCCACCAGCCACCCCGTGACGCAGGCAGTCCCCGGGCCGGCGGATCGCCTTCCCGGGGACTGGTTGGAACTGCTCGGCGGATCGCGCTGATCCGCGGCGGTCGTCAGGTCAGACGGCCGCGGTCGCCTCGTCGCGGTGCGGGAGCTTCCAGCCCGGACGCACGAAGTGGCAGGTGTAGCCGTGCGGGTTCTTCTCGAGGTAGTCCTGGTGCTCGTCCTCGGCCTCCCAGAACGGGCCGGCCGCGGTGACCTCGGTGACGACCTTGCCGGGCCAGATGCCCGACGCGTCGACGTCCGCGATGGTGTCGAGTGCGACCTGCTTCTGCTCGTCGGTCGTGTAGAAGATCGCCGAACGGTAGCTGCGACCGATGTCGTTGCCCTGGCGGTCCTTCGTCGACGGGTCGTGGATCTGGAAGAAGAACTCCAGCAGGTCCCGGTACGAGATCTGGGACGGGTCGAAGACGATCTCGACCGACTCGGCGTGGTCGCCGTGGTTGCGGTACGTCGCGTTCGGCACGTCGCCGCCGGAGTAGCCGACGCGGGTGCTGACGATGCCGGGACGACGACGGAGGAGCTGCTGCGCTCCCCAGAAGCAGCCGCCGGCGAGGATGGCGGTCTCGGTGGTGGTCATGGTGGCCTCCTGGGCTCTCGTGTCACTGGCTGCGACACCGTGTGGTGCAACCGGCAACAGGGACGATCTGTTCCCGTCGTCAGGTCCGCTGTGGGGCACGGACCCACCCGGGTGTGCGGTCGGTACGACTCGACCCTACGAGTCCGTGCTCCGTGTCACCCCTGCGGTACGGTCGGGCTCACATGAAGAGGTCATCCATCGACGAAGTCCAGCGCCGTCGGGAGACGAACGCGTGCGGCAGCGGCTCCGTCGCTGAGCTCCTCGGCGACGCCGGTACCGCAGACGGCGACCTCACGGCACGGCTGCGATTCCTCTGATGAGCCAGCAGTTGTGGCAGGTCTTGTTCAGCATGCTCGTGTTCGGGGGCGCTGTTTCGTCGGGTATCGCGGTCCTGAGTTCCGCTCGGCGCGCACGGAGTCGGCCACGAGGGCAGAAGCATCGCAACACCCCGATCGAGATCGTGCTGATCTGCCTTGGGTTCCTCTTCATCGTCACGGCGTTCTCCGTCGCGGTGACGAAGGCCTACGCATGACACCCTCGACTCGACGTGATCAGCATCGCAGCGGAATGACCTTGCTCGTGGAAACACGTGGACGTCTGTCGCGTTCGCGGTCGAGGGTGCCCAGAGACTCTCTCGGGAGACGTCGGCGCGGTACGGTCAGGGCCACATGAAGCGGTCGTCCATCGATGAAGTCCAGCGCCGTCCCCGTGGTTGGTGGCTGCTCGGACTCGCGTTCTGTTTCCTCGTGTTCCTCGAGGTGTTCGTGGCGATCGGCTCGCTGCCGGGGATGCTCGCCGCGCAGCTGCTGTACACGCCGTGTGGCTCCGACGAGACGATGCGGTGTTCGTACGCGGTCGGCGATGTCGCGGAGTTCCTCGTGCCGTTCCTCGCACTCGTCGTCGCGATCACGACCTGGGTCATCGGGGCGTCTGGTGCTCCCACGGTGCGGCGACAGTTGCTGATACCCACGATCGGCCTCGTGGTCATCGTCCTGATCTTCGCGCTCGGTGTCGTCGCGATCAATCTGTCGATCCGATGACCGTCGTCAAGCGAGCTCGCCCCCCTGCGCTCCGGAGGACCTGATGCCGTTCACTCCAGAAGAAGCCGCCGAGCAGTCGGCGATCCTGGCCGACCTCCGAGCGCTGGGGTACGACTTCTCGAACCTGTCCGTCTTCGCCCAGGCCGGTGTCCGGTACAAGGACGCGGTCCCCCTGCTGATCGAGTGGCTGCGGAAAGCGACGACGCCAGCGATGCAACAGGATCTCGCTCGGGCGTTGAGCAATCCATCCGCGAAGGGGACCGCGATGCCGGCGCTGGTCGAGGCGTTCCGGAACTTCACCGACGAAGCGGGCACGCGCTGGGCGGTGGGGAACTCGATCGAGACCGCGTACGTGGACACGTACTTCGATCACGTGGCAGCGCTCGCGCTCGATCCGCAGTACGGACGCGCACGGCAGATGGTGGCCCTTGCGCTGGGGAAGTCGAAGCGGCCCGAAGCGGTCGACGTCCTCCTGCAACTCATGGACGACCACGACATCAGCGGGCACGCGGTCTTCGCGCTGAGCAAGCGGCCGAACCCGCAAGCGCGCGAAGCGTTCGAGGAGAAGTTGACCGACGACCGCCCGTGGGTGCGGAAGAAGGCCGCGCTCGGGCTGCGGAAGATCGGGTGAAGCCCGCCGCTCATGCGAAAGGAACCGTAGGAATGCCGGATGACACCGTCGTCACGCACGAGAACCCAGTGCTGGGAGTCGAGACGGTCGTCCGTGTGGAGCTCGACCCGTCGTGGGACCCGATCCGCTACGAAGACCTGACGATCATCGTCCTCGACGACGGCCGCAACGTCGTCAGCTGCGTCCCCTTCTTCGCGAAGGACGTCCATCTCGGAGACATCATCGACACGGTCGAGAACACTTCGACCGGACAGCTTGAGTACGGAGGTCGTGTCGAACGGGGACAGTCGTGGGTCTTCAGGATCAGTCCTCGTGATGCAAGCGCCTTCCGCATCGCTCACGACGTCATCCACGAATTCGGCGGCGCCGTCGAGACGTGGGGCTCGATCACAGGAGTAGCGATCCGAGGGGATGTGGCTGCCGACCAGTTCGCGGACCGGTTGCAGCGGCTGGAAGACGACGGACTCCTCGAGTACGACACCGCAGAGCGCTGAGCGGGCGAGCGTGTCATGGGGTGGCGAATCCCTGACGCGGGACAGCATCCGATGCTCGCGGCCCCGCACCCGGCGAACGATCGACCGGTTCCGGACACCGACCTGGAGGCGCGACGTACTGCCGCTGTTGTCGCGGCTGCGGGGCTACTGTCGCGCAGGGTCTCACCAGCTCCTGCGCGGGCCTGAGTTGAGACGAAGCTCCTCAACCATCGACCATGAGAGACAGCCGGTCGTTCAGCAGCACGCCCGTCGGGGCTCACACGCTCAGTTGAAACACCGAAGGGGCCACGACAGGAGGTTGTCGCGGCCCCTTCGGATCGCGTCAGACCTGAGCGGCCGCGAGGACTTCCTTCGGCAGCACCTTGGTGGCACCCAGAACCTCGATCCCGAGGAGCAGCCCGTTCTCGTCGAAGTCGAGCGTCACCTCCCCGAGCTCGCCGGGAGTAGCCACGGAGTGCAGCTGCCGTGCACCAGCTCCGTCTGCGATCTCGTCGACGGAGCTGTACGCCGCCTCCACGGTCTGGTCGTAGGTGATGCGCATGGTCTAGCCCTTCGTGACAGTGATGACGTTGCCGGTCTTGTTGTCAACGATCACCCGAATCTTGTTTCTACCCGAGCCCTGCGTGAAGACGGAGGTGCCCTTGTTCCCCGCCGTCTTCTTGACGATCGGCTGTCGAGACGCAGAGAAGCCCGGGCACAGGTGCTGCGGCGGGGCTCTTGCCTGTTCTCTTGGAAGAAGGTGGCCCTCGCGCCGGGGCCGTCCTCATGTTAATGCACACGGAAGGCGCGGTACCAGCTGGCACCGCGCCTCTCGTGTGGTTCCCGAGTACGTTGCTCAGTCCACCGCGTCGCCGATGGCGGCACCCACGCCGCCGGCCGCGACCACAGCTGCTGCCCACGCCACGGCGGCCGGGGTGGCCGCCACGGGGCGGAGCCCGCGGAATGCGGTCGCGTCATCGGTGTCGAACGGGATGTCGTTGAGCTGTGGGATCTGCTGCATGGTGCTGGTCCTTTCTCGTGGGTCGGGGGTTCAGTTGCCCACGGTCTCTTCGACCGCGTACGCGGCGACAGCCCCGGTGAACACGGAGGTCGCAGCGAGTGCTGCGAGCGGGGTCGCTGCGAGGGGCTGCTCCGGCGCGAACCGCTGCCCGCGGTCGCTGTCGAAGGCGATGTCGGCGATGGTCGTCATGCTGGTGTCCTTCCGTTGCATTGCGTTGATGGCCGGACCACGGTGGTCCGGCCGCCGGTCCTGCGGACCGGGGTCACTCTCGTCGGGCTGAGACGACGAAGACTGCGGCGGCGATGGCGAGGACGACCGGTACCGAGAGCCACACCAGGCCCGGCAGGTCGAACAGGAGTATCGCCACGACGAGTGCGATGAGCACGATGGGGGCTGCGAACCAGAGCGTGGCGCGCGAGTTGACGTTCATCAGGTCTCCTCCTTCGATCGAGCGGACGCCGTCGGCGGAGCCGCGGCTCGACGGGGCTCGTGCCCGTCGGTCATGGGTTCCCGACGAGAGGCGAAGAGCTCCTCGACGGGTACGTCGTCGTCGTGGCCACCGGTGCGCACGATCGCGAACTGCACGGCGTCTGCGCGACCACTCGTCTCGGCAGCCACGGTTCGGCGCACGAAGGCGAGCAGCGCCCGGTAATCTGCTCCGGCTTCGTAGCCGTCTGGCTGTTGCTCAGCGGCGACCAGGAAGCGGCCGATGACGTCGAAGAGGCCCTTGTCGATCCGGCGGCCGGGGAACCAGGCCATGTGCGCGAGGCGGCGCGCGGCGGTCTCCTTCGTCCGGCCCCACTCGCTCACCTCGCCGTCCACTCGGAATCGGTGCAGCAGCTCGAAGTCCATGGACGCCGGTACCGGTGCGAAGAACCTCCAGTTGGGGATCAGCAGGGCAGCTGTGTCCACCTGGCGAACCCGGTCGAATCGACGGTTGGGGTGTTGCCCGATGACCGTGGCGATCAACCACAGCGCAAGTCCTGCGGCCAGCGGCAGGTGGCCTCTGCTGTTCCGCCGGCCCATCACTGCTTCGTTCCGATCATGTCGCGAACCAGTTCGCCGACGCGTCGGACCGGGCCGGAGTGGATGAGCAACCCGTCGTGGGTCGAACGGACGATGGCTCGCTGCCCGGCGTGCTCGCGCGCTACTCGCTGATGGGCTGCGCTCACCGCTGGCTGGAGTTCGTCACTCGTGCTGGCAGTCACGACCAGGACCTGCGTCGCTTTCGGGAATCGGGGACCGGGTCGGTCGTCGAGGAGATCCACCTCCGCCGCCTGCCACTCCGCGCGGCCGGTGCGCCACAGTCGGGCGTTCCGGTACACGGCGCTGAGGTCCTTGGTGGGCGCACCGCGGGCTGGTATCGCCCACGTGGACGCATCGAGCAACCAGCCCCAGCCCGTCCGCAGCGACCACTCCATCAGCGGGAACCCCTCGGTGAGCGACCGGACCGCCGACAAGACATCGTGGTCGGGCTGGTCGATGAATCCTGTGGTCGGGTCGAGCAACACGACTCCGGCGACTTCGCGTCCGAGGGAGGTGACGTGCTGCCGGAGGAGGTACCCGCCGAAGGAGTGTCCGATGAACCAGATTGGCCCGTCTCCGGCGTATCGGTGCACGAGTTCACGCAGGTCGTCCGCATAGCTGCTCAGGGGCGCGGTGGGACTCGTGCTCGCCCCCGTCCCGGGCCGGTCGTAGGTGAGTGTCGCGATGTCATCGCCGAGTTCCGCGATGAGTGGTTCCCAGTACTCCTGGACGGCGACGAGCGAGTTCTCGAACACCACCAGTGGTGCACCTGCCCTCGCCGCCGCCGCCGCCGCCGGACGGTACCGGACGGCCAGCTTCGACCCCGCCGCTGTCTCGACCAGCTCTTGCTGGGCTCTCGGACGCCGGCTCCGCCGAGCGTCGATGACCTGCCGCGCGATCGCCTGGACGCCGACCGCCGTACCGATCGTTCCGAGCACCAGCGGGAACCCGTCGTTGCGGGCGGGATGGGTCGACGTGCGATCTGCCGTCACGAAGAGGACCGCGGGCTGCAGAGCGAGGAACGCGGGCAGGAAGCGACCGAGTCCCATCGTCGCGGCGATGGTGAGGTGCATACCCGCGATCGCCGCCAAGTAGGCGATCCGCATTCTCGGTCCCGAGACGAAGACCACCGGGAAGGCGCACTCGAGGATGAGGGTCGCAACCTCACCCGTTCGAGCAAGGGCCGGCCGGTCCCGGAGGATCCGCCACATCACCTCCGAGCCGTACGTCCTCGTCCGCATGACTCCCAGGAGCGCGGACCCGTTCCGCCAGGGCGCTCCGAGCAACTTCACCCATCCGGACACGAGGTACGACAGCGTCGCTTGGCTCGCGATCGCCCACAGCGCCGTGTCGACGGTGGCGACCCGTCCCGAGCTCCGGGCCACGCCAGAGAGTGCCTGCGTGAAGAATGCGGCTTGGTCGCTGCCGTCGCCACCGTTGTGGTGCAACGGGCCGAGTGCGTAACCGGTGACCACCGTCACAGCGGACGCGGCAGCGCGGACGCGGTTGTCCTTGATCGGCGAGAGGTGGACCAGTGCAGCAGCCACTCGCATCACATGCATCGCGGTCACTACTCGTGGCCGGTACACCTGATCGAGCACGCGCTTGAGTGGTTCGTTCCGGACCAGCGCCGACCCGCGCAAGACAGCCCAGTCGTTCAAGCCGCCCGATCGTCGGTTCTCCGCGTTCGCGAGGTGTTCCAGGCTGCCGAGCAGCACCACGAGCGCTGAGGCGCGTTCGGTCGCCTCGACCACAGCGGTGCGGTCGGTTGCGCGATCCAGTACGCCGCGCACGACGCGATCGACGATGCGCATCACCGCGCCACCTCGAACTCGATTGTGTAGGTGGGCGACTCCGCGGTGACCGGACCACCGGCCCGGTCTCCGGTCACCGAACGGACATCGAGACCGACCTCGGCTGCCATGTCAGTCAGGACGTCGACCGGAGTCAGGAGACTCGTCTCGGTCCCGATGATCGTCCGTCCACAGTCGTGCCACAGATGGCTCACCTGCCACAGCCCGGCCTCCTCGTCGAGCATCGAGTAGGTCTGCAGGCCCCGTCCTCTGCCCGGATAGGGAACGAACCAGCTCGCTCGGCGGCGGCCTTCGTGTAGTCCCAGCACCACCTCGGGATTGTGCGTCTCAACCACCAGCCGACCATCGTCTGCGAGGTGTTCACGCGCGGTCGCGAAGGTGGCCCGCTGTTCGTCGCGGCTCAACAGCATCGAGAGCGACGCACACACGCTGAAGACCAGATCGAAACGCCGCTCGAGACGCACATCCGTCATGGACCCCTGGATGAGCTCGACATCGACGACGGCGTCCTGCGCACCTCGGCGGCACCGTTCGAGCATCTCCGGCGACAGGTCCACCCCGGTGACCGCAACTCCGGCATGAGCAAGCGGAACAGCGATACGACCGGTCCCCACCCCGAGCTCGAGTGCCGTGGTCGGCTGGGACTGCGTCAGCAAGCCGACGAGGTCCGGATCGGGCGGGAACACGTCATCGTAGATCGCCGCGAACTGCTGACCGTACGTCTCCTGCATGGTCTGATCCCCCGATCTCGGACTCCCTCGGCCCTCTTTCAAGACGGTAGACCTGTGCGTCTACTCAGGCCCGAAAAGGCAATCAGTTCTCAGTTTATTGTGAGCTTGCCTCGGTCCTCTCGCGCTTCCGCTTGATCCAAGTGCCGAGCCCTTGCGCGAACACGACGACCCCACACACGACGAGCACACCGACCAGCACCGGCGTCGGAATCATGTTCAGAGGCCCTTGATTCACGCGATCTTCCGGAGCGGCAACCACCGGTCCGACGACGACGCCCATGATGACGAAAACCGCCCCGAGCCCCATCTCTGCGACTGGATGAGGCGAGTTGAAGAACTTGGCCATCCGACGCGTTCCCATCCTCGAACTTCGCGCACGTGCGAGCGCACGACTGATCGAACCATGGAGTCCCGGTAGCCGGTGGATCACCGCTACACGACAGCTGTCACCTTCGACGCCTTCCGTTGCCTACTGCCGTCTGACCAGGGGTATTCCCGTATACCTGTCCCGCAAAAACGCCCGGTGAAGGGGTGCCAAACGCTCCATGCCACCCCGGGCGACGAAGGCCAAGGAACCCGCGCCGGCATCCTTCTCGACCCCGGCATCGCCGTGACGGTCACGGACGCCCCCGACGACAACCTCGAGCACGAGGACCGGAACTTCGTAGCCGAGATCACGGTGCGTCCGCACGGTGGCGGAGCCTCGCCCGTGACTCGGCCGTGTACCGACCGGAGGCGCGGTGCCAGCTGGCACCGCGCCTCCGGTCCGGGGTGGGGCCGCGTCAGCTCGCGGTGTCCTCGAGCGCGTCGAGCGCGGCCACGTCCTCGGCGGCGAGCACGAAGTCGACGTCGGCGTTCTCGGCGATGCGCGACGGGGTCGTGGACTTCGGCAGGGGCAGGACGTTCTTCTCGAGCAGGTAGCGGATGGCGACCTGGGCGACGGTCTTGTCGTACTTCGCCGCGATCTCGGCGATCTGCTCGTTCTCGAGCAGGCCGCCGGTGGCGAGCGGGGAGTAGCCCTCGGTCAGGATGTCGTGCTCGCGGTCGAAGGCGGTCGTCTCGTCCTGGGTGTTGCCGATGAACCAGCGGATCTGGTTGGCGTGCGGGACGACGTCCGTGCGGCCGAGCAGGTCCTCGAGGTCGGTGACGGCGAAGTTCGAGACGCCGATGCTCTTGGTGCGGCCGGCGTCGTAGAGCTCCTCGAAGACCTTCCACACCTCGACGTTGCCGTCACGGTGGTCGGAGCCCATGTCGCTCCAGGGCCACGGCGCGTGGATCAGGTACAGGTCGACGTGTCCGAGGTCGAGGTTGCGGCTGGACTCCTCGAAGGCGTCGCGGGCGCCGGACGCCGTCTTGATCTCGGCCGGCAGCTTCGTGGTGATGAAGAGTTCGTCGCGGGGGATGCCGCTGTCGCGGACGGCCTCGCCGACGCTCGCCTCGTTGCCGTACGCCAGGGCGGTGTCGATGTGGCGGTAGCCGAGCTCGAGGGCGGTCTTCGTGGCGTCGTACGCGTCGGAGCCGGACGGGATCTGCCAGGTGCCGAAGCCGATCTTCGGGATGTGCAGACCGTTGGACAGGGTGAACGTGTCGATGAGTGCGGGCATGCAGCGGACAGTACGCCGGTCGGGTTCAGCCACGGTCACGGTGCGGAACGCGGCTCCGCCGCGCGTCGCGCCCCTGTTCGGGCATCGCGCCCCGACTCACAGGGGCGCGATGCCTGCCAGGGGGCGCGAACGGGGCCAGCAGACGGACGGGAGGCCCGTGGCGGTGTCGCCACGGGCCTCCCGTCCGGTGTGTGCTGCGGTTCAGCGCGCGGTGCGCGTCCCGATCCGCGGCAGGACGAACCCGAGCACGATCATCGCGACGGCCAGGAAGGCGTGCAGGACGTTGTCCGCGCTGTTCAGCGGCACGAAGTTCGCGCCACCGGCCATGCCCGCGGTGAAGAGCCCGTAGACGAAGAGCACCGCGTAGACGATGCCGCCGGCGACCAGGTACAGGCGTGCGGAGGCTGCACGGCGGGCGGCGAGCAGCCCGACGATGCCGAAGAGCAGGTGCACGATGTTGTGCAGGACGGACACCTGGAACAGGCCCAGGAGCAGGGCCATGGAGCCGTGGCCGGCCATGGACATCGAGCCCATGTCCATGGTGAGTCCGGGGATGAACCCGGCGATGCCGACGATCAGGAAGACGACACCGAAGACGAACGCGCCCCGCTGGGTCCACGTCGAACCGGAGGTGGTGCGTGCGGTTGCTGCGCTGCTGGTCATGATCAGCCCTCTTTTCTGTACGCGCCGCAGTGTGCGGCACACATGACATTCGGAGCGCTTCCCCGGTCGGTTTGCAGGTCAGTGCTCGGCGGTCACGGCGGCGGTCACCGCCGTGGTCACCGCGGTGGTCAATCCGCGCACCAGCAGCGCCCGCGATCGGGCGGTCGCGGTGCCGTCCGGATCGCTCCACGCGGCGCGGGCGAGCCCGTCCACCAGGGTGATCACGGCGTCGGCGACGATGGGTACCGGCTCGGACGGCGTCGCTCCGTGCCGTGCGGTCCAGCGCTCGATCCCGGCGACCACGCCGTCGCGCCAGAGCCGTCGTTCGGCGTCGAGCAGGTCCCCGTCGCCGTCCGGGGCGAGGGCCGTCGCGCTGAGGGCCTCGAGCACCCGGAACCGCTCGGGCTCGCGCCGCACCAGGTCGAGGTACGCCGAGATCCCCGCCTCGAGCGCCGCGGCGAGGTCGTCGTGCTCGTCGGCGGCCGCGAGCACCGGCGGCAGGACCGCACGCGCCTGCCGTTCGAGCAGCGCGACGACCAGGTTGCGCCGTGCACCGAAGGCGTAGTGCACGACACCGTGGGCGACGCCGGCTCGAGCGGCGACGGCCCGGGTGGTGAGGCCGCGCAGGCCGTCGTCCCGCACGACCAGGGCTGCGGCGTCGAGCAGTTCCGCACGCCGGTCCTGTCGGCTGCGGTACCCGCGCGACTGCTGGTCCTCGGTCATCACAGGAAGCGTACGGGGCGCGTGCAGGACCGGCCGTGAAGATGAAGTCGGCCACGTGGCCAAATCATCGAGCACCCGAGGAGTCACCATGGAGACCGTCGTCCGAGCAGCAGGACCCGCCGAGCTCGAGGCGGCCGCAGCCGTCCTCGCCGAGGCCTTCGCCGACGACCCGGTCCTCGCCGAGTTCCGGCCACCGCGACCCGGCGAGGACCGCCCCGCCGTGCTGACCGGACTGTTCGCCGCGCTCATCCGGTCGGTGCCGACGCCCGCCCGTCGGGTGGACGTCGCCACGATCGGTGACCGCGTGGTCGGCGCCGCCTTCTGGCAGGCACCCGGTCGGCAGCCCGGTGGCGTCCGCGCCTTCGTACGGCAGGTGCCGGCGTTCCTCCGGACCCTGGGGCTCGGCGGAGCGCTCCGTGCGGTGGCGCACCTGCGCCGCATGGAGCGCGCCCGACCGGTCACCCCGCACTGGTACCTCGCCGAGATCGGGGTGTCGGCTTCAGCACGTGGTCGGGGCATCGGCGGACTGCTGCTCGGCCACGCACTCGAGCGCGCGGACCGGACGTCGGACGGCGCGTACCTGGAGTCCTCCACCCCGGTGAACCGCCGGCTGTACCGACGGCACGGGTTCGCGGACGGCGCGCCGATCGCGGGGTTCCGCGCGGCGACCCCGATCAGCATGTGGCGTCCGGCCGCCGGCTGACCCGACGCCGGGGACACCGACCCTGTACCGGCATGCACGAGCCCTGCCTACCGTCCACGGCACACCACGACGAGAGGAAACACCATGGCAAGTGGAGTCGCAGCAGTCTGGGTCCCGGTCAGCGACATGGAGCGCGCCGTCGCGTTCTACCGCGACACGCTCGGTCTCACCGTCAAGGACCAGTCCGACGACTGGAGCGAGATCGACGCCGGCGGCCTGATGATCGGCCTGAACGGGCGCGAGTCCGCCAGCCAGGCGAGCGAGGGCGGCGCCGTCGTGTCGTTCCAGCCGGACGGCAGCATCGAGGACGAGGTCGCCGCGCTCAAGGAGCGCGGTGCGGACATCCAGGGCGAGATCAGTGAGCACCCGTGGGGCAAGATCATCCCCTTCAAGGACAGCGAGGGCAACGACCTGCAGCTCTACTCGCCGCCGCAGGGCTGACCTAGCGGGTGCGGGACGCACCCACGGACGGACTGGAGGCCCGTGGCGACGCCGCCACGGGCCTCCCGTCCGTTCTGCGGCCGGCTACGCGGACCCGCGCCAGACGACCTCCGTCGGCAACAGCAGACCGCGTGGACCGTCGTCGGTGCCGCCGATCTGTTCGAGGACCTGGTGTGCCGCCTGCTCGCCGAGCAGGCGCGCCGGCTGCCGTACCGTCGACAGCTGCGGGTCGCACCGCAGTGCCCAGGCGCTGTCGTCGAACCCGACCACACCGACGTCCGACGGCACGCTCCGGCCGCTGCGCTGCAGGACGTCCATCGCACCGGCGGCGACCGCGTCCGACGCGGCGAACACCCCGTCGATGTCCGGGGCTCGCTCGAGAAGCTCGCGCATGCCCTCGGCGCCGGCGGTGTAGCTGAACAGGGGGTTCCGGGCGACGAGGTCGGGGTCGAAGCGCTCGCCGAGTGCCGCGGTGAACCCCGCCAGGCGGTCCTGCCCGGAGTCGCGGTCGAGCCCCGACGCGAGCATCCCGATCCGGCGTCGACCGGTGTCGATCAGCCGCCGGGTGATCTGCTCGGCGGCGGCGCGGTTGTCGATGCCGATGTACGAGATGTTCGCGGCGTCGGACGGGTGCCCGACGAAGCACGCGGGCATGCCGATCTCCTCGATCGCGCCGGTGATCGGGTCGCCGTCGCGGGCGGACAGCACGATGGCGCCGTCGACGAACCCGCCACGCAGGTACTCGACGACGCGTTCGCTGTCGCGGGCGGAGTCGACCATGATCGTGACGAGCTGCTGGTCGGCGTCGGACAGCACGGCGTTCGTGCCGATCAGGATGTTGCCGATGTTGGGGTCGTCGAGCACCACGACCGAGGGTTCGTGGACGATGAGCGCGATCGCCCCGGACCGCCGGGTGACCAGGCTGCGGGCGGCGGCGCTGCGCACGTAGCCGACACGTCGGACGGCGTCCTGCACGGCCTCGCGCGCCTTCGGCGACACGTACGGCTCGTCGTTGAGCACCCGTGAGACGGTGCCGCGCGACATCCCCGCTTCGTCGGCGACGTCCTGGATCGTGGCGCGCTGACGAGCGGATCGGACCTCGGACATGGGGCAACCATATCCGCCACTGAGGAGCCCTCGGAACGCCTCGCAGTTGACAGGGTGCAGCCGCTGGTGTTTGATCTGGGAGCGCTCCCAGAAACATCCGGCCCGATCGGCCGGTGCGAACTGGGAGCGCTCCCAGAACAATGGGTGGCCTTCGCCGTCGAAGGGGTCGCACGCGACCGAGGCGGCCGGGGTCGCCCCGATCAGCGAGGATCCCCGTGACGACCACCACCCTGCCGACGACCGCCACCGGCGCGCTCGGCCTCGGCTCGACGGGCCTCGCGTTCGGGTGCGACTACAACCCCGAGCAGTGGGACCCCGAGGTGTGGGTCGAGGACGTCCGGCTCATGCGCGAGGCCGGCGTGAACCTCGTCGCGATCAACGTCTTCGGCTGGTCGCACGTCGAACCGCGGCAGGGCGAGTACGACTTCGCCGCGCTCGACACCGTCATCGAGCTGCTGCACGGCGCGGGCATCGGGGTCGACCTGGGCACCGGCACCGCCTCGACCCCGCCGTGGCTCACCACTCGGTACCCCGAGGTCCTGCCCGTCGTCGCCGACGGCACCACCCGCTGGCCCGGTGGCCGCCAGGCGTTCTGCCCGAGCTCGCCGATCTACCGCGAGCACGCCCTCGCCCTGGTCCGCGCCACCGCCGAGCGCTACGGCGACCACCCCGCCGTGCGGCTCTGGCACGTGTCGAACGAACTCGGCTGCCACAACGCGCACTGCTACTGCGACGTCTCCGCCCAGGCGTTCCGCGGCTGGCTGCAGGCCCGGTACGGCACGGTCGACGCACTCAACGCGGCCTGGGGCACCTCGTTCTGGAGCCAGCGCTACTCCGCGTGGGAGCAGGTGCTGCCGCCCCGCGCGACGCTGTCGTTCACGAACCCGGCGCAGACCATCGACTTCGACCGGTTCTCGTCCGACGAACTCCTCGGCCACCACCGTGCCGAGGCCGCCGTCCTGCGCGAGCTGAGCGACAAGCCCGTCACGACGAACTTCATGGTCGCCGCGCACATCACGGCGCTCGACTACTGGTCGTGGGCCGGCGACATGGACGTCATCGCGAACGACCACTACCTGGACCACCGCCTGCCCCGGCCGCACGTCGAGCTCGCCTTCGCCGCCGACACCACGCGTGGCCTGGCCGGCGGCGCCCCCTGGCTGCTCATGGAGCACTCGACGGGTGCCGTCAACTGGCAGCCGCACAACGTCGCGAAGGCCCCGGGCGAGATGCTCCGGAACACCGCGGCGCACATCGCCCGCGGCGCCGACGGGGTCTGCTTCTTCCAGTGGCGCGCGTCCGTGCAGGGCAGCGAGAAGTTCCACTCCGCACTGCTGCCGCACGCCGGCACCGAGTCGGGGACGTGGCGCGACGTGGTCGCGCTCGGCGCCCTGGTCGAGCGGCTCGGCGAGCTGCGCGGCTCACGCGTGGTCGCCGACGTGGCGCTCGTGTTCAGCTGGGAGAACCAGTGGGCGGCCGACCTGGAGGCCCACCCCAGCACCGCGCTCCGCTACCTGGAGCAGGTCCACGCCTTCCACGCCGCGCTCTGGGACCTCGGCGTGACCGTCGACGTCGTCGCCCCCGGGGCACCGCTCGACGGGTACGCGCTCGTCGTCGTCCCCGAGCTGTACCTGGTGCGCGACGAGCACGCGGCCGTCATCGCCGACCACGTCGCCGGCGGCGGGCACGCGATCGTCAGCTGCTTCAGCGGCATCGTCGACGAGCGCGACCGGGTCCGCACCGGCGGCTACCCGGGCGCCTTCCGTGACCTGCTCGGCGTGCGGGTGGACGAGTTCCTCCCGCTCGCCGCCGACGCCACGATCGCGCTGTCCGACGGCACGACCGGCAGCGTCTGGTCGGAGCCGGTCGAGCTGCGCGGTGCGACGAGCATCGTCGACTACGCCGAGGGCTCGCTCGCCGGGCGTCCGGCCGTCACCCGCAACGAGCACGGCGCCGGGACCGCCTGGTACACGTCCACGGTGCTCGACGCCGGGGCGCTGGGCGGCTTCGTCCACCGCGTCCTCGACGAGGCCGGGGTGCGCGCCGACCCCGCAGTCCGCTCCGGACTCGAGGTCGTCCGTCGCCGGGACGACACCCACGAGTGGGTCTTCCTGCTGAACCACTCCGACCGCACCGTCGAGCACCACGAGGCCGGCCACGAGCTCGTCGCCGACCGCCCCGTCACCGGGACCACCGCCATCGCCCCCGGCGGGACCCAGATCATCCGCACCGACAGGAACCGCTCATGACCACCACCGCACAGTCGCCCAGCGCGACCCGACGACGCCGGGGCGGCGGGTTCCGCTACCGCCGCGCCATCGCGA
Source organism: Curtobacterium sp. MCLR17_031 (assembly GCF_003234775.2). Lineage (NCBI taxonomy): Bacteria > Bacillati > Actinomycetota > Actinomycetes > Micrococcales > Microbacteriaceae > Curtobacterium > Curtobacterium sp. MCLR17_031. The sequence continues at coordinate 264,205 of NZ_CP126270.1, forward strand.
TCTTCGTCCTGCCGTTCGCCGTCCTGTTCACGGCGTTCTACCTGGTCCCCATCCTCTACGCCGTGTGGGAGTCGCTGCAGAAGATCGAGCGGCAGGGCACGTTCGGCGCCCCGACGCAGGTCTTCGGCGGTCTGAGCCAGTACGCCCTGGTGTTCCAGGACGGCGAGTTCTGGAGCTCCGTGCTCCGCGTGCTGCTGTTCGGCGTCGTGCAGGTGCCGGTGATGCTCGGGCTCGCGCTCCTGTTCGCCCTGCTGCTCGACTCCCCGCTGCTGCGCGGCAAGCGGTTCTTCCGCCTGGCGTTCTTCGCGCCGTACGCGGTGCCCGGCGTCATCGCCGCGATCATGTGGGGCTACCTCTACGCCCCCGACCTGTCGCCGTTCTCCGCGGTGACCTCGCGGGTCGACCTGCTCGGCGGCAGCACCGTGCTGTGGGCCGTCGCCAACGTCGTGACCTGGGTCTACGTCGGCTACAACATGCTCATCATCTACTCGTCGCTCCTCGCGATCCCCGCCGAGGTGTACGAGGCGGCGAAGCTCGACGGTGCGTCCCAGCTCCGGATCGCCCTGTCGATCAAGATCCCGCTCGTGGTGCCGGCGATCGTCCTCACCGCCGTGTTCTCCGTCATCGGCACCCTGCAGCTGCTGACCGAGCCGACCGTGTTCCGCCAGTTCACCTCGACCATCTCGTCGACGTTCACGCCGAACATGCTCGTCTACTCGACGTCCTCGGTGCCGAACTTCAACCTCGCCGCGGCTTTCTCGGTCGTCCTCGCCGTCGCCACGTTCGTCCTGTCGATCGGGTTCCTCCGACTGACCCAGCGGAAGGCCGCCGAATGACCGTCAACGCCCCGTCCCAAGGTGACCTCGTCCGCGACGTCGGCCGACCGCTCGAGCCGAACCGGGCCTCCCGTCCGCCCCAGCGCGGAGCGCGCGGTCCCCGTGAGAGCGTCATCTCGCGCAGCGCCGCGATGATCGTGATGGGGGTCTTCACCCTCTACTTCCTGCTGCCGATCTTCTGGCTGCTGGTCTCGTCCACCAAGACCGCCGCGAACTTCAACTCGACGTTCTCGCTGTGGTTCAGCGCCACCTCGGTGCAGGACTTCTTCGGCAACCTCGTCGAGCTGTTCACGCGGCAGGACGGCATCTACCTGCGCTGGCTGCTGAACAGCATCGCCTACGCCGGGGTCGCCGGCCTGCTCGGCACGGTGCTCTCCGCGATGTGCGGGTACGCCCTGGCCAAGTACCGGTTCCGCGGCCGCGAGGTGCTGTTCAACGTGTTCCTCGGCGGCGTGCTCGTGCCGGCGACCGCCCTGGCCCTGCCGCTGTTCCTCATCTTCAGCCAGGTCGACCTGACCGACACGTTCTGGTCGGTGTTCCTGCCGAGCATCGTCAGCCCGTTCGGCGTCTACCTGTCGCGGTTGTTCGCGGCGTCGAGCGTGCCGGACGAGATCATCGAAGCGGCCCGCATCGACGGCTCCGGCGAGGTCCGGACGTTCTTCACCGTGGCCGTCCGACTGATGTCGCCCGCGCTCGTGACGATCTTCCTGTTCCAGTTCGTCGCCGTGTGGAACAACTTCTTCCTGCCGCTCGTGATGCTCCGCGACTCGTCGCTGTTCCCCGTCACCCTCGGCCTCTACACGTGGAACTCGAGCGTGAACCAGTACCCGGACCTGCGCACCCTCGTGCTCATCGGGTCGTTCGTCTCGATCATCCCGCTGCTCATCGCCTTCCTGAGCCTGCAGCGCTTCTGGCGCTCCGGCCTGGGCTCCGGCGGCCTGAAGTAGCCCCTCGACCCGCACCCCTTCCCGCACCAGCTCTCCCCACACCACATCCGAACGGAAACAGCATGAAGACAACGAAGTTCCTCAGCGTCGCCGCGATCGCCGTGGCCGCCTCCGTGGCCCTCGCCGGCTGCAGCACCGGCGGCAGCAGCAGCGGCGGTGGATCCGACACCGCGGCCGCCAGCTGCAAGCCCTCGGGCGGCAAGGTCACCCTCGACTTCACGACCTGGGTGCCGAACATGGACAAGGTCGTCGCGATCTGGAACAAGGCCAACCCGGACATCCAGGTCAAGGTCTCGATCGTCGCGAACGGCAACAGCGGCACCTACCAGAACTTCTTCAACCAGCTGAAGGCCAAGCAGGCGCCGGACATCGGCCAGGTCGAGTACGACACCCTGCCGGCGTTCCGCGTGCAGGGCGGCCTCGAGGACATCGGCGCGTGCGCCGGCATCAGCGACGCGAAGAAGGACTTCTCCGACGGCCTGTGGAACCAGGTCACCTTCGGCGAAGGGAAGTCGGTCTACGCCGTGCCGCAGGACTCCGGTCCGATGGCGCTGTACTACCGCAAGGACCTGTTCGAGAAGGCAGGCCTCGACGCCCCGAAGACGTGGGAGGAGTACGCCGAGGACGCCGTGAAGATCAAGAAGCTCGGCGGCAACATCACCAACTTCGCCAAGGGTGACGTCAACCAGTTCGCCGGGCTCGTCTCGCAGGCCGGTGGCCAGTGGTTCGAGAACTCGGGCCAGGACTGGAAGGTCAACCTGGACGACGCCGCGTCGAAGAAGGTCGCCGACTACTGGCAGGACCTGATCGACAAGAAGCTCGTCAACACCCTGCCGAGCTTCACCGACCAGTGGAACAACGCCTACGACAGCGGCAAGGACTGGACCTGGGTCTCCGCGGTCTGGGGTGCGAACACCATCTCGAGCGGTGCTCCGTCGACCTCGGGCAAGTGGGCCGTCGCCCCGATGCCGCAGTGGAAGTCCGGCGAGACCAAGTCGGCCGCCTGGGGCGGTTCGTCGAACGTCGTCTTCGCGGGCAGCAAGCACCCGGCCGAGGCGTCGAAGTTCCTGGTCTGGCTGAACACCTCGACCGAGGCGCTGTCCGCACTGAACAAGGAGGCCAACCTGTACCCGGCCTCGACCACCGGCGCCGACCTGCCGGCCCTGACCGAGGGGCTCGACTTCTACGGTGGCCAGAAGATCTACGAGGAGTTCGCGACCGCGGCGAAGGACATCCAGCCCTTCACCTGGGGTCCGACGATGACGCAGACCTACTCGGACGTGTCCGACGGCTTCGGGCAGGCGGCGTCCGGCTCGGGCACCCTGAGCGAGGCGCTCGAGTCCGGGCAGTCGAAGACCATCGCGGCGCTCAAGGCGCAGTCGATCCCGGTCAAGGGCTGACGGACGGCGGCTGACGTCGCGCGGTCCACGCGCTGACAGCGGACAGGAGGCCCGTGGCGGGATCGCCACGGGCCTCCTGTCCTTCTCGGGGTCGTGTTCCGGACCCCGTCGCGCGCTCGCAGCGCGCTCGTCTTGCTCGTCGCTACGCGACCGCGATCTCGTTGGGCACGCCCGGCAGCTCGTCGCTCGAGGCGATGACCTTCCCGGTGGTCAGGTCGACCGCGTGGACCTTCCGCTCGGCGGGGTCGGTGACGTAGGCGATGTCACCCTCGACCTTCAGGGCCGGGTGGGCGTCCTGCCACTCGGCCGGGCCCTCCCACGCGTCGATCACCGGGTACGACTCCAGCTGCTCGCCGGTGGTCTCGTCGAAGGTGTGCAGGGCACCGTCGTCGCCGAGCACGACGGCCTCGTCACCGGGGCCGCGGGCCAGGTCGCGGAACGTGAAGCCGACGCCGTCGGGCATGTCCGCGACGGTGTACTTCCCCGAGGCCGCGTCGATCAGGGCGATCTGGTCGAGCAGGTAGCCCTCGCTGTCGGGGTCGTCGTTGTAGTCGCCGACCGCGACCGACGAGTCCTCGGTGGTGAACAGGTTGCCGGTGCGGCCGTACTCGGTCGGGGCGTCGATCTTCTCGAACGCGCCGTCCTGGTAGACCAGGGCGCCGTCGGTGCAGCCGAACACCGCGACCTCATCCTTGACCGCACCCTCGCCGTGCACGTCGGGGCACTCCTCGGACCGGGTGATCTCCTCGCCGTCGGCGTCCAGGGCGCGCACGCCGGAGCGGCTCTCCTCGGTGCCGATGGTCGTCAGGAGCGTGCCGTCCTCGAGCTCGATCGCGACGCCGTGGTGGGCGGCCTCGGACTTCGTCGTCTCGACCTCGGGCAGGTCGGCACCGTCGAGTTCGGTGTGGTCGAACGTCGTCACGTCCCCGGTGCCGTCGGCGAACAGAGCGGTGCGGTCGCCGTGGACGACCGCGTGGCCGCCGGTGTCGGCGGGGAACACCGCGTCGGTCAGGGCCGGCTCGGCCTGGGTGTCGAGGACTCGGAAGCCCTCGGGCACGGTGACGAGCACGTGGCGTCCGTCACCGACCGGGTTGACCCGGGTGAAGCCGTCGATCGCGTCGTCGGCCACCACCTGCAGGTCCTGGTCGAGGACGAGCAGGCCGCCGTCGTAGGTCAGGGTGATGCGCGTCCCGTCGGCCTTCGGGGTCGCAGTGGTGTCGGACCCGGCGTCGGTGTTCGTGGCGCACCCGGTCAGGGCCAGGGCGGCCGCGCCGAGCAGGGCGGCGGGCCACGCGGCCCGGAGCGTCTTCGTGTTCGTCATGTCGTTCACTGTATTGATTCTCATTCTCAATTACCAGTCGACAGGCCGTCGACGATGGCCTCGGTGTTCGAGCGCATCATGCCGAGGTAGGTGGAGGCGTCGCCGTCCGCGGTGAGGGACTCCGTCGCCAGCGGTCGGATCTCGACGTGCAGGTCGACCTCTTCCGCGAGCACCTCGGCCAGTCGCGCGGGCTGCGAGGCGTCGGCGAAGATCGTCCGGACCCCCGCCTCGTCGATGGCATCGGCCAGGTCGCGCAGGTCGGCGGCGCTCGGGGAGGCCAGCGTGGTCCCGCTCGGGATCACCGCCCCGACGACCCGGAACCCGTAGTGGTCGGCCAGGTAGCCGAACACGTGGTGGTTCGTGACGAGCGCCCGGCGTTCCTCGGGCACGGTCCGGAACGCCGCCGTCATCGTGTCGTCCAGCTCGTGGAGCTCGTCCAGGTAGGCATCGGTGCCGGTCGGCTCGATGCCGGCGTCGCGCAGGTCCTGGTCGAGGGCCTCGACCACGTCGACCATCCGGGCGGGGTCGGTCCAGAAGTGCGGGTCGGGGCCGCTGTCGTCCTCGGTGGTCCACTCCAGCGGGTCGAACGCGTCCCCGGCGGTGGAGACCGGCACGCCGTCCTCGGCCGCCGCCGCGACGTGACGGGCGACCCCTTCTTCGAGCCCGAGCCCGTTCTCGACCACCAGGTCGGCGCTCCGCAGTCGTGCGGCTTCCTGCGCGGAGACCTCGAACGAGTGGGGGTCGGCGCCCGGGGGCATGAGGACCATGACGTCGGCCTGGTCCCCGACGACTTCGCTGACGACGTCGCCGAGGATGTTCGTCGTCACCGCGACGAGGGGCCGGTCCGAGCCGGCGGTGGTGCACCCCGTGGCGACGAGGGCGACGATCGCGGCGACGAGACCCGCGGTCAGGATCCTGGTGCCGGTCACAGTCCGACCTCGGCGAAGGCGACGGGGGCGACGGGGAGCTCGATCGTTCGGGCGACCCGGGCGCCGTCGGCGAAGTCGATCTCGTGCACGGTGCCGTCCGCGGGATCGGCCAGGTAGGCGCGCTGGGCGTCGAGCTGCAGCATCGGCGCGGGGTTGTCTGCGCCGATGTCGATGAGCGCCGTCGTCGTGGCCACCTTCCCCGTCGAGGCGGTCACGACGACCACCCGCCCGGAGTCGTCGACCCCGACCACGTGCTCGTCCTCGTCGTCCACCGCGACCACGGCGCGCAGGGGCCGTTCGGTCGGCACGAGCCGCCAGGAGCCCTGTCGCACGTCGAGCAACCAGAACCCGGTGGTGCCGGCCAGTCCGGCGACGGTGGGCCGGCCGGCGCGGGCGGCGAAGGCCGTCGGACGTTCGGCGCCGTCGGGCAGGTCGACGAACGAGGGCTCGCCGGTGTCGTCCACCACGACCGCTCCGTCGGCGCAGCCCACGACGGCACCGGCGCGGGTGACGATCCCGCCGGCGGGGTCGGTGCAGGTCTGTGCGGTACCGGCGGGGTCGGTCGCCTCGCCGTCCGGGTCGAGCACGCGGACCGTGTCGCCGTCGGCCGCTACGAGCTGCTCGCCCATCGGCAGCAGGACGCTCGCGTCGATCCGTGCGGTCTCGTCGACCTCGCCCTGACCCAGCGCCTCGCGGTCGAGCACGACGGCCTCGGTGCGGTCCGGCCAGGTGATCGTCGTCATGGTCTCGGACGAGTGCACCTCGACCCGGCCGCCGCCGTCGATCGTGCCCACCACCCGCGGCTCGGCGGCGTAGTAGTGGGTGTGGTCGCCGTGGTCGACGGTCCAGGACCCGCCGTCGACGATCGTCGTGCGGTCGGTGTCGCTGGTCACGAGGAACCGGCCGTCGGTCGCCGAGTGCTCCGGTGCGTCCACGTCGTCGAGTTCGGTGGTCTCCTCGGTGAGCAGGTCGTGCACCGCGGTCGCGCCGGATGCCGACACGGCCAGGAGGCGCACCTGGGGTTCCTGGGACTCGCTCGCGCCCGCCACGTAACCGTGGGGACGGGCGGTGCCGGTCGAGCCGTCGGCCGACGGGGTGCCCGTGGAACAGGCGGTGACGGTGAGGGCCAGGCCGGTGGCGAGGCCGATGGTGGACAGGAGGCGCGCGGGGGCGCGGCTGGTGGTCGAGTGCTTCATGCTCCCTCTCGAGACGGTGCGGCGGATCGTGGTGCTGCCGGCGCGGCCGCGCGCGCCGGGGTGGGGATCGGGGTGCGCCGCAGGACGACGGCGGCCAGGGCGCGTGAGACCACGACGCCGCCGACGGCGACCGCGGCGATGCTCGCGCCGGCGGCGGTGCCGGCGTGCCAGGAGACGAGCAGCCCGACGAGGACGGCGGCGGCACCGATGCCGGCACCGAGGAGCATCGTCGAGGCCACGTGCCGGGTCCACGCGCGGGCGGCGGCCGCCGGCGCGAGCAGCAGGCCTACGACGAGCAGGGTGCCGACGGCCCGGTACGAGGCGACGACCGCCAGGGTGACGAGCCCGATGAGCACGACCTCGGCCAGGCGTGGGTGCAGGCCGAGCGTCGCGGCCTTGCGGGTGTCGAACGCCAGCGCGGTGAAGGGCCGGTGGAACGCGACGGCGACGGCCAGGGCAACGGCTGCGGCGATCGCGAGGCCACCGACGTCGGCCCGGGTGACGGCGAGGACGTCGCCGAACAGGATCGCGGTGACGTCGGTGGCGAACGACCGCGAGGACGACACGATGATCACGCCGAGTGCGAGCATCCCGACGAAGAGCAGGCCGATCGAGGTGTCGTACGACAGTCGGGCACGACGACGCAGTGCCCCGACGCCGAGCACCATCACGCCCGCGCTCACCGCGGCACCGAGCACCGGCGGGACTCCGGTCAGGGTGGCGATCGCGACGCCGGGCAGCATGCCGTGCGAGAGCGCCTCGCCCAGGAACGCCATGCCCCGGACCAGTACCCACGTGCCGACCACGGCGCAGAGGACCGCCGCCAGGGAGCCGCCGACCAGGGCGCGCACCATGAAGTCGACGGAGAACGGATCGGTCAGCCAGGTCACGGTCGGAGACGCTACATGAAAACGAGTATCGATACTGATAGCGTGCTCAGGTGCCTGCGACCGAGCCGACCGACCCCGCCGAGCCCCGATCTCCCGTCCACCTGGACCGGGTGACGGCCGTCCTCGGCGGCCGGACCGTCCTCGACATGCTCGACGTGACGTTCCCCGCCGGGGTCGTGACCGCGCTCACCGGACCGAACGGATCCGGCAAGTCGACGCTGCTCGACGTGGTCGCGGACGTCGTGCGGCCGACCGTCGGGCGGGTGACGGGCCTCCCGTCCGACGGCGTCGCCTACGTGACCCAGTCCGTGCCGCCGACCACGCTCCCGCTCACCGTCCGCGCGGCCGTCACGATGGGGCGGTGGCGGCACCGTTCGTGGTGGCGGCCGCTCGGGCGCGCCGACCGGGCGATCGTCGACGCGCAGCTCGAGCGGATGGCGATCACGGACCTGGCCGACCGGCCGATCGAGGAGCTCTCGGGCGGGCAGCGTCAGCGGACGCTCGTCGCGCTCGGGCTGGCCCAGCGGGCCGGGGTGCTGCTGGTCGACGAACCGACCGCGGGGGTCGACGCCGAGTCCGCGGCGCTCGTGGTGGCGGCGCTCGCCGACGAGGCCGCGGCAGGGGTCGTGGTCGTGCACGCGGCCCACGACCCGGTGGCGATCGCCGCGGCCGACCGCATCGTCACCCTGACCTGACCGATTCCGCAAGACACCGGTGTTCACCCGTTGAACCGCGGTCTGCGCGTGTTCAGTGCGCGAACACCGGTGTCTTGCGACCCATCCCGACCGGGGTCAGGGGCAGGCGACGGCCACCGGGCCGGTCGGCGTCGGCTCGGCCGCGACCGGCTCGACCACCGGCACGGCACTCGACTTCCGCAGCCCCATCGCGACGAGCACGACGGCGCCGACGATCGCGACCCCGCCGGCCAGCCAGAAGTCAGCAGCCAGGCCGAACGACGACACCGCGGCGCCACCGAGCACCGAACCGGCGGCGATCGCGAGCTGGATCGTCGTGACGAACAGCGCGAGCCCGGTCTCGGACCCAGCCGGCGACGCCGTCGACATCCACGTCTGCATCCCGAGCGGCAGCGCACCCCACACCAGGCCCCACACGACGAGCAGCACGAAGACCCCCACGACGGAGTGGGCGAGCAGCGGCAGCAGCACGACGGCCGCCGCGAGCACGAACTTCGACGCCCCGATGGTGCCGAGGACACTGCGGTCGAGGGTGAAGCCCGCGGCGAAGTTCCCGATGATGCCCGCGACGCCGAACACCAGCAGCGCGATCGTCACGGTGTCCGGGCCGACGCCGACGAGCTGCTGCAGGTACGGCGCGATGTAGGTGTACGCGGCGAACTGGGCCGCGAAGACGAAGGCCGCGGCGATGAGCCCGACGCGGGCGCGGGGCACGCGGAGCAGCGACCCGAGCGTCGCGAACCGCACCCGCTGCTGCGCGGGGATCCTCGGCAGCATCGCGAGCTGCAGGACGAGCGCGACGAGGCCGAGCGCCCCACCGATCACGAAGCCGAGGCGCCAGCTGGCGAGCGACGACACCAGGGCGCCGAGCGGCAGGCTCACGACGGTCGCGACGGAGACGCCTGCCGTGATGAGCGAGGTCGCACGGATCGTCAGTTCCGGCCGGACGAGTCGCCCGGCGATCCCGGCGCCGATGGCCCAGAAGCCCCCGATGCCGACACCGAGCAGCATCCGTGCGATCAGCAGCACCCAGAACGAGGGCGCGATCGCGGCGAGGCCGTCGGCGACCACGAGCAGCACGGTCAGGGACACGAGCACCACCCGACGGTCGAGTCGCGAGGTCAGGACGGTGACGACCGGTGCCGCGACGGCGCCGACGAGTCCGGTGGCGACGACCATCAGGCCGGCGGTGCCGATGCCGACGTCCAGGTCGTCGGCGATGGCGGGGAGCAGCCCGATGGGCAGGAACTCGGACAGGACGAGCACGAACGACCCGAGTGCGACGGACGTGACGCTGAGCCACCCGCGGCGCGCTGCTGACGATGTCATGGGGGCGTCAAGCGGCTTCCGACGGCCGCCATTCCCGTGTGACGGCGAGCGGGTCAGGCGTCGAGCGCGCGCCGTGCGGCCGCGACGACCTCGGCGTCGGTGACGAAGTGCGCGGAGCCGTCGTCCCCGGCGCCCATCGGCACCCCGGCGTGCGTGCTGTCCGCGGCCGGACGCTTGGCCGACAGGTGCACGGCGGCGGCGCCGGTGGCGAGCAGCGCGCGGACGTCGGCGGGGGTGACCCCGGCGCCGGCCATCACCTGCACGGGCCCGGCGGCCTCGACCATGCGGGCGATCGTCTCGGCGCCGGCGACCGCGGTGGGGGCGGCGCCCGAGGTCAGGACGCGGGTGAAGCCGAGCGCGGCGAGCGATCCGGCTGCGGCGACGGGGTCGCTCGCGTGGTCGATCGCGCGGTGCAGGGTGACCTCGGCGGTGGCGCTGACCGACCGGGCGGCGTCCACGAAGCGGCGGAGGGCGTCCTCGTCCAGGGTCCGGTCGGGGCGCAGGGCACCGACCACGACACCGGCGGCCCCGGAGCGCAGGACCGTGCGGACCTCGCGCACCATGAGCTCGACCTCGTCGGGGGAGTGCACGAACCCGCCCGGGCGGCAGCGGACCAGCGCGTGCGCCGGGATCCCGGTCTCGTGGGTCGTCTCGACCAGTGCCTGCGACGGGGTGAGGCCGCCGAGCTCGAGCCCGACGCAGAGTTCGACGCGGTCGGCGCCGCCGTCCCGCGCGGTGATCGCACCAGCCGGAGAGGTCACGGCGATCTCGAGTGCGGCGGTGGTGCTCATGCAGGGGCTCCGAGCGGTTCGTTGGAGGCGGGGACGATGCGGGCGCGGAGGTCCGGTGCCGTCGGGAACACTCGATCGTAGGGGAACATCGGCCGCTCGATCCTGTGGTGCCCGAGGCGCAGCAGGTCCTGGTCGACACCACCCGGGGTGAGCGCGAGCATCCAGTCGGCGGACATGTCGAACAGCTCCGGTTCGAGGTACCCGATCTTCACGATGACGACGTCCGCCTGCCGCGGCGCCAGGTCGAGGTCGGTGAAGTCGTGCTCGTGGTGGTACGGCTTCCGCAGCTTCGTCAGGATCGCGAAGACGCTGCCGACCTGCAGCACGACCTCGGTCTCGGCGTCTCGGTCGCCGTGCTTGATCGCGTGCACCCGCCCGGTCATCGTGATCGGGCCAGCGTGCACGTGGTCCACCGACGCACCGGCGGTCACGGTGATCGTCGCACCGACGCCGGCCTCCACCGCCGCGGCGACCGCGGCCGGTCCGGGCACGCTCGCGTAGATGACGGTCGGGCCGGACGGGTCCTGGAACTCCGGGCGGGCGAGCACCTGCGTCAGGCCCCAGGTCATGTCCCCGGAGCCGCCGGCCGTGGGGTTGTCGCCGGAGTCCGAGACGAAGTACGGCTTCGCGGCGCCCGGGGCGAGCGCGGCGTCGAGGCACTCCTCGAACGTGCCGGTGGGGGCGACGAAGACGAAGTCCTCGCGGACGTCCCAGAACGCGCGGGCGAGCCGTTCGGCACCGGCGGCGACGGCGGCCTCGTCCCACCCGGTGACGACGGTGACGGCCTGGTCGCGGGGCTGGTCGGCCCAGGCGTACCCGACCCAGATCGCGGCGTCGAGCACGCCCTCGGTCTGCTCGACGAGCGGGACCTGCGCGTACAGGGACTTCGCCGGCTCGAGGCGGGTCGAGGTCTGCTCGCCGGGCAGCAGGACGGGGATCGGGATCCAGGCCTTCACGGGTCGCTGCGCACCGACGGGGCGTTCGGTGAGCACGTCGACGAGGTTCCGGACGGCACGCTCCTTCGTCTCGAGGGTGTCCTCGTGCGGGGCCATCCGGTAGCAGGTGACGAGGTCGACCTGGTGGGCGAGCTCGCGCGTGACGTTGCCGTGCAGGTCCATCGACGCGGACACGATGACGTCGGGGCCGACGACCGCGCGGATGCGACCGAGCAGGTCCGTCTCGGCGTCGTCGAGCCCCTCGACCACCATCGCACCGTGGATGTCGTACCAGAGGCCGTCGACCGGACCCAGCGCACCCAGCCGCTCCACGATCTCGTCGGCCAGGGCTTCGTACGACGCCCGGTCGACGATCCCGCCGGGCAGCGCGTGCCCGATGAGCGCCCCGCGGAAGTCGGCCCGGTCGGCCATGGTCGCCAGGAACGGGTACCGGGCGACGGCCTCGTCGCCGCGGTCCGGGTGGAACGCGGGGGCGTGCGTCCGGGTCGGCGTGAACGTCGACGTCTCGATGGCGAGCCCGGCGATGGCGATGACCGGGCGACGGGCACCAGCGGTGCTGGCGGGGGCGGCGGGGGTGACGGGACCGGTCTCAGACACGGACGCTCCTGTTCCTGGTGGTGGACTGGGGGATGGGCGCGGAGAGCTCCTCGAGCGAGGCGGCGAGGCCCCGCTGCAGCGCGAACTGCCCGGCGCCGACGAGCCCGGCATCGGCACCGAGCGACACCGGCTCGATGGCCAGGTGCTGGGTCATCAGCGGGTGGCAGCTCTCGTAGAGCTGGCTGCGCACGGCGGCGATGAACGGGTCGAGGGTCGACAGGATGCCGCCCAGGTAGACGGCGTCCGGGTTGAAGAAGTTCACGTTGGCGGCGAGCACCTCGCCCAGGTACTTGCCCGCCATCCGCACAGCACGGGTGGCCTCGGGGTGCGCGTCCGAGGCGAGCCGGACGACGTCGGCGGTCGAGGCGACGTCGACCCCCGCGTTCGACAGGATCCGGACCAGGGCAGCCCCGGACGCCACCGTCTCGAGGCACCCGGTGTTGCCGCACGAGCACGGGGTGTCCCCGGCGGCGTCGATCCGCACGTGCGTGATGTCCCCGGCCGCCCCGGTCGACCCCCGGTAGAGCCGACCGTCGATGACGATGCCCGCGCCGATCGCCGAGCCGGCCTTGATCGTGATGGTCTGGCGTCGAGCGGGATCCTGCACGGTCTGCTCACCCGCCGCCATGCAGTTCGCGTCGTTGTCGACGATCGCCGGCAGGCCGAACCGGTCGCTCAGCCACGCGGCCACGGGGAACCCGTTCCACCCCGGCATCCGGCTCGGCAGGTCCACGACCCCGGCGACGACGTCGACGGGACCGGGCAGGCTGAGCCCGACGCCCCGCAGTCCCTCGCGACCACGGTCGTCGGCGAGCCGCTCGAGCAGCGCGGCCAGGCGCTGGAGCCCGGCGGTCGGACCGTCGGAGAGCGCGAACGGGACGTTCGCGACCGACTCGAGCGCGCCTCCAGGCAGGACCACGCCGATGCGCGCGTGGCCGCCACCGACGTCCGCGGCGACCGCGTACTCGTCGACGCCGCCGATGCGGAGCACCTTGCGGGGGCGACCGCCGGTCGAGACGTCGGTGCCCTCCTCGGCGAGGATCCCGTGCTCCAGGAGCTGGCCGACGACGTGCGACACGGTCGACGGGGCGGCTCCGAGCACCTTCGCGATCTCGGTCCGGCTGGCGGCCTGCCCCGAGGCGACGAGCTCGAGGACGCGGGCGCTGAGATCGGCCACGACTTTCTCCAATCCGGGCGGAACGGGAGCGGAACACCGGTCGGTGGTCCGTTCTGCCGCGAGCCTACGGGGCGGATCGAGCGGTCCACCCTTTCGTCCGTTCCGCAGTAACGCAGTTTTTACATCGAGATGTTTGTTTTTCCAATCGCTTTGGTCCTTGACTGTCCTCGTGCCGCTCGGCACCCGTGCTCCACCTCCCCGAAGTCCCTCGCACAAGGAGACACCGCATGTCCAAGCCCCGTCGCTGGGCGCTCCTCACCGGAGCTGCGATCGCCGTGAGCGCGCTGCTCGCCGGCTGTTCCGGAGGCGGCAACGCCTCGCAGGGATCGACCGACGAGATCGACTACGCGCTCCCCGCCAACTTCACGCCGAACTGGATCCTGCCGATCGGCACCGCCGCGCACCTCAACACGAACAACGGCTCCATCGCCCAGTCGCTGTACGAGCCGCTCGTCGCGTACGACGGCTCCACCGGCAAGATCGCGTGGAACAAGGCCGGCTCCGTCGCCACCGACGCGAAGTTCGCCGACGACGGCAAGAGCGTGACCATGACGCTCGGCGACCGGCACTGGTCGGACGGTGAGGCGATCACGAGCCGCGACGTCGGGTTCTGGTTCAACCTGATCAAGGCGAACAAGGACCAGTGGGGCTCGTACTCCAAGGGCAAGGCACCGGACAACTGGACCTCGTTCAAGGCCGTCGACGACACGCACTTCACCATCACGTTCGACAAGGCCTACAACTCGGACTGGATGCTCGCCAACCAGCTGAGCCACATCATCCCGCTGCCCCAGCACGCGTGGGACAAGACCAGCGCGACCGCGAAGGTGACCGACGCCGACGAGACCACCGCCGGCGCGAAGCAGGTGTGGAAGTACCTCAACACCGCCGCCGGCAAGATCTCCGACTACGCCACCGACGACCTGTGGAAGACCATCTCCGGCCCGTACGGGGTCAAGACCTTCACCACGGCCGGCAAGGTCACCCTGACGGCGAACAAGAAGTACGACGGTGGTGAGAAGCCGTCGATCACGACGGTGAACCTGCTGCCCTTCACCACGGCCGACGCCGAGGTGAACGCCGTCCGCTCGGGCGAGGTCGACTACGGGTACATCAACGCCACCGACATGGACCAGAAGGCGTCCTTCACCGGGAAGGGCTACGAGGTCGAGCCGTGGACCGGCTGGGCGATCACGTACATGCCGTACAACTTCAACAACCCCGACATGGGCGCCGTCTTCAAGCAGCTGTACGCCCGTCAGGCCGTCCAGATGTCGATCGACCAGACGTCGCTGTCGAAGGTGGTCTTCAACGGCACCGCCACCTCGACCTACGGTCCGATCCCGCAGGCACAGGAGTCCGACTACGTCTCCGACGTGCAGAAGTCGAACCCGTACCCGTTCAGCACCTCGAAGGCCAAGGACCTGCTGACCAGCCACGGCTGGGATGAGCAGGGCGGCACGATGGTCTGCACCGACCCGGGCACGTCCGCCAGCCAGTGCGGCGAGGGTGTCAAGGAGGGCACGAAGTTCTCGATGCAGGTGCTGTCGCAGTCCGGTTCGACCGTGACCGACAACATGATGAGCGCGATCCAGTCCTCGCTCGCGAAGACCGGCATCGACTTCACCATCAAGACCGCGCCGGTGTCGAGCGTGCTGTCGCAGACCCCGACCTGCACCTCGGACGAGGCCAGCTGCGACTGGGACCTGTCGTTCTTCGGCACCGCGGGCAGCTGGTACTTCCCGGCCTACCCGACCGGTGAGTCGCTGTTCCAGACCGGTGGTTCGGCGAACTTCGGCAGCTACTCGAACAAGGAGGTCGACTCCCTGATCGACGCGACCACCACCTCGACCGACGCCACCGCCGTGCAGGACTACAGCGCCGCGGTCGCGAAGGACCTGCCGGTGATCTGGCTGCCGAGCCCCGACTACCAGATCTCGGTCGTCAAGAAGGGCCTGTCCGGGTTCGACCAGGACTCGCTCGCCAACTTCCACCCGGCCCAGTGGAAGTGGACCAAGTAGGTCGCTGACGCGACCACGGCCTGGAGGCGCGGTGCGGGCCCGACCCGCACCGCGCCTCCGCCCCGGCTCACGCAAGAACCGACCATCGGAACCCGCATGACCACAGCTCTCTACCTCACCAGGCGCGTCCTGCAGGCGCTCGCGGTGATCCTCATCGTCACCGTCGTGGTGTTCTGCCTGCTGCACGCGCTGCCCGGCGGCCCCGCCCGCGGCGTGCTCGGCGTCTCCGCGACCCCCACGCAGATCGCCCAGTTCAACCAGGCGCAGGGACTCGACCAGCCGCTGCCCGTGCAGTACCTGCGGTTCCTCGGTCGCCTGCTGACCGGCGACCTCGGCACCTCGTACACGCTCAACGAGCCGGTCTCGCAGCTCATCGCCGAGCGCCTGCCGAAGACCCTCGTGCTCACCGGCATCTCCGCGGTGCTCGGACTCGTCGTCGCGATCCCGGTCGGGATGCTCCAGGCGGCCCGCCGCAACGGTGCGGTCGACTACGCCGCCACCGCCCTGGCCTTCGTCTTCTACTCGACGCCCGCGTTCTTCCTGGGCCTCGTCCTGATCATCGTCTTCAGCCAGCAGCTGCCGTGGCTGCCGTCCCAGGCACCGAGCGGCACCACCCTGGCCGAGGTGTTCCAGGACCCCGCCGGACTCGTGCTGCCCGTGGTGACCGGAGCCCTCGCGATGATCGCGGTGTTCAGTCGGTACATGCGCGCCTCGACGCTCGAGAACCTGCAGGAGGACTACGTCCGCACCGCCCGTGCCGGCGGCGCCTCGACCGCGACGATCCTGCGGCGGCACGTGTTCCGCAACTCGCTGACCCCGGTCGTCGCGATGCTCGGGTACTACCTGCCGGTGCTGTTCGGCGGCGCCCTGGTGACCGAGCAGCTGTTCAACTACCCCGGCATGGGGCTGCTGTTCTGGAACGCCGCGCAGTCCTCCGACTACCCGACGCTGCTCGGCTGCGTGCTCGTCATCTCCATCGCGACCGTCATCGGTACCCTGCTCGCCGACGTCGCACAGTCCCTCATCGATCCCAGAGTGAAGGCGAGCCGCGCATGACCGCCGTCCAGATGGCCCCCGAAGCCCCGGGCGCCCCCGTCACCGTCGCGGCCACCGGGTTCCGGCTCGCCGCCCGCCGGTTCCGGAGCAACACCCTCGCCGTGATCGGCCTCGCCCTGATCGTCGTCATCGTGCTGTTCTGCTTCGTCGGCCCGTTCGTGTACCCGACCGACCAGACCCACACGCTGCTCGAGCAGGCCAACCAGGGCCCGAGCGCCGCGCACTGGCTCGGCACCGACGCCGTCGGCCACGACGTCCTCGGCCGCCTGATGTACGGCGGCAAGGTCTCCCTGATGGTGGGCATCGCCGCCGGGGTCCTGGCCACCGTCGTCGGCACCCTGTGGGGTTCCGTCGCCGGGTATGTCGGCGGCTGGGTCGACGCCCTGATGATGCGCGTCGTCGACGCCGGCATCGCGATCCCGGCCCTGTTCATCCTGCTCGTCATCTCGGCGATCACGAACCCCGGCGTCGGCGGCCTCATCGTCATCCTCGGCCTGGTGTCGTGGCTCGTGCCGTCCCGCCTGATCCGCGCCGAGACCCTGACGCTCAAGAACCGCGACTACGTCCTGACGCTGCGCGCGATCGGCGGCTCGCACGCCCGCGCCATCGGCAAGCACCTGCTGCCGAACTCGGTGTCGACGATCGTCGTCGCGGCGACGTTCCAGGTCGCCGACGCGATCCTGCTGGTCGCCTACGTCTCGTACCTCGGGCTCGGCGTGCAGCCGCCCGCGACGGACTGGGGTGGCATGCTCTCGGCGGGACTCACCGCCGCCTACTCCGGACGCTGGTGGCTCATCGTGCCGCCGGGTCTGGCCGTGATCCTGGTCGTCTGCGCGTTCAACGCGGTGGGCGACGGACTGCGGGACGCCTTCGACGTACGGGGCCGCTGATGACCAACGAACCGATCCTGCGGACGACCGACCTCGGCGTCTCCTTCAGCACCGAGTCCGGCACCGTCGACGCCGTGCGGGGGGTGTCCCTGTCGGTCGCCCCCGGCGAGACCCTCGCCCTGGTCGGCGAGTCGGGCTCCGGCAAGTCCACCGTCGCCCTCGCCGCGATGGGGCTGCTCTCCGGCAACGCGACGGCCTCGGGCAGCGCCGTCGTCGCCGGCCACGAGATCGTCGGCGCCCCCGAACCCGCGCTGCGGGCCCTGCGCGGCTCGACCGTCTCGATGGTCTTCCAGGAGCCCGCGACCGCGCTCGACCCGCTCACCCGCGTCGGTGCCCAGATCGCCGAGGTGATCCGGAACCACCGAGACGTCTCCGCGTCCGCCGCCGCGGCCGAGGCCGTCGACCTGCTCCGTCGCGTCGGCATCCCGGACCCCGAGTCCCGGACCCGTTCGTTCCCGTTCCAGCTGTCGGGTGGGCAGCGCCAGCGCGTGGTCATCGCGATGGCGATCGCGAACGCCCCGAAGCTGCTCATCGCGGACGAGCCGACCACCGCCCTCGACGTCACCGTGCAGGCCGAGATCCTCGAGCTGCTCCGCGCGCTCGCCGTCGAGACCGGCACCGGCGTGCTGCTCGTCACGCACAACATGGGGGTCGTCGCGGACTTCGCCGACCGGGTCGCGGTGATGCTCCAGGGCGAGATCGTCGAGACCGGCGGGGTCGAGGACGTCCTGCTCCGTCCCGAGCACGAGTACACCAGGCGGCTCCTCGCCGCGGTGCCGCGGCTCGACGTGGCGGGGGACCGTCCGTCGGCTCCCGTCACCGACGCGGAGACCGAGCCGGCCGGGAGGCCCGGTGCGGCCCCGGTGGTCGACCTGCGGGACGTCTCGGTGACGTTCGGGCGCGGGGCGCGCGCCGTCCACGCGCTCGCGGGCATCGACATCGCGGTGCACGCCGGTGAGACCGTCGGCCTGGTCGGCGAGTCCGGCTCCGGCAAGTCGACCGCGGCCCGGGTGGCGCTCGGGCTCATCAAGCCGACGTCCGGCACGGTGTCGCTGTTCGGGCAGGACCTGCGGACCGCGAAGGGCCGTGACCGTCGTGCACTCCGCTCCGGCATCGGCGTCGTGCTGCAGGACCCGGTGGCGTCCCTCGACGCCCGGATGTCGGTGGCCGAGTGCATCGCTGAGCCCCTCGCCGTGCACCGTCGCGGGATGTCGTCGGCCGATCGTCGTCGCCGCATCGACGAGGTGCTCGACGCCGTCCGGCTGCCGCGGACCCTGGCGTCCCGTGCCCCGCGCGAGCTCTCCGGCGGGCAGCGCCAGCGGGTCTCGCTCGCCCGGGCGCTGGTGCTCGAACCGCGGTTGCTCGTCGCCGACGAACCGACCTCGGCGCTCGATGTCAGCGTGCAGGAGACCGTGCTCGAGGTCCTCGGCGAGCTGCAGGACGACCTGGGCTTCGCGTGCCTGTTCGTCTCGCACGACCTGGCCGTCGTGCAGCACTTCGCCGAGCGCGTCGTGGTGATGCGCCAGGGCGTCGTCGAGGAGCAGGGCACCACCGGCACGACGCTGCTGCACCCCACCACCGACTACACCCGTCGCCTGCTCGCCGCGGTACCGGTGCCCGACCCCGTGCTGCAACGGCAGCGTCGGACGGAGCGCCTCGCCTCGCTCGCGGCGGTGACCGCGTGACCCGGGTCCTGGCCGGGGTCGACGTCGGCGGCACCAACACGAAGGTCGTCCTGACCACGCCCGACCTCGAGGTCATCGACCGCCTCGACCTGCCGACGCCCGCCCACGCGGGTGGGGCGGCGATCGTGACGGCGGCACTCGGGGCCGTGACGGGTCTGCTCGACACGCACCGGGCCTCCTTGGCGGGTGTCGGGGTGGGCGCGGCCGGCGTCGTCGACCGGACCACGGGGACCGTCCTGGTCACCGGCAACTCGTTCACCGGTTGGGCCGGGTACGGCGTGACCCGGGCGGTGACGGGCGCCCTCGGCGTCCCCGCGACCCTCGACAACGACGTGAACGCGTTCCTGCTCGGCGAGATCGCCACCGGCGCGGTCGTGGGGGAGTCCGACGTGCTCGGGATGACCCTCGGCACCGGCGTCGGCGGCGCGCTCGTGCTCGACGGACGGCTCTTCGCCGGCCCGCGCGGTGCCGCCGGTGAGATCGGCCACGTCCCCGGCTTCGGCGATGCCCGGTGCACCTGCGGGCAGACCGGACACCTGGAGACCATCGCGGGCGCGCGCGGCATCGCCGACCGCTACGCCGAACGCTCCGGGCGGATGCTCTCGGCACGGGACGTCGCCGTCGCCGCACGCGGCGGGGACGCCGACGCGGCCGCCGTCTTCGCCACCGCGGGGTGGGGCCTGGCGCGGGCCGCACTGCTGACCGCGGGGATCCTCGACGTCACCACCGTCCTGATCGGCGGCGGGATCGCACGGTCCTGGGACCTGCTCGAACCGGCCATCTCGGCGGCGATCGCCGCGGAACCACCCGTCAGCGGGGCGACGATCCGGCTCGCGCAGTCGACGCTCGGGTCCGACGCCGTGGCACTCGGCGCAGCGGCGCAGGTGCGAGCGCGCGTGCTGGAGCCGGAGACCGCGTAGCGGGGGAGCGCCCGGTCAGGGCACCCAGACGACGATGCCGCGCAGGTCGTGGAGCACGGCGGCGAGGCCGGCGCGCAGGCCACGGGCCGCGCGGTCCTCGGTGAAGGTCTCCGGGTCGTAGTGGCTCGACGGACCGAGGCCCTCGCCGCGGAACCCGCCGCCCGTCCAGTCCGCCGCCGTGACGTTCGACGTCGGCTCCGCGATCTCGGCGCCGACGACCAGGAACTGCTGGTGGAGCGCGGTCGGTGAGACCGCCGCGAGCGGGTCGACCATGTGGTTGCCGACGGTGATGACCAGGTCGGGCTCGGCGTCGACGGCGCGCAGGACCGCGGCGATCCGGTCGTCGGGGCCCTTCGCAGAGACGGGGGTGACGGTGACGTCCTCGTCTGCGGCCCACGACTCGACGGCGTCGAGCAGGGTCCGCGTCGGAGCGTCGGCGGCGTCACCCGCGTCGGAGAGCAGCACGACGTCGTAGCCGGCGGGGGCGTGCACCCCGGACCAGGAACCGGGCTCCGGGTGGATGGTGGCCTCGGGTGCCGGCGGCTGGTCGGGGTCGGAGAACCCGGTGCCCAGGACCCCGGCCGAGGCGTGCGCCGACGCGGTCGCCGTCGGGCCGGTGCCGCCGGTGGCGCCGTCCGACGTCCTGGAGCAGCCGGCCAGCAGAGCGGTGCCGGCCGCGGCGAGGGCGACGGCGGTACACAGGACGGTCGTCCGGGTGGCGGGGCGGATCACGGCACCATGCAAGCACGCCCGACGGCCGCGCCGGGCCGGTCTGGGGACCTGTCCGACCGCCGTCCCGTTGCTGGTCACCGGTTGTTCACCTGCAGGTCGTCTGCGGGCCGGATCGTCTGCGCGTGCCCTCCGGAACCACCGCCGCGCTCCTGCGCGCCCGCCCTGCCCGCTCCTTCCCCCTGTTCGCGCTCGTCGCACGCGTCGTCGCCGCGCTCGTGCTGCTCGGGGTGGTCGTGATCGGCGTGCTCGCGGGGGCGTCACCGGCGTCGGCGCACGGCTTCAGCTCGGTGGTCTACGCCGACGTCACGTCCACGAAGCCGACCGTCGTGCAGGCGAAGCTCGGGCTCGAGTACGACCTGATGCTCGTCTCGGTGGCCACGAGCGAGCACGACGACGCGCTGCACGAGCAGGGGCAGCGGGCCTGGGACGACGGGGACTTCCCGGGGATGGTGACGGCTGCCGAGGCGCACACCGACGCGATCGGGAAGTACGTGTTCGACCGGTTCCGGGTGACCGGAGCCGGCGGGCAGGCCTGCACGGGCACGCTCGACGACACCGTCACGGTCGACCTGCAGGACGAGGTGCCGTACGCCCACGTGACCGCGGACTTCGCCTGCCCGGAACCGTCGGAGACGCAGTCCGGGCACGTGGTGTCGTCGGAGCTCTTCCCCGACGACGAGACCTTCGTGCGTGACACCAAGACGATCGTCACCTACGACGTCGACGACCGGACGGGTTCGGCCACCCTCGACGCCTCGCAGCGCACGTTCTCGACCGAGCAGTCGGCGGGTGAGCGCTTCTGGGAGTTCTTCCGGCTCGGCGCCGAGCACCTGCTGACCGGGATCGACCACATCCTGTTCCTCGTGGCGCTCATCGCGGGGTCGCGTCGCCTGCGCGAGGTCGTCTACACGGCGTCCGCGTTCACGATCGCCCACTCGATCACGTTCATCCTCGCCGCCCTCGGTGTGGTCAGCCCGCCCGCGATCGTCGTCGAGCCGCTCATCGCCCTGTCCATCGCCGCCGTCGCCGGCTGGTACCTGTGGCGGCTCTGGCGTCGTCGATCGCGGGCCGACGAACTGGTGGTCGGCGAGCACGGACACTTCTCGCTCGACCGCGCCGGATGGACCCGCCTGGCCGTCGTCTTCGCCTTCGGGCTCATCCACGGGCTCGGGTTCGCCGGGGCCCTCGGCATCCACGAGGCGTTCTCGTGGCAGCTGCTCGTCTCGCTCCTCATCTTCAACGTCGGCATCGAAGCCGTGCAGCTCGCGATCATCGTCATCGTGTTCCCGCCGCTCTCGCTGCTGCGGCGGAAGGCGCACCGGGTGTCGCTCTGGGTGACGGGCGCCGTGACCGCCGGTGTGTTCGTGATGGGGATGATCTGGTTCGTCGAGCGGCTCGCGGCGGGCTGACGCTCGCCTCGGACCCGCTGACGAGTCGCGTTCGTTCCTGAACAGCGACGAACCGTCACTCAGCGTTTACCAAGACGTTTTGCAGTGCATGCAGAGTCTTCCGTGCTGCACCATCCCACGTCTGAGAAACGGACCAACATGAGTCTCCTGTCCGGCGCCACTACCCGGCGCAGAACCACCACCCTCCGCGTCTGCGGAGCCGTCCTCGGGGCCGCGCTCATCGCCGGTGCCTCGATGGTCGGCACGAACGCCGCCACCGCCGCGACGAACACCCCCACCACCAACATCTCGACCGGTGGCCCGATCCACATCCTGCTCGGTGTCGGCGCGACCGAGAGCCAGCGCATCGCCTCGTGGTACTTCCCCACGAACGTCGCGCAGTCGCTCGAGATCCAGAAGACCGCGTCCATGACGGACGGCGTCTTCACGGACGCCAAGCAGACGGTCGCCGCCTCGGAGGCCGCGAACACCGCAGCCGACTCGAGCGCGACCGACTCGAACACCAAGAGCATCCCGGGCATCGCCGCCGAGTCGGGCTACATCAACGCGCACGCGACGATCTCGGCCCTCGAGCCGAACACCTCGTACACGTACCACGTCGGTGCGGCGGACGGCTCGGCCTGGTCCGCGTCGTACACCTTCACCACGAAGAGCTTCTCCGGCGACTTCGACTTCCTGTTCTTCGGTGACCCGCAGATCGGTTCGTCCGGCTTCACGGACGACGACGGTGCCGGCTGGGCGGACACGCTCAAGTACGCCACGTCGACCGAGCCGGACGCCGAGCTCCTGGTCTCCGGTGGCGACCAGGTCGAGCACGCCAACAACGAGTACGAGTGGGGCGCGTTCGCGGACAGCAGCGACGTGCTGAAGCGCTACCCGTGGGCCTCGACCATCGGCAACCACGACGTGGGCGGCAAGGCCTACGAGCAGCACAACCAGGTGCCGAACTCCCTCAAGGTGCCGGACTTCTACCCGGGCGGCAACACGACCGCGAACTCGGGTGGCGACTACTGGTACATGTACAAGGGCGTCCTGTTCATCGACATCAACTCGAACGCCTACGCGGCCGGTTCGGACGCTGCCCACGTGAACTACGTGCGCGACGTCATCAACCGCTACGGCGACGACGCGAAGTGGACGACGCTGGTCTACCACCACTCGATCTACTCCCCGGCCGACCACGCGAACGACAAGGACAACCAGCAGCGCCGGTTCGACTTCACGCGGTCGTTCTCGGACATGGGTGTCGACCTGGTCCTGCAGGGCCACGACCACTCCTACTCGCGCAGCTACGCGATCAAGAACGGCAAGAAGGCCAACGTCAACGAGCAGCCCGCTGCTCCCGAGGTCTTCTCCGGCCCCGGCGGCGTCATCTACATGACGGCGAACTCGGCCTCCGGCTCGAAGTACTACGACCTCACCACCCCGGACGCCACGCAGAGCGGCTACGGCGCGGACCCGCTGGACCCCAAGGGTGAGCGTCACTGGGCCAACTCGGTCGAGAACCAGGAGCACGTCCGCACCTTCGTGAAGGTCTCGGTCACCGACGACAAGCTCGCCGTCGAGAACATCCGTGCCAGCGACTGCACCACGCTCAACTCGGCGGTGCAGCACGGCAAGGTCGACAGCTGCGGCGTGACGCTCCAGCCGACGGCCACGGCCGACCCGGCTGCGATCGGTTCGACGGTCGACAAGTTCAACCTGCACGCCACGCTGCCGACGACCACCACCACGCTCACCGCGTCGGCCGCCGAGCAGACCTACGGCACCGCCAAGCCGGCCACGGTCACCGCGACCATCGCCGGTGGCATCGGCACCCAGCAGGGCACCGTGACGTTCAAGGACGGCAGCAAGGTCCTCGGCACCGCCCCGGTCAAGGACGGCGCGGCCAGCATGACGCTGCCGAAGACGCTCGCCATCGGCAAGCACGCGGTCACGGCCTCGTTCGTCAACGCGGACCCGGTGTACTCGGGAACGGACTCGAAGACGGCGAAGGCCATGACGGTCACCGTCGAGAAGGCCCCGTCCCGCACCGCCATCAAGTACAGCGGCGGCAAGGCGACCGTCCAGGTGAAGGCCACCGGCTTCAGCGTCGACGGCACCGCCCGGATCTACCAGGGGTCGAAGCGCCTCGCCACCGTCACGGTGGAGAACGGCGTGGTCACCTCGAAGCTCCCGCTGAAGAAGGGCACGCACAACCTGCACGCCGTCTTCGCCGGGACCTCGGAGCTCACCACGAGCACCAGCCCGACCATCAAGGTCGTCATCAAGTAGCACCCGGCACCAGCAAGGGCCCCGCGATCTCGATCGCGGGGCCCTTCGCCGTGTGTCCGGGGGTGGGCGACCGGTCCTACCCGGGACCGGCGCCGCACCGGCTGACGGGAGACCCGAACTCCCAACCCGGCCGCTGGTGAGAGCGTCCGGTCAACCTGTGGTGATCATGCGCCAGCGTCCCCCGATCCAGCTGGGATCCAGGCCGATTGTCAGGCTTTGACCGGATGTGCAGACATTCCTAGGTCCTGGCTGTGCGGAAGCGCATACTTCGAGTCTCCGAGAATGCGCGCTCGTCGCCGACGACCCCTCGCCTCTCCTGCAGGCAGAGGCTGGCCGTGCACACTCACCAATCCCGACGAGGCTCGATCCTCGTCATCTCGGCGGCTGCCGTCGCCGCACTGATCACCCTCGGGACCGGGGGCGGAGCATCCGCCGCCACGGTCATCGACGGTCCGGTCAACCTCGGCACCGCATCGACCTACGGCGTCCTCGGCGCGAGCGCGGTCACGAACACCGGCCCCTCCGTGATCAACGGCGACCTCGGGTTGTCGCCGGGCACGTCCATCACCGGCTTCGGCGGCGCACCGAACGGCGTCGTCAACGGCACCACGCACCAGACCGACGCCGCGGCCGCACAGGCCCAGCGCGACACCACCACCGCCTACAACGTCGCCGCGTCGCTCTCCCCGACCCAGACCGGTCTCACCGAGCTGAACGGCCTCTCGCTCTCACCCGGCGTGTACTCCGGCGGCGCCCTCGCCCTGGCGAACAACGGTGCGCTGACCCTGGCCGGCAGCGCGAACTCCGTGTGGGTGTTCCAGGCCGCGTCGACCCTGACCATCGGGTCCGCCAGCCAGATCGTGATCACCGGCGGCGCCAGCTCGTGCAACGTGTTCTGGCAGGTCGGCAGCTCCGCCACCGTCGGCACCGGCGCCCAGTTCCAGGGCACCGTCCTGGCGCAGCAGTCCGTGACCGCCACCACCGGCGCGACCGTGCAGGGCCGCCTGCTGGCCCGCACCGGCGCCGTCACCCTCGACACCAACACGATCACGGCCTCCAACGGCTGCCCCGCACCGGGCACGCCGTCCGAGTCGCCGACCATCACCTCGGGCACCCCGTCCGACGGCACCGTGGATGTGCCCTACTCGTCCACCGTCACCGCGACCGGTACCCCGAACCCGACCTTCACCGCCACGGGCCTGCCCGACGGCCTGACGATCGACAGCACCACCGGCGTCATCTCCGGCACCCCGACCACCCCGGGCACCTCGACCGTGACGATCACCGCATCGAACGGCACCACCCCGGACGACACCCAGACGGTCACCATCACGGTCCGCGCCCCGGCACCGGTGCCCACCGCGACACCCACCCCGACGGCACCTGCAGTGGTGCCCACCGCAACCCCGAGCGGCCCAGCAGGCGCCGGCGGTAGCGGTGGCGGCGGAACCGACCAGCCCACCGGTGAGCTCGCGTTCACCGGCTCGGACCCGACCGTCCCGCTGAGCATCGCCGCCGCACTGCTCGCCGCGGGTGCAACCCTCATGGTCCTGCTGCGTCGTCGTCGCCGCACAGTCGGCCGAATCTGATCCACTCGCACCACAGATGGCCCCGCGACCTTGGTCGCGGGGCCATCTGCATGCCGTCACCGGCCTTGCGGTCGGTCCACGTGCCCGATTGCATGGGGGCATGCGGACCGACTGTGTCTTCGACGACGTGCCACGGGCCTCCCGGCTCGTTGAGGACGACCTGGTCGTCGCGCTGCTGGACGTGAACCCGGTCTCGCCCGGGCACAGCCTGGTCGTCCCGAAGCGCCACGTGGTGTCGTGGTTCGACGCCACCGCGGACGAGGTCGCCGCGATGACGCGGCTCGTCCGCGCACTCAAGCTGGTGCTCGACGACCGGTACCGACCCGACGGGTACAACGTCGGGTTCAACGACCGCGCGGCAGCCGGGCAGACGGTGTTCCACGCCCACCTGCACGTGATCCCGCGGTACGGCGGCGACGTGCCGGACCCGGCCGGCGGCATCCGGCACACGGTGCCGGGCCGGGGGTACTACTCGCCCGGCACCCGGCCGTCACTCCCGTGAGGACCCTCAGGGACTGAGCCGCCACCTCATCCTCCAGGACGATCCGCGGTGAGCAGCGCGCTCCCTACTGTTGGCGACGGAGCGTGCGGTGGCGCATGCCCGTCGCACCAGGGGAGATCCGACGTGAACCGTTCGCCGAGACGCCGTTCCACCATCGCGCTGCAGATCGCGTGTTCGACACTCATCGCCGGGGCGCTCGCCGTCTCCGGCACGATCGCGGCATTGCCGGCCACGGCCGCACCGGGCGACGGGTCCACCGCCGCGACGGGGACGACCACGATCACGACGCCGGGCACGCCAGTCGCGCAGGGTGACGACTGGACGGTCACGCCGACCGACGGCGGGTACACCGTCGTCCTGACCCTCGCCGTCCCCCTGCCGCTCCGGGCGGCGGCCCCCGTCCTGCTCGTGGACGGAACCGACATCGGCGTCGCGCAGACGAGCCTCGACCAGCGGCAGCTGACGGTCACCACGACCGATCCCGCGGTCGCCGATGCCCGCAGCGTCGAGCTCGGGTGGACGGGCGAGACCGACCTGCAGGGCAACCGGCAGGCCGCCACCGCGCCGCAGACGGTCGCGCCGAGCGAAGCCCCGGCACCCCTGACCGACGACCCGGCGTCCGCAGGCCAGTACGCGGTCACCCGGGCCGACTACGACCTGGGCAACGAAGCCGAGACGATCAAGGGCTTCGGGCGCAAGGGCGAGATGCGTGCCGCCGTCTTCGTGCCGAAGGACGCCCCGGGCAAGCGCCCGGTCGTGGTGTTCCTGCACGGCCGCCACGAGGCCTGCTACGGCGGCACGTACAACCCGAAGGCGTGGCCGTGCGGGAAGGGACAGACCGACATCCCGAGCTACCTCGGCTACAACGCGGCGGCGACCGCGCTGGCCAGCCACGGCAACGTCGTCGTGTCGATCTCCGCGAACGCGATCAACGCCCTCGACGGCAGCTACTCGGACGACGGCGGGGCGGTGGCCCGCGGGCAGCTCGTCCTCGACCACCTCAGCCTGCTGCAGCGGGCGGACGCCGGGCAGGAGCCCCGGCTCTCGCCGCTGCTCACCGGCAAGCTCGACCTGCAGGACGTCGGCCTCATGGGCCACTCACGCGGCGGTGACGGCGTGGTCCGCGCGGCCCTGCTCAACACGCAGCGCACGAACCCCTTCGGCATCCGTGCCGTCCTGCCCCTGGCACCGACCGACTTCGGGCGCATGACCCTGCCGGACACCAACACGGCGGTCGTCCTGCCGTACTGCGACGGCGACGTGTCCGACCTGCAGGGACAGCACTTCTACGACGACTCCCGCACTGCCTTCGGGGACGACGTGCTGCGCTCCTCGGTGCTGGTGATGGGTGCGAACCACAACTTCTTCAACACGACGTGGACGCCGGGCAAGTACGCGAAGGCGTCGTCGGACGACTGGTACGACGAGTCCGACGCGGTCTGCGGTGCGAAGGCGAAACACACCACGCGGCTGTCGTCCGACCGGCAGTACGCCATCGGCACGAGCCTGATCAGCGGCTTCTTCCGCCTGACGCTCGACGGTGAGCAGCAGTTCCTGCCGATGTTCGACGGCACCAACCGCCAGCCCGCCGCCCTGGGCACGGCCGACATCCGGGTGAGCGCTTCCCAGCCCGGCGCGAGCCGGCGCGACCTCGCCCTGTTCGACACCGCGAACCCGGCGATCACCACGACCGGTGCCCTGACGGCGAAGACCTGCGCGAGCACCGACAACCTGCCCGCGAAGCAGATCCTGCCGGCGTGCGTCTCGATTTCGTCCAACGCCCCGGACTACACCCCGGCCTACCTGGCGTCGTCGGTGCCGGCCACCCCCGCCCTGCACGTCTCGCCCACCAAGGCGGCGACCGGCGGCCAGGTGCACGTCCCGGTGGCTCCGGCGGCCGGTGACTTCACGGGGTTCCAGGCGCTGTCGCTCCGCCTGACCCCGGACGACACCGCGACGACGAACGCGAACGTCTCGATCACCCTCCGCGACGCGACCGGTGCCGTGGCGACCCGCCGCCTGTCCGACACCAGCCGTGCCGGACAGCTGCTCCCCGGTACCCGGATGGCCCCGCGCAAGACGATCCTGCAGCAGGCGCGCATCCCCCTCGACACGTTCACCGGCATCGACCTGACGTCGGTGCGCGAGGTGACGATCGACGTCCCGCAGAAGAACAGCGGGGTCCTGCTGAGCGACCTGTCGCTCGTGCCCGCTGCGACCCTCGGCACCCCGGCGGTCACGAAGCGTCCCGCCGCACGCATCGCGGACCGGTTCGTCGACGAGGGTCGCACCCGCACGGTGGTCCGGGCAGCGGTCGTGCTCTCCCGACCGGCCGAGCAGGCCACGACGGTGTCCTTCGACCTCGACCAGGCGTACGACGGGCGCATCCGCCCGGCGGTGCAGCCCGTCACGTTCCAACCCGGCGAGGTCTGCCGCACGGTCGCGGTCTCGGTGAACGGTGACCGTACCCCGTCGTTCTCGCGGACGTCGGACTACGCGATGACCCTCAGCAACACCCAGGGCGGTTCGGTGATCGGTGACTCGGTCGGCACGATGCGCATCCGCGAGGACGACGGCGTGCGCAGCGTGAACGGACGGCCGACCGCGTCCGCTCCGGCGGTCGGGACCCCGGGTGACGCGTGCGCCGAGGCGCAGGCGTCCAGCACGGCCATCGCCGTCACGCCGACGAGCAGCCGGAAGGGTGCCAAGGTCGCGATCTCGGCGACGGGGTTCCGTGCCGGGGAGTCGGTCACCGTCAGCATCGACGGCGGTCGGGCCACCCGCACGACGGCCAACGCCGACGGCAAGGTCCGCCTGAAGATCACGAAGGCCGTGGCGGCGCTGGCGCCGGGCACGCACGTGGTGCACGCCCGTGGCTACGGTTCGGACCAGCGGGCCCGGGGCACCTTCACGACGACGAAGTAGCCGTGCGCGGGCCGGAGCGTCCCGAGCGAACCCTCAGGACGCTCCGGCCCCGATCAGGTCAGCGAGCGGGACGTCGTCGCGCGCCACGGCGGCGGCGACCTGGCTCAGCGAGCGCTGGGTGGCACGTGCGTAGCGACGGATCATGCCGAAGGCCTCCTCGACGTCGACCCCGGCCGCACGTGCGAGGTACCCCTTGGCCTGCTCGATGGCCACGCGGCTGTCGAGCGCACGCTGGAGCTGCTCCGCGGTGAGGGTCGCGTGCTCGAGGGTCCGTTGCTGCAACAGGCTGATCGTTGCCACGTCGGCGAGGGCCTGCGCGGCTCGGGCATCGGCTCCGTTCAGCGCCCCCTCGGTCTCGCGGAACAGGTTCAGCGACCCGACCGTGGTGTCCCGCAGCCGGAGCGGGATGGCGTGGACCCCCGCGTAGCCGCGAGCCCGCGATGCCTCGGCGAACCGCGGCCAGTGCTGCCGCAGGTCGTCCGCGTTCTCCGAGGTCACCAACCGGCCGGTGGTCACGGCGGTGATGCAGGGCCCCTCGCCGGCGTTGAGCTGGAGCAGACCGATGAAGCTGCTGCGCTCGCTCGTCGAGGCGACGACCCGCAGCTCGTCGTGCTTGTCGAGCAGGTGGATGGCGCCCGCGGCGGCGTCGAACAGCTCGACGGCCCGGTCGACCAGCGTCTGCAGGACGTCGACCACGTCGTAGTCCGCCACCAGGCTGTCGGTGAGGGTCACGAACGTCTCGACCAGTCGTGCTTCGCGTACCTCGGTCATGTGGGGAGCGGTCCTTCCGTCGAGCAGGCGGGACAACCGTAGTCGAGCAGCAGACACGCGGACCTGTGGCTTGCACCGAGGAGCGCGGCGGCTCTAGCGTTGGACCAGCAGCCCCAGACCCCGGCCGCCGGAACGTTCCTCCATTCCGATGACGACCAGGGAATCCATGACCACGCAGCACGCCGGTACCAGCCCGCAGCGGGAGACCAGCTCGAAACCCCTCACCGGCGGCTACCGGAAGACCGGCTCCCCGGCCGGGCCGCGGACCGGCGGCACCTCGTCGTACTCCGCACTGCTGGCGCAGGTGAAGGAAGCCGGGCTGCTCGAGCGCCGTCGGGGGTTCTACTGGGCGCTGTTCTCCGCGCTCGTCGTGGCGACGGCCGCCTGCTGGGTCGCGTTCGCGTTCCTGGGGGACTCGTGGTTCCAGCTGATCGTGGCCGGTGCGCTGGGTGTGCTGTTCACGCAGTTCGCGTTCCTGTCGCACGAGGCCGCGCACCGTCAGGTGTTCGCGTCCCAGAAGTGGAACGACCGTGCTGGCCGCTGGGTCGGGACGTTCCTGGTGGGCCTGAGCTACTCGTGGTGGATGAACAAGCACACGCGTCACCACGGCAACCCGAACACCGTCGGCAAGGACCCGGACATCGCCCCGGACGTGATCCGGTTCCTGCCCGAGGACGCCGCCGCCGTCAAGAACGGGCCGCTCCGGGTGTTCGTGCAGTACCAGGGCTGGTTGTTCTTCCCGTTGCTCACGCTCGAGGGCATCAACCTGCACCGGGCCGCCGTCATGTCGGTGCTCCGCGGGACGGGTGGGCGCAGTGACGTCCGGGGGCGGATCCTCGAGGGCGTCCTGCTCGTTGCCCGTTTTGCGATCTACCTGACGGTGGTGTTCTGGTTCCTGCCGTTCGGGATGGCGTGTGCGTTCCTCGGCGTGCAGCTGGCCGTGTTCGGCGTGATGATGGGTGCCTCGTTCGCCCCGAACCACAAGGGCATGCCGACCATCGCGCACGACGCGAAGGTCGACTTCTTCTCCCGCCAGGTGCGCACCTCGCGCAACATCCGTGGCGGCTGGTGGGTCTCGTTCCTGATGGGCGGCCTGAACTACCAGGTCGAGCACCACCTGTTCCCGTCGATGCCGCGTCCGGCGCTGAAGCAGGCCCGCCTGCTGGTGCGTGACCACTGCGACACCCTCGACGTGCCCTACACCGAGACCACGCTGCTGCGCTCCTACGGCATCGTCGTCCGGTACCTCAACCGCGTCGGCCTCGCCGCCCGCGACCCCTTCGTCTGCCCGATGGTGACCGAGCTCCGGATCCACTGACACGCCCACCCCGCCCGACCCCACCCCGCAGGCACCACACCCCACCGAAGGAACCACCACCGTGAAGACCGTCATCGTCCTCGTCGTCCTCTGGGCAGTCCTGTCCATCGTCGGCTTCGCCCTGCAGGGCCTGCTCTGGCTCGGCATCATCGGCATCGTCCTGCTGCTCGGCACGATCGTCTTCGGCGCCGTCCGCCGCAGCGGCAACAAGGCCCGCAACGCCGGCCGGACCAACTAGTCCGCCACTGGCGAAGCGCACCACCAGCAGGAATCCCCACACCGACCGCATGCCGACGTCCCCGAACGAACCCGGCCCGCCGCGCGCCGCCGTGGTCGTGAACCCGACCAAGATCGACCAGGCCCGCCTCCGAGCGGTCCTCGGCGCCGAGGAGCGCGCGCACGGATGGGTCGAGTCGCTCTGGTTCGAGACGAGCGCTGACGACGACGGACGGGCGGCTGCCCGGGACGCGCGCGACGCCCACCCGAGCGTCGTCCTCGTCGCCGGTGGTGACGGCACGCTCCGGGTCGTCGCCGCGGAACTCCGCGGCACCGGGATCCCGGTGGCGCTCCTCCCCAGCGGCACCGGGAACCTGTTCGCGCGGAACCTCGGTCTGCCCCTCGGCGACCTGGTGCGATCGGTTCGAGCGGGCTTCAGCGGGACGGACCGCCCGATCGACGTCGGGCTGGCCGACCTGACCGACCCGGCGGGCACCACGACGTCGCACGCGTTCCTGGTGATGACCGGCATCGGGCTCGATGCGAGCATGGCCGCGGACACGAACGCGTGGGTGAAGAAGCGGTTCGGATGGGTCGCCTACTCGGATCCCATCGCCCGGTCCGTGATCGGCAACCGGCAGATCCCGGTGCACTACGGGATCGACGACGGCCCACTCCGCAGCATGAGCGCCCACACGATCATCGTCGGGAACTGCGGCACCCTGACCGCGGGCATCCTGCTGCTGCCCGCGGCCCGACCGGACGACGGCATCCTCGACGCCGTGGCGTTCCGGCCGGCCGGGTGGTTCGGCTGGACCAAGGTCGGGTACGCCCTGACGCTCAACCGCTTCTTCGCGCGCACCCGGTTCGGGCGACTCCTGGCGCGGGTGCTGCCGACCTCGCGTGCGCTCCGGTATACGCGGGCGAGGACGCTGCGGCTGACCGTCGACACCCCGGAGCGTGTGCAGCTCGACGGCGACGCGTTCGGCGAGGTGGTCGCGGTGACGCTCACCACCGACCACCACGGCCTGGTGCTGCGGACGGAGCCGGACGGGCCGCGGACCCGACGGGCCTAGCCGGTGCTGCCGAGGTCGGCGCCCCGGTGCACGACGTCCTCCGCCATGGCCCGGATCCCGCGGCCCGCACCGGCAGCAGCACGTCGCAGGATCTGGAACGCCTCGTCCATCCGGATGCCCCGTCGGTACGCGAGTGCACCCTTGGCCTGTTCGAGGAGTTCCCGGGCCTCGAGCGCGTCCTCGACCTGTTCCTCGATCGTGGTCGACACCCCGCGGTCACGCTGCCGGACGAGGGCAGCCGAAGCCGCGTCGGCGAGCAGCTGCATCAGCACGACGTCCTGGTCACTGTGCCCGCGGGTGTGGTCGGCGAAGACGCACAGCGAGCCGATGGTCCGGTCCCGCAGGCGGATCGGCTCGGCGAACGTGCCGTGCAGCCCGTTTTCGCGCATCGTCTCCGAGAACGCCGGCCACTCCGCATGATGGGTCGACACGTCGGGCACGTCGATGGTCTTCCCGGTCCGGTAGCAGTCGAGACACGAGCCCTCGTCCGTCCCGAGCTGCGCTTCCTCGGCCTCGCTGCTGCGCTCGCTCGTCGAGGCGACGACCTGCAGCACGCCGGACCGGTCCGCGAGCACGACCCCGGCTTCCGTCGCCGAGGTCCCCTCCACGCACGCCGCGATGACCCGGTCCATGGCGTCGAGCACCTCGAGGTCTGGGTCCAGAGCCGGCACCAACCGATCCGGCAGGCTGATCGCGTCACTGGTCGTCATGCTTCGACGCTACGACCAGACCGATGGCGCACGGCCCAGCCAGTTCGCGTAGCGGACGACCGCCAGCAAGCCCGCGACGGCCCTTCCGGGAGCCGCGTCCGTCGAAGTGCGGACTGGTGCGACCCCTGGCCAGGGGGTCAGGATGACGCATCAGTTGCACAAAGCAACTGGCAGGTGCTTCACCGACAGAGGAGTCGTCATGAAGAAGTCCATCGCAGCCGCGTTCGCCGCGGTCGCCGTCATCACCGCCGGCGTGTTCGCCGCTTCGCCCGCGTCCGCGCTGCCCGTCAGCACGAAGGTCGTCGGCGGCCAGAAGGCCCCCACCACCTCGTGGGCGGTGCAGCTCGAAGCCTCCGGCGGGAGCATCCCCTCGGGCTACGTCAGCAACTGCACCGGCGAGCAGCTCAACGCCTCGTGGATTCTCACCGCCCGGCACTGCATCGACGGCATCGGTGCGATGAACGTCTACCACTCCAACTCCACCGTCAACCGCGGCACGGCCGTCGCCGTCGACCGCGTCAGCGCCTCGCCGGCGGGTGACATCGCGCTCGTGCACCTGCGGACCGCCTACTCGCTGTCCACCTACGCACCCCTCGACCTCACCGCGACGGCCAAGTCGAGCGGCACCGGCACCATCCAGGGCTACGGCCTGCGTGCCAACGCGACCCAGTCCGACGGCCTGTACCAGGCCACGGTCTCGCTCACCGGCGCGAGCACCGACGCCTTCAACGGTCGTGCCCAGCACCTCACCGGCGTGACCGGTGCCTCGAACCACGGCGACTCGGGCGGCCCGCTGCTCGTCAACGGCAAGGTCGTCGCCGTCTGCTCCACCGGCGACAGCGCCGACCCCGGCGCGAACACCAAGGCCGGCTCGAACTACGCCCTGCTGTCGCAGGCCTCGTCCTGGATCCGGACCACGGCCGGCGTCTGAACCACCTGACGGACGGGAGGCGCGGTGCCAGCTGGCACCGCGCCTCCAGTCCGTCACCACCCGTCTCCAGAACCGGGACCGCCTGCTCGGCGTCCGTCACCCACCAGCTGAGCGCCCGTGCGGGCGCCGCGACGACAGTGGGGCCATGAGCCAGTACGAGAAGCGCGATCCGAACACCCTCTACCCGGCACCGCCGTACCCGAAGCAGGAGCAGTCGCTGCCGGGCGCCGCGTGGCAGATGGACCCGAAGCCCGACCACGGCGAGGAGAGCTACACAGGGCTCGGACGGCTGAAGGGGTACCGCGGCATCGTCACCGGTGCTGATTCCGGCATCGGCCGTGCCGCCGCCATCGCCCTGTCGCGCGAAGGCGCGGACCTGGTGCTCTCGTACCTGCCGGACGAGCAGGAGGACGCGGAACAGGTCCGCGACCTGCTCGAGTCCGAGGGTCGTCGGGCCGTGCTGTTCCCCGGCGACATCTCCGACGAGCAGTACTGCACGGACCTGGTGCAGAAGGGCGTCGACGAGTTCGGCGGCCTCGACACCCTGGTCATGGTCGCGGGGCGCATG
The DNA here is from genome assembly GCF_003234775.2 of Curtobacterium sp. MCLR17_031. NCBI lineage: Bacteria > Bacillati > Actinomycetota > Actinomycetes > Micrococcales > Microbacteriaceae > Curtobacterium > Curtobacterium sp. MCLR17_031. Next base: position 298,862 of record NZ_CP126270.1, read on the forward strand.
GAGAGCAACGAGGACATCCTCACGCTCGACACCTCGATGTTCGACTCCACCTTCAAGACGAACATCTACTCGCTGTTCTGGCTGACCAAGGCCGCCGTGCCGCACCTCGAGCCCGGTTCGACCATCGTGACGACCGGTTCGATCCAGGCGTCCACGCCCTCGCCGGACAAGATCGACTACGCCGTGTCGAAGGGCGCGATCAAGCTCTTCACCGAGGCCGTCGCGCAGCAGCTCGCGCCGAAGGGCATCCGTGTGAACTCCGTCGCGCCGGGGCCGGTGTGGACGCCGCTGCAGCCGGGCTCCGACGACGCCGAGACGGTGTCGCACTTCGGCGAGAGCTCGCCGTTCGGCCGTCCCGGTCAGCCCGCCGAGCTCGGTGCCGCCTACGTGCACCTGGTCAGCCCGGAGTCGAGCTACCAGTCCGGGTCGACGATCACGATCGCGGGCGGGACGCCGGCGTTCTGATCTGCCGTTCTGGGCTTTTGGCGTTTTCGCGTTCTTGCGTTCGAGGAAGGGGACCACGTGTCCGGAGTGACGCACACCGTGCTGGTCGAGTGGGACGGGGAGGACCGGTCGTCCGAGGCCACGGCCTTGTCGCGCGACCACCTGCCACGGGTCGAGGGGGTCGAGTCGGTGCAGGCCGGCACGAGCGTGAGCACCGAGGGGTTGGAGGGCGGGTTCCACTGGATGCTCGTCGTCCGGTTCCGCGACCGTGCCGCGCTCGCCGGGTACCTGCCGCACCCGGAGCACCGGCCGGTGGCCGAGGTCATCGGTGCGGCGAGTGCGCGGGTCGTCGTGTTCGACATCGAGGACGCCGACTGATCGCTGCGCCGGAAGCTGTGTAACGCTCTGGTTGCGATGGGGGACGAGGGGTTCCGTTCCTCGTGGAGGCTCGACGTACGGTGGATCGGCCATCGCAACGGCGCGGGGGTCATCGGCCGGCGCTGCGGCTCTCCGGAGCGCGCGCCGGTCGGGTCCCCGCCTGCGGGCGGGGACCCTTCGACATCCGCCGACGGAGGGAAACAGACGATGCCCGGCAACCCGAACCCGTTCGTCCACGACGGCGCGAAGATCCTGCTCGGCGAGGCGGGAGCGGCGCACTGCGACGAATGCGGTGACGCCGTCCGGCTCGACCCGCGGATCGGCAGCTGGAGGACCGTGCAGCAACCCGGCCCCCAGCTCCCGCCTGACCGGCAGCGGCGCAGTGCGGCGGGGGCAGCGTGAACGGCACCGCCCGGACGGCCCGGACCGCCGGGATGGCCCTCGGGCTCATCGCAGCGATGGCGCTGACCGCCTGTTCCGGCTCACCGGCCGCGACGCCGACCCGGACCGTGACCGCGACTGCCACCGCGACCCCGGAGGTGCCGGCTGACCCCGACACTCCGACCCCGGCTGCGACCCCGACCGCGACGGACACGGCCTTCAGCCTGTCGGACCCCGCGACGTGGACCATCTCGACCGACGAGGTCGGACCGATCGCCCTCGGTGGTCCGGTGCAGGGCGAGATCGACGACCTGGCAGCCGCCTACTCCCGGAGTACGGATGCGTGCCCGGCCAGCCCGGAGACGACGTTCTGGGAGCGGTCCGACACCCCCGGTCTCATCGTCATCCCCCGCGACGGCAAGGTCGCCGGGGTGACCATCGGTGGGGTGGGGTCGGACCCGGTGACGACGAACTCGCCCGAGACCGACGCCGGGATCGGCATCGGAGCGCCCCTGACCGAGGTGCGCTCCGCGTACCCGGACCTCCAGTACACCGGCACCTACGGTGAGGACCAGGGGCCGTACTCGATGTGGAGCGTGCAGGCCGACGGGCGCTACATGACGTTCCAGCTCGGGACGGACGGCACCACCGTGGGGGCGATCTGGGTGGGCTCGGTCGCGAAGTTGCCGTACGAGTACTGCGCCTGACGCCGCCGAGGGTCGAACGTCGCTGCTGGCAGGATGACCGGTATGGCCAGCGCTGTCCGTCTCATCCGGTCCGACGTCCTGAGCGATGCAGCGCAGTACGCGTACGCATCGACCGTGCCGGCCGGGACCCGGCTCGTGTTCCTCGCCGGGGCCTGCCCGCTCGAACCGGATGGGTCCACGGCGGCGGTGGGGGACTACGCGGGCCAGGCTGCCCGGTGCATCGAGACGATGCAGGAGGCGCTGCGTGCCGCAGGTGCGTCCATCGAGGACGTCGTGAGCACCCGGGTGCTCGTGGCGTCCTCGCGGCAGGCCGACCTCGTCACCGCATGGCAGGTGGTGCGCGATGCCTTCGGCGCGCACGACGTGCCGAGCACCCTGCTCGGCGTCACGGTGCTCGGCTACGACGACCAACTGGTCGAGATCGAAGCCGTCGCGGCCGTCGCCGAGGGTGAGCCCACCTGACGACGCGAGGTGTCGAGGTTCCCGCGCTCGCGCGCTCCCGCGCTCGCTCGCCTCAGAAGCCCGGACCCGCTTTGACCAGCGCGATGCCGACACCGACGAGCGCGAGGACGAGGCCGGCCACGAACGTCCGCGGGGACGGGTTCTCCCCGCGGAGCCTGGCCACGACGGGCCCGAGGAGGGCGAGCCGGACCACGAGGTACGCGATCGCGATGATCTCGGCCGCGAGCCCGGACGTGCCGGTCAGCCAGGCGTAGGCGAGGACGGCAGCCGGCAGGAGACCGGAGGTGAGGATGGGCAGCGAATCTCGCAGCTCGTCGCGGACGGTCTCCCCGGTGAGGCGGTGGTCGCTCCGCGCACGTCGACCGACCGACTCGGCGAAGGTGTGTGCGAGGAAGGTCGAGAACGCGGTGGCGAGGACGTACCAGAGCCCCCGACCGCTCTCGGCGGTGTCCGGGACCATGGGTGCGATCGTGCCGAGGATCACGATGTTGCCGTACACGAACGCGGTGATGCGGCTCGAGGCGTCCTCACGCGACAGGCGGCTCCGGCCCACGGAAGTCCTCTCGTGCGGGCTCAGTAGTACTCACCCTGCCGGTAGTCCCAGCTCGTGAACGTGTCCGCGAGCAGCCCCATGATCCGGTCGACGTCGAGCCCCTTGCGGATCAGCGTCGGTGCGGGGACGACCGATCGGCGTCCGTCCTGCAGCGGGATCAGGGCTCCGGTGCTGTCGACCATCGACACCATGACGCCCTGCTCGTAGCGGGTCTCGGCGCTCTGCTCCGGCTGGATGGACGCGACGTAGTCGTCCGCCTCGACGATCACGTCGGCACGCTCGGCGATGCGCTCGCCGATGCCGTCGACCACGCCACGGTTGCCGGTACCGGACGGGTTGGCCGAGCTCGCGAAGGCGAACTTGCCGTGCTCGGTCCAGAGTTCGCGGGCGGCGAGCTCACCGGGGACGCCGAACTTGATGACGAAGCAGGACGTTCCGCGGGTGTCCATCATGAGTTCGTCGGAGCCGTCCGCCGGCAGTGCCGCTCGACCCGCGTCACTCCAGGGCAGGATGCACCCGAGCAGGACGTCCTCGTCCCAGCACCGCTGGTACAGGGCGTCGATCTCGGGGGTGAGCTGCGCGATGCTCCGGAGCATCTCGAGCGAGCTCACGAGCACGACGCCCGGCTTGTTGCGGTTGCGTTCCTTCGCGTCGAACTTCCGCTCCAGACCCGCGCGGTCCGAGGTCATCAGGATGTAGCCGACCTTGGTCGGGACCACCGCCAGCCCCCCGTCGTGCAGCAGCGCGTCCACCGCACTGCGCGGCACGCCACCGTCCCAGTGCACCCGGTTCATGCTGACCTGCGTGTCGTCGTTCATGCCCGTCCTCGTCCCGTTCTGGAGTCAGACGATCGTCTGACAGCGGGAGCCTATGGACGGCGTCTGAGCCGGACAAGGGCGAAGGGCGCGACCTGTGGGCCTTCTCCGAAGGGTTCAGGCGGGCTCGCAGCGAACGACCGAGGGGCCCAGCATGCTGGGCCCCTCGGTCGTTCATCAGTGGCGAGTCAGGATCGCTTCCGACGACGGGCCTGCAGGGCGATCACGCCGACGCCGGTCAGCGCGAGTCCCGCAGCCCACGGCAGCAGGTGCATCGCGTCGCTCCCGGTGTAGGCCAGCTGGCCGGACGGGACGGCGGCGGAGACGGCGCTCGTCGGAGTGACAGGGGTCGCCACCGTCGAAGCGGTCGGACGGACGTCCACCGTGAACGCCGTCGCGAAGCTGCTCGACGCGACGGTCAGGGCATGGGTGGACGCGTGCGGGAACGTCACTTCGGCACCTGCCCACGGGTCGGTGTTCGGGACGATGACGTCGGAGGTGTGGTCGGACGTCACCGTGAACGGTGCCGGGTCGCCGTCGGCGCCGTCGACCTCGTTGCCGAAGCGGTCGACGAGGCTCCCGCCGGCCAGGAGCGTGCCGCCCTGGTCGATGGTCGGCTGCCCACCCTCGAAGCCCACGCCCATGGAGCTGTAACCGCCGTCGGGCTCGGGGGTGGTCTCGTTCTGGAAGGTCCAGACGGTGCCGTCGCGCTCGATGACCCAGCTCGTGGAGTGCGCGGTGAGGAAGGTGTCCTTGTCCTCGGCCGTGACCCGCACGCCGAGCGGTGTCGAGGCGTCCGTCGTGAGGTTCACGTACTGCGAAGCGGTCGTCGTGCCGCTGGTCGCGACGATGCGGAAGGCGTACGTGCCCGAGTAGTCAGAGGTGCCGGACAGCACCCCGGTGGAGTGGTCGAGCGACAGGCCGTAGGGGAGGTAACTGGATTCGTCTTGATCGGTCTCGTCGGCGTACGGGTCGTCGAGCGAGATGTACTCCACCGAGTACGTCGGCTTCGGGAACCCGTCCGCGGCGAACGTGTGGGTGAACCGCTTCCCGGCCGTCGTGGACAGCATGACCGGCTCGTCTTCGGTGGTCACCTCGGGGAACGAGGCGGCCTGTGTCACTGCAGCGGTCGACGCCGTTGCTGTCTGGTCGTCATCGCCCGTGATCGTGACGGCGATGACCTTGCCGGCGTCCGAGGGGAGGACGAGGTAGGACTCGGTCGTGACGGGGAGCGTGGTGCCGTCGCCTGTCCACACGTAGGAGAGCGTGCCGGTGAAGCCCGTCCCCGTCGCGGTGAGGGTGCTGCCCACGGTCGCATCCCCGGCGATGGTCGCGGTGGGGTCGGTGACGGCGGGAGCAGACGTCGCCGGGGCGGCCGGAGCGCTGCTGGGCGCGGTGGTCTCGTCCGCGGGCACCTCCGTGTCCTCGGCGGCAGCCGGAACCGGGATGACAGCAGTCGTCGCGTCGGGCGACGCTGCTGCGGTCTCCTCATCGGTGCCGGTGCCGGTGCCGGTGCCGGTGCCGGTGCCGGGGTCCGTGCCGGTCCCGGGCGCGGTGTCCTCGGTGGGGGCCGCGGTCGAACTTGCCGACGTGCTCGCCGGTGCTGCTTCCGGCAGTTCTGCCGCCGAGGCAGACGGCGCCCCGAAGCCGGTGCTCAGGCCGATGACGGCGATCGTCGCGCCGATCGCGCATGCGCGTCGGAGTGTTGCGGTGCTGTGTGGCACGGGTTGTCCCCTCGGGTGTGCCGTCCGACAACGGCCGGACGAGTGCGATCGCCGGAAGCCGGCGCCCTCGGATCGTAGCCAACCTGTGAGGCGTCTTTGAGCCCCAGGGCGGGCATCACCCGCGAAGTGGGGGAGCGGCATCGCGTCGCCCCCGTTGCAGCGCTCATCTGGAGAGGTGGAAATATTCCCAGTTCGGGCATATGGTCTCACCGTGCGAACAGCAGAGTTGCGAGAGCCGGCGTTCTGGGTCATGACCACCCTCGCCCGGGGACGGCTCCACGGGTACGGCATCATCCAGGCCGTCACCGAGCTCACGGAGGGCGACGTCAGCCTGCCGGTGACGACGCTGTACAAGACACTGGAACGTCTCGAACAGGACGGACTGGTGACCGGTGCCGGAGACGAAGTCGTTGGGGGGCGTCTCCGGCGCTACTTCGCCCTCACCAACCAGGGCGAACAGCGGCTGGCGCTGGAGACCGAGCGACTGGAGGTCAGGCTGCGCGCGGTGCGAGCCCGTCTGCCGCGCACGTCGAGCATCTCCAGCAAGGTGGCCCGAGCATGAGCGCCGAACTCGAAGCTCGGTACCGGCGACTGCTCGCCTGGTACCCGGCTGCGTGGCGGTCCGCGAACGCCGACGCGCTCGTCGGGACACTCCTCGACGTCGCCGAGGGCGAAGGCCGAGAGCGTCCGACCCGCCAGGAACGTCGGGCCATCGCTGAGCACGGCGTGGGCCTGCGGCTCGACGGGCTCGTGGTGGCCGATGTGCGGAACCCCGCGAGCACGGCGGCCCTGACCCTCGGCACCGGGCTTGCTCTCGCCGAGTTCCTGTTCTCGAGTTGGGCTCCGTGGATCACCGGCAATCCGGCTCCGGGATCGATGGTGCAGGCCGGACCCTTCCGCGACACTGGCTTCGTGTTCGCGGCGCTCTGGGTGATCGCCCTCGTCGCTGCGCTCTCCGGCCGGTGGAACGTCGGGCGCGTCGTCCTCCTGGTGTCCGTGCTGCTCGGGACCGTGTCGCCGTACCTCCTGAACCGGTACCCGGGCGTCTGGAGTGTCGACCGGGCGACCTTGCTCCTGCTCAGCGCGTGTGCGGTCGTCGCGGTCCTCGGGCGCCCGCACCGCTCCCAGCACACCGCGGCAGCAGCCGTCGGGTGGTTCCTGCTCGGCGCCCTCAGCTACTGCAGCGTCAGCGATCCCGGACAGTGGCAGTACAGCCGGTCCCTGTGGGACGGGAACCTCTACGCCTGGTACGGGACGGCAGTGCTCGAGATCAGCGCCGTCGTTCTCGCGATCATGCGGTGGTGGCGGACAGCGTTCACGATCGTCCTGAGTCTCGTCCCGTACGTCGGGGCGCTCGCGGTGAACGAAGTCCGCGCGATGGACGTCGGGAGCGGGTCCGTCGAGTTGGTGGCACTCCCGGTGGCCCTCGGGCTGGTCCTGCTCGTCCTCCACAGTCGTGGTTCCCTTGCGCTCCCACCGCGGAGACCTGTGTGGCCCGCTCGCTAGTCCGGCCGCGTCGGAGTCGGGGCACACCGAAATCGAACCCCCGCCTCACTCCACCAACGACTGCGTCCCCACCACGATCGCCAGGGCCAGCCGCTCCGCGTCCACCGATCCGGGCTGGGCCGTGTACGCCAGGATCCGCAGGTCCTCCGGCCCGACGACCAGGGTGTCGCAGTCGAGCGTGATCAGCCCGACGTCCGGGTGGTCGATCACCTTCCGGCGGGCGGTTTCGCCGAGCGCGGTCGCGCCTGAGTCCCACAGCTCGACGAACCGCGGGCTCGCCGCCCGAAGGTCCCGCACGAGCTGCTGCAGCTGGCGGTCGAGCGGGTAGCGCGCCGCGGTCATCCGGAGCCCCGCCACCAGGTTCGCCTCGAACGCCGCCTGCTCCTCCGGCGTGTGCACGGCTCGGCTGCCGGACCCGACCAGGTGCCGCCACGCGGTGTTCCGGTCGTTCCCGCGCAGCGCGCCGATCGGCCCCATCAGTGCGTCGTACGGGGCGTTGGCGACGAGCAGGTTCCCCGCGGCGTCGAGCACCGCGACGGGGGTGTCCGCCAGCCGGTCGAGCAGTCGCTGCACGCTCGGCGGGATCCGCGACGGCACCACGTCGGCGCCGGGGACCGCGTGGCCGGCGAGCCGGTAGAGCAGCTCGCGGTCGGCATCGGCGACCCGCAGCGCCCGCGCGAGTGCCTCGACGACCTGGGCGGACGGCGAGGTCGCCCGTCCCTGCTCGAGCCGGGTCAGGTAGTCGGCGGAGATCCCCGCCAGCCCGGCCAGCTCCTCGCGGCGCAGACCGGTCGCACGCCGACGCGACCCGACGACCACGCCCGCCGCCTCGGGGGAGACGTGGTCGCGCAGCCGCCGCAGGGTGTGCCCGAAGTCCGTGTCCGCCATGTCCCCAGTCTGCGCGCGACGGTCGACCGGGTCCTGGCCCTGCCGGTCCTACGACAACCGGTCGACTCCCTGCGGTCGCCGCCGAGCACGACGCTGGACCCATGACAACGACACTCATCACCGGGGCCACCCGCGGCCTCGGTAAGGAAACCGCCCGCCAGCTCGTCGAGGCGGGCCACACCGTCTGGATCGGCGCCCGCGACGCCGACCAGGGCGCCGCGGTCGCCGCCGAGATCGGCGCCCGCTCCGTCCAGCTCGAGGTCCGCGACGACGACTCGGTCGCCGCCGCCTTCGCCCACGTCAACGCGAACGGCGGACTCGACGTGCTGGTCAACAACGCCGGCATCGCCGTCTGGGGGCAGAGCGGGCCCGAGGCGCTCGCCGTCTTCGACACGAACGCCGTCGGCACGATCCGCGCGACCGAGGCCGCGCTGCCGCTCCTGCGTCGCTCCGCGAACCCGATCGTGGTGAACCTGTCGAGTGCGCTCGGCTCCTTCGCCGCGACCCACGACCCGTCGAAGCCCGCGTTCACCGTGCCGGCCGTGGTCTACGGCGCGTCCAAGGCCGCCGTCTCGATGCTGACGGTGCAGTACGCACGCGTCGTGCCCGAGGTGCACTTCGTCGCGATCGAGCCCGGCTACACGGCCACCGAGTTCGGTGGCATGCCGAATCCGCACGGTCGCCCCGTCGAGGTCAGCGCCGCGACGATCGCGGCCGCCGCGAGCGCGGGCCCGGAGGGCCCCACCGGCGTGTTCCTGGAGGACGGCCAGACGCTCGGGTGGTGACGAAGAGACGGCCTGGAGGCGCGGTGCCAGCTGGCACCGCGCCTCCAGGCCGTCGTCCGCTCGCGTCTACAGCAGCTGCCGCGCGTTGGTGGACGCGAGGTCCAGCAGCTCGTCGCCGCGACCCGACAGCACCGTGCGGATGGCGTAGAGCGTGAAGCCCTTCGCCTGCTCGAGCGTGACCGCCGGGGGCATGGAGAGCTCCTGGCGGTTCGCGCGGACCGACACGAGTGCGGGGCCGTCGTGCGCGAGCGCGGCGGCCATCGCGTCCTCGAAGTCGTCGGACACGTCGACGTGGAAGCCCTTGATGCCGATCGCCTCGGCGACGGCGGCGAAGTCCGGGTTCTGCAGCTCGGTGCCGTAGTTCACGAAGCCGGCGGCCTTCATCTCGAGCTCGACGAAGTTGAGCGACGAGTTGTCGAACACGACGATCTTCACCGGCAGCTTGTTCTGCACGATCGTGATGAGCTCACCGAGGAGCATCGTCAGCCCGCCGTCACCGGCCAGGGCGATCACCTGCCGGTCCGGGAACGCCGTCTGCGCACCGATCGCCTGCGGGACGGCGTTCGCCATCGTGCCGTGCACGAACGAGCCGATCAGCCGGCGCTTGCCGTTCATCGTGAGGTAGCGCGAGGCCCAGACAACGGGGGAGCCGACGTCGGGGATGAAGACGGCGTCCTCGGCGGCGAGCTGGTCGAGCACCCGGGCGACGTACTGCGGGTGCAGGGGCTTCTTCTTCCCGGCGGGGACCGCCAGGTCGTCGAGCTTCTCGCGGGTCTTCCGGTAGTGCTTGAGCGAGTCCTCGAGGTGCTTCGTCGGGTGCGAGCCGGTCAGCAGCGGGATGAGCGCGAGGGCGGTGTCCTTGACGGTGCCGACCAGCCCGATGTCGACGGGGTGCCGCCGGCCGAGCTGCGAGCCGCGGATGTCGACCTGCACGTGCTTCGCCTTGGCCGGGAAGAACTGCTGGTACGGGAAGTCCGTGCCGAGCATGAGCACCACGTCGGCGTCCTCCATCGCGCGGTACCCGGAGGCGAAGCCGAGCAGCCCCGTCATGCCGACGTCGTACGGGTTGTCGTACTCGATGTACTCCTTGCCGCGCAGTGCGTGCACGATCGGGGCCTGCAGCCGCTCGGCCAGGGCGACGACCTCGTCGTGGGCGTCCGCGACGCCGGCTCCGGCCAGGATCGTGATCCGGTCGGCACCGTTCAGCAGGTCGGCGGTGCGCTGCAGCTCGGCCTCGCTCGGCACGATGCGCGGGGTGGCCCGCTCGATGCGGGTGGCACGGTCGTCCTTCGCCTCGGCGAGCAGCACGTCGCCCGGGATCACGAGCACGGCGACGCCGCGCTTCTCGATCGCCTCGCGCATCGCGATCTCGAGCAGGCGGGGCATCTGGACGGGGTCGGCGACGTACTCGACGTAGACGGAGCACTCGCGGAACAGCTCCTGCGGGTGCGTCTCCTGGAAGTAGCCGGAGCCGATCTCGGCCGTGGGGATGTGGGCGGCGATCGCCAGCACCGGCACCCGCGAACGGTTCGCGTCGTACAGGCCGTTGATCAGGTGCAGGTTGCCGGGCCCGCAGCTGCCGGCGCAGACGGTCAGGTCACCGGTCAGGGCGGCCTCGGCAGAGGCGGCGAACGCGGCCGCCTCCTCGTGACGGACGTGCTCCCACCGCATCGTGCCGTCCTTGCGCAGGGCGTCGGTGAAGCCGTTCAGGGAGTCCCCGGGCAGGCCGTAGACCCGGTGGATGTCGTTGGCGCGGAGGGTGGCGACGATGTTCTCGGCAACGGTTGGCATGCGTCCTGTCTACTCCCGACCGCCGCGCTGAACGCTTTCGGAGTTTTGTGAGGCTCACTCGCCCTGGGATGCCGGGGTCGGACTGCGACGATGGCGGGATGACCGACGACGCGCCGCTCCTCCGTCCCCGCCGACGGGAGCCCGCCGCGTACGGGATCCTCGAGCGCTCGCCGTACCCGCTCGTGTCGGTGGCGATCGCCGTCATCGCGGTCGTCGTCATCACCATCGTCGGGTTCACCCTCGGCACCGTGGACCTGGGGCTGTCCAAGGCCCTCAACGCGCTGCACACCGGGTTCATCGGGGCGTTCAGCACGGCGGTCTACCACGTGATCAGTCCGGCGCCGGCGATCGGGATCACGGTCGTCGTCGTCGCCGTGATCTGGTGGCGCACGCGAGACCTGCGACCGGCCCTGGCGTTCGGCGGCACCATCGCGATCACCTGGGTTCCGTCCGCGATCGTGAAGGAGATCGTGCACCGCGCCCGGCCCGACGTCGCCGTGCTGCCGCACCCGTTCCCCGTGCAGCCCGACCCCGGGTACCCCAGCGGACACACGGTCTACATCACGGCGTTCGTCATCGCCCTGATCTGGCTGCTCCGCGAGACCCGGTGGCACCGACTGGCGCTGACGCTCGGGGTCGTGGCCATCGTGATCGTGTTCTTCGCGGTGTCGATCGACGCGGTGCACTACCCGACCGACGCCGCTGCCTCGATCCTGTGGGCGCTCGCCGTGGCGCCGGGGGTGCGGGTGGTGTGGGTCGACTGGCTCATGCCGCGGGTGCCGTTCCTGCGGCCGGGGCGGGGCTGACGCCGGGCTGGTCGGGCCGGGGCTGGGGCGGTCGCAGGTGGTCTGGTCGACGCGGAACGACACTGTCGATGTCGTACGACGTCGACAGTGTCGTTCCGGGTCAGCGGGCGGTGCCGTTCCGGGTCAGCTGAGCGTGCTGGTCCGGCCGCGCGCCGCGAGCAGCGCCACGACGGCCACCACGGCGGCGGCGAGCATCACGATCGCCAGCGGCGCCGCGGTGTCCGAGCCGCCGATGCTGACGAGCGGGGACACGAGCGCCGCGAGCCCGAACTGCAGGGCACCGAGCACGGCCGAGGCGCTACCGGCGGCCGAGGGCACGGCACCGAGGGCGAGTGCCGTGGCGTTGCCGAGCACCAGACCGAGCGAGCCCACCGCGGTGAACAGCGGCACGGCGAGCCAGATGACCGGCGCCCCGGAGACGACGAGCAGCGCGAACGCCACGGTCGAGGCGAGCACCAGCACGATGCCGAGCGACAGCACGCCCGTGACCGAACGGGTCGCGGTGAGCTTGGCGGACAGGATGCTGACGCCCATCAGTGCCAGGGCGTTCAGCCCGAAGGCCAGGCCGTAGCCGACCGTGCCGAAGCCGATCATGTCCTGGTAGAGGAACGGCGACGCGGAGATGTAGGCCATCATCACGGCGAACGCGAAGCCGAACACGGCGGTGTACCCGAGGAACGTGCGGGAGCGCAGGGCACGCAGTGCCGAGCCGGAGCCACGGCGTTCCTCGCGCAGGGCGTCGCGGTGTTCCTTCAGGTGGGTCTCGCGGATCACGGCGAGGACCGCGATGAGCATGACGACCGACAGGCCGAGCACGATCGAGAGCAGGCCGCGCCAGCCGATCGGACCGGTGAGCAGGCCGCCGAGCAGCGGTGCGACGACCGGGGCGACCCCGCCGACGATCATCATGAGCGAGAACGCACGGGCGGCGGACTTGCCGGTCGCCAGGTCGGAGATGACCGCACGGCTGATCACCATGCCGGCCGCACCGCCGAGGCCCTGCAGCAGGCGGGCCGCGATGAGCACGCCGATGTTCGGCGCGAGCACCGCGGCGATGCTCGCGAGCACGCACACCGCGGCACCGGCGATGAGCGGCGGCACGCGGCCGAACCGGTCGGACAGCGGACCGAACACGAGCTGGCCCGCGGTCACGCCCACCAGGAACGCGGTGAGGGTGAGCTGGACGGCGGTGGCGCTCGCCCCGAGCTCGGTGGTCATCTGCGGGAACGCCGGCAGGTAGAGGTCGGTGGCGAAGGGGGCGACGGCACTGAGCAGGCCGAGCACCAGGAGCAGCGCGGTCGTAATGCCCTGCTGCTTGGTCGTGGGTGTCGCGATCGTCGCGCGGATGGTTCCGGTGTCCGTGGTCATTGTTATGAAAGCATAACTCATCGCCGGAGATCGGTACAGTACGGTCATGCACTCCGCCGTGTCCGACCACGTCCTCGCCGAGTTCGCGGACGTCCTGCTCCGGATCGCGCGTGACATCGACCCGCACGGCTCGGAGACCCTCGACATCGTGCCGCTGACCGGCACCGAGGCGCTCGTGATGCGGTGGATCAACCGCAACCCCGGCACCTCGCCCAGTGCCACCGCCGAGGCGACCGCCCTGCAGCGCAGCAACCTCAGCGTCGCGCTCCGGTCGCTCGTGGCGAAGGGCATGGTCGAGCGGCGCCAGGACCCGGCGGACGCCCGGACCGTGCAGCTGCACTCGACCGCCCTGGCCCAGGAGAGCGTCGACCGGCTCTACCGGCACTGGTCCGGCAAGCTCCGCACGGCCCTCGGTGGCGACGAGCGGGGTGCGGTCGAGGCGCTGGAGCTGCTGCAGCGGATCGACGACGGACTGCGCGCGGGCTAGGCGACAGCGTCCTCGGCGGCGGCGGCGGCGGCGTGGTCGTCGGCGCGGTCGGCAGCGGTGTCGGCATCGTCGGCCGCATCGTCCTGGATCGGCAGCAGGCGACGCGCACCGTGCCCCTCGTCGCCCAGGGTGTCGCCCGGGTTCACGACCGAGCAGGCCCCGAGCGAGACGCACCCGCAGCCGATGCACTGCGTCATCTCCTGCTGCAGGCGCTTGAGCTCGAGCTGGCGGGCCCGCAGCCGTGCGCGCCACCGTTCGTTCAACCGGTTCCAGTCGCGCAGCGAGGGCATGCGGTCGGCGGGCAGGGCCTCGAACTGCTCGGCGACCTCGCTGAGCGGGATGCCGAGGCGTTTGGCCACCTGGATGATCGCGATCCGCCGTTCGACGTGCCGCGGGTACATCCGTGTGCCGCCGTCAGTGCGCTCCGGGTGGATCAGGCCCTTGCGCTCGTAGAAGTGCAGGGCCGAGGCTGCGACGCCGGTGCGGCGGACGATCTCGCCGATGGGCAGCAGGTCGGTCGGCCGCGGCGCCGGGATCTCGACCATGGTGGAGATCCTACTGCTGGAACGACTCCCAGAGCAGGAACCCGGTGAACAGCACGAACGGCGTGCAGGCGACCACGTTGAGCCAGCGGTGCTCGACGATCACCGCAGCGAACTCCCGCAGGAACGCACTCGGGACGTAGTACGCCGCCGTGCGGGCGCCGACGACCTGAGCGGGCAGATCGAGGCGGCGGGCCAGGGTCGCCGCCCGCAGCACGTGGTAGTTGTTCGTGACCACGACCATCTGGCCGTCCCGGCCGGCGGCCGTCTGCACGTCCCGCGAGAACCGCAGGTTCTCGCGGGTGTTCCGCGACGCGGTCTCCGCGACGACGTCGTCCGCGTCGGCACCGTGCGCCACCAGGTACTCGGCCATCGCGGTCCCCTCGGGGCGGGGTTCGTCGTCGCCCTGTCCGCCGGACGGCACGAGGAGCGGTCGGCGTCCGGCTGCCCGTTCGGCCCGGTAGACGCCGAGCGCCCGGTCGAGCCGGCTCTGCAGCAGGGGTGGGACCTCGCCGTGCACGAGCCCGGAGCCGAGGACCACGATCGTGTCGGGGACGATGCCGTGCCGCGTCCGCCCGTAGACCACGGAGTACAGGGCGAACGCGACCAGCGACAGCGCGAAGTACCCGCAGACGAACACCATCAGGACGGCGACCGCGATCTTCGTGCCGTCCCACAGTGTGAAGCCCTCGCCGCTGCCGGAGACGAGCAGGGCGATGGCGATCGCCGGCAGCACGAACACCGCCACGCCGGCGGCGAGCGACAGCAGGTTGCCGACGCTGCGGCCCTCGGCCCGGAGCATCTGCAGGCCGTTCGCGACCAGGGCGACGCCGAGCACCACCACGGCCAGCGGCACGAGCAGCAGCACCACGGCGACGAGCAGGCTGAACCCGGGGACCACCCTGGTCAGCACGGCCACGACCGTCCCGAGCCCGAACAGCACGGCCGCCGTCAGGAACACCCCGTTGCGGAGCATCCGCGGGTCCCGTCGCCGCCCCAGGACGTACAGCACCAGGAACAGCAGGGCGAAGACGGGAGCGGCGCCCAGCCCGAGCACCGTCAGCCGACCGCGCGACGGATCAGGTCGGCCACCCGTGCCTCGTCGGCCTCGGAGAACTCGGGGCTGATCGCCCACGACGTCGGCCAGAACGTGCCGTCGTCGAGCGCGGCCGAGTCCTGGAACCCGAGCGTCGCGTAGCGGGCCTTGAACTTCGCGGCGTCCTGGAAGAAGAACACCGCCTTGCCGTCCCGCGCGTAGGCGGGCATGCCGTACCAGAGCTTCGGCGCGAGCTCGGGTGCGACCTCGAGCGCGATGCGGTGGATGCGCTCTGCCAGACCGCGGTCCGGCTGGGGCATCTCGGCGATCTTCGCCTCGACCGCAGCGGCGTCGGCCGCTGCCTTCTCGGCCTTGGTGCCCTTCGTGCCGCGAGCACGCTTGACCTCGGCGGCGTGCTCCTGCATCGCCGCGCGCTCCTCGTCGGTGAAGGTGGTCTCGGTCTTCGTCGTCCGTGCCATCGTCGTCTCCTCGTGGTCTCGTGCACCCATCATGGGTCCGCGAAGCGAAGCATGCGAGGCCCGGGCCCGATCGAGTGCCAGGCTCGTCCCATGACCTACATCGCCAGTGACGACCGCTACGACTCGATGACGTACCGCCGGACCGGCCGCTCGGGCCTCGACCTGCCGCTGCTCTCCCTGGGGTACTGGCACAACTTCGGGGACGACATGCCCTTCGAGAACCAGCGTGCCATCAGCCGCCGGGCGTTCGACCTCGGGATCACCCACCACGACCTCGCGAACAACTACGGCCCGCCGTACGGTGCCGCCGAGGTGAACTTCGGCCGCCTGATGCGCGAGGACTTCGGGCCCTACCGCGACGAGATGGTCATCTCGACGAAGGCCGGCTGGGACATGTGGCCGGGGCCGTACGGGCAGGGCGGCGGCTCGCGCAAGTACGTGCTCGCCTCGCTCGACCAGTCGCTGCAGCGCACGGGCCTGGACTACGTCGACGTCTTCTACTCGCACCGTCTCGACGCCTCGACCCCGCTCGAGGAGACGATGGGCGCCCTGCACACCGCGGTCCAGCAGGGCAAGGCGCTGTACGTCGGCATCTCGTCGTACGACGCCGAGCGCAGCCGGCAGGCAGCGGAGATCCTCCGCGACCTCGGCACCCCGCTCCTGATCCACCAGCCCTCGTACTCGATGCTCAACCGCTGGATCGAGACCGAGGGGCTGCTCGACGCCGCCGGTGAGCTCGGCTTCGGCGTGATCGGCTTCACCGCGCTGGCGCAGGGGCTCCTGACCGGCAAGTACCTGAACGGCGTGCCCGAGGACTCCCGCGCGGCAGCGGGCAAGTCCCTCGACGCGTCGAGCATCACGCCCGAGGTCGTCGAGCACCTCCGCGCCCTGAACGACGTCGCGGCCGCCCGCGGACAGTCCCTCGCGCAGCTCGCCCTCGCGTGGGCGCTCCGCGACGAGCGGGTGACCTCACTCGTCATCGGTGCGTCCCGGGTGTCGCAGCTCGAGGACAACGTCGCCGCGCTGTCGAACACGTCGTTCACCGACGAGGAGCTCCGCGTCATCGACGAGCACTCCGTCGGCATCACGGACGTCGACCTGTGGGCGGGAGCCCGCGCGGGCGAGGTCTCCTGACCCGAGCCCCACGCCGCAGGCGACGGTCTGCGACCGCACCGCGGACGGCCGACGGGGTGTCCTGACCGGTGCGGGGCCCTGGGCGTGCGGCACGGCGGACGGGAGGCGCGGGGCCCTCCGCCACGCGCCTCCCGTCCGTCGTCCGGTCGCGTTTCGTCGCGCGGCCGGTCCGCGGGGGCCGGTCACGACTCGTCGCGGGTCGCGCGCCGACCGGTCACGACCTGTCGGCTGGCGGCGCCGCAGGCGACGGTCTGTGACCGCACCGCGGCTGACCGCCGGGACGGCGCCCGGAGCGAACTCCTCCGGGGCGCGGCGGCCGGTTGGTACCATCGACAGCGTTCGACAACACGCAGTGTGTATCTACCGGCCGCCGGCATCCCGGCGGACAACGGCGGCACCCGATGGGTCCGCCGCCACCGAACCGGGCGGGCCGAGAAGGCACAACCCCGATGCTCCAGACCCGCTCAACCGACGCCCCGCCCGCTCCGGACCGCTCACTCGTCTCCCTCGCCGGCCGCTGGTACTTCCCCGTGGCGTTCATCGCCCGGCTCCCGTTCGCGATGATGGTGGTCGGCGTCCTGACCCTCGTCGTCGCCGCCCGTGACTCCGTCGCCCTCGGCGGCATCAACTCCGCCGCCGTCGGCATCGGCTCCGCGATCTTCGGCCCGATGGTCGGCGCCGCGGCCGACCGCTACGGCCAGCGTGCGGTGCTCGTCCCCGTCGGCCTGGTGAACGCGGCGCTGCTCGGGTTCTTCCCGTTCGTCGTCAGCGGCACCGCGCCCGACCTCGCCGTCCTCGCGGTCGCGTTCTGCATCGGCGCCTCGGCCCCGCAGGTCGCCCCGATGTCCCGCACGCGGCTCGTCGCGATCATCCGGCAGCGGATGGCCCCGCCGCGGCGCGAGAAGACCCTCAGCGGCACCATGGCCTACGAGTCCGCCGCCGACGAGACCGTGTTCATCATCGGCCCGTTCCTGGTCGGCATCCTCGCCAGCGCGATCGCCCCGTGGGTGGCCGTCGCCGGCGCCTCGGTCCTGACGTTCGTGTTCGTGACGGCGTTCGCGCTGCACCCGACCGGCAAGCTCGTGGTCGGCCAGCACGCGGAGTCGACGCAGGCACCCGCACGGCAGCTCCTGCGTCCGCGGCTCGTCGTCGTGGTCGTCGGCATCCTCGGCATCGGGCTGTTCTTCGGCTCGACGCTCACCTCGCTGACGGCGTTCATGGAGACCCACGGCGAAGCCTCGCAGGCCGGCCTGCTCTACGGCCTGATGGGCATCGGTTCCGCCGGGTTGGCGCTCGGGTCGGCAGCGTTCCCGCGGGCCTTCGGCCTTGGCTGGCGCTGGCTCGTGTTCGGCGTCGTGCTCCTCGCCGGTGCGATCGCGTTCGCCAGCGCCGACTCCGTCGTCGCCGCGGGCGTCATCCTCGCGATCATGGGCATCGGGATCGGGCCGACCCTGGTCGCCCAGTACAGCCTCGGTTCCGACCGCTCACCGGTCGGCCGGTCCGCCACCACCATGACGATCCTCGGGTCCGCCGTCATCGTCGGCCAGTCGATCGCCTCCGCGATCACAGGTGACGTCGCCGAGCACCACGGCACCGCCGCCGCGATGCTGCTGCCGGCGGTCTCCGCCGCGATCGTCGTGGTCGCCGCGGTCGGCAACCTGCTGCTCCCGCGCCGGGTCGTGACCGCCTGACCGCGAACGTGACCACCTGACGGACGGGAGGCCCGTGGCGACGCCGCCACGGGCCTCCGGTCCGTCAGATCGGTGCGTCAGGACTCCGTGTCGTCGACGAGCAGGTCCTCGTGCCGGTAGTCGTCGGCGCGCAGGCCGGCGCGGGCGATCATGTGCGTCGACACGGGCACCAGGAACAGCTGGAACACCATGATCGGCAGCACGACCCAGAACGCCGTCCACGTCCACACCGCGACCACGATGGCGGCCAGGGCGAGTGCGAGCCCGAGCACCTGCGGCTTCGCCATGGCGTGCAGACGGACGAGCGGGTCCGGGAACCGGACGATGCCGACCCCGGCGCCGAGCGACAGCAGCGACCCGACGAGCAGCAGCCCGATGGCGATCCAGGCGCGGATGCCGGCGTCGTCGACGAACGACTCGATGATCTCGATCACGACTGGTCCTCCTCGGCGCGCTCGGGGGTGGTGACGGTCAGTCCCTCGTCGGACGGGTCAGCCGAGGGCGTGACGGCCCGGGCGACGGCGACCGTGGCGAACACACTCGTCGCCGAGATCACCACGAGCACGGGGATGCCGGTCAGGTCCTGGCGGATGACCATCGCGGCGGCGATCACCACGAGCACCGTGGTCAGCACCATGTCGGAGCCGATCATGCGGTCGAGGATGGTCGGGCCGCGCACGATGCGGAACACCGCGAGGGCGAACGTCGCCCCGAGGAGCGCGAGCACGAGCGCGACGGCGATGCCCATCACGACGACGGCGGGGCTCATCGGGTCACCTCCGGCAGGGGCTCGGACAGCTCGGAGACGTCCTGCTTGGATCCCAGTGCGCGGATGACCATGGCCTCGATCCGGAGTGCGACGCGGCGTTCGTCCTCGACCTGCTCCAGGCGCTCGGTGTCGAGTACGTGGAGCAGCAGGCGACGGCGCCGCAGGTCCACGTCGGCGACGTACGAGCCGGGCACGAGCGAGATCGCGAGGGTGGCCAGCGTGAAGGTCATCTCGGAGGTCGAGTGCAGCTGCACGAGCGTGATCGAACTCCGCCGCACACCGCGGGGACGGAACGCGACCCAGGCGACCCGGAAGGACGCCACGACGACGAGCCCGGACCACACCACCAGGAACCGCAGCACGTGGACGATCGAGAACCGTGCGGACAGGGGGACCGGCGGGAGCGGCAGCGCCTGGGTGACGAGGAGCGCCACGACGATGCCGCACAGCAGCGTCAGCGGGGTCCACGATCCCCAGAGCAGCGCCCAGAGCACGGTGAGTCCCGCGACGAGGGGCACGTCGTAGCGCCACGCCAGCGCGATCCGCCTGGCGTTCGAGATGCGGCGGACGTCGGTCATCGCTCACCTCCGAGCACGGCCTGCACGTAGCGGTCGGGCGACTCCAGCGACTCCGCTGCGCGGGTCGCGTAGCCGTAGAGCGGGCCGGCGACGACGGTCAGGGCGACGGACCCGAGCACCGCGACGGTCGTCACGCCGACGAGCATGCGCGGCAGGCGCACCTTCTCGGGAGCCTCGCCGACCGCCTCGGTCGCGCCGGTGGTCGGACTGGAGGCACGGGTCGCGTGCGGTGCGTCGGTGACCGTCACCGAGCCTCCCGGGTGGTACGCCTCGCCCGTCTCCTCGGAGACGGTGAGCGGCGCCGGTTCCGGCGACCGCAGGTGGGCGTGCGGTTCGGCACTCGTCGCGTGCGGGGCGGCGGCCTCGGCCGCCGGCTTCGGCCGCCAGAAGGCGGCGTCCCAGACCCGCATGAGCGCGTACAGGGTGAGCAGCGATGTGACGACGCCGGCGCCGATGGTGACGTACGCCATCGGGGAGCCGTCCTCGGCGGCGGCGCGGAACAGGCCGAGCTTGCCGATGAAGCCGGAGAACGGCGGGATCCCGCCCAGGTTGAACGCGGGGATCAGGTACAGGGCGGCCAGCAGCGGTGCGGCCTTCAGCAGTCCACCGAGCGACCGGGTCGAGGTCGTCCCGCCGACACGTTCCATCAGGCCCGACACCAGGAACAGCGTGGTCTGCACGACGATGTGGTGCACCGTGTAGAACACCGCGGCCGCCGTCCCCGCGACGGTGCCGAGGCCGACGCCCATCACCATGAAGCCGATGTGGCTGATCAGCGTGAAGGACAGCAGCCGTTTCACGTCGGTCTGCGACACCGCGCCGAGCACCCCGACCACCATCGTCAGTGCGGCGACGACGAGCAGCACCTCGTTGAGTTGTGGTCGCGGGAAGATCACCGTCTCGAGCCGGATGATCGCGTAGATGCCGACCTTCGTCAGCAGGCCCGCGAAGACCGCGGTGACCGGCGCCGGGGCCGTCGGGTACGAGTCCGGCAGCCAGAACGCCAGCGGGAACACCGCCGCCTTGATGCCGAACCCGATCAGCAGCATCGTGTGCAGGAGCAGCTGGACGTGCTCCGGCAGGTCGGCGACGCGCTCGCTGATCTGGGCGATGTTCACCGTGCCGGTGGCGCCGTAGACCAGCCCGATGGCGGCGAGGAAGATCGCCGACGCGATCAGGCTCGTGACGATGTACGTCGTGCCGGCCCGGACGCGCTGTTCGCTGCCGCCCAGCGTGATGAGCACGTAGCTCGCCACCAGCAGCATCTCGAACGCGACGTACAGGTTGAACAGGTCGCCCGCGATGAACGAGTCGAGCACACCGGCGGCGAGCACCAGGTACGTCGGGTAGAAGATCGTGACCGGGGCGTCCTCGTCGTCGGCGGCCAGGCCCTGCCCGATCGAGAACAGCAGGACGAGCAGCAGGACGCTCGCACTGACGGTGAGCAGCAGTGCGCTGAGCCGGTCGACGACGAGTGAGATGCCGTAGGGGGCGTCCCACCCGCCGACCTGCACCACGATCGTGCCGTGCCGGTCGACCAGGACCATGAGCGTGGCGGCGACGGCCAGCGCCACGACGAGCACCACGACGGTGATCGCACGCTGGAGCTTCTGGTGGCGGAGGAGTCCGAGCGCGACCGCGGCACCGAGCAGCGGGACGAGGACGAGGAGCGGGACGAGCCAGGTCATCGGGTCGCCTCCTGTTCTGCGTCGGTGGTGGTCTCCGGGTCCTCGTCGGCCGCCTCGTCGCGGTCGCGGCCGATGGCGGCGTCGGCCTCGTCGACCTCGACCTCGTCGGCGCGGGACAGCTGCCACGACCGGTGGATCAGGGCCAGCAGGAACGCGCTCACGGCGAAGGTGATCACGATCGCGGTCAGGGCGAACGCCTGGGGGAGCGGGTCGGTGATGCCCTCGGCGCTCTTGCCGATCGGCGGGTCGCCCGCGGCGCCGGACATCACCAGCAGCAGCAGGTTGAGCGAGTTGCCGAGCAGCAGGAAGCCGAGGAGCATCCGGGTCAGGGAGCGTTCGAGCAGCAGGTAGACGCCGCACGAGAACAGCACCGCCATGGCGATCACGAGGACGAGGGTGACGGTCACGTGGCGCTCCCTTCCGGGGTGGGGGCATCGAGGGCGTCGCTGACGGACCCCTCGGTGGTGTCGCGGGTCGGGGTCGAGGCGTCCTCGAGGCGCTGCCGGTCGACCTCGGCACCGAGGCTGCGGAGGACGTCGAGCACCAGGCCGACGACGACCAGGTACACGCCGATGTCGAAGAACGTGGCGGTGACGAACTCGACGTGTCCGAGGACCGGGACGGTGGCCTCGAAGAACTCGGAGTACAGGGCTTCGCGACCGAAGAACAGCGGCACGATCGCGGTGATCGCTGCCGTCGCGACCCCCAGGCCGAGCAGGCGACCGGCACGCACCGGGGCTGCTGCACCGAGTTCTGCCGGGCCGCCGGCCAGGTAGCGGGCCGCGAGTGCGATGCCGGCGACCAGGCCACCGGCGAACCCGCCACCGGCCGAGTTGTGCCCGGCGAACAGCAGGTACACCGACAGCACGATGAGGCCGTGGAACAGCAGGCGGACGACCACGTCGAGCAGTGCCGAACGGCCGGTCGGGATCGCGGCGCTCGTCGGCAGCCAGGCGCGGGGCTCGCCGTCGGTGCGCTCGCCGTTCGCGGTCAGGGTCTCGGGCAGGTCGCGCAGGCGGGGCAGGGTGTCCTCGCGCGAGTTCACGAAGATCAGGCTCGCGACGCCGGTGGCCGCGGCGACCACGACGGTGAGCTCACCGAGCGTGTCCCAGCCGCGCAGGTCGACGAGGGCGACGTTCACGACGTTCAGACCGTGCCCGAACGAGCTCGTCAGTGCGGGCAGGTCGGGCCAGAGGGGGCGTGCCGTTCGGGCCGAGGCAGCAACGACGACGACGATCGCCAGCGTCAGCCCCGCCAGCCCGGCGAAGAGCGCCCGCACGACCCGGAACCGCGACGGGTTGGTCGTGGCGATGCGCGGGGGCAGTCGTCGGAGCACCAGGACGAAGGCGATCAGGGTGACCGTCTCGACCACGAGCTGCGTCAGGGCGAGGTCGACGGCGCCGTGCAGGACGAACAGCACCGAGAGGCCGTAGCCGGTCACGCCGACCAGGACCGCGGCGGCGAACCGGGTCTTCGCCGTGAGCACCGCGATGCCCGCGATCGACATCACGATCATCACCGGGATCTGGCCCCACGAGTCGGCGAACCGGACGTGGAACTCCCACGGTCCGCCGAGCACCAGGTTGGCGAGCGCCCCGGCGACGAAGACCGACAGGATCACCGTCAGGTAGTAGGGGAGCGAGCCGCGCTGCAGGCTCGCGGTGAGTCCGGTCGCTCCGCGGTCGAGCAGTCGCATGCCGTGCCGGTACGTGCCCGCGGCGCTCGGGAACCCCGCGAACCGGTGCTGGAGCGCTTCGACCGGACGGCGCAGGGCGAACAGTGCGAGGCCGCCGACCAGGGTGATCGCGGACAGGCCGAGTGCGGGTTCGAGGCCGTGCCAGAGCGCGAGGTGCGGGACTTCCTCGCCGGGGAGCGAGGCCACCGTCGCCGCGGGCTCGATGCCGTGCGCGACGACCGGGGTGAGCAGGCCGAGTGCGAGCCCGGCCAGCGCGAGCACCGAGGGCACGACGGCGAGGCCGTGCAGGGCGTGTGGCTCGGTGGTCGCGACGCCGGGCTTGCGGGCGAAGGCACCCCACAGGAACCGCAGCGAGTAGGCCACGGTGAGCACCGATCCGACGGTCACACCGATCAGGGCGAACCAGGCCCAGCCGGCGTCGGGGCCGTGCAGGGACTCGGTGAAGCCGGTCAGCACGGCTTCCTTCGCGACGAACCCGATCGTCGGCGGGATCCCGGCCATCGACAGCAGCGCGAGCACCGCGACGACCGCCAGCCACGGGCGGGCACGGCCGAGTCCGCTGAGCCGACCGAGGTCACGCGTGCCGGTGACGTGGTCGATCGCGCCGACGACCAGGAAGAGCGTCGACTTGAAGGCGGCGTGGGCCACGAGGAGCGCGACCCCGCCGAGGGCGACCGCGGGGGCACCCCAGCCGGCGGCGAGCACGAGGAACCCGAGCTGGGCCACGGTGCCGTAGGCGAGCAGGAGCTTGAGGTCGGTCTGCCGCAGGGCGCGGTACCCGCCGACGAGCATCCCGGCGACGCCGAGCAGCGTGATCGTCTCGCGCCAGCCGTCGAGCAGCGCGAACGCGGGGGCGAGCCGGGCCACCAGGTAGATGCCGGCCTTCACCATCGCCGCGGCGTGCAGGTACGCGCTGACCGGTGTGGGTGCGGCCATCGCGGCGGGGAGCCAGAAGTGGAAGGGCACGATCGCCGACTTCGTGAGCGCCCCGAGCAGCACGAGGACCACCGACACCGAGACGACCGTGCCGCTCGGGGGATCGGCGACGATCGCGGACAGCGAGGTCGTGCCCGCCGAGACCGAGAGCATCACGAGGCCCGCGAGCATCGCCAGACCACCCGCGGTGGTGACCACGAGCGCCTGCATGGCGGCGGCACGACTGGCACGCTTCGCGGCGTCGTGCCCGATGAGCAGGTAGGAGAAGACCGTCGTGGCTTCCCACAGGACGAACAGCACGATGACGTCGTCGGCGATCACGAGTCCGTACATCGAGCCGGCGAAGGCGGTCAGTACCCCGGCGAACCGACCGAGCCCGGGTTCGTCCCGCTCGAAGTACGAGGCGCAGTAGACCAGCACCAACGCGCCGACGATCGACACCACGAGGGCGAGCACCCACGACAGGGCGTCCATCCGCAGCGTGACGTCGAGGTCGAGCTGAGGGACCCACTGGTGCCGTTCGACGACGCTGCCGTGCAGGGCGGCGTCGGTCTGGGCGATCGTCAGCACCGCCGCCGCGGCGGGGGCGAGGGCCGCCACGTAGAACGCGCGGCGGCCGAGGACGGGGGTCAGAGCGGGGACGATCAGGGCGACGATCGCGAACGCGACGAGGACGAGGACCATCGGGCACCTCCTCGGGGTCGGGCGGCAGTCCGGCTCACTGGGCTTTCACAGCCTACGGAGAGGGCGATGTGGAGAACCTGTGCGGCCGGACAGCAGTCCGCTCAGGTCCGGCCGTGCGCGCGAGCGGGGATCTGGGTTGCGAACTTGCCGCCGGAGACGTCGAGCAGGGTCCCGGTGATGTACCCGGAAGCGTCGCTCGCCACGAAGACGAGCAGGTCGGCGACGTCGTCCGGCGTCTCCCACCGGCGGAGCGACAGCGTGTCGAGCAGGCGGTCCTGCGCCTCGGCCGGCATCGTCGCGAAGCCGTTCATCGCCGTCGGGACCATGCCCGGCGCGTAGGCGTTGACAGTGATGCCCCACGGTCCGAGCTCCGATGCGAGCACCCGGGTGAACGAGACGACCGCGGCCTTCGACGCCGCGTAGGCCGCGCTCCCGACGCTGGGCACGATCGCCGCGAACGAGGCGGCGTTGATGATCCGACCGCGCCCGGCCGCCTGCATCACCGGAGCCACGGCCTGGCTCATCAGGAACGTGCCGCCGAGGTTGACGTCCATGCAGCGGCGCCAGGCGTCCCACTCGAGTTCGGCGACCGTGCCCGTGACGTTGATGCCGGCGTTGTTCACCAGCACGTCGATCGTGCCGTGCCGCCGGACGACCTCGTCCACGGCCTCGCGCACCGACTGCGGGTCGGCGACGTTGCACACGACGTGGTCGAGCGGGAAGTCCGGCTCGAAGGCGAGGTCGAGCGCGACGACGCGACACCCTTCGCTGAGGAAGCGGTCGGCGAGCGTGCGCCCGATCCCGCGTGCTGCGCCGGTCACGACCACCACGCGGTCGGTCAGGTCGAGGTGCATCGTTGCTCCCGTCGTCGGTGCCTTGAATAGGCATACTATTCGAGCATGACGGATCAGCGTGTGCTCTGGGTCACGGGTGGGGGCAGCGGCATGGGGGCCGCGAGCGCCGAGGCAGCGGCGCGGGACGGCTGGACCGTGGTCCTCAGCGGGCGCCGTGCCGAGCGGCTCGAGCAGGTCGCACGCACCGTCCGCGGCGCCGGGGGAACCGCGGACGTCCTGCCCCTCGACGCGAACGACCCCGACGCCGTCGCAGCCGCGCGGGACACCGTGCTCGAGCGGCACGGGCGGCTCGACGGGCTCGTGCTGGCGGCTGGGCTGAACGCCCCGAGGCGCCGGTGGGACGACCAGTCGCTCACCGACTTCCGCGCGATCGTGGACACGAACCTCACCGCGGTCGTCACCGTCGTGGATGCCGCACTGCCGGCACTCCGGTCGTCCGGCGGCGTCGTGGTCGTCGTGTCGTCGTACGCCGGGTGGTCCTTCCAGCCGGGGGCGGGTGTCGCGTACTCGGCGAGCAAGTCCGCGCTGGCCTCGGTCGTCCGGACGCTCAACCAGCAGGAGGCCGAGCACGGCGTCCGTGCCACGCACCTGTGCCCGGGTGACGTCGCGACCGACTTCCTCGACCAGCGGCCCGAGGTCCCCGACGCGGCCGCGCGGCAGCGCATGCTCCAACCGGAGGACATCGGGCGGACGGTCGCCTTCGTGCTCGGGTCGCCGGCGCACGTGCGCATCGACGAGCTCGTGCTGTCGCCGGTCTCGCAGCGGTGACGAGCACCTTCGAACGGGTCCTCGACCAGGTCGGTGCCGCCGTCGTCTCCGGTGCGGTCGCCGTGGGCAGCCGCCGGAGCGTCGACGACCTGGTGACCTGGACGGGCGCCAGTCGCAGCATCGTCCGCGAGGCCGTCCGCGTCCTCGTCGCGCTCGGCCTGCTCAGCGCGCGGCGCCGGGTCGGCGTGACCGTCCTCGGCGTGCGGGAGTGGGACGTCCTGGACCCGCGCGTGGTGCGGTGGCGTCTGCGGGGCCCCGACGGTGACCGCGTGGCGGTCGAGCTCCGCGAGCTGCGCGCGGCGGTCGAACCCGCCGCCGCTGCCGCTGCGGCCCGGCGGGCAGCGCTCGACGAGTGCGCGGACCGACGGGAGGCCCTCCGCGCCACCGCGGACGAGCTCGCCGCCGCCGCGACCCGCGACGACCGCCTCGACTTCGTGGCCGCGGACGTGCGGTTCCACGCGCTCGTGCTCGACCTGTCCGGCAACGCCCTGTACCGACGACTGCACCAGGTGGTCGGCCAGGTGCTGCGCGAACGCGGGAGCATCCGCCCGGACCGGCACGACGTCGGCCTCCACCTCGCGCTCGCCGACGCCGTCCTCGACGGCCGGCCGGACGACGCGGCGTCGACCATGCGGGCGATCGTCGACCGCACGTGAGCGGAGCGCGCCGGACCTGCGAGGATGGACCCCGGTGCGCCCCTCCGGTGCCCGTGGAGGGTGAGTCGTGGACGCAGCACAGGACCTGGTCGTCCAGCTCGTCGGCACCCCGTGGGCGTTCTTCGTGGTCGGCCTCGTGCTCGCCGTGGGCAGCGTCGCGGTCTTCCTGCCCAGCCAAGCACTCGTCGTCGCGATCGGCACCCTCCTGGTGGGCGGTGACGGCGGTCTCCTGCCGGTCCTCTTCCTCGTCGTCGCGGCGTCGATCGGGATGGTCCTCGGCGACCTCGGGCTCTACCACCTGGCGCGGTCGGTCGACCTCGGCTCGAGGTCGTGGTTCGCGCGTCCGAAGGTCCGCGCGGCCCGGGATGCCATCGACGGCCGCTACCGTGCCGCTCCCGGGCGCATCGCGGTGCTCGGACGCTTCATCCCGATGGGCCGGTTGACGACGAACCTGGTCGGCGCGGACAGCGGGCTCGACCTCCGGCGGTTCCTGCTCAGCTGTGTGCTCGCCGACGTCGTGTGGGCCGCGTACTGCGTCGGCATCGCCTCGGCCACCGGGCGCTGGAGCCGAGAGCAGCCCTTCCTCGTCACGACCCTCGCGGTCGTGGCGTCGATCCTGCTCGGCCTCGCGATCTCCGCGATCGAGAAGGCCGTGCGACGCCGGAGCGAGGCTGCGGCCGCGGCCTGACGAACGTAGGCTGGGCAGCCCGTTCGAAGGAGAACCCGTGCTGCTCGACGACCTCGTACCGGACCCCGACGCGCTCGAGCGCATCGCCATGGGCAGCACCTGGGCCGAGGGGCCCTGCTGGATCCCGTCGACCCGCACCCTGCGGTGGTCGGACATCCCCGGCGACCGGATCCTGCAGTGGCACGCGGACTCGGGGGAGACCTCGGTGTACGCGGACGGTGTCGAGTTCACCAACGGCCGCACGCTCGACCGGGACGGCAGCGTCGTGCAGTGCTCGCACGGGCTGCGTCGGGTCGAGCGGGACCGCGACGGCGTCGTCACGCCGATCGTCGACACGTGGGACGGGGGCCGGTTCAACTCCCCGAACGACGTGGTGGTCGCGCGGGACGGCGGCGTCTGGTTCACCGACCCCGCCTACGGCATCACCCAGCCGCGTGAGGGACACCCGGGCGTGCGTGAGTACGGCGACCACTGGGTGTTCCGGTGCGGCCCGGCGGGCGAGGACCTGCGACCAGTGGCGACCGACCTGGACGAGCCGAACGGCCTGGCCTTCGACCCGGACGAGCGGGTGCTGTACATCGCGAGCTCGTCGGGTGACGAGCCGGTCATCCGCGCCTACGACCGCCGAGGCGACCTGCTGAAGAACGGCCGGGTGTTCGCTCGGCTCGAGCCCGGAGAGGGTGCGCCGGACGGCATCCGGGTCGACGAGCACGGCAACGTCTGGTCGTCCTCGCACCGCGGCGTCGTCGTGTTCGACCCGACGGGTGCCCGGATCGGTGCGGTCGCCGTGCCGGAGGTCACGTCGAACCTGTGCTTCGGCGGCGACGACGGTACGACGCTGTTCCTGACCGCGACGACCTCGGTGTACCGGATCGCCACGACGACGCGGGACGCTGCCGTATCCTGACTCGGCCATGCAGTGCGACTACTTCGACCGCGGGGTGTGCCGGTCGTGCACGCTCATGGGCCAGCCCTACGCCGACCAGGTCCTCGACAAGGAACTCCGAACGCGCGAGCTTCTACAGGACGCGGTCGAGGCCGCCGGGGGCCCCGGAGCGGTCTCCTGGTCGCCCGCGATCACGAGCCCGGAGTCGGGGTACCGGAACAAGGCGAAGATGGTCGTGGGCGGGACCGTCCAGCACCCCACCGTCGGCATCCTCGACCACCGGCAGCGCGGGGTGGACCTGCGGCACTGCGGGATCTGCACGCCCGGCATCCGGCACGCGTTGCCCGTGCTGGCCGAGTTCGTCTCGACCGCCGGGCTGATCCCGTACGACGTCGCCGCGCGCCGGGGTGAGCTCAAGTACGTCCTGGTCACCGAGTCGCCCGACGGCGAGTTGATGATCCGGTTCGTGCTGCGCTCCGAGGGGCAGATCCCGCGACTCCGCCAGCGCCTCGACGCCCTGCGTGCCGCACTGCCGGACGCGGTCGTGGTGACCGCCAACCTGCTGCCCGAGCACAAGGCCGTCACCGAGGGCGCCCGCGAGATCGTGCTGACCGAGCAGGAGACCCTGCCGATGCGGCTCGGCGGGATCACGATGCACCTGCGGCCGCAGAGCTTCTTCCAGACGAACACCGGTGTCGCGACCGAGCTGTACGCGCAGGCGACGGCCTGGATCGACGAGCTCGACCCGGCGTCGATGTGGGACCTGTACTGCGGCGTCGGCGGGTTCGCGCTGCACGCTGCCCGTCCCGGCCGCGTGGTGACCGGCATCGAGTCGAGCGCCGAGGCGATCCGCTCCGCGAAGCAGTCCGCTCGTGAGGCCGGCCTCGAGGGCCTCCGGTTCGCCGCCGACGACGCGACCGAGCACGCCCTCCGGGCCCGTCCGGACGCGGTCCCCGAGCTCGTCGTCGTGAACCCTCCGCGTCGCGGGATCGGGGAGCGGTTGTCGACCTGGCTCGAGGAGTCGGACGTCCAGCACGTCGTCTACTCGAGCTGCAACCCGGTGACCCTGGCGAAGGACCTGGCACGCATGCCGTCGTTCCGGCTGCGGCGGGCCAGGGTGCTCGACATGTTCCCGCAGACCGGTCACCTCGAGGCCGTGACCCTGCTCACGCGCGCCTGATCCCGACCGCCGATCGGCATTGCCAGGGAATTGCCAAGGACACGTACCCGGGTACGCCTCGATCACCATGGCCATGGGCATCGAGCCGTTCAGGTTCTGGGGCGGGGTACATAGCATGCATGGGTAGAACCGTTTGTCTCGGTTTGATAACGGTCAAGAGTTTCCTATGGTTGCCGACCGAGGTGCCGCCGGCCCGATGACCACTGCCCCCGGTGGCGCACCCCCACAACTGACCGCGATCGGTCGGGGTGGGCAGTGGATTCCGCAACACATGCGGCTCGTGACCCCGGTGGAGCAATCACATGAAGAAGCTTTCCCGTACCCGCACCATCGTCGGTGGCCTGGCGTTCGCCGGCATCGCCGCGACCGGTGTCGGCCTCGCGGCAGCCCCCGCGAACGCAGCGTCCGGTTCGACCTGGGACGCCCTCGCGCAGTGCGAGTCCGGCGGTAACTGGGCCATCAACACCGGCAACGGCTACTACGGCGGCCTGCAGTTCAACCTCGGTACCTGGCAGGCCAACGGTGGCGCGGGCAACCCCGCCTCCGCCAGCCGCGAGGCCCAGATCGCCGTCGCCGAGCGCGTCCTCGCCTCGCAGGGCTGGGGCGCATGGCCCGCCTGCTCCGCCCAGCTCGGACTGAGCGGCACCAGCGGTGCAGCGCCCGCCGCGGCGGCTCCGGCTCCCGCACCGGCTCCGGCGCCCGCACAGCAGGCTGCCCCGCAGCCCGCCGCACCGGCTCCCGCCGAGCAGGCCGCCCCGCAGCCGGCCGCGCCGAGCACGACCGAGTCGACGCCCGCCCCGGCAGCGACGACGCCGAGCAAGCCCGCCCCGGTCAAGACGAGCGGCAAGACGTACACGATCGCCTCGGGCGACACGCTCGACACGATCGCGACGAAGCTCGGGATCGACGGCGGCTGGAAGCAGCTCTGGGCCGCGAACACGTCGACCATCGACGACGCGAACCTGATCTACGCCGGCCAGGAGCTCCAGCTCCCCGCCTGATCTCTCCGCAGACCGAACACGACGACGCCCCACGACTTCGAGTCGTGGGGCGTCGTCGTGCGTGCGGAGCCGGGCTACTGCGGGTTGTCCGCGAGCCAGCCGGCGACGTCGTCGGACCGGAGCGCCTGGGACAGGGACCCGACCGCGAGCTGGTTCAGCGTCACGATCGACTGGCCGTCCGGTGACGTCCCGGAGCCCGCCGTCGGCACCGTGAAGGTCACGAGGTCGTCGGCCCGGACCGCGCGGAGCGACCACCCGAGTTCCGCCATCCGAGCGAACGTGAACCCCGCGTCGACCGACAGGTGCTCACTGGTCGCGGCGACGAAGTCCTGGATGCGCCCGGGGTTGGTGACGGTGCCGCGGGACAGCAGCCCGTCCACGACGCCGCGCATGAACGCCTGCTGGTTGCGGACCCGGGTGTGGTCGGCGTCGGCGAACGCGTGACGCTCCCGCACGAAGGCGAGTGCGTCGGTGCCGTCGAGGCGGTTCGTCCCCGCCACGAAGTCGTGGTGGGTGGTCGAGAAGGCCTGCGGGGAGGACACGGTCACGCCGCCGAGGGCATCGGTCATGTCCTCGAACCCGGTGAAGTCGATCTCGGCGACGTGGTCGACCCGGACGTCCAGGAGCTGCTCGACGGTCCGCACGGTCAGGGGTACCCCGCCCCAGGCGTACGCGGCGTTCATCTTGGCGCGCCCGTGCCCGGGGACCTCGACCCAGGAGTCCCGCATGATCGACATCAGGTAGACGTGCTGACGATCGGCGGGCACGTGCGCAAGCATCAGGGTGTCCGAACGCCCGCCGGATGTCGAAGGGCCACCATCGGGGTTGCCCTGCGCCCGGGAGTCGGAACCGATGAGCAGGACGTTCTCACCTGACGTCGGCGTCGGTCGGGTGCCGCTCGGGAACGGGTTCGTGATCGTCTCGCGCCCGGCGTCGAAGCTCCGAGCGAGTCCGCCGACGAACACACTCGCCACGACGGCGACGACCAGGGCGACGCCGACGAGCGAGCCGAGCGTCGTGATCAGGGCGACCAGGAACGGCCGACGCCGTCTGTTGCGGCTGGCGGTGCGGTGAGCGTGTGCAACGGCCGCGCGGGCGGCTCGGCGTTCGGACATGCGGGCTCCTGTGGTCAGGTCGGCACGGACCGACCACGGGATCTTATCGCATGTGGTATTTCAGGAACAGTGTTTCACTCGGACTGCGCCTTGCCGAGCAAATCGCCCAGCGCCGATCGGAGCGCCGGGTCCTCCGGCAGGACCTCGCGCTCGATGTGCCGCGCGGTCTCCCACGCTGACCGGCCGGCGGGCGTCACGCTCACGACGCGGCGCCGACGATCGGCAGGGTGCGGGGCGCGCTCGACCAGACCGTCCCGCTCCATCCGCTCGAGCGTGCGGGACATCGTCTGCGGCTGGACCCGGGCCGTCCGGGCGATGGTGTCCG
Source organism: Curtobacterium sp. MCLR17_031 (assembly GCF_003234775.2). NCBI lineage: Bacteria > Bacillati > Actinomycetota > Actinomycetes > Micrococcales > Microbacteriaceae > Curtobacterium > Curtobacterium sp. MCLR17_031. The sequence continues at coordinate 330,663 of NZ_CP126270.1, forward strand.
CGCCGGTCGGACCGGTCCGGATGAGGATGTCGATCGCGACGACCGCGGCGTGCGAGAGCCCGATGGCGCGGAGTCGCTCGTCCCAGTCCCGCTCGACGGACCGTGCAGCCGCGGACAGCAGGCGCCCGAGGGGCCACTGCTCGCTCGTGTCCTGCATGCCGTGATTCTATGGTCGTCAGGAGCGCTCGACCGTCAAGTAATCAGCATGCTGACGATCGGTGTACGCTCACCGACGTGTCCCGCTTCCTCCGCATCGTCCTCCCCGCGCTCGTCATCGTGGTCTGGCTCGGCATCGCCTCGGTCGGCGGTCCCTTCTTCGGCAAGATCTCCGAGGTCTCCACCAACGACCAGACCTCGTTCCTGCCCGCCTCGGCCGACGCCACGAAGGTGCAGGAACGGTCCTCCGAGTTCCGCGACGAGTCGGGGGCGCCCGCGATCATCGTCCTCGAGCGCGACGGCGGCCTGACGTCGACCGACCTCGCCGACGCGAAGACACTCGCCACGACGCTGTCCGACCGCGACGACGTCGATGCCGTCAGCCCGGTGATCCCGAGCGAGGACGGCGACGCGGTCGAGATCGTCGCCACGCTCACGCAGGACGCCGAGACCGGAGATGCGGTCGAGGCCATCCGGGCCGACGTCGACGACGCACTGCCGTCCGGTGTCAGCGGCTACGTCACCGGTCCCGCCGGGTTCACCGCGGACCTGACCGAGGCCTTCGCCGGCATCGACGGGCTGCTGCTCGGGGTGGCGCTCGCCGCGGTGTTCGTGATCCTGATCATCGTCTACCGATCACCCCTGCTGCCCGTCCTCGTGCTCGGGACCGCCACGTTCGCCCTGTGCGCCTCGATCCTCGTGGTCTGGTGGCTCGCCAAGGCCGACATCGTGACGGTCAACGGGCAGGTGCAGGGCATCCTGTCGATCCTGGTGATCGGCGCGGCGACGGACTACGCGCTCCTGTACACCTCGCGCTTCCGGGAGGCGCTGCGCGACCACCGCACCGGCTGGGACGCGACGAAGGCCGCCCTGCGGGGGAGCCTCGAGCCGATCCTGGCCTCGGGCGGCACGGTGATCGTCGGGGTGCTCTGCCTGCTGCTCTCCGACCTCAACTCGAACAAGGCGCTCGGCCCCGTCGCGGCCATCGGCATCGCGTTCAGCCTGCTCGCCGCCCTGACACTCCTGCCCGCGCTGCTGCTCGCGTTCCGCCGCGCGGCGTTCTGGCCGCTGCGCCCCGCGTTCGGCAGCGCCCACCCCGTGCTCACCGGTCCGGACGCCCGCGGTATCTGGGCGCGCGTCGGCCGGCTCGTCGCCCGGCGGTCGCGGGTGGTGTGGATCGTCTGCACCGTCGGCCTGCTCGCGATGGGTGCCGGCCTGTTCGGACTCAAGGCGGACGGGGTGCCGCAGAGCGACCTGATCATCGGGTCGTCGCAGGCCCGTGACGGACAGGACGTGCTGGCCGACCACTTCCCGGGCGGCTCCGGCAGCCCCGCGCAGGTCATCGGCGCGGAGCGCGACCTCGACCAGCTCGTCGACGCGATCACCGCGGTGGACGGGGTCGACGGTGTCGTCGCCGCGGCGAAGGACAGCCCCGCCGGGACCGTCCCGGTGACCGGGGACGCCGCCGGCAGCGGCACGCCGACCGTCTCCCGCGGTGACGTCCTGCTCGAGGCGACGCTGTCCGATGCCGCCGACTCGGACGCCGCCGAGCAGACCGTCCGCGACCTCCGCACCGCCGTCGAACGGGTCGACCCGGGAGCGATCGTCGGTGGCGTCACTGCGACAGCGGTCGACACGAACGACACCGGCATCCGTGACCGCACGCTGATCATCCCCGTGGTGCTCGTCGTGATCCTGCTGATCCTGATGCTCCTGCTCCGCAGCATCGTCGCGCCGCTCGTGCTGATCGGCAGCGTGATCGTGTCCTTCGCGGCGGCCCTCGGTGTCGGAGCGCTCGTCTTCGACCACGTGTTCCACTTCCCGGGCGCGGACCCGAGCGTGCCGCTGTACTCGTTCGTGTTCCTGGTGGCACTCGGCGTCGACTACAACATCTTCCTCATGACACGAGTGCGCGAGGAGGCGCTGCGGCGCGGTCCACGCGAGGGCGTCCTGCGCGGACTCGGCGTGACCGGCGGGGTGATCACCTCGGCGGGCGTCGTGCTCGCCGCCACGTTCGCCGCCCTCGGCGTGATCCCGATCCTGTTCCTCGTGCAGATCGCGTTCGTCGTCGCGTTCGGCGTCCTGCTCGACACGATCGTGGTCCGCTCGCTGCTCGTCCCGGCGCTGGCCTACGACCTCGGGCACCGCGCCTGGTGGCCGTCGCGCCTCTCGCGCACGAACCCTGACATGTGACACGCTGGGTCCATGCCAGTTCCCTCCACGCAGCCCGCTGCCGAGCGCAAGCTCCTCCGTGACACGGTGCAGGACAAGATCCGCGACGCCATCATGGACGGCACGCTCGAGCCCGGGGAACGGCTCAACGACGACGACCTGATCGCCTGGCTCGGTGTGTCCCGGACGCCGATCCGCGAAGCCCTCGCCGAGCTCGCCCGGGCTGGCCTCATCGAGATGGCGCCGAACCGCTACACCCGGGTTGCGGCCCCGACGAAGGGGGAACTCCTCGACGCGTACCGCACCCTCGGCGTGATCTACGGCGGCGTCGTGCGGCTCGCGGTGCCCCGGTTCACGGACGCGCAGCGCAAGAAGATCGTGAAGATGCTCGACGACGTGCACGCGCGGGTGAGCGCCGACGAGCAGGACCAGGTGGCGCGCGACGGAGCCGGCATCTACGCCATGTGGGCGGATGCGTGCGGCAACCCGTCGCTCGTGCAGCTCTGCAACTCGACGACGGACGGGCTCTCGTTCAAGCTCCGCGTGCCGGAGCTCGCCGAGCTCCTGCCGGCCGACGTGATCCTGCCCGAGCTGACGAAGCTCAAGGACGCCGTCGTCGCGAAGGACCCCATCGCTGCCGAACTCGCCATGGAGGCGATCCACCTGCTCCCGTCGCGCGACTAGCGCGCCGAGCGCGACCATGAGACGGACTGGAGGCCCGTGGCGACCCCGCCACGGGCCTCCAGTCCGTCACGGGGTGACGGCGAGTACGGGGTGACCTTCCAGGCGCATCCCATGTCCGTTCCCCGCGTGGCGGTTATGGTTTCCCGGTGAGCAACGAACCCGAGCAGACGACCGAGCCCGCACACCGCGGTGCTGCGACGCCGCGCCACGGGCGCCAGAAGCGACGCGCAGGCGTCGTGTTCCCGGCCGTCGCGGGGGTGCTCACGATGGCCCTCCTGCTGGGCGTCGGGTACGCGGGGTACGCGTACAACCAGCTGTCCGACGGCGTCACGATCGTCAACGCGATCACCGGCAAGAAGGACACGAAGGACGACGTCGACGGCAAGGCGCAGAACATCCTGCTCGTCGGCGACGACCACCGGCCGGAGAACGCCACCCCCGAGCAGATGGCGGAACTCAGCACGACGTCGGACGGTGGTGCGACGAACACCGACACGATGATCGTGCTGCACATCAACGCTGACGGCAGCCAGGCGACGATGATCTCGTTCCCCCGTGACTCGTACGTCGACATCCCGGACGTCGGCAAGGGCAAGCTCAACAGCGCCTTCTACTACGGCACGCTCAACGGCGGTGGCGACACCGGCGGTGCGAAGATGCTCATCAAGACGATCGAGAACCTGAGCGGCCTGCAGATCGACCACTACGTCCGCGTCTCGCTGCTCGGCTTCTACCAGGTCGTCAAGGAACTCGGCCCGGTGCAGGTCTGCCTCAACCAGGCGACCAGCGACCCGTACTCCGGCGTCGACCTGCCGGCGGGCAAGTCCTCGCTCAACGCGAAGGAGGCGCTGTCCTTCGTGCGACAGCGCCACGGCCTGCCGAACGGCGACCTCGACCGCAACGTCCGCCAGCAGTACTTCCTGTCGCAGGAGGCCCGGAAGGTCACTTCGGCGGGGACGCTGCTCAACCCGGTGAAGATGGGGAACATCCTCAAGGCCGTCGGCGGATCGATCCAGACCGACACCGACCTCATCGACCTGGCGTCACAGATGCGCAACCTGCGGCCCGGCAACATCCAGTCCGCCACCATCCCGACGCTCGGCACGCCGACGATCTACGTGAACGGGTCCGCCCTGTCGATCGTCGAGGTCGACACCGTCGGCCTGCCCGCGTTCGTGCAGGGCCTGGTCGGCGAACCCGAGGCGTACACGAAGGCCGGCCGCGCACAGCCGGCGAACACCTCGGTCACGGTGCTGAACGGCAGCGGGGTCGAGGGCGCCGCGACGGCTGCGGGGCAGGTCCTGACCGCCCGCGGCTTCCAGGTTGCCCCGGCCGGCTCGTCCGCGACGACGAAGACCACCCAGGTGCAGTACCCCGCCGGTCAGGAGTCGCAGGCGAAGGCCATCGCATCCGTGGTGCCCGGTGCCGTCGCCGTCCGCACCAGTGCGGTCACCGGTGTCACGCTCGTGCTCGGCACCGACGGCAAGACCGCGAAGCCGGTCGCGACCGAGCCGAGCGCCGGGGCCTCGACGCCGTCGACCGGCGGTTCGAGCACCGGTTCGAAGCCGACGAAGAAGCCCGCGAAGGAGCCGACGGCCAAGTCGACCGACGTGCACAACTACGGCACCGAGGGCACCTGCATCAACTGATGGGAACCCGCCGGGCAACCGGTCGGTAGGTTCACGGTGTGACCAGCGCCGCACGCCCGATCGCCCTGATGACCTACAACATCAAGAACCCGGACCCCGCGCACGACTGGCCGGCCCGCCTGCCGGTCGTGCTCGACCTGATCCGCCGGCACGACCCCGACCTGCTGTGCGTGCAGGAGGCCTTCGCGCACCAGATGGACGACCTGCGTGCCGGCCTGCCGGACCACGCCGACGTCGGACAGGGGCGCGAGGGCGGTGACGCCGGCGAACACGCGTCCGTCTTCTACCGCCGCGACCGGTTCCGGCCGTCCGACGAGGGGTCGTTCTGGCTGTCGGACACCCCGGACGAACCCGTCTCGAACACCTGGGGCAGCCTGTACCCGCGGATCGCGAACCACGCCCGGTTCCTCGACGCCGAGGGGCCCGCGTTCACGCTGCTGACCACGCACCTGGACCACGAGCCCGGCCCGCACGGCGACGAGGTCCGCGGCCGGAGTGCCGCGCTCATCGCCGAACGACTGGCGGGCACCACCGGCCCGGTCGTGTTCGCGGGGGACTGCAACGAACCCGCGGGCAGCGGGACGGCCTCGCGGGTGTTCGCCGAGGCCGGGTTCACCGACGCCTGGCTCGCCGCGGGGGACCCCGCCGACCGCACCGCCACGTTCAACGACTGGCAGCCGCCGGTCGACTCGGGCGAGCGGATCGACTGGGTGCTCACCCGCGACGTCAGCGCCGTGGACCGCGTCGTGATCGACCACGACGGCCCCGAGACCTGGTTCGCCAGCGACCACTTCCCGGTGATCGCGACACTGCGGGTCTGACGTCCCGGACAGGCCAGGAGCTGTCAGCAGCTCCGCGCTCTGCTTGCTGTCAGCAGCTGCGCTGCGCGTGGACGGGCATCGGTGAACCGAGCACCGTGACGGTCGTCTCGTTCGTCAGGGCGGAGACGCCGTTCGTGCCGGCGTCGTCGGAGTGCTCGCTCGACTCGTCGTCGTCGTCATCGTCGTGCCGGTCGGCCCAGCCCTCGCGGAGCAGGAGCTGCCAGGCACGTGAGTCGTCCGAGCCGTAGGACACCCGCTCCGAACCGGGAGCGTCGGCGATCTCGTCCGCGATGTCGTCGCCCACCCGGACACCGCCGGGGCCGGTCAGCTCGATCTGCCGGCCGAGCACGCTGCGGACCGAGTCGCGCAGCACCCGGATCTCGACGGCGTTGCCGGCCGCCGCGTCGGTCGTCAGGGCTGCGACGCGGATGGCGCCGCCCCAGGTGTAGGTGGTGCCCGCGGGGAAGCACGCCCCACCGTCGCCCTCGGCCGTCTGCGTGCGGGACGGTGTGCCGAGCAGACGGTTCAGGACGCTCACGGTCAGACCGGAGTCGCGCATCGAGGACTCGACCACGGTGTCGTCGCCGTCCCGGAGCACCAGGGCCTCGGCGTCGAGCTCGATCGAGTCCACCCGTCGGAGTTCCGCCTTCGTCACGTGCACCGGAGCGGCGTCGTGCGAGGTCTCGGCGGCCACGGCCACGTCTGCCCCGAGCCCGGCGGTGCCGTCGAACGCGAGCGCACCGGCCGAGAAGGCCAGCACGGCGGCGCCGAGCGCCAGCAGGGTCCGAGGAGTCACCGTTCGACGGTAGGGCCTCGATCGGAACAGAACGACAGGTGTTACCGAATCGGAGCCTGCCCGTCACCGGACCGTGACAAACGAGGATCACGCAGCTGCGGCCCTGGAGCGGTGCGGCCGACGGGCGCAGGCCGCTCCGCGCAACGGGGGACAGCCTCCTGGACGGCCCGCAGCGACCCCCTGCGTACCGTCGGCGGCATGACGGACCAGCAGAACGACCAGACCGGGCCTGACCAGTACGTGATGCAGGACCCCACGAAGATGTACGCCGACAAGAAGCCCGACGAGCAGTACCTCGAGGGTGCCGGCACCGACGCGGAGATGGCGCAGAACGTCCCCGCCGACCACGGTGAGGACACCTACCGCGGTTCGGGTCGTCTGACCGGCCGCAAGGCGCTCGTGACCGGTGGCGACTCCGGCATCGGCGCCGCCGTGGCCATCGCCTACGCCCGCGAGGGTGCGGACGTCGCGATCTCGTACCTGCCCGAGGAGCAGGAGGACGCCGACCGCATCGTCGGGCTCATCGAGGCCGCCGGACGCAAGGCCGTCGCGCTGCCTGGCGACATCACCTCGCTCCAGGTCTGCGAGCAGCTCGTGGCCGACGCGGTCGAGCAGCTCGGTGGCCTCGACATCCTGGTGAACAACGCCGGCAAGCAGCAGAACGTCGACGACATCACCAAGATCTCCGACGAGGAGTTCGACGAGACCTTCAAGACCAACGCGTACGCGACGTTCCGGATCACGAAGGCCGCCGTGCCGCACCTGCAGCCCGGCTCCACGATCATCAACACGACGTCGATCCAGGCGTACGCCCCGTCGCCGCACCTGGTGCACTACGCGGCCACGAAGGCGACCGTGAACAACATGGCGAAGGGCCTGGCCGCGCAGCTCGCGCCGAAGGGGATCCGCGTCAACGCGGTCGCTCCGGGCCCGATCTGGACGCCGCTGCAGCCGGCCGGCGGTCAGCCGCCGGAGGCGCTGCCGAGCGCGGGCGAGCAGACCTACCTGGGCCGCTGGGGCCAGCCGGCCGAGCTCGCGCCGGCCTACGTGTTCCTGGCGAGCGGTGAGTCGTCGTACGTCGTGGGCGAGACGCTGCACGTCGACGGTGGGATGCCGACGCCGTAGGGCGCTGTTCCTGACGGGGCTCTGACGGGAGGCGCGGTGCCGGTGGGTACCGCGCCTCCCGTCGTCCGTGTGGTCGGGTCCAGGGCGCCTGGTCGCGTCAGCAGCTGACGGAGCGCGCCATCCGCTCGAGGAGCTCGCGCGCCGACATCGCGGCGGCCAGCTCGACCTCGACGGGGTTGATGCCGATCGCCTGCTCGAACGCGCGACGGCGGGCCTGGTCGGCGATCGGCACCTCGGGGCGCTGGGGCAGCACGGCGATGGCCCGGGCCGCCGCCTCGAACGCACCGGCGGGCCGTCCGAGCTGCTCCCACATGGCCCGGACGTCGTGCGCCACCTGCTCGGGGTCGCCGCCGAACTCGAAGCCGGTCGAGGCCATGGTCGCGAGTCCCTGGGCAGTGGGGTCGTTCGGGGTCATGCCCGCATGGTCGCACGGACGGCCGCGAACCGGCTCGACGTCGGGGTCTGTCCCCCCTTGTGCCGACACCCGTACCGGGGATTCTGGTGTCCCCCGTTCTGCGTTTGGATGGACGTGCCCCGGACCCGGGGTGACACGGACAGGACGTCCGGGGACGACGGAGGGCACGATGCTCGAACACACCAGCGCCGACACGCAGGCCGCGGCGGCCGCGGCGGCCACGCTGCACCTGCGGATCACGATCGTGGGTGCCACCGTCGACCTGCTCCGGGACGTCCCCTTCCACGAAGCCCGCCCCCTGCAGGTCGCCGAGCGGATGGGCATCAGCGTCGCCGAGCTGGAGCAGCACTTCCCGTCGTGGGACGGCCTGGTCCTCGCCGCACTGGACCGCTGGAACGGTGCCCGGATGGACGAGGTCACGCACGAGGTCGGTGACGGCTCGACCGTGGACCTGCTCCGCGCCATCGTCGCCTCGAACGCCGAGGACCCGGCCCTGATGCGCCTGCTCGTCGCCCTGCTGTCCGTCGCGGGCAACCCGGCGCACCCGATGGCGACCTACCTGCGGTCGCGGTACCAGCTCTTCTTCGCGCAGATCAAGCGCGGCCTGGAGCACGACGTCGCGATCGGCCGTGCCCCGCACACGATGGACCCCCGCCGCGGTGCCGAGCAGCTCATCGCCCTGTACGAGGGGCTGCAGCTCCAGGCCCTGCTGCGCGCCGAGCTCGACCTGGTTGCGGCGTTCGACCGCGCGGTCGCCCGGCTCGAGCGCGGCTGGATGGAGCGGTACGAGCCGCAGGCCGCCCGCCGTCTGGCGATGTGGGACGACGACGACTCGGGCAGCTGGGAGATCTGACCGGCGGTTCGTCCGCGGAGCGCGTTCCCCGCGCCGTCGTGCAGCGCCCCGCGGGTACTCCGGGAGTCGCAACCGACGGAAGGAACCGACATGGCAGCACCGAACCCCATCCAGGTCCAGAAGTACCTGAGCGGCATCGACTACCCGGCGTCGAAGGACGACGTGGTCTCGACGGCCGAGCAGGAGGGCGCCCCGGACGACGTCCTCGAGGCGCTCCGCGCGATCCCGGACGGCGAGTACGACGCCCCGACCGCGGTGTCGAGCGCGGTGTCCGACGCCGGCTGAGCGCGGTACGCCCACTTGGTGAGCAGAAGAGGTCGGGTGCGTGCGTCGCACCCGACCTCTTCTGCTCACGAAGCCCCTTACGGAGCGCCGGCCGAGCCGCTCACGAAGTGCCGCCCGAGCGCGACCCGCGGGGCACCGAACCGTCGCCGGGGTCGTAGCCGGTGTCACGGATGACACGCAGCGCCGTGGTGTCGTTATGGACCGAGTGCACGACGACCCGACGCGTCCGGCGGAGCGCTCGACGGGCACCGGGCGTTGCGAAGAGCCCACCGAGCACCAGGCCCGCGCCGATCCCGAGTGCCACGGACACCGCTGCCACGAAGTCGAGCGCGGCGCTCGACGACCCGGACATGAAGTTCAGCAGGGCGTTCGACACGGCGACACCGGGCAGCAGCGCCCCGCAGAACGCCGGCACCGCGATCGCCGCCACGGCCGTGCGCATCCGGACGGCTGCGTAGGTCGAGAGCACCCCGAGCAGCACCGCCGCCAGGAACGTCGCCCCGAGGAGCGGCAGCCCGGCCTGCCGCAGTGCCCAGAGCGCGGCACCGGCGGCGACCGAGAACACCACGGCGACCGGGATCACGCGGGCGCTCGCCTGCTGCACGAAGCAGTTCGCGCCCGCCGACACCACGGTCAGCGACAGCGACGCCCAGAGCGGCAGGGTCTGCGTCACGATGCCGGACGGGTCGACCTCGATCCGCAGCCAGTGCGTTATCGCGATCCCGGCCGGCACCCCGACCACGATCGCGGCGATGACCAGCCCGATGTAGAACGCCCGGGCCACGGCCATCGCCCGGAACCCCGAGATGGCGTCCTGCGCCCAGGTCACCAGGGACGGGTGCGGCAGCAGGAGCACCACGAGTGCCGCGACCATCGTCGCCGCACCGTTCGCGTTCAGCACGCCGGCCCAGATGGCCAGCGTGCCGATCGCCGACGCCACCGCGCCCTGCGCCCCGGACACGAAGAACTGCGGGTACCCCCGGTCGGTCAGCCAGCGCCCGGAGACGATGATCCCGAGCATCAGCACGAACGCTCCGAGTCCCGCACGCCATCCGCCGCCGGCCTGCACGGCGATCGAGATGCCGAGGATCGACAGGCCGACGTCGGACAGCCACATCGGCCACCGCGGCGGGAGTCGCAGGACGGCGACCAGGGCGCTCACCGCCGAGGTCATGTCGCGGTCGTCGTGGATCAGGTCGTCGACGATCTGGTTCGCACGCGCGAGCTTGTCGAGGTCGGAGCCGTCCGACCGCACGGTGCGGACCTTGACGAGCGGCGGGACGTCGGCCGGGGCGTACTGGATGGTCACCGAGCTGCCGGAGAAGTCGAGGTCGAGCGGCGCGAGGTTCCACTTCGTCGAGACCGCGACGACGGCCGTCTCGACGCTGCGGGTGTCGGCACCGGAGGCGAGCATGACCTCGGCCAGGTCGAGGCAGAAGTCGACGATCTGGGTCGCCGTGTACTGGTCGCGCCCCTTGGCGTCGGGCTCGACGTGCTCGTAGATCGTCCCGCGCAGGCGGGCCCGTGCGTCGCGCAGGTCGTGCTGCGCGAGGCTGCGGCGTCGTGGCCGGGGCGGGCGGCCCGGCTTGTGCGGGCCCGGGGGGTGCTGCTCGGCCATCACGCCATGGTGCCAGTCGACGGCGGCCGAGTCCGGACGTCCGCTGGACGCCTTCGGATCAGCCCCGGCGGCGCGTGCTCAGACGACCGAGGGCGAACGCCGCGACGACCGCGCCCGCCAGCACGAGGACCGGTCCCACCGTCGCTTGCCATGGGTGGCTCCCCGCGACGAACGCGTAGTCGGACAGCGGGGCGACGGCGGCGAAGCCGAACGTGAACGTCGGGGCCGTCAGCACGAACACGATCCCGACCACGACGGCCAGCAGGCCGAGCCAGAGGGCGACGAGGGTCGGGGTGGCGAGGAAGCGGGGCACGGCACCCAGCGTAGGTGGACGACGGACGGGAGGCCCGTGGCGGGGTCGCCACGGGCCTCCCGTCCGTCACGTGGTGACGGTTCCTGCTTCGCGCGCCTACTGCGCTGCGTTCGCTACTGCTCGAAGGTCGCGTGCAGCGTGATCTCGACGCCGGTCAGCGCCTTGCTGACGGGGCAGGTCGCCTTGGCGTCCTCGGCGGCCTTGAGGAAGGCGGCCTCGTCGATGCCGGAGACCTCGCCGCTGACGGTCAGGACGATGCCGGTGAGGCGGAAGCCGCCGGCCGGGTCCGGGCCGAGCGAGACGTCGGCCTTGACGTCGAGGGCCTCGACCGTGCCGCCGGCCTCGCCGAGGACCGCGGAGAACTGCATGGCGTAGCAGGCCGAGTGTGCGGCGGCGATGAGCTCCTCGGGGCTCGTGGTGCCCCCGGCGTCCTCGGCGGTGCGCTTCGGGAACGAGACGTCGTACGTGCCGACCTTCGAGCTCGAGAGTTCGACCTGGCCGGAACCGTCCTCGAGGCCGCCGTTCCAGGCGGTGCGTGCGGTGCGAGTGGGCATGCCCGCTCCTTTCGTGTGGGGGAGCGGCCCCGAGCGGGACCGCCGCTCCTGAGTCAATCGGAGAACGACCGTTCTCGCAACGGGCTCACGGCGAAGACGCAGGTCTGCCCTACGATCTGGCACATGGGGGACAGCGACAAGACAGGCTTCCGCGAGTCCGTACTCGAGCAGGGGCCGGCCGACGTGACGAACCCGGTGGTCGCCTGGCTCCGGTTCTGGACGCAGGGGTGGCGGTTCCACGGGCGGGCGAGTCGCTCGGAGTTCTGGTGGGTGATCGCCCTCGAGCTCGCGCTGGTCGGCGTCGCGCTCTGGGTCGTCGGCGTGCACGGGACCGGAGGGCGATGGGAGATGTACGTCGACCCGTTCGGGGTCGTCCCGTCACCGCGGGTCTCGTTCCACCTGATCGACCGCGGGCAGGGGGCGTGGTTCGGCTGGGGCAGCGGTGGGCGGGACGTCTGGCCGGACGCGTGGGACCTGGTGCTGCTCGTCCCGACGATCCTGACCATCGTGCCCCGGTGGTCGCTGCTCGTGCGGCGACTGCACGACCGGGACCACAGCGGGCTGTGGATCCTGCTCCTCGTGTTCACCGGACCGCTCGGTGCGGTCGTGCTGGGTGTCATGGTGGCGCGGTCGTCGCGTCCCGGTGGGGCACGGTTCGACCGCGGACTGTTCGCGGGAGGGCGTGGCCCCGAGGCAACTGGACGACACATGTCGTCCTCGACGACAGGTGTAGCGTGAAGGGCGATCAAAGGAGAACCCCATGCGCGCCGTCGTGTTCGAGCAGTACCAGACCTTCCCGTCCCTGACCGAGGTCCCGAAGCCCGCACCCGGGCCGGGTGAGGTCCTGCTCAAGGTCGCCGGCGCCGGTGCCTGCCACTCGGACGTCGCCGTGTACCGGGAGTTCCAGCAGGGGCAGCCGGGAGCCCAGGCGCCCGCGTTCGTGCTCGGCCACGAGAACTCCGGTTGGGTCGAGGCCGTCGGCGACGGGGTCACCGGCTTCGCCGAGGGCGACGCCTACCTGGTCTACGGGCCGGTCGGCTGCGGGCACTGCTCGTACTGCTCGAAGGGGCAGGACACCTACTGCGAGAACGCCGCGACGAACCCGTACATGGGCATCGGCCTCGGGCGCGATGGTGGCATGGCGGAGTACGTGAGCGTTCCGGCACGCAACCTCGTGCCGCTCGGCGACGCCGACCCGGTCGCCGCCGCACCGCTGAGCGACGCCGCCCTCACGCCGTACCACGCGATCAAGAACTCCCTGCCGAACCTGGCTGGCGGCGGTCGCTTCGCGCTCGTCGTCGGCCTGGGCGGCCTCGGGCAGATCGCCGTGCAGATCCTCACGGCGCTCACCGGTGCCACGGTCATCGCGACCGACATGAAGCAGGACGCGATGGACCGCGCCGCCGCCCGGGGCGCGATCACCGTCCCCGGCGGCCCGGACCAGGCGGAGCGCATCCGCGAGATCACCGGCGGACGCGGCGTCGACGCGGCGTTCGACTTCGTCGGTGCCACCCCCACGATCAAGGTCGCGCAGGCCTCGATGGCGGTCGGCGGTCGGTTCACCGTCGTCGGGATCGCCGGCGGCACCACCGAGTGGAACTTCTTCGCGACGCCGTACGAGTCGACGATCACGAACACCTACTGGGGCACCATCGAGGACCTGCACGAGGTCGTCGCGATGTACCGCGCCGGGCAGATCGTCCCCGACGTCGAGCGCTACGCGCTGTCCGACGCGCTCGAGGCGTACCGGAAGCTCGAGGCCGGCGAGCTCTCGGGTCGCGCGGTGGTCGTCCCGACGCTCTGAACCGGGCGTGCCCGGTCGAATCGGGCGTACCTGGTCGAATCGGGCGTACCTGGTCGAATCGGGCGTACCTGGCCGGAAGTTTCGACCAGGTACGCCCGATTCCACTTGCCAGTGCGGGTGTTCTGGGAAGGAACGGGCGTCGGTCAGCGTCCCGCGGCGTAGCCCTGCGCGCCGCGGGGGTTCGCGGCAGCGCTGAGGATCCCCGTGTCCGGGTCGCGGGTGACGCACGACAGCCGGCCCAGGCTCCAGTCGCCGCCGCGGGTCACGACGTGTCCGCGGGCCTCGAGTGCCGCGATGACCTCGTCGCCCAGCCGGTCCTCGACGACCAGGCCCGCGGGCTCCCACGTGCGCGGCCAGAACGACCCCGGGAACGACGTGGTGTGCAGCGCCGGCGCGTCGATGGCCTGCTGCGGGGAGTAGCCGCCGACGATCCAGCGCAGCAGGAACAGCAGCTGCCACTGGTCCTGCTGGTCACCGCCGGGGGAACCGAGTGCGGCGACCGGCTGCCCGTCCCGGAGCACCAGGGTCGGGGTCAGCGTGGTGCGGGGGCGCTCGCCGGGGCTCAGGGTCGAGGCCGTGCCCGGTTCGAGCCACGTCATCTGCAGGCGGGTGCCGAGGCAGAACCCGAGCTCGGGGATCGTCGGCGACGACTGCAGCCACCCGCCGGACGGCGTCGCGCTGACGATGTTGCCCCAACGGTCCACGACGTCGATGTGGCACGTGTCGCCGCGGGTCTCGCCGTCGGGGGTGACGAACGGCTCGCCGCGGTCCTCGAGCGGAGCGGCGGGCGGAACCTCGGCGTCTGCTTCGGCGTCGCGGGCGACCTGCACGGTCGGTTCGCCCACCCCGACCGACCCGGCGGAGTCGTACGAGGTCCGGACCGGCGGCAGCGCGTGCTCGACCCCGGCGACCGTGCCGGGTCGGAGCTCTGCCGAGGCCCGCTCGCCGATCAGTGCGCGGCGCTCGTCGGCGTAGGCGTCGGAGAGCAGGACGTCCATCGGGACCTCGCCGTCGCCGTAGAACGCCTCGCGGTCGGCGAGGGCGAGCTTCTGCGCCTCGACGATCGTGTGCGCGCCGAGCTCGGTCGACGGGTCGAGCAGGGCGTCGTCGAGCGGTTCGAGCAGTCGCAGGGTCTGGAGCAGCGCTGGACCCTGGCCCCACGGTCCGGTCTTGGCGATCGTGCAGCCGCGGAACTCGGCGGTCGTCGCGGGTTCGTACGACGCCCGGAACGCCGCCAGGTCGGAGGCCCGGATGACCCCGGCGTGGTCGGTGCCCGACGCGTGCCGGTGCGGTTCGCGGACGAACCGGTCGATCGCCTCGGCGACGTGTCCCTCCGCCCACTCGGACCGGGCCGCATCGATGCGGCCGGTCCGGCTGCCGGCGCCGGCACCTGCCTCGACCAGCCGGTCGAGCACTGCGGCGAGTGCCTCGTTGCGCACCAGGTCCCCGGGGACCGGCACCGTGCCTCCCGGCAGCCACTGCGTGGCGGAGGTGGGCCAGTGCTGCTCGAACAGGCCGCGCACGGCGGTGATCGTCCGGACCACCGCAGGTGCGACCGGGTGGCCGTCACGGGCGTACCCGATCGCGGGGGCGAGCACGTCGGCCAGCTCCCAGGTGCCATGGTCGCGGAGCAGGAGCAGCCAGGCGTCGACGGCGCCGGGGACGGTCGCGGCCAGCGCGCCGGAGCCGGGGACCAGGTCGAGGCCCTCGGCGCGGTAGTGCTCCGGGGTCGCGCCCTCGGGGGCGGGGCCCTGACCGACCAGCACCGTCGGCACGGGGTTCGCGGCGGTCGCGAAGACCGCCGTCAGGTCGCCCCCGGGGCCGTTCAGGTGGGGCTCCACGACCTGCAGGACGAAGGCACCGGCGACGGCCGCGTCGAAGGCGTTGCCGCCGCGCTCGAGCACCGACTGGGCGGTCGCCGTCGCGATCCAGTGCGTCGAGGCCGCCATCCCGAACGTGCCCTGCAGGTCCGGACGGGTGGTCTGCGCAGCGGGCGGGACGAAGGCGGGGTTCGGCGTCGACATGGTCCCATCCTGTCCCGCGGCGATCGGCTCCGCGCTGTACACCCCCCGTCCAAGGGGTTGTGCACCCCGCGCAGAAAAGCGAACATCGTTCGGCGACTCGTGCAGGGCGAGCGCCGAACGACCGCGCGCCCGCACGGTCGGTTCCAGGGCAGGGGATCCATGACCACCACTCCGTCGACCGTCGCACGTGCGCGCCGACTCCCACGCATCGCCGGCGCCGTGACGGCACTGGCCCTGGCGGCGGGGGCGCTCGTGGCGACAGCCGAACCGGCAGCGGCCTCTGCGGTCTGGGTCGGCTCGGCCCCGGCCGGCACCAAGATCCTGCCCGGCGACCAGGTCACGTCGCCGAACGGCCAGTTCAAGCTCATCATGCAGGGCGACGGCAACCTGGTCGAGTACGGCATCGGCAACCGCGTGCTGTGGGCGTCGAACACCGCCGGCAACTCCGGCGCGATCGCCGTGGTCGGCAAGAACCGCGCCCTCGACATCACGAAGAACGGCAAGCGTGTGGCCCGCTGGGCCTCGGCCGGCACCGTGAACTCGACCGCGCTGAAGGTGCGCGCCGACGGCACGATGGCGCTGCTCGCCGGCAAGACCGTCGTCGTGAGCTGGAACGGCTACCAGGACCGCGTCCCGTCGGGGAACACCATCCTGGGCGGCACCGTGCTGCGATCCGACACCTCGAACACCCGCATCCTCAACATGCGCACCGACGGCAACCTGGTGCAGAAGGTCAGCGGCCGCGTCGTCTGGCAGTCGCGCACCGGCGGACACCCGGGCGCCTGGGCCGAGCTGCAGGCCAAGGGCAACTTCGTCATCTGGACCCGTGACGCGTCGCGCAAGAAGGTCGCGCTCTGGAGTTCGCGCACCAGCACCGCCGGGTCGGGCAACCTGCTCGTCCAGGTCGACGGCAACGTCGTGCTCTACGGCGCGAAGGACACCCGGGTCTGGTCGAGCCGACCGGTCACCGGCCTGGCCTGGCCCGTCAACGGCACGAAGATCACCGGCCGGTACGGCGACGACCGCGGCGCCGGGCACGTCCCGCGCTACCACCAGGGCACCGACGCCCCGGTGCCGGTGGGGACGGCCGTGTACGGCTCCGGGACCGGGACGGTCACGAAGACCATCGCGAACGACGCGGCCTACGGCAACTACATCGTCGTGACGTACGGCATGACGGCGGTGCTGACAGCGCACCTCAGCAAGATCGAGGTGAAGCAGGGGCAGATCGTGAAGCTCGGCACCGAGATCGCGAAGTCCGGCAACACCGGGCAGTCGACGGGGCCGCACGTGCACGTCGAGACGCGGCGGAACGGCACCCTCGTCGACCCGCTGAAGAACATGCACTTCCGCTGAGGCGGGGGACGCGCGCGGAGCGGGCGGGGCGGGGTTCGGCGTTCGCTTCGTGAGCAGAAATGGTCGGGTCGCCTTCGGGCACCCGACCATTTCTGCACTCCAAGTGCGGGCCACCTCGCACGCACCTCGCACCGTGCGAGAGCACGCCCGCGGCGCGGATAGCCTGGGCGGGATGAGGAAGCGCGGCGGAACGGTGCTCGTGTTGGTGGCGATCGGGGTCCTGGCGGGCGTCCTGTCCGGGCTGTTCGGCGTCGGCGGCGGGGTCATCGTGGTGCCCGCGCTCATGGCCTTCGCGCAGATGGACCAGCGTCGGGCCTCGGCGACCTCGCTCGTGGCGATCGCCCCCGCGGCCGTCGTCGGCGCGGTCACCTACGCCGTGCAGGGCGAGGTGCACTGGCTCGCGGCCCTGACCCTGGCGGTCGGCAGCGTCATCGGCGCCCCGATCGGTGCCCGGTTGCTCCGTGCCCTGCCGCTCCGCGCGCTGCCGTGGATCTTCGTCGGGTTCATCGCCGTCGTGCTCGTGTCGCTGTTCACGACGGTGCCGACCCGCGGTGGCGAGGTGCACTTCGGGGTCGTCGAGGCGATCGTCCTGCTGCTGCTCGGGCTGCTGTCGGGCGTGTTGTCCGGGCTCGTCGGGGTCGGTGGCGGGGTCGTCATCGTGCCGGGGCTCGAGGTCGTGCTCGGCGCCGGGGACCTGCTGGCGAAGGGCACGTCGCTGCTCACGATGGTGCCGACGTCGGTGTCCGGGACGGTCGCGAACCTGCGGCGCCGTGCGGTCGACCTGCGGGTCGGGCTGACGGTCGGCATCACCGCCGCCGTGTGCTCTCCGGGTGGTGCCGTGCTGGCGCGCCTGGTGGACCCGCAGGTGGGCACCTGGCTGTTCGCGGCGTTCCTGGTGGGCGTCGCGGTCATCGTGCTCAGCCGCGGACGCCGGAGGGCACCACAGAACGACGCGAGCGACGGTGAGGTCGCGTGACGGGCCTCCAGGCAGGGCGCGACGCGGAGGCCGTGCTGGCGGCGTTCGCCCGCACCACCGGTGACGTCGCCGCGGCCCGCAGGGTCGCGCGGCAGTTCCACGACCTCGACGAGGGCGAACGTTCGGCGCTGCTCTGGAGCGAGGACGACGGCGCGAAGCTCGTCGCCGTCCTGCTCCTCGTGCAGGCGATGCGGGCGCACTCCGACCCGGAGCTCACCGACGAGTACCTGTCGGCGGCGAAGGCCGAGCGGTTCGAGGACCCGGTGCTCGTCGACCTGGCCGCCGAGGAACTCGTCGGCGCCCCGTTGCTGGGCGCTTCGACCGGTCCGCTCTTCGCGCTGGCGAAGTCCGACGTCGCGATGGTCCGGCGGATCGCGGTCGTGGCGACCCTGGCGTTCGTGAAGCAGGGCGACGCCGAGGTGCCCCTCGGGATCGCCGGCCGTCTGGTGCGGGAGCGCAGCGAGACGGTGCAGTCGGCGCTCGGGTTGGTCCTGCGCGAGACGGGGAAGCGGGCGTCCGAATCGGCGCTCGTGGCGTTCCTCGAGCAGAGCGGCCGGTTCCTCAGCCCGGCCGCCCGCCGGACGGCGACCGAGCACCTGCCGCTGGCGGAGCGCGACCGGCTGCGGGGCTGACGGCGCTCGCGGTCGCGCGGGGCGCGCTGCTCGCCCTGCCAACACCCGCCTGCGGCGACGGCCGGGAGGCCCGGTGCGGGTCCGCCCCGCTGCTGGCCCCCGGCGTGCACCGGCCCCACCGCCGTGCCGGGTCCGACGCCTATGCTGCGGGCATGCACACCGAGGTGCCCCGGATCGACGCCGGACTCGTCGAACGACTCGTCGCGGAGCAGTTCCCCGACTGGGCCGACCTGCCCGTGCGCGAGGTCGACCACCAGGGCTGGGACAACCGCACCTACCGGCTCGGGGACGCCCTGTCGGTGCGACTGCCGAGCGCAGCCGGCTACGTGCCCGCGGTCGAGAAGGAACAGGACGTCCTGCCGTACCTCGCCCGGCGGCTGGACGTCGCGGTCCCGGAGCCCGTGGCGCTCGGGGAACCGGGCCAGGGGTACCCGTTCCCGTGGTCGGTGCGGCGGTGGCTCGACGGGGTGCCCGCCGTGCAGGTCGACGACCTCGACCACGAGCGCTTCGCGGCCGAGGTCGGTGCCGTGCTCCGGCAGCTCCGGAGCGTCCCGGCGACGGGCGGCCCCACCGCCGGCGCGCACTCGTTCCACCGCGGGGAGCACCCGTCCGTGTACGACGCCGAGGTGCTGACGGCGCTCGACACGCTCGGCAGCGGCAGCGGCAGCGGCGGCGGCGGCAGCGGCAGCGGCAGGACCGGTGGTGCCGTCGTCGACCGCGGCGCCTGCGAACGGGTCTGGGCCGAGGCCCTCGCCAGCCGCTGGGACGGGCCGGCCGTCTGGTTCCACGGAGACGTCGCCCCGGGCAACCTGCTCGTCGACGACACCGGGCGGCTGTGCGCGGTGATCGACTTCGGCACGTGCGGCGTGGGGGACCCGGCGTGCGACCTCGTGCTCGCGTGGACGATGCTGGACGGCCCGGCGCGACGGGTGTTCCGGCAGGCGGTCGACCTGGACGACGACACGTGGGCGCGCGCGCGGGGCTGGGCGCTGTGGAAGGCGCTCATCATGCTCGCCGGCAGTGCCGGACCGGGCGGTCGCGACGAGCACGAGCGGGTCCTCGCAGCCGTCCTCGCCTGAGGTCGCGACCACCGCTGCCCACCCGCGCCGACGTGCGCGAGGGGGACGCGGGGCTGGGAGCGTCCACGGGGCGGGCGCGTACCGAGGAGGGGAACGCGAGTCGTGCCTCCAGGCAGGCTCGAAGCGACCACGAGAGGAACGCAACGTGCGCGCACTGACCTACCAGGGCACCGAGAAGGTGTCCGTCGAGACCGTCCCCGACCCGACCATCCAGGAGCCGACCGACGCGATCGTGCGGATCACCTCCACGGCGATCTGCGGCTCCGACCTGCACCTGTACCGCGTGCTCGGCCCGTACATCGACCGCGGCGACGTCCTCGGCCACGAGCCGATGGGCATCGTGGAAGAGGTCGGATCCGGCGTCACGAACCTGAAGGTCGGCGACCGGGTCGTCATCCCCTTCAACATCTCCTGCGGCCACTGCTGGATGTGCCAGCACGGCCTGCAGTCGCAGTGCGAGACCACCCAGGTGACCGAGTACGGCACCGGTGCCTCGCTGTTCGGCTACACGAAGATGTACGGCCAGGTCCCCGGTGGCCAGGCGGAGTACCTGCGCGTGCCGCACGCCGACTACGGCCCCATCGTCGTGCCGGACGACGGCACCCCCGACGACCGCTGGCTGTTCCTGAGCGACATCCTGCCGACCGCGTGGCAGGCCGTGCAGTACGCCCAGGTGCCCGAGGGCGGCACGCTCGCCGTGCTCGGTCTCGGTCCGGTCGGCCAGTTCGCCGCCCGCATCGGCAAGCACCTCGGCTACCGCGTGCTCGCCGTCGACCCCGAGCAGGTCCGCCGTGACCTCGGGGCGAAGCACGGTGCCGAGGTGTTCGACCTGACGAAGGACCTGGTGCCCGAACTCGTCGACCTGACCGACGGCCGTGGCCCCGACGGGGTCGTCGACGCCGTCGGCATGGAGGCCCACGGCAACCCGATGGCGGGCTTCGCCCAGCGCGCCGCCGGACTGCTGCCCGACAAGCTCGCGCAGAAGGCGATCGAGACCGCCGGCGTCGACCGCCTGGCGGCCGTGCACGCGGCCATCGACCTGGTCCGCCGCGGCGGTACCGTCTCGCTGAGCGGTGTCTACGGCGGCATGGCCGACCCGATGCCGATGATGACGCTGTTCGACAAGCAGATCACGATCCGCGAGGGCCAGTGCAACGTGAAGCGCTGGATCGACGACATCATGCCGCTCGTCTCCGACCCGTCGGACCCGCTCGGCACGCTCGACCTGACCACCCACCGCGTCTCGCTCGAGGATGCCCCGCACATGTACGAGGTCTTCCAGAAGAAGCAGGACGACTGCGTCAAGGTCGTGCTCGACCCCGCGATGGCCGCAGCCTGATGCGCATCGTCGTCGTCGGCGCGACCGGCAACGTGGGAACGGCGGTGCTCCGTCGGCTCGCGGCCGTGCGCGCCGACGGCGACGGTGACGCCGGCCGTGACGGCGCCGGCCGTGACGGCGCTGGCCGTGACGCCGCCGACGTCCAGATCGTCGGTGTCGCCCGGCGGCTGCCGGACCTGCGCGCGGAGCCGTACGCCGCCGCCGTCTGGCACGCCGTCGACGTCGGTGCCGCGGACGCCGTGGACCAGCTCGCCGCCGTGTTCCAGGGTGCCGACGCCGTCGTCCACCTGGCGTGGGCGCTCCAGCCGACGCACGACATCCCTGCGCAGCACCGCACGAACGTGACCGGGACGGCGAACGTCCTGGCGGCGGTCGCGCGGGCCGAGGTGCCCCAGGTCGTCGTCGCGTCCTCGGTCGGCGCCTACCGCGGGGTGGACGTCGACGGCAAGCGCGTCCCCGTGGACGAGAGCTGGCCGACGGACGGCATCCCGACGGCGACGTACTCGATCCACAAGGCCGCCAACGAGGCCGCGATGGACGCGTTCGAGGCCGACCACCCTTCCGTGACCGTCACCCGCCTGCGCCCGGGACTGATCTTCCAGCGGGACGCCGCCGCCGAGATCCGGGGGCTGTTCCTCGGACACCTCGTGCCGATGTCGATCGTGCGGTGGATCCGCTGGCTCGTGCTGCCGCTGCCGTACCCGTTCGTGTTCCAGGCCGTGCACGCCGACGACGTCGCCGACGCCTACTGGCGAGCGGTCGACCGACGGGCAGCCGGGGCGTTCAACATCGCGGCCTCGCCCGTGCTCAACCCGCCGCGACTGGCTCGGGCCTTCGGCATGCTCGGTGCCGTCCGGATCCCGCTGCGGCTGCTGCGCGGGATCGTGACGGTGACGTGGCGGCTGCGGTTGCAGCCGACGGACGCCGGGTGGATCGACATCGCCGCCGGCGTGCCGATCATGCGGACCGACCGTGCCCGGTCGGTGCTCGGATGGGAGGCCCGACACACCTCCGAAGAAGCGTTGCGTGCACTCGTGGCCGGGTTCGCGGACGGTGCGAACGTTCCGGGGTCGGGGCCGCTGCGCGGCTGAGCGGGCCGGGCTGGCCGGGGGTGGTGGCTGGGTTGGGCTGGATGGGGGTTGCGCTGGGTGGTGTGGGTTGCGCTGGCTGGTGGGGTTCGCGCTGCCTGGTCGAATCGGGCGTACCGGGTGATTTCGGGCGTACCGGGGCGAAAGTTCCGACCAGGTACGCCCGTTTCCACATTCCATCGCGGGCGTTCTGGGAAGGAACGCCGCTCGTGTTCGCCGTCTCGCGCTACGCTTCGCTCGTCGTTGTGAGAAGGGGGAGCGCGATGGTGCTCAGTTGGTCCGCGTTCAGCGAGCTCGAGGGGCCGGGGGAGTCGGGGATGCCCGACCTGTTCGACGGCTGGTTCGGCATCGCGTTCGGGGTCGTCGCCGCGTTGGCGATCCTCACGACCCTGACGATCGTCATCCTGTCGCTCTACCGCGGCAAGCGGATGGCCGACCGTGGTCAGAACCCGCTCACGATGCAGGAGGACATCGCGTACCAGGCGATGCAGAGCCGCACGTTCGCACCGGACAAGCCACTCGAACAGCGGCTCGCCGAACTCGACGACCTGCACGCCCGCGGCGTGATCTCCGACGAGGAGCACCGCAGCGCTCGAGCCGAAGCGCTGCGCGGACGATGATGGCCTCCGAAGAAGTGCAGAACCCCCTGATCCCGCCGGTCTACGACCTCGTCTGGACCCTGCTGATGGCGCTCATCGTCATCGCGGTCATCGTCGCCGTGTGCATCGCGGTCGTCCGCAGTCGGCGCCCGCACGGTGCCCGTCGGAGCTCGCCGGAACAGCGGCTCCTCGAACTCGACGAGCTGCACGCCCGCGGGGTCATCACCGACGACGAGCGCCGAGCCGCGCGGGCCGAGGCCCTGCGCGGCTAGCCTGGGCGGGTGCTGCTGCCGACGGACCTGCTCGGGGTGTGGGACCTGCACCGCACCGTGCACGACCACCGCGCCGGTGCCACGGGGACCGTCACCGGGACCACCACCCTGACGCGGGTCGGTGACGTCGAGGTGCGCTGGGACGAGTCGGGCGTGATGACCTTCGACGGCCGGACGACCCCGGTGTCACGGACCCTGGCCCTGCGGCGGACGAGTACCGGCGGCTGGACCGTGCACTTCTCCGACGGTCGGGTGTTCCACGACTGGGTCTGGGGCACGAGCGTCGCCCACGCCTGCGCTCCGGACGACTACACGGGTGCCTTCGACGGCGACGAAGACCGCTGGACGGTGCGGTGGGAAGCGCGCGGCCCGGCGAAGGACTACCGGCTGGACAGTGTCCTCACCCGACCCGGGTCGTGACCCGGGGTCGGCGGTCACCGCCAGACTGGGGGCATGGCACGCTCCTCCGGCACCGACGCCCCGCGCATCACCCTGACCGAACCGACGAACCTCGAGGACTGGGCGCCAGCACCCGGTGACGTCCTGACGGGTGACCGCATCGAGGGCAAGCGCATCGACGTCCTCGACCTGGCCGGCGAGCGACTGCCCGACCTGGAGATCGAGGAGTGCGTCATCGACACGTTCCGGGGCGACGACGCGGACTTCCGGGGGCTCCGGGTCCGTGACTCGATCATCGACTCGCTCGACGCCCCGATCCTGCGAGCGTCGAGCAGCACGTGGCGCGAGGTCCGGGTCTCCGGCGGGCGCGTCGGATCGGCGGAGCTGTACGACTCCGGACTGAACGGCGTCGAGTTCGTCGGCATGAAGTTCGGGTTCGTGAACCTCCGCGGCTCGACGATCACCGACGTGGTGTTCCGCGACTGCGTCATCGACGAGCTCGACATCGCCGACGCGAAGCTGCTGCGGGTGTCGTTCGACGGCAGCAGCATCCGCGCCGCCGAGGGGTCGAACACCCGCATCGACCACGTCGACCTTCGTGGAGCGGACCTCGATCGGGTCGAGCGGCTCGAGGGGTTCCGCGGGGCCACGATCGGCGCCGACCAGCTGTACACGCTCGCGCCGCTGCTGGCTGCACAGGCCGGCTACCGCGTCGACTGACCGAGCCCGGGTTTCGCGCTCACCGACACTCCACGCCCGCCCGGCCCCGCGAACTGTCGCTCAGCCCGAAACATCGGACGCACCGACGGACGCACCGACGTCAGCGCCCGCGCCCACCCCCGCCAGCGCCACCGCCAGGTCGGCCTGCACCAGGTCGCCGTGCACCGCCGCACCCGTCTGGGTGCCGGCAGCCGCCGACGCGATGACCGTCGCCATCGGGGCCGTCACGTTGCCGGCTGCGTAGACCCCGCGCACGGCGGTCTGCCCGGCGGCGTCCACGGTCAGCGCCGTCGCGAACCGGTGGTCGCCCATGAACTGGTCGGTGGCGGCGAGGCCGAGCCCGGACAGGAACGCCACCCGCGCTTCGGGCCGGCTCGCCGTGGCCAGGGCATCGAGCTCGACGAACGACCCGTCGCCGAGCCGGACCCCGGTCAACCGGTCACCCTCGGAGACCACGGCGGCGACCGGTCCCTGAGCCACCGAAATGCCACGGGCCGCCAAACCGGCCAGGGCGGTGTCGTCCATCAGTGCTGGATCGGTCAGGAACGCGGTCACTCGATCGCTCAGCGCCCGGAACATGAGCGCGTGGTGTGCGCCGTTCGGCGTCGTGACGAGGACCCCGATCCGCTGGTCGCGGATCTCCCACCCGTGGCAGAACGGGCAGTGCACGACCCCGCGCCCCCACTGCTCGGCCAGACCAGGGACCTCCGGCAGGACGTCCACGGCGCCGGAGGCGACGACCAGCCTGCGCGCCGTGACGACCTCGCCCGAGTCCAGCGTGACCGAGAAGCCGACCGGGTCGTGACCGTCACCGGTCGTGGCGGACGTGGCCACGATCCTCCCGGCCGTGACCTGGACGCCGTAGGCGGCGACCTCGTCGCGACCGATGCGGACCAACTCGGCGGGCGCGACGCCCTCGTGGCCGAGGTAGTTGTGCGCGCCGGCCGCCGGGGCGTTGCGGGGCTCGCCGGAGTCGACGACGAGCACCGAACGCCGTGAGCGGCCGAGGATGAGGGCGGCGGAGAGGCCGGCGGCCGAGCCGCCGATGACGATGACGTCGAAGTGTGTAGGCATGCGCTGATCATGCGGCGGATCGAGCGAGAACAGCAACGAACTTTGCCGGTGTGGCAACATGGCCGTCATGGGACACGGCAGCCAGGACACGACCGCCCCGCGCACGACGGCCGAGGTCGTCGACGGGGTCGGCCCCCGCCTGCGCGCGCTGCGTGCCCACCGCGACGTCACGCTCGCCGCGCTGTCCGAGCAGACGGGGGTCTCGGTGAGCACGCTGTCGCGGCTCGAGTCCGGCCAGCGGAAGCCCACGCTGGAACTGCTGCTGCCCCTCGCCCGGGCGTACCAGGTGCCCCTCGACGACCTGGTCGGCGCACCGCAGACCGGCGACCCGCGCGTGCACATGAAGCCCGAGGTGCACGGTGGCCGTGTGGTCGTGCCGCTGACGAAGCGGACCGGCGGGGTGCGCTCGTTCAAGCAGCTCTTCCCGCCGAACACCCCGGGTGGGGAGCCGTCGCTCAAGACGCACGAGGGCTACGAGTGGCTCTACGTGCTGTCCGGACGGCTCCGCCTCGTGCTGGGGGAGCACGACCTCGACCTCGGACCCGGTGAGGTCGCCGAGTTCGACACCCACACTCCGCACTGGATGGGCAACGTGACCGACTCCGTCACCGAGGTGCTGTGCCTGTACGGGCCGCAGGGTGAGCGGGCGCACGTGCGGTCTCGACCCGCCCGGTGACCCCCTGCGTCAGTCCGTGAAGACGTTCCCCACGACGTCGTCGAGCAGATCGGTCGTCTCGATGTTCGACTGCTGGATGTGGATGCCGAGGTCACCCCGCGTGAAGTACGTGTCGCCGTCCGTGACCGGGTACTGCGAGTTCTTCGAGACCTTCTGGCACAGGTACCCGTCGGACTCGTCGCCGCAGTCGTAGCCCTTCGCGCTGAGCTGCTCGAGCGCGTCGCGGGCTGCGGTCGGGTCGACGGCGTCGACCGCGATGGACAGGTACGAGATGTCGGCCTGCGGCTCCCGCCACACGCAGTACAGGCGCTTGCCGTCGCCCTGCAGCGCCGGGGTGAACGAGCTCTTCGGGATCGCGATCGGGTCGCCGACGACCGACGGGTCGTTGAGCGGTGCCGACGCGAACGCCTTGTCCCACTTGCCAGGGGTGATCAGGTCGGTGCAGCTGGCCGGGACGGTGGCGGTGTCGTCGCTCGGGGCCCCGGTGCCGGTGGGGCTCGGAGCGGTCGTGGTGTCGGTCGGGCTCGGTGCCGTCGTCGGGTCGGCTGCGGTGGTCGCGGTGTCGCTCGCGGGTCCGGCCGGTCCGGCCTGGGCGCAGCCGGTCAGAGCGAGGCCCGCAGCCAGCAGGGCAGCGAGCGTGATCGTGTGGCGCATGGTTCCCCTTCGTCCGGCCGCGTCAGTCCGTGACCCTCGCTCACGAACGTACCGACCGAGGGCCGAGGTGGCTGAGACCGTCACCGATTCGTTGTCCCCCGACCCCGTTGGTCAGCGGCTGCGCCACCACCGCCGCGATCGCGACCCGGAGCGCAACCGTCGCGCCCACCGGCGCACCGGGTTGGCCCGCCGGCCGTTCACGCGGAACGTGTGGAAGGCGCGTCGCGTCCGCACCCAGACGGACGGGAGGCCCGCCAACGGTCGCGCGGACACCTGCACGGTGAGCACGGGGTCGGCCACCACCCGCCAGGCCGGGTCGAGCTGCATGCTCAGGTCGACGTCGTCGTGCACCTCGGCGTCGTCGCGGTGCGCTCGCCCACCGACCGCGGCCCAGGTCGACCGGCGCATCGCCATGGCAGACCCGAACAGCGGCGGACGCCCGAGCGCGCTCCACATCAGGACGAAGTACGGGCCCATGTACACGGCGTTCCACAGTCGGCGCACCACGGCGCCACCGTTGCGGGGCCGTCCCGGACCGGTGACCGCGACGACCTCGGGGTCGGTGAGCAGCCGGACCGCGTCGGCGATCCAGGACGGCGGCGGGACGGAGTCGGCGTCGAGCCGCACGACGACGTCGCCGGACGCACGGTCGTAGCCGCGCGCCGAGGCCCGGGCGATCCCGCGCACCGGCTCCGTGAGCACGACCGCACCGGCGTCCCGGGCGATCGCCGCGCTGTCGTCGGCGCTGCCGTTGTCGACCACGACGACCTCGTCGGCCGGCCGGGTCTGGGCCGCGAGGGCGGCGAGGCACCGCCGCAGGTGCACGGCGTCGTCCCGCACGGGGATCACGACCGAGACACGGGGCACCCGTCGATCCAACCGGCTGTCGCCTGTGCGGATTGCCGGACCGCGTTTCCCGGTGATCCTGGGACCGGCCCAAGAGGGCACGGCGCACGTTCGTTGCGAAACGCCCCCGGTGCACGCCGGGGACGACGACAACCGGAAGGCCGACCATGACCACGAACCCACCCGGGAACGACTCCGGGACGCCCATCCATGACCGCACCGCAGCCTCCGAGGGCCACGAGGTCGCCCCCGGCGTGACGGTGCCGTCGTACGCCAGTGGTACCCCCGCCGCGCGACCCACCGATCCCGGTGCGCCGCAGACCTACGACCCGTACGGCGACAGCGCCGCCGAGGTGCCGTTCGACGCGCCCCTCGACGCCGTCCCGGCCGACGAGCAGCTCCCCGCCGTCCCGTCCGCCGCTTCCGCCGGCAGCGCTGGAAACTCCAGCAGCTCCAGCGGCGATGGCAGCGCCAGCGGCTCGGGCAGTGACTCCGGCAGCGGCTCCGGCAAGGCCGACGCGGCCAAGGGCGCCGCGCAGGACGTCGCCGGCGACGCCAAGGAAAAGGCCGCGAACGTCGCGGGCACCGCCAAGGAGCAGGCGTCGAAGGTCGCCTCCGAAGCCACCGACCACGCCAAGCGGCTCTACGGCCAGGCGTCCGAGAACCTCAAGCAGCAGGCCGGCGAGCAGCAGCAGCGCGCTGCCGGCGGACTCCGCTCCCTCGGCGAGCAGCTCGGTCGCATGGCCGAGAACGACGACGAGCAGGGCGTCGCCTCGAAGGTCGTCCGCGACCTGTCGGGCCGCGCGACCTCGGCCGCCGGGTTCCTCGAGAACCGCGACCCGGGCTCGCTGCTCGACGAAGTGAAGACCTTCGCCGCGAAGCGCCCCGGCACCTTCATCGCGATCGCCGCCGGTGCCGGCCTGCTGGCCGGACGCCTGACCAAGGCGCTCGCGACCGAGGTCAAGCACGAGAAGGAGGCCGGCGACGGCACCACCGGATCGGGGAGTGGCGTATGAGCCAGTCCGTCCCCGGCGCGACACCCCTGGGTGAACCGACGCCCGAGGAGCGCGCCGCGACCACACCGCTCGGTGAGCTGCTGTCCGACGTGTCGCGTGACCTCTCCAGCCTGTTCCGGCAGGAGGTCGCCCTCGCGAAGGCCGAGCTGACCGACTCCGCGAAGAAGGCCGGCAAGGCGGGCGGGATGTTCGGCGGCGCCGGACTCACCGCCGTGTTCGCCCTGCTGTTCCTGTCGATCGCCGCGTGGTGGGGCCTCGGTTACCTGATCGGCAACGCCTGGTCCGCCCTGATCATCGCGGTCGTCTACGCGATCGTCGCCGCGATCCTGGCCGTCCGCGGGCGCAAGGAGATCAAGGAGATCAAGGGCGCCCCGCAGACGGTCGAGACCGCCAAGGAAGTCCCCGAGACACTCAAGCCCAACACCGGGAGGAAGCCATGAGCACCCCAGACGAGATCCGCGCCGACATCGAGCGCACCCGCGGCGAACTCGGCTCCGACGTCGACGCCCTCGCCGACAAGGTCAGCCCGTCGTCCATCGCCCACCGCCAGAGCGAGAAGGTGAAGGGCCGGTTCCAGGACGTCCGTGAGTCCGTGATGGGCGCGGCCCAGTCGGCCCGCTCGAGCGCCTCCGGTTCCGCCTCGGGCGCGACCGGCCAGGCGAAGGACGTCGCGCAGAAGGGCGTCGAGAAGGCGAAGGGCAACCCCCTGGCCGTCGGCCTCATCGCGTTCGGTGCCGGTTGGCTGGTGTCGTCGCTCCTGCCGACCACCGAGAAGGAAGAAGAGCTCGCCGGTGAGCTGAAGGACAAGGCTGCACCGCTCGTCGACGAGGTCAAGGAGCAGGCGAAGGACGTCGGCTCGCAGCTCGGCGACGTGGCGAAGGAGCACGCGCAGGACCTCAAGGGGACCGCGCAGGACGCCGCGCAGACGATCAAGGGCGAGGCGCAGGGGGCCGCGTCCGACGTCAAGGACAACGCGCAGGGTGCGGCGGACGACGTCCGCAGCAGCTGAGCAGAAACCCCACGACGGACAGGAGGCGCGGTGCCAGCTGGCACCGCGCCTCCTGCCCGTGAAGCGGTAGCGTTCCGGGCATGGACCCGATCGACGAGCTCGCTGCGGAGCTCCGACAGTCCATCGGCCGGGTCGTGCGTGCCGCACGACGCGAGGCGGACGCGCTGCCGGCGACGCACACCACCACCCTCGGGTTCCTGCACCGCGAGGGCCCGATGACGATCGCGGAACTCGCGCGCCGCCGCGGCGTGAAGCACCAGGGGCAGTCCCGCACGGTGGGCGAGCTGGCCGACCTCGGCTACGTCGACCGGACGGCGTCGGACACCGACCGTCGAGCGTCGGTGATCCGGATCACGGACGCCGGCCGGGCCGCCCTGCAGCGCGACATGGACGCCCGCACCGACTGGCTGGCCGACGCGATCCGCGAGGAGACCGACGCCGAGGAGCGTGCCCTGCTCCGCCGTCTGCCCGAGCTGCTCGAACGGGTCGCGCGCCGGGCTGGCTGAACGACTCCTCACCTCCTGAGCGATCGCAGAAGTACAACACAGCTGTACAGTTGTGTCCATGGAGTTGACGAAGTACAACCACGCCACCGTCGTCCTCGAGCAGGACGGCGTCA
This sequence comes from Curtobacterium sp. MCLR17_031, assembly GCF_003234775.2. Taxonomy (NCBI): domain Bacteria; kingdom Bacillati; phylum Actinomycetota; class Actinomycetes; order Micrococcales; family Microbacteriaceae; genus Curtobacterium; species Curtobacterium sp. MCLR17_031. The sequence goes on from NZ_CP126270.1 coordinate 360,286, forward strand.
CCCTCGTCATCGACCCCGGGGTGTTCACGCCCGAGGCCGTCGACCTCGTCCGCGGCGCCGCGGGCGTCCTCGTCACGCACGACCACCCCGACCACTTCGACATCGACGCCCTGCGCGCGGGGCTCGCCGCGAACCCGGACCTCGTCGTCCGCGGTCCGGAGACCGTCGTCGAGCAGCTCGGCGAACACCACGGCCGGGTCCGAGCGGTGCACGCCGGCGACACGATCACCGTCGGACCGTTCTCCGTCCGGGTCTTCGGCGAGCAGCACGCGGTCATCCACCCCGACATCCCGTCCACCGCGAACGTCGGCTACCTGGTGGACGACGCGGTGTTCCACCCGGGCGACGCGTACCTCGAGCCCGGCGTCCCGGTGCCGACCCTGCTGCTGCCGACGAGCGGCCCGTGGACGAACACCGCCCAGGCCGTCGACTACGTGCGCGCCGTGGCGCCGGAGCGGGCCGTGCAGATCCACGAGGCGATGCTGAGCGAGCTCGGCCAGCAGTCCGCCGCGCGCTTCCTCGGTCCGGACGGTCTCGGGCCGGTGCCCGTCCTGATCCTGCCGGCGGGGGAGACGATCACCGTCTGACGGACGCGGGCCGCCCCTGGGAGGCGATCCGGGCCTCCCGAGCAGCATGGACGGATGGCCGACGCACCCACGACAGCAGTCCTCTTCGACATCGACGGCACCCTCGCCGACTCGAACTACGCGCACATCGACGCGTGGTGGCGAGCGTTCCTGGCGGCGGGGGAGTCCGTCGACGCCTGGCGGATCCACCGTGCGATCGGGATGGACTCGGCCAAGCTGCTCGAGACCCTGCTGCCGGACGCGTCCCAGGAGACCCGCGACACCGCGAAGCAGTTCCACACCGCCTACTACGCCGAGCAGATGCCGCGGCTCCGGCTGCTGCCGGGGGCACGCGAGCTCCTGCAGGCCGTCGCCGAGGCCGGGCACGCCGTGGTCCTGGCGACCAGTGCGCCCGAGTCCGAACTCGCCCGCCTGCGCGACCTGCTCGACGCGGGCGAGTGGGTCACCGCCGAGACCAGCTCCGAGGACGTCGAGCAGGCGAAGCCGGATCCCGGCATCATCCGGGTCGCGCTCGACAAGGCCGGGGTCTCCGCCGACGACGCCGTGATGGTCGGGGATGCCATGTGGGACGTCGAGTCCGCCGGCAAGGTGGGGGTGCAGTGCGTCGGCGTGATGACCGGCGGCATCGGCGGTGACGAGCTCCGCGGTGCCGGGGCGGCCGAGGTGTACGACGACGCGGCAGCCGTGCTCGCGGCGTTCCGTGCCGGCGAGGGCCCGATCGCGGCACTCGGCCAGCGCGGCTGACGGGCGGCGCCGCTCGCGCCCGACGGGCGCCTCGGTTTCCGCGTCGTCGGTCGCCCGTGCCAGGATCGACGTTCGTGATCACGATCGAACGCGTGTCCTGGGACGACCCCCGCAGCGTGGTGCTCCGCGCCCGCATGGACGACGAGATGCACGAGCGCTACGGGTCGGCCAACGCCGGCGAGGACCCGGCGGTCACCGCCGAGCGGGGTCGTGCGCTGAGCGTCGACCCGTCGACCGTCGTCACGTCGATCCTGGCTCTCGACGAGTCCGGCGAACCGGTCGGGCACATCGCCGTCCGGCGTCTGGGTGACGAGGTCGAACTGAAGCGCCTCATCGTGCTGGCCTCCGCGCGTGGCAAGGGTGCGGCCACCGCACTGCTCGACGAGTGCGAGCGCGTCGGCCGTGAACTCGGCGCCCCGCGGCTCATCCTGCAGACGGGCGACAAGCAGCCCGACGCCGTGGCGCTCTACCGGAAGACCGGCTGGGACCAGATCGACGTCTACGAGCCCTACGCCGCGACGATGCCGTGGTCGTTCTGCTTCGAGAAGACGCTCTGACTCGACCCGATCCAGATTGCACTTTCAAAACGAGAGTGCAATTCTTGCTCGGTGAGCACCACCGAACGCACCCGCGCGCTGCGCCGACGCATGATCGTCGAGGCACGTCGGGCGACGGTCGAACACGGGCTGCACGGCTTCACGATCGAGCAGCTCTGCGAGGCCGTCGGGGTGTCGCGCCGCACGTTCTTCAACCACTTCGGGTCGAAGGACGACGCCGTGCTCGGCATCGAGCTCAACGCCGACGTCGAGGCGATCGACGCCTACGCCGCGGGCGGGATCGTCCCCGGCGAGCTCGACCCCCTCGGGTCGATCGTCGCGCTGGCGATCGACCAGTTCGGCCGGGTCGGGTTCGTCCGTGCCGACGAGGCCATGATGCGTCGGGTCTTCGAGCGGGAGCCGGCGCTCGTCGCGCGGTTCCTGTCGGCGACCGACGTGCAGCTCGCCCGGGTCACCGTGGCCGTGCGCCGTCGGTTCGGGTGGGACGACCCCGGCGACCGTCGGGCGCGCCTGGTGACCGAGGCCGCGGCCGCGCTGCTGAAGGTGACCGCGGAGACGTACTTCGACGACGCCTTCGACGAAGCCACCGGGCCGACGTTCGACGCGCTGCTCACCGAGAACCTCCGCCTGCTCAGGGCGGTCACCACGACCGAACGGGAACACACCACATGAGCGCCACCGCGCCGGGCACCACCAAGCGTGCCCGCCCAGGCTCCGACGGCCCGCTGCTCCTGACGCAGCGTCGCATCTGGATCATCTTCTCCGCCCTGATCGCGGGGATGCTGCTCTCCAGCCTCGACCAGACCATCGTCTCCACCGCGATGCCGACCATCGTCGGCGAACTCGGTGGCGTCGCGCACCAGGCCTGGCTGACGACGGGGTACCTGCTCGCCTCGACCATCGTGATGCCCGTCTACGGCAAGTTCGGCGACGTCCTCGGTCGCCGCAACCTGTTCCTCATCGCGATCGCGCTGTTCACCATCGCGTCGGCCGGGTGCGCGTTCGCCACGGACTTCACGCAGCTCGTGGCGTTCCGCGCCATGCAGGGGCTCGGCGGCGGTGGCCTGATGATCCTGTCGCAGGCGATCATCGCAGACATCGTCCCGGCCTCGCAGCGCGGCAAGTACCTCGGCCCGCTCGGTGCGATCTTCGGCCTGTCCGCCATCGGTGGCCCGCTGCTCGGTGGCTTCTTCGTGGACCACCTCACCTGGAACTGGGCGTTCTACATCAACATCCCGGTCGGCATCGCGGCGTTCTTCGTGGCGTGGTTCGCGCTGACCCTGCCGAACAAGAAGGCGACGAAGCGCATCGACGTCCTCGGCGTGCTGTTCATGTCCGCCGCGACCACCTGCCTGGTGTTCTTCTCGGAGTTCGGCGGCAGCAAGGACCACGGCTGGGACGCCCCCGAGACCTGGGCCTGGTTCGCCGGTCTCGTCGTCTCGGCAGCACTCCTGGTGTTCGTCGAGTCCCGCGCGCAGGACCCGGTGCTCCCGCTGTCGTTCTTCCGCAACCGCACCTTCCTGCTGGCCACCGGCATCGGCCTCGTGCTCGGTATCGGCATGTTCGCCGCGATCGGCTTCGTCCCGACGTTCCTGCAGATGGCCTCGGGCACCTCGGCCGCGGTCTCCGGCCTGCTGATGCTGCCGATGATGGCCGGCCTGATCGGCACCTCGATCGCCTCGGGTGTCCTGATCACCAAGACCGGGCGCTACCGGATGTTCCCGATCGTCGGCACGGTCCTGGTGGCCATCGCGATGCTCGCGATGACCCAGCTGGCGGCGGACACCCCGATCTGGCTGATCTGCGCGTACCTGTTCGTCTTCGGTGCCGGGCTCGGCCTGATCATGCAGGTGGTCGTCCTCGTCGCACAGAACGCCGTGCCCGCCGAGCAGGTCGGGACCGCGACCTCGACGAACAACTACTTCCGTGAGGTCGGCGCCTCCCTCGGCACCGCCGTCTTCGGCGCGCTCTTCACCGCGCGGCTCACGACGTCGCTGACCGACGTGTTCCGCGGTGCCGGTGGTTCGGCGACCGATGCGGCGTCGTCGGCGGGCAGCATCGACCCGTCGACCGTCGCGGGCCTGCCGCCGGCGGTGCAGGACGGCGTCGTGAACGCCTACGCCGACTCGCTCGCACCGGTGTTCTGGTACCTGCTGCCGTTCATCGCGGTGGCGTTCCTGCTCGCGCTGTTCCTGCCGCAGATCACGCTCTCCGACACGGCCGGCATGGTCGCCCGTGGCGAGGCCGTCGGCGGCGACGAGGCCGACGAGCTCGAGCGCGCGCAGCGCGCTGCGCGTGCGGAGCACGCGGCGGCTCCGGAGGGTTCCGCGCCGGGGCCGGACACCGACCGGTAGACCGACCGACCGACGGACGGGAGGCCCGGTGCCAGCTGGCGCCGGGCCTCCCTTCCGTCGTTCGGTCGCGTTCACTGCCGCGGCCCGACTTTCGTGCTGAGCGACACATCGCGCGTTCCAGCGCGCGTGAGCTGTCGCTGAGCGCGTGAGGTCGCGATGACCCGGCGCTACGCGCCGGTGCTCGCGCGCGGCACGAGCCGCGTCGGCAGGGCAGCGGGCTCGGCGGCCGTGCCGTCGAGCGTCGCGAGGAGCCGCAGCGCTGCAGCGCGACCGAGGTCGGCGCCGGGCAGCGCCACGCTCGTCAGGGCCGGCGCGGTGACCGACGACGACGGCAGGTCGTCGAAGCCCGCGACTGCGAGTGCGCCGGGGACGGCGATGCCGAGCGCTCCGGCGACCCGCAGGACTCCGTAGGCCAGGGTGTCCGCGGCCGCGACGACCGCGGTGACGTCGTCGTCCTGCCAGGCCTCGATGACGTGCTCGGTGGCCGAGGCCGCGGCCTCCACGGTGAGGTCGGCGCGCGCGGTGACCTCGGAGACCGTGATGCCGGCCTCCGCACAGGCCTGCTCGAACAGTTCGCGGCGCACGCCGAACGTCGCCGCCCTCGAGGTGCCGTCGAGGTAGCCCACGTGCCGGTGCCCCTGGTCGTGCAGGTGGGCGACGAGGTCGTGCACGCCGGTGGAGAGGTCGTAGTTGACCGCCTCGGGCCCACCGGGGGCGTCGAGCAGCACCACGGGGACGCTCGCCGACATCGACTCGTCGGCAGCGGGGGCGTCGACCAGGATGCCGGCCGGCCGGAGCCGTTCGAAGCGCCGGACGTCGGCCGCGACGGGCTGCGCGCCCCGCTCGGTGACGGAGAGCACGAGCTGGAACCGGTCGCCCAGGGTGTCGCGGACGCCACGGATGACCTCGGCGAAGAAGGGGTTCGACAGGTCGGGGGCGATGAACACGACGAGGTCGCCGCTGCCGCGCGCCAACGAGCTCGCCGCGTGGTCGACGACGTAGCCGAGGTCGTCCACGGCGTCGCGGACCCGTGCGGCGATGGGTGCGGAGACCCGCCCGCGGTCCTTGCCGTTCACGACGAGGGAGACGGTGGCGATGCTCGTGCCCGCACGCTCGGCCACCATCGCCGCGGTCACACGACGGCTCGGAACGGCGGGGGAGGGCACCCGTCGATGCTAGCGAGCGTGGTGGTCGAACTTGACGTCAAGCGTTTGACGTGTTTCGATGTCAAACGCTTGACGCGCCACGTCGCCAGCGCTCTGCCGGCTCGTGGATCCCCACCACGTCGAGCACTCACCTCGATTCCCCGAAGAAGTGGAGCGCCCAGCGTGCCCGATGCGACCCAGCCCGCCGCGAAGATCATCCTCGACTGCGACCCCGGCCACGACGACGCCGTGGCGCTCCTGCTCGCCCACGGCAGCCCGGCCATCGACCTGCTCGCGGTGACCACCGTCGTCGGCAACCAGACCCTGCCGAAGGTCACGCGCAACGCCCTGGCCGTCGCCCGCATCGCCGGCATCACCGGGGTGCCGTTCGCCGCCGGAGCCGCCCGCCCGCTGCTGCGTCAGATCGAGGTCGCACCGGACATCCACGGTGAGAGCGGCCTGGACGGCCCGATGCTCCCCGAGCCGTCGTTCGACCTCGACGAGCGCCACGCCGTCGACCTGATCATCGACACCGTGATGGCCCACGAGCCCGGCACGGTCACCCTCGTGCCGACCGGGGGTCTGACGAACATCGCCCTCGCGGCCCGCAAGGAGCCCCGCATCGTCGAGCGCGTCAAGCAGGTCGTGCTCATGGGCGGCGGCGTGCACGTCGGCAACTGGAGCCCGGTCGCCGAGTTCAACATCGTCATCGACCCCGAGGCCGCGGCCATCGTGTTCGAGGCCGGCTGGGACGTCGTGATGGTCGGCCTCGACCTGACGCACCAGGCCCTCGCCACCCCCGAGGTCGCCGCGCGCATCGCCGGCGTCGGCACCGCCCCCGCCGCGTTCGTCGGCGAGCTGCTCGACTTCTTCGGCCAGACCTACAAGGACGCCCAGGGCTTCGACGCCCCGCCGGTCCACGACCCCTGCGCCGTCGCGTACGTGATCGACCCCACGATCGTCCGCGCCGTGAAGGTCCCGATCCACGTCGAGACCCAGGGCGCGCTGACCCTCGGCATGACCGTCGCCGACTTCCGCGCCCCCGCGCCCGAGGACTGCCGCACGAGCGCCGCGATGGAGCTCGACCACGGCCGCTTCTGGGACCTCGTCGTCGACGCCCTCGAGCGCATCGGCGAGACGGCCGACACCGGCTGGACCCCACGTGCCGCCGCCGACGCCGTCGAAGCCGGCATCACCACGACCCCGGAGCACTGAACCCCATGACCACCACCTCGACGAAGAAGTCGATCGGCGCCCTCACCGCCGCGCTCCTCGCCGCGTGCATCGCGTTCCAGCTGAACGCGAGCATGCTGAGCCCCGCCCTCGTCACGATGGCGCGCGAGCTCAACACCAACGACGCCACGATCGGGCTGTCGCAGACCCTGTACTTCACGCTCGCGGCGCTGTTCTCGCTGTTCCTGCCGCGGCTGTCCGACATCGTCGGTCGCAAGCGTGTGCTGATCGGCATGCTCGCCGTGATGCTCGTCGGCAGCATCGTCGCCGCGCTCGCGGTGAACGTGCCGATGCTGTTCGCCGGTCGCATCATCCAGGGCGTCACCGGTCCGGTCGTCCCGATCTGCCTGCTCGTCCTGCGCAACGAGATCAGCGACCCGAAGCGCTACGGTGCCGCCCTCGGCCTGCTCACCGCGGTGAACGGCGGCATCGCGGGTGTCGACGCCCTGGCCGGCGGCTGGATCGCGACGAACTTCGGGTTCCGCGGGATCTTCTGGGTCATCGCCGTCGTCACCGTCCTCGCCCTGTTCCTGGTCGCCGTCTGGGGTGTCGAGTCGAAGCCCTCCGCCGGTACCCGGATGGACTGGATCGGCGTCGTGCCCCTCGTGGTGAGCGTCGGTGCGCTGCTCACGGCGTTCAACGAGGCCGGCAAGCTCGGCGCGGCGAACCCCGTGCTCGTGGTCGGTGGCGTCGTCGTCGCGCTCGTCGCCTTCGCCGTGTTCTGGGCCGTCGAGTCGCGGGTGCGGGAGCCCCTGGTCGAGACCCGGTTCCTGCAGCGCCGCGCGACCTGGGCGCTCCTGGCGACGACGTTCCTGACGATGACGGGCGTGTTCGCGGTCGTCAACGGCCTGGTCACCTCGCTCGCTCAGAACGGTGACGCCGGCTTCGGCATGGAACCCGACCTGGCCTCGCTCGTGTTCCTCACCCCGTACGCGCTGGTCGGCTGGATCGTCGGACCCTTCGCCGGGCGCCTCGCCCCGACCATCGGGTACCGCGCCGTCCTGCGCTTCGGCCTGATCGGCAGCATCGTCTCGACCGTCCTGATGGCGCTCGTCGGGGTGCACTCCCTGCCGGTCCTGGTCACCGCGACCGTGCTGATCGGCATCACCTACGCCGGCATCGCGAACATCATCCTGAACGGGCTCGGCATCGTGCTGTCGCCGGAGTCGAACCCCGGGTTCCTGCCCGGCCTGAACGCCGGTGCGTTCAACCTCGGCGCCGGGGTCAGCTTCGCCGTCCTGCCCGCGCTGCAGATCGCGCTCGGCGTCGGCGGTTCCGCGGGCACCGCCGGCTACTCCGGTGGCATGCTGCTCGGGGCCGCGATCACCATCGTCGCGCTCGCGATCTCGTTCCTCATCCCCCGTCCGGAGGGTGCCGAGACCACGTCCGTCGCCCCGCAGAAGGAGACCGTCCGTTGACCGAGAGCATCGTCGTCGTCGGGTCGCTCAACGCGGACCTGGTGGTCCGCACCGCGCGCTTCCCCCAGCCCGGTGAGACCCTGCAGGGCTCCGACCTCGCGATCCTGCCCGGGGGCAAGTCCGCCAACCAGGCGGTGGCTGCCGGGAGGCTCGGGGGCACGGTGCGCATGATCGGTGCGGTCGGCGACGACGGGAACGGTGCGCTGCTCCGCGACTCCGTCGCGGCTGCGGGTGTCGACACGACGCACGTCGCCGTCCGTGAGGGCGTCGCGACCGGCACCGCCGTCATCACGGTCGACGCCGCAGGCGAGAACACCATCGTGATCTCCGCCGGGGCGAACGGCACGCTGACGCCGGACGACGTGCCGACCGACGCCTTCGCCGACGCTGCAGTGCTGGGGCTCTGCCTCGAGGTGTCGATCGACGTCGTCCTCGCCGCCGCCCGCGCCGCGCACGCCGCCGGGGTCACGGTGCTCACGAACCTGTCGCCGTTCGGTGCCGTGCCGGCCGAGCTCCTCGAGCTGACCGACGTCCTGCTGGTGAACGAGCACGAGGCCGCGGCGCTCGGTGACCACGGCGTCGCACGGTCGATCGTCACCCGCGGCGGTGCCGGCTGTGTCGTGCACGATCGCGGTGCCGAGCCGGTGTCGATCGACGCCGTGCGGGTCGAGCCGGTGGACACCACGGGCTGCGGCGACGCCTTCATGGGTGCGGTGGCGCTGCGTCTGGCCGCGGGCGACACCCTCGTCGACGCCGCTCGGTTCGCGGTGGGGGTCGGGGCGTACGCCGCGACCAAGCCGGGCGCACAGGCCTCGTACCCGACCACCGCCGAGCTGGAGGCGTTCCTGCGGGCGGAGGACGGGCCTCCAGGCCGTTAGCGTTGTCCCCATGCGCGTGGGAGTCCTCGACATCGGGTCCAACACCGGCCACCTGCTCGTGGTGGACGCCCACGGCGGCGCCGCGCCGCTGCCGGCGTCCTCGTTCAAGCAGCCGCTGCGGCTGGCCGAGCACCTCGACGACTCGGGCGCGGTGACCCAGCAGGGCATCGACGCCCTGACCGCCTTCGTCGCCGACGCCGTCCGCGTCGCCGAAGAACGCGGCTGCGAGGACATGCTCGCGTTCGCGACCTCGGCGGTGCGCGATGCCGGCAACTCCGAGGCCGTGCTCGCCCACGTCGAGGCCTCCACCGGGGTCGAACTGGCCGTCCTGTCCGGCTCCGACGAGGCTCGGCTGACGTTCCTGGCCGTGCGCCGCTGGTTCGGCTGGTCCGCCGGTCGCCTGGCGGTCTTCGACATCGGCGGTGGCTCGCTCGAGATCGCCGGCGGTGCCGACGAGGCGCCGGACGTCGCGTGGTCGATGCCGATCGGCGCCGCACGCCTGGCGCGCTCCTACTTCGCGGCCGGCACCCCGACCGAGGACGACGTCCGCCGCATCCGGCACGAGATCCGTGTGGAGATCGCCCGGGACGCCGGACGGCTGCTCCGCTCGGGGCGTCCGGACCGGGCCGTGGCGACGTCGAAGACGTTCCGGTCGATCGCCCGCGTCTGCGGTGCCGCCCCGTCGGCCGCCGGGCCCCTGGTGCCGCGCGCGCTCGACGGAGCGGTGCTGCGGCAGCGGCTGCCGGAACTGCTCACGATGTCGGTCGACGAGCTCGCGGCGCTGCCCGGTGTCTCACCGAGCCGGGCGCACCAGGTGGTGCCCGGCGCGCTCGTCGCCGAGGCGTGCCTGGACATCTTCGACCTGCCGGCCCTCGAGATCTGCCCGTGGGCGCTCCGCGAGGGCGTGATCCTCGAGCGGCTCGACCAGCTGTCGGTGCTGGGCAACTCCCAGTAGTGACCGTTATGGTCAGTACATGACCAGATCGGACACTCCCCGCGTGCTCGTCCCCGGCGCACTCTGGACGGTCGCGGGAGTCGGATGGCTCGTCGGCGAAGCCGTCTCGGCGTCGGCGTTCCCCGGCTACAGCTACGCGACGAACTACATCTCCGACCTCGGGGTCCCCGACGTCGGCACGTTCCAGGGGCGGCCGATCGACTCACCGCTGCACGTGCTCATGAACACGACGTTCATCGGGCAGGGCGTCCTGTTCGGGATCGCAGCGGTGCTCGCCGCCGTGGTGTTCCGCGCCGCGTCCCGCCGTGCGCGGATGGCGACCGCGGTCCTCGCCGTGGTCCACCTGGTCGGGATGGTCCTGGTCGGCTCGTTCCACGGCAGCCAGACGAGCACCGACGGCGGCACCATCGTGTTCCACGTGCTCGGCGCCGCGGCAGCGATCACGACCGGCAACCTCGTGGCGATCACCGCCGGCATCGGGTCCCGGGCGCTGTGGGCACCGGCGGGCTACCGGATCGCGAGCGTCGTGCTCGGGATCGTCGGCCTCGTCTCCCTCGTGATGCTCGTCGTGGACTCGTCGTCGACGGTGATCGAGGTGCTCCCCGACGGCGTGTGGGAGCGTGCGTCCGTGTACACGATCGTCGCGTGGGAGCTCCTGACCGGGATCACTCTGCTGGTCGCGGGGACGCGGCGGCTGCGGACGGCGCGGGCTTCGGCGGTCGGCGCGTGACCCGCCCTGGGCGCCGTGCTCGGCCCTCCGCCGAGGAGATCAACGGGGGCGTCCTGGACATCACCGCCGGACTCATCGCCCGACGCGGCATCAAGGACACCGCCGTGCAGGCCGTCGCCGACCAGGCCGGCTACTCGAAGGCGGGCATCCTCGCCCGGTTCACGAGCAAGGAGCTGCTCGTCGAGGCCGCGCTCGCGCAGTGCACCGCGCAGACCGAGGCGATCCGGGCAGCTGCCACCGCCGCCCCCGTGGGGGAGCCCCGCGACGCCGCGGCGCTCGCGGGCATCGCCGACCTCGCCCTCGTCCGGCCGGGGTGGGCTGAGCTCGCGCTCGCGGCCTTCACCCTGCGACGCGGGGACGACGTCGGCGTCCGGCTCGAACCGGTCGCAGCGACGCTCCTCGACGTGTTCGGCATCGACATGGCCGACGCCACGGCCACCCCGCTCGACCGGCGTGCACGGGTCTCCGGGGCGTTCGGTGCGATCGTGATGCTCGCGCTGACGTACGAGACCGAGGCCTCCGCGGCGGAGGCCCGGCCGCACATGCTGCAGATCGGATGGGACGCCCTCGGCCACGACGGGCCCGTGCCGCTCGGGGTCGGCGGCCAGGCCCGCTCGGGGCCGTCGGCTAGGCCCGCTCGGACCTCGGCGGAGCGAGCAGCCACGGACGGATCAGCTTCGTCACGAACGGCAGCACCCAGAACGTCATGATCGGCGTGAGCACGACGGTCGTGATGAGCACCCGGGGCAGGATCGCGACGTGCGCGAACGCGGGGACGAGCCAGGCCGTCAGGTACGTGAACGCGAGGTTCACCGGGAAGAAGCCGAGCCAGATGCTCACGGACTGCTTCCACCGCGGGGGAGCGCTCGAGGCCGGGGCGTCCTGCGGGACGTCGAACCACCCCTCGATGCCGGTGCGCTTCTCGACGCGGGACTCCACCACCAGGTCACGGCCCAGGTCGAGCCAGCGCAGCCGGTCGTCGGAGTTCTCCCACGTCGCCAGGGAGTCGTGGTCGGCGAACCGGTAGAGCATGTGCCACTCGCGGGACTGCGCGGTGGAACGCACCCACCCCGAGCCGAGGAAGCCGGGGTAGCGGTTCGCCAGGTTCACCCCGGACTGCACCCAGCGGGTGACCTCGGGGATGCGGTCGGGTTCGACCAGGCGGGTGACGGAGACGGTGACGGGCGGGCCTGCGGTCTCGGATGACGACTGCAGGCTCCCAGGCTCTTGTGGAGTCATCCGACCAGTGTCCCGGACCCGTGTTTCCGGCTCGTGACACGTGCCGCGCGCGCCGGCTGAACGGATCCGCGTCGTCCTTCGACCACCGTCCCAGGCGGGTGCAAGACGATCATCTGGCGAACGCACCACCGAGAGGACCCCGATGCCCCACCCCGAGCCCACCACCACCCTCATCGCCACCGTCGACGGGCCCGACGGCGGCACGTACGAGGTGCGGCGGCTGACGCTCCCGACCGGTGCGTCGACCGGTTGGCACGTGCACGACGCGCGCCAGACCGGACTGGTGGTGCGCGGTGCGCTGACGCACGTCACCGAAGAGGCCACTCGGGTCGTCGGGCCGGGCCAGGCCCTGGTCGAGGAGCCGCGCATCGTGCACGACGGCCGCAGCGCCGGCACGGAGGACGCCGAGCTGCTCTACGTCGCCCACCTGCCGGCAGGTGCAGCGGCGTCGACCCCGGGCGAGCCACCAGCCAGCGAGGGGCCGGCCCGCAGCGCGCTCGTGACGGTCCCGCTGGGCCGGCCGCAGTTCGTGCACGCGCTGCGCTACACCGCGATGTACGCACCGAAGCCCTTCGCCGAGGCCCTGCTCGTCTACCGGGACAACGGCACGTACACGATCCTGTCCCCGGGGGAGGACCACCACGGCTGCTACGTCTCGGCGACCGATCCCGCCGAGGGGATGCGGCACGTCGCGTTCATGTCGTGGCCGTCCGCGGACTGGGGCCGGAACATCGCATCGCACACCCTGACCTTCGAGGCCGCGAGCGGCGCGTTCACCCAGGAGCTCCGGTTGCCGGGTGACCCGGTCCCGCGGGCGCAGTACGGGTACGCGGTGCCCGTCGAGGACCCGGAGTCGATCGACACCGGCGCCGGGTGGGCAGCGCTCCGCCAGCAGTACGCCGAGGTGTTCACCACGCTCGAGCGCCTGGCGGGCGGCGGGTCGACCGCGGCCTGAGCCGTCAGCTCGCCTGCTTCTTGGCGGCGGGCTTCTTGGCCGGGGCCTTCTTCGCCGGTGCCTTCTTCGGCGCCGACTTCGCGGGGGCCTTCTCCGTCGTGCTCTCGGCAGCCTTCTTGGTCGGTGCCTTCTTCGCCGGCGCCTTCCTGCCGGAGCCGGACGTGCCCGAGCCGGACGTGCCCGAGCCGGAACCGGACGACGACCGTGCGGTCGACGACGAACGCGACCCCGAGCCTCCTGTCCGCTTCTTGTCGACGGACGCACGCAGGGCGGCCATCAGGTCGAGCACGTCACCGCCCTCGTCGTCGTCCTCGTCGTCCTGCGCGCCGAAGGTCTTCTCGGTGTCGATGTCGTCGCCCGCCTCGAGCTTGGCGTCGATCAGCTGCTGCAGTTCCTCCTGGTAGGAGTCGGTGTAGCGGTCGGGGTCGAAGTCGGTGGACATGCTCTCGACGAGCGAGGACGACATCTTCAGCTCGTTGGCGCTGACCTTCACCGTCGTGTCGAGCGTCTTGAAGTCGGCGGCGCGGACCTCGTCGCCCCAGAGCAGCCCCTGCAGCAGGATGACCTCGTCGTGCACCCGGAGCACCCCGAGCCGGGTCTTCTGCCGCAGGGTGAACTGCACGATCGCCAGACGGTCGGTCTTCGCCAGGGTCTCGCGCAGCAGCACGTACGCCTTCGGCGAGCGCGAGTCGGGCTCCAGGTAGTAGGTCTTCTCGAACATCATCGGGTCGACCTGCTCGACGGGGACGAACTCGAGCACCTCGACCTCGTGCGACTGCTCCTCGGGGAGCTGCTTGAAGTCGTCCGCGGTGAGCACCACGGTCTTGTCGCCGTCGTCGTAGGCGCGCTGGATGTCCGCGTACTCGACCTCGTGGCCGAACTCGCACACCCGCTTGTACCGGATGCGGCCCTTGTCCTCGTCGTGGACCTGGTGCAGGGACACGTCGTGCGTCTCGGTGGCCGCGTAGACCTTGATGGGCACGTTGACGAGCCCGAACGCGATGGAGCCCTTCCAGATCGACCTCATGCGCACATGATGCCCGCCCGCACGCGTGCGTGCCCGGAGCCGTCGGTTCCTCCACAGGTCGGCCGTCCGGGGGATCGTTCCACGGATGTCCGGTTCGCTGGACCGCCGCGAGGCCGGCGCGAGCACGATGGGCCCATGAGCCAGCTCGACAAGCAGGACCCGCGCGACCAGTTCCCCCGTCCGCCGTTCCCCGCGCAGACCCAGCAGGGGTCCGGGCTGGCGAGTGCGATGGACCCCGCCCCCGACCACGGCGAGACGAGCTACATGGGCACCGGGCGGATGCGCGGGTACCGGGTGCTCGTCACGGGCGCGGACTCCGGCATCGGGCGCGCCGCGGCGATCGCGATGGCGAAGGAAGGGGCCGACGTGGCCCTGAACGCCCTGCCCGAAGAGCGCGAGGACCTCGAACAGGTCCGCGACGTCATCGGTGACCTCGGGCGCAAGGCCGTGCTGCTGCCTGGCGACCTGACGGACGAGGCCTTCTGCGACGTCCTGGTGCAGGACGCCGTCAGCGAGCTCGGCGGCCTGGACGCGCTCGTGCTGGTCGCGGGCCACCAGCAGGTGCACGAGGACGTCACCGAGCAGAGCACCGAGGACTTCGACCGCACGATGAAGGTCAACCTGTACTCGCTGTTCTGGCTCGTCCGTGCCGCGGTCCCGCACATGGCGCCGGGCAGCGCGATCGTGACGACCAGCTCGGTGTCCGCGTACCAGCCACAGGACCGCATGATCGACTACGCCGCGACGAAGGCCGCGATCATCACCTACACGAACGGGCTCGCGCGGCAGCTCGCCAGCAAGGGCATCCGGGCCAACACGGTGGTGCCCGGGCCGGTGTGGACGCCCCTGCAGCCGATCAGCTACCCGGGCGACGAGATCGCGGCGTACGGCCAGGACACCCCGTTCGGTCGTCCCGCCCAGCCCGTCGAGCTCGGCAGCGCCTACGTCTACCTGGCCGGGCCCGAGTCGTCGTACACGTCCGGCACGACCCTGACGGTGGCGGGAGCGACCGGGGTGGCGCTGTGAGTCCCGCCTCGCGCAAGACCGTCGTCCTGGTCGGGGACCGTCGGCTCGCGCTCACGAACACCGACAAGGTGCTCTACCCCGAGACCGGCACCACCAAGGGTCGGGTGATCGAGTACTACGAGCGGGTCGCGCCGTGGATGATCCCGCACGTCAAGGACCGCCCGGTGACCCGGAAGCGCTGGGCCAACGGTGTCGAGGGCAAGGTCTTCTTCGAGAAGAACCTGCCCGACTCGGCCCCCGACTGGGTGCGGCACCACACCATCCACCACTCGGAGCACGACAACGAGTACCCGATCGTCGACGACCTGCCGACCCTGGTGTGGATGGCGCAGCAGGCCGCGCTCGAACTGCACGTCCCGCAGTGGCGGTTCGGCCCACGCGGCGCGCAGCAGAACCCGGACCGGCTCGTCCTCGACCTCGACCCGGGTGACGGCGTCGGGTTGCCCGAGTGCGTCGAGGTCGCCGTGGCCGCGCGCGAGATCCTGCACGGCATGGGACTCGACCCGTACCCGGTGACGTCCGGCTCCAAGGGCATCCACCTGTACGCCGCCCTCGACGGCAAGGCGACGACCGCGCAGGTCTCCGACGTCGCCCACGAGCTGGCCAAGGCGCTCGAGACGGACCTGCCGGACCTGGTGCTGTCGTCGATGAGCCGTGCCGAGCGGAAGGGCAAGGTCTTCGTCGACTGGTCGCAGAACAACGGCAACAAGACGACCATCGCCCCGTACTCGCTGCGCGGCCGCGAGCGGCCGACGGTCGCGGCGCCCCGCACCTGGAAGGAGCTCGAGGAACGCGGGCTCGCGCAGCTCACGTTGGACGAGGTCCTCGAACGCCTGGAGGCCCGTGGGGACTTCCTGCACCCGGTCGCCTCCGCCTCGCTGGCCGTCGGGCGCGACGACCACGGTCACTGGGACAGCGACCGGACCGAGCGCGCGAACGACGCCGAGCAGCCCGCACGTGACCGGCTCGCCGCCTACCGGGCGAAGCGGGACGCCTCGAAGACGCCGGAGCCCGTGCCCGAGGGAGCGCCCACCGTGCGGAAGGACGGCACACCGACCTTCGTCATCCAGGAGCACCACGCCACCCGCGACCACTACGACTTCCGGCTCGAGCACGACGGGGTGCTGGTGAGCTGGGCCCTGCCGAAGGGCGAGCCGACCGACCCGGGCAAGAACCACCTGGCCGTGCAGACCGAGGACCACCCGCTCGAGTACGGGTCGTTCGAGGGCACGATCCCGAAGGACGAGTACGGCGGCGGCACGGTCACCATCTGGGACGACGGCACCTACGAGCTCGAGAAGTGGCGCGAGGGGCAGGAGGTCATCGTCACCCTGCACGGTCGGGCCGGCGGCGCTCGCCGTCTCGCGCTGCTCCACACCCGCGGCCGTGGCGGCGGGGACGAGAAGAACTGGCTCATCCACCGCACGAAGGAACAACCCGAACGGCTGGCGGACGGCAGCGGCTCTGCCGTGCCGGCGGCGGCGCGACGGTCGGAGCGGCCGTCGGACGGGCACGGCGATGCGCACCGCGCCGGGCAGCGACGGATCAGCGGGACCGCGGACGCCGAGACCCCACCGTCGGAGCGCCGGACGATGCAGGCGACCCTGGCCAAGGGGGAGACCCGGCTGGACCCGGCCGACTGGGCCTTCGAGATGAAGTGGGACGGCGTGCGCGCGCTGGCGACGGTCCGCGACGGATCCGTGACCCTGCGCAGCCGCAACGACAACGACCTGACGGCCCAGTACCCAGAGCTGCAGGAACTGGGCGAGCGGGCCGGCGTGGACGGCGTGTTCGACGGTGAGATCGTGGCCGTCGACGATCGCGGCCGACCCTCGTTCCAGCTGCTCCAGAACCGCATGGGCCTGACGAAGGCGCGCGAGGTCCGGAGCGCACAGGAGACCACGCCCGTGCGGTTCCTGCTGTTCGACGTGCTCGAGGCGGACGGGCACGAGCTCACGCGGCTCGGTTACGACGCCCGGCGGCAGGCACTCGAGACGGTCGTAGACCCCGGCGGTGCGATCGACGTGCCGCCGGCGGTGCAGGGCGACCTCGACGCGGTGTTGGCCGCATCGCGCGAGCAGGGACTCGAGGGCGTCGTCGCGAAGAAGCGGTCGTCGAAGTACGCCGAGGGGCGGCGGTCCGAGGCCTGGCTGAAGCTGAAGCACCACGCCACGCAGGAAGTCGTCGTCGGCGGGTGGAAACCGGGCAGCGGTCGGCGTGCCGGCGGGATCGGGTCGCTGTTGCTCGGAGTGCCCGGCCCCGACGGGCTGGAGTACGTCGGCAAGGTCGGCACCGGGTTCCGTGACCGCGACCTCGACGAGATCGCCGGTGTCCTCGCACCGCTGGAACGGAAGACCCCGCCGTTCGTCGACGTCCCACGACCCGACGCGCGGGATGCGCACTGGGTCACGCCGAAGCGCGTCGGCGAGGTCGAGTTCGCCGAGTGGACCGGCGACGGACGGCTCCGGCAGCCGTCGTGGCGCGGGTGGCGGGTGGACAAGGACCCGGACGACGTCGTGCGGGAGTCCTGAGGCACTCCGCTCGCTGTTGCCACATGCGTGCGCATGGGGTCCGCCGGTGGCGAACATCCGTCCCCCGTCCCGAGCCTGCGTGGGGGACAGTATCGGCACCGCTGGCCACGATCGGTCACGGGCTGTTACGTTCGCCGGGACGAAGGGGGCTTCGAAGATGAAATCGAGCAAGTACCTGCCGCCCTACACGGCTGCAGAGCGCGTCGCGATCGCGGGGGACGACCTGTCGCAGCGGACCGTCGAACGGGGCAGCGGCGCCACGGAGACCGAGGTCCGGTACGCGGACTTCCTCGCTGACGAGGACGACGACTGACCGGGGCGGCCCGAACACCTGACCGGGACGGTCTGGACACCTGACTGCTCGACGGGTCTGGCAGACCCGACGGCCCGCACGCTGGATCAGGGAGCGCACGGACCGTCGCCGAGGCACGTGACCAGCCGGTTCAGGGAGACCGACCACGAGGCCCCGCACCGGGCTCGCCGAAGCGCAACCGGTGGGTCCACTGGTGAGACGTGCCGAGTGACCGGATCGTCACACGACCGGCAAGAAGAAACGCCAGGCGACCTCGATGGTCGCCCGGCGATCTCGTCGGTGCGGGGGATCCCGTCGGATCAGGGCGGGGTCAGGCCGCGGGTGCGGGGCCGTCGGTGGGCACCGCGTGGTCGGCCACGGGCGCGTCTTCCTCGATGAGCTCGTCCTCTTCCGGCTCGACCACCTCGGCCGCGGCGGCCTTGGCCTCGTCGATGGACTCCTGGGAACGGCGGAGCAGGTCGTCGTCGTGTGCTGCCTGATCGGTCATGCCCAGCAACCTACGCGGGCGTCCCTGTGTCGGCGTCCCGACGGCGGGCTCCGTGCGTCGGGTCGTGCCGGCCGGTGTGCGGTGGCTCGAAGTCCACCGCTGACGTCGGTGCGGGCGTCGAGGGCATCGCCGGGGCGGCCGGCGCGCCGAACGCGTCGGCGGCGTCGAGCACCGCACGGGTGGCGGCCACGGCCGTCCGGAGCGCATCGCGGACGGGCATCGCCCGGTGCGCGGGGGTCCGGACCTCGACGCCCCACGGCTCGTCGAACCCGAGTTCGCGCACGGTCCGCACGAAGCCGGGCAGGTCCCACGCCCCCGCACCGGGCAGGTACCGTGCCGTCCGGGACTCCTCGGCGAGGGTCATCCCGCTCGGGGTGTGCAGCAGTCCGTCGCTCAGCTCGACGGCTGCGAGGACCCCGGGTGCGACGCCCTGCCGGATCGACGCGAGGGTGGAACCGCCGCGGAGTGCGTGCATGGCGTCGATGAGCAGGCCGCCGTTGGGGTGGCCGGCAGCGGTGACGAAGCGGGAGGCCCGTTCGATCGTGGGCAGGTTCGACCACGGTTCCGGTTCGAGCACGAGCTGCGCTCCGACGGCCTCGGCCTGGTCGGCGAGCACGATCCAGTCGTCGGCCATCGTCGCGGGGGATGCTCCGGGCAACGAGGTGTCGGCGCGCGCCACCACCTGCCAGGCGCTCAGCGTCGCCGCGGCCTCGAGCACGACCCCGCGGTCGGCGTCCTCGTCCTGGGTGCGGCTCGTGCACGTCCACCACCGGTCGAGCGGTCCGAGCTGGACCCAGACGATGCCGGCGGCGTCGAGCATGCGGCGCAGTTCGGCGAACCCCGTCGTCGCGCGGACCTCGTGCAGGTCGTCGAGGGACAGCGACAGGCCGGCGAACCCGGCGGCGCCGACGGCGTGCACGCGGTCGCGGATGCTCTCGTCGCCCGCCCACGTCCAGGACGTGGCGAGCAGGTCGTGTTCCAGCACGGTGGTACCTCCGGCAGTCCCGAGGTGTCCGCGTCGCCCCGTCGCGATGCGCCGCCCCGTGTCCGCCGCGGGCCCCACCCGCGACGATGCCCAAGACTTACCCGTGCTGCCTGCGAAGGCTCCCAGCCCGTCGACACATCGCCGACACGTGCTTCAGACGATCCGGGTCCGGACCTCGCCGACGCCGGCGATCGTGCCGACGAGCACGGCGCCGCGTTCCAGCACGCCGACGCCGTCCGGGGTGCCGGTCATCACGAGGTCGCCGGGCGCGAGCGCCACGGACCGTGACAGGGCCGCGATCGTCTCGGCGACCGACCAGATCTGGTCGGCCAGGTCGCCCGACTGCCGGAGTTCCCCGTCCACCGTCAGCTCGATCGCGCCGCTGGTCGGGTCGACCTCGGCCGCCGGGGTGATCGCCCCGATCGGTGCCGAGGCGTCGAAGCCCTTGGCCGTGTCCCACGGCCGCCCGAGTCGCTTCGCCTCAGCCTGCAGGTCGCGGCGGGTGAGGTCGATCCCGACGGCGTACCCCCAGACGTGTGCGAGCGCGTCGGCGACGGCGATGTCCGTGCCGCCGGTGCCGATCGCGACGACGAGCTCGACCTCGTGCTCCAGTTGCCGCGTCAGCGGCGGGTACGGGGTGTCGGCGCCGTCGACCACGACCGCGTCTGCCGGCTTGGTGAAGAAGAACGGCGGCTCGCGGTCCGGGTCGTGGCCCATCTCGCGGGCGTGCGCGGCGTAGTTCCGGCCGACGCAGAACACCCGGCGGACGGGGAAACGCGCGTCCGTCGTCGTGGGCACGGTCGGGAGGCTCGGGGCCGGGATGACGAGTTCGGTCACGGTCCCAGCGTGGCAGGCTCGCAGGGCATCGGTTCAGCTCTCACCGAAGGACGCCTCGTCCTTGAGCTTCCGCGCCCGTGCGCGCTCCTGGCGTTCGCGCCATTCGATGCGCGCCTGACGGAGCTCTTCCTCGGCGCCCTTCGCCCGCATCATGGGCCCGTAGTGCGGGTCCGCCAGCAGTGCGGGCGTCGTCAGTTCACGTCCGTCGAGCCAGCGCTTGAAGTCCTTGTCACTCAGCTTCGAGATCATCGTTCGCTCCTTCGATCGTCGCTGCGGTCAGGTCGTCGAGTGCCTGGCCGACCCAGCGGTCGTCCGCGGTCGTCCAACTGCGGGTCACCAGCGCAGCGGACATCACACCGGCGGCCGCGCGCTGTCCTTCGTCGTCCGAGGTCGCCCGGTCGGCGACCCATGACCAACGCTGCCACCACAGGTCGCGGTGCACCGAGAACTCTGCATTTCGGCGTCCTGCGCGCCCGTCGAGCACCGAGGCGACGAGCGCACCCAGCGCAACGGACGCGCTCGTGACCGACACGAGCGCGCTGATCCAGCCGATGTCCATGCCGGAACCCTGACAGCACGGAACCGGCCACGCGACGGGCGTGACCGGTCCTGTGGAGGGCGCTCCGGGCCTCCAGGCTTGTGGAGGAGTGCGTCAGTTGCCGGGCGCGGCCGCCTCGGTCTCGCCCGCACCCGGGTCGCCGCCGGTCCCGCCGCTGGCGGGCTCGTCCTGCGGCCAGCCCGCGAACTCCCAGCCCGCGAGGGAGGGGTGGTCCTCGCCCTTCGTGTACGCGAAGGTCCTCGCTGCGTCACGCGCCTCGGACAGCTTCGTGAGCAGGTCGGCGTGCACCTCGGCGTCCACCCGTGTCAGGGCGTCGTGGGCCAGTGCGAAGCGGTCCATCTCGTTGCGCATGAGCATGTCGAACGGCGAGGTCGTCGTGCCCTGCTCGAGGAACCCGTGCACGTGCAGGTCGTCGTGCCCGTTCCGGCGGTACGTCAGCTGGTGCACGAGGGTCGGGTACCCGTGGAACGCGAAGACCGTGGGCGTGCCGGGCAGGAAGAGCGCGTCGTACTGCTCGTCCGGGATCGGGTGCTCGTGTTTGCGCGGGTCACCGAGCGCCAGCAGGTCGACGACGTTGAGCACGCGGACCCCGACGCCGGGAGCGTGCTTCCGGATGATGTCGGTGGCGGCGATCGCCTCGACCGTGGGGACGTCACCGGCGCACGCGAGCACGACATCGACCTTCCCGACGGCCTGCTCGGTGCCGGCGAAGTCCCACACGCCGAGACCGGCCGCCGCGTGCGCGACCGCGTCGTCGAGGGACAGGAAGACCGGTTCCGGGTGCTTGCCCGCGACGATCACCTCGATGCGGTCCGTGGTCTCCATCGCGTGCGCGGCGACGGCGAGCAGCGTGTTGGCGTCGGCCGGCAGCTTGATCCGGACGAGGTCCTGCTGCTTCGACGCGACGACGTCGAGGAACCCGGGGTCCTGGTGGGAGAACCCGTTGTGGTCCTGTCGCCAGACGTGTGACGAAAGCAGGAGCGACAGGTTGGACACCGGCACCCGCCAGTCGATGTCGGTCGAGGACTCCAGCCACTTGGCGTACTGCCCGACCATCGAGTCGATGATGTGGGCGAACGCCTCGTAGGTGTTGAGCATCCCGTGTCGACCGGACAGCACGTAGCCCTCGAGCATGCCCTCGAGCAGGTGCTCGGACAGGACCTCGGTGACCCGCCCGCGTGCGGCGACGTGCTCGTCGCCGGCGGCGCGCTGGGCCCGCCAGACGCGCGAGGTCACGTCGAACACGGCGTCGAGCTTGTTCGAGATCGTCTCGTCCGGGCCGAACAGTCGGAAGGTCGAGGCGTTCTTCTCGATGAGTGCGGCGAGCCAGGGGCCGAGCGTGCCCGTGGCGGACGCCGTGGAACCGGCCTCGACCGCGTACGGCTCGAGCGGCGGCCGGTCGAGCGCGGTCCGCAGCCGACCGCCGTTGCCGTGCGGGGTGGCACTCATCCGCTCGTCACCGGTCGGACGGATCGTGGTCATGATGCCGACGGGGTGGCCGTCCTCGTCGAAGAGCTCCTCGGGGCGGTACGAGCGCATCCACTCCTCGAGCTGCGCACGGTGGCCGTCGTCCTCGCGCACCGCGGGCAGCGGCACCTGGTGTGCCCGGAAGGTCCCCTCGACCTGTTCGCCGTCGACCTCCTTCGGGCCGGTCCAGCCCTTCGGGGTGCGCAGCACGATCATCGGCCAGCGCGGACGCAGGTCCGCGGCACCGGCGGGCTGCCCCGCGGCGGCGCGGGCGGCCTGGGCACGGGCAGCGGCCTGGATGTCGTCGATGCCGGCGAGGGCGCGTCGGAGGGCACCGTCGAACAGGGCGTGCACCGCGTACGGGTCGTCGTCGACGCGGCGGGAGTCGACCACGATCGGGTCGTAGCCGAGCCCGCGGAAGTACGCGGTGAGGTCCTCGTCGGGGATGCGGGCCAGGACGGTCGGGTTCGCGATCTTCCAGCCGTTGAGGTTGAGGATCGGCAGCACGGCACCGTCGGAGACCGGGTCGAGGAACGTGTGCGCCTGCCACGAACCGGCGAGCGGACCGGTCTCCGCCTCACCGTCCCCGACCACGCACGCGACGACGAGGTCCGGGTTGTCGAGCGCCGCACCGTAGGCGTGCGACAGCGAGTAGCCGAGCTCACCGCCCTCGTTGATGGAGCCGGGGGTCTCCGGGGCGGCGTGCGACGGGATGCCCCCGGGGAACGAGAACTGGCGGAAGAACCGCTGCAGGTCGACGTCCTGGTACAGCTCGTTCCACGTGCCGTCCAGCCAGGCGTTCGCGTTCATCGCCGGACCGCCGTGCCCCGGGCCGCAGATGTACAGGAACTCGCGACCGGTCTCCGTGATCAGCGCGTTGCAGTGCGCGTACACGAGGTTCAGTGCGGGGGAGGTGCCCCAGTGGCCGAGCAGCCGCGGCTTGACGTCGTCGGGTTCGATCGGCCGGCTGAGCAGCGGGTTGTCCAGCAGGTAGATCTGCCCGACCGTCAGGTAGTTGGCGGCGCGCCACCAGGCGTCGACCGCCCGGAGCCGGTCGGTGGTGGAGATGTGTGCTGGAGCCATGGGTACACGGTACGAAACACCGGGTTGCAGCACCTCAGGAAACTCGTCCCAAACCGTTCGGGCGGGGGCGCCGAATGACTTGCACAGGGCAAAAGCCCAGGGCGCTCTCCGGTCACAGTTGGCCGGTACTCAGTGTGTGCACAGTGCACATTCGGCCACCGGCCGGAGCGCCTCCAGAGCAAAGGACTGATCACGATGCGTAAGAGCCTCAAGACCTCCATCACCCTCGCCACGACCGGCGCCCTCGTCCTCGGCGGTGCCGCGTTCGGGATCTCCTCCGCCCAGGCCGCGACCCCGAACGTCCACACGGTGTCCTCGTCGTCGTCGAAGATCCCCGCACCCGTCGCCTCGGTCCCCGAGGTCCTCGGTGGCTCCACCGCCGTGAAGCTCGACTCCGGCTTCACCGACGCCCTCACCGCCCTGAAGCTCACCCCCGGCGTCTCCGGCGATGCGACCCTGGCTGACGGGTCGGTGTCGTTCCCGATCACCGCCGGGTCGGTCACCTACTGGTCGCCGGATGGCAACTACCGCCCGTACGTGCAGGGCCTGCTGAACCACGACGACTCGGGGCTGACCCTGAAGGCCGGTGACACCACCGTCACGCTGGAGAACTTCGTCGTGAACCCGGGCTCGTCCAAGCTCTACGGCGACGTCCTCGTCAACGGCAAGGTCGCCGCGGCCAACGCGTTCCTGTTCGAGCTGCACGGCGGCTCCCTCAAGCCCCTCCAGCTCGAGGGCGACAACGCCATCCTCACCGGCACCACCGTCCACATCAGCGAAGACGCCGCCGGCCTGCTGAACAAGACCTTCGGCACCGACGCCGTCAAGCGCGGCCTCCTCGTCGGCACCGCCACCATCACCGCACAGATCAAGTAACACCCCGCACCACTACAGTCGGCCCGGACCACGCAGCAGCGTGGCCCGGGCCGACTTGCGTTGCGCGGCGAGCGTCGTGCGCCTGTTGGAACCGGGCGTACCTGGCGGAACCGGGCGTACCTGGTGGGTTCTTTCGACCAGGTACGCCCGTTCTTGCGAACCAACGCGCGCGCGATGGGAAAGAACGGGCGCACACGACGGACGGGAGGCCCAGTGCCAGCTGGCACCGGGCCTCCCGTCCGTCATGTGCGCACACCGCACCGGCGGCCGCCGTCGTCACGGGCTGAGCGACACCGCACGCGGTCGCGTCCGCGAGAACTGTCGCTCAGCGCGAAACCCCGGCCCCGAACCGCCCGGTCCGCACCGCGCCACCGCTCAGCGGCGCCGCCACCACCGCCGGGGCTTCGCCTCGAGCCGCGCCTGCTCAGCAGCCCGCGCGGCCGAAGCCATGCGCACCTCGCGGCGCTCCCGCCACGCGAGCACCTCGGCCTCGACGTCGCGCATCGGCGTCACCACCGGCGGCCCGCCGAGCAGCTGCCGCCGGGCCTCCTTCACCCGCGCGTTGAAGTCCACGAGAACGTCGCGCACGTCGGTCTCGAGCGACAGGGCGTCCAGGGCATCGTCGAGTTCGGCGTCCTCGGTCCGCAGCGCCAGGGCCGGCGGCGCGATGCCACGGATGTCCTCACGCTCGATCTTCGACTTGATCCACCAGTCCGGGTCGTGCTGCCCGTCGAGTCCCGGCAGTGGCTTGCCGTGGTACGGGTTGCCCTCGAAGACCCCGCGGCGCTCGGCCTCCGCGATCTGGGCCCGGGCGTGCGCGGCGACGTCGGCGGCCTTGAGCAGCCGACGTTCCTCACGTTCCGACCGCACCTCGTCGGGGTCGAGCGACCCCCGCTCGATCTCCTGGTCGACGAGCTGCTGGTAGCGGTAGCGCGCGGCCCTGCGGAGCCGGTCCATCCGTGCATCGACGTCGTTCATCGTCAGACCATGATGCCCCGCGCCCCCCGACGGTTCGTCCAGCCCGGTCAGGACTTCTCTGAGACTTCTTCGATGGTCAGCGCGGCCTGGATGAGCGCCAGGTGCGACAGCCCCTGGGGGATGTTCCCCATGAAGTCCCCGTCGACGGCGCTGAGCATCTCGCTGAACAGGCCGACGTCGTTCGCCTGCGCGACCATGTCGTCCATCAGCTGCTTCGCGTCGTCGACGCGTCCGACGCAGGCCAGGGCCGCAGCGAGCCAGAACGAGCACGCCACGAAGGGCGATTCCTCGTCCTGGATGCCCGAGTACCGGTACACGAGCGGGCCGTGCTGCAGCTGCTCCTCGATCGCCCGGATCGTGGACTCCATGCGCGGTCCGCGGTCGAACGCCGACATCGCGTGCAGCAGGATCGAGCAGTCGAGCGCGTCGGTACCCGGGTACATGACGTAGTGGCCGAGCTCCTCGTTCCACCCGTGCTCGGCGACCCAGTCCTCGATGAGCTCGCGGTTCTCGATCCACTTCTCGCGCGGGCCGTCGATCATCCCGGCGTCGTGCAGCTCGACCGCGGCGTCGAGCGCCTGCCAGCAGCCGATCTTGCTCGTCGTGTAGTGCTGCGCCTCCTGCAGCTCCCACATACCCGAGTCTGCTTCCGGCCAACGGTGGCACGCGTCGTCGGCCAGCTCCTGCAGCACCGCCGCCGTCTTGCGGTCGAGCACGTTGCCGGCCCGGACGTACTGGCGCATGATCTCGAACACGTCGCCCCAGACCCCGAGCTGCAGCTGGTCACCGGCGCGGTTGCCGATCGTGACCGGCCCGATGCCGTTCCAGCCCGGGACGTCACGCTCCTCGACGGTGTCGCTCTTCGACCCGTCGAGCCCGTAGAAGATCGGCATCGTCTCGTCGTGCTCGGCGATCGTGCGCATCACCCACGACACGGCGGCGTGCGTCTCCTCGCGCAGGCCGAAGCGGGTGAGCGCGTGCACCGTGTACGCCAGGTCGCGCACCCAGGCGAACCGGTAGTCCCAGTTCTTCCCCCCGGTGCGGTCCTCGGGCAGGCTCGTCGTCGGGGCCGCGGCGATGGCGCCGGTGGGGGCGAAGATCAGGAGCTTCAGGGCGAGGGCGCTGCGCTGGACCGCGTCCGACCAGGGGCCGTCGTAGCTGAACTCCTTCGACCAGGTCGACCAGTTCTCGATCGTCCGGTCGACTCCTTCGAGCGTGCGCTCCGGCTCCGGCAGGAAGATCGGTTCGTCGTGCGTGCCGACGATGGTCAGGATCGACTTCGAGCCCTCGGCGGTCGAGAACCGCCCGGAGAAGCGGGGCCCGTCGTCGTGCACCGGTTCGAAGCCCTGCTCGACGATCGCGATGGTCACGCCGTCGACGCCGATGACCGTGCCGTTCGCGGTGTCGAGTCGGCGCGGTTCCGCGGTGTTCAGGATCGTGCCGGGCACGACCGCCCACTCCATCTCGACCGACCCTTCGACCCCCTGCACGCAGCGGCCGATCTCAGCCCAGGGCAGGCGTCCGGCCACACCGGTGACCATGGCGTCGGTCACGGTGGCGGTGCCGGACGGGGTCGTCCACGTCGTCACGAGCACGTTCGTCCCCGGCAGGTAGGCGCGGGACACCTGCGCCTGGTCGTCCACGGGCCGCAGGGCGACGTGTCCGCCGTGCTCGGCGTCGATGATGCTCGCGAACACCGGCGGCGAGTCCATCGACGGGATCGGCAGCCAGTCGATCCGGCCGTCGAGTGCGATGAGGGCGACCGTCCGCCCGTCGCCGATCGCGCCGTACGAACGGAGCGGGACGTACCCGTTCGTCCGTTCCTCGTTCTCGGTCGCGTCGGGGGTGTCTCGCGTGCGCTCGGTCATGCGTCCAGCCTGCCCCGGCCCCGGTGGCGACCATCAGGCGGACGTACCCCTCGTGGAGAACGCACGCCGGGCCTCCCGCCTGTGGAGAACCACCGGCGAACCGCCGGAGCACCCCAGGACAGCCGCCGGCGAACCCTCGGCGCCCAGCCGACACGCCCACGCGGCTTGCGCATCCCGGGCGTGTCGCACTAGCGTCGTCCTCCTGCCGATCAGGCAGACCGCCCGCCCCGGGCACACCGGAAGGACCGCGCATGCGCAGCGTGCAGCACAACGAGGAACGCGTCGAGCTCCAGCTCGCCGCGGCCGCCGTGCTGCCCGAGCAGCAGTGGTCCCTCCGCTATCCCGCGTAGGCACGCGACGTCCCACGACGCCCCGTGCCCACCCGGCCCGGGGCGTTCGTCAGCACCGCTTCCCTCCGTCCGCCACGTCCGGCGACGACCAGGAGGCCCGGCGTGCGACCGTCTCGGACCGTCACCTCGACCGTCACGAAAGCGAGACGACTCCATGAAGAAGATCAACGACCGATTGCTCAGCTGGGCCTCGATGCTCGAGGACAACACCGAGCAGCAGGCCCGCACGACCGCGCGCATGCCGTTCGTGTTCCCGCACCTGGCCCTCATGCCCGACGCACACCTGGGCCTCGGGGCCACCGTCGGGTCGGTCATCCCGACCCTCGGCGCGATCATGCCGGCGGCCGTCGGCGTGGACATCGGCTGCGGCATGATCGCGGTCCGCACGCAGTTCACGGCCACCGACCTGCCCGCCGACCTGCAGGGCCTGCGCGAGCAGATCGAGCGCGCGATCCCGCTGTCGGCCGGTGCGTCGAACCGGAAGATCGTGGCGACCGCCGCACCCCGGATCGCCGAGCTCGAGGCGATGGCCGAGACCGCGGGGTTCGACCCCGACGGCGTGCACGGCGGCTGGCGGAACCAGCTCGGCACGCTCGGGTCCGGCAACCACTTCATCGAGGTCTCCCTCGACGAGCAGGACCGGGTCTGGCTCTTCCTGCACTCCGGGTCGCGGGGCGTCGGGAACAAGATCGCGCAGCGCCACATCAAGGTCGCCAAGAAGGCCATGGAGCGCTGGTGGATCCAGCTGGCGGACCCCGACCTGGCGTACCTGGTCGAGGGCACGCCGGAGTTCGACCGGTACATCGCCGAGCTGCGGTGGGCCCAGCACTTCGCGCTGCTCAACCGCGAGGAGATGATGGACCGCGTCGTGCGGCAGCTGTCCGAGGCCGTCGGCACGCCCGTCGACGAGCGCGAGCGGATCAACTGCCACCACAACTTCACGCAGCGTGAGACGCACTGGGGCAAGTCCGTGTGGGTCTCGCGCAAGGGTGCGATCCAGGCGAAGGCCGGTCAGCCCGGCCTGATCCCGGGGTCGATGGGCACCGCCTCGTACGTGGTCGAGGGGCTCGGCAACAAGCCCTCGCTCGAGTCGTCCCCGCACGGTGCAGGTCGGCTGTTCTCGCGAGGCGCTGCCCGGCGGACCTTCACCCACGAGCAGCTGCGCGAGGCGATGGCCGGCATCGAGTACCGCGACACCGACGCGTTCCTCGACGAGATCCCGGCGGCCTACAAGCCGATCGACCAGGTCATGGCGGACGCCGAGGACCTCGTGTCGATCCGGCACACCCTGCGGCAGGTCGTCAACGTGAAGGGCGACTGAGACGCGCCCACCAGCGGACGGGAGGCCCGTGGCGGCACCGCCACGGGCCTCCCGTCCGCCACGGGGCGGACCGCACGGCCCGGCGCGCCCCGGACAGGACGGCACGCGTCGGGCACGCTGGTGCGTGATGAGCGACACGGCGGAGCACGCAGCGAAGGAAACCGGCCGACAGGTCCGGCGGGCGGCCGACAGCCGCTGGTTCGAGGTCACGGCACGCGCCGGGTTCGTCGGCAGCGGCATCGTCCACCTGCTGATCGGGTACCTGGCGATCCTGCTCGGCATCGGCAACGCGTCCTCCGGTGGCGAGACGGACCAGTCCGGTGCGCTGCAGCAGATCGCCGCGGTCCCCGGCGGGGTGTTCCTGCTCTGGCTGATCGCCGTCGGCACGGCCGCACTCACCGTGCGCCTGGTCGTCGAGGCGATCGTCGGCGGCCGTTCCGACACCACACGGGGCTGGCTCGCCCGGCTGAAGGACGTCGCGAAGGCCGTGGTCTACGGCGTGATCGCGTACTCGTCGGCCTCGTACGCGCTCGGCGCCGGGTCGAGCTCGAGCAGCTCGTCGCAGAGCGCCGCCGCGAAGACCCTCGCGACACCGGGCGGGGTGTTCGTGCTGGTCCTGGCCGGGGCGATCGCCGTCGCGGTCGGCATCGGCCTCGTGGTGATCGGCTGCCGCCGGTCGTTCCGCAAGCAGATCACGCGACCGTCGGGCCAGCTCGACCGCGTGGTCACCGTGCTCGGCGTCGTCGGGTACGTCGGCAAGGGGATCGCCGTGGTCATCGTGGGCGTGCTCATCGCCGTCGCGGGGCTGCAGAGCGACCCCGACCAGGCCACCGGCCTCGACGCCGCGTTCGACGCGGTGCGGAGCATGCCCGGTGGGGTGTTCGTCCTCGTCGCGATCGGCATCGGGTTCCTGGCCTTCGGCGTCTACAGCTTCTTCCGCGCGCGGTTCGCCCGCCTCTGACCCGCGGGCGCACGGACGACCGGACCGGCGCGGACTTTCGCACTGCGCGACACCTCACGGGCCGGAGCGGGCGTGAAGTGTCGTTGAGCCCGTGAACTCGCCGCCGCCGCGCCTGAGCGGGCACGGACCGCCCCCGCGGTAGACGGGGTCGATGCGCACCAACGCCACCACCGGCCCCGCGACCGTCTTCGCCGACGCCCGAGCGGTCCTCGCCGAGAGCATCGTCTAGGACCCGTCCGCACAGCTGCTCCGATGGGCCGACATCACCCTCGGCACCCTGAACACCGCCGAGGCCGACGGCACCGTGCGCTCGAGCGTGCCGCTGCCGCCCCCGCTGGCCAGCTTCCAGCCCCGGGTCTCCGGCGGGTTCGTCGCGGCCCTCGGCGACACCGTCGTGGTGACCGACGAGCAGGGTGCCGTGGAGCGCGAGATCGCCCGCGTCACCCACAGCACCTCGGGCAACCGGTTCAACGAGGGCAAGTGCGACCCGTTCGGCCGGTTCCTGGTCGGCAGCATGAACGTGACGACCGGCGAACCCGACGCGGCGCTCTACTCGATCGACGCCGACGGCACGACCCGGGTGCTCCGCGGCGGCTTCGGCGTGACGAACGGCATGGAGTGGTCGGCGGACGGCAGCACGATGTACGTCACCGACACCAGTGCCTCGACGGTCTTCCGGGGGTCGTACGGCCCGGACGGCGAGCTCGGCGAACTCGAGCCGTTCATCGTCGGTCAGGCGCACGACGGCCTGGTCCGCGACGACGAGGGCTGCTTCTGGAGCGCGATCTACGGCGGGGCCCGCGTCGAGCGCTACGGGCCGGACGGCTCGCACCTGGAGACGGTGGAGCTCCCCGTCGCCAACCCGACGTCGGTGGCGTTCGGCGGCCCGGACATGTCGACGCTCTTCGTCGGGACGGCCCGCGAGAACCTCACCGAGCAGGACCTGGAGCAGGCGCCCCGGTCCGGCGCGGTCTTCGCGGTGCCGACGTCGGTGCACGGGTTCCCCGCGAACACCTTCAGCGGCTGAGCACGTCGTCGCCGCCCGTGCGGACGGCGGCCGGGTATCCTGGGCGACCGCCCGACCGGAGGAGACCCACGTGGACGACGAACGCCAGGCACCGCGGCCGGACCCGGCCGGCGAGCTCGCCGAGGCCGAGGACGCCGACGTCACGGTGCAGGTGGACCGGGTCGCGGTCGACGGCACCTACGTCCGGGTGAGCTCGATCGGTGAGCCGGGCGAGCGGGCCTTCGTGCTCGTCGCGGGGCTCGGCATCGCCTCGACGTACTACGAGCGGCTCGCCCCGCACCTCAACGAGAACGGTCCCGTGCACGCGCTCGACCTGCCGGGCTTCGCCGGGGTCCCGCGGTTCCGGGGGAAGGTCTCGATCGAGCGCTACGCCGACGCGGTCGAGCGGGTCATCGACGACCTCGGGCTCCAGGACCCGGTCCTGGTCGGGCACTCGATGGGCACCCAGGTCGTCACCGAGGTCGCCGCCCGCCGTCCGGGGATCTCCGACCTCGTGCTCATCAGCCCGGTGGTCGACTCGTCGGCACGGACCGTGCGGCAGTCGGCGTTCCGGTTCCTCCGGTCGACGCTGCACGAGCCCGCCGCGGTCCGCTGGCACGGCATCACGGCGTACGCACTGTGCGGCTGGCACTGGTTCCGGAAGGTCCTGCCGCGGATGATCGCGTTCCCGATCGAGGAGCGCGCCGCCCTCGTGCAGGCCCGCACCCTGATCGTCCGCGGTGAGCACGACGCGATGGTGCCGCGGGACTGGGTCCGTCGGTTGGCGCGGGTGTTCCCGTACGCGGTCCTCCGCGAGGTCGTCGACGGCGCACACTCGGTCATGCACGCGCAGGCCGACGCGGTCGCGCGGCTCGCGGTGGCGCACGTCGACCACCGGATCCCCGACCGGGGCGTGTCGTCGCTGCAGCGGGTGCGCGACGACTCGACGTCGTCGGACCTGGCGCGGCTCAGCCCGGGGGATGCCTGGTTGCTGGTCAAGTCGCGGTTCATCGAGCTGTTCGGGATGGCCCGGAACGACGACGAGACGCTCGAGGCGGCCAAGTCCGCACACGCCGTCGCGATGGCGGACGGCGACGACCTGCCGGTCGACCCGGCGGACCGCCGGGCGGTCGTCGACGAGGTCGCGCCGGAGTCGAAGTAGCGAGCACGGTCGAAGTAGCCAGCACCGTCGAAGTAGCGACCACGGTCGGACCAGCGTCCGTCGCGATCTGCGGGTGACCGCCTGGAGGCCCGGTGCCGGTCCGACGGACCGGCACCGGGCCTCCAGGGCGTCGCGACCACCGCGACGGGCGAGCGGTCAGGGTGTGATGCGGCCCGGCAGCATGTCGGGCGTCAGCGCGTTCGCCTCGGCGAGGACCTTGCGGGCTTCGTCGGTCTTGTCCCACACGTTCCAGAGCAGCACGCCCCGGACCGTGTCGTCGTCGTCCAGGTAGTAGACGACGCCGGTGACGGTGGGGTCCTGCCAGTCCTCGACCGTGCGGAGCTTCGAGCTGACCTGTCCGACGGCCTCGTACCCCATGTCGAAGACGTCGGAGTAGAACATCGGCGTGTGGTCGTAGGTCTCGTCGGCGTCGGCCAGGTTGCGGCCGGCCTGCCGACCCTGCTGCTGGGCGTTGTCGACGTGCTCCACCCGGCGGGTGCCGAGGATCCGGTCCGGGTACTCGGCGACGTCACCGGCGGCGAACACGGAGTCGTCGTCGGTGAGCAGTGTCGAGGTCACCACGATGCCGTCGCGGACGGTGAGTCCGGCGTCGGCGGCGAGCTGCGTCGCGGGTTCGATGCCGAGTCCGGCGACGACCGCGTCGGCCTCGACCACGGAGCCGTCGTCGAGCGTCAGTCGCACGCCGTCGGCCGTCTCGGTGCCCTCGGACACCCGGCGGCCGGTGCGGAGCTCGACGCCGTGGTCGACGAAGCGCTGCTGGAACGCCCGGGCCAGGTCGTCGGGGAACATCCGTCCGCCGACGACCTCGTCCGGGTCGACCAGCGTGACGCGCGCACCGTTTTGCACGATGCCCGCCGTGATCTCCTGACCGATGTACCCGCCGCCGACGACGGCGACGTGTGCTCCGGCGTCCGCGAGTTCACGTAGCCGGCGGTAGTCCGACGCGCTGCGGTAGTCGAGCACCCGTGCCGACGGGGACAGCCCCGGCAGCCCGCGGGGCTTCCCGCCGGTCGCGAGCAGGAGTCGCTCGTAGCCGTGGGTCGCGCCGTCGGCCGTCGTGACGGTCTTCGCGGCACGGTCGATCGCGGTGACCGCGGTTCCCAGGACGAACTGCGCTCCGGTCTCCTCGGTGTGCAGGTCGACCTTGTCGTCCCAGCTGAAGTCCGGGTCGGTCCAGAGCTTCTTCGACAGCGCGGGCCGGGCGTAGGGCCGGTCGACGTCCTCGCTGAGGATGCCGATCGACCCGTCGGTGTCGAGCTCGCGGATGCCGCGGGCAGCGGCGTCGGCGACCATCCCGCCGCCGACGATGAGGTAGCGGAAGTCGGTCATGACGCCTCCTGGCGGTGCTGTGGTGCCACGATCAGATCGTGGCGACCGAGCCGGAGTCGACCCGGTAGTTGGCGCCGTTCACGAAGCTGGCGAGGTCGGAGCACAGGAAGGCCACGACGTTCGCGACCTCTTCCGGCTCGCCGCGGCGCTTCAGCTCCATGTACGGCCGCTCCTCTTCGAGGAAGCTGCCGATGGCCTCGTCGAACGACGTTCCGCGCTGCTTGGCCCGCTTGTCCATCATCGCGTCGGTCATCGGCGTGTGGATGAACGCGGGGGAGACCGTGTTCACCAGCAGGCCCTCGGAGGCGTAGGAGCGCGACAGGCCCTTGGCGAACGAGAGCACCCCGGCCTTGGCCGCGCAGTAGGGCAGTTCGTCGTCGTACGGCTGCGAGGCGTCCTCGGACACCAGGTAGACGATGCGTCCCCAGCCGCCCTGGCGCAGGTCACCGATGAACTCGCGGGTGATCCGCACCGGCCCCATCAGGTCGATGTCGATCGTCTCCGCCCAGCCGGCCTCGTCGATCTCGTGGAACATGCCCTGGGCACCGGTGACGCCCGAGGACTGCACCAGGATGTCGATCTCGCCGACCGCTTCACGCACCTTGTCGTGCAGGGCGGCGAGGCTCTCGGCGCTCCGCACGTCGGCGGCGAAGGCGTGCAGCTTGCCGAGCGGCGCCTCGAGCTGGTCCGCACTGATGTCCAGACGGCTCTGGTCGATGTCGGTGACGACCACGGTCGCACCCTCTGCCAGGAGGATGCGCGCCGTGTTCCAGCCGATGCCGGAGTCGCCGCCGAAGACGAGTGCGGTCTTGCCCTGGATACCGAGGTCCACTCGGGCCCCTACGCGTGTGCCGACGCGTCGGCGACGGCGGGCGTGGTCGCGGAGGCCAGCGGGGTGCTGGGCGCGCGGTTCTCGGCGGAGACCATCCACGCGAGCTGCTCGAGGCGCTCGATGAAGCCGTGGAGCAGGTCCGCGGTCGTCGGGTCTTCCTCGTCGACCTCGTCGTGGACGTCGCGCATGGTGCCCGTCGCCTGGTACAGCCGGAGCGTGACCTGGTCGATGGCGTCGTGCGTGGTGATCTCGCCCGAGGGGAACGCGTCGAGGTGGCTGCCCGCGGAGACGGTCGCCGAGCGGCCGTCCGGCACGAGGTACAGCGCACGCATGCGCTCGGCGGTGTCGTCGGCGAACTCACGAGCTGCGTCGACGATCTCGTCGAGCTGCAGGTGGAGGTCGCGGAAGTTGGTGCCCAGGATGTTCCAGTGGGCCTGCTTGCCCTGCAGGTGCAGGTCGATGAGGTCCACGAGGACCGCCTGGAGGTTCTTGGCCATCTTGTCCGAAGCGTGCATGGTTGTGGCTCCTTTCGCGTCGGTGTGACCGTTCCGGTCTACGCGGTGCCGCAGTGCACGCTCTCAGTGCGCTCGGAGGCAGCGTCCCCCGAGGTCGTCCGGTGCAGGGCTGCTCAGTGCGACGGCGCGGGGTCGACCTGGTCGACGGCGTCGCGCATCTGCTCCAGGAACCCGGCGACGATCCGCGCCTCGGACGCGGGGAGCCCCTCGGCGATCGACATCATCCGGCGGTGCATCACGCCGAGCGTGGCGCGGACCTCGTCGTCGGTCTCGGTCGTCGGCGTGATGACGAGGGCCCGGCGGTCGGTGGGGTGCGGGTCGCGGCGGACGTGGTTCGACTTGACCAGGCGGTCGATGAGGATGGTCGTCGAGGCCGACGAGATCTTGAGGTACGCGGCGAGGTCCTTCGGGCTCACGGCGGTGCCGGAGCGCTGCGCCTGCAGCAGGAAGCGCACGGCGAGCAGGTCGGTCTCGCCCATGCCCATCGAGTCACGGGTCCGGCGGCGCATGGCCGTCTCGGCGGATCGGTACCGGCGCAGCGCGTTCAGCACCGCGACCCCGCGTTGGGTCGCGTCGTCGTCCGGGAACCAGTACCCGGACGCCTCGGTGATCTCCTGCGTCGACATGGCGTTCAGGGTAACCCGTCTCGTATCTCGGCCGTCTAGTGAACTCCCGGGTTCTGCCACGACCGGTGCGTCCGCGCCGTCCGATGCGTTCGCAACGACCGTTGCGTCCGCACCGGACGGACAGGAGGCCCGTGGCGGGGTCGCCACGGGCCTCCTGTCCGGCGGTTCGTCGCGTTACGCGGCTGCCTGCTCGTCCGTGCCGGCTGCGGCCTCGGCGAGCGCGGTGAGCGCGCCCTGCACGAGCGTCGTGACCTCGGCGTCCTCACGCGGGTGGGTCTCCGCGAAGCGGACGACCGACTGCGGGATGGCGACCTTGACGTCCTCCAGGACCTTCGCGCCGGCGATGCCGGCGGCCTTGCGGGCGTCATCGTGGGCCCAGACGCCGCCGTACTGGCCGAACGCCGAGCCGATCACGGCGAGGGGCTTGCCGGACAGCGGCGAGGCGCCGAACGGACGCGAACCCCAGTCGAGCGCGTTCTTCAGGACGGCGGGGATGGTGCCGTTGTACTCGGGGGTGATCAGCAGGACGGCGTCCGAGGCAGCGACGGCGTCGCGGAAGGCGACGGCAGCGGCGGGCGGGGTGTCGCCGTCGATGTCCTCGTTGTAGAACGGCAGGTCGACGATGCCGTCGAAGGTGTGCAGCTCGATGCCCTCCGGCGCGTGGTGCGCGGCGGCCTCGGCGAGCTTGCGGTTGATGGAGTCGGCGCGCAGGCTGCCGACGAGGACGAGGACGTTCGTCATGGAGCTCCTTCTGTTGCGGGATGCTGTTGCTGGACGGAAAGGTGTCAGCGACAACCAATGCGATCGTAGGGGGCGCTATTCCCGGTCCGCTGAGTACGGTGGCGTCGTGACCACGCTTCGGACCCCGGCCAGCACGCCACGAACCACCGACCCGATCTGGTGGCGCGATGCCGTCGTCTACCAGGTCTACCCGCGCAGCTTCGCCGACACGGACGGCGACGGGCTCGGTGACGTCGCGGGCATCACGAGCCGGGTGCCGTACCTGGCAGCGCTCGGCGTCGATGCCCTGTGGCTCTCCCCGTTCTTCCCGTCGCCGCTCGCCGACGGTGGCTACGACGTCGCCGACTACCGCGCCGTCGACCCGAAGCTCGGGTCCCTCGACGACCTGGACGCCCTGGTCCGGGCCGCCCACGAGCACGACCTCAAGGTCATCGTCGACATCGTGCCGAACCACACCTCGGACCAGCACGAGTGGTTCCGGGCTGCACTGGCGTCCGCGCCGGGGTCGGCCGAGCGTGCGCGGTACGTGTTCCGTGAGGGTTCGGGCGCCTCCGGGGAACTGCCGCCGAGCGACTGGGTGTCGAACTTCGGCGGCAGCGCGTGGACCCGGGTGCCCGACGGACAGTGGTACCTGCACCTGTTCGCCCCCGAGCAGCCCGACCTGGACTGGTCGAACCCCGAGGTCCGCGCCGACTTCGAGGACACCCTGCGCTTCTGGTCGGACCGCGGCGTCGACGGCTTCCGTGTGGACGTCGCACACGGGCTGGCGAAGGACTTGTCGACCCCGTACCGGCCGTCGAACGAGCAGGACCTGCCGCTCGACGGCTCCGACCCGCTGTACGACCGCGACGAGGTGCACGAGATCTTCGCCACCTGGCGCCGGGTGCTCGACGAGTACGACCCGCCCCGTGCAGCGGTCGCCGAGGCCTGGGCCCCGGCACCCCGCCGTGTCCTGTACGCCCGGCCGACGGAGCTCGGGCAGGCCTTCAACTTCGACCTGCTCGAGGCCCCGTTCGAGCCCGATGCGTTCCGTCGGATCATCGAGCGGAACCTGGCCGCCTCGGAGCAGTCCGGCGCCTCGAGCACCTGGGTGCTGTCGAACCACGACGTCGTGCGGCACCCCACCCGCTACGGCCTGCCGGACGGCACCGACACCGACGCCTGGCTCATGACGGACGGCACGACGCCGGAGCTCGACCGTGCACGGGGGCTGCGTCGTGCTCGAGCGGCGACGATGCTGATGCTCGCGCTGCCCGGGTCGTCGTACGTCTACCAGGGCGAGGAGCTCGGGCTGCACGAGGCCGCCGCGATCCCGCGCGACCTGCTGCAGGACCCGAAGTGGCTCCGCACCGGGCACACCGTGAAGGGCCGGGACGGCTGCCGCGTGCCGATCCCGTGGACGCGCTCCGGACCGTCGTTCGGCTTCGGGGACGTCGCACCGCACCTGCCGCAGCCGCAGGACTTCGGGGAGTCCTCGGTCGAGGCCGAGGACGGCGATCCCGAGTCGACCCTGTCGCTGTACCGCCGGGCGCTGGCCGCCCGGCGTCGGCTGCAGCAGGGGGAGGCGCTGACGTGGCTGGAGTCCGGCTCCGAGGTCGTGGCGTTCGCGCGGCACGACGGCTGGCGTTCGGTCACGAACTTCGGCACCGCGCCGGTGCCCCTGCCGGCCGGGACGGTCGTCGTCGCGTCCGGGCCGCTCGACGGGGTCGCGTCGGGGCTGCTGCCGGGTGAGACGACGGTGTGGCTGGCCTGAGCGGTCCGCTCGCGTCGTTCTTCCTCCACAGCCGGGAGGCCCGTGGGGGCGTTCCACAGATCGTCCCGCCGCCGCCCGGGGGTGACGTCCCGGTCGCGAGCATCGGGGCATGACAGATCCCACTGCATCAGCTCCAGCTCCTGCCCCGGCGCCTTCCCTCGACCGGCGGTCGTTCCGGTCGCGGGTCGTCCGCCGTCTCGCCGCGGCGTGCGCCACCCTGACCGCGCTCGGCGTGCTCGCGGCGCCTGCCGTCCTTCCGTCCGGGTCGAGTGCGGCCGCCCTCGACTTCCCGTACGTCAACCAGTTCTCCAGTGCGTCCGGCGGTGCCCTGCACGGTGACGCCGCGGTGTCCGGCGGCCGACTGCGCCTGACCGACGACGTCCGGAACCAGGCGGGAGCGTGGTCGACGAACGACACGTTCCCGTCGGACACCGGGCTCGAGATCGAGTTCACCTACGCGATGCACACCGAGAAGGACGACCCCGGCGCCGACGGCCTGCTGCTGTACCTGGCCGACGGCGCTGCGGCGCAGGGCGTCGGGTCCTTCGGCGCCGGTCTCGGGTACGCCTGCCGGAAGGAAGCGACCGAGGGCGGCGGTCGCGAATGTGACCTGCCGGGCGTCCCGGGCGGCTTCGCGGCCGTCGCGATCGACCACTACGGCAACTTCTCGTCACGCATCAACGGGTCCGGTCCCGGAGCACAGCCCGACCACGTGGTGGTCCGGGGCTCCGGCAACGGGACCGAGGGCTACCGGTACGTCGCCGGTGCCGCGGCACCGGGCGGCACCGTGACGGCCGGTTCCACGCCCCGGACGGTCCGGATCACCCTGCTGCCCGACGACGACGGCGGGCTCGCGGTCTCCGTCCGGCTGCAGGTCGGCTCGACCATGCGCACCGTGCTCGACTCGGTCCCGCTGCACGGCGACGGGCAGGCCGCGCTGCCGAGCACGCTGCGCCTCGGGTTCGCCGGGGCCACCGGCAGCCACGTCGACAAGCACGAGGTCGACGCGCTCCGGGTCTGGAAGCCGGCGGACCTGTCCGTCGAGCACGACCTGCCCGCGACCGCGACGGCGGGCGACCCGCTCCGCTACACCGTGACGGCGCGGAACCCCGGCCCGAACGCCGCCGACCCGAGCCCGCTGCAGGTCGACGTGCCCGACGGCGTCGAGGACGTCACCTGGACCTGCACGGCCGCGGACGGCTCCGCCTGCGCGACAGGGTCGGGCACCGGTGACGTCGCGACCGACCTGTCGTTGCCCCGAGGGGGTTCCGCCGTCGTCACGATCGAGGGCCGGGTGGCCGAGGGTACGTCCGGAGCGCTGGAGAGCGTTGCGACCATCGCCCCGCCGACCTCGTTGTCCGACACGAACGAGGCCGACAACGCCTCGCGGGCGACCACCACCGTGACAGCACCGGTGATCGCCGCCGACGTCGAGACGGACAAGTCGGTGTCGCCGTCGACCGTGCGGCCCGGTGACGAGGTCGAGTACCTCGTGACGGCCCGGAACCGGGGGCCGTCCGTCGCGCAGCAGGTCGGCGCGGTCGACGACCTGCCCCAGGCCATGCGGTTCGTGGGCTCCGACGACGGGTGCGCGGCCGAGGGGCAGCGGGTGACCTGCAGCTCCGACGTGTCGCTCGAGGTGGGCGAGACCCTGGACTTCCGGATCCGCGCCGAGCTCGACCCCGCGTACCAGGGGGACGGCTCCGACGTGGTGAACGTGGCGACGGCGACCTCGCCGACCGACGCGGACGGCGGCGACCCGTCCACCGGCGTCGCGATCGTCGTGGGCCCGGACGACGAGGGGCCCGCGCCGAGCCCCGCGCCGACGAGCGGGCCCGTGCCGACGAGCGGGCCGGCTCCGGACGACGGGGACGCTGGTGGTGACGGTTCCGGGGGCGACGACGGTGACGGCGCCGGTGCCGACGACGACAGCGGAGCGGGTGACCCCGCGGCCGACCGTCGGGCGGCTGCCCCCGTCGGAGCCCTGGCCTACACCGGCGCCGAAGGGCTCGGGCTCGCGGCTGCGCTCGCTGCCCTGGCCGTCGCCGCCGGGTCCTGGTGCTGGTGGCTCGCCCGACGTCGTGCTCGTCGGAACGCGCCGACCGACGACCCGCAGCAGCCCTGACACCGCCGGGACGGCACCGGACGGCGGTGTCGTCCCGGTGCACGGGTGTGGACGTCCACAGGGGGTCGAGTCCGCTCCGGTCGGGCGTCCACCCCACCGGCGGTAGGATCGGATCCACGATCCGCATGCCCGAAAGAGGTCTCGTGTCCGACACCGTGGACGACGCCACCACCGTGGAAGACGCGACCCAACGCGCGCGGTACTGGCCGATCCCGATCCTCCGGGCGGTCCCCGCAGCGGTCGTCGCGATGGTGATCACCTTCTCGACCAACCACGCCGCGGGCTACGGTCTCCTGCTGTTCGGCGGCTTCGCCCTGGTCGAGGGGCTCGTGCTCCTGTTCGGCGGGATCTCCCGACTGCCCCTCGACGGTCGATCGCGTCGCACGACCCTGCTGCAGGCCGTCATCACCCTGCTCGCCGCCGTCGCCGCGTTCGCGTGCAACGGGTTCGGGCTGCCGGCCTTCATCACGGTCATCGTCGCGTTCGCGGTGCTGACCGGGGCCCTCGAGCTGTCGCAGGGGCTCCGTGCCCGGCGACGCTCGCCCTTCGCTCGCGACTGGACCACGATCGGCGGCCTCACGCTGCTGCTCGCGGTCGCCTTCCTCGTCACGCCGCCGGACTACTCCCAGCAGCTCGGTGGCGTGGAGCAGGTCACCGGCACCCTCGACGCCTCGATCGTGCTCGTCGGCCTGCTCGGCGCGTACCTCGCCATCACGGCCGTCCTCCACGTGATCGCCGGCCTCTCGCACAAGTGGGGCACGGCCACGCCGGCCGTCGCCCCGGACGGAGCACCACACGCATGACCACCCCCAGCCGTCGTGACCGTCTGCGCCCGGTCGAGCTCCTCGGGATCTCCGCGATCATCGCGGTGTTCACCGGGCTCGTCGTGCTGTTCTCGACGCGGGAACTGCAGCTGGCCGTGATCTTCCTCGGCGTCGCGTTCATCGTGGTCGTCGTCGTGCTCGCGATGCTGCAGCTCGCCTCGTCGAGCGAGCAGGACGACAACGACATGCTCGGCGGGCACAAGACGCCGGGCGAGGGCGACGGCGACGACTTCCACTGACGGCTGATGTCTGACGGCTGACCTCTCCGGGCGGACACGCCCGAGATCACGAATCCGCCACGGTCCTGTCAGGATCGCGGGTCCCGCCGACACCTCTGAGTGAAGGAGGTGGGATGTGGACGTGACGACCGGCACCGACACGGACGAAGGACTCGTCCGTGCGATGGCACAGGGAGACACCGGCGCGCTCGCCCGGGCGTTCGACCGGTACGCCGCCACCCTCACCCGCTACGCGTGGGCGCTGGTCGACGACCGGTCGGACGTCGAGGAGATCGTGCAGGACGCGTTCCTGACGCTCTGGCAGCGCGCCGCGACCCTCGAGCTGCCGGCGGACACGGTGCTGCCGTGGCTGCTCGTCGTGTGCCGCAACCACGCCTTCAACACCGGGCGCAAGCAGGCCCGGCGCCGCACGGACGAGCTGCCGGAGCACCTCGCTTCGCCCGCCGACCACGACGAGGCCCGCGAGACCCTGCGCTGGGTCCGCGCCGAGATCGCCGCGCTCCCCGACCTCGACCGCCGCATCTGCGAGCTCTGCCTGCTCGAGGGGCACTCGTACGCAGAGGCCGCAGAACTCCTCGGACTCACGGTCGGCGCGGTCACCCAGCGGGTGTCCCGCAACCGTCGACGACTCAAGAAGGTGGTGATGCACGATGAACACTGAGCCTCCGCAGGGAGACGACCTGCAGCGCATGCTCGTCTCGATGAAGCAGAACGTCCTCGAACGTGCCACCCCGCTCCCGAAGCGTCGTCGGGGCCGGTCCGGGATCGTCATCGGTGTCGTCGCGCTGCTCGCCGTCGGCACCGCGACCGGTGCCGTCGCCCTGACCCTGTCGCAGCAGGACGCCGACCCGGTCGCCGCTCCCACCCAGACCCAGCAGCCCGAGCCCGCGCCGTCCGCGACGACGCCGAGCTCCGCCCCGATCACGGGTGCCCCGGTGCCGAAGCCCACCCCGACGTCGACACCGACCCCCGCCGCGGCGACGATCCCGGCGACGTGCCGCGACATGGTCCCGGCAGAGGACTACGCCCGGCTCTTCGGGGAGACTCCGCTGACCGAGATCTCGAAGGCGAAGGACGGGACGGCCGGCGGCGATGGTGAGGACGTCACCTGGGCGAACGGCGAGTCGAAGATCATCTGCACGTGGGCCGATCCCCGAGCCGACGTCAGTGGGCTCACCATGACCGTCGGGACGGCCGGGCCCGGGGCCGCGGACGTGCTCGCCACCAGCCCGCTGGAGTGCGAGGACCGCGACGGCGGGCGGGTGTGCCAGTCGTCCGTCCCGGCCGAGGCTGCCCCGGTGGACCAGGTCTCCACCTTCTTCCTGCGCGACGACACGTTCATCGTGATCCGGCAGGCGAACTTCCCGACCGACGGGCTGCTGGACGCCGTCGTCGGGGAGATCTGGGGGGACTGACGGCCTGGAGGCACGTGGCGGACCCGACCCGTGCCTCCAGTCCGTCGGTGGTCAGATCGTGAGCAGGAATGGTCGCCTCGCGCACCGTGACGCGACCGTTCCTGCTCACGAAGCACAGTGAACGCGCCCCGCGTCACCCGACCCGCGCCGCCACGATGTCGCGCGCCAGCGTCCGGACCGCGCGGCTCGGCTCCGGGGACGTCCGGACCGCCAGGCCGATGCGGAGCGGGTCGACCTCGTCCTCCAGGTCGAGCACCGCCCCGTCGTACCGCACGCCCGAGTCCGGCACGACCCCGACGCCGAGCCCGGCCGAGGCGAACCGGATCACGGCGGGCATGTCGTTCATCTCCGCGACGATGCGCCGACGGATGCCGAGCCGCTCGAGTGCCCCGTCGAGGATGATCCGGTTGCCGAACCCGTGCGCCGTGTCCACGAAGGGTTCATCGGCGAGTTCGGCGAGCGACACCGACGACCGGCCGGCGAGCGGGTGGTCCGCCGCGGTGAACACCCGGAACGGCATCTCCCGCAACGGCTCCACGACGACCCCGGCGGGCACGGTCGGCAGGCCCGTGTAGGCGATGTCGAGCCGCCCGGCGACCAGGTCCTGCACGAGCCCGGTCGTCCCCGACGGCGAGGTCATCAGCTCCACGGCGACGAGCGGGTGCTGCCGCCGGAACCGCTGCAGCACGCCCGTCAGGTCGACGATGTCCATGCTCGTGAAGATGCCGAGCCGCACCCGACCCCGCAGGTCGGCGTCGTCGGCGGTGGCCAGGTCGCGCATCCGGTCGAGGGACTCGAGCACCGCGCGGGCGTGGGGGAGCAGGTCCTCGCCGGCGGGGGTCAGCACGAGCTGTCGGCCGGTGCGGTCGAAGAGCCGCACGCCGAAGCTGCGCTCGAGCGAGGCGATGCCCGCGGACACCGTGGACTGCGCGGCCCAGAGCCGTTCCGCGGCCCGGGTGACGCTGCCCTCGGCGGCGACGGTGACGAACTGGTCGAGCAGTCGGGTCTCCATCGTCCGAGTATCGAGCAGATCGATCGTGCACATCAAGCGCATCCGTTGGACTCGATGCACCGCGAGCGCGATCATCGGAGCATGTCAACCGTCACCGACACCCCGACGGGCACCGTCCCCGCCACCACCGCCGCTCCCGCATCCGCGAGCGACCGTGTCGTCGCCCCGCGCGGACGCCGTGTCCACACCCGTCGGCGCCACGGTTTCGGCTTCTGGGTCGTCGCCTTCGCCTTCCTCGCAGTGATGGCCTTCGCGACCGTCCCCGCACCCCTCTACGTCATCTACCAGGCCCGCGACGGCTTCCCGACCTTCACCACGACGGTGATCTTCGCGGCGTACGGGGTCGGGGTCGTCGGGTCGCTGTACCTGGCGGGGCACCTCAGCGACGTGCACGGACGCCGTCCGCTCATCCTGGTGTCGATCGCCCTCGAGCTCGTCGCCGCCGTGCTGTTCCTGCTCTGGAACGACGTCACCGGCCTCATCGTCGCCCGGCTCGTGACCGGCCTCGGCGTCGGGACGCTGACGGCGACCGCGACGGCACACCTCGGTGAGCTCCGGGTCCGTGCCACCGGGTCGAGCGACTCCGCGAAGGGCGCGAGCGTCGCTGCCGGGGCGGTGAACCTCGGTGGCCTGTCGCTCGGCGCCCTGGTCGGCGGAGCGCTCGCCGAGTTCGTCGGGCAGCCGCTCATGGTCCCGTACGTGGTGTTCGTCATCGCGCTGGCCGTCGCGTTCGTGCTCGTGCTGGCCGCACCGGAGACGGTCGACCGTCCCGAGCAGCCCGTGGCCTACCGCCCGCAGCGCATGCAGGCGCCGGAGG
Source organism: Curtobacterium sp. MCLR17_031 (assembly GCF_003234775.2). Taxonomy (NCBI): domain Bacteria; kingdom Bacillati; phylum Actinomycetota; class Actinomycetes; order Micrococcales; family Microbacteriaceae; genus Curtobacterium; species Curtobacterium sp. MCLR17_031. The sequence continues at coordinate 404,167 of NZ_CP126270.1, forward strand.
GGCAGGGTGCCGCGTTCTGGGCCGCCGGCGCAGCCGCGTTCGCCGCGCTCGCCGTGCAGGGCCTCTTCACCTCGGTCGCGCCGAGCTTCCTCGGCACCACGTTCCACGTCACCGACCGCCTGGCCGCCGGCGCCACGACCTTCGGGGTCTTCGCCGCGAGCGCGCTGTCGCAGATCGTCTTCGCCCGACTGTCGCAGCGTGCGCAGATCCGGCTCGGCATGGTGCTCCTGGTCGTCGGGCTGGTCGTCCTCGCCGTCGCCGCGGTCCTGTTGCAGGTCGCCGGGTTCATCGGCGGCGGGGTCGTCGCTGGAGCCGGCGTCGGCCTGCTGTTCCGCGCCGCGATCGGCAGCGCCGCAGCACTGGTCGGCCCGGAGCGTCGAGGCGGCGTGCTCGCCGCCACGTTCCTCATCGCCTACGCCGGGCTCACCGTGCCGGTCGTGGCCGTCGGGGCAGCGCTGCTGGTGATCCCGACGCTCCCCGTCCTGATCGGGTACGTGATGCTCGTCGCCGTCCTGGCCGTCGTCGCCGGCACCCGACTGGCCGCGCGCGCCTGACGCCTGGTGGGCCTCCCGTCCGCCCGGAACCAGGTTCCGGACACCGAACCACGCGATCGCGCGGTGCGGTGTCCGGAGCCTGGTTCCGTCGTGCGGTCGAACTCCCGGCATACTGGGCGCGTGCCCCGGAACCGCAACCGTCCCGTGCTCACCGGCGTCGCGGCCGTGGTCGCCGCCGGTCTCCTCGCCGGCGGGTTGTTCCTGACGGCACGGCAGGGCGCGGACGACCCGACCATCGGTGCCGGCTCGGCCTCACGGACACCGAGGGACGCGCCGACCGCCGCCGGTGACGGCACCGTCACGATCACCCGTACCGGGCCGGACATGCCCGGCAGCACCGCGCTCGGCCGGTGCGACACCACGAGCCAGGCGGCCGTCGCGCAGTACGAGACCGAGGCCCTGGGCCGCGTCACCCTGCAGTGCGGCACCGCTGCCCAGGGCTACGAGCACATCCGGGTGCGGCACACCGCCGACTGGCAGGACGTCGTCACCGGGCACGGCTCGCGCGACTGGGACGACGCCATGCTCACGGCGGTGCAGACGGCGCTCGAGGACCCGCGCCCCGGGTTCCCGCTCGACGCCGGCGACGGCAAGGTCTGCTACGCCGCACCCGTCCGGTTCGACGACGGCGCACGCCCCGACGACGAGCCCTGGGTCAAGGTGATCGTCTCGGCCACCACCGACCGGGTGATCACGGCCTACCCCACGCGCACCGACGACTGCTGACCGGGCTGGCGGCGGCGCTGCCCACTGACGCCGAACGACACCGCCGATGTCGTACGACATCGGCCCTGTCGCAACCGGTGCCACGCAACAGTCCGCGTGTGCACGAAGCGTCAATGTCGTCGTCGTACGACGTCGACTCTGTCGTTCGGCGTCGCCACCCCCGCCGCAGCGCATCCCGACTAAGACCCGGAGCGCCCGAGCCGCGAGATCCACACGCCCGAGCGCGGACCCTACGCGTGCACCTCGTACTCGTGCCGCCGGTGCGACACCGGCTCCAACTGGAACGTCGAGTGCTCCACCGGCACGTCGAAGTGCTCCGCCACGCACCGCTGCAGCTCGTCGAGGATCGCCGGGGCGTGCGCCGTCGAGAAGCAGTGGTCGTCGACGACCACGTGCGCGGTCAGGTTCGGCACCCCGGTCGCCACGAGCGTCGCGTGCAGGTCGTGCACCGCGATGACGTGGTCGAGCTCGAGGATGTGACCACGCACGTCGTCGAGGTCGAGCCCCGGCGGCGTCGACTCGAGCAGCACGTTCGCGGTCTCGCGCAGCAGCCGGATCGCCCGCGGCAGGATGAGCAGGCCGATCAGGATCGCCGCGACGGAGTCCGCCCGCTCCCACCCGGTCAGCATCAGCACGACCGCGGCGATGATGACGGCGACCGAGCCGAGGGTGTCGTTGAGGACCTCGAGCCGGGCGGCGCGCGAGGTGAACCCCTCGCCCGAGGCCCGCAGCAGCACCGCGTAGGCCACCAGGTTGCCGACGAGTCCGACGATGCCGAAGACGAGCAGCGGCCCGGAGTGGATCTCCTCCGGCACGACGAGCCGCTGGACCGCCGAGATGATCACGTAGACGCCGACGGCGAGCAGGATCGCGGCCTGCGCGGTGGCCCCGAGGACCTCGGCCCGCTGGAAGCCCCAGGTGCGCTGTGCAGTCGGGGACCGGCGGGCGAGCCGCGTCGCGACGAGCCCGATGCCGAGTCCGCCGGTGTCGACGACCATGTGCCCGGCATCGACGAGCAGCGCGAGCGAACCCGTGACCACGGCGCCCACGACCTCGGCGAGCAGGATGCCCGCCGAGATGCAGAACGCGATGAGCAGTGCGCGCTCGGACGCGTGCCCGTGCGAGTGCCCTGCTCCGTGGTCGTGACCCATGTGCCACATCGTAGGGATCGGCACCGACGACATGCCAGGATCGGGACGTGACCCGGTCGCCCTACGAGCTGTCCACACCGCCGGACCTGCTGGCTCGGCTGCACCCGCGGCTCCGCACGTACTTCGGCCCCGTCCCGCCCGGGCACGTCGGCCGCGGCGAGGGCGTCTTCGACGTCGTCGGCACTCCACGTCGGTGGCTCTGGCCGGTGCTCGCGGTGTTCGCCCGCGACTCCGTCATGTTCCCGGTCTGGGAGCGGGACGTCCCGTTCACGGTCGAGAACCGGCCGACTCGCGTCCGCCGCGGGTCAGGGGTCAGCCTGGAGGCCCGGGTCGCCGTCCGCGCGCACCGCACCTTCCGGTTCCGCTCCGGGAGCCGCACGATGGTGGACGCCATCACCGCCGAACCGGACGGCCTGGTCGACCACCTCGGTCGCCACGGGCGCATCAGCGCCCGGCTCCGGGCGCAGGTCGACGGGGACGGTCCCGATGCGGGCGCCCTGCGCCTGGTCTCCACGCGCGTGACGTTCCGAGCGCTGGGACGGGATCTGCGCCTCCCGGCCGCCCTGAGCCCGCGTGTGACGCTCACAGAACGATTCGATGACGAAGCCGACCTGCAGCGCGTGTCCCTGGTGCTCACGGCGCCGGTGCTCGGCACGCTGTACCGGTACGAGGGGGCGTTCCGGTACGAGATCGCGCCGGACACAGAACGGGGATGAGATGAGCGACCAGAAGGGCCGCGTCGTGATCGCGGGAGCGAGCGGCTTCGTGGGGCGGTACCTGCGGGACGCCTTCACGGAAGAGGGGTACCGGGTCGTCACCATCGGCCGGACCGGCGACGCCGTGTGGGGCAACACCATGCGCATCCGGGAACTCGTCGACGGCGCCGCCATGGTCGTGAACATGGCGGGCAAGAGCGTCAACTGCCGCTACGGCCGACGCAACCGTGCGGAGATCATGCGCTCGCGGGTGGACACCACGCTCGAGCTCGCCGAGGCCATCCGCACATCCGAGCACCCGACGCCGCTGTGGATGAACGCCTCGACGGCGACGATCTACCGGCACGCCGACGACCGCCCACAGGACGAAGCGACGGGGGAGATCGGCGAGGGGTTCTCGGTCTCCGTCGCCCGCGCGTGGGAGGACGCCTTCTTCGGCGCCGACCTGCCCGGCACCCGTCGTGTGGTGCTGCGGATGGCGATCGTGTTCGGCGACGGCAGCGCCCTGCTGCCGCTCCTCCGGCTCGCGCAGGCCGGCCTCGGCGGGCCGCAGTACGACGGGCCGTGGGTGCCGACGCGCTCCCGTCTCCGCGCCGGCACGTACCACCACCACCGGCCCACGCACGGTCGGCAGCGCTTCAGCTGGGTGCACATCGCCGACGTCCTCGGGTCGATCCGGTTCCTCCGCGACCACCCGGAGATCGAGGGGCCGGTGAACATCTCGAGCCCGAACCCGTCCGACAACCGCACCGTGATGGCGACCCTCCGCGACGCCGTCGGGCGCCGGTTCGGGGTGCCGACCTGGCGGTGGATGCTCGAACTCGGGTCGTTCGTGATCCGCACCGAGACCGAACTCGTGCTGAAGAGCCGGTGGGTGGTGCCGACCCGGTTGACCCAGGCCGGTTACGAGTTCCGGTACCCGCACCTGCGCGGGGCGCTCGCCGGGATCATCGCGGAGCGTCGCCAGCACCGGGGCTGAGCGCCGGGTCGAGATCGCGCGGACTGCCGCTCGCGAGCGGACCGGGCGGCACGTCGTGCGACCTCGGCGACACGGCAGCGGCGCGTCGTGCGACCTCGTCGGCGAGGGCCGGCCGCGGTCCGCGGTCCCGCGCCGGTCGCGACGACCACAGCACGGCGGCCACGACCACCGCGCCGGCGAGCACCTCGACCAGGTCGGGCACCTCGCCGAAGGCCGCCCACGACGCGAGCACCCCGACCACGGGCACGAGCATCGAGAACGGCGCGACCGTGCTCGAGGGGTAGGCCGCCAGCAGCCGCGACCAGATGCCGTACCCCACCAGGGTCGCGACGACCACGATGTAGAGCAGGCCGAGGTCGGCGGGCAGCGCCGCCGCCGTGAACGCGGTGCCCAGAGCGGTACCGATGCGCTCCGGTCCCTCGACCACGAGTGACAGCACGACCATCGGGACCGGCGGCACGACGGACCACCACAGGGTCAGGTGCAGCGGGTTCGCGGCCCCCGCGCGCCGGGTCGCGACGTTGCCGATCGCCCACCCGAGCGCACCGCACAGCGCGAGCACGACGGGCAGCAGCGCGGCGGTCTGGGAACGGTGCAGGGCGATCGCGGCGAGGGCGGCCACGGCGACGGTGACCCCGACGACCTGCCGGCCGGTCAGCCGCTCGCGCAGGAACACCCCGGCCAGCACCACCGTGAACGGTGCGGAGGCCTGCAGCACGAGCGAGGCCAGCCCCGACGGCATCCCGGACGCCATGCTGAGGTACAGGAACGAGAACTGCAGCACGCCGAGCCCGAGGCCGACGAGCAGCAGCCGCCCGAACGGGATCCGCGGCCGCGGCACGAACAGCAGTGTCGGGACCGCCAGGATCGTGAACCGCAGCGCGGCGAGCAGGAACGGCGGGAAGTGCTCGAGCGCGAGCGCCGTCGCGGGGAAGTTCAGTCCCCAGACCACGGCGACGACGACGGCAAGCAGGCGGTCTCGGGTGGTCATGCTCCTCATCGTCCCCGGCACGACGTTGTAGGTCCATCGAAACCTTCGCGAACCACGATGTAGGGTCCCTGCATGGTCGACTTCGACGTGCAGCTGCTGGCGGTCCTGCGGGAGCTCGCCGAGCGCGGCAGCGTCACGGCCGTCGCCGAGGCCACCCACCGCACACCGAGCGCCGTCTCCCAGCAGCTGCAGACCCTGCAGCGGCAGGTCGGCGTCCCGCTGGTCGAACGCGTCGGGCGCGGGGTCCGGCTGACCCCGCACGGCCAGGTGCTCGCGGGCCTGGCGTCCGGGGTCGCGACCGCCATCGCGCGGGTGGATGCCGCCTGGCAGGAGCACCTCGGCGGCACGACCGGACCGGTGTCGCTGGCGATCTTCCCGTCGGCTGCCGAGCTGCTGCTGCCCGGCGTGCTCACCCGGATGCAGGCACACCCGGGCATCGCGCTGACCCTCGTCGACGTGGACGTCAGCGAGGGGGAGTTCGCACCGCTCGCGGCCGACCACGACGTGGTCGTCGGGCACCGGTCCGACGGCGTCCGCCCGGCGGACCAGGGATCGGTCGACACCGTGCCGCTGCTCCGCGAACCCCTCGACGTGGCCCTGCCGCCCGGGCACGCCCTGGCCGGCCGCGCACGCGTGGGCATCGACGAGGTCGTCGGGGAACGCTGGATCGGTGTGCCGGAGGGCTACCCGATCGACCGGGTGCTGCATGCGATGGCCGCAGCGACGGACACCCCGCCGAGTGTCGCGTTCCGCACGATCCACCTGCCGGTCATCGAGAACCTGGTGGCGGGCGGCCACGGCATCGCACTCGTCCCGCGGTACACGTCGGGTACGCGGGCCGCCGGGCGCTTCCACCTGGCGGAGCTCGCCGACGTCCGTGCCGGACGCCGCATCGAGGCCCTGGTCCGCCCCGACCGTGCCGTCCGTCCCGTGGTGCGCACCGTCCTGGAGGCGCTGGTCGCCGTGGCCCTGGACGTCACCACCTGAGACGGTGGCGCCCACTGCCGGGCGCACGCCGTGCCTCCAGGCCGCCTGTCAGCGCACCTGGAACGTCAGCGCACCTGGAACGGCGTGCCGAGCGGCAGGCGCTCCGCCAGCGCGGTGATGTCGGCGTTGTGCATGCGGATGCAGCCGTGCGAGGCGGCGGTGCCGATGCTCGACGTGTCCTCCGTGCCGTGCAGCCCGATCTGGCCGGGGCCGCCGCCGAACGAGTTGAGCACGTCCGAGAACGCCGTCGTGCCGTACGCGTACGGGCCGTAGCCCTCGTTGGTCGGCGCGAGCAGCTCGGTGAGCGCGAACCGGCCGGTCGGCGACGGGGTGCCGCCGGTGCCGGTGGCGACGGGGTAGCTGTCGACGACCTTGCCGTCCTTGTACAGGTCGAGCGTCTTCGTCGAGCGGGTGACGACGATCGCGTACGGGTCCTCGGTCAGGGTGACGGCGCTGGTCGGCACCCAGCCGGTGCTGCCGTTCGGGCGTTGTGCGAGCTGCACCTCGGCCCAGCCGTCCTGCTGGTCGACGACCCGGAAGACGAGCGGGGCTCCGGACGCCTGCGGGTTCTCGAGCGTCTGTGTCGCTTTGCCGCCCGCGCTCGCGCTGACCGGGACGGACGCGCCGGTCACGGCGGCGACGGTGGTGCTGGCCGGGGCGTCGACCGCGTCGACGGGTGCTGCTGACCGGGTCGGCTCCGGTGTCGTCGTGGGGGTCGGCGTCGGTGCCGCGACGGACCGGGTCGGTGTCGGGGCGGGCGCGGCCGACAGGGGACCGAGCGCGACGAACGCGACGGCCCCCGCACAGACGACGGCCACGGCGGCGGCGATCACAGTCGCACGCCGCCGTGGCTCGGTCGGGAGGATCGGCAAGATCAGCCCGTGAAGTTCGCCGTTCCGGGCACCGGGACGGCGACCGGTGCCGTGCCCGGGTCACCGGCAGCGGCCGGGTCGGCGACGAAGGTGCCATCGGCCGAAGCGGTCTGGCTCGAGGACCGGCCTTCGAGCGTGGCGGTGTACGCGCCGGCGCTCACGGCGCCCTCGGGCAGGACCACCACGACGACGATGTCGCCCTCGTCGTCCGCCACCGAGGCGTTGGTGCGGATCGAGTAGGTCTCGCCGCCCTGCGTGACGGTCGCCGCGACGGACTCGTTCGGGGCGAAGCCTGCACCCGTCACCTGGAATCCGGTGAGGGTCTGCGACACGCGCACGGACGTCGGCGCGTCGGCGGTCGCGGTCGGCTGCGGCGTGAAGTACGTCGTGGTGTCGTCGATGCGGAGCGCGGAGATCGAACCGCTGGCGTCGGCGGCGAGGGACTGACCGTTCGCCTCGAGCGGGGCGGCGAGGCTCTTCAGCTCGCTGCTGGGCAGCGCGCTCGGTGCCGGGGTGCCGTCGACGGTCGGGGCCGGGGTGGGCTCGTCGGTCGGAGCGGGCGTCTCGGTCGGCTCGGGCGTCGGCGGCGCCGTGGTGTCGGCGGCGACGTCGATGCCGACGTAGACGACGTACCCGACGACCTGCGCGTCGGCGGCCTCGAGGTCGGCGGTGAGCTCCGTCGTCGACTCGACCTCGCCGGTCGCGGGGTCGATCCAGTTGCTGGTGCCGTCGGAGATGCCGACGCCGTCACCGGTCTCGGGCGCGTCCGTGGCGAAGACCACGGTCTGCGCGCTGGCGTCGCCGCCCTCCTTGACCGCGAGACCGAAGCTCGTCGCCCCGGTGGTCGTCATGCTGATGCCGGCGGCGAGGGCGGGGACGCTGCTCGCGGGCACGGGCTTGTTCAGGCCGCGGACCAGGCCGACGGCCTCGCCCTCGGAGACGGACAGGCCGTCCTCGTCCAGCGTGGCGTGATCGGTGATCGAACCGCCACCGTCCAGGTCGGTCACGGACGCCCAGTACCACTGGTCGGTCAGCGGGAAGGTGCCGGTCGGCGCGGCGGTGAAGTCGTCGGCCGAGTCGGTCCAGGTGACGATGGCCGAAGCAGCGGTGCTCGTCACGACTGCGGTCGAGACCGTCGGGACGAGGGCGGCGGAGACGCCGAGCACGGTGGCGCCGACGGCGGCCGCGGTGATGCGAGAACGAAGCACGGTGTGGAGATCCATCCGGTCAGTGGACAGGGTGCATCCACTGCGACGCCCCCCGTGCTGAGATGTACTCAGCGATACGAACCTATCGAACCGCTCAGGATTCCGCACCCCCCGAATGCGGATCCGATGACGGACCGACGACCGTCCGGCCGCCGGTCCGTCGTGCTCAGACGTCGAGGTGGTCGACCAGCTCGTCCGCCAGGCCCGTGTAGGTCGCCGGCGTCAGGTTGGTCAGCCGGGCCTTCGCGCCGTCGGAGATGTCCAGACGGTTCACGAACACGATGAGGTCCTGCTGGCTCACCCGCTTGCCCCGCGTGAGCTCCTTGAGCATCGCGTAGGGGTCCTCGATGTTCGACTGCCCGGCCGTGACCTCGGCACGGATGACCGTCTGGATGGCCTCGGCGAGGACCTCCCAGTTGTGGTCGAGGTCGTCGGCGAGCTTGGCCTCGTTCACGGCGATCTCGCCCAGTCCGCGGCGCAGGTTGTCGAGCGCGAGCAGCGAGTGCCCGAACGCGACGCCGATGTTCCGCTGCGTGGTGGAGTCGGTCAGGTCGCGCTGCAGTCGGCTGGTCACGAGGGTCTCGGACAGCGTCGAGAAGAGTGCCGACGAGATCTCGAGGTTCGCCTCGGCGTTCTCGAACTTGATCGGGTTGATCTTGTGCGGCATCGTCGACGACCCGGTGGCCCCCGCGACGGGGATCTGCGTGAAGTACCCCATCGAGATGTAGGTCCACACGTCGGTGGCCAGGTTGTGCAGGATCCGGTTGGCGTGACGGACCCGGTCGTAGAGCTCGGCCTGCCAGTCGTGCGACTCGATCTGCGTGGTGAGCGGGTTCCACGTCAGGCCGAGGCCCTCGACGAACTCGCGGGACAGCGCGGGCCAGTCGGCCTCGGGGTCGGCGGCGAGGTGTGCCGAGAAGGTGCCGGTCGCGCCGGAGAACTTGCCGAGGTACTCGCCGCCCTCGATCTGCGCGAGCACGCGCTCGAGCCGGTAGACGACGACCGCGAGCTCCTTGCCGAGCGTCGTCGGGGTGGCCGGCTGACCGTGGGTGTGCGAGAGCATCGGCACGCTCTTCAGCTCGACGGCGAGCGTCCGGAGCTTCTCGAGCACGGCACGGAAGCCGGGGAGCCAGACCTGCTCGACGGTGTCCCGCACGGTGAGTGCGTAGGACAGGTTGTTGACGTCCTCGCTCGTGGCGGCGAAGTGGGTGAGTTCGGCGATCGCGTCGAGCCCGAGCTCGGACAGTCGGCGGCGCACGAAGTACTCGACGGCCTTGACGTCGTGACGGGTCGTCGCCTCGATCTCGGCGAGCTCCGCGATCTGGTCCTGGCCGAAGGTCTCGACGATCCGGCGCAGTGCTGCCTTGTCGTCGACGCTGAGCGGCGAGGTGGTGAACATCGCGTGGTCGGTCAGGAAGATGAGCCACTCGACCTCGACCACGATGCGCGCGCGGTTGAGGCCGGCCTCGGAGAGGTGCTCGCCCACCGTGTGCACGATCGGGTAGTAGCGCCCGTCGAGCGGGCTGATCGGCTGCGGGGGAAGGGGGGTCATGGGGCTCCCTGACGGACTGCCGGCTCGAGCTGGTGGAAGAGCGCCCGGCAGGCCCGTTCGACGGTCGAGAGCACTCGGTCGAACTCGTGCCGGTCCGCGTAGTACGGGTCCGGCACGTCGGCCTGCTGGGGCCAGGCGGCGTCGTACCGCAACAGGAGCGTCACCTTGGCGGAGTCGTCCATGGTCGGGGCCCACGAACGCAGGATGCGCTCGTGGGAGCGGTCGAGTGCGACCACCAGGTCGAGGTCCGGGAACCGGTCCGGGTCGAACTGACGGGCGCGATGCCTGCTGCCATCGTATCCGCGCGCCGCCAGCGCTGCGATCGTGCGCTCGTCGGCGGGTTCGCCGACGTGCCAGTCACCGGTGCCGGCCGACTCCACCTGGAAGCGGTCGGCCAGGCCGGCGTCCGCGGCGATCTGCGCGAACACGACACCGGCCATGGGGGAGCGGCAGATGTTGCCGCTGCAGACGAACGAGACGCGGAACGGGGCGTCGACGTCCTGGGTCATGAGCACATCATGACGCAGGGCGGGGTCCTCCGCGAGGTCCGCCGGGGTCACGCCCGCTGGCGGTTGAGCACCGGGCGGGCGAAGAGCCCGATCAGCCAGGCGAAGACCGCGAGCACGAAGGCGCCGACGATGCCCCAGCCGAAGGAGTCGACCTCGAGCCCGAAGCCGAACGCCTCCGAGATGCCCGCGACGATGAGCAGCAGGATCGCGTTCACGACGAACGAGATGAGCCCGAGCGTGAGGATGTAGAGCGGGAACGCCACGATCCGGATGAGCGTGCCGATCACCGCGTTCACGAGACCGAACACGAACGCCACGAGCAGGAAGGTGAGGACGGTCGCAGTGGTCCCGCCGTCGCCGAACGGCGTCACGGAGACGCCGCTGACGATGAGCGTGGTGAGCCAGAGCGCGAGGGCGTTGACGACGAGGCGGACGAGGAATCGCATGCGCCCATGATGCCCTCGTTCCCCTCGTGGGTGCCGTGGGCCTGCCGGTAGCCTGGACCCGTGAGCGAGCAGCGTGTGCACATCCGGCCCGAGGTGGCCGTCCTCCCCGCGTACAAGCAGGGGCGACAGGCGTCCGACTCCGCCTTCAAGCTGTCGAGCAACGAGAACCCGTTCCCGCCGCTCCCCGGGGTCGTCGAGGCCGTGCAGGCCCAGACCTCGTACAACCGCTACCCCGACGCCACCGCCCTCGCCCTGCGCGCCGTGCTGGCCAACCGCTTCGGGCTGACCGCCGAGCAGGTGCACGTCGCCCCGGGCAGCGTCGCGATCCTGCACGAGCTCGCCCGCGCGACCTCCGGCCCTGGTGACGAGATCGTCTACGCCTGGCGCTCGTTCGAGGCGTACCCGGGCGTCGTCACGGTCGCCGGCGCCACCAGCGTGCAGGTGCCGAACCGCGCCGACGGCGGGCACGACCTCGACGCGATGGCCGCGGCCGTCACCGAACGCACCCGCATGGTGCTCGTCTGCTCGCCGAACAACCCGACGGGGCCGATCGTGACCGCCGCGGAGTTCGACGCGTTCATGGCCGCGGTGCCGCAGTCGGTGCTGGTCGTGCTCGACGAGGCATACGCCGAGTTCGTGACCGACGAGGCCGCCGTGCACGGCCACCCGCTGCTCGCCGCGCACCCCAACCTCGTGGTCCTCCGCACCTTCTCGAAGGCGTACGGGCTCGCCGGGCTCCGGGTGGGCTACGCGCTCGGTCCGGACTACGTGCTCGACGCCGTCCGGGCCTGCGCGATCCCGCTGTCCGTGACCGCCCAGGGCCAGGCGGCCGCGCTCGCCAGCCTGGAACGCGAGGCCGAACTGCTCGGACGCGTGACCGAGATCGCCACCCTGCGCGACCGGATCGTCGTCGAGCTCCGGGCACAGGGCTGGGACGTCCCCGACGCCCAGGGCAACTTCCTCTGGCTGCCGACGGGCGAGCGGACGGCGACCGCGGCGGCCGCGTTCGAGGACGCCGGCATCATCGTCCGGGCTTTCCCGCCAGAGGGCATCCGCATCTCGATCGGCGAGCACGAAGCTGTGGAAACGCTCCTCCAAACAGCCCGCTCACTTGTGGGGGACCTCCAGGTGGCCGACTAGTGCCTGGCGCTACGCTGGCCCGCATGTCATTCCGCGCCGCGGCTCCCGCGACGACCACCGTCCGGCTCCTCGACCCCGAGGGTCGGTTCGTGGAGACCGACGAGAACGCCGAGTTCGCCGCCGCCGCGCGGGCGATCCCCGACGAGACCCTGCTGGCGATGCACCGCCGCATGGTGCTCACCCGTCGGTTCGACCACGCCGGCCACAACCTCCAGCGCACCGGCCAGCTCGGCCTGTGGGTGCCCAGCCACGGGCAAGAGGCGGCACAGACCGGCTCGGCCTTCGCCCTGCGCGCCCAGGACCACGTGTTCCCGTCCTACCGCGAGCACGCCGTCACGATGCACCGCGGCGTCGAGCCGATGGAGATCATCGCGATGTACCGCGGGCAGACCCACGGCGGGTGGGACCCGGACCAGCGCGGCAACACGCACATCTCCACCCTGGTGATCGGCTCGCAGACCCTGCACGCCACCGGGTACGCGCTCGGCCAGAAGCTCGACGGCGACGTGGGCACGGGCGACCCGGAACGCGACGCCTGCTCGATCGTCTACTTCGGCGACGGCGCCACGAGCCAGGGCGACGTGAACGAGGCCTTCGTGTTCTCCGCGTCGACCAAGGCGCCCGTCGTGTTCTTCCTGCAGAACAACCACTGGGCCATCTCGGTGCCGGTGTCGGTGCAGTCCCCGACGCCGCTCGTCGACCGCCCGCGCGGCTTCGGGATCCCGAGTGTCCTGATCGACGGCAACGACATCCTCGCGTCCTACACGGCGTCGGTCGTCGCGACCGAGCACGCCCGCAGCGGCCAGGGCCCGGCCTTCATCGAGGCCGACACCTACCGCATCGGTGCGCACACCAGCTCCGACGACCCGAGCCGGTACCGCGCCGACGGCGAGCTCGAGGAGTGGGTCCTGCGCGACCCGATCGTCCGGTCCGAGGCGTACCTGCGCTCGAAGGGTGCGACGGACGAGCAGTTCGCCGCGTTCGACGAAGAGGGCGAGGACATCGCCGCCGACGTCCGACGCCGCACCGTCGCCCTGACCGCACCGTCCGTCGACGTCATGTTCGACAACGTGTACCGCGAACCGCACCCGCGGATCACCGAGCAGAAGGCCTGGCTCGCCCAGTACGAGGCCGGCTTCGAAGGGGGCGCCCACGCATGAGCACCACCGAGCAGCTCTTCGACTACACCCTGCGCTCCCACCCGGGCGCCGGCGAGGTCCCGAGTGACCCCACCCCGACCCTGCCGATGGCCAAGGCCCTGAACGCCGGGCTCGCCGCGGCCATGGAAGCGGACGACAAGGTCCTGCTGATGGGCGAGGACATCGGCCAGCTGGGCGGCGTCTTCCGCATCACCGAGGGCCTGCAGGACCGTTTCGGCACCGAGCGTGTGCGGGACACCCCGCTCGCCGAGGCCGGCATCATCGGCACCGCTATCGGCCTCGCCCTGCGCGGCTACCGCCCGGTCGTCGAGATCCAGTTCGACGGCTTCGTGTGGCCCGGGTTCGACCAGATCACCTCGCAGCTCGCGAAGATGGCGAACCGCCTGCCGGCACACATGTCGCTGCCCGTCGTCATCCGCATCCCCTACGGCGGCCACATCGGCGCCGTGGAGCACCACCAGGAGTCCCCCGAGGCGTACTTCGCGCACACCCCGGGCCTGCGGGTCGTCAGCCCGAGCACCCCGAACGACGCCTACTGGATGATCCAGGAGGCCATCGCGTCGAAGGACCCGGTGGTCTTCCTCGAGCCGAAGTCCCGCTACTGGCCCAAGGGCCAGGTGGACCTCGTCGACGGCCACGTCCCGATGCACACGACCCGCGTCGCCCGCACCGGCACCGAGGTCACGCTCGTCGGGCACGGCGCCATGGTCGCCACCCTGATGCAGGCGGCGGACATCGCCGAGGCCGAGGGCACCAGCTGCGAGGTCATCGACCTCCGCTCGATCTCGCCGATCGACTGGGAGCCGCTGCTCGCCTCCGTCCGCAAGACCGGTCGCCTGGTCATCGCGCAAGAGGCCTCCGGCTTCGTCAGCGTCGGCAGCGAGATCGCCGCGACCGTCGCCGAGCGGGCGTTCTACACGATGCAGGCACCGCCGCTGCGGGTCTCCGGCTTCGACGTGCCGTTCCCGGTCTCGAAGCTCGAGCACCTGCACCTGCCGGATGCCGACCGCATCCTCGAGGCCGTCGACCGCGCCCTCGCCTACTGACCCGTCCGACCGAGCACGACCAGATCCGCGAAGGAGCCGTAGTGGCCGCCGCCGAATTCCCCCTGCCCGACGTGGGTGAAGGTCTCACCGAGGCCGAGATCGTGCAGTGGCGCGTCGCGATCGGGGACGAGATCGCCGTCGACCAGGTGCTCGTCGAGATCGAGACCGCGAAGTCGCTCGTCGAGCTGCCGTCGCCGTTCGCCGGCACCGTCACGGGTCTGCTCGTGTCCGAGGGTGACACGGTCGAGGTCGGCAAGCCGATCATCCGCGTCGACTCGGACGCGTCGGTCGCCTCCGGTGCGGCCCTCACGCCGCCTGCGGAACAGCCTGTCGAGCAGCCTGGAGGCGCGGCGCCCGTCGCCCAGACCGCCCCGGTCTCGCCCATGGTCGCGTCCACCCCTCCGACCGCTGCCGCCCCGTCGGCTCCGGTCGCGCAGACCCCTCCCGCTCCCGCGGCGGTGCCGGCACGCGCTGCTGCCCCCGCACCGGCAGAACCTGCCCCTGCCGCCGCGCCGGCGGCGCCGGTCCAGCCGGTCGCGGTCGACGCGACCGTCCAGGGCACGGACGAGTCCTCCGGTGCCGTCCTCGTCGGCTACGGCTCGGCGACCTCGTCGCCCTCCCGTCGCAAGCCCGGCGCCCGCCGGGCCGCAGCGCTCGCGGCCGAGGCGAGCCGCGCCTCCAGTGTGGACACCGCCGCGGCGGCCGAAGCCTCCGTCGACCCGGGCGAGGAGAGCACCGCCGAGGCGATCAGCGCCCTCGGCACGGGCTCCGCGCACAAGCAGAGCACCGCGACCAACGTGCTGGCGAAGCCGCCGATCCGGAAGCTCGCGAAGGACCTCGGCGTCGAACTGACCGAGATCGTCGCGACCGGTCTGGCCGGCGAGGTCACCCGTGACGACGTCATCCGGCACGCGAAGCAGGCCAGCGTCTTCCGGAACATCGAGACGCCCGAGTGGGGCGAGGTCCGCAGCGAGACGATCCCGGTCAAGGGCGTCCGCAAGGCCATCGCGACCGCGATGACCACGTCCGCGTTCACGGCACCGCACGTGTCGCTGTTCGTCGACGTCGACGCGACCCACACGATGGAGTTCGTCAAGCGGCTCAAGGCCTCGCCGACGTTCGCCGGCGTCAAGGTCTCGCCGTTGCTCATCGTCGCGAAGGCCGTCATCTGGGCCGTCCGCCGGAACCGCTCGGTGAACTCGACCTGGACCGACCGCGAGATCATCGTCCACCACTTCGTGAACCTCGGCATCGCCGCGGCGACCCCGCGCGGGCTCATCGTGCCGAACATCAAGGACGCGCAGGACATGTCGCTGCTCGAGCTGGCGCAGGCGCTCGAAGAGCTCACCCTGACCGCTCGCGACGGCAAGACCACGCCGAAGCAGATGGCGAACGGCACGGTGTCGATCACGAACATCGGCGTGTTCGGCATGGACACCGGGACCCCGATCCTCAACCCTGGCGAGGTCGCGATCGTCGCCATGGGCACGATCAAGCCGAAGCCGTGGGTCGTCGACGGCGAGGTCCGCTCGCGCATGGTGACCACCATCGGTGCGTCGTTCGACCACCGGGTCGTCGACGGTGACGTGGCGTCCCGCTTCGTGCACGACGTCGCCTCGGTGCTCGAGGAGCCCGCGCTCCTGCTCGACTAGCGTCGGTCGTTCGGTCGTTCCGCTTCGTGAGCAGAAATGGTCGGCTTGCTTCGAGCCACTCGACCGTTTCTGCTCACCATCTGCGGGCTTCCGCAAACGTCGCGTGGTGTTCACACGGATGTCGGGGGTCGGCGGCATGATCGGTGCATGGTCCACCAGCTCCTGACCCCCTCGCAGGAGATCCGAACGGATCGCCTCCTGCTCACCCCGCTGACCCCGGCCGACATCGACGACGTGCACGCGCTCTTCTCGGACGCCCGCACGTGGCAGCACCTGCCCACGGGTCGGCACGTGGCGCGGAGCTCGAGCGTGGACATGGTGCAGCGCAAGATCGGCGGTCGTGCACGCCACGGCCTCGGGTCCTGGGCGGTCCGCAGCGCCTCCGACCACGCCTTCGTCGGGGTGGGCGGGGTCGACATGACCGCCGGTGGGGTCTGGAACCTCGGCTACCGCCTGGCGCCCGCGGCATGGGGGCAGGGCTTCGCGTCCGAGATCGCCCTCGCTGCCGTGCGTGCCGCCGCCGACACCGCTCCGGACGTCCCGGTGACCGGCCGGGTGCTCACGAACAACCCTGCTTCTGCCGCCGTGCTGCGTCGTGCGGGGCTGTCGCTGGTGTGGCAGGGGGCTCCCGCCGCGCAGAACCGTGCCGCCGCCGGCGTCGAGGGGCAGGTCTGGACCGATCGGCTGCTCCCCGACGAGCAGTTCGCCTGGCTCGTCGCCAACGCCTGAACACCCGCTCCGCTCGTTCGTCGCCGCGCACATTGGTCTTCCCGGCCTGACTCGCTACTGTGATGGGAACTGGTCATGTCCGCGCATGACCACCGCCCAGGACCAGCAACGGAGCACGAGGGACGCATGACGAGCCGCATCACCGAGGGTGCCGAACCGAAGCACCAGCAGCTGCGGCGCATCCTGCTCGACCTGGTCACCACGCGACTGGCTCCCGGCGCTGCGATCCCGTCCGAACGTCAGCTCATCGCCGAGTACGGCGTCTCGCGGATCACCGTGCGTGAAGCCCTCGGGCAGCTGGTCAACGAGGGCTACCTGGAGCGCGTCCGCGGCAAGGGCACCTTCGTGGCGCACCGGCCCGTGCAGTCGACGCTGCACCTCGCCTCGTTCACCGAGGAGATGCGGGCCATGGGGCACGAGCCGACCACCGTGGTGCTCGTGCGTGAAGAGCGGGTGCCGCCGGCCGACACCGCCGCAGCCCTGCGGATCGACCCGGACGTGCCGGCCTTCCACGTGAAGCGCCTGCGGATGGCCGATGGTGCCCCGGTGTCGATCGACGACGCCTGGCTCGTGGCCGACGCGTTCCCGGGCCTGCTCGACCACGACCTGTCGGGGTCGGTGTACTCGATCATCGCCACGGAGTACGGCACCCCGATCGACCGCGCGCAGCAGACCGTCGCGGCGAACCCGGCGGCCGACGACGTCGCGACCCTGCTCGGGACGAAGACCGGAGCGCCGGTGCTCGAGTTCGACCGGGTGTCGTACGCGGGGGAGCGACCCGTGGAGCACACCCGCAGCTGGTACCGCTCAGACCGCTACCGCGTGCAGATGGAGGTCACCGCGACCCCCGCGGTCGCGTAGTCCGCCCGACAACGCGAAAGCGACTGTGCGCTGCGGGTGTTCCGCAGTACACAGTCGCTCTCGAAGGGGGAAGTGGCCCTAGACCTCGAAGAGGGTGTCGCCGTCGAGCACCGTGGTGCCGACCGTCCCCTGGTCGACGCTGTCCGGCGTCGAGCCGAGCACGACGACCGGGCAGATCGGCGAGTACCCGGCTGCTGTGATCACCGAGGGGGTGAACCGCACGACGGGGTCACCGGCGGTGACCGTGTCGCCCTCGGTCGCGAGGAGCTCGAACCCCTCGCCGGAGAGCTTCACGGTGTCGATGCCGACGTGCACCAGGACGTCGGTGCCAGCGGTGCCCTGCAGGGCGAACGCGTGCGGGTGCAGCTTGACGATGGTGCCGTCGACCGGGGCCACCGCGGTGATCGCACCCTCGACGCCCGTCGGGTCGACCGCGACGCCGGCGCCGACCAGCTGCCCGGCGAACACCGGGTCGGGCACGTCGGCGAGGGCGACGACCGGGCCGCCGAACGGGGTGCGGACGACGGTCACAGTTCGTCCTGGATGTCCTGGGCGAGGTTGTCGGCGACCGTGCCGACGATGACCTGCCAGCCGGTGCCGCCACCGATGACCGCCTGGGCTCCGGCTGCCTGCAGGGCGGCCTTGTCGACCAGGTCCCCGTCCTCGACCTCGACGCGGAGGCGCGTGATGCAGCCCTCGACCTCTTCGATGTTCTCGGCGCCGCCGAGTGCGGCGATGATGTCGGCTGCCTTGATGTCGGCCATCGTTTCCTCCTCGTTAAGGGTTTGCGTCGCAGGTTGACACCGGACCGCTCTCGGATCAGACTACGGAACTGGTCATGACCGGACAGGACCGGACCTGGCGACACCGCCGAGGTTACCTGCGCTGGCTGCACGACTCAACTCACCCCGACAGCTCCACCCAATGACGAGAGGACCTCCGATGAGCGCCACCACTGCCGCGGATGTGCCGGAGAAGAAGAAGCCGAAGAAGCAGTCACGGCTGTTCGCACAGGCCCAGCGCCTCGGACGGAGCCTGCTCCTGCCGATCGCGGTCATGCCTGCAGCGGGCATCCTGAACCGCATCGGCCAGCCCGACCTGCTCGGTGCGATCCCCGGCTTCGAGACGGGCGCCGGAGTCATCTCGGCTGCCGGCCAGGCGATCTTCACGTGGCTCCCGCTGCTGTTCGCGGTGGGCATCGCGATCGGCTGGGCGAAGAAGTCGGACGGCACCACCGCGCTCGCTGCGGTCGTCGGCTACATGGTCATGTACGAGGTGTTCGCAGTGATGTCGCCGGTCGTCCTCGCCGGGGTCAAGAACGCCAACGGCGAGCAGGCCACGATCAACTACGGCGTGCTCGGCGGCATCGTGATGGGTCTCGTCTCCGCCGTGATGTGGGAGAAGTTCCACCGCACGAAGATGCCCGACTTCCTCGGGTTCTTCTCGGGCCGTCGCCTCGTCCCCATCCTCACCGCTGCTGCCGGTCTCGTCATCGCTGTCGCGATGTCCTTCGTGTACCGCTACTTCGACATCGCGCTGACCGCGGCGGGGACGGCAGTGGCCGACAACGCCGTCATCGGCGGCGGCATCTTCGGGTTCGCGAACCGCATGCTCATCCCGATCGGGCTGCACCAGCTGCTCAACTTCTTCCCGTGGTTCCAGCTCGGCAGCTTCACCAACGCGGCCGGCGACCTCGTCCACGGTGACATCCCTCGCTTCCTCGCGGGCGACCCGACCGCCGGCATCTTCCAGACCGGCTTCTTCCCGATCATGATGTTCGCGCTGCCCGCCGGTGCCCTGGCGATCTGGCGCAACGCCAAGCCGCAGAACCGCAAGCTCGTCGGCGGCATCATGATCTCCGCCGCACTGACCTCGTTCGTCACGGGCATCACCGAGCCGCTCGAGTACTCGTTCATGTTCGTCGCGTTCCCGCTCTACGTGATCCACGCGGTGCTCACGGGCACCTCGCTGGCGCTGGTGAACGCCCTCGGGATCCACGACGGCTTCTCGTTCTCGGCCGGTGCGATCGACTACGTGCTGAACTTCGGCAAGGCGGACGGTGCGATCTGGCTCATCCCGATCGGCCTCGGCTACGCGGTCGTGTACTACTTCCTGTTCAGTTTCGTGATCAAGAAGTGGAACCTCCGCACGCCCGGCCGTGAAGAGGACACGATCGCCGAGAACACGATCGACGCGGCCACCAAGCCGTAGACGCGCGTTCCGACGGACGGGAGGCCCGGTGCCAGCTGGCACCGGGCCTCCCGTCCGTCTCCCGGTCGCGCTGAGAGCCCTCATAGCGGTTTTGACAATCGTTATCAGTAGGCGTTAGCGTCGTGCCATGCACAACCGCCTCCTCGCCCTCCCGCTCGTCGCCGGCGCCGCCGCGCTCGCCCTGACCGGGTGCGCCACCTCGTCCGCCTCGGGGGAGGCCAGCAGCAGTGACGGCACGATCAACGTCGTCGCCTCCACCAACGTCTACGGCTCGATCGTCAAGACCATCGGTGGCGACGCCGTCACCGTGACGAGCATCCTGAGCGACCCGTCGCAGGACCCGCACTCGTTCGAGTCGAGCGCCCGCACACAGCTCTCCGTGTCGAAGGCCGACCTGCTCATCGAGAACGGTGGCGGCTACGACGACTTCATGACGACGCTCGCGAACGCCTCGGACACCAAGGCGGACACGATCAACGTCGTGAAGCTCTCCGGCCTCGACAAGGGCGGCAGCGCCGAGTTCAACGAGCACGTCTTCTACAGCTACCCCACGATGGTGAAGCTGGTCGAGGCGGTCACGAAGGACCTCAGCGCGCTCGACGAGAGCGGCAAGGACGCCTTCGAGAAGAACGCCGCCACGCTGACCACCAAGCTCGAGGACCTCGAGTCCCAGACCGACGCCGTCAAGAAGCAGGACTCCGGCGACAAGGTGGCGTACACCGAGCCGGTGCCGGGGTACCTGTTCGACGCGATG
The DNA here is from genome assembly GCF_003234775.2 of Curtobacterium sp. MCLR17_031. Lineage (NCBI taxonomy): Bacteria > Bacillati > Actinomycetota > Actinomycetes > Micrococcales > Microbacteriaceae > Curtobacterium > Curtobacterium sp. MCLR17_031. The sequence goes on from NZ_CP126270.1 coordinate 424,411, forward strand.
GGGCTCGAGAACGAGACCCCGCCGGCCTTCTCCGAGGCCATCGAGGAAGGCGACGACGTCCCGCCAGCGGCCCTCCGCGACACCCTCGCGCTGTTCACCGGCAAGCGCGTGCAGCTGCTCGCCTACAACAACCAGGCGTCGAGCCCCGAGACCGAGCAGGTCCAGAAGGCGGCCGAGCAGAACGACATCCCCGTCGTCGGTGTCACGGAGACGCTCCCCAAGGGGCAGGATTACGTCTCGTGGCAGCAGGCGAACATCGACGCGGTGAAGGCAGCGCTCCAGAAGTGACGACCTCGACCGCATCAGCGGCGACCCACGGCCCGGCGACCACCACGGTGGACGACCGGGCTGCGGGTCGTCCGGTCCTCGCGCTCCGCGACGCCGGGTTGTCCTACGGCGCCCGGAAGCTCTGGGCAGGCCTCGACCTCGACCTCGCGCCGGGGGAGTTCGTCGCGGTCCTCGGTCCGAACGGCGCCGGCAAGACCTCACTGCTCCGCACCGTCCTCGGGCAGCAGCGGCTGACGAGCGGCACGATGTCGTTCCTCGGGCAGCCGGTGCACCGCGGCCACCGGAAGATCGGCTACATCCCGCAGCAGCGCCTGATGGAGGCGGGGACGCCCCTGCGCGCGCGGGACATGATCGCCCAGGGCGTGACCGGGCACCGGTGGGGGATCCGACGGGCCTCGAAGGCCGACCGGATGCGCATCGACCGGGTCCTCGACGAGGTCGGCGCCACCGCCTTCGCGGACGCCCCCGTCGCCGAGCTCTCCGGCGGCGAGCAGCAGCGCACCCGCGTCGGGCAGGCCATCGCCGCCGACCCCGCCCTGCTGCTGTGCGACGAACCCCTCATCTCGCTCGACCTGCGGCACCAGCGCGGGATCACCGAGCTCATCGACCGTGAGCGCCGACAGCGCGAGGCCGCCGTGCTCTTCGTGACGCACGACGTGAACCCGATCCTCGACGTCGTCGACCGGGTGCTCTACATCGCCGGGGGGCGGTTCCGGATCGGTTCACCAGACGAGGTCCTGCGCGCCGACGTGCTCAGCGACCTGTACGGCACGCCCGTCGACGTCGTCCGCACCATGGGACGCATCGTCATCGTCGGGGCGAACGAGGCCCACGAGCACCACCCGGGTGAGGTCGACCCGCACGCCGACCAGCCCGACGAAGGGCGGATCTGATGGACCTGCTGTCGACCGTCTTCTCGTTCCAGGACTACGGCGAGCTCCTCGTGCTCGTGCAGAACTCGATCTGGGCCGGCGCGGTGCTCGGCATCGTCGGCGGGCTCATCGGCCCGTTCGTCGTCGCCCGGAACATGCCGTTCGCCGTGCACGGCATCTCGGAGCTCTCGTTCGCCGGGGCCAGTGCCTCGCTGCTGCTCGGGGTGAACGTGGTGTCCGGATCGCTCGTCGGGTCGGTCATCGCCGCCCTGCTCATCGGTCTCCTCGGGTCGCGTGCCCGGGAACGCAACTCGATCATCGCCGTCCTCATGCCGTTCGGGCTCGGGCTCGGCATCCTCTGCCTGGCGCTCTACAAGGGCCGGGCCGCCAACAAGTTCGGGCTGCTCACCGGGCAGATCGTCTCGGTCGACAACCCGCAGCTGACGTTCCTGATCGTGGTCGCCGCGATCGTCGTGGCGACGCTGCTCGTCATCTGGCGCCCGCTGATGTTCGCCTCGGTCGACCCCGACGTGGCTGCGGCCGCGGGGATCCCGGTGCGGACCCTCGCGATCGTGTTCATGCTCGTGCTCGGACTGGCCACCGCCGTGTCGGTGCAGATCGTCGGAGCGTTGCTCGTGCTGTCCCTGCTCGTCACCCCGGCGGCCGCGGCCCTGCGCCTCAGCTCGCACCCGGTCGTCGTGCCGGTGCTGTCGACGGTGTTCGCGGTGACGTCGGTCGTCGGTGGCATCCTGCTCGCACTCGGCGGCGGCCTGCCGATCAGCCCGTACGTGACGACCATCTCGTTCGCGATCTGGGTGGTCTGCCGGATCATCGGGTCGCGACGCGACAGGCGGGGACGCAACCGCGTCGCCGGCCGGAGCCAGCGTGGCGGGGGCGAGCCGGGCCTCCAGGCAGGGACGACGTCGACAGCCGGTCGGAAGGAAGAGGTGTCAGCATGAACGCCGTGCAGAAGACCAAGCGGAACACGTGGCAGCGCGAAGCGGTGCGCGGAGCCCTCGACTCGACCGAGGGGTTCGTCAGTGCGCAGGCGCTGCACCAGCACCTGCGGGACGAGGGATCGACCATCGGTCTGGCCACCGTCTACCGGGCGCTCGCCGACCTGGCCACCGAAGGTGATGCCGACTCGCTGCAGCAGGACGGCGAATCGCTGTACCGGGCGTGCACGACGGACGCACACCACCACCACCTGATCTGCCGGAACTGCGGCCGGACCGTCGAGATCGAGGCGGACCCGGTGGAGCAGTGGGCGCAGGACGTCGCCGCCGCCAACGGGTTCACCAACGCCAGCCACGTCGTCGACATCTTCGGCGAGTGCGCCGTCTGCACGGCAGCCCGCGCGACCGCCGCCACCGACGAGTAACCTGCCCCGCATGCACGTCATCCTGGTCCCCGGGTTCTGGCTCGACGCGAGCGCGTGGGACGACGTCGCCCCGGTGCTCCGGGAAGCCGGGCACTCGGTGCAGGCCGTCACGCGCGACGGTGACACGCTCGACGAGCAGGTCGCCGCGCTGGTCGCGATCCTGGACGACGTCGCGTCCGCCGATGAACCCGTCGTGCTCGCCGGGCACTCGGGTGCCGGGCCGATCGCGTACATGGCCGCCGACCAGCGCCCGTCGCTCGTCGCGCACCTGCTCTACGTCGACACGTTCCCGGGGCCCGAGGGCGGGTGCGTCAACGACGAGCTGCCCGTGGTCGACGGGGTCGTGCCGCTGCCGTCGTGGGACATCTGGGAACCCGCCACCGTCCGGGGCATGACGCCCGAGGTCCGGCAGGACGTCGAGCACCGGGCGATCCCCGAGCCGGCCTCGGTGCCGTCGGACCGGTTCCACTACGCCGACCCGGCACGGCACACGATCCCGGCGACGATCATCACCTGCGAGATCCCCGCCGCCGAGCTGCTGGCGATGGTGGCGGACCACCAGGCCTGGGCGGCCGAGCTCGTCGCGACCGAGGAGCTCTCCATCGTCGGGCTCGAGACGGGCCACTGGCCGATGTTCACGGCGCCGCAGCAGCTCGGGGAGCTGATGGTGCAGGCGCTGGCGCCCAAGCCGGCGCAGGCGCCGTAGGCCACGCACGCCGTCGGCGACGCACGCCGTCGTACCTGCTCATAGCACCGGTCGGGCTCCCGCACGGTCGTGCCGCGGAGGGCGGTTCGTCCACTTCGTGAGCAGGAACGGTCGGGTCGAGATGCCCGACCCGACCGTTCCTGCTCACGATCGCGGGCGGTGGGGGCAACCAACGGGGTCACGTGAGCGGCCCGTCCGGCCGCCACGGGCCTCCAGGCCTGGAGGCGCGGCTTGCGACACGCCCGGTCCTCGCGTAACGTGGACCCCTGGTTCTCCGCGTCCGCGCGGCGAACCCGTTGTTCCAAGCCCTCCGACCGTCGCGAACGCCGCGGTCGCGCGGTGTCCGGCTCTCCTTCGACAGGGGATGCGGACCTGGGCGGTGCACACAACCCCCCTCGCCCGGCCACTCCGGTGGCAGGGCGCGTGTGCACCAGGCAAGTGAACTTGGGTGCGGCCGTCCGGTCGCACGGTACTCAGGAGGAAACCATGGCAGCAGTGTGCCAGGTGACCGGCGCCGTTCCCGGCTTCGGTCACAACATCTCGCACTCGCACCGCCGGACGAAGCGTCGCTTCGACCCGAACGTGCAGAAGAAGACGTACTACGTGCCCTCGCTTCGTCGTAACGTCACGCTCACGCTCAGCGCGAAGGGCATCAAGGTGATCGACGCACGTGGCATCGAGTCCGTCGTCAAGGATCTCCTCGCCCGTGGGGAGAAGATCTGATGGCGAAAAAGGGTCAGGACATCCGTCCGATCATCAAGCTCCGCTCGACGGCGGGCACCGGGTTCACCTACGTGACCAAGAAGAACCGTCGGAACAACCCCGACCGACTCGTGCTCAAGAAGTACGACCCGGTGATCCGCAAGCACGTCGACTTCCGTGAGGAGCGCTAAGCATGGCGAAGAAGAGCAAGATCGCGAAGAACAACCAGCGTGCCGTCATCATCGCGCGCTACGCCGAGCGTCGTCTCGAGCTGAAGAAGGCCCTCGTGGACCCGAACGGCACCGACGAGTCGCGTGAGGCCGCCCGCGTGGGCCTGCAGAAGCTGCCCCGCGACGCATCGCCCATCCGCTACCGCAACCGCGACGCCATCGACGGCCGCCCCCGTGGCCACCTCGGTGAGTTCGGCATCAGCCGTGTCCGTTTCCGTGACATGGCCCACCGCGGCGAGCTCCCCGGCATCACGAAGAGCTCCTGGTAAGCACTCGCAGTACACGACGCCCCGTCACCTCCTGGTGGCGGGGCGTTCGCTGTGTACGGGGTACATGCGAGCCGTCATTCGTCACATCTGCCCCTCCAGCACCCCCTCGGAGCCCCGACAACCCCGGAAATCCGGGCGAGTCGGCGGTTTTCACCCCCGGCGGCTGGTAGGTTCAACTCCGGTTCCGCCGGGCCCTCGGCCCACTGGCACCGTGGCACGGGGCACCCGCTCCGGGCGCCGGACGACACGTGCGTCCGACCGATACTGCAAGAAGTCCGAGGAGGACATCCATGGCTGACAAGTCACTGAACCGCACCGAGCTCGTCGCTGCCGTCGCCGCTGAGTCCGGCCAGAGCCAGGCCACCGTCAACGGCGTCGTCGACGCGCTCTTCAGCGTCGTCTCGTCGTCCGTCGCCGACGGCACGAAGGTCACGATCCCCGGTTGGATCGCCTTCGAGAAGACGCACCGCGCCGCCCGCACCGGCCGCAACCCGCAGACGGGTGACGCCATCGAGATCGCCGCGAGCGACTCGGTCAAGGTCAGCGCCGGCTCGAAGCTCAAGGCTGCGGTCAAGTAAGACTGTTCCGCGCATCGGGAGGGACGGCTTCGGCCGTCCCTTTCGTCGTTCCCGGGGCGCGTGCGTGCGCGTGCGCGCGCGGGCGCGTGGTGCGCGGGTCCTGGCCTGGAGGCCCGTGCCGGTTTGCACAGATCGGCCCGCCCCGTCCGTCCGCCGGGTGGGCACCGCCTAGGCTTGACGGGTGAATCGGATCGCGCGCATCGCCGGTCCCGCCGTGCTCCTGCTCGTCGGGTTCGTGGCGCTGCTCACGGCACTCGTCATCGGTGGGGGCGCGAACCCCGCACTGATCGCCGACCCGGGGCCCGTCGTCCGCTTCGGGCTGCCGATCGCGCGGCTCGTCGTCGACCTGTCCGCGGCCACCACGATCGGTGGGCTCGCGCTGGCGACGGTCGGCCTCTCGCGCTCCGGCCCCGAGTGGAACCGCGCGATCGACGTCGCCGCCGGGGCCAGTGGTGTCTGGACGGTCGCGTCGGCCGTCGCCACGTTCTGCACGTTCCTCAGCGTCGCCGGTTCGCGGATCAGCATCGACGAGCAGTTCGGGCAGTCGATGGGGGTCTTCCTCACCGGCACCGAGCTCGGGCTCGCCTGGCTCGTGACCGTCCTCGTCGCCGCGGCCGTCACGGTGCTCTGCTTCGCCGTCCGTTCGCGGGGCATGGTCGCCCTGACCGCCGGCGTCTCGATGATCGGCCTCATCCCGCTCGCGCAGCAGGGCCACGCCGCCGGTACCGCGAGCCACGACGCCGCCGTGACGGCCCTGGGGCTGCACCTGGTCGGTGCGGCGCTGTGGGTCGGTGGGCTCGTCATGCTCGTGCTGCTGCGCGGGGTGCTGCCCGGGGACCGGCTGGCCGTGGTCGTGGCGCGGTACTCGAGCATCGCCCTGGGCTGCTTCGTGCTCGTCGCCGTCTCGGGCACCGCGTCGGCGCAGATCCGCGTCGGGGCGCTGTCGAACCTGTTCACCCCGTACGGCACGCTCGTCCTGGTGAAGATCGGCGCGATCGTGGCCATCGGGGTCCTCGGCGCGGTGCAGCGCCGTCGGGCCATCCGCGCGCTGACCACCTCGCCCGGTCGACAGCGGCCCTTCTGGACCCTCATCGTCGTCGAGCTCGCGGTGATGGGTGTGGCGTCGGGGTTCGCCGCGGCACTCGGACGGACCGCCACCCCGGTCGACCAGATCGCCCTGAGCAAGACCACCGACCCGAGCCCGGCGGAGCTCCTGACGGACGACCTGCTGCCGCACGCGCCCGGTGCGTGGGGCTGGCTGACCCAGTGGAACATCGACCTGTTCTGGCTGATGGCCGCCGTGCTGCTCGCCGCGACGTACGTGGCCGGCGTCGTGCGACTGCGTCGGAACGGCGTGCGGTGGCCGGCGCGACGCTCGATCGCCGCGGCCCTGGCGATCGTGTCCCTGGTGGTCGCGACCTCGGGCTCGCTCCACCAGTACGACCGGTTCCTCGTCTCGGCGAACGTCGGTGCCCACGTGCTGCTCGGCCTGGTGGTCCCCGCCCTGGTGTGGGCGGCGGCACCGGTCGCGCTGATCCGCGCCGCCGTGCGCCCCCGGAACGACGACAGCACGGGGGTGCGTGAGTGGACCGACGTCATCGTCGAGCACCCCTCCGTGCGGTACCTGGCCCAGCCGTTCCCCGCGTTCCTGCTCGCGGCGGCCCTGTGGTGGGCGTTCTTCGCCACCGACGCTGTCCGGTGGTCGGTGAGCGACCCCACCGGTCGTACCGTCAGCGACGCCGTGTTCCTGTTGGTCGGGCTGCTGGCCGTCCCGACGCTCTGCACCCCGATCCCCGCCGGGCACCGTCGTCCGACCACGGCTGCCGCGGCCGTCCGGATCGTCGGGGCGGTGGTGATCGCGGCGGGCACGGTCTCGCTCGGCATCGCGATGCGGGGCCCGCTCGGGCTGCTGCAGGCCTCGTGGTTCGGTGCGATGGGCCGGACGTGGGGCCCGGATCCGCTCGTCGACCAGGCCCGGGCCGGGCTCGTGCTGATCGTCGCCGGGGTGCTGCTCCTGGTGACGGTGGTCGTGGTGGTGCTCGTGCGGCTGCGGCGGGACGGCGGAGACCCGGTCGACGTCGTCGACGCAGCTGCTGCCGGCGACGCAGCTGTGGCCGGTGCGACCGTCCCCGCCGTCCCTGCTGCCCGGGCCGACCAGGACGATCTGGACTTCGATGACGGCAGCGACGACCTCGAACCCTCGCCCGGGGCGGACGCCCGATGAGCATCGAGCTGAGCGACGAACAGCGCGCCGTCTTCGAGTACATCGAGCACACCCGTGACCACGTGTTCATCACCGGCCGGGCCGGCACGGGCAAGTCCACGCTGCTCAACCACCTGTCGTGGAACACCGAGAAGCAGGTCGTCATCTGCGCCCCGACGGGAGTCGCCGCGCTCAACGTCGGCGGCCAGACGATCCACTCCCTGTTCCGGCTGCCGATCGGGCTCATCGCGGACGCCGAGCTGCGGCAGGGCCCGGACACCCGCAAGCTCCTCAACACGATCGACACCCTGGTCATCGACGAGGTCTCGATGGTCAACGCCGACCTGCTCGACGGCATGGACCGGTCGCTCCGCAAGGCCCGCGGTCGGCAGTTCGAGCCGTTCGGCGGTGTGCAGGTCGTGATGTTCGGCGACCCGTACCAGCTGCCCCCGGTGCCCGGCGACGCCGACGAGCGCGCCTACTTCACCGACCACTACCGGTCGATGTGGTTCTTCGATGCCAAGGTGTGGCTCGAGGCCGAGCTGAACATCATCGAGCTCGCCACGGTGCACCGACAGCGCGACGACGCCTTCGCCGCGATGCTCACCGCCGTCCGGCACGGCCGGGTCACCGCGGACATCGCTGAGCAGCTGAACACCGCGGGGGCCCGCCCGGCCCCGGACGACGCCATCACCCTGGCGACCCGCAACGACACGGTCGCCCGGATCAACAAGGCTGCCCTCGAGCGGCTGCCCGGCAAGGTGAAGACCGCCAAGGCCGACGTGAACGGCGACTTCGGTGGACGGAACTTCCCGGCCGACGAAGCCCTCGAGCTGAAGCCCGGCGCGCACGTGATGTTCCTGCGCAACGACGCCGACCAGCGCTGGGTGAACGGCACCCTGGGCATCGTGACGGCCATCCGCGACACGGTGTGGGTCGACGTCGACGGTGAGTCGTTCGAGGTCCAGCCGTCGGTGTGGGAGAAGTTCAAGTACTCGTACGACGCGGACAAGAAGGAACTCAAGAAGGACACCGTCGGGGAGTTCCAGCAGTTCCCGCTCCGGCTCGCCTGGGCCGTGACCATCCACAAGTCGCAGGGCAGCACCTACGACCGGGCCGTGGTCGACCTCGGCAACCGGGTGTTCAGCGCGGGTCAGACGTACGTGGCGCTGTCGCGGCTGACCTCGCTCGAGGGGCTGTTCCTCACCCGGCCGCTCCGGCCGCAGGACATCATCGTCGACCTGGACGTCCGACGCTTCATGTCCGAGGCGCCCCGCATCGTCGCCACCGAGCTCGAGGCCCCGAAGCAGCAGCCCGACGCCGAGCCCGACGCCGACTGACGCGTCCGACTGACCGTCGGGTCCGCTTCGGCCTCACGCCGCCGAGCACGCGCGCCTGCCTGCCCGGTCGCACACCGCCGAGCGGTCACGACTCCCCGTCGGTCCTGCGCCGAGTGGTCACTCGTCGTCGCCTGGAGACTCCGCATCCGACAGTTCGTGACCGGCCGGCGGACCTGAGCGAGGAGTCGTGACCGGACGACACCCCGCCGGACCACACCCGCCAGACCACCCCCGGAGCACCCCGCCGCCCCGCCCCGCACACACGACGACGCCCGCCTGCCGGAGCGGCAGACGGGCGTCGGGAGTGCAGCCGAGCGGGTGCGTCAGGCGCGCGCTGCACGCAGTGCGCGGAGGTTCTCCTTGTCGGCACCGAGCGCGGTGAGCAGCAGGAGCACACCGACGATCGCGTGGAACACGTTGTCCGTGGTGTTCAGCGCGAAGACGTTGGCCGAGGTGTCGACGAAGACGAAGCCGTACACCGCGAAGAGGACGAGCAGGGCGCCGACGAGCAGGTTCCCGTTGCGCGAACCGACGGTGTTGCCGAGGCCGGTGATGAGCAGCACCGCGGCGAGCAGCACCCACACCAGGCAGAGCGCCGGGTTGACGCCGAACGCGTTCCACAGCATGCCGCCCTGGCGGTTGAAGAAGCCCGGGTCGCCGTCGGCGGCGAAGAAGAAGCCCAGGACGCCCCAGAGTGCGAGGACGCCGCCGGCCGTGAGTGCGAGACCCCGGTTCGGCGAGGCGATGATGCCCGGTTCCTTGATGGCCACTTCGGTTTCCTCCTCGTACACTGCCGACGCGACGTGCGTCGGTCCCGCGTGGTGCGACGGCCCGGCGGGGATCACCGATCCCCTCGTGTCAGCGCGCAGTGCACGGCCGACGGGGGTGCGGTTCCCAGCCTCCGGCCGGTGCTCCAACGGTATCGTGTCGGACCCCGACCGACCCAATCGCAGCGCCGCCGCCAGTCGTGCGACGAGCCCGACGACGACCACTCCCAGGAGGACCAGCCCGGTGACCTTGACACCCGAGCGCAGTGCATCCGAGTCGCGCGGACCGTGGGTCTCGCGGCGGGGGCGGTGGGCTGCGCTGGCGGCTCTGGGGTTCGTGATCGTGCCTCTCGTCTACGGGGTCGCGGTGCTGACCCCGGTCGGTCAGAAAGCGGAGGACGCCGCGCTCGGCGGGGTCCGGGAGTCCGACCTCTTCAGCTCGGACACTGCGCTCAACGTCATCTCGGTGCCGGTGATCCTGTTGCTCGTCGTCGTGATCGTCGCCGTGGCGTTCGCCAGACGGCGGCTCTCAGTGGGACTCGGCGCGGGGGTCGTGGTGCTCGCGTCGGCGGCCACCTCGACGCTCGTCAAGCGTATCGCCGTGCGCCCTGAGATCGCTCAGTCGACGACGCCGAACTCGTTCCCGTCCGGGCACGCGACGATCGCACTGGCGGCGCTCTTCGCGGTCCTGATGGTCACGCCTCGCCGGTTCCGCCCGCTGGTGACCATCGTCGGCGTCGGGTACGCGGTCTTCGTCGCGAACCAGACCGTGGTCTACGGCTGGCACCGGGTCAGTGACATCATCGGCGCCTGCGCGATCGCGGTGTTCTGGCTCGGGATCGTCCGCGCGGTCGGCCCCCGGGTCGACCGCGGGCTCCGGGGCGACCGTGACGGTCGGCGCGGGCCGCGGCGGGTGGTGAGTGTCGTGCTCCTCGTCGCGACCGGGCTCACGCTGGTGATCGGTGTCGCGGCGCTCGTGGTCGGCCTGACCGGTGACGGCGCGTACGACCACGCCGCGATCCTGGTGGCGGGGCGGTTGGCGTCCAGCGCGAGCGTCCTGGCGGTCGTGACCGTCGTGTGGTTCCTCGACGGGATGCACCACGCCGCGCGCACCGACCCGGCCACGCTGCCCGCCGCCCGCTGACCCGGCCACGTTGCCAGCCGCCCGCTGACCCGGGGAGTCGAGCCGGGCCTCCAGGCCGCCCGTCCGACGGGCGTGAGCCTGGCGGGAATGCCACGCCGTGCGCTACGTTGTACCCGGTAAGTCGATGCAAACGCATCGATATCGCGAAAGGCGGCGCATCATGCAGTTCGGCATCTTCACGGTCAGTGACGTCACGACCGACCCCACGACCGGCACCACGCCGGACGACACCCAGCGCGTCCGCGACATCCTGACGATCGCCGAGCACGCCGACCAGGCCGGGCTCGACGTCTTCGCGACCGGCGAGCACCACAACCCGCCGTTCGTGGCCTCGTCGCCGACCACGCTGCTCGCCTACCTGGCGGCGAAGACGAAGGACATCACGCTGTCCACGTCGACGACCCTGATCACCACGAACGATCCGGTGCGCATCGCCGAGGAGTACGCGATGCTCCAGGTCGTGTCCGACGGCCGCATGGACCTGATGATGGGCCGCGGCAACACCGGCCCCGTCTACCCGTGGTTCGGCCAGGACATCCGCCAGGGCGTCAACCTGGCGATCGAGAACTACGCGCTCGTCCGCCAGCTGTGGGAGAACGACGTCGTCAACTGGCAGGGCAAGTTCCGCACGCCGCTGCAGGGCTTCACCTCGACCCCGCGTCCGCTCGACGGTGTCCCGCCGTTCGTCTGGCACGGCTCGATCCGCACGCCGGAGATCGCCGAGCAGGCCGCCTACTACGGTGACGGCTTCTTCCACAACAACATCTTCTGGCCGATCCAGCACACCGAGCAGATGGTCGGCCTGTACCGCCAGCGCTTCGAGCACTACGGGCACGGCCGCGCCGACCAGGCGATCGTCGGGCTCGGTGGGCAGTTCTTCGCGCGGAAGAACTCGCAGGACGCGATCAACGAGTTCCGGCCCTACTTCGACAACGCTCCGGTCTACGGCCACGGCCCCTCGATGGAGGACTTCACCGCCCAGACCCCGCTCACCGTCGGTTCGCCGCAGCAGGTCATCGACCGGTACGCCGCGATGAAGGACCACGTCGGCCACTACCAGCGCCAGCTGTTCCTCATCGACCACGCCGGTCTGCCGCTCAAGACGGTGCTCGAGCAGATCGACATCCTGGCCACGGACATCGTGCCGGAGCTGCGCAAGCTGAACGACGAGGGCCGCCCCGCCGACGTGCCGTCGGACCCGCCGTCGCACGCGGCACGCGCCGCTGCCGCGATGGCGGCCGGCACGGTCGGCAGCGACCACGTCGCCGCCGAGGACGAGTGGACGGGCGCGTCCGTCTGACGCTCGCTTCGTGAGCAGGAACGGTCGGGTCCCGCGAGGTGACCCGACCATTGCTGCTCACCATGCGGTGGGCGCGACCCACAAGCGGCCGGGAGGCCCGGTGCCAGCTGGCACCGGGCCTCCCGTCCGTCTCGGCGCGCGTGCTCGGACCGCACTCGCCTCACGGGGTCAGCGACACCTCACGGGATCGCTGGTGCGTGAGCTGTCGCTCAGCGCGTGAGGTCGGCGGCGGGGCGGGCCGGCACGAGCTTGAGGCCCACGACGCACCCGACGATGCCGGCGATGAACAGCAGGCGCAGGACGGTGACGGGCTCCGCGCCGGTGGCCATGCCCCAGAGCACGGTGAGGGCGGCGCCGGTCCCGGTCCACACCGCGTACGCCGTGCTGATCGGGATGTGCTTGAGGACGTAGCCGAAGGCGACCAGGCTGATCACGATCGTGACGGCGAACACGATCGTCGGTCGGAGCTCGGTGAAGCCGTCGCTCTCGCCGAGGGCGGTCGCCCAGACGGTCTCGAGCGCGGCGCTGACGAACAGGACGATCCACGCCACGTCAGCTCACCACCTTGAGGCCGATGACGCACGCCACCAGGCCGAAGACCAGGGCGAGGCGGGCGAAGGACGCGGCCTCCTGCCGGCGGAGGATCGCGACGACCACGGTCAGGGACGCCCCGATGCCGACCCAGACGGCGTAGGCGGTGCCGACCGGGATGCTCTTCATCGCGAACGCCAACCCCACCATGCTCAGCGCCATCCCGGCGACGAACACGATCGTGGGGACGACCTTCTTGAAGCCGTTCGAGGCGCTGAGGGCGGTGGCCCAGACGGCCTCGAGCACGCCGCTGAGCACGAGGATTGCCCATGCCATGACGATGTCCTTTCCTGCGGGAGTCGTTCGTTCTCGTTGTCGTACGACTGTGCGACAACGAGATCGACGGTAGCACGAGTTCGTACGACTGTGCGAGTATGGCGTCGTGGCCAGGAGCATGGACGTCGACGAACGGCGCCGCACCGTGTCCGAGGCGGCGTGCCGGGTCCTCGTGCGCGACGGGCTCGGAGCGTTGAGCGTGCGGAACGTCGCCGCCGAGGCCGGACTGCCGCCGAGCACGGTCCGCTACACGTTCCCGACCCAGGCGAGCGTCCGCGAGCACACCATCACGCTCGTGTTCGACCGGATCCGCGAGCGCATCGACGCCATCCCCGACGACCTCACGCCGGCCCGACGCGCACGCCGGATCGTGCTCGAGCTGCTGCCCCTCGACGAGGAGCGGGTCGTCGAGCTCGAGGTCTACCTGGCACTCGGCAACGCCGCGCTCACCGACGTCGGGCTCCGGCCGACGCTCGACCGGACCGTCGCGGCGATGCGGACGTGGTGCGAGGAGGTCCTCGGGTTGCTCGGGGTACCGGCGGACGACCGGGAGTACGAGGCCTGCCGGCTCCACGCGCTCCTGGACGGACTCGCGATGCAGGTCGTCCGGCTGGCTCCGGGGGAGTCCGGCGACTGGGCGATCGACGTGCTCGACCGGCACCTCGACGGCGTCACCGCGGGTTGAGCCGCCTCGTGCGCAGCCCCGGGCAGGAGGCGTCACCTATCCTGTCCCGGTGACGACGACCACGCGGCCGCCGCAGCGCACCCGGAGCCTCACCGGCCCCGGCCTGGTGCTGCTCGCCGTCGTCGTCCTGCTGGGCATCCGGCTGTTCTCCCCGAGCATCGGGTCGACCGGGCTGCCGGACGTCGTGCAGGACTTCCTCACACTGGCGATCAGCGTCGTCGTCGAGTCCCTGCCGTTCGTGGTGCTCGGCATCGTGCTGTCGATCGTCGTCGAGGTCTGGGTACCGGTCGGCGCGCTCGAGAAGGTCCTGCCGCAGAACGCCTTCGGCCGTCGGGCCGTGATCTCCCTGATCGGCATGCTGTTCCCGGTGTGCGAGTGCGGCAACGTGCCCCTCGCCCGCGGCCTGATGATGCGCGGGTTCACGCCGGCCGAGGCCGTCACGTTCCTCGTCGCGGCCCCGATCCTCAACCCGCTCGTCATCATCAGCACCGCGCAGGCGTTCGGCTGGTCCGGGTGGATCCTGCCGGTGCGCATCGTCGGCGGGTTCGTCATCGCGAACCTCGTCGGCTGGATCGTCGCCGCGCACCGTCGTCCGGCCGACCTGCTGCTCCCCGCCTTCGAGGCCCGGTGCCGTGCGGCCGTCGGGGCGCCGCGCGGCCTGCACCGCTGGCGGCAGAGCGCCGCGCAGTTCGGCGGCGAGACGGCGACGATGATGCCGGCGCTGTTCGTCGGTGCCGGCCTGGCCGCCGCGATCCAGGTCGCCGTGCCCCGCTCGACCCTGGTGGCCGTCGGCTCGAACCCGGTGCTGTCCGTCGCGGCGATGATGCTGCTGGCGATGACGGTGTCGCTCTGCTCGAACGTCGACGCCTTCTTCGCGCTGTCCTTCGCGTCGACGTTCCTGCCCGGGTCGATCACGGCCTTCCTGATCATCGGGCCGATCATCGACGTCAAGATGATCGCCCTGCTGCGCACGACGTTCCGGGTCCGCTTCCTGGTGCTGCTGTCCGTCGTGTGCGTCCTGTTCGCCGGCGCCGTGGGATTGGTGATGAATGTCCTCGTCTGATGCACGCAGCAACGCGGCCGCGTACCTGGGCCTCGGGTCGGTGCTGGCCGCGGCCCTCTGCACGCTGTGGCTCGCGCTGGTCGGGCACCTCGACCTGTACATCAACCCGCGCTACTCGGTGTTCACGGTCGTGCTCGCCGCCGTCGGGGTGCCCGCGTCGATCGCCGGACTGGTGGCCACCGCCCGCGGGGACGGTCACACGCACGCCGACGAAGCGGACGAGCCCGACGACGCCGGCGCGCACGGGCACGCCACCGCCGCCGACGAGCACGCCGCCGACGCCCACGAGCCACGCCCCGGCCGTGGTCGCGCCGTCCGCCTCGCCCTCGGCGGAGCCGCCGCCGTCGTCACGATCGGCGTCACCGTCGCGATGCTCGTCCTGCCGCCGACGACCCTGTCCGCCCGCACCGCCCAGCAGCGGAGCGTGGACTCCGCGACCCTGTCCAACGCCACCGGCTCGGAGTCCGCGGTGCAGCTGCTCGGCAGCGAGGGCGTCGACACCTCGGAGTACGGCGTCAAGGACTGGGCCGCGCTGATCCGGCAGACCACGGACACCACGGCCCTGGTCGGCAAGCAGGTCGAACTGACCGGCTTCGTGGTGCCGGGCGACGACGGGTCCTTCACCCTCACCCGCTTCGTGATCAGCTGCTGCGCCGTGGACGCGCAACCGGTGGGCCTCGGTGTCGTGACCGGCGACGGCGACGGCGACGGCACCGGGACCGTCCCCGACGAGGGGCAGTGGGTCACCGTCCGCGGAGCCCTGGCCGCCAACCCGGACCAGTCCGCCGACGCCCGCATCGTCGTCAAGGCCGCGAAGATCACCGACATCGCGCAGCCCGAGGACCCGTATGAGTTCTGAGCGCCGCCCCGTCGCACACCGCTTCCACCGCCGGTACGTCGCCGTCGTGGTGGTCCTCGCCGTGGTCGCCGCGCTCGCCGCGGTCGTCGGCTCGCAGCAGGGCCCGCGGCTCCGCGACGTGTCCTACGACGCGACCGGTCTCGTCACCCGTCCGGCACAGCGGGTGATCCTGACGGCGAACCAGGCGCTGCAGAAGGTCGCGGCCGCCGACGTCCGGGTCAGCCCGGCTGCGGCGCACACCGTGACCTCGAGCGGCAACACGATCGCGGTCGAGTTCGCCGGACCCCTGGCGTACGACCGCGAGTACACCGTGACGGTCGCGGGCGTGCGGGCACCCGGGCAGCGTGCCACGTCCGACCTGACGGCGGCGATCCGCACCGGCAGCACCGACGTGCTCGCACTGGCCCCGGGGCAGGCCGGGGCGAAGGACCGCATCGTCCGACGCTCCCTCGACGCGGGCGGCGCCACCACGGTCTACGAGGGCACCGCGATCTCCGAGTACGCCCGGCTCGGCCGCTCCCTGGTCGTCGTGAGCGGCACGGACGCGAGCTCGTCCGTGGACATCGTGGCGCTGAGCGGTGGCGTGCAGGACGCCGACGCCCCCGTCGAACACCTCACCCTGCCGACCGCCGAGGGTCGCGTCACGGCGCTCCACGTCGCCGACGACGGTGCTTCGTTCGGGTTCGAGTACGCCGACACCTCGACCGGGCAGTCCCGGAACACCGGCCTGTACGTGGTCGACATGACGGGCACCCACATGCCCACGGCGATCGCGGCGAACGGCAAGCCGAAGACGGGCGCCGTGCCGATGACGGTCGGGCAGTGGGCCTACGTCCCGCGCACCGAGAGCGCGCTGGTCCGGACGGGCAGCGACGACCTGGTGCTCGTCGACATGAGCGGGCGTGCCGACCCGGTCCGGCTCGGCAGCGCCACCTACCTGCACGGCTTCGTCGGCACCGGCACCACGGCCGTCGTCGAGACGGGCACCGGGATCGAGCGGCTTGACCTGACCGACGGGTCGAAGTCGGCGCTGCAGGCGCCCGCCGCGAGCACCGATGCGGCCGTCCTCGGCCGCATCGCCCAGCTGTCCGACGACACGTACCTGCGGGTGCTGGGGGACGTGCGGTCGGACGGCACCATCGCGGCACGGATCGTGCGTGTGGACGGGGGACGGGCCTCCCGGCTGCCCGTGACGATCCCCGACGACGCGAGCGTCACCGCGGTCTGCCCGTCCCCGAACAGCCAGTTCGTCGCGGTCGCGACGAAGTCGGCGACCGGCGAGCTCGTGAGCATCGTCGACGCGGCCTCCGGCGCGCTCGAGGCGAGCATCGACGCGGGCTCCGTCGACTGGTGCGGCGCGCTGCCGTCCGGTGACGAGGTCGGCTGACGGCATCGAGACGACAGACGGGAGGCCCGTTGCCAGCCGGCAACGGGCCTTCCGTCGTTCAGGTGGTGGCGACTACGCCAGCGTGGCCGCGTCGATCACGAAGCGGTAGCGGACGTCCGAGGACAGCACGCGCTCGTAGGCCTCGTTGATCTGGTCGGCGCTGATGAGCTCGGTCTCCGGGAGGATCCCGTGCTCGGCGCAGAAGTCGAGCATCTCCTGGGTCTCCTGGATGCCGCCGATGGCGGAACCCGCCCAGCTGAGCCGACGCGGGATGAGCGCGAAGGCCGGCACCTCGAGCGGCTCGGACGGAGCGCCCACGTTGACGAGCGTGCCGTCGACCTTGAGCAGGCCGAGGTAGGCGCCCATCGGGATCTTCGCCGAGACGGTGTTGATGATGAGTTCGAAGGAGTTCGCGAGCTTCTCGAACGTCTCCGGGTCCTTCGTCGCGTAGTGGGCCTTCGCGCCGTAGCGGAGCGAGTCCTCCTGCTTCGAGGTGGTCTGCGACAGGACGGTGACCTCGGCGCCGAGCGCGACGGCGATCTTGACGGCCATGTGGCCGAGCCCGCCCATGCCGACGACGGCGACCTTGGTGCCGGGACCGGCGTTCCAGTGGTGCAGCGGCGAGTAGGTCGTGATGCCGGCGCAGAGCAGCGGCGCGACCTTCTCGATGTCGAGCGACTCGGGGACACGGAGGACGAAGTCCTCGTTCACCACGACGGCCTGCGAGTAGCCGCCCTGGGTGATCGAGCCGTCGGCCGGGTCGACGCTGGCGTAGGTGCCGATGTTGCCCTTGAGGCAGTACTGCTCCTGGCCGGCGACGCAGTTCTCGCACTCGCCGCACGAGTTCACCATGCAGCCGACGCCGACGCGGTCGCCGACCTTGTGCTTGGTGACGTTCTCGCCGACCTCGGTGACGTGGCCGACGATCTCGTGGCCGACGACCTGCGGGTACTGGATGGGGCCCCACTCACCGCGGACGGTGTGGATGTCCGAGTGGCAGATGCCGGCGTAGGCGATGTCGATCGCGACGTCGTCCGGGCCGACGTCCCGACGGGTGATGGTGGTCTTGACGAGCGGCTCGGTCGCTGACGGTGCCGCGTACGCGTTGACGGTGCGCAATGATCTCCTCGTGGGGGTGGTGCGTTGCGGGCCGGTTCCGGCCCGGAACCAGTCTGCGCGCAGCCGCGGCCGGGTGGGAGGTACAACCAGGACACCCCTGTGCCCGCGGACGGGCGCGTCGCGGCGGCTGCCCGGCGCGGCGGGGCGGCTGCCCGGCGCGGCGGCCGCGCGGCACGTCGGTGCGGCCCCGCGCCGCCGCGGTGCTCGCGTCGTTCTGCTCGCTCAGGCGAGCCGGGCCAGCCGCTGCCCGGCGATCGTGGCGAAGCGCAGCGGGTCGGCGAGGGCGTCGTCGGGCTCGCCGGTGGTCTGCGTCGCGAGCACGGTGAGCGACGCGGCGGCCGCGTAGTCGTGGAGCGGGGCCTCGATCGCGCCGGCGACGAGCATCGAGCGGGCTCCGGGAGCGCGTGCCGCGGTCAGGTCGCGGACCACCGAGGGCACCTTGCCGACGGCGCTCTGGCCGTCGAAGCACCCTTCGCCGCTGATCACGACGTCGGCACCGCTCACGTCGGACCCCTCGAGCAGCGCCGGCAGCCCGAGGACCTCGGCGACGGCCGCGGCCCCACCGGCGAGCGTGGCGCCCCACACCAGCAGGCCGAACCCGACACCGCCAGCGGCTCCGGCGCCCGGGGTGTCCGGGTCGACGTCGGGGAAGCGCGCGGCCCAGGTGGCGAGCCGATCGTCGAAGGACGCCACACGGTCGGGCGTGATGCCCTTCTGCGGGCCGAAGACGGCGGCGGCACCGGTCGGTCCGAGCAGTGGCGAGGTGACGTCGGTGAGCACGGTGACGCCGAGCGGGGGGAGCGCCCGGAGGCCCTCGGTGCCGGCTCCTTCGCTGTCGAGTCCGAGCGCCTCGAGCACCGGACGCCCGCCGTCGGTGGACGCGCTGCCCCCGATGCCGAGCACGAGTCCCGTGGCCCCGGCGTCGAGCGCGGCGGCGATCGCCTCGCCGAACCCGCGGCTCGTCGCCGTGTCCGGCATCGGTGCGTCGAGCAGGGGGAGGCCGCTCGTCGCCGCGAGCTCCACCACCCCACGGCCGTCGGGCAGCCGCAGCCAGTGGGTGTCGACCGGCGTGCCGGCCGGCCCGGTCACGGTGACGGGGACCCGGACGGCTCCGGGGACCGCGGACTCGAAGGCGTCGAGCGTGCCCTCGCCGCCGTCGGCCATCGGGACGAGCACCACGTCGTCGTCGGGGCGCTCGGTCAGCCAGCCGGCACGAACGGCCGCAGCGATCGACGCCGCCGTCGCGGTGCCCTTGAACGAGTCCGGAGCCACGATGATGCGCACGGTTCCCACCGTAGCGGCCGGTCGCCAGACGACGGCGTGCGCAGAAGACGCCGGTGCGTGCGCGGGTGTGAGACGCCGGCGTGTGCGCAGGACGCCTCGTTGTCCTCGAGACGCCTCCGGATTCGGCGGCGTCTCGACGACATGACGGCGTCGAACGAACACGCCGGCGTCTCGCGAGCGACCGCGCGCTGGCGTCAGGACGCGGGCACCGGCTCCGGCAGGGCGAAACGCGGGTGCGGCACCCCGCCCGTGGCGAGGTCCGCGAGCATCTCGCCGAGCAGCGGCGCGAACTTGAAGCCGTGCCCGGAGAACCCCGTCGCCACGGTCAGCGGCCCGGCGCGGTCGATGACGAAGTCCTCGTCGGGGGAGTTGTCGTACAGGCAGCTGATGAACGTCGGCTCCGTCGCGTCGACCCCCGGCACGTACCGCGCGACGTACGCCTGCAGTCGCTCGGCCTCGGCCGGCACGGGCACGAAGTCGCGGTGGTCCGGGTCGACGACCGGCCCGGTGCCGTGGAACCCGACCTTGACGCCCTCGCCCGGCGTCAGCAGCCCGTACACGTCGTCGCCGTCGGCCCAGTGCACGAAGCTCGGCCAGGCCGCGTCCGGCAGGTGGCTGGGGAAGTGGGCCGGCTGCTCCTGGGTGACGCGGATGGCCGGGAGGCCCGCCCCGCGTCCGGCGAGCAGCCCGCCGACCAACGTGGGGGCCCACGAGCCCACCGCGGCCACCACGGACGCGGTACGGACCGCGCTGCCGTCGGACAGCGTCACGGTGACGTCGTCACCGTGGTCCTCGAGCCCGGTGACCCGGGTGTCGAACCGCAGGTCGGCGAGACCGGTGCGTTCGGCCAACGTCAGGAACACCTCGATCGTCCGCTCGGAGCGGATGCGTCCGGCCGACGCGTGGGTCAGCACGTGCCCCTCGAACGCGATGCCGGGCCAACGTGCTGCCGCCTGGTCCGGTGTGAGCGACTCGTGGGGGATGTCCGCGTCGGCGAGGGCCGCGGCGATCGCGTCGACGACCTCGGGTCGACCGTGATCGACGGCGCCCGTGCGGACGATGAGCTCTTCGCCGGCAGCGGCCTCGAGCGCTTCCCACAGCGCCAGTGCGCGGGTGGTCAGCGCGACGTACTCCGGGTCGGCGTAGCCCTGCCGGAAGATCCGGGTCGCACCGTGCGAGGACCCGAGGTGGTGGCCGCGGGCGTGCTGTTCCACGAGCAGGACGCGCTCGCCGCGGGCGGTGAGCGCGTACGCGGTCGCAGCGCCGACGACCCCGGCACCGACGACGACCACGGGCGCGGTGTGTTCGGGGGAACCGGAGGAGGAGGACATGCGGCGAGCGTACGTCCGACGGAGCGAGTGACGGGAATCGAACCCGCGCTACCAGCTTGGGAAGCTGGAGTTCTACCATTGAACTACACTCGCGCGCCCCGCAGAACGGGACTCGGCAAGCCTAGCGGATTCTCGCCTGGAAGCCAGCCGACCGCGCACCGTACGCCGTCTCGCGGGCGCGTGTCGCGCCTCCCGAGTCTCCGCTGTGAGGGTGGGCGCCTGACGGACAGGTGTCGCCCCCGTGTGTACCGTCCAGGGAGTTCCAGCCCCGAACCGAGGAGGACCCGGATGGTCAGGCATCCCCTCATCGACGACGTGGTCGGCTCGGCGATCGTGGTCGAGTCCGCATCGCCCGTCGTGTGGCTGACCGACGCGCTCGCCTCGCTGCTCCGTCGGTCGGCGGACGCCGGACGGACGGTCGTGCTCCGCACCGGCCGGGCCGCGGCGATCACCCCGGCGCTCCGTCATGCGCTCGGCGCGTACGGCGCCGCGTGGGCGGTGTCCGACTTCGACGGCACGCTGCGTGACGGCCGGACCGGCGTCGCCGCCTCCGACATCGAGGACTTCGTGCACCGCGGCCCCGAACTCGTGGGCACCCCGTCGCCCGAGCACCCGGTCTCGGCCGAGTCGGTGCGACAGATCAGCATCGACCTGACCCTCCGCCACCACCCCGGCCGTGCGGTCGACATGGGCTCCGCGATCGAGGCGCTGTGCCACACGGTCGGCACCTGCCCGACCCGGTGGGGCACCGCCGAACCGCTCACCGTGCCGTGGGACCGCTGGGTCGTCACGCAGTACGCGAAGCACGAGGCGCCCGGCATCTCGACCTCGTACGCCATCGGTGAGGGGTTCTCGGCGACGATGACCGCGCACCTGGTCGGCGGGGTCGTCGTCGAGACGATGTCCGCCGTGCTCACCGTGCCCGAAGAGAACACCGACCCGGGCCTGGCGAACCGGATGTTCGACGCCGTGCAGCGGGTCGCCGACCAGGTCGTCCCCGTGTTCGGCGTCGTCATGCAGCGCCGCGGCGACGCGGACCACCTCGTCCGGGCCGTCTCGCACGGCGAGCCGTCGCCGCTCGCCGTCGTCGTAGGCCCCGAGGCCGCCGGCTTCCTGGACCGCGACGGCGTCTGGCCGCCACCGCGCACCACCACCGCGACCTTCGCAGCCGGCTCAGGCTCGGCCGCCCGTCCGGATGCCGACGCGGCTGACGACGGCGGCATGATCGTCCGCTTCGAGGACGGCTGGGAAGCGCTCGAGTCGTTCCTCGACCGCATCGACGAGGACCGCTTCCTGCAGCTGGTCGGCGGCGCACCGCTCGACCCCGCGCACGACGAGGGCACGCTCGACGGACACGTCCGCGACGACCGGATGGTGGGCGGTCAGGGTGCCGCGTGACGTCACCATCCTCTGCCGCCAGCCGGTGGAGACGCGCGAGGTGGCGGAGGCGCTCCTGCTGCACGACGAGACCTGGGGTGTCCGGGCGCTCGACGACGGCCCGATGATGCAGGTCTGCCGGGACGCCACCCACCCGGTGATCACCGTGCTCGGCGTGCGCCGGGTGGACTCCTTCGACGAGGTCGAGCGGATCCTGCCGGACGCCCCGACCCTGGCGACGCCGCTGTGGTGGGTCGACACCGTGACCCCCGCCGGCCCCGACGGGGAATCTGGGATCTCGGCCGCGCTCGAGGCCGCGATGGACCTCGACGCGGTCTGCATCGTCCACGGGGACTGACCGGGGCGACGCCCGCCGTGTGGCCGGTGCTGCGGGTCAGTCCCGCTTGCTCATCGCCGCCAGGCGCTCGTTGTACGCCTTGAGGTCGGCGTCACCGTCGCGGTCGGCCTTGCGGTCGAGGCGCTTCGCGTCGCGCTTGTCCGAGCGCATCCAGTTCCGGACGACGAGCAGGGCCACGAACACCATCGGGAGCTCCGACGCCCCCCAGGCGATGCCGCCGCCGGTGTGCTGGTCGTCGAGCAGTGCGGCGTCGTTCGTCTGGCCCAGTGCGTGGAACCAGTCGACCGCGAACACCGACTGCGACGTCATGACCGCGACGCCGAAGAACGCGTGGAACGCCAGGGTGGCCAGCAGGGTGATGATGAGCATCGGGTACGGTGGGCGCTGCGGGCCCGGGTCGACACCGACGAAGACCCAGAAGAACAGGTAGCCGCTCAGGACGAAGTGGATGATCATCGCGACGTGCCACTCGTGCGACTGCATCGCGGCCTGGTACGCCGGCGTGAAGTAGAACACCACGAGGGACCCGGCGAAGATGATCCCGGCGACGGCGGGCTTGCCGAGGAACTGCATCCAGCGGGAGTGCACGAAGAGCATGAGCCACTCGCGGGCGCCGCGTGAGCCGTCGTTCCGGACCGGCAGGGTGCGGAGCGCGAGCAGCACCGGGCCGCCGAGCACGAGCGGCAGCGGGACGAACATCATCAGGAGCATGTGCTGGAGCATGTGCGACGAGAAGTGGATCATGCCGTACACGGCAGGGCCGGCCGACGTGGTCCAGATGAACAGGGCGCAGCCGATCAGCCAGGCGATGGTGCGCCCGACGGGCCAGGCGTCGCCGCGCTTCCGGAGCTTACGCACCGCCAGCAGGTACCAGACGGCCCCGACGACGGCCAGGCCGAGCCACACCCAGTCGATGTGCCACTGGGTCAGGTAGGTCTGCGTGGTCTGTGCCGGCGGGAACGGGAACCCGATCAGGCCGGAGCGGGTGTCCTCGCCCGTCGCGGGCGTCTGCGGGATCGGCGGCTGCGAGCGGGACACGGCGACCGAGACGCCGATGGCCACGGCCATGAACACGATCTCGGCCAGCGCGAACCGGGTGAACAGGCGGCGGTCGAGCGGCGCGCGGAGGAGCCCGGGCACGAGCTTCCGGCGCTGCACGATCCCCGCGATGCCGAGCAGCACGAGGATGAGCGCCTTGATGGTGATGAGCCAGCCGTACGTCGTCGTGAACAGGTCGAGCGGGCCGGTCAGGCGCAGCGACGCGTTGACGATGCCGGAGAACGCCACAGCCCCGAACGACCAGCCGGCGAGCGTCGAGTACCGGGCGATCACGCGTCCGGTCGCACCCTTGGTGCGGGTGCGGAGCAGGACCACGGCGACCAGGCCACCGGCCCACACGCACACCCCGACCAGGTGGATCGCGAGCGAGTTCACCGCGTTCGCGTGCTCGAGCGACCCCGCGGCGTGGCCGGACAGGGCCAGGGGGAGCAGGGCGAACAGGCCGATCACGGTGGCGAACGCCAGGGTCGTCACCCGGGTGGCGAAGGCGGCGACCACCGTGGCGACGAGGATCGCGGCTGCCGAGACCACGAGCGCCTGGCCGATCTCGACCTGGAACGCGAAGAGCATGAAGTTGCGGGCGAACACCGGGCTGGTGAGCGGGACACCGAGGGTGTTCGCACCGGTCAGGACGATGCTCACCGCGGCGGCCAGGAACCAGACGGCGCCGGTCGCAGCAGCCCACCGGGTCGCACGGTGCTGCACGCTGGACAGGGCGCCGTGGTCCTTCTTCTGCGCGGGCAGCGCGAACGCCGCGACGATGAGGAGCCCGATGGTCAGCGCCGCCATCGTGTCGTGCACGACCCGGGCGATCGGCAGGCCGTACTCGACGACCTCGCCGGCGGACACCAGCTGCTGACTCGCGCTGAAGGCACCGGTGATCGTCAGCCCGAGGATCGAGCACGCGACGGCCAGCGGGATCGCGATGACGAGGACCGTCGCGACGGTGGACGAACGCCCGGTGGTGGGGGCGGCGTCCGGCGCTGACCCCGTGGGCTGGGTTTCGGGTGACGTGACGGTCATGACCGTCCAATCGTAGGCGTGTCGGCTGGACGGCGGCCCCTCGGATGCGCGCTCAGACCCGCCGTTCCCAGATGCCCTCGCAGCCGACGCCGACGAACCCGACGGCCTCGTTCACGTCGAGCATGTGGCGGTTCTCCTCCGCGTTGAACGTGATGACCGAGGGGCGCCCCGGGAGCCGCCGCTCGAGCTCCTGGATCCCGACGACCTTGAGCAGCCAGCCGAGCCGGTGGCCGCGGTGCTCGCGGAGCACCAGGGTGTCCCACTGCTGTGCCGGCCGTGCGGGGTCGTCCGGCACGGACAGCTGCGTGAAACCGGCCAGGGTGGTCGTGGGTAGGTGCTCGACGGCCACGGTGAGCAGGGCGCGCGGTGCCCGGGCGAGCTCGTCCTCGTGCTCCCGGAGTCGTTCGGCGGTCCAGACGTCCTCGGGCTCCTCCATGTCCCCGGCGGGCGCGTCGGTGCTCATCCGGGTCTCGAGCACGGCGATGCCGTCGAGCCACTGCTCCGGCGTCCGACCGGTCCAGGCGCGTACGCGGTACTCCGGCCCGGCTGCAGCAGACGCCCGCTCGTGCAGTCCGCGCACCACGGATGCGTCGGCGGGCAGCGGGAGCCGGCTGATCCGGTTCACCTGGCCGAAGTGCCAGCCGCGGGCGGTCAGGAACCGCACCCCGGCCTCGTCCTCCGGGACGGCGCCGAACCCCGTCGGGGCCTGCACGTACCCGGGCCCGGACGCGGGCCCGACCTGCCGTGAGACGGCGTACGTCTTCCACTGCGTGCGGCCGTCGGCGCGGGCCATCGACTCCAGGAGGTCGGCGAGCAGCGTCCCGACACCGCGGCGCTGGTGCTCGGGGACGACGCCGACCGACAGCCAGCAGTTGGTGGTGCCGGGCTCCTGCTTCGTGTCGTACGAGCCCGCACCGACCACGGTGCCGCGGTCGTCGCGGGCGACGACGAGCCGGCTCGGGGCACCCGGTTCGCGGCACAGCGGCAGGTGCTCCTCCGGCGTCCAGGCCAACTCGTGCAGCCCGTGCACGGCGGCTTCGGCGCCGTCGGACACCGCGAGCCACTCGGCGAAGGTCGCGACGGTCGCCGGGTCGTCGTCCATCGAGGCGGGCACCGTGATCTCGTCGACGGTGTACGTGGTCATCACTGCTCCGAACGCCGCCCGCCCGGGTGGTGGGCAGCCTGGCAGCATACCGGCGCGACGCCCGCTGCCGCTAGGCTTCGTCCGTGCTGCTCTCCGACCGCGACATCACCGCCCAGCTCGCCGAAGGCCGGATCGGCCTCGACCCGTACGACGCCTCGCTCGTGCAGCCGTCGAGCATCGACGTCCGGCTCGACAAGTTCTTCCGGCTGTTCGACAACCACAAGTACCCGCACATCGACCCCGCGGTGGACCAGCCCGACCTGACCCGCCTGGTCGAGACCGACCCGGACGAGGCGTTCGTGCTGCACCCGGGCGAGTTCGTCCTGGGCTCCACGTTCGAGGTCGTGACGCTGCCCGACGACATCGCCGCTCGGCTCGAGGGCAAGAGCTCGCTCGGCCGCCTCGGCCTCCTGACCCACTCGACCGCGGGCTTCATCGACCCCGGGTTCTCCGGGCACGTGACGCTCGAGCTGTCGAACGTCGCGACCCTGCCCATCAAGCTCTGGCCGGGGATGAAGATCGGACAGCTGTGCTTCTTCCAGCTGTCGAGCCCGGCCGAGAAGCCCTACGGTTCCGCCGAGTACCAGTCCCGCTACCAGGGTCAGCGTGGCCCGACCGCGTCGCGCTCGGCGCAGAACTTCCACCGCGCGGACGTCTCCGACCCCCGCTGAGCGTGCGCCGCTCCGGCGGCGCACGAAATGTTGGATGCTGTGTATCGTTGCAGCATGTCCGCTGTTCCCCCACGGTCCGCCCCGCCACTGTCGGCCGCGGTGCTCATCCGCGACGCCCGTGAACGCGCCGAACTGACCCAGGTCCAGCTCGCCCAGCGCGCGGGCGTCACGCAGAGCGTCATCAGCACGTACGAGAACGGTCGGCGCGAACCGTCGCTCGCAGCCCTGCAGCGGATGCTCCGCGCGGCGGGCTTCACGACGACGATCGACCTGCAGCCGGTCGAGGAACCCCCGCCGCTCCTCGAGCGCGTGGTCGCGGCCCGACAGGACCTCATCGAGATCGTGCAGCGGTTCGGCGGGCGGAACCCCCGGATCTTCGGCAGCGTCGCCCGCGGTGAGGACGGTCCGGACAGCGACGTCGACCTGATGGTCGACGTCGACGCGGGGCTCGGCATCTTCGCGCTGATGCGCATCCAGGACGCCGCCGAACGGTTGCTCGGAGTCCGCGTCGACGTCGTCGACGCCGCGGGCATGCGCCCCGGGGTCGTCCGGACCGCGGTGCCGCTGTGAGTGCGCAGCCCGGCATCCGCCGTGCCGTGGCCGACCGCCTCGACGACGTCATCCGGGCGTGCGAGGCGATCCGGCGCTACATCGACGACGAGCGGCTGCCCGAGGACCTGGTGCACGACGCGGTCCGGATGCGCCTGGTCGAGATCGGTGAGGCGGTCCGGGTGCTCCCCGCCGGGGTCACCGCGAGCGAGCCCGGCATCCCGTGGTCGCGCGTGTCCGACCTGGGGGAGCGGCTGACCCGGCGGTACTTCGACACGACGCGTGCGCTGGTGTTCGGCACCGCCCGCACCGACGTCCCGCACCTCGCCGACGCCGCGCGCCGGTTGCGCGCTGCCCACCCCTGACGGACGCGGGCACGGACCGGGCGCGGCCACGAGCCCTGGGCTGACCACACGGCGGACTGGAGGCACGGATCACGACGTGCACCGAGCCTCCCGTCCGCCGTGTGGCCGGCCCCCGGACGACGCAGGACGGCCCCGTCTCGCCGAGGCGAGACGGGGCCGTCCGTGGTGCTGGGGAGATCAGCCCTTCTTGGCGAGCTCCTCGAGGGTGTCGTTGCCCTTGTAGGCCTCGACGGCGTTGTCCTTGGTGACCAGGACCGGCGTGAGCTCGATCGCGGGGACCGTCTTCTTGCCGTTGTAGTTGTTCGTCTTGTCCATCTTCGTGTCGGGCTTGTCGCCCTTCGACAGCGTGGAGACGAGGTCGACGGCCGCCTGGGCCTCCTTCGACGTGTCCTTGAAGATCGTCGAGTACTGCGTGCCCTGCATGATGAGCGGGATGGACGCGGTCTCCGAGTCCTGGCCCGTCACGACGGGGTTGTCCTTGCCGGCGGCCTTGGTCGCGGTGAGGATCGCGCGGGCGAGGGTGTCGTTCGGCGACAGGACGCCGTCGAGCTCGGTGTCACCCGTGTAGTACTGCGAGAGCAGGTCGGTCATGCGCGACTGGGCCTTCTGCGCGAGCCAGCCCTGCGTGACGACCTTCTGGAACGTGGTCTGACCGGAGACGACCTTGATGGTGCCGTCGTCGATCTTCGGCTGGAGGACGTCCATCGCACCGTTGAAGAACACGGTCGCGTTGGCGTCGTCCGGCGAACCGGCGAAGAGCTCGACGTTGTACGGCTTGTCGCCCTTCTTCTCCTCGAGGCCCTTGAGCAGCGCCTCGGCCTGGAGCTGGCCGACCTTGAAGTTGTTGAACGCCACGTAGTAGTCGACGTTCTTCGTGTTCAGGATGTTGCGGTCCCAGGCGATGACGACGGCGCCACGGTCCTTGGCGGACTTGACCTGCGCGGTCAGCTGCGAACCGTCGGCGGCACCGATGATGACGGCCTTGGCGCCCTTGGTGATCATGCCCGAGATCTGCGACTGCTGGTCGGGGACCGGGTTGCCGGCGTTGGCGTACTGGATGTCGGCCTTGAAGCCGGCGTCCTCGATCGACTTCTTGAACGCGGCGCCCGCGAGGACCCAGTTCTGCGAGGTCTTGGCCGGCAGGGCGACGCCGATGAGGTCGCCCTTCTTGATGGTGCTGGTGCTGCCGGCGTCGTCGGACGAGCCGCGTGCCGAGCAACCGCTGAGGGCGAGGCCCGCGATGAGCGCCAGGCTGAGGCCGGCGACGATCTTCTTGCGCATGTGAGTGCTTTCTCTTCGTTGAGGAGGTGTGGGGCCGAGGCCCCGGTGTGGGGAGTTGGGACTAGGGGAGGGTGATCTTGTCCGGCTGGTCCTCGATGGACCGCGGCTGCTGGGCGGCCACCGTGTTCTGCTCGGTGTCCTTCCGCTGGAACTGCCGCATCATGCCGCCGATCAGCGACGGGCGTCCCTGCGACTTCGAGTAGACGTCGAAGGCGACGGCGACGAGCAGGACCAGGCCGCGGATGATCTGCACCTGGTTCGACTCGAGGCCCATGAGCTGCAGACCGTTCGACAGCAGCGCCATCACGAGACCACCGATGATCGAGCCGGAGATCGTGCCGACACCACCGGCGACCGCCGCGCCACCGACGAACACGGCGGCGATCGCGTCGAGCTCCCAGCCGGTGCCGTCCGCGGGGCCCGAGGCGCCGGAGTAGGCGACGAACACCATGCCGGCGATCGCGGCGAGGACCGACATGTTCATCATGACGAAGAAGTTGACCTTCTTCGCGGAGACACCGGACAGGACGGCGGCGTTCGCGTTGCCACCGACGGCGTAGACCTGGCGACCGAAGATCGTGTTCTTCGTGACGAAGCCGTAGACGATGGTCAGGACACCGAGGATGATCGCGACGATCGGGACCGAGGTGCCGACCGGGCCGGCACCGAACAGGTACGTCGCGACGAGCGTGACGGCGACCAGGATGCCGGTGCGGACGATCGAGACCCACAGCGGCGGGACCTCTGCCTGCATCTTCCGGCGGCGGGCGCGGCCGCGGGCCTCGATGATGATGAGTGCGAGGATCGTGACGAGCCCGATGAGCAGCGTGCCGTTGCTGTAGCCGAAGTCGGGGCCGAAGTCACCGAGGAAGCCGGCGCCGATCGGGGTGAAGCCGTTCGGCACGGGGACGGACGTCGAGTTGCCGATGATCTGGTTCACGCCACGGAAGATGAGCTGACCGGCCAGCGTCACGATGAAGGCCGGGACCTTCACGAACGCGACCCAGAAGCCCTGCCACGCACCGATCAGGGCACCGCACGCGAGACCCAGGATGATGGCGGCCCACACCGGGAAGTCCCACACGGCCATGGACTGCGCCACGACGATGCCGACGACCGCTGCGACCGAACCCACCGACAGGTCGATGTGCCCCGCGATGATGACCATGACCATGCCGAGCGCCAGGATCAGGATGTAGGAGTACTGCAGGAACAGGTTGATGACGTTGGTCGGCTCGAGGATGAGCCCGTTCGTCGTGATCGAGAAGAAGATCAGCAGCACGATGAGCGCGATGATCATGCCGTACTGGCCGATGCTGTTGCCCTTGCCGAAGAGCAGTTTCAGGTTGTTCATGAGGCGGTGGCGCCCTTCCGCGCGGAGGTCATGCTGCGCATGAGCGATTCGGGATCGGCCTGGTCGGCCGGGAGGTCAGCGGTGATCTGGCCCTCGAAGATGGTGTAGATCCGGTCGGAGAGACCGAGGAGTTCGGGGAGCTCGGACGAGATGAGGATGATGCCCTTCCCCTCTGCGGCGAGCTGCTGGATGATCCCGTAGATCTCGAACTTGGCGCCCACGTCGATGCCGCGGGTGGGCTCGTCGAGGATCAGGATGTCCGGGTCGGTGAACATCCACTTGGACAGGACGACCTTCTGCTGGTTGCCACCAGAGAGCTTGCCGACGTTGTCCTCGACGCTCGGCACCTTCGTGCGGAGCATCTTGCGGTACTTCTCGGCGACCGAGTACTCCTCGAGCGAGTCGACGACACCGAGCTTCGAGATCTTCCGCAGGTCGGCGGCGACCGTCGAGCGCTTCACGGTGTCGAGCAGGTTCAGGCCGAGCGCCTTGCGGTCCTCGGAGACGTAGCCGAGGCCGTTCTCGATCGCCTGCTGGACGTTCGTGACCTTGATCTCGCGGCCGTCCTTGATGATCTGGCCGTCGAGCCAGGTGCCGTACGAGCGACCGAACAGGCTCATCGCGAGCTCGGTGCGTCCGGCGCCCATCAGGCCGGCGAAGCCGACGATCTCACCGCGGCGGACGTGGAAGTTCGAGGCCTTGCAGACCAGACGCGACGAGTCGAGCGGGTGCTGCACGGTCCAGTTGCGGACCTCGAAGAAGGTCTCGCCGATCTTCGGGGTGCGGTCGGGGAAGCGCGACTCGAGCGAGCGGCCCACCATGCCGCGGATGATGCGGTCCTCGTTGACGCCGTCCGCCTTGACGTTGAGCGTCTCGATGGCCTTGCCGTCGCGGATGATCGTGATCTCGTCGGCGATCTGCTCGATCTCGTTGAGCTTGTGGCTGATGATGATGCTCGCGATGCCCTTGGCCTTCAGCCCGACGATCAGGTCGAGCAGGTGCTGCGAGTCGTTCTCGTTGAGCGCGGCGGTCGGCTCGTCGAGGATCAGGAGCTTGACGTCCTTGTGCAGGGCCTTCGCGATCTCGACGAGCTGCTGCTTGCCGACACCGAGGTTCTTGATCTGCGTGTCCGGGTCGTCGGCCAGGCCGACGCGGGCGAGCAGGTCCTGCGCACGCAGCTGCGCGGCGGTCCAGTTGATGACGCCACCGCGGCCCGGCTCGTTGCCGAGGAACAGGTTCTCGGTGATCGAGAGCTCCGGGATGAGCGCCAGCTCCTGGTGGATGATGACGATGCCGGCCTGCTCGGACTGCTTGATGTTCGAGAAGCGGACTTCCTCGCCCTCGTAGACGATCTCGCCGCTGTAGGTGCCGTACGGGTAGACGCCCGACAGGACCTTCATCAGGGTCGACTTGCCGGCGCCGTTCTCGCCGCAGATCGCGTGGATCTCGCCGGCGCGGACGCTGAGGGAGACGTCGGCCAGCGCCTTCACACCAGGGAACTCCTTGGTGATCGAGCGCATCTCGAGGATCGTCTCGGGTGCGGTGATCGACCGGGTCTCGAGGCCGGTGTCGATCGGGGTTGACGCCACAGTGCATCTCCTTCTGCCGCTTCGGTGCGGCAGTGTGTTCGGGTGGTTCTGCTGCGGCAGCGAAAGCACAGGGGGCCTGTGTGGACTTCGTTGTCGCGTCCGGATCCGGCTCGGTGTGACGCTCATGTGAACGGTCACATCGGCTGGACGGAGGCAATTTACGCACAGCCTCGGTGCGGCTGTCAATTCGGATTGGTCGCGTTTTCGTAACGGCGTGCGTGATCCGGAGGGAACGTCCCCCGGGTTGGGGCCAGGGTGCTCGGGAGCGCGCGTTTCGTTGCGCGAATCCGCATGCGCGGACGGGAGGCCCGTGGCGGGCCCGTCACGGGCCTCCCGTCCGCTTCGTGGTCGCGTCCGGAGCCGCGCTCGCCTTGTCGGAGCGGGCGTGCCTGGTGCTTCCGGGCGTCCCAGGTCGGAAGTTCGTGGCAGGTACGCCCGTTCCTGGCAGGTACTCCGGGGCGGCCGGGTGGTTCCGGGCGTACCGGGTCGTTTCGGGCGTCCCTGGTCGGAAGTTCGTGGCAGGTATGCCCGTTTGTGGCAGGTACTCCGGGGTGGCCGGTTGGTTTCGGGTGTACCGAGACGTTTCGGGTGTACCCAGTCATTCCGGGCGTACCTGGTGTCTTCGGGCGTACCTGGTCGGAAGTTCGTGGCAGGTATGCCCGTTTGTGGCAGGTACTCCGGGGGCGCCGGGTGGTTCCGGGCGTACCGGGTGTCTTCGGGCGTCCCTGGGCAGAGGTTCGTGGCAGGTACTCCGGGGCGCCGAAACCCCGAGAGCCGTCAGCGCGTACGGGGCGCGCTGGTGGAGGCGCGCACGACCAGCTGCGGGACGATGTCGATCGGGCGGAGCAGTTCGCCCTCACTCGGCAGCAGCAGGTCCACGCAGCGACGCCCGAGCTCGGCGAAGTCGACCTGCACCGTGGTGAGCGGTGGCCAGAAGTGCTTCGCCTCGGGGATGTCGTCGTAGCCGACCACGGACAGGTCGCCCGGGACGTCGAGCCCGTACGAGCGTGCTGCGTGCATGACGCCGAGCGCCATCTGGTCGTTCGAGCAGAAGATCGCGGTGCAGTCCCGCCACCGCAGCAGCTCACGGCCGGCGTGGTAGCCGAAGTCGGCGGTCCAGTCGCCCAGGATCGGCGGGGCGACGGCCATGTCGCGGTCGGACATCTCGCGCAGGAACCCCTGCATGCGGGCGTCGGCTTCGATCCAGTCCTGCGGTCCGGCGATGTGCCGCACGTACTCGTGCCCCAGGTCGAGCAGGTGCGCGGTGGCCAGTCGTGCGCCCTCCATCTGGTCCACCCACAGGGCCGTCGGGTCCTCGCCGACGCTGGCGCGCATGGTGACGTAGGGGGTACGGATGCCGAGCTCCGCGATCAGGTCGAAGACCCGCTGCTGGGGGGCAATGACGACGATGCCCTCGACGTCGAGGTCGAGCAGGTGCCCGAGTCCCTCGCGCACGGCGGCATCGGTCGCCTCGGCGATGTTCGCCGTCGTGACCGAGTAGCCACGGAGCATCGCGGCGTCCTCGATCGCCTGCAGTGCCACGGCGGGACCGTAGTGGGCGCGGCGGGCCGTCAGGACGCCGATCGTGTGGGTCCGGCTCGTGACCAGGGCGCGTGCGGCCCGGTTCGGCCGGTACTGCAGCTGTTCCATGGCCGCCAGGACCTTGTCGCGTGTCTCGGCCCGGATCGCGTCCGAGTTGTTCAGCACCCGCGAGACGGTCTGGTGCGAGACGCCCGCGATCCGTGCGACGTCACGGATGCTGGGCGAACGCGGTTGCTGTGTCCGCGATGACGCCATTGCTGCTCGTTTCCGCCCGGGTGTCGTGGCACATCGATGTGCACGTTCACATCCGGGCCAGATCATTATGCACGTCCGGCGGATCGGCGCCACCTGTGCGCCGATCCGCCGTCCGCTCAGAGCCAGTTGCGCTTGCGGAAGATCGCCCAGAGCACGCCCATCAGCAGGAGCATGCCGAGGATCGCGACCGGGTAGCCGTAGTGCCAGTGCAGCTCGGGCATGTGGTCGAAGTTCATCCCGTAGACACCGGCGATCAGGCCGGGCGCGAACAGGATCGCCGCCCACGACGAGATCTTCTTGACCTCCTCGCCCTGGCGGTGTGCTGCCCGGGCGAGTTGCCGGCTCTCCTCACCCTGGGCCAGGCTCGCGCTGGTCATCCGGCGCATCGCCTCGTTCTGCTCCTGCGACACCAGGGTGGCGTGCAGGGTCAGGGCGTTCTCGAGCAGGGCGCGGAACGAGTCGACGCGCTCGGTGACGCGGAGTGCGTGGTCGTGCACGTTGCGGAGTCGGTGCTGCACGTCGTCGTCCACGCCGTACTTGTCCGCACCGCGGAGCAGCCCCGTGACCATCGCCGGCACCGGGGTGGTGGCCCGCTGGAACGCGAGGACCTCGCTGAGCAGCTGGTAGATGCGCTTCGAGACCCCCGGGTCGACCTGCCCGGCGAACAGCTGGTCCTCGATGGCGTCGATCTGCTCCTGCAGCACCTGGACGACGGGGCCGTAGCCGTCGACGACCTCGTCGAGCACGGCCGCGGTCACGGCCTCGGACCCCTTCGCCAGGAACTCCGGGTCCGCCTCGACCTGTGCGCGCAGCACCGCCAGGTCGGGTCGTGCGGCGTGCCGGACGCTCACCACGAAGTGGTCGCCGACGAACAGGTGCACCTCGCCGAACTCGACGGTGCCCTCGGACGGGTCGAACCAGGCCGGCCGGAGCACCAGGAACAGGGTGTCGCCGTAGCGCTCGAGCTTGGCGCGCTGGTGTCCCTTGCGGGCGTCCTCGACGGCGTTCTCGTGCAGGTCGAACTCGGCGGCGACGGCCTCGAGCTCGTGCGGGTCGGGCCGGAGCAGCCCGATCCACGTCAGGTCGCCACGAGCTGGGCGCGACAGGGTCGACGGAGACTCCACGCGGCGTCCCCGGACGTAGATCGCGTTGTCGATCAGTGCCATGTGCGTGCTCCTTCGGTGGGGAGCAGGCGGGCGCGATGGCGCCCCGGAGTCGATCCGGGGCGGGGCAGGGTCAGCGAGCGGGCGCGACGACCGACAGGGGCGGCCGGCCCGATCGAGGATGGTCACCCGACATCGCGCCTCACCTGCCCTTCTCGTCTCGTCGTGGCGGCGCCCAGAGCGCTGCCGACGGTCGAGCGTACGCCTGCGGCACGGGTCGGACAACCCGTCGCGGCAGGCGCAGGAGCGTCAGCGCGTGACGTGCAGCCCGGCGGTCTCGAGCTCGGCGAGCTGCCACCCGAGCCACGGGCTCCAGGCGAACGGCGCGCCGGCGACGGCCTGCCTGAGAGAGTCCTCGGACACCCATGCCCACTCGGCGACCTCGTCGTCCGCGGGAGCCGGAGTGTCGTCGGTCACGGCACGGAAGACAGGGCAGACCTCGTTCTCCACGATGCCCGAGGCGTCGACCGCGCGGTACCGGAACTCCGGCAGCACGACCTCGACGTCACGCACGGTGATGCCGAGCTCGCGGGAGGCCCGACGGCCGATGGCGTCCTCGAAGGACTCGTCCGGACCGGGATGGCCGCAGAAGGTGTTCGTCCACACCCCCGGCCAGGTCTTCTTCGACAGCGCTCGTCGGGTCACCAGGACGTCGCCGTCGGTGTTCCGGACGTGGCACGAGAAGGCCAGGTGCAGGGGCGTGTGGGCAGTGTGGACCGTGAACTTGTCCGCCGTGCCGATCGGGGTACGGTCGTCGGCCAGGAGCACCACGGATTCAGGGAAAGCGTTCATCTGAGTCGATAGGTTAGGCCAATGAGCGAGGAAGCGACCACCGTGCCGCACATCGACCTCGCGCTCGTCGACGACTGCCTCGAGCGCTTCTTCGCCGTGTCGTCGGCACGCGCCGAGCGCTACGGCCGACCGTCCGAAGAACTGTGGCGCGTGCTCCGCAAGGCGAGCATGGGCGGCAAGCGCTTCCGGCCCCGCATGGTCATGACCGCGTACGCCGGCATGGGCGGCACCGACGTGCACGCAGCCGCCAACGTCGCGGCGGCCTACGAACTCCTGCACACCGCACTCGTGGTGCACGACGACGTCATCGACCGCGACTGGTCGCGCCGCGGGCAACCGAACGTCGCCGGGTCGTTCCGTGACAACGGGACGACGGGCGGCCTGCCGCTGCCGACGGCCGAGCACCGAGGGATGAGTGCCGCGGTCATCGCCGGTGACCTGGCCCTCGCCGGTGCGCCCCGCTTCATCGAGGCCGCTGGCGTCGACGGCACCCGCCGCGAGCGGCTGCTCGAACTGCTCGACGAGGCCGTGTTCGCCAGCGCCGCCGGCGAGATGACCGACGTCGACCTGGCACTCGGCGTGATGCCGACGGTGGACGAGGTCCTGGCGATGGAACGGGCGAAGACGAGCGTGTACTCGTTCGAGGCCCCGCTGCAGTCCGGTGCCGTCCTGGCCGGCGCCGACGAGGAGATCGTCACCGCCCTCGGGGCCTTCGGTCGCGAGATCGGCATCGCCTACCAGATCGTCGACGACCTGCTCGGGGTCTTCGGCGACGAGACCATGACCGGCAAGACCGTGCTCGGCGACCTGCGCGAGGGCAAGCGCACCATGCTGATCGCGTACGCGGCGACCACGGACTGCTGGCCGGACCTCGAGCCGTACCTCGGAGACCCGGACCTGACCGAGGCCCGCGCGGACGAGGTCCGTGCGACCCTGGTCTCCTGCGGTGCGCGCGGCGCCGCGGAAGCACGTGTCGCCGACCACACCGCACTCGCCCGGGCCGAGCTCGCCCGGCTGCCGTACGACCTCGCCGACCGCCTGGAGGCCCTCGTGACCGAACTCGTGGAGCGCGCCCGGTGACCCACAGCACCACGACGGCGACCGGGTCCCGTCCGGCTCGCCTCCAGCTCTACGACGCCACGGCCGAGGCCGCGTCGGGGGTCGTCATCGACCGGTACTCCACCTCGTTCGGCCTGGCGAGCCGCATGCTGGCCCGCGACACGCGCGAGCACATCCGGAACGTCTACGCGCTGGTCCGCGTCGCCGACGAGGTCGTCGACGGTCCCGCGACCGAGGCCGGGCTCGACCGCGAGCTCGCCCGCACGGTGCTCGACGAGCTCGAGGCCGACACGGAACGGGCCATCGCGCTCGGCTTCTCGGTGAACCCGGTCGTCCACGCCTTCGCCCGCACCGCCCGTGCCACCGGCTTCGGTGCCGAGCTCACCGCCCCGTTCTTCGCCTCGATGCGCATGGACCTCGACCGCACCGAGCACGACGACGCTTCGTTCGACGCGTACGTGTACGGCTCGGCCGAGGTCGTCGGCCTGATGTGCCTGCGTGCGTTCGTGTACCGGGCCGGTCGGCCGACGTTCGACCAGGCCGAACTCGTCGCCGGTGCACGTGCGCTCGGCGCCGCGTTCCAGAAGGTGAACTTCCTGCGTGACCTGCACGCCGACTTCGAGGTGCTCGGTCGCTCGTACTTCCCGGGCGTCGACATCCGGTCGTTCGACGAGGCCACGAAGGACCGCCTGGTCGCCGACGTGCAGGCCGACCTCGACCACGCCGCACGGACGATCCGGCTGCTGCCGGCCGACGCCCGCAACGCGGTCGGACTCGTGCACGCGCTGTTCCAGGAACTCAACGACCGACTCGCGCGCACGCCGGCGAGCCGCCTCGTCACGACGCGCGTGCGCGTCCCCAACCCGGTGAAGGTGCGCCTCGCGGCGCAGGTCCTCGCCGGACGCGCACCGCTCCGGTCGCGCGTCACCACCCACCGGCCGGGAGGCTCCTCATGACCCCGCCCCGCGCCTCCCGACCGACGACGGTCGCCACCACCACCCGGCGCAAGGTGCCCGCACGCCGCGCCGTCGTCATCGGCGGCGGCATCAGCGGCCTGGCGGCCGCCGCGCTGCTCGCACGCGACGGCTTCTCGGTGACGGTGCTCGAGCAGCGCACGCAGCTCGGCGGCCGTGCCGGCTCGTGGGAGCAGGACGGGTTCCGGTTCGACACCGGGCCGTCGTGGTACCTCATGCCCGAGGTCTTCGACCACTTCTTCCAGCTGCTGGGAACGTCGGCCGAGGCCGAACTCGACCTGGTGAAGCTCGACCCCGGTTACCGCGTCTACAGCGAGGGCCACGACGAGCCGATCGACCTGCGCGCCGACGCCGAGGCCAACATCGCGTTGTTCGAGTCCATCGAGCCCGGTGCCGGCGAGCGGATGCGGAAGTACCTCGCGTCGGCCGAGGACACCTACACGATGGCCGTGCGCCGGTTCCTCTACACGAGCTTCCAGGACCTCACGAAGCTCGCCGCACCCGACGTCCTGCGTCGCCTGCCCAAGCTCGCCCGCCTGCTGCTCGAGCCGCTCTCCACCTTCGCCGAGACCGCGGTGCGCGACCGTCGCCTGTGGCAGATCCTCGGCTACCCGGCGGTGTTCCTCGGCACGAGCCCGTACGCGGCGCCGAGCATGTACCACCTGATGAGCCACCTCGACCTGGCTGACGGCGTGCTCTACCCGAAGGGCGGCATCACCGAGGTGATCTCCGCCGTCGAGCGGGTCGCCCGTGCCGAGGGCGCGAAGATCATCGCCGGTGCGAAGGTCGAGCGGATCGTCGTCGAGGACGGCGTCGCCACCGGGGTCGTCCACCGCGACCGCGACGGCGTGCAGCACACGGCCCCCGCCGACCTCGTGGTCAGCGCTGCCGACATGCAGCACACCGAGATGCAGCTGCTCGAGCGTGAGCACCGCACCCACGGCGCCGACCACTGGAAGAAGCGCGACCCGGGCCCGAGCGCGGTGCTCGTGTACCTCGGCATCGACGGTCCGACGCCGGGCCTGCTGCACCACACCCTGATGTTCACCGCGGACTGGAAGGCGAACTTCGGCGCGATCTTCGGGGACGACCGGCACGTGCCGGACCCCGCCTCGATCTACGTCTGCGCCCCGTCCGAGACCGACCCGAGCGTCTCGCCGCCCGGCACCAGCAACCTGTTCATCCTGGTGCCCCTGCCCGCCGACCTGTCGATCGGCAAGGGCGGCATCGACGGTGCCGGTGACTACCAGGTCGAGCAGATCGCCGACCGTGCCATCGACGTGCTGGCCGAGCGCGCCGGGGTGCCGGACCTGCGCGACCGCATCCGGGTCCGTCGGACGATCGGGCCGCGCGACTTCGCCGACGACCTGAACGCCTGGAACGGCTCGATGCTCGGCCCGGCGCACACCCTGAAGCAGAGCGCGTTCTTCCGCGAGAAGAACGCGTCGAAGAAGGTCGAGGGGCTGTACTACGTCGGTGCCTCGACGATCCCGGGCATCGGTCTGCCGATGTGCCTGATCAGCGCCGAGGTCCTGCTCAAGCGCATCCACGGCGACCGGAGCACCGAGCCGCTGCCGACGCCCCTCGGGGCCCCGCGGGACCGGACCGAGACCGCCTGATGCCCGGGGTCTACCTCGCCGGCCTGGTGGTGTCCCTGGTCGGCATGACCGTGCTGGACGCCCGCTTCCGGCTGTTCTTCTGGCGGGCACCGTGGCGGGCGGCGGCCGTGATGGTCGTCGGTGTCGCGTTCTTCATGGTGTGGGACGTCGCCGGTGTCGCTGCCGGCATCTTCTTCATCGGTCCGCAGAACCTGCTCACCGGGGTGCTCCTGGCGCCCGAGGTCCCGCTCGAGGAACTCTTCTTCCTGCTGCTGCTCTGCTACTCGACGATGGACCTGGTCGGCTTCGTCCGGCCCCTGGTGCAGCGGGCGACCGATCGGCGGCGCGCGTGAACGGCACCGGGGCGTACGCGCTCCTGGCCCTGCCGTTCTTCGGCGTCACGGCCGTCGTGGCCGTGGTCGCCGGCATCGTCGCCGCCCGCCGGGCCCGTGCGGCGGGTCGACGGCCCGCGGTCGGGCGCCGGGTCGCGGTGCTCACGTCGGTGATCGCCGGCGTCGCGCTGCTGGTGATGACGATGGTGTTCGACAACGTCATCGTCACGCTGCGGATCGTCGCCTACGACCCCTCGCTCATCAGCGGTGCGAAGATCGGTGCGATCCCGGTCGAGGACCTCGCCTACGCGATGTCCGCCATCGTGCTGCTGCCCAGCCTGTGGGTCCTGTTCGACCGGACCGGCGCGCGCCCCGCGCCCGACCCGGCCCCAGCACCAGCAGAGGACATGAAGTGAACGCCAGCACCGCCTCCAGGCCGTCGACCCTGCGCGCCCTGTTCGTGTCGTCGCGCCCGATCAGCTGGGTGAACACCGCCTACCCGTTCGGCGCCGCGTACCTGCTCGGCAGCGGGGTCGGCGTCGAGGGCGGCGGCGGGTTCTCGCTCGTCGCGTTCCTGGTCGGCGTCGTGTACTTCCTGGTGCCCTACAACCTGGCGATGTACGGCATCAACGACGTCTTCGACTACGAGTCCGACCTGCGCAACCCGCGCAAGGGCGGCGTCGAGGGTGCCCTTCTCGACAAGAGCGTCCACCGCACCACGCTGTGGGCCGTCGTCGTCACGAACGTCCCCTTCCTCGTCGCGCTCGTGGCGCTCGGCGCCGTCAGCGGCAACGGGCCGTGGTCGTGGCTCGTCCTGGCGATCAGCGTGTTCGCGGTCATCGCGTACTCGGCACCCGGGCTGCGGTTCAAGGAGAAGCCGTTCCTCGACTCGCTCACGTCGAGCACCCACTTCGTCTCGCCGGCGATCTACGGCCTCGCCCTGGCGGGCCCGCACTGGACCGGAGAGCTCGTCGCCGTCTGCATCGCGTTCTTCCTGTGGGGCGTGGCGTCGCACGCGTTCGGTGCCGTGCAGGACGTCCTGGCCGACCGTGCCGGCGGCATCGGCTCCGTCGCGACCGTGATCGGCGCCCGGGCCACCGTCCGCCTGGCCTTCGTCGCCTACCTGGTCGCCGGCGTCGCGCTGCTGTTCTCGGCGTTCCCCGGGCCGATCGCCGCGATCGTGGTCATCCCGTACGCGCTCAACGTGCTGCCGTGGTGGAACATCACGGACCAGGGTGCCGAGGCCGCGAACGCCGGGTGGAAGCGGTTCCTCTGGATCAACTACCTGGCGGGTTTCATCGTCACGATGGCACTCATCGCGTACGCCTTCACGCACTGACAGACTGGACGCACGCACCGCGGCGTCCGTGGTGCGTCACCAGTCACGACGGCAGTCACGAAGGAGTGCGCGCATGAGCGTCCGGATCATCCACGTCGGTCTCGGAGGGTGGGGCGGCAACTGGGCCCGCACCGCCATCCCAGAGGTGTCGGAAGTGCAGGTGGTCGGGATCGTCGACCCGTCGGCGCCGACGCTCGAGGCCGTGCGGACCGACCTCGGGCTCCCGGCCTCTGCGGCGTTCGGGTCCCTGACCGAGGCGCTCGCCGCGATCGAGGCCGACGCCGTCGTCATCACCGCCCCGGCCGTGACGCACGTGCCGCTCGCGCTCGAGGCCCTCGACGCCGGCAAGCACGTCCTGGTCGAGAAGCCGTTCGCCAACACCACCGACGAGGCCGTCACCGCGGTCCGCCGCGCCGAGGAGCTCGGCCTGGTGCTGCAGGTCAGCCAGAACTACCGCTGGTACCCGGCACCGCGGGTCGTGCAGGAGATGCTCGAGGCGGACGTCGTCGGCGAGGTCTCCGCGATCAACGTCGACTTCCGGCAGTGGGACAACGACCAGCCCGCTGAGACGTACCCGCACTACCGGTTCCCGCACGCGATGATCAACGACATGGCGATCCACCACTTCGACCTGCTCCGGATGATCACCGGGCAAGAGGCCGTCCGGGTCTTCGCCAAGGCCAGCTACCCCGCCTACAGCAAGTACCAGGACGAAGCGGTCGCCTCGATGATCATCGAGCTCGACGGCGGCACGGTGGTCAACTACCGCGGCAGCTGGCTGAGCCGTGGCCCGCGCACCGCCTGGGCCGGCGAGTGGAGCATCGAGGGCGAGGACGGCGAGCTCTGGTTCACGAGCCGCGACGGTGAGCCGAACGCGGTCGACGGCGACCGGGTCACCGTCCGCCGCACGCAGGACGACGTCGCCGAGCCGGTCGAGCTCCCCGTGCTCGCGCACACCGACCGCCAGGGCGGGCTGCAGGCGTTCGCCCGCTCCGTGCAGGGCGGCCCCGCCCCGGAGACGAGCGGGCGCGACAACCTGCGGAGCCTCGCGCTGATGGAGGCCGCCGGCCGCTCCGCGGCGTCCGGCCTGCCCGAGGACGTCGTCGTCCCGTCCTGACCGCACCCACCCACGGCCTGGAGGCGCGGGGCGGGCCCGCACCGCGCCTCCAGGCCGGCTCTGGTCGCGCCCACCGCCTCGGTGACCTTTCGCGCACGCCCCTTCTGCGACGTTTCGCGCTCACCGACAGTCCACGCGTCGCGCCGCGCGTGAGGTGTCGCTGAGCCCGTGGACTCGCGAGCTGGTCGCCGCGTCAGGCGGCGCCGGCCGCCCGCCGCGCCTGCGCGACGGCCCGCCGCACACCGAGCGACCAGCCCGGCCCGTGGCCGGGCAGCACGTGCTTCGCCTCGGTGTCCGCGAGCCGGTCGAGCGACGCGACCGCCGTGTCGACGTCGGAGGTCGCCGCGGGTGCGACGATCCGCGGTCCGATCCCTCCCGTGTACGGGTCGAAGGTGACGAGCGCGTCCCCGGCGATGACGGCGTCGCGGTCGGCGAAGTGCAGCGCCACGTGGCCGTCGGTGTGCCCCGGGGTCTCGATGATCCACGGGTTGCCCGGCACGTCGGCGCGGTTCTCCATCGGTTCGGTGTCCGCGATGCCGTCGACCGTGACCGCACCGGCCAGCAGCATCCGACCCAGGGGGCGCAGACCACCCGGGTGGAGCGCGACGAACCCGAAACGGTTCGTCTGCGGCCGGTACGAGTACGGGTGCGCGGCGAGGTGCCGATCGCCCGGGTGGACGAACACGGGCGTGCCCCAGTCGCGGTGCATCCGTGCGGCGGTGCCGACGTGGTCGAAGTGCCCGTGCGTGAGCAGGAGCCCCTCGACCTGGTCGGGCGTGTAGCCCAGGTCGTGCACGGCGAGCTGCAGGTGCGGCCACGCGGCGGGCAACCCCGCGTCGACGACGAGCAACTGATCGCCGGTCTCGACGAGGTACGTGTTGGTGTGTGCGATCTCGAGGCGGTGGATCCCCTCGGCGGCGTCCCGGAAGAGCATGTGCGGCACGGTAGACGCGGCCTGCTGGGCACGATCCCGGGTGGGACGTGTACGAAATGGGGAATGGCCAAGGACAGTCTGCCCGAGCTCGAACTCGCCAACGTGCGCACCCGCGAGGGCATCACGGACACCGTGACGGAGCTGAAGCGACGCGCGGACCTGCCCGCCCGGACGCGGCTCGCGGTCGCCAAGACGAAGCAGCGGTGGCACCGCGACCCCACGCCGCTGGTGGCGATGGGCATCACCGGGCTGACCGGTGTCGCGGCGATCGTCCTCGGCATCGCGCTCCGGAACAAGCCCGCTGGACACCTCGCTCAGCCGCCGGCGAACTCGGCCTTCACCGCGCTGCTGCCGTTCGGCGCGCGTGGCGACGCCCCCTCGGCGAAGGAGCAGGCGCAGGCAGGTCGCAAGGGCCGGAAGGCGCGGGCCAAGGCTGCCGAGGAAGCCCTCGAGCGTGACCCGGCACACCGGGGCCGCGTGAAGCAGCAGGTCGGCATCGCCGCCGTCCAGCGACGCGCGAACAAGAACCGCAAGCAGGCGGTCAAGCGGTCGAAGGCGGCCGTGAAGGCGAGAGGCTAGTCCCATGGCGCACGAAGAGCAGAAGCCGGACCCGGACGACTCCCGGAAGCCCGACAACCCCACCGACCTGAAGAAGCCGACGCTCGTCTACACGCTGAAGAAGACGCTGCGCGAGTTCACGAGCGACCAGTGCACCGACCTGGCCGCGAGCCTGACGTACTACTCGGTGCTCGCGCTGTTCCCCGGGCTGCTGGCGGTCGTGTCGCTGCTCGGCCTGGTCGGGCAGGCCGACAACACGATCAAGACCCTGCTGCAGATCATCGGCAACATCGGGTCGGACCAGGTCGTGGACCTGATCAAGGAGCCGCTCGAGGGACTCGTCCGCTCGCCCGCAGCTCCCATCACGTTCATCGTCGGTGTCCTCGGTGCCCTCTGGTCGGCATCCGGCTACGTCGGTGCGTTCGGCCGTGCCATGAACCGGATCTACAACGTCCGCGAGGGCCGCCCGATCTGGAAGCTCCGCCCGACGATGCTCGGCGTGACGGTGACCACCGTCGTCCTGCTCGTGGTCGGCCTGTTGGTGCTGGTGAGCGGACCGCTCGCCCGCAGCTTCGGCGACGTCATCGGGCTCGGTGACGTGGCCGCGACCGTGCTGCTCATCGTGCAGTGGCCGATCCTGCTCGTCATCGCGATCATCGTCGTCGCGGTGCTCTACTACTGGTCGCCGAACGTCAAGCAGCCGAAGTTCCGGTGGGTCAGCGGAGGGTCGATCCTGGCGATCCTCATCTGGGTCATCGCGAGCGTCGGCTTCGGGTTCTACGTCGGGAACTTCTCGAACTACAACGCCACCTACGGCTCCCTGGGTGGGGTCATCGTGTTCCTGCTGTGGATCTGGATCACGAACAACGCCCTGCTCTTCGGTGCCGAGTTCGACGCCGAGATCGAGCGGGGTCGCGAGCTCCAGGCCGGTATCCGGGCGGAGGAGGACATCCAGCTCCCCGAGCGCGACACCCGCCAGATCGAGAAGCAGGACGAGCAGCGCGCGCAGGACGTGCTCGAGGGCATCCGTATCCGCCAGGGCGTCGACAACGACTGACCGTCGCTCGGCTGACCGGCGCTGAGGACTGACGGGCGCTCTCCGGGTCGGGACGCTACGGTGCGAGCGTGCCGTCCTTCCTCGAGGGGCTCCCGTTCCGGTGGCTCGTCCTCGCGCTCTTCGTGATCGTGTTCTGCCGTGCGCAGGCCACGTACTGGGTCGCGCGGCTCGCGGTGACGGGTGCGTCCCGATCGCGGTGGGGCGGCTGGCTGCGCTCGCCGGCGGTCCGTCGCGGTT
This sequence comes from Curtobacterium sp. MCLR17_031, assembly GCF_003234775.2. NCBI lineage: Bacteria > Bacillati > Actinomycetota > Actinomycetes > Micrococcales > Microbacteriaceae > Curtobacterium > Curtobacterium sp. MCLR17_031. The sequence continues at coordinate 468,513 of NZ_CP126270.1, forward strand.
CGGCGCTGCTCGACCGCTGGGGGCTGCCCGTCGTGACGGTGAGCTTCGTCGTGGTCGGCCTGCAGACGGTGATGAACGCCGCAGCGGGGCTGGCACGGGTCGCCTGGTGGCGGTACACGGTCGCGATGGTGCCGGGGTGCGTGGCATGGGCGTTCCTGTACGCGACCGTCGGGCTCGCCGTGTTCTGGGCGGTCGTCGCGGCGCTCGCCGGTTCGCCGTGGGGCGTCGCGGCGCTCGTGGGCCTGGTGGTCGTCGCCGGCGTCGCGCTGACGGTCCTGCGTCGTCGCCGTGACCGGACAGGAGGCCCGGCCCGGCTTCCGTAGGCTGGCCTCCGTGACGACAGACCAGCTCCAGAACCGTCCGGTCGCCCTGGTGACCGGAGCCACCCGCGGCATCGGCCGCGCGATCGCCGCCGACCTCGGCCGCACCCACCACGTGCTCGTGGGCGGCCGGTCCACCGACGCCGTGGACGCCCTCGTCCAGGAGCTGCCGAGCGCGGCGCCGTTCGTCGGTGACCTGGGCGCGGGCGAGGTCCCGGCGCTGCCGGATCGGCTCGACGTGCTCGTGCACTCGGCCGGTGTCGAGCAGGGCACCACCGTCGCCGACACCCCGCGCGCGGTGTGGGAGCAGGTCTTCGCGACGAACGTGTTCGCGGTCGCCGAGCTCACCCGGCTGGCGCTGCCGGCGCTCCGGACGGCGCGGGGCATCGTCGTGCCGATCAACAGCGGCTCCGGGTTCCACTCGGGCCCCGGCGGTGGCGTGTACGCGGCGTCGAAGTTCGCGCTGCGGGCCTTCGCCGACGCCCTGCGCGAAGAGGAGCGGGCGAACGGCGTGCGGGTGTCGAGCGTGCACCCGGGCCGGACCGACTCGGACATGCAGCGGCAGCTCGTGGCGAAGCTCGGGGAGTCCTACGACACCGACTACTACCTGGCGCCGGAGGACGTGGCCGCCGCGGTCCGCACCGTCGTCGACCTGCCCGAGCGCGGCACCGTCGAGTCGCTCGCGATCCGGCCGACCCGACGGCGCTGACGTCCGTCCCTCGACGGGTCACCGCAGCTCGATCCGTTCGTCGAGCTCGAGCCGTTCCAGGAACGTCTCGTCGTGGCTCACCACGACGAGTGCTCCCCGGTAGGCCCGCAGCGCATCGACGAGCTGGTCGACGCTCGTCAGGTCGAGGTCGTTCGTCGGCTCGTCGAGCACGAGCAGCTGCGGTGGTGGGTCGGCGAGCACCAGGGACGCCAGCGCCACCCGGAACCGCTCCCCGCCGGACAGGTCCCCGGCCGGGCGGTCGACGGTGTCCCCGCGCACCAGGAACTTCGCCAGCCGGTTGCGGACCTCGGCGACGGGCACGTGCGGGGCGTCCCGGCGCACGTTGTCGAGCACCGTGGCCGTGTCGTCCAGGGTGTCCTTCCGCTGCGGCAGGTACGCGATCCGGTCGACGTGGGCGACGGCCGTGGTCTCGGGCAGCGGGTGCTCCCGGGCCGCGGGGTCGCCGACGAGCTGCTCGAGCAGGGTGGACTTGCCGACGCCGTTGTCCCCGGTGACGGCGATCCGTTCCGGCCCCTGCACGATGACGTCCCGTCCGCGCACCGTGACGGTCGCGATTTGCCGTGACGCCGGGACGTCCGGGTCGGGCAGGGTCACGTGGATGGACTCGTCGTCGCGCAGCCGGAGTTCGGCCTCGCGCTTGGTGGCGAGTGCGGCGGCCTCGTCGTCCGCGTACCCGACGCGGAGCCGGCCGGCGGTCTCCTGCGCCTTCTTCCGCTGCTCGTTCGCCAGGATCTTCGGCATCGAGCGGCCCGCCTTCTCACCGGCCCTGGCACGACGCGCGATCTTCGTCTCCGCCTCGATGCGCTGCCGCTTCTCGGTGCGGTGCCGCTGTTCGGCGACCCGGACCTCGCGCTCGACGGCTGCCTGCTGCACGGCGAGGTGCTCCTCGAACGCGCTGAACGTCCCGCCGAACACCGTCATCGCCCCGGCGCGGAGCTCCACGGTCTCGTCGACGTGCTCCAGGAGTTCCCGGTCGTGGCTGACGAGCACCAGGGTGCCGCGCCAGTCGTCGACCAGGTCGAGGAGCAGCCCGCGGGCTCGGCGGTCCAGGTTGTTCGTCGGCTCGTCCAGGAACACGATCGGCCGCGCTCGCAACCGAACTCCGGCGACGGCCACGAGCACCGACTGCCCGCCGGACAGCGTCGACACCGGCCGGTCGAGGTCGGTGCCGTCGAGCCCGACCCGGTCGAGCACCGCGGCGGCCCGTTCCTCCAGGTCCCAGTCGTCGCCGACAGCCTCGAGCTGTGCGGCCGTGGCGTCGCCGGCCAGGACGGCCCGGAGTGCGGTGAGTGTGGGACGGACGCCGAGCAGGTCGGCGATGGTGTCGTCGATCCCCGTTGCAAGGCGCTGCGGCAGGTGGTCGACGGGACCCGACGTCGCGATGCTGCCCGACGTGGGGTGGAGCCGGCCGGTCGCGAGCCGGACCAGCGTGGACTTGCCGGCCCCGTTCCTCCCGACCAGGCCGGTCCGGCCACGTCCGAAGGCGGCGGTGAGGTGGTCGAGCGCGACGGTGCCGTCGGGCCAGGCGAAGGTGACGTCGTGCAGGACGACGGACGGACTGGTGGGCATGGGGGTGTCTCCCGGTGTCGATGCTGGGCGCACGACACCGAGGCCACCGCGGTGCGGTGGAGCGCCCGACGGGGCGCGCGATCACGGTGTCAGCGCGTGGGCTGAGCGGTACCGGTGATCGACAGCAATCCGTCTGCTTCCGTCGGGGGACCCCCGTGTCCGCCATCCGTTCCGCCGGTCGGTCTCCCGCCCCGGCGGCCCCGCGATGACGACGAGGTGACGTCCACGGTAATCCCGTGACACGGGCACCCGCAAGGGATGACAGGCTGGGGGCATGCCGGAGAACCTGTTGCCGACCCCGTCGTCGAACCCCGAGACCCTGCTGCCCGCTGAGCCGGAGGTGACCGCCGCGATCGAGGCGGACGCCCCCGTCGCCAGCGTGGTGGTGTCCCACCCGTCGTCGAGCCTGGCGTGGGCGCTGCTCGCCGACGAGGCGTGGGCGCGCGGCGCGACCCTCGAGTCCTACGCGTACGCCCGTGTCGGGTACCACCGTGGGCTCGATGCCCTGCGCAAAGCCGGCTGGCGCGGTGTGGGGCCGGTGCCGTGGTCGCACGAGCCGAACCGTGGCGTGCTGCGGGCGCTGTTCGCCCTGCGGCGTGCGGCCGAGGCGATCGAGGAGCCCGGCGAGGCCGAGCGCCTGACCGACTTCCTGAACGCGAGCGACCCCGAGGCCCTGCGCGCCCTGTCCGCCGGCGCGTAGGCGTCGCGCTCCGCACAACCAAAGCCACCTCGAACCGCGGGAACCCGTGGTTCGAGGTGGCTTTGGTTGTGCACGGGCACGGGCACGGGCACGGGCACGAGGCGCCAGGCGGGACGGCTGTGCCGGTCAGCGGTCGTCGCTTGCGGCGTCCGACCGCCGAGCGGCTCGACTCGCGACGACGCCGCTCACGATCAGGAAACCGAGCGCGAGTGCCATCCCGATGGGCAGCGCGACCTCGACGATGCGCGTCGATGCCACGGCGCTCAGCACTCCCGACCCGAACAACGCCGCAGCCCCTGTGTGCAGCCACGCTCGCGCAGCGCGGTGGCCGACCGTCCACGCTGTCTTCGATCGCATCACGGAAGCAATGCGGATCCCGGCACCGCCGTTCGGGCCGAGGACGCCGCGCGCCGTCAGCTCGGCGACGGCGGAGACGACCAAGCCGCTCGCCATGAGCATCACCGCCGACAAGAGCATCCCCACACTGAAACGTAAAATTCTGGCTGCGTCAAGTGTCATCGTCGCACGCAAAACACCGGTGCTCGCACTGCACGCCGCGGGATGCGGGTGTGCAACGTGCGAACACCGGTGTCTTGCGAGAGCGCCGACCCCGCCTAGCCCAGCAGCACGCTCCAACTGAAGGCCTGCGGCCAGAGCTGGTGCTCCGGCAGCACGTCGAGCCCGCACGCCCGGCTGCCGAGCCCGTGCTGCGCGGCGTCGAGGTACAGGTACAGGTGGTCCGACGTCGGCAGCTCGTACGGGTGCTCGGCACGGTCGATCTGCTGCGCGGTCCAGGGCGACAGGGTGAACCCCGCACGGTGCGACCCGACCGTCGACACCGTGAACGGCCCGACGGACAGCTCCCGCAGGTCGGGCCGGTGCCCGGTCTCCTGCGGCCGCGAGTACTCCACCCCGAGCGACCGCACCGGCGCGGTGAACCGGCCGACACGGGCAGCGTGCGAGGAATCGGCGTACGACTCCAGCGGTCCGGTCCCGAACCAGGTCGCGTCCCCGTCCGCCAGCGACGCCGGCAGGTCGAACCGCACCCCGATCCGCGGCCACGTGACGTCCCACGCGCCGAACGGCACGGCGTCGGTCTGCAGCACGAGCCCGTCGGACGTCAGGCTCCAGCGGTGCGTGACCTCGAGGCCCCACCCGCTGTTCGCCGCCGCGACGCGCACCCGCTGCTCCAGACCGGAGTCGGTCCGTGACACCGACACCAGCCGGTGCGTCAGCCGGTCCAGCCCTCGGTCGCGCCAGCGCGACGCCGACGGGGGAGCGGTCGGGTCGCCGACCCCGTGCGTGAGCACCGGGTCCGCGGTCTCGTAGCCGCCCTGTGACGCCAGGCCGTCGTTGTCCGTCGGTGCACGCCAGAGCTCCAGGCGGGGCCCGGCGACCTCGTGCCCCTTCCACGACACCAGGTCACCACGGGCGTTGAAGGTGCCGTCGCCCAGGTGGTCGCCGTCCCACCCCTGCCGGGAGGCCCGTGGTGCGTCCGCCGCGCGCGCCGCGACGAGCCGCTGGGTGCGTGCGACGACGTGGCCGGTGTCCGCCCACGCGGTTGGCCCCGCCAGTTCCACGGTCAGGTCGAGCCAGAGCTCGTCGCCGGGGGCGAGTTCGGACGTGGCCGCGTCGAGCACCTCCGCGGGCACCGGGACCGTCGCCGACTCCCGGGCGGCGACGATGCCCGTGGACAGGCGCCCCGAGGCCTCGACGACGCCGTTCCGCGACAGGGTCCAGCACAGCCGGAGCCCGGCGGTCGAGGCCGAGTGGTACCGGTTCTCGACCAGCACCGTGGTGTCCGAGACCGCCAGGCGGATCGGGGCCACGACGGCGGCGAACTCGGCGAGCCCCGGCGTCGGGGTGTCGTCGGGCAGCACCAGGCCGTCCATCACGAAGTTGCCGTCGTGCACGACCTCGCCGAAGTCCCCGCCGTACGCGTAGTAGTCCTCGCCCGTGGGCGTCTTCGCGAGCAGGCCGTGGTCCCGCCACTCCCACACGAACCCGCCGTGCAGCCGTGGGTACCGGTCGACCAGGGCCTCGTACTCGGCGATCTGCCCGGGACCGTTGCCCATCGCGTGCACGTACTCGCAGTGGATGAAGGGCTTCGACCGCTGCCGCGCCGCCTCGGCCGGGCCGCAGCCGAGCAGGGGCGTCGGGGTGCCGCCGCCGATCGACTCGGTCTCCTGCAGCGTCGGGTACATCCGCGAGTAGACGTCGGTGTACTCGCCCGTGTAGTCGCCCTCGTAGTGCACGGGGCGCTCGGCGTCGCGGTCGTGCACCCACTGCGACATCGCCGCGAGGTTCCGGCCTGTGCCGGACTCGTTGCCGAGCGACCACATCACGATCGATGCGTGGTTCTTGTCGCGCTCGACGGTGCGCGCGATGCGGTCCACGTAGGCCTCGGCCCACGCCGGGTCGTCGGAGGGGTTGCCGACCCAGTTGGTGAACAGGAACCCGTGGGTCTCCAGGTCGCACTCCAGGATGACCCAGAACCCGAGCTCGTCGGCCAGGTCGAGCACGCGGGGGTGCGGCGGGTAGTGCGAGGTGCGGATGGCGTTGACGTTGTGCCGCTTCATCAGCGCCATGTCGGCGCGGGCGTGCTCCTCGTCGAACACCCGGCCGCGCACGGGGTGGGTCTCGTGCCGGTTCACACCGTGGAACACCACGCGCTCGCCGTTCACCAGGAACCGGTCGCCGACGATCGACACGGTACGGAACCCCAGCCGGAGCGAGACGACCTCGCCACCGGCGACACCGCCCGAGCCGCCCGCCGCGGAACCCGTCGACAGCGTCGCGTCGTACAGCTTCGGCAGCTCGGCGCTCCACGGCTCGACGCCCTCGACCTCGATCGGCGCGACGTCGTCCGCCGTGGCCCAGGTGACGTCGACGCCCAGGTCGGGCACCGCGAACCGCACCGGGAACACCGCGTCGAGCGTCGGGAACGTGATCGTGCCGGTCCCCGTCTCCGGCCGTCCCGACGCCGCGGTGCCGGACGAGGCAGCCGTGCCGAGCGTCGCCCGCCAACCGGCGCGCACGAACACGTCGTCGATCGGCGCCGTGGGTCGGGCGAGCAGGGTGACGTCTCGGAAGATGCCGGGCAGCCACCACTGGTCCTGGTCCTCCAGGTAGGACGCCGCCGACCACTGGTGCACCCGGACCGCGAGCTCGTTCGCCCCCGGGCGCACCAGTTCGGTGACGTCGAACTCGGTCGCCAGGCGCGAGCCCGTCGACCACCCCACGAGCGTCCCGTTCAGCCACACCCGGAAGTGCGACTCGACCCCGTCGAACCGCAGCAGCACCCGGCCGGCGCCGTCGAACGACGACGGCAGCTCGAAGGTGCGGCGGTGGTCACCGGTCGGGTTCTCCTCCGGCGGGTGCGGCGGGTCGATCGGGAACGGGTACTGCAGGTTCGTGTAGCTCGGAGCGCCGTGCCCGTGCAGCACCCAGTGCGACGGCACCGGGAGCTCGCCCCAGGCCGGGTCGTCGTCCTCCCCACCCTCGGTCGCGAAGTCCTCGGAGACCGAGGCGACGGGCGACCACCGGAACCGCCAGTCCCCGTTCAGCGACAGGGACGGGGCGTCGGTGTGCAGCCAGGCACGGGGTGCCAGCCGCGAGTCGGAGCCTGGTGCGGTGGACGAGAGTGCGGAGTGGGTCAACCCTTGACCGATCCTTCCGTGAGGCCTCCACGCCAGAAGCGCTGGAGGACGATGATGGCGATGACGAGCGGGATGACCGAGACGAGCACCCCGCCGGTGGTGAGCTGGTAGAACTCCGGCAGGCGGTCGACCTGCGAGCGCCAGTTGTTCAGACCCAGTGTTATCGGGTACAGCTTCTGGTCTGCCAGCATGATGAGCGGCAGGAAGAAGTTGTTCCAGATCCCGACCACCTGGAACAGGAACACGGTGACGAGCGCCGGGGTCATCTGCCGGAGCACCACGGTGTGGAAGATCCGCAGCTCGCCGGCCCCGTCGATGCGTGCCTGTTCGAGCAGGGTGGTGTCCACCGACGCGGCGGCGTACACCCGGCACAGGAACAGCCCGAACGGTGACACCAGGCTCGGGATGAGCACGCTCCAGTACGTGTCCGTCAGGCCCATCGACGAGAACAGCAGGAACAGCGGCAGTGCCGTCGCGGTCCCCGGCACGAGCACGCCGCCGAGGATCGTGCCGAACACGAACTGGCGCCCCCGGAAGTCGTACTTCGCCAGCGCGTACCCGCCGGCCGCGGCGAAGTAGGTCGCCAGGACCGCACCGACGCCGGAGTACAGGATGCTGTTCGCGATCCACCGGACGAAGATGCCGCCGTCGTAGGTGAACACCTGCTGCAGGTTGCTCCAGAGCGCGAACTCGCCGCCGAACCAGAACCCGTTGGTCGAGAACAGCGCGCCCGTGGTCTTCGTCGCGGCGATGACGACCCAGTACAGCGGGACGATGAAGTACAGCGCGACGACGACGAGGATGCCCGTCACCACGATCTGCGAGCGCGGCGACCGGTCGAGCTTGCGGCGCTGGTGCGCCGAGATCGACGTGGTGTCCACGGGGACGGCGGTCTTCGCCGTGGCCGGCGCTTCGATGGCTTCGCTGGTCATCGGTCAGTCCCTTCGGTGGTCGCGACGCGACCGGCCTGGAGGCCCGGGTCGGCTTGGGTGGTGACCGTGCTGCCCGCCGCAGCGCGCGTCTGGAGCGCGGTGCGGGCCTCCCGGCCGTCGCGCCGTGCGCGCTTGCGTCGGTCGCGTTCGTCCTTGGGCGGTCGGTTCGTCAGCGCGAGGAACGTGAACGACAGGATGAACGCGGCCAGCGCGATGATGACCGCCTGCGCACTCGCGACGCCGTACTCGTTGAACGCGAACGCGTTCGTGTAGGCGGCGTAGTTCGGCGTGTACTCGGTGTCGATCGCCGGGGCGACCGTCGACAGGATCTGCGGCTCCGCGAAGAGCTGCAGGGTGCCGATGATCGAGAACACCGTCGTGAGCACCAGGGCCGGCGCGATGAGCGGGATCTGGATCCGCCACGCGACCTGGAACGCGTTCGCGCCGTCGACCTTGGCGGCCTCGTAGACCTCGCCGGGGATGGACTTCAGCTGCGCCACGATGATGAGCATGTTGTAGCCGGTGTAGGTCCACGTGACGATGTTCGCGATCGACCACAGCACACTGTTCGCGCCGAGGAAGTCCGGCTGCAGCCCCATCGACTGCAGCAGCGACACGATCGGTGACAGGCCGGGCACGTACAGGAACGACCACAGGATCGTGGCGATGACGCCGGGGACGCCGTAGGGCATGAAGTAGATCGCCCGGAAGAAGCCCGGCCAGCGGGCGCTCGCCGACTCGAGCAGCAGCGCGAGGATCGTGCAGGCGATGATCATCACCGGGACCTGGACGATGCCGAACAGCAGCATGCGGCCGATCGAGGCGACGAACCCGCTGTCCTGCAGGGCGATCGCGTAGTTGTCGAACCCGGCGAACCGGCCGACGACGCCGTCCTCGCCGAACAGGCCCTCGCGGTCGACGGTGGTGAACGACTGGAACAGGGCGCTGATGATCGGGATGACGAACGTCAGCAGGAACAGGGCCAGGAACGGGGCGAGCAGGATCCACGGGGCACGCTTCTGCGCGCTCGTGGCCTTCGTGCTGGTGCGGAACGCGGGGGTGCCGCCGACCGGTCGACCGGTGGTCCGTGGGGTGGTGGTCTGCTGGGTCATCGTGCCGTCCTGACGCTGAGGCCCTTGTCCTTGAAGGACTGGACGATCTCCCGCTGGGCGAGCTCCACGGCGTCACTGAGCTTCAGGCCCGAGGTGAGCTTGCGGCGGAACTGGTTCTGCAGGCTGGTGAAGGCCGACTGGGTCACCGGGGACCACGACCAGTCGATGTTCTGCTCCTTCGAAGCCGGCACGAAGACGTCCTCGTTGTAGTTCTGGCCGGAGAACCACTTCGACGGCTTCTCGCGCTGCGCCCCGATGTAGTCGACGGCGGGCGACCAGCCGATGCCGCAGTACTTGATCATCGCGTCGATGCCCTCCTTCGAGGTGGTCATCCACGTGATGAACTCGAGCGCCTCCTTCGGGTGCTTCGCGTTCGCCAGCACCGCGGCCGTCGAACCGCCGATGGCGCTCGAGCCGAAGCCGTCGGCGCCCCACTTCTGCATCGGGGCGACCTTCCACTTGCCCTCGCCGCCCTGCACCGACTCGATCAGGGCGTCCCCCCAGCTCGCGCTGGTGACCGCGGCGATCTTGCCGCTCGCGGCCGCGGCGTACCACCCGGGGGAGTACGCACCGGCACTCGTGTCGACGAGCTTGTCGTCGATGACCCCGTCGAAGAAGTCCGCGACCATCAGGGTCTTGTCGTCGGTCATGTCGACGACCCACTCGTCGCCGTCGACCTTGAACCAGCGCGCGCCGGCCTGCTGTGCGTACGCGGCGAACGGCGACGCGTCGGCGACCGGGAACACCTCGAGGTAGTTCTGCTTCCCGGTGCTCCGGACCTTGTCGGCCAGGTCACGCCACTCGTCCCAGGTCGTCGGGGGTTCGCCGCCGGCCTGCTCGAGGATCGCGGTCTGGTAGTAGAACCCCATCGGGCCGGTGTCCTGCGGGATGCCGTAGATGCCGTCGACGAACGACACCTGCGCCCACGCCGCCTCGTCGTACTTCGACTCGAAGTCCTTCGCGCCGTACCGGGCCAGGTCGACCAGGCCGTTCGCGAGCATGAACTCGGGGATCTGCCGGAGCTCGACCTGCCCGATGTCCGGGCCGCCGCCGGCCGCGAGCGCGGAGTACATCTTCTGGTACCCGCCGCTGTTGCCGCCGGGGATCCAGTTCGCCGACACCTGGACGTCCGGATGCGTCTTGTTCCAGACGTCGCAGACCTTCTGCAGGTCCTTGAGCCAGGCCCAGTAGGTGAGCTGGACGGTCTCACCCGAGGCCGCGGCGGGCACGAGGGCCGCCTTGTTGACGTTGGTCGAGCCCGGGACCGCACAGCCGGCGAGGAGTCCCGCCGCCGCGGTGCCGAGGCCGAAGCCCAACAGGTGTCGTCTCGTGATGGGTCGTGGTCGTGGCGCCATTGCCGCACTCCGTTCGTCGTTGATCGGGGTTGTCGACACCCAATCACAGAACCGAACGCCGTTGTGGTTTCGTGACCGTACCGACACTGCGCGTTCCCTGCGCACCTTGGAACGGCCCCAGGCCCGGGCGCGGACGGTGGGGTCACAGAGCAGACACCGACGCCCCGGACGGCGAAGGCCGCCGGTGGCACGACCGGGAGGAGAAGCGATGACCGAACGCGGGAACACCACCCATCGCCCCGAACTCGACGAGCAGCTCGCGCACGAGGCGCAGAGCATCGTCCAGGGGCACGGCAGCAACGCCCACGTCGAGGAGTTCCGGCAGTCCGAGCCGGTCCCCGACGACACCGACAGCCCGGAGACCGTCGCCGCGTCGGGCTACGACGGCGCGCTCGAGGGCGAGCTGCAGGACGACACCACCGACGTGCTCCCCGAGGACGATGCCGACCGGGCCGACCCCCTGCCCACCGGCGACGGCGACGGAGCCGACGCGACCGTGTACCGCACCGAGACCGGGGAGGGCAGCACCGATGGCTCTGACGCAGAATGACGCCCCGCACCTGCAGTCCGGGATCGCCGAACGCCTGAAGCGCGGGGGGCACGTGGACGTGGGCCTACGTCGACGCGTCCGGTGACCGTGAGGACCCGCAGCACGTCGCCGCCCTGCAGCGCCGGAAGGCCGAAGACGAGTTGCGGTCGGCCGGGGCGGACGCCGAGGTCATCGACACGGTGATGGCCGAACTCGAGGAGACGCCCGGGGTGCCCGCGCCGGTCAGCCGGTACGTGCTCGTGCACGACGGCGAACTCGTGCTCAGCGAGGTCCTGCCCGGGGCGATGCACGCCCCGACGTCGATCGGCCACGACCCCGTGCCCGACCTGCTGCCGCTCCTGGCACACCGGCCGCTCGACCTGCCGTTCCTGATCGTCGAGGTCGGTCGCGAGGGCGGTGGCTACCGCGCCTACCGTCTTGGCCACGCGGACGTGCCGGACCGTCGCGACGAGCAGCGCGTGCAGGGCCGCACCGACACGCTCCACAAGTTCCAGGGCGGCGGCTGGTCGCACCTGCGGTGGCAGCACCACACCGAGGAGATCTGGCGCGACAACCAGAACGAGGTCGCTGCGTCCGTCGACGAGGCCTTCCGGCGGCTGCAGCCGAAGCTCATCGTGGTCGCGGGGGACATCCGCGCGCGGGGGCTCCTGCTCGACCAGTTGTCCACCGAGGCGCGCGCCGTCGTCTCCGAGGTCCCGGTCGATCCCCGGGCGTCGGATGCGTCGGAGACCGCGCTCGTCGAGCACGTCGACATCGCGCTCGCCCGGGTCATCGCGACCCGCCGGCACGACTTCGAGAACCTGCTCCGCACCCACGTCGGCCGCGGGGACAACCAGACGGTCACCGGCCTCGGGTCCGTCGTCGAGGCGCTGCAGCAGGCGCAGGCCTCGGTCGTCGCGATCGACGCCGCCGCGATCGGCGACCGCACCCTGCTCGCGCTGGGAGCGGTGCCGTGGATCGCCACGGCACCCGAGCAGGCGGCGGGCGCACCGGCCATCGGACCGGTCCCGGCCGTGTGCGCGATCGTCCGGGCGGTCGCCCTCACCGACGCGGAGCTGCGGCTCGTGAACGCCGCGTCGCTGCCGAACGGTGCGCCCGCCGCGGCGTTGCTGCGGTGGCCGGTGGGACCGGCGGTGCCGGCCGCCTGAGCGGTGACCGGACGACGGACGGGAGGCCCGGTGCCAGCTGGTACCGGGCCTCCCGTCCGTCACGGCGCGATCCTGCGGGCCGCCACGATCGCCGCGTATAGCGTCCCGGCCATGACCGACGACCGCCGACGTGAGCTCGGCACCAGCGACGCACCCGTGGAGGACGAACTCGCGGAGTCCTTCGACGCGACCATCGAGGAGGGCGCGGAGCGGCTGCAGCGGACAACCCGCGCCGTCCTCGTCACGGGGTTCTTCGGCGGCCTCGAGGTCGGTCTCGGGGTGATGGCGTACCTCGCCGTGCTCACCGAGACCGACAGTCACCTGCTCGCCGGGCTGGCCTTCGGCATCGGCTTCATCGCGCTGCACCTGGCGCACAGCGAACTCTTCACCGAGAACTTCCTGATGCCGGTTGCGGCCGTGGTCGCCCGCGAGGGGACCGTCCTGCAGCTCGTGCGACTGTGGGGCGGCACCCTCGTGGCGAACCTGGCCGGGGGATGGGTGTTCATGTGGCTCGTCGTCCAGGCGTTCCCGCAGTGGCACGCCACGCTCTCGGAGTCGGCGCACCACTACGTCGACGCGCCGTTCGGACTGCAGAGCATCGTGCTGGCGGTCCTGGGTGGCAGCACCATCACCCTGATGACGCGGATGCAGCAGGGCACCGACTCGGACCCCGCGAAGCTCGTCGCCGCCGTCGCCGGAGGCTTCCTGCTCGCCGGACTGCAGCTCTTCCACTCGATCCTCGACTCGCTGCTCGTCTTCGGGGCGATCCAGTCGGGAGCGGACATCACCTACGGGCAGTGGCTCGGCTGGTTCGGGTACACGCTGCTGTTCAACGTCCTCGGTGGGCTGGTGCTCGTGACGGCGCTGCGCCTGCTCCGGACGAAGGAGCTCATGCAGGACCGCCGACGAGAGTCCCAGGACGATCCCGAGCGCGCCGACCACGAACAGGGCTGACGAGCGCGGCGGGCGGAGCCGACCGACGGGGTCGATCGCGTTGCGTCGTGCGGACGGTCAGTCGTACGAACGGTCGCGTCGGGGCACCAGCGGGACCGCGAGCAGCGGGAGCACCGCCACGATGCCGAACGACGCCGCGAACCCGAGGGCACCGACCAACGTCCCGATGCCCGGACCGACGGCGCTCGCCGCGATGAACTGCCCGGTGTTCTGCGCCCCGAGCGCCCGGCCGGACCAGAACGGCCCCGCCGCCTCGGCGACCGACGTGTAGGCCAGCCCGTTGTCGGCGACCGTCACGCTCGTCGCGAGCACCAGGAACACCGCAGCCCCGGCCAGGTGCGTGGCGTCGACGACCGCGAGCACCGCCATCACCACCGCCGCGCTCACCGCGACGATCCGCAGGGGGCCGACGCGCGATCCGGCCCGGTCGCTCCAGCCACCGACCAGGATCCGGCCGATCGCCCCGACGAACTGCGCGGCGCCGACGAGCAGCCCGGCCGCCGGTGTCGACCAGCCGAGGCCCACGAGCCAGACGAGCCCGTACGTCGACAGGGTGAACTGCGGCACCACGAGCAGGACCGACACCGCGTGCACCCGCCACAGGAACCCGCTGGACCGGTAGGGGTTCGCGGCCGTCGTCGTCGCCACCGTGGCTCGGGCCGGGCGTGGCGGGTCGGTGATCCCGATCGCGCAGCAGACGGCGAGCACCGCGCACAGCACGATCGGCAGGACCAGGGCGGCGCGGATCCCGGAGCCCTCGGCGAGCTGCGGCACCGTGACCGCCGCGAGCGTCACCCCGAGCGGCTGCGACATCTGCCGGATGCCCATCGCGAGTCCCCGGCGCTCCTTCGGGAACCACCCCACCACGACCCGACCACTCGCGGCGTTCGTCGAGGCGCTCGTCATGCCGCCGGCCAGGAACGCCAACCCGAGCAGCACCGGGTCGCCCGCAGCCAGCCAAGCACCGACCACGGCCAGCGTGGTGAGCACGAGCCCGCCGGCGATGACGACGCGCTCGCCGAACCGGTCGGTGATCGCGCCCCAGGCGATGAGCGTCAGCACCATGCCGAAGGTCGGGGCGGCGGCGAGCAGCCCGGCGGCCGGCAGGGACGTGCCGCGGCTGAGCAGGTGGGGGATGAGGAGCGCCGGCGCGGAGACGACGAGTGTCCCCGCCGCCTGGGCCGCGACCCCGAGGGCGAGCATCGTCCAGGCGCGGGCGGAGACCGGCGGCGTCGTGGTGGATCGCTGCGGGGCGTCGGTCGTGGGCATGGGTCGTGTCGGCCGTTCGTCGTCGTTCCATCGCGGAACGAATTGGTATACCACAACGGTATACCATTCCTGCCGTCACGCCGCTAGGCTTGTCCGCCGTGACCGACACGACCGACGCCGCGCCCGTGTCGCAGACGGCCCAGCTCTACGACAACCTGCGCGCAGCCATCCTGACCCTCGACATCGCACCGGGGGAGCGCATCTCGGAGCGCGGGCTCGAGGCGCGGTTCCACGCCTCGCGCACGCCGGTCCGCGCCGCACTGTCGCGGCTCGAGCGCGAGGGGCTCATCCTGCACGAGGGTCGCTCGTGGACGGTCACCCCGATCGACCTCGACGAGATCGCCTCGCTCGCCGAACTCCGCGGCATCCTCGAGCCCGCTGCCGTCCGGTTGGCCGTCCAGCGTGCCACGCCGGAGCAGTTGGCCGAGGTCCGCGGGCACCTCGACGCGCTCCAGCCCACCCCCGACCAGCAGGCCGGCATCCGCATGGGGTCGACGTTCCACCTCGACCTCGCCGCGCTCGGTGGCAACCGGTTCGTCACCGACGCCATCGCCGATGCCCTGACGCGGCTCGAGCGCACGCGCTGGATCGAGGTCCGCACGCCCGAGGCCCGCGACGCCGCCTGGGACGAGCACAGCGCCATCATCGACGCCGTGCGCGACGGGGACGCGGACCGCGCAGCGGAACTCGTCGCCGCGCACGTCGCCGGCACGAACGACCGGCTCCTCAGCTGGATCGCGCAGGAGCGCCGACGCCTGCGCGGGGCAGGCATGACGATCGTGGGCGCGACCGAGCGCTGAGTGCGCGCGGACGTGAGCGGTCTGCGGGCGCTGCCCGGGCCTCCTGGCCGTGTCCGGGGGGAGGCCGGGCGCGAGCCGCTAGCGCAGGTCCGTCGTCTCCTGCGGTGCGTCGAGGTCGTCGAACGTGCGGATCGAATCCGTGCGTTCGAGCAGCGCGTCGCGCACCTCGGCCTCGTCGTGGCTCGCGCGGAGTGCGAGCTTGCTCCCGGAACGTGTCGACTGTGACATGTCGTGTCCTTCCCCTGTGTGTGGGCAACCTGATCGGTGCGGGCACGCGGCCCGCTGGTGCGCTTCCTCACGGGACGTACTGAGGTCGGAACAGTGTCGCGCGACCCCCGCTGTCCCGCAAGCGTTTCCGGCACCGTGTGGAGAACTCCCGGGACACGCCATGCCTAGGATGGTCCGGCCGCACAGCGCGAGGCGCGGCACCAGCGGACGTCGAAGGGGAGGCACGGGTTGGCCGACCAGCGCACCGCACCTCCCACGGTCTACGACGTCGCGTCTGCAGCCGGCGTCTCCATCGCCACCGTCTCGCGCGTGCTCCGCACGCCCGACGCCGTCCGCGAGGGCACCCGGGACCGCGTGCAGGCGGCGATCCGGAGCCTCGGCTACGTTCCGTCCGGCAACGCCCGGGCTCTCGCCGGCAAGCGCACCGGCGTCGTCGGACTGCTGCTGCCCGGGTTCGACGTGGTGCCCGACGAGCGGCCGGACCTGGTCACCGACGGCGGCGTCCGCGTGGTCGACGACCGGCGCCACGTGACGCAGCCGTTCTCGTCCAACCTGTACTTCGACGAGGTCCTGCGCGGTGCCGAGACCGAGGCCTGGCAGCGGGGGCTCGCGCTCATGGTCGCCGCCGGGCGGGGCTCGTCGCGCGACGTCATCGTGAACGACGTCGCCGGCCGGGTCGACGGGCTCGCCGTGCTGGCGCAGACCGTGCCCGACGACCTGCTCGAGCACGTCGCCCGCCGCATCCCCGTCGTGGTGCTCGCCGACGACCGGCGCTCGCACGGGTTCGACTCGGTGAGCGTGGACAACGCCGCGGGCATGCGGACCCTGGCGTCGCACGTGATCGGGCGCCTGGGGATCCGGTCCCTCGCGTACGTCGCAGGGCCGATCGACTCGCCCGACGACATGGAGCGCTCGGCGGGGTTCCGTGCGGCACTCGCCGACCACGGGGTGCCGGCCTCGGCGGTGCGCACCGTGCACGGCGACTTCGGGCGTGCCCGAGCGCGGGAGCTCGCGGTGTCACTGCTGGCCGACGACGTCCCGCGCGCCGTCGTCTGCTCGAACGACCAGTCCGCCCTCGGGGTGCTCGACGCCGCCGCTGCCCGGGGGCTCCGCGTGCCCGAGGACCTCGTCGTGACCGGGTTCGACGGCATCGACGCCGGTCGGTTCTCGTCGCCGCGCCTGACGACGGTGCACCAGCCGATGGGGGCGCTCGGGCGTGCTGCCGTCCTGGCGATCGTCGACCGGCTCGAACGTCGCGAGGGGCCGCCGCGCGCCGTGCGCCTGCCCGTCGAGGTGCTGCTGCGCGAGAGCTGCCCGCCCGCGCTGTAGCGGGCGTGTCATCGCGAGGTCGCACCGTGCGGGGCGCGTGTGGTGCGAGGTTCCGTGTTCGGTGCGAGCCTCGCGACCTCGCACCACGGACGGAACCTCGCACCACGCGCGACGCCCCTCGCACCGTGCGACGCCCCGCGCCGACGACACCTCGCACGGTGCCACCCCGCGAAACAACACCCGCAGTTGCACGGCGCGATGTAAGCGCATACATTGAGCACGTACCGAATCGACATGGAGGTCGACCGAGCAATGACGCTTCCCCCACAGCGCACGCGCGGCACGCGTGACCCAGGCCCCCGCCGCCGAGGCCGCCTCGTCGCGGCCATCGCCGGCCTCGCCGCAGTGGCCCTCGTGGCCACCGGCTGCAGCATCCAGGTCCGATCCGAACCCGATCCCACCATCGGCAAGGACACGATGCTCATCAACGCGGACCGCGGCAACCCGCTGTTCGACCGCAACTTCAACCCGTACATCGCGAACGCGCGCACGGCCTCCAAGTGGATGTACGAGCCCCTCATCGAGGTGAACCCCCTCGACGGCAAGCGCAACCCCTGGCTCGCCAGCGCGTGGAGCCAGCCCGACGCGAAGACCATCGACATGACGATCCGCTCGGGTGTCGAGTGGTCCGACGGTTCACCGTTCAGCGCGAAGGACGTCGTCTTCACCTTCGACCTGCTCAAGAAGTTCCCCGCCATGGACGTCAAGGGCGCCTGGCAGCACATCAAGAGCATCGAGCAGGACGGTGACCACGTCGTCTTCCACCTCAAGAGCGAGGACGTCCCGAGCCTGACGATCATCGGGCAGACGTACATCCTGGGCGAGGACCACTGGGGCGGCGTGAAGGACCCGACGACCTGGCGCGACCCGAACCCGGTCGGCACCGGGCCGTTCGTCCTCGGCAACTACACCGACCAGCAGTACTCGATGAACAAGAACCCGAAGTACTGGCAGGCCGACAAGATCGCCATCAAGCACCTCATCCTGCCGGCGACGAACACGCAGCTCGACACCGTCACGCGCGGCTACGACTGGGCGTACTCGTTCATCTCCGACGTCAAGGGCACCTGGGGCGCCGCGTCGAAGACGAACGAGTGGTGGTTCCCGGCCGGCGGTGTGATCGGCCTCATCCCGAACCTCACGAAGGCGCCGTACAACGACGTCAACGTCCGCCGGGGCATCTCGCTCGCGCTCGACCGCGACGCCATCGCCGAGACCGCGTCCGAGGGCAACCTGTCGGCGGCGGGCCAGACCGGCCTGATCCTGCCGAACCAGGAGCGCTACCTCAACCCGGACATCCCCGACAAGGGCATGATCACGCAGGACACGAAGGCGGCGCTCGCCAGCCTCGAGAAGTCCGGCTACACCGTGCAGGGCGGCAAGGTCGTCAAGGACGGCAAGCAGCTCGCGATCACGATCATGACCGCGAACGGCTACTCCGACTGGCTCCGCGCCGCGCAGGAGGTCCGCCGCGAACTGACGGCCATCGGCATCAAGGTGACGATCCAGGCGCCGCAGCCCGCCGGGTACCAGCAGAACATCAACAACGGCACGTTCGACATGGCGATGGGCGGCATGGGCAACGGCGACGTCTACCAGGCGTTCAACTCCCTGCTCAGCAGCGAGTTCTACCAGCCCGTCGGCAAGTCGACCGTGAACAACTACGAGCGGTACAAGAACGCCGACACCCAGAAGCTCCTCGACGAGTACAAGGCGACGACGGACACCGCGAAGCAGCAGGAGATCCTCGACCAGCTGCAGCAGACCGTCTACGACGAGCTCCCCGTCATCGGCATGTACTACGGCGGGCTCTGGGGCCTGTTCAACACCGGCAAGTTCGTCGGCTGGCCGAGCGCGAAGGACCCCTACATGGCACCGCAGAACTACGACTCGGCACCGCTGCTCATCTTCACCAAGCTCCGTCTGCGCGACAGCGCCGCCGGCAAGCAGATCCTGCAGGAGCAGAACGCCGCGCAGCAGGAGGACCAGAAGTGAAGTACATCCTCCAGAAACTCGTCCTCTTCGTCCTGACCCTCTGGGCAGCGGTCACGCTGAACTTCGTGCTCCCGCGCCTGATGCCGGGCAGCCCGGCCGACGCCGCACTCGCGAAGCTCAGCCAGAACGGCCCGGTCACCGACGCCACCAAGAAGGCCATCGAGGCCCAGCTCGGGGTGCCGACCGGCAACCTCTGGGACCAGTACGTCAGCTACCTGCACCAGGTCATCACCCTCGACTTCGGCACGAGCTACACGTTCTACCCGCAGCCCGTCGGCGACCTCGTGTCGAAGGCCCTGCCCTACACGCTGATCCTCGTCGGGGTCGTCACGATCCTGGCGTTCGTCCTCGGCACCCTGATCGGTGTCGCGGCGGCGTGGAAGCGCGGCACCTGGCTCGACTCGCTCCCCACCCTGTCGGGCAGCTTCATGTCGACGTTCCCGTACTTCTGGACCGCCCTGCTGCTGTTGTTCTTCCTCGGCTACGTGCTGCACTGGTTCCCGACCACGGGCGCCTACTCGGCCACGACGACGCCGGGCCTGAACGGTGCGTTCTTCGGCGATGCACTGCAGCACGCGGTGCTGCCGGCGGTCACGATCCTGGTGACGAGCCTCGGCGGCTGGATCATCGGCATGCGCAACGCGATGATCAACACGCTCGGTGACGACTACGTGACCTTCGCCGAGGCCAACGGCCTCCGCGGGCGCACCGTCGCCATCCGCTACGCGGCCCGCAACGCGATCCTGCCGAACCTGACCGGCTTCGGTCTGGCGCTCGGTGGCGTGGTCGGCGGTTCCGTCCTGGTCGAGCAGGTCTTCGGCTACCCGGGCATCGGCTACCTGCTGTTCAACGCCGTGATCGGGCAGGACTACCCGCTCATGCAGGCCCTCTTCCTGATGATCACCGTGTCGGTGCTCATCGCCAACTTCATCGTGGACGTCATGTACGGCGTTCTGGACCCGAGGACGCGTCGATGACCAACACCACCACCCCGGACGCCACAGTCGCAGTCCGCACGCAAGAAGAAGCAGCCCAGGCGCCGTCCAAGTGGCGCGCCGCGGCCCGCCAGTTCGGCGTCGTCTGGTCGAACAAGAAGGCCCGGATCGGCATCATCATCCTCGGCGTCTTCGTGTTCGTGGCGATCTTCGCCCCGCTCCTGGCCCCGTACGGTGCCAGCCAGAACGGCTTCGCCCGGTCCGCCGACGCGACGCCCGACCACTGGATGGGCACCACCGCCGCCGGCGAGGACGTCCTGTCCCAGATCATCTACGGCGCCCGCATCTCGGTCATGGTCGGCGCGGTCGCGGGCATCCTGTCCACGCTCGTCGCCGTCGCGATCGGCCTCAGCTGGGGCTACGTCCGCGGCTGGATCGCCGAGGTCATCGGGTTCATCGTGAACCTGTTCCTCGTCATCCCGGGTCTGCCCCTGATGATCGTCATCGCCGCCTACCTGCAGAACGGCGGCATCGCGGTGATCATCGCGGTCATCGTCGTGACCGGTTGGGCATGGGGTGCTCGTGTGCTCCGCTCGCAGACGCAGTCGCTGCGCGGCCGGGACTTCGTCACCGCCGCCCAGTTCTCCGGCGAGGGCGCGACCCGCATCGTGTTCCGCGAGATCCTGCCGAACATGACGAGCCTCATCGTCGGCAGCTTCTTCGGGGCCGCCACCAGCGCCATCCTCGCCGAGGCGGGCCTCGAGTTCCTCGGACTCGGCGACTCGTCGATCGTCAGCTGGGGCACGATCCTGTACTGGGCGCAGAACTCGAACGCGCTGCTCACCGGGCAGTGGATCCTGCTCTTCGCGCCGGGTCTCTGCATCGCACTCCTCGCGATGAGCCTCACCCTGATCAACTTCGGCGTCGACGCCGTGTCCAACCCGCGGCTGCGCGACGGCGCACGGCCCCGTAAGGAGAAGCGCGCATGAGCGGCTTGCCAGAAACGCACCCGGCAGACGGCCTGGAGGCGCCCACCGGCGCCGCCACGGGCCTCCGGTCCGACGCCCGTCACGACCAGGGCGACGCCTCCGTCCTGCTCGACGTCCGCGACCTGTCGGTCGTCTACGAATCGGCCGGCCAGACGGCCGTCCAAGCCGTCGACCACGTGTCGTTCCAGCTCAAGAAGGGCGAGTTCGTCGGCCTGGTCGGCGAGTCCGGTTCCGGCAAGTCGACGCTCGGCTACGCGCTGACCCGGCTGCAGAAGCCGCCGGCGCGCACGAACGGCGGCAGCATCGTCTTCGCGGGCAAGGACATCCGCGACCTCGACGACGAAGCCCTGCGCCAGCAGCGGCAGGGCGGCTTCGCGATGGTGCTGCAGTCCGGCATGAACGCGCTCAACCCGGTGCGCACGATCCGCAACCACTTCATCGACGTCTT
Organism: Curtobacterium sp. MCLR17_031; assembly: GCF_003234775.2. Classification (NCBI taxonomy): domain Bacteria; kingdom Bacillati; phylum Actinomycetota; class Actinomycetes; order Micrococcales; family Microbacteriaceae; genus Curtobacterium; species Curtobacterium sp. MCLR17_031. The sequence goes on from NZ_CP126270.1 coordinate 489,535, forward strand.
CAAGGCGCACGGCCACGTGTCGCGCGACCGCTGGGACGCCCGGATGAAGGAGCTCATCGAGAAGGTGAAGCTGCCGACGTCCATGCTCGCCCGGTTCCCCGGGGAGCTCTCCGGCGGCATGCGGCAGCGCGTCTCCATCGCCCTGGCGCTCTCGCTCGAGCCGCAGCTCATGGTGTTCGACGAGCCGACGACGGCGCTCGACGTGCTCGTGCAGCACGCCGTGATGGACACCATCATCGAGCTGCAGCGCACCGAGGGCTTCACGGCGATCCTGATCAGCCACGACCTCGGCATCGTCCTCGAGGCCACCGAGCGCGTCCTCGTCATGCACGAGGGCCGAATCGTCGAGGACGGCGGCTCCCGCGAGATCCTCCGCGACCCGCAGGACGAGTACACGCAGATGCTCCTGTCGCACTACGCCGACCCCCGCGCCGAGGTGGTGTCGCTGCCGGGCTTCCCGGACCGCTCGCTCCGCGCCGAGGCCGGCGAGAAGCGGCAGGAGACGACCTCGTCGTTCAGCACCGTCGGCTCCCGCGAGCGCAGTGCCGCCCGCAACCCGATCGTCGTCGACCACATCGTGAAGACCTACCCGGCGCCGCGCCGCGGTGAGCAGCCGGTGCAGGCCGTGCGCGACGTGTCGTTCACCCTCGAGCCCGGGCAGTCGCTCGCCCTGGTCGGCCAGTCCGGTTCGGGCAAGTCGACCATCGCGAAGCTGCTCACCGGCGTCGAGAAGCCAACCACCGGCACGGTCCGGTTCGGGGACCTCGACGTCGCCCGCCTCGGCAAGCGCGGTCTACGGGACCTCCGCTCCGAGGTCCAGATGGTGTTCCAGGACCCGTACTCGGCGCTCAACCCGCTGCACACGGTCGAGTACACGCTGTCCCGGCCGATCGCGAACTACACCGGGCTCACCGGGCGCGATGCCCGACGTCGGGTCCTCGAGCTGCTCGAGACGGTGGGGCTCACCCCCGTCGAGCAGTTCGCACAGAAGCTCCCGCACCAGCTCTCCGGCGGGCAGCGGCAGCGTGTGGTGATCGCCCGGGCGCTCGCGAGCGACCCGCAGGTGATCATCGCCGACGAGCCGGTCTCGATGCTCGACGTGACGTTGCGCGCCGGTGTGCTCGCACTGCTCGAGGACCTCCGCGAGCAGTGGGGCGTCTCGCTCCTCTACATCACGCACGACCTGCTGAGTGCGCGGCTCATCACGGACGACATCATGGTGCTCCACGAGGGCGCCGTGGTCGAGCGGGGGCACACGGCCCAGGTGCTGCAGGACCCGCAGGACCCGTACACGATCGCCCTCCTCGACGCCGTTCCCAACCCGCGGAGGACCCTGCGCGCATGACGAACCTGCACGACTTCCCGACGGTCCCGCCGTTCGGGCACCTGCCCACCCCGGACGGCGTCGACGTCGTCGGGATCGACGTCCCGGTCGGGCGGCTCACGGCCTACCGGATCGTGCCCGAAGGGGTGTCGAAGGGCACCGTGCTCATCGTCCCCGGCTACACCGGCTCGAAGGAGGACTGGCGGACCTTCCTGCCCGTCCTCCGCGACGCCGGCTGGACCGCGGTCGCGATCAGCCGGCGTGGTCAGGCCGACTCGGCCGCCCCGACCGAATCGCGGGACTACTCCCTCGACGAAGAAGCCGCCGACGTCGTCCGGGTCGCGCGCCTGCTCGACGACGGTGCCCCCGTGCACCTGATCGGGCACTCGCTCGGCGGTGTGATCGTCCGGGCCGCCGCGCTCCAGGACCCGACGGCGTTCCGCGACGTCGTGCAGTTCTGTTCCGGGCCGCACGGGTGGCCGTACCGCAAGGTCGCCGAGCTGACGATCCTGCACGACACCGGGGGGAACCTCCGGCAGCTGTTCGACTCGACGAACCCGCTCTGGGCGTACCGACCCGACGAGGAGCTGCCCGACGACGTCCGGATGGTCCGAGACCGCTTCGACGCGACGAGCCCGCTCAGCGTCGTCGCCGGTGGCCACATCCTCGAGGACCACACCGACGCCTCCGACGCCCTGCGCGCCACGGGCCTGCCGGTCCTCGTCGCCCACGGCGAGTGGGACAACGCCTGGCCGATCCCGTGGCAGCGGGCGATGGCCGAGCAGACCGGCGCCGAGTACGTCGTCATCCCCGCGAGCTACCACGGCCCCCAGGTCGAGAACCCGCTCGGGACGGTCGCCGTCTTCGACGCATTCCTGAGCCAGCACTGACCTGAGCCAGCACTGACTCGAACAAGCACTGAAAGGCACCATCATCTCCACGCTGCAGTTCCCCGACGGCTTCCTCTGGGGTGCCGCCACCGCCGCCCACCAGATCGAGGGCAACAACGTCAACAGCAACTGGTGGGTGCACGAGCACGAGCCGGACACCACCATCGTCGAGCCCTCGGGCGACGCGGCGGACAGCTACCACCGGTACCGCGAGGACATCCGCATCGCGGCCGAGCTCGGGCTGAACTCCTACCGGTTCAGCATCGAGTGGGCCCGCATCGAGCCCGAGCGCGGGTTCGTCAGCCGTGCCGAGGTCGACCACTACCGCCGCATGGTCGACGCCTGCCACGAGTTCGGCATCGAGCCGATCGTCACCCTCATGCACTTCACCGTGCCGCGCTGGTTCGAACGCGACGGCTTCTGGCGGGCACCCGACGCCGCCGACCTGTTCGCCCGCTACACCGAGGCCGCGCTCCCCGTGGTGCAGGACGGCGTCCGCTACGTCTGCACGATCAACGAGCCGAACATCGCGGCCATGCTCGCCGGCGGCGAGGACGCGGCCAACCTGGTGGCCTTCGGCCTGCCGAACCCGGACCTGGGCGTCGCCGACGCCCTGCTGGCCAGCCACAAGCGGTCGCGCGAGGTCCTGTCACAGGTGTCGGGCCTCCGGTCGGGGTGGACCATCGCGACCCAGGCCTTCAAGTCGTCCGGCGACCCCGGGGCGGACGCCATGCTCCGCGAGTACGGGTACCCGCGCGACGACTGGTACCTCGAGCAGGCCGCCGGCGACGACTTCCTGGGCGTGCAGGCCTACACCCGCACGTTCATCGGTCCGGACGGGCCCCTGCCCGTGACGGACGACGTCGAGACCACCCTGACGGGCTGGGAGTTCTACCCCGAGGCCTCGGCCGACGGGCTCCGCAGCGCGTGGGAGCTCTCCGGCGGCGTCCCGCTGATGATCACCGAGAACGGCATCGCCACCGCCGACGACTCCCGCCGGCAGGCGTACACGCAGGGCGCCCTCGAGGGCATCCACCGCTGCATCGAGGACGGCATCGAGGTCCTCGGCTACCAGCACTGGTCGCTCCTGGACAACTACGAGTGGGCCTCCGGTTTCCGCCCGACGTTCGGGTTGGTCGCGTGGGACCGCGAGACCTTCGAGCGCACGCCGAAGGACTCCGCCCGCTGGTACGGGCGGGTCGCGCAGGCGAACGCCCTCGAGTCGGTCACCGTCTAGGACGGTCGACCCCGCAGGCGCGCGGCGGACGGGAGGCCCTGCTCCCGTCCGCCGCGCTTCCGTGCGCCCGGCACGTGGCCGGGGCACGGGCCGTGGTGCGGGCCGCGCTCAGGCCGCGGCGAGCAGGTCGGCGACGGCCGTCTCGCGGAGCAGCTCCGCCCGGTCCGCGGCGGTCGAGCCCTCGTCGTCGACGGCGTCCCGATCGACGTCGAGCGACAGCACGACCCGGACGGTGTCGAGGTCGCCGGAGTCGACGGCCGCGATCAGCAGCGTCGCGCCCCGTGACCCGCGCGCCCTGGTGTCCGCACCCGCGGTGGCGAGCGCACGCACGATCGCGGCGTGCCCACCCCACGCAGCGCGGACGATCGGGGTGTTGCCGTCGCCGTCACGGGCCTCCAGGTCGGCACCCGCTCCGACCAGCACGTCGACCGCCCGTCGCGCGTCGCGGTCGATCGCCAGCGTCAGCGGCGTCCGCCCCTCGGTGTCCTCCAGCTGCAGGGTCGCGCCCCGGCGCAGGAGTTCCTCGAGCATCTCGGGGTGGTCGAACCACGCGGCGGCGTGCAGCGGGGCGAAGCCCCAGCGGGGGTCGACGTCGTCGACGTCGCTCGCGTCGTCGGCCAGGTGCAGTCCGCCGAGGTCGCCGTAGGCCGCTGCCCGCACCACCTCGGTCGTCCACTCGACCCAGCCGTCCGGCACCGGGCCGTGCCAGCCGCGTGCCGGGCGCGCCTCGAGGTCGGCGTACACGCTCTCGGCGACGCTCCGGATCGCCACCCGGACGCCCCGGAACCGGATCGCGACCTCGCCGACGGGGGAGATCAGCAGGCGGAGTTCCCAGGCGTCGTGCTCGTTCAGGTACTCGAGCTCGCCCCGGGCGACGTGCGCGTCACCGGCGAGCAGTGCTGCGGGATCGACACCCGGCGGGTCGATGACGGCGTCCCGGAGCCGGAGCGACACCCTGGCGTGGTTCCAGCGGCGCCACAGGCCGCTCGGGGTGTCGAGGACCTCGTCGTTTCGGACCACGATGTCGGCGTGCACGACGACCGGGTCCGGCACACCGTGACCCGGCAGGTCGACGGGGGTCGTCACGTCGTCCTCGTCGGCGTCCGGGTCGACGACGGCGTCGGCGGACTCCACGACCCAGCGTTCGATCCTCGAGTCGGTCCACTTGACGGTCAGGAGCGCGGCGACCGTGGGCGGGGCGTCCTCGAGCAACCGGGTCACGTGTTCGCGCTGGCCGTCGAAGTCCTCGAGGGAGACGTAGCCAACGGAGGGCCAGTTCACTCGACTCCATCGCACGGGACGACACTACCGGCGTCCGGCGGTGGGACCGCGGTGCCTTCGCATCGCACTCGCGATCATCACACTTGATATGTCGTACCGGTATATCGTATGGTGGTCGGGCAGCGGAGGTCCCGCCGCGCCTGATCCGGAAGCGCACCCATGACCCCCAGTCCCACTCTCCCGACGGCGTTCATCGCCCCGGCAGCAGTCGTGTCGCCCTCGGCGGCCGTCGCTCCGGGGGTCCGCATCTGGGACGACTCCCACGTCGAGGCACACGCGTCCGTCGGCAGCGAGACCCTCGTCGGCCGCGGCGTCACGATCGGCGCCGGCGTCCAGATCGGTGCCCGCTGCAAGATCCAGAACAGCGCCCTCGTCTACGGACCGGCGGTCGTCGGCGACGGTGTCTTCATCGGCCCCGGTGCCGTCCTCACCAACGACAACACGCCGCGGGCGATCAACCCGGACGGCTCCGTGCAGGACGCCGACGACTGGCGGCCCACGGCCGTCGTCGTCGAGCACGGTGCGTCGATCGGCGCTGGAGCGCTCTGCGTCGCCCCCATCCGCATCGGCCGGTGGGCGATGGTCGCAGCCGGCGCCGTCGTCGTCCACGACGTCCCGGACCATGCGCTCGTCGCCGGGGTCCCCGCCCGCCGCATCGGCTGGGTGAGCCGGACCGGCCGACGGCTGGCGCAGGTCGACGACCGCACGCTGGTCTGCACCGAGACCGGTGACCGCTTCCTCCACTCCGAGACCACCGACACGATCGAGGCGATCCGTTGACCACCACACTCGAACTCATCCCCGCGGCGAAGCCCCTCATCGGCCTCGAAGAACGCCGCGCCGTCGATGCCGTGCTCGAAGGCGGCGGGCTCGCGCAGGGCCCCGAGGTCGCCGCCTTCGAGCGCGAGTTCGGCGACGTCCTCGTCGCCGGAGCCTCGGTCACCGCGGTCAACAGCGGCACCGCTGCACTGCACCTGGCCCTCGTCGCACTGGGGCTCGGCCCCGGCGACGAGGTCATCGTGCCGTCGTTCACCTTCGCCGCCACGGCCAATGCCGTCCGACTCGTCGGCGCCGAGCCGGTGTTCGTCGACATCGATCCCCTGACCTACTGCGTGGACCCGTCGGCCGTCCGCGCCGCGGTCACCCCGGCCACGCGGGCGATCATGCCGGTGCACCTCTACGGGCACCCGGCCGACATGACCGCGATCGCCCGGATCGCCGAGGAGCACGAGCTGCTCGTCGTCGAGGACGCGGCGCAGGCGCACGGAGCCCGCTGGGCAGGCGCGCGCGTTGGCAGTTCGTCCGACGCCGCGGCGTTCAGCCTCTACCCCACCAAGAACATGACCGCGGGCGAAGGGGGCATGGTCTCGACCCGCGACGCCGCGGTCGACCGGATGCTCCGGCTGCTCCGGAACCAGGGCATGGAGCAGCGCTACGCGAACGAGGTCATCGGCTTCAACGCGCGGATGACCGACATCCACGCCGCGATCGGGCGGGTGCAGCTCCGCAAGGTGCTCGGGTGGACCGCACAGCGTCAGGCGAACGCGGCCTACTTCAGCCGTGAACTCGACGGGGTGGTGACACCGACGACCGACCCCCGAGCCGAGCACGTCTTCCACCAGTACGTCGTGCGGGTGCCGTCCGACCGCGACGGCTTCGCGGCCGCGCTGCGCTCCGAGTTCGGCATCGGGACCGGGGTCTACTACCCGACGCCCGTGCACCGCCTCCCGTCGTTCGCACACGACCTCGACCTGCCCGAGACCGAGCGTGCCGCGTCCGAGGTCCTCGCGCTCCCCGTCTACCCGACCCTGACGCTCTCGCAGCTCGACCGCGTCGTCGAGGCCGTCAACACCCTCGCCGGGGCCGGACGATGAGCGGCGTGCTGCGGGCCGGGGTGATCGGCCTCGGGATGATGGGGCGGCACCACGCCCGGGTCCTGCGCTCGCTCGAGGGGGTCGAGCTCGTCGGCGTCGCCGATGCCCTCGGTGACCAGCACGACGTCGCCCAGGGCGTGCCGGTCGTCCGGTCCGTCGGTGAGCTCGTCGCACTCGGCCTCGACACCGCGGTCGTCGCGGTCCCCACGGCGCACCACGAAGCCGTCGGTCTGGAACTCGCCGCGGCGGGGGTGCACGCCCTGATCGAGAAGCCCGTCGCGGTCGACGGTCCGGCTGCCGCGCGCCTCGTGGCCGCCTTCGACCGCGCCGGACTCGTCGGCGCGGTGGGCCACATCGAGCGCTACAACCCGGCGCTCCAGGCGCTGCGACAGCGGCTCGACGCCGGTGAGCTGGGCGACGTCTACCAGATCGTCACGCGTCGCCAGGGGCCCTTCCCCGCACGGATCGCGGACGTCGGCGTCGTGAAGGACCTCGCCACGCACGACATCGACTCGACGTCGTGGATCGCCCGGTCACCGTTCGTCCACGTCGGAGCGCTCGCGGGCACCAAGAGCGGGCGTCCCCACGAGGACCTCGTCACCGTGACCGGACGCCTGGCCGACGGCACCCTGACCTCGCACCTCGTGAACTGGCTCACCCCGTACAAGGAGCGCCTGTTGATCGTCACCGGTGACCGCGGCACGTTCGTCGCCGACACCCTCACCGCCGACCTGACCTTCCACGCGAACGGCACCGTCCAGACCGAGTGGGACCAGGTCGCCGCGTTCCGGGGTGTGTCCGAGGGGGCCAGTACCCGGTTCGCCATCACCAAGCGCGAGCCGCTCCTGGTCGAGCACGAGGCGTTCCGCGACGCCGTGCTCGGGCGGCCGTCGGACGTCGTCACCCTCCGCGACGGCCTCCGGACGGTGCTCGTCGCCGAGGCCGTCCTCGAGTCCTCGCGGATCCAACAGACCGTGCAGCTCGGCACGGACGCCGAAGGAGCAGCAGCATGAACGTCGTCGTCGTCGGTCTCGGCAAGATCGGGCTCCCGCTCGCTGTCCAGTACGCACGGTCCGGTGCACACGTCACGGGCCTCGACGTCGCGAGCGGGGTGGTCGACGCCGTGAACGCTGCGACCGAGCCCTTCCCCGGCGAGCACGGGCTCGCCGACGGCCTGCGTGAGGTGGTCCCCGCAGGGATGCTCCGCGCGACCACGGACGCCGCGGCAGCGATCCCCGGCGCCGACGTCGTCGTGGTCGTCGTGCCGCTCTTCGTCGATGCCGACGGCATCCCCGACTTCGGCTGGATGGACGCCGCCACCGACACGATCGGCGACCACCTGCGACCCGGCACCCTGGTCGCGTACGAGACGACGCTGCCGGTCGGGACGACCCGTGGCCGCTGGGCACCCCGGCTCGAGGCCCGCTCCGGACTCGTCGAGGGGCAGGACTTCCACGTGGTGTTCTCGCCGGAGCGGGTCCTGACCGGCCGGGTGTTCGCCGACCTCCGGCGCTACCCGAAGCTCGTCGGTGGTCTCTCCGACCAGGGCTCGGCGCGCGGCCGGGCCTTCTACGAAGCGGTGCTGCAGTTCGACGAGCGCGACGACCTCGGTCGGCCGAACGGCGTGTGGGACCTCCGCACCGCCGAGGCCGCCGAACTCGCGAAGCTCGCCGAGACCACCTACCGCGACGTCAACATCGCGCTGGCGAACGAGTTCGCCCGGTTCGCCGAACGGCAGTCCATCGACATCGCCGCGGTCATCGATGCCTGCAACTCCCAGCCGTACAGCCACATCCACCGCCCCGGCATCGCGGTCGGCGGTCACTGCATCCCGGTGTACCCGCGGCTGTACCTCTGGAACGACCCGGAGGCCACGGTCGTCCGTGCCGCCCGTGCGCGGAACGCCGCGATGCCGTCGCACGCGGTCGACCTCCTCGAGCGTCTGCACGGTGACCTGCGTGACCAGCGCGTCGTCGTCCTCGGCGCGGCGTACCGCGGCGGGGTGAAGGAGACCGCCTTCTCCGGAGTGTTCGGCACGGTCGACGCACTCCGGGCGCACGGCGCGCTCGTGACGGTCTCCGACCCGCTCTACTCCGACGACGAACTCCGCCGTCTCGGCTTCGAGCCACACACCGACGGCGAACCGGTCGACGCCGCGGTCGTGCAGGCCGACCACGCCGAGTACGCGACGTGGGACGAGTCCCGGCTCCCCGGCGTCCGCACGGTCGTCGACGGCCGACGGGTCCTCGACGTCGAACGGTGGGCGTCCACCACGGTGACCGCGATCGGTGCTCCGCCCGTGGTCCCCGTGGTCTGACACCGTGCGGTCCTCGCCCCGTCGGCGTCTCCCGGCGATCGCGACGATCCTCGTGGGCACGGTCCTCGGACAGGGCCTGGTCGTGGCGATCTCACCGCTGCTGACCCGGCTCTACACCCCGGCGGACTTCGGCACGCTCGCGGTCGTCACGGCGGTCGCGAGCATCCTCGGAGCCGGAGCGACGCTCGGTACCGACCGCGCGCTGGTCGTCGCACACGACCGGGCGACGACCGACGCGCTGGTCACACTCGGTCTGCTCTCGACGCTGGTCGTCGGTGCAGGCACCGCCTGGGCTGCCTGGGTCCTCCGCGGTGACGCGGCACGGTGGTTCACCGCACCGGCCCTCGAGGACCTGTGGTGGACCGTGCCCGTGACGGTCGTCGCGGTGGGGGCGCAACGGATCGCCTCGGCCGTGCTCGCGCGACGGCAGCAGCACCGGTCCATCGCCGTGCGCAACGCCTGCCAGGGCATCGGCCAGTCCGTCTGGAACCTGGCGATGGCCGCGGCCGGTCCGGTCGGGCTGGTGGGTGGCCTGGCGGTCGGCCGGATCGCGGCCGTGCTCGGGATGGTCCGGTTCCGGCGGGGCGACGGCGAGCGGATCACCCCTCGGGCGCTCTCGTCCGCCGCCCGTCACCACCGGCGGTTCCTCGTCATCACGCCGTGGTCCTCGATGCTGAACGTCGTCGGCCAGCAGGCGCCGGGCCTGCTCATCGCGGCCCTGCACGGCAGCGTCGCCGCAGGCTTCGTCGCCCTCACGATGCGGGTGCTCGGTGCGCCCGTCGGCATGGTGGCCGACGCCACCGCGCAGTACGCCGCCGGGGCGTTCGGACTCCGCATCCGATCCGGTGATCCCGTGCGCCGGCTCGTCCTGCGGCTCGTCGCGCGTCTCGCCACCGCCGGTGCGGTCGCGGTGCTCGTCGTCGTGCTGCTCGGACCCGCCGTGTTCTCGGCCGTGTTCGGTGCGGAGTGGGCGGTCTCCGGCACCTACGCCCAGGTCCTCGTCCCGGCGTTCGCGGTCCAGGTCGCCGCATCGCCGGTCACGCAGGTGCTGTCGATGCTGCAGCGGCAGGGGGCACAGCTGACGTGGGACGCATCACGTCTCGTGGTGTGCGCCGCCGCGGTGCTCGTGCCGTCCGTGCTCGGGGCCCCGATGCCGGTCGTGCTCGTCGCGCTCGCCTCGGCGATGACCGTCTCCTACGTCGCCGTCCTGCTGCTCGTGGTGCGAGCGACCCGCCGTCATGACGACCATCTGCTCGACGGATCGTGGTGAACAGACGAGTCTACCGGAATGCAACATGTATATAACTCGCGCGGGGGCCGCGGCGCCCCGTAGTTTCGCTGCATGGCCCCTCGACCCCGCCCGTTCGACATCGTCCACGTCTCGAGCGCCCACCCGTGGACCGACAACCGAGTGCACCTCCGTGCTGCGGCGAGCGCAGCGCGTGCCGGGTACCGCACAGCGCTGGTCGCCGTCGCTGCCGCCGGCGCCGGTGCCGATCCGGACTGGCACCTGCCCGATCCCGAGACGGGGGTGTACGTCCGACGCATCCCGGCTCGGCGTCGCGGGCGACGGGTCCTGGTGTCCTCGGTCCAGGTCATCGGGGCGGCACTCTCGTCACGTGCGCCGATCGTGCACCTGCACGACCCCGAACTGCTCTGGGCGCTCCCGCTCCTGCGTGTGCTGCACCGGACGGTGGTGTACGACGCCCACGAAGACCTGCCGGAGCAGGTGCGGGGCAAGGAGTACCTCGGCCCCGTCGCCCGCCGTGGCAGCACGGTGGCGGCGCACGCGGCAGTCGCCCTGGCGCGCCGGTCACGCACGGTGGTGGCCGCGACGCCGACCATCGCGCGCCGCTTCCGCGCCGACCGGACCGTCCTGGTCCGGAACGTCCCACGGCTCCGTGCCCAGGACACCGACGCCCCACCGGCCGCTGCTCGTGGTCGGGTGGCCGTCTACCTGGGGTCCATCAGCCGCGACCGGGGGATCGACGTCCTCACCGGGGTCGCGGCGTCACCCGGGCTCCCGGACGGCTGGCGCGTGGTCACCGCCGGTCCGATCGACTCGGCGGTCGACCGCGGTGCGTTCGACGCGCTGGTCGACACCGGACGCATCGACCACCGCGGCGTCCTGGCACCCCACAGGGCCCGCGACCTCTTGGTGACGGCTCGCGTCGGGCTCCTCCCACTCCTGCCGACGCCCGCCTACGCTGCGTCGATCCCCACCAAGCTCTTCGAGTACCTGGCGGCCGGACTGGCGGTCGTCGCCACCGACGTCCCGCTCTGGCGCGAGCTGCTCGACGGCGCCGACTGCGCGACGTGGGTGCCACCGGGTGACCCGGAAGCCGTCGTGGCCGCACTCCGCCGGTACGACAGCGATCCTGAGCTGCTGCGACGGCACGCCGAAGCCGGCCGCGCCCTGGTGCTCGAACGCTTCCGGTGGGACCACGAAGAGCACGTCCTGCTCGACCTGTACCGCTCGCTGTCCGGCGCCTCGCCGGTGCCGGAAGCCGTCGGGCGGTGACGCCGCTCCGGACACCCCGGTCGGTCGTCAGCCGACGGGGTGCGCTGTTCGGCGCGGCCGGAGCGATCCCCGCAGCGCTGCTCGCCACCGGGACCCGGCCGGCTGCCGCGTCCGGGCGCTCGACTCCCGCGCCGGCGGACACGGCCCGGACGGTGACCGACGCCGGGGTCGCCCGGTTGCAGGACGCCGTCGCGGCCACCGACGCGGGTGCCGTGCTCGTCGTGACCCGGCACTGGGCGCTGTCCGAGCCGCTGCGGATCGACCGCGCGGTGACGATCCGGTTCGTCGGCGGATCGCTCTCCACCACGCGCGACATCGACCTGGTCGTCGTCGCCGCGTCGGACGTGACCATCATCGACGCGGTCCTCCGAGGTTCCGGGTCGGACCACTCCGGGCTCGGTCGGGGTGTCCACGTCGTCGGCACCGTCACCCGGCCGTTCCGCGACGTCCGGATCCTCGGCGCTGACATCCGCGACTTCTCCCACGACGGTGTCCTGCTCGACCACTGCGCGGCGTTCACCGTCGCGGACTGCGTCATCGCCGACGTCGGCTACGCCGGGGTGCTCATGTTCTCGTGCACCGACGGCACGGTGCGCGGCAACCGCATCGCCCGGGTGACCCAGCCTGCGCCGTACCTGAACTCGTACGGCATCGAGGCCGTCCGCGCGACCACCACCGGACTCCTCGGCGCACCACGTTCGGCCCGGATCGTCATCGCGGACAACCACGTCTCCGACGTCCCCGCGTGGGAAGGCATCGACACCCACGGCGGCCAGTCCATCGCGATCCACCGCAACCTCGTCGAGAACTGCCGGGTCGGGATCGCCATCGTCCCCTCGAAGGACGAGGCGAACGCCGGCGCCACGAAGTACGCGCCCCTCGACTGCTCGGTCATCGACAACGTCGTCCGCCGCACGACGTCCGGCCCCGGGTCCGGCATAGTCATCCGCGGCGCGGGCGAGACCGTCGGGGACCCCGCCGAACGGGCGAACGGCATCGTCCTCCGCAACACCGTGACGGGCTACGGGGACGGTGACCGCGACGGGGCCGTGCTCGTCTACCTGACGCGGCACCTGATCGTCGCGCACAACCACTGCCCGGGCGGAGTCCGTCGCGGGCTCTCCCTGTACCACTCGAACGACGGCATCACGCTCGTCGGCAACCGGATCGCGGGGCTGCGGCGACAGGGTACGGCGACGTCGGTCGCGATCGACGTCCGCGCCACCGAGAACCGCGGGCACCTGGTGGGCAACCGGTACGAGGGCAGCGTCGAGAGCGGTGCCGTCTACGGGGTGCTGTGCCGCCAGACGGCCAACGACCTGGTGCTCGTGGACAACGACTGGGCCGCGGCGACGACCGCGGTCGTGGCCGGTGCCGGCGCGGTGCTCCGGGTCCGCGAGGGCTGAGCTGCTCGACGGCCGGGCACCTTCCGCCGGTCGGTCCGGCCAGCGGTCCGCGCACGTGCTGCAGCATCGCGGCGCCCAGCACCATGCGCCGGCGCCGCGCGGAGCAGCAACCGTGCCGGTGCCGACGCCTGTGTCAGCGCGGGCGCGGGTGCTCCGCCCACGAGTGCCGAACGGCGGCCGCTCCGGGACCGTGCTCGCAGCCGATCGTCGCCCGGAACGGTGGGCCGCCGTCTGGGCGAGGCGCGCTCCCAGCCACTGCGCGGGGCGATCAGCAGGATCAGCGTCCCCATCAGCAGCCCGTGCGAGAGCATCGCCGTGAAGATGGACGTGTTGGACAGCATGATGCTCGGCATCACCACCGCCATCGCCGCGACCCGCATCGGGAGCCCCCGGCTCGCGCCGTCGAGGAACCGCAGCCAGACGAACAGCGCAGCCGCCGCGACGAAGATCCCGATCCACCCCAGGTTCGCGAACCCGTCGGCGAACAGGTTGGCGTTCGCGTAGCCCACCGATCCGGGCACCAGGTAGTCGGAGATCCGTTTCGGCGGTGGCAGATCGTACGGGTACTCGATCCAGGGGCTGAGGAACGAGTACCCGTACCGGGCGACGGTGTTGTCGGAGAAGTAGTCGACGTACACCGAGGACAGCAGCCCCGGCGTCAGCATGAAGCGGCGGGTGAACACCGACGTCCAGGTGATGCCGCCCTGCACCTCGTCGGCGACCGCGGAGACGATCATGATCGCGAGTGGTGCACCGAGGAAGGCGAGCGACCGCGCCGGCTTCGTGCCCCGGAACAGCACCGCCATCCCGAGGACGGCGATGAACGAGAACAGGACCGCCTTGAACCCGGTGCTCGAGTACAGCAGGAACTGCCCGGCCAAGGCGAGGACCACCAGGGACGGGCGGCGACGGAAGATGCCGCGCGCGAGGACCAGCGGGTTGATCACGTACGCCTGACCGGTCAACAGGTACCCGAGGGCCCCGCCGGTCCCGACGTCGGCCGAGTAGTCGGCACGCACCTCGTAGATGTCGTCGAGCGCCAGGAACCGGATGTGGATGCCGACCGTGGCCGCCATCAGGCCGTACGTGACGAGGGAGTAGAGGCCGCACACCAGCCAGGTGAGCGTGCCACGGTCGATCCGCCGCGCGCCGATGACCAGCACGTCGTCCGCCGCCTCGACCCGGGCTGCCGGAGCAGTCGCGCCGCTCGGCGTGGCCAGGCTGACCAGTGCGAACGCCGTCCCGACCGCGGCACTCAGCGCGATCGCCGTGGCGGTGGACACGTACCCGGTCGAGACGCTCATGATCATCGTCGGGCTGACGCACACGACGAAGATCGTCCAGAGCACGACGTGCGACGGCCGGACGAGCACCCGGGGGAGCGTCAGCGCCACCCCGGTCGTCAGCACGATGACGACGAGCAGCGCCTGCCAGGGCGCGGGGACGTAGCCGTACCCCAGGTACGAGAAGATCGGTGCAACGAGGTTCGCCGAGATCCAGTTCATCGTGAGGCCGAGGAGCCCGACCGCGACGAACACGCCCGTCACCCGTCCCACCGGACGCGCGAGCTCGGCGCGGTCGATCGTCGCCCGCGTCACCGGGTGGCCGTCGGCGTCGGTCGTGCTGCGCGGACGCCGGGCAGGAGTTCGTCGTACATCTCGACCAGCCGCTCGGCTTCCGGGGCCCAGGTGAACCGCGCGGCCGCCCGCCGGGCCTCGGCACCGTGTCGCTCGAGGAGCGCGGGGTCGTCCGCGTACCGGCGGATCGCCTCCGCGATGGCTGCGGGGTCGTCAGCCGGGACGAAGGTCACGCACTCGACCCCGCGCAGCAGGTGCCGCCACAGGGGGATGTCGGTGGCGATGACGGCGAGCCCGGCCGCGAGGTACTCGAACAGCTTCGTCGGGAAGATCTGGTCGGTGACGGGCGTCCGACGGAAGGGGACCACGCCGATCCGGGAGCGGAGGAGCAGGTCGCGCGCCTCCATGGGACCGACGACGCCGCCGTGCACAGCCCGGCCGGTGGCCTCGGCGGCGCGCAACCGCTCCGTCGACGTCGCCCGGTCGATCGAGCCGACCATCTCGACCCGCCATCCCGCCGGGAACGACGGCTCCTCGACGACGGACGCGAGCACGTCGATGCCACGGTCGTGACTCAGGACCCCGACGTGCGCGACCAGGGCGGGCCGTGCCTCCAGGCCGACCTGGGCGTCGTCTTCCGCACGCGCGAAGGGGAAGTTGTGGATCGCGATCCGGCGCGGTGCCGGGAACCGGCGTCCGGTCCACTCGGTCGCGGTGACCACCCGGTTCGCGGTCCCGGCCACGCGGAGCAGCCCGTGCGAGAGCGACGCGAACACGGCACGCTGGCGGTGGGTCAGGTAGTCCTTGCCCCAGACCTGGTCGGGCAGGTCCTCGTGCGCGTCGTAGACGACGGTGCGGCCGGCCAACCGGAGCACCGGGATGGTCCAGATGAGCTCGGGATCGTGCAGGTGCACCACCCGGGCGCGCGACCGCAGCGCGAGGGTGAGCGCCTGCGTCGTCGACACGACCATGCGCCGGACACGCGCACGCCGTGGGATCCGCACCACCTCGACGGCCGTGGGTGGGGCGCCGAGGTCGGACTCGACCGCGATGAGGCGGACGCGGTAACCGGCGTCGGCGGCTGCCGCGGCCTCCCGCAGGTGGACGCGGTTGTCGACCCAGGGGTGGGCGCTGGAGACGTGGACGATGTCGGGGAGCATGCTCGGGTTTCCTCGGACGGGACGGGACGGGACGGGACGGGACGGGACGGGACAGGACAGGGGACAGGGGATGGTCAGGCGGCGACGGTGTCGTCGAGGACGCCGGCCAGGACGCCGGCCAGCCGGCGGTAGTCGTGCTCGCGGACGACGTGGTCGCGACCGCGGGCACCCATGGCCTCGCGTTCGGCGGCGGGCATCGCCGCGAGCGTGAGGATGCCCTCGGCGATCGCCTCGGGGTCGTCCGGCCGGACGTGCAGGCCACTGGCCGAAGCGGCCACCGGCTCGAGCGTGACGGGTGCTCCGACGAGCAACGGGCGGCCGAGCAGCATGTACTCGTACTGCTTGTTCATCGAGACGCCGTGTCGGTAGAGGGGCAGGTCGTGCATGTTGACGACCAGGCAGTCCGCTCGGCGTCCGATGCGGCGGGCGTCGTCCTGCGGCACCCGTCCGTCCCAGATCACGTCCACGCCGGCCTGGAGGCGCGACGCACGTTCGCGGAGCGCGCTGACGTCCGATCCGTCCCCGACCATGCGGAGCTCCAGGCGCGGGCCGCCGCTCGCGGCGGCCCGGCGGGCGGCGAGGTCGAAGCCGTCGAGGACGGCTTCGAGCGCGTTCGCCGGCCCCATCGAGCCGATGTAGGTGACCGTGAAGCGGTCGTCAGCGGGCGCGGGCTCGGGCGCGAGTGCGAGTGCGGTGTCGGGCTCGTCCGCGGGCTCTTCGGGTGCGTCGGGTGCGTCGGGTGCGTCGGATTCGTCGGGTTCGTCGGCTCGCTCGTCGAGCGCGACACCGTTCGGGACCCAGGTGAAGGGCGTGGGCTGACCGCGGTCGGCGTAGTACCGGCCGACGCCCTCGAGCGGGGAGACGATGTGCGCTGCCCGACGGACGATGGTCCGTTCCAGCCGTCGGAGCAGCCGGACCGCCGGGTGCCGTTCGGTCATGCCCGCCAGCCCGAGGGCTGACTCCGGCCAGAGGTCGCGCGGCTCGAAGACGAACGGCACCTCCATCCGTCGTGCGAGCACCGAGGCGCCCCATGCGGCCAGGGGATGGAAGGACCCACCGATCACGACGTCCGGTCGGGGGAGCCCTCGGAGCGACCCCGGTCGGAGCAGCAGCGCGGTGAACAGGCCGATGTCGGCGATGCGACGGATCGCCCGGCGAGCGCCCGCGCCACGGTGGTCGACTCCGCGGAGCCAGCAGAACTCGTACCCGTCGCCCGTCCAGCGCTCGCGCAGCGTCGTCCCGTGCAGGTGGGAGCGGCCGGAGGGGTGGTCCGTGCCGGCGGCGATGACCACCGTGCGCCACCCGTACTCGGTCAGGCCCGCGGCGAGGTGCTGGTGCCGGGTCGCGCGGCCGTCCCGCTCGCGGTGGTGCGCGTAGTGGTTGACGATCCAGACGGT
This sequence comes from Curtobacterium sp. MCLR17_031, assembly GCF_003234775.2. NCBI lineage: Bacteria > Bacillati > Actinomycetota > Actinomycetes > Micrococcales > Microbacteriaceae > Curtobacterium > Curtobacterium sp. MCLR17_031. The sequence continues at coordinate 506,519 of NZ_CP126270.1, forward strand.
CCTCACCGTGATCCACCCGTCATCGCCGCGGTCCCCTCGAAGACGTCGGAACTGACGTGGCCCGGCGCGGCGATGCCCTCGCGTCGGAGCACAACGACGACCGTGCGGAGCAGGATGCGGAGGTCGAGGCCGAGGGTCACGGTGTCGACGTACTCGACGTCCGACCGGAGCCGCTCTGGCCACGGGAGCGCGTTGCGGCCACGGACCTGGGCGAGACCGGTCAGACCGGGCAGGACGTCGTGTCGGCGGGACTCCTCGGCGCTGTAGAGGTCGAGGTACCGGCAGAGGGTCGGGCGGGGGCCGACGAAGCTCATGTCACCCCGCAGGATGTTCCACAGGCTGGGGAGCTCGTCCAGGCTCGTCGACCGCAGGAACGAACCGAACGGCGTGAGGCGGTCGTTGTCGCTGACGAGGCCGGCCGCGGGGTCCGGCTCGAGCATCGTGCGGAACTTCAGGATGGTGAACGTCTTGCCGTGGAGCCCGGGGCGGGGCTGCCGGAACAGCACGGGACGACCGAGCCGAGCCGCGACGAGGACGGCGACGACGGCGAGCACCGGAGCGAGTGCGACGAGCGCGAGGGAAGCGCCGACGATGTCGGAGAGGCGCTTGGCGCGGAGCGTGCGCGTGCGGCGGGGGGACTGCATGGGTCGTGTCCTTGTCATCGGTCAGAAGGGCGAGCGCTCTTGTACTCGGAGCGGTAGTAGGCACTCCGGGACGCCTTGTGCTTGGTCTTGGTGAGGACGATGCCGGCGACCTGCTGGCCGACGCGCGCCAGTGCCTCGATCGCCAGTCGGACGTCGGAACGCTTCGTCTGGTTGGCGGCCGTGACCAGCAGGGTCGTCGACACGAGCGTGCTGACGAGCGCCGAGTCGGTGACCGCGAGGACCGGCGGTGTGTCGACCAGGACGACGTCGTAGTTGGCGGCCAGCTCGGCGAGGACCCGTGCCATCGCCTCGGACCCGATCAGCTCGCTGGGGTTCGGGGGGATCGTGCCGGCAGGTAGGACCGAGAGGCCGTCGAGACCCCAGTCCTGCAGGACGTCGTCGAGCTCGACGCGGCCGACGAGCAGGTCGGTGAGGCCGACGGCGCCTTCGAGGCTCATCACGGCGGCGACGTTCGGGCGACGGAGGTCGGCATCGATGATGACGGTCCGCATGCCGCTCTTGCTCAGGGCGATCCCGAGGTTGGCGGTGGTGGTCGTCTTCCCCTCGGACGGCCTGGCGCTTGTCACGGCGATGGTCGGCGCGCCGCTGGTCCGGAGGAACTGGATGTTCGTGCGGAGGCTGCGGAAGGCCTCGGACCGCGCCGAGTTCACCTCGTCCCGGATGATCAGCGGGTGCCGACCAGCGTCGGCGTCGAACGCGATGTCGCCGACCACGGGGACGTCGCCGTCCAGGTCCTCGCTGGAGCGGACGCGCGTGTCGACCGCAGCGCGGAGCAGCGCGAGTGCCGCGCCCGCTGCGAGACCGCCGAGCAGACCGAGCGCGAGGTCGGCGGTCTTCCGTGGGGCGATGGGACTCAGCGGTCGGGACGCGGGCGTGACTTCCTCGAGCCTGACGGACGGTGCCTGGTCGGCTCCGGCGGGCTCGATCTCCTGTACCACCGTGGCGAGGCTCTTGCCGATCTGTTCGGCGATCGTGGCTGCCGCCTTGGCGGACCCGTCCTGCACGGCGATCTTGATGATCACGGTGCCGGCGTCGACCGAGGTGGTGACCTGGGAGGCGAGTGCCGCGGGGGTGACGTCGAGGTCGAGCTCGTCGACCACGCCCTGCAGCACGCGGGGGGAGGTCGCGAGTTGCATGTACGACTTGATCTTCTGCTGCGCGGCGGTCGAACCCTGTGCGATCTCGCCAGCAGTCGCCGAGGTGTCGCCGGCGACCGAGACGTAGTACGAGGTCGAAGCCTCGTAGGTGGGAGGGGTGACGCTCGTGACGACGAGGGATGCACCGGCTCCGAGGAGCGTTGCACCGGCGATGATCCACCAGCCCGAGAGGAGGGCGCGGATGACGGCGAGGTAGTTCAAGAAGGGCCTCCGGTCGGGTTGCAGGACCAGTGTAAAACATCACATCTGAAAGAACAATACGGCGCGCAGAAGGGGACGGAAGAACTGCTCCCGTCCCCTCCTGGTGCGGTTGTCCGGGTCAGCCTCAGCCGGCTGCCGTGATGGTGTTCCCCTTGCCCTGGTCGTCGACCTTGGGCGCCTCGCCCTTGTAGGTGAGCGTGTTGTTCGACCCGCTGAAGAAGACCTTCTTCGTCGAGGAGACCGAGATCGTGGCGTTGCTCGCCTCGACCGTGATGGTGCCGATCGTGCCGAGGTCGTAGGTGCGATCCGAGCTGATGAGGTTCGCCGCTGCGCAGTCATCGGTCGTGATCGTCTTGTCCGAGTCCTCGTCCTCGTCCCAGAGCTGCACAGCCCCGTCGATGCACTCGTTGTAGGTGGTCTGCGCAGCCTTCGTGGTGCTCGAGGCGGTCGGGGTGGGGTCCTTCGTGTCGGACGAGCTGCACGCCGTGACGCCGAGCGCGGCGACGAGGGCGATGGATGCTGCGGCGAGACCGCGGCGGATCATGGTGTTCATCGGGTTTCCTCTCCGAGGAGTTCGTTCGGCGTTGACGCCGTGCGGAAGAAGGGGAGGCCCCTCCCGTCGCGCGGACGGGAGGGGCCAGGGTGCTACTTGGTGTCGGCCGGCAGGGTGAAGAGCTCGCTGAGCTCCGTCTTGCCGTTCTTGGTCTGCTCGAGAGCGAAGCGGAACTCGGTCGCGCCGCGGGAGACCGCGCGGTCGAAGGTCCAGTTGCCCTGGGCATCGACCTCGAACGTGCCGGGGACGATCTGCGTGCCGGTGATGTTGAGCACGCGGTAGCTCGCGCCGGGCTCACCGGTGCCGGTGAAGGTGTTCACGGCACCCGGGGTCACCGACCGGTTGGCCACGGTCACCTGGGCGAAGTCCGCGGCGTTGATCGTGAACAGCTCGGACTTCTCGGTCTGGCCGTTCTTGCTCTGCTCGATCACGAAGCGGAAGTTCGACGCACCGTTCGAGACGACACGGTCGAAGGTCCAGTTGCCCTGGGCGTCGACCTCGTGGGTACCGGGGACGATCTGCGTGCCCGAGATGTTCAGGACGCGGAACGTCGCACCGGGCTCACCGGTCCCGGTGAAGGTGTTCGAGCGGCCCGGGGTGACGCGCTCCGGCGTGGTGACGGTCACCGGGGCGAGTGCCGCGGCGTTGATCGTGAACAGCTCGGACTTCTCGGTCTGGCCGTTCTTCGTCTGCTCGATCACGAAGCGGAAGTTCGACGCACCAGCCGACACGACACGGTTGAACGACCAGTTGCCCTGCGCGTCGACCTCGAAGGTCCCGGGGACGATCTGGGTGCCGGAGACGTTGAGCACGCGGAACGTGGCGCCGGGCTCGGCCGTGCCGGTGAACGTGTTCGTCAGGCCCGGACGGACGGCGGCCGGCGTGGTGACGGTCACCGGCGCGAGGGCGGACGCGTTGATGGTGAAGAGCTCGGACTTCTCGGTCTGGCCGTTCTTGGTCTGCTCGATCACGAAGCGGAAGTTCGACGCACCGTTGGAGACGACACGGTCGAAGCTCCAGCGGCCGTCGGCACCCACCTCGAAGGTCCCGGGGACGATCTGGGTGCCGGAGACGTTGAGCACGCGGAACGTGGCACCGGGCTCGGCCGTGCCGGTGAACGTGTTCGAGCGACCCGGGGTGACCGAGGCCGGACCCGACAGCGTGATCGGGGCCAGCTCCGTGCGACCCTCGACCGTCGCGGTGACGGTCTTGCGGTCGATCTCGCGGTCGTTGATCTTCTGGATGACGACGAGGGCGTTGTCGCCGACCTCGAGGTCGCCGACCGTGATGGACCAGGCACCGGTGGTGGCGTCGGCCTTGGCCGTCTCGTCGCCGATCGAGATGTCGGCACCCGGGGTGGCGGTGCCGGTCACCACGGCCGAGCGGGCCTCGTTGTCGACCGACGAGACCTCGGCGGTCAGGTCGACGACCGACGTGCCGACCGTGGTGGACGTCGAGCCCTGGGCACGGAAGTCGTTCGTGCTGCTCGTGCCGCTGAAGTCGAACTCCATGGCGCTCGGGGCCTCGGGCGCATCCGCCGCAGCGGTGACGTCGATCATGAAGCGGTACTGCTGGTCGGTGGGACGCTCACTGGCCCAGTCGACGTCGAAGGTGAGGGTCGTGTTGTCGTTCGACAGGCGACCGTTCGAGAGTGGGATGGACGTGGATGCGTTCCACGCGGTGTTGCCGACGCGACGCCACGAGCCCTGCACGGTGTCCTGCTCGGAGAAGGTCGCACCGTCCGGAGCGGTCAGCACGACGGTGCCCTTGGTGTTCGTGCGGGAGACCCGGTTCTCGACGACGAACGGGACCTGGGTGGTCTCGCCGCGTTCCAGTTCGACTGGGCCCTGGTCGACGGCGAAGAGGCCGCCGCCCTCGACGATCGTGACGGCGACGTTCTTCCGATCGATCTCCGTGGTGCCGCGCTTCTGCACGGCCACGAGTGAGTTCACGCCATTCGCCAGGCCGGTGACCGTCATGGTCCACTTGCCGTCCGCGTTCACGTTGACGGTCTTGGAGCCGATCGTCACGGTCTGGTTCGGGGTCGCCGTTCCGGAGATGACGGCTGACTTGTTGATGTTGCTCGTGCTCGTGACGTTCGCCACGAGCGGCTTGTTGATCGACGCAATGATCTCGTCGTATGTCGCGAGCGTCGAAGGTCCCGTCGTTAGGAAAAAGTAATTGCTGCTGACCGAGGCGCCGAGCTGGATGGTCTTTCCGAGGGAAAACGAGTATGCGGCGGACCCGCAAGCGCGCCAAATAACGGTGTAGTCACTGTTCTGGGTGCCAGGGCCGAGGCAAAGGCCTTTGTGCTTGATCGGGCCCGAAGTCCCCGGCGCAGGGAACTCGACAGTGACCGCGTTGGCTTTTGCAGTGCTGAAAGACGAAGTGGCGTACAGCGAAGCGCCACCACCGGCCGACGCTTGATAGTCCTGGACTCCGTAGTACGTGCCTGGCCCCCCGAGGACGAGCTTCCCGGAGACGGTGGTGTCGGCTTGCGGGGCCCCACTGGCAGCATATGAGGCTGTTCCGAAGGAGAGGCCGGACACGATGGTGGCTGCGACCAGACCGGCGGCACCCATGGACTTGAGAGCAGTCGAGGCCCTCTTGTTGTGAGACATGTGCATCTTTCAGGACAGGCCGCAGACAGCGGCTGTGCGGGAAGGGACACGCCCGTCGAGGTACTCCAACGGCGCATGTACATCCAGAATATCATGTGAAATACCAACATACGAACGTGCTAGTGCTGCAAGGTGGCGCCTGGGAGTTGAGTGGGACTGGCGCAGGGTTGCTCTCCCCGAAGTTGACTCCAGCCGACTCAGGAGTAGAGTTGAGCCCATCGGACGCAAGTCCAACGACTTACCCCCAAGCAAGAGGAGCAACACATGGGACGTGCAGTAGGCATCGACCTCGGAACCACCAACTCCGTCGTCTCCGTACTCGAAGGTGGCGAGCCCACCGTCATCGCAAACGCCGAGGGCATGCGCACGACGCCGTCGATCGTGGCGTTCACCAAGGACGGTGAGGTCCTGGTCGGCGAGACCGCCAAGCGTCAGGCCGTGACGAACGTCGACCGCACCATCGCGTCGGTCAAGCGGCACGTCGGCACCGACTGGACCACCGAGATCGACGGCAAGAAGTACACGCCGCAGGAGATCTCGGCCCGCACCCTCGGCAAGCTCAAGCGCGACGCCGAGCAGTACCTCGGCGAAGACGTCACGGACGCGGTCATCACCGTGCCGGCGTACTTCAACGACGCCGAGCGCCAGGCCACGAAGGACGCCGGTGAGATCGCCGGCCTCAACGTCCTCCGCATCATCAACGAGCCGACTGCGGCCGCCCTGGCCTACGGACTCGACAAGGGCAAGGAAGACGAGCTCATCCTGGTCTTCGACCTCGGTGGCGGCACGTTCGACGTCTCCCTGCTCGAGGTGGGCAAGGACGACGACTTCTCGACGATCCAGGTCCGCGCGACCTCCGGTGACAACCGCCTCGGTGGTGACGACTGGGACCAGCGCATCGTCGACTACCTCGTCAAGAAGTTCAAGGACGAGCACGGCGTCGACCTGTCCACGGACAAGATCGCCAAGCAGCGTCTGAAGGAAGCGGCTGAGCAGGCCAAGAAGGAGCTGTCGTCGCAGATGTCGGCGAACATCCAGCTCCCGTACCTGACGCTCACCGCCGAGGGCCCGCTGAACCTGGACGAGACCATCTCGCGCGCACAGTTCGAGCAGATGACCTCCGACCTGCTCGACCGCACCAAGAAGCCGTTCAACGACGTCATCAAGGAAGCCGGTGTCTCGGTCAACGACATCGCGCACGTGGTGCTCGTCGGCGGCTCGACCCGCATGCCCGCCGTGGCCGAGGTCGTCAAGTCGCTGACCGGTGGCAAGTCCCCGAACCAGGGCGTCAACCCGGACGAGGTCGTCGCCGTCGGTGCCGCGCTCCAGGCCGGTGTGCTGAAGGGCGAGCGCAAGGACGTCCTGCTCATCGACGTCACGCCGCTGTCGCTCGGCATCGAGACCAAGGGTGGCCTGATGACGAAGCTCATCGACCGCAACACCGCGATCCCGACCAAGCGGAGCGAGACCTTCACGACCGCTGACGACAACCAGCCGTCGGTCGCCATCCAGGTCTTCCAGGGCGAGCGCGAGTTCACCCGCGACAACAAGCCGCTCGGCACCTTCGAGCTCACCGGCATCGCGCCGGCTCCCCGTGGCGTCCCGCAGGTCGAGGTCACCTTCGACATCGACGCCAACGGCATCGTGCACGTGTCCGCCAAGGACAAGGGCACCGGCAAGGAGCAGTCGATGGTCATCTCCGGCGGCTCGTCGCTGCCGAAGGAGGACATCGAGCGCATGGTCCGCGAGGCCGAGGAGCACGCAGCCGAGGACAAGGCCCGTCGCGAGGCCAACGAGCGTCGCAACCAGGCCGAGCAGCTCGTCTACTCGATCGAGAAGCTCATCAAGGAGAACGACGAGAAGCTCCCCGCGGACGTCAAGTCCGAGGTGCAGGCCGACGTCGACGCGCTCAAGTCCGCACTCGCGGGCGAGGACGACGACGCGGTGAAGACCGCCTTCGACAAGCTCAACGAGTCGCAGGGCAAGCTCGGCCAGGCCATCTACAGCCAGCAGGACGCAGCAGCCGGCGCCGCCGGTGGCGAGCAGCCCGCGGGTGAGCAGCCGGCCGACGACGAGGACATCGTCGACGCCGAGGTCGTGGACGACGAGGACGACAAGGACAAGAAGTAACGATGACGGATCCCAAGGACAACGCGCCCAACGAGGACGAGCCCCAGGTCGAGGGCGACGCCACGAACGCGACGGAGCCCGAGGACCTCATCGAGGCGGAGGGGCCTGACGTCGAAGTACCGACGGACGGCCCCGCCGCCGGGGGCCCGGCGGCCGATGCAGCGAACGACCTCTCCCCGGAGGACGAAGCGCTGCTCGCCGACGCCGCCCGCGGCATCGCCGAGGACAAGCTCAGCACCGAGGACCGTGACCTCGTCGCCGAGATGCGTGCGGACATGCTCCGTGCGCAGGCCGAGCTGGTGAACTTCCGGAAGCGCGTCGAGCGTGACCGTGAGGCCAACCGCGAGGTCGCCATCGCCGAAGTGGTGCGGGCTCTGCTGCCGGCGCTCGACGACCTCACCCGGGCCGAGGCCCACGGTGACCTCGCCGAGGGCCCGATGCAGGTCATCGGCCAGAAGATCCGCGGGGGCTTCGAGAAGTTCAAGCTCGTGCAGATCGGCGAGAAGGGCGAGGCGTTCGACCCGAACATCCACGAGGCGATCGTCCAGCTCCCCACCCCGGGTGCCACCGGACAGACCGTCGCGGACGTCGTCGAGCCGGGCTACAAGCTCGGCGAGCGCGTCCTCCGCGCGGCCAAGGTCGCGGTGGCGGTCCCGGCCTGAGCCGGATCCCCACGGTGACGACAGAAGAAGGCAGGTGATCCATGGCCAGTCAGGATTGGTTCGACAAGGACTTCTACAAGGTCCTCGGCGTGTCCAAGGACGCCTCCGACGCCGAGCTGAAGAAGACGTACCGGAAGCTCGCGCGGCAGTTCCACCCGGACTCCAACCCGGGTGACGCCGCCGCCGAGAACCGCTTCAAGGAGATCAGCGAGGCGTACTCGGTGCTCTCCGACAAGGAGCAGCGCCAGGAGTACGACCAGGTGCGCGCCATGGGCTCCGGCGCTCGCTTCACTGCGGGCGGCGGGGGCCAGGGCGGGTTCGAGGACGTCTTCGGCGGGATGTTCGGGCAGCAGGGTGGTGGCGGACAGCGCGTCCGCTTCGGCCAGGGCGGACCGGGCGGTGCCGGCGGTTTCGAGGACATCCTCGGCGGGATGTTCGGCGGCGGTGGTGGCTTCGGCCAGACCTCCGGCGGCTACCGCGGCTTCGGCGGGCCGATGAAGGGCCGCGACGTCACGGCGTCGACGACCCTCGACTTCACGACGGCCATCGCCGGTGACACCGTCAAGCTGTCGCAGGGCAACGGCCGACCGGTGAACGTCCGCATCCCCGCGGGCGTCGCTGACGGTCAGAAGATCCGGCTGCGCGGCCGCGGCGAGCCCTCGCCTGACGGTGGCGAGGCCGGTGACCTCGTGGTCGCCGTGTCGGTGCGGAAACACCCGGTGTTCGAGCGCGACGGGCTCAACCTGCGCGTGGACGTCCCCGTGACGTTCACCGAGGCGGCACTCGGCGCGACGATCGAGGTCCCGACGCTCGGCGGCTCGCCCGTGAAGCTCAAGGTCGCACCCGGCACGCCGTCGGGACGCGTCCTGCGCGTCAAGGGTCGCGGCGTCACGACGAAGAACGGCACGGGCGACCTCCTCGCGACCGTCCAGGTCGCGGTGCCGTCGCACCTGTCGGACAAGCAGCGCGAGGCCGTCGAGGCACTCGCGGCTGCGCTGCCCGACGAGAACCCCCGCGAGGACCTCCTCGCCAAGGCGCGCGACTAGCGCGCACGCAACCACAGCAGGAGACCGGTCTGGAGGCCCGGCGCGGCTTCCTCAGGAAGCCGCACCGAGCCTCCAGTCTGGTTTTCACCCACGCGGACGACGGAAAGGAACGCGCCATGACCGACATGGACGAGAACTCGCCCGTCTTCGCGATCGCGGTCGCTGCGGAGCTCGCCGAGATGCACCCGCAGACGCTGCGGCAGTACGACCGGCTCGGCCTGGTCGTGCCGGGTCGCACCCGAGGTGGGTCGCGGCGGTACTCGATGCGCGACGTCGTGCAGTTGCGCGAGATCGCGCGACTCGGCTCCGAGGGGGTGTCGCTGGAGGGGATCCGGCGGGTGCTCGACCTGGAGAACGAGAACAAGGCGCTGCGCGACCGGGTGCGCGAACTCGAGTCGGCGTTGGCCGACCAGCTCATCAACCGGCCGGGCGCGCGGGTCTTCGCCGCCACCGCGAGTGGTGCGGCGATCTCGCTCAAGGCGGGGTCGCGTCCGCAGCGGAACACACAGATCGTGCTCTACCGCGGGCCGCGCTGAAGCCCCGACCAATCGATGCCCCCGGACCGAGTGGTCCGGGGGCATCGTCGTTTCAACCCGGCGTCACCGGGTGTTGGCGAAGATCTCCGCCAGCGTCGTCTCGTAGGTCGTCCCCGAGATCGACACCTCGAACTTGAACTGGAACTTCGTGGCACCGCTGGAGACGACACGCTCGAAGCTCCAGTTGCCCTCGGGGTCGACCGTGACGGTGCCGGGCACGATCTGTGTGCCCGATGCGTTGAGCACGACCATCGTCGCCCCGGCAGGTCCGGTGCCCTCGAAGGTGTTCAGGACGCCGGGGTCGACGGCGCGCGTGGTGATCTCGACCGGTGCGAGGCCCTGGTTGGCGGCGATGGTGAAGACCTCAGACCGCTCGGGCCCCTGTTCGCCCTTCGTCTGCTCGATGACGAACTGGAAGCTCGCGGCACCGTTCGTCACCACCCGGTCGAAGGACCAGTTGCCCTCGTCGTCGACCTTGTGCGTGCGGGGCACGATCTGGTTGCCCGAGACGTTCAGGACGCGGTAGCTCGCGCCGGGTTCGCCGGTCCCGGAGATCCGGTTCGACACCCCGGGAGTGACGGTCGCCGGCCCCGAGAGTCGGACCTGGGTCAGGCGCCCGGTCTCGCCGGGGTTGATGGTGACCTGCGCAGTGGTGGTGTTGTCGCCCTTCGAGCCCTGGACCACGCGCAGGACGTGCTCGGCTCGGTCGAGTGACCCGGTGTCGACGAACCAGCGGCCGCTGGGCAGGACCCCCTCGGTGCTGCGGCCGACCGTGCGCTCGCCGTCGGCGGTCACCTCGACCACCTCGACGGTGGACCCCGGTTCGCCGCTGCCCGACATCGAGACCGAACCGCCGGCGTGGGCGGCGCCCTCGGCCGGCGTCGCGATGCTCACGGCGGCGCCGTAGTCGACGTCGCGGGTCACCTCGTTCGCGGTGTCGCGGACGCCGTCGACGAACTGTGCGGCAGTGAGCCGGAGGACACCACCGGCATCGGGTGCGGAGATCGTCGTCTCCCACGCTCCGTCCGGACCTGCCGTGACCGTGTCGCCGAGCTGGTTCCCCGCGGCGTCGTAGAGGCGGACCGCGGCCTCGGGCTGCGCGCTCCCACTGGCCGTCACCGGATCGGACAGGGCGTCGGCGAAGGTCGTCTCGAACGTGAGCGGTGCCACCGTCAGCGTGATCTCGAGCTCGGCGGTCCCGGTGCGTTCGGTGCCCTCGTACTGCTCGAGCTCGAGGGTGCTGGTGCCGAGGGGCAGATTCGTGACGCGGGCCGTCCAGCGACCGTCGGGCCCGACGACCTGCGGGTTGCGACCGTCGATGAGGACCGTCGCGTCGGGTGTCCCCGTGCCGGAGACCTGGGCGCTCCGCGTCGTGACGTCGGTGGAGTCGACCCGTGCGGTGAACGAGGGCGTGAAGTCCTCGGTGTTCGGCAGTCGGTCGGCGACGTTCTGGGACTGCAGGCGCATCACCCGGTCGGTGTTGAACAGGCCGAGGAACCCGCGGTTGTAGGTCGACTGCAGGCCGGTGCCGATCGGGTTGTTCGAGCCGGTGTTCGCCGCGGTGCGGAACTGCTGCTTGGCGTCACCGTCGACGCACGTCTCGAGGGTGACGGGCGAGTAGCTCGTGATCGAGGCCGTGGCGGCCGTGAGGCACAGGTCGGGGTCCGACATCGGTCGCACGGTGGTGACCGCTCCGGGCTGCGGGATGGACCACCGCACGGCGGCCGCGCGGGCGGCAGCCAGGGTGCTGGCTCGGTTCGCCGGGATCTCCGCCCCGGCCGCGGCCGCCGAGGGTGCGCTGTACCGCGGGGTGGACGGGTCGCCGGCGAACGCCGAGGTCTCGGTGACGAGCGGGCCGACCAGGGTCAGCTCCGACTCGTCGAGCTCGGCCGCGGCGGCCGGGGACAGCCCGGCGGTCGCAGCGATCGTCAGGACCGTCAGGCCGGTTGCCGTGCGCGCGGTGGTCCTGCGGGAGTGTCTCGTCATCGATGGGTCTCTCTCGTCTCTGAGGGCGGACGGTCGGTACCGTCCGTGTCCGGTCGACCCGGACGGAACGCAACATATCAGCACCTTCGAAGCCATCGACCATGCGGCAATGCGAGATACAGAATGGCCCTCGTATGGTGGAATACCAGGACGTGGACGGTACGGCCACGGCGCCGTACGGTTGCGCCGACACAGCGGGGCGATCGGCACGACGAGGGGGCAGGGATGGACGACCGAGGGCGACCGGAGGAACGTGTTCGACGTCGCGTGCTGATCGCTGCGGTGCTCGGCGGAGTCGGGCTGGCGGCGACCGTGGTCCTCGGGCGACGCCCGGGCTCGACCGAGGCGGCCGACGACCCGGACGGCGACCCGCTGCAGGCGGCACTGGACGCGGTGCCCTCCGGAGGGGAGTACGTGATCGACCGGGGCTGGGCGCGCTCGCGGAGTCTCGTCGTCCGGCGTCCGCTTCGACTGCGGTTCACCGGCGGCGGTGCCCTCCGCATGACGACTGCGTCGACCGCCCTCCTGGTGCAGGCGTCCGACGTCGAGGTCGTGGATGCCGTGATCACGGGAGCCGGTGCCGACAGTGGGGGCCTCGGTCACGGGATCGCGGTGATGGGACTCCGCGGCGATCCGCTGTACGGGATCACCGTGCGACGCGGTCACTTCCGGGACATCCCGCACGACGGAGTGCACCTGGAGTACTGCGACCGATTCGAGATCACCGGGACGACGATGGAGCGCCTCGGCTACGCGGGCATCGTCGGGGTCGGGGTCGTCGACGGGATCATCGACGGCAACACGGTGCGGGACGTCCGGCAGCCCGCGCGTCGGGTCAACTCGTACGGCATCTCCCTGACGCGCGACGCCCGGTACACCCCCTCGGAGGCCCGCCGGTCGGCTCGGGTCCGGGTGACGGGCAACCGGATCGACGGCGTCCCCGCGTGGGAAGGCATCGACACGCACGCCGGCGAGGACATCGAGATCCGCGGCAACGTCGTGACGGGCTGCCGGGTGGGCATCGCAGCCGTGCCGTCGAAGGACCCCGCCGATCGGGAACAGACCAGCGTCGCGCCGATCGGACTGGTCATCGCGGACAACGCCGTGACCAGGCCACCCGGGCTCGCGCCGGGGTCCGCCATCATCGTGAGCGGGGCCGGAACGACCGTCGGGTCCACCCGGCCGCGCGCGACCGGGGTGGTCTCGGGCAACGTCGTGACGGGCGGTGGCGGATCTTCCGGCGAGGCCGGCATCCTGCTCAAGCTGACACGGGGGATGGTGGTCGCCCGCAACCGGATCGAGTCGAGCGTCGAGAACGCCGTCTGCCTCGCACACTCGAACGCGGCCGTCACCGTCCGCGCGAACCGCATCGTGGGTGTCGGTGGCGCCGGGATCGGCGTGAACGTCCGCGCCGGAGCGAACGACGGCGCGATCACGCGGAACCACTTCGAGTCCGCACCGCACGCGCTGGCCGTGGCTGTCCGGTTCGGGGATGCGGACAACCGGTTCGTCGTCCGGCGCAACACGTGGGGGACGGCGCGTGTCCGGATCGCCCACGGCGGCGCGACGGTGACGACCGGCTGAGCCCCCCCGACGCCGCAGCACCCCCGGAGCCTCACGGGCCCGGGGGTGCTGTGGTTCACCGTTGGAGCGGCGATCAGCTCGCGGTGAGGGAGAAGGTGCCGGACTTCTTCGCGGTGCCGTTGACGGTCTGCTCGATGACGATGTCGAGCTTGGTGGCGCCCTTGGACACGACGCGGTCGAACGACCAGGAGCCGTCGGTGGCGACCTTGTGGGTGCCGGGGACGATCTGGGTGCCGCTCGGGTTGAGGACCCGGAAGGTCGCGCCGGGGGTGGCGGTGCCGGTGATGTGGTTCGACACGCCGGCCGTGACGGTCTTGGTCGTCACGGTGACGTTCCGCTCCGTGGACGCGGCGAGGGAGAAGGTGCCGGACTTCTTCGCGGTGCCGTTGACGGTCTGCTCGATGACGATGTCGAGCTTGGTGGCGCCCTTGGACACGACGCGGTCGAACGACCAGGAGCCGTCGGTGGCGACCTTGTGGGTACCGGGGACGATCTGGGTGCCGCTCGGGTTGAGGACCCGGAAGGTCGCGCCGGGGGTCGCGGTGCCGGTGATGTGGTTCGAGATGCCCGCGGTCACGGTCTTCGTGGTGACCGTGACCGGCTCGACGGTCTGCGCCTCGGCGTCGAACGCGATGTTCCGCATCACCGACGTCCGGCCGTCGGTGGTCTTCTGCGTGAAGGTGAGCTCGTACCCGGCCGCGCTGGTCAGGTCGGCCGACGCCTTCCAGGTCCCCACGCCGGAGCGCGTACCGGTCACCGGTGCCGTGAAGAGCTCCCGGCCGCGCTGGTCGGTCGCGGTGATCGTCGCGCCGGCCTCGGCGGTGCCGGTGAACGCGCGTGCGCCCGGCGTGTAGGTGTTCTCGTCCGCGAGGCCGTCGACCTGCAGGAGGCGGGGGAGCGCCACTCGCTCGGACGTCCCGCTGAAGTCGCGGCCGTCGAAGACCAGGTTGACCATGTCGAGCTGCTTGCCGGTCGCGGCAGCGGCGATCGTGTAGCTCCACACTGCATCGGCGCTGGTGGCGTGCCCGACGACCCGGTCGCCGTCGAGGATCCAGAGCCCAGGAGCGTCATCGTGCTCCCCGACCACCTGGATGCGTCCGTCCGGGTAGACGAACACGGACCGGAGGGACGGTGCGGCGGCAGTCGGGTCGATCGGCAGCTGCTCGAGTGCGACGGGCACGCGGGCCGACGAGGTGCCGACGGCAGTGCGTCCGACGACGTAGACCGTGGAGCCGACGCGGTCCTGCGGGAGCCGAGCAGAGTAGCCGGTCTCGCCGAGGCGGGCGTCGGCGATGGTGGAGCCGGCTTCGTCCTGCACGACGACCGAGTCCACGTCCTCAGCGACGGAACCCGCCACGACGAACGACCCATCGAGGACGCGCCCCTTCTGCACGACCGTCGGCGCCTGCGGCGCCTCCGATGCCGACGGCGAGAACCGCACGTCGCGGAGCTCGTTCGTCCGACCGTCGGTCGTCGTCTGCGTGAGGGTGATCACGTGGTCGGAGTCGGTGAGGTCGGCATCGGCGTTCCAGGTGCCGATCCCGTTGCGTGCCCCGCTGACCTCGGTCGTGAACAGGGTGGCGCCCGAGGTGGTGTCCTTCGCGACGACGGTGGCGCCGGCGGTTGCACTGCCGGCGAAGTGGGTGGTGCCGGGCATGAACGTGTTCTGCTGCTGTAGTCCGTCGATCTTGATGGTGCGGGGAATCGGGATGCGCTCGCCGCGGGTCTGGGTGCCGTCGGCGGTGGTGTGGACCCGGATCGCCTCGAGTCCGGCGTCCTGGTGACGGTTCTGCACGTTCAGGAAGAACAGGCCGCCCCCCGTCGAGCGGTCGTAGACGGTGTTGCCGCTGACGAGCCAGACGTCGTCGCCGCCAGCATCACCAGCGACGGTGCGTGAGCCGAACGGCGTACTCCAGTCCTGGTAGAACTTGGGCGCTGTCAGCGCGGGGTCGACGGGCAGGGCGTCGAAGTCGGGGGTGTCGGCGCGCACCGCGGATTCCGAGGAGGCAGGTGTGGTGGCCGTCGGGGCAGCGGTCGCGACGCTCGGCGTCAGCAGGCCGAAGCCGAGGGAGGCGGTGAGGACGCCGCAGACGACTGCGGCGCTCCGGAACGAGGTGGATGCCATGAGGGCTCCTTCTGGTGGGGGACCTCCAGGGTACTGACATGTGAAATACACAGCCTGTTCACATCGTGAGTGCGATGACGACGTGCTCCGGCGCCGATCGCCGCCGGGTACGCTGACGCGGTGCCAGACTTCGCCGACCTCTTCCGCCGACGCGACGACGACGCGCCAGACCTCATCGCGATCGACGGCACCGACCGCTTCCTGCTCGACGAAGCCCCGCACGTGCACGGCGACGCACTCCGGCAGCCCGGCGAGGTCGCGGTCGTCGACGACCGGTACGGGGTGCTGACGCTCGGCCTCATCACGCAGTACGGGGCGAGCGACATCCGCGTCGTGCAGGACTCCCTGGTGGGGGAGCGGGCGCTCGAGGCCAACGCCGGCACGTTCGGGCTGCGCGGCTTCCACCACCCTGACTCGCTCGAGGACGCCTTCCGCGACGTGCGGCTCGTGGTGCTGCGGCTCTCGAAGTCGCACGACCGGCTCGACGAGATCGCCCGCGCGGTCGCCCGGTTCGCGGCGCCCGACGTCGTGCTGCTCTGCGGCGGCAACGTGAAGTACATGCACGTGACGCAGAACGACGTGCTCCGGCGCTCGTTCGGCGAGGTCACGGCATCACGAGGCCGCGGCAAGTCGCGACTGCTCATCGCGCAGGACCCGCTCCGCGCACAGGCGAACCGCGCCGCGACGACGAACCCCTGGCCGCGGTCGGTGCACGTCGACGACCTCGGCATGACCCTGGTGGCGCACGGTGGCGTGTTCGCCGGGACGTCGCTCGACCAGGGCACGCGGGTGCTGCTCGACGCGATGGACCGGGCGGTCCCGACCGCGCGCACGATCGTGGACCTGGGGAGCGGCAACGGCGTGATCGCGGCCGCGGTCGCTCGTCGGCGACCGTCGGTGCGGGTGATCGCCACCGACGTGTCCCGGATCGCGGTGGAGTCGACGCGCGCGACCGCGGAGGCCAACGGTGTGGCCGACCGGGTGACGGTGCTGCGCACCGACGCGGGCGACGAGCTCGCGGAGGGGTCCGCGCAGCTCGTGCTCTGCAACCCGCCGTTCCACGCGGACACCACGGTGACCACGGACACCGCCGAGGCGATGTTCCGGAACGCGGCCACGATCCTCCAGGCCGGCGGTGAACTGTGGTGTGTCTGGAACACGCACCTGCGCTACCGGCCGGTGCTCTCGCGCCTGGTCGGGCCGACCCGAGAGGTCGTCCGGACTCCGAAGTTCACGGTCACGGCCTCGGTCGCGACGAACCGCTGACGGCAGAGGACGGCCACGGACGGCGAGAGCCGCCCGGGCTGACCCGGACGGCTCTCGCGACGTGGTGCGGTGGGGGACCGATCAGGCCGGCACGTAGTCGAACGTGTCGGGGTCGGGGCCCGTGCGGTGGCCCTTGTCGAGGCCGGTGATGTCCGTCATGTCCTCGTCCGAGAGCTCGAAGTCGAAGATCGCGAAGTTCTCCTCGACGCGGGCACGGGTGACCGACTTCGGGAACACGATGTCGCCGCGCTGGATGTGCCAGCGGAGGACGACCTGCGCCGGGGACTTGCCGACCGATGCGGCGATGCGGGTGATGGTCTCGTCGTCGAGGACGAGACCCTGCGCGATCGGGGACCACGCCTCGGTCGCGATGCCGTGCTCACGGTTGTAGGCGCGGAGCTCGTCCTGCGCCAGGTACGGGTGCACCTCGATCTGGTTGACCGCCGGGGTGATGGTCGTCTCGGCGGCGAGGCGGTTGAGGTGGTTCGTCTGGAAGTTCGAGACACCGATCGACCGCGCGGTACCGGCGGCGTAGAGCTCCTCGAAGGCCTTCCACGTCGGGACGAAGTCCGAGACGGTGGGCAGCGGCCAGTGGATGAGGAACAGGTCGGTGTAGCCGCCGAGCAGGTCGGCCGACTTCTTGCCGTTCTCCAGCGCCGCCTCGGGGGCGTGGAAGCCGTTGTTGAGCTTGGAGGTGACGAAGATCTCGGAACGGTCGATGCCGGACTCGGCGATCGCCTCACCGACCTCCTTCTCGTTGCCGTACATCTCGGCGGTGTCGATGTGGCGGTAACCGACCTCGAGCGCGGCCAGCGTGGCGGCCTTCGTCTCGGAGGGGTCGATCTGGAAGACACCGAAGCCGAGCTGCGGGATGGTCTTGCCGTCGTTCAGGGTGATGTTCGGAACGGTCATGGACCCATGCAACCAAACGTCCCTCAGCGCGCATTCCGCCGACACCCAGGAACGGCGGCCCCGGGCGTGCCGCTCAGGCTGCGCAGCTCACGCGAGCGCAGCCGTGATGTACGCCTGGAGTGCCTGTCCGTACGCGACCGCCGGCACCTCGGACGCGAAGCTGCGGTCGGCGCCGCCGATCGTCGCCGTCACGGTGAAGACCACGCGACCGCCGACCTGCACCCGGGTGAGTCCGATGAACGACGGCCCGAGCAGCTCGCGCAGCTGGTCCTCACGGGGCAGCCAGAGCGACTCGGTGGCGGTGACCGAGTCGAGCGCCCACTCGGTGGTGCCGTTGAAGCCGAGGATCGTGCCGGTGGGGGAGTCGTGCCGTTCGACGGTCATCTCGGACACCGTGTAGACGTCGTCGTCGATGCCCGGCTTGTCGATCACGAACCGGTCCCCGGTCTCGGGGTGCCAGCGGAGGCCGGCGTCACGGAGGGACCTGGCGAGTTCGACGGTGATCACGTTCCCACCTTGCCCGCGCGACCCGCCCCCTGTCACCACCTAGGTTGCCGAAAGCATCCCGTACTAGCATCGCCGAGCACCCCTCGCGCGAGCGCAACCCGTTCGTGCGCGCGACGTGACGACGCCCGGGCAACCGGTGCCGAGCCTCCAGGCCGTGGGAACCGGCCACGGGTCGGACCGCCGGTCGGCGTCCCCGACCGAGGCTGACGGACACCCTGCCGCCGAAGAGAAGGACCCGCATGACCCTCGAACGCGAGGAACTCCGCGACGACTGGACCGTGACGATGGCCGGAGGAACCGGTGCGCCCGACGGCGTCGCGGGCCGCACCATCCCGGCGACGGTGCCGGGTCAGGTCCACACCGACCTGGAGCGGGAGGGGCTGCTGCCGGACCCGACGTTCCACCTGAACGAGCAGGCCGCGAAGTGGGTCGGCCGCGCCGACTGGGCGTACCGCCGCACGGTCGACGTCGACCCGCGGGGCCACGAGCGCGTCGACCTGGTCTGCGACGGCCTGGACACGGTCGCGGAGCTCAGCCTGGACGGCGTCGTCGTGGGCACGACCCGCAACATGCACCGCCGGTACCGGTTCGACGCCCGGGTGCAGACGGGGTCCGGTGGCACCACGAAGGACCTCGAGATCCTGTTCGAGTCGCCGTACCGCGAGGCCGGCCGGGTCGCTGCGAAGGCCGGCAGCATGCCCGGTCCGTACGACGAGCCGTTCCCGTACGTCCGCAAGATGGCGTCGAACTTCGGCTGGGACTGGGGCCTGACGGCGGTCACGAGCGGCCCCTGGCGGCCGGTCGCGATCGAGCGTTGGTCGACCGCGCGCCTGCGCGAGGTCCGTCCGCTCGTCGACGTCGAAGCCGGCGAGGGGGTGCTCGACGCGCACATCACCGTCGAGCGCTCGGGCATGAACGACCTGGACCAGGACGGTGAGGACGACGACCTCGTGCTCGTCGTCACCGTCAGCGGCGAGACCGAGGACGGCGGCACCACGCGCCAGCGGTCCCGCGCGCAGCTGACCCCGAAGGACGACGAGACGGTCGTCACCGTGCGCGTCCCCGAGGCGCGGCGCTGGTGGCCGCGCGGCTACGGCGCGCAGCCGCAGTACGACGTCGTGGTCGAGCTGCAGACGGTCGACGGCGAGGTGCTCGACCGCGACACGTTCCGCACCGGGTTCCGGTCGACCCGCATCGAGACCCAGGTCGACGGCATCGGTCGCCCCTTCGCCGTGCACGTCAACGGCACGCTCATCGACGTCCGGGGCGTCAACTGGATCCCCGACGACGTCATCGTCTCGCGCGTCGACCGCGCCCGACTCGAGTCCCGGCTGGGTGCCGCGGCCTCGCTCGGCACGAACCTCGTGCGCGTCTGGGGCGGCGGAGTGTACGAATCGCGCGACTTCTACGAGGTCTGCGACGAACTCGGTCTGCTCGTCTGGCAGGACTTCCCGTTCGCGTGCTCGGCCTACCCGGAGGTCGAGCCGATCCGCAGCGAGGTCATCGCCGAGGCACGCGACAACGTCGCCCGCCTCGCCCGCCACCCCTCGCTGGTGGTCTGGAACGGCAACAACGAGAACATCTGGCTGCACGACGCCGACGGCTGGGGTGCGGAGCTGGGCGATCGGGGCTGGGGCCTCGACTACTACCTCGACCTGCTGCCGACCATCGTCGACGCTGTCGACCCGTCGCGCTTCTACACGGTCGCGTCGCCGTGGTCCGGCTCCGAGTCGCTGCCCGCGAACGAGGTCGACCACGAGACGCACCACTCGTGGGACGTCTGGAACCGGCTGCCCGACACCGCCTACCGCGAGTCGGTGCCGCGGTTCGTGTCGGAGTTCGGCTGGCAGGCGCCGCCCGCCTGGCGCACGCTGCGCGACGCGGTCACGGACGCGCCGCTGCGGGTCGACTCGCCCGGTGTGGTCCACCACCAGAAGGCGGCGGACGGGATGGCCAAGCTGGCCCGCGGGCTCGAGCCGCGCTTCGGCCCGGTCGACCCGGCCGCGTTCGACGCGTGGCACTACCTGACGCAGCTCCAGCAGGCGCGGGCGATCGCGACCGGCATCGAGCACTGGCGCACCCACTGGCCGCGCAACACCGGTGTCGTGGTGTGGCAGCTGAACGACCTGTGGCCGGTGTCGTCGTGGTCGGCCATCGACTCGGCGGGGCGGCTGAAGCCGCTGGCGCACGAGCTGCGCCGGCTCTACGACGACGTGCTGCTGACGATCCGTCCGGTGTCGTCGGTGGCGGTGACGCCGGGTGCGGCCGGTACCGCCGGTGCGTCGGGTGCGGTCGCCGCGTCGGGTGCGTCGGGACCGTCGGGTGCGGAGCGGACTGGAGGCCCGGATCACCCGGGTGCGTCGCCTGCGGTCGGCGAGACGGCTGACCTGGGCGAGCTCGCGGACACGCTCTCGCTGGGCGTCTCACCCGGCGCGTTCGGGTCCTCACCGGTCGAGGTGGCCGTCCGGTCGACCCGCACCGGGCACGACAGCGTGGTGCGGGTGCGCCGGATCACCACGGCCGGCACGATCCTGGCCGAAGCGTCGCTGCCGGTCCGGCTGTCGTCCGCCGGCGTCGCGGTCGTCGCCCTGCCCGAGTCGGTCGGTGTCGTCGACGACCCGGCCAACGAGCTCGTCATCGCGGACATGGACTGGCGCCGCGCGGTCTGGACTCCCGGTCCCGACGCCGCGATGCGGTGGGAGCCCGCGCGCTACCGGACCTCGTTCGCGGTGGCCGACGGTGGTCTGGACCTGACCGTCGAGGCCGACTCGCTCGTCCGCGACCTGCTGGTGCAGCCGGACCGGGTCGCGGCGGACGGCACGGTCGACCGCGGGTTCATGACGCTGCTGCCCGGCGAGCGGGTGGTGTTCCGGCTCGGCGGTGTGACCGAGGCCGACATCCCGGCGCTCCGCGAGGCGCCCGTGCTGTGGAGCATCGACGGCGTCCTGCGGTGACCGGAGCGCTTCCCTGGACGAACGGTGTCCGTTCCGGGGGCCGGCCTGGGCATCCGGGGGCGGGGGAGTTACCATGGGGGGACACGGACTTCCGCCGCGATGATCGACGACGATCAGCGGACGGCGACCAGTTCCAGATCAAGGAGTCATGATGATTGGTAACCTGACCGGCCTTCACCTGCTGATCATCCTCGGGATCGTCATCCTGCTGTTCGGCGCGACCAAGCTCCCGGCGCTCGCCAAGGGCCTCGGCCAGTCGATCAACATCTTCAAGAAGGAGATGTCCGACGACGAGAAGAAGGCCCAGGCCAACGGCACTGCTCCGGACGGCACGGTGCAGAACAGCACCGTCCAGAACGTCCCCACCGAGCCCGCCGCTGGTCCGGTCCTGAACCCGGGGCCGACCGCGCAGCCCAACACCGACTCCCGGCGTTAGGACACCCAGCCCCGTCCTGTCGGCAGCCCCCGCGACCACATCGGTCGCGGGGGCTTCGTCGTGCGGGATCGACCGCGGGGTACCCGGTGCCGCAGGATGAGCACATGACCGCTCCCGTTCCCGTTCCGGCCCCCGTGCCGCACGGTGTCGCGCCGCTCCGGGACGACCGGCGGATCGTGCTGGTGGTGGCGATCCTGGCGTCGTTCGTCGTCGGGCTCGACTCGAGCGTCGTGAACGTCGCACTCCCCGCGATCCGGCAGGAGCTCGGCGGCGGACTCGTCGTGCAGCAGTGGGTCGTCGACGCGTACCTGGTCACCCTCGGCTCGCTCATCCTGGTCGCCGGCAGCCTGTCCGACCTGTTCGGCCGCGTCCGGATCATCACGTGGGGGCTCGTGGTCTTCGGCATCGCGTCCGTGGTGTGCGCGATCGCCCCGACCGGCGAGGTGCTCATCGTCGCCCGGGCACTGCAGGGCGTCGGCGGGGCGCTCGTCATGCCGAGCGCGCTCGCCCTCATCGTCGCGGCGTTCCGCGGAGCGGCGCAGGCGAAGGCCATCGGCACGTGGACGGCGTGGTCGAGCGCGGCCACGATCCTCGGCCCCGTCGTCGGCGGGCTCGTGGTGGACGGCATCGGGTGGCGGTGGGTCTTCGTGCTCACCGCGGTGCCGATCGCCGTGACGATCCCGCTGGTCCTGCGCATCACCGGTGACGTGCACCCCGCCGTCCGCCCGCGCATCGACGTCGTCGGGGCCGTGCTCGCCGTCGTGGGTGTCGGTGGTGTCGTGCTCGGCCTCATCGAACAGGAGCGGTTGGGGTGGGGTGCGCCCGTGGTGGTCGGCGCGCTCGTGCTCGGTGCCGCCGCACTCGTGGCGTTCGTGCCGTGGGAACTGCGGGTGACGCGGACGACGGGGTCGCCGCTCGTGCCGCTCGAGCTGTTCCGGGCGCGGAACTTCACGGTCGGCAACCTCGCGACGCTGTCCATCTACGGGGCGCTCGGCATGGTGTTCTTCGTCGTCACCCTGTTCCTGCAGGAGGTCTGGCGGTTCCCGGCCTGGCTCGCCGGCCTCGCGACGCTGCCGCCGACGATCATGCTGCTCGCGCTGTCCACCGCCGTCGGGTCCTTCGCCGGTCGGTACGGCCCGCGGTGGTTCATGGCCGCGGGGCCGGCGGTCGGCGCGGCCGGGGCGCTCCTGCTGCTGCTCGCCGGCGACGACCCGAACGGCTACTGGTGGTCGGTGTTCCCCGGGCTGGTGATGATCGGCGTGGGCATCGCCCTGATGGTCACACCCCTGACCAGTGCGGTGCTCGGATCGGTGCCGCAGTCCGAGGCCGGGTCCGGTTCGGCCGTGAACAACGCGGTCGCGCGGATCGCCGGACTCGTCACGGTGGCACTGGCCGGCGTGGTGCTCGGCGGTGAGGTGAGCGTCGACGGGCTGCACCGGGCCATGGTGGTGATGGCGCTCCTGCTGCTGGCCGGTGCCGTCGTCTGCGCCGTCGGGATCCGGAATGTCCCGGAGCGCACGTAAGTTGAGTGGAGTAGACTCAACTCCAGGACCACCGCAACGAAAGGACGGAACGCATGGCGAACCTCCAGGGCGCTCCTGACTCGCAAGAACGGCAGAAGACCGCCCTCGAGCAGTACGGCATCGACCTCACGGCGATCGCCCGCAGCGGCAAGCTCGACCCCGTGATCGGCCGCGACTCCGAGATCCGACGCGTCTCCCAGGTGCTGACGCGCCGCACCAAGAACAACCCCGTGCTCATCGGCGAGCCCGGCGTCGGCAAGACCGCCGTCGTCGAGGGGCTCGCGCAGCGCATCGTCGCCGGGGACGTCGCCGACTCCCTCAAGGACAAGCGGCTCATCTCGCTCGACATCTCCGCCCTCATCGCCGGCGCCAAGTACCGCGGCGAGTTCGAGGAGCGGCTCAAGGCCGTGCTCAAGGAGATCAACGACTCCGACGGGCAGGTCATCACGTTCATCGACGAGCTGCACACCCTGATGGGTGCCGGTGGCGGCGAGGGGTCCGTCGCGGCGTCGAACATGCTCAAGCCGATGCTCGCCCGCGGTGAGCTCCGGCTCATCGGCGCGACGACCCTCGACGAGTACCGCGAGTACATCGAGAAGGACGCCGCGCTCGAGCGTCGCTTCCAACAGGTCTACGTGGGTGAGCCGAGCGTCGAGGACGCCGTGGCGATCCTCCGCGGGCTCAAGGAGCGCTACGAGGCGCACCACAAGGTGACGATCAACGACTCCGCACTGGTCGCGGCCGCGAGCCTGTCGAACCGGTACATCTCCGGCCGGCAGCTGCCCGACAAGGCCATCGACCTGATCGACGAGGCCGCGAGCCGGCTCCGGATGGAGATCGACTCCAGCCCGGTCGAGATCGACGAGCTGAAGCGGAACGTCGACCGTCTGCGTGTCGAGGAGTTCGCCCTCAAGCAGGAGAAGGACGACGCCTCCAAGGCCCGCCTCGAGACGCTGCGCAACGAGCTGCGCACCCGCGAGGAACGGCTGGCCGAGCTCGAGCAGCGCTGGCAGGCCGAGCGCGCGAGCCTCAACCGCATCGGTGAGCTCAAGCAGCAGCTCGACGACCTGAACATGCGGTCGCAGCGCGCCCAGCGCGAGGCCGACTACGAACTCGTCTCCCGACTGGAGTACGGCGAGAAGCCCCGCATCGAGGCCGAGCTCGCCGCCGCCGAACAGGCCGAGAGCGCCGACCGGATGGTGAACGACAGCGTCACCGACGAGGACATCGCCGCCGTGATCGCGCAGTGGACGGGCATCCCGCTCGGCCGGCTGCTCCAGGGCGAGACCGAGAAGCTCCTGCACCTCGAGAGCGAGCTCGGCCGCCGGATCATCGGGCAGCGCACCGCCGTGACCACCGTGTCCGAGGCGGTCCGTCGCACCCGCGCCGGCATCTCCGACCCCGACCGCCCGACCGGTTCGTTCCTGTTCCTCGGACCGACGGGCGTCGGCAAGACCGAGCTGGCCAAGGCGCTCGCCGAGTTCCTGTTCGACGACGAGAAGGCCCTCGTCCGCATCGACATGAGCGAGTACGGCGAGAAGCACTCCGTGGCCCGCCTGATCGGTGCCCCGCCCGGGTACGTCGGGTACGAGGCCGGTGGACAGCTCACCGAGGCGGTCCGCCGCCGTCCGTACTCGGTGATCCTGCTCGACGAGATCGAGAAGGCGCACCCCGAGGTGTTCGACGTGCTGCTGCAGGTGCTCGACGACGGGCGACTGACCGACGGCCAAGGGCGCACGGTCGACTTCCGGAACACGATCCTGGTGCTCACGTCGAACCTGGGGTCGCAGTTCATGACCGACCTGTCCCTGAGCGACGCGCAGCGGGAAGAGGCGGTCCGTGAGCTCGTGCAGCAGGCGTTCCGGCCGGAGTTCATCAACCGTCTCGACGACATCGTGGTGTTCCAGGCCCTGACGGCCGACGACCTCGGGCAGATCGTGTCGCTCTACGTCGACCGGCTGGCCCGTCGGCTGACCGACCGCCGGCTCGAGCTCGCCGTCACCCCCGAGGCGCGCGGCTGGCTGGCCGAGCGCGGGTACGACCCGCTCTACGGTGCGCGGCCGCTCCGCCGCCTGATGCAGCGGCAGATCGACGACCGGTTGGCCCGCGCGATCCTGTCGGGTGACGTCCGTGACGGCGACACCGTCCGGGTGGACGTCGCGGCGGACGGCGACGGCCTGACGGTCGAGCCCTTCGAGCTGGCAGAGATCGTCGAGGAGTAGCCCACCAAGACGGACGGGAGGCCCGTCACCGGTTCCTGGGACCGGTGGCGGGCCGGTCGTCTACCGTCCACGGCATGCCTGAGATCCGCGCGATCCGTCGCCTCACCGACGCCGTCGAGCACGCGAGCGTGCTCGACAAGGCCGTCGACATCGACCGTGCCGTCGTGAACGCCCTCGCCAAGCCGAAGGCCCTGCGCCAGCTGCTGCACGGCGTGCCGTTCGGCCACCCGATCCACCCGCTCATGGTGCAGGTGCCCCTCGGTGCCTGGATCTCCGCCGCGGTGCTCGACCTGGTCGGCGGGAAGGGCAACGCGAAGGCCGCCAAGACCCTGGTCGGCGTCGGCGTCCTGTCGGCGAGCAGTGCCTCGGTCGCCGGCTACGTCGACTGGTCCGAGCTGAACCGCGAGCAGCTCCGCACCGGATGGGTGCACCAGGCCGTGAACTGGACCGGCCTGTCGCTGTACGGCCTGTCATGGCTGCAGCGGAAGCGCGGCAACCACGGCGCCGGCAAGCTGCTCGGCTTCGCGGGTCTCGCCGTCGTCAGTGTCGGCGGGTACCTCGGCGGACACCTGTCCTACCGGCAGCGCGCCGGCGTCAGTGACCACGGCGAGGTGCCGTTCGACGCCTGATCCGCTTCCCAGGTCAGGCAAAGGTACGTCACGTGTGATGTATCGATGCGCGTACTCGTGGTGGATGACGAACGAGCCCTCGCCGACTTGATCGCGACGGGCCTGACACGGCAGGACATGGCGGTGGACGTCACCTACCGGGGCGACGACGCCGACGAGCTGCTGGCGGTGCACGACTACGACGTCGTCGTGCTCGACCGTGACGTCCCCGGTCTGCACGGCGACGAGGTCGCACGGCGGCTCACCGCGCGCGGCGCACTCACGCGGATCCTCCTGCTCACCGCCGCGACGACGTTGAGCGACCGTGTGCACGGGCTCGAGCTCGGTGCCGACGACTACCTGACCAAGCCGTTCGAGTACCCGGAACTCGTCGCCCGGGTCCGCGCGCTCGGTCGACGGAGCGTCGCACCCGTCGCCCCGGTGCTCGAGCGTGCGGGGTTCGTCGTCGACACGAACCGGCGGATGGCCACACGCGACGGTCGCCCGCTCGACCTGACCTCGAAGGAGCTCGGGGTGCTCGAGACCCTGCTCCGTGCGGACGGCAGGATCGTCTCCGCCGAGCACCTGCTCGAGAAGGTATGGGACGTGAACACCGACCCGTTCACCGCCGCGGTCCGGGTGACGATGTCGAAGCTCCGCCGGAAGCTCGGGGACCCCGACCCGATCCGCACGGTGCCGGGCCAGGGCTACGCGCTGTGAGCCGGTGGGCCCGGGGCTGGAGCATCCGGACCCGGACGGCCCTGACGTTCGCGCTCGCGGCCATGGCGCTGGCGACCGGGGTCGTCGTCTTCACGAACACCATGTCGCTGGCCGGTGTCGGTGCCGGCCTCGACACCGCGGCCGTGCAGCGCCCGCCGTCCGGGTCGCAGGGCGCCACGACCGCTCCGGCACCGATCGAGGTCGACGGAACCGACGACGACGGTGCGGTGGCGGTGATCCGGCTCGTGGCCGTGCAGCAGTGGCAGTGGTCCGCGATCGGCATCGCGGGCGCCGGGCTCGCGGCCGGGGGCATCGGTTGGCTCGTCAGCCGCCGGGTCCTCCGACCCATCGACCGGATCACCGCGACCACCAACCGCATCTCGGCGTCGAACCTGCACGAGCGCATCGCGCTGGACGGTCCCGACGACGAGCTCCGGCGGCTCTCGCGCACCGTCGACGACCTGCTGGCCCGCCTGGAGACCGCGTTCGAGAGCCAGCGCCGGTTCGTCGCCCAGGCGTCCCACGAACTCCGGACGCCCCTCGCGGTGCAGCGCGCAGCCGTGCAGATCGGCCTGCACGACGACGCCGACCCCGCGGACGTCCGAGCGGTCCGGGCGGAGCTGCTCGAGCAGAACCGCCGGACCGAGCGGTTGGTCGAGTCGTTGCTCGTGCTCGCCGAGGCCGATCGTGGCCTGGCGGGCGCGACGCGCGCCGTCGACCTCGACGAGGTGACCGCCGAGGTCGTCGCGGGGACGGCCCGGGACGCGGCCGAGGCAGGGGTGACCCTGACCCACGAGCGCCGCACCGGGCCTCCCGGCCTGGTCGTCCCGGGGGAGCCGACGCTGCTGCGGCAGCTGCTCGGCAACCTGGTCGGCAACGCCGTCGAGTACAACGAACCCGGCGGCACCGTCCTGGTGGCCACGGAGCCGGACGGCTTCGTCGTCGAGAACGGCGGGCCGGTGGTCGCGGCGGACGAGGCGGGGTTGCTCGTCGAACCGTTCCGCCGCGGCGGGACGGACGACGCACGCGGGCAGCACAGCGGACTGGGCCTGTCGATCGTGGCCGCCATCGTGCACGCGCACGGGTGGGAGCTGTCGATCACCGCACGGCCGACGGGCGGGCTGCTCGTCCGGGTCCGTGTTTCGTCGGTGCAACCCGACGTGCACGCGGGGCGAAACAGCTGTTCCGGTGTGCTGGAGGCATGAACCACACCACGAAGACGACCACCCGGCGCACCCGGTCCCTGATGAGCGCGGCCGCGGCCGTCGTGCTGCTGCCCCTGTTCCTCGTCGGCTGCTCGGACGCGTCACCGGACGCCGGCGGGACTGCGGCGTCCGGCGGTGCGGCACCCGGCGTCGCCCTCGCCGAGTGCATGCGGGACCGGGGCTACGACATGCCCGACCCGGGTACCGGCGGTGGGTCGATGCAGCTCAGCGCACCCGACGGTGTCGACCCCGAGCAGTACCAGGAGGACCTCAAGGGCTGCCTCGACGACTCCGCAGTGGCCGGCGACGCGCAGGCAGCGCAGCCGATGCCGGGCAGCGAGGAGATCGCCCGGAAGACCGCGGAGTGCTTGCGGGAGCAGGGGTTCCCGGGCTACCCGGACGACCAGGACGCGCAGATGCGGTTCCAACCGGATGACCAGCAGGCGTTCGACGATGCCGCCGGGCCGTGCACCGAAGCGGCGTTCGAGGCCGTCCAGGGCGGAGCCGGGTCGTGACCCACCGTCGCGCCCGACGCCGGACCATCGTGTCGGTGTGCCTCGTCGCGGCGGTGGCCGCGGGGGCCGGGACGTGGGTCCTCGCCGCGGTGCCGAGTGGTCCGGGAGCCTCGGCCAGCAGCGGGTCGCGCGGCGGGACCACGTCGACCGGAGCCACCGCCACGGTCACGCGCGGCGACCTGACCGACTCGAAGGTGTTCGCCGGGACCCTCGGGTACGGCGCGGCGACGGGGGTCCCCGGTGCCGCAGCCGGGACGATCACCTGGCTGCCCCGCGCCGGTGACGTCATCGAACGCGACGGGGCCCTGTACGCCGTGGACGAGCGGGACGTCCGGTCGATGTACGGCACCGTGCCGCTCTGGCGGGACCTGGAGCGTGGGCTGCAGGGCGCCGACGTGCGGCAGCTCAACGAGAACCTGGCCGCGCTCGGGTACGACGTGTCCGTGGACGACCGGTTCGGTCCACGGACCGAGCGAGCTGTCCGGCGGTGGCAGCAGGACCGCGGACACGAGGTGACCGCGGTCCTGACGGCGGACGACGTCGCCTTCGTGGACGGCGCCGTCCGGGTCGCCTCGGTCGACGGTCGACTCGGGGAACGGATCGCCGGCGGAGCGGGAGCGGGTGTCGGTGGCGCTGGTGCCGGCGCGGGTGCGGCGTCCGATGTGCTGCAGGTCACGAGCACCCGGCGCGTCGTCACGGCGACCGTTCCCCAGCGCGATGCGGAGCGGCTCGCGGTCGGCTCCGACGTCGAGGTCCGGGTGAACGGTGCCGGGGCGGCGATGCCGGGTTCGGTCGTCGGCGTGCAGCCGACGACGAGCGAGGACGGCGGCACGGCCGTCGACGTCTCGGTGTCGTTCGACCCGGGGAAGCGCACGCTGCCGGCGGCAGCGTCCGCGCAGGTGGACGCGGAGGGCACCACCGAGCACGACGTCCTGTCCGTGCCGGTCGCCGCACTCGTCGCGGGTGCCGGTGGCCGGTACGCCGTCGACGTCGTGCAGCGGGACGGCAGGACGGAGCGGGTCCGGGTCGAGCCCGGCTTCAGCGCGGACGGACGGATCGCGGTCACGGGTGACCTGGCCGTCGGCGACCGCGTGGTGGTGCCCGGATGAGCGCCGCCGTGCGGCCCACCGCCGCCGTGCTGTCGCTCCGGGACGTCACGAAGACCTACGGCGACGTCGGAGCCCTGCGCGGGGTGTCGCTCGAGGTCACCGCCGGCGAACTCGTCGCGGTCGTCGGCCCGTCGGGGTCGGGCAAGTCGACGATGCTCAACGTCGTCGGGACCCTCGACCGTCCGACGTCCGGCACGGTGACGATCGCCGGCAACGACGTCGCGACGATGTCCGACGACGCCCTGTCCGGACTCCGAGCCGACCACATCGGGTTCGTCTTCCAGCACTTCCACCTGCAGGCCGGCGCGACCGCCACCGAGAACGTCGCCGACGGCCTGCTCTACCAGGGCGTGCCCCGGCGCGAGCGGCACCGTCTGGCGGTCGAGGCCCTGGGGCGCGTGGGCCTGGCGCACCGGGGGGACCACCGACCGCACCAGCTCTCCGGCGGGGAACGCCAACGCGTCGCCATCGCGCGGGCCGTCGTGGGCGACCCGACGATCCTGCTCGCCGACGAACCGACGGGTGCACTCGACACGGCGTCCGGTGCCGCGGTCGTCGAACTCCTGCGCGAGCTCAACGCGGCGGGCACGACGGTCGTGGTCATCACGCACGACCTCGGCCTGGCGGCGTCGCTGCCCCGGCAGGTCCGGATGCGCGACGGCATGATCGAGCCCGAGGCCGCCCGATGAGCCGGCGTCGGTCCGTGGGCGCGGTCGACCTGCTCCGCCTCGGCGTCTTCGGGCTGCGGACCCGTCCGGGTCGCGTCGTGCTGTCCGCGCTGGGCATCGCGATCGGCATCGCGGCGATGCTCGCGGTCGTCGGGATCTCGTCGTCGAGCAAGGCGAAGGTCGACCAGGTGCTCGACACGCTCGGCACGAACGTGCTCACCCTCACCCAGGCGCAGGGCCTCGGCGAACCGGTCCCGCTGCCGTCCACCGCACTCGAGTCGGTGCTGCGGCAGGACGACGTCCATTCGGCCGCGGCGGTCGGCACCGTGCCGGACACCGGTGTGTACCGGAACGACCACGTCCCGGCGCCCGAGACCAAGGGCCTCGGCGTGGTCGCCGCGTGGGGCGACGTCCCACGGGTCCTCGGCGGGCAGCTCGCAGCCGGGCGGTGGATCGACGACACCGCCGGGGCGCCGCCACAGGTCGTCCTGGGGGCACGGGCGGCCGCGGTCCTCGGCATGGAGGACCTGCGTCCGGACAGCCGGGTCTGGATCGGCGGGCGGTGGGTGCAGGTGGTCGGGGTGCTCGACCCCGTCGCGCTCGCCGAGGACCTCGACTCGCAGGTGTTCGTGCCCCGCGGGTTCGCCGGGCAGCTGGGCTTCGACGGGGCCCCGACCGCGGTCTACACGCGTGTCGACCCGGCGCACGTCGAACGGTCGCGGGACCTGCTCGCCGGTGCGGTCCGACCCGGGGCACCGCAGGACGTCGGCGTGACCCGGCCGTCGGACGCGTTGGCAGCGAAGGACGCCACGGACGACTCCTTCACCGGACTGCTGGTCGGCATCGGCGGGGTGGCGCTGCTCGTCGGTGGCATCGGGGTGGCGAACACGATGGTGATCACCGTCCTGGAACGCCGCGCCGAGGTGGGCGTCCGTCGTGCGCTGGGAGCCCGTCGTCGGAGCATCCGCGACCAGTTCCTGGTCGAGTCCTTGCTGCTGTCGTTCCTCGGCGGGCTGGCCGGCGTCGTGCTCGGCGTCGCAGTGACGGTGGTGTTCGCCGTCACGCAGGGGTGGCCGGTCGCACTGCCGGTGTGGGCCGTCGTCGGCGGACTCGGCGCCACGGTCGTGATCGGCGGGGTCTCCGGGCTCTACCCGGCGGCACGCGCGGCGCGGATCCCGCCGACGTCCGCCCTGGCGGCCGTCTGACGCGTGCGGTGGACGCGCGCACTGGAGGCCCCGGGCCGGTCCGGCGGACCGGCACCGGGCCTCCAGGCGGTCCCTCCCACGCGCCGGACACGAGTCGCAGATCATGCCTGGTCATGACCACCTGGTCAAGCATCTGCGTCGATCTGTTCGACATCCGTGATGCCCCGGAAACACGCGGATCGAAAGCGGTCACAGGGACCGATCCAACGGTTGACAAGGGGCCGTGCAGGGTCTTCTATTGCGAATACGCAACGTCCTTTCATAAAGGTCGGACCAAGGGAGTCATCGTGACACGAACGCGTTTCGCCGCACTCGGTGCGCTCGCCCTCGCAGGCGCGCTCGCCCTCACCGGGTGCTCCGCCGGGAGCAACGCCGCTTCCGACGGCGGCACGAAGTCCATCGGCACACCCGATGGCACGGGCAAGACCATCACCGTCTGGATGATGAACGGCGACCTGAGCGACAAGGTGCTCGACGCCGCCGGCAAGCAGTTCACCGCCGACACCGGGGCGAAGGTGAAGATCCAGACCCAGCAGTGGGACGGGATCACCACCAAGCTCACCACGGCGCTCGCGCAGAGCGACGCCCCCGACGTCGTCGACCTCGGCAACACGCAGGTGCCGGTCTACGCGGCAGCCGGCGGGTTGACGGACCTGACGCCGTACCGCGACGAGCTCAAGGACGGCCAGACCTGGCTCACCGGGCTCGAGGGACCCGCCACCGTCGACGGCAAGCTCTACGGGGCGCCGCTGTTCGCCGGCAACCGGGCCGTGGTCTACGACAAGCAGGTCTGGAAGGACGCCGGTGTGACCGACGTGCCGACCACCTACGACGAGCTCACCGCTGACCTCGACAAGGTCAAGGCCGCCAACCCGGCCAGTGACTTCTCCGCCTTCTACATGCCCGGGCAGTACTGGTACGGCGGGCTGCAGTGGGTCTGGGACGCCGGCGGCGAGATCGCCACGGACAAGGGTGGCAAGTGGACCGGCACGCTCGACTCCGCGGACGCGGTGAAGGGGCTGACCGCCTGGAAGGACTTCCAGAACGCGTACTCGGCGAAGTCCACGCAGGACATCAACACCGACAAGCCCTCGCAGAGCGACGTCTTCGCACAGGGCAACACCTCGGCGTTCCTCGGGTCCGCCTGGGAGATCGGCTCGATCACCACGGCGAAGCCGGAGCTCGCCGATCGCATCGGCACGTTCCCGATGCCGTCGTCCACGGCGGGGAAGACGCAGCCGGTGTTCCTCGGCGGCTCCGACCTGGGGATCCCGGCCAAGGCGGAGAACCAGGAGCTCGCGCTGTACTACCTGAAGATCCTGACTTCGAAGGAGTTCCAGCAGGACCAGGTGTTCGGGGTCGACGGCTGGGAGCCGAACTCCACCGAGCTGCTCGACGCGGTCGCGGGCGACGTCGACGAGCTGCACAAGCCGTACTTCGAGGCGGCCGGCACGAGCCGACCGACCCCGGCCACCCCGGGCTGGGCCACCATCGAGGGTGACGCCTCGTTCCAGTCGATGTTCGCCGACGTCGCCACCGGTCGGAAGTCGCCGGAGCAGGCCGCCGAGGGCTTCTCGAAGCACCTCACGACCGCGCTGAACGCGCAGCCGTAGGCGATGACGTCCACTGCGGAGCCGGTGACCGACGCGGAGCAGTCCGCGCCGGTCACCGGCGGGCGGGCCGGCGGCGGGCGGGCCCGTGGCCGACGGAGCGACGGGCCGGTTCAGGGGCCGTCGCGGGGTGGGCGCGGCGCGGGTCGTCGGTCGCCGGTCGGGCCGCGGGCGCCGCTCGTCCTGTTGGCCCCGGCGGCACTGCTGCTCCTGGCCCTCGTCGTCTACCCGCTCGTCCGGCTCGTCGTCATCTCGTTCCAGGACTACGGGCTGCGGGCGATCTTCACCGGGCAGGCCGGGTTCACCGGGCTGACGAACTACACGGACGTCCTGACCGACGCGTCGTTCTGGCCGGTCATCCTGCGCACCGTGCTCGTGACGGGCGCGATGGTCCTGGGCACGATCCTCATCGGCATGGGGGTGGCGCAGCTGCTCACCCGCCTCGGGGTCGCGATGCGCACGGTCGTCAGCGTCGTGCTCGTGCTGGCCTGGGCGATGCCGAACGTGGCCTCGAGCCTGGTCTGGCAGTGGCTCTTCCAGCCGTTCTACGGCGTGCTCAACTGGCTCATCACGCAGCTGCGGGTGTTCGGCGACCACACCCAGGACAACTGGGCGTCGCACCCGGGGCAGGCGTACACGATCGTGCTGTCGCTCGTCATCTGGCAGGCCGTGCCGTTCGTGGCGCTGACGCTGTACGCCGCGCAGTCCCAGATCGCGCCGGAGTACTACGAGGCCGGGGCGCTCGACGGTGCCTCCGTCTGGACGATGTACCGCGCGATCACGCTGCCGGCCCTCGCACCGACGCTGCTGCTCGTGTCGATCCTGTCGGTGATCTGGGACTTCAACGTCTTCAACCAGATCTGGCTGCTCACCCGCGGCGGACCGGAGGAGGCCACGCTGACCCTCGGCATCTGGACCTTCGTGCAGTCGTTCGTGTCCAACGCCTACGGGCAGGGCGCGGCGATCGCCGTGATCTCGACCCTGATCCTCGGGGTGCTCACCAGCTACTACATCCGCCGGCTCGTCCGCAGCGGTGAGGAGGACCTGTGACCGTCTCGAGAACGGCGCCCCGTGCGGGGAGCGCATCCGCGCCGGGCCCCGTGCGGGTGCGCAAACGCAAGCCGCGCATCGTCGCGAACACCATCGCCGTGGTGTTCTGTCTGGTCTGGGTGTTCCCGATCTACTGGATGGTGAACACCGCCTTCAAACCCGCCGACGAGGTCACCACGATGACCCCGATCTGGGCGCCGCTGCACCCGACGCTCGACAACTTCACGCGGGCGCTCACGCAGGAGGGCTTCCTGGTCTACCTGCGGAACTCCGCCATCGTGGTGGTGGCGGCCGTGCTGCTGTCGATCGTCGTCGGGTTCCTGGCGTCGGCGGCACTGTCGCGGTTCCGGTTCCGCGGCCGCCGGGCGATCCTGGTCGCGATCCTGTTCGTGCAGATGATCCCCTCGGGCGCACTGCTCATCCCGCTGTTCCTGTCGTTCCAGACCCTCGGGCTCCTGAACAGCTACGTCGGGCTGATCCTGGCGTACGTGGCGAGCGTGCTGCCGTTCTCGATCTGGGTGATGCGCGGCTTCTTCGTGGCCGTCCCCGTGGAGATCGAAGAGGCGGCGAAGGTGGACGGCGCCGGCACGTTCCGGATCCTGTGGAGCGTGCTGTTCCCGCTCGTCATGCCCGGGGTCATCGCCACGAGCGTGTTCGCGTTCATCGCGGCGTGGAACGACTACCTGATCGCGTACGTGATGCTCAAGGACCAGGGGATGTACACGCTGCCGGTCTGGCTCGCCGGCTTCTCGACGAACAAGGGCACGGACTTCGGCGGGTTGATGGCGGCGAGCGTGCTGTTCTCGATCCCGGTCGTGGTGTTCTTCCTCATCGTGCAGCGCCGCCTGGTCAGCGGGATGACGGCGGGTGCCGTGAAGGGGTAGCGCTCGGACGACCAGCACCTGTGGACGTGTTGGTTACATGACGGAACGGTTGCGTTCTTGTGGGTTTCAGACGTACAGTGCTCGAAACCCAACGGAACGAAGGAGTTCGGGCATGTACGCCACCGAGCGGCACACCGCCATCGCCGCCGAGCTGCAGTCCGCCGGTCGCGTGTCGGTCGCGGGTCTGGCCGAGCACTTCGACGTCACCACCGAGACCGTTCGCCGTGACCTCGACGCCCTCGAGTCCGCCGGGGTCCTGCGCCGGGTGCACGGGGGAGCCGTCCCCGTCGGCCGCTCGAGCGTCGTCGAACTCAGCGTCGCCGAGCGCGAGGGGCAGCACGGCACCGCAAAGTCCGCCATCGCCCGCGTCGCGATGCGCCTGGTACCGCCGACCTTCACCGGCTCGATCGCCCTCGACGCCGGCACCACCTGCGCCGCCGTCGCCTCCGAACTCGCCCGCTGGGAGCCCGAGGTCGCCGGCTCGACCATCACCGTCATCACGAACTCGGTGCCGATCGCCGCGACCCTGCAGCACAGCGAGCACCTCGAACTGCACCTGCTCGGCGGCCGCGTGCGTGGCGTCACGAGCGCCGCCGTCGGTACGGCCACCGTCGAGCAGATCGGCGCCCTCCGGCCCGACGTGGCGTTCATCGGCACGAACGGCCTGTCCGCCGGCTTCGGTCTGAGCACCCCGGACGAGTACGAGGCCGCCGTGAAGGGCGCCTACGTGCTCGCCGCCCGACGGGCCGTGGTGCTCGCCGACGCCGCCAAGCACGGCGTGGAGGCCCTGATGCGGTTCGCGCGCCTGGACGAGATCGACACGCTCGTCACGGACGAGCAGCCCCCGGCCGACCTCGCCGGCGCGCTCGCCGACGCCGACGTCGAGGTGGTCGTCGCATGAACGCCCGCATCGTCACGGTCACCCCGAACCCGTCGCTCGACCGCACGATCGAGCTCGCCGGTGAACTGCAGCGGGGCGCGGTCCAGCGTGCGACCCGCTCCACCGCGGAACCCGGCGGCAAGGGCGTCAACGTCTCCCGCGTGGTCGTCGCGAGCGGCGGGGACACCGTCGCCGTCCTGCCCGGCGACGAGCTCGACCCGGTCCTGCTCGGCCTGGCCACCCGCGGCATCCCGACGGCCGCGCTGCCGATCGGTGCGCCCCTCCGCTCGAACGTCACCGTGACCGAGCCGACCGGCACCACGACGAAGCTCAACGAACCCGGCCCCTCGCTCGCCGGTCGCCTGGACGACCTCGCCGCGCTGGTGGCCGACACCGCCGCTGCGACGGCCACCGGCCCAGCCGCCCGCTGGGTCGTGGTCGCCGGGTCGCTGCCGCCAGGCCTGCCCGACGACGCACTCGCCGTGCTCGTCCGGGCCGTCCGTGCCCGCCACGGTGCCGACGTCCGGATCGCCGTCGACTCGTCCGGGGTGCCGTTCACGGCGCTGCTGCAGTCGGGCGAACGGATCGACCTGGTGAAGCCGAACGCCGAGGAACTCGCCGAGGTCGTCGGCGGCGACCCCGAGGAGTACGAGCGTGACCTCGACGCCGCGGTGGCAGGAGCCCAGCGGCTGCGGCGGAAGAACGTCGGCACGGTCCTGCTCACCCTGGGCAGCGCCGGCGCCGTGCTGGTCTCCGACGAGGGCGCGTTCGCCGCCGCTGCACCGAAGATCGTCGCCCGGTCGACCGTCGGCGCGGGGGACTCCTCCCTCGCCGGGTACCTGCTCGCCGAGGTCGCCGGAGCCTCACCCGAGCAACGTCTCGCACAGGCCGTCGCCACCGGTGCCGCGGCCGCAGCCCTGCCCGGCAGCGACGTACCGGCACTCGACCACACCGACCCGACGGCGGTCTCCGTCCGGGTGCTCGACACGCACCCGGCCCCAGAACCCGCCTGATCCCCTCCCCACCCCGCCCGACCACCCCACGAACACCTGCACCACCGCGCGATCAGCGCCATTGCGAAGGAGCAAGCACATGTCCGCAGACTCGAGTCCGCGCCTCATCAGCGCACAGCTCGTCGGCCTCGACGAGGACCTCGGCGCCACGTCGACCGACGTCATCCGGGTGCTCGCCGATCGCGTCGCCGCGACCGGCCGCGCCGCCGACGGTGCGACGCTGGCCGACGACGCCATCAAGCGCGAGGCGAGCGTCGGAACGGGCGTCCCCGGTGGCATCGCCATCCCGCACGCCCGGTCGGCGTCGGTGTCCGAGCCGACGCTGGCGTTCTCGCGCCTGGCCCGGAAGGTGCCGTTCGGCGCCCCGGACGGCGACGCCGACATCGTCTTCATGATCGCCGTGCCCGAGGGGGCCGACAAGGACCACCTGACGGTCCTCTCGACCCTGGCCCGCGCGCTCATCCGCGAGGACTTCACGGCCGCGCTGCGCGCCGCGACCACCCCCGAGGAGATCGTCCGGCTCGTCGACGACGAGGTCAGCGGCGAAGTGGCCGAGGCCGGCGTCGGGAAGGCGAGCGGTGCCTCCGAACCGGCCACCGCACCGGAGGCGGGCCGCAAGGTCTTCGTCGGCGTCACGGCGTGCCCGACCGGCATCGCCCACACCTACATGGCGGCCGACGCCCTCGTCGCCGCAGCCCAGCGTGCCGGTGCCGAGATGCACATCGAGACGCAGGGGTCCTCGCAGGTCGAACCCCTCGACCCGGCCCTGATCGCCCGTGCCGACGCCGTCGTGTTCGCGGTCGACGTCGACGTCCGCGACCGCGGTCGGTTCGCTGGCAAGCCGCTCGTGTCCGGACCCGTCAAGCGCGGAGTCGACGAGCCCGACAAGATGATCGCCGAGGCCATCCGCGCCTCGGAGGACCCGCACGCCGCACGCGTGCAGGGTGGTGCCGCCGTCGAGGGCGAGTCCACCGCCAAGAACGAGCACTTCGGCCAGTCGCTCAAGCGCTGGCTCCTCACCGGCGTCAGCTACATGATCCCGTTCGTGGCCGGCGGCGGGCTGCTCATCGCGCTCGGCTTCCTGCTCTCCGGGTACGGCATCGCGCTGACCCACGGTGACTCGGGCCAGAACAACGCCGTCTTCACGCTCACCAACTACACCCTGCTGAACCTGCCGCCGGAGGGCCTCGGCTACTACCTCGGTGCCGCCGCGTTCCAGATCGGGTCCGTGTCGCTCGGGTTCCTGGTCGCAGCACTCGCCGGGTACATCGCCTACGCCATCGCCGACCGTCCGGGCATCGCCCCCGGATTCGTGGCCGGGTCGATCGCCGTGTTCATGAACGCCGGGTTCCTCGGCGGTCTGGTCGGCGGTCTCATCGCCGGTGCCGCCGCGTACTGGATCGGGCGCATCCCGACCTGGCGCTGGCTGCGTGGCCTGATGCCGGTCGTGATCATCCCGCTGTTCGCGTCGATCATCGCCTCGGGCCTCATGCTGCTGGTGCTCGGCGGTCCGATCGCCTGGGTCATGACCGAGCTCACCGCCTGGCTGAACTCCCTGTCGGGTGCCTCGGCCGTCCTGCTCGGGATCATCCTCGGCCTGATGATGGCGTTCGACCTCGGTGGTCCGGTGAACAAGGTGGCGTACGCGTTCGCCGTCGCCGGGCTCGGTGCCGGGACCGCCACGAACGTGGTGCCGTTCGAGATCATGGCCGCCGTCATGGCGGCCGGCATGGTGCCGCCGCTCGCACTCGCGCTCGCCTCGACCGTGCTCTACCGCAAGGGCTTCACGAAGCCGGAGCGCGAGAACGGCAAGGCCGCGTGGCTCCTCGGTGCGTCCTTCATCTCCGAGGGTGCGATCCCGTTCGCCGCAGCTGACCCGCTGCGCGTCATCCCGGCGTCGATGGTCGGTGCCGCGATCACGGGTGCGATCTCGATGGCTGCCGGCGTGACCTCGCGAGCACCGCACGGCGGGATCTTCGTCTTCTTCGCGATCGGTGACGTCCTGATGTTCGTCGTCGCGATCCTGGCGGGGACCGTGGTGTCCGCGCTGGTGCTCGTCGCCCTGAAGAAGTGGGTCCGTCGTCGCCCCGTCGACGAGGCCGCAGCGGGCAGCGAGGCTGCCGTGGCCGGCGAGACGGTGGGCCAGCGCGCGCCGGTCGCCGCGTAGTCGACGCGACCCCGGGAACGACGGGAGGCCCGGTGCCAGCTGGCTCCGGGCCTCCCGTCCGTCGTCCGGTCGCGTTGCGGGCCGGACGTGCGCCGGTCAGGCGGCCATCGCGAGCGCCGACGGGTCGACCTGACCGGGGACGCACTCGTCGACGTCGCACGGCGCGATCGGGGCGACCGAGGTGTGGGTGATCTTGGGGTGTACCGGGCGGCGTTCGGTCTCGCCGCGTCCGATGAGGTCCTCGTGGAGCTTCTCGCCCGCCCGCAGGCCCGTGAACACGATGTCGGAGGGGCTGCCGGTGGCCTGGAGCATGCGCCGTGCGATGTCGAGGATCCGGACCGGTGCACCCATGTCGAGCACGAGGACCTCGCCGGGGTGGGCGATCGCAGCCGACTGGATCACGAGGTGGCACGCCTCGGGGATGGACATGAAGTAGCGGGTGGCGTCGGGGTGGGTGACGGTGAGGGGCCGTCCGGCACGGATCAGCTCCGCGAAGAGCGGGAGCATCGAGCCGCGGCTGCCGAGGACGTTGCCGAACCGGACCGACACGTAGTCGTGGCCCGTGTCGGCGGCGGTCCAGGCGGTCAACCGCTCCGCGATGCGCTTGGTCGACCCGAGCACGCTCGTCGGGTTCGCGGCCTTGTCGGTCGAGATGTTCACGAGCGTCCCCACGCCCGCGGCGGCAGCGGCGCGGAGGACGTTCAGGGTGCCGAGGACGTTCGTCTTCCAGCCTTCGTCCGGGTACTGCTCGAGCATCGGCAGGTGCTTCAGTGCCGCGGCGTGGAAGACGACGTCGGGCCGGCGGGTCAGCATGATGTCGCGGATGGCGTCGGCGTCGCGGATGTCGGCGAGGACGACGTTCTTCGTGTCGAGCAGCCCGTGACCGTCCACGGAGACCTGCACCTGCTGCAGGGCGGTCTCGTCGCGGTCGAGCATGATGATCTCCGCCGGCTCGAACCGGACGAGCTGTCGGCAGAGTTCACTGCCGATCGAGCCGCCGGCACCCGTGATCAGCACCGACCGGCCCCGGACGAAGTCGACGGTGATCTCGAGCTCGGCCTCGGGCTGTCGATCCCCGATCAGTGCGTCGATGTCGAGCCCGTCGAGGCCGGGGATGCTGCGCTGTGGCATGGGGGTCTCCTCCGTGAAGTCCTCCCCAGTGTGAACCTCTCACATGTGAAATGTCAACAGGTCAGTCGGCGATGTTCGCCGTCACCGCGTCGATGTACGCCGCACGCTCCTCACGCGAGTGCGGGCGCCCCGGGATGCCCGGTCGCTGCTCCCACGGGAACGGCCCGGCCTCGTGCCGGTACTCGATGCCCATGGCCTCGAGCCGGGCGGTGTGCTCGGCCAGGCGTCCGCGGAACTCGGCGAGGTCGCGCGGCCCGGAGACGTCCGCCGACCACAGTGCCTCGGCGAGGGCGGCGACGCGGGGGAAGAGCTGGTAGTCGAGCCGACGGGCGGTGTCGACGTGCTCCGTCCACATGTTGCCCTGGCCGCCGATGACGTGCGCGCGCTCGGGGTCGGTGAGCCCGGACGGCACCGGGTCGAAGGCGAAGACGTCGTCGACGGTGAGCACGATCGACACCGGGATCGGCTCGGTCGACAGGTCGCTCTGGCGGTAGTCGAGGTACACCTGGTCGTCCGGCGACGAGATGACGTCGTGCCCGCGGCGGGCGGCGGTCCGTGCGCCGGTCAGCCCGCGCCAGGAGACCACGGTCGCCGAGGGGTCGAGCGTGCCGCCCTCGAGGATCTCGTCCCAGCCGAACGCCCGCCGGCCGTGTGACTCGACGTGTGCGGCGAGCTGCCCGATGATCCAGGCCTGCAGCTGTTCCTCGTCCTGCAGCCCGAGCTCGCGGATGCGCTCCTGGGTGCGGGGGTCGGTCTCCCACTGCACCTTCGGGCACTCGTCGCCGCCGATGCCGATGTAGCCGGAGGGGAAGAGCGCGATGACCTCGTCCAGGACGTCCTTGAAGAAGTCGATCGTGGCGTCCTCGGCGTTCAGGACGTCGTCGGCGATGCCCCACTCCGTCCACACCTCGACCGGTTCGCCCGTGACGCCGAGCGACGGGTACGCCGCCAGCGCTGCACGGACGTGCCCGGGGGTCTCGATCTCGGGGACGACGGTGACGAACCGGTCGGCCGCGTACGCCACGATCTCGCGGACGTCGTCCTGCGTGTAGTACCCGCCGTGCGGGCGGCCGTCGAACCCGGCGACGACGAGTGTGCCGTCCGGACCGGGGACGTGCGCGCCGACCTGGGACTCCCGACGCCAGGACCCGACCTCGGTCAGGCGCGGGTGCTTCCGGATCTCGATGCGCCACCCCTGGTCCTCGGTGAGGTGGAAGTGCAGGCGGTTGATCCGGTGCGCGGCGAGCTGGTCGACCACCCGCATGACCTCGTGCTTCGTCCGGAAGTGCCGGGCGACGTCGAGCATCACGCCGCGCCAGGCGAAGGCGGGGGCGTCCTCGACGACCACGGCGGGGACGGACCACGGGCCGGTCGCGACCCGGCCGCGGCGGTACACGTCCGGGGGCAGCAGCTGCAGCAGGGCCTGCACACCGTAGAAGACCCCGGCGGGCGAGCCGCCGACGACGTCGACGCCGTCCGGCGTCACCGTGAGGCGGAACGACTCCGCCCGGTCGCCCTCCGGCGTCGTCGGGCCCGCGGGCAGGGACGGGTCGTCGGCGACGCGCAGCGCGATCGTGCCGGCCCCCGGTGCCGTGTCGTCGAGGGCGTCCCGCACCGGCAGCCCGGTCGATCCCCGCAGGGTCTGCTGCAGGTACAGTCGGACCGACTCGCTCGCCGGGTCGGCGGCGATCCGGGTCGACGGGGTGATCTCGAAGGCCCCGACACCGGGAGCGGTGCGGCGCGGTCGTGGGACGAGCATGTCGGAGCCACCATTCCTCAATGATCTTTCGTAATGTGGAGGCTATGGCCGTGCAGCAGACCGTGTCAACGACCCCGGGCGCCGTCGGGACGACCCCGGGGGTCCTGCGACAGATGAACTCGCGGGCGATCCTCGACGAGCTCCTGCGCGACGACGTCTCCCGCACGGTCACCGAGCTCGGCCGCACGGTGGGGCTCTCCCGCCCCACGGTCGAAGCGGCGCTCGCCGACCTGGTCGACGAGGGCTGGGTGACCGAGGCCGAGGCGATCGCCACCCCGAACAAGGCCGGTCGTCGGGCCAAGCGCTTCGCCGCGGACGCGTCGGCCGGCTCCGTGCTCGGCGTGGACCTCGGCCTGCACGGAATCGTCGGCGTGCGCGCGGACCTGCGCGGCGTCACGCTCGCCCGCGTCGAGGAGCGCTACACCGACCTCGCCGACGCCGAACAGGCCTGGTCGAGCGTGCAGGACGTGGTCCGTCGGCTGACGGCGCCTGTCGGCTCCGCCGGGGGTGCGCCGGTGCTCGGTGCCACGTTCGGCGTTCCGGCGGTCGTCGACCGCGACGGCGCGATCGACTACACGGTCGCGGTGCCGGAGTGGGTCGAGCGGCGGGTGCCCGGCCGGATCCAGGACCTCTTCCCCGGGGTCGCCACCTTCTTCGACAACGACGCCAAGCTGGCCGCCACGGCCGAGGCCCGGTGGGGGCGGTTCCACGGCGTCCGGGACGCCTTGTACCTGGTGATGGGTCGGCAGATCGGTGCCGCCCTGGTGGTCGACGGCTCGTTGGCGCGCGGTGCGCGCGGTGCGGCCGGCGAGATGGGCGGCATCGCCTCGACCGGCTGGCCCGCCGCACCCGCCCGCCTGGAGGCCCGGATCCCGTCCGGCACGGACCTCGAGTCCGTCTTCGCGGCGGCGGCCCAGGGCTCGGCGTCGGCAGTCGAGACCGTCCGTGCGTTCGCGGCCGACGTGGCACCCGGCGTCGTGCAGCTCGTGACGACGATCGACCCCGAGGTCGTCGTCGTCAGTGGCGAGGTCCTGCCGGCTGCCGAGGTGTTCTGCGCCGCGCTCGACGAGATCGTCACGCCGCAGCTCCGGCACCCGGTGGTGTTCGCCCCGTCGACCGTCGGTCGCGACGCCGTCGCCCGGGGCGCGCTCGCCCGGTCGCTCGCGCACGTCCGGTCCGCCCACATGGGACTCGGCTGACACCCAGGGAGCGTGCCGGGTCCTGACAGGGCGTTCAGGGATGCTGGGGGCATGACGACTGCCGTGACCACCCGTGCCATGACCGTCGCCAGTGGCGACTCCACCGCCCCGTCGGACCTCGGTGGGCTCTCCGGCCTGGTGCTGCAGCTGATCGACGCGCTGGGGGAGTGGGGCGTCGGGCTGATGCTCTTCGTCGAGACGGTGTTCCCGCCCATCCCGTCCGAGGTCATCCTGCCGCTGGCCGGGTTCCTGGCGGGTGCCGGCCAGATGAACCTCGTGCTGGTCCTGGTGCTGGCGACGATCGGTTCGTACCTCGGGGCGCTCGTGCTCTACTGGCTCGGCGCGAAGATCGGGTTCGAACGCACCACGCGGTGGTTCGGCAAGCTGCCCCTCGTCGACGAGGACGACTTCCGCAAGGCGGCCGGCTGGTTCCACCGGCACGGCAAGAGCGCGGTGTTCTTCGGCCGGTTCGTCCCGATCGTCCGCAGCCTCATCTCGCTGCCGGCCGGCGCCGACCGCATGCACCTCGGCACGTTCTCGGTGTTCACGATCATCGCGAGCGGCATCTGGAACAGCGCCCTCGTGCTGCTCGGTGCCGCGTTCGGGTCCCAGTACGACCAGGTCGAGGCCTACACCGAGTGGATCGACCGCGTGCTCTACGTCGCGATCGCCGTGGTCGTGGTGACCTTCGTGGTGCGCCGGGTCCGCCGTGTCCGCGCCGAGCGGCGTGCGGGCGGCCCCGATGACCACGACGACGAGGCCGGCAGCCCTGCCGTGGGCGGTGCCCGGGGTCGTCGTCGCGCCGAGCCCGCCCGCGACTGAGCCTCAGGCCTTCGTCAGCGCCGACTCCTTGTGGGCGGCCTGCTTGCCGCTCTTCTCCGACTCGACGATCCAGTACGGGTCGTCGTCGGTCGGCGTGAAGTGCTGCCCGTCGAACTCGAAGTCGCTCGTCCGCTTGCGCACGAGCGTGCCGGTCGTCCTGCCCTGCGAGGTGTTCCAGTGCACCTCGTCACCCTTCGACAACGCCATGCTGTCCTCCTTGCGCGATTCCTCGTCCTGATGGAGGTCGGACTGTACCCCGCCGATCCCCGGGAACTCAGGGAAGTACGGCGATCACGATGTCGTAACGGCCATGCGGATCGAGAGTCGGACGCGTACCGTTTCCCATGAGCCCACACGCCGGCAGCGGCCGCGGAACCACGGGCTCCGGACGGGACGACGGACACCATGACCCTGCTGGACAGCGCGCGGGCGGACACCGTCCTCTCTGCGCGGTACCGGCTCGTGAAGCTCATCGGCACCGGCGGCATGGGATCCGTCTACGAAGCCCGTGACGAGCACACGTACCGGGCCGTGGCCGTGAAGCTCTTCGCGACCCCGGACAAGATGACCACCGCCGACCGTGTCCGCCAGGAGCGCGAGATCCGGCTGCTCAGCATGCTCTCCCACCCGGGCCTCATCCCGCTGTACGACGCCGGGACCCA
This sequence comes from Curtobacterium sp. MCLR17_031, assembly GCF_003234775.2. NCBI lineage: Bacteria > Bacillati > Actinomycetota > Actinomycetes > Micrococcales > Microbacteriaceae > Curtobacterium > Curtobacterium sp. MCLR17_031. The sequence continues at coordinate 550,812 of NZ_CP126270.1, forward strand.
CGAGTTCGAGGACGGCCCGCACCGGTTCATCGTGATGGAGCTCATCGCCGACACGACGCTGCTCCGCCGCCTGTCCGAGGGTGCCCTGCACAACTACGAGGTGGCCGACCTCGGTGCGCAGCTCGCCGACGCCCTGGCCTACGTGCACTCGCGCGGCATCGTGCACCGCGACGTCAAGCCCGCCAACATCCTGATCAGCGACGAGGGCTCGTCCGGGTTCGCCCGCACGGTCAAGCTCACCGACTTCGGCGTCGCCCACTTCGTCGACGGCTCCCGGTTGACGAACGACGGCACGGTCATCGGCACCGCCGCCTACCTCAGCCCGGAGCAGGTCGCCGGCGAACCGATCAGCTTCGCCACCGACGTGTACTCGCTCGGGCTCGTCCTGCTCGAGGCGCTGACCGGCAAGCAGGAGTACTCGGGCACCCTCATCGAGGCCGCACTCGCCCGGCTCCGCCGAGACCCCGAGGTCCCGGACGACGTCGCCGACGAGTGGCGCGAGCTGCTCAGCCGGATGACGGCCCGCGACCCGGAGCGCCGGCCCACGGCGGTCGCCATCGCCAACGCGCTGCGCGGCGGCTCCACCCAGATCACCGGCCCGGTGCCGCTCGGTCCGGAACGCGTGAAGCACCAGCGCGACCACCGCATGCACCGTGCCGCACACCGGCACGCCAGGCGCGGCACGTTCTCCGCGGTGCGTCGCTGGCGCCGGCGGAACGTCCTGGTCGGGTCCTTCGCGGCCTTCGGCGTCACCGCGGCCTGCGTGGCCGCCTACGTCGCGGGTGCCCTGCACTGACCCGCTCGGCGGCTCCGTGCTCCGAGCACCGGAGCGCCCTGGCAGGATGGACAGCATGACCGACCAGCGCTGGATCAAGATCTGTGGCCTGTCGACGCCCGACACCGTGGACGTCGCCATCGACGCGGGTGCCGACGCCGTCGGGTTCGTCTTCGCGGCGGGCAGCCCCCGGACCGTCACCGCCGACCTGGCGAAGGAACTCGTCGAGCGGGTGCCGGACGGCATCGACGCCGTCGGGGTCTTCCGTGACCAGAAGATCGACGAGATCGTGGGCATCGCCTCCGAGGTCGGACTCACGACGCTGCAGCTGCACGGTGGCGAGTCGGCTTCCGACTTCGCCCGCGCGCGCGACGCCGGCTTCTTCACCATCCGGGCAATCGCGGCCGAGGACTACCTGCGCGAGACGCCCGAACAGCGCGCCGCGTTCGACCACGACCTGCTGCTGCTCGACGCCGCCGTGCCCGGCAGCGGTCGGCTCGTCGACCCGGCCACCATCGAGGGCGTGGACGAGGCCTGGATCCTCGCCGGCGGGCTGACCCCGGCCAACGTGGTCGCCGCGGTCGAGGCGCTCGACCCCGACGGCGTCGACGTGTCGAGCGGTGTCGAGTCGGAGCGCGGCGTCAAGGACCCCGCGAAGATCCGCGCCTTCGTCGAGGCCGTCCGCAGCCTGGGCTGAGCGCCCGGCTGCACCGGTCGCGATCGCGGCTCTGGACGCGACCGCGGGCGGACAGGAGGCGCGGTGCGGGCCCGCCAAGGGCCTCCCGTCCGCCGCGCGGTCAGCGCAGGGTGGGGATGAGCTCCGTCAGGAACGCGTCCGTGTCCTCCCAACCCTGCACCGCGTGGCAGGGGACCCCGAGTGCCTTCACCGGGTAGTCGTTGCCTTCGGGGTCGAGCCGGTCGCCGACGAAGAGCATGTCGTCGAGCGCGATGCCGGTGATCTCGGCGAGGCGCTGCATGCCGTAGGCCTTGTCGATGCCCTTGCGGGTGATGTCGATGCTGGTGGAGCCGCCCGAGCGGACCTCGAGGTCGGGCAGGTCCTGCTGCACCAGGCGGCGCAGGTGGTCCTTCTTCTCGCCGGTCGGGTCCCACTGCTTCTTGACGTCCACCGGGGCGGACTGGCCGAGGGCGGAGAACGTGATCTGCGACCCGCGGTCCTCGAGGATGGCGCCCCAGGTCTCGGACTCCCAGTACCCGGCTTCCTTCGCACGGGCCTCGACCGCGGCGAGGGCGCGGTCCTTCTGCTCGTCGGTGAGGTCCTCGGCGTACTGCAGCGCCCAGTCCTGGTCCGCCCAGCGGTAGTACCGGGTGCCGCAGGTCGGCAGCAGGTGCAGGGCGTCGAGCGTCAGGCCGTCGCGCTGCCGGAGCGGGGTGACGAGCTGCTGCTCGAACTGGGTGAAGTTGCCGCCGGAGATGACCGCGACCGGCACGACCTCGAGCAGGGACGCGAAGGTCTCGAGCATGCGGGGGTCGAGGGAGGACTTCGACGGGGCGAGCGTGTCGTCCAGGTCGAAGGCGACGAGGCGGGGCGTGGTCATGCCTCCGATCCTGCCAGAGCCCGCCGACCACGCGCAGGGTGCGACCGACAGGGTGCCCCGGTGCTGCGCGAAGTCTGCGGGGTCACGCGCGGTGCGTGGCGGGGACCCGGTCGCGGGCGTAGGTGATGTCCGTGTAGCCGTGCGGGGCGGGGTTGCCGTCCTCGTCGAGGTTCACGAAGACGACCTCGTCGATCGTCAGGATGCTGCGGTGCGTGAAGAGGTTGCGCGCCTCCGCCCGCATGGTCAGCGACGTCCGGCCGAACCGGGTGGCGACGAGGCCGATCTCGACGATGTCGCCCTCCTTCGCCGAGGACAGGAAGTTGATCTCCGACATGTACTTCGTGACGACCTTGCCGTTGCCGAGCTGGATGATCGCGTAGACCGCGGCTTCCTCGTCGATCCAGCGGAGCAGACTGCCGCCGAACAGGGTGCCGTTGGCGTTGAGGTCCTCCGGTCGCACCCACTTCCGGGTGTAGAAGTTCATCTCCGGCGGGGCGTCGTCCAGGTGCTGATCCATGTCACGTCATGGTACGCCGACGGCCGCGCCCCCGCAGGGACGCGGCCGTCGTGGCGATCGCGGGCGGCGGTGCCGCCGGTGCTCACTCCTTGACGAGGACGACCTCGTCGAGGGGGATGCGGGTGCGCGGGGCGACCTCGCGCTCGGCGGCCTTGTCGTCGAGCTGCGACGGGTGCGCGACGGTGCCGACGGCCGTGACCGTGTACGGCAGGAAGCGCTCGGGCAGGTCGAACGCGGCGCGGAGCCCGGCGGCGTCGATGCCCGCCATCTGGTGCACGTGCAGCCCCTCGGCGTGCGCCTGCACGGTCAGCGCGGCGAGCGACTGGCCGAGGTCGTACTGCGCGAATGGACGCTCGTCGCCGTCGGCGGTCACGGTCTCGAGCACGCCGACGACGAGTGCGCTGGCGCGGAAGGCCCAGGCGGCGTTGAAGCCGAGCAGGTTCTCGTTGATCTTCCGGAACGTCTCGGTGCCGCGGCGGCCGGCGATGAAGCGGCGGGGCTGGAAGTTCATGGCCGAGGGTGCCCAGCGAGCGGCCTCGAGGACGGCGTCGAGCTGGTCGTCCGAGATCGTCGCGGTCTCGTCGTAGGAGCGGGGGCTCCAGCGCTCCTCGAGCAGCGGCACGAGCGGCTGGCTGGAGTCGGTGGACCGGGTGAGGGTGTCGGCGTTCGTCGAGGTCATGGTGCGCTCAACGGTATTCGATGCGTCCGCATTTCCGACCTGAGTGACGTCACATCACCGCCGGCAGGTGCCAGGATGGACGGGATGGGTGGCGTGTTGACCGGCTTCGCGATCATCGGCGCGATCATCGCCGGTGGGTACGTCGTCGGACGCATCGGCCTGCTGGGCCCGCACGCGCAGTTCGTGATGAGCCGGCTCGCGTTCTTCGTGCTGATGCCGTGCCTGCTGTTCCACACGATCGCGACCGCCGACATCGCGTCGCTGCTGTCCTCGATGCTCTGGGTCTCGCTGCTGAGCGCCGCCGTGGTCGCCCTCGGTGCCGCCGCCGTGTTCCGCTTCGTGCTGCGCCGCCCCGTCACCACGACCACCGTCGGCGCCCTGGCATCGAGCTACGTGAACGCGAACAACATCGGGCTGCCGGTGGCCGTGTACGTGCTCGGCCAGGCGACCGCGGTCGTCCCGGTGATCCTGCTGCAGCTCGTCGTGATGGCCCCGATCGCGCTGACGATCCTCGACGCTGCGACCGCGGGAGGCGGCGGGTGGGGACGACGGATCGCGGGGCCGTTCCGGAACCCGATCATCATCGCCTCGCTCGTCGGGCTCGTGTGCTCGGCGACGGGGATCACGCTGCCCGACCCGGTGCTCGAGCCGTTCTCGCTCGTCGGCGCGGCCGCGGTGCCCGTCGTGCTGCTGTCGTTCGGGATGAGCCTGCACGGTGCGACCCCGCTGCGGGACCCGGCCATCCGCACCGACGTCATCGTGGCGTCATCGATCAAGCTCGTGGTGATGCCGGCGGTGGCGTTCGTGTTCGCCCGGTTCGTGTTCGGGCTCGGCGACCAGGAGGTCTTCGTGCTCACCACCCTCGGCGCCCTGCCGGCGGCGCAGAACGTCTTCAACTACGCGCAGCGGTACGGGGCCGCGGTGCCGGTGGCGCGCGACGTCGTGCTCATCTCGACGCTCGGTTCGGTGCCCGTGCTCGTCGCGATCGCCGCCCTGCTGCATCCGTAGCGATCGTCGGGACGCCGGCGTGTGGCCTTCCCGAAGACACCGTCGTGTTGTCGAGACGCCTCGATGTCGCCGAGGCGCCGCCGTATTCGGCGGCGTCTCGCGCACTTGCGGGCGTCGTGCGGACACGCCGGCGTCTTACGCGCCCCGGACGCGCGTCCGGGCGGACGGGAGGCCCGTGGCGGGGGCGCACCGGGCCTCCCGTCCGGCTGTGGTGGCGACCACCGCGGATCGTGAGCAGCAGAGGTCGGGTCGCGTCCGCTGACCCGACCATTCCTGCTCACGAAGTGCGGACGGCACGCGCGTACCCTGGCGGGCACGCGGGGCGGACCGCCTCGTGACCGATGACCACGACGAGGAGACCGGCGATGGACACGATGGCGATGATGAAGAACATGTCGATGACGGACATGCCCATGGAGATGGACATCGACATGATGCAGGACACGATGATGGCGATGAACGCCGCGTCGATGGCCGCGACGATGTGCTCCGCGGCCGACATGCGGATGGGCGGCGAGATGGCCACCTGCGCCGCGATGTGCTCGAACACCGCGATGCTCGCCGACACCGGCATGCGGATGATGATGCGTCCGATGGGGATGGACGCCACCGTGATGCAGGCGATGCTCATGGCCGTCGTCGCGATGGGCACCGCGTGTGCCGCCGAGTGCCGCCAGCACCAGGACATGGACGAGTCGTGCCGCTACTGCGCCATGGCCTGCGACGAGATGGTGTCGAAGTGCCAGGCGATGCTCGACTCGATGGCGGCCTGACCCGCTCCGCCGGCGCTCCGCGACGCGTGCGCGCTACGCGACGCGTGCGGTGGTCTGCCGACCGCCGGCGCTGAGGATCTCCGCGACCGGGTGGTGGGCGACCGGCTCGCCGACCGACAGGACGCCGTCGGCGTCCGCCACCCGCAGCTGGGTGATGCTCCCGTCGAGGAACAGCACCACGGCGTCGGCTGCGCGCGTCTCGACGACGATGCCGTCGCGCCACGCACCGGGGGCCGCGGTCGCCATGAGGCGCTGGATGGGAAGGATCGTCGTGCGGGACATGGCTTCACCTGCTCTCGAAGGGGTTCGGTGCAGGAAACCTACGTCGGCGTGACGGACGGCTCAATCACGGCGGACGCCGGGCGTAACAGAGCCGGACGGGCGCCGATCCGGGCTGGGCTGGGCTGGGCCGGGCCGGCGACCCGACTCCGATCAGAAGATCATCGGGCGGTCGTCGTCGAGCGACGTGTCCAGGTCGAGGTCGACCACCACGGGGACGTGGTCGCTCGGGGCGTCGCCCTTGCGCTCGTTCCGGTGGATCGAGGCGTCGGTGACGACGTCCGCGAAGGCCTGCGAACCGAGGACGAAGTCGATGCGCATGCCCTCGTTGCGCGGGAACCGCAGCTGCTTGTAGTCCCAGTAGGTGTAGCCGTCGGGCACGATCGGGCGGACGACGTCCTGCAGGCCCCGCGCCTCGAACTCGCGGAACGCGGCCCGCTCGGGTTCGCTGACGTGGGTCGACCCCTCGAAGACCCGCATGTCCCAGACGTCCTGGTCGAGCGGTGCGACGTTCCAGTCGCCCATCAGCGCGAGCGGGGTCTCCGGCGACGCCTGGAGCCACTCCGAGGTGCGGTCGGCCAGCTGGGCGAGCCAGTCGAGCTTGTACGTGTAGTGCGGGTCGCCGAGCTCGCGGCCGTTCGGCACGTAGAGGCTCCAGAGCCGCACGCCGTCGACCGTGACGCCGATCGCGCGGGCCTCGACCGGCAGGTCCGGCCCCTCGTGGCCCTTCAGGAACCCGGGTTGGCCGGGGAAGTCGCGGGTGACGTCCTCCATCGGCAGCCGGCTGGCGAACGCGACGCCGTTCCACTGGTTCAGACCGTGTGCCTCGACGTGGTACCCCGCGGCCTCGAACTGGTCGACCGGGAACTGCTCCGGCTTGCACTTGATCTCCTGCATGCCGAGGACGTCGATGTCCTCACGCACCAGCCAGTCGACGATCCGACCCACTCGGGTGCGGACGGAGTTCACGTTCCAGGTCGCCACGCGCATGGAACAAGAACCTACCGGTGCCGACTGACGACGAGGTCGGCACGTGCGCCGCCTGTGCGGCGTACGGCACGATGGTGTTCGCTGGAGGCCAGCAATCGACCGCACGGAGGCAGCAATGGCATCGACGACCAACCGCGTCGACGGGACCCCGACCGGGACCACGACCGGGGCCACGCTCGGCACCGGGGCCGGGAGCACCCAGCCCGCCGGCACCACCACGACGCAGGTCACCGCCAAGGGCAGGACCATCATCGACGACACGGTCGTCGCGAAGGTCGCGGGCATCGCCGCCCGCGACGTCCCCGGCGTCTTCGCACTCGGCGGCAACGCCTCGCGGGCGTTCGGTGCCATCCGCGACGCCATCGGCTCGAGCGCACTCGGTCAGGGCGTCCGCGTCGAGGTCGGCGAGACCCAGGTCGCCGTCGACCTGACCATCGTCGTCGACTACCCGACGCCGATGATGGAGGTCGCCTCCGCGGTGCGCGCCGCCGTCACGAACGCCGTCACCGAACTCGTCGGCCTCGAGGTCACCGAGGTCAACATCGCCATCAACGACGTGAACATCCCGGCGCTCAACGGCGTCGCGGACGAGCTCGACACCCGGGACGGTCGGGTCCGGTGAACGCCACCGTCGTCGGGATGGGCACCGGCGCCCTGCTCGCGATCGTCGCCGTGACGCTCGGGTTCTGGGCGTTCGTCGTCGTCGCCGTCTGCATGGCGGTCGGTGCACTGGTCGCCCGCATCGTCACGGGCGACGTCGACTTCCGTCGCCTGCTCGACGTGCTGCGCGGACGCCGGAGCTCGTCGTGAGCGACGCCGCCGTCGCCACGACCGGCGACAGCGGCGTCCGGCTCCGCGGCTCCGACCGCATCGGCACGTCGGCGCTGGTGCACACCGCCCAGGCGGTCGCCGCCGAAGCACTGCGGGTGGCCTTCCGGGAGGTCCGTGCCCGGGTCGCGGACGATGGTCGCGGCGCACTGGCGGTCGAGATCACCGCCCCGCTCGCCCTGCCGGTGCTGGGCTCGAACGCACTCCCCGACGAACCGGTCGTCGCCACGGCGCACCGGGCTCGCGGCACGATCGCCGAGCGCTTCCGGACCATCACCGGCCGACAGGTCGCCCGCGTGACCGTGACCTTCGCGTCGTCGGTCGTGGACACCCCGCGGAGGGTCCGGTGACCGCCGCCACAGCCGTCGGGAGCACCGAGCCGGTCGTCCCCGCCGGCCCCTCCCACGACGACCACCACGCCGCCTACCGCCGCCTGCTGCGCCGCGAGACCCACGTTTCCCGCTCGGGCGCCGTCGTCGTCGCGATGCTCATCGCCCTGGTGCTCGCCGCCGCCGCGGTCTTCGCCGGTGCGCTCGTCCTGCTCGACCAGAACGTGCTCGGTGTCGACCCACGTGCCGTGGTGGACGCCGCGCTCGCCGCTCCGGACGGCCTCGACACCACCATCGTGATCGGCATCGGCGCCGTCGTGGCCCTGATCGGCCTCGTGCTCCTGCTGCAGGGGATCCTGCCCCAGCGCCGTCCGCGGCACGTGATGCCGTCCGACCGGCTCGCAGTGGTCGTCGACGACGAGGTCCTGGCCTCCGCCGCGGCCCGAGCCGCGCGTTCCGCGACCCGTCTGGGCGCCGACGCCGCCGTGGGCACCGTCGGCCGTCGCACGGTCGACGTCGTCCTCCGGCCCGCAGCCGGGGTGGACGTCCCCGCGGTCGCCGCGACCGAGGCCGTCGAGCGGGAGTTCGCCGCGATCGACGCGCAGCCGACGCTGGCCGCGCGGGTCCGGGTGCAGCCGACCGGACGGGTGGACGGATGAACGCCACGAACCGCGCGCTCGGCCGGACGGCGCTCGTCGTGCTCGGGCTCGTGCTGCTCGTCGCCGGGGTCGCCGCGATCCTGGTGCAGACCGCGCAGGGCCTGCCCCTCGTCGCCTCGTGGTGGCGCACGGTCGGCGATGCCCTCGCCGGACTCGGCACGGGGGCGTCGCGTGACGACTCGGTGTTCGCGTGGACCTGCGTGCTCGGCGGTGGCGTCGTGCTCGGCGTGCTCGCACTCGTCGTGCTGACGACGCTCGGCGGTGGCCGCGAGAGCACCGTCGTGGACAGCGACGGTTCGGCCGACGGCGTCGCCGGCTCCGTGCGCATCGAGTCCACGGCCGTGCAGCACGCGCTCTCCTCGGCCATCGGCGACATGCCCCAGGTCGGCTCGCTCGCCGTCGACGTCTACCGGGTCCGGGGTGGTCGGGCGATCCGGGTGCGGGTCCGTCCGCGCCGGGGTGCCGCGCCGCGGGAGATCACCGAACGGGTCGAGGCCGTCGTCGCCGACCTGGACGCCCTGCTCGGCGAACGCCTGCCCGTGCTGCTCGAGATCGCCCGTGGTGGGTCGGGGTCCTCCCGCTCGGACCGCGTGCACTGAGCGTCGCCGTGGTGCGCTCGATCGGTGGACTGCCCCGGCCGGGCGAGACCGTCCCGGTGCCGCGCATCGTCACCGAGGTCGCGCGAAGGCGTGAGGTCGCGCTCGTCTGGCACAACCAGATCGGCGGGACGACGTTCCGGATCGGACCGGACGCGCACGCCGAGGAGTTCGTGAAGGTGCTGCCGCGCGCCTACGGTTCGTGGATCAGTGGCGAGGCCGCGCGGCTGACGTGGGCGTCCCGGTACGCCCGAGTGCCGGAGGTGCTCGACCACGGCGCCGACGACGACGGCGTCTGGCTGCACACCCGCGCGGTGCCCGGCTGGAGCGCAGTCGACCCGCGCTGGCACGACGAACCCCGGACCGCGGTGGTCGCGGTGGGCGAGGGCCTGCGCGCGCTGCACGACACGTTGCCCGTCGACGACTGCCCGTTCACGTGGGCGACCGCGGACCGGCTCGATCGCGCGCGCGGTGCTGCCGCCGACGCTGCCGCCGACGCCGTCCGCGGCCCGGGCGGTCTCGGTCCGGAGCCGCCGATCGACCGGATCGTCGTCTGTCACGGTGACCCGTGCACGCCGAACACGCTCATCGGGGCGGACCGGCGGTGGAGCGGGCACGTCGACCTGGACGCGATGGGGGTCGCTGATCGCTGGGCCGACATCGCGGTGGCGACGATGGCCCTCGGCTGGAACTACGGACCCGGGTGGGAGCCGTTGTTCCACCGGGCGTACGGCCTGCCGGACGACCCGGAGCGCACCGCATGGTACCGGGCGCTGTGGAACGGTGACGTGGACGACGTGGGGCCTGCGGCGGGCTGATCCGAAGCAGTCGTGGTGCTCGATCCGATCAGATCTTGGGCTCGTTGACGACGGGGGCATCCCACTGCGGGAAGTCCGGGTAGACGCCGGGGAGGGACCGATCGGGGAAGTTGGCGCGGGAGCGTCCTGCTACGGCTCGCCGGAGCTCGTGTGCGTCGTTGGTCCAGAAGGGTTCGCTGTAGACCTCGAGCGTGTACCGGCCGTTCGTCTGCGCCGAGTAGATGATCTGCCAGCCGTCACCGGTGCTGGCCCAGGCCTCGTGGTCGCCGGTGACCGTGCGTCGCTCGATGTCCCAGCCCTGCTCGGTGAAGTAGTCGATCATCGGTTGGAGGTCCCGCTGTTGGCCGGTGGCGCCAGGCGGGGACCAGAGCCGCCCGCTCCGCATGTCGTAGCTGTTCTTCGTGTCTGAACCCGGTAACGGGGCAACGCCGTCGCCGCCGATCTGTGGGATGTCGTCGCCACTGTCCCATTCCCATTCCCCGTCGTGGACCTGGAGTTGTGCGTCCCGCAGGAGTCGCTGCATGTGTTCGTAGTGGTCGCGGTAGGCGTCGAACTCGTGGTGCAGGGACATCTCGGCGACGTCGTCCTGGGTGAGGCCGGCTGCGTCGGTGGGTATCTGGGCTCCTCCTGCCGTGCACCCCGACAGCAGCCCGAGCGTCAGGGCAGCAGTCGTGATGGCACGGAGCATCGGTTCAGATCTTCGGCGGGTTGATGATCGGGTCGTCCCACTGGGGGAAGTCCGGGTACACGCCGGGAAGGGACCGATCAGGGAACTTCACGGTCGAGCGTCCGTAGATGGCCGTCGAGAGCGCGTTGGCGTCGTTGGTCCAGAAGGGTTCGCTGTAGACGGTGAGGGGGTTGTCGCCGTTCTCTTGGGCGGTGTACTGGATCTGCCAGCCGTTGCCGGTGGTGGCCCAGACTTCTTCGTCGCCGGTGATGGTGCGGCGTTCGATGTCCCAGCCCTGTTCGGTGAAGTAGTCGATCATCGGTTGCAGGTCGCGTTGCTGGTCGGTGGGGCCGGGTGGGGACCAGAGTCGTGTGGTGCTCATGTCGTAGCTGTTCTTGGTGTCGGAGCCGGGCAGGGGTGCGACGCCGTCTCCGCCGATCCCGGGCAGGTCGTCGCCGCCGCCCCACTCCCATTCGCCGTCGTGGACCTGGAGTTGCGCGGCTTTCAGGAGTTGTTGCATGTGTTCGTAGTGGTCGCGGTAGGCGTCGAACTCTTGGTGCAGGGACATCTCGGCGACCTCGTCCTGGGTGAGGCCGGCTGCGTCGGTGGGCATCTGGGTTCCTCCTGCCGCGCACCCCGACAGCAGCCCGAGCGTCAGGACGGCAGTCGTGATGGTGCGGAGCGTCGATTGCATGGTGTTCATCATGGCTTTCCTGTCGCGATGATCTTCGCGATGGTCTGTTGTGCGGTGGCGTCGCGGGACAGGTAGCCGACGCCGCTGTCCGGGAACATGTCGTGCCCGGTGACGGCACTGCCGCCTGCAGAATCGTCAGCGCTGAACGTGTCGACGTCCGGAAGGTCGCGTGGATCGGTCCGTCCGATCCGTCCGAGGATCGCCGTGTGGTCGGCCGATCCCTCGGTCGCGTACACATGGTCCACGTTGAGGTGGTCGGGAGTCGTGGTGTCGGTGAACCCGACGGAGCCGTACGTGACGAGCGAGTCGACCCGGTACCGAGTCTGCGCGAGCGCTTCGGCCGCGGTGGTGGACCCGTAGGAGTGCCCGAGGACCGTCAGCGACCGCGGCGCACTGCCGCGGCTGTCGTGGATGCCGTCGAGGAACGAAGCGAGGTTCGCCCCGCCCGCTGTCGCACGCGCCTGGCTGGGGACTTCGACTGCGCCCGGTGCGCGGTACCCGATCCACGACACGACCGCGAACGATTCGGACCGTCGCTGTTTCCACGCTGTTGCCAGCAGGCCGTTTGCAGCACGCACCTTCTCATCCATGCTGTCGACGGCAGACGTCGCACCGGGGACGTTGACCGTCACGTTCGACGCGGTGTCCAGGTCTCCGATCACGACGGCGGCGACGAGCGAACCATCCGAGACGCCGAACCCAACGAGCTGCGCGCCCGCTACTGACGGAGCCTGCACACGGGTTGCGAGTTCGTCGGCACGGTTGAGGCCGTCCCGAAGTGCCACCACCTGCTCCCGGAACTCGTCGAGGCTGACCGCGCCGTAGGTGTACGGCAGCCCCATCAGCCGGTACAGCCGCTCCGGGTCTCGTACCGCGGCCGAGAGGACGGCCCGGGACGCGATGTCGCGCTGCGCTGCCGGGACGCCGTCGAGTCCTGCGAACTGCAGTTGCGTGGTCAGGGGCAACGCCCGGATGTCGGCGTCGGTGAAGCCGAGCGCGGCCCAGGCCGCTGCGACCTCAGCCGGGGTCAGGGACGGATCGAGCAGCCGCTGCAGCCCGAGTGGGAGTTTGGAGGTGCCGGCGACGTCGAGCGCAGCGTTCGCGAGGGAACCCCCGCCAGCGGCGCTGAACGCGCCCGCGATCCGATCGATCCACGACGCGTCGTCGGCGTTCTCGGCGAGGTAGTCGGCGAAACCACCTGGCAACGACGCCCCGTCGACGGGGACCCAGCTGCAACGGCTGCGGAACACGGTCCACGCGTTGCGCACCCGCACGAGGTCCTGCTCCGTCGAGGAGTCCTGCACCCGGGCCACCGCAGCGAACTTCCGCAGTCGAGCGGGATCTGCCCCGCTCCGTCCTCCGGACCGGCCGCCGGTGCGCTGCCGGGATCGAGCGCTGAACACCGCGGACACCGGAGAAGGTCGCTGCGGCGTGCCCGACGGTTCAGGGTCGAACACCGAACTGCTCCAGTCGAGCACGGGCTGCATCGGGAGCCCGCCGCTGGCGCGAACCAGGTCACGGTCGGCTTCGCGCTGCCGCCACGCGGTGACGTCCGCCAACCGCTTGCGTTCAGCGTCGGCCTGCCGCTGCACGGTCCGGAGCTGCTCGACAAGAGACTCGAGCGCCTTCGCCAGCCGGATCCGGTCTTGTGACTCCGTGACCCGTGCGGCCTCGAACAACCGCGAATACGCGCCGTCGAAGTCGAGCAGCGCAGCGTCGGCGATGCTCTGACGCGGTGCACCGCTGGCTCGCAGTGTCATCGCCACCTCCACACCGCAGTCGATCAACCGCGACGCCGCGGCGTCGTCGAACTCGATCCCCATCGTCCCCCCAATGCCCGACCGGCCCCCTCCTGGAACCGTAGCAGCGGAAGTGCGAACGGTGAAGTTTCACGCCGATGTGTGGAGAAGTTGCCGCGGCGATGCGCGGCGTTCCCACCGGAGCCGATCGCCTAGAAAGCGACCCCGCGTGCGCCCATGAACGGCACCGGGTCGGTGGTGGCGCCGTTGATGTGCACCTCGACGTGGCTGTGGCAGCCGGTCGACGCCCCGGTGGAGCCGACGAGCGCGATGAGCTGCCCCGCGGAGACCTGCTGCCCGGTGGCGACCCGGAAGCCGCCGTCGACGATGTGGCCGTACGCGGTCTGGACACCGCCGCCGTGGTTGATGCGGACGTAGTTGCCGTAGCCCCCGTACCAGCCGACGTAGTCGACGGTGCCGGCCGAGGCCGCGACGATGGGCGTGTAGCAGCCGCTCGCCAGGTCGGTGCCCTCGTGCATGGTGACGACGCCGGTGATCGGGTGCACGCGGTACCCGTAGGGGCTGATGACGTAGCCGCTGGCCGGGCGGACCCAGCCGGTCCCGGAGCCCGCGCCGACGGAACCGCCGCCGCCCGAGCCGCTGCTGCCGGTCGAGCCGCCGCCTGACGGCGCGCCCCCGCCGGAGTTCGCGGCGGCCTGTGCGGCAGCTGCCCGCTGCGCGGCGGCGGCGCGCTCTGCGGCTTCGCGTGCCGCCTTCTCCTCCGCCGCCTTGCGGATGCGCTCACCCTTGGCGAACTCGGCTTCGGTCCGGACCCGGCCGGAGGTCAGGGTCGCGAGCTGGGCGTCGAGTCGGGCCTTGTTCGACTGCTGCTCGTCGTAGGCGGCCTGCACGGCGTCGGACGCCGCCTGGGCTTCCTGCATGCGGTCTTCGGCTTCGGCGGCGAGGTCGCCCAGTGCTTCGGCGGCGCGGTCGGCCTGTGCCTCGAGCGAGCTGGCGACGGCGGCGTCGGCGCTCGCGGCGGCCTGCACACGCTCGGCCTGCTCGGAGAGCTTGCTCAGCGCACCGAGGTTGTACAGCAGGTCACTGGCGTCTTCGCCCTGGGTGATCACCGAGGTGGTGACGTCGGCGCCACCGGAGCGGGACATCTGCGCGGCGAACTGCCCGGCCTGCGCAGCGCTCTGGTCGGCGACCTTCGCGTGGTCCTTCGCGTCGGCGCGGAGCTGCTGTTCCTTCTCGGCCGCGGTCTGGGCCTTGCGCTGTGCCTTGTAGAACACGTCACCGAGCTTCTTGGCCTTGGCCTCAGCCGCGTCGACCTTGGCGTCGAGTTCGCTGATGATGCCCCGGATCTCGGTGATCTGCCCCTGCTTCGCGGATTCCTTGCCGCGGGCGGACTTCACTTCGTCCCAAGTGGGGTAGGTCACCGCCTGAGCGGCCGGAGCGTCGGCGATGACCGTGCCGACGAGGCCCGCGAGTGCAAGGCCGGTGACGGCGAGGCGCAGGCGCACGGGGACACGGTGGGCGCGGGGGCTGGTGGGACGAGACATCGAGCACGAGCCTATACATCCGTACAGCGAGCATCGGACGGCAACGCGCCGCTGTGGACAACTTCAGCACTGGATCAGAAGCCGCGATCGCGCCGGATGACGTCGGCGCTCCCGACGACGTCGCGCCGCAGGATCGCCTGCCCGGCGGTGCCGGCGTAGTCGTAGACGTCGAACCCGGTGCAGTGGGTGATCGTCGCCGGGGGACCGAGGGAGTCCTCGACCGCGGTGGTCCAGAGGTCGTGCGACCCGACCACCACGAAGCTCGGGTCGGCGTCGCGGTAGGCGCCGAGGTCGACGAGCCAGGGGTACGTCTCGAAGGTGTCGCGGACCTGCAGCAGCCCGACGTTCGTCGCCGCGTAGGTGGCGAGGGGCCGGACCGTCCAGAACTGTCCGACGCCGGTGACCTGGCGCCCGTCGGCCCAGCGGTCCAGGCACGCGGCCGCCGGGTACCGCGCGGTCGACACGGCGTGGGCGGTGCCGGGAGCCACGGCGATCCCGGTCGCGAGGACGGCGGCCATCGCGACCGCCACCCCCGCCCGGACCCCGCGGTGCGGGCGGTGCACGCGGGTGCGGCGGACCGCGGTGCGGGTGAGCTCGGCCACGGCGACGAGCGCGAGCAGCGGTGCCGTCACGATCGGCTGCAGGTAGCGCGGGGTCTCGGACCCGGCGACGACGACGCCCACGGACACGGCGACGACGGTCACCAGCGGCAGCACCGTCGCGACCAGGACGGTGCGTGCGGTGCGGACCCGCCAGGCCCAGACCGTACCGCCGACGGTGACGAGCACCCCGGCGAACAGCAGCAGGAGCCCGAGGTCGCCGGGTGCCGTGCCCGCCCGGTCGTCGGTCAGCGCCGCGAAGAACCGCAGGGTCTCGCCGGCCCGCGACGGCTGCACGTACGTCGCCGGGTCGAGGGAGACGAACGGCCGCAGCGGGATCCGCACCAGGTACCCGACGACCGATCCGACCGTGACGGCACCGGCGAGCAGCGCAGCGGGGCGCCACGGCACCCGCCGCGCCAGCACCAGGAGCCCGAGGGTGACGACGACAGGAGCGGCGGACCAGGGCACGTACAGCGGGTTCGACGCGGTCGTGCACGCGGCGACGAGTCCGAGCACCACGAGCAGGGGCACCGACGCCCGACCGAGGCGCACCGCCCGCAGCACCAGCACCGCGGTGCCGAGCACCGCCAGCACGGCGCCGTAGTAGTAGGTCGTCGTGAGCAGCAGGGACGCCAGCTCGAGCGAGGTCGCGGTCGCCGACGACTCGGTCAGCACCAGCAGGGTGACCAGACCGAGTGCCCCCGCCGACACCGCGATCCGGGCCGGGCGCCCGGCCGACGGCATCAGCTCGTTCGCGGCGGCCCGCACCAGCGCGTAGACGGCGAGGAGCACGAGCACCCCGTTCAGCGCCAGGGCCTGCTGCGGGGTCCCGGTCACCAGCGAGCAGAACAGGTACACGGGCAGCTCGGGGAAGAAGAACAGCGCGGGCGACATCGCCCACTCGAACGGCTGGCCGGCCTGCAGGGAGCGCTCGACGAGCGGCAGCAGCACCGAGTCGCCGTCGTACCAGAGCAGCGCCACCCGTTCCGTCGCGACGACGTGGCGCAGGGCGATGACGGCCAGGGCCAGCGCGACCAGGCCGCCCAGGGCCTCCCGTCCGATCGTGACGGCCGCCCCACCGGTCCGGCGGCCGCCGGACGGAGCCGGCTCCACGGCGGGGCGACGCGGTGCTCGGGACATGTCCCGGAGCGTACCGAGGCCGCCTCGGTGCCGGTACGCACAGACCCACAGGCTGGGGGAGCGCGTTGCGGGCCCGACCGACTACCCTTGTGCGCTGTGACCGACGCGCGCGAACAGTTGATCCAGTACATCTCCTCCGAAGCGGTGTTCCACGGCGACTTCACCCTGACCAGCGGGAAGAAGGCGACGTACTACATCGACCTGCGGAAGGTCAGCCTGGACCACCGCGTCGCGCCGCTGATCGGCCAGGTCATGACCGAGCTCGTGCAGCAGGTGCCGGACGTCTCCGCCGTCGGTGGCCTGACCATGGGCGCCGACCCCATCGCCAGCGCCGTCCTGCACCAGGCCGCAGCCCAGGGTCTGACCTACGACGCCTTCGTCGTCCGCAAGGAGCCGAAGGACCACGGCCGCGGCAAGCAGGTCGAGGGACCGGACCTCAAGGGCAAGCGCGTCGTCGTGCTCGAGGACACCTCCACCACCGGGGGCTCGCCGCTCAAGGCGGCCGAGGCGCTCGAGCGCGAGGGCGCGATCATCGCCGCCGTCGCGGTCGTCGTCGACCGGGACACCGGTGCCAAGGAGACGATCGAGGCGGCCGGCTACCCGTACTTCGCGGCCATCGGGTTGGCTGATCTGGGGCTGACCGCGTGACCGAGGAGCGTCCGGACGACGCACGCGAACCCGACGGCACCGCCGGCCCGGCAGACGGGGACGACGGCCGGGAGGCTCGGCGTGCGTCCGGATCGGACGCTCCGTTCCACGGTCTCCGCAGCGCTGCGGACATCTTCGGGGCTCCGCGCGGCGAGGAGGACTGGCCGTCGCGGCGGGAACGCCGCGAGGCCGAGCGCACCGCCCGCGAGACGGGCGCGCCGCTGCCGGAGCCGTTCGTGGCCGAGGGGGAGGCGGAGGGCGCCGAGCCTGCTGCTCCTGCTCCTGCTCCTGCTCCTGCTCCTGCTGTTCCTGCTCCTGCTGCGCCGGCTCCTGCCGCGTCTTCGCCGGCCGCTTCCGCTCCGGCGCTCGACGACGGCGCGACCCAGGCCATCTCGATGCCGCCCGAGCTGCTCGCACCCTCCGAGAACCCCGACGCCGTCGTCGAGCACGAGCGCTCCACACTGCACGACCGGATCCCGGCCGCCGCCGACGTCGCGCCGGACTCGACCGCGCCGCACCCGTCGTCGATCGTGCTGCCGACGGCACAGACCCACCGCGACGAACGAGCTGCCGCGTCGAAGGCCATCGAGGACGAGCGTCGCCGCGTCGACCCGTTCGGCGAGGGCCGCGCCGACGTCGACTGGCTCGGCCGCGCGACCGGCAACCACCCGGAGTCCGTGGCGCCCGCTGCTGCTGCTCCCGCTGCGCCGCAGCCCCTCGGCGTCGAGAACGTGCTGCCGCCGACCGAGGAACCGCCGACCTTCACCGACCTGCTGCGCATCACCAGCACCGGGCCGGTCCCCACGCAGACGGGCGCGCACGACCGGCCGTTCGACTGGGCGATCGGCGACGACGACGAGCCCGGCGAGGTCCCGGCGACGCTGACCACCGACTCGTTCGACACCACCGCGCTGTCCGCCGGGTCCTGGTCGCTCGCCGACGAGTTGGACGATGAGGACGAGGTCGTGGCCGGCGAGGTCGACACCCCCGCCTCCGGGCTGCCGCAGGCACCGCGGACCTACCCGGTGCCGCCGGCGGTCCCGGTGCCCCCGGCGGTCCCGGCCGCTGGTGCCGCTCCGTCGGAGGCGACCGAGGCCGTGGACGTGCCCCGCGAGCCTGCCGGAGCCGACGTGCCGGACGCGACCGAGGGCCTCCAGGTCGATGCGCCGACCACCGCGATGCCGGCGGCCGGGACGCCCTGGTGGTCCGAGCCCGACGCGACCGTGCCGCCGACCGCCGCGCCGCCGCTCGTGGAGCCCGCTGCGGGTGCCCAGGAGTACCCGGCGCACCTGCCGCCGTCGGTGGGGCAGGACCTCGACGCCGTGCTCGGCCTGCGTGGGAACGACACCGGTCCGCAGCCGGAGTCCCTGCCCGCCGCGGCGCCGGACGACCTGGACCAGTCCGAGTGGGACGGCCGCGAGACCAGTGACACGAGCGCCATCAAGGACCTGTTCGGCACCGAGGCCGTCGGGCAGCTCGGCGGGACCGGCTACGACCCGGAGGACACCGGGACGCGGATGATGCCGGCGGCTGCCGTGCCCGCGGCTGCTGCTGCGCCGGCTGCTGCCCCCGCGCCCGCTGCTGCTGGACGGCCGGCCGGTGGTCCGGACCGGCAGTCCGGCGACCGAGACAACTTCATCAACGAGGGCTTCGCGCGGCTGCGGAACGAGGGCAAGCGCGGCAAGCAGCTGCTGATCTACGGGTCGATCGCGCTGATCCTCGTGCTCATCGTGCTGGTGTTCTTGCTGTCGAAGTGGATCCTCGGCAACAACATCGCCGACCAGGCCGTGCCGACGAAGTCGCCGGTGGCTGCCTCGTCAGCGCCGGCGACCCCGAGCGCTGCGCCGTCGGCGTCGGCCTCGCAGCCGGGTGACGCCGCAGCGCCGGCCGCCACGCTGCAGTTCGCCACGACCCCGGCTCTGCCCGGCGAGCACCCGTGGACCGACCTGGCCGGCGGGGAGTGCCTGTCGCCGTTCACGAACGCGTGGTCGCAGACCTTCACGGTGGTGGACTGCGCGACGCCGCACATCGGGCAGCTGACCGCACGGCTCGCGGTCGAGGGCGACACCTATCCCGGTGCCGAGGCCCTCGCGACCCAGGCAGCCGACCAGTGCCAGTCCGACACAGCGCTGAACGCCTCGGCCGCCGCTGCCGTGGGCGACGTGCAGGTGCAGGGTTCCTACGCGCCGGACCAGGCGACGTGGGACCAGGGTGACCGGTTCATCGCGTGCTTCGTGACGCGGTCGTCGGGGCAGCCGCTGACCGGGTCGTTGGCGCCGGGGGCGTAGGGGCGGTCGGTCGGTCTGTCGGCGCGGGTCAGGCGGCCGGCGCGGGTCGGGCGGCCGGCGCGGGTCGGGCGGCCGGCGCGGGTCGGGCGGCCGGCGCGGGTCGGGCGGTCTGTGTCCGACGCCGATCGACGATGTCGACGTCGTACGACAACGACATCGTCGTTCCTCGTGCCCGGGGACTGTCCGCGTGTACAACGAACGACATCCCCGATGTCGTGCGACGTCGGGGATGTCGTTCTGCGTCGGCGGCGGCGGTGCGTGCCGCGGTGCGGGCCGCGCGGCGTCAGGCGCTCGCGGGCACCTTCGCCGACACGTCGGACAGCGTCTGCAGCTCGTCGGCGGTGAGCTCGAGCTCCGCCGAGGCCAGCAGCGCCGGCAGCTGCTCGGTGTTCCGGGCGCTCGCGATCGGCGCGACGACGTCGGGCTGCGCCTGCAGCCACGCGAGCGCGACCGTGGCGATCTCGGAACCGTGTGCATCGGCGATCGAGGACAGCGCGTCCACGACGGCGAGCCCCTCGTCGGTGAAGTAGCCGGACACCTGGCCCTCGCGGTCCTTGCCGGCGAAGTCGTCCTTCGAGCGGTACTTGCCGGTCAGGAACCCCGCGGCGAGCGAGAAGTACGGCACGACGCCGAGTCCGTGCTCGTGCGCGAGCGGTGCGATCTCGGCCTCGTACGGCTGGCGGGTGACCAGGTTGTAGTGCGGCTGGATGGCGACGGGCTGGGCGAGGCCGTTCTCCGTCGCGATGCGGATCCACTCCGCGGCACGGTCCTTCGAGTAGTTCGAGATCGCGGTGTAGCGGACCAGGCCGTCCTGCACGAGCTGGTCGAAGGCGCGGACGGTCTCCTCGAGCGGGGTCGACTGGTCGTCGAAGTGCGCGTAGTACAGGTCGATCCGGTCGGTGCCGAGGCGCTCGAGGCTCGCGCGGGCAGCGGCGGCGACGGTGTCCGCAGCGAGGCCCTGGAACTCCGGGTGCTGCGAGCCCTTCGTGGCGATGACGACGTCGTCCCGCTTGCCCGAGGCGCGCAGCCACGAACCGATGACCCGCTCGGACTCGCCGCCCGAGTTGCCCGGCGCCCAGGCCGAGTACACGTCCGCGGTGTCGATGAAGTCGCCACCGGCTGCGGTGTAGGCGTCGAGGCCCTGGTGCGAGGTCGACTCGTCCGCCGTCCACCCGAAGACGTTGCCGCCGAGGGCGAGGGGGAACACGTGCAGGTCACTGGTACCGATGCGGGGCATGCGGAGGTCCTTTCGTGGTCGGAGGTGCGGTGGGAGCCAACCGCACGTCTCCCGACGCTATGCCCCGATGCTTGACACGGCCCCGGCGCGAGGGGCTTCGATGGACGGATGACCACGCTCACCGATGCCCTCGCTGATCCGCGATCCTCCGCCCGGCTGCAGGCCGTGATGGCCGCGGGGACCACCCCGGACCCCGCGGACCTCGAGGTGCTCGTCGCGCAGTGCGCCGTCGAGCCGGACTTCTTCGTCCGCGACATGCTGACGTGGTCGCTCACCCGGCACCCCGCCGACGACGTCGTCGCCCGCGTCCTGCCCGAGCTCGAGCGCCCCGAGCCCCAGGCCCGCAGCCAGGCGCTCCACACCCTGTCGAAGATCGGCGACCCGGAGGCGTGGCCGGCGGTGCGCCCGCTGCTCGAGGACCACGACGACGGGGTGCTCCGCGCCGCCTGGCGGACGGCCGTCGCACTGGTGCCGGACGACGAGCGGGCGTCGCTCGCGCGGACCCTCGCCGTGCAGCTCGGCATCGGTGACCGCGAGCGTCGGCTCAGCCTGTCGCGTGCCCTGGTGGGACTCGGCGAGGACACCGTCGGACCGGTCCTCGTCGCGGCCACCGACCGGGGGGCCGAGGCCGTCCGGGAGCACGTGCGCGAGACCGAACGCCTGCTGCACGACCCCGGCGTCGCGTCCGAGTACGCGCTCGAGCGGGCCCGGCGCGAGGTCGCCCTCGGCCGGACGCGCTCCGTCAAGGGCTAGGGCCGGCGGCCGCGCCCGGCCGGGCGGGCTGAGTGGTCGAGAACCGTCGGCATCGCGGTGGTGGGGCGGGCGCGTCGCGCGGTCACGACACCCCGTGCACGGGGTGCCGAGTGGTCGCGGACCGTCGGTTGCGGGGCTGCCGGGCGACAGGTGGTGACCGCTCGGCGGAGGTGAGCGGGGTGTTGTGACCGGTGGGGGCGTCGGACGGGAGGCGCGTGGCGGCGGGGCGCCGGGCCTCCCGTCCGTCGCCACGCGCGTTCGCGGGCCGCGGTGCGGTCACGACGCCCCGTGCGTTGGGCACCGAGTGGTCGCGAACTGTCGGTTGCGGGGCTCCCGGGCGACGGTTCCTGACCGCTCGGCGGAGGTGAGCGGGGTGTTGTGCCCCCCCCCCCGACCGGCCAGCCCGCGCGCGCAGCGCGGTCAGTCGCCGTCGGGCGCGAGCCAGATGGAGGATGCGGCGGCGGCCGGCAGGTCGACGAGGGACTCCGAGCCGTCGGTCGCCCGCCGCGACACCGCGATGACGCCGGCGTAGTCCCGCACCCGCTCGACCCGCAGATGCGTGCCCAGCCCCACCCCGAGCTCGTCGAAGTACCGCAGCAGCGAGGGGTCGTCGTCCGAGACCCGGTCGACGGTGCCGCACGCTCCCGGCTCGATCGCGCCGAGGAGCGTGCCGGGGGAGTCCGGCACGATACCGTCCGCTCCGGGGATCGGGTCGCCGTGTGGGTCGTGCGTCGGGTGGCCGAGGTCGGCGTCGACCCGGTCGAGGAACTGCTCCGACACGGCGTGCTCCAGGGCCTCGGCCTCGGTGTGGACCTCGTCCCACGAGTAGCCGAGCCGCTCCACCAGGAACGTCTCGATCAGCCGGTGCCGCCGGACCATCGCCACCGCGACCTGCTGCCCGAGCGGGGTGAGCACGACGCCGTAGTACGGGGTGTGCTCGATCAGGCCGTCGCGGTCGAGCTTCTTGAGGTTGCCCGACACCGTCGACGCCGACACCTTCAGGGACGCCGCGATGTCCCGCGTCGCCAAGCCGGGCCCGCCGCGCTCGCTGGCCTTCCAGATGAGCTTGACGTAGTCCTCTGCCATGGTGGACAGGGAGGGCAGGCGCATACCGCCAATCGTACGTCCCGCCTGGTACAACCAGCAGATGACCACCACCGCCCCCGTCCGAGCCCGCCGCCGTCGCTGGCCGGTGCCCCCGTCGCTGCTGCTCGGGCTCGCGCCGATCGTGGTGTTCGCGGCGATCAGCGCCTGGCGGTCACGGCCGAGCGACGACTACGCGACCCTCGGGCAGACGGTCGACAGCGTCGTGCACGCCCTGGTCATCCCCGAGGGCATCGCCGTCGTGGCACTCGCCCTGTTCGTCACGGCGCTCGGTTGGTGGCGGATCGCCACGGTCGACCCGGTCCGGACGCGGCTGCGGTGGACGATGCTCGCGCCGATCCTCGTGTTCGTGGTGTGCGTCGTCCGGCTGCCCCTGATCGACTGGACGGCGCTGCCGGCGCACTACTTCCTGCTGCTCGCCGTCGGGGTGCTGTTCGTCGGGGTCTTCGAGGAGCTGATGGCCCGCGGGACCCTGCTCGTCGGGCTGCGGCGGCGCCTGCCGGAGATGGGGGTGTGGGCCCTGTCGTGCGCGCTGTTCGGACTGCTGCACCTGCTCAACGCGCTCGCCGGCGCCGGGATCGGGCCGACGCTCATCCAGGTCGTGTTCGCGGCGTCGTTCGGGTCGACGCTGTACGTCGCGCGTCGGCTGACCGGGTCGCTGCTCGCCCCGGTGCTGCTGCACGCCTTCTGGGACTTCGGGTCCATCGGGTTCTCGGCGACCTCGGACCCTGGCGACTTCGGCAAGCTGACCCTGCTCGGCCTGATCGGGCTGTTCTCGTTCGGGGTGCTCGCGTTCGGCATCGTGGCCGGCGGGATCATCGCCTGGTACGACGACCGACCCCGTCGGCTCGCGAAGCGGTGGCGGACGGTACCGCCCATGGGGGCGGTCGCGGTGCCGGGAGGCGAGCCGCGCCTCCCGGCCGACGTGGTCTGAGGGAACGGACGCGACGGCCGCTGCACCGGCGGACGCTGTGCCGACCGGCGCGTGGCGACCCCGCGCGGACGCGACGGTGCCCCGGAGCGCAGCACGCTCCGGGGCACGGTTCGGTCGCTGCAGTCGAGGCGACGCGTCGCGTCAGTCGGCTCGGAGTGTCGTGTCAGTCGACGCGACGCGTCGGTCGACCCGCGTCGTGTCAGTCGGCCCGACGCCGGAGCTGTCGACGGCGGACGACGACCAGCGCGACGCCGGCCATCAGGAACACGATCGCGGCGATCGTGACCCCGGTGAGCTGCACGCCGGTGAAGGCCAGGCGCGTCGCGGACGGGTCGGTCGCCGACGGGTCGGCGGCGACGGTCTGCCCCGCGGCCCCGGCCCCCGCTGCGGCGCTCGAGGCAGTCGTGGTTCCACTGCCCGTGCCGGCGCCCGTGCCTGCCGTGCCCACCGTTCCGGCCGTTCCTGCCGTTCCGCCGGAACCGGCGCTCGCGCCCGTGCCGCTGCCGCCGGTCTCCGTGTGCGGCTTCGGGCTCGGCTTCGGCGTGACGGCCGTGGACACGATCCGCGAGACCGCACCGCTCTTCGTGTTCAGCAGTACCTCGCGGTGCTGCGGGTGCGTGAAGTCGAACATGCTCCGGATGGACCCGGCCCGGGCGTCGAACGACTGGTCACCGATCCGCCCGGTCGACCAGTTGTCCTCGATGAACTTCGTGGTCGAGGTCTGCTCGATGGCGGTGTGGTCGACGTGGTTCTGCTTGGCGAACGGCGAGATCACCAGGTACGGCAGCCGCTGCGAGGGACCACAGCGGTCGAGGTACCCGCCGGCGACACCGACCTTGGTCGCGGCCGTGGTGCAGACCGTGGTGTCGTTCGAGGAGTCCGTCGAGCCGTTCAGGATCGTCGGCGCGACGTGGTCGTACCAGCCGTCGGAGTCGTCGTAGTTGATGACGATGGCCGTGCTCGACCACTCCGGCGAGCGCTCGATCTCGTTGATCTTCGACGTCAGGAACTTCTGCTCGTCGAGCGGGTCGGAGCACGCGGCGTGGCCGTCCTGGGCCTCGGGCGCCTTGAGGAAGGACACGGCGGGCATCCGGTGCTCGGCGAGCGCGGTGTCGAACGCCGACAGGTCGTACTGGTGGTTCGCGCGGTCGGTGGAGCCGATCATGCGGTCGCTCGTCGGTGCGAGGTGGTGGGGGTTCGACGTCGACGCGTAGTACGCGAACGGGTTGTGGTGCGGCGAGTAGTCGTTGCTGACCGAGCCGCCCACGTTCGTCGTCGTCGCGTCGCACTTGGCGAGGGTGCCGGTGCCCGCGTAGGCCGTCGTGGGGGTGAAGCCGCCCTGGAACCAGCCCCAGGTGACGCCCTTCGCGTTGAGCAGGTCGCCGATGTTCTTGCCCGACATCTTCACCAGGTTTGACGTCGACGTGTGGTCCTTGTCGGAGCAGTCGTCGAAGGCGGGGTCAGGGTCGGCGGTGACGGTGCCCTGGCCGGCGGCGTCCTTCGCGACGACGGCGGTCGAGGTCGGCACCGTGGCACCGGTGACCGAGTCGACGCCCGTGCCACCGTGGGTGTTGCCGCTGATCAGGTTGAGCGCCCCGGGGGTGGAGGGGCCGAAGCCGGTGTCCCAGGCGTTGTCGCTCATCGCGTAGTTCTGGGCGTAGTTCCACAGCCCGGTGGTGGTGTTGCCGTCGTAGTAGTCCATCGTCAGGCCGGGGGACCCGTACAGGCCGGTGCAGGTGTCCACCGAGGTGCTCTCGACGAACTTGTCCATGGCACCCCCGTCGACGGCCTTCTGCTCGGGCAGGTAGTTGTGGTTCTGGTCGCACGTGAGCGCCTGGGCGGGCGTCAGCCGTGACGGGGCGTAGGCGTTCGGGTTCTTCGTCAGGGTGCCGGAGGACGCGAGCGTGTTCACCTTCGGGGTGCGCCGTGCCGCGGTGAAGCGGGTGCCGTCGGTGTTCGCGGCCTTCGGGTAGGTGCCGAAGTAGTGGTCGAACGACACGTTCTCGTCGTACATGACGACGACGTGCTTGATCGGGGTGGTGGTCTTCAGGGAGTTGTCCGCGGCGGACGCCGACTGGGGGATGGCGAGGGCCGTCCCGGCGACGGCCGCCAGGGCCATGATGGCGAGCGCGCCCTGTTGGACGCGTCGTTCGGAAGGTCGGAACACGTGGAACCTCTCACTGGTCGGGACGGTGGGGTGGTGGGGGAGCGTGGGGCCCGACGGGCGGGCTGGTCCGTGCGGGCAACGGCCCGGGCTCGGCTGTGCGAGCGACGGCCCGGCGCCCGGCTAGGTCCGTGCGAGCAGCCGACGGCCCAGCCAGTCGTCCGCGTGGCGGACCCCGGGCAGGGCGAAGTAGTAGCCACCGCCGACCGGTGACACGTAGTCGACGAGCGGCTCGTCGACCAGGCGCTTCTGCACGGCGACGAACTGCCGTTCCAGGTCGGCCTGGAAGCACGCGAACAGCAGGCCCATGTCGAGGTCGCCGTTCGTGTCGGTGCCGTTGTCGTAGTTGTACGGACGACGGAGCATCTGCTGCGCACGGACCTCGGCGGTGCGCGGGTTCGCCAACCGGATGTGCGCGTCCATCTGGATGACGTCACCGGTCGGGTCGTCCTGGTACCGGGGGTCGTCGAACTCGCCGCTGCGGGTGAGCGGGGCACCGGAGTCACGGTGCCGGCCGATCATGTTCTCCTGCTCGTGCAGCGAGACGCGGTCCCAGAACTCGACGAACATCCGGATGGTCCGCACGACGTGGTAGCTGCCGCCGGTGACCCAGTCGGGTTCGCCGTCCTGTCCGCCGCGGGTCCAGACCAGGTCGTCCATGACGCTGCGGTCCGCGGTGGACGGGTTGCCGGTGCCGTCCTTGAACCCGAGCAGGTTGCGCGGGGTGCCGGAGGGGCGCGGCGGGGACGCGAAACCGTCCTGCCGCCAGCGCACCTGCATGCCGCCGCGGGTCGCCCGGGCGATGTCGCGGACGGCGTGCAGGACGGTGTCGGTGTTGTGCGCGCACACCTGCAGCAGCAGGTCGCCGTCCGAGATCGACCGGTCGAGGTCGTCGTTCGGGAAGTCCTCCATCGTCCGCAACCGCGCCGGGCGCTGCCCCGACAGGCCGTACCGGTGGTCGAAGAGCGAGGCGCCGACGCTCGCCGTCACGGTGAGTCCGTCGGCCGCGACCTCCGGTCCGAGCACGCCGGAGTCGGCCGGTGGCGCGGTGATCCCGACGTCGGCAGGCGTGCCGCCGCGGGTGAGGAACCGGGCCCGCTCGGTGATCGTCCGGAGCAGGTCGGCGAGCTCCCCGCGGCCGGCCGCGGTCACGTCGAACGCCAGGAACGCCGACTGTCGCTGCGCGGGCGTGGTGATCCCGGCCTGGTGCGCCCCGTGGAACGCGTACGAGGAACCGGGCGGAGCGTCGGCACCGCCTGTGGTCGCGGCGGCTGCCTGGAGGCCCGTCCCACCCCCGGCGGTCAGGCTCGCTGCCGCCGCGGCGGCTCCGGCACCTGCCCCGACCGCGCTGGTCAGGAACGCGCGGCGGCCGACCCCGCGGGTGGGGCCGGTCGGCGGCTGCTGGTCGTCCGGTGCACCGGCGGGACACGCGCTGCCGTCGGCGGACAGTCCGAGGCGGGCGTGCGCCTCGGACATCCGTCGGTACGTCGCCGCGTCCATCCCGCGTGGGAGTTGCCGGCTCTGGAGGCCCTGCCGGCCCTGGCGCTGCGGTCGTTCGGTCACGAGGTCCTCCTCGGGTCGCAGATGGCGGCGACGGGGGCGAGTCGTTCGAGTGCAGCGTCGAGGTCGGCGTCCAGGTGCTCGCGGGCGGTGCGGTCGAGACCGTCGAGGGTGTCCCAGCTGCCGTCGGGCCGTCGGTGTGACCGGACGTCGGCACGGAGGGTCGCCAGCGCACGATCGGTGGCCCGGAGCCCCGGGTAGCGGGTCCGCAGGATCGACCGGAGCGGCTCGAGCGCGTGTTCCGTCCCGATGGTGTTCGCGTCGATCGTCGCCAGTGCGGTGTGGCTGCCGGAGTCGGTGGCCCCGGTCGCCTCGAAGCGGAGTGCGTTCTCGAGGATCTCGTGCGAGCGCAGGCCGATGTCGAGCGGGTCGACCCGTTGGGTGGGGAACGTCCGGCGCAGGTGTGCGACGGCGGCGACCAAGGCGTCGGCGGGCGCGACGGCGCGACGGGTGGGCGCACCCGACCACAGCAGCGCCTCGACGCGGTGGAAGCCGGCCAGGTGTGGGTCGTCGAGTGCGGTCCGTCCGGCGGCCGGGAGCCCGTTGATCGCGGTGTCGTCGTCGCCGAACGCACCGTAGGCGGCTCCGAGCTGCTCGTACTCGCGGTGCCCGGTCAGCCAGTCCCGCCGTGCAGCGCGGACGTCACCTGCACGGACGTCGGCGTCCAGCGCACGCACGTCGGCGAGCAGCGCCGGCAGGCGACTCTCGATCCAGGCGCCGTACGACTTCGCGGCGGGGATCAGGTCGTCGCGGGTGACCGGGACGATCCCCGGGGTCTCGTCGCTGACGTGGGTGGCGCCGCGCAGGTGGACGACGGGGCCGGTGCTCGGGTTCGCGTCGGCGGGCAGGCAGCGGAACCGGTACTGGCCGCGGGGGAGTCGGACGCCGTAGTCGTGCGTCGCACCCGATCCCAGGCCCTCCGCGTCGAGGTAGACCGCGCCGTTCGTGGGGTCGACCAGCTGCACCTCGATCCCGGCGACGGAGGTGTTGTGGATCCGGAACGTCTGGGGGCCGGCGAGGGCGCGGTCCGGGCTCGCGGGCCACCCCGTCCCGCAGGCGTCGGTGCCGGCCTGCACGGTGACCGCCGACGTCTGCGGCGCCGGTGAGGGGACCAGGTGCGGGGCGACGATCGCGGTCCCCACGAGCGCTCCGAGCGCGCCGACGACCACTGCCGTCGTGGCACGAACCGACATCGGCACCGATGACCCCATCCTGTAGCAACTCACAGAAAACCCTGATCAGAGCCACTTTCGGCTCGACCAGGGCAACCATAGAGTCGCTCCAGGGGCAGTTTTCCCGTCGTTCACCGCAGGGCGGTTCTGTTCACCGGATCGTCATCGAGCGATCTGCGGCGAACGGGCGCACCCGGGTGGGGTGGGCCGCTCGAGCTCGAGCTAGAGCTCGACCTCGAACGGCTCGGTGCGCACGAGCTCGTGCACGCCGGAGATGACCTCGCTCGGGCGGAACGGGTACCGGTCGATCTCGGCCTGGTCGCTGATGCCCGTCATCACGAGCACGGTGTGCAGCCCCGCCTCGATGCCGGCCTGCACGTCGGTGTCCATGCGGTCGCCGATCATGCCGGTGTTCTCGGAGTGCGCGCCGATCCGGTTCATCGCCGACCGGAACATCATCGGGTTCGGCTTGCCCACCACGTAGGGCTGCTTGCCGGTGGCCTTCTCGATCATCGCCGCGATGGCGCCGGTGGCCGGCAGGACCCCCTCGGCGCTCGGGCCGGTGGCGTCGGGGTTCGTCACGATGAACCGTGCGCCGTCGCGGATGAGCCGCACGGCCTTCGTGATCGCCTCGAACGAGTAGTTGCGGGTCTCGCCGACGACGACGTAGTCGGGAGCGGTCTCGGTCATGATGAACCCGGCCTCGTGCAGGGCGGTCGTCATGCCGGCCTCACCGATCACGAACGCGGAGCCACCGGGCATCTGCGACTTGCAGAAGTCAGCGGTCGCGAGCGCACTCGTCCAGATCCGCTCCTCGGGCACGTGCAGACCCGAGCTCCGCAGCCGGGCGCTGAGGTCGCGCGGCGTGAAGATCGAGTTGTTCGTCAGCACGAGGAACTCGGTGCCGTCGTCGAGCCACTGCTGGATGAGTTCCGGCGCGCCCGGGAGCGCCTGGTTCTCGTGGACGAGCACGCCGTCCATGTCGGTCAGCCAGCACTCGACGTCGTCTCGGGTCGCCATGGCCCTCACCCTACTGCGCAGGGGTTCAGGCCCGGCTCGTGGCCGGCTCGGAAAGGGCCGGGAGGCCCGGGGCGGCTCTTGCGCACTGCTCCGAGACCCGAGAAGGTCGAGACACCGAACCGCGGTCGGCTTTTGCCCTACGCTTTTCGGGACACGTACCGAATCAAGGAGGCCCCTCGTGCTCGTCGAACCCGGAACCCCGACCGCCGCGCCCCGACCCACCCCGGTGTCGGAGACGGAGCTCGAGGTGACGCCGCGACGACGCCGAGGCCGCCCGAACGTGCTCTCCCGCGAGCAGGTGATCGACGCCGCCACGACCATCGCGAACGAGGACGGCCTCGACCGGCTGTCCTTCCGAGCCCTGGGCGTGCGGCTCGGGGTTGCTCCGATGACCGTGCACCGGACCATCGGCGGGCTGGACGACCTGCACGCCGAACTCGTCCGCCGAACCGTCGACGAGTTCACCGCCACCTTCGTCTGGCCGGACGAGTGGCACGCCGTCGTCCGCACCTTCGCCACGACGTTCCGCGACCTGATGCGCACCCACCCGCTCGTGCTCGAGTCGCACAGCCAGCGCGCCCCGCTCGCCTCGACCGAGTCCGACGCCGTCGTGGCGAAGGTCGTCGGTGCCCTGCAGGACGCCGGGCTGCCGCCGGCCGAGGCGATGTACACCTTCTTCGTCGTCTACGACTTCGTGGTCGGGCACGCCGGGGTGCAGGTCGGGCGCGGGGACTCCGAGGCCGGACGCCCCGAGCGGCACCGGCTGGTGGGCGAGATCCTCGGCGAGCACTCCTACGACGACCGGTTCGCGCTCGGCCTCGACATCCTGATCGCCGGCATCGAGTCGCGCATCGCCCACGGGTCCGGCACCGCCTGAGCCCGCGGCGCCGCCGGGCGCTGCCGTCGTCGGGCCGGTGCCGTGTGCGCCGTACGCTGGTCGGGTGACCACTGCGCCCGAACCGTCGCACGAGCTGACGACCAACGGGGTGGGGCCGCACCCGGAACCCTGGCCCGACGACCCGCGGCTCGACCCGGAGCTGCTGGCAGCCGGGGACTCCCGGAACGTGCTCGACCGCTACCGGTACTGGTCGATGGACGCCATCGTCGCCGAGCTCGACACCCGCCGGCACGCGTTCGACGTGGCGATCGAGAACTGGCAGCACGACCTGAACATCGGGTCGATCGTGCGGAGCGCCAACGCGTTCCTGGCCGGCACCGTGCACATCATCGGGCGACGCCGGTGGAACAAGCGCGGGGCGATGGTCACCGACCGGTACCAGCACGTCCGCTACCACCCCGACGTCGATGCGTTCCTCGCCGCGATGGCCGAGGAACAGCGGCCCGTCGTCGCGATCGACAACACCCCGGGTGCCGAACGCATCGAGACCGCGACGATCCCGGAGCGCTGCGTGTTCCTGTTCGGGCAGGAGGGCCCCGGGCTCACCGAGCAGGCGGTCGCCGGTGCCGACGCACACCTCGAGATCACGCAGTTCGGGTCGACGCGGAGCATCAACGCCTCGGCCGCCGCGGCGATCGTCATGCACTCGTGGGTCGTCCAGCACGCGGAGTTGCCCAGCGCGACTCCGTGAGCAGAAATGGTCGGGTACGGGCCCTGGACCCGACCATTTGTGCTCACGAAGCGGGCGGGGCGGACGCGGGACGGGCCTCCAGGCCAGGGTCCGTGCTGACGCGTCAGCGAGCGGCGGTGGTGCGGCGCGCGACCAGGCGGGGTTCGACGAGGAGTTCCGTGGCGGCGATCCGCGGATCGGCGATGCGGGCCAGCAGGCGCTCGCCGGCGCCGCGACCGATCTCGACACTGCGGTCGTCGATGCTCGTCAGGCCGACGTACCGCATCGCGGCCACCGGGGTGTCGTCGTAGCCGATGACGGAGACGTCCTCGGGGACGCGCAACCCGCGTTCGGCGAGCTCCGACAGGGCACCGAGGGCCATCACGTCGTTCGCGGCGAAGACGGCCGTGACGTCCGGGTGCTCGTCGAGGAGCATGCCGAGGGCGCGGGAACCGGCCTCTTCGGTGGGTTCACCCGGCAGGACCGTCGTGACGACGGACGCACGGGTCGCCGCGGCCTGCTCGAACCCGGACTGGCGTTCGGCCGAGGCCGCCGAGCTCGCACCGACGAACCCGAGTCGGGTGTGGCCGAGGTCGAGCAGGTGCTGCGCCGCGATGCCGCCACCGGCGTGGTCGTCGTTCGCCACGGTGTCCGCGCGGGGGATCGCCACGCGGCCACCGGCGATGACGAGCGGCATCGAGGCGGGGATCGCGAGGTCGGTGGTGGGCTCGCCGGCGATCACGATGCCCTCGACGCGCATGGAGAGGAAGCCCTCGACCGGAGAGGCATCGAGCCCCGTGTTGAGGAACCGGTCGGCGACCACGAGCCGGTGCCCCTGGTCCTGCAGGCTCTCGCGCAGGCCGGTGAGCAGGTCCACGAACCACTGGTTGCGGAAGTCGTCGAGGACCACGCCGATGGTGCGGCTGCGCGTGCCGGCGAGGGAGACGGCCGCGGTCGAGGGGCGGTAGTCGAGTTCCTGGATCGCCTTGAGCACGGCGGCCCGGCGCTGGTCGCTGACCCGGGGGGAGCGCTGCAGCACGAGGGAGACGAGGGACTTCGAGACCCCGGCGCGTGCGGCGACGTCGTAGATGGTCGCGGGCTTGCCGTCTCCCATGATGCGCTTCGACCTCCGTTGGCTCGTGCGTCGATCGTAGCGGTTGACGTGACATGGGCCGGGCGGTGGGGTGCGGGGTGGGTCGTGCGGGTGCGGGTCGTCGGTTGTTCGGTGGGTCGGTTTCGTTTCGTGAGCAGAAATGGTCGGATGCGGGGCGGCGACCCGACCATTGCTGCTCACGATCCGCGCGTGGCTTGTCCTCCACACGGGAGGCCCGGGGTGCGTTGTGCACAGAAGTCGCGTTCGGCGCGCGGGCAGTGGGCGCGGGGCGCGAGCGTGGTCGTCATGCGAGCACGACCACTTCCGACACCGCTGCGCGGGCGCGCGTTCGACGTCGGTGCCGCCGACCGCGCGGGCGTCTCCCGACAACGACTCCGACGGCGCGACCTGATCCGGCCGACCCGGTCGATCCGATGGGCACGTGACCGTCCGCCCGACCCGGTCCACCG
The DNA here is from genome assembly GCF_003234775.2 of Curtobacterium sp. MCLR17_031. Classification (NCBI taxonomy): domain Bacteria; kingdom Bacillati; phylum Actinomycetota; class Actinomycetes; order Micrococcales; family Microbacteriaceae; genus Curtobacterium; species Curtobacterium sp. MCLR17_031. The sequence continues at coordinate 583,037 of NZ_CP126270.1, forward strand.
GATCCGGGCGTTCCGGCCGGTCCTGGTTCCCGGGCAGTTCATCAGTCACGTCTCGGCGGCGGTCCTCTGGCAGCTGCCGGTCCCTGCCGCCGACGGCCCCGTGCACGTCACGAGTCCCGTGCCGATCGCGCAGCCGCGCCGCCACGGGGTCGTCGGGCACCGCATCACACCGGACCGCGCCCGGGTGACGGAGCGGTGGGGGATGCCGACGAGCACACCCGCGGCGCTGTGGGTGGACTGCGGTGCGATGCTCTCGGTCGACCAGCTCGTCGTGCTCGGGGACGCCATCGTCACGGAACGACGGTGCAGGACGACGATCGACGACCTCGCTGCCGCCGTCGCCCTGGCCGGAGCGCGATCGGGTGTCCGACGACTGCGCGTGGCACTCGAGCTCGTGCGGGTGGGGGCCGGGTCGCCACAGGAGACCCGAGCGCGGCTGGCGATCGTCCGCGCGGGGCTGCCCGAGCCCGAACTGCAGGTCGACGTGCTGGACGAAGCCGGCCGGTTCGTCGGCCGCGTCGACCTGGCCTACCCGGAGCAGCGCATCGTCATCGAGTACGAGGGCGACCACCACCGGACCGACGCCGAGCAGTGGGGCCGTGACCTCCGCCGCTACCGCGAGATGGAACGACTCGGCTGGGCGGTCGTCCGGTGGACGAAGTCCGACCTCGACACCCCGGCGTTCGGCGCGGTCGCACAGCTGAGGTCGCTGCTCGCGCGCCGGGGGTAGCGTCCGCGGCATGGCGACGCTGCTCATCACCGGAGCCGCGGGCCGGATCGGGAGCGCCCTGCGTCCTCGACTGCGGTCCGCGGGACACGACCTCGTGCTGCTCGACGAACAGCAGCCCCACGATCCGGTCGTCGCCGGGGAACGGTTCGTACCCGGATCGGTGAACGACCCGGCTGCGCTGGACGATGCGCTCGCCGGGGTCGACACCGTGGTCCACCTGGCGGGCATCCCGACCGAGGCCGCTTGGGACGACCTGATCGCGGCGAACCTGACCGGCACGAAGAACGTGCTCGAACGGGCGGCCGCCGCCGGGGTGCTCCGGGTGGTGCAGGCCAGCTCGATCCACGCGGTGGGGCTGGTGCCCGAACCCCTCGACCAGCCGGGGAGCGTGCCCGGCGACCGGCTGCCCCGTCCGGACACGTACTACGGCGTGACGAAGGCCGCGATGGAACTGCTCGGCAGCCTGTTCGCCGACCGGCACGAGATGTCGATCGTGTCGGCGCGGATCGGCGCGTTCGGTGCGCTGCCGCCGACGACCCGCGGGCTGCTCATGTGGACCTCGCCCGACGACCTGACGCGCCTGGTCCTCGCGACCGTGTCACTCCGCGACCCCGGGCACCACGTGGTCTGGGCCCTGTCGCGGAACACCGGATCGCCGGCTGACCTGTCCGCCGGGGGGCGCATCGGGTTCCACCCCCTCGATGACGCGTCCGCCGTGCTCGATGCGGACGCCCGAGCAGCCCTGCCGACCGACGACCTGAGCACCCTCGGCGGCGGGATGGTGCACCAACCGCTCGGCGAACGCACTTCGTGAGCAGAAGAGGTCGGGTGACCTGATGTCACCCGACCTCTTCTGCTCACGAAGCGTGCGCGCGAGCGCCCGCCCGCGCCGCCCGGCGCCCCGCTACCCGATCAGGCTCGGGCGCAGGTCGCGCAGCGTGCGGGAGCGGGTCTGCCGCGCCGTGACCACGAAGGACACCAGGAGCGCCCCGAGCAGCCAGCAGAGCAGCACGCCCGCGTCGGACCACGCGGCGCCGAGGTTCCCGCCGTACATCGTCTGCCGGATCGCGTCCACCGAGTACGTCATCGGCAGCGCGAAGTGCAGCGCCGCCAACGGCCCCGGCAACGTCTGCCACGGGAACGTCCCACCGGCGGTGACGAGCTGCACGAGCATGAGCACCAGGCCGAGGAACTGCCCCACCGATCCGAGCAGCACGTTGAGCGCCATGATGATCGCCGCGAAGGTCGCCGAGGCCAACACCATGATCCCGATCGTGCCGCCGACGTGCACCACGTTCAGGTCGAGGGCGAAGCGCACGATGAAGAACAGCGCCACCATCTGCACCAGGCCGAGGAGTGCCGGGGTCAGCCAGCCGCCGAACACCACCGCGAGGGGCTTCCGCACCGCCGTGATCGCACGCTTCGAGATCGGCTTGAGGATGAGGAACAGCGCGTACATGCCGATCCAGGCCGCGAGCGAGATGAAGAACGGCGCGAGGCCGGCACCGTAGTTCGACGCGGCGGCGACGTTGTCGTCCCCGACCTTGACCGGGTCGGAGATGACCGAAGCCTGCGACGCACGCTCCGAGGCGTTCGACGCCGGGATCTTCGTGCGGCCCTCGTCGAGCGACGACGCGAGCTTCGACGATCCGGTCGTGAGCTTGTCCAACCCTGACGCGAGCGACGAGGCGCCCTGGTCGGCGGTCTTCGCACCGGTCGCGAGCTGCGATGCACCGGACGACAGCGTCGGAGCGGCCGAGGCCAGCTTCGATGTGCCGTCGGCCACCTTCGAAGCTCCCGACGAGAGCGTCGAGGCGCCCGTGGCCGCGTCCGCGATCCCGGACGACAGCTCCGGGGCCTTCGCGGCGAGCTTGCCGGTGCCGGCGGCGAGCGTGTCCGAGCCGTCGGAGAGCTGCTGGATGCCGCTCGTCAGCGCCGGGGCCTGCTCGGCGAGCTGTGAGGCGCCCGCGGACACCTGCGCGCTGCCGGTCTTGAGCTTCTGCAGGTTGCCGGACAGGTCGCCGGCACCGGTACCGAGCTCGGTGCTGCCGGCCTGCAGGTTGTCGAGCCCGGCGAGCAGCCGGGTCTTCTGTTCCTCGGAGAGCACCGTGGAGGCTTGGACGACGGGCTTCAGCGACGCGACGAGTTCCGGCGACTGCGCAGAGAGCTGCTGGACGCCCGCGATGAACGGTGCGGCCTCGTCGGCCAGCGTGGCGTTCCCGGTGGCGACCTGCGACGCGCCACTGGACAGGCGCGCAGAGTCCGACGGCAGCGAGGCCGTCTGGTCACGGAGCTGGTGCAGCCCGGACTGCAGCTGCTGCGCCCCACTGTCCAACTGCTGCGTCTGCGACGGCAGTGCCGCCGTCTGCTGCTGCGCGCTGGCCAGCCCGGACGCCAGGGTCGACGCCCCCGACGCCACCTGCTGCGCCCCGCTGTTCAGCTGCTGGGTCTGCGACGGCAGGTCGGCCGTGCCGGACGCGAGCTCCGCCGCCCCGGACGACAGCTTGCCGGTACCGTCGGCGAGCGTGTGCGCACCCCGGTCCGCCTTCTTGGTGCCGGACGCGAGTTCATCGGCCCCGTCGACGGCGTCGCCGAGGCTGTCCCGCACGTCGGCGAGCCCGACCAGCAGGGTCTTCGCCGCCTGCTTGCCGACACGCTCGGCGACGGCGGTGCGCATGGTCTTGCCCGCCTGCTCGGCGATGGTCGAGGCCAGGTACGAGTTCGTGTCGGCCGTCGTCATGACGAGCTTCGCCTGCGTCGGGTCGTCGGACTGCGCGGACACCAGGTGCTCGGAGAAGTCGTGCGGGATGGTGACGACGAAGTCGTACGTGCCGTTCCGGACGCCGGAACGGGCGTCGGCGGCGCTCGTCTTCGTCCACTTGAAGTCGGCGCCGTCGATGGCCTCCTTCGTGACGTCCTTGCCGTAGTCGACGTGGTCGCCGTCCAGCGTCGCACCGGCGTCGAGGTTCACGATCGCGGCGGGGATCTGGTCGAGCTTCGCGTACGGGTCGCGGTTCGCCCACAGGTAAGCACCGCCGTAGAGCAGCGGCACGATCATCAGCGCGATGAACGCCAGGCGTGCGAGCGGGGTCGCGGTGAGCCGCGCGAGTTCTGCGCGGACGAGCGAGGTGGTGGTCACTTCTGTGCCTCCGTCGGGACGGTTGCGGATGCTTCGGTGACGGAGGGAGCGGCCGGGAGGCCCGGCTCGGTTCCGTCGGTTCGGGCCACGTCCTCGGGGTCCTCGGTCTGGGGCGTCGCGAGCGTCGCGACGTCGTCGTGCGTGTCGATCGTGTCGAGCAGGTGCTCGACGGTGGTGGCAGCGGCCTTCGAGGTCACGAGGACCACGGTCACGCCCCGTCGTGCGACGTCGCGGACCACCTGGAACCAGTCCTCGACGGCGCCGCCGTGCCGCTCGGGCGAGGTGATCACGATGCCGGTCACACCGTCGCGGAGCAGGGCGAGTTCGACCAGCAGCCGGACGCGCACGACGGTCGGCACCCGCTGCACGGCGGTGTCGACGTAGTCCCGCAGTCCGAGCTCGTCGAGCACGGTGTCGACGTGCTCACGGTTCGGGCGCTGCCCGGCGAACGCGAGCTCCTCGCGCACGATCTGCTTGAGGGTCATGACGGGGAAGGGCTCGGCGACCCCGGGGGTGTCCACGAGGGCGAACGAGCGCCGGACGGCTGCCGGGTCCTCGTGGCCGTCGAGCAGCAGGCGGCCGGTGTCGGGCTGCATGCGGCCACCGGCGACGAGCGACGCGAGCACGGGTGCCTGCTCGGTCTCGACGGCGAGGACCCCGGGGCGTCCCGGGGCGGCGACGGCGGAGACGACGGGCAGGGGTGCGCCGGGCTCCTCGCCGATGCCGACGTGGTCGAGTTCGAGCGTCATGCGTGGTCCTTCGGGGCAGGAGTGGGAGCGGGAGCAGCGGGTTCGGAGAGCAGTGCTGTGCGCCAGTCGATGCCGGCCATGCCCAGCGCCGACAGCACCACCATGCGCCGTCCGTCCTCGTCGCTCGTGCCGGAACGGGTGGCCTCGTCGAGGACGGCGATGCACGCGCCCTCGACCAGACGGCCGAGGGTCTCGGGGTCGACGTCGTCCCGCATGGCGCCGTCGGCGATCCCGAGCGCGCACGCCTGGCGTACCTGCGAGCGCAACGGCGCGAACACCTCGGCCACGGGTTCGGCGAACGGGCTGCGGACGGCGACCCGGGCCATCGAGCGGACGTGCGACACCTCGGTCCAGAGCGTCACCGCGATGGCGGCGAGGCGTGCGGCCGGCGGGAGCTCCTGCAGGTCCGATGCGGTGGGCATGGCTGCGGCGATCCGGGCGGCACCGGCGGTCACGACCTCGCGCACCAGGTCGTCGCGGGAGGGGAAGTGTCCGTACACCGCACGGCGCGAGAGTCCCGCAGCCGCGGCGATCGTCTCGATCGAGGCATCCGGGTCCTGCTGCAGACAGGTCTTCGCCGCGTCGAGGAGGGCTGCCCGGTTCTCCGTGGCGTCGCGGCGGGGCGCGCGGGAGGGCTGCTCGGTGGTGGTCACGCAACCCATCGTAATAACGTGCACACGTGTGTGCAACTTAACAGGTTCCGTCCCCCGGACGAGGGGAGTCCCCCAAAGTGCGGACTGTCTTCCCTGAGAACGAACGCATAGCTTCACAGGAATCTCATGCGAACCACGGACTGAGCCAGGAGTGCCCTCTTTGAACCGTGCAACACCGAACACCGACCCGAACCCCACCCCCCATCGCTTCACCCGCGTCCTGACCGCCGGCATCGCCGTGGCGGCCCTCGCGTGTGGCGGTCTCGCAGTCGGGGGCGCGGCCTCCGCAGCTCCGGCCGGGATCTCGGTGGCCGACCTCAAGCTCTCTGCCCCGCTCCGTGACGCCAAGCCGACGAAGACCGTCGCCGCCTTCGTGCGCACGACCGGCCAGGGTGCCCTCGAAGTGGACGCCAAGGCGAAGGGCGGGGACCTGACGAAGTCGCGGACCCAGTCCTCCGCGGCCAAGAACCGCGTCGAGGCGATCCAGTCGACCGTCGCCGCGGTGCGGTCGGCCGTCAAGCGCGCCGACGCCGACGCGACCGAGCTCTACTCGACCGAGTACACCGTCCCCGGCGTCGCGGTCGTCGCCGACGTCGACGCGTTCCGGCAGATCGCCGAGCGCTCCGACGTCGAGAGCATCATCCCGCTCACGCCGAAGAAGATCGTCGAGCCGACGGTCAACGAGAACGCCGACGCCGCTCCCTCGGGCGTCGACCCCAGCCTGGTCCAGCCCGGCGCCGACGGCGTCGCGCCGAAGAACGCCGCGAGCGACGTCTACACGCGCTCGCTCAACGCCTGGCAGCAGACCGGGCACACCGGCAAGGACGTCAACGTCGCCGTCCTCGACACCGGTCTCGACTACACGCAGGCCGACTTCGGTGGCCCCGGCACCACCGAGGCGTACCAGCAGGCCCTGGCGAACGCGAGCAGCGGCGCCCCGGACCCCAGCCTGTACGACGCGTCGAAGTTCCTGGGCGGGTACGACTTCGCCGGTGCGACCTACAACGCCGACCCGTCGGACCCGGACGCTTACGACCCGGTGCCGGCTCCCGACGACAACCCGATCGACGGCAAGGGCGGCGACCACGGCACGCACGTGTCCGGCTCGATCGCCGGCTACGGCCTGACCGCCGACAAGCAGCAGTTCGACGGCGACTACACCAAGCTCACGACGCAGCAGGTGCAGGACATGTGGATCGGTCCGGGCACCGCGCCCGAGGCTGGCCTGTACGCCCTGAAGGTCTTCGGTGACAACGGTGGGTCGACCGACGTCACCGGTGCGGCGCTCGACTGGGTGGGCCAGGCGCTCACCGAGGGCAAGGACATCAACGTCCTGAACCTGTCGCTCGGCTCCGACTACGGCGCCCCGGACGACCCCGACAACGCCAAGATCGACGCACTGACCGCTCGCGGCGTGCTCCCCGTGATCGCCTCGGGCAACGCCGACGACTTCACCGACATCGGTGGGGCCCCGGGCAACGCCGAGGGTGCACTCACCGTCGCCGCGAGCGCCACCGGCCAGTCGCTGTACGACGGCGTCCAGGTCACCGCGCCGGCCGACGTCGCGAAGACCTACCGCTCGCAGTACTCGTCCAACTTCAAGGGCACCCTGCCCGTCGAGGGCGACGTCGTCGTCCCGACCGCGAACATCGACGGCTGTGCAGCGTTCAGCGCTGCTGACGCCGCGAAGATCACGGGCAAGGTCGTCTGGCTGAAGTGGACGGACGCCGCGCTCGAGTGCGGTTCCCTCGTGCGCTTCAACAACGTCCAGGCTGCCGGCGGTGTCGGCGTCCTGCTGGCGGGCACGCTCGACACGTTCGAATCCGGCATCGGTGGCAACGCGACCATCCCGGGTGCCGAGCTGACCGCGAAGAGCGTGGCGAGCCTCCAGGCCACCGCCAAGGCGGGGACCCTGCACGTGCGCTTCGCGGACGAGCTCAAGGGCTTCGAGGTCGCCATCGAGGCGGACGCCGTGAACACGCTCGCGTCGTTCACCAGCCGTGGTGTGCACGGATCGTTCGACGACATCGTCAAGCCGGACATCGCCGGCCCCGGGGTCAACGTGATCTCCGCGGCCAACGGCACCGGTGACGGCCGCATGTCGATGAGCGGTACCTCCATGGCCACGCCGGACGTGGCGGGCATCGCGGCGCTGACGTTCCAGTCGCACCCCACCTGGTCCGCCCCGCAGGTCAAGGCGGCCCTGATGAACACGGCGACGCACGACGTGAAGGACGGCAACCGTTCGGCCACCCTGCTCCGCCAGGGCACCGGTCGCGTGGACGCACTGCAGGCGGTCACCGCCGGCACCACGGTCCGCAGCGCCGAGAACGACCAGCTCGTCACCGCGTCGTTCGGCGTCGTCGAGGTCGCGAGCGGGACGAGCGAGACCCGCACCCTGCAGATCGACAACACCGACAGCACGGCGCACACGTACAACGTGTCGTACCAGCCGCAGGTGTCGCAGCCGGGTGTGACCTTCGCGCTCAGCTCGAAGCAGGTCACGGTGCCCGCCAACGGCACCGCGTCGGTCACGCTGACGTTCTCGGTCGCCGACGCGACGAAGCTCCGCCGGGTCATCGACCCGACCCAGGAGGCCGTCCAGCAGGGCTACCAGCGCGAGTTCGTGGCCGCCGCTTCCGGCATCGTGGCGTTCGCGCCGACCGACAGCTCGCTCAACCCGATGCGCCTCGGGGCCTACGTGGCCCCGAAGCCCGTCAGCGCGGTGCGGGCCCGGACCACGGTCTCGTTCACGGGACCGGGCAAGTCGGCCTCGCTGACGCTCAAGGGCCGCACGCTCGACCAGGGCGGACTGACGACCGGCTACCACGCCGCCGTCGCTCCGTTCGTGCTCGGCGGCACCGACCCCGCCGAGGCGTTCCCCGAGGGTTCGGCGACGCGCTCGCTGCAGGCGGCCGACGTCCGTTCCTACGGTGCGTCGTACGACAAGTCCTCGGGAACCCTGGCGTTCGGCGTGCAGACCGCTGGTCCGGACGCGAACCCGGGCGCCGTGACCAACGTCGAGGTCCTCATCGACACGGACCGTGACGGTGAGCCCGACTTCCTGGTGTACAACGCGAAGTCGGCTGCCGTGGACGCCACGTTCGCCACGACGGTCGACCTGGCGAAGGCTGCCCTGGACGACCCCGACGTCGACCCCGTCGTCGACGTCCAGCCGCTCAACGGCGGTGCGCCCGGACAGGACGTGAACACCTTCGACAGCTCGGTGAAGGTGCTGACCGTCGCTGCGGAGGCCATCGGTTCGTCGAAGAAGTTCGACTACACGGTGCTGACGGAGTCGGCCTACGCCCCGGGTGCTGCCACCAGCGGTTCCTCGGTCGTGGACGAGACGAAGACGGCCACGTTCGACCCGTCGAAGCCGAAGCTGTCGTTCTCGCAGGACGGCACCTCCGGCGTGCTGTTCGCCGACGCCGACTCGCTCACGGTCACCCGTGCCTCGGGTGTCACCAAGGCGACGGTGCTGCTGCTCCACCTCGACAACGCGGCGGGCAAGCAGGCCGACACCTCGACGATCAACGTGGTCCCGCCGAAGCTCGCGCTCGCGAAGGGGAGCAAGGTCGCGGTGAGCGGGACGGCGAAGGTCGGCTCGACCCTCACCGCGAAGCACGGTACGTGGAGCACGACGAAGGCGACCTACAAGTACCAGTGGCTGCGTGACGGCAAGGTCGTCAAGTCGGCAACGGGTACCAAGTACAAGCTCGGCTCGTCCGACGTCGGGCACCGCATCAGCGTGCAGGTGACGGCCCACGCCTCCGGGTACAAGGACGGCACGGCCAAGTCCGGGGCGACCGCGAAGGTCACGCGCCGCTAGGACAGGGTGCGCGCGGTTCACGCGCCACATGGTGAGCAGAAGAGGTCGGGTCCCGAGTGGGGATCCGACCTCTTCTGCTCACCAAGCGCTGGGCAGCCTCCTGAACGCGTGTTCGGGACAGGTAGTTAGACAAACTAGTGAAGTGGTGCCAGTGTGGCTCCCATGCAGAGCACGCTGAACCAGCTCCGGTCCAACCCGGTCGAGTGGCGCCGTCGTGGACTCACCCCGCCGGACGTCATCCAGGCCATGATCGAGCAGCGCCTGGCTGAGCCGGGGCACTCCCAGCCCGTCGGCGACCCGTCGTACCAGGACTTCTTCCGGAGCTGATCCGCGTCGGCCGGGCGATTCGGGACGCACCGGCGGACAGACGGGAGGCGCGGTGCCAGCTGGCACCGCGCCTCCCGTCCCGTTTCTGGTGACGTCTCGGACGTCACTTGCCGATCTTGCCGTCGGCCGCGTCCTCGGCCTTGCCGATCTGGTCGCCGTGTCCGCCGCCGGTCGCCTTGTCGGCCGCGTCGCCCGCCTTGTCGAGGCCGGCGTCCGTTGCCTGCTCGCCCTTGTCACTGTCGGCGAAGTCCTTCGCCTTGTCTCCGATGCTGCTCATGTCGTGCTCCTTCCGCGTCGTGGATCTGGACGCGTCCGACCGTGCTCCGACCGATCCGGACGGACATCCAGGTGCGCCGGATGTGGACAGGCGGCCCGCCGTCCATAGGACGTCACAGCGGGTGACGCGCAGGTGACCAGCCGATAGACTCGGGTGGACCACCGGCCCGGACGGCCGTGTGCGGTCCTCCGCCAACGTGAGGAGAACCAGATGCCCGCAGCAGTCATCATCGGAGCCCAGTGGGGCGACGAGGGCAAGGGGAAGGCCACCGACCTCCTCGGCTCCCGCATCGACTACGTCGTGAAGTTCAACGGCGGCAACAACGCCGGCCACACCGTCGTCGTCGGCGGCGAGAAGTACGCCCTGCACCTGCTGCCCTCCGGCATCCTGACGCCCGGCGTGACCCCGATCATCGGCAACGGCGTCGTCGTCGACCTCGAGGTGCTGTTCCAGGAACTCGACGCCCTGCGTGCCCGCGGCGTCGACGTCTCGAAGCTGCTCGTGTCGGCCAACGCCCACGTCATCACGCACTACCACCGCACCGTCGACAAGGTGACCGAGCGGTTCCTGGGCAAGCGCCAGATCGGCACCACCGGTCGCGGCATCGGCCCGACCTACGCCGACAAGATCAACCGCGTCGGCATCCGGATCCAGGACATCTTCGACGAGAACATCCTGCGCCAGAAGGTCGAGGCCGCGCTCGACCAGAAGAACCACCTGCTGGTCAAGGTCTTCAACCGCCGTGCGATCGACCCGGAAGAAGTCGTCGAGTCGCTGCTCTCGTTCGCCGAGCGCCTGCGCCCGATGGTCGCCGACACCGCGCTCGAGATCCACCGTGCGCTCGAGCGCGGCGAGACCGTCCTGTTCGAAGCCGGCCAGGCCACCATGCTCGACGTCGACCACGGCACCTACCCGTTCGTCACCTCGTCGTCCGCGACCGCCGGTGGCGCCGCGACCGGTTCGGGCATCGGCCCGGGCAAGCTCGAGCGGATCATCGGCATCGTCAAGGCGTACACGACCCGCGTCGGTGCCGGTCCGTTCCCGACCGAGCTGTTCGACGAGTCGGGCGAGTTCCTGCGTGCCAACGGCTTCGAGTTCGGCACCACCACCGGCCGCCCGCGGCGCTGTGGCTGGTACGACGCCCCGATCGCCCGCTACACGGCACGCATCAACGGCGTGACCGACTTCGTGCTCACCAAGCTCGACGTCCTGACCGGGCTCGAGACGATCCCGGTGTGCGTCGCGTACGAGGTCGACGGCGTCCGCGTCGACGAGGTCCCGGTCAACCAGTCCGACTTCCACCACGCGAAGCCGGTGTACCAGGAGTTCCCGGGCTGGACCGAGGACATCACCGGAGCCCGCACCTTCGACGACCTGCCGAAGAACGCGCAGGACTACGTCCTGGCGATCGAGGCGATGTCCGGCGCACGGATCTCCGCGATCGGTGTCGGCCCCGGCCGTGACGCCATCGTCGTGCGGCACGACCTGCTCGGCGACGACGAGCGTGCCGACCAGCGCGCTGGCGAGCGCACCGACGCAGCGTGACGATGCGGATCCTGTTCGTCTGCAGCGGCAACATCTGCCGGTCGCCGCTCGGAGCGCAGGTCCTGACGGCACGACTCGGCCCGGACGCCCCCGCGTTCGTGGTCGAGTCGGCCGGCACCATCGCCGACGACGGCGCCGCGATGGACGCCGCCGCGGCCGAGCAGTCCGTCCGGCTCGGGGGCGACCCCTCGGCGCACCGGTCGCGGTACCTGACCGCCGAGATCGTCGCGAGCGCTGACCTGGTGCTGACCGCCGAGCGATCGCACCGTGCAGCCGCCGTCTCCCTGGCGCCCCGGGCCTCCAAGCGGACCTTCACGATCAAGCAGTTCGCGCGGGTGCTCGCCGGCCTCGAGCCCGGTGACCTGGCCGACGTGACGACCCCGCAGGAACTCGTGGAGCGCGTCGCCCGGCTTCGCGGCACCGTCCCGCCGCCCGCCGACCCGGCCGACGACGACGTGGACGACCCCTACCGTCGCTCGACGGCGACGCATCAGCGCGTGGCCGACGAGGTCGACGTGGCCCTGACGAGCATCGCGGACGCATTGCGCGCCGTGGTCTGACCCCCTGACGGACAGGAGGCCCGGTGTCAGCTGACACCGGGCCTCCCGATTGTCTGTACTGCTCGTGTCCTGCGAGTGATAACGATTCTCAGTTGCATGTAAGGTCGCTGTGGCAGCGCGCAGCGCTGCGTCCCCGCCTCTCAGCAGACCAGGAACCCATGCGTCCACGCTTCCTCATCGGTGCGCTCGCGCTCGCCGTGATCATCCCCGGCGCGCTCCTCGTGCGTCCCGCACCGCCCTCGCCCGACCGACCGCTCGCGGACTCCGTCCCCGCCTGGACCGCACACGCCGAGCGCGGTGACCCGGTGACCGCCGACGAGTTGTCCCTCACCGTCCTCCTTGACCCCGTGCGCCTCGACCGCGCCCCGGCCGTGGCGACCTGGTTGCGCGGTGCCGGGCTCCACGTCGGCCCCGTCGAGCGCTCGATCGCATCCCTGCCCGTTCGCGGGACGGCCGCGCGCATCGCGGACGCCTTCCACACCTCCTTCGCGCGGTGGGACGTCGCCGGACAAAGCGCCGTGGCACCGGTCCGCGCCCTCGCCGTGCCACGCGGGCTGACCGCCGTCGTCGGCGTGTCCGGAGCCGTTGACTCCGACGCCGTCCGACCGACCGAGACGACCACTGCAGCAGCGGTGGCACCCACCCCGGCACCGGGTGAGGCCGTCCCGCGACCGCCGGTCCTGGCCGACGACGGACAGTGCGCAGCATGGTGGGGCGAGCGCCTCACGACGGACTGGCCCGCATCGGTGCCGGTCACGCACCGATCGAACGCGCTGTGCGGGTACCAGCCGGCCCAGTTGCGCGAGGTCCACGACGTGCCGGCCGGGTACACCGGACGCGGCGCGACCATCGCGATCGTCGCCGCCTACGACGACCCCGACGTCGAAGCGAACACGGACACCTACTTCCGGGCGGCGGGCGCCCAGCCGTTCCGCTCGGGGCAGTACCAGCACCACGCTCCGGCGTCGCCGGACACCTCCCGCTGCGGCGGGCCGCAGAGCTGGACAGAGGAGCAGCACCTCGACGTGCAGGCGGTGCACGCGATGGCCCCCGACGCCGACATCGAGTACTGGGGTGCCGACGACTGCAGCACCACCTCGTTGTTCTCGCGGATCCTCGACGTCGTCGAACACGGCAGTGCGGACGTCATCAGCCTGTCGTTCGGGTCCACCGAGGACCTGGACACCGCGGACGACCGGACGCTGCTGAACCGGGTGCTCGTCGAGGCGGGGGCCCGGGGCATCTCGGTGTTCGCGTCCTCCGGCAACGACGGCGACAACAGCGCCGTCGGTGACCACGACTCCGGCCCCGACGTGTCGTCGCCGGCGTCCAGCCCGTACGTGACCGCGGTCGGAGCGACCAGCACCGGGCTCGCACGTGACGGTTCCGTCGCGGTCGAGGCTGGTTGGGAGACCGAGACCCGCTTCGCGCGCAACGGTGCCCTCATCCCGCCGGGCTTCGCGTACGGCGCCGGCGGCGGCCAGTCCGACGTCTACGACCGACCGACGTGGCAGCGCCAGCTGCTCGACGAACCGGGGACCGGGCGACTCGTCCCCGACGTCGCGTCGATCGGCGACCCCAACACCGGCTTCGTCGTGTACGGGCCACACAAGGGCGTGACCGGCTACGTCACGCACGGCGGCACGAGCCTGGCGACGCCGATGGTCGCCTCGATGGTCGCCATGGCCAAGGCCGCCACGGGGGTCCGGATCGGGCTCGTCACGCCGATGCTCTACGAGATGCTCGGGACCGACGCCGTCCGCGACGTCCGCCCCGCTTCCGCTGCCACCTGGTCGCCGCGCGGGCCCGATGCCGGAGCGCTGTGGCCCGAGACCCTGTTCCTCTGGGACACCGGCCGGCAGGGACTCCGGTCCGCACCCGGCTGGGATGACGTGACCGGGGTCGGCGTCCCCGCCGGCCGCGCCTTCTTCACCGCGTTCGCCGAGGAGGCCCGCCGATGACCGATCGTCCACGCACCAGTTCCGTCATCGCGCTCGCGGCCTCGGCGCTGCTCGGCATCGGCCTCGTGGCGCCCATGCTCGCGCTGCCGGCCAGCGCGGACACCGCGGCCGACGGCACCACCCTCGCCGCCGCGTCGGGCGTCGAACTGACCGACATCGACGGTGGCACGCTCACCGCACCGACCCCGGCCGTACGCTGGGACTCGGGCGACCCGACGGTGGCCCGGGTCGACACGACGCAGGACGTCCTGAAGCTCAACACCACCCGCACGAGCGGTCTGCGCTCGGAGGCCGGCCCGGACGGGGCGACCTCGACGATCGCGAGCGGGGAGTTCACCCTGCGCGATCGTCCCCCCGTCGTGTTCACCGGACTCCGCGCCGCGTGCACTCCCGGCGGTACCCCCGCGGTGTCGTTCGACCGCCTGACCATCGACGGCGACGACGTCACCACCGAGGCCACCGCGACGCCCGGGTGGAGCCGCGACCTGCCGGAGTCCCGTTACGGCGCCACCAAGGTCGTCGTCGGCAGCACCACGACGGCCGCCGACGGCACCACGACGACGGTCGCGCTCCGCATCGACGCCGAAGCCGGTGCCTCCGAGATCTGGCGCGTCCGTGCCGGATTGGTCTCCTGCGCGGCGGGTGACCGCTGGCCGGCACCCACCCCGACGCCGACGCCGACGCCGACGCCCACCCCGACCCCGGCTCCGACGCCTGATCCCGCGCCGCAGCCGACCCCGGCCCACGGCGACGCCCTGGCCACCCGGAGCGTCAGCGGTGTGCAGGTGACTGCCCCGGACGGAACCGTGCTCATCGACGGGCAGCCCACGGTGACCGGCGTCGCGAAGCGCACCGCCGACCGGGTCGACGCTGCCGACGGTTCCCCGTCGACCGCACGTGGGGTCACCGTCTCGACTGCGGCGGACGGTACTTCGGACGTGCACCTCGACTCGTTCGAGCAGATCCCCGACCGGGCCTCGGACCCGGTCGCGGAGTACCGCTGGCCAGCGCTGCGCGTGTACGGCCTCGACGCCCACCTCACGCCGGAGGGGACGATGACCGTGGACTTCGCGAACGAGTCGAACGCGGTGTTCGTCAACGGGGTGTGGATCAACACCGCCACCGACCTGTACACCGGCGTCGACGCTGACGGCAAGGAGCGGGTCAGCGTGGCCTTCGGGGAGCGCACGGTGCACGCGGACGGCAGCACGACCCTGACCGCGCTGCACTACCGCGACCTGACGGGGGCGCACCCCGACGTGCGGCTCGGCGCCGTCACGATCCCGGCGAGGGCGAGCAGCCCGACGGACGCTCGGGTCACCGCCGCCTTCGGGGTGGGCGTCCGGGGGACGGACGGTACGGCGCTGGTCGCCCCGCAGCCGCGGATCACCAGTGCCGGGGAACACCGTTCCGCCGCCCGCATCGACGCGACCGCCGGCTACCCCGCCCGGGCAACCGACGTCACGGCGGCGATCGGGGACGACGGCGACACCGCGACCATCTCGGTCGGGCACTTCGAGCAGATCCCGGACGAGGCCACCGACCCCGTCGCCGCCTACCGCTGGCCGGCACTCCGCGTGAACGGGTTGCACGCCGAGGTGACGGCGGCCGGCACGATGACGGTCTCCTTCGACGACGAGTCGAACGCCGTGTTCGTCAACGGGGTGTGGATCAACACCGCCACGGACCTGTACACGGGGCTCGCCCCGGACGGGACCGAACGGGTCCGCGTCCACATCGGCGAACGGACCGAGAACCCGGACGGGACCGTCACGCTCACGGCGCTCCGCTACGAGGACCTGACCGGGACGCACCCCGACGTGCTGCTCGGCCAGGTGACGTTGGCGGCGGCGCAGCCCGCCCCGGACCCGACCCCGGGAGGGGGCGGCACCACGCCGACACCGGAGCCGCACGACCCGGCCATCGCACGCTGGCACGCCTTCGCACTCCGGGCATCCGGACCGAGCGACGTCCCGGCACAACCCGTCGCTGCGCCCGCCGCCGACGGCACCACCGTGACCGAGCGGGCGGACGAGGTCGGGGACGGCGCCACCGGACAGCTGCGTGTCGACGGGGTCACGGTGCGGTCGGCGAGTGACCGCGGCGAGGTCCGACTCGAACGGGTCGTCCTCTACCCGGGCACGAGCATCGCCGGCGAGCTCCGTGACGTCCGTGTCCGGGTGACCCACGGCGGTGCCACCGTGACGACCGCGGGTGGGCAGATCGCGGGCACCACCATCCCGGCGGGCACGATCCGGGCGAACACCCGGATCGCCCTGCCCGGCGGGCTGGGGAAGGTCGTGCTCAACGAGCAGCGGACCCGCGGGCGGGACCGGACCGTCACCGCGCTGCACCTGAGCGACCCCGCCGGGTTGGCAGCCGACGTGTCGGCAGCGGTGGTCACCACGGCAAAGGTCGATCCGCCCGCGAACGGCGGGAATGGCGGGCAGGGCGGCGGCAGCGCAGCCGGAGGCCCGGGCAACGAAGCGGCTCCCGGTGCCCTGACGCCGGACGGCACGAGCCCGGCCGGTACGAGCGGTACGAACGGCATCGGGACGGGCAGCGGAGACCTCGCGTTCACCGGTGCCTCGCTCCTGCCGGGCCTCATCGCGGCGGTGCTCCTGCTCGGTGCGGGTACCGCGATGGTGGCGCTGCGGCGTCGACGGCGCGTGCGCTGACCGCAGGCCCGCGGGATCGCGGGACGTCAGGCCCGGTGCCGGTCGGCACCGGGCCTGACGTCCGCCGCGTGGGGGAGGCCCGCGCGACCGCCACGTGCGAGGATGATTCATGCCCGTCGTCGAGTCCCGCTGCGTCGTCCCGGTCGAGCCCGACGTGGCCTTCGCCGTCTCGCAGACACAGGGGGCGATCCGGAAGCGTTGGGACCCCTTCATCCGCCGCCAGCACCTGATGGACGGGGCCACCGTGCCGGCGAAGGGCGTCCGGACGTACACGGTGCAGCGGTTCGGGCTGGCGATGGAGAGCGAGTACGTCTCGTACCACCCGCCGTCGAACGTGGGGATGAAGATGACGAAGGGCTCGTGGTTCTTCGAGCGGATGGGCGGAGGATGGCGCTTCCAGGCGGCTGAGGGGCAGCCCGGGCACACCCTCGCGACCTGGCGCTACAACTTCACGTGCCGGCCGAAGTGGCTCGCCCCGATCGCCGAGCGCATCGGCGTGCTGGTGCTGCAGCGGGACATCGACCGGCGCATCCGGGGGTTCGCCCGCGGCTGCGAGGACCCCGTCGTCCTGGCCCACGTGGCCGCACAGCGCGCTACCTGACCGGACCCGCGAGACGTCGGGGTCCTGCGGGCCGAGTCGGTTCGGAAGACGCCGTCGTCGAGCGATGACGACGGCGTGTTCAGGAGTGCCGAACCGAGCGAAAGGCGCTTGCATCCTTCGATGGAACTCCCGCAGGTGCATCCCGAAGCCGGTCGTTCCCGAGCGCGCTGGTTCCTAGCGTCGTGTGCATGACGAACACCACCGAAGTCCGGCCCACCGCCGGCACCGCAGCCCGCGACCGAGGGGGTGTCCGCGGCCTCATCGCCCGGCACCCGCTCGTGTCCTTCTTCACCATGGCACTCGGCCTGAGCTGGCTCGCGTGGGTGCCGTACATCCTGTCGCCGCACGGCATGGGCGTGTGGGACATCCACTTCCCCGAGGTCCTGGGCAGCGCTCAGTTCACGGGCGTCCTGCCCGGTGCGCTCCTCGGCCCGTTGGGCAGCGCGTTCATCGTCACCGCGGTCGCCGACGGTCGCGCGGGGCTCCGCCGCTGGGTGGGACGGCTGTTCCGCTGGCGGGTCGCCTGGTACTGGTACGCACTGGCGCTCGTCGTCGTGCCGGCCCTGATCGTCGTGTCCGCGCTGCCGTTCGCCGGTGGCGACGTGCGGGCTCCCTCGGCCCTGGCCTTCGCCATGCTCGTGCCCGGCCTGATCATCCAACTGTTCTCGACCGGCCTGAGCGAGGAGCCCGGCTGGCGCGACTTCGCCCTGCCCCGCCTGCAGCACCGCTTCGGGGGCCTCGGCGCCGCCGCGATCCTCGGCCCGATCTGGGCGCTCTGGCACATGCCGCTGTACTTCAGCGACTGGGGCGGCTGGCCGAACGCGCACTGGAGCGAGCCCGTCGTGTTCGCCCTGTTCACCATCACCTTCAACGTCGTGATGATCCAGGTCTTCAACAAGACCCGCGAGAGCCTGCCCCTGGCCCTGCTGCTGCACGTCGGCGTGAACAACACGATCTCGACGCTGTTCCCCGAGATGTACCCGAGCATGACCGCCGGCACGCTGATGATCGGCCTGACGATCATGTCGACGATCGCCGCCGTGGTGCTGCTCGCCGTGACCCGTGGCCGCCTGGGCTACGACCCCGCCCGACGCGCCCTGCCCCTCGACGCACCGGTCCCCACCCGCGCCCGCCTCGTAGGATCCAACGATGGCACCCGCTGAGCACGACGCGCTGCGCGCACCGGCCGAGCCGGCAGCGCAGCGCGCCCGCCGCGTCGACGTCCTCGTCGCCCTCGGCACGGCCGTCGTCGCCCTCGGGCTGCTGCTCGGTCTGCCGCCGCTGGACGCCCTCGAGCCGGACGGCCCCGCCCTGGCGATGCGGGTCCCCGCACCGTTCACCCTGGCGTGGAGCATCCTGGCCCTCGGCCTGCTGGCCCAGTCGGCCGCCCTGCTCGCCGCCCGCCGGGCACCACGCACCGTGCTGATCGTGGTCGCCGCCCTGCCGGTGGTGGTCGCGGCGCTCGCCCCGGAGTCGTCCGACCTGTTCGGCCTCACCGCACTGCCCGTGGTCGTCGCCGTCGTCCTCGCCGCACTCCGCGTCCCGCTGGCCCGCCTGTGGCCGACACTCGTGGTCGCCGCTGCCCTGGTGGCAGCCGGCAGCGCGGTGCTGGCCGCCGTCGCCGGTGGCGCGGGCCGCGGTGACGTCTCGACGGCCCTCACCGGCTCGCTCGGGCAGGGCGTGCTGCAAGCGATCGGCGCGGTCGGCCTGCCCCTGCTGGTCACCCTGCTCGTGCAGTCCCGCCGCGAGGTCCGCGTCGCCCGCACCGCCGAGGCCAGCGCCGTGAACCGGGAGCAGGACGCCCTGGTCGACGCCGCGGTGTCCCGTGAACGTGCCGCGATGGCCCGTGAGCTCCACGACATCGCCGCCCACCACCTGTCCGGTATCGCCCTGATGGCCGCCGTCATCGACCGGCAGATCGACGCGGACCCGGAGCGTGCCCACGAGGGCGCCCGCCAGGTCCGCGAGCAGAGCACCGCCGTGCTCGAGGACCTCCGCCGCCTGGTCGGCCTGCTCCGGGACGACGCTCCCGCCGAGCGCGCCGTCGAGACGGTCGCCGGGATCGTCGACCTGGCCGAACGTGCCCGGTTCCGCAGCGACGTCCGGCTCGACGTGCTGCCGGGGGACCGCCCGCTGGCCGACGGCGTCGGCCCGCTCGCGCAGCTCGCCGCCTACCGCACCGTCCAGGAGGCACTGGCCAACGCCGCCCTGCACGCCCCGTCCGCCCCGTGCACCGTCACCATCGACGACCGCGACGTGACCCGGGTGGTGATCCGGGTGGAGAACGCACCGGCCACCGTGCCGGCAGCGGGGACCTCTCCCTCGGGCGGCAACGGCCTGCGGGGGATGCGCGAGCGGGCAGACCTGGTCGGGGCGCGCCTCCAGACCGGCCCGACCGCGACCGGCGGATGGCTGGTGGAGCTGGCGCTCGGCCGGGAGGCACCTGCCGCGCCCACGCAGGCCGCCGACGGCCCCGGGGTGGTCGCGTGATCCGCGTGCTGGTCGCGGACGACCAGCCCCTGGTCCGCGCCGGGGTGTCCGCGCTCCTCGGTGCGGAGCCGGACATCGAGGTGGTCGGTGTGGCCGCCGACGGCGGCGAGGCGCTCGCGCTGGCGCGCGAGACGCGACCCGACGTCGCCTGCCTGGACATCCGGATGCCGGTGATGAACGGCATCGAACTCGCCCGGATCTTCTGCGCACCGGACGCCGAGCCGGCGATCCCCGCGCTCATGCTGACGACGTTCGACCTGGACGACTACGTGTTCGGGGCGCTCGAGGCCGGTGCCTCCGGGTTCCTGCTCAAGGACGCCGAGCCGGACACGATCGTCGACGCCGTGCGGCAGGTCGCCGCGGGCAACGGCACGCTCGACCAGGCCCTGACCCGGCGGGTGCTGCGGGAGTTCGTGTCGCGGCGGAGCCTGCAGCCGGTGTCCGGCGACCGGGCCGACGGTGTGCTGACCGCCCGTGAGCGCGAGGTGCTCCTGCTGCTGGCGCAGGGGATGTCGAACGAGGAGATCGCCGTAGCCCTGGTGCTCGAGGTCTCGACCGTCAAGTCGCACCTGGCGCGGATGCTGCCGAAGCTCGGGGTGCGGTCGCGGCTGCAGGCCGTGGTGTGGGCGTACCAGAACCGGATCGTGACGGTGCCGGAGCAGCCGTAGCGGGCCCGGTGGCAGCCGGCGGGCTGTGGCGTCAGTCGGCGGGCCGTGGCTCGGCGGCGCCGGGGACGACGAGCTGCCAGACGTCGTCGTCTCCGTCGTGGGAGAGGTACAGGCGGAAGGCGCCGTCGTCGGCGAGGGGGTCGCCCGAGAGGTACTCGACCGGTTCGCCGCTCGTCTCGCACTCGTCCGAGGTGCTGATCACCTGGATCGTGTCGCCGGGGGCGACGGCGTCACCCTTCGTGACGTCGGTGACCGTCGCCTCGTACACCTCGTAGATGCCCTGCGGTTCCACGGTGCGGTCGGTCTTGGTGACGTCGGCGTCGACGACGAGTTCAGCGGCGTCGCGGCGTTCGGCCGGGGTCTTCAGCTGGACGTAGTCGGTGCACCCGGTGCTCTGCACGTTGTCGTCGTTGCTCGAGTTCGTGGGGGCGCCGGTGCCGCTGCCGACTTCGGGGGCGCAGCCCGCGAGGGTGCCGCCGAGCACCACGACGAGTGCCACGACCGGTGCGATCCGTCCCCACTGCATGGGGCGAGTATGGCTCACGACGCGACCGGGGGCTAGCCCGCTGCGCCCTTGGCGCCCTCTGCGGCGATGTGGATCGCCTGCTGCATCCGGATCGAGACCTTCTTGGACATCGCGACCGTCGGGTGGACGCCGTCGTAGGTGCGCGAGGACGGCCAGCCGCCGTCGAGTCGGCGGTCGGCTGCCCACGGGTCGACGAACATCCAGCCGCGGGTGAGTGCGTGGTTCTGCAGGTCGCGGTTCAGGATCTCGCCCTGCTTGCGGCGGTCGATGTGCTTCTTGCTGTAGTTCGTGATGTTCGACGGCGCGATCGCGGCGATCACGACGTGGCGCGCGCCGACCTTCTTCGTGATCTTGTCGATGTTGTTCAGGATCGACTTCGTGCTGTACCCGTAGCGCAGGTCGTTCGTGCCGGCCATCACGACGAGGACGTCGGCATCGTGCGCCGAGCTCCGTTCGAGGATCCGCGTCGAGGTGGCTCCTCCGATCGAGGTGCCCCCGACGTTGGCCATCGTCGGGTCCTTCAGCTGCCGCATCCACGAGGCGTCCATGGCCGTGAGCGAGTCGCCGGCGTAGGTGAACGTCAGCTTGCTCGGTGTCGGAGCGGGCGTCGGGGTCGGCACCGGTTTCGGCGTGGCCGTCGGGGCGGTGCTCGGCGCCGGGGCGCTGGTCGGAACGGGCGTGGGCTCGCTCGGCTGGCTCGGCTGGCTCGTCGGCTCCGTGGTCGGGGACGGTGCCGGAACGTCGGTCGGCGCGGGGGCGGGGGCGCTCGTCCCGGTTCCCTCCACGGCGGTCGCGGTGTTCGGGACTGCGGCGAGCAGGGTGCCAGCGAAGACGGCGACGGATGCGGCTGCGGCGATGAAGGGCAGGCGGGAGGAGCGCTGGTGGTGAGGCAACGTGAGCTTTCGTTTCGGGTGCGAACTTCACCACCCTAGAAGTTCCGTGACATGTCATCTTCCCCCAGGTCTGGGGGGCCGCACGGCTCGCGCTCCGCGGACAGACAGATCGTTCCCCGTGCTACACGATCCGGTCGCTGTCCGGGGAACGCGCGTTCCCGTTCGGGGGACTGTGCACCGACGCGTCTGGCTGGTGCAGTGTATGCATGCACATCGAAACGCCGCCGGTGACCACCCCCGACGACCCCTCCCTGCGGGGCGAGGTCATCCACGGGATGATCACGGCGCTGCGTTCCCGTCCGCTGCACGAGGTGACCCCCGACGTCGTCGCGGCTGCGGCCGGGGTGGACACCGACGTCGTCGGCCGCACGTTCCCGAGCTGGGACGGCCTGCTGCTGGCGACCATCGACCGGTGGAACGAGGACCGCACCGTGCCGCTCATGCCCCTGGCCGAGCAGCACGGCACCATCCGGTTCCTGCGCGCGATTGTCACCGCGAACGTGGCCGACCCGTCGCTGATGCGGTTCCTGACGGCGACGCTGAACATCGCGGCATCGCCCGAGCACCCGCTCGCGCCGATGCTGCACGCCCGGTGGCGACGGTTCCACGCCTTCGTGCAGCACGCCCTGGAGCGCGACGTGCTGCTCGGGCGCGAGCCGAGCACGATGGAACCGGCCCGCGGCTCGGAGCAGCTGCTCGCGACCTACGAGGGGCTGCAGCTGCAGTCCATGGTGCGACCGGAGATGGACCTGCTCGAGGCCTTCGACCGCGCCGTGACGCGCCTGCGCGAGGGCTGGTCCCGCGCGTACGTGCCGCCCGTCTGGGACCTCGCCCGGGTCGGATGACCCTCCGGGTGGCTCGTCGGGCCGCCCCCACAGACCGAGGACGCTAGGGCGTCCGAGGGCAGACGCTCACCGTCTGCACGCGTCGCCGCACGATTCGGGTTCGAGCGGCGGCGCGTACCAATCGCCGCGAGACGACCGTGCATTCCCCACTGGTCGCCGGTCGCTCGTTCCGCGCCGTCACTCCGCGTGCATCGCGAGCGGTCGCTCGGTGTCCACCTCGACCGGCTGCCGGCGGATCGCGATCACCGTGACGTCGTCGTCGTGCGGCACCTCGTCGGCGCGGGCCGACAGCGCGAGGACGACCGCATGCGGGTCGCGGCCGGCGCGGGCGATCGCGGCGACGGACTCGATCGTGTCGTCCAGGTCGTCGTACAGGTCGAGCACGCCGTCGCTGAACGAGACGAGCAGGTCGCCCGGTTCGAGGGTGCCGTCGGTCGTCGCCCACTCCTCGCGGATGCCGAGCCCGAGCGGCATGTCGCCGGAGCGCAGCCGGTCGACGTGTCCGTCGGCCCGCAGGACGAAGCTCAGCCCGTGCCCGGCATCGGCCCACTGGAGGGTGCCGTCGTCGGAGATCCGGGCGTGGAACAGCGTGGTGAAGGCGAGATCGGGTCCGACACCCTCGGCGGTGAGCCCGTCGGAGGCCCGCTTCAGTGCCTCGCCGGGGTCCTCGACGGTCCGGGCGCTGCGCAGGGTCGCGCGCACCGCGGCCGCGATCAGCCCCGCGCCGACGCCCTTGCCCATGACGTCACCGAGGCTCACCGCCACGCCGGTCGGCGTCGGGTACCAGTCGAAGAAGTCCCCGCCGACGCTCCGGGCCGGCAGGCAGGCACCCGCGACGACGACGTCCTCGGTGATGCGGCCGGTCGTCGTCGGGAGCAGGGACCGCTGCACCGCGGCTGCCCGGTCGATCTCGGCGCGGACCTTGCCCTCACGTGCCTCGGCGGACCGCAGACTCCGTCGGGCCCGGCGGGAGAGCTCGTGCACGACGACGGCGACGGTGCCGAACACGACGACGAGGATGCCCAGACGGACGAGTTCACCCGCGCCGGGCGCGTCGGACGGGGTCAGGACGTAGGGGGCGAGGATCACGACCACGATGCCCGCGATCGCGAAGAGCACGGTGCGACGGCCCTCGAGCGACGCCCACCAGACCACGGGGAGCACCACGATCGCCGTGAACAGCGAGGAGCCGGAGCCCGTCCCGGTGCGCAGCAGCGCGATCGTCAGGAAGTCGACGGTGAGCAGGACCGGCACCACCCAGGCCGCGCGGCGCACGAGTGCGGGGATCGCGCTCATCAGCGTCGCGACCACGACGCCCACCACACTCGCGACGAACAGGTGGTGCTGGGTGATCGGCAGCGTCGGCATCACGACGCTCAGGAACGCCGACAGCGCCAACAGGCCGCTGATCGGAGCCTGACGGACGAGAGGGTTGTCGACGATGCTGGTTGGGCGAGTCATGCTCAGTGCAGGCTAGTGGTCCGCGCTGCCGAGCGACCGCCCCTGACCCGATCTGGGGACGCAGCCCTGGCCGCTCAGCGCGGCCAGGTGGCGACGACCGCGACCGCGTTGAACAGCACGTGCGCCAGGATCGCGCCGCCGATGCGGTCGGTCATCGCGACGAGCGTGCCGGTGAGCAGGCCGAGCAGGAACGTCGTGACGAACACCTGGAACCCCCCGAGCGACGTGCCACCCGCACCGAGCAGCAGGTGGAGCAGCGCGAACAGGAACGCCGTGACCAGCACCGCGAGGAACCGGGTGCGGGGCGTGAGCTCGGCGGCGAGCCGGCGCTGGAACAGCCCGCGGAACACCACTTCTTCGAGCACCGGACTGACGACCACGATGCCGATCGCCGACACGAGCAGCAGCCCGACGTCCGGTGTGCCGAGGGACGGTGCGGGGACCAGCCCGGTCGTCCCGGTGAACGCGAGTGACATGACGACGTCCACCGCGCGGCACACGATCACGATGCCGATCGCGAAGACCACGATCCCCAGGTCGAGCCGCAGCCGCGACACCATCGCCGCACGCGGCGTCCGACGGAGCACCACGGCTGCCGCGACGACGAGTGGCACCCACACGGCGGCGTCCGCGGCGAGCACCTGCAGGACCGGCGAGGGGATGCCCCCAGTCCGGGTGACCTGTCCGACGATCCTGGTCAGGATCACGGCGACGCCGAGCGCGACGAGGATGACGATGAGGTCCCGCTGTCGCCGCACGCTGGGCTCGGTGGTGGTCGTGGCCGGCTCGGAGCGCATGGGGCCACCGTAGAGGACACCGCGCGGCGGATGGCGACTTCCCCCGAGCAGGACTCAAACCTGTGACACTATTTGTATGCCGTGCGCCGGGAGTACCCCGGCGTGCCTGTGTCGGGACCACAGGGACGGTTCGGATCGGGGAAGGCAAAGGCGTGGAACTCCGCGACTACATCACGGTGCTCCGCAAGGGTTGGGTACTCATCGTCGTGCTCGCCCTGGTGGGAGTGGCCGCAGCCGCAGGGTTCTCCCTGCTGAAGAAGCCGGTCTACTCGGCATCGGCGCAGGTCTTCGTCTCCACGGAGACGTCCGGCAGCGCCAGTGACCTGGCGCAGGGCAACACGTTCACCCAGCAGCGGGTGCTGACGTACTCGAACCTGGTGTCGACGCCGATCGTGCTGCTGCCGGTCATCTCGTCGCTCAAGCTCGACATGAACGCGGACCAGCTCGCGACGATGGTGTCGGCGACGGCGCCGACGAGCACCACCCTCATCGCCATCTCGGTGGAGAGCACCGACCCGGTGCAGGCCGCGGACATCGCCAACGCGACCTCGCAGAGCCTGACCAACGTCGTGCAGGACATCGAGGCCACCGATGCGAGCGGCAAGAGCACGGTCAAGCTCACCCGCGTGAAGCAGGCCGACGTGCCGAGCGTCCCGGTCAGCCCGAACGTGCCCGTCAACGTGGCGCTCGGGCTGCTCGTCGGGCTCGCCCTGGGCATCGGGATCGCCGTGCTGCGCGAGACCCTGGACAACCGGATCCGCACCGAGATCGACGTCGAGAAGATCAGCGACAAGCCGGTCGTCGGCGGGATCGCCTACGACGCCAAGGCCGCCGAACGCCCCCTCATCGTGCAGGTCGACCCGCGCAGCCCCCGTGCCGAGTCGTTCCGCACGCTCCGCACCAACCTGCAGTTCCTCGACATCGGCAGCGGTGCCCGCACCTTCGTCATGACGTCGTCTATGCAGTCCGAGGGCAAGAGCACCACCGTCGCGAACCTGGCGATCGCCCTGGACAGCGCCGGGTTCCGCGTCATCCTGATCGACGCCGACCTGCGCCGCCCCCGCGTCGCTGAGTACATGGACGTCGAGAGCAACGCCGGTCTGACCGACGTGCTGATCGGTCGCGCCGACCTGGAGGACGTCGCCCACCCCTGGGGACGCGGCAAGCTCGTCGTCCTGCCCGCCGGCCAGATCCCGCCGAACCCGTCCGAGCTGCTCGGCTCGCGCGCGATGCAGGACCTGATCGAGTTGCTCGAGCAGCAGTTCGACTACGTCCTGTTCGACGCACCGCCGCTGCTGCCCGTCACCGACGCGGCGATCCTGGCCAAGAAGGCCTCCGGCGCGATCGTCGCGGTCGCCTCGGGACAGACGCTGAAGGGCCAGCTCGCCGCTGCCGTCGCAACCCTCGAGAACGTCGGCGCCCCGATCTCCGGTTTCGTCATCACGAAGATGCCGGTCAAGGGCCCGGGGGCGTACGGATACGGCCGATACGGCTACGGCTACAGCTACGGCCAGGACGAGGACGACAACACGGTGACCACGTCGACGCGCCCGCCGAAGCGCACCGGCAAGAAGCTGAGCGTCTTGCGTCGCGCAGGACGCTGAACGGAGTCGAGGGACATGGACACTCGCCGGGGGACCCGAAGCCTCGGACGTGCACTGCCACGGACCACACTGATCATCGTGGCCGCCGTGGTGGTGGCGCTCGTCGTCGTCGACGTCGTGCTCGTTTCACTCGCCCTCGGCCGAACCGCGCCCGAACAGAACGGACCAGCCGGCCCCATCCCCACCTTCACGAGGTCACCCGACTCGAGCGAGACGCCGCGGTCGAGTGCGTCCGCTGACGCAGACGCCGCCTCCACCAAGCAGCAGGGTCGCCGCCTGTTGGCAGCGGTCGACGGCCAGGAGGCGTGGCGCGCGTCCGGTGGGTCGTGCGACGGCCCGCGGCCGGTGCTGGAACACTCCGTGGACGGCGGGGCGACGTGGGTCCCGGTGGGACTCGGGACGGATGTCGGATCGCTCATGGCGATCCGGGCCTCCAGTGCGGAGCTCTCGATCCTGGCTGGAGTCGGCGACGACTGCACCACGACGGCGCGGACCAGCACCGACGCCGGCGTGACGTGGGAAGCCGGGGCGCCCGGCGCCGCCGGCGCCGGCATCAGCACCGACGGTGTCGTGCTCGCGAGCGGGACGGAGCAGTCGCCGTGCGGCGACCCCATCGACGCGTTCCAGGGTGAGAAGACCGCGGTCGTCATCTGCGACGGCCAGCTCGAGTGGCGCACCGGCGATGCCGCCTGGGTCGACGTGCCGATGGGTGGCGTCCGTTCGATCGGCGTCGACGGTGGCAACTACACGCTCGCCCGCGTCGGTGCAGCAGCGTGCGACGGCGTGCAGATCGAGACCATGTCCGCGTCGGACGTGACGCCCTCGTCGTCCACCACGCCGATCGGCTGTGCCGACGGCGCGGACACCGACAACACCGTCACCATCGACCGTGCCGGCCAGGACGTGTGGCTGTGGGACGGTAGGACCGTGCGGGTCTCGTCGGACGGTGGCGCGACGTGGTGACCGGGTCGTCCTCGTGACGACGGATGCGCTCCGCGCACCGCGCGCCGTCGGCGCCACCGACGAGTGGAGCCGCAAGTACTCGCGCCGCGTGCTGTTCACCGACCTGCTGGCCCTGATCTGGGTGGTCTTCGGGGTGCAGATCGCCTGGCTCGGGCTCGAGTCGAACCTGGCGACGAACACCGCCGACCTGCGGCTGAGTTACTTCGCCATCTCCATCGTCGTGATCGTCGTGTGGATGAGCGCACTCGCCCTGTACGACACCCGCGGTGCGCGGGTGATCGGCGTCGGCAGCACCGAGTACCGCCTGGTCGCGGACTCCAGCGTCCGCGTGTTCGGCCTGCTCGCGATCGCGGCGTTCCTGCTGCACGTCGACCTGGCCCGCGGCTACGTGCTCATCGCGTTCCCGATCGGGATCCTCGTCCTCCTGCTGTCGCGGTGGATCTGGCGACAGTGGCTCGTGGCCCAGCGTCAGCAGGGCGCCTACTCGGCGACCGTGCTGCTCGTCGGGTCTCCGGCCAGCGTGCTGCACATCGGCCGCGAACTCGCACGTTCCCCCGAAGCCGGCTACCGCGTGGTCGGGGCGGTCGTGTCGACGAACCACCGAGGTCTGTTGGCGGGTTCGACCATCCAGAGTCACGGCGGCTTCGACGACGTCGGCTCCGCGCTGCGCGAGACCGGCGCCGACACCGTCGTGATCACGAGTTCCGACGACCTGCCGCCGGAGCGCGTCCGGGAACTCAGCTGGTCGCTCGAGCCGGGCAGGCAGCACCTGGTGGTCGCGCCGAGCCTGACCGACATCGGTGGTCCCCGCATCCACACCCGGCCGGTGCAGGGCCTGCCGCTCATCCACGTCGAGACACCGACGTACTCCGGCCGCAAGCTCTACACGAAGCGGGCCTTCGACCTCGTCGGCGCGGCGCTGCTCGTCGTCGTCCTGTCGCCGCTGCTGCTCGTGCTCGCCGTGCTGGTGAAGACCACCTCGACCGGTCCGGTCTTCTTCCACCAGGAGCGCGTCGGTCTGAACGGCAGCACCTTCCGGATGATCAAGTTCCGCTCGATGGTCGTCGACGCCGAGGAACGCCTGCAGGAGCTCAGCGCACTCGACCGGGCCGAGGGCAACGACGTCTTGTTCAAGATGCGGAACGATCCCCGGGTCACCCGGGTCGGCGGGTTCATGCGCCGCTACAGCCTTGACGAGGTGCCGCAGCTGTTCAACGTCCTGGCCGGCAGCATGTCCCTCGTCGGACCCCGACCGCCGCTGGCGCGTGAGGTCGCCCGCTACGACACCCACGTCCACCGTCGGTTCCTGGTGAAGCCCGGCATGACCGGCCTGTGGCAGGTGAGCGGTCGATCCGACCTGTCGTGGGAGGATTCCGTGCGGCTCGATCTGTACTACGTGGAGAACTGGTCTATTACCGGCGACCTCATCATCTTGTGGCGAACTGCGCGCACAGTGCTGAGCTCCCAGGGGGCCTACTGATGGGGAGGATCGAGGTCAAGTGACGGGTCAGATCAGGGTCGCCTCGCGCGGTGATTCAGTAGGGGCGGGACTAGGGCGCCCCTTCCCGAGAGCAGAATCCCCTACCGGGATAGTCCACTTCTTGACGACTGCGGCTGCGCTGACTTCGAGCTGGAGCGCCGTCCGCGTTGCGGGGGTCACCTTCACCGACATCTGCCTCATTGTCGGCGCCCTGCTGGCGCTGCTGTCCTCTGGGTCCCGGATTGCGCTACTCAAGGGCTGGATGGTACTTCCGGCACTCCTGGGACTGGTTTTCATGGCACGCGATGTCGTCGTGTTCGGTCGGCCTGTCAACGGGACGCCCGACGCGATCGAGGGCATCAGCCCGTCGCAAATGTTGCTCCGGATTGCGCTGTCCACCTTCTGCATATCAGTGTTGTGCGTCGTCCTGACGAAACATGGCCGCCGAGGTGTGCAAGGAATCATCGGTTGGTGGCTGTTCGGCATCGCCATCAGTGCCGTGTACGCACTGGGCCAGAGCGCAGGCGTCGTCGCCGCCGGGGATCTCGTTCAACTGAACGGCACGTCACGCTTCGCTGGGCTTACGAGTCATCCGAATGCCCTGGCCCAGACTCTCGTGTTGGCGATTCCGTTCGCGTTGCTTGTGCCGCCGAAGCCCCGATTTGGTCCAGTGGTGTTGCGTATCCTCGGGCTCGCGTTGTGTGGTGCGGCTTTGTACCAGTCCGGGTCACGGGCTGGATTGTTGGCCGGCTTCGCAGCGCTTCTGCTTTGCGGGTGCATCGTAGCTAAGCGTGCTCACGCCCTAAGGTGGGTTCTCCCACTCGTTCTGCTCGCGACTGCGGCAGCGGCGGTGTACGGACCGAGACTCATCGCAGGAACTCGTTTCGCATCCGATTCGGGTTCGACCGCGAGCGATAGCGCGCGCGTTCAGGCCCTGAGTGAGGGATGGGATGCGTTCCTTGCTCATCCCTTGGGCGGTGCTGGCTTAGGCGTCTGGGTCGGCGAGCTGGCTCCACTGGTGCTGCTCGTGTCCGGCGGCGTCCTGTTCTTGGCGGTCTACACGATCTTCGTCTTGAAGCCGATCGCCGCGATGCTCGAGCACCGATCAGACTTCGTCGTGATGGCCTGCGTGCTCTCGGCCGCGCTCGTCCTAGTGCTCGGTCTCCTAAACAACGGTTTTACTGAGCGCTACACATTCTGGCCCGCACTGCTCGGCTACAGCCTGGTCCTTGTCATCGACTCTCAGCAGAAGACGAAGGAGCATGCGGATCCGCCGCTAGCGTGAGGCACCGTATTCCCGACAGATTCACCCGGCTGGATCGCAAACAGGTGCGCAGTCCCATTGGACTCCTGCGGGTCGGCCGACTCATTGGTTTGGGCCGCGAGTGCGACCCGTGGCTTGATGGTTGCTTCGCAGTCGACGGGCGACAACTTGCCTAGCCCGCGCTCTCGACAATTCCGGTGGTCAGTGCCCTCGATCCAGTGCACGACCGCGCGGCACAGCTGCCCCCCCCCGGTTCAGGACGTCCTTCTTCATCAACGCAAAGAAGCACTCCATCGTCGGGCCGTCTGAGTACGCGCCGACCCGATTCATCGACCCCAGGAACTCGCCGCCGGAGAGCCCTCGGACGAACTTCTGGGGTCGAAACTGGCTGCCTCCGTCCGAGTGGACCCGCGCTCGTGATGGGTTCCGTCGCGAGGTCGCCATCTACAGCGCAGCGAAACCGAGCAAGAATCGCATCCATGAGCCGACCGATTAGCCCACGATACGTCGGGCGCGCGCGTCTTTGACGTGCCTCCAGCGCTTGCCTCGCCAGTGTTGTGCTTGGTGGTGTCGGCCAACCAGCGCCGATTCAGGTCCTGCGCGATGAAGGCCCGATGAACCAGGTCCTTGTGCGCGGGTGGCACCGCGTCCTGCCCAAGTGCTGTCTCTTCGCGTGCAGTGACCAGAGCCGCTGTTGCGGGCTCAGCCGCCGTGCGCGCCGTTCCGACACGAGGTGACTGGCAGCGCGTAGGCCGTCGGCGATGAACCGCTGCCCGTACGTCGGGGCGTCGCGGTGCGCATTTACCACGGCGTTGATCGGCCGCGCGTTCTGCCGATCGAGATGGCTTACCGGCTCTTCCGTTAGGCATGGAACGCCTGTTTGGAGTCATAGGCCAGGAGTCAAGATACCCGCAGTAGTCTCTTGCCGAGTGGTCCGGCCTTTGTTACGTCACTTCGCATCGGACGGCCTTAGAGTTGATGGAAGGACACCCTGTTCCTTGAGGTGAGTAATGAAGTTAGCGGCCATCGCCTCCACGCTGTAGAGGGCGCCACTTTCCCACGTACGTGCGCGGAATTCCAGCAGCCGATCTTTGTCGTTAACGAGCTTGATGATGGCATTCGCATACTCGACCTCGGAGTCCCCGGAGCGGATTGAGTTCGACGAGTTGAGGTATTCGGCCTCCGGCGCATGGAAGGGCCAGTCGGTGGTGATGATCGGGAGCCCGAGGGCCACAGCATCGACGGCCACGAGCCCGACCCGGCCGGGCATCAGCAGGATGTCGGACACTGACGAGAACCGGACTAGCTGCTCCTGGTCGAGCCGTGGGACAACTCGGACATTGCGCCGACGGTGTGCTTCGGAGGAGACGAACTCCTGCAGTGGCCCTGACCCCGCTATCACCGCGGTGAAGTCCGGCACATCCGCGACGATGCGGTCAATGGCCCTGAAAAGGAAGTCCATACGCTTCGCCTCGATAAACGCGCCCACGAAGAGTCCGACCGGCCCACGTGGTATCTCCTGAGCGTGCCGGAACTCTTCCACGTCCGCCGAGGAAAAGTTTGCTCGCATCCGACGTAGTGTCGCAGTATCTGTGGCATTGAATACCGGGCAGATTCGTTTCCGTGGGACACCCATGGACTCGACGGCGGCGACGGCGCTCGGAGTGTAGACGAACACGCCCTGCGCACGTCGGGCCATCGCGGTTTTTATGGCTTTCCCAAGGTGATTCTCCTTGTTCACGTAGGAGCGACCATGCCCCCAAAGGAACGTCTTCGTCCTACTCAGGAACAGGAGAATGATTGCGTCCAACGCAGTAGCGGAGAACGGTGCGACGACCGCGCGTGCCCCTCGGGCTCGTCTCCAAACGCGGCGGAGAGCGAGAGTGCGGCCGAATACCCGAAGCTGCAGCTGCGGCACCTCCACGCTCCACGGACCCGTACGAGCGCTCCCCACCTTGCGCATCTCGGCATCGGGTCGCCCATGCCAAACCTCTAGCTCGAAACCTTCGGCAGCGACCTGGCGGGCCAGTTCGTCGAAGAAGGGCACGCGGTAGTCCGGTACGTACGGTTGAGAGACTGCGACCAGGCGTCTTTCGACCTTCCGGTCAGCCATCAGTGATTCTCCGATCGGATTCTCGAGTGTTGTTAAGGGCAGTCATCGCGCCACGCTCGGTGGACTGATCGGTGAGCGGTGCTGAGGTGGGATCCTCGATGGAGATTTTCCGGAGACGCCGCGCTGCAGGTATGCCCAGGATCAGCGGATAACAAACAGCGCTTGCGGCAAAGCCGGCCACGAGGCTGGCGTCGACTCCGCCCATTGCGAAACCGATGAGGAAGCCGACCCAGGACGCTCCAACGAGGAGTGCTCTGGTTGTGGTGACCAGCGTGTGATGTCCGAGCAGTCGAAGGGTCACGCCCTGTATGCCAGCCCAGCCGGAACTGATTGCGACCGAGCCTACGAGCAGCAACCCAATCTGCAGTGCCGAGGACTGCACGCCGGATGGACTGATGCCGAACAATTGCACAGTCAGAACAATACCTGCGACCACGACCGCGGACATGATGATTAATCGCGTCGACAGCTGCCGGCCCCGGCGAAGGAGCGATGCGGTACTCCGGTGCGAATCTCGGGTTGCCCCGTCGGCGATGAAGTTCGCCGAGGTCGCAGCGAAGATGAGGTTCATGGGGCCGAGAAGGGTCTGGGCGAACCGGAAGCCTCCAACGAGCTGTGATGCGCCGAGTCCGCCCAGGATGAACATGGGAATCGTGGCGTTTAGCTGTCCGACCGCGAACTCGAGGAACTGGAGTCGGGCCTGGTGGCGGTATGCCCTATAGGGGGTCCAATGGGTGATCCGTATGCTCCACAAGCGGGCCC
The DNA here is from genome assembly GCF_003234775.2 of Curtobacterium sp. MCLR17_031. NCBI lineage: Bacteria > Bacillati > Actinomycetota > Actinomycetes > Micrococcales > Microbacteriaceae > Curtobacterium > Curtobacterium sp. MCLR17_031. Next base: position 615,955 of record NZ_CP126270.1, read on the forward strand.
ACAACACGATCGCTGACAGGCCAGCGGTAGCCGCGACGATGGCTTGTAGCTGTGCCGCGTCGAACTGCAGCTCGGTGAACTGCAGGAGGACGACCGGGCCGAGCGCGACCAGGCGCACGGCGTCGCCAAGTGCAGCCTGCCAGCGGCGATCGGCTGCAATGAAGCGGCTACGCAACCAGTCGTAGAAGATCGGCATGCCGAAGGTCACCGTTACCAGTGCTAGAGCGTCGAGTGAGCGAACTCCGAAAGCCCAGACCAATGGGGCGCTCAGGGCAGCGATGGCCACGCTAGCAATGAGTCCGTACCTGAAGGGCACGCGGGCGTCAGGATCGGTACGGAGGAGGAACAGGGCCGGTCCTGTCAGGCTCGCCCGCACGAGCCCGACACCGGTTGTATTGATGAGGGTGAGGAGTGAGAAGATCGCGAACTGCCGCGGTGGCAGTACCCCTACTGCGATGACCATCGCCAACGCGCCCGAGACGCTGGAGAACGCTTGAGCGAGCAGAAGCGGATTGTTGGCTGACCGGCGCAGACCGCGCCACACCCTTGCGAGCAGCTGTTTCATCGGACCTGGTGCATGGTTTGCCGGTAGATCGCCTCGAGCTGAGTGGCGACTGCAGGCATCCCGAACTCGGTTCTGACTGCTGTGCGCCCGTTTTCACCCATCCGCGCGCGCTGGGCGGGATCGGCGAGGAGCTGGGCGATCGCTCCCGCCAGAGCCTCCGGGTCGTCTCTGGACACGATGCCTGCTGCATGCCGGCGGACCGCATCGGCCAGGCCACATGACTCCGTGACGACGACCGGCTTCCCGAGGGACATGGCTTCCAAGACGGTCATACCGAACGGCTCGTCTACGGCTGGGAGGACGTAGACGTCGCAGCGAGCCATGCGGTCCAGTGTTTGTGACGGGTCAACGGGTCCTTCCCAAGACGTCGCGCTCGTCTGGTGATTGATAGCGCGCTGTACGGCTGTGGCCTCGCCCTCGTCTGGTCCAACGAGCGTGAATCTCGTTGACGGGTAAACGCGCTCAAGCCGTTTCGCTGCTTCGACGAAGTACATAGGACGCTTTCGTTCGTGCAAGCGCGCCAGGTACAGCACCTCGGTGGTTCCCGACCAGGCTCCGGTCGGACTGACCGGAGGGCCCTGCTCCGGGACGCCGTTCGGCAGGACCACCGGTTCCGGTAGGGCCGGGGCTACGAGTCGTAGGTCGTCGCGTTCGCGTTCGTTCAGGGCAAGCACGGCGCTGGCTCGTCGGAGCGCTGGTCGCGTTCCCCACGCGTCGATAGGCCCGGCTAACAGCTTCCGGGAATGGTCGATCATGCCATGCGGCTGCACGACGACAGGGATCCCGCTCCTGAGCAGCGTCATCACTGCGGGAAGTGTTACGAGGTCCCGAGCGAGATGAACGTGCGCTACATCGAACTCGGTCCTGTGTCTGACCAGCCACCTGACCATCCCCGGGGCGAACATACCGGCGAACCCCAGACCAGGTAGACGTCTTGCTCGGAACAGTAAGGTTCGAACTCCGTCGGTCATCACCGGAGTCGAGAGGTCGCCAACGCGTGCACCGGCGACGACAGTCACCTGATGGCCCATCTTCTGAAGAGCCTTCGATTGGTTCTGGCAGACCCGCGTCGGTCCCCCGAAAGCGCCGTCGGAGCTGACGAGCGAAACAACGTGTAGGACTCGCATCAGGACCCTCCGGCGTCGTGGTCGCGTAACTCGAAGCGGTGCCCGACCGCCTCGCATCGCGGTCCCTCGACAATGGCATTCGGGGTTACCCGCCCCTGGACAACCGTCATCGGCTTCGCAAGCACTGATTGTCCGATATCAGCGCCACCGAGAACGATGCACCTAGCGGTCAGCCACACTCCGTCGTGAATGCGGATTGGGCTAGTCAGGAGGGCCATGTCGCGACGATGCGCATGGCTGCCGGTCGTTAGGAACGATTCTTGCGAAACCACGACGTTCGCGCCTATACGGATGTGGTCTTGATTGTGGAACCAAGCACCCTCGCCAATCCAACAATTGTCTCCGATGGTCAACTTCCATGGGAAACGAACGCGTGTGCGCGGACGGAACACGACGTTTGAGCCGATCCGTGCGCCGAAAGCCCGTAATGTGCGGACGCGTAGCGAGGAGCTGACCTGCCACGGGTTCGTTACCAGAAGCAACTCCACGGCCCCCCAAAGGTAGACCTTCCATCGCGGCGCGTCCCAGGTCTCACGTTGCCCCGGAGCTTTGCTGAGGTCCACGATCGGGATCCGTGGATCGGGTGAGGCTGAAGCGGTCAATGAAGCTCCCGGGGGACTCTTGTCGTTTGCACCACGTGCAAACCAGCTTCTCGAATATCACATAATTCAGGAGCACACGCCACCAACAGGCCGCGCGCCACAGCGAGGACGCCGGCCGGCGGTGAGGTTGCACCGACGTCGTCGACGGCCAAGGTCAACGTCCCACGTCCTGAACTTCGGTGTCCTTGAGCTCGAGCATCCTCGTGGGGTGCACCGTACCGGCCAGGGTATGACGGACCGCAAGAAGGTTCCCCGAGAGTCGAGAGCGCCTAGACGCAAACCTCGGGGAAGGAACCATTGCCAGGACGAGATTCTTCAGCAATGGTCGCATCATCTCGCGTCCGGTCTGGTTGAAGGACAGCGACCCCTTTTTTCTCAGGTGAAGGGGGTTCGCAATTTGTGAGTACCCGAACCGGCGGTGTGAAGTTCTGCCCCCCGTGTTTGAGCCCCTGTGCGCAACTACGGCGTCTTCGACTCGCACTAATTGTCCACGCGACAGCGCCCGCTTGGCGTAGTCGAGATCCTCGAGCCAGGAATACAGCGGAAGATTCTCGTCGAAGCGCAAGTCTTGGGCGGCTGTCCAACGGACACAGAAATTGCATCCATAGAGGGTGTCGGACTGCGCGACTGCATGCGTGTCCATATTCGGCGCAATGGCGAGCAGGCTATCGGCCAGGGCCTGCTCGCACTCATCAAGAGAATATTCAGTACCGATAGCTGCGCCGTCCAGCACCACTCGGCCTGTGGCAGCCACCGCTTCCGGAGTTGAGTCTAGGGCGCTTATCATATTGCTCATATAGTCGTGGCGCGGGACCGAATCATCATCGAAGAAAAAGACATATGACACCGACGCGGGAATCATGTCGAGCGCTCGGTTGCGTTGGCTCGACGCACCGCGAACGCCAGTGCACACAGTCCAATTCTCCGGCATCTGCATGTCGGGTAAGTCGGAGTTTGCGGGGGCGGAGAGGAAGCCATGGAACTGCGGGGTGCGGGTATCCGCGAGTGTGTTCACGATATCTCGGGCTGCATCTGGGCGGCCCGCAGTTGCAATCACGACGGCTATCGAGGCCATGGTCGTTCTCATTTCATAGGCGGTGTCCAGGAACCCTCGCTGCTGTTCGGAGAGGCAAGGAGCACTGTCATCAGGAGGAGTGAGCGCAGGCTTCGCGAGTCGGTGACAAACCTCGTCGTCGAGCCGCGCCGGACCTCGAGCGCGAGGTCGAGTCCGTTCTGATCGATGGATTCGTGAGGCCTCGTGCTGCGATCCTAAGGTGAGGCTAGTGCCTGCTCGTGGGTTTTTCGAGGCACAGCTACCGGTCCTGGCCGGACGCGTTTGTCCTATCCTGGCAAAGCTGGCTGCCGAGGTCTCCCTGCTGGTGAGCAACTGTTATGTTCACTCGGTGCGCAGACTGTCGTCCGTCTTGCTGATCGGCCTGAACTACCGACCAGAATCGACCGGTATCGCCCCGTATACGTCGGGGTTGGCCACGGAGTTGGCTCGACAGGGTGTTGACGTCCGTGCGATCACCTCTTTCCCGCACTACCCGCAGTGGCGCTTCACCGACGGCGGTGCCCCGTCTGTCTCGACCGCGAGGGAAGCGGGCGTCACCGTTGTGCGCCGGCGCCACCGTCTCCCGAGGCGTCCAGGCGGAGTCTCTCGTGCCCTGTCGGAGTTATCGTTCGGCATTGCTGCCGCATCGACTCGGTTCGGTCGGCCCGACGTTGTGGTCCTCGTGTCGCCGGCTCTGCTGTCGTCAGCCGTAGCGCTCATCAAGGCGCGACTGGTTACGCGGCGGCCAGTGGTGGTCTGGGTGCAGGACCTCTACACGCTAGGCATTCGGGAGTTGGGAGTCGATAAAGTTCGCTTGGCGGAACGAGTCATAGCTGCCATCGAGCGGCGGTGCCTTCGTTCTGCTGACGCTGTGGTCGTCATTCACGAGCGCTTCCGCGATACGGTTGTCGACGAGCTCGGAGTCGATCCGGCAGCCGTCGCGGTCGTACGAAACTGGTCACACCTGGACGACATTGAGGCCATCGACCGTGATGCGGTTCGTGCTGGCTTAGGGTGGGGACGGTCGGACTTCGTCGTCCTGCATGCAGGGAACATGGGCGTGAAGCAGGGGCTCGAAAACGTGATCGACGCCGCACGACTCGCCGCTGCGACTGGCAGTCCCGTGCGTTTTGTGTTGCTGGGAGATGGCAACCAGCGCGAACGCTTGGCTGAAGCGAGCGCGGGGGTGCAGACGATGTCCATGATTGGTTCGCTCTCCGACGACGAGTTCCGGAACGCCATCGGCGCCGCTGACGCGCTGCTAGTGAACGAACGGAGCGGCGTGGCTGGCATGGCGGTCCCGAGCAAGCTCACGTCGTACTTCACCACCGGGCTGCCCGTGATTGCGGCGACCGACCCGGGTAGCGTCACGGAAAGTGAAGTGCTGCTGGCCGGAGCGGGCCCGGTCGTTCCTGCCGGCGACCCACAGGCCTTGCTCGATGCGGCTCTGTCGCTGGCCTCGGATCCGGAGCAAGCCCGGGCGATGGGAGCGAGTGGACGGCGGTTCCGAGCAATGCGTCTCACTCCGCGCGCTTCATTCGATACGTTTACTCAGCTATTGACGACGCTGGCAGATGGTCGCCGTCCGTCTGGCACAAGGGAATCGGGGACTGGTTGACCAAGCGCGCGCTCATCACGGGCATCACCGGACAGGACGGCTCGTACCTGGCCGAGCTGCTCCTTCGTAAGGGGTACGAGGTCCACGGACTCATCCGTCGTGCTTCGACGTTCAACACGTCTCGGATCGACCACCTGTACGTGGACCCGCACAACCCCGACGCCAAGCTGTTCCTGCACTACGGGGACCTCGGTGACGGTGCCAGGCTCGTCAGCCTGCTGAGTGAACTGAAGCCGGACGAGGTCTACAACCTCGCGGCGCAGTCACACGTGCGGGTGTCGTTCGACGAGCCGGAGCACACCGGTGACGTGACCGGTGTCGGCACGATGCGCATGCTCGAGGCGGTTCGCGTGTCCGGCATCCACACGCGCTTCTACCAGGCGTCCTCCTCCGAGATGTTCGGTGCCACCCCGCCGCCGCAGAACGAAGAGACGCCGTTCTGGCCGCGATCTCCGTACGGCGCCGCGAAGGTCTACAGCTACTGGGTGACGCGCAACTACCGCGAGGCCTACGGCATGTTCGCGGTGAACGGCATCCTGTTCAACCACGAGTCACCGCGTCGCGGTGAGACGTTCGTCACCCGGAAGATCACCCGCGCGGTCGCTCGGATCAAGGCCGGCCTCGAGGACCACGTGTACCTCGGCAACCTCGACTCCGTCCGCGACTGGGGGTACGCCGCCGAGTACGTCGAGGGCATGTGGCGGATGCTGCAGGTCGACGAGCCGGACGACTTCGTGCTGGCGACCGGCGGCGACTTCACGGTCAAGGACTTCCTCACCACGGCGTTCTCGCACGCCGGGCTGAACTGGGAAGACCACGTTCGATTCGACGAGCGTTACCTGCGACCGAGCGAGGTGGACGCCCTCGTCGGTGACGCCTCGAAGGCCAAGGAGAAGCTCGGCTGGGAGGCGACGGTCGACACCGCGGAGCTGGCGCGGATCATGGTCGATGCGGACATCTCGGCGCTCGAGCACGAGGGGCGCCCGTGGATCGACAAGGTCCGACTCGAGAGCTGGGGTTCCTGATGTCCACGGCCGACTTCACCCCCGGTCCGATCGACCGGTCCGATCGCGTCTACGTCGCCGGGCATCGCGGCCTGGTCGGCTCGGCGGTTCTCCGCAAGCTCGAGTCGGAGGGATTCACCGACCTGATCGGGCGGACCTCGTCCGAGCTTGACCTGAAGGACCGCAAAGCCGTCTTCGCCTTCTTCGCGGAGCAGCAGCCGAAGCACGTCGTCCTCGCCGCCGCGAAGGTCGGCGGGATCATGGCGAACAACACCTACCCGCACGACTTCCTGAGCGAGAACCTGCAGATCCAGGTCAACGTGATGGACGCCGCGGTGGAGCACGGTGTCGAGCGCCTCGTGTTCCTCGGTTCGTCCTGCATCTACCCGAAGATGGCCGAGCAGCCGATCCACGAGGACGCGCTGCTCACCGGCCACCTGGAGCCCACCAACGACGCCTACGCCATCGCCAAGATCGCCGGCATCCTGCAGGTGCAGGCCGTCCGTCGGCAGTTCGGTCGCCCGTGGATCTCGGCCATGCCGACCAACCTCTACGGCCCGGGTGACAACTTCTCTCCGACCGGGTCCCACGTCCTGCCGGCGCTCATCCGCAGGTACGACGAGGCCGCCCGCAGTGGGACGCCAACGGTGGAGAACTGGGGGACGGGGTCGCCCCGTCGCGAGTTCCTGCACGTCGACGACATGGCGGCTGCGGTGTTCCACCTGATGGAGCACTACGACGGTCCTGACCAGGTCAACGTCGGGACCGGTTCGGACGTCACCATCAAGGAGATCGCCGAGACGATCGGCAAGATCGTCGGGTTCGAAGGCGAGACGGTCTGGGACACCAGCAAGCCCGATGGCACCCCGCAGAAGCTGCTCGACGTGTCGAAGCTGGCGGAAGCCGGATGGACGGCCCAGATCGGCCTCGAAGACGGGCTCCGCAGCACCATCGACTGGTACCGCGAACACGCGGATTCCGTCCGTCAGTGATGGGTGCTGGACCCACGGAACCGTAGGATCGCCTCATGTCCGACGTGCCCGAGTCGCGACGCACTGCAGTTCACCGGGGGTCCAGGGCCCGGATCGTTCTGTGGGTCGTCCTCGCCCTTGTCCTGCTGCTCATCCTCGCTGTCGCCTGGGTGGGGATCCGTGCCTACCTTGCAAAGGGGCATCTGGAACGCGCAGTCGGTGACGTGGACACGCTGCGGTCGCAGTTGACCGGTGGTGACCCTGCCGCGGTCCAGAAGACAGCGGCGCGTCTCGAGGACGAAGCGGCGTCCGCTCGCTCGCTGACCGGCGACCCGCTGTGGGGAGCAGCACAGCACGTGCCATTCTTCGGGCCCAACCTGCGCGCGGTGCGTGACATCTCCGTGATCGTCGACGACGTCGCGCAGAACGCTGTCACGCCGGTCGCCGGTGTGGTTGGGGAGCTCGGGTCGGACTCGTTCGCGCCCAAGAACGGAAAGATCGACCTGCAGCCGATCGAGGACGCCCAACCTTCGGTCGCCAAGGCGACCAAGACCCTCGCCGGCGCGCACCGCGACGCCGAGGCGATCGACGTCAGCGGCACGTTGTCGCCGGTGACGACAGCGGTCGGCCAGCTGCGGAACGCGTTGTCGTCAGCGTCCGCGCAGGCGACGACCGCGAACCGCATCGTCCAGCTCGCCCCGGCGATGCTCGGCCACGACAGCGACCGGAGCTACGTCCTGCTGTTCCAGAACAACGCCGAGCTCCGCGCGGGCGGCGGGATCCCGGGCGCGGTTGCGCTCCTGCAGGCGAAGGACGGGGCAATCAGCCTCCGGAACCAAGCGTCGGGCTCGTCATTCGGTCCGTACGAGCAGCCCGTGCTGCCCCTGACGGCGGACACGCGTGGCCTGTACGGGGAGATCACCGGCGAGTACATGCAGGACGTCACGCTCACGCCGCGCTTCGACGTGTCGGCGAAGCTCGCACGCGAGATGTGGAAGCAGAAGTTCGGGCAGCAGACGGACGGCGTCCTGGCCATGGACCCGGTGACGTTGAGCTACATCCTCAAGGCGACAGGACCCGTGCAACTGCCGACCGGCGACACGCTCACGTCCGCCAACGCCGTCAAGCTGTTGCTGAGCGACGTCTACGCCAAGTACCCCGACCCGGTCATGCAGGACGCGTTCTTCGCCTCCGCGGCCAGTGCGGTGTTCGACAAGGTGTCTTCCGGCGGATTCGATGCGAAGGCCTTCGTCTCGGCCCTGACGCAGAGCTCGTCCGAGGGACGACTGCGCGTCTGGAGCGTGGACAAGGCTGAACAGCGCCAGATCAGCGGGACGCCGGTCGCCGGGGAGCTCCCGACCGCCACTGCGGACGGACGGCAGCTCGCCGTGTACCTGAACGACGGCACCGGATCGAAGATGGACTACTACCTGGACAAGCGTGTCTCCGTCGGCAGCTCGGTGTGTCGAAAGGACGGGCGGCCGACGTCCGTCGTCCAGATCACCATCAAGAACACGGCACCGGCTGACGCGGCGACGAGCCTGCCCGAGTACGTCACGGGCGGCGGCAGCTTCGGTGTGGAGCCAGGCAAGATCAAGACGCTCCTCGCCGCGTATGCACCGGAGAACGCGATCTTCCTCGGCGCCACGAAGGACGGCAAGACGACACCGGTGCAGACCCAGACCGACGGTGGGCACCCCGTCGCGCAGCTGCAGACCCTGCTCGCGCCGGGCGAGAGCCTGACCTACCGAGTGGCGTTCCTGGGCGAGTCGGAGTTCGGGCGGGCACCCGTGAGCGCGACCTCGACCCCCGGCGTCCGCTCCACGAAAACCCAGCCGCTGACGTTCTCGTGTGAGGACCCGCTCGCGGCGGGCTGACGAGCACTCATTCCTTCGAAAGATCCGTTGAGCGCGAAGGGCACGCCCCCACTCCGGGGGGCATCCCACAGGCCTGTCCGACCGCAAAGACTCCTGACGTCACGATCAGGACGACCGCGGCGTCACGAGGACTGCCGATTGACCAGGGGTTTTCCTGCCGGGTGTCTGCAGAAAGGTCGACAGGCGGCGCCCTGGCGCTCGATCCAGCGCGGTGAACACATGACGACCAATGACCAAAATCCAAACGATCTGGCACCTGGCTGTGAAAACCCGCTAGATTGAGGGAACTTCGCCATAACACCCGCCATAACCATGGCCTGGGTTCGGGCCGGCGGGGGAGCGGGCTCTGGACGTCAGGGTCTGGAAATCAGATCTTTAGGGGAACATTCATGAAGAAGCTCATCGCAGCGGTGGTGCTGGCTGGCGCCGCACTGCTCGCCACTCCGGCCGTCGCCAACGCCGCCGGTTACACGCCTGACTCCGACGTCTCCGTCTCCGGCACCGCCGTTGCCGGTGGCACCGCTTCGGTGAACTTCACCGAGGGTGCGTTCCAGGACAACGAGACCGTCAACGTCCAGGTCACCGGTGCCGGTGCGGTCACGCTCGGCGCGCTGCCGACCACGACCGTCTCGAAGACCTACACGGCCGCTTCGGACGGCTCGCTCGTCGTCAAGGTCACGTTCCCCCAGGGCGCCTCGGGTACCTACAACCTGACCGCTACCGGCGCCACCTCGGGCGTCGTCGGCTTCGCGGCCTTCACCGTCGCCCCGGCTGACGCTGCTGCGGTTCCCGCAGCTGGCGCCGGTGCTGGCAACGGCACCGACGGCACGCTGGCCTTCACGGGTTCGACCGTCTCCGCCCTGGCCCTCTGGGTCGCCGGCGGCGCAGTCGTCCTCGGTGGTGGCCTCCTGCTGGTCCGCGGCTCGGTCCGTCGCCAGCGCGAGTCCGTCTGAGTCTCGACGCACTGAACGAAGCCCCCGGAGCATCTGCTCCGGGGGCTTCGTCGTGTGCGGAGAACGTCGTCAGCGACGCCGGGCCGCGCGGCTGAGCAGCAGCACACCCACCACGGACCCCAGGAGCGCCCCCACGCCGTTCGCGACGACGTCGTCGATGGTCGCGGTGCGGGCGGGCAGGAACAGCGCCTGGCCGGTCTCGATGCACGTGCTGACGACGAGCCCCGCGGCGATGGCGGCCCACCACCACCGCGCCCCGGCGAGCAGCACCACGAGCAAGCCGAGCGGCACGAAGTAGACCACGTTCGCCAGGGACTCCACGGTGGCGTAGTCGATGCGCTCCGGCAGGCCGTGACGGTGCGCGGCTGCGAGGACACGGGAGAGCCACGGGGCCCCTGCGGTGTCGACGGGGGAGCCCCAGAACCCGACGAGCGCCAGGGCGACGCCGTAGGCGATCGCCAGCCCCGTCGCGAACCGACGGCTGCGCCAAGTGGCCGGGGCGCGGTCGTCGAGGCGGGGCTTGTCGGAGGTCACGTGCCGACGCTAGCGAGTCGCGCCTCCAGGCAGGTGTCCGCACCATCTCGTCCCCCGGTCCCGGCGATCCGGAAAACGAGTACCCCGATCCTGGCGCTGTACCCCGGAAGTGCGACGCACCTGCCCGGAAATCCGGGGCTGCCCGATGGACGGCATTGACGGAACCCGTGAATCCACGGGCCTGGCTGGCGATCCCCTCGGCACTTCTCGTAGCGTTCTGGTGTCAGCAGATGTACCCCGGATCGTGAAGGAGAGCGACATGAGCATCACCGTGAACAACGCGACGCAGGCCGAGGTCACCCTCGACACCGACACCGTGGACACCATCGCGATCCTCGAGGCCGATGCAGCGCTCTCCTCGCGCCCCAAGCGCGCCAAGGTCACCTGGGTGCAGGAAGACCAGGGCGAGTGGATCGCCGGCTACGGCGGGTACTTCGGCGGCAGCGTCGACAAGCGCGACGACCGCTACGTGGCCTCCGACACCTTCGGGCTCGTCGTGGGCGAGTTCTCCTCCCTCGAAGAAGCGCAGACCAAGCTCGAGGACCAGCTGCACGTCATGCTCCCGCCGGTCATCCGGCCGGTCGAGTGACGACGACGGACACCAGCTCCACCGGCGTCGATCGCGACGCCCGCACCACCCGGAGCCACCGGCACCACCCAGTACGCAGCACAGCACGAAGGAGCAGCACCATGAGCACGACCGTCGCCCACCGCCAGCAGGCCGAGGTGACCCTGGACACCCAGACGATCGAGGTCATCGCCGAGATCGAGGCCCAGGTCGTGGCTCCCGTGCAGGCAGCCCCCGTCCGCATCTCGTGGGCCCAGGCCGACACCGGTCTGTGGGTCGCGAACTACGGCGGCTACTACGGCGGCACCGTCGACCGCCAGGGCACCCACTTCTTCGTCGCCGACACCTTCGGTGAGTACGTCGGGGACTTCCGTTCCCTCGACGAAGCGAAGGCGCGTCTGGCCGAGCGCCTGCACGTGCTGCTGCCGGACGTCATCCGTCCGACCGCGTGATCCACTGCTGATCGCTCGCTGATCCTCGAACCCCCGCCGGCCTGCCGGCGGGGGTTCCTCCGTGCGCCCGGGGCGCGATGGGACCGCGACGGCGGACCGAGACGTGCCGGACCGCCGCGTACCCCCTGAACGAGTGGTCCCCCCTATTGGGGACCCTGATTGTCCCCATCCGAACACGAGGAACTGCCAGGATCAACCTGGCGCCAACGACCGTTCTCCCTGATCCTCCGGTCGGTCTCGGTGCCCGCATCGTCTCGACCCGAAAGTGATCATGCAGCGTACGAACCCGGGCACCGCTGTGCCCAGAAGCCGTCCCGGCCTGCGCGCCGTCGCCATGCTCGGCGCCGCGCTCCTCGCCGGCGTCGGTCTGACCCAGGCCGTCGTGGCCGACCCCGCCGCCGCAGCCGGCGCGTTGTCCTGCGACCAGAACACCCTGTACGGCATCAACACCGCCGCGAACCAGCTCGCCGCCATCGACGCCACCACCGGTGCCGTCACGAACGTCACGAGCATGGCGCCGGGCGACAACGCCCTCGCGGTCGCCCGCAACGGTGTCGCCGCGTACGCGTCGATCAACAACGGCAACACGATCACCGGGTACGACGCGGTGAACGATGCCCGGATCGCCGACGTGACCGCCGCGGACCCGAACGGCAGCCACCAGCTGCTCCGCGGTGCGATCAACCCGGCGACCGGCATCTACTACTACGCGAGCGGCGCGAACCCCGCGTACCTCGGTGCGTACGACACGAAGACCGGCGCGAAGATCGGCCAGGTCGGCACCATCGGCAACCTGCTCACCAACAAGAACGGTGACATGGCGTTCAGCACCCGCGGGCTGCTGTTCGTCGTCACCGGCAACGAGATCCGTCGCGTCGACACCGAGACGGTCCCGACGACCGCGGGCACCACGGCTCTGACCACCTCGAAGGTCGCGACCCTTCCGATCGACGCGAGCACGAGCGGCAGCCCCGGCATCGCGTTCTCGTCCGACGGCTACCTGTTCGCCTCGGTCGGCTCCACCATGTACAAGATCGATCCGGGTTCGGGCGCGCAGGTCAGCACGTTCACGATCGCGAACGGCTACGCACCGAGCGACCTGGCGTCCTGCAACTACGCCAACACCCTGGCGGCGCAGTCGAGCGTCGACCAGCGGTGGAGTCCGTCCGACCAGTTCGGTCTGGCGGTGACCGGCGGCGGCGTCTCGACGGGCAACACGGCCACCACCAACGGCACGGCTGCCGGCACCCAGCCCCAGAAGGCGGGCGCGGTCCTGTCGACTCCGAACAAGACCTACACGGCCCGCCAGACGGCGGTGGGCACCACCGACCCGTCGAACTACACGACCACGTGGAAGGCCGTGAACCTGAACAGCGACGCGGTCGTCGCCAGCGGCACCGGCACCACGGGGACCTTCACGTTCCCGGCAGCCACCACCGCGGACGGCACGGACGTCCTGGTCACCTTCACGAACACGCTGAAGGCCACGCACGTCACCACCAGCAGCGACACCGCCACGACCCCCACGGGCACGGCGCTGTCGGTGCCCGCATCATCGGGCGTGCTCGCGAACGACCAGGGGACCGGCCTGTCCGTGGTCTCGAACACCACGCCGGCACACGGCACCGCCACGGTCGCCGCCGACGGCTCGTACACTTACACCCCGGCCGGTGGGTTCTCCGGCTCGGACACGTTCCAGTACACGGCGAAGGACTCGTCGGGGCAGACCTCGACCAGCACCGTGACCGTCACCGTCGCACCGAAGGGCTCCGACGACGCGTACAGCGTGCACGCGGGCACCGTGCTCACGGTGAACGCCGCGGAGGGCGTCCTGACGAACGACCGCGGGTCGGACCTGACCCTCACCGGCAACGGTCAGCCGTCGCACGGTCTGGTGAAGATCGGCCCCGACGGGTCGTTCTCCTACGGCGCCGACAAGGGCTACTCCGGCCCGGACGCGTTCACGTACACGGCGAAGGACGGCTCCGGCGCGACCGTCACCGCGACGGTGCGACTCACCGTCCTGCCGACCGCGACGGCCGACGCCGCCACCGCGACAGCCGGCTCGCCGACGACCGGCAACGTGCTCGACAACGACCTGGGCACCGGCCTGACGGTCACGGGCAACAGCACTCCCGCCCACGGCTCGGCGACGGTGCGTCCGGACGGCTCGTACTCGTACACCCCGGCCGCCGGGTTCTCCGGCACCGACTCCTTCACGTACACCGTGACCGACGGCAGCGGCGGGACCGACACCGTCACGGTCACCGTGCAGGTCGCCCCGGCCGCGCAGGACGACACCGTCAAGGTCGCCGCGGGCGGCACCGCCACCGCCAGCACCCGGGCGACCGGCGTGCTCGGCAACGACTCCGGCACCGGGCTCACCGTGGCGTCGAACACGTCCCCCTCGCACGGTGCGCTGACGCTCGACAAGGCCACCGGCACCTTCACGTACACGCCGGCCGAGGGGTACTCCGGCCCGGACGCGTTCACGTACACGGCGGTCGACGGCTCCGGCTCGCCGAGCACCGCGACCGTCACCATCACGGTCAACCCGACCATCGGTGCCGACGCCGCGTCGACGGACTCCGGCACCCCGGTGACGATCGACGTGCAGGCCAACGACCGTGGCTCGGACCTCGAGACCACGATCGTCACCGGCCCGTCCCACGGCACGGCCGTCGTCGCAGCGGACGGCTCGGTCGAGTACACGCCGACCGCCGGAGCGTCCGGCACCGACTCGTTCACCTACACGGTGACCGACGGCAGCGGTGTCACCACCGGTGCGGCGACCGCCACGATCACCGTGCGACCCGTCGCGACGGCCGACACGGTGTCGACCCGGGCCGATCAGCCGCTGAGCCTCGACGCCGCCACCCTGACCGGCAACGACCGGGGCACGGGGCTGACCGTCACCGACGTGAGCGCAGGCGGGGCCGCCGGCAGCGGCACCGGCACCGGCAACAGCACCGGCGAGACCGGCGCCGGCACCGGCACCGGCACCGGCGAGACCGGCGCCGCCCGCGGCACCGTCACCCTCGACCGTGCCACCGGCCGCGTCGTCTACACCCCGGCCGACGGCTTCTCGGGCACGGACACCTTCACCTACACGGTGGTCGACGGAGCAGGCCGCTCCACGACCGGCACGGTCACGGTCGTCGTCGGCCCCCGCGCCACGGCCGACACCGCCACCGCCACGGCCGGCTCGACGCTGACCGTCGCGAAGGGCGACGGCGTGCTCGCGAACGACCGCGGCACCGGCCTGACCGCCGCCGTCGACCAGCAGCCCGCACACGGCACGGTCGAGCTCGCCGCGAACGGCTCGTACACGTACACGCCGAAGGACGGCTTCTCGGGCACGGACACCTTCACCTACACGGCGACGGACCCTGCCGGCCGCACCACCACCGGCACCGTGACGGTCACGGTCCGCCCCGGCACGGAGCCCGACACCATCACGGTCGCGGCGGGCGGCAGCACCACGGTCACCTCCGGCGCCCTGACGGGCAACGACCACGGCACCGGCCTGACCGTCGTGTCCGTCACGGACGGCAAGAACGGCACCGCGACCCGCAACGACGACGGCACGATCACGTACACGCCGAAGGACGGCTTCTCCGGCACGGACACCGTCACCTACACGGTGACGGACCCGTCGGGCGCCACGAACACCGGCACCGTGACGGTCACCGTCACCCCGGTCGCCGGTGGCGGGTCGACCTCGGCCGAAGCCGACGCCACCACCACCGTGCCGGCCGGCACCGGACTGCTCGACGGTGCGAAGGGCACCGACCTGGCGGTCACCGACCACACGAAGCCCTCGCACGGCGAGGTCACGGTCGACGAGGACGGCTCGTACACGTACAAGCCCGAGCCGGGTTACTCCGGCCCGGACGAGTTCGACTACACGGTGACCGACGGCTCCGGCGGGACGACCACGGGCACCGTGACGATCGTCGTCGCCCCGAAGGCCGCCGCGGACACCGCGACGACGAGCGCCGCGACCCCGGTCGACGTCGCCGTCACCGGCAACGACTCGGGCACGAAGCTCGCCGTCACCGCGGTCTCGAAGCCCGGCCACGGCACCACGACGATCACCGGCAGCACGACGGCCGGCGGAACCGGCGGCGCAACCGGCGGCCCGGCAGGTGCGAGCTCGGTCACGTACACGCCCGCCGGCGGGTTCTCCGGCACGGACACGTTCACCTACACGGTGACCGACCCGACCGGCGGCACCGCGACGGCGACCGCCACCGTGACCGTCACGCCGACCGCGGTCGCCGACGCCCTGCGCACCGCGGCGAACACCGCGCTGCCGATCAGCGGCGCGACCCTGACCGGCAACGACCGCGGCACCGGCCTCGCCGTCACCGCGCACGGCCGCGCCGAGCACGGCACCGTGACCGAGGGCACCGAGCCCGGCTCGCTCGTCTACACCCCGGCGAAGGGCTTCTCCGGCGCGGACACGTTCGAGTACACGGTGACCGACGGTGCCGGACGGACCTCGAACGCGACGGTCACGGTCGTCGTCGGCGTCGCCGCGATCGACCACTGGCACACCATGTCGACGAACCGCAGCATGCGTATGGCCGCCGACAAGGGCGTGCTGGTCGGTGACTCCGGTCGGGGGCTCTGGGCCGCCATGGAGACGAAGCCGTTCAACGGAACGCTGTCGCTCGAGAAGGACGGCTCGTACGTCTACACGCCCACGTCGAACTGGTCCGGTCGTGACTGGTTCACCTACTCGGCCAACGACGCCGACGGCACCGCGGCGTTCGCGCGCGTCATCATCGACGTCGCCCCGTCCGCGAAGGACGACAAGGCGACGACCACGGCCGGCAAGACGGTCCGGGTCGCCGGCCACGGCGTGCTCGGCAACGACCACGGCGACGCCCTGACGGTCGTCGCGGTGGGTCAGGCCCGTCACGGCAAGGCCTCCATCGCCGCCGACGGCACGTTCGTCTACACCCCGGCGAAGGGCTTCTCGGGCACCGACACCGTCACGTACCGTGCGCAGGACTCGATGGAGCAGCAGGTCGACGCCACCGTCACGATCACGGTCGGCATCGCCGCAGCGGACGACTCCGGGCACACCGTGTCCGGCACGCCCGTCACCCGTGACGCCCGCCACGGCCTGCTCGCCGACGACCAGGGCACCGGCCTCACCGCCGCCCCGGCCCGGAAGCCCGCCCACGGCACCGTCACGATCCAGCGGAACGGCGCGTACGTCTACACCCCGGCCGCCGGCTTCACCGGCACGGACGCCTTCACCTACACGGTGACGGACACCTCGGGGCAGACGGCCACCGCCACCGCGACCATGACCGTGGTCGCCGCGGCGGTCGCCACCGACGACTCCGCCACCGGGATCGTCGGACACCGGGTCGTCGTGGATCCGCTCGACAACGACTCCGCCTCCGGTGGCGCGACGTTCGAGCGGGGCACGCTGCACCTGCTGCACCCGGAGTCCGGCACGCCGACCGACCGTGTGGTCGTCGCCGACCAGGGCACCTGGACCATCCGCGACGGCCGGGTCGTCTTCACCCCGCAGGAAGGCTTCACCGGAACCACCTTCGTCGGTTACGAGGTCACCGACAGCGCGGGACAGACGGTCAGCGCGACCGTCACGGTCCGGTTCCCGACCGGGCTCGCCGCGATCGTCCACGGCACCGAGCTCGCCTTCACGGGCGTGACCGGGCTGGTCGGCCTCGGGCTCGCGGCACTCGCGCTCATGCTGGCGGGCGTGCTCCTGGTGACCCGACGACGGATCGCGGTCCGCGTCGCGCCGGGCATCCGCCGCAGCGCACGTCCGTAACAGGGCACCGGACTGGAGGCCCGGATCACCGCAGCAGACCCGCTGCGGTGATCCGGGCCTCCTGTCCGCGCGGGGCGCGACCGCCTACGCGACGGGCGCGATGAGCTGCGGTCCGTCGTTCCGCACGCTGTTCACCGTGCGGGAGACCTCGTACTGCTCCAGGCCCGCGGCCACCGCCAGCGACTCGTGGTCGAGCAGGGCGAGCAGGTCGTCCGAGCGGAGGTCGCCGCCGAGCCAGTCGTCGTAACCGTCGGGCGTCAGGAACGCCGGCATGCGGTCGTGGACCTCGCCCGGGGCGACGTGGGCGTCACGGGTGATGATCGCGAGCGACAGCCGCCACTTGTCCGGGTCGCCCTCGGGCTTCGTCGGGTCGGGCCAGGCGCTCACGACGCCGGCCATCGCCAGGGCGCCGCCGGGTTCGTGCACGAAGTGGGGTTCCTTGCCGTCCTCGCGCACCACCCACTCGTAGTACCCCTGCGCCGGGACGATGCAGCGGTTCGTGGCGAAGGCCCGCTTGAACATGCCGCTCGTCGCGACGGTCTCGATGCGGGCGTTGATCGGCTTCGGGCGCTGCTTCTGGAAGTCCTTCGCCCAGCTCGGCACGAAGCCCCAGCTGATCTGCGGCAGCTCGCGTTCGCCGTGCCGCTGGCGCACGGCGTACACGGGGTCGGTCGGGGCGACGTTCCAGCTCGGGGCGAGGCCGGGGTGCACCTCGCCGGTGTCCTCGTCGACGTGCTCGGTCCGGGCGGCGAGCTCGCCCATGAGCTCGGGCAACAGATCGGCCGTGGTGTCGGAGACGACGAACCTTCCACACATGCGCCCAGTGTGCCCGTCGCCGCCGACAGTGGTGCGCGTCGGGGTGCGCCGTTCACGCTTCGTGAGCAGGAATGGTCGAGTGCCCGACGGCGATTCGACCGCTTCTGCTCACGAAGTGGGGCGTGCGGGGGTCTCGGGTGCGGGTGCGGGTGCGGGGTCGAGGGACTCGGCGGCCAGGCGGGCTCGTTCGGAGCGGCCGAGTTTGACGACGTACTCCGACAGCCCGGTTGCGTAGACCGCGATCCAGAGCACGTGGAACCAGGTGGCGAGCCCGAGGACGAACGCCCCGAGGACGGCAACGAGAGCCGAACCGAGCAACGGTGCGATGCGGGCGAGCGTGCCGATCAGCCCCCGCCGCAGCAGGACGGTGTCGGTGCGGACGATCTCGCGGTGCTCCGGCAGGACCGGCACCGGACGACGCTGCACGTAGAGCTGCGTGGCACCCCGCGCGGCGAGCTGCCACGAGGGCCGCACCTGCCGACCGTTGATCGTGGTCGAAGGGTCCGGCGGCCGCCACGTCGGGATGCACGCGAAGGTGAGCAGTCCGACGCCGAGCGCCAGCAGCACCATCGCGACCACGCTGCGGACCGGAGTGGTCCCCGTCCAGTCGACCCGGGCCTCCAGGACGGCCATGCCGACCAGCGCGACGACCGCCGCGATGCCGGACCACAGGGCGGCACGACGGACGCGTGCCGGATCCAGCACGTCCGTGACGTGCCGGCGGAAGACCTGCCAGCCGAGCGTGAACACGGGTCACTCCTCCGGCAGGGCGAGCTTGCTGCCGCTCCGTGCGCCGGGACGGCCGCGCGGTGGTAGGGGCGGAGGGACCGGCGGGAGCGCTCCGGCCTCGATGCGGAGCTGCTCCTGGCGGCCGAGGGTGCGCAGTCCTCCGATCGCGGTGACGGCGCCGCTCAGGGGCACGACGAACCAGAAGGCGGACAGCCCGACGAGCCCGTCGCCGGCCGGCACGGTGGCGACGTTGACCACCACGATCCCGACGAGTGCCAGGGCCGAGCCGCCGAGCATCAGGAAGCCCCGGAACGCGCCGCGGACGATCAGGTCGCGGGCCTCGGGCATGCGGTCGAGGACGGCGTCGCGGTGTTCCGGCTCGACCGGAGGCGGATTGCGGCGGTAGTACCGGGCGACGGCCTCCTGTGTGCGCCATCCGATGCCGGGGATCGGCGGGACCGCCCACCCCTTCGGGCCGATCGGGACGAAGCACGAAACGATGCCACCGACCCCGGCCGCGAACAGCGCCGATGCGACCAGCCACACCGCGAGGGGGACCGAACCGTCGTCGACGAGCAGCGCCAGCCCCTGGAACCCGATGAACGCGACCACCGTGACGACGGTGGCGACGACCACGACACGACGGCGGTACTGCGGCCCGATGAGTGCGGGGAACCGCTCCCGGAACACCTGCCACCCGATCTTGAACACTCATCATGTCTACCCGGTGGTGGTGCGGGGTGCCCGGACGCTCGCGTTCGTGAGCAGAAGATGTCGGGTGCGGGCGGGGGACCCGACGTCTTCTGCTCACCAAGCGACGCCCTCGCACCCGCAGCCCCCACCCGGACACGCCCGAGCGCTGCGGGCCCGGAGCCGCCGCACCCGCGACGTGATGCTGCCGCTCAGGATTCGTCCAGGCGAGCACGGTGACCTCGGACCATGAGTCTCGACATCGTCTACACCGCCGCTGCCCACGCCACCGGAGGCGGCCGCGACGGACACGTCCGCAGCGAGGACGACCGGCTCGACCTTGACACCCGTCCGCCCAAGGAGATGGGCGGCAGCGGCGAGGGCACCAACCCCGAGCAGCTCTTCGCCGCCGGGTACGCCGCGTGCTTCCTCGGAGCCCTGCACGCCGCCGGCAAGGAGCTCGAGGTCGACACCACCGGCGCCGAGGTCTCCGCCGAGGTCGGCATCGGCGGCACCGGCAACGGCGCCTTCGGCCTCGCCGTGGAGCTCGACGTCTACGCCCCGAACGCCCCGCAGGAGCAGCGCCAGCGACTGGCCGAGCGTGCACACGAGATCTGCCCGTACTCGAACGCGACCCGCGGCAACATCACCGTCACGCTGTCCATCGTCGACTAGCGTTCGGCCGGTGGTCACCGACACGACGCGCTGCCCCTGCCTGAGCGGCAACCCCTACGGCGAGTGCTGCGGCCCCCTGCACGCCGGGGCCGTGGCGCCGACCGCGGAACGGCTCATGCGCTCCCGCTTCAGCGCCTTCGCGCTGGGCCTGCCGGAGTACCTGCTGCTCACCTGGCACCCGCGCACCCGCCCGGCGGGTCTCGAGTTGGACCCGTCCCAGCGCTGGACCCGGTTGGACGTGCTGGCGACCACCTCGGGAGGCCCGTTCGACTCCCACGGCACCGTCACGTTCCGCGCGTGGTGGCGTTCCGACGACGAGCGCGGCACGCTCGAGGAGACGAGCGACTTCGTCCGCGAGCAGGGACGATGGTTCTACGTGGACGGCGTGGTCGCCTGATCGTCAACGCCAGGCCCCTCAGACTCATCCGCAGCTGACTTTCTGTATCGCATACGACCGGTAGAGTTTCAGCACTGGCGCCCACAAGTAACGCGTTGGTGAAGGGGCGGCTGACTTGGTGCTTCACCGACCGCTCCCGGATCCGCCGATCGAGTCTGGCCTCTGATGGGCGCGAGCGCGCTCGCTGGGCTGATGATCCCGGTGGCGCTGATCGGTGCGGTGTTCCTGTCGCTCGGGGCGCAGTTCCAGAGCCGCGGGGTGCAGCGGGTCGAGGCGCGTCTCGGTCGGCAGTCGAAGGGGCTGAGCGTCCGGCACGTCGTCGGGCTCGTCTCGAGTGGCTACTGGGTGCTCGGCACGCTCATGCTCGGCATTGCCGTGGTGCTCCAGCTCATCAGCATCACGTTCGCGCCCCTGATCGTCGTGCAGCCGCTGGGTGCCGTCGCCCTCGTCATCACGACGCGGTTCTCGTCGCGGTCGTCCGGTGTGCCGCTCGGTCGCCGTGCCCGGCGGGCCGTGTGGACGTGCATCATCGGTGTCGGCATCTTCGTCGGAATCGCCGCGTTCGTCGGGCACGAGAGCGCGATCACCCGCCAGCAGCTCGTCACCGTGCTGGTGATCCTGGCCGTCGTGCTGGTGCTCGTGCTGGTGTCCTTCCGTCTGGTCGCCAAGCACCGCAGTGCGCTCTACTACATCGTCGGGGCGGGGGTGCTCTACGGGTTCGTGGCGACGCTGGCCAAGGTGGTGCTGAACCGGTTCGTGAACGGCACCTTCGACTGGCTGACCGTGCTCGCCATCGTCGGGGTGGTCGTGGCGGCGTCGCTGGGCGGGTACTTCGTGCAGAACGCGTACTCGAGCGGCTCGGCCGACCTCGTGATCGCGGGGTTGACGGTGATCGACCCGATCGTCGCGGTCGGCATCGGCGTGATCGTGCTCGGCGAGGCCTCGGGGGCGCCGTGGTTCGCGGTCGCGGGCTTCGTGGTCGCCGCGGGCATCGCCATCACCGGGGTGTTCCTGCTCGCCAAGCACCACCCCAAGGCGCGAGTCTGACCCACGTGGTGCGCGAGGGGTATCCGTTGACGGATGGACGGCGAGTCCGGGTCTTGGGTTGGATTCAGGTGGTGATGACGGCGGCGAGGCCGACCGCGGTGCGCATGGCCCGGCGGACCCCGGCCTCGTCGGGGAGCAGCTCGTCCTCGTCACCGGTCAGGAAGAACCGGATCTGCCCGATCGCCTGCTCGGTGAGCATGTCGAGGCCGTTCAGCACGCGGCCCCCGGCGTCGGTCCAGCGGCTGGCGACCACGGTGGGCCACGGTTCGTAGGCGACGTCGAACAGCACGGCATCCGGCCCCGACGGACGGAACTCGAGCGGATCCGCGGCACCGCCCGGCAGTGTCGAGAGGACGAATCCGTGGTGGGTGCCGGCGAGTTCGGTCAGGGGGTGCACCTCGAGCGTCACACCGAGCCGGACGGCCAGGTCGACCAGCGCACTGGTCTTCGCGGTGTCGCGGACGAACACCCGGACGAGCGACGCCCCGAGCCGGACGGCAGCGGTCAGGGCGCTCGCCGCGGTGGCTCCGCCGCCCAGGATCGTGGCCTCGCCGGGAAGGTGTCCGAGTGCCTCGACCGGGCGGACGAGCCCCTGCACGTCGGTGTTCGCGCCGGCTCGGACGATCGTGGAGCCCTCGTGGCGGAACGCGACCGTGTTGGCGACCCCGAGCTCGTCGACGAGCGGGGTGGTGCGGTCGAGCAGCGGCAGGACCTCGCGCTTGAGCGGCATCGTGAGGCTCAGCCCACGCCATTCCGGACCCAGCCCCGCGACGAACGCGGCGAGCTCGCCGGACGCGACCTCGTGCCTCCCGTACGTGAAAGGCAGGTCGAGCGCATCGTAGGCCGCAGCGTGGAGCGTGGGCGAGAGCGAGTGCGCGATGGGGGAGCCGAGCACCGCGAGGTGCGTGCGGCCTGGATCGGTGAACGCCACGGTCACCAAGCCTAGCCAGCCGTGTTCCTGCGCACCCCGTTAGGTTAGGCTACCCTTCGTGAACCGTTCTCCCTTGCGTCTCCGACGCGTGCTCGCCGCAGCCGGCGCCGTCGTCGCAGCGTCCCTCGTCCTCGCCGGCTGCGCGTCCGGCTCCGGCTCCTCGACCGACTCGGCGTCGTCGGGGTCGTCCGACGCCGCGTTCCCGGTCTCGATCACGACCGGCCTCGGCACCACCACCATCGAGTCGGCACCGAAGCGCGTCGTCGCGCTCGGGTGGGGCGACGCCGAGACGGCGCTCGAGCTCGGTGTGCAGCCGGTCGGTGCGAGCGACTGGCTCGCGTTCGGCGGCGACGGTGTCGGTCCGTGGCTCAAGGGTGCGTACGACAAGTCCCCGAAGATCATCCAGACGCTCGAGCCGAGCTACGAGGACATCCTCAAGCTGAACCCCGACGTGATCCTCGACGTGAAGTCCTCGGGCGACAAGGAGCGGTACGACAAGCTCTCCGCGATCGCGCCGACCGTGGCGATCCCGAAGGGCGGCGCGAACTACCTCGCGTCGACCGAGCAGCAGACGACCATGATCGCGAAGGCGCTGGGCAAGGAGTCCGAGGGCAAGAAGCTGCTCTCCGGCCTCGACGACGCCTACGCCGCAGCACGCAAGGCGCACCCGGACTTCGAGGGCAAGACGGCCGTCGTCGGTGCCTACAGTTCCGAGGGCTTCGGGGCGTACGCCTCCACCGACAGCCGTTCGACCTTCATGCGGAACCTCGGCTTCGAGATCCCGGAGGCCATCGACGAGCAGGCCGGCAAGGAGTTCTCCGTGCACCTGTCCGACGAGAACCTCGACCTGCTCGACGCCGACCTGACGCTGATCCTGCCGATCTACGTCGACGCGTCGGAGGCCTCGTCGAACAAGCTGTTCCAGAAGGTGCCGTCGGTCGAGGCCGGACACTCGATCGTCTTCGACGACAAGGACGTGTCGTCCGCCTTCTCGATGGGCACCACGGCTGCGATCGAGTGGGCGCTCGACAAGCTGCCGGCGCAGTTCGAGGAGAAGCTCGGCTAGCGCAGGTCTCGACCTGCACGCGAAAGCGACAGGGTGCCGCCGATGTTCGGTGGCACCCTGTCGCTTTCGCAGTTCGGGGGAGGGGGAGCTGGGCTAGACGCCGATGGTGGAGCCCAGCAGTGCGAAGAGCAGCGCGATCAGGGGGAGCGTGCCCTGCTTGAACGCGGAGTTGACGTACTTGCGACCCGAGCCGATCAGGATCACCGCGGCACCGAGCATGCTCGCGGTCGAGAACACCACGAGGGTCCAGCCGCTCACGGTGTTGCCGGCCAGCACGAGCACGACGCCGAGGATCGCCCCGATCGCCAGGAACAGGTTGTAGAAGCCCTGGTTGAAAGCGAGCGAGCGGGTCGCCACGGCTTCGGTCTCGGAAGCGATGCCGAAGATCCGGCGCGCTTGCGGACTGGTCCAGATGACCGATTCGAGGAAGAAGATGTACACGTGGATGAGGCCCGCGAGGACCGCACAGACGCCCGAGATCACCAGCAGGACCGACATGTGCACATTCTCGCAGCAGCGGGCCGGGTTCCGCTGCACGTCCGCCAGTAGGCTCGGACCATGAACGACGACGTCACCCTGTCCGAGGCCGACGCGAGCGCCGTCGCCGAACTGCGGAGCATCCGGCAGAGCATCGACAACATCGACGCCGCCGTGATCCACATGCTCGCGGAACGCTTCAAGTACACGCAGCGCGTGGGGCACCTGAAGGCCGAGTCGGGCATGCCCGCCGCCGACCCGGACCGCGAACGGATCCAGGTCGCACGGCTCCGGTCACTCGCCGCCGACTCCCACCTCGACCCCGCCTTCGCCGAGAAGTTCCTCAACTTCATCGTCGCCGAGGTCATCCACCACCACGAGCGCATCGCGGGCCGCGACGAATGAGCGCCGAGCTGCCGTCGCTGCTCATCGGGTCGTACACGGCGACCGGCGGCGGGAACGCCACGGGCATCTCGCTGGTCGACGCCGGGCCGGTCGGAGCCGTCCCGGCACCCCGGACCGTCGCGGTGCTCGACGACCCCTCGTTCCTCGCGGTCTCGGCTGACCGGGTCTACGCGGTCTCCGAGACGAACGACGGCGCCGTGTCGGCCTTCCGGCTGCAGGGCGGCGCACTCGAGCACCTGTGGGACGCCCCCGCCGGTGGGGACGCCCCGTGCCACGTGCGGGTCGACCCCTCGGGCGCGCTCGTCGTCACGAACTACGTCTCCGGCACGGTCACGGCGGTCTCCCTCGCCCCGGCCGAATCACACGCGGCGTCGGTGACCGCCAGCGACGGTGTGGTGCTGCACGGGGACGCCGACCAGCGCTCGGTGCCGGACGAGGCCGTCGCGGTCGCCGTGCTGCCCGACGCCACGGGGCCTGACGACGACCGCCAGGACGGCCCGCACGCCCACCAGTCGATCGCCACCCCGGACGGCACGATGCTCGTCGCCGACCTCGGCGGCGATGCCCTGCACGAGTTCCGCGTCACGGTGTCGGCCGACGGGGTCCCCGCCATCGAGGCGCTCCGCGTGCACCACGTGACCCCCGGCGCCGGCCCGAGGCACATGGCCTGGATCGACGGTGACCTGCTCGTCGCCGGTGAACTCGACGGGCGTGTCCACCGCCTGCGCCGCGACGACTCCGGGTCGTTCGTGACGATCGCCGCCGTGCCGACGTTCGACGGTGCGGTGGGGGAGTCGCTGCTCAGCCACATCGAGGTCGACGAGGCCGGCCGCGTGTACGTGGCCGTGCGCGGGCGCGACCTGCTCGTGGTGCTCGACGCGCGTGACGGCGGGCTCGCCGTCGTCGGGTCGGTGCCCTGCGGTGGGGTCTGGCCGCGGCACTTCGCTCGCGTGCCCGGGTTCGTCCTGGTGGCGAACCAGATGTCCGACGCCGTCGCCGTGCTGCCGCTCGACGCCGAGGGCATGCCCGGCGAAGCCGTCGCACAGATCCCGGTCGGCACGCCGACCTGCGTCGTCCCGCTCTGACGCCGGGGCCGTCCGGCTAGAACTCGATCAGGTTCTCGAACGGGCGACCCTCGGCCAGCGCGGCGACCTGCTTGCGCATCAGCTCGATCGACCGCGGCACGCTCAGGTCGGTGTTGCCGCCGACGTGCGGGGTGAGCACGGTGTTCGGCGTCGTCCAGAGCGGGTGTCCGGCGGGCAGGGGCTCCGGGTCGGTGACGTCGAGGGCTGCGAACAGCCGCTCCGACCGCAGCTCGGCGACCAGGGCGTCGGTGTCGACGACCTTGCCGCGCGCCACGTTCACCACGAGGGCGCCGTCCGGCAGCGCCGCGAGCAACTCCGCGTCGACCAGGCGTTCGGTCTCGGCGGTGAGCGGCGCGATGAGCACGAGGACGTCGGTCGTCGGGGCCAGCTCGGGCAGCTCGCCGAACGCGTGCACGTGCCGGCCGTCCTGCTCGCGAGCGGTCCGGGCGACCACGGTCACCTCGGTGCGGAACGCCTCGAACCGGGCGGCGATCGCGGACCCGATCGCCCCGTAGCCGACGACGGTCACCCGGCGGTCGGCGAGCGATCGGGTCTCGCGGGCGTCCCAGACGCCGTTGGCCCTGTCGACCTGGAACGCCGAGATCTCACGGAGCGACGTCAGCGCGAGGCCGACCGCGAGCTCGGCGGTCTCGTCGTCGTGGATGCCGCGACCGTTCGCCAGCTGCGCGTGACCGGGCACGTGCGGGACGGCGTGCTCGTACCCGGCGCTCGGCAGCTGCAGGAGCTGGAGCTCGGGCAGGTCGTGCACGAACTGCCAGCGGTGCCGCCCCTCGAAGTAGAACGGCAGGAACGTGATCGCGACGTCGTCCGGGCGACCGTACGGCGACTCGACGTCCCAGACGTCCAGCTCGATGCCGTCCGGCACGGGGCCGAAGCGGTCGACGAGCTCGGCGAAGGGCAGGGTGACGATCGGCATCCGCGACCCGGGCCTAGGAGTCGGTGCGCGGCGAGAAGGCACCGTCGGAGTCGAGCGGCCCACGGCCGACGTACCCCTCGGTGACGTCCTCGACGATCACGTCGCCGAAGCGGGCCGGCAGCGTCGCGGCGTGGGTGCCGCGCAGCTCGTCGACCGTGGCCTCGAACGCGCCCTGGACCTCGAGCGTGCTCGACGTCGCGTCGGTCACGCCGATGCGCAGCACCGGGAAGCCCCGACCGTCGCACATGCCCTGGAACCGCACGTCGTCCTCGCGGCGGACGGTCACGATGACGCGACCGGTCGACTCGGAGAACAGCGCCGTCGCGGTGTCGATGCCGTCCCGGGTCTCGAGCTCGTCGAGGACCACGCGGGCGCCGATGCCGAAGCGGAGCACCGACTCGGCGAGGGACTGGCCGAGGCCGCCGTCCGCCAGGTCGTGCGCGCTGGTGAGCAGCTGCTCGCCGGACGCCGCGTACAGCAGCTCGGCGAGGGCCTTCTCGCGCTCGAGGTCGACCGCCGGCGGACGCCCGCCCAGGTGCCCGTGCACGGTGCCGGCCCACGCGGAGCCGTCGAGCTCGAGGCTCGTGGTGCCGAGCAGGTAGATGTTGTGGCCGTCGTCCTGCCACCCGGACGGCACGCGCTTGGCGACGTCGTCGATGATCCCGAGCACGCCGACGACGGGCGTCGGGTGGATGGGGGTCGAGCCGGTCTGGTTGTAGAACGACACGTTGCCGCCGGTGACCGGGATGCCGAGCTCCATGCAGCCGTCGGCCAGGCCCTCGACCGCCTCGGAGAACTGCCACATGACCTCGGGGTTCTCGGGGGAGCCGAAGTTCAGGCAGTCGGTGACGGCGGCGGGGACGGCACCGGTGACGGCGACGTTGCGGTAGGCCTCGGCCAGGGCCAGACGTGCACCCTGCTTCGGGTCGAGCTGGCAGTAGCGGCCGTTCGCGTCGGTGGCGATGGCGACACCGAGGCCGGTTTCCTCGTCGACGCGGATCATGCCGCCGTCGTCGGGGAAGGACAGTGCGGTGTTGCCGAGCACGTAGGTGTCGTACTGGTTCGTGACCCAGTTCTTCGACGCCAGGTTCGGCGAACCGAGCAGGCTGAGGAACTGTGCCTTCAGCGCGGGGCCGTCGGCCGGGCGGTCGAGCGAGGCAGCGGTGTCGGCCTGCAGCGCGTCGATCCAGGTCGGGTAGGCGACCGGGCGGTCGTAGACCGGGCCGTCGACGGCGACGGTGCGCGGGTCGACGTTCACGATCTCCTGGCCCTGCCAGTCGATGACGAGCCGGCCGGTGCCGGTGACCTCGCCCAGCACGCTGGTCTCGACCTCCCACTTGCCGACGACGGCCAGGAACTCGTCGAGCTTGTCGGGGCGGACGACCGCCATCATGCGCTCCTGGCTCTCCGACATCAGGATCTCTTCGGCGGTGAGCGTGGGGTCGCGGAGCAGGACGTCGTCGAGCGAGATGTGCATGCCGCCGTCACCGTTGCTCGCGAGCTCCGAGGTGGCGCAGGAGATGCCTGCGGCGCCGAGGTCCTGGATGCCCTCGACCAGGTCCTTCTGGAACAGCTCGAGGCAGCACTCGATCAGGACCTTCTCGGCGAAGGGGTCGCCGACCTGCACGGCCGGACGCTTGGTCGGGCCGCCCTCGGTGAAGGTGTCGGACGCCAGGATCGACGCGCCGCCGATGCCGTCGCCACCGGTGCGGGCACCGAACAGGACGACCTTGTTGCCGGCACCGGAGGCGTTCGCCAGGTGCAGGTCCTCGTGGCGGAGCACGCCGACCGCGAGGGCGTTGACCAGCGGGTTGCCCTGGTACACCGGGTCGAAGTAGGTCTCGCCGCCGATGTTCGGCAGGCCGAGGCAGTTGCCGTAGAACGAGATGCCCCCGACGACGCCGTGCACGACGCGTGCGGTGTCCTCGTGGTCGATCGCGCCGAAGCGGAGCTGGTCCATCACGGCGACGGGGCGGGCGCCCATCGAGATGATGTCGCGGACGATGCCGCCGACACCGGTGGCCGCGCCCTGGTACGGCTCGACGTAGGACGGGTGGTTGTGCGACTCGACCTTGAAGGTCACCGCCCAGCCGTTGCCGACGTCGACGACACCGGCGTTCTCGCCCATGCCGACCATCAGGTTCTTCGTCATCTCCGGCGTGACCTTCTTGCCGAACTGACGGAGGTAGTTCTTCGAGGACTTGTAGGAGCAGTGCTCGCTCCACATCACCGAGTACATCGCCAGCTCGCCCGAGGTGGGGCGGCGGCC
Source organism: Curtobacterium sp. MCLR17_031 (assembly GCF_003234775.2). NCBI lineage: Bacteria > Bacillati > Actinomycetota > Actinomycetes > Micrococcales > Microbacteriaceae > Curtobacterium > Curtobacterium sp. MCLR17_031. The sequence goes on from NZ_CP126270.1 coordinate 644,619, forward strand.
GAGGATCTCCTTGATGCGGGCGTACTCGTCCGGCTTCAGGCCCAGCGCGTCGTACGGCTGCTCCTTGTCGGGGGTGGCTGCCGCGTCCTGCACGGTGTCGGGCTTCGGGCGAACGGGTGTCGTCACGGTGTCGTTGTTCCCTGTCACTTGACGAGCGCGTGCTCGATCACGGAGGTGAAGAAGGTCAGGCCGTCGGTGCCCGAGGCCATCGCAGCGGGGGTGTCCGGGCCGAAGCCGGCCTCGGTCGCGTGCTCGGGGTGCGGCATCAGGCCGACGACGTTGCCGCGCTCGTTCGAGACGCCGGCGATGTCGTCGATGGAGCCGTTCGGGTTCACGCCGACGTAGCGGAACACGACCTGGCCGTTGTCCTCGATGCGCTTGATGGTGTCGGCGTCCGCGACGAAGCGGCCGTCGGCGTTCTTCAGCGGGATGGTGATCTCCTGCTGGGCGCTGAAGCCGGAGGTCCAGGCGGTCGCGGTGGTCTCGACGCGGAGCTTCTGGTCGCGGCGGATGAACTGCTGGTGCGCGTTGCGGGTGTGTGCCCCGGGGACCAGACGGGCCTCGGCCAGCATCTGGAACCCGTTGCAGATGCCGAGCACGGGCATGCCCTTGCCGGCGGCGTCGATGACCTCGGCCATGATCGGGGCCTTCGCGGCGATCGCGCCGGCACGCAGGTAGTCGCCGTACGAGAAACCACCGGGCAGCACGATGGCGTCGACGCCCTGCAGGTCGTGGTCGCCGTGCCAGAGGGCGACGGGGTCGGCACCGGCGAGACGGACGGCGCGCTGGGCGTCGCGGTCGTCGAGCGAGCCGGGGAACGTGATGACGCCGATGCGCATCCGGGTCACTGGCCTTCGACGGTCACGGACACGACGTCCTCGATGACCGCGTTCGAGAAGACGTCGGCTGCGATGTCACGGACCTCGGCGAGCTTGGCGTCGTCGACGGGGCCGTCGACGGTCACCTCGAAGCGCTTGCCGATGCGGACGTTGGTCAGGTCGGCCTTGCCGAGGCGGGCCAGGGCGTTGCCCACGGCCTTCCCCTGGGGGTCGAGGATCTCGGCCTTGGGCATGACCTCGACGACGATCGTTGGCACGTGTTCTCTCCAGCACTTCAGGGGTGGGGGGACGCGACCAGTCTACGGGGCGCGCGCGTCACGCCGGGACGGCCACGGGCCTCCAGACCGGCCCTTGCTGTGCGGTTGTTCATGTCTGTTCCAACGCGTATATTCCACTTCGAATAGTCAACAACGAACAAGCGGACTGGAGGCACGTGTGCCGTCGCTCACGCCACTCGCGTTCGCCGCGCTCGGGCTCCTGGCCGAGGGGCCGACGCATCCCTACGAGATGTTCCAGACGATGACGCACCGACGGGACGGCCGGAACGTCAAGGTCCGGCCCGGCACCCTGTACCACCAGGTCGGCCGCCTGGTGGAGCTCGGCCTCGCCGAGGTCGTCGGGACCGACCGGGCGGGCAACCGTCCGGAACGCACCACCTACGCCATCACGGACGACGGGTGGACGGCCCTGCACGACGGGCTCGTCCGGCTGATCGCCGAACCGGCCGAGGAGTACCCCGTCTTCCACCTGGCCGTCGCCGAGATCGAGAACCTGTCGGTCGACGAGGCCGAGTCCGCACTCCGGGCACGGGCCGTCGCACTCCGGGCCCAGCGCGACGAGGCGGACGAGATCCTCGGGGTCGTCCGCGCAAAGGACCTGCCCGAGCGGTACTGGCTCGACGTGTCGTACGTGCGTGCCATGCTCACGACGCAGATCGAGTGGCTCGCCGCCACGGCCGACCGGATCGCCGCCGGCCACATCTCCTGGGACGCCTCCGTCGCGTCCGCAGACACCACCACGAACAGCAAGGAAACCACTCGATGACCACCGTCACGCCTCCGCGGACGACCGAGAAGAAGCCGTGGCCTGCCCTGTGGGCACTCGTCGTCGGGTTCTTCATGATCCTCGTCGACTCGACCATCGTGTCGGTCGCCACCCCCACCATCGCGCAGGAGCTCGACGCGGACATCAACTCCGTGATCTGGGTGACGAGCGCCTACCTGCTCGCCTACGCCGTACCGCTGCTCATCACCGGCCGGCTCGGCGACCGCTTCGGCCCGAAGGTCATGTACCAGATCGGCCTCGTGGTCTTCACGCTCGCCAGCCTGTGGTGCGGCCTGGCCGGCTCGATCGAGGTGCTGATCGTCGCCCGCGTCGTGCAGGGTCTCGGCGCCGCGATGATGAGCCCGCAGACCATGTCGGTCATCACGCGCATCTTCCCGCCGCAGAACCGCGGCGCGGCCATGGGCCTCTGGGGCGCCGTCGCCGGTGTCGCGTCGCTCGTCGGCCCGATCGTCGGCGGCCTGCTGGTCGACGGCTTCGGCTGGGAGTGGATCTTCTTCGTGAACGTGCCCGTCGGTGTCGTCGCGTTCGTGCTCGCGCAGCGCTTCGTCCCGTCGTTCGAGCGGCACGGACACCGCTTCGACTACCTCGGCATCTTCCTGTCGGCAGCGGGCCTGTTCCTGCTCGTCTTCGGCATCCAGGAGGGCGAGACCTACGACTGGGGCGTCATCGCCGGCCCGATCTCGGTTTGGTCGCTCATCATCGTCGGTCTCGTGGTGCTGGCCGGCTTCGTCGTCTGGCAGGGCGTGCAGAAGGGCGAGCCGCTGCTGCCGCTCGGCCTGTTCAAGGACCGCAACTTCACGCTGGCCAACGTCGCCATCACGGCCGTCGGTGTCGCGATCGCCTCGTTCGCGCTGCCGATCATGCTGTGGGCCCAGGACGTCCTGCGCTTCTCGCCGACCCAGGCCGCACTGCTCCTCGTGCCGCAGGCCGTGCTGTCCGCCGCGCTCGCGCCGATCGTCGGGAAGAACCTGAACCGCTGGAACCCGCGCTGGGTCGCCTCGTTCGGGCTCGCCTGCTTCTCCGTCGGCCTGTTCTGGTTCGGCGCCCTGCTGTCGAGCGGTGCCGAGTGGGGCTGGGTGCTCCTGCCGAGCGCGCTCCTCGGTCTCGCCAACGCCTGCATGTGGGGACCGCTGTCCGTCTCGGCGACGCGCAACCTGCCGCCGAAGCTGGCCGGTGCCGGCTCGGGCGTCTACAACACCACGCGTCAGATCGGTGCGGTGCTCGGTTCCGCCGGCATCGCCGCCCTGATGGAGGCCCGGATCACCGCGAACTTCCCGGCGTCGTCCGGTGGAGCCACTGCCGGTGGCGCGGAGCAGCAGGTCGGCGCGCTGCCGGGCTTCCTGCTCGAGCCGTTCTCCAAGGCCATGGGTGAGTCGCTCTACCTGCCGGCGATCGTGCTGATCGTGGCCATCGTCGCGGCGCTGTTCCTGGCGAAGCCGAAGCAGACCGTCGCGTGGCAGCAGACCGGCTCGGCCACCACGCAGCCCGACGCCGAGCCCGCGGGGGCCCCGTCGAAGTAGGGCACGAGCGCACTTCGTGAGCAGGAATGGTCGGGTCGCCTTCGGGCACCCGACCATTGCTGCTCACGAAGTGCTGCGCAGCGTGCGCCCCACGCGCACCCCGTCCGTCAACTGCGGCGCTGCAGGTGCGCCCGGGTGAGCTCGTCCATCTGCTCGTCGGTCAGGGCGTCGACGGCCCGGGCCTCGCGGCGGTCGGTCCGCTGCCACCGGATGAACAGGGCGACGAGCACGGGGATGTCCGCCACCTCGGCGATGAACCACAGCAGGTCGCCCGCCAGGTGCTGGTCCTGCAGGGGCGACGGGTACCAGGCCCGCCCGACCACCGGCGCGAGGGAGCCGTCGAGCACGTGGTTCGTGATCCGCAGCACGATGCCGGGCACCGCGTCGACGACGAGCTCGACGAACGCGAGCAGGAACTCGGCCGTGGCGAACGTCGACGAGACGAGCACGCCGACCTCGGACAGTGGTGCGAGCAGGCCGAACCCGAGTGCCGGCACCGCCACGGTGATGACGGCGGCCCACGCGGGGGACTCCCGGATCACCGCCGAGAACGGGGTGAGCAGGACGGCGAACAGCGCGAGCGCGACCAGCGGAGCGACGATCGCGTTGCCGAGCAGGCGCACCGGACGTGACCCCATGACCGCGTCGGCGACCTGCGCGAGGCGAGCCGGGCCTCCGATCCGGAGCAGTGCGACGGGCGCACCGAGCGCGGCGAAGGTGGGGACCGCGAAGAAGAGCAGGGCGGCCCGCAGGACGAACGCCCAGCGCAACCGCTCGTCGTCGACGCCGACGATGCCGAACTGCAGCACGCCGAACAGCACGAGCGCCGTGGCGAAGGCGAGCGTGCGCCACCACGGCCACCGGGCACCCCGTCGAGCCGCGCCGACGACCCACCCGCCGTAGGCGACCGCGGCGACGACGAGGAGCACCGCAGCCAGGGGGTCGAAGCGCCAGGTGCTCCAGAACTCGGGTGTCGACGGCGTGGGAGCCTCCTGGGGATCAGGCGGACTCGTCCTTCGCGCCGCCGGAACCATCCTCCGCCCGCCCGGCGGCCACCGGGGGTACGTCGTGGCCCCGCGACGGTGAGAACCGGTTCAGATCCGGGCGACCCCGGGTGCCGGGACGGTCCGCGACAGCAGCCAGACGCCCACCGGCACGGCCACGGCACCGACGAGTGCGACGCCGAACGACAGGTGCAGCTGCATCACGAGGAACGCCGGGCCGATCGTGCAGAGAGCGGCGACCGCGACGACCGGCCACGATGGACGGTCGGCCGACGGCAGCAGCCGGGGGAGCGGCCGGTCGAACCAGCGCAGGGCCCGGGCCACCCCGATCGCGACGGCGAGCACCACCACGAGTGCGACGATGCGCGACGCCCACCACGGACCGGAGCCCGGCGCCGGGAACGGCACCCCGACGAGCAGGGCGATGCCGTTCAGTGCGATGAACAGCGGCAGGTGCCACAGGTAGATGGTCATGCCGTCGCGGCCGAGGACGAACACGGCCCCGAGGGCGGCCCGCGTGCGCATCAGCCGGGTGAGCGGCGCGTGCACGAGCTGGACCAGGCAGGCCTGCGCGATCGCCAGGAACGCCAGCGGGAGCATCGGCGGGTTGAGGTCCTGCAGCATGTCCGGTGCCCAGAGCCCGACCGAGGTCATCGGCACGAGCACGGCGTACGCGGCGACGGCGATGCCGAGCAGGAGCACCTTCGACCGGCGCGCGAACCAGCCGTCTGCCCAGAGGAAGCCGAGCTGCTGCGCGAAGAGCCACACCGGGCCGAGGTTGAGCAGCCCGACCTCGGCGACACCGGTGGCCAGGCGGACGGCGTCGACCGCCCCGGCGAGCACGAGCAGCACGGCGAGGGTGGCCCACGGTGCTCGCTCGTGCAGGCGCATCATCACGGGGACGCAGCACTGGGTGATGCCGTAGGCGGCGAGGAACCAGAGCGGCGAACCGATGCCGAACGCGACCTCGGCCAGCAGCTCCGGCGGCGTCCCAGCGGCCGTGGCGACCCCGAGCCCGAGCGCGAGGAACACGAACAGCGGCACCGCGGGCCGGAACAGCCGCACCAGGCGGGTGGCCAGGTAGTCGCGGGCGGGGCTCGGCGCACCACGGGCGACGGTGCTGCGCCAGCCGACGGCACTCGCGAACCCGCCGACCACGAAGAACAGCGGCATCACCTGTCCGACCCAGGTGGCGGCGACGTACCAGGGGAGTTCCTGCAGCGGGCTCGTCACCCGCACCCCCTGGTCATCGGCGGCGACGCCGACCATCGTGACGTGCACGATGACGACGAGGACGACGCAGGCCGTCCGGATGAGGTCGACGACCAGGTCCCGCTTCGCGATGATCCCCCGGACGTCCGCGGTGCTGTTCGCCTGTTCAGGCAGACCTTGGCTCGTGGACATGTCCGGACGTTAGCGTGCGGAACGGTCGGTCCAGTGTCGTCCCAGCTGATCGCGACCGGATCGTGACACTTCGTATTCCGGTGGCGGCATGCGTCACCTCGCTGGTCGGCAGCAGAAGCTCGTGTACAGTGAACGCGTTGTCTTGATTCCTGCAAAAGAAAGGCTCAGCATGGACGCCGGCGCCGATCTGCTCCGTTCCTCGGGGCTCCGGGTCACGACCCCGCGACTCGCGGTGCTCCGAGCGACCGACTCGATGCCGCACGCCACCGCGGACGACATCGTCACCGCGCTCGCCGTGGAGCTGCCGACCACCAGCCACCAGGCCGTCTACGGCGTGCTGAACGCCCTGACCGGCGTCGGGCTCGTCCGCCGCATCGAACCGGCCGGCAGCCCTGCGCGCTACGAGCGCCGCACCGGTGACAACCACCACCACATCGTCTGCACCCTGTGCGGCGCGATCGAGGACGTCGACTGTGCGGTCGGCCACTCGCCCTGCCTGACGCCGTCCGAGACCCACGGCTTTGCGGTCACCACGGCCGAGGTCACCTACTGGGGCATCTGCGAACGCTGCGCAGCGGCAGAGCGCGACGACGCAGAGCGCGACGACGCAGCGCACGACGACGCAGAGCGCGACCACCCAGACGCGCCCGGCGCGAGCGCGCAGGCGCCCAGCGCCCCCACGCCCGCCTGACGGCGACCGCCCACCGCACCGGCCGCACGACGCGCCGGACCCCGAACCACCCGAGCACCCCTGACCGAACCAACGTCCCACCTCCAGGAGGAACCGTGTCCGACCAGAACACGCCGACCACCACGACCAACAGCGGCGCACCCGTCTCGAGCGACGAGCACTCGATGGGCGTCGGGGCCGACGGCCCCCTCGCGCTGCACGACCACTACCTGGTCGAGAAGCTCGCCCAGTTCAACCGCGAGCGCGTCCCGGAGCGGGTCGTGCACGCCAAGGGCGGCGGCGCCTTCGGTACCTTCACCGTCACGCAGGACGTCTCTCGCTTCACCCGTGCCGCGTTCCTGCAGCCGGGCAAGCAGACCGAGATGCTGGCCCGCTTCTCCTCCGTCGCTGGCGAGCAGGGCTCCCCGGACACCTGGCGTGACCCCCGCGGCTTCGCGCTGAAGTTCTACACCGAAGAGGGCAACTACGACCTCGTCGGCAACAACACCCCGGTGTTCTTCATCCGCGACGGCATCAAGTTCCCCGACTTCATCCGCTCGCAGAAGCGCCTGCCGGGTTCGCACCTGCGCGACCACGACATGCAGTGGGACTTCTGGACCCTGTCGCCCGAGTCGGCGCACCAGGTCACGTGGCTGATGGGCGACCGCGGCCTGCCGGCGAGCTGGCGCGAGATGGACGGCTTCGGCTCGCACACCTACCAGTGGATCAACGCCGAGGGCGAGCGCTTCTGGGTGAAGTACCACTTCATCACCGAGCAGGGCCACAAGACCCTGACGCAGGAGGACGCCGACCGCATCGCCGGTGAGGACGCGGACTTCCACATCCGTGACCTGCACGCCGCGATCGAGCGTCAGGACTTCCCGCGCTGGACCCTCAAGGTGCAGGTCATGCCCTACGAGGACGCAGCGACCTACCGCTTCAACCCGTTCGACCTGACGAAGGTGTGGCCGCACGCGGACTACCCCCTCATCGAGGTCGGCACGATGGAGCTCAACCGCAACCCGGAGAACTACTTCGCGCAGATCGAGCAGGCGACCTTCGCCCCCTCGAACTTCGTGCCCGGCATCGCGGCGAGCCCCGACAAGATGCTCCTGGCGCGCATCTTCAGCTACGCGGACGCCCACCGCTACCGCGTCGGCACGAACCACGCCCAGCTGCCCGTGAACGCCCCGAAGAACGAGGTCCACTCGTACTCCAAGGACGGCGGCATGCGCTTCGACTTCCAGAAGTCCGAGGTGCCGGTGTACGCGCCGAACTCGCTCGGTGGGGCGCACGCCGACCCGAACGCGACCGACGACGCCCCGGGCTGGGAGTCCGACGGTGCGCTGCAGCGTTCCGCCGCGACCCTGCACCCGGAGGACGACGACTTCGGTCAGGCCGGCACGCTCGTCCGCGAGGTCCTGGACGACGCCGCCCGTGAGCGCCTGGTCGGCAACATCGCCGGCCACGTCTCGAAGGTGACGCGCGACGACCTGCGCGAGCGCGTGTTCGCCTACTGGACGAACGTCGACGCCGACCTGGGTGCGCGCGTGCGTGCCGCGGTCGCGCCGAGCGCGCCGGGCTCCAACGAGGACCCGGAGAAGGTCGCGGTCGAGGCGTAAGCCCCGCTGCACCACCTGACGGACGGGAGGCCCGGTACCAGCTGGTACCGGGCCTCCCGTCCGTTGGTCGTTGCGGCTAGACCTGCTGGCCGTTCAGCCAGATCGGCCCAGCGGGCCAGTCCTCGAGCTGCGCTGCCACCGGCAGCGCCATCCAGCCGCCCTGCTCGGTGTTGCTGACGCCCGCGCCCTCGGCGGTGAACGCCGAGAAGGTGCCGACGGCCTCGGGGAACTCGTGCCAGCCGAGCTTCGCGTAGAAGGGGATCCGGTCCTCGCCGGCGCCGAGGAAGCCGAAGGGGACGCGGAGTCCCTCGAGGACCGCCGCGGTCCGGGTCATCAGCTCGCGGCCGACGCCGGTGCCCTGCAGTCGGGGCGACACGGCGACCAGGCCGGTGTCACCGACCAGGACGTCTTCGCCGCCGACGGAGATGTACATGCGGCGGATGCCGACGTGGGCCAGGACCACCCCGTCGGCGTCGTGCGCGAGTACCCGGCGTTCCGGCTGCATGCCGGACCAGCTCCGGCCGCCCACGTACCAGTGCGACCAGTCGGGGAAGGCCTGCCCGAGCAGCGCTGCGATCGCTTCGTGGTCGGGGAGCGACAGCGTGCTCTCCTCGACCACCTCCCACCGGATGTCATCAGTCACGCGTCCATCCTGCACGGATGTGGTGACGGTCGTTGCGTTCCCTCACTGACCGGTAATACGTTAACGGTGACATCATGATGGTGTCGCAACGAAGGGGAGATCGATGTCGATCAAGAACGTCGTACTGGCTGCGGTCGTGCTGGGGAGTGTCGTGGGCGGCGGGATCGCGGTCGACACCGTGACGGCGCCGGAGGCGAGTGCTGCGACGTGCTGGCGGAAGGTGACGCAGAGCACGGGCTTCAACGAGTCCGGTTGTGGTCGCGCTCAGCACTTCAACCGTCTGCGGAGCGGGACGATGAAGTGGGGGAACGTGGTCGGTGGCAACAAGTGGTCCTACCAGGCTGCATGCTGGACCAACATCGCCCAGTACGGCATGACCCGGGCCTGACGCGGTGATTCGGAGCAGGCTTCGGGGAGCAACGATCGTCGGGGCGATCGCCGCCGTGGGGCTCGTCGGCTGTGCTCAGGCGGATGCTGCACCCCGGGTCGTCGATCCGTCGGGCTTCTCCGCGGCCGGGCCCTGGGCGGGTGAGTTCGCGGAATCAGCCGCCGACGCCAGCCCGTACCAGCGGCAGATCCTCTCGGACGGAACGATCTCGGCGCGGGAGGTCGCGGATGCGCAGTCCCGCATGAGCGCATGCATGCGGGATCTCGGCTACGACTACACGACAGCGGAGGACGGCACGTCCGAAGCCTCGCCGCTCCCCGGGCGGAAGGCTGAAGACGCCGCGGCCGTGAACGATTCGAAGTCGAAGTGCGCGAAGGACTTCGACAGCGACGTGACCTACCTGTTCAACGAGGTCCGGCGGAACCCGGAGAAGCAGGACGAGGCAATGATCACCGTCGCGTGCCTCCGTGCTGCGAGACTCGTCGACGACACGTACACCGAACGTGACTGGCGTGATCAGAACGACGACGGGAACTTCTCCTTCTCGCCGTGGGATCCCGCAGCCGTACAGTGTCGGCTGGACCCCCTCGGACTCTGGCGGCAGCAATGACCAGGGTCTTCGCCGCACCGTCCATCGTGACGGCGAAACTCGTTCTCCTGCTCGGTTCGGCGCTCGCGCTCTCTGGCTGCTCGGCGGGTGACGCGGACACGCCGAGGCCCTCCGAGCTGGCTCCTGCGTCGCTCGAGGCGGCGGGCCCCTGGGCGGATGCGTTCCGCGAGGCACTCGACGCGGACGTGTCGGACTCGGAGGCGAGGGTCTTGGCTGACGGTCGGGTCACGACCCAGGAGCTCGAGGACGCTCACGCGAAGGTCGACAAGTGCCTCCGCGATTCCGAGCTCACGATCTCGTACTTCGCCGACGGCGGGTTCGAAGTGGGAAGCACGGTGGGCGAGTCGCCGAGCAACGACATCGGGAGGACCAACAAGATCCTTGAAGCGTGCGAGTCGAAGTTCGACCAGAGCATCACGTTCCTGTTCGAGGAGACGCGCAGGAACCCCGGCAAGCTGGACGATGCGAAGATCACCGTTCCGTGTTTGCGGAAGGCCGGCCTCGTCGGAAGGGACTACACCGAGGAACAGTGGCGGAAGGACCAGGACGCCGACGCCTTCCCGTTCGACTCGATGGGCGAGCAGGCGAAGCAGTGCGCCCTTGATCCGCTCGCGCTCTGGCGGCAGTGATGCGCTTCCCGTCTGCCGCACTCCTGGCGCTCGGGGCGATGGTGGTCGCAGCGGCGACGGCCGCCGCCCTCGTGGTCGCTGTGCCGGCCGAGGTCCCGGCCGCACTCCGGGCGGCAGCCCCCGCGAGCACTGTCCGGGTGACCGAGCGCACCGATGCCGATGAGCGACAGGTGCAGCTCGCACTCGACATCGGTGCCCCACGGTTGGTCGTGACGTCGCGGACCGGCACGGTGACGACGTCGACGTGCTCGACCGGGGCACCCGTGCGGAGCGGGGACGTCCTCGCGCGGGTCGACGGACAGCCGGTGCTCGCACTCGCCAGTGACGAGCCGCTGTGGCGCGACCTCGAGCTCGGCGACCGCGGGGCCGACGTCACGGGGTTGCAGCGGGAACTCACGCGCCTCGGTGCCGGATTGAGCATCGACGGCGTCCTCGGTCGGGGCACACTCCGTGCTGCGCAGCAGTTCCTGGTCGACCGAGGCGTCGACCGCGACGACCTGCCCGACGACGTCGTGCCGCGGGCCCCGTTCGCTTGGGTACCAGCCGCCGAGAACACCGTCCTGACGTGCGTGGCCGTCGTCGGGGCAACGGTCGGTGCCGACGGTGTCCTCGTCGAACTCCCGGCCGATCTCCGCGGTGCGCGCATCGAGGCGCTCCCGGTCGATCCGGCGCCGGGGGAGCGCGTGCTGCGGATCGGGAACGCCGATGTCCCGATCGACGCCGCCGGGGTGGTCTCCGCGCCGACGGACCTCGCTGCGATCACCGCGCTGCCGGACTACGCGGCGGCGGTCGCTTCGGCGGACGGCGCACCGACGGTGGCCGCGACCTGGACGCTCAGTCGCCCGCGGACCGTCCAGGTGGTGCCACCGACGGCCCTCTGGGACCTCGAAGATGACCGGGCGTGTGTGCAACCGACGACGGGGCGCTCGCTCCGGGTCGAGGTGCTCGGATCGGAACTCGGGCAGTCGTTCGTCCGGGTGCCCGGCGGACGAACGCTCGACCGGATCCGGGCTGCGCCGGACCGGTCCAGCTCGTGTCGGTGACGCTCGAGGGCGTCGGGCACGTCTGGCCGAACGGCACCGTGCTGTTCGACCGCGTCGACCGCACCTTCGCCGAGGGGACCGTGACCGCGGTCGTCGGGCCGAGCGGTTCCGGCAAGTCGACGCTGCTCGCGATCCTCGCCGGGATGCTCCGTCCGACGCGCGGTGTCGCCGTCCGTCCGCCGGGCTCTCGGCCGCTCTGGGTCTTCCAGAACCCGTACGGGGTGGCCCGCCGCCGCGTGCTCGATCACGTCGCGCTGCCGTTCGTCGCCCAGGGCGCGGATCGTCGGACCGCAGACGTCCGGGCGCTCGGGGTCCTCGAGCGCTTCGGGCTCGGTTCGCGGGCGCACGCGCGGTTCGCCGAACTGTCCGGTGGTGAGGCGCAACGCCTGATGCTCGCGCGCGCCATCGCCAGCGCGCCGGGTCTGATGCTGGTCGACGAGCCGACGGCGCAACTCGACCGGGCGACCGCGATCGAGGTGAACCGTGGGATCGGTGCGCTCGCCGCGTCGGGGACGGTCGTCGTCGTCGCCACGCACGACGACGCGACCCGTGACGCCTGCGACGGAGTGCTCGATCTCGGGCGCTACCGATGAGCCTTCGCCGGATGCAGGTGACCGAGGTCTGGCGTGAGGCGTTGCGCGACATCGCTTCCGGAGCCTCGTGGGCAGCGACGTCCGCTGTCGTCCTCGCGGTGCTGCTCAGCTGTGTCGTGGGCCTGCGCGCAGTTGTGGTCGCCGATGACGTCCGAGCGGCTGCGGTGTTCGTCGCGAGCGGTGCGGCGACGACCGTCCAGCGGGCCGAGGGCCGGATCGACGGCCGCGTGTGCGATGCGCTCGTGGACACCGAAGGGGTCATCGCGTCCGGTGCGTTCCGGCGCCTCGACGCCAGGGTCGTCCCCGCCGCGCTGCCGGGCTCGGCGATCCCGACCTACGAGGTGACCGCCGGGGTGCGTGGTCTGCTCGGCGGCTCCGATGCTGACGGCACCGCGGGAGTGATCGTCTCGCCCACGGTGCGCGAGACCCTGGGTCTTGCTGCCGGCGATCGCCTCGTGACGGCGGGCGGTGCGGGCACCGGAGTCGCCGGTGTGTACGACTACCCCGACGACGGCCGGGACCCCGACCTGGAGTACGCGGTCCTCGCGCCGACGGTGGACGACGGGTCGCCGTTCGACGCCTGCTGGGCGACGGTGTGGCCGCAGCGCGACGACACGGTCTCGATGCTCCGGCGCACCGTCCTGCCGGCGAGCGGGGCCGAGGGCGAGGACCGACCGACCGCCGGGCAGCTCAACCCGACGCTGGGCGCGGTGTTCACCCCCGTGGCGCGGCAGCCAGCGCTCGTCCCGTTCGGTGCGGCGGCCCTCGTGGGGCTGACGATCGGTGCGGCAGCGGTCGCACGGCGCCGGCTCGCCCTGGCCTCCGACCGGCACGTCGGGGTACCGCGGAGCGCGCAGGTCCTCGGCATCGTCCTGCAGCACCTGGTCTGGGCATCGGTCGGGGCGGTCGTCGCGACGAGCGTCGCGGTGGTGTCGGTGCGTGGCCTCGACGTCGACGATGCGCTGCCGATCGTGCGCGAGGCGATCGCGATCGCGTCCCTCGGGCTCGTGGGCGCGCTGCTCGGTGGGGCGCTCGCCGCGGCCGCGATCCGGGAGCGCGCGCTGCACCGCTACTTCCGCTCCCGCTGACCGCGGCCGGCGGGGCGGACGCGCGCCGGGCCTCCCGTCGCCTGCGCGCCTCCGTTCGCCGAAGCGACAGATCGCCGCGAACTGTTCGCAGCGATCTGTCGCTCTGGCGGGTGCCTCGCACCGGGATGGCGTGGATCTGTCGCTCTGGCGCAGGCGACCGACGCCCATTTGGTTGACGCGTCAACTAAATAGGTTCACACTGGTGCCATGCACACGCAGGACCTCCTCGCCGCCGACACCGGGATGGGTGCCGTCACCCTCCGCGTCGCGAACCTCGACCGGATGATCGGCTACTACCGCGACGGCGTCCAGCTCGCGCTGCTCTCGAACGAGGGCGGCGTCGCCGTGCTGGGGCGACCGGGCGCCGGTGGTCTGGCGATCCCGATCGTGATCCTCGAGCACGCGCCGTCGATGCAGCACGCGGCCCCCCACGACGCCGGCCTGTTCCACACCGCGATCCTGTTCGACACCCGGGCAGACCTCGCCGCGGCGCTGTACTCGGTCGCGACGAAGTTCCCGCAGACCTTCACCGGCAGCGCCGACCACCTGGTGAGCAACGCGTTCTACTTCACCGACCCCGAGGGCAACGGCGTCGAGCTGTACTGGGACCGCGACCGCACCGAGTGGTCGTGGACGCACGGCATGGTCGACATGGACACGAAGTACGTCGACCCGAACGCGTTCCTGCAGGAGCACCTGACGCAGGATGCCCTGGACACCGCCGCGGCACGCCCGGGCAAGGTCGGCCACGTGCACCTGTCCGTCGGCGACGTCGACGCCGCGCGCTCCTTCTACGTGGACACCCTCGGCTTCGAGACCACCGCCGGCTTCGGCGACGCCCTGTTCGTCAGCGCGGGCGGGTACCACCACCACATGGCGATGAACACCTGGAACTCCCGCGGGGCCGGGCGCCGCCAGCTCGCCCTCGGCCTCGGACTCGTGCGGATCGAGGTGCCTGGGGCCGACGACCTCGGCGCCCTCGTGTCGCGCATGCACGACACCGGGGTGCAGACCGCGGACGACGGCCGGACGGTCGCGTTCGAGGACCCGTGGGCGAACCGCATCGAGGTGACCGCGCCCGGTCGCGGCTGACGATCGGGTCGCGAGGGGCCGACCGGTCAGGCGCTGTTCGAGATCCCGCCGTCCGACTTCAGCAGCTGCCCGTTCATCCAGGCGCCCTGCTCCGAGCACAGGAACCCGACGAGCGCGGCGGTGTCCGTCGGGCGTCCGAGCCGGCCGAGCGGAGTGCCCTCGACGGCCCAGCCCTTGACCTCGTCGGACATCCAGCCGGTGTCGTTCGGGCCCGGGTTCACCACGTTGGCGCTGACGCCGAGGCTGCCGAGCTCCTTCGCGGCACCGAACACGATCCGGTCGAGCGCGCCCTTCGATGCCCCGTACGGCAGGTTGTACGCGATGTGGTCGCTCGTCAGCGCGACGATCCGGCGGCGGTCGCGCGGTGCGGCTTCCCCGGCGCGCTCGAGCCCGGCCGCGTAGGCCTGCACGAGCAGGAACGGTGCGCGGGCGTTCACGGCGAAGTGGCGGTCCCACGACTCGACCGTGGTGGTGCGGAAGTCGGAGTCGACGGACTCGCAGTGCGACATGACGAGGGCGGTGACGGGGGCGCCAGCTTCCGTCTCGGCGCGGCCGACGAGGGCGGCCGCCTGCTCCGGGTCCTCCAGGTCGACCGGGAGGCGCGTCACCCGTGCTCCCGCCGCCTCGCACTCCTGCACCACCGACTCGACCCCGTCCGGGTCCGCCCCGCCGCTCACGCGGTCGTCGTAGGGTCCCCACCACGAGATGGCGAGGTCCCAGCCGTCGGTCGCCAGACGGGTGGCGAGCGCTGCGCCGATGCCGGCTCTGCGGCCCACCCCGGTCACCAGGGCGAGTGGTCGTGCGGACGTCATCCGTGCCTCCTGTCCGGCGCTCCGTCGCACCGATCGGCACCCAGTCTGCCGGAACCGGCCACCCGTGTGACCATCGCACCCGGTGTCCTGTCGGCGGACGGCCGACCGCGGAGGCCAAGATGGACGGATGCCACGCACACGACGGCCCTCCCGACCGGGGCGCGGACCCCGCGGCGGTCGCCCGGACCCCCGCGACCTGCCGCTCGAGCACGTCCGCGACCGGATGTCGTCGTACATCTACGGCAACATCACGGTGCTCGCCGTCGCGATCGCGGTGAACCCGGAGCAGATCCACCACGGCGCAGCGGTGGCGACCGTCCTGGCGACCGCGGTGCTCACCTACCTGGCCCACGTGCTCGCGCACCTGGTCGCGCACGGGCTCGGCGACGACGGCGAGGAGACCGCGGTCGAGCGTGCCGCGCGCCGCGAGTCCGTCGCGACGATCGTCCGGAACGCCAACCCGATCGCGACCTCCGGGCTGATCCCGGCGGTCCTCTACGCGGCTGCCTGGATCGGGTGGCTGCCGGCGGAGTGGGCACAGATCGCGGCGACCGTGATCCTGGTGGTGCGCATCGGGCTGGTGGGCGTGTTCATGCAGCGGTTCAGCGGGAAGCAGCCGACGTTCCTCGGGCTGTGGGGCGGGATCGTGCTCGCCGCGGTGGCGTTCGTGATCGGTCTCGTCAAGGTGGTGCTGACGCATTGAGTGACACGCACGCACACGCCGGACCCCACTCCGAGCCAGCGGCCGAGGACGAGCCGAAGCGCGGCGGGCTGCGGTTCCTGCGCGACCTCGTCATCATCGTCGTCGTGGCGCTGCTGGCGTCCTTCCTGGTCAAGGCGTACCTGGTCCGCGCGTTCTCCATCCCCTCGGGCTCGATGCAGAACACGCTGCTCATCGGGGACCGGGTGCTCGTCAACGAGCTCGTGCCCGGGGTCGTCCCGCTGCAGCGCGGTGACGTCGTGGTGTTCCAGGACCCGGGCGGCTGGCTCGGCATGGGCCAGGGCGACGACCTGATCAAGCGGGTCATCGGCCTGCCGGGCGACACGGTGTCGTGCTGCGACGCCCGGGGTCGTCTGTCGGTGAACGGGCATGCGGTCGACGAGCCCTACGTCGTGCTCGAACGCGGGTCGGACCGAGTCGCCGGGAAGGACTTCGAGATCACCGTGCCGAAGGGGCGCATCTGGGTGATGGGCGACAACCGGTACGACTCCGCGGACTCGCGCGTGCACGGCACCGTGCCGGTCGACGACGTCGTCGGGCGCGCCTTCGTGACCACGTGGCCGATCTCGCGGTGGTCGGTGCTGTCCCGGTACGGCGACGAGTGGGACCGGGTCCCGACGCCGTGACCGCGGACGACGAGGGCTTCCGCTACGAGACCGGCGGGGACGACGACCTGTCGATCCACCGGATCGCGACACCGGGCAAGCGGTCGGGGACCATCGGTCCGCGCCCCGACCACGTCGTGTTCTGGCTCGCCGACGGCCGGGCCAGCCTGACCGCCGACGACGGCGAGCACTGGGAGGTCGGTGCCGAGCGCCCGATGATGCTCTCGGCGTCCGTCGCGTACGGGTTCGAGACCGACGCGACCGCCACGACGCTGCTGCACCTGTCGCCGTCGCTGCTCGGTGAGACGGGGGAGTCCTCGGTGTTCGGGCAGCCGGACGCGGCCGATCCGGCACTCGAGCCGCTGCGCGCACTGCTGCGCGAGGCCTCCGGGCGCATCCTCGACCCGGCGCTGCCCGCCGCCGACCGTGCGGCCCTGAACCGGCGGATCGCGACCGTCGTCCTGTCGACCTTCGCCCGGTCGCGATCGGACGTCGCGGACCGGATGCGGCGGGCGATCGGCTTCGTCCACGACCACGCCGACCGGACGCTGACGGTGGCGGACGTCGCCGCGGCCTGCGACCTCAGCGAGCGCGGCCTGCAGGACCTGTTCCGCCGTCGTCTCGGCGTCACGCCCATGCAGTACCTGCGCGAGGTCCGGCTCGACCGGGTGCACCTGGAGCTGGGGCGGCCGGGTTCCCGCGCGCTGCTCGTCAGCGAGGTCGCGCGGCGGTGGCGGTTCACCCACCTGGGGCGGTTCGCGGCGTACTACCGGGAACGGTTCGGGGAGCAGCCGCACCAGACCATCGCGCGGGGCGGCACACCCAGAGAACGATAGTTCTCGCGTTCTTTGCGGATTCCGGCTATCCTGCTCGCGTGGATGCGCGACGGTCCGAACTGGGGCAGTACCTCCGCGCCCGTCGGGCACTCGTCCAGCCCGAGGACGTCGGACTCACCCGTGAGCCCGGACGACGAGTGGACGGCCTGCGCCGTGAAGAGGTCGCGCGGCTCGCGGGCATCAGCCCCGAGTACTACCTGCGGCTCGAACGGGGCCGCGACCACCAACCGTCCGACCAGGTGCTCGTGGCGCTCGGCCGGGCCCTGCGGCTCGACCACGAGGCCGTCGACTACCTGCGCCGCCTCGCACACGCCGAACGCCGCCGCCCCGAGGGGGTCGTGCCGCCGGGGCTCGACGACTCGGTCCGGTCGCTGCTGGCGCAGTGGTCGCACACCCCGGCGTTCGTGATGGACCGCAACCAGGACATCATCCTGTCCAACGCCCTGGCGAGCGCCCTCGGCCCCGGGTACATGGAGCCCGGCGCGAACCTCGTCCTGCAGATGTTCTCCGAGGCGTCCCGGCAGCACGCGGCCGAATGGGACCGTACCGCGCACCGGGTCGTCGCCGCGCTCCGGCTGCACGCCGAACCCGAGGACCCCCGGCTGCAGGAGATCGTCGGCACCCTGACCCTGCAGGACCCGGACTTCGCCCGCATCTGGGCGCGGCACGACGTCGCCGTGCAGCGCACCGGGGTCTCGCGGCACTGGATCGACCCGATCGGCTGGGTCGAGTTCCGCTGGCAGAACCTCGCGATCCCGGGCAGCTCGCACGTACTCGTCACCTTCTGGGCCGACCCCGGCACGCCGGCAGCCGCGGCCGTCGCGTACCTCGCCGCGCAGGTGCAGCAGGGCACCGCGCGCCGGGAACCGGTCGCGGGCGAGACCGCGGTGGGGTAGCCGAGCGGTCGTCGCGGTGGCCTCGCTCGCCGATCAGCCGGTCGTCTCGCCCTCGTCGAGCAGCCCGCGGAGCGTCGTGAGCCGCGCGGCGGACTCCTCGTCCGCCGCCGTCCACACCACGAGCACGTGCTCGGGGTCCTCCAGCCGACGCAGCTGCTCCCACCGCAGGTCGATCCGGCCCACCAGCGGGTTCTCGAACGCCGACTCCCCGCGGCGAGTCGGCCGGACCGCTCCGCCGGCCCACTCGGTCGCGAACGTCGTGCTCCGGGCCATCAGTTCGCCCAGGAGCTCCTGGAACCGGTCGTCGGCGTCGTGCTCGTCCAGCGAGTCCCGGAGCATCGCGGCGGTGCGGTGTGCCTCGGCCTCCCAGCCGTCGACCGAGTCCTCGACCCAGGGGTTCAGGAAGGTGAACCGCGCCAGGTTCGTGCCGACGGTGAGGGACGCGGACAGGGCGCCGGCGAGCCGGTTCGCCGCCACGACGTCCAGGTGGCGGTCGAAGACCACGACCGGTTCGGCGAGCGCGTCCACGAAGTCCTGGGCCGACGTCGTCGTCGTGCCGTCCTCGTGTTCCATGCGATCACGCTAACCGGCCGGGCCGTGGAGCAGGGGGGAGAAGGGGGTCCCGGCGGGGCCCCCGTCGCGGTGCCTCCGCCCCGCAGGGGGACCCCGGCACGGTGTGTCCGGCCGTCCGAGGGCACCGTGCGCAGCACCCGGGGCCGCCGGCACGCGCTGTCGTCGGGGGTGACGGGCAACGACAGGGACACGACGACGCAGCACCCCCAGCCCTAGCGTGACGACGCCGGGATCCCCGGTCCCTGCACCACCCCAGACGTTCGTCACGAAGGAGACCCGTACATGGCTGCACCCACCATCGTCCTCGTCCACGGCGCGTTCGCCGACTCCGCCAGCTGGGCACCCGTCACCCGCGAGCTGCTCGACCGCGGCCACACCGTCCTCGTCCCGCCGGTCTACAACCGCAGCCTCGCCGAGGACGCCGCCTCGATCCGCGCCGTCGCCGAGCACGTCGACGGGCCGGTCGTCCTCGCCGGTCACTCGTACGGCGGGGCCGTGATCACCGTCGCCGGCGAGGCCGAGAACGTCGTCGGACTGGTCTACGTCTCCGGCTACGTGCTCGAGGTCGGCGAGAGCCTCGGGCAGCTGCAGGGCGGGTTCCCCGACTCCGACCTCGCCGCGAACCTGGTGTACACGCCGTACCCGGTCGCCGGAGGCGAGGACGGCACCGACGTCTCCGTCGCGATCGACGCGTTCCCGCAGGTCTTCGCCGCCGGGGTCGACCCGCGCGTCGCCGAGGTGCTCGCCGTCTCGCAGCGCCCGCTGTCCGGTGCCGCCTTCGGCGAGCCGGCCTCCGCCGCCGCGTGGAAGACCACCCCCGCGTGGGCGATCGTCTCGTCCGACGACCACACCATCAACCCCGAGGTCGAGCGCTTCGGCTACTCCCGCGCCGGCATCACCGACGTGACCGAGATCGCCGCCCCGCACCTGGTCATGCAGACCCACCCGAAGGACGTCGCCGACGTCATCGAGCGCGCCGTCACCGCGACCAGCGCGACCGACGCCGCCGCCTGACCCGACCATCCCTGGAGGCGCGGCGCGCGCCCGACGCGCACCGCGCCTCCAGGATGTCCCCGTCCCACCCCAGGAGGCGACGTGACCACGGAACGCACCACCCCAGCACCCCGCGGCGGCGCCCTGGCGCCGCTCGCGATCCCGGTCTTCCGCGCCCTGTGGATCGCGGTGCTGGTGAGCAACATCGGCAGCTGGATGCAGACCGTCGGCGCCCAGTGGCTGCTCGTCGACGAGCACGCCGCACCCGTCGTCGTCGCCCTCGTGCAGACCGCGTCGAGCCTGCCGGTGCTGCTCGTCGGGATCCCCGCCGGGGTGATCGGCGAGTTCGTCGACCGGCGGCGGCTGCTCATCGGCGTGCAGGCGTTCCAGGTGGTCGTCGGCGTCGTGATGACCGTGCTCACCGCGACCGGCGACATGACCCCGGCGCTCCTGCTCACCGTCACGTTCCTGCTCGGGACCGCCTCGGCGCTCCAGCTGCCCGCGTACCAGGCGCTCGTGCCCGAGATCGTGCCGCGCGCCGCGATCACCGACGCCGCGGCGCTCAGCTCCGTCGGCGTCAACGTCGCCCGGGCGATCGGACCGGCGCTCGCCGGGGTGGTGATCGCGCAGCTCGGCGTGCCGTTCGTGTTCGCCGCCAACGCGCTGTCGTTCGCGCTCTTCCTGGTGGTGCTCGTCGCCTGGCGCGGCTACCAACGCCCCGAGACGCGGGCCGAACCGTTCATCGACGCCACCCGCGCCGGGCTGCGGTACGTCCTGCACGCGGCCGTCGTCCGCCGGCTGCTCGTGCAGCTCGCCGTCTTCATGGTGCCCGCGAACGCGCTCTGGGCACTCCTGCCGCTCGTCGCCGACGGCTCGCTCGGGCTGTCCTCCGGCGGGTACGGACTGCTGCTCGCCGCCGTCGGCATCGGGTCCGTCGGCGGGGCGTTCCTGATGCCGGCGGTCCGTGCGCGGCTCGGCATCGGTCGCACGGTCGGCATCGCCTCGGTGGTGTTCGGCGTCTGCACCACGGTCGTCGCGCTCGTCCCCGTGCTGGCGGTCGTACTCGTCGCGCTGCTGGTCGGCGGGGTGGCCTGGATCGCGGTGGTGACGACGCTGAACGGCACCGTGCAGGCGTTCCTGCCCGCCTGGGTCCGGACCCGTGGGCTCGCCGCCTACCAGCTCGTGCTGTTCGGCTGCACCGCGATCGGTGCGGCGCTCGCCGGCGCGGTCGCCACGCCGCTCGGGGTGACGGGTGTGCTCGCCGGGGCAGGAGTCCTCACCGCGCTCAGCGCCGCACTGCTGCTCGTGTCCGGGTTCCCGGTGCTCACCGACCGGCAGCGCGCCGTGACGCCGATGCCGTTCGGGGACGAGGTGTTCGTGGCGGACGACCACGGCGCAGCGACGGGGGAGACCCTCGTGCTGCTGCACTGGACGGTCCCGGCGGACGCGGTCGACGAGTTCCGGGCGCGCGCCGAACGGCTCGGGCGGAGCCGTCGGCGGACCGGTGCCCGTGACTGGAACCTGTACCGGGACGCCGCGACCGGGCCGGACGCCTGGGTGGAGGCGTTCCGGGTGGGGTCGTGGCAGGAGCACGTCGACCAGCACGAGGTCCGGCAGACCGGGGACGACGCGCGGACCCTGCAGTCGGTGCGCGAGGTTGCGGGCGAGCCGCGGGTGGAGCACCTGGTCGCGGAGGGGGGCGGCAGCCCGTCGTCGGGGTGACGGGTGGGGTCAGCGGACGGTCGTGGTGGCGGGCTGGGTCAGCAGCCGGTCGTGGTGAGGGTCACCGTCGCGACCGTGCCGTCGGACACCTTGGTCGTCTGCGGGCAGAGGTCGCCGCCGCGGACCGTGACCTTGCCGAGGGGAACGCCCGCGAAGTCGGCCGTGCCGCCCGGGAACACCCGCTGGTGCTCGGAGAGCTTGCCGGTCGAGGCGAACACCTTGACCTCGTAGGGGTGGTCGGCGGCGTTCGACGACACCGTGACCGACACCTGGCCGGTGGAGTCGTGGGCGCCACAGCCGGCGAGGGCCAGGAGCGCGGCCACGCCGAGGACGGTTGCGGGGACGACTCGGAGCACGACGACCAGGGTACGCCGCCGCGCCCGACCACTTGCGCCCTCCGGACTGGGGCCAGGCCCTGTCCGTTCAGCGCGTTACCGTGGGAGCATGCAGCCGGAAACCGCGATGTCCGTGCCCGCGACGACCGGGGCCCATGCCGTTCGGCGAGCGGCCCTGATCGCGGCACTCGACGTGGACGACGGTGGCGTCGAGGAACGGTTCGAACGGATCACCCGGATCGCGCGCGAGGCCCTCGGGGTCTCCGGCTCGTTCCTCAACCTGGCCGGCGAGACCACCCTGACCATCAAGTCGCAGCAGAGCGACGCAGCCTTCGGCCCGGTCATCCCGCTGCAGGACACCTTCTGCGGCCGGACCCTGGGCGAGCAGGGGCCCGTGGTCGTCCCGGATGCCCGGGTGGACGCCCGGTACGCGGACCTGCCGATGGTGCTCGGCGATCCGAACGTCCGGTTCTACGCCGGTGTCGGGCTCCGTGCCGGCGACGACGACCTGAAGATCGGCACCCTCTGCCTGATCGACCCCGAGCCGCGCACCCTCGACGCCGACGAGCTCGAACTGCTGCAGGAACTCGGCATCTGGGCAGAGCGCGAACTGCTCGCCGGAGCCGACGAGGACCGCCTGCGCACCGTGCTCAACGGCCTGCAGCCGGCCGAGGTGCAGGTTCCCGGCTACCGGATCACGGGGATGTCGATCCCGCACGGGCTCGTCTCCGGTGACTTCCACGACTGGCACCGTTCCGGCGAGGACTCGGTCCACCTGACCGTGTCGGACGTCATGGGCAAGGGGATGTCCGCCGGGCTCCTCGCCGCGAACATCCGGGGAGGCCTGCTCGCCCGCGGCGACCAGGACCCGGGCACCGCCGTCGCCGAGCTCGAGGCGCAGGTCGCCCCCGAGCTCAGCCGTGCCGAGTCCTTCGCGACGATGTTCCACGGCCGACTGACCCCGTCCACCGGGCGACTCGACTTCGCCGACGCCGGCCACGGGCTCGTGCTGCAGCTCCGCGACGACGGTGCCGAGCGGATCCTGCGGTCGTCGGACCTGCCGATCGGGCTGCACCCCGCCGGGATGCCCCGCGCCGCCGGCTCGCTCGTGCTCCGGCCCGGTGACGTGCTCATCGTCGTGACGGACGGTGCGCTCGAGCTCTGGGACTCCACGCTCGCGGCGCTGTCGGAGCTCGGATCGCTGTACCGGGAGTCCCCGGATGTCGAGACGTTCCTGCAGCGGGTGCGCGCGCGTGTCGTCGAGCACGACCCGGGCGACGACCTGACCGTCGTCGTGGTGGCGCGCGAGGCCGTCGAGGCGCTCGAGTCCTGAACGGTCGAGAACCGTCGGCTGGCTCGTCGGCGGTCGCGCGGCGGGTCGTCGCCGGTCGAGTGGTCGCGACGTGTCGTGCGTGGGCCGCCGAGTGGTCACGAACCGTCGGTTGGCGGGGCCTCGGCCGACGGTTCGTGACCGTTCGCCGGACGTGAGCGGGGTGTCGTGACCGCCGGCTGGGCGCGGGCCGGGTGCGGCGTCAGGCGCCGAGGCGCTCGATCAGCTCGGCGTAGCGCGCCGCGGTGCGCTCGACGATCTCGTCCGGGAGCACCGGCGGCGTGCCCTGGCGGTCCCAGTGCGCGCTGAGCCAGTCCCGCACGATCTGCTTGTCGAACGAGTCGGTGCGGTCGGCGGAGCGGGCGTCCCAGTAGCGGCTGGAGTCGCTCGTCAGGACCTCGTCAGCGATGCGGATCCGACCGGTGGCGTCTTGCCCGAACTCGAACTTGGTGTCCGCGATCACGACGTCCCGCTCGAGGGCGATGGCCGCGGCCTCGGTGTACACGTGCAGCGAGAGCTCACGCAGGGTGGCAGCGGTCTCGGCGCCGACCAGGTCGACGGTCTGCTCGTACGAGATGTTCTCGTCGTGCTCGCCCTGGGCCGCCTTGTACGCCGGCGTGTAGATCGGTTCCGGCAGGCGGTCACCGTTGGACAGGCCCGCGGGGAGCGCGACGCCGCACACGCTGCCGGTCTCCTGGTACTCGGCCCAGCCGCTGCCGACCAGGTACCCGCGCACGACGCACTCGACGGGGAACATCGTGAGCGGCATGACGTGCATCGATCGTGCCTCGACCTCGGCGGGCACCGGGGTACCACCGGAGGACGGGCCGATGATGTGGTTCGGGACGTCGCTCAGCTGGGTGAACCAGAACCGCGACAGGCGGGTCAGCAGCTCGCCCTTGCCCGGGATCGGCGGCTCGAGCGCGAAGTCGTAGGCGCTGACCCGGTCCGAGGCGACGAGCAGCAGCTCGGACGCACTCGCCAGGTCGGCGGTGCCCTCGGGCACGTAGAGCTCGCGGACCTTGCCGGACGAGACGTGCCGCCAGCCGGCGATCGGCGCGGGGGCGCTCACTTCGCGACCTTCGCGGCGATGTCGGTGCGGAACTGCGCGCCCTCGAGTGTGATGTCGCCGAGCCCGGCGTAGGCGCGCTCACGGGCTTGGGTGAAGTCCGACCCGGTCGCGACGACGCTGAGCACCCGGCCGCCCGTGGCGACGAGCGTGTCGTCGAGGACGCCGGTTGCGGCGTGCGCGACCGAGACGCCGTCGCGGGCGTTCGCGTCGTCGATGCCGGTGATCGGTCGGCCGGTCTGCGGGTTCTCCGGGTAGCCCTCGCTCGCCAGGACGACGGTCACGGCGACCTCGTCGCGGAACACGGGCGCGGGCACGGCACCGAGCTGCCCGGTGGCGGCGGCCAGCAGGAGTTCGCTGAGCGGGGTCGCCAGGCGGGGGAGCACGACCTGCGTCTCCGGGTCGCCGAAGCGCGCGTTGAACTCGATCACGCGGACGCCCTGCTCGGTGACGATGAGGCCGCAGTACAGGAGCCCGACGAACGGCGTGCCCTCGTGCTCGAGGCGGCGGACGGTCGGCAGCGCGACGAGCTCGGTGACCTCGTCGACGAAGGCCTGCTCGGACGGCCAGCGGTCGGCGAGCCACGGCAGCGGCGAGTACGCGCCCATGCCGCCCGTGTTCGGTCCGAGGTCGCCGTCGGCCAGGCGCTTGTAGTCCTGGGCGGGGCTGAGCGCGCGGACGTCGTGCCCGTCGCTCAGGAAGAACAACGAGACCTCTTCGCCGTCGAGGAACTCCTCGACCACGACGTGTCCGTGCTGGAGCCAGTAGGTGGCGTGGTCGATCGCGGCCTGGCGGTCGTCGGTCACGAGCACGCCCTTGCCGGCGGCGAGCCCGTCCGCCTTGACCACGTACGGGGCGCCGAGCTCGTCGATCGCGGCGACGGCTTCGTCCGCCGTGCCCGCGTAGACCGGACGCCCCGTGGGCACACCGGCCTCGCCCATGATCCGCTTGGCGAACGCCTTCGAGCCCTCGAGCTGCGCGGCGGCCTTGCCCGGCCCGAACACCGGGATGCCGCGGGTGCGCACCGGGTCGGCCACACCGGCGATGAGCGGGGCCTCGGGGCCCACGACGACGAGCTCGACGTCGTTCTCGATCGCGTACTCCGCGACGAGCGCACCGTTGGTGGGGTCGAGGGAGACGGTCTCGACGTCGGCGGCGATGCCGGCGTTGCCGGGCGCTGCCGTGATGACGTGGCCCGCATGCTCAGCGAGGAGGGCCGTGATGATCGCGTGCTCGCGGGCACCGGAACCGAGGACGAGGATTCGCACCCGATCACCCTACCCAGCCCGACTCGCCGCCCGCGATGCGAGGGCTAGCCTGTGGAGATGCCACCCAGGAGGATCGAGGACGCCGACGGGCGAGCGGCACTTGCTGCCGTGCGTCGTGGGGAGACGGCCCGACCGGCCGTCGCGACCGCGGTTCGGTGGACGTTGCAGTGCCTGGCGGACGAGGTGCCGGGCAACAGCGTCGAGGTGCGGGTGCCGCCGTTCGCCGCCGTCCAGGCCGTGCCCGGACCCCGGCACACCCGTGGCACGCCGCCGAACGTGGTCGAGACCGACGCCACCACGTGGCTGGCGCTCGCGTCCGGCGAGCTGACCTGGGCCGAGGCGGTCGCACAGTCGCGCGTCAGCGCCTCGGGCTCGCGTGCCGACCTGACGGCGTTCCTGCCGGTCCGGCTGCCCGCCCCCGGCGCCTGACCCTGCGAGTCGCCGGCACCGAGTCGCCGGCACCGATCCGCCGGCACCGATCCGTCGGCACCGAGCCGCCGCGGCGGAAGCGCCTGCGGAGAACTCCCGCGCGAATTAGGTAGTGCCTACCGATGCGCCCGCATCGACCGGGTTCCTAAGCTTGAAGTCGCCGGGATTCGGACCCGACCCGAACGGGTCCGAACCCGGCGACAGGCACCAAGGTACGCGAAGTTCCACACAACGTGTCAATCGTGGCGGCGCGTCGTGCTGCAATCCGCAACGTTCTTGCGTGCGCGACAGCCGACGCGGGAACGCGGAACCGGCCGTGCCGAGTGCGGAGCCGGCCGTGCCGAGTACCGGGCAGCTCAGAGCAGCTCGCTGAGCTCCGACCGCGCGTGCAGGTCCCACTTCGCGAAGACACGCGACAGGTGCGCGTCGATCGTCCGCGTCGACAGCCCGAGGGACTCCGCGATCCGCCGGTTGCTCAGCCCCTGGGCGGCGAGTTCCGCGACCTCGTACTCGCGCTTCGTCAGCGGCGGTTTCGAGTGCCCCGCGGTCACGGAGATGCCGTGTGCTGCGAGCAGTCCCTGCGCCGTTATCACCCGCGTACGGTCGCCGGCGCGCACGGCGTCGGCGTACTCGATCACGGCTGCGGCGAGCGGTCCGTCGACGCGGGTGGCGGCGTCGCGCATCCGCTCGAGCGAGCCGGTCGAGTCGCGTCCCTGCGACATGCCGACCGCGTGGTGCAGGGCGTACCCGTACATCACGTGCGTCCACGAGCCGTTGGCCGTGCTGCGCTCGATGATCTCGTCGGCGTGCTGCAGCCCGGCCGGGTTGCCGAGCACGGCCTCGGTCCAGGCGATCGACACGGCGACCTGCTCGCCGGTGATGCGCATCGCCCGCTGCGGGGTGCTCCGGGCACGTTCGAGCGCGCTGGAGGCTTCTTCCGCGCGTCCGCCGTACGCGAGCGCCAGGGCCAGACGTGCCCAGGGGTAGGCCGCGAACCCGCCGTGGTCGGCGATGTCGTACCGCTCGCACGCCGCCGAGAACGCGGCGACGGCATCGTCCCAGCGGCGCTGTGCGATCGCCAGGTTGCCCTGACCGATGAGCTCGAGCGTGAAGTCGTACTTCAGGTAGGGACTGGACCGCCCCGCGGGCACCTCGATGATCAGGTCGTCCAGGTCGCCGCGCCACATCTGCACCTGGTGCAGGACGGAGGAGTTCTCGCCGACGCTCCAGGGTGCTGCCTCGACGTGCGCCACGGCGGTGGCCAGGGCACGGTGACCGAGCGCGGACGCGTCGTCCAACCGGCCGGCGGTCGCCAACGCCATCACGGCGCAGGGTGCGACGGCGAGGAACGACATCGGCATCGTCGGGGCGTCCACGATGCCGCTGCGCTCGATCTCGGCCCGGACCTCGGCGAAGTCGCCGCCCCAGCCCTGGTGCGCCATCCGCAGCAGCCGCAGCCGTTCGACGGCCTCGTCGGACACGACCAGGCGGGTGGCGGCGTCGGTCAGGGCCACGGAGGCCGCGACGTCGTCGTCGTGGAACTGGCGGATGTTCGCCAGCGTCTCGCACGCTTCGATGACGGCCTCGTCGGTGACGTCGCCGACGTGTCGCTTCGCCACGCCCCAGGCCGCTTCGGCGTCGGCGCGGCCGGCTTCGCGCCCGTCCGAGTACGAGTACGCCAGCGAGCGGAGGCAGTGCGCCGTGACCTGCTCGGTCGGCGTGAGCGTCGTGCGGAGCGCTGCCGAGGCCAGGGCGATCCCGCTCTCGTGCTCCTGCAGCCGCACGGCGACCTGCGCAGCGTCGAGCAACTGGTCGACCGACGGCAGGACCCCGCACTCGAGCGACCACAGGGCGGCACGAAGGCGTGCGGCAGGCGGTGCGCCCTCGGGCCGGTCGGTGCGGAAGGCGTTGGCGCGCGCGAAGAGTGCCGTTCGCCGGGCCACCGGCACCAGGGTCCGGATGACCTCGCCGACGAGCGGGTGCGACGGCCGGACGACCGCGGCGCCGTCGTCGAGCGAGTCGATGCGGACCAGGCCGAGCGCGACGACCCGGTCGACGTCCCCGCCGGTCACCAGGCCGAGCAGGCGCGCGAGCGGGATCGGGTCGGCGAGGGCGACGATGTCGACGACGTCGCGCAGGTCCTCCGGCAGTGACCCGAGCTCGGTGCGGTACATGTCCGCGAGGCTGTCCGACGCGGTCACCCGTCCACGCCAGTACCACCCCGTCGCGGTGTGGTCGAGGGCGCCGGAGACCCGCGCCGCACGGACCACCTCGCGCAGGTACAAGGGGTTGCCGGCGGTGGCGCGGTGGACGCGCTCGGCCGAGGCGTTCTCGAGCGGCGAGCCGAGCGCCTCGGCCACGAGCGCCGCGGTCTCGTGCAGCGCGAGCGGCTGCAGGTCGATGCGCTCGAGCAGGTCGTCCTGCCACAGCGCGCGGAGCGGCTCGGGGAGCGCCGTGAAGTCGCGGCAGGTCAGGACGAGCCGGGCGCCCTGCCGGCGGACCAGCCAGGCGACGTACCGCGCGGAGATCGCGTCGAGGTGGTCGGCGTCGTCGACACGGAGCAGGACGTCGCGGTCGACGAGGTCCTCGATCGCCCGGAAGCGCTGCTCGGCGCCGGTGTCGTCGGACAGCTCCGAGATGGACGCCGGCAGCTCGCCGAAGCGCTCGGCGACGGCGCCGAAGGGCATCGACCGGCTCGCGGCGACCGCCGTGATCGGCACGACGACGGTGCGGCCGGTGCCGTCGCGACCGGCGACTCGGTCGGTGACCCGCGCCGCGGCGGTGCTCTTGCCGATGCCGGGGGCACCGACGAGCGCGACGCTCCACCGGTGCTCGGCGACGACGGCGACGGCGCGGTCCTCTTCTGCGCGCTGCGCGACGGGCCAGGCCACGCGGGCGGGGGCGGCCGGTCGGCGTCGGCGGGCGGGTGCGGTTCGTTCACGCATCCGACACACCTCCTCCGCTTGGGATACCGACCAGTAGCGTCCATCCTCTCCCGGATCGGTCGCCGCGCACAGGCCGCGGGACGTCCCACAGTGGGGGACAATGGACGGGTGAGCAACACCGATCAACCCGACGAGCAGCCGCTCCCCACGCCGGCACCGGCTCCCAGCGCGGTCGCCAGCCCCGACGAGGTCACCATCCGCCGTGCACCGAAGTTCGGCGTGTTCATCGTCGGCGGTGCCGTGCTCGGGTTCCTCGCGACCCTCGTCGTGGTCGCCCTCACCATGAACCTCGGCGGCCAGCGTGACCAGACGAGCTTCGGCAGCCTGGTCGGCTACTTCAGCCTGTGGGGCGTCACGATCGGCGCCTTCGTCGGTGCGGTCGTCGCCGTCGTGTTCGACCGGGTCTACGCCCGGCGGTCGGCCCGCCTGACGGCGGAGCGCGTCGAGGTCGAACTGCCGCCCGAGACGGTCGACGGTGAGCTCGACGACCACGGTGACCAGCGGCCGTAGCCGCTCCCGATCAACGGACTGGAGGCCCGGTGCCAGCTGGCACTGGGCCTCCCGTCCGTCTGGTGGTTGCGATCGCGACCACCACTCAGCTGAGCTGGTTCGCCTCGACCCAGGACAGGTACTCCGGGCTCACGGTGCCCGTGACGTACTCGCCCGTGAAGCAGCTCATCTCGAGGTCGGTCACGTCCGAGCCCTCGATGATGGCGTCGCGCATGTCCCCGACCTCCTGGTAGATCAGGTGGTCGCTGCCGAGCACGCGGTTGATCTCCGGGATCTTCCGGTCGTGGGCGATGAGCTCCGCGCGCGTCGGCATGTTGATCCCGTAGACGTGCGGGAAGCGGACAGGGGGTGCCGCGCTCGTGAACGTGACCTCGTTCGCGCCGGCGGCCCGGGCCATCTCGACGATCTCGCGGCTCGTGGTGCCACGGACGATCGAGTCGTCGACGATCAGGATGTTCTTGCCCTTGAACTCGGACGACATCGCGTTGAGCTTCTGGCGCACCGAACGCTTGCGCTCCGCCTGCCCCGGCATGATGAAGGTACGGCCGACGTAGCGGTTCTTGTAGAACCCCTCGCGGTACTCGATGCCGAGCTTCCGGGCGACCTGCATGGCCGCCGGACGGCTCGAGTCCGGGATCGGCATGACCACGTCGATGTCACCGGTCGGCGCGTACTGCTCGATGGTGTCGGCAAGACGGTTGCCGAGGCGCAGACGCGCGTCGTAGACCGAGATGCCGTTCATCACCGAGTCGGGACGTGCCAGGTAGACGTACTCGAACGAGCACGGCACCAGGCGCGGGTTCTTCGCGCACTGGCGGGCGTGCATCTGGCCGTTCATCTCGATGAAGACAGCCTCGCCCGGAGCGATGTCCCGGACGATCTCGTACCCGCCGGACTCGAGCACGAGCGACTCGCTCGCGACGACCCACTCCGGCTGCCCGGCCTCGTCGAACTTGTGGCCGAGGATCAGCGGGCGGATGCCGAACGGGTCGCGGAAGGCCAGCAGCCCGTGCCCGGCGATGGTCGCGATCGTGGCGTAGGAGCCCTCGACCCGCTCGTGCACGCGCTCGACGGCGTCGAAGACCTGACCCGGGTCGAGGTTCGCACCGCGGACCTGGCCCTGCAGCTCGTGCGCCAGCACGTTCACCAGGAGCTCGGTGTCGCTCGTCGTGTTCAGGTGACGACGGTCGATGTCGAACAGTTCACGCGTGAGTTCCCGCGTGTTGGTGAGGTTGCCGTTGTGGACGAGGACGATGCCGTACGGCGCGTTCACGTAGAACGGCTGGGCTTCTTCTTCGTTCGTCGCGGCGCCCTTGGTGGCGTAGCGGACGTGTCCGAGCCCCATGGTGCCGAGGAGGGCGCGCATGTCGCGGGTGCGGAACGCCTCACGCACGTGGCCGCGGGTCTTGTGCATGTGGTGCACGTGACCCTCGACCGTGGCGATGCCCGTCGAGTCCTGCCCGCGGTGCTGCAGGAGGAGCAGTGCGTCGTAGATGGATTGGTTGGCGGGGCCCTGCGCAACAAGGCCGACGATGCCGCACATTCGCGGGTGTGCTCCAGATCAGTAGAATCGGGGGGTACCGCACAAGTCTGCCATGTCACCGCGAAGGACTCCGCATGCCCAACCCGTACGCCGAAGCCGGAGTGGACACCGCTGCCGGTGACCTGGCCGTCGAACTGATGAAGTCCGCGGTCGCGGCCACCCACAACGCCTCGGTCCTCGGTGGCGTCGGTGGGTTCGCCGGGCTCTACGACGTCTCGTTCCTGAAGGACTTCTCACACCCGTTGCTCGCGACCTCGACCGACGGCGTCGGCACCAAGGTCGCCATCGCACAGGCGATCGACAAGCACGACACCATCGGGCAGGACCTGGTCGGCATGGTCGTCGACGACATCGTCGTGGTCGGCGCGAAGCCGCTGTTCATGACCGACTACATCGCGTGCGGTCGCGTGGTGCCGGGCCGGATCGCCGACATCGTCGCCGGCATCGCCCGCGGCTGCTCGGAGACCGGCACCGCGCTGGTCGGTGGCGAGACCGCCGAGCACCCGGGGCTGCTCGGCCCGGACGACTACGACGTGGCCGGTGCGGCGACGGGTGTCGTCGAGGCCGACGCGCAGCTCGGCGAGCACCTGGTGCAGGACGGCGACGTGGTCCTGGCGATCGAGTCGTCGGGCCTGCACTCCAACGGGTACTCCCTCGTGCGGCACATCCTGGCGTCGCGCGGTGTCGGCTTCACGGACCAGCTGCCCGAGCTGAGCGGCGTCGGGTTCGGCGGCGCGGTCTCCGTCGGCGAGGCCCTGCTCGAGCCGACCCGCCTGTACACCGCACCGCTCCTGGCGCTGCTCGAGCAGCACCCGGGCGCGGTGCACTCGCTCTCGCACGTGACCGGGGGTGGCATCGCTGCGAACCTGGCGCGCGTGCTGCCCGTCGGCTCCTGGGTCGAGGTCGACCGTTCCACCTGGCAGCCGCTCCCGGTGTTCCGGGTCCTGGCCGACATGGCCGGCACGCCGATCGAGGACACCGAGGGCACCTGGAACCTGGGCATCGGCATGTTCGCCGTCGTCTCGGCCGGGGCTGCTGCCGAGGTCATCGCCTCGCTCGGTGCCGCCGGCATGCCCACGTGGCCCGTCGGCACGATCGCCACGTCCGCGCGGGACCTGACCGGGTTCGAGCAGGGCGCCAAGGGTGTCGACGGCGGCGCGGTCCGGCTCGTCGGGAGCTACGCGGGCTGACCCGCTGGGTGGGGCTCCGGGGCCGGCGGCTCCGGCTCCGCCGCGCCGTGGTGCGTGCGGCGAGTGGTCACGAACCGTCGTTCGGCAGGCCCGCAGCCGACGCTTCTTGACCACTCGGCGTCGTGCGCACGGTGAGTCGTGACCACTCGAGCCCGGGACTTGGGCGCGCAACCGGCTCGCCGAAGTGCGTGCGGTGAGTGGTCACGAACCGTCGCCTGGCGGGCCTGCAACCGACCGTTCGTGACCACTCGGCATCGTGCATGCGGGGAGTCGTGACCACTCCGGTGCGGTGCCGGGCGCGGGACTCGGTCAGCCTTCCCCGTACCGCCGGTGCTTCGCGTGCCGGGGACTCGCCGTGGAGCTGGCGGTGAATGGTCGCGAACCGTCGCCTGGCGGGCCTGCAACCGACGGGTTGTGGCCGCTCGGCATCATGCACGCGGGGAGTCGTGATCAGTCGGGGCCGGGACCCGAGCGCGCCGACGGGTGTCCGGGCACGCGGAAACGCCGCGCTGCCCGAGGGCTGCGCGGCGTCACTGCGAGAGAGGTCAGGCGGACTTGTTCTGGTCTGCCTGGGTCTCGAACTCGTCTTCGTCTTCCGCCGGTTCCGGACCGTACTGGTCCGCCCAACGGTCGACGTAGTTCTCGTCGGAGTGTTGTCCGGCGGAGAGCTCCTGCTCGAGCGCACCGTAGTTCGTCTGCGGGCTGAAGTACTTCAGCTCACGGGCGACCTTGGTGTGCTTCGCCTTCTGACGGCCGCGCCCCATGCGTGACCCCCTCGTTCGGCTCTGGTCCGGTCCTGGCGAATGACGGAAGATCACTCGGGGAACCAGACGGTTCGTGGTTTGAAATCTGCCGATCACTCTACCATGTACCTCGATCTGGACGTCGCGCGACGGCTGGCCCGCACAGCAGAATCGAAGTGATGACGGAACCCCTCGAGCCCCCGGTCGACCAGCACGCCCGCGTGGTGGTGATCGGTGCGGGGCAGGCGGGGCTCTCCGTGGGATACCACCTGCGTCGCCTCGGGCTCGTCCCCGGCAGCGACCTGGTGATCCTCGACCGCGCGCCGAGCACCGGTGGGGCGTGGCAGTTCCGGTGGGAGGCACTGCGGCTCGGAGCAGCACACCGGGTGCACGACCTGCCCGGCATGCGCGCGATGGGCCTGGAGTTCGACGACGCCGACCGGTCACGGCCCGCGCGGGACGTCGTCGGGGAGTACTACCGGCGGTTCGAGCAGCACTACGACCTGCGGGTGCGGCGCCCGGTCACGGTGACGTCCGTCTCACGCATCGGAGGCGACGGCGGCGTGGCGGGCGACACCCCGGCGGACGGCGGCCTGTGCGTCACCACCCGGAGCGCCGACGGCACCGTCACGCGCATCCGTGCCGACGTCGTGGTGAACGCATCCGGCACGTGGGGCACCCCGTTCGTGCCGTGGTACCCGGGGCGCGACGTGTTCCGCGGACGCCAGGTCGACACGACCGAGTACCGCAGCGCCTCCGAGTTCGCCCGCCAGGACGTCGTGGTGGTGGGCGGTGGGACGAGCGCGATCGGGTTCCTGCTCGAACTCGACGGCGTCGCCCGTTCGACGCGGTGGTTCACCCGGCGCCCGATGGTCTGGGCCGGGACCGCGTCGCTCGACGTCGAGTCCGCGGTGGCCGCCGTCGACGAACAGGACCGTGCCGCCCGCGCCGGCGAGGTCCTGCCGAGCATCGTCAGCGGCACCGGGGTCCCGGTGTCGCGACGGATCCGCGCCGGCATCGACCGCGGCGTGCTGCGCGACGAGCCGATGTTCACCCGGTTGGACGAGACCGGGGTGGTACGGGCAGACGGCACCCACGTGCACGCCGACGCGGTGGTCTGGGCGACGGGGTTCCGGGCCGACCTGCGGCACCTCGCCCCGCTGCACCTGCGGACCACGGCGGGCGGCGTGGTGGTCGAGGACGGCCGGTCGGCCGAGGAGCCGCGCTTGTTCCTGGCCGGCTACGGTCCGCAGGCATCGACCATCGGTGCGAACCGGGCCGGCCGACGCATCGCCCGCCAGGTCATGGACGCACTGGCGGGCTGAACGGCCCTGCGGCCCCCCGCACCGTGCGAGGGGCCGCGTGAACGGTGGGAGGTCCCGTTCCCGGTGCGACCCTCGCGAGCTCGCACCGAGTACGGAACCTCGCACCGGACGAAACCGGGGCGCGCGGCTCAGGCGGGCAGGGGCTCCTCGACGCCACGACGACGGCGTGACGACTTCAGCACCAGGGCATCGAGCGAGAACCGCCCGGGCCCGGTCAGCGCAACGGCGAGCGAGGCCACCGCGAGCACGAGCACGTACTCGAACCCGCCGTCCTGCGAGTAGAAGCCGGCGGTGCCGTGGGCCAGGAACCCGGCGACGACCATGTCGACGGCCAGCAGCACGCCGACGACGCGGGTCGCGACGCCGAGCACGAGCAGGACGCCGCCGACGAGCTCGAGTCCGGCGACGAGGGGTGCTGCGACCTCGGCGAGGGGGACGCCCATGCCCGAGAAGCCCTGCACCACGTTGGGGATGCCCTGGGCGAACTTCTGGCCGCCGTGGGCGATGAACACCACCCCGAGGACGATGCGGAGCGCGGTCAGGCCGATGGAGGTCGATGTCGTTCGCATGGCCACGAAGGTAGCCGGTGACGCGTCATCGATCGTCCTCGAACAGGGGACTGGCCGCGCTTCGCCAGGACATGCCCAGAGCATGCCCAGACAGCAGTCCGCCGAAGGGCGGACTGCTTCTCAGGAATCGGCGCCGCGGCCCGTCTGCTGCTGGAGGCGGTCGATGTGCTCCGACGCCTGCGCCTTGGTGAGGTCGGCGGGGAGTTCCTCGCCGGCTTCACGGGCCAGGGTGTCGAGGTAGCTGCGCTGCGGTCCGGTCATCGGCTCGTCGCCGGTGACCCACTGCTCGGGGTCCTTGCTCGCGTCCGTGGAGGGGTCGGGTCGGGGGCCGCCGAGGGTCTCGCCCTGGATCGGTGCGTCCGGGGTCTGCTGCTGGTCGCGGTCTGCGTCACTCATGTCCGCGACGGTACGCCGCACCCCCGTCACGACACGCAGCAGCGGCGTCCCCCGAAGCGGCTCAGCGGCCCAGCGGCACAACGGCACGCATCCGCACCGAAGCGGCTCAGACGACCGTCGCCGCGTACCGCACCAGGTCGGCCCCGACGGCACTCGTGGCGATCGGCACGACGCGGTCGTCCCGCCGGATCCAGATGGTCGCCGCACGCTCGTCGATCCGGTCGACCTCGTGCAGCTCGCCGTCGAGCAGCACCGACGCCGTGACCCGCACCCGACCGCTCGCCGGACGTGGCGGCAACCCGACCACGTCGTCGCCGTACATCGGGTGCTCGCCGGGCTGCAGGAACGGGGACACCGGGGCGGTGACGACCTCGAGTCCCTCGTCGACCGCGGTCACCGCCACCAGGCGGACGGCCTGGTCGGTCGGCAGTGGCACGTCGACGACGGGCTCGGCGGTGGGCCCGGCCAGTGCGCGGAAGGCGGGCCGGCCGTCGGGGGCGAGGAGGGCCTCCAGGCTGTCGATCCGGACGCGACCGCGCCCACGGGAGTCGGCGTAGACGCCGGGCTCGATGCCGGACTGCCGCGCCTCGAGCCGGGTGAGGACGACGCGGTCCGGGCGGTACCAGTCGCGGAGCGCGGCCGGGTCCACCCATCCGACGCTCGGGACGCCGCGGGAGAGCGCGGCGGACTCGTCGGCGGCGCGCTCGTCGCGCGCGCCGAGGGGGTGCTCGCCGCGCACGGCGACGAGTCCTTCGAGCGGGCTGCCGGCCGGCGGTTCGTGGTCGAGCACCTCGACGCGCTTCGAGACCTTGCCGCCGTGTCCGTCGAACGTGGCGAACGTCCGCTGGTCACTGATGGTCATGGGGCCACATGCTACGACTCGTCGGCTCCCCGTCGCGGCGGGGAGGGCACGAGGGCGTGGATCTCGCCCGTGCAGAGCGCGGGGTCGACGCCCTCGGCGGGGCCCGCCGGACGGGTCGCGCGGCGCGGCAGCAGGCTGTTGCGCTCGGCGGACCGGAGCAGCCGGTCCTCGGCCGAAGCCGAAGCCGAAGCCGAAGCCGAAGCCGAAGCCGCGGTCTCGGCCGACGAACCGGGCTGCGCGGGGCGGCGGAGCGGGGGCCGGACGGGTTCGCCGCGGCGCTCCTGGCCGGGCAGCGGGCGGGAACGGCGGCCGTACAGCAGCTCGGACGAGTCGAGCAGCCACGGCACCAGGGCCACGGTGACGCCGTGCACGAGCAGGAGCTTCTTGCGGATACGGCGGCCGCGGTGGTTGTGGAGCAGGCCCTCCCACCAGTGCCCGACGATGAAGATCGGGGTGTAGACGGTGACGACCTCGGAGCCGTGCTCGGCCCGGTGCGCCTTGATGTACTTGATCAGGGGCATCGAGATGTCGCGGTACGGGCTCGGCACAATCGTCAGGGGCACCTGGATGCCGTACTCCGCCCACTGGTCACGCAGACGCTGGGACTCGGCGTCGTCGATCGCGACGTGCACCGCCTCGATGCTCGCGTGTTCGGCGGCGATCGCGTAGTCGAGCGCCTTGAGCACGGGCTTCTGCAGCTTGTTCACCAGGACGATGGCGTGGTCGCCGGTGGCGCCGAACTTCGTCTCGACGTCGGCCTCGATCTCGTGCGAGACGTCGCGGTAGTAGCGGTTCACGCCGAGCATGAGCACGTACAGCACCGGCATGATCAGGAAGACCAGCCAGGCGCCGTGGGTGAACTTCGTGATCGTGACGATGACGAGCACCACGAGGGTGAAGGTGGCGCCGATCGCGTTGATCGTGCGGGAACGGACGACCTGCCCGCGGTTCACGGCAGGGTCGCCCGCGGGCACCGTCCCGTCCCGATCGGCCCGCAGCAGCCGTGTCCAGTGCACGACCATGCCCGTCTGTCCGAGCGTGAACGACACGAAGACACCGATGATGTAGAGCTGGATGAGGCTCGTGACGTTCGCCCGGTAGACCACGAGCAGCGCCGCGGCGACGAGGGCCAGGACGATGACGCCGTTCGAGTAGATGAGCCGGTCACCGCGGGTCGAGAGCGCCTTCGGGGCGTACGAGTCCCGCGCCAGGATCGAGCCGAGCAGCGGGAACCCGTTGAATGCCGTGTTCGCCGCGAGGAGCAGGACCGCCGCCGTCGTCGCCTGGATGACGAAGAACAGCACCGAGTTGTTGCCGAACGTCGCGGCCGCGATCTGCGCGATGAGCGAGCGCTGCGGCGTGGTGGCACAGTTCGCGAAGCCCTGCAGGTCGCAGGCCCGCTCGGCGTAGTGCACGTGTGACACGAGCGCCAGGGTGATGAGGCCGATGAACAGGACGATCGCGATGCCGCCCATGGCGACCAGGGTTGCCTGCGCGTTCTTGATCTTCGGCCGGCGGAACGCCTGCACGCCGTTCGCGATGGCCTCGACGCCGGTCAGGGCCGAGCAGCCCGAGGCGAAGGCGCGGAGGAGCAGCAGGATGAACGCCGCCTGCGTGGTGTGCTCGACGTTCTGCACGGTGTACGCCGCGGATTCGGCGACCGGGGCGTTGCCGGCGGCGACGCGGACGAGACCGGTGACGACCATCGCGAAGACGCTCGCCACGAACAGGTAGGTCGGGATCGCGAAGGCCTTGCTCGACTCCCGCACCCCCCGCAGGTTGGCGGCGGCGAGCAGCACGACGAACAGCAGGGCGAGCTCGACGCGGAAGTGGTCGAGCATCGGGAGCGCCGAGATGATGTTGTCGACACCGGAGGCGACCGACACGGCCACCGTCATCACGTAGTCGACGAGCAGTGCACTCGCGACGACGAGCCCGGCCTTCTCGCCGAGGTTCCGGTGCGCCACCTCGTAGTCGCCACCACCGGACGGGTAGGCCTTGATGAGCTGCCGGTACGAGGCGACGACGACCACGAGCAGCAGCACGACGAGTGCGGCGACCCACGGCGCGAACGTCAGGAAGGCCATGCCGCCGAGCAGCAGGATCATCAGGAGTTCCTGCGGCGCGTACGCGACAGAGGACAGCGGGTCACTCGCGAAGATCGGCAGGGCCAGGTGCTTCGGGAGGAGCTGTCCTTCGAGCTTCTCAGAGGGGAGGGGATCCCCGATCAGTCGTGCTTTCAACGACCGGATCTCGTTCGTCACGAGCGGCAAACCTACTCAGTTCCGGGCGCGAGTCAACACGGTTCGCCTGCCGCACATTCCCGGTCGGCCGCGGGCGCGCCACCCTGGGTGTCGCGCACCTCTCACGCTTGACGCTGCGTCAACCAGTACAGTCGCCAGCATGAGCGCATCGACAGGCCCGGGTGACGCAGCTGCGAAAGCTCCCCACGCCATCACCGAGGTGGCGCGTTCCGCCGGTGTCTCGAGCCGGACGCTGCGGCACTACGAGGCCGTCGGGCTGCTGCCGGCCACCGCGGTCAGCGCGGGTGGCCTCCGGCGCTACGACGACCGTGCGCTCGTCCGGCTGCAGCGCATCCTGCTGCTGCGCGGGCTCGGACTCGGGCTGCCGGAGATCGCGCGACGGCTCGACGACGAGGGCGACGACGTCGCGGCGCTCACGGCGCACCTGACGTGGCTCGAGCACGAACGGGACCGGCTGGCCCGCCAGCTGGCCGCGGTCCGCACCACCGTGGCGCGCGTCGAGCACGGGGAGGACCTGACGGCAGGCGATGCCTTCGCCGGCTTCCCGCCGACGCGACTGCCGGCTCCCGATCCGCCGGGTGCGGGGCGCTGAGGAACCAGGTTCCGGACACCACACCGCGCATCTGCACGGTGCTGTGTCCGGAACCTGGTTCCGGGGGCGGTCCCGGTTCCGCAGGCGGTCCCGGTGACGGCCGGGAGGCCCTGGTCGCGACCGCCTGTCGGCCGCGGGCCGTCAGAGCGACTTGCGCAGGGCCTCCAGGCCGTCACGCAGACGCGTCACGGTGTCCGCACCGAGCGTGCCGCGGGTCGCTCGACGGCGCAGGTCCGCACGCACCTGC
This sequence comes from Curtobacterium sp. MCLR17_031, assembly GCF_003234775.2. Classification (NCBI taxonomy): domain Bacteria; kingdom Bacillati; phylum Actinomycetota; class Actinomycetes; order Micrococcales; family Microbacteriaceae; genus Curtobacterium; species Curtobacterium sp. MCLR17_031. The sequence goes on from NZ_CP126270.1 coordinate 683,604, forward strand.
TGCCGGAACGACGACAGTGCCATCTCGAGCTCGCGCAATGCGCGGGCGCTGTCCGACGGGACGGACACGGGCTCCTCGGCGGAACCGGTCGCCGGGCTCTCGGCGGCTGCGGCCAGGTCGGCACGGAGCGAGCGCATGGCCTCGCCGACCGAGGCGCGCACGCCGTCGGCCAACGACTTCACCGAGTCGCTGACCCCGGACTCGACCGTGGCGATCTCGTCGGCACGTGCCGCGAGCTCGGCGCGGCCGGCGTCCGTGATCGCGTAGACGGTCTTGCGGCCGTCGGCGGTCTTCGTGACCAGGCCGTCGTCCTCGAGCTTGGCGAGCCGGGGGTACACGGTGCCGGCGCTCGGCACGTAGGTGCCGCCGAAGCGGTCGCCGAGTGCCTGGATGAGCTCGTAGCCGTGCATGGGGTGGTCGGCCAGCAGGACGAGCAGGTAGAGGCGCAGGTGGCCGTGGGCGAAGACGGGGCTCATTCGGGCACCTCGCTCTCGTTCGTCGGGGTGGTCGGTGTGGTCGGCGGCGTGGTCGTCGTCGTCGGGGGTGTCGGCTCGGCGACCGGCGGGGCGTGCAGCACCGCGATGTCGCCGGAGACGGAGTTCACCCGCAGGTCGAGCCACTGGCCGGACAGCTCGCCGCCCTGCTTGACGTACGAACCGCGCACCCCGCGGATCTCGGCGTCGTCGAACTGCAGCTTGCCGGTCGCGGTGTTCACCGTGCACTTGTAGGCGACGCCGTCCGCCAGGCGGACGCTCACCGACCCGGACACCGTGTTGACGCGGGCGGACTCGGGGACCCCGTGCAGGTCGAGCACGACGTCGGCCGAGACACCGTCGGCCTGGAACCGCGGGATCTCGCCGGTGGCCACGACGTCGCCGGAGACAGTGTGCACCGCGAGCGCGCCGTCGAGGTCGCGGATCGTGGTGGCGCCCGAGACGGCGTTGACCGTGACGTCACCCGCGACGCCGTCGACGACCAGGTCGCCGGACACCGTGTTGAGGGTGGCTCCGCGGTTCGTGCCGGACAGCAGTGCACCGGCCGAGACGACACCGAGCGTGATGCTGGCGTCGCGGGGGACCAGGATGCTGACGTCGGCGTGGGCCTTGCCGCGGAAGGACTTCAGGAACCCGATGGGGTCGTCCCACCGGACCTGGGGGTGGTCGACGGTGAGGGTGTCGCCGTCGACCTCGATGAGCATCTGCTTGCCGGACACGCTGTGGATCTCGACCCGGGCGGTGGGTTCGTCGTGCGCGACGACGTCCACCTGCCCGCCGACGAGGCCGACACGCACGGTGCGCACGATGCCGGTGTCGATGACCTTGGGCTCGTCGACGAGCCACTTCTCCTGCGCCATGTTGCCTCCTGGAACTCGCGATGTATCGCGTCTGTGGAGGTCACGCTATATCGCGTTCCCCGCGGCCGCAAGGGGTCGCACGCGATCGCCGGGCGATCGTGAGCAGGAATGGTCGGGTCGGGGCAGTGGACCCGACCATTCCTGCTCACGAAGCGGGTGTGGCGGGGGTGGGGCGGGCCTCCAGGGTGGGTGTGGCGACGTTCGCTTCGGACGCTGCGGCCGTGCGCTCGGGGCTCCACGGGAACCGGCGGAAGGAGGGCATGAGCGGCTGGACCATCGGGCCGATCGCGAACGCCGCGATGACGGTGCCCGCGCCGACGTCCCCGCCGAGGATCCACCCGACGATCACGACGGTGACCTCGACCAGGGTCCGGGCGAGCCAGATCGGCCAGCCGAGCCGCTGGTGCAGGCCCACCATCAGGCCGTCTCGCGCGCCCGTGCCGAAGCCCGCACCGATGTAGAACGCCGTCGCGACCGCGAGCAGCACGAGTCCCGCGGCGAACAGCCCGATCCGGGCGACGATCCCCGACGGCTCCGGCACCACCCAGAGCACCAGGTCGGCACTCGGCCCGATCGCCAGGGCGTTCAGCAGCGTCCCGATGCCCGGCTTCTGGCGGAGTGGGATCCACAGCAGCAGGATGACGCCGCTCGACACCACCGTGATGACGCCGAACGACCACGGCACGACGTTCTCGAGCCCCTGGGTCAGCACCGTCCACGAGCTCACGCCGACCACCGCGCGGACCTGCAGTGCGGTCGAGGCGCCGTAGAGGAACAGTCCGACGAAGAGCTGGACGAAGCGCAGGGTGAGGGCGGTGTGGCGGGGCATGTGGCCATCGTCCCGACAGATTGGCCTGCAGGTCGAGAGCCAATCGCGCTACCGTGGACCCGTGCCCCCTGTCCTGATCAGTGCCCGCGCCACCGCCCACCTGCTGACCGACTGGCGCGCCGGGACCGACGCCCCGGCCTACGAGGCGCTCGCCGATGCCCTCCGGGTCCTCGTCATCGACGGACGGGTCGCCCAGGGCGTCCGGCTGCCGGCCGAGCGTGGCCTGGCCGCAGCCCTCGGCGTCTCGCGCACCACCGTCGCGAACGCCTACGCCCGCCTGCGCTCCGACGGGTTCCTGGTGTCCGTCCGTGGCTCCGGCAGCGTGGTCCACCTGCCCCGTGACCTGGTCGGCCGGCCCGACCCCGAACGCCTGGGCGGGGTCGTCGAGGGGGACCTGCTCGACCTGCGCAAGGCGGCCCTGCACGCAGCCCCCGGCATCGACGAGGCGGTCGAGCGGGCGGTCCGGCACGTGCCGGCGGCGCTCGCCGGCATCGGCTACGACACCGTCGGCGACCCCGGCCTCCGCGCCGCGATCGCCGCGCGCTACACCGAGCGCGGACTGCCGACGGAGCCCGCCCAGGTCATCGTCACGATCGGCGCGCAGCACGCGATCGCCTTGCTCGCGCGCGTGCTCGTCCGCCGTGGCGACGCCGTGCTCGTCGAGTCCCCGACCTACCCGCACGCGCACGAGGCCTTCCGCGAGGCCGGCGGCCGCTTGGTCGGCGTCCCCGTCGACGCGCGGACGGGGTGGGACGCCGCCGCGCTCGAGACGACGCTGCGTCGCACCGCGCCCTCCGTCGCGTACGTCATGCCCGAGCTCCACAACCCGACCGGTGCGACCATGTCCGCGTCGACCCGCCAGCTCCTGCTGTCGGTCGCGTCCTCGGTCGGCACGATCGTCATCGCCGACGAGACGATGGGGGAGCTGCGGATCGACGGGGAGCCGTCGCCGCCGTTGGCGGCGGCGGACCCGTCGGGGTCGTCGGTCGTGATGATCGGTTCCGCCGCCAAGGTCTTCTGGGGCGGCCTGCGGATCGGCTGGATCCGCGCCGATCCGGCGTTGCTGCAGCGGCTGCTGCTCGCCCGCCCGACGGGCGACCTCGGCACCCCCGTGCTCGACCAGCTGGTCGTGCGCGAGCTGGTACCGCGCACGGCGGCCGTCCTGGAGGCGCGGCGTGCGTCCCTGCGCGAAGGTCGCGACGCGGTCGTGGGGGCGCTCCGGGCGCGGCTCCCGGAGTGGGACGTCCCGGCACCGGCGGGCGGGTTGACGACGTGGGTGGGGCTCGGCCGACCGGTGTCGAGCGCGCTCGTGCTCGCCGCGCGGGTCGAGGGTGTGGTGCTGGCCTCTGGCGGGGTGTTCGGGCCGGACGGTGGGTTCGAGCGGTTCCTGCGGGTGCCGTTCACGATGGCCCCGGCCGATCGGGGGCGGTTGGTGGACGTGCTGGCGCGGTCGTGGGAACGGGTGGGCGGCGAGACGAGCGGCGTGCGGGGGTCGTTGGCGGCGGTGGTCTGAGCGGTGCGTCGTCCGGGGGTCGGCGTCTTGCGGGGCTCGGCGTCTTGCGAGGCTCGGCGTCTTGCCGGGCTCGGTGTCCTGCCGGGTTCGGCGTCATCCTCTGGGGTGAGGCCGGGTCGGGGGTTCTCGCTCCTCGGGGTGATGCGGCTTCGGTGGGGTCCGGCGAGGCTGGTGCCATGAACGCGACCCTGTCCGCCGGAACCCGCTCCGCTGTGCCGACGTCCGTCGAGCCGCCCGCGGCGGTCCCCGCCGTGGTGCGGGTCACCATCGCGCTGAGCGGGGCGTTCCTGGCGGGCGTCCTGACCTCGTTCGGGCAGGCCGTGCCCGCACTCGCCTCCGTGTCGAACTCGGCCGGACCGTGGTTCCTCGTCGCCGCGCTGCTGTGCCTGGTTGCCGGAGCACGAGGGGGCCGGGTCGCCCTGCCGCTGGCGATGGTGCTCGGCGTCGTGCTCCTCGAGCTCATGCACGTCGGGTACTGGGCCACGACGGTCCTGCGCGGGTTCCCCGACGTGCTGTCGATCACGAACCCCTGGGTGCTGCTCGGGGTGCCGGCCGGGCTGCTGGCCGGAGCGGCCGCCGTGGCGGTGCGGTCCCGCGAGGCCCGGTGGCGCGCAGGGGCGCTCGGTGTGACGGCCGCGGTGCTCGTCGGCGAGGGGATCCGCGGGCTGCTGCAGGTCGCCGCGACGACGGGGCACGTCACCTGGGCCGTCGAGATCGTCGTCGGGGTGGTGCTCCTCGGCATCGGGGTCGTCGGCACCCGCTCACCCGTCGCGCGCGTGGTGGCGCTCGGCACCGGGGTGGTCGGGACGGTCGCGGTGCTCGGGGCGTACCTCTTGCTCGGCGGGTTCTGACCCTGCAGTCCTGATCCGACGGCGGGTTCTGACTGCCAGCCGAACGTTCGTCGGTCGGTCCTGCGAGGATCGATGACGTGCACCTCCTCTCGGTCTTCAGCCTGCGCAACCGGGCCCTCATCGCGCTCGTCACGATCGTGGTCGCGGTCTTCGGCGGCATCGCGCTCTCGAGCCTCAAGCAGGAGCTGATCCCCAGCGTCGAGTTCCCGCAGGTCGCGATCGTCAGCGCCTACCCCGGAGCCACGCCAGAGGTCGTGTCGAACGACGTCTCGACCAAGATCGAACAGGCGATCCAGGTCGTCCCGGACCTCGAGTCGACCAGTGCGACCTCGTCGACCGGGCAGAGCGTGGTGTCGGCGTCGTTCCAGTACGGATCGAACCTGGCCAGCGCCGAGGACAAGATCCAGACCGCGGTGAACGCGCTGTCGCTGCCCGACTCGGTGCAGACGCAGATCGTCACCGGGTCCTTCGACGACCTGCCGGTGCTGCAGGTCGCCGTCTCGGCGTCCGGCAACCAGGAGCAGCTCGTCGACCGGCTGCAGGCCTCGGCGATCCCCGACCTCGAGAAGCTCGACGGCGTGCGGCAGGCGGACGTCTTCGGCAACCCGGGTCGTCGCGTCGTCATCACGCCGGACCAGGACGAGCTCGCCGCCCGCGGCCTCAGCCAGACGGCGATCTCGGATGCGCTCGACGACAACGGCACCCTGATCCCCGGCGGCACGATCACGGAAGACGGCTCGACCCTGTCGGTGCAGACGGGCGAGCGGATCGCTTCGCTCAAGGACATCCGCGCCCTGCCACTCACGAGCTCGTCGAGCTCGTCGAGTTCGGACGAATCCGGGTCGGGTGCCGCCGGTGCCGACGGGACAGCCTCGTCCGGTGACGGCACGGCCGCGGGTGCGACCGGCACGGGGGCGACCGGTGCCGGTGCGACCGGGACCGGCACGGGCGCGACCGGCACCGCTCCCACGGGTGACGCCGCGGCGGGCGGGTCGACGACCGCGGCCACGCCGACGGACACCACCCTGGGCGACGTCGCGAAGGTCGCCATCACCGAGTCGCCGCGCACCTCCATCAGCCGCGTGGACGGGCAGCAGGCCCTGACGATCTCGATCACGAAGACGCAGGAAGCCAACACCGTCGACGTCTCGAACACCGTCCGCGACGCCCTGCCCGGCATCGAGGACAAGATCGAGGGCGACCCCCGCTTCACCGTCGTCTTCGACCAGGCGCCCTACATCCAGCAGTCCATCGACTCCCTGGCCGAAGAGGGCCTGCTCGGGCTCGCCTTCGCGGTGCTCGTCATCCTGGTGTTCCTGCTGTCGTGGCGCTCCACGCTCGTCACCGCGATCTCGATCCCGACGTCGGTGCTCCTCGCGGCGATCGGCATGCGCGCCGCCGGGTACACGCTCAACATCATCACGCTGGCGGCCCTCACGATCGCGATCGGCCGCGTGGTCGACGACTCCATCGTCGTCATCGAGAACATCAAGCGGCACATGCTCCCGGGCGTCGACCGGGGCCAGGCCGTGCGGGACGCCGTTCGCGAGGTCGCCGGCGCGGTCACCGCCTCGACCCTGACCACCGTCGCGGTGTTCCTGCCGGTCGCCTTCGTCGCAGAACTCGTGGGGGAGCTGTTCCGACCGTTCGCCGTGACGGTCACCCTGGCGCTCGTCGCGTCGCTGTTCGTCTCGCTCACCATCGTGCCGGTCCTGGCGTACTGGTGGCTGCGCCCGCCGAAGGCGAAGCCGGGTGACGCGGCGACGGCAGCGGAAGCACCCACGGACGCGGAAGCGGCACCGTCGGCGATCGATGCCGAGCGCGCGCACGAGGGCGACCGCTCGGAGGGTGCGCTCGCCTCCGCCGCGGACCTGCACGACGCCGGCCGGGTCGACCGCCTGCGCCGCGTCTACCTGCCGGTGCTCCGGTGGGTCGTCCGCAAGCCGGTCGTCGTCATCCTGCTCGCCGTGATCGTGCTCGGCGGAACGGTCGCCACGCTGCCGTTCGTCACCACGAACTACCTCGGCGACTCGGGGCAGAACACGTTCACGGTCACGCAGGACCTGAAGGCCGGTTCGAGCCTCGCCGTCCAGTCCGAGTCCGCACGCAAGGTCGAGCGGGCACTGCAGGACGTCGACGGCGTCGAGACCGTGCAGACCACCATCGGCACGAGCGGCCAGTCGATCCAGGCGGCGTTCGGCGGGGGCGGCAGCGCCTCGGTGCAGTACGCCGTCACGACCGACGCCGAGGCCGACCAGCCCACGATCCAGGCCGACGCCCGGAAGTCGATCGGGAAGATCAAGGACGTCGGCGAGGTCACCATCGCGTCCTCCGGCGGCGGGTTCGGTGGCAGCAGCGACATCGAGGTCGACGTGACCGCGCCGACCCAGTCGCAGCTCGAGACGGCGTCGCGCCAGGTACTGAAGACCATGCAGTCGGTCCCGGACACCACGGGCGCCACGAGCAACCTGTCCGCGGCGGAACCGTTCCTCGCCGTCCGGGTCGACCGCCAGGAGGCAGCGTCACTCGGCCTCACCGAGACCCAGGTGGGTGGCCTCGTCGCCGCCGCGGTCTCGCCGCGCGACACCGGCAGCATCGAGATCGACGACGCGACGCTCGACGTCTACATCGCCGACCCGGAGCCGCCGACCACCATCGCCGCGCTCCGTGCACTCGACGTGCCGACGAGCACCGGCACGGTCCCGCTGTCCGACGTCGCCACGGTCGAGGAGTCCGAGGGCCCCACCACCGTCACCACGACGAACGCGGCCCGTACCGCCACGATCACCGTGACGCCGGACGCCACGAACCTCGGTGCGGCCGTGCAGTCCGTCACGACCGCCGTCGACGAGCTCGACCTGCCGAAGGGTGCGACCGCCTCGATCGGTGGCGTCGCCGCCAGCCAGTCGTCGGCGTTCTCGCAGCTCGGGCTCGCGGTGCTGGTCGCCGTGCTGATCGTCTACGTGATCATGGTCGCGACGTTCCGGAGCCTGCTCCAGCCGCTGCTGCTGCTCGTGTCGGTGCCGTTCGCGGCGACGGGCGCGATCCTGCTACAGATCGCGTCGGGCGTCCCGATCGGTGTCGCGTCGCTGATCGGTCTGCTCATGCTCGTCGGCATCGTCGTGACGAACGCGATCGTGCTCATCGACCTCGTCAACCAGTACCGACGGCGCGGGTTGCGGGTGCGCGAGGCCCTGATCGAGGGCGCCACACGACGCCTCCGTCCGATCCTGATGACGGCGATGGCGACGATCTTCGCGCTGCTGCCGATGGCGATCGGGCTGACCGGCAAGTCCGGCTTCATCTCGCAGCCGCTGGCACTGGTGGTGATCGGTGGTCTGGTGTCGTCGACGCTGCTGACGCTCGTGGTGCTGCCGGCGCTGTACTTCGTCGTCGAGCGGGCTCGCGAGCGCCGCGCGGATCGGCGGGCGGCGAGGCAGACGGAGCCGGGCGAAGCTGCCTAGCGGCGGTACTCGGCGTCGATGGCGGCGAGGGGCGAGACGACGACGCGCTCGGTCCGCTCCTCGCGCTCGACCGCTCGGAACCACGACACGAGCACCAGGGTCAGCGTCACGAGGAACACCACGGCGGCGACCTGTGACACGACGGCCAGCTGTCCGGTGACCGAGGCGTACCCGCCGAACGACACGGCGGCGACGAACGACAGCCCGAGCAGCAGCTCCCCGAACGTCTGCAGCGCAGGGCGGTCCCAACGGGTCGCAGCGGCGCGGGCAGGGCGGGTCGAGGTGTCGGTCACCCCCGAAGTCTGCGGCCAGGGGGTCGGCAGCGGCAGTCCCGACTCCGGGTGGCACCCACCCGGGGCACGCGGTCGGTCTCCTGCGCCGACAGCCGACAGCCGACAGCCGACAGCCGGCAGCCGGCAGCCGGCAGCCGGCAGCCCCAGTCGGCAGCGGGTCGGCCGCCCGCGGTCAGCCCAGCTGCGTCCGCAGGAACGTGACCACGCGGCGGCTCATCGCCTCGTCGAGCTGAGCGATCGAGTGGGCCGTGCCCTCGACCGCCACGAACGTCACCGGGACGTCGTGGGACCGGAGCGTCGCGGCGAACTCCTGCGACTCCCACATCGGGATGAACTCGTCGGTGGAGTGCCCGATGAAGAACGGCGCGGTGTCCGGGGTGACGTGGAACTCCGGCGACGCCCGCGTGGCTGCCGGACACCTGGCGTACGACCGGCACCCGAGGTAGAGCAGCTGCTTGCGCTGGAAGGCCGCGGACACGCCGTCGGGCTCGGTGGACCGGGTGGTCAGGTTCGTCGGCCCGCTCAGGTCGACCACGGCACGGATCCGGTCACCGTCGGCGTACGCGGCGGAGTCGTGGTCGGTGACGGCGAGCATCGCGGCGAGGTTGCCGCCGGCGCTCCCGCCGAACACGCCCACACGCTGGGAGTCGACGTCGTAGGTCTCGAGCGTCGCGGGACGGAACACGTAGTCGAGCGCCCGGCGCACGTCGTCGAGCCCCGCCGGGAACGGGTCCGTCGGCGCCAGCCGGTAGTCGACGTTGAACGTCACGAAGCCCTCGGACGCCAGGTACTTGCACACGGACCGGTACGCGGCCGTCGCCTTGTCACCGTGCGACCAGCTGCCGCCGTGGATCATCAGGACCGCCGGGCGTCCGGTGGTGGCCTCGACCGCTTCGGCATCGGGGTCGGCGGTGGCCGAGGCTGACGGCGTCGCTGTGGGCGTCGCCGTCGTCGCGGGGTCGCTGTCGGCGGGCAGGCACACGTCGAGGCGCTGCAGCGGGTCGGTGCCGTAGGGCACGTCGGCCACCACGTCGATGCCGTGGTACCGCAGCGACAGCGGGTAGATGACGCTGTCCGCGGTCACGGTGGCGTTCTCGTCGCCGACCGGGTCCGTGCTGCAGGACGCCATCGCGCCGAGCGCCACCACCGCGGCGACGAGCGCGAGCACTGAGCGGCGGCCGGACTTCATCACGTCCACGCTAGCCGCCCCGGCGACCGCTCACGTCACCCGAGCGGAGGATGGCAGTGCGAGGATGAGCACGGCAGCCGCCGACCGGAGCACCGCAGGAGGACACGTGAGCAATCGCAAGGCCTGGAACGCCGATCCCGAACCACTGCTCCGCGTCGAACCCGGGTTCCGCCTGGACCAAGTGGACCCGGACGGCACCCCGGGCTTCCCCGGCCGCAAAATCGACGGCCTCGAAGCCCTCGCCGCCGGCGCCTCGCGTCTCGCCGCCCTGCAGGAACGCCTGTACGCGGCATCGACGGCCGGCGACGAGCGCCGGGTGCTGCTCGTGCTGCAGGCGATGGACACCGCGGGCAAGGGCGGCATCGTCTCGCACGTCGTCGGTGCGGTCGACCCGAACGGCGTGCACTACGCCGGCTTCAAGGCCCCGACGGCCGAGGAGCGCGAGCACGACTTCCTCTGGCGCATCGAGAAGCAGCTGCCGGCAGCCGGGCAGCTCGGCGTGTTCGACCGCTCGCACTACGAGGACGTGCTCGCCCAGCGGGTCCGTGGGCTCGCCGCGCCGGACGAGATCGAACGCCGCTACGGTGCGATCACCGCGTTCGAGGACGGCCTCGCCGCCGCCGGCACGACCATCGTCAAGGTGATGCTGCACATCTCGAAGGACGAGCAGCGCGAGCGTCTCGGCGACCGGCTCGACCGCCCCGACAAACACTGGAAGTTCAACCCGAGCGACATCGACGACCGCCTGCTCTGGGACCGCTACCAGCAGGCGTACCAGATCGCCCTCGATCGCACGTCGACCCCGCAGGCGCCCTGGTACGTCGTCCCCGCGAACCGCAAGTGGTACGCCCGCCTCGCCGTGCAGCAGCTCCTGCTCCGGGCGCTGGAGGACATGCACCTGTCCTGGCCGAAGGCCGACTTCGACGTCGCCGAGCAGCGTCGTCGGCTCGCGGAGTCCTGAGCGCGCGACCCCCGGCATGGAGGCCCGTCCCGCGCCCGGCACGCCGCCGCCGGACCGCGCGGGGCTGGCGTCAGGGCACCGGCTCGCGTAGACTCACTCGGTCGGCCTTCGACGTCGTGACATTGTGATCACGGAAATTCTGCTGGGTGTGTGTTGCTCGAGGGCTGGAATCACGTCGACTCGCGACGGGATGAACCCCCTCTCCGCAAGCAGCCCCCGCCGATGTCGCTGTCGGGCGCTGCGGTACGTTGCGCACCCGAGAAAGCAGCCATGGCCCCGTACAACAAGGGCGGCGCGGACAACCGCGCCTCCGACCGCGTCCGCCACCCGAACGGCACCCCCGCCGCCCGCAGCAGCAAGCACCGCGGGTTCCGCGCCGCCGACTCGTCGCAGCCGCGCCAGAAGCAGCGCTGGGACGCCGAGGAGCGGCGCGGTCGCGCGTCGCAGGGCGAGCGTCCGGCCCGTCCGAACTGGGAGCCGCGTGACAGTGGCGGCCAGCGTCGCCCCGATCGCGACGACCGTGGTGGTCGCGGCTTCAACCGCGATGACCGTGCCCCGCGTCGCTTCGACCGCGACGACCGTGCACCGCGCAGCTTCAACCGTGACGACCGTGCGCCGCGTCGTGACAACGACGACCGTCCTCGTCGCTTCGACCGCGACGACCGCGCCCCGCGCAGCTTCAACCGTGACGACCGTGCGCCGCGTCGTGACAACGACGACCGTCCTCGTCGCTTCGACCGCGACGACCGCGCCCCGCGCAGCTTCAACCGCGATGACCGTGCGCCGCGTCGTGACAACGACGACCGTCCTCGTCGCTTCGACCGCGACGACCGCGCGCCCCGCAGCTTCAACCGTGACGACCGTGCGCCCCGTCGTGACAACGACGACCGCCCGCGTCGTTCGTTCGACCGCGACGACCGTGCACCGCGTTCGTTCAACCGTGACGACCGTGCGCCGCGTCGCGACAACGACGACCGTCCGCGTCGCTCGTTCGACCGCGACGCTCCGCGCAAGTTCGACCGCGACGACCGCAGCGACCGCACCCCGCGCCGCTCGTTCGACGAGCCCGAGCGCGGCAAGTTCGTGCCCGCAGACGACGTCAAGCTCGAGAAGCTCCAGGCCGAGGCCACCATCGCGGCCGACGTCGAGGGCGTGACCTTCGGCGACCTGGGCATCGGTGGCAACATCTCCCGCGCCCTGCAGGAGCTCGGCGCCTCGAGCCCGTTCCCGATCCAGGCGGCGACGATCCCCGACGTGCTCGCCGGCAAGGACGTCCTCGGCCGTGGCCGCACCGGCTCCGGCAAGACCATCGCCTTCGGTGCGCCCCTGGTCGAGAAGCTCATGGAGCACGGCGGCGGCACCAAGCGCAAGATGGGCCGCGCCCCGCGTGCGCTCATCCTCGCGCCGACCCGTGAGCTCGCCCTGCAGATCGACCGCACCGTGCAGCCCATCGCCCGTTCGGTCGGCCTGTTCACGACGCAGATCTACGGCGGCGTGCCCTACGGCCGCCAGGAGGGCGCACTCGAGCGCGGCGTCGACATCATCGTCGGCACCCCTGGCCGTGTGCAGGACCTGATGAACAAGGGGAAGCTCGACCTCAGCGAGGTCATCATCTCCGTGCTCGACGAGGCCGACCACATGTGCGACCTCGGGTTCCTCGAGCCGGTGCAGGAGATCCTCTCCGCCACGGCCGAGGTGACCCCGCAGGGCAACCGCGCGCAGAAGCTGCTGTTCAGCGCGACGCTCGACACCCAGGTCGCGGCGCTCGTCGAGCAGTTCCTGCACGAGCCGAGCGTGCACGAGGTCGCGGGTGAGGACCAGGCGTCCTCGACCATCGACCACCGTGTCCTCGTGGTCGAGCAGCGCGAGAAGGACCGTCTCCTCGAGGAACTGGTCGCCGGCGACGGCAAGACCATCGTCTTCGCCCGGACCCGCGCCTACGCCGAGCGTCTGGCCGACCAGTTCGAGGACGCCGGGATCCGCGCGACCTCGCTCCACGGTGACCTGAACCAGTCGCGCCGCACGCGCAACCTGCAGCTGCTCACCAGCGGCCGGGTGAACGTGCTCGTCGCCACCGACGTCGCCGCCCGCGGCATCCACGTCGACGACGTCTCGCTCGTCGTGCAGGCGGACGCCCCGGACGACTACAAGGCGTACATGCACCGCTCCGGCCGCACGGGTCGTGCCGGCAAGGAGGGCACGGTCGTGACGATCGTCCCGCGCGGCCGCATCCGCAAGATCGAGGGCATCCTCGAGCGCGCCGAGATCGAGGCGGACCTGGTGCAGGCCGCACCCGGTGACGGCATCGTGTCGGAGCTCGCCGCGCGCTAGTCGCGACCACACGACGGACGGGAGGCCCGGTACCAGCTGGTACCGGGCCTCCCGTCCGTCACATGGTGAGCACCAATGGTCGGGTCGCGACGTCGGACCCGACCATTCCTGCTCACGAAGCGGCCGTGCGCCCGCGCGACCGCGCGCTCAGCGGTTGAAGAACAGCAGCCCGCGCACGAAGCCCGCCTGTCCGGCGTGCTGCGTGCAGTCGTCCAGGATGCTGACGAGTCGCGCGCCGGCCGTGACGGGCGGGTCCCACGCGTCGTCGACGACGGGGTCGAGGTCGTCCGGGCCGAGCGTGCCGAGGTACGCGACGGTGCGCTCGTGCACGGCCCGCAGGTACCCGGTGAGCAGCTCGGCAGATGCCCGCACCCGCCCGACGTCGTCGCGGGACATGCCGTAGCCGAGCGCCTCGGCCGGGAACGGCAGACCGAACCGGTCGTACCAGCCGTCCGCCGTCCAGACCTGCTCGGAGCCGGCGAGGTCGGCGATCTGCACGTCCTGGCCGCGGGCGATGTGCCACGCGAGCCACGCCAGCGTGTTCGCCCCGGCTGCCGGTCGTGCCGCGAGCTGGTCTTCGGAGAGCCCGTCGACGGCCCGCTCGACGGTCTCGGGGATGCGGGAGAACGCTTCGGTGAGGAGTTCAGAGGGGGTCATGGCGCTCACGCTACGCGCGGGCCGTGACACAGGCTGTCACGCTGTGGACGACCGGTGGTGGCGTTCCAGGGCGGCGGCGAACCCCTCGAAGGCGGCGGCGACCACGGCGCGGTCCGACGGTGCGACGACCTGTTGGAAGGCCTGCGAGTAGACGGCACCGACCTCGCGGGCGACCGCCGTGCCCGACGGGGTGAGGTGCAGCAGCACGCTCCGGCGGTCCTCGGGGTTCGGGCGACGCTCCAGGTGTCCGTGCTTCTCGAGCCGGTCGATCAGCGACGTCATCGCCCCGGTGGTGAGCTCGAGGTACTCGCCGGCCTGCTTCGGGGTCACGCCGTGGCCGCCGGCTGCGTTGAGGAAGAACACGAAGCGGGTGTCCGTGGCGTTCAGTCCGCGGCTCGTGCTCTCGTGGTGCAGGACCCGTGCGTGCTGCATCTGGAGCACCCGGAAGGCGGTGAGCAGTCGCGGCAGGTCGGCGTCGGGGTCCGTGCCGGCGGTGACGGGGTCCATCGCGGTGACGTCGGGCGACATCGGTGCCGGTGGCGTGGTGGGGGCGACGCGCGCCGCGGGGACGGCGGGTGCGTGCGGGGGGAGGACGACCGGGTCGGTGTCCGTCATGGGAGCTCTTCTCGGGTACAGGGTGGGAAGTTCAGTCAACAAGTAACTCACTCGTCAAGATACCCCCATCAGTGGGGACATCTCAGGTCTTGTGAGCTGCTCGAACGCCAAGTAGCTTGATCGTCGTACCACCTCGGCACGTAGCGCGACCAACCACCGCGGGCCCGTCCGAACCACCGATCAGATCTCTTCCTCACGGAGTCCAACCATGTCTCGTGTCACGCCTCGTGCTGCCCGCCTCGCCGCCTGGATCGCCATCCCCGCTGCCCTCGTCGCCTCGGGGGTCGTCGTCTCGACGGCCTCGTACGCGGCCTTCTCCTCGACCACCGTCAACCCGACGAACAACTGGACGGCCGGCAGTGTCGCCCTGTCCGACGACGACAACAACACCGCGCTGTTCACGGCGAACAACCTGAAGCCCGGCTCGACCGGTGCGAACTGCATCGCGGTGACCTCGACCGGTTCGCTGCCCTCGGCCGTGAAGCTCTACGGCACGAACGTCTCGACCACGAAGGACCTGGCGGCGAACGTCAACCTGACCATCGAGCAGGGCACCGGCGGCGGCTTCGGCTCCTGCTCCGGCTTCACCCCGGCCGCCACCGGCGGCTCGCTCTACAGCGGCACCGTCGCGGGCTTCGGCGCCGCCTCGACCAACTACGCGACCGGCGTCGGCACCTGGGCCCCGACCGGCACCGCGTCCGAGACGCGCGTCTACCGCGTCACCTACACGGTCTCGAGCACCGCCCCGAACACCGTGCAGGGCGGCACCGCAGCCCTCGGCTTCACCTGGGAGGCCCAGAACAGCTGAGCCGGGACCGGGGCCGAACCAGCCCCGTCCGTTCCCTCTCCGCAACGCGCCCCCGGTCGAAGGCAGTCATGAGCAGCATCGCAGTGCACGGTGGTCCCGCCCCGCACGCAGCGGTCCGTGACGCCGTCGACTGGGGGCGCGTCGTCGTCGCCACCCTCGCCCGGGGCGTGGTCGCGACGCTGCTCGGCCTCGCGCTCTGGGCGGCCGCGCCGGCGCTCATCGGCTGGCAGCCGACCACCGTGATGACCGGTTCGATGGAGCCGAGGATCGTCCCCGGCGACGTGGTCGTCTCGCGTCCGGTCGGCTCGGGCGAGATCGCGACGGGCAAGGTACTGCTCGCCGACGACCCGGACCAGGCGGACCACCTGCGCATGCACCGGTACGTCGAGGACGGCCCCGGCGGCACCATGGTCACGAAGGGCGACGCCAACCCCCAGCAGGACTCCACGCCGATCGAGCGCTCCGCCGTGCACGGCATCGCCTTCCTGCGCATCCCCTTCATCGGGACACCGATCCGGTGGATCAGCGCGGGGGAGTGGGGTCTGGTCGCGATGCTCGCGCTCGGCCTGACCGCGGTGCTCGCGCTCTGCACGATCGACGGGTCGCTCCGGCGACTCGTCGAGGCCGACGACGACACCGACGCCGCCGCCGGTGGTCCGGACGACGCGGCCGGCCCGGACGACGCAGCCGGTCCGGTGGACGGTACGGACGACGGCCGGGAGGCGCGGGACGGCGCCGCCACGGGCCTCCCGTCCGCCGCCTCCACCGTCCTCACCCGTCGCGCCCTGCGTCGACGAATCCGTCGCAGGCGGCGGCTGCGCCGCCTCGGCGGGGGCGCAGCGGTGCTCGTGCTCGCCGCGGCGGCTGGCGTGCTGCTGCCCGGGACGGCGGACGCGGCCCCGTGGTCGCGGACCACCGTCGCACCGACCGCGGCCTTCACAGCGGGCACGGCGACCGGTGTCCCCACCCTGACCTGTGTGCCGGCCGGGTCGAACACGGTGACGATCGCCTGGACCTACGACAACGGCGCGACCGTGCCGGTGTCGTTCGACCTGATGAACGGGACGACGCAGGTGGCCAGCACGACGACCGTCGGGGCCCGTTCGATGACGTACGGGGGCGCCGGACTCCTGAACCTCGGCACCACCTACACGCTGCACCTCCGCACGAACCTCGGCAACAACTGGACCGCGACGAGCACCCCGACGGTCAAGGTCCGGGTCGTCTCGGTGCTGGGCCTGGCGTCCGCGAGCTGCGTGACCGCCTGAGTCCTCCACAGGGCACCGCGAGGTGTCCGGAGATGTCCCCGGCCGGCGTTACCGTGGCGGCATGCGCATCCTGCACACCGGCGACTGGCACCTCGGCCGCACACTGCTGGGTGCCGACCTGCTCGAGCACCAGGCCGCGTTCACCGACTGGCTCGTCGACCTCGCCCGCGAGCGCGCGGTCGACCTCGTCGTCATCGCCGGCGACGTCTACGACCGTGCGATCCCGCCGGTGGACGCCGTCCGCATGCTCTCCCGTGTGCTGGAGCGTCTCGCCGAGACCACGACGGTGGTGCTCACCCCAGGCAACCACGACTCCGCCGCGCGGCTCGGCTTCGGTGCCGGCGTGATGGGGCGGCGTGTGCGCATCCTCGCCGAGCCGGCCCACGTGGCCGATCCGGTGCTCGTGCCCGACGACGACGGCCCGGTGGCCGTGTACGGCATCCCGTACCTGCACCCCGACCTCACGCGGTACGCCCTGGCGGCGGTCCCGGACGAACCCCTCGCCCGCTCGCACCACGCCGTCGTGCACGCCGCCACCGAACGGATCCGCGCTGACCTGGCGACGCGGGCCGGCACCCGCAGCGTCGTCGTCGCGCACGCCTTCGTCGGGGGTGCCGACCCGAGCGACAGCGAGCAGGACATCCGCGTCGGCGGCGTCGACCGCGTGGCCGAGTCGGTGTTCGACGGGTTCGACTACGTCGCCCTCGGGCACCTGCACGGCCCGCAGCGCGTCGGCGAGGGCGACCGGATCCGGTACGCCGGGTCGCCGCTGGCGTTCTCGTTCGGCGAGCGGCTCCAGCGGAAGTCCGTGACCATCGCCGACCTCGACGCGGCCGGTGCCGTCACCGTCGAGCTCGTGCCGACCCCGGTACCGCGGCGGCTCGTCGACGTGCGGGGCAGCATCGACGCCATCGAGTCCGGGGAGTTCCGGGCCGACGCCGACGCCTGGGTGCGGGTCGCGGTGACCGACACCGTGCACCCGGAACGCATGTACGCCCGTGTGAAGGGCCACTTCCCGCACGCCCTGGCGATCACGCACGAACCGGCGGACCGGCCGGCCGCCACCGCCGCGCGGGCCGTCACCGCGACGTCCGACCCGGTCGAGGTCGCCGGCGACTTCGTCGCCTTCGCCACCGGCGGGCTGCCCGACGACGACGAACGGGCGGTCCTCACCGAGGCGTACGAGGCAGCGGCGCTCGCCCTGCAGCGCGAGGGGGACCGCTGATGTACCTGCACCGACTCGAACTGCGCGCCATCGGTCCCTACCCCGACCTCGTGACGATCGACTTCGCGGCGCTGGCCGCCTCCGGGGTCTTCCTGCTCGAAGGGCCGACCGGTTCCGGCAAGTCGACGATCATCGACGCCGTCGTGTTCGCCCTGTACGGCGGACTCGCCGGATCTGACGCCAGCTCCGACCGGCTGCACAGCCAGCACGCCGACCCCGCGGTCGAGCCGTTCGTCGAGCTCGTGTTCGAGACCGGTGCGGGCACGTACCGGGTCCGGCGCACCCCGCAGTACGACCGCCCGAAGCAGCGGGGGACCGGCACCGTGAAGCAGCAGGCGTCCGTGCAGCTGTTCCGGCTCGCCGCGCCGACCGACGTCGCCGGCGAACCCATGTCGTCCCGCATCCCCGAGGTCGGGGTCGAGGTCGCCCGGATCGTCGGACTCGACCGCGCGCAGTTCCTGCAGACCGTGGTGCTGCCGCAGGGCGAGTTCGCACGGTTCCTCCGCTCCCCGGGTGAAGACCGCCGGAAGCTCCTGCAGTCGCTGTTCGGCACCCAGGTCTACGACCGCACCGCCGACGAGCTCGCCGCTCGCCGCCGGGCCGTGCAGGCCGAGGTCGAGGGGGCCGACGACCGTGTCCGAGACGCCCTGGCCCGGTTCGCGCAGGCGGCCGACCTCGCCGAGGCCGACGAGTCCGTCGTCGCCGGCACGGTGGCGTCCCTCCGTGCGACGGCCGACGCGGCCGGGGCGGCCCGGACGGCTGCGGCTGCCGCTGCGACGGCGGCGACCGAACACGAGCGATCGGTGACGGCCCGTGCGGCCGCCCTCGAACGGCGAGCGGCGCTGCTGCGGCGGCAGACGGTCCTGAACGACGACGCCCCGGCGATCGAGCAGGCGCGGGCCGCGGTCGCGACGGCCGAGCGCGCCGCCCGGGTCGCCGCGATGGCCGACGGCCTGGACGCCGCAACCGTCCGGGCGGACGACTCCGCCGCGGCAGCCGCCCGGTTGCGCGAGCAGCACGCACTCGGCGCCGTCGACGCACAGCAGGTCGCCCGGCGCCGCGACACCCTGACCGACGCCCTGTCCGACGTCCGGCACCTCGTCGCGGTCGAGGCCGAGGCAGACACCAGGCGCACCGCCATCGCCGAGGCCTCCGCGACCGCATCGCGCCTCACCGACGACCTCGCCGCCCTCGACACCGCGCTCGAGGCCCGGCCGACGGAACGAGCCCGGATCGTCGAGGCCGCCCGCACCGCCTCGACGACCGCTGCCGACGCCGACGCCGCCGCGCACGAGGTCACCCGGGTGCAGGCGCTCCGCGCCGACCTGGCCGCCCGTGATCGCGCCGAACAGCGCGTCGCCGGTGCCGAACGCATCGTGGCCGATGCCCGCCGTCGGGCCACCGAGGCGCTCGACGCCGAACGCTCCCTGCGCGAGCGGCGGATCGCCGGACTCGCCGGAGAGCTCGGTGCCGCGCTGACCCCCGGCGACCCCTGCCCGGTGTGCGGATCGACGGCGCACCCGTCGGTGGCCGCGCCGCAGGACGACCACCCGACGATCCAGGCGGTGGAGTCCGCGGGCGACGCCACGCGTACGGCCGACCAGCAGCTCGCCGACGCCGCGGCCGACCTGGCCGTCGAGCGCGCCGAGCACGTCCGACTGACCGACGTCGTCGGCGCCGTCGACACGGTCGCCCTCGACGGCATGGCGGTGGCCGCCGACGAGCGGGTCCGAGCGGCGCACGACGCCGCGGCGCTCGTGCTGGAGCACGAGCGCGAGCGGACGGCGCACGACACCGCGACGCGGGCGCTCGAGCGTGAGCGGAACGACCTCGACGCCCGGCGCACGGTGCTCGCGTCGACCGCGGCCTCCGACGCCGAGCGGCTCGAGGCCGACCTGCGATCCGTGCACGAGGCGATCGACCGGCTCGCAGCACTGCTCGACAGCGACGACGGCAGCTCGCCGGTGTCGCTCCGGGCCGTGGTCGACGAGCTCGACGGACGGCTGACGGTGCTCCGCGCCGTCGCCGAGGCCGACGACCGCGCGGCTGCCGCTGCCCGCGCGCGCGACGAGCGCAGCGCCGAGGTCGCCCGGGTCCTCGACGAGCAGGGGTTCCCCGACGTCGACGCCGCACGAGCCGGCCTGCTCGACCCCGACACCGTCGCACGCTTCCGCAGCAGCATCAGCGCCGCCGAGGCCGAACGCGCCGTCGTGCGGGCAGGGCTCGACGACCCCGCGGTGGTGCAGGCCGCCGACGACGATCCGGAGCAGCTCGACGTGCCGGCGGCCCAGGCCGAACGGGTCCGCGCGACGGCCGAGCTCGACGAGGCCACCCGGCTCGCGGTGACCGCAGTGCACCGCGCCGAGGCCGTCGAGCAGTGTGCGACCGAGGTCGACCGCACCGTCCGTGCCCGACAGGAGACTTCGGCCCGCAGCCGCGCGGTCGTCCGGCTCGCCGACGTCGCGAACGGGGTGACATCGGTCAACCCGACCGGCATCACGCTCGGCACCTACGTGCTCATGCGGCGCTTCGAGGACGTCGTGGCGGCGGCGAACGACCGGTTGCGCGGCATGCTCGCCGGGCGCTTCACCCTCGAGACCTCCGACGAACGGGAATCCGGGTCACGGGCGCGACGGACGGGGCTCGCCCTCGCCGTGCACGACCACACGACCGACACCGTCCGTGATCCCCGCAGCCTGTCCGGCGGCGAGACGTTCACCGTGTCGTTGTGCCTGGCGCTCGGGTTGGCCGACGTCGTGCAGGCCGAGGCCGGCGGGGTCTCGCTCGGCACCCTGTTCGTCGACGAGGGGTTCGGCACGCTCGACCCCGAGACCCTCGACGACGTCATCGGGCAGTTGTCGCGACTCACCGCGGGCGGGCGACAGGTCGGGATCGTCAGTCACGTCGAGGAACTCAAGCAGCGGATCCCGGAGCGGATCGCCGTGCGACGCACCCCGGCCGGCGGGTCGCAGGTGACGACCACGGTCTGACCAGACCAGACCAGACCAGACCAGACGAGACCGGACCGGACGCTACGGGGTCGGCGTCGACTCCACCGTTCCGTCCGGCGGCGGCAGGATGTCCGCGGCGATCCACGGGAACACCCACTGGAACAGCACGAACACGATTGCGACGAGGAGCACGAGCAGCTCGAGCACCTTCAGGGCGGTGGGGCCGGGCAGCAGCCGCCAGACCAGGGGGAAGATCACTTGGCGGTCTCCGAGAGTTCCTTCGGGGTGCCCTCGGACGCGGGCATCCAGTAGTCGAGCTTCGCGTGCGTCACGAACCGCTCCGCCGCGGACCACATCGGGTGGCAGGCGGTCAGCGTGAGCCAGCGGTCCTGGGGGGTCGGTTCCACACCGGGCTTGTTCGGCACCGGCGCGATCGTCTCGATCTTGTCGGGCGTGACGATCTGGCTGTCGGTGACCTTGTAGACGTACCAGACGTCGAACTTCGTCTTCGCGTCGGTGACCCGGACCACGACCGAGTCGCCCTTCTTGAGCTCCGCGATCTGGTTGAGGGGCTTGCCGTAGGTGACCCGGTGTCCGGCGACGGCGAAGTTGCCGGGGGCGCCGGGCATCGCGGTGTCCTGGTAGTGGCCGAGCCCGATCGTGTTGAGGACCTTCTCACGATCCGTGCCCTCGCCGATCGGCCGGTTGTAGTCCTTGCCGAACCGTGGGATCTGCATCGTGCCGAACACGTCGGACAACCCCGGCGGTTCGTCCAGCACGGGTGCGGTGCCGCGGTGCTCGGTGCCCTCGACCTTCGGGGTCTTGACCTGGTCGAGGCCCTGCACGAGCTTCGTCTGCTCGTTCACGGCGACCACGTCGGTCCACCATGCCGTCCACACGACGTACAGGCCGGTGCCGGCGCCCGCGATGATGAGCAACTCGGCGACGAGCGACACGATCGCGCCACCGACCGTCTGCCGTCTGCGCGGGGAACGCCGGGACCGCGAACCGGCTTCGTCGTCCCGTGCGCTGCGGCGCGACGGGAGGGTGTCGTGTGCGGTCACGGGGCTCCTGATCGGCTGGGTGGTCGGACAGGTCTATCAGATCACGGCGACAGGCCGGTGACGACGTTCTCCCCACCCCCGTTAACGTGGGGGCATGGAGTACCGGATCCGCCCTTTCCGCACCGAGGACACCGACGCGGTCGTCGCCCTGTGGGAATCGTGCGGCCTCGTCCGACCCTGGAACGACCCCCGACGTGACATCGCCCGCAAGCTGACCGTCCAGCCCGAGCTCTTCCTGGTCGCCGAGCCCCAGGCCGCCGACATCGGTACCGGTACCGGTACCGACGACACCGACACCGACGCCGGCGTCGTCGCCGCGGGCATGGCCGGCTTCGACGGGCACCGCGGCTGGGTGAACTACCTCGCCGTGCGCCCCGACCTGCAGGGCTCCGGCCTCGGTCGCACCCTGATGGCCGAGTTCGAGCGGCTCCTGACCGACCTCGGTTGCCCGAAGCTCAACCTGCAGGTGCGTGCGGGCAACGAGCAGGTGCTCGGTTTCTACGCGTCCCTCGGCTACACCGACGACCGCACGGTCTCGCTCGGCAAGCGCCTCATCCCCGACGCCTGACCGCGCGCTACGCCAACGCCAGCGCCACCGACGCGACGAACGCCAGCACGATGCCGATCCACTGCTGCGCGGTCAACCGCTCCCGCAGCACCACCCCGGCCAGCACCACCGTGCCGATCGGGTAGAGCGCGTTGAGCACACTCACGACGGGCAGGGTCGCCGGGTCGTCGCTGCTGTGCAGCCCCGCCTGGATGAACACGTTCGCCATCGCGTCGAAGACGCCGCACACGGCGACGATGACCAGCAGCCGCGGACCCCATGCGCGACTCGACCGAGGCCCGCGGACGGCGGCAGCCCCGTCCGGGCGGGCCGACGTCGGGGCGGACACCGGGCCTCCCGTCCGGAGCACGACGACGATCGCCGCCGCACCCAGCAGCACCGCCTGCAGCACCCGCGCGACCACGAGGGGCGCGATGCCCGAGTCGGCCGGCGTCATGTCGTAGGCCAGCACGATCCCGCCGAAGCCGCACCCGGCGACGGCGGCGGCGGCGACGCCCCGGGCGGTGAGCCGCGCGCCCGAGGCGTCCCGGACCACCGCGACCAGGACCACCGCGACGACCGCGACCACGAGCGCGCCGGTGGCCACGGGCGACAGCACGGTGCCGCGGAACAGCGCGACGAGCACCGGCACGACGGCCGCGAAGACGGCGGTGACGGGGGAGAGCACGCTCATCGGCCCGATCGCGAGCGCCGCGTAGAGCAGCAGCACCCCGACGCCGCCGGAGAGGCCGGCGACCGCGCCCCAGACCGCGGCCGGCCACGAGAACACGCCACCCAGGACCACCAGTCCGACGAGCAGCGGCACGATCCCGATCGCGGCGGCCACCGCCGTGACGACGACCGGGCGGACCCGGCGCGAGGCGAGTCCGCCCAGGAAGTCGGCGAACCCGTAGACGATCGCGCCGGACAGGCCGAACAGGACGGTGAGCACGGCTCCCATCCTGCCCGGCCCGGTACCCTGCGGTGCGTGAGTGTTCCCTACCAGCGCCTGCCCCGGATCGACGGACGGTGGAGGTGGTGGCGGCCGCTCGTCGCCCTCGCGTTCCTGGCGGGGTGGTACCTCGTGTCGCAGATCGTCATCGCGGTCGCGTACTTCGTGCCGATCGGCGCAACGCAGGGGCCGCAAGCCCTGATCGACCTGCAGAACGACCTGGCCGGTGGCGCGCTCGACCCCACCGACCCGCTGATCCTGTCGCTGTCGCTCGTCTCGCTCGTGGTCCTGCTGCCGGGCATCCTGCTCGCCGTCAAGATCGCGCGGATCGGACCGGCCGGCATCCTGTCGTCGACGCGGTTCCGGGTCCGGTGGGCCTGGACGGCGTGGTGCCTGCTGCCGACGCTCGTCATCGCGGCGTTCATGTTCGTCTGGCAGACCGGCCTGTTCTGGGACGGCGGGATGATCACGACCGACGGCGGCTTCGCCTGGAACCACGACGCGATCGGCCAGTCGACGGTCTCCCTCGGCACCCTCACCCTGACGATCGTCCTCGTCGTCCTGCTCGTCCCGTTCCAGGGCGCTGCCGAGGAGTACATCTTCCGCGGCTTCCTCATGCAGACCGTCGCGTCGTGGATCCCGCGTCGCGTCGGCACGGTCATCGCCGTGGCGGTCTCGACGGTCGTCTTCGCGGTGCTGCACATCCCGAACGGCTACAACGTCTGGGGCATCCTCGACGTCGGCTCGTTCGGCCTGATCGCGGCGATCATCGTCCTCCGGACCGGCGGGCTCGAGGCCACGGTCCTGCAGCACGCGTTCAACAACATCATGATCTTCGTGCTGCAGGCGCCCGGCTGGTCCGGGATCGACCTGACCTCGTCGGACGCGAACGGCACGTGGCAGGGCACGCTCGTCACCCTCGTCACGTCGCTCGCGTTCTGGGGCATGGTCGAGTTCCTGGCGTGGTGGCGGGGGCTGGACCGCCGGTTCGCCGGCCACGAGGCGCCCCGGTTCCGCGGTGTGACCCCGGCCTGGGCGGGCGGCGTCCGCTGGACCCGGCCGGGAGGCACGGGCTGGGCGACCACGCCGGCCCGCGCCGACGACGTGGCCGGTTCCGACCACCGTGCCGGCTCCGGCACGGACGGTGCTGTGGACAGTGCGGTGGGTGTCGCCGGTCGCCCGTAGGCTCGTGACATGAGCACCACGCCCGCGTCCGCTGCCGTGCCTGCTCCCGCTGCCGTGTCCGCACCCCGTGCCGCTGCGCTCGACGTGCTGCACCGTGTGTGGGGCTACGACGACTTCCGCGGCGAGCAGGCGGCCATCATCGACCAGGTGGTGGCCGGCGGCGACGCCCTGGTGCTCATGCCGACCGGTGGCGGCAAGTCCCTCTGCTACCAGGTGCCGTCGCTCGTCCGCGACGGCGTCGGGGTCGTGGTGTCGCCGCTCATCGCCCTCATGCAGGACCAGGTCGACGCCTTGGCGGCGAACGGCGTGCGGGCCGCGTTCCTCAACTCCACGCAGGGCCCCGACGAACGGTCCCGGGTCGAGCGGGCGGTCGTGCAGGGCGAGGTCGACATGCTCTACCTCGCGCCCGAGCGGCTCCGGCTCGAGTCCACCCGTGCGCTCCTCGACCGGGCGCGCGTCTCGCTGTTCGCCATCGACGAGGCACACTGCGTCGCCCAGTGGGGGCACGACTTCCGCCCGGACTACCTCGAGCTGAGCGTCCTGCACGAGCGGTGGCCGACGGTGCCGCGCATCGCCCTGACCGCCACCGCGACGCCGCAGACCCACCGCGAGATCTCCGCACGGCTCGGCCTCGACGACGCCGCGCACTTCGTCGCCGACTTCGACCGGCCGAACATCCAGTACCGCATCGAGCCGAAGACCGGGGCGCTGCAGCAGCTGCTCACCTTCATCCGCACGGAGCACAGCGGCGACGCCGGCATCGTGTACTGCCTGTCCCGCAACTCCGTCGAGCGCACGGCGTCCGCCCTGGCCGAGCAGGGGATCAACGCCCTGCCGTACCACGCGGGCCTCGACGCCCGGGTGCGTGCCCGCAACCAGTCGACGTTCCTGCGCGAGGACGGCGTCGTCATGGTGGCGACGATCGCGTTCGGCATGGGCATCGACAAGCCCGACGTCCGGTTCGTGGCGCACCTCGACCTGCCGAAGTCGGTCGAGGGCTACTACCAGGAGACCGGCCGTGCGGGTCGTGACGGGCTGCCGGCCACCGCGTGGCTCGCGTACGGCCTGAACGACGTCGTGCAGCAGCGGCGGATGATCGACCAGTCCGAGGGCGACGCCGCACACCGTCGGCAGCTCAGCGCCCACCTCGACGCCATGCTCAGCCTGTGCGAGACGATCGAGTGCCGCCGGGTGCGGCTGCTCGCGTACTTCGGTCAGGAGAGCACGGCGTGCGGCAACTGCGACACGTGCATCGCGCCGCCGGAGTCGTGGGACGGCACCGTCCCCGCGCAGAAGCTGCTGTCCACCGTCGTGCGGCTCGAGCGTGAGCGCCGCCAGCGGTACGGCGTCTCGCACCTCGTCGACATCCTGATCGGCAAGCGGTCGCCCCGCGTGCAGGAACTCCAACACGACACCCTGGCGACCTTCGGCATCGGCGCGGACCTGTCCGAGGGCGAGTGGCGCGCGGTCGCACGACAGGTGCTGGCCCAGGGCTACGCGGCGGTGTCGGGCGACGGCTTCGGCACGGTCGTCCTCAGTCCGACGAGCGCCGAGGTCCTGACCGGCAAGGTGCAGGTGCGGATGCGTCGCGACCCGGTCAAGGCTCCGCGGGCCGGCCGCAGCAGTCGACGGACGGTCGTCACTGACATGCCGCAGGAAGCCGTCGGCCTGTTCGAGGCCCTGCGAGCCTGGCGTGCAGCCGAGGCCCGCGAGCAGGGTGTCCCCGCGTACGTGGTGTTCAACGACGCGACGCTCCGGGGCATCTCCGCCGTCCGACCGGCCGACGTCGACCAGCTCGGCGAGATCTCCGGCGTCGGCGCGGCGAAGCTCGAGCGGTACGGGCGCGCGGTCCTCGACGTCGTCGCCGCGGCCGACTGACGCCCGGCGACCACTGCATGCCGTTCCGGGCATGTGCCCTCCGCGCGCCTCATTACACTCGGTAGCTCGTCACCACGAGGAGGTCCGGTGTCCGGTTCGACGAAGTTCGCCACCGTGCTCAGTCGCGCGGTGGTGACCCCGCTCGCCCGGTTGCTGTGGCGCCCGAAGATCATCGGTCGTCGGAACGTCCCGAAGCGTGGTGCGGTGATCCTCGCGAGCAACCACCGCTCGTTCATCGACTCGCCCGCGATCACGCTCATGGCACCGCGCAAGGTGTCGTTCCTGGCGAAGCAGGAGTACTTCACGGGTTCGGGCCTCAAGGGAGCGGTCTCGCGCGCGTTCTTCGGGGGCATCGGTGCCATCGGGGTCGAGCGTGGTGCGGGGGCGGCTGCCCAGCAGGCGCTTGACCTCGGGCTGGCACGTCTGCAGGAGGGCGAAGCGTTCGCGATCTACCCGGAGGGCACGCGCTCGCTCGACGGCCGGATCTACAAGGGCCGCACGGGTGTGGCGTGGCTGGCGCTGACGAGCGGTGCCCCCGTGGTGCCCGTCGCACTCACCGGCACCGAGGACGTCCAGCCCGTCGGGTCCCGGCTGCCGAAGCTCGCCCGCGTGACGATCGAGTTCGGGCAGCCGATCGACCTGTCGTCCTTCGGTGAGGCGTCGTCCGGTCGTGCTCGGCGCCACGCGACCGATGCGGTGATGGCGGCGATCCAGGAGCTCAGCGGCCAGGAGCCGGCGAACGCCTACAACAACCCGCCCGCGACGATCGTCGAGCGGGTCCGTCGTGCGCTGCAGCCGGACGACCCGACCGCTGCTGCTGTCGACCCCGACTGATCCCCGCGACTGTCCGGTCACTATTGCACATCTGAAATATTGATGGTTGAATGGCGGACGTGCCGCTCGGCACGCCGCCATCGCCGGTCGCCCGAGAACGACCAGCCACGACTTCCAGATCGGACCGTCCGCAGCATGTCCTCCACCCCGCTCTTCGACTCCATCGCCCAGCGTCGCGATCAGGCCGACGTTCCGTACACCACTCCCACACCGGCGCTCGCCGTCGTGACCCCGGTGCCCACCTCACCGATGTCCGCGCCCGTCCGTCCGAGTGACTCCACGCTGGTGCCGGCCGCCCTCGTCGCCGCGATCGACGAGATCCCGGTCCGGGTGGCATCGGCCCTGGTGACCGAGGTCACGATCCGGCCCGAGCACCTCGTCCTGGTCGAGACCGTCGCCGACGCGATCACCCGCGCGGTCGTCGACGCCGTCGTGTGCGAGCTGGACCGGATCGCCCGTGACGGCGTCGTCCGCGTCTGACCGGGCTGGTCACCGCACGATGACGAGCCCCGACGACGGCCTGCCCCGGCGCCCACGCGGTGCCGAGCGCCGCGCCGCCGCCCGACCGACCGCGCCCCGGCCGCGCCGTGCACGGCACGCTGCACAGCCGGGGCAGCTCCGAGCCGCCGGGGTGGCGGTGCCCCCTCCCGCCACCCCGGCTTCCACCCAGCCCACACGACGCATCCGGCCCACGCAGCCTGCCGCTCCCATGCAGCCCGCCGCACCCGAGCATCCCGCCGCTCCCGCGCGCCGCCGCCCCGCGTCCTTCCGGATCCCCGCCCGGCGGACCCTCCCCGCCGCGGCAGTGACCGCCGTCACGTGCCTGTTCGTCGCGGTCGGCTCCCCGCAGACCGCCGTCGCTGCTCCGGCCGCTCCGGAACCCACGTCGGCAGCCACCGGCACGCAGCACTTCGTCGCCGACGGTTCGTCCGGGCCGACCGCCGGCCGCGACGACTTCTCGGTCGGCCGTGCAGCGGCAGCGCTCCGGGTCCCCGGTGGCTCGGGCTCGACCGGTGGCGCCGCCCGCCCCACGGTCGGTGCGATCCCGGACGCCGGTGGCTTCGGCTCCCGCTGGGTCGTCGGCTGCGCGGCCTGCTCCTCGAACCACCAGGGGGTCGACTTCGCCGCGGCCATCGGGACCCCGGTCGTCGCCGCGCTGCCCGGCCGGGTCGTCTCGGCGGGTGCCCTGGGGGGCTACGGCAACCAGGTCCTCCTGCAGCACGCCGACGGCACCGCGACCCGGTACGGACACCTGTCGGCGATCGACGTCCGCCCCGGCCAGGTCCTCGGCGCGGGGGAGCGGCTCGGGGCCGTCGGCAACACGGGCGTCTCGACCGGCGCCCACCTGCACTTCGAGGTCATCGTGGCCGGCACCCCGATCGACCCGGCCGCCTGGCTGCAGGCTCGCGGGCTCCTCTGACCACGTCGGGCGTAGCGTCGGGACGGTCGCGGCACGGTGTCGCGCCAGGACGGAGACGCACGTGCGAGTGACGGTGTTGGGGACGGGTGCGATGGGTGCCGGCGTGGCGGGGTCACTGCTCCGCGACGGCCACGAGGTGACGGTCTGGAACCGCAGTGCCGAGAAGGCCTCGCCCCTGGGTGACCGCGGCGCGACGGTGTCGAGCGACCCGGGCACTGCCGTCGAGCACGCTGAGGTCGTCCTGCTCACCCTGTTCGACACCGATGCGGTCGTCGACGTCCTCGAGCAGGCTGCCGGCGACGCCCCGTCCGACGCCGTGTGGGTGCAGGCCTCGACGATCGGTGTCGACGGCACCGCGACGGTCGTGCAGCTGGCCGAGAAGTACGGCATCACCCTCGTCGAGGCGATGATGCTCGGCACGAAGGCCCCCGCCGAACAGGGCACGCTCACGATGCTCGCGGCCGGCCCGGCGGACCTGCTCGACCGTGTCGACCCCGTGCTCGACGCGATCGGCGCGAAGACCGTCCGTGCCGGCGACCGCGTCGGCGACGGCACCGCACTCAAGCTCGCCGCGAACGCCTGGATCGCCTCGATCACCGCGGCGACCGGGCAGTCCCTGGCCCTCGCGGCGGCGCTCGGGCTCGACCCCGCGCTGTTCCTGCAGGCCATCGAGGGCAGTGCGAGCGACTCCGCCTACGCCCACACCAAGGGCGCCGCGATGATCGCCCGCGAGTTCCCCGCCCAGTTCGCACTCGACGGGCTGCGGAAGGACATCGGGCTCATCACCGATGCCGCCCGGACCGCGGGGGTGTCCACCACACTGCTCGAGGCACTCGGCCGCGTCTACGCCGATGCCAGCGCAGCCGGGCACGGGGGCGACGACATCGCTGCGGTCGGCACCGCGTTCTGACGCACGGGCGCGCACACGCACGCACGCGCACGCACACACACGCACCGATTCGCCGAACGATCAGCCCCGACGGAACAGCTGCCGCAGGCGCTTCGTGAGCCGCCCGACGGCCTCGTCGTTCATGGTGTTGGCGAGGTCGAAGGCCTCACGAGCCGGATCGGATCCGGCCTGGATGCGCCGGAGTGCTGCGTCGGCGCGGGCTCGTGAGTCGAGCTCGGCGAACGGCATGTCGTCCTCGGGGTGGTGCTCGCCACGAGGGTCCATGCGGTCCAGGTTACGCGCGACGGGGGTGGTGCGGCCCGGCGTCGAGTTCGTCCACGACGCGGACCATCTCGTCCAAGAAGTCCACGACGACGGCCATCTCGTTGCTCGGCAGGTGCTCGGTGACCTCGAGCGCGCGGGCGTCGAGTTCCTCGATGACCCGGAGCGCGTGGCGCATCGAGGTGCCGGTGGCGGTGAGGATCACGCCACGGCGGTCGTTCGGGTCGGCGTGCCGTTCGACGTGCCCGCTGCGGACGAGCCGGTCGACGAGTGCCGACGTCGACGCCGCGGTGATCTCGAGCCGCTCGGCGAGGTCCTTCGCGTTGACGGTGCGGCCGTCGTGCTCGGCGTCGATCAGGAACCGGATCGCCAGCAGGGCGTTCTCGCCGATCCCCAGTGCCTCGCGTGCTCGGCGCTGGGCAGCGCTCTCGGCCGTCCGGTACCGCCGCAGGGCGTTGAGGACGTCCACGGCGGAGACCGCGGAGTCCTCGTACCAGTACCCCGCGGTGCTGGTCATCACCTCGGACGTCATGCCCCAATGCTAGACGCTCTAGTTAGATTGTCTAGCGAGCGCGGAGACGGGACACCTGCAACACCCGTGACGCGGTTCTGTAACACCCCGGCAACGCCGGCTCGTTAGGTTCTGGACATGCAGGAGCAGCCGTGCTGAGCCGCCTCGCGGGGAACGTCTTCCACGTGGGGAGCGCGGTGGAGCGCACCGACGTCGTCGCACGCTTGCTCGACGTCTACGTCGCGCGTCGCGAACCGGGCACCCTCGACGACGACCGGCTCGTGTCCACCGAGCTCCGCAGCGTCATCGGGACCACCGGCCCCGCGAACGACCCGGACCGTGCCGCCACCGTCGACGCCCTCGCGCTCGACCGGCACGAACCCGCGTCCATCGCCGCCGCGGTCGCCGTCGCCCGCGACCACGCACGCCGTGCTCGCGAGGTCGTCTCGAGCGAGCTCTGGGACTGCCTCGACGTCACGCGGTCGCGGATGCCCCGGAAGATCGCTCCCGACCGGGCGCACGAGTTCCTCGGCTGGGTGCGGGAGCGCAGTGCCCTCGCCATCGGTGTGGTCGAGGGGGACGCCAGCCGTGACGAGGTGTGGGAGTTCTTCACCCTCGGGCG
Source organism: Curtobacterium sp. MCLR17_031 (assembly GCF_003234775.2). Taxonomy (NCBI): domain Bacteria; kingdom Bacillati; phylum Actinomycetota; class Actinomycetes; order Micrococcales; family Microbacteriaceae; genus Curtobacterium; species Curtobacterium sp. MCLR17_031. The sequence continues at coordinate 714,097 of NZ_CP126270.1, forward strand.
CTCGCTCACCCGCTGCGCCTCCACCGCACGGCTGCTGGCGTCGCGGCTGCTCGAGCCGGACGCGGTCACCTCGTGGACGGCGGCGCTCCGGGCGTGCGGCGCGGGCGAGGCCTTCCTGCGCGGCCGTGACCACGCCCCGGTGCCGTCCGACGCCGCCGCCTTCCTGCTCCTCGACGCGCACAGCCCGCGGTCGTTGCGCTTCACGGTGCACCGCGCGGCCGAGTGCCTGGCCGACGTCGCCCCGTCCTGCGTCGCGGACGAGGTCGCCGGGTTCGACGAGGTCCGCGCCCTGCTCGACGGGATCCCGGAAGAGTCGGCCCTCGCCGTGGCGGGTGACGTCGGGCAACGGCTGGCGGTGGCTGCCGACCGCGTCGCCGCGGCCCTCGACGAGCGCGTCTTCGCGTCGTCCGCACCCGTGCTCTGAGCCCACCGGGCGCGCGTGTCCGGAGCCGCGTCGGCGCGGGTGTGGCGGGACCGGGCCGGTCCGCGCGGCGCGATCGCGGCCGTGTGCGCGGGTGACGCCGGACGGGAGGCCCGTGGCGGCGCCGGTGCGGGCCTCCCGTCCGACGGTCGGTGCGTCACGGGCCGTCGGCCGACGGGCAGGGCGACCCGCCGGTCCGTCAGACGGCGCTGGAGCGGTCGGCGAGCGTCTCGTCGCGTTCCAGCTCGCGGCGGAGCGCCGCGCGCGAGCCGACCACCGGCACGGCGTGCGTGATCGCCAGGTGCAGCCGCGAGTCGGCGTCGTAGCGCAGCCGGACCCGCTGGTACCGGACGAGCCAGACGAGCGCGATCCCGAGTGCGACGAAGCCCGAGGCCGCGCCGACGACGATCGCCCAGCGTGGGCCGAAGGCGTCGGCGACGGCACCGACGAGCGGGGCGCCGATGGGGGTGCCGCCCGCGAAGATCGCCATGTAGAGCGCCATGACGCGGCCGCGCATCGCGGGCTTCGTCGTGGTCTGCACCAGGGCGTTCGCGGTCGTCATGAAGGTCAGGGATGCGAGTCCGACGAACACCAGCACGATCGCGAAGGTCCAGTACGTCGGGGCGAGGGCAGCGGCGGTGCACGCGAGCCCGAACCCGCCGGCGGCGAGCACGAGGGTGCGCATCCGCGGCTTGTCCCGGCGGGCGGACAGCAGCGCACCGAGCACCGAGCCGATCGCCATCACCGAGTTGAGCAGCCCGAACTCGCCGGCGCCCTGGTGGAACTCGACCCGCGCCATCGTCGAGGTGAAGATCGGGAAGTTCACGCCGAACGTGCCGACGACGAAGATCATGCAGAGCACGACGACGATGTCCGGTCGGGTGCGGACGTACCGGAAGCCGGCGACGATCTGCCCCTTGCCGCGGCCCGCCCGGACCCGTTCGGCGAGCTGGGCGGGGTCGACGAACCGGAGTGCGAGCAGGACGGCCAGGAACGACCCGGCGTTGATGACGAACACCCATCCGGAGCCGATCGCCGCGATGAGCACACCGGCCACCGCGGGGCCGATCAGGCGTGCGGCGTTGAACGACGCGGAGTTCAGGGCGACGGCGTTCGAGACGTCCTCGCCCTGCACGACGTCGGAGACGAAGGCCTGCCGGATCGGGGCGTCGAACGCGGCGACGATGCCGAGTGCCAGGGCGAAGCCGTACAGCGCGAGCAGGGTGGCGGTGTGCGTGAGGACCATGACGCCGAGTCCCAGCCCGAGCAGCCCCATCAGGCCCTGGGTGAGCATGAGCATCTTCCGGCGGTCGAACCGGTCGGCGGCGAGCCCGGTGAGCGGCAGGAGCAGCAGCTGGGGGCCGAACTGCAGGGCCATCGTGATGCCCACCGCGACGGCGTTGTTGTCGGAGAGCTGGGTCAGCACGATCCAGTCCTGGGCGGTGCGCTGCATCCAGGTGCCGACGTTCGACACCAGGGCCCCGGCGAACCAGATGCGGTAGTTGCGTCCGGCGAGGGAGCGGAACATGGCGGTCACTGCTGGGCCAGCCTCCTCATGATCTCGGTGGCGTCGGCGAGGGTGCTCCGCTCGTCGGCGGTGAGTGCTGCGAGTCGCGGGGTGAGCCAGCCGTCGCGGCGGCGTCGGGTCTCCTCGACGAAGGCGGCTCCGGCTGGCGTCGCACCGAGCAGCACCTTGCGGCGGTCGTCGCCGTGCCCGCACTTCGACACCAGGCCCCGCTCGACCAGCACCGCGATGGTCTTCGTCATCGAGGGCGGGGTGACGCCGTCCTGACGGCTCAGGTCGGCCAGGGTCATGGCGCCGTCGCGGTGCAGGCGGGCGAGGGCGGAGAACTGCGCGTCCGTGACGCTCGAGTCGGCCTTCTGGGCACGGAGTGTGCGGGACAGCCGGTTCACCGCGATGCGGAGGTCGGTGGCATCGGTCATCGGTCGTTAGCCTAGCTCATTAGTTCAGCGAACGAACTTCATTTCGGGTGTACCGTGGTTGTAGACAACACGTGTTGCCGAGAGAGAAGGAGAACATGTCCGAGTTCGAGGGCAAGGTCGCCGTCGTCACCGGTGGTGGCAGCGGCATCGGTGAGTCGGTCGCGAAGGAGCTCGCCGCGGCGGGCGCCACGGTGGTCGTCGCCGACATCAACCTGGCGGGCGCCGAGCGCGTCGCCGCGTCGATCGTGGAGGCCGGTGGCACCGCCCGCGCGTTCGAGGCCAACTCCGCGGTCGCCGCGGACAACGAGCGCATGGTGCAGTTCGCGGTCGACACGTTCGGCGCGCTGCACCTGGCCGTGAACAACGCCGGCATCGGCGCAGCACCGCAGCCGATCGGCGAGTACGACATCGCCGCCTGGGACCGCGTCCGTGCGGTCGACCTGGACGGCGTCTTCTACGGGCTGCGCTACGAGATCCCCGCAATGGTGGCCGCCGGCGGAGGCGCGATCGTGAACATGGCGTCGGTGCTCGGCACGGTCGGCATGGCGCAGAACGCGGCCTACGTCGCCTCGAAGCACGCGCTCGCCGGACTGACCAAGGTCGCCGCGCTCGAGTACTCGTCGCAGGGCGTCCGCACGAACGCCGTGGGCCCCGGGTTCATCGACACCCCGCTGCTCCGCAAGTCGCTCTCGCCCGAGGCCATCGCGGCGCTCGAGGACGAGCACGCCTCGAAGCGGCTCGGCACCGACGCCGAGGTCGCCGCGCTCGTGCTGTTCCTGCTGAGCGACAAGGCTTCGTTCATCACGGGCAGCTACCACCTGGTGGACGGCGGCTACTCCGCCCACTGACGGATCGGGTGCACCTGGTCGTTCCGGGCGTACCTGGTCGAAACGGGCGTACCTGGTCGGTTCTTCCGACCAGGTACGCCCGTTTCCGCTTTCCAGCGCGGGTGCGATGGGAAGGAACGTCGGACGGGAGGCCCGCCCAGCGTGCGCCGGTCGGCTCGCGCTGGGCGGGCCTCCCGGCCTTCAGAGCCGCGCGTCCGTCAGGATCGCGTCGTGCGGGAGCAGGGCGTGCACGCCCCACGTGCGGTTCGCGACCTGCGTGATGCGCATGCTCACCGCCACGCTCGCCATCGCGAGGGCCTCGGCGCGGCCGATCCCGTGCAGCCCGGCGATAAAGTCGACCATCCGGTCGAGCGCCGTGGCCGTCGCGACGTTGAGGTCGGCGTCGAAGCCGAAGGTGATGCGTCCGGCGGGGGTGTCGGCGTGCACGCCCTCGACCGGAGCCGCATCGAGGAGCGTCAGGGTCATCGTCGTCGTCATGCCGCACTCGACCGCCGTGCCGGAGACCTCGCCGTCGCCCTGGGCTGCGTGCCCGTCGCCGACGTGGAGCAGGGCGTCCGGCACTGTCACCGGCAGGTACAGGGTGGAGCCGGCGATCAGCTCGCGGCAGTCGACGTTGCCCCCGCCGACCGTGCGGGGTGGGATCGTGGAATGCTCCCCGGTGGGCTCGGGTGGGACGCCGACGACGCCGAGGAACGGTGCCGTCCGCACCCCGAGGCCGAGCTGGTTGACAGCCTCCCGGGCAGCCACGTCGATGTCCCAGAGCAGCGGGCCGCGCGACGCCGGATCGGTCAGGCCGAGTGCGCGGTTCACCGGGGAGTCGACCCCGCCCGAGGCCGTGTAGCCCCAGTCGTCGGGCACGAGGTCGTCGAAGTGCACCGCCAGGACCATCCCCGGACGTGCTCCCGCGACGGCGATCGGCCCGACCAGGCAGTGGCCCCGGCGCGGGTCGATCAGGGTCGGGGCGTCGACGCCTGGGCCCGGCTGGCGTTCCGTGTAGCCCGCGGCGCTCAGGGTGCGGACGGTCACCGTGTCGCCCGGTTCGACGGTCAGGACCGGCTGGCGTTCGGCGGTGAAGACGTCGACGGCGGAGTCGACCGTGGCGTCGAGGTGGTGGGTGGTCACCGTTCGATCATCCCAGGCGGGGCAGGGCGGGGCAGGGCGGAGCGGGGCGGAGCGGGGCGTTCCGGGCGTACCTGGCGGAATCGGGCATACCTGGTCGGAAGTCCTGACCAGGTACGCCCGGTTCCACCAGCCATCGCGGGTGTTCTGGGAAGGAACGTCCTCAGTGGAACTGGGGGATCGTGAGCCAGATGCCAGCCAGCACGGCAGCGATGCACAGCGCGAAGCACAGCACGGCTCCCGCCAGTGCCGCCGGCGGGGTGTGCCCGGAGCGTGGGGTCTCGTCGGAGTACTGCGTGCGCTCGCCGCCCGCGTCGTCCGGCTGCCCCGTCCCGAGCAGCCGGAGGCCGAGCGTGTACACGAGCACCAGGCCCACGGCGGTCACGAAGCCGACGCCGGCGACCGTGCCGATCGCGGTGAAGTCGATGTCCATCGTCGTTCCCCTCAGTTCGCTGCGCCGGTCGGCTGCGGCTCGGCCTGCTCGGCCGGCCCGGATTCGGTGGTGATGTCCTCGTGCGAGATCGGCTTGCGCTTGGCGAGCACGTAGAACGTGAGCCCACCGGCCAGGGCGAGGACCGCGACGAGCACCAGCCCGAAGGCCGAGGTCGACGCGAGCCAGGTCGCGAGCGCCCCGACCACCGCAGCGGCGGGCAGCGTGATCACCCATGCGATGACGATGCGGCCGACGACCGACCAGTGCACGTCGGCGAGCTTCTTGCCGAGACCCGAGCCGACGACCGCGCCGCTCGTCACGTGGGTCGTCGAGAGCGCGAAGCCCAGGTGCGACGAGATGAGGATCGTCGCGGCGGAGCTCGTCTCGGCGGCGAAGCCCTGCGGCGACTGCACGTCGGAGATCTTCTTGCCGACCGTCTGCATGATCCGCCAGCCGCCCATGTACGTGCCGAGGCCGATCGCGAGCCCGCAGGCCAGGATGACCCAGAGCGCGGGACCGGTGCCGGCGGCCTGGTAGTTCGCGGCGATGAGGGTCAGCGTGATGACGCCCATCGTCTTCTGCGCGTCGTTCGTGCCGTGCGCGAGCGACACCAGCGACGCCGAGATCGTCTGCCCGTGCCGGAACCCCGTCGCCGCACCGTGCGTCGTCGCGTTCTTCGTGAGCACGTACGCCAGGTACGTCGCGACCAGGGCGATCACCCCGGCGATGACCGGGGAGAGCAGCGCCGGCAGGACGACCTTCGACACCACCGTCGCCCAGCTGATCGAGTTCAGCCCCGCGCCGATGATCGAGGCGCCGATGAGCCCGCCGAACAGCGCGTGCGTGGAGGACGACGGCAGCCCGAGGTACCAGGTCGCCAGGTTCCAGAGCACCGCGCCGACGAGCCCCGCGAAGATCATCGTGGGGGAGATGTGGATGCCGTCCTGCCCCTCGCGGATGATGCCCTGCGAGACGGTCTTGGCGACCTCGGTGGACAGGAACGCGCCGACCACGTTGAGCACGGCGGAGATGATCACCGCCGTCCGGGGCTTGAGCGCACCGGTAGCGACCGAGGTGGCCATGGCGTTCGCGGTGTCGTGGAACCCGTTCGTGAAGTCGAACACGAGGGCCACGACGATCACGAGCGTGACGATGACGATGACGTCCATGCGCAGGACGCTAGGCCACACCTCGAACCCCCTGCGTGAACGCCGGGTGAACAGGTCCGGGATGGAGCGCGTCTGCGAGGATGGCAGTGTCTGAAAGGATGCGAGTGTGCCCACCTTCTCCGCCGCTCGCGGCGACGCCTCGTTCACCGACGCCCACGGCGTCGAGATCGTCTACTCGACCTGGCGTGCGGCGCGGCCGAAGGGTGTCGTGCAGATCGCGCACGGCGTCGGCGAGCACGGGCTCCGGTACGAACCGCTCGCGCAGGACCTGGTGCGCGCCGGCTACACCGTGCACGCCAACGACCACCGCGGACACGGTCGCACCGGTCTGACCCAGTGGGACGGCGACCACGCCAAGCTCGGTCGGCTCGGCCCCGGTGGCCTGCGCGCGGCGATCGCCGCGGTGGAGCAGATGAGCGCGGTCGCGCGGGCCGACGAACCGGGGCTGCCGCTCGTGCTGCTCGGGCACTCGTGGGGGTCGCTGATGGCCCAGCGGATCGTGAACACCTCGTCGGACCGCTACGACGGCGTCGTCCTGTCCGCGAGCGCCTACCGGCTGCCCGGCTGGATGAACAGCGGCGACCTCAACGCCCGGCACGCGGGGTCCGGGCCCACCAAGTACGAGTGGCTCACCCGCGACCGCACGATCATCGACGCGATGGCGGTCGACCCCCTGGCGGTCGAGGCCGACGTCATCGGGCTCTTCGGGCTCGCCGACACCCTCCGGCTGCTCGGTGTGCCGCGGCGGGGGATCCCCCACGACCTGCCGATGCTGCTGCAGGTCGGCTCCGACGACACCCTCGGGGGTCCGCGCTCGATCGAGCGTCTGGCGCAGGCGTACCGCCGACGCGGCCGGCTGTCCGACGTGACCGTGCAGGTGTACGAGGGCGCGCGCCACGAGGTCTACAACGAGACGAACCGCGCCGAGGTCATCGGCGACCTGGTCGCGTGGCTCGACCGGGTGACGGCGCGCTGACGGCGCTCGCCGCGTCCTGCGACGCGACCGGTGACGGACGGGAGGCCCGTGGCGACGCCGCCACGGGCCTCCCGTCCGTCACCAGGCCGGCCCACTGCCGGGCCGTCGGCCGTCCGGAATAGGGTTGCGGCATGCACGGTGAGTACAAGGTCCCCGGAGGCAAGCTGGTCGTCGTCGACCTCGAGGTCGTCGACGGCACGATCCAGCAGTTCCGCCTGGCGGGTGACTTCTTCCTGGAACCCGACGACGCGCTGCCGCTCATCGACGCGGCCGTGAACGGGCTCCCCGTCACCACCGACGCCGCGGGCATCGCCGCAGCCGTGCGGGCGGCCCTGCCGACCGATGCGGTGCTGCTCGGCTTCACGCCCGAGTCCGTCGGCGTCGCGGTGCGCCGCGCACTGTCGCGGGCCTCGACCTGGCGCGACCACGACTGGCAGATCGTGCACGAGGGGCCGATCAGCCCGAACGAGCACCTCGCGCTCGACCAGGTGCTGACCGAAGAGGTCGGTGCCGGCCGTCGCGGTCCCACGCTGCGCATCTGGGAGTGGGACCAGCCGGCCGTCGTGATCGGCTCGTTCCAGTCGCTCAAGAACGAGGTCGACCCCGCCGGCGCCGAGAAGTACGGCGTGCAGGTGGTCCGACGCATCTCCGGCGGCGGCGCGATGTTCATGGACGCCGGCGCCGTCATCTCCTACTCGCTGTACGTGCCGTCCGACCTGGTGCAGGGCATGACCTTCGCCGACTCGTACGCGTTCCTCGACGAGTGGGTGATCGAGGCGCTCAAGTCCCTCGGCATCGAGGCCTACTACCAGCCGCTCAACGACATCACCTCGACCAAGGGCAAGATCGGCGGGGCCGCACAGAAGCGCCTCGGCACCGGGTCCCTGCTGCACCACGCCACCATGAGCTACGACATGGACGGCGAGAAGATGGTGCAGGTGCTGCGGATCGGGCGCGAGAAGATGAGCGACAAGGGCACCACCAGCGCTGCGAAGCGCGTCGACCCGCTCCGCTCGCAGACTGGGCTGTCCCGCGCCGAGATCATCGAGCGGCTGATCGGCACCTTCACCCGCCTGTACGGGGCGACCGAGGGACACGTGACCGAGGCCGAGCGGGAGCGGGCGCAGGAGCTGGTGCGGACGAAGTTCGCGACGAAGGAGTGGCTCGAGCGGGTGCCGTGAGCCCTGCTCGGTCGATGGTGACGCGACGGCCGGAGCTGAGGGGGGACGTCCCGGCCGCCGCTGCTGTCGAGTCTGCGCCTCGACCTCATGAACCAGACGTGTGGATGATGAGAATCCCCCGCGCGGCTGATCCGCTCGCCGCGCGGCCCACGTAGCGTCGCTGCCGTGAACTGGTTGATCTTCCTGGGGGCGGTGGCCGCCGTGGCCGTCGTGGTGTGGATCGCCGATCGCATGGGGTGGATCGACCTGTCGAACAAGTCCCAGCGCAGCGGCGGATCCGGAGGCATGGGCGGGATGCTGGACGAGGTGTTCGCACCGACCCGGCACGAGACGCAAGCCGAGTACGAACGGCAGGCGCGCCTGCCGAAACAGGCCCCGTCGCCGGCGGACCACGACCACGACCTGCTCAGCGGCAGCGTGCTCATCCGGGTGCCGACGGTGCGGAGCGCCGGGCGGCACGAGGCACGCGCGGGGACGCACGACCGGTCGTACTGAGCTGACGGGCGCCGCGCTCGTGTGTGCGTCGCTCGCTCAGCGGGTGGTGAGCTCCTGGTAGTCCGGGTGCCGCTCGATCCACGCGTGCACGTAGCTGCACTGCGCGACGACCCGGCGTGACGAAGTCGCACGCACGTCGTCGAGGGCGTGCTGCACCAGGACTGACGCGTGCCCACCGCCGCGGTGCTCGGGATCGACCTCGGTGTGCACGAAGCGGATCTCGTCGCCGTCGATCTCGTACGCCGCGAGGCCGATGACCTCGCCGTCCTCGATCAGGGAGTACTGCTGCTTGTCGGTGTCGTTGCGGACCTCGGGTGCTGCTGCCATGCACTCGACCGTACGCCGGGGCCTGGGCGCGCGCTCTGGGCTGCGCGCTGGCTCCGTGCGCTGCGTGCCTGCTCGGTGCGCGACAATGGGTCCGTGCGCAGGGGAGACGACCGAGGCCCGGACCGCGTCGTCCTCGGCGACGCTCTCGACGTGGTCCCCGCCTACCCGGACGGGTCCTTCACGCTGGTGTACCTGGACCCGCCGTTCAACACCGGCCGGTACCAGCGCCGGCACGCGACGTCCGCCGTGCCGAAGGCCAACGGTCCGGTGATGGGGTTCCACGGCCGGACCTACGAGCGGGTGCGCGGCGACCTGATGCGCTTCGACGACCGGTTCGAGGACTACTGGTCGTTCCTCGAACCCCGACTCATCGAGGCCTGGCGGCTGCTCGCCACTGACGGCACGCTGTACCTGCACCTCGACTACCGCGAGTCGCACTACGCCAAGGTGCTGCTCGACGCGCTGTTCGGCCGCGAGTCGTTCCTGAACGAGATCGTCTGGGCCTACGACTTCGGTGCCAAGTCCAAGACGCGCTGGCCCACCAAGCACGACACGATCCTGGTCTACGTGAAAGACCCGTCGCGGTACTGGTTCGACTCCGAGGCCGTCGACCGCGAGCCGTACATGGCGCCGGGGCTCGTCACGCCCGAGAAACGCGAGCGCGGCAAGCTGCCCACCGACGTCTGGTGGCACACGATCGTCTCGCCGACCGGCCGCGAGAAGACCGGCTACCCCACGCAGAAGCCCGAGGGAGTGCTGCGGCGGATCGTGCAGGCGTCCTCACGCGAGGGGGACTGGGTGCTCGACTTCTTCGCGGGCAGCGGGACCACGGGCGCCGTGGCGCAGGCGTTGGGGCGGCGGTACGTGCTGGTGGACGACAACCCGGCGGCGATCGACGTGATGCGGAAGCGGTTGCCGGGGGCGTCGTTCGAGGTTGCCGGAGCGCCGGCGGCGCCGGCCGTCTGAGGCGGCGGGGTCTGCGACCATCCACGAGTCGTTCGACGCGTGGATCGTCGCAACATGCAGACGCAACGAGCGACGAGGTCGACGTCGTACGACATCGGCGGTGTCGCTTCCGCGCGGCCGCAACAGTTGCACACGCGCAGATGCGACGAGGTCGCTGTCGTACGACAGCGACCTCGTCGTTCGGCATCAGCGAGCGAGCGCCCGCGCCGACTACTCCGCCGAGTGCCGCCCATGCGCGTGCGCGTCGTCAGCGTCGTCAGCGTCCGGCCGGGAGGCCCGGCTCGCCTCCGCCGCGTCGGCTCCGGCCCCGTGGGCGTCCGGCTCCACGACCGCAGCCGCGTGGGCAGCCCGGGTCCGGATGGCACCGGTCGTCGTCGGGGGCTCGTCGACCGGCGCAGCCGCCGAGTGCGCACCGTGCGTCGTGGCGTTCGGCAGTGGCGCGCGGGTGTCGTCGACCCCGATCGGCAACACCGAGACGTCCGACCCTCCGGCGGCCCGGGCGGACCAAGGCTGCACGTCGGGCGAGGTCGGCACATCGGCAGATGCAGATGCAGAGGCCGAGGCCGAGGCCGACGCAGACCGCGTCGGCACCGGACCAGCCCCGGGCGCCGCGGCGGCAGCGGCTGCGGCGGCACTCCCGTCCGATCCCGCACCGGCGGCGGTCCGTGCCGCGTCCGCCTGCTCCTGCAGCGCCGAGGTCTTGCGGAGCGGCGGCACCCGGAAGAACCACGTCAGCACGAAGGCGATCAGGATCACCGCGAGGCCGACGTAGTAGACGCGCACGGCCGAGTCGCTGAACCCGACCAGGAACGGACGGCTGAGCCGGGGGTCCGCGCCGTTCAGGAACGACGTGTCGCTCGTCGCCGAATCGGTGGACGAGCTCGCGGCCGAGTCGCCGCTCTTGAGCTGCTTGATGAGCGTCGGGGCGACCTGGTCGACGACGTTCTCCCGCTGCGCCTCGTCCGAGTAGTCGATCTGCAACTTGCCGTCGACGACCGAGGCGTTCGCCTTCGTGGCCGCCGTCTCGAGCGCCTGCTGCTCGGCTGCGGGCTTCGCGTCGTCGACCTGCTGGGCGATGATCGTGTCCGCTGCGGCGGCGGGGACCGTGCCCGCGGCGACCTGCCGCTGCACAGCTGCGGTCACCTGCTTGGTCACGGCGGCGTCGGCAGCCTGCTTCGCCTGGGCGGTGCCCTGGTCGAGACCGTCCTGCACGTTCTTCTGCACCGGGTCGACGATCTTCGTCCAGATCTCGTCCATCACGCCCTGGTTCTTGGACGCGTTCGCGACCGAGGGTGTCATCGCGGCGTTGAGCGCACTCTTCAGGTCGGACTCGTTCTGCATCGCGGCGCTGATGTTCGTCGGCATCAGGGTGAACAGCACGGACAGCAGGACGGCGGTACCCATCGTGCCGCCGATCTGGCGGAAGAACGTCGCGGCACTCGTCGCGACACCGATGTCCCGCGGCGAGACCGAGTTCTGCGCGGCCAGGGTCAACGTCTGCATGAGCTGCCCGAGTCCGAGCCCGATGCCGAACATGCCGAGCATCAGGAACCACAGGGGTCGGTCGGCGGTCAGGAACGTCAGGACCGTGAAGCCGATCGCCGTGAACGCCGTTCCGGTGATCGGGAAGACCTGGTAGTTGCCGGTCTTCGAGATGATCTGGCCCGAGGCGATCGACGAGATCATCAGGCCGAGCACCATCGGCAGCATGGCGAAGCCGGACTCGGTCGGGGTCACGCCCTTGACGATCTGCAGGTAGAGCGGGATCGTCAGCATCGCGCCGAACATGCCGAAGCCGACGAGCACGGACAGGATCGCGGACATCGAGAACACCCGCGATCCGAACAGCTTCATCGGCAGGATCGCGTCGTCGCCCATGGCCCGTTCGACGATGATGAACGCGATCAGCCCGAGGGCACCGATGGCGTAGCAGGCGAAGGCGGCGGGGGAGTCCCAGCCCCACTCGCGGCCCTGCTCGGCGATGAGCAGCAGTGGCACGAGCGTGACGATGACGAGCGTCGCCCCCCACCAGTCGATGCGGGGCTTGCCGCGGTCGCCGAACTTCGGCAGGTGCAGGAACGTCAGCACCATGAACAGGGCGATGATGCCGATCGGCACGTTGATCAGGAACACCCAGCGCCAGCCGGCGATGAACAGCAGCTGGTCCGCGCCGGCGAAGACGCCACCGACGAGCGGCCCGATGACGGACGAGATGCCGAAGACCGCCAGGAAGTAGCCCTGGTACTTCGCCCGCTCGCGTGGGGCGAGCATGTCGCCCATGATCGCCAGCGGCAGGGACATCAGACCACCGGCACCCAGGCCCTGCAGCGCGCGGAACCCGGCGAGCATGAGCATCGAGGTGGAGAACGACGCCGCGAACGAGCCGACGATGAAGATGCCGATCGCGGTGATGAAGAGCGGCCGGCGACCGAAGATGTCGGAGAGCTTGCCGTAGATCGGGGTCGTCACCGTCGAGGCGATCAGGTACCCGGTGGTGACCCAGGCCTGCTGGTCGAGCCCGTGCAGGTCGTCACCGATGGTGCGGATCGCGGTGCCGACGATCGTCTGGTCGAGGGCACCGAGGAACATGCCGGCCATCAGGCCGTAGATCACCAACAGGATCTGTCGGTGGTTCATCACGACGTTGGACGCCGTGGTGGGGGCCGCGGGTGCGGTCGCCGTCTGGGTCATGAGCAGGGTCTCCCGGGTACCGATGCGCTGGCAGAACGATTTTTGCGCTGCCTGCAAAGTTACAACTGCCGCAAGTGCTCGGTCGCACCGAGGCGGCTTCCTGAGTGGATCGGCAGTCACGGTACGCCCGGTGCGCCCCGGCGGTACACGGCCTGGAGGCCCGGCTCGGCTCCGTCGGACGGGCTGCGGTGTCCGAGACCCGCAGCCCGTCCGACGAGGGCGCTACGCGCCCAGTGCTGCGTCGACGATCTCCTTGGCCTCGCGCTGCACCTGCTCGAGGTGCTCCTGCCCGACGAAGCTCTCCGCGTAGATCTTGTAGACGTCCTCGGTGCCCGACGGGCGCGCGGCGAACCACGCCTTGTCGGTCACGACCTTCACGCCGCCGACGGCTGCGTCGTTGCCTGGGGCCTTCGACAGCTTCGCGGTGATGGGGTCGCCGGCCAGGGTGTCCGCGGTGATGGCGTCGCCGTCGAGCTTGCCGAGGCGGGCCTTCTGCTCCTTCGAGGCCGCGGCGTCGACGCGCTGGTAGACCGGCGCGCCGAAGCGTTCGGTCAGCTCGGCGTAGAGCTGCGACGGGGTCTTGCCGGTGACGGCGACGATCTCGGACGCCAGGAGCGCCAGGATGATGCCGTCCTTGTCGGTGGTCCACGCGGTGCCGTCGGTGCGCAGGAACGACGCACCCGCGGACTCTTCGCCGCCGAAGGCCACCGAGCCGTCGATCAAGCCGGGGACGAACCACTTGAAGCCGACCGGGACCTCCCACAGACGACGGCCCAGGGACTCGGCGACGCGGTCGATGATGCTCGACGACACCAGGGTCTTGCCGATCGCGGCGTCGTCGCGCCACTCGGGCCGGTGCGCGTAGAGGTACTCGATCGCGACCGCGAGGTAGTGGTTCGGGTTCATCAGCCCACCGTCGGGCGTGACGATGCCGTGCCGGTCGGAGTCGGCGTCGTTGCCGGTGAGGACGTCGAAGTCGTCCTTGCGGGCGAGCACCGAGGCCATCGCCGAAGGGCTCGACGGGTCCATCCGGATCTTGCCGTCCCAGTCGAGCGTCATGAACGCCCACGTGGGGTCGACCTCGGGGTTCACGACGGTCAGGTCGAGGCCGTAGTGGTCGCGGATGGCGTTCCAGTACGGCAGCGAGGCACCACCGAGCGGGTCGGCGCCGATCTTCACGCCGGCACGCTTGATCGCGGCGATGTCGATGATGTTCTCGAGGTCGGCGACGTACGTGTTCAGGAAGTCGTAGCGCTCGGGCTCGGCGTCCTCGGTGCGCTGCACCTCGGCGTTGCCGCCCTCGATGATCGCGTTCGCCCGGTTCGCGATCCAGCTCGTGGCGTCGCTGTCGGCGGGACCACCGTGGGGCGGGTTGTACTTGAAGCCGCCGTCGCGGGGCGGGTTGTGGCTCGGCGTGATGACGATGCCGTCGGCCGTGTCCGGGTTGCCGGCGCGGTTGTAACGGATGATCGCGTGGCTCAGTGCGGGCGTCGGTACGAAGCCGTCCTCGCTGTCGGCGAGCACGCGCACGCCGTTGGCGGCGAGGACCTGCAGGGCGGTCTGCTCCGCGGGGGCGGAGAGCGCGTGGGTGTCGCGGCCGATGAAGAGCGGCCCGTCGGTGCCCTGGTCGCGGCGGTACTCCACGATCGCCTGCGTGATTGCGGCGATGTGGGTGTCGTTGAAGGCGGTGTCGAGCGACGACCCGCGGTGTCCGGACGTGCCGAACACGACCTTCTGCTCGGGGACCGAGACGTCGGGCACTCGGTCGTGGTAGGCGGCGAGGAGCTCGTCGAGGTCGACGAGGTCGTCTGCGGTCGCTGGGGTGCCGGCGCGGTCGTTCATGCGTCCATCCTGGCATCGGCCGCCCTGGCGCGTTCGGGGGAAGTGCACCGGAGGTCGGGGGAACGCGAGCGAGCGGTCGCCCCACCCGGGTTGAGGGGGGACCCCCGGGGTGGACGACCGCTCGCGGTCTGTGGAGGCAGGTGCCTCAGGCGGTGCGGAATGAACCCGTCGCCGTGCGGAACGAGCCGGTCACGGTGCGCGTCGAGGAGGTCGCGGTGCCGGGACGGCGGAACTGCGTGTCGACGAAGCGGCCGAGTGCGCGGCCGGTGCCGGTGCCGGTGTAGCTGCCGATCGGGCTGCGGGTCGCGTCGCCGGTGAAGGCGCCGAGCTCGGCGCGGGTCTCGAGGCCGGTCACGTAGGCGCCGCCCAGGGGGTTCTGACGGTTCTGCATGGGTGCTCCTCGTCGTCGTGCCGAGGTCCGCAGGTCACCGAGCCGGCGACCGCGACGCCGTCGGCTGGATGACCACCACTCTACGCACTTGTCTTGCATCATGCAAAACAAGCGCGTGTCGGAGACTCAGGCGAGCAGCTCGCAGAAGTTCCGGCCCTCGGCCGTCCAGCTCTGCCGCGCGACCAGTCCGGCTTCCGCCGCGTGCCGGTGCAGGGCGTCGAGGCCGACCTCGGCCCAGGGGAACCCAGCGCTCTCGTTGCCGTCGGCGTCGACCACCCGGGCGGTGTACACGCGGTCGGCCGTGACCTCGGGGTTCGTCTCGACGATGACCCGGCCACCGGCGCGCACGATCTCACGACAGCGGGCGAGCAGGGCCGTGGGGTCGCCGCCGATGCCGATGTTGCCGTCGATCACGAGCGCGGTGTCCCAGTGGCCCTCGTCGGGCACGGCGTCGAACACGGAACCCTGCAGGGCGGTGCCGCCGGAGCGCTGCGCGATGGCGACGGCCTCGGCGGAGACGTCCACGCCCAGCGCCGGGATGCCCCGGGAGCGTGCGGCGACGAGCATCCGGCCCGGGCCGCAGCCGATGTCGATGACCCCGCCGTCGACGTCGTCGAGTAGCGAGCGGTCGACACGGTCGGCGGCGGCACTCCAACGGCCGACGTCCATCGTGGTGACGGCGTCGGGACGGTCGGCGTCGGTCAGGCGCAGGTGGCCGTCGGTGCGGAGCGCACGGGCGTACGGCTCGCCGCCGCCGGCACCGAACGAGACGGGTGCGTGCATGGTCATCGGGTGCTCCCCACGATCTCGGCACGGAGTGCCCGGGTGAAGTCGGAGTCGGGTGCGAGGTCGGCGACCCGCTCGGCGTCCGGCATGGTGTCGACGTCGAGCAGCTCGCCGAGCACGCCCACGTCGAGTCCGGCGTCGGTCAGGCGTGCGAGCTGCACGGCTCCGGTGTCGTCGCGCGACATCGGGACGCCGCGCAGCAGGTCGCCGGTGGGCTGTCGCAGGTACAGCGACCAGAAGCCGCCGTCCTCGGCCGGGCCGAACCAGGCATCGCGGGCGGCGTCGTCGAACACCGGGGCCAGGTCCGCGGTGGACACCTGCGGGGTGTCCATGCCGACGAGCAGCAGCGGACCGTCGACGGCGTCGAACAGGAACCCGAGGCGCTCGTCCAGACCGCCACCGGGCTGGTGCAGCACCTCGAACCCCTCGGCCGCTGCGGGCACGACCTCGCCGTCGAAGAACAGGACCCTGCGAGCGGCGGGGAGTGCGCGGACGGTCGCCAGGGTGTCGCCGAGGCTCGCGGACGCGACGCGCGCGGCGCCCTCGGGGGAGAGCGCCGGCGTCAGCCGGGTCTTCACCTTGCCGGGCAGGCACTCCTTCGCCACGACGGCGACGGTCACGTCGGTGCGCGCAGCGCTGTGGGCGGGGGTGGCGGTCACGAGCGGGCCTCCTCGACCACGGGGGTGGACTCGGCCGCCTGGCGGAGCGGTCCCGGTGCGACGACCCGGACACGGGCCTCCCGGCGGTACGCACGGAGCAGACGGGACATGTCCCGCACCGCGTTGATCGTGCCGCGGAGCGTGCCGGTCACCTTGCTGTCGCCGATGCGCTGCGCGTACCCGATGTCGGACTCGTCGACGCGCCAGCCGGCGGCGTGCGCGGCCAGGACCATCTCGAGCGGGTAGCCGCTGCGGCGGTCGCGCAGGTCGAGGGAGACGAGGTCCTCGCGGCGCATCACGCGCATCGGGCCGAGGTCGCGCAGGCGGTAGCCGGTCGCGCGGTGCATGAGGACGGCGAGGACGCGGTTCGCGAAGCGTGCGTGCGGAGCCCACGCACCGCGGCCCGTCGGGACGCGGCGGCCGAGGGCCAGGTCGACGCGGCCACTGGCCACGCGGTCGACCAGGGGTGGGAGCTCGGCGGGGTCCATCGAGGCGTCGGCGTCGCAGAAGGCGACGAAGTCGGCGGTCGCCGCGGCGACCCCGGCGGCACAGGCTGAACCGAAGCCCTTGACGGGTTCCGTCACCACCAGGGCACCGTGGGCGCGGGCGACGTCGGCCGATCCATCGGTCGATCCGTTGTCGACGACGATGGCCCGGTAGCCCGTGGGGAGCCGCGCGATGACCTTCGGCAGGGCGTCCGCCTCGTCGAGGCACGGCAGGATCACGTCGACAGTCATGTCCGTCATTCGGTGCGGTCGGTCGGATCGACGGGTCTGTCCTGGCATGCACTCGACACAACACGACGACCTGCTGCGGGGTACAGGAAACTGCCGGGTCCTGGTCGTTCGGCGCGTCCGGTCCGCGGACGGTCCCCAGAACGGGGGACAGGGTGCGCGCGTGGGTTCCGCGAGCGGTTGCACAAGACGCCGTCCTGTCGTCGAGACGCCGCCGAATATGGCGGCGTGGTGCCGACACGACGGCGTCTCGCGTGGCCCTGGGGGCGGGGACTGCGGACGGGAGGCGCGGGGCGGGGCCGTCACGGGCCTCCCGTCCGCTGGCTGGTCGCGCTCTCAGGCGCGGCCAGCGGTGCGCCGTTCGCGCACGCGTTCCGGCTAGCGGACGGCGCTGCGGAGCGGTGCCGTCGCGAAGTCGCGCATCCCGGCCTCGAAGTCGACCCCGGCGTGCCAGCCGAGCTCGGCGGCGATGCGTGCCGAACTCGCCGTGACGTGACGGACGTCGCCCAGGCGGTACTCGCCGGTGACGACGGGCTGCGGGCCGTCGGGTCCGGCGATCGCGGCGGCCATGTCGCCGATGGTGTGCACGGTGCCGGAGCCGACGTTGTACGCGCGGAACGTGTCCGACGGCAGGTCGGCGGTCGCCGCGATCGAGGCGGCGTTCGCGCCGGCGACGTCGTCGACGTGCACGAAGTCGCGTCGCTGGGCGCCGTCCTCGAAGACGCGGGGTGCCTCGCCGCGGGCCAGTGCCGAGCGGAACAGGGACGCGACACCGGCGTAGGGGGTGTTCGCCGGCATGCCCGGTCCGTAGACGTTGTGGTACCGGAGCGCGATCGCGCGGCCGCCCGTGGCACGGGCCCAGCTCGAGGCGAGGTGCTCCTGCGCGACCTTCGTCTGCGCGTAGACGTTGCGGGGGTCGAGCGCGGCGGACTCGTCGATCAGGCCGGGCAGCAGGGGCTGACCGTCGGGCCCGATCGGGTCGAAGTGGCCGGCGTCGAGGTCCTCGCGGCGGCGAGCCGGCGGCCGGGTGGGTTCGCCGGAGGCGGTGGTGTACGCGCCCTCGCCGTAGACGACCATCGAGCTGGCGACGACGAGCCGGCCGATGTCGTGCCGGTCCATGCCGGCGAGGACGTGGGCCGTGCCGGCGTCGTTCGACGAGACGTAGTCGGGGGCGTCCTGGAAGTCCACGCCGAGGCCGACCTTGGCGGCCTGGTGGCACACGACGTCGATGCCGTCGAGGGCGGCGTCGAGGGCGATCCGGTCACGGACGTCGCCGTGCACGAACGCGATGCCCTGCTGCTGGTGGGCGTGGATGACCTCGGCGGGGTCGCCGTGCACGTCGTCGCGCAGGGAGTCGAGGACGCGGACCTCGTGGCCGTCGGCCAGGGCGCGGCGGACGATCGCGGAGCCGATGAAGCCGGCGCCGCCGGTGACCAGGAGGCGGCTCATGCGGTGGCACCCGTGGTGGTGGAGGCGGGCTGGGCCTTCGTGGTGGCGGCGGCGGTCGGCTGGGTCTGCATGATGCTGGCGCTCGCGCTGGTCGGGACGAGCTCGCGCGGGGTGAAGTCGGCGGGGATCGCGGCGACGATCTGGCCGATGGCTCGGACGATGACCTCGTTGGCGCGGGCGAGGCGTTCCATGACGAGGGCGTGGGTGACGACGGCGCCGGCGTCGTCGACGTCGGGGCCGCTGGCTGCGGCTGCGGCGGCGGCTTCGTCCTCGGTCGGGGCCAGGCCGGCGTCGGCGTCGGTGACGAACGACAGGTTCACGGTGGCGATGCCGAGTTCGGCGGCCAGGGGGACCTCGGGCGTCATCGTCATGTTGATGGTGTGGCCGCCGGCCTGGCGGAGCCAGACGGACTCGGCGCGGGTGGAGAACCGGGGACCCTGGATGACGACGCAGGTGCCGGTCGGACGGAACGGCACGTCGAGTCCGGCGACGGCGTCGATCGCAGCGCGGCGGAGCGTCGGGTCGAACGGGTCGGCGAAGGACAGGTGCTGCACGTCGTCCTCGAAGAACGTGTCGGCGCGGCCCCAGGTGCGGTCGATGAGCTGGTCGGTCACGACGAAGGTCCCAGGCGCGTAGTCAGGGTGCAGGCCGCCGACGGCACTCGAGGACACGATGGCGCGGACACCGAGCGAACGGAGCGCCCAGACGTTCGCACGGTGGTTGATGCGGTGCGGGGCGACGGAGTGCTCACGGCCGTGGCGGGTCAGGAACGCGACCCGTCGTCCGGCCATCGTGCCGATGCTGATCGGGCTCGACGTCGGGCCGAACGGGGTCGGGACGTCGAGCTCGTCGGCGGTGCCCTCCTCGAACAGCTGGTAGAGGCCGGAGCCTCCGATGACACCGATCGTCACGGCTTCGTCGTTCTCCACAGGTCCTCCGGTTGGTCGTCGGCGCGGGCTGCGCGCTGGATACGCTACTGACGGCGCCACCGGGCGAACCGGGAACGGCGCCACCAACCCCCTGTTCGGAGGCACCTGTGCGAACGATCGGTCAGCACCGCGACGACCTGGCGGCGTTGCTCGCGCCGGTGGTGGCGGGCCTCGGAGCGGAAGAACTGCCGCTCGACGAACTCGCCGGTGCGGGTGCCGGTGCCGGTGCCGGTGCGGGTGCCGGGTTGGCACACCGCGTGCTCGCCTCGGCCGTTCTGTCGCCCGTTCCGCTGCCGCCGTTCGACAACAGTCAGATGGACGGGTTCGCCGTGCGGGCCGCGGACGCGGGGCAGGCCGTCCGGGTCGTCGCCCCGATCCCGGCCGGCGTGGTGCCCGAACCGCTCGAGCCCGGCACGGCCGCGCCGA
Organism: Curtobacterium sp. MCLR17_031; assembly: GCF_003234775.2. NCBI lineage: Bacteria > Bacillati > Actinomycetota > Actinomycetes > Micrococcales > Microbacteriaceae > Curtobacterium > Curtobacterium sp. MCLR17_031. Next base: position 733,883 of record NZ_CP126270.1, read on the forward strand.
TCATGACCGGTGCGCGGATCCCGACCGGTGCCGACGCGGTGTTCCCGGTCGAAGCGACCGGGCCGGGCGCGTTCCCGGCGGCGCTCGAGCTGCCCCGGGTGACGGTGCCCGCCGACCTGACCGCCGGCACCTTCGTGCGGGTGACCGGCAGTGACCTGCCCACCGGTGCCGAGCTCGCTCCGGCCGGCTCCCCGGTCACGCCGGCGCTGCTCGGAGCCCTGGCTGCTGCGGGGGTGACGACCGTGTCGGTGCGCCGACCGCTGCGGGTCCTCGTCGTGTCGACCGGGTCTGAGCTGCAGGGCGCCGACACGGACGCGGCGACCATCGGTGACGCGAACGGCATCGCGCTGCGGGCAGCCCTTGCCCAGGTCGGTGCCGACTCGCGGGCCGTCCGGGTGCCCGACGACGTCGATGCCTTCGACCGGGCGCTCGACGCGGCCGTGGGGGACTGGGCCGAGCTCGTGGTGACCACCGGGGGCATCAGCGCCGGGGCGTACGAGGTCGTGCGACAGGCACTCGAACCCCGCGGGCTCGCGGTGACGCCGGTCGCGATGCAACCCGGTGGGCCACAGGCGTTCGGCAGCGTCGTGTTCGGTGCCGGTCGAGCCGTGCCCGTCGTGTCCTTCCCCGGCAACCCGGTGTCGGCGCTCGTCTCGTTCGAGGTGTTCCTGCGCCCGCTCCTCGCCGGCGCCGTCGGACTCACGCCGGACCGCCCCACGCAGGTCCTGCCGGCCGCGTCCGCTGCCGACTCACCCGCCGGCAAGCACCAGGTCCGTCGCGGCCGGGTGCAGGACGGTGCCGTGCACTTCGTCGGTGGGCCGAGTTCACACCTGCTCGTGCACTACGCCGCCGCCACCCACCTGGTGCACGTCCCCGTGGGGGTCGACACCGTCGAGGTCGGCGACCCCCTGACCGTCTGGAGCCTCCGATGACCGACCCGTCCGCCCCTGACCAGCTGTCGCACGTCCGCGCCGACGGCAGCGCGCACATGGTCGACGTCTCCGCGAAGGACGTCACCGACCGGTCGGCCACCGCCACCGCCACCGTCGTCACCCGCCCCGACGTCGTCGCACGCATCCTCGACGGTTCGCTGCCCAAGGGCGAGGTCGTCGGCACCGCTCGGATCGCGGCGATCATGGCGGTGAAGAAGACCTCCGACCTGATCCCGCTGTGCCACCCGCTGCCGATCGCCGGCGTGCAGGTCGACATCACCGGCACCGACGACCGCGTGCTGATCGAGGTGTCGGTCCGCACGACCTCGCGCACCGGCGTCGAGATGGAAGCCCTGACCGGGGCGAGCGTCGCCGCCCTGACGGTGTACGACATGGTGAAGGCCGTCGACCGAGCGGCCGTGATCACGGACGTGCGCGTGCTCGAGAAGCACGGCGGGCGCTCCGGGGACTGGAGCAACCGATGACCGCCGAGCCGACCAGGGGCCGGGCCGCCGTCGTCGTGGTGTCCACGCAGGCCGCCGCCGACCCCGCGCTCGACCGCACCGGACCCGTCATCGTCGACTGGCTGCGCGACCGCGGGTTCACCACGAGCGACCCGATCATCGTCCCCGACGGCGGCGCGATCACCGAGACCGTCACCGCGGAGCTCCTGGCCGACGCCCGGGTCGTGATCACCACCGGCGGCACCGGGGTCACCCCGACCGACCGGACCCCCGAGGCGGTGGCGGGCCTGATCGACCTCGAACTGCCCGGCATCACCGAGGAGATCCGTCGACGCGGACTCGCGGGTGCCGGCCCAACCGCCCTGCTCACCCGCGGGGTCGCCGGGGTCACGAACGCCGGCTGTCTGCTCGTCACCCTGCCCGGGTCGCGCGGTGGGGTGTCCGACGGCCTCGCCGTGCTCGACGGAGTACTCGACCACGTGGTCGCCCAGGTGCACGGCGAGGGCCACGCCCCGCGGAGCGCCTCGTGAGCACCACCGAGTCCGCCGCACGGGTCGTGCTCGCCGACGTCGTCGACCGCGACATCAGCGTCGACGAGGTCGCAGCCGTGGTGGCCACCGAACAGGACGGCGCCGTGGTGACCTTCGCCGGCATCGTCCGAGACCACGACGGTGGCAAGGGCGTCACCGCGCTCGACTACGAGCGGCACCCCAGCGCCGGCGAGGTCATCACCGAGGTCGCCCGGACCATCGCCGAGCACCACCCCGACGTCCGGATCGCCGTCCTGCACCGCGTCGGGGCGCTCGGCATCGGGGACGTCGCGCTCGCCGCAGCGGTGTCGTCGTCGCACCGGGCGCAGGCGTTCGCCGCGTGCGGTGCGCTGGTCGACCTGGTGAAGGAGCGCGTGCCGATCTGGAAGCACCAGCGGTTCACCGACGGGACGGACGAGTGGGTCGCGGCGCTGTGACCGACGTAGCCCAGACCGACACCGAGCGCGCGGCGGCGGGGCGACGCTGGGCCGAAGCCGACGAACGTGCGCACCTGTTCCTCGCGCAGACCCGGACACCCAGCCCGCCGGTCCTCGGGTTCGTCGTGGCCATCGGGCTGGTGCTGGTGGCGCTGTGCATCGCGGCGATCGCCGTGCCCGCCGGATCGGACGCTCGCTTCGCAGTTGCCGGCGTCGTCACCACACTGGGCTTCGTCATCGGTCTCGGCGACGCCGTTCGGGTCCTGATCCGCCGGAGACGGAACGGCGCGGAAGCTCGTCGTGCGCCGGTGCTCGCGCCGCTGCAGCAACGCGAACAGCGCGCGGTGACGGAGACGGCGACCGGGCGACGGGCTGCGCCGGAGGACCGCCGGATCGTCGTGCAGGCGAGAGCGGTCGAACTGGGCTGCGGCGGCGAACTGGCCAGTCTGGCTGGGTTCGTGATCGTGTGGTCTGCGATCACGTTCGCTGGTGGTGCGTTCTGGCCCTTCGCCGTGGCGGGCGGCATCGCCACGGCGGGGCAGTTCGCATGGACGGCACGGTCCGCGGTGCTCGCCCGCCGCTACCTCGACGCCGACCCTGTGCACCTTCGCAACCACGACGCTCGTTCGGGGAATGGTGACACTCCAAGCGGATCCATAGAATCGCGAACATGAGCGTCTTGCTGCCCGGGATCACCGTCATCCTGCTGGTCTTCGCCCTGATCGACATCCTGACGAAGACGGATGACCAGATCCGCGGCCTGCCGAAGATCGCGTGGGTGATCCTCGTGATCCTGGTCCCCGTCGTCGGCAGCATCGTCTGGTTCGCCATCGGCCACGACTGGGCTCCGGGCGAACGGAACCACGGTCGCTACATCGAGCCGACCCGCCACGAGGACCGGTACGCCACCCTCGGCGACGCCCGCAGTGCCCACGGCGCCAAGCGCGTCACCGGCACCGAGCAGGAGCTCGCCGAGCTCGAACGCGAGATCGAGTACTGGGAGGCGCAGGCCCGCCTGAAGCGTGCCAAGGAGGCCGCGGGCGAAGGCGACACCGCCCCCGCGAGCTGATCGTGTCCACGCCGGCCCCGCATGAGTTCGCCGGAGCCACCGTCTCCGAGGAGACCTGGCAGCAGGTGGAGGACCGTCTCGCGGGGGCGCCAGTCGGACCGCGTGTCCGCCGTTCGATGGTCCGGCGGGTCATCTGGATCGTGCTGGCCGTCGTCGCCGCGGTTGCAGCCGGGTGGCTGAGCGCCGAACACCTGCCGCGCTTCGAGCTGCCCTCGACCGGAAGTGGCCTGCCGGACTGGGCGTTCTTCGTCATCGTCCCGCTCATGATCGTTGGCCCGGTCTGCTGGGTCACCGCAATCGTCCGAGGCGGTGGACAGTTCCAGAGCGCGCTGTCCGACCCGATGCTCGGGCTTCCTCGTGCCGTCCGCCGACGGATCGAGCGCATGGCTCGTGGGCAGCAGCCCGCCGATCCGCAGCACCGGACCGCGCTCGTCGCACTCGCCGGCCGTCGGCTCGGTCAATCGACCTCGACGTTCTGGCTCGCCCTCGGATGGACGCCGTTCGCGTTCGCGCAGTTCCTGCTCAACTGGGCGACGTTGTTCGGGCTGCTGTACGCGCTCCTCGCCGTGTTCTTCCTCGCGATGCTGCTCTGGACCGTCTGCAAGCGGAAGCAGTGGCGAGCGTTCCTGCAGGAGACCGAGCCCCGCGCCGGGGCCGAGCCGGCCCCCGCGAGCTGACCCGGGCCTCCAGGCCGACGCGCCGACGCACCGTGCGCGGCCTGTCGGCTGGTGCGAGGTTGCGCGCTCCGTGTGCCGCTACAAGCTCGCACCGAGCGGGCAACCTCGCACCACTCGAACGAGCGCGCACCGTGCGCCCAGAGCCGGTCGGCCACCCGCCCCAACCACCCGCCCCGCACCCACCACCCCGCCGCGCCACCTACCCTTGACGCGTGGCACATCTCCTCGGCGCCGAGAACCTGCATCTCGAGTTCCCCACCAAGGTCGTCTTCGACAACGTCACCCTCGGCATCGACGAGGGTGACCGGATCGGCGTCGTCGGCCGGAACGGCGACGGCAAGTCGACCCTCCTCGCCCTGCTGTCCCAGCGACTCGAGCCGGACGGCGGCCGCGTCACGCACCGCCGCGGGCTGACCATCGGGTACCTGGACCAGCGCGACATCCTGCCCGAGGGCGCGACCGTCGGCAGCACCGTCGTCGGCGACCTCGAGGAGCACGAGTGGGCCGGTGACCCGAAGATTCGCGACATCATCGGCGGTCTGGTCTCGGACATCCCGTGGGACGTCAGCGTCGACGAGCTGTCCGGTGGGCAGCGGCGCCGTGTGGCCCTCGCGCGGCTGCTGGTCGGCGACTGGGACGTCCTGTTCCTGGACGAGCCGACCAACCACCTGGACGTCGAGGGGATCGAGTGGCTCGCCGGGCACATCAACCGCCGCTGGTCGTCGAACCAGGGCGGCATGGTCGTCGTGACGCACGACCGGTGGTTCCTCGACGCGGTGTCGACCGACACGTGGGAGGTCCACGACGGCGTCGTCGATCCCTTCGAAGGTGGCTACGCCGCGTACATCCTGCAGCGTGTCGAGCGTGACCGGCAGGCCGCCACGATCGAGCAGCGCCGCCAGAACCTGGCCCGCAAGGAGCTCGCGTGGCTCCGCCGCGGCGCCCCGGCCCGCACGAGCAAGCCGAAGTTCCGCATCGACGCGGCGAACGCCCTGATCGACGACGTCCCGCCGATCCGCGACACCGTCGCGCTGTCCCGGACGGCGACCGCGCGCCTCGGCAAGGACGTCGTCGACCTGCTCGACGTGAGCGTCTCGTTCGACGGCACGCAGATCCTCGACCGCATCGAGTGGCGCATCGCACCGGGGGAGCGGACCGGCATCCTCGGCCCGAACGGCGCCGGCAAGTCGACGCTGCTCAACCTGGTCTCCGGCCGTCTGAGGCCGACGAGCGGACGGGTGAAGACCGGCAAGACAGTGCAGGTCGCGGTGCTCGACCAGCAGCTCGCCGACCTGCAGCAGTTCGCCGACGACCGCGTGCGCGAGGTGGTGGCGCGCAAGAAGACGAGCTACGTCGCCGACGGCAAGGAGATGACGCCGTCGCAGCTGCTCGAGCGGCTCGGCTTCACCTCGGAGCAGCTCTCCACGCCCGTCAAGGACCAGTCCGGTGGGCAGAAGCGGCGCCTGCAGCTCATGCTCATCCTGCTCGACGAGCCGAACGTGCTGATCCTCGACGAGCCCACAAACGACCTCGACACCGACATGCTCGCCGCCATGGAGGACCTGCTCGACACCTGGCCCGGCACCCTGCTGGTCGTCAGCCACGACCGGTACCTGCTCGAGCGCGTCACTGACCAGCAGTACGCCGTGCTCGGCGGGCATCTGCGCCACCTGCCCGGCGGCGTCGACGAGTACATGCGTCTGCGCGAGGCCGGCACCGGTGGCGGGACCGCCTCTGCGGCTGCCGCCGCGTCTGCCGGGAGGCCCGACACCGTCGGCGGGACCGGCTCGGCCGGTGCCGTGGCCGGGTCCACGGCCGCCGGTGCGTCCGCCCTGTCGGGAGCGGACCGGCGGACGGCCGAGAAGGAGATGTCGGCGCTCGACCGGAAGATCGCGAAGGTCGGCGCGGACCGCAAGAAGCTGCTCGACCAGTTCGCGACGCACGACCAGTCCGACTACGCCGGACTCGGCGAACTGCAGGCGAAGCTCGGTGCGCTCGAGGCCGAGGTGGAGCAGCTCGAGGAGCGCTGGCTCGAGGTCGCGGAGCTGCTCGGGGTCTGAGCCGGTCTACTCGACGGACGCGGGGTCGACCGCCTCCTGGCCGCTGTCCGTCGGTGTGGCGTCATCGGGGGCCCCACCGCCGGGGTTCGCCACGACCTCCCACAGGTGCCCGTCCGGGTCCTGGAAGAAGCCGGACCACATGCCCCACGGGCGCGTGTAGGGCGGTTCGGGCATCGTGGCGCCCGCTGCCTGCGCCCGTTCGAGGAACGCCTCGGCCTCGGCCTGACTGCTCGTGAAGTGCCCGATCGTGCTGCTCGGTGCCGTGGCCAACTGCACGCCGGAGTCCTTCGCCATGTCGTCCCGGCCGTAGACGCTGACGATCAGGCCGTCGTCGAGGGTGAACATCGCCGTGGTGCCGCCGGCCTGCGTCTCGGTGGCGGGGTACTCGGTGCCGATGACGCCGCTGCCCTCGATGCCGAGCAGGGCGCGGTAGAACTCGGCCGATCGAGCGACGTCGGCGACGGCGAGGGTGATGGCGTGCATGCGCCGCACGCTACGCCGGGGCCGCTCGGCCCGTGTCGCGCTTTCGGTCAGTCCCCGAGACCCAGGATGAGCCGGCGGAGCAGCCCGGCCAACTGGCCCTGCTCGTCGGCGGAGACCCCGGACAGGATGTCGCGCTCGGCGGCCAGCAGGTCCGCGATCGCCGCGTCCACCGCCACCCGGCCCTTGCTCGTGAGCGAGACGAGGATGCCGCGGCCGTCCTTCGGGTCGGTCCGCCGCCCCACGAAGCCGCGGGCCGCCAGGCGGTCCACCCGGTTCGTCATCGTGCCGCTCGACACCAGGGTCTGCTGCAGCAGGGTCTTCGGGCTCAGCTCGTACGGCTCACCCGCGCGCCGCAGGGCCGACAGGACGTCGAACTCCCACGGCTCCATGTCGCTCGCGTCGAACGCGGTCCGCCTGGCGCGGTCCAGGTGCCGGGCGAGCCGGTCCACGCGGGACAGGACCTCGAGCGGGCCGAAGTCGAGGTCGGCACGCTCACGACCCCACGCCGCGACGATGCGATCGACCTCGTCCTCATGCGGCATCCCTCCATCTTGGCCGAACCCGGAGCGGACAGCCAGCCTCGTCGGTCGTGGGAAGATGAAGGAGCACCCCTTGGTGCGTTCCGCCTTGGTGTAATGGCAGCACGACGGCCTTTGGTGCCGTTAGGTCCGGGTTCGAATCCTGGAGGCGGAGCGGGGACCGCGCCGTTCACGTTGCTTCACCTCGACCGCGCAGACGCGTAGCCGTGAGATCCGGGTTCGAATCCATATTGAGCGTTATCGGCGTGACCTCGTAGTGACCAGGAGCGGTGACCTGTCCGCCAGCCTTTCTTCTGACACAGAGATCGTGGCTGCTGCCACGTGGCTGGTGCCTCGCGGTGGAGGCACCCCCGGCCGGCTCCGGCCCAATCGGTGCATGTCGGGGGCCGATGCCGCGCGATCGTCACATAGGCTACGGAGAGTTGAGGATCGAACGGTTTTAGGGGCGAGGCACGTGCAGCTGGGTGACTACCTTCCGATGACGTTGAAGCTTAGAGATGACTTTCTTGCTCTCTTCAGCGCGGCGGATCCGCTCACTATCTCAAAGCGGACGCAGTGCCACTTGCACATCCTGAAGATGTCTGGCGGAAGCCCAGATCTTCACGGACTGTACAGTCTGCTCAATCAGGCCGCGCTCCGCTATGCGCTGTCTCGGCGCAATGCCACCGCGGCGTTCGCGGAGCCGGAGCGGATCGCCGCAGCGGTCAGTCAAGCTCAAGCTCGATTCAAGACTCCAGATCCATTGAATGGGGAAGGGGGTGAACTACTGCTATATGGATTCCTGGAGGGACATCTTGGTGCACCAAAGATACTAACCAAGATGGAGTTGAAGACCTCAGGTAATGATTACGTCAAGGGCGCGGATGGCCTACATCTCTTGCAGCGAGACGATGATACATTCGAGCTGATTTTCGGCGAGTCCAAGATGTACGGCGACGGCAAGGCAGGGCCCGGCACAAGCTTAAAAAGCGCCCTCCGCGCAGCATTTGCCTCGATGGCAAAAGTAGCGAAGGGCGGGTTTGCGTTCGAAACTTGGCTTATCAATAGTGAGTTGCTCAAGGAAGTTGCGGATGATGAGGCACTAGAAGTAATCAGCGCGATCCTCCTCCCCGAACTTGCGGCCACGGTGCAACGCGTAAATTCGTTTGGCGTGATGATCGGCTATGAGATCGATGTCACGACCTGGGGCGTGGAGGATTTGAGCGACGAGGAGCTAGCCGCACGCATCGACAAGGAAGCAGCGGACCTTTTGACAAACCAGATTCCCTACATCAAGGGTAGAATTGCAAAGCATGGACTTAAGCACTACGAGTTTCACATCTACGCCGTGCCTTTCCTCGTAGATCTCGACGCGGATGAGCCACGCGGCATAGAGGCTGTGCGGATGGATCTGGCTCATGCGATCAAGAATGGGGCTGCAGCTTGACCGGGGCAACGATCGCTACCCGCCTCTCCGAGATGATCGTCGCCCAACCGGCGTATGTTCAGCTGATGGCTGCCTTCGATCTGCGCGCTGCCACTCAGCTACTCGGCTTGCCAACTACTTACGATCCTGCAACTTCCACCAACATACGCCGCATGCTTCGATATGCAGATGTGTTGTCTCAGTCAGACAGTCAACGACATCGAGCGGAGGCTTTGCGACTTGTGACTCACCTAGTTGACCACTCCGCAGTGGTCCGAAACAAAAAAAAGAATCTCGCTGCGCAGATCTCCGCTACCGTGGAAGCGGTCCTGTTGCAGCTGGGGAATTTTCCGGGGCTTCAAACCCTTTCCAAGAGCGCACTTCCCGAACCGACGCTGCCTGTCGATCGAGAACTTCATAGAGCCTGGAAAGCCGATCGAAATCGCACGCGGCCAGGTGCGCGGGTGTTGACCGATGCGCAGTGGCGTATTGCGTCCCAAATTCAGAATTCTCAAAGATTTAGCTTCTCCGGACCGACCTCGCTCGGGAAATCCTTCCTGCTGCGCGAGCTTATTCGTGATGCGGTCGATGCAGCGAGGCAGGATGCGGCACCAGCCGCTCAGTTCGTTGCGGTAGTTCTCGTACCAACGGTCGCCTTGATCTCGCAAGTTGAAAGAGACTTACGTGCCGAACTGGGAGAGGGTGTTTCTGTCTCGTCTCATCCCGTGATTCCAAGACTGGTACGCGAGAACGCAGAAGCAGTCGTCCTAGTTCTCACTCCCGAACGGATGCTCCGCTTTCTAGCGAGCGAACCGCTGGTGCTGAGTCATGTATTTGTTGACGAAGCGCACCGTGCCGTCCAGGATGGAGACGACCGAGCCCCCATATACTATCAAGCGCTGACTGAGGCTTTGCGACGTTTTCAGCCGGTACTCGGATTTTCGTCGCCGAACGTCTCTAATCCGGAAATCTTGGGTGAGGTTTTCGGGCTGGAAACAACGTCAGTGCAAGTTGAAGAGCGGGCGGTCCTCCAGCGAAGAATGTTCGTCGATCTTGTAGAAGGGCATGTCCAAGTGTTCAGCGGCGACGGCACTGTCACGCAACTACAACACGATTCCGTGGAATCGGCGGCGGAATTCATTGCGCGCGTAGCGGTTAACGAGAAAACTATCGTCTACATCAATTCTGCTGCCGGCGCGGTGGGGTTCGCGCGTGAACTCGCGAATCTACGAGGGGTGGTAGCTACGTCCCAGGTGGCGGAAATGAGAACGTTCCTGCGCGAATCGGTTCACCGTGACTACTACATGCGCGAGACGGTCCAGCGTGGCGTCGTGTTCCACCATGGGGTCATTCCGGCTGAAGTCCGGGATCGGGTCGAGGCAATCTTCTCAGACTCGTCGTCCGGAGTGAACTTTGTGGTTTGCACTTCGACACTTCTTGAAGGTGTCAATATGCCGGCTAAGAACATCGTTGTGCTGCATGACACTCAGGGCACGGCGGCTCTCAAGGCGTTCGACTTCAACAATCTCATCGGTCGCGCAGGACGCCTAGCTAAAGAGTTTTACGGTAACGTCATTGCGTTGCGCGACGCTAAGAATCGCTGGAATTCAGGGACGGTCGATTTAGTCGGGGAATCAACTTCAACGGTTCTTCACAACTTCCTTTTGGAGGATAGCCGCCGGCGTGCTCCGTTCACCGACATGCAGAAGGTCCTCGATGGAGAACGCTCATCGAGCTGGACTCAGTCCCGAAGAATTACGGCGCAACGTTACGCATCCGTGCTTGCCGCCGAGCATATCGGGGGTACTCCAACCCTCCTGAGCGATAAGTTCATTGCGAAAGCCGTCGGTGGCGAGAGGACGCTCGCCGCGCTGACGGCTCGGAACAGCCTCTCTGTCGAAATCATTCGTTCTTCCCCGGACATCCTCATCGAGTACCAAATCGGGGTAGCAGACAGTATTCGGGCCGGGAGGGCGCGGGCACGGTTGATTCCGATCGACGCGGACCTGTCAGACCTTGAGGTGTACTACCAGCTTCTTCGTGACTTAGGTGAGTCCTATCGTTGGGAGACTGAGGAGCGTCAGGGCCGGTCCCCGCTTATTCGGGGCAAAAGCGCTGAGGCCGTCGATGCGAATTACTGGTATTGGGCGCGCGTGATGCGGTCGTGGGTGCTGGGCGAGTCTGTGAGTCAGGTGATCGCTTCTTCCATTGCCCATCACGTCTCGACGGGCAAGATTTGGGTTCGCGACTACAGTGCGCCGACCCCATTGAGGCTCGAGTCCTTCGATCGGTCTTCCGCAGAGCACTTGAACATTGTCATCGAGGACACGTTCCGCGATCTGGATGGTGGGCTGCGTCACACTGTGCTTCGTTACGCGCAGAACTACCATGAGCTGTCCGTAGCGGCCGTAGGCCTTGACGAGGCTGGCCCGAACGTCGCTGTGCTGGTTGAGTACGGATCCACCGACCCGCTGGTGGTAGATCTCCAGCAGCTGGGCCTGTCCAGAACCGCCGCTCTCGAGTTGGCGCGGTCCGATGGTGAGTTGTTCGTCCTAGGGGAGGGCCGGGAGCTCATCGGGGTCAATGCTGCTAGTTTTGTGGTCGTTGAGGATGTGTCTACAGAGGTGCTTCTCGAGTTCTGGAGCTTGGTGGGACCGCTTATGAGGCAGCAGGCGGAGGGGTAGCTGGGGATTGCTGGCGGCTCGGTAGACTCCTGAGTGGTAGGGGCACGGGTTCCTGCTGGGGCCCGCGGCAGCCGTTTTCGTTCCGCGTCGTCCGGGAGATCGAGGCCGCCGGGTTGTTCGGATCGATGGGACGGGTTGGCGCGTTCGCGGACAACGCCGCGGCGCGGCCGTTCTTCGCTCTCCTGCAGACGAACGTCCTTAACCGAAGAACGATGGGCGCGAGGGACGAGGTTCCGACTTGTGATCATCACCTGGATCGAGGCGAACTACCCTCGGTGACGACGGCAACGTGGGTCGGGAAGCTGATCCCCATCGGGTAGGCGTCGACCGTCAACCCACAGGTCGCACTCGCGGCCTCAACGGACGGGTCAACCGAACCTGCAGCAGTCTGTGGTCAGGCAGGCTTGGCGAGATGCCACGTACGAGGACGTGGCGAGGCGCTGTCAAGTCAGCGCGTCGCAAGCCCGTCGCCGCATGAATCAGTCCGGAGTACGGCGCCTGGTGGTCCGCTCAAGGCAGGAGCGCGCCGCTTCGAGCAAGGCTGCACCGTTCTGAACGCCGGGCTTCCACAGGGTCCGTGGAACGGTTCCCCGAAACCCGTGGAACGCCTGCTGTTGCTGGGACCCACGATCCGCGCGACTACTCGCATCCGCGAATAGACCGAACACCGTTTATCGGCGTCAGAGCAGCCACGCGACGACGACGTGTTGCGCGACTTCCTGCTCCGCTTCGCCGCGGTCCTGCCGCGGTAGAACGCCCCGTCGAAGCACTGACGGAACCGATCCGGTCAGCCGCTCGTCACCACGAACTCGGCGCGTAGTCCTTCAGGAAGACACCGAACACGTCCTCGCCCGCTTCGCCCCGGACGATGGGGTCGTAGACGCGCGCTGCCCCGTCGACCAGGTCGAGCGGCGCGTGGAAGCCCTCTTCGGCGAGCCGGACCTTCGTGGGGTGCGGCCGTTCGTCGGTGATCCAGCCGGTGTCGACGCTTGTCATCAGGATGTTGTCGGTCTCGAACATCTCCTGCGCGCTCGTGCGGGTGAGCATGTTCACGGCGGCCTTCGCCATGTTCGTGTGCGGGTGCCCTGGCCCCTTATACGCGCGGCCGAACACCCCTTCCATGGCGCTGACGTTCACCACGTAGGTGCGGCGTCCGGTGCTCGCGGCCATGGCGGGGCGGAGCTTCGAGATGAGGATGAACGGCGCCGTGGTGTTGGCCAGCTGGACCTCGAGCATCTCGAGCGGGTCGACCTCGTCCACCTGCTGGGTCCACGAGTTCTCGTCGTGCAGGTCGGGGACCAGGCCGCCGGCGTCGATCGCGGTGCCCAGGGCGAGCCGTTCGAGCGAGCTCGATCCCGGCGCCATCGCCTGTTCGGTCAGCTCGTCGGCTCGGGCTGCGGCGGCCGCGAGGATCGGGTGCGCGGCCACCGAGCGGGCGAGCGCCAGCGGGTGCTGGTCGTTCGTGTGCCCGAAGGTCACGAGTTCGGGCAGTGGTCCGTCGGGCAGCGGCGCGAGTTCCGCGTCGACCAGCGGCTGGTAGGCGCCGGTCGACCGGCGTACGGTCTGGGTGGCGTTGTTGATCAGGATGTCGAGGGAACCGGACGCTGCGACGTCCTCGGCGAGCCCGATCACCTGGGCGGGGTCGCGCAGGTCGATGCCGACGACCTTCAGGCGGTCCATCCAGTCGGCGGAGTCGGGCAGGCTCGCGAACCGGCGCACCGCGTCACGGGGGAACCGCGTGGTGATGGTGGTGTGGGCCCCGTCGCGCAGCAGCCGGAGGGCGATGTACATGCCGATCTTCGCGCGGCCGCCGGTGAGCAGCGCCCGCTTGCCGGTCAGGTCCGTCCGGGCGTCGCGCTTCGCGTGGCTCATGCGAGCGCACGACGGGCAGAGCTGGTGGTAGAACGCGTCGACGACCGTGTAGTGCTGCTTGCACATGTAGCAGGGCCGTGACTTCAGCAGCGTGCCCGCGGTGGTCGACGCGGTCGAGGCGCTGATCGGGACGCCGCGGGTCTCGTCGTCGATCCGGTCGGCGGCCCCGGTGGCGGTGGCGGCGATCACTCGGCGGTCGGCCTCGGCGATGACGCCGCGCTTCTCGAGACGGTGCGCGCGCTTGACGGCCTTGAACATCTTCGCCGTGGCCTGGCGGACCCGGATGAAGTCCGGGTGCGTCTCGTCGATCGACGGCAGCTGCTCGAGCACCCGGAGTGCGACGGCCAGGTCGTCGGGGTCGATGCCGCTGGGTTCGGGGTGCTCGGAGCTCACACGCGATCCTACGTCGGGACCGAGCACCGGTCAGACGAGCTGCTGCTCCATGCACACGCTCGTCGGGTCGTCGACGTAGGGGCCGAACCGGGGGATGTCCGCGTACCCGGCCTTCCGGTACAGCGCGATGGCCGCGGCTTGCGGCAGACCGGTCTCGAGCCGGACGGTCCCGACGCCGACTGCGCGGGCCCGGTCGTGCAGGGCGTCGAGCAGCCGCGTCCCGACGCCGAGCCCACGCGCGGCGTCGCTCACGAACATGCGCTTGACCTCGCCCGTGCCGTCGCCGGCGTCGACGAGCGCCACCGTGCCGAGGGCGGTGCCGTCCTCACGCGCCACCAGGAACGTGACGTCGGGCTGGTCCAGGTCGTCGACGTCCAGCGCGTGGTAGTTCTCGGCCGCGTAGAGGCTCAGTCCGTAGTCGTCGCCCTGCTGCAGCAGGTGCAGGACGTCGTCCTGCCGGGGGCTCTCGATCCGCACGGTCAGCACCGTCATACAGTAGCGAGGACGACGAGCACAGTGGGCAGACGAGGCCCCCGGCCGACGGTGATCAGGCCAGGAGTCCCTCGCTGACCTCCCACAGCCGCCGGGCATCGTCGGCGTCGAGCATCGCCGAGTTCGCGTCGGACGGGATGCGGTCCGCGGTCAGGGGCAGGACTCGGTCGTCGATCACGGCGACGTCGCTGTCCTTCAGGTAGACCCCGCCGACGCCGTCGAGCAACGGGCTCGCGGCACCGAACACGAGCGTCGCGGCGCCCTGCTCGACGGTCTTCTTGCCGACCTCGGGATCGATGACGGTCACCCCGTGGTCGTCGACCAGTCCCTGCTCGCGGTACGACGCGAGCACAGCCGCGTCGTGCGGGCCGGGTCCGATGATGACACCCGGGTGCGCCGCGAAGGCGCGGATGCCCTGGTCTGCGTACCGGCGGTCGAGCTCCACCGTGAACAGGACGTTGGCGCGCTTCGACTGCCCGTACGCGGTGACCGGGTCGTACCCGTGCGCGAACGTCAGGTCGTCCCACCGGATCTGCCCGAACCGCGCCGCACCGGAGGTGACGGTCAGGACCCGCGCACCACGGGCCTCCAGGAGGGCGGGGAGGAGCGCCCGCGTGAGCTGGAAGTGCCCGAGGTGCGTCGTCGAGAACGCCAGTTCGTTGCCGCGGCCGTCGAGCCGGCGGTCCGGGGTGAAGAGCATCGCGGCACTGTTCACGAGCATGTGCAGCGGGCGGCCGGAGGCCGACCAGCGCGCGGCGAAGGCGTCGACCGACGACGGGTCGGTGAGGTCGAGGGCCTCGACGTGGATGCCCGGGATGTCGGCGACGGCTGCGGATGCCCGGTCGACGTCACGGGACGCGACGATGACGTCGGCGCCTGCCGCCGCGAGGGCGCGGCTGGTCTCGCGGCCGAGCCGGCTGTGGCCGCCGGTCACGACGACGTTCCGGCCGGTCAGGTCGACGCCGTGCAGGACGTCGGCGGCAGTGGACGCGGCGGTGAAGCCGCTGGGCAGGGGGTGCTGGTCGGTGATCACGAGTGGTGCTCCTTCGATTCGATGTGGCCGACGGCGGCAGCAGCGCTGGCCGCGACGGCGGCAGCAGGGCCGGCCGCGTCGGCGGTAGCAGGGCCGTCGGCGTCGGCGACCGCCGACCACGCGTCGGGGTCGAGGCCGAGCGCGGTCCGGAGGAACGCCGTCGTGGTGTGGCGGACGAGGTCCACACGCTCGGGGCTCTCGTCGGTGGTGGCGGTCGACTCGTAGTCCTGGATCCCGCCGAGCAGGTGCTCGCCGCCGTGGACGGTCACCAGGTGCCGGGCACCGGGACTCAGGTGGTAGACGTCGGTGAACCAGTCCGGGCCTCGCGTCGAGAGCTGGGACTGGTCGTGGTCGCCGGCGACGACCAGTGACGGGGTGTGCAGCTGGCTGAAGTCGGGGCTCATGAACGCGAAGTGCTCCTGCGCGAACGGCGTGAGGTCGCCGCGCGCGATCCCGGTGGTGGACAGCAGGACCCCGGCGCGCACGCGGTGGTCGGTGCGGTCCTCGCCCGGCCGCCCGTCGGCGTCCAGGACGCGGGCCCCGAGCAGCATGCCCACGGACTGTCCGCCCCACGAGTGTCCGACCGCGGCGATGCGCGCGGTGTCGACGCGTCCGCTCAGGCCGGGGACCGCGTCGATGATCTGGTCGAGGTCGTCGAGCACCCGCTCGAGGTCGTCGACCCTCGTCCGCCAGATGGTCGGGTAGCGCGGGTCGTCGAGCGTCAGCCCGTAGGCCTTCGCGTCGAGGAACGTCGGCTGGACGACGACGAAGCCGTTCGCGGTCCAGTGGTCGACCAGGGGGTCGCCGCCGGTCATGGACTGGCCGAAGCCGTGGGCGAAGACGATGACGGGCAGGTCCGTTCCGGTCGTCGGTGCCGTGATCCGGACCTCGAGGTCCTGACCGCGCGAGGGTGCGGGGAGCGTGACGGGGCGCACGCTGATGACCTGTGGTCGGGGTGCTGTGGGTGCCATGCGGGGCCTTTCCGGGATGCCGTGTCGCCCGAGGACGGAGCGACTGTCGCCCGAAACGGAGCGACGTTCCGGAACGATACGGAACAGCGATCCGGATTGCAAGAGGAAGCGGAGCGCTGTTCCGTATCGTGTCGGTGTCGTGCGATGATCGAGGCATGAGCACCCCGTCGACCGACCCGGCGCCGCGTCGCCGTCGCGACGTCGAGCGCAACGAGCGCACGATCCTCGACGCCGCTGCCGCGGTCTTCACGGCCTCGGGCGTCGGCGCACCGGTGCGTGAGGTCGCCACCGCCGCCGGTGTCGGGGTGGGCACGCTCTACCGGCACTTCCCGACCCGTTCGGACCTGGTCGTCGCCGTCTACCGGCACCAGATCGAGGCCCTGGTCGACGCAGGGCCGGCGCTGCTCGACTCCGAGCCGACACCGTTCGCCGCCCTGCTGCGCTGGGTGCACCAGTTCGTCGACTTCCTCGGCACCAAGCACGGTCTGGCGCGCGTCTGGGAGGGCGACGCCGACGGCTTCACGGCGCTGCACACCCTGTTCGTCGACGAGCTCGTGCCCGTGCTCGGCCGGCTGCTCGACGCCGCGCGGGCGTCCGGTGAGGTGGCCGCGCCGACCCCGCCGTACCAGCTGCTCCGGGCCGTCGGCGACCTGGTGGCGTGGAGCCCCCAGGACCCCGACTACGACGTCCGGACGATCGTGACCCTCCTGGTCACCGGACTGCGGCAGGCGCAGCCGACGGTGCCCGACAGCGCGTAGCCGGCCACGCGCACTGGTCGCGACCGGCACCGGACTGGAGGCGCGGTGCGGGCCCGTCACGCGCCTCCCGTCCGGCGTCGCGACCGTCTCGGGCCGCACCAGCGCCGTCGGGGCCGGTCCGGGCCCTACGATCGTCCCGACGAAGGGGGACCACCATGACGGAACTGGCGGACTGGGAGACCGAGGGGGCCAGGGCTCGTCCGGCTCGACCGGGTGACCACGAACCGGTGCCCGCCGCACTGCGGGCTGTGACGATCATCGGGGTGTTGTTCCTGATCGCCGCGGGGTGCGTGTTCGTCGTGACGGCGTTCCTCCCCGCCTCCGACGAGACGGCCGTGCCGGACAGCCTTCGACTGCTGATGGCGACGGTCGTGTCGGTCGGGGTCGCCGTGGTCGGCGTGGTCGCCCTGCTGCTCCGACTCGTCGCCGGGGTGCTCGTCCGCCGCTGACGGCCGGCTCAGACCCCGCCCGGCTCGGCGTCCCCGTGCTCCGGCAGCACGTCGACGTCGGTGACCGTGTACCCGAGCGGCACCTGGCCCAGCGCGAGCAGGAGCGCCGTCCGCCGGTCGTCGTGCTCGGTCTCGATCACCCGTCGCTCGGTCGGGACGACGACGAGTCGGACCCGGTGCGTCACGGGTGCCCCCATGCCGCGGTGCCGCGCAGGCGTCGCCCGGCGTGCTGACCACGTCGGCGACGCAGCAGCAGGTGGCGGACCGCGAGCAGGTGCGGGAACTCGACGAGCATGCCGACGACGATCGCCGTGGTGACCAGCGGCTGGTGGGGGAGTGCGGCGCTCGTCAGCCCGATCATCAGGGGTGCGTTGCGGGCCGCCGTCGTCATCGCGAGCAGCGCCGACCGCGGGTACGACAGGGCGGCGAGGCGTGACGCCCACTCGGCTGCGATGAACATCACGGCGAAGAAGACCACCGCGCACCCCAGCACGGCGACGAACACCGGCAGGTTCGCCAGCAGCAGCGCGATGTGCGAGGCGAAGAGCCCGGCGACCATCGCGCCCACGATCCAGGGGACCGCGCGGCCGGGCAGGGCGGCGGCGCGGGCTCGAGCGCCGTCGGGCAGCAGTGAGACACCGAGGCGGATCACCACGGCGATCGCGGCGGGCAGGACGAACCACTGCAGCAGGGTGCCGATGGTGCCCACGGCATCGATGCCGGCGTTGCCGCCCAGGACCGTGATCCACACCGGGAACAGCAGCAGCTGGGTGACCATGTTGATCGGCAGCAGGGTCGCCCCGACGGCGGTGTCCCCATCGCTCAGGCGGGTGAACGCCAGGAACCAGTCGGTGCAGGGCGCCAGGAAGTACAGCATCACGCCGAGCTGGACGGCCGGGTGTCCGGGCAGGGCCACGCGGGTGAGCAGGAACGCGACGAGCGGGGCGAGCAGGAAGTTCATGCTCCAGGCGATGCCGATGACCTTCCAGGCGCCCGGCGTCCGTGGCAGGCGGTGCAGGGGGACGTCGACGAACAGGGCGACGACCAGGGTGATCACCAACGCGTCCACCACCGAGCCCATCGCGTCGCCGGCCGAGGGCGAGATGCCGCCGATCACCGACCCGAGCAGGATGGCGCCGCCGACGATCGCGGGGGTGGCCCAGAGTCGTGCACCGGCGGGGCGGGCGGGCCGCGGTGCCGGCATCAGCACGCGCATTCGACACCACAGCAGCTCAGGTCGTCGGTGAGCATCCCGGCGTCGTCCCACTCCTGCAGGGCACCGCAGTCGCGCCCGGCTCGTTCGCCGATGACGCGGGCGACGTGGGCGAACCGCTGCCGGAACTTGTAGACGAAGCAGAACTGCAGCCCACCGTGCCGGAGCGCGGTGCCGGCCAGGAACAGCCCGGGCGTGGTGGTCGACTCGTCGTCCTCGGTGAGCAGCGGCCAGCCGTCCGCGCGGGTGTCGAACAGGCTCGCGGCCGGCCCGAGCCCCGGGCCGTACCCGGTGGCGAGGATCGGTGGCGCGTCCGCCACCAGGGCGCTCCGTCCGGCGACGCCGACGGTGAACCCCTCTCCGGACCGTTTGATGCCGGTGACCTGGCCGTCGTCGACCAGGGTGAGGCGTCCACTGGCCCGCGCGGCCCCGAGCCGTTGACGGGTCCGCGGGGCGAGGCGGAACGACGGGTCCGACCCGCTGCCGGCGTCCCAGGGGTGGGACGGGTCGACGACCGTCACCGTCGCCCCCTGTTCGACGTGGTGGCACGCCAGGTCGATGCCGGACTCGAAGCCACCCACGACCACCACGTGGCCGGGCCGTGCCACCCAGGCTGCCTCGGCGGAGGCGTGCACCCCGAGCGAGGTGCCCGCGCAACGGGGCAGGATCGGGTCGGAGAACTCGCCGCCGGCCCAGACCACGTTCCGGGTGATGACGGGGCCGCGGCTCGTGGTCACGCGGAAGCCGTCGTCGTCCGGCTCGATGCGCTCGACCTCGGTGTCGAGCAGGGTCGGCAGGTGGAAGGCCGCGACGACGCCCCGCAGGTACCGGGCGTACTCGGGCCCCGAGGGGTAGTCGGTCCCCAGGCTGTAGGCGGGTGAGGTGCGCGGGTGGACTGCGTTGAGGTCGGTGGCCCCGAACCCGTTGCCGGTGAAGGACGGCGTCAGGAACCGCTGGTGCTCCGGCCACCGCCGGAACGTGTCCCCGACGACGCCGCGTTCGACGACGCCGAACAGCAGGCCGTCGACGGCGTGGAGTGCCAGGCCGGTGCCGACGCCGGCCGGTCCGGCTCCGACCACGAGGGCGTCGAGGGTCTCGGTGGGGTGTGGTGCTGGCATGGGGTCGGTCTTCCCAGCAGCTGCGGCTGCGGCTGCGGCTGCGTCGATGGAACGGCCACCGTAGTGTGGTCGCTACGCACCATCTTAGTGATAACCGTTATCAACATGCCATCGCGGCATCAGCCGACCGGCGTCGAGTACAGGACCGCCAGGGTCGCCACCAGTCCGACGACCACGATGCCGAGGTCGAGCAGGGCCAGGGTGACGAGTCGGGTGCGCTGCGGCCGGACGGCGGCCCGCACCACGACCATCGTCACGAACAACACGACGACGAGCACGAGCGCCGGCCAGCCGATCGCCGGCGCCCGGATCGCCATGAGCACCATCACCGCGGCGACGATCACGGCCGTGACGGCTCCCCACACGAGCCAGTTCGAGCCCGACGCCGTCCGGAGTGCGGGCTGGTCGCCGACGCGGGTGGGATCGGGGCGGCGGGGCTGTTCGTCAGACACGAGCCGGACGGTACGCGGCGGCCCCTACCCGTGCCCGCAGCCGCGCGGCCACGAGAGGATGGGGGTGTGCACACCGCCGCGACCATCCTCGACGCCGTCGTCCGGCACATCGACACCACCGGGTTCGCCGCACACGGCATCCACGTGCGCACGCGGACTGCGGCTCCGGGCGCCGACGGCACCGCGGACGACGTCGCCGAGCACCACTGGACCCCCGACGTCCGACGCGAGATCCACTCCGCCGCGAAGGGCGTCTGCGTCCTGGCCACCGGCATCGCCGCCGACGACGGCCTGGTCGACGTCGACGAACCGATCGCGACGTCCCTGGTCGGCACCGGCCTCGTTACGGAGACCGGCCTCGCGCTCGGTGACGGCGTCGACCGGGTCACCCTCCGACACCTGCTCACCATGACCAGCGGGATCGACATGCCCTGGTCGGCGACCGAGCTGACGGACTGGCCGGACCTGGCGGCCGAGTTCCTGCGGCGACCGTCCCGCGGCCGGGTGTTCCAGTACGCGAACGCCAGCACCTACACCGCGATGCGCGTGCTCGAGACCCGGGTCGGCGACGTCGGCGCGTTCGTCACCGAGCGACTGTTCGCGCCGCTCGGCATCCAGGACGTCGAGTGGCAACGCTGCCCGAACGGGTTCGTCGCCGGCGGCGAGGGACTGTCGCTCCGCACCGAGGAGCTCGCCCGCATCGGACGCCTGATCCGCGACCGCGGGGTCGTCGACGGACAGCGGATCGTCAGCGCGCGGTGGTGCGACGCGATGCACACCGACTGGGTGGAGCGCGAGGGCACCGGCCCCGGCTACGAGCGGTACGCGATGGCCGGATGGGGTGGTCCCGGCCGACTCTGGCGGCTGCACGGTGCGTACGGTCAGATGCTGCTGTTCGACGAGACCGAGGCGAGCAACGACTCCGGCACCGTCGTCACCATCACCGCCGACGACCACTTCGGCGCCGACGCGCTCGCCGCCTTCGTCGCCGACGAGCTGGCCCGCCAGGACCCCCGCCGGTAGCGACCGCGACCATCCGACCTGCACGTCCACGCGCGCCCGGCGTGGGAGGATCGATCAGTGCAGCAGCAACCCGTCGCGATCATCATCGCGGCCATGAGCGAAGAGGTCTCGGCCTTCGCCGACCTCTTCGGCGGTGTCCCCGTCCTCGACGGCCCCGTCGGTGGCCACGACCCGCACCAGCTGCTCGACATCGGCGGCGCCACGGTCGTCGTGCGCCGCAGCGGCATCGGCTTCACGAACGCCACGGCCGCGGTCGCCCACGGCTTCCACGACTTCGGCCCGGGCATCCCGGTGATCAGCGTCGGGACCGCCGGCGGGCTCATGCACGGTGTCGCCATCGGTGACGTCGTGGTCGGCGACCGGTACGTCAACCTCAACGCCGACGCCACCGCGTTCGGCTACGCCCTGGGCCAGGTCCCCGGCATGCCGACCGGCTACGCGCCGGACGCCCGGCTCGTCGAGCTGGCGATGGGCGCCGACATCGCGTGGCCCCTGCGGTCGGCGACGATCGGCTCGAGCGAGGTCTTCGTGACCGAGGGCCGTGCCCGCGCACTCCGGGTCGCGTTCCCCGAGGTGGCCGCGGTCGACATGGAGTCGGCCGCGATCGCGCAGTTCGCCCACGTGCACGACATGCCGTTCGTGTCGGTCCGGTGCATCAGCGACCTCTGCGCGCCGGACGGCGCCGAGTTCCGCGAGCACCTGGACGACGCCGCGGCACGCGCAGCGCGCGTGGTCCACGACCTGGTGCTCGGCCTGCGTTCCTGAGTCAGCCCGCGCGCTCCCTCAGCCAGCCCGAGTGCCGGCGCTCACGCGACGACTCCCACGGCACGGAGGCGTCGGACGGCGAGCCGGTCGGCGGCTCCGGGCGCTGCGCCGAGGGCGTGCGACGCGATCGTGACGTCGCCGTGACGGAGCAGACAGACGCCGGCGTCCCGTGTCTGCCCGCTGTGCCAGATCAGCCCGTCGCGGTGCTCCCACGCCAGGAAGTCCGGCTCGATGCGTCCGATACCCACGCCGAACCGCAGGAGGTCGGACATGGTCGACCAGATCCCGCCGGCCGGTGCGTAGGGACCTGATCCGATGGTCCAGGGTTCACGGGGGAGGCCCCGCCACGATCGGAGCAGGGTTCGTCGCTCGGGTGCCGGGGCGAGGGTGGCGCTGGTGATGCCGAGCGGAGCCAGGACCGTCCGCTCGGCGACCGTGGACCATGCTTCCTGCGCGACGTGCTCGAGCAGCCGACCGAGCACCGCGTAGCCGAGGTTGGAGTAGTCCCGCTCACCCGGCGTCGTCGGGGTCTGGCGCAGCGCACGCGTGATGTCCGCCTCGGACACGTCCGCGTACGGGTCGCCGACGATCCCGGCCGACATGCCCTGGTGCACACGGGGCAGGCCCGAGCGGTGTCGGATCAAGTCGTCGACCGTGTAGGTGGCGTCGTCGGGGACGTCCGGCAACAGGTCCCGGGCGGGGGTGTCCCGTGGGATGTCCCGTTCAGCGAGGAGGACGAGCACGGCGGCGGCGGTCACGGTCTTCGTGACGCTCGCCCACTCCACCAGCGCGCCCGCTTCGTAGCGATCGCCGAGGTCGGCGGTGACGTCGCCCCCTGCGTCGATGATCACGGCTCGGTTCGCAGCGGTCACGCTCGTCCTCCTGATCTGGTCGGAGCCACCATGATCGCAGCCGGTCATGCGGGGATCCTCGTTCGGCGTGGACGCGCGCCCCGGTGCCGGAGGGGCGCGATCCGGCGCTCGGCACGGCCGGAATTGCGTTCCACGGACGTTCCGGGACGGATCGCGAACTCGCCTCCGAGCCCCTCGCTAGCCTCCATCCCGGGGGGCCAAGGAACCACGGCCAATCACACAGGGAGATCAGCCATGAGCGCCTACACGAGCGACGAGAACGTCGAACCTGCACGCATCACCACCTTCAAGCGCGTCCGCAAGCAGTGGCGTCGGACGGGTGAGGTCGGCTACACGCACAGTGGCAGCGACTTCTTCCGCGACGACGCCCCGGAAGCGGTCCAGCGGTAACCAGCGGCAGCCACGAAGTGCCCGTCAGGAGCGATCCTGGCGGGCACTTCTGCGTCAGCGACCGAGCTGGTCCCGCAGGTACGGGGCGGTCCGGCTGGTGATCGAGGCGGCGACCTCGGCCGGCGTGCCGAAGGCGACCACCTGGCCACCCTCGACACCGCCGGACGGGCCCATGTCGATGACGTGGTCGGCGCTCGCGACGACGTCCATGGCGTGCTCCACCACGACGACGGTGTTGCCCGCGTCGGTCAGGCGGGCGAGCTGGGCGGTGAGCAGTTCGACGTCGGCCGGGTGCAGGCCGGTGGTGGGTTCGTCGAGCAGGTACAGGGTGTGGCCGGTCCGCGCGCGCTGCAGTTCCGTGGCGAGCTTGATGCGCTGCGCCTCGCCGCCGGACAGCTCCGGAGCGGGCTGGCCGAGTCGCAGGTAGCCGAGACCGACCTCACGCAGGGTCTCGAGTCCGCGTCCGGCTGCGGGCAGGGGCGCCAGGAACGGCGCCGCTTCGTCGACGGTCATGCCGAGGACGTCGGCGATGGACGCCCCGTTCCACCGGACCTCGAGCGTCTCGGCGGTGTAGCGGGAGCCGTGGCACTCGGGGCACGGGGCCCAGCTGCCGGGCAGGAAGAGGAGCTCGACGGACACCGACCCTTCGCCCTGGCAGACCTCGCACCGGCCGCCGGCGACGTTGAACGAGAACCGCCCGGCGCCCCAACCGCGGGCCTTGGCCTCGTCGGTCTGGGCGAAGGCGGCCCGGACCGCGTCGAACAGGCCGGTGTAGGTGGCGAGGTTCGAGCGGGGCGTCCGGCCGATCGGCTTCTGGTCGACCTGCACGACGCGGTCGATGAGCGGGTGCGACGTCGCGACGCCGGGCAGCACGCCACCGACGAGCGACGACTTGCCGGACCCGCTGACCCCGGTGACCGCGGTGAGGACACCGAGCGGCAGGTCGACGTCGAGCCCACGCAGGTTGTGCAGGGTGAGGTCGCGGAGTTCGAGCGTGCCGATCGGGGTCCGGACGGCGCGGTCGGCGGTCGGCTGCCGGGGCTCCAGGAAGCGCCGGGTGACCGACGCCTCGACCTCGGCCAGGCCGGCGACCGGGCCGCTGTACAGGACGGTGCCGCCGCCGGTGCCCGCACGGGGGCCGACGTCGACGATCCAGTCGGCTCGGCGCACGATGCTCATGTCGTGTTCGACGACGAAGACGCTGTTGCCGCCGGCACGCAGGTCGTCGAGGACGTCGACGAGGGACTCGGCATCGGCGGGGTGCAGCCCGGCGCTCGGTTCGTCGAGCACGTAGACGACACCGAACAGGCCGGAGCGCAGCTGCGTCGCGATCCGCAGCCGCTGGCTCTCACCGGGGGAGAGCGTCGGGGTGGCGCGGTCGAGCGCGAGGTAGCCGAGACCCAGGCCGACC
Organism: Curtobacterium sp. MCLR17_031; assembly: GCF_003234775.2. Lineage (NCBI taxonomy): Bacteria > Bacillati > Actinomycetota > Actinomycetes > Micrococcales > Microbacteriaceae > Curtobacterium > Curtobacterium sp. MCLR17_031. Next base: position 758,375 of record NZ_CP126270.1, read on the forward strand.
AGGACCTCGACGCGGGTGAGCAGGTCGCGGGAGATCGCCACGGCGACCTCGGTGTGCTCGCCGGACGATGCCCGCGACGTCGCCACTGCAGCGTCGGTGATCGCCGCGATCGGGCGCAGGACGTCGGCCAGGCCGGTCAGCGGCAGCGCGTTCAGCTCGGCGATCGAGTGGCCGCCGATCGTCACGGCGAGGGCGGCTCGGGTCAGGCCGGTGCCGCCGCAGAGCCCGCACGGGCCGGACTCGACGAACTGCAGCACCTTCTTGCGCTGGGTCTCGCTCTGCGAGTCGGCGAGGGTGTGCAGGACGAACTGGCGGGCGCTCCAGAACCGGCCCTTGTAGGGCTTCGCCACGCGGTCGCGCTTCGGCTGCACCTGCACGACGGGCTGTTCCTCGGTGAAGAGCAGCCAGTCACGGTCCTCGCGCGACAGCTCACGCCACGGGCGCTCGATGTCGTAGCCGAGCACCGCGGTGACGTCGCGCAGGTTCTTGCCCTGCCACGCACCGGGCCAGGCGGTGATCGCGCCGTCGCGGATGCTCAGCGACGGATCGTGCACGGCCGATGCCTCGGTGACCTCGTGCGCGGTCCCGATGCCGTGGCACCGGGGGCAGGCGCCGGCGACGGTGTTCGGCGAGAAGGAGTCCGACTCGAGCCGGTCGGCGCCGGACGGGTACGTGCCGGCACGCGAGTAGAGCATGCGCATCGAGTTCGACAGCGTGGTCATGGTGCCGACGGTGGAGCGGGAGCTCGGGGCGCCGCGACGCTGCTGCAGGGCGACGGCGGGCGGCAGCCCGGTGATCGAGTCGACGTGCGGGGTGGAACCCTGCGCGATCAGCCGCCGCGCGTACGGGGCGACGGACTCGAGGAACCGGCGCTGGGCCTCGGCGAAGACGGTGCCGAAGGCGAGCGAGGACTTGCCGGAGCCGGAGACGCCGGTGAACGCGACGATCCGGTCGCGGGGGATGTCCACGTCGACGTCGCGCAGGTTGTTCTCGCGGGCACCACGGACGCGGATGAAGTCGTCCGGCCCGGGTCGGTCGTCGGTCTGGGTCGAGCGAGGAGCGGGCATTCGCTCGATCGTAGGCTCGGCCACTGGGAGAAGCAGTACCGCCGCCGGGACCGCGAACGACGAAGAGCCGCTCCGCCCTGATCGGCGGAGCGACTCTTCGCGTCGTGCGGTGTTGCGGCGGGTGTTACTTGATCTGTGCGGTGATGGTGGCGGTGCCGACGAGGAGGCCGCGCTTGACGGCGTCGGTGCCGAAGGTCTTGTTCAGCAGGCCGGCGGCGTCTTCGGAGATGTGGACGGTGGTGCCGGTGAGGATGGCGTTGTCGCCCTCGAGCTGGAGGGGCTTGAGGGAGCCGCCGTGCAGCTCGAACAGGAACGCGTTGGCCGCGGCGACCTTGCCGTTGACGAGGACGTCGCCGTAGAGCTTGGACGAGCCCGGGTTCACGACGAAGTTCTCCAGCGTGACGGTGGTGTCACCGGCCTTCAGGGTCAGCCCCGAGTCGTCGTGGTTCAGCAGGCCCTGCACGTACGGGCGGTAGTTGCCATCCGGCGACCAGTAGGTGACCGACCCGGCGGTGATCGGGAACGACACCGACCCGTCAGCCAGGGTTGCGTCGCCCGAGACGCCGGGGGTGAGCTTCAGGGCGGTGAGGGCGTCGGTGAAGCCGGAGTCGAGCTTCACGGCGGTGGAGCCACCGAGGACCTCGGGGACCGAGGCGACGGGTGCGGGGATCTTCGACGACGACGAGGACACCGTGTGGATCGCGGGGGTCGCGGCCTGGGCGGAGGAGATCCCGAACGCGGCACCGCCGAGGACGAGGGCGCCGGTCGTGGCGAGGGTGATGGAGGTCTTGAGGCTCTTACGCATCGTGATCAGTCCTTTGCTGTTGTCGCGCTCGGCGCGGCTGCTGTGTGCGCGCCGAACACACCCTTGGTGGGGTGGAGAACCAGCGATGTGCGGCTGGTGAGCGCTCCGGGTGTTTCCCGGTCGTTGCAGGTGATTCGGCACCCTGCGGCGAAGGGTTTGGACCGATCTGCGGTCGTTACCGCTCTGTGACCTTCGGGCACATCCGGACAGCGTTCATGCCTCCAAGTACGTTCGCTGTGAGGCCGCTGAACGCGGTCCATCGAGAAAGGCACTCCCCATGGCATCGACGTCCAGTCGTCCCACGTCCGTCACCGTCGCGTTCGTCATCTGGCTGGTGGTGGTCCTGGCGAACATCCTGCAGGGCATCATCAACCTCACGTCGGGCTCGTCCGCCGACGTCGCTGACAGTGTCGGAACCGCCCCGCTCGTCGGCGGCGCGATCTTCGCGTTCATCCTCGCCGTGATCGAGCTCATCATCGTCTTCAAGATGCGCGACGGCCGCAACTGGGCCCGCATCGTGCTGACGGTCCTCGCGGTCCTGCAGCTCATCGGTGTCGGCGTCGGCGCGGCCTCGGGTGGCAATGCCTTCGGCTGGATCGGTGGCGTCGCGGTGCTCATCGCGACGATCCTGATGTACGTCGGTGGCGCGAACGGGTACTTCCGTCGCCACTGAGTGCGCGTGCGTGCGGAAGCGCTCCTGCGTGACGCACACCGGTCGCTGAACGCGACCACCTGACGGACGGGAGGCCCGGTGCCAGCTGGCACCGGGCCTCCCGTCCGTCGTCTGGCCGGGTCAGAACGCCTTGCCCGGGTTCAGGGTCCCTGCCGGGTCGAGCGCGTCCTTGACGGAGCGGTGCATCGCGAGCACGCGGTCGCCGAGCTCGACCCGCAGGCCCGGCAGCTTCAGCAGCCCGACGCCGTGCTCACCGGTCACGGTCCCGCCGAGCGCCAGGCAGTCCGCCACGATCTGGTCGAACGCGGTCTTCGCGCGGGCCTTCGCGGCATCGTCGCCCTCGGGCGCGATGATCAGCGGGTGCAGGTTGCCGTCGCCGGCGTGCGCGATGTTGGCGATCGTGACGTCCTGTGCGTCCGCGGTCACCTGGATCCGCCGGAGCATCTCGGGCACCGCGCTCCGCGGCACGCAGATGTCCTCGGTCAGCACCGGACCGAGCCGTTCGAGCGCCGGGTAGGCGAGCCTGCGGGCCCGGAACAGCCGGTCGATGTCCTGGGGATCGGTGGCCCGCTCGACGTCCGTCCCACCGGCCTCGGCGAAGACGTCCGCGACGTGGTCGGCGATCGCGTCCCCGGCGGCACCGCGCTCGTCGACTCGTGCGAGCAGCAGGGTGTCGACGTCCGCCGGCAGCCCGAGGTGCATCCAGTCGTCGACGGCTCGCAGGCAGGTGCGGTCGACGATCTCGAGTGCTGCGGGGATGATCCCCGCGCGCGAGATCGCGGCCACGGCGTCGCCCGCTGCGGTCAGCGAGGGGAAGTACCCGATCACAGCTCGCTCGTCACGGCCGGCCAGGGGGAGCAGCTGCACGGTGACCGACACGACGATGCCGAGCGTGCCCTCGGAACCGACCATCAGCCCCGTGAGGTCGTACCCGGCGACGCCCTTCGCGGTCCGGCGGCCGAGCTCGACCACCGATCCGTCGGCCAGCACGACGGTCATGCCGAGCACGTAGTCGCGGGTGACCCCGTACTTGACGCAGCAGATGCCGCCGGCGTTCGTCGCGACGTTGCCGCCGATCGTCGAGATCGCCGAGCTCGCGGGGTCCGGCGGGTACCAGAGGCCGTGCTCGGCGACCGCGGCGCGGAGTGCGTCGTTGATGACGCCGGGTTCGGTGACCGCGTACCGCTCGTCGGTGTTCACCTCGAGCACCCGGTCCATCCGCTCGAGCGACACGACGATCGAGTCGGCCATCGCGTTGGCGCCGCCGGACAGACCGGTGCCGGCACCGCGGGGGACGACCCGGAGACCGGCGGCGGCTGCCCAGCGGACGGCGGTGACGACGTCGTCGGTGCTGCGTGCCAGGACGACGGCGAGCGGTGCCGTGGAGTCGGCCCACTCGGCGTCGTCGTGGCGGTAGCGCTCGAGCGACTCCGGGTCGCGGAGGACCTGGTCGGACCCCAGCAGGTGTTCGAGGGCGGTGGCGTCGGCTGCGGTGGCGGATGCGGCGGTGACGGTCATGCGGGGTGGGGGTCCTTCCGGGGCGCGGCGGTGCGGTTCGGGTGCATCGACGATACGCCGGTCAGTCCAGGCAGAACTCGTTGCCCTCGACGTCCTGCATGACGATGCACGACTCGTTCACCTGGTCCGGGGTCATCCGACGGACCTGGGTGGCGCCGAGCCCGACCAGTCGGGCGCTCTCGGCGTCGAGGGCCGCGAGCCGTTCGGCACCGGCCATCCCGGTTCCGACCCGGACGTCCAGGTGCACCCGGTTCTTGACCGTCTTGCCCTCGGGGACGCGCTGGAAGAACAGGCGGGGGCCGGCACCGGTCGGGTCGACGCACGCGAAGGCCGAGCCCTGGTGCTCCGGCGGCAGCGACCGGTCGAACGCGTCCCAGTCGGCGAACCCGGGTGGGGGCGGCGGCACCACGTAGCCGAGGACCTCGCACCAGAACCGGGCGACACGCTCCGGCTCGGCGCAGTCGAACGTCACCTGGACCTGTCGCACCGTTGCCATGGCGCCGAGGATACGACGATGCACGACCGGCGTCCGCCTGGGTAGCCCGGGTCCGCCCGCGTCCGCTCAGCCGAGTTGGGCGGCCGCCGCTCGGAGCTCGGAGAGCGCGGCCGTGGCGTGGTCGGCCAGCCGGTCGTCGTCCGCGCGCCCGACGCCCGACCACCGCTCGAAGCCCTGCTTGAACGCCAGGACGCCCATCTCTGCTGCGAGCCGAGCGGGTGCGTCGGGGACACCGCGGCCGACCAGGGCGTCGGTCATGGCCGCGGCCATCCCGACGCTCTTCAGGGCGTCGCGCTCCTGCAGCTCGGTGCTGGCGGCGACGGCCGCTCGCAGTCGTGGTCCGAGCTCGCGGTTCAGCGGTCCCATCTCGTCCGAGGCCCGTTCCAGACCCGCGGCGACGGCGTCGAGCGGGGTGGCGTCGGCCCCTGCGTCGGTGATGCCCTCGGCGAGCAGCCGACTCAGGGTCTCCTGCCCGGCGACGAGCAGCTCGCGCTTGTCCGGGAAGTGCCGGAAGAACGTGCTCTTGGTGACACCGGCGCGCTCGGTGATCTGCGCGACGGTCGTCTCGTCGTAGCCCTGCTCGGAGAACAGGTCGACCGCGGCCAGGACCAGTCGTTCCCGGGCCCCGGGTTCCCATCGCACCATGGGACGATCATACGCGACGGGACAATTGTCCCATCGCGGGTGTACGGTGACGGTACAAAAGTCCCATCACTTCTGAGGAGCACCCATGCACGTCTTCGTCACCGGCGGCACCGGCACCATCGGCACCGCCGTCGTCACCGAACTCATCGCCGCCGGGCACGCCGTCACGGCCCTGGCCCGGTCGGACCGGTCGGCCGCTGCCCTCGTCGCCGCGGGGGCGACCCCCGCCCGCGGTGCACTCACCGACCTCGACGTACTGCGCGACGGGGCCCGCTCGGCCGACGGGGTCATCAGCCTCGCGTTCTCGAACGACTTCAGTTCGGCGGAGGCGCTCGAGCGGGGGATCGCCGAGGAAGGCGCCGCCATGGCCGCACTCGGCGAGGCACTCGTCGGCACCGACCGCCCGTTCGTCGTCGTCTCCGGCACGCCGTGGGAGCCCGGTCGGGCCTCGGTCGAGACCGACCCGCTCCCGCTCGAGGGGCCGGTCGCGGGTCGAGCCCGATCGGTCCTCGCCGCCCTCGACCTGGCGGCACGGGGCGTCCGGGTCTCGGCGATCCGGCTTCCCCGCACCGTGCACGCGGACGGCACGGGCGGGTTCGCCGGCATCCTGACGGAGACGGCCCGACAGGCAGGGGTGGCGGGCTACCCCGGCGACGGCGAGCAGCGGTGGCCCGCCGTGCACGCCGCGGACGCCGCGGTGCTGTTCCGGCTCGCGCTCGAAGGTGCTCCGGCGGGGACCGTCTGGCACGCGGTCGCCGACGAGGGGGACCGGGTGCGTGACCTGGCCGAGGTCATCGGTCGGCGGCTCGGCCTGCCGGTGCAGCGGGTGGCCGACGAGACGTTCGGCGCGTTCGCGCCGATCTTCGCGATGGACCAGCCGTCGTCGAGTGCCCACACGCGCGAAGCGCTCGGCTGGGTGCCGACGCACCCGAGCCTGCTCGAGGACCTCGAGAACGTGCAGCGCTGAGCACGGCCGCACCGTCAGCGGTGGGCGCACGGTGCGCCGGACGGGAGGCACGGTACCAGGCCGCCACGGGCCTCCCGTCCGTCGCGCAGCCGCGTCAGTGCTGCGTGCCGCGCAGGCGGCCGATGCCCAGCACGATGCCGACGACGACCATGCCCAGCGCGAGGCCGGCCACGGCCGAGACGGCGGTGTCGGCGATCCAGACGACGACGGGGCCTGCGGCCTCGAGTGCGTGCTCGATCACGTGCAGCAGGTCGTACGGTCCGTGCCAGATGGTCTCGGCCAGGTTCGCGATGACCAGGTGTCCACCCACCCAGAGCATCGCGACCGTGCCGATGACGCTGATGACCCGGAAGACCATCGGCATCGCACGGACGATGCGGGCACCGATGCGGCGGGTGCGGCGGACGGAGTTCTTCATCATCTGCAGGCCGATGTCGTCGACCTTCACGAGCAGTGCCACGGCGCCGTAGACGACGGCCGTCATGACCAGACCGATCACGATCAGGGCGCCGAGCGTCGGCCAGAGCCCCAGGTCGGGGTCGAGGCCCGCCAGTGCGATGAGCATGATCTCGGTGCTCAGGATGAGGTCGGTGCGGATGGCGCCGAAGACGAGCTTCGGTTCGGTGACGGCCTCGTCGGACCCGCCCTCGTGGTGCACGCCGAACCACTCGGTGACCTTCTCGGCACCCTCGAAGCACAGGTAGGTGCCACCGAGCAGCAGCAGCCACGGCAGCACCCCGGGTGCGAACGCCGTGAGCAGCAACGCCAGCGGGATGATGATGATGAACTTGTTGAACAGGCTGCCGAGGGCGATGCGCCCGACGACGGGGAGTTCACGAGCGGGCTCGAGGCCCTGCACGTACTGAGGTGTGACGGCGGCGTCGTCGATGACGACCCCGGCGGTCTTCGCGCTGGCCTTGAGGGCTGCGGAGAGGATGTCGTCCACCACGGCGAGCAATCCGACTGACAAATTCGTTCTCCACTCGTCTGACCTGTGACCGTGCACAGCGTAGTGGCCGCGGGGCATCCTGAACGCCAGCCGCGGGGCGTCCGTAGGCTCGCGGCATGGCTGACTTCACCGCATCCCAGGCCGCCGTCGTCCGGATCGAGCGTTCCGAGCAGGGGCGCTGGGACCTCTCCGTCATCAGCGACGCCGGTGTCGCGATGGGGCACGGCGTGTACCTGTTCGACGCGGACCACGACGACGCCGAGGACGAACAGGCCGCGGCCCTCGACTTCGTGCGCGACTACGGGTTCCGGTTCGAGCGAGACGCCGTGCAGGCCGACGGTCCCGACGCCTTCTGGGCGCCGCTGCTGCCGTCCGACCAGCAGTAGGTGCTGCAGCGCGCGGGAGTCAGCGCGCGGAGTCCTCGAACCCGATCAGCCAGGTGACCCCGTGCGCGTCGCGGACGGTGCCGTCCCAGTCGCCCCACGGGCGCTGCTGCAGCGGGTCGATCACCGTGCCGCCCTCGGCGAGTCGGTCGAACCACCGACGCAGGACGTCCGGTTCCGCGGCGCCGAGCAGTGAGAAGAGCAGCCCGGTCGCCGAGAACGGGGTGTCGCCCTCGCTCGCGTCCGCGGCGAACAGCTGCAGCTCACCGGTGAGCTGGCCGTGCGCGACGGCGTCGGCCGGGCCGTCCGTGCGGGAGAAGTCCGCGTAGGTCGCGATCTGCACCTCGCCGCCGAACACCCGCTGCCAGTGCTCGAGGGCATGCCTGGCGGTGCCGGCGAACTGGAAGTACGGCGCGGGTCCGGTCGTGTGCATGCCCGGCAAGGTACTCCGGGGCGCGACGTGGGGGAACCCCGGGCTCGTCAGTCGAGCAGTGCGAGTGCGCGCTCGAGGACGTCCTCCGGACGGCCGTCGCCGTGCAGTGCCCACCAGGTGAGGGCGGCGCTCGCGGCGGCGGCCAGCGTGTGGGCGCGCACGGCGACGGCGAGGTCGTCGGCGGTGACCCCGTCCCGCTCGGCCACGTACCGCAGGATCTCGTCGGTCAGGGCCGTGACCGTGGCGGCGCCGACGTGCTCGAGCGACGGGTTCGCGCGGATGACCCGGAGCCGGTGTCGGGTGACCTCGACCGCGTCGTCCGGGAACGTCGCACCGATCCGGTAGGCCGCCCGGAGCGCCACCGCCGAGGGCTCGTCGGCCGGCCGCGACCGCAGGGCCTCGCGGAACCGTGCGGCGAACTCGTCGAGACCGCCCCACACCAGCGCCGCCTTGTTCGGGAACAACCGGAAGAGCGACCGACGGCTCACCCCGGCCGCCGCGGCGATGTCGTCCATCGACACCGCGTCGAAGCCCTGGTCGTCGAACAGCCGGAGTGCGACGAGGGACACGGCGTCGGGGTCGATGGTGCGCGGGCGCCCCGTCGGACGGTCGTTCGTCGAGCTCATGGAGACCTTTCGGCACTGAGTGCTATAACCGGGTGTGGCGCAGCGAGCGCCCCGCATCGAGGAGACCACATGACCGACACCACCGCCGGACGGTTCACCGGCAGGACCATCATCGTCACCGGAGCGGGTTCCGGCATCGGACGCGCCACGGCGACACGCATCGCGAACGAGGGTGGGCGCGTCATCGCGACCGATGTCGTGGCCGAGCGGCTCGACGCACTCCGCACGGAGCTCGAGGGCTTCGCCGTGGAGACCGTCGTCGGCGACGTCGCCGCGAGCGAGACCATCGACGCACTCATCGCCGCCGCCGGCGACCGGGTGGACGGGCTCGCCAACGTCGCCGGCATCATGGACGCGTTCCTGCCGCCGGACGAGGTCGACGACGCCACCTGGGAGCGTGTCTTCAGCGTCAACGTCACCGGCCCGATGCGCCTGACCCGCGCGGTGCTGCCGCTGATGATCGCCGCCGGCAAGGGTTCGGTCGTGAACGTCGCGTCCGAGGCCGCGTTGAAGGCCTCGGCCGCCGGTGCTGCCTACACCTCGTCGAAGCACGCCATCGCCGGGTACACCAAGAGCGTCGCCTTCTTCCACGGGCCGCAGGGCATCCGGGCGAACGCCGTGGCGCCGGGTGCGGTCGCCACGAACATCGAGGCACCGATGCGCAGCGAGTACGCGGCTCGCCGGGTCGGTCCGATCATGCAGACCACCATCCCGCCGGTCGCCCAGCCCGAGCAGCTCGCCGCCGCCATCACCTGGCTGCTGAGCGACGACTCGGCGAACGTCAACGGTGCGGTGCTGCCGAGCGACGGTGGCTGGTCCGTGGTCTGACGGATTTGCTCGGATACGAGTAGAAATCTACCTGGAGTGGTAGATTTCTACTCGATCTGATCGGACATCTCCATGCAGTTGCAATCTCCCCTCGCGACGGTCACCACCTCCGTGGACGGCGATGTCCTCGCGGTGTTGGCACTGGCCCCCGGACCCCTGACGATCGCGGGAATCTGCAGCCTGGTGCCCGACCGGTCGTACGCCGGGGTCCGGAACAGTGCGGATCGGCTGGTCGAGCAGGGCCTCGTCGACGGGCACCGGACCGGACGGACGAAGTCCTTCACCCTGAACCGAGAACACCTCGCCGCCGATGCGGTCACCGCCCTGGCCGACCTCCGGCGTGCCCTGCTCGAACGACTCCGATCCGGCTGTCGGTCGATCCCCCTCCGGTACGCCGCACTCTTCGGATCCGGAGCCCGCGGTGCGATGCGCCCGGACAGCGATCTCGATCTCTGCTTCGTCGTCACTCGCGGCCGACGCGCGGACGCCGAGGACCAGATCCACGCGTTGTGCCGCGCAGCCGGTCGTTGGACCGGCAACGCCGTGCGGCCGGTCGTCTTCGACGAGGACGAGATCGAGGGCACGGATCCGCTCCTCGCGTCGGTTGCTCGGGACGGGATTCCCATCGCAGGTGATGGTCGATGGCTGTCCCGGAAGCTCCGTACGCTGAATGGATGACCCCGCGAACCGGCACCACCGCGCCGGGTGACGAGTCGTTCCGGCGGGGCCGGCTCGCCAAGGCGACGGAGTTCCTCGACGCTGCTGACGTCCTCCGCACCTTCGGTGGTGACGGAGGGGTCCTCAGTGCCGGGTCGCAGTTCGCGAACGCGTTCGTCACACAGTGCGTCCTCAGCGGCATCGCGGCGGCTGACGCGATCTGCGTGGCTCGGACCGGCAGGTACTCGCGATCGGGAGCGCACCACGAGGCGGTGCCCGTCCTCCGTGCAGCTGCCGGGCCGGCGGTCGCGAAGCACCTCGAGGTGCTCTTGGCGGTGAAGACCAAGGCCGAGTACAACGCGAGGTCGGTCAGCGACGGTGACATCGTGCGCGCCGGCGAAGCCGCTGAGGCACTCGAGGCGGCCGCGCGGTCGTTCTGACGCGCTGGTCGAGCGAGCGACCACGACATCGTCGTGCTGCGGGTGCTCCGGTTCGCCCGCGACCGCTCGCGTGACGCACTCGTGTGGCACCGGCCGGCGCGGCGGCGTCAGGGCGTCACCACCTGACGGACGGGAGGCCCGTGGCGACGCCGCCACGGGCCTCCCGTCCGCCCTTCGCACACGTCGACGACGCGCGGTTCCCGATTCGACCAGGTTCGCCCCGCGCCCCGCTGCCCCCGCCTCAGGAGACGAGCGCCGCCATCTCGCGCACGACGGCACGGAGCCGGTCCGCGAGCTCGTCGTTGCTCCGCACGGTCTCGCGGTGCGCCACCTCGCTGAGCGCCGACATCACCAGGGTCACCGCGGTGCGGGCGGTCTGCGCGTCCGTGCGGGTGCCGACGACGCTGAGCAGGGACTGGCGCGACTCGGCCATCCACTGCATCACCATCGAGGACATCTCCGGCCGGAGCACGAGCAGCTCCTTCATGCGGCGGCGGTCCTGCGAGAGCGGGACGGTGGCCGCGACCAGGGCGCACAGGTCGTCGACCAGGGCACCGTCGGCCTCGGCGAACCAGGCCGCTGAGCGCTCCGGGACCTCGACCGAGTCGAGCCCGAGCGCCGCGTGCGCCTTCGATGAGAAGTAGTTGAAGAAGGTGCGGGGGGAGACGTCGGCGTCGGCGCAGATCTGCTCGACCGTGACGCCGTCGAGCCCGTGCGCGGACACGAGCGTGAGCGCTGCGTCGTGCAGTGCCTGCCGGGTCTGCTGCTTCTTCCGTTCACGCAGCGTGCACGGCTCCGTTGCCGCAGCCGCTGCCGGGGTGGTGATCACGTGGACTCCTGCTGGGTTGGTGTGTGTGGGAGGGGCGCCCGCCCGGAAAGGGGGCACGGACGGACGCCCCGGTCGGTCACCGACGGTGCGTCGGCGTGGATCCGGTCGGTACGGACCCGGTCATGGGTCCGGTGAACGAGCCCGCCTCGGCTGCGGCGGCGCCCGCTTCGGCCTCGAGCTGCGCCTCGGCGGACATGTCGGCCTGCTCCTGCAGCGCGGAACGCTGGCGCAGCGGCGGCACCCGGAAGAACCAGGTCAGCACGAACGCGAGCAGGATGACGCCGAGACCGACCCAGTAGATCGTCACGGACGAGGCGTTGAAGCCCGCCATGAACGGCCGGGTCAGGCGGCTGTCGGCACCGGTCAGGAACGACGTGTCGTTGGTGCTGGTGACGCTGTCGCTCGTGGTGTTGCCGTCGTCGATCTTCTTCGCCAGCTCCGGGGTGAGCTCGTCGACCCAGTACGAGCGCTGCGAGGCGTTCGACCAGTCGACGGACACGGTCCCGTCCTGCACGCTGGCGTGCGCCTGGTCCGCGACCTGCTCGAGTGCGGACTGCTCGGCAGCCGGCGTCGCCGCGGCGACCTGCTGGTCGATGACGGTCTGCGCTGCCGCGGCGGGCACGGCACCGGCGGCGACCTGCTGCTGCACGGCCGCGGTGACCTGCTCGGTGACCGCGGCGTCGGCGGCCTGCTTCGCCTTGGCCGAGGCGGCGTCGAGCTGCGACTGCACGGTCTTCGTCAGCGGGGTGACGACGGGCGTCCAGATCTTGTCCATGGCGCCCTGGTTCGCCTTCGCGCTGGCGACGGTCGGGTTGAGCGCGGCGTCGAGCGCCGGACCGAGGTCCTTTTGGTTCGCGGTCGCGGTCAGGATGTTCGCCGGCATCACCGAGAACAGGATGGACAGCAGCACGGCGGTGCCGAGCGTGCCACCGATCTGGCGGAAGAACGTGGCGGACGACGTGGCGACGCCCATGTCACGAGCCTCGACGGAGCCCTGCGACGCCAGGGTCAGCGACTGCATGACCGAGCCGAGGCCGAGACCGATGAGGAACATGCCGATCATCAGGAACCAGAGCGGCTTGTCGATCGACATGAAGGTCAGGACGACGTAGCCGGCGGAGACGAGCGCGGTGCCGATGACCGGGAAGATCCGGTAGCGGCCGACGCGGGCGACGATCTGACCGCTCGTGATCGAGGCGATCATGAGACCGCCTACCAGGGGCAGCGTGGCGAAGCCGGACTCGGTCGGGGTCAGCCCGACGACGATCTGCAGGTAGAGCGGGATCGTGAGCATCGCGCCGAACATCGCGAAGCCGACCAGGAACCCGATGACGGTCGCCATCGAGAACGTGCCCGAGCGGAACAGCTTGAGCGGGATGATCGCCGCGTCGCCCATCTTCGACTCGATGAGCAGCAGCCCGATCAGGCCGACGACACCGACGACGTAGCAGGCGATGGCGGCGGGGGAGCCCCAGCCCCAGATGCGGCCCTGTTCGGCGACGAGCAGGAGCGGCACGAGGGTGACGATGACGGCGGTCGCGCCCCACCAGTCGACCTTCGGCTTCGCGTCGCCGGCGCCGTGCACCTTCGGCAGGTGCAGGAACACGATGACCATGAGGAGCGCCGCGACACCGATCGGCACGTTGATCAGGAGCACCCAGCGCCAGCCCGTGATCCACAGGATCTCGGAGGAACCGGCGAGCAGACCACCGATGAGCGGGCCGATGACGGACGAGATGCCGAACACGGCGAGGAAGTACCCCTGGTACTTGGCGCGCTCACGCGGGGCGAGGATGTCGCCCATGATCGCGAGCGGGAGCGACATCAGCGCACCGGCACCGATGCCCTGGACGGCGCGGAAGGCCGCGAGCATGAGCATCGAGGTGGACATCGACGACAGGACGGCGCCGAGGATGAAGACGACGATGCCGAAGATGTACAGCGGGCGGCGACCGAAGATGTCGGAGAGCTTGCCGTAGATCGGCGTCGCGATCGTCGAGGTGATGAGGTACGCGGTCGTCACCCAGGCCTGCTGGTCGAGCCCGTGCAGGTCGTCGCCGATCGTGCGGATCGCCGTGCCGAACACCGTCTGGCCGAGCGAGGACAGGAACATGCCCGCCATCAGGCCGTAGATCACCAGGAGGATCTGACGGTGGGTCATCAGCGGCTGCTGGCCGGCGCCCCCGGAGGCCGCGGGGGCCTCGGCGGTGTGCCGACCGTGCTGCACCGAGACGGGTGCGGTGGCGGTCATCGAACTCCTTTTTCTGGCTGTGAAACTTTGCAGACCGCGCAACGATACATCTGTTGCTTCCGGCAAGCAACTAAATGTGCCCGCTACGCTGAGCGCGTGACCGACGACCGGCGTGCCGCCGAGCGACTCCTGCGATCCCAGCTCGACCGGCTGTGGGTCCGGCAGACCCTGCGCTCCTCGCTCATCGAGTCCCGGGGCGGCCTCGACCCGACGGCCCGCGTGATCCTGCGCGCCGTCGCCGGGCACGGCCCGGTCCGGGCGACCGCGATCGCCGACGCGACGGGGCTGTCGCGCCCGGTGATCAGCCGCCGGGTCGCCTCGCTGATCGAGGCCGAGCACCTGATCGGGTCGCCCGACCCCGCGGACGGCCGCGCCACGCTCGTCACGCTCGCCCCCGCCGGCCGGCGGCTGCTCGACGAGCTGGACGCCGCCGGTGCCGAGGTGTTCGACGACCTGACGGAGGAGTTCGCCTCGGACGAGCTGCGCTCGCTCGCCGAGATGCTGACGCGACTGAACGACCGGGCGGACGCGGTCCTGGGGATCGGCACCACGCGCTCCTGACGTGACCAACGGGGCGGACGGGAGGCCCGTGGCGGCGTCGCCACGGGCCTCCCGTCCCTGCGGAGCGCGCATTCGAGATACCGTTGGTGGTATGAGCACGGACACCACCCCCACCACTGAGACCCTCGACGACGGGCCCGTGGTGACGTTCGCCGATCTCGGCCTGAGCGACGCTGTGCTCAAGGCCGTCAAGGACATCGGTTACGAGACCCCTTCCGCCATCCAGGAAGCCACCATCCCCACCCTCCTCGCCGGGCGCGACGTCGTCGGCCTGGCACAGACCGGTACCGGCAAGACCGCGGCCTTCGCGCTGCCGATCCTGTCCCGCATGGAGTCCGGCAGCAAGAAGCCCCAGGCGCTCGTGCTGTCCCCGACGCGCGAGCTCGCCCTGCAGGTGTGCGAGGCGTTCGAGCAGTTCGCGTCCCACATGAAGAACGTCCACGTCCTGCCGGTCTACGGCGGCCAGGCGTACGGCGTGCAGCTCTCCGCCCTGCGCCGCGGCGTCGACGTCATCGTCGGCACCCCCGGCCGCATCATGGACCACCTGGCGAAGGGCACGCTCGACCTGTCCGAGCTGAAGTACCTGGTCCTCGACGAGGCCGACGAGATGCTCAAGATGGGCTTCGCCGAGGACGTCGAGACGATCCTCGCCGACACCCCCGACGACAAGCAGGTCGCGCTCTTCTCGGCGACCATGCCCGCGCAGATCCGCCGCATCTCGCAGCAGTACCTGACCGACCCGGCCGAGATCACCGTCAAGACCAAGACGAAGACCGCCGCGAACATCACGCAGCGCTACCTGATGGTCTCGTACCCGCAGAAGGTCGACGCGCTCACCCGCATCCTCGAGGTCGAGGACTTCGAGGGCATGATCATCTTCGTCCGCACCAAGAGCGAGACCGAGACCCTGGCCGAGAAGCTCCGTGCCCGCGGGTACGCCGCCGCCGCGATCAGCGGTGACGTCGCCCAGGCCCAGCGTGAGCGCACGGTCAACCAGCTGAAGTCGGGCAAGCTCGACATCCTGGTCGCCACCGACGTCGCCGCCCGTGGCCTCGACGTCGACCGCATCACGCACGTCGTGAACTTCGACATCCCGGTCGACATCGAGTCCTACGTGCACCGCATCGGTCGTACCGGCCGTGCCGGCCGCTCGGGAGACTCGATCAGCTTCGTCACCCCGCGTGAGCGTCGCCTGCTGTCCGCGATCGAGCGCCACACCAAGCAGCCGCTCACGCAGATGCAGCTGCCGACCATCGACGACGTCAACGAGACGCGCCTGACCCGCTTCGACGACGCGATCACCGCGGCGCTCGAGGACCAGGGCCGGATCGCGGCCTTCCGCGACGTCATCGCGCACTACGTCGAGCACCACGACGTCCCCTCGGACGACGTCGCCGCTGCCCTGGCCGTCGTGGCGCAGGGCGACTCGCCGCTGCTCCTCACCGCAGCCGACGACGCCCTCCGGAGCCAGATGGAGCGCGACGCCCGCCGCAGCGAGCGCGACGAGCGTGGTGCCCGCGACGACCGTGGCGGCCGCAACGACCGCGGCGACCGTGGTGGCGACCGCGACCGTGGTGACCGCGGCGACCGCGGACCGCGCCGTTCGCAGCCGATGTCCCCGTACCGCATCGAGGTCGGCCGTCGTCACCGCGTCGAGCCGCGCCAGATCGTCGGTGCCCTGGCCAACGAGGGTGGCCTGCGTCGCGACGACTTCGGTGCGATCCAGATCCGTCCGGACTTCTCGATCGTCGAACTGCCGGCCGACATGGACCCCGGTGTGCTCGACCGCCTGACCGACACCCGGATCAGCGGCAAGCTCATCGAGATCCGTGCGGACCGCCGTGGTGGTGGCCGCCGCGACGACCGCGACGAGCGTCCGGAGCGCAAGCCGCGCTACTGAGACGCGCCGCGTCCGAGACGCGACCACCTTCTGACGGGAGGCCCGGTGCCAGCTGGCACCGGGCCTCCCGTCCGTCGTCGGTGCGGGTCTCGGGCCCGCGAGACGCCGTCGTGTCGGCTCCACGCCGTCGAGTCGGCGAGACGCCGTCGGATTCGGCGGCGTCTCGGGAACACGACGGCGTCTGCCGGTCCAGCCATGCGGCATCTTGCGGTGCGGGGAACCGCAGATCCGACCCGCAACCGTTCCCCTGGGGTCAGCGCGGTGCTGTGATACGTGGAGCCGTGACGCAGGGAGCCGCGGAGAAGGCAGGGGAACCATCGTGTACCGAGCACTCATCACCGCGGTCGCAGCCGCGGCGCTCGTCTTCGGAGGTGCGGTGCCGGCGACGGCGCACACCTCTCCGTCGGTGCCGGGAGCACCGACCGCCGTCCGCGTCACCGGCGACGCGGACACTGCCACGCTGACGTGGCGCGGCCCGAAGCACGGCGCGAAGGTGACGGGCTGGAAGGTCGCGGTCGCCGCCGTCGCGAACCGCCACGACCGCCAGGTCGACCGACTCCACCCGCGCGCCCGCTCCGACCGGTTCGACGAGCTCTCGCCCGCGACCACGTACCGCTTCTCGGTGCGTGCCCTCGGCCACCGGGGGACCGGCCGCACGATCACGCTGCGCTGGACGTCACCGTCGGTGCCCGAGCCGGAGACGACGCAGTCGCTGTTCGCGCTCGACGGCAACGGTGACGTCGTGCGGTTCGCGGACTCCGGCAGCGGTGCGGAGACCGTCGTCGCGACGGACGGCGAGGGCTTCACCGCGAACGCCGACGGTGACGTGTTCACCCCGTCGGCGGACGGCACCGAGATCCTGCGGGACCCGGCCGACGGCAGCGGGGTCTCGAGCATCGCGTCCGGCCTGCACCTGACCCCGGACCTGCGCTCCGACGCCGAGGGCAACCTGTACTGGGTGGACTCGGTGACCGGTGCGGTGCAGAAGCTGTCCGTCGGCACCTCGACCCCGAAGGTCGTGCTGGACCTGGGTGGCAAGGCCGTCGGGAGCGATCGGCGTTTCTGGACGGTCACCCCGGACGGCAAGGTCGTCGTGCTCGGCGGAACCGTCAGCCAGCCGTACGTCAAGGGCACCGGCATCGTGCCCCGCACGTTCACCGGGCCCGCCGGCTCGACCGTCGGCTACCCCGCCGGTGTGCTCGCGGACTCGCAGGGCAACGTCTACGTCGACATCCGCTCGCCCGGTGCCGCCGGGTCGTGGATCTGGTACCAGCTCAAGCCCGGGGCGACCGAACTGACGAAGATCGAACCGCGGTACGCGTTCGAGTACGCCGCCGCGAACGCGGACGGCTTCTCGCTCCTGCAGTCGGCGCAGTTCTGCCCCGCCCCGTCGGAGTACCCGACCAGCCCGACCGGTTGCAAGATCGACCGCGGCATCCCGGACAAGCTCGTGGTGGGCAGCGGCGGCACGTCCACCGTGCCGGTGACCGGGCTGACCGCCGGGTCGCGTGGCGAGCACCTGGGTGCCGCCTCCGCCGACGGGGACGTGTTCGTCTCCATCGACAGCGGCCCCTCGGTCGGGCTGTGGAAGGTCCCCGCCGCGGGTGGAGCTGCCCAGCAGCTCGACGCGGCGCAGTACTCGAGGCTGCTGGTGATCTGACCGGCGGTGCGAGGCGGAAGGGGGTGGGACGCAACGGCGCGTCCCACCCCCTTCCGTGTGGCGGCGGGTGGCTTTGGTGGCTGCTGTCCTGGCGGCGGCGGCGGCGGCGGTGGCGGTGGCGGTGGTTCAGGCCGCGCCGGCGGCCGTCCGGCGGCACACCTCGTCCCACGGGGTCGGTTCGATGCCGAAGTGCGCCCGGCTCTCGCGGTCGTCGACCACGTACGGCGCGGTCCACTGGTAGGTCAGGTCGGCCAGCTCGCGCATCATCGGCGACACGAGCCCGCCGACGCGGAACAGGGCCGCGGGCATCCGGCGCACCGGCACCGCGGGCTTCCCCGCCGCCGCGAGGACGTCGGTGAGCGCCTGCCGCTGCGTCCGCGGTGCGTTGCTCGGCACCATCCACGTGCGACCGTGCGCGCCCTGGTCCTCGGCAGCGGCGACGAGGGTCCGGGCGACGTCGAGCACGTCGGTGAAGGTGTGCGGCAGGTCCGTGCGACCGACCATCGACACCGCCCGTCCGCGCAGCGCCGCCGGCAGCACGCGGGTGACGTGCCCGTTCGCGCCGATCCCGGGGCCGAGGTAGTCCGAGGCGCGGACCTCGACGGCGCGGACACGGCCGGCGTCGTGCGCGGCGAGGGCATCGGCCCACAGCGTCGCCCGGAGCGCCCCCTTGTGGTCGGTGGCAGCGTCCGGCAGTCCCTCGTGCATCGGCCCGTCGACCGGGCCGTACGGGTACAGGTTCCCGGTGATGGCGTAGGTCGCCCCGGTGCGTTCGGCCGCGGTGAGCAGTGCTGCTGCGAGCGGGGGCCAGGTGCCCTCCCACTGCGTGTAGTCGCCGGGGTTCGCGCAGTTGTAGAGGACGGCTGCTCCCTCGGTGGCGCGGGAGAGGGCATCGGCATCGGAGGCGTCGAGCGCGAGGTGCTCGACACCGGCGATGCCCGTGCTGCGACCGGAGCGGGAGACGACGGTGACGCGGTCGCCCCGGACGGTCAACAGCTCCGCGACGTGCCGGCCGACGGGGCCGGCACCGACGATGAGGTGGTGGGTCATGGTCTCCTGCTTCCTGGTCGCGAGAGCACCGCTCTCGGAACCGAGCATGACGGTTCATCGACGCGAAAGCAAGAGCAGTGCTCTCCTTTGTGTGCGCTGCTCTCTCGTGCCAGGATCGTCGGATGGCACCCACCGCCCGAGCACTCGCACGGCAGACGGTCACCGCGGACATCCTGGCCGCGGCACGCACCCGCCTGACCGACGAGGGTCCGGCCGCCCTCAGCCTGCGTGCCGTCGCCCGTGACGTCGGGATGGTCTCGTCGGCCGTGTACCGGTACTTCCCGAGCCGCGATGACCTGCTGACGGCCCTGCTCATCACCGACTACGACGAACTCGGCGCCGCGGTCGAGGCCGCCGGTGCCGCGGCCGGACCGGCTCCCGGTGCACGCTGGGTGGCGATGTGCCGGGCGATCCGCGACTGGTCGATCGCGCACCCGGGGGACTTCGCGCTGCTGTTCGGCTCGCCCGTGCCGGGCTACGCGGCGCCGCGCGAGACCGTCGTGCCCGCGACGCGGACGACGCTGGCGCTGGTGCGCGTGGTCGCGGACGCCGTCGGCTCCGGTGCGTCGGGTGCGTCCGGTGCGTCGGACTCGTCCGTCACGTCGACGCCGGTGGTGGCCGGGAGGCCCGGATCACCCACCGCGCCCACGGCGGCTCCCGGGGTGGCCGGTCCCGCCGTCGCGGACGGGGTCGCCACGCTGCGCTCGTTCGGCATCACCCTGCCCGACGAGGTCCTGGTCCGCACCCTGATGGCCTGGACGACGGTGTTCGGGACGATCTCGTTCGAGCTCTTCGGGCACTTCGTCGGTTCCGTGTCCGACCCGGCCGCCTACTTCGACCAGGTCATCGTGCGCCTGGCGGATGACCTGGGGTTCACCGCCACGTTCTGACGCGCGTGCTGTCCCCAGATCGGGTGCGCAGCCTGACAGAGGCCCCGCCCGTGCGGTAGACAGGTCGTCACGCCGAGGTCGTGCCCGATGACCGGAGCGGACGACCGGCATCCGACCCCTGGGTCAGCTGCCGGCCGGAACCACACTCGGGCGTGTGCGACGCGGCCGGGGCCCGCGCTGATCAGGAGGCATGCTTGCGACGCAGCACGTGCGGCGGCACGACGGACGGGGCGACCCGGTGACCGCGCTCGACGTCAGCCGACAGGACCGCCGCCGCCTGACCACCGGCACCGCGCGACGACGCCTGGTGGCCGTGCGGACGGTGGCGCTCCTGGCGTCCCTCGCCGGGGTGAACTACATCGTGTGGCGCTGGGCGGCCTCGGTGAACTGGCACTCGTGGTGGATCGCGGTGCCGCTGATCCTCGCCGAGACGTACAGCGTCATCGACTCCCTGCTCTTCGCCCTCGGGGCCTGGCGGCTCCGGGAGCGCGGCGAACCACCGGCGAAGCCGTCGACCGACGTCACCGTCGACGTCTTCATCACGACCTACAACGAGCCGATCGACCTGGTCGAGCGCACCGCCCGGGCGGCCAAGGCGATCACGCACCCGCACACCACCTGGATCCTCGACGACGGCAACCGCCCCGAGATGCGTGCGGCGGCCGAGGCGCTCGGCATCGGCGTCATCACCCGCGGTGCCGACTGGGTGGACCGGCCCCGGCACGCCAAGGCCGGCAACCTCAACAACGCCCTGCTCGCAACCCAGGGCGAGTTCCTGCTCATCCTCGACGCCGACCAGGTGCCCGACCCGGCGATCCTCGACCGCACGCTCGGGTACTTCAAGGACCCGCGGATGGCGCTCGTGCAGACGCCGCAGTGGTTCGAGAACGTGCCGGACGACGACCCCCTCGGCAGCCAGGCGCCGCTGTTCTACGGTCCGATCCAGCAGTCGAAGGACGGCTGGAACGCCGCGTTCTTCTGCGGGTCGAACGCCATCCTGCGACGCGAAGCGCTCATGCAGCTCGGCATCTCGCGCTACGTGGCCGAGGTCGAGGCGTCCGTGCAGCGCACCCTCGCGACCTCGCGCAAGCTCCTCGCCCGCTCCCGCGAGACCGAGACCGACTTGCGCGTGCTCGCGGCCCTCGACGACGCCGAGGCCGTGGTGGACCAGGCGCGCGAACAGGTCCGCGCCGGTGAGCCCCTCGGGGATGTCACCTACGCGTTCCAGCGGGGGATCGACGCCATCGCGTTCCGGTTCGCCGCCGCCGACCTCGAGTCGGTGCGGAACGACCTGCAGGAGCTCGCGGCGATGTCCACCGACGCCAACACCTTCGCCGGTCTCGACGACGCCGCGCTCGACGTGCTCGGTCGGCGTGAGGCCTCGCCGGTCGCCGCCATCGAGTCGATCGCCGTGCTCGCCCGTGCCCTCGACGTCAACCGCGACGACGAGGCGCAGCCGATCATGCCGCTGGCGACGATCTCGGTGACCGAGGACATGGCCACCGCGATGCGCCTGCACGGCCTCGGCTGGAAGTCGGCGTACCACGACGAGATCCTGGCGAAGGGCCTGGCCCCCGAGGACCTGCCGACGATGCTCGTGCAGCGACTCCGCTGGGCGCAGGGCACCATGCAGGTGTTCTTCCGCGAGAACCCCCTGGTGCAGAAGGGGCTGTCGTGGGGGCAGCGGCTCATGTACTTCTCGACGATGTGGAGCTACCTGTCCGGGTTCGCCGCGATCGTCTACATCGCCGCCCCGGTGCTCTGCCTGTCGTTCGGGGTCATCCCGGTGCAGGCCTACAGCGTCGACTTCTTCGCCCGGCTCATCCCGTTCCTGGTGTTCAACCAGCTGCTGTTCTGGGTGGTGGCCGCCGGCAGACCGACCTGGCGCGGGCAGCAGTACTCGCTCGCCCTGTTCCCGGTCTGGATCGAGTCGGTGACCAGTGCGTTCCAGAACGTCTACCGGGGCAGGCCGCTCGGGTTCCGCGTCACCCCGAAGGTGCGCGACGAGACCGAGCAGAAGCCGCGGTGGGACCTGGTCAAGCCGCAGCTGTACGCGATGGGTGCCCTGGTCGCGGCCCTGGTCATGATCGGCATCCGCTACCTGACCGGCCAGGCCGAGGGGATCGCGCCGCTCGTGAACACCGCGTGGGTCGTCTTCGACCTGTTCATCTTCAGCATCGTGATCCGGGCCGTCCGGTACCGGGGTCCGGCCACCCCAGCCCAGTCCGAACACGAGTCGAGCACCGCCGGAGGACCCCTGTGAGCACCGAGACCACGTTCGAGGTCGCCGCGACGCCCGACTCCCTCGACGAGGTGCAGGACCGCTTCGCCACGTGGTGGGACGGCCTGGGCATCGACGACGTGCGGCTCCGGTTCGCACTCGAGACCGCGTTGGCCGAGGTCGCCGCGAACATCGTCGAGCACACCGTCCGTGCCGACCGGGGGACCGGGCGCCGGTACACGGTGCACCTCGAGGCCACCGAGCAGGCACTGACCGCGGTGCTGACCGACAACGGGATGCCCGTCGACATCGACCTGAGCGCCGTCACCATGGCCGACGTCGAGCAGGAGAGCGGGCGCGGGTTGGCGCTCGCAATCGCCGCGCTCGACCGGTTGGAGCACCGGCACGAGCCCGGCCACAACGTCTGGACGCTTGCGTGCGACCGGTGAAGCAGCCGGTGGTCCGCGCGGTCGCCCTCCTCGTCACGACCGCCACGCTCCTGCTCGGTGGTGTGCTGCCGGCGTCCGCAGCGTCCGTGCAGACAGCCGCCGCCGTGCAGCCGGCCGACGGGACGACGTGGTTCGGGCCCGACCTCGACTGGGCCAGTGACTCGCCCGAGGGGTACGAGGGGCGGCTCGGCGCGACCCCGTCGATGTACGGGGTCTCCGTCGACTACCCGCTCGACGGCACGGCGAAGCAGGAACTCCTCCGCTCGGCGCGTGCGGCCGCGACCCAGGGCGCGGTGCTCGTCGTGAGCCTCGAACCCGACCGCGAACTGCGGTCGCTCGACACCGCGGACACCCGTGCCGTCAACACCGTGTTCGAGGACCTGCACGACCAGTACGACACCCAGGTGCTCGTCCGGTTCGCACCGCAGATGAACGGCACGTGGGTCCGCTGGGGCCAGCAGCCGACGGAGTTCGTCCGGGCGTTCCGTGCGCTCAGTACGACCGTGCACGCGGGCACGTCGGACGCGCTCATGGTCTGGTCGCCGGGGTACGGCGCCGGCTACCCGTTCGGCGAGTCCGCCGGGCGGCTGCGGAACCTGTCCCCGATCGACGTCGCGAAGGCGGACACGAACGGCGACGGACAGCTCACCGGCGCCGACGACCCGTACGGGCCGTACTGGCCGGGCGCCGAGGCCGTCGACTGGGTCGGGCTCTCGATGTTCTCGTACGGCAAGGGCGACCCGACCGAAGCCGCAGGTCGCGCCGTGCCGCTCACCCGCAGCGGCGAGGTCGAGTCGCGGTTCGACGAGGACTGGGGCTACGACCAGCCGCAGTCGGGCACGTTCTACGACCGGTTCGCGGCGGCCGACGACCGTCCGATGCTGCTCGACACCGGTGCCCTGTACAACCGCGAGCTGCAGGGCGACACCGAGCTCCAGGTCAAGCGGAGCTGGTGGCGGCAGGTGCTCGCCGCCGTGCAGGACCGTCCGCTGATCCGGGGCATGACCGTGCTCGAGGCGGAGCGACGCGAGCCCGAGGCCGGCAACCGCGTGGCCGACTGGCGGCTCACCGCGGACCCGGACGTCGCAAAGGCCTTCCGCGCCGACCTCGAGCGGTCCGGCGACTTCGCCTTCGGCCCGGTCACCGACCGCGTGACCGTGCAGCAGGGCAACGCCGCGATCTCGCAGGAGTACGAGACCGGCGGCGACCAGATGGCGTGGATCGTCTGGCTGGCCGCCGGCCTGGCTATCGTGTTCCTGCTGAGCGGGGTGTTCGGACGGCTCCTGCCGAGCTGGCGCTACCCCGACGACGGCAAGCCCGGCCGTGACCTGCGCCTCGACCTGTTCCGCGGGTTCATCATCCTCGCCGTGGTGATCACCCACATCGAGATCGGCGGGCCGTACTCGTACCTCACGCTGCACGCCGTCGGGGCGATCACCGGCGCCGAGATGTTCGTGTTCCTGTCCGGCATGGTCCTCGGCATGACGTACCCGTTCGCCGTGAAGAAGTTCGGCGAGTGGGCGGCCGCGATCGGGGCGTGGAAGCGCGCCCGCAAGCAGTACGTCGTCACGCTCGTGGTGATCCTGGTGGTCTTCGCGCTGAGCTTCGTCCCGTTCCTGAACACCGACGCGATCACCACGTTCACCGACCGCGGCACGGGCACCGGCGGCGTCGAGGCCGAGGGTCGGGTCTACGACCTGTACCCGAACGCGATGCAGCTGCTCGCCTACCCGCCGCCCTGGTACGCGATCCGGCAGTTCCTGCTGCTCGAGATGGGGCCGTGGCCGTTCAACATCATGGGCCTGTTCGTGGTGCTGAGCCTGTTCATCCCGGTGTTGATCTGGGTGATCCGCCGCGGGTTCTGGTGGGTGGTCCTCGCCGCCAGCTGGGCGCTGTACGTGTTCCAGGCGCTCAACCCCGACTTCCGTCCGCTGAACTCCCAGTTCGAGGCGGTGTTCCCCCTGTTCACCTGGCAGGTGGTGTTCACCCACGGGCTCGTGCTCGGGTACTACCGGCGGCAGATCGTCGGCGCGCTCACCGGGCGTCTCGGCAAGGTCCTGGTCGGCGTCGCCGTCGGTGGGTACGCGGCGTTCCTGGTCTACGTGTGGGCCGGCGACCACTTCGGGTTCACCCCGGTGCCGTTCCCGGCGACGATGTACGAGTCCCTGTACAACACGGCGTACCAGCGGGTGGACCTGCAGTGGGGCCGCCTGGCGGACATCGCGTTCTTCGCGGTCGTGTCCTACGCGATCCTCACCGTGTTCTGGAAGCCCATCGCCGCCGCCACCGGCTGGCTCTGGATCCCGCTCGGGCAGGCGAGCCTGTACGTGTTCGTCTGGCAGGTCTTCTTCGCCCTGGCGATCGCGTCGATCCCCGGTGTGCCGTGGGGCGACTTCTGGATCGGGTTCGTGGTGCACACGGCGCTGATCCTGCTGGCCTGGTACATGGTCCGCAAGAAGTTCCTGTTCTCGGTCATCCCGCGCTGACCGCGCGCACGGATGGTGAGCAGGAACGGTCGGGTCCGACGTGCCGACCCGACCATTCCTGCTCACGAAGCGAGGGCAGACGGACGGGAGGCCCGTGGCGGCGTCGCCACGGGCCTCCCGTCCGTCCTGCGGTCGCGTCTCAGGACGCGGGCAGCCGCTCGCGCAGGGCGCCGCGGACCGACTCCCACCCGGCCAGGCGGTCGCGGACCGCGTCGTCCTGCTCGGCGGCCAGGGCGTCCCGGTGCGCCTGTTCGAGCACCTCGTCGATGACGACCCGGCGCCCGCTGCGGGCCGAGGTGATGGCCGCGTCGACCATGGTCAGGCTCATCACGTTGCCGTGCACCTCGCCGTCCGGCACCTCGCCGGAGCGGACCGCCCGGACGAAGGACGCCAGCGACCCGGCGATCTCGTGCCCGACCGACGGCGCAGCGGCAGGGGAGCCGGGGGTGCCGTCGAGGTCGCTCGACGGGTCGTGGTCGCCGTCCCAGAGTGCCGTGCCGGCCGCTCCGGAGGCACGCCAGTCGCCGTTCCACGAGGTCTCGGCACCCGGCGCGCACCACGAGCCGTCGTAGACGTAGCGGACGTCGTCCTCGAACGTGAAGACGGCTGCGGCCGCCGCGTCGCCCCGGTACCAGGACCACGACGGGTTCCACGACTCGCAGTACACCGACACCGGGTCGCGTTCGAGCACGTACCGGGCGGAGTCGAAGGCGTGGATGGCCATGTCGAGCAGCAGGACGTCGTCCATCTCCTCGCGGAACCCACCGAAGTGCGGCGCCTTCGCGAACCGGGTGCTCAGCCCGCCCACGGCACCGAGGTCGCGGACGTGCTGCCGGAACGCGACGAGCTGGTCGTTGTAGCGGCGGGACTGCGACACCATGAACAGCTTGCCGGTGGCCTCGGCGGCGGCGGCGAGCGACAGCGCTTCGGCGACGGTCTGCGCGGCGGGCTTCTCGCCGAGCACGGGGAGCCCGGCCCGGAGCGCCTGCAGCGTGACCGGGTGGTGCGCGACCGGCACGGTGATGTCGAGGACGGCCTCGGCACCGGTCTCGGCGGCCAGCACGGTCAGGTCCGTGCCGACCGGGATCGACGGGTCGCCGGCGTGCTCGGCCCCGGCACGGGCGGCGTCGAGGTCGAGGTCGACGATGCCGACCAGCTCGACGTCGGGGTCGGCGGCGACGGTGGCGAGCCAGGCCCGCCCCATCCCGCCGGCGCCGACCTGCAGGACGCGGAGGGGGCTCACGCCTGGGCCCCGTCGCGCTCGGCTTCCTGCTCGGCCGCCGGCTCGCTGGCCGCCGGCTCGGCGGTCTCGGGCTCGGCGTCGTCGAACGGGCCGCGGTAGTGCTGCCCGTCGAAGTACTCGCCCAGGTCGTATCGGCGGAGCGTCGGGATCTCCCGCTCGCGCTCGGGCCGCGCCCACTCGGCACCGTTCGCGATCACGCGGCGGACGTCCGGGTGGTGGTAGACGGGGAAGTCCTGGTCACCGGGGGAGAAGTAGAAGATCTTCCCGAGGCCGCGGCGGTACGTCATGCCGCTCCGGAACACCTCGCCGCCGGTGAAGCCCGAGATGAACACGAGCTCGTCGGGGGTCGGGACGTCGAAGTACTCGCCGTACATCTCCTGCTCGGGGATGACGATCGGGTTCGGCACACCGCGGGTGATCGGGTGCTGCGGGTTGACGGTCCAGACGAGTTCCTGATCGTGCTCGCTGCGCCAGCGGAGGGTGCAGGTGGTGCCCATCAGCTTGCCGAAGATCTTCGACCAGTGGCCGGAGTGCAGGACGAGCAGCCCCATGCCGGAGAGCACGTGCTTGTGCACCCGGTCGACCACGGCGTCGTCGACGTCCTGGTGTGCGGCGTGCCCCCACCAGGTGAGGACGTCGGTGTTCGCGAGGACCTCGTCGGTGAGGCCGTGCTCGGGCTCCTGCATGGTGGCGGTCCGGACGACGGCCTCGGGCAGGTGCTCGCGGATGCCGTCCGCGATCGCGCCGTGCATGCCGTCGGGGTACCGCTCGGCGACGTGCTGCTCGACCTGTTCATGGACGTTCTCGCCCCAGACGGTGATGCGGAGCGGGGTGGTGGTCATGGTGTGTGCCTTTCGGGGGATGCGTGGCGGCGTCGGTCCGGTGCCGTCACTTGACGGCACCGCCGAGGGCACCAGCGGAGATGTACTTCTGCGCGAAGATGAGCAGGACAGCAGCGGGCAGGGACGCCAGCACCGAGGTCGCCATGACGGGCCCCCAGTCGGTGACGTTCGACCCGATGTAGTTGTAGATGCCGAGCGTGATCGGTCGGACCGCGGTCGTCGACGTCAGGGTCAGTGCGATGAGGAAGTCGCCCCACGCGCCGAGGAAGGTGAAGAGCGCCGCGGTGACGATGGCGTTCCGGCTGATCGGCACGACGATCGACACGAACGCCCGGAAGTCGCTGGCGCCGTCGACGAGTGCCGCCTCGACCAGGCTCGGTGGGATCGACTCCATGAACGCCCGCATGAGCAGGATCGCGAAGGGCACCTGGACCGCGCTGTCGGCCAGGATCAGGCCGACGTAACTGTTGAGCAGCCCGATGTTGTTGAACAGCGTGTACAGCGCGTTCGCGATGACGATCGCCGGGATCATCTGCGTGATCAGCAGCACGAGCAGGAACACCCGGCCGCCGCGCATCCGGAACCGTGCGAGCCCGTACGCGGCGGGTGTCGCGATGGCCAGCGTCAGCAGGACGGTCCCGAGCCCGATGATCATGCTCGACACGAAGTTCTGCCCCTGCTGGGCGAACGCGGCCTGGTACCCGGCGAAGGTGGGGGAGAACGGGAACCACGTCGCCGTGGCGGCCCCGGACGTCGCCTGCAGGCTGGTGTTCACCATCCAGTAGACGGGGAACACCATGATCGCGAGGAACACGCAGCCGAGGATCGTGAACGGGATGCCCTTGGCGGAACCGCGTTGCCGGGGAGCACGGGCGCTCTTGGTCGTGATCGCGCGGGTGGCGGTGACGGTCTGGTTCGCGAGTCCGACGCTCATTCGTCGACCGCCTTCCGTGAGATCGCGATGTAGACCATCGCGAAGACGAACGAGACGACGATCAGCACGTTGCTGACCGCGGCTCCGATGCCGAACTGGAAGTTGATGAACGACTGGTGGTAGGCGTTCGTGGCCAGGGTCTGGGTCGAGTTCGCCGGGCCGCCGCCGGTCAGGCCGAGGATGATGTCCACGACCTTCAACGTGTAGACGACCCCGAGCACGATCACGACGCTGACCACCGATCGGATGCTCGGCCACGTGATGTACCAGAACGCCTTGAACCCGGTGGCGCCGTCGAGCGAGCCGGCCTCGTAGAGCTCCGGGGGCACGGACTGCAGACCGCTGTACAGGATCGTCGTGTTGAACGGGATGCCGAGCCAGACGTTGACGCCGATCACGGCGATGAGCGCCAGGCTCGGGCTGACCAGCCACGGCACGGGGGCGATGCCCACCACGCCGAGGAGCTGGTTGAGCGCGCCGCTGTCCTGGTCGAGCAGCCACTTCCACACCGCGCTGGACGCGATGAGCGGCAGCAGCCACGGCAGGAGCAGGAGCCCCCGCAGGAAGCCCGACAGCGGGAAGTGCCGGCGGAAGAACAGCGCCAGGCTCAGCCCGATGACGAACTGCAGGATGATCGAGCCCGCCGTGAACAGCGCGGTGTTCACGAGGCTCGTCGTGAAGACCGAGCTCTGGAACACCGAGACGTAGTTGGCGAGTCCCACCCAGGGGGCCTCGCCGGTGAAGAAGGTCGCCGTCGTGTAGTCCTGGAAGGACATGACGATGTTCTTCACCACCGGGTAGCCGAAGAAGACGGCCACGAAGACCGCCGCTGGCACCACGAAGAGCCATCGGGTCACGCCGGATCGGAACCGGGCTCGTCGTTGCCCGGGTCGGGGTGTCGTCACGGGCGGGATCGTCCGTGGTCGTGTCTGTGTCGAGGCGCTCACGCCGGGGTCCTTTCCTCGTCGCCGGAGGGAGCCGACCGGTCGGCCGGCTCCCCGTGGACTACTGCTCTTGGGACTGCGCCTGCTTGAGCGCTGCCTCGGGGCTGGCCTTGCCGGTGAGGGCGAGCTGGACGGCGGTGTAGATCTTCGTGGCGGCCTTGGGCCAGTCGGGCCCGAGCTCACCGGTGCGCGCGCGGGCGGTCTGGACGGTGGTGACGAAGGACGCGACCTGCGGGTGGTCCTTCGCCCACGCGGCGCCGGCCTCGAGGTTCGTCGGCACGTTGCCGCTCACCTCGGACAGGGCCTTCTGCATCTTCTGCGTGTGCAGGCAGCCGACGAACTTGCCGGCGAGCTGCATCTTGTCCTTGTCGCCGGTCTGCGGGACGGTGAAGGCCTCGCCGCCGAGCGGTGCGACCGTGGCCTCGCCGGTGCGTGTCGGGATCGGCACGCTGTCGAACTCGAGGCTCTTCTTCTCGTTGAGCGCCGGGAGCTGCCAGGGGCCGTTGATCATCATCGCGGCCTTGCCGGCCAGGAACTGGTTGTTGACGTCGGCCTGGGCCCAGTTGATCGAGCTCTTGGACATCGAGCCGTCGTCCTGCAGGTCCTCGACGAGCTGCAGGGCCTGGGTGGCGTCCGCGGTGGCGATGTTCTTCTCGTCACCACCGTTCGACCAGAAGAACGGCAGGAACTGCCAGGTGCCCTCGTACGTGTTGATGTTGCTCATCGCGAAGCCGTAGGTCGAACCCTTGGTGAGCTTCTTCGCGGCGGCCTTGAGCTCGTCCCACGTCTTGGGCGGCTGGACACCGGCGTCCGAAAGCAGCTTCTTGTTGTAGTAGAGCGCGATGGAGTTCGTGTTCGACTGCAGGCCGTAGAGCTTGCCCTTGTAGGTGCTCGCCGCCTTCACGCCGGGGACGTCGCCGTCGGCGTCGAGCCCGTAGGCCGACAGGTCGGAGAGGGCACCCGACGAGGCGATCTGCTGCACGTCGGGGTTGTCGAGCATGAGGACGTCGGGCAACGTCTTCGACGACGCCTGCTGCAGCACCTTCGAGATCAGGCCGGCGCCGGCGACGTGGTTGATCGTGACCGTCGCGCCGACCTCCTTCGCGCACTGCTTGTAGACCGGGTTGTAGTTCGCGTCGTAGTAGTCCTCGATCGTCAGGGCCTTGCTGCCGCCCGACGAGGCCGATCCGGAGCCGGAGCACCCGGACAGGACCAGGGGGACCGTGGCGAGCACGGCGACGGCGCCGACGAGGGCGCGGGTCCGGCGCGACTGGGAGGGGAATCTTTGCTTCATTGCAGAGCTCTTCTCTTGACGGATGCTGGGACAGGCACGCATCGACGAGGCCGCTGACGTCATCGTCGCTGTGCTCCTGGGGCGAGAAGCTAACAGATAAGCGCTTCACCTGTAAAGCGCTTTTCTGACTTGACGAGCGCTAGGATCAGCGGCATGGCCACGATGCAGCAGGTCGCCGATCGGGCGGGGGTCTCGATCGCCACCGTGTCCTTCGTGGTGAACGGGACGAAGTACGTGACCCCCGGAACCACGGCGCGGGTGCGGACCGCGATGCGCGAGCTGAAGTTCCGCGGCAACGTCGTCGCCCGTGCGCTCGCGAGCCGGCGGACCCGGATCATCGCACTGCTGTTCCCGACCACCGGCAACCGCTTCAGCCCGACCACCTCGCAGTTCTTCATGAGCGCGGCGGAGCGTGCGTCCGAGCGGGGGTACCACCTCGTGCTCTGGCCCGTGGACCCCGCGGGAGACGACCTCGACGACCTCGTGTCCGGCGGGCTCGTGGACGGCGTCATCCTGATGGAGGTGCGGATGGACGACCCTCGCGTCGCCGTCCTCACCGACCTCGACGTGCCGTTCACCCTGATCGGCCGGACCCGCGACAGCAGCGGGCTGCCCTTCGTCGACATCGACTTCGAGACGACGATCGAGGACAGCCTCGACCACCTCCAAACCCTCGGGCACCGGCGGTTCGGGCTCGTCCTCGAGGACCTCGAGGGCACCCCGATGGCCGGCTACGCACCGCACCTGCGCGTCGAGTCGACGTTCCGGCACGCGATGGACGAGCGCGGACTGACCGGGACGATCGTCACGGCGGGGCCCGGGAGTGACGGCGGGCGGCAGGCCACGAGCGACCTGCTCGCGGCGGACCCCGACGTCACCGCCGTGCTCGTGATGAAGGACGACTCGTCCGCCGGCGTCCTGGTCGGGCTCTACACCGCCGGGCGGCGGGTCCCCGAGGACGTCTCGGTGCTCAGTATCGCGTCGTCCGAGGCGAACGCCGACCAGCACTACCCGCGGCTGTCGACGATGGTCGCTCCCGGCCCGGAGCTCGGTGTGCGGGCGGCCGACGCCCTCATCGAGCAGCTCGATGGCACCTCCGAGGACCTGCCGCACTTCCTGCTGCCGTGCACGCTGCGGATCGCCGAGTCCACGGCCCCCGCCCCGGCCTGACCCCCTGCCGGCCTGGAGGCGCGGGTCGGCCCCGCCACGCGCCTCCAGGCCGCCGCTGGCCACGTTTCGGGCTGAGCGACAGTTCGCGGGGCCGCGAACCCGTGAACTGTCGTCCACCGCGAAAGCGCGGCACCCCTCGCCGCCCTGGCGGACAGCCCAGGCTCCGCCTGGTTGTGTGGATGCACAGGTTCGCAGCACCACACGTCGAGGAGGACGGATGGCAATCGACCGGAGGACGTTCATGCTCGGGGGAGCGGGGGTGCTGCTGCTCGCCGGCTGCTCCACCCGACCCGAGCGCACGCGGGTCGAGGACTGGCCCACCGAACCGCCCGAGGGCGAGGCGACGGTCAGCTGGTGGGCCGGCCAGGTCGCCTCGAAGGACGGCGGTGACCTGCGGCGGAGGCTCATCGCGGAGTTCCAGAAGGAGCACCCGAACATCCGCGTCCGGATCGTCAGCGCCCCGAGCGACACCGACACGAACCGCACCAGCCTGACGACCCAGATCGCGGCCGGCAGCAGCACGCCGGACGTCTACCTGGGTGACGTCGCCTGGCCCGGGCAGTTCGCGAAGAACAAGCTCGCGACCCCCGTGAACCAGCTCGTCGGCGAGGACTTCTTCGACCAGTTCCCCGAGGGGCTCCGGCTCGCGGCGAGTGTCGACGGCACGTACTACATGTTCCCGCTCTACATCGACGAGTCGTTCTTCCTGTACCGGAAGGACCTGCTCGCGAAGCACTCCCTGCAGGTGCCGGGGTCGTGGGAGGAAGTGCGCGAGACAGCCGCGAAGCTCGTCGACTCCGGCGACGTGTCGTACGGCTTCGCGTTCCAAGGTGACGTGTACGAGGGACTGACCTGCAACGTCACCGAGTTCGTCGCCGACGCGGGCGGGTCACTGCTCAACGACGACCTCACGAAGCCCGAGACGACGAGCTCCGAGACCAAGCGCGCGTTCGAGTTCATGCGGTCGCTGGTCACGTCGGGAGCGTCGCCACGGGCCACCCTGACGTACCAGGAGCAGGACACCAACGACGCCTTCTCCGGCGGCCGCGCGGCGTTCCTCCGCAACTGGTCGTACGCGTGGGGGATCGCGAACGGCCCGGACAGCAAGGTCGCCGGCAAGGTGGGGCTCGCCGCCCGGCCGACGTTCGACGGCATGGACGAGCACCACTCGACGATCGGCGGGTGGGGGAACTACATCAACCCGCACACCCAGGAACCCGCGGCGGCACTGACCTTCGCGCGCTGGATGTCGAGCGAGACCGCGCAGCAGTTCCTGACCCGCGAGGGCGGGGTCCTGCCGGCCCGAAGCGCCTCGCTCGTGAGCGAGGACGCGAAGCGGCAGGAGCGCCCGACCTACGACACGGCGGCGGGCATCACGCTCGTGCCCCGCCCGACCTCGACCGCCTACTACCCGAAGGTCTCGCAGGGCGTCTACCAGAACGGCAACAGCATCCTCGGCGGACAGGCGTCCGTCGACGGCGGCACCAGCGCGATGGCCTCCGCCATCTCGCTCGCCCTGCAGGGAGCAGCGCTGTGAGCGCCGGCACGGCGACACGACCGGCACGGCCTGGAGGCGCGGGTCGCGTCGATCCGCCGCCCCGGCCGACGGGGCGGTCGCGTCTCGACCGCATCCGCTCGCGGGGCGCGTGGGGCTTCGCGGCACCGGCGCTCCTGGTGGTCGCGGCGGTGACGATCTTCCCGGTCGTGTACTCGGTGGTCCTGAGCTTCGCGGACGTCGAGGTCGGCTACGAGGGCTTCACGATCCAGTCGTTCGGGTTCGACAACTACGCGGCCCTGCTGCAGAGCGCCGACTGGTACCGCGCGCTCGGCTTCACGGTGCTCTACACGGTGGTGACGGTGTCGGTCGAGCTCGTGCTCGGCATGCTCGTCGCGCTGGTGCTCGAGCGGCTGGGGGCCACCCGCGGCTGGATGCTCGCGCTCATGCTCATCCCGTGGTCGCTCGTGACCATCGTCAACGCGCAGCTGTGGAAGTACATCTACGACAGCACCTACGGCGTCGCGACTTGGTTCTTCGGCCTGTTCGGGGACGCCCCGGTGATCCTCGGCGAACCGGTGCCCGCGATCACCGGGCTGATGGTCGCGGACATCTGGAAGACGACGCCGTTCGTCGCGATCATCCTGCTCGCCGGGCTCGTGCAGATCTCGGAGGACCACTACGAGGCCGCCGAGCTCGACGGTGCGAGCACCTGGCAGACGTTCTGGCGCGTGGTGCTGCCGCAGCTCACGCCGACCCTGACGATCGCGGTGCTGTTCCGCATCCTGCAGGCGTTCGGGGTCTTCGACCTGCCGTTCGTGCTGACGAACGGCGCCCGGGCACCGCCACCCAGTCGCTCGCGATCATGGGCTACAAGGTGCTCTTCCAGGACATCAACATCGGACCGGGCGCGGCGATCGCGACCTCCACCGCGGTCATCGTCGCGGCCGGGTGTCTGCTGTTCCTCCGGGCGTTCCGGAACCAGGCGAAGGGAGGGGACGACTGATGCCCCGTCAACGTGTGCGCAAGGGTTGGCGCAAGTGGGTCAACACCGTCAACGTCAGCGGTGTCGTCATCGCGGTGCTCACCGCGCTGCCGCTCTACTGGCTCGTCACGACGTCGCTCAAGCCGGCGTCCGAGATCGGGCAGTCGCCGCCCACCGTCTGGCCGCAGTCGTTCACCTTCGACAACTTCGTGGTGGCCTTCCGCGACAACGCGCTCGGCCAGTACATGGTGAACAGCGTCATCGTGTCGGTGTCGACCACGGTGATCGTGCTCGCGCTGGCGTTCCTCGCCGGGTACGCCCTGGCCGGCCGGTTCATCCGGGGGCGCACGGCGATCATGACCTCGCTGCTCATGCTGTCGGTGTTCCCGGCGATCGCGGTGCTGACGCCGCTGTACCTGCTCGAGCGCAACCTCGGGCTGCTGAACTCGTATCCGGGCCTGATCGTGCCGTACGTGGCGTTCAACCTGCCGTTCGCCATCTGGATCATGCGGAACTACCTGCAGGGGATCCCGTCGACGATCGAAGAGGCGTCCGAGATCGACGGCGCCGGGGCCTGGCGGACCGTGCTGTCGGTGATCCTGCCGATGGCGAAGCCGGGCCTGTTCACGGTCGGCGTCTTCACCTTCACGGCGTCGTGGAGCGAGTTCCTGATGGCACTGACCTTCAACAGCGAGAACTCGTTCCGGACGATCCCGGTCGGCATCGCGCTCTTCGGAACGCAGTTCACGGTGCCGTTCGCGCAGATCTTCGCCGCGAGCGTCGCTGCGACGGTGCCGATCGTCATCCTGGTGCTGGTGTTCCGCCGCTCGATCGTGTCCGGTCTGACCTCCGGAGCCGTCAAGGGGTGACGGGTGTCCGGCATGCGGAGATAGGTAGAGAACTTACCTAGCTGCGCATGCTGGACATTCGTCCGAGCGCCGTCCTGACCGCCCGTACCCTGCCGTCAGGGGCTCGGTGCGCCGAGATCGACGGCTGCGACGATGCGGTCGATGATCCGCACGAACCTGGCCCGCTCCCGTTCCGAGAAGGAGGCCATCAGGTCGTGCAGGTGCTTGTTCGTGCCGTCCATCGCGCGCGCGTAGTCGCGGCGGGCAGCATCGGTCAGCTCGATGTACCGGCTGCGGCCGTCGTCGGGGTTCGGGACACGACTGATGTGTCCGCTGTGCTCGAGGCGGTCCACCATGCCGGTGACCGCCGGGCCGGTGAGCCCCAGGTGCTTCGACAGGTCCTTCACGCGCACCGTCCGGCCCGCTTCTTCGGCACGCGAGACGAACTGCAGCAGCGTCAGGTCGCCGCCGGAGACGCCGAGCTCGTCGCGCAGTCGACCGCGCAGTTCGGAGACCGCGGCCTCGAGCCGGGTCAGCGCCGCGTTCAGGTCGACATCGCTCACGACAATGCCCCCTTCGCACGGGTCTCGTCCGGGTCACGATACGCCGCAGTCACCGCACCAGCGTATCCACATAACGCGGAGCGTGGAACGGTGCGGGTGACGGCATCGGGAGCGGGGCACCGTGGCTGACCCCGTCCCGACTCCACAGTCCGCTGCACCCGCCGGGGAACCGGTCCGTTTCGAGGTCTCCGGCGGTGACCCCGACGCCGCCGAGCGCGACCTCGCCGCCGTCCACGGCGCCGATCGGTGGTCCGTCCGGCGCCTCGACGACGACTTCTCGTACCGGTACACGGCCGTCGGGGACTCCGACGTGAGCATCCGGCGTTCGCAGCTCCGCGGTGCCGTGCGCGGCTCGGTCCCCGTGGGCGCCGACTACGTGGTGACGTGGATCACCAGCGGGACCGCGCACCTGGACTCCGGGCGCGTCCGGATGGAGTTGCGCCGGGACGTCCCCGTGCTCCTGCCCCCCGAGGACGACTTCGTGTTCACGGCCGAGGACCACGACCAGCGGCTGGTGCACTTCGGGCGGGAGTACGTGCACCGCGTCGCGTTCGAACACCTGGAGGTCGAAGCGGCACCACTGCGGTTCGACCCGACCCGCATGCCGGAACCGGAGACCGCCGAGCGCTGGCAGGGGGCGCTCGTGGCGCTGTCCCGGGCACTGCGCGCCGAGGGCCCCGACTCGGACGCGTGGCACGCGGCCAAGCGGTCGGCGGCCACCGCGTTCCTGGACACCTTCCCGCCGCAGGCCGACGACCTGCCCGCGGTGCTCGGCCTGCCCCGGAACGCCCGGCTGCGCGCCGCGGTGGAGTACATCCACGCGCACGCCGCCGAGCCCGTCACGGTCCAGGAGCTGTCCGAGGTCGCCGGCCTGAGCGTGCGGTCGGTCCAGGAGTCGTTCCGCCGGGTCTTCGACGTGTCGCCGCTGACGTACCTGCGCGAGGTCCGGCTCGACCGGGTGCGCGGCGAACTGCTCGAGCTCGACCCGCAGGCCGGGGTCGTCGGCGACGTTGCCCGCCGCTGGGGGTTCGCCCACCTCGGCCGGTTCTCGGCGGCCTACGCGGCCCGGTTCGGCGAGTACCCGAAGCAGACCCTGCGCCGCTGACGGCGGCGGGTGCTCAGCGGCCGGACGCGGGCCTCGGAGCGGGGCCCGTACTCGCCCGAACCCGCAGGGTCGTGGGGAGCCGGACGTGGTCCGTGGTCGGTTCGCCACGGAGCATCGTCAGGAGCATCTGCACGGCGTGCGACCCGAGTTCGGCGAGCGGCTGCGACACCGTGGTGAGCGGCGGGGTCGTGGTGGACGCCTGCGGCACGTCGTCGAAGCCCACGACGGAGAGATCCTGGGGGACGCGGAGCCCGACCTCGGCCGCGGCGCGGAGCACACCGATCGCCGACGAGTCGTTCGCGGCGAACACCGCGGTGGGGCGGTCGGCGAGGGTCAGGAGCTCGCGGGCGACGGCCGCGGACTGGTCCTCCTGGTAGCCGCCGTCACGCAGCAGGCACTCGTCGACCGTGATGCCCGCGGCCGTCAGGGCCGAGCGGTACCCGGCCGCGCGCAGCTGGGCGGAGGCCAGGTCGGCGCGTCCCTGCAGGTGCGCGATGCGGGTGTGTCCGAGTGACAGCAGGTGTTCGACGGCCTGCACGGCGCCGGCCTCGTTGTCGGCGTCGACGGTGGCGTGCCCCTCCGGGCCGGTGTGCGGGTCGATCGCCACGACGGGGATCGACGAGCTCGACAGTGCCGTGGTCGGGGTGACGACGATCGCGCCGTCGATCAGGGTGCCGGACAGGCGGGACAGCGACCGGCGCTCCCACCCGGGCCGGTCGGCGCCGGTCATCAGGCCGGCGTAGGCGAGCAGCTCGTAGCCGGTGCCGGTGGCCGCCCGCGAGATGCCGCGGAGCAGCTCGGTCGAGAACGGCTCGAACTCGGGCACCAGGATGCCGACGACCCCGGTCCGCGAACTCCGCAGGCTCCGGGCGACCAGCGACGTCTCGTACCCCAGGTCGTCGACCACCTGCTGCACGCGGAGCATGGTGGCGGGTGCGACCCCGTCCCGCTGGTTGATCACCTTGGACACCGTCGGGATCGAGACCCCGGCCACCCGCGCCACGTCGCCGATCGTCACCCGGCCGGCACCGGGACGCGCGCCGAGTGCCGAGTCCATGTGCACACCGTACCGCTGCGGCACCATGCCATCGGTAAAGAAAACGTTATCGATATCGATTGACATGGACCTGGAGCAGCAGGCATGCTCTCCGCAGCGGCAGTCGATGTCGCGCATGTCAACGACGACACTTCAGGAGTTCCACGATGACGAGGAAGATCCGTGCCGCGGCAGCCATCGCGCTGATCGGGGCCACAGCACTGGTGGCCAGTGGGTGCTCGGCGGGCAGCGATGCCTCCGAGGACGGCGGGAAGGTCACGATGACCTTCTGGCACAACTCGACCACCGGACCGGGCAAGGCCTACTGGGCCTCGACGGTCAAGGCGTTCGAGGAGAAGTACCCGAACGTCACCATCAAGACCCAGGCGATCCAGAACGAGGACCTGGACGGCAAGCTCCAGACCGCCCTCAACTCCGGCGACGCCCCCGACGTGTTCCTGCAGCGCGGCGGCGGCAAGATGGACGCGATGATCGCTGCCGGGCAGCTCATGGACATCTCCGACTCCATCAGCGCCGACGCGAAGAAGTCCATCAGCGCGGGCACGTTCGCCGGGTACGAGAAGGACGGCAAGACCTACGCCATGCCGGGCGCGGTGCTCCCCGAGGGCAT
Organism: Curtobacterium sp. MCLR17_031; assembly: GCF_003234775.2. Taxonomy (NCBI): domain Bacteria; kingdom Bacillati; phylum Actinomycetota; class Actinomycetes; order Micrococcales; family Microbacteriaceae; genus Curtobacterium; species Curtobacterium sp. MCLR17_031. The sequence continues at coordinate 796,249 of NZ_CP126270.1, forward strand.
CTGGTACTCGAAGGACCTGTTCAAGGAAGCCGGCATCGAGGGCACGCCCACGACCATGGACGAGCTGAACGACGCGATCACGAAGCTCAAGGCCAAGGACATCGACCCGGTCGCCGTCGGCGCGAAGGACGCCTGGCCGGCCGCCCACTGGTACTACAACTTCGCGCTCCGCGAGTGCAGCCAGAAGACCCTCGAGGACACGGCGAAGTCGCTGAAGTTCGACAACGCCTGCTGGACGAAGGCCGGCGAGCAGCTCGAGGACTTCAATGCCACCAAGCCCTTCAACAACGGCTTCCTGACCACCGCGGCACAGCAGGGCGCCGGCAGCTCCGCCGGTCTCCTCGCCAACCACAAGGCCGCCATGGAGCTCATGGGCGCGTGGGACCCGGGCGTGATCGCGTCGCTGACGCCGGACGCCAAGCCGCTGCCCGACCTCGGCTGGTTCCCGTTCCCCGCGATCGACGGTGGCAAGGGTGACCCGAAGTCGATGATGGGTGGTGTCGACGGCAACTCCTGCTCCGCACAGGCCCCGAAGAAGGCGTGCACCGACTTCCTGAACTTCATCGTGCAGAAGGACAACCAGGAGGCCTACTACAAGGCCTTCAACGCCATCCCGGTGAACAAGGAGGCCCAGTCGGTCGTCGACTCGGACTACCTGAAGTCGGCCCTGGCCGCCTACCAGGACGCCCCGTTCGTCTCGCAGTACCTCGACACCCTGTACGGCCAGAACGTCGGCAACGCGCTGAACACCAGCGTCGTCGACCTGCTCGCCGGCAAGGGCAGCGCGAAGGACATCGTCGAGACCACCAACCAGGCTGCGGCCAAGGGCTGAGCATGACCCTCGACACCTCGCTCGGTACGACTCCGGCCACCGGGTCGGACACGGCCGCGGGGACGTCCCCGGCGGGGAGCGGTTCGCCGCTCCCCGCCGGTCGGCGGACCAAGCGCCGCATCGCGGACTGGCGGAAGCGCGTCGAGATCGCGGTCCTCGCCGGACCCGCGGTCATCGTCTTCGTCACGTTCGTGATCCTGCCCGTGGCGCTCGCCGCCTACTACGGGTTCTTCAAGTGGCAGGGCTACGGCCCACCCACCGACTTCGTCGGACTGCAGAACTACCTGATCATCTTCCAGGACAAGGCGTTCCACGCGGTCCTGATGCACAACGGCTTCATCGTCGTGCTCTCGCTGGTGCTGCAGGGGCCGATCGCGATCGTGCTCGCCCTGCTGCTCAACCAGAAGATGCACGGCCGCGGGCTCGTCCGCGTGCTCGTCTTCGTGCCGTACGTCATCTCCGAGGTGATCGTCGGCACCGGGTGGAGCCTGATGCTCCAGTCGAACGGCGCCGTGAACGACCTGTTCCAGAGCATCGGCCTGGGCGGACTCCGTGCGGACTGGCTGTCGAACCCCGACATCGCCATCTGGACGCTGCTCGTGATCATCTCGTGGAAGTACATCGGCTTCGCGGTGATCCTGTTCCTCGCCGGCCTGCAGAGCATCCCCGAGGAACTGTTCGAGGCCGCCGCGATCGACGGCGCCGGCTACTGGCAGATCCAGCGGCGCATCACCCTGCCGCTCCTCGGCCCGACCATCCGCATCTGGGCGTTCCTGTCGATCATCGGCTCACTGCAGCTGTTCGACCTCGTCTACATCATCTGGGGGCAGTACATCGCGTCGACCGCGGGCACCTCGACGATGGCGACGTACATGGTCGCCAACGGCCGGACCTCGGGCAACTTCGGCTTCGGCAGCGCCGTCGCGGTCGTGATGTTCGTGATCTCGCTCGTGGTCGCCCTGATCTACCAGCGCTTCGTGCTCCGCCGCGACACCGCGGGTGCACTCACCGAGAGGAAGAACTGATGGCCACCACGAGCATCGTCGCCCCCGGGCGCCGGGCCGTGCGGGAGCGCCGGTCCAGTGCCGCGATCGGACGCGCGAACCCGCTGACCTACGTCGTCGCGATCCTGTTCGTCGCCGCCAACCTGGCACCCGTGCTCTACATCGTGCTGGGCGGCTTCCGGACCAACTCGCAGATCACCACGAGCCCCGCCGGGCTGCCGGCACCGTTCGAGTTCGGCAACTACGGGTCCGTGCTGTCGAGCGGCATCTTCTGGCAGCAGCTCGGCAACTCCACGATCAGCGCCGTCACGACCACCATCGGGGTCGTCGTGCTCGGGCTGATGGTGAGCTTCGTGCTCGCCCGCTACCGGTTCGCCGGCCGCGGGGCGCTGTACGCCCTGTTCGCCGCGGGCCTGATGTTCCCGATCACGGTCGCGATCACCCCGCTCTACCTGCTCGTCAAGGACCTCGGTCTGACGAACAGCCTGGCCGGCGTGATCCTGCCGCAGATCGCGTTCGCGCTGCCGACCACCGTCATCATCCTGGTGCCGTTCCTGCGGGCGATCCCCGACGAGCTCGAGGAGGCTGCGTCGATCGACGGAGCGAGCCGTCTCGGGTTCTTCTTCCGGATGGTCGTGCCGCTGTCGCTGCCCGGCGTCGTCACGGTCGGCATCCTGGCGTTCATCGCCAGCTGGAACAGCTACATCCTGCCGCTGTTCATCCTGAACAACGAGGCCGCGTACACGCTGCCGCTCGGGGTCCAGTCGTTCTCGTCGCAGTACTCCGTCGACACCGCCAAGGTGCTCGCGTTCACCTCGATGTCGATGATCCCGGCGCTCGTGTTCTTCACGATCTTCCAGCGTCGCATCGTCGGCGGCCTGACCGGGGCGGTGAAGGGGTGACCGCGACCGACGCGACGCGGACCGCCGGACGCGACCCGCGCCTCCAGGCCGACAGCACGACGGACGCAACGACCGCGACGACCGCGACGACCGCGACGGACGCAGCCGCGACGGACGCGACCGCGACCGACGCGACCGCGACCACCGCCGGTCCCCGCGCCGACGCCCTGCTCGCCGTGATGACCCTCGACGAGAAGGTCGCCCAGCTCGTCGGCTACTGGCTCGACCAGAACGGCGTCGTCGCCCCCATGCAGGGCGAGATGGCGGCCGTGCAGCAGGGCAGCACCCTGGCGGACCTCACCCGCGACGGCATCGGGCAGTTCACCCGCGTCTACGGCACCCGCCCCGTCGAACCCGACGAGCGTGCCGCCTGGCTCTGGGCCGAACAGCGCCGCCTGCAGCGCGAGACCCGGCTCGGGATCCCCGCGCTCGTCCACGAGGAATGCCTGACCGGCCTCGCCGCGTGGAAGGCCGCGACGTTCCCGACGCCGCTGGCGTGGGGCGCGTCGTTCGACCCGGAGCTCGTCGAGCAGGTCGGCGCCGCGATCGGTGCGTCGATGCGGCAGCTCGGCGTCCACCAGGGCCTCGCGCCGGTCCTCGACGTCATCCGCGACCCGCGTTGGGGGCGGGTCGACGAGTGCATCGCCGAGGACCCCTACCTGGTCGGCACGGTCGGCACCGCGTACGTGCGCGGGCTGCAGTCGGCCGGGGTCGACGCGACCCTGAAGCACTTCCTCGGGTACTCGGCGTCGCAGGCGGGGCGGAACCACGCCCCCGTGCACGCCGGGGCCCGCGAGGTCGCCGACGTCTACCTGCCGCCGTTCGAGATGGCGCTGCGCGACGGCGGCGCCCGGAGCGTGATGAACTCGTACGCCGAGATCGACGGCGTGCCCGTCGCGGCGAACGGCGAGCTGCTCACCGACCTGCTCCGCGACCGGCTCGGCTTCGACGGCACCGTCGTCGCGGACTACTTCTCGGTGGCGTTCCTCGAGGTCATGCACGGCATCGCCGCCGACCGTGGCGAGGCCGCGGCGCTGGCGCTCGAGGCCGGCATCGACGTCGAGCTCCCGACCGGTGACGCGTACCTCGCGCCGCTCGTCGAGCGGGTCCGCAGCGGGCAGGTGGACGAGGCGCTCGTCGACCGTGCCGTGCTCCGGGTGCTCCGGCAGAAGGAGCGGCTCGGACTGCTCGAGCCGGACGCGTTCGCCGAGGACGCCCCCACCGGGATCGACCTCGACACCCCGCTGCACCAGGCGCTCGCACGGCAGCTGGCGGCGAAGTCGCTCGTGCTGCTGTCGAACGACAGCGGCACAGTCGACAGCGCTGACGGGACCGTCGACAGCACCACCCCCGTCCTCCCGCTCGCACCGGGCGCCTCGGTCGCGGTCATCGGCCCGAACGCCGACCGCGCCGAGGCCCTGCAGGGCTGCTACTCGTTCGCCAACCACGTGCTCGCTTCGCACCCCGACCTGCCGCTCGGCTTCGCGATCCCGACCGTCCGCGAAGCCGTCGTCCGGGCCCTCGGCCCGGCGGCGGTCCGCTTCGCCGCGGGCTGCGCCGTCACGGGCGACGACCGGGCCGGCTTCGCCGACGCGGTCGCCGTGGCCTCCGCCTCGGACGTCGCGGTGGTCGTCGTCGGCGACCAGGCCGGACTCTTCGGCCGCGGCACGGTCGGCGAGGGCAACGACACCGAGTCGCTCGACCTGCCCGGCGTGCAGCGCGAGCTGGTCGAGGCGGTCGTCGCGACCGGCACCCCCACCGTGATGGTGCTGCTCACCGGCCGTCCGTACGCGATCGGCTGGGCGCTCGACGGCGACCAGCCGCGTCCGGCCGCGGTCGTGCAGGCGTTCTTCCCGGGCGAGGGCGGCGGGCTGGCGATCGCCGACCTGCTCACCGGCGCGGCCTCGCCCTCGGGCCGCCTGCCGCTGTCCCTGCCCCGGTCCGCCGGTGCGCAGCCGTTCACCTACCTGCACCCGCGGCTCGGCGGCCCGTCCGACGTCACGGCCGCCGACTCGACGCCGGTGCGGCCGTTCGGCTTCGGCCTGGGCTACACCGACTTCGCCCACGACGAGCTCGTCGTCGACCCGGACGTCCGATCCGACGGCGTCTTCACCGCGTCGGTGACGGTCCGGAACACCGGGTCCCGTGCCGGCGAGGACGTCGTGCAGCTCTACGGGCACGACGTGCACGGCAGCGTCACCAGGCCCGAGGTGCAGCTCCTCGGCTACGCGCGGGTCGCGCTCGCCGCGGGGGAGTCCGCGCGGGTCCGCTTCCGCGTCCCGGCGCAGCGCTTCGCGTTCACCGACCGTCGGATGCGCAAGGTCGTCGAGCCCGGCGACGTGCAGGTCTGGGTCGCGTCGCACGCGGCGGCGTCCCGGCCTGGAGGCCCGGTGGCAGCCGGTGGGATCGTCGCCTCGGGCGACGGGCCGGTCCGGCACCCCGTCCCCGGCACCGCCACGGAGCGCGCCACCGTCGCGGTCACGGGCGCGGTGCACGAGGTCACCCCGGGCGACCCCCGCCTGGTGGAGTGGTCGCTCGTCTGACGGCAGTGCGGGGAGGCGTCGGCACCACCGATGCCTCCCCTCATCCCGTCCGTCGACCAGCCTCGGGGTCGGTGGCGAGTGCGGCCGGGTCGCGCAGACCACGGAGTGGTGAGGCGACGACCCAGACGACGGTGAGCAAGATCCCCGCGCACCCCAGGGCGAGGCCGGTCCGCGTGCCGAGCAGCTCTCCGACCAGGCCGCCGAGCCCGGCCCCGATCGCGATGACGCCGTAGGACAGCCAGCGCATGGTGGCGTTGACGCGACCGAGCACCTGGTCCGGCGAACGCAGCTGCCGGAGCGTGAGTGCGACGACGCTCGACAGTGCGGTCCCCGCGCCGTTCACGGCGAACACCCCGATCAGGACGGTGACCGTGACCGGCGTCGACCACGATGGATCGATCACGGGGAGCACTGCGAGCGCGACGCACTCGGCCGTGGCGCAGGCGACCAGGACTGGCCCGGCACCGAACCGGCGGACACTCGACGGTGCCGCGGAGGCGCCGACCACGGCGCCGATCGCCCCGAGGCTGAAGACGAGGCCGAGCAGCCCCGCGTCCAGTCCGAGCTGCCGCACGGCGTGCACGGTGAAGAGCACCATCACCCACTGCGCGAAGAGGTTGTAGATCCCGGCGAAGCCGACCAGCGAGACCAGGTACCGGTCGCGACCGACGAACCGCAGGCCCTCGGCGAGGTCGCGCAGAGCACTCCGTCCGGTCGGGGTCGGGCGGGCCTCGGGCGCGCGGATGCCGAGCAGTGCCACCGCCGACACGACGTACGTCACGGCGTGGACCGCGAGGGCCCACGGCGCCGAGAGCACCTGGACGAGCAGGCCTCCGAGTCCTGGGCCACCGACCTCGGCCGCCGCCGCCGTCGCCTCCAGCCGCCCGTTCGCGCGTTCGAGCTGCCGGCGTCCGGCGACCGTCGGCAGGAACGACTGGTAGCTCACCTCGAACGCGACGGTGAACGCGCCGAGCAGCCCGACCAGGACGACGAGCACCGGCAGGGTCAGCGCCCCGCTGAACGCCACCACCACGACGACCACGGTGAGCGCAGCCCGAGCGAGGTCGGACACGACGAGGACCGGTCGACGGCGACGACGGTCGACCAGGACCCCGAGGGGCAGCGCGAGCAGGAGGAACGGGAGCCACCGCGCGGCGTTCAGCACCCCGACCTCGCCGGCGGACGCGTGCAGGACGACGACGGCGAGCAACGGCACCGCCAGTTCGCTCACCTGCCCGCCGACGGCCGAGGCGCCCTGCGCCACCCAGAACCGCGTGAAGTCCGGGCCGAGCCCGGCCCGTGCTGCGCTAACGCGTGGAACGCTTGTCATGCATTAGACCCTGGCGCAGGCGATGCACATGGCACAACGGTTGATCACGCATTAGTCTCGGAGCATGGTGGTCTCCGACGCGCAGCCGACGTTCCCGGACGTGGGGGGACACGCGGCGCTCGACCTCGTCGACACCGTGCACTGGCGCCTCGATCCCCGTCGTTCGATCGACACCCTGAGCAGCTTCAGCGCTGTCGTGGCGTGGTGCGAGCAGATGGGCGTCCTGCCCGGCGGTGCGGACGAGATCAGCCGGCTCGCCGCAGCCGCGCCCGACGTCGCAGCGCAGGAGCACACGGCGGTGCTGGCGCTCCGCGAGGCGGTGTACGAAGCGGTGTTCGCGTCGTCACCGCGCGCCGCCGCCCACGTCGCGTCCGAGTACGTCGCTGCGCTCGGGCGCGCGACGCTCGAGCAGGGCACGGACGGGGCGTCGTGGTCGTGGCGGATGCGCGCCGACCTGTCCGGGCCGCGGGGTGCGATCGCACTGCTCGCGCAGGAACTGCTGACGTCCGACCTCAGTGCGGCGCGGCAGTGCGGCGACGACGCGTGCGGCTGGGTCTACCTGGACACGTCGCCCCGGCACAACCGCGTCTGGTGCACGGCCGCGGGGTGCGGCAACCGCAACCGGGTCGCGCGGCACCAGGCGAAGCGTCGCGGAGCCACGACGCCACAGGGCGGCCGTCAGGACTGACAGCGCGCACCACGCGCCCGGGGCGCGACCAGGCGACGGACAGGAGGCGCGGTGCGGGCTCGCACCGCGCCTCCTGTCCGTCAGCGGGTCGCGGTCACCCGACCGGTTCGATCCGGTCGGACAGGTCCAGTGACCAGACGGCGACGCCGGTCAGGCCGAGCCGCTCCGCCAGGGCGACCCGCTCGCGCAGCGAGCGTGCGTCGGACCACCAGAGCACCTCACCGCTCGGCAGGGTCGCGGTCCACTCGCCGACCGTCGCGTCCCAGTGGGCGGTCGCGCCCGCCTTCCGGACCCGGAGCCGGGCCTGGGCGTCGGAGAGCTGACCGGCCGGACGCTTCCCCTTCCAGTGGTAGCCGTACCCGGCGACACCGAGCACGATCTGGTCGGCGGGAGCGAGGGTCGCGAGCGCACGGGCGGCCTTCGACGACCACGCGAGCGACCCGACGGGGCCGGGTGCGTCCGGCTCCCAGGGGCCGTGCTGGTCGTACGCCATGAGCGTCAGGTGGTCGAGCGGGGCGCGGAGGGCGCGCACGTCGTAGCCCAGGCGGGCGTACCCGGCGGCCGTGGTCGAAGCGGACAGGGCGATGTCGAGCCGGACGTCGTCGCCGACGGCGGCCCGGAGCTCACGGGCGAAGGCGGTGAGGCCGGGCTTCTCGGCCGGGGTCAGCGCCTCGAGGTCGATCATGACCGAGTCCCAGCCGCCCGTGGCCACGTCGGCGGCGAGTGATCGGACGGCCCGGGCGCGGTTCGCGGGCGAGGTCAGGAGCTTCCGCGCGATCGGCTCGCTGAAGTCCCCGTCGGCCTCGGAGTAGTTGCTGACGAGCAGCTGCGCGGTGAGCCCGTTGGCGTGTGCCCGGTTGCGCTGGGCCTTGGCGGCGCGTGACGGTGCGGTGACCTTCGTGCCCGTGCGGTTCACCAGCAGGCCGTCGACACCGACCACGTCCATCGCGGCGGCGTTCGCGTCCACCAGGGCGGTGTCGGCGTTCTCGGGCTGGAAGCCGGTCACGTCGAACCCATCAGCGTGGGCGGCGGTCGGGGCCGTGCAGCCGGCGAGTGCGAGTCCTGCGGTGAGCGCGGCGGCGAGCAGGACCGTCCAACGGCCGCAGTGGTCGAGCGTCATGCTGGGGAACCGTCCTGCCGTTCGGGGTGGCCGGGTGCCGACCACGGCGGGAGCTCGGCGGACGGGTACCCGCCGTGCTCGTCCGGCGCCCGCATCATCGGGTTGACCGCACGCAGCCGGATGCCGGAGGTCTCTCCGGCGACCCCGCGGACGGCGCTCGCCAGCAGGAACGCGACGACGTCGGCCGTGCTGCCGTCGGGGTCGTAGCCGTGCCAGGGGCGGTCGTCGCCCTGGGCACGACGCAGGGCGCTGGCGAACGTCGCGTCGGCGTCGTCGACCTCCACCTCGCAGTCGAGCACGATCCGGAAGCGTGATCCTTCGCCCGGGGACCTGGCGAGGTCCGACGTGGCGCGGGGGTCCGGGTCCTCCGGGTCGAACGACCGGAGCGCCGCCGACGGTGCGGTGCCGAACGCGGCGCGGTACTCGGCCGCCATCCGGCCGGCGTTGCTGAAGTGCCAGTGCTTGGCGACGTCCGCGATGGTGCGACGGTCGGCGGGTGTCATGGACAGCAGGTCCCGGCGGACGCCCTCGAGCCGCACCCCGCGCAGGTACGACGCGGGTGAGGTCTGCAGCTCCCGCCGGAACGCGCTCTGCAGGCCGCGGGTCGACAGGTGTGCGGCGGCTGCGATGTCCGGTACGGAGATCGCTTCGCGGGCGTGGGCGTGCACGAACCGCAGCGCCTCGTGCACGGTGCGGGACAGCCGTGCTCCGCCGTGCTCGGGACCACTCGCCGTGGTCGGTGCCTGGTCCATACGTGGAGGGTACGAGGCGCTCGTGTGGATCGGCCTCCGACGCCACGACGCCGCCGTTATCCGGGGTGCGCGGATGTGGATCGCACCCGTTCGGGGGTCATTGTGGACCCCGGTGCGGGCGCTTATCGTCCAAGAGGTACTCAAACTGTCCCCCTTCGAACAGGGTCGGAGGCACGGTGACAGATCGGAGGATCTGATGAGTGGTTACGAGCGTGCACCGGGGGTCGCCCCGGTCCACATCACCTCCTACCGGGCTCGGGCACGCGCTGCCCGACGCGGGTGGATCGTGCAGTCCGAGGAGGACATCGATCGCGAGCGGTTCACCTTCGCGGACCTCCGCGCCCGGCGAGGGTCGGGCCAGTGAGCAGCGACACCGTCCCGCGGGTCACCGTCGGCCACGCGCCCCGGACCGCCGAGCGGTGCGGCCGGACCACCGCGGACGCCGTCCGGACGGTGCGTGCCGTGTACGACGGTCGCGACGTCCGGTTCGCGCCCACCGACCGGTTCGCGTTCCGCCACCGGACGGTGCGCCACCACAACGTCGCGCTGCTGTCGTCGGCGGTGTCGACCGCCGCCGCCGCCTCGTTCACGCCGGACGGCACGCCGGTGCTGGCGTGGTCGACCGCGGGCTGTCTCCGCATCGACGACGACGCGCCCACCCGGCCCGGCGTGCCGGTGGTCCTGCCGACGGACCGGCCGTTCACGCTGCTCGTGCCGGCGGGGACCGTCCAGGTCCTGCGGGTCGACCGCGGCTTCCTCGACGCCGTGAACGGGGTCGTGTTCGACCACCGCTTCGCCGGCCGACTGCGATCCCGCCCGGCCGATGCCGAGGTGTCCAACCTGCTCGCCCGCATCGATGCGGTCGCCGTCAACGCGCTGCACCCCGACCGCAACCTGCGCGGGCACCTGTCGGCACAGGTGCTGCTCGCCGAGTCCGTCCTGCGGGCCTTCGGCGGGGCGGACGCCGAACCCGACGCGCGGCCGGTGCGCCGGACGGAGAACACCGTGCAGCTCGCACAGGCCTGGCTCGCGGAGCACTGCGACCGGCCGCTCCAGCTCGCGGACGTCTGCCGGGCTGTCGGGGTCAGCTCCCGCACGCTGCAGGAGAACTTCGTGCAGCACGTCGGCGTGAGCCCCATGACGTACCTGCTGCAGGTTCGCCTCGACCGGGTCCGGATCGCGCTCCAGCTCGCCGACTGCGCGCAGACGACGGTGGCCGAGATCGCGCACCGGTGGGGGTTCCGCCACATGGGGCGGTTCTCGAGCACGTACTTCCAGCGCTTCGACGAGTACCCGAGGAAGACGCTGCAGACGAGCACCTGAACCCTGACGCCCGACGTCCGCCGCCCGACGTCCGTCAGCGCAAGCGGTCCGCCAGGAACGCCGCCTGACGCTCCCAGTGCCGGAAGCCGCCGCCCTCGTGCCCGTTGTACGGGTACACGACGATCTCGCGGTCGGTGGAGCCGAGGGCGTTGAACGCGGCGAAGGTCGTGCGCGGCGGCACGACGTCGTCCATCAGCGCGACCGAGAACAGCGAGGGAGCGGTGATGCCGACGGCGTGGTTCACCCCGTCCAGGTACGCGGCGGTCTCCCACACGGTGTCGGCCGCGTCGCGGTGGACGGCGAGGTACTGCGCGAGCTCCAGGTACGGCCCGCCGACCGCGACGTCGGTGCCGTTCCGCCAGTCGGCCAGGAACGCCACGTCGGGCAGCACCGCGGCGACCGGTCCGACGTGTGCCTCGACCAGGGCCGCTGCGGCGATCGTGATGCCGCCGCCCTGGCTGCCGCCGGTCAGGGCGATGCGCTCGGGGTCGACCCCGGGCAGCGTGCGCACCGCCTCGACGAGCCGCACGGCGTCGGTGTAGACGCGGCGGTAGTAGTGGTCGGCGGGCGAGCCGATGCCGCTCGTCATCCAGCCGCTGGCGTGCGGTGCGGAGCCGTGCGGGTCCGGGGTGTCGCCGCCGGCCCACCCGGAGCCCTGGCCGCGGGTGTCCATCACCACGTGCACGTAGCCGGCGAGGGCCCAGTGCACGCGCTCGCCCGGCCGACCACGGCCACCGCCGTAGCCGAGGAACTCGACGACGACCGGCAGCGCGCCCGGGTCGTCGGTCACGGGACGGTTGACCCACGCCCGCACCGGGTCACCGGCGAACCCGGGGAACGTGAGGTCCTCGACGACGAGCCCGGTCACCGGGGTCTCGGCCGGCACGAGGGTCGTCTCGAACCCCTCGCCCGCGGTCCGGGCGGCGGCGATCGTGTCCGCCCAGAAGGCGTCGAAGTCAGCGGGACGACGGACGTCCGAGCGGTGGGCGCGGAGCGCGTCGAGGGGCAGGTCGGTCAGTGGCATGGGTGTCCTCCGGGGACGATGATGCCCCCGGCGCCCTGGTGGAGGGCGCCGGGGGCGGGGAGTGTCGGATCCGGTGCGTCGGTCAGCGCGCCGCGGCGCGGTACTGCTCGAGCACCTCGGGGTGCGGGTCGGACGGCACGGTGGTCGTCGCGGTGTCCCACGTCGGCAGTGCGCCGGTGAGCGCCCACGCGGCCTGCTTCGCAGCACCCGCGGCGACGTACTCGCCGGGCTCCGGCACCAGGACGTCACGGCCGAACACCTGCGCGGCGACGGCGCGGACCGCCGGGTTCCGCGCAGCGCCGCCGATGAGCAGCAGCCGCTCGACGGTCACCCCGGTGTCCTGCACCGCGGCCAGTCCGTCGGCGAGGGCGCAGAGCATCCCCTCGACGGCCGCCCGGGCCAGGTGCGCCCGGTCGGTGGTCGCCGGCGTCATGCCGAGCAGCGATGCGGTCGCGTCCGGCCGGTTGGGCGTGCGCTCGCCGACGAAGTACGGCACCAGGACGAGGCCGTCGGCCCCGGCCGGCGCCTGCAGCGCCAGCTCGCCGAGTGCGTCGTGGTCGACGCCGAGCAGGCCGCCGATCACCTCGAGCACGCGGGCCGCGTTGAGCGTCGTGACGATCGGGAGGCGCGACCCGGTCCCGTCGGCGAAGCCCGCCACGGTCCCGCGCGGGTCACGCACCTCGGCGTCGCTGACCCCGAAGACCGTGCCGCTCGTGCCCAGGGACACCGCGACGTCACCCGGGCCGAGACCCAGGCCGAGCGCTGCCCCGGCGTTGTCGCCGAGTCCGGCGCCGATGACGAGGCCGGACCGGGCGACCGCGCCGCCGGGCAGCTCGACGTCGGTGGACAGGGCGCCCATCGCCTCGTCGGGAGCGACCACGCGGGGCACGACCACGGCGTCGTCGTCACCCATCGACGCCGGCCGCATCGGCCGCCCGAGCGCGAGCTCGAACAGCTCCGGGTCGTACTCGCGGCGCACCGGGTCCCAGTACCCCGTGCCGCTGGCGTCGGACGCATCCGTCGCCAGGGCGTCGAGGTCGGGGCCGAGCGGGCTCTCGTCCGCCGGTCCGTACCCGCGGAGCCGCCACGACAGCCAGTCGTGGGGGAGCGCCACGGCCGCGACGCGGGCCGCGTTCTCGGGCTCCGCGTCGCGGAGCCACCGCAGCTTGGTACCGGTGAACGACGCGACCGGCACCAGCCCCGTCCGGGCGACCCACGCCTCCTGGCCGAGCTCGTCGACCATCTGCGCGGCCGCGTCCGCACTGCGGACGTCGTTCCAGAGCAGGGCGTCGCGGACCACGCGGCCGTCGGCATCGAGCGCGACCATGCCGTGCTGCTGCCCGGCGATGGCGACGGCACCGACGTCGTCGAGGCCGCCGGCGTCCGCGACGGCGGCACCGAGGGCGTCCCACCAGTGACGGGGGTCGACGGCGGTGCCGTCCGGGTGGGACGCGCGTCCCTCGCGGACGACCGCACCGGTCGCGGCGTCACGGATGGTGACCTTGCAGGACTGGGTCGACGAGTCGACCCCCGCGACGAGTGCCATCAGTTCTCCTCGGCGGCAGGCCGCCTCGGCGCGCAGAATGCGGCCGCTGGCGCGTCCGCGTTCAATTCCGCGCGCCCATGAGGTGCTCCATCGCGAGCTGCTGCAGGCGGACGAAGCCGAAGCCCTTGCCGCCGAAGTACGCGTCGGCGTCGAAGTCCTCGTAGGCGGAACGGTCGGCGAGGAACGTGTCGTACGACTCGCCGTCGTTCAGCGTCGGCGTCGACAGCTCGCCGACCTTGGAGGCCTCGAGCGCTGCCTGCACCTCGGGGTCGGCGCGGAACGCCTGCGCACGCTCCTTGAGGAGCAGGTACATGCGCATGTTGGCCGACGCGGAGTCCCAGACGCCGGTGATGTCCTCGGTGCGGCTCGGCTTGTAGTCGAAGTGGCGCGGGCCGTCGTACGCCGGGCCGCCCTGCGGGGCGCCGTGCTCGAGCAGGTCGACGAGCGAGAACGCGTTCTGCAGGTCGCCGTGACCGAACACCAGGTCCTGGTCGTACTTGATGCCGCGCTGACCGTTGAGGTCGATGTGGAAGAGCTTGCCCTGGTAGAGCGCCTGGGCGATGCCGGCGGTGAAGTTCAGGCCCGCCATCTGCTCGTGGCCGACCTCGGGGTTGATGCCGAACATCTCCGGGCGCTCGAGCGTCTCGGTGAAGGCGATCGCGTGACCGAGGGTCGGCAGGAGGATGTCGCCGCGGGGCTCGTTCGGCTTCGGCTCGATGGCGAACCGGATGCCGTAGCCCTTGTCGGTGACGTACTGGGCGAGCAGGTTGACGGCCTCGCGGTAGCGCTCGAGCGCGGCCTGCACGTCCTTGGCGCTGTCGTACTCGGAGCCTTCGCGGCCACCCCACATCACGAACGTCGACGCGCCGAGCTCGGCGGCGAGATCGATGTTGCGGAGCACCTTGCGGAGCGCGAAGCGGCGGACCTGCCGGTCGTTCGAGGTGAAGCCGCCGTCCTTGAAGACCGGGGCGGAGAACAGGTTCGTCGTGACCATCGGCACGACGAGCCCGGTCGACTCGAGCGCGCCCTTGAGGCGGTCGATCTGGGTCTGGCGTTCGGCGTCGGTGGAACCGAACGCGAACAGGTCGTCGTCGTGGAAGGTCAGGCCGTAGGCCCCGAGCTCGTCGAGCTTCTCGACCGCCTCGACCACGTCGAGGGCGGGTCGGGTCGGCCCGCCGAAGGGGTCGGAGCCGTTGTAGCCGATGGTCCAGAGACCGAAGGAGAACTTGTCTGCACGGGTGGGCGTCGTTGCCATGGTGGTCACCGTTCGTCGTCGAAACAAAATGTTGCCGCGCCCAACATAAGCGGTAGTGTTGGCTGTGGCAAGCACGTGATCGCAAAGGAGCGAGCGGATGGCAAGTGAGTCGACGGTGCAGCAACGACTGCGGGTCGCGATGGTGGGGCACGGCTTCATGGGAGCCGCACACTCACAGGCGTGGCGGACCGCCCCCAGGTTCTTCGACCTCGGAGCCGAGCCGGAGATGGCCGTGGTCGTCGGGCGTGATCCCGGACGCACCGAAGCCGCTCGGCAGCAGTACGGCTGGCAGGCGGCGTCCACCGACTGGCGTGCCGTCGTCGCCGATCCGGACATCGACGTGGTCGACGTCGTGTCCCCGGGGTCCTCGCACGTCGAGATCGCGATCGCCGCGCTCCAGGCCGGCAAGCACGTCCTGTGCGAGAAGCCGCTCGCGAACACCGTCGCCGAGGCCGAGGCGATGACCGCCGCCGCCGACGCCGCGCGTGCACAGGGCGTCCGGGCGATGGTCGGGTTCAGCTACCGCCGGGTGCCGGCCATTGCGTTCGCCCGGCAGCTGGTGCAGGACGGCCGGATCGGCACCGTGCGCCAGGTCCGCGCGCTCTACCTGCAGGACTGGTTGGCGGACGAGGACGGCCCGATGACCTGGCGCCTCGACAAGTCGCTCGCTGGCTCCGGTGCGCTCGGGGACATCGGCGCGCACGCCATCGACCTGGTCGAGCACGTCACGGGCGCGTCGCTCGCCACCGTCTCCGGCACGCTCGAGACCTTCGTGACGGAGCGTCCGCTGATGGCCGAGGGGGTCGGGCTCTCCGGCACCGCGTCGAGCGAGCGCGGGCAGGTCACCGTCGACGACGCCGCGTTCTTCACCGCACGACTCGACGGCGGCGCGGCCGACGGTGCGATCGGCACGTTCGAGGCCACGCGCTACGCGACCGGGCGGAAGAACGGTCTGACGCTCGAGATCAGCGGGTCCGAGGGCGCGATCCAGTTCGACCTCGAGGCGATGAACGAGCTCCGGCTGTACGAGTCGAACGCCCCGGCGGGGGAGCAGGGGTTCCGCCGCATCCTCGTCACCGAACCCGAGCACCCCTACATGGCCGCGTGGTGGCCGACCGGGCACCTCATCGGGTACGAGCACACCTTCAGCCACCAGGTGAAGGACTTCGTCGACGCGATCGTCGCCGGCACCGACCCGTCGCCGTCGTTCGCCGACGGCCTGCACGTGCAGCGGGTCCTCGATGCGGTCGAGCGCAGCGCCGCCGCCGGCAGCACCTGGACGGCGACCTCGTGAGCGCCGCCGAGCAGACCCGCCAGGCGCTCGTCGTCCGCGGCGGGTGGGACGGCCACCAGCCCGTCGAGACCACCGACCTGTTCGTCCCGTTCCTGCGCGAGAACGGGTTCGAGGTCCGGGTGTCGGACTCGACGGCCGTCTACGCCGACGCCGCCGTCATGGACGAGGTCGACCTGATCGTGCAGGTCGTCACGATGTCGACCATCGCTGCCGACGAGTTCGCCGGGCTGCAGCGCGCGGTCCTGGGCGGCGCCGGACTGGCCGGCTGGCACGGCGGCATCGCGGACGCGTTCCGGAACACCGCCGACTACCTGCACATGGTCGGCGGCCAGTTCGCCCACCACGCGGGCAAGCACCCCGACGAGCGCGTCGGGGAACAGTCGGACAACTACATCCCGTACACGGTGCACCTCACCGACCTCGGGCACGCGCACCCGATCACGCAGGGCATCGAGGACTTCGACCTCGTCACCGAGCAGTACTGGGTGCTGTCCGACGAGTACAACGACGTCCTCGCGACCACCACCCAGGATGCGCGCGACTTCGACGCCTGGAACCGACCGGTCACCGCACCGGCGATCTGGACACGGCAGTGGGGCGAGGGCCGCGTGTTCGTCTCCGCACCAGGGCACCGCCTCGAGGTCGTCGAGTCGCAGCCACTCCGCACCATCATCGAACGGGGACTCCTGTGGGCAGCACGGTGAACGAGGGGGTGCTCCGCGTCGGCGTGGTCGGCGTCGGGGTCATCAGCCAGCAGTACTTCGAGCACTTCCCGGCCCTGCCCGGCCTCGAGCTCGCCGCGGTCGCCGACCTCGACGTCGCCCGCGCCCAGCAGGTCGGTGCGGCACAGGGCGTTCGCGGCACCACCGTGGACGACCTGCTCGCCGCCGACGACGTCGACGTGGTGCTCAACCTGACGATCCCGGCCGCGCACGCCGACATCGCCACCCGGGCCCTCGCCGCGGGCAAGCACGTCTACGGCGAGAAGCCGCTCGCGATGTCCACCGCCGAGGCCGCACCGGTGCTCGAGGCTGCCCGCGCCGCTGGCCTGCGCGTCGGCAGCGCCCCGGACACCGTCCTCGGCACGGGCATCCAGACCGCACGCGCGGCCCTCGACGACGGCGCGATCGGCACCCCGGTCGGTGCCGCCGTCGCCTGGAGCGCCCCCGGACACGAGCTCTGGCACCCCGCGCCGGCGTTCTACTACCAGCCGGGCGGCGGACCGCTCCTCGACATGGGGCCGTACTACCTGACCAGCCTCGTCACGTTCTTCGGGCCGGTCGTGCGGGTCAGCGGCAGCGCCACCCGCTCCACCCGCGAACGGACGATCGCCACCGGGCCGAACGCCGGCACGTCGATCCCGGTCGACATCGACACGCACGTCGTGGCGATCCTCGAGCACGAGGGTGGCGTGGTCTCCACCGTGACCGTCTCGTTCGAGGTCTGGGCCACCCGCGCCCCGCTGTTCGAGGTCTACGGCACCGCGGGCACCCTGGGCGTCCCGGACCCGAACCGGTTCTCGGACACCGTGTCGATCGCCACCGCCGACGACCGCTCGTGGCGTGACCTGCCGGTCGCCGCCGGGTACGCCGACGCCGGCCGCGGCTACGGCCTCGCCGACATGGCGCACGCGATCGCGACGGACCGACCGCACCGAGCCTCCGGCGACCTCGCGTTCCACGTGCTCGAGGTCATGGAGGCGGTCTCCGCCGCCGCCCGAGACCACTCGGTCGTCGACGTGCACTCGCGCGTCGAGCGACCCGCCACCGTCCCCGCCGGGTCCGCACCCGGATCCTGGTGACGGAACCCGACCACCGCGAAGAAGGACGACGACGATGACGACGACGGACGCGAGCGACACGACGGAGACGACCCGGGCCTCCAGGCCGGTCACCCTGTTCACCGGACAGTGGGCCGACCTGCCCTTCGAGGAGGTCGCCCGGCTCGCCGGCGAGTGGGGCTACGACGGGCTGGAGATCGCGTGCTGGGGTGACCACCTGGACGTCCGGCGCGCCGCGACGGACCCCTCGTACGTCGCCGAGCGCAAGGCGATCCTGGAACGCAACGGGCTGCAGGTCTGGACGATCGCCAACCACCTGGTCGGCCAGGCCGTGTGCGACGACCCCATCGACCAGCGGCACGAGGACATCGTCCCGCCGCACGTGTGGGGCGACGGCGACCCCGAGGGCGTGCGGCAGCGTGCGGCCGAGGAGCTGCAGTGGACCGCCCGTGCCGCCGCGGCGCTCGGGGTGGACACCGTCACGGGCTTCTCCGGCTCGTCGATCTGGAAGACCGTCGCCGGGTTCCCGCCCGTGCCCCCGGGGATGATCGACGCCGGGTACCAGGACTTCCACGACCGCTGGTCACCGATCCTCGACGTCTTCGAGGAGGTCGGGGTCCGGTTCGCGCTCGAGGTCCACCCGTCCGAGATCGCCTACGACTACTGGACCGCTGCGCGGACCCTCGAGGTGTTCCGCGACCGGCCGGCGTTCGGGTTCAACTTCGACCCGTCGCACTTCGTCTGGCAGGACCTCGACCCCGCCGCGTTCCTGCTCGACTTCGCCGACCGCGTGTACCACGTGCACTGCAAGGAGTCGGTGAAGCAGCTCGACGGGCGCAACGGGCGGTTGTCCTCGCACCTGCCGTGGGGCGACCCCCGGCGCGGGTGGGACTTCGTCACCGCCGGCCACGGGGACGTGCCGTGGGAGCGGGTGTTCCGCGTGCTGAACCACATCGGGTACACCGGACCGACCAGCGTCGAGTGGGAGGACGCCGGCATGGACCGGCTCATCGGCGGGCCCGAGGCGCTGGCGTTCGTCCGGCAGCTCGGTACCATCGCGCCACCGGACGCCGCGTTCGACGCGGCGTTCTCGCAGTCGCGCTGACCGGCCGGTCGCGGTCGCCGAGGTTTCGCGCTGCGCGACAGTTCACGGGCCCGCCGGTGCGAAACTCGTCGCTCAGCCCGAAACCCCACCCAGGACCCCGCCCACCACCGAGGAGGACCCATGGCACGGCAGCCCACGGCGACGCCGGGCAACGCCGCGCGCGTCCTCCGGCTCGTCCACGAGGACGGCCCCGTCACCCGCGCCGAACTCACCCGGCGCACCGGCCTGAACCGCTCCACCATCCTCGCGCTCGTCGGGGAACTCGTCGACGCCGGGCTCGTGCACGAGGAGACCCCCGCCGCGGGGACCCCGGGTGCCGGTGTCGGACGGCCGAGCGGGGTCGTCCGGGCGTCCGCCGACGTCCTCGCCGCCGCGGTCACGGTCGAGATCGACGCTGTCGGGGTCGCCCTCGTCGGCCTCGACGGCACCGTCCGCGACCGGCTGGTCGAGCCGCAGACCACCGTGCCCACCGCGGCGCAGGCCATCGAGGCCGTCGCCCGGGTCCTCGCAGCACTCCTCGCCCGCACCGGACCGGCGGCCCGTATCGTCGGGGTCGGCGTCGCCGTGCCCGGCATCGTGCGGGTCGAGGACGGCACCGTGCGCGACGCCCCGCACCTCGGATGGCGTGACGAACCCCTCGCCGCACCGCTCGCGGAACGCCTGGGGCTGCCGGTCCGGGCCGCGAACGACGCCAACCTCGGCGCCTGGGCGGAACGGCTGTACGGCAGCGCCCGCGGCGTCGACGACCTCGTGTACCTGAACGGCGGCGCGAGCGGCATCGGCGGCGGGATCGTCAGCGCCGGCCGGCCCTTCAGCGGCGCCGACGGGTACGCGGGCGAGCTCGGGCACACCTTCGTCGCGGCGAACGGGATCCGCTGCCACTGCGGTGCGGTCGGCTGCCTGGAGACCGAGGCCTCACGCTCCGCCCTCACCGCCGTCACCGGGACCCCGCCGGACGACCTCGACGCGCTCGCCGCGGCGCTCGCCGAGGGCCGGCCCGAGGTCGAGCGGGTCGTCGACCGACAGGTCACCGCACTCGCGACCGCACTGCGGAACGCCATCCACACCGTCGACCCCGAGGTCGTCGTGCTCGGCGGGTTCCTCGGTGCGCTGCTCGGACACGTCGGCGACCGGGTCGAGACCGACGTCCGCGCGCAGACGATGGCCGCGATGACCGATCGGCTCCGGATCGTCCCGGCGGCACTCGGCCGTGACGTCCTGGTCCGTGGCGCCGCCGAGATCGGCTTCGCGGAGCTGCTGCGCGACGCCACGATGCCGGCGGCACCGGCACCGGCACCGGCACCGGCACCGGCACCGGCGACGGCGAGCATGCCCGCGGCGCCCGCCGCCGCCCCCTCCACCACCCACACGTCCGGCCGCGACGACGCGGCCGAGGAAGCGAGAACCGCATGACCTCCACCCAGCGCACCAGCGTCCTGCTCGGCACCCAGGACCTCACCGTCGAGGACCGCCCCGTCCCCGCCGTCGGCCCCGGCGACGTGCTCGTCCGGGTCGCCGCCGTGGGGGTATGCGGCTCCGACGTGCACTACTACCGCCACGGCCGCATCGGCGACTTCGTCGTCGAGGAGCCCCTCGTCCTCGGGCACGAGCTGTCCGGCACGATCGAGGCCGCCGGCGAGGGCGTCGACCCGTCCCGCGTGGGGGAGCGCGTGGCCATCGAGCCGCAACGCCCCTGCCACCGCTGCGCGCAGTGCCTGGCCGGCCGCTACAACCTCTGCCCGCACATGCGCTTCTACGCGACGCCGCCGGTCGACGGGGCCTTCACCGAGTTCGTCACCATCGAGGCCGAGTTCGCCCACGTCCTGCCCGACGCCGTCTCCTTCGAGGCCGGCGCGCTCCTCGAACCCCTGTCCGTCGGCATCGCCGCCGTCCGCAAGGCCGGCATCGTGCCCGGTTCCTCGGTGCTCATCGCCGGCGCCGGTCCCATCGGCATCATCTGCGCCCAGGTCGCGAAGGCCTTCGGTGCGTCGCGCATCGTCGTCAGCGACCTGGTGCCGGAGCGCCGTGCGCGGGCCCTGGAGTACGGCGCCACCGAGGTCGTCGACCCCACTGCCGTGTCCGTCGCCTCCGACATCGTCCCCGTCGACGCGTTCATCGACGCCAGCGGTGCACCCCGAGCGGTGTCGGACGGCATCAAGGCGGTCGGTCCGGCGGGTGCCGCGGTGCTGGTCGGGCTCGGCAACTCCGAGATGACCCTGCCGGTCGAGCACATCCAGAACCTCGAGGTCACGGTCACCGGGATCTTCCGGTACACGAACACGTGGCCGGTCGCCATCGAGCTGGTCGCGTCCGGCCAGGTCGACCTCGACTCGCTCGTCACCGGTCGCTTCGGGCTCGACGACGTCCGCGAGGCCCTCGAGAGCGACACCGACCCGGAGTCGCTCAAGTCCGTCGTCTACCCCGGCGGCGTCCCGGCCTGAGCGGGCTGCGCGTCGTCCGGTGCGAGGTTCCGTACTCCGTGACGGCGCGCAGGCCTCGCACGGAGTGCGGGACCTCGCACCAGAGCGGGCGACCCCGCGGAAGCTCGCACCGGGTGACGATGCACGCACGGTGCGGACGGGAGGCGCGGGGCCCGGCCGCCCCGTGCCTCCCGTCCGGCACGTGACCCGGAACGGGGCCACCGCCGCGTCACCGGGACGCGCTACGGTTCGCGCATGACCGCTTCACCGGCCGCCGTCGTGCCGCAGCGCACCGACCGGCGCGCGCTCGTCTCCTGGGCGCTCTGGGACTGGGGTTCCGCCGCGTTCAACGCGGTCGTCACCACCTTCGTGTTCAGCACGTACCTGGCCAGCCGGGCGTTCGTGGACCCGGCGCTCGTCGGCGACACGTCCGCGGCCGGCAAGGCGATCGTGGAACGCGAGCTCGCGCACAACGCGGCCGTCGTGTCCACCGCACTGACCATCGCGGGCATCGTCGTGGCCCTGGTGGCACCGGCCATGGGGCGGCTCGCGGACTCGTCCGGACACCGCCGCCGCTCCGTCCTCATCGCCACGATCGGCGTCGCGCTGTCGATCGGCGGCATGGTCTTCGTCGCGCCGAGCCAGCCGTACCTGCTGCTCGGAGCTGCACTGCTCGGCATCGGCACAGTCGCCTACGAGATCGCGAGCGTCGGCTACAACGCCATGATCGGTCAGGTCGCCTCCGGGGAACGCACCGGCCGCGTCTCCGCCATCGGGTGGGCGGCCGGGTACTTCGGCGGGATCGTGCTGCTCGTCCTGCTGCTCGTGCTCTGCATCCAGGACTTCCGGGGCGACGGGGTCGTCGGCGGGCTCCTGCAGTTGCCGGCGACGGTCGCCACCGGGCAGTGGGACGTCCGCGTCGCGATCGGCATCGCCGCCGTCTGGCTGGCCGTCAGCTCGATCCCGCTGTTCCTCACCGTGCCCGAGGCGGTGCCCGACCGGACCCGCGGCGGCGGCGTGTTCAGTGCCTACGCGGACCTCGGCCGGGACATCGCGCGGCTGTGGCGGGAGCGCCGCAACGTCCTCGCGTTCCTGCTCGCCAGCGCGGTGTTCCGCGACGGCGTCGGGGCCGTCTTCACGTTCGGCGGGATCGTCGCCGCGCAGGTGTTCGGGTTCACGCCGTCGCAGGTCATCCTGTTCGCCATCGCCGCGAACGTCGTGGCGGGCATCGCGACGTTCGTCTCCGGACGCCTCGACGACCGGTTCGGGTCGCGTGCGCTCATCATGGTCTCGCTCGTCGGCCTCGCCGTGTGCGGGGTCGGGGTCTTCGCCGCCGGCAACGAGACGCAGTGGTTCTGGGTGCTCGGGCTGACCCTCGCCGTGTTCGTCGGCCCGGTGCAGTCGTCGTCCCGCGCGTACCTGGCGCGGCTGACGACCCCCGGCCGCGAGGGCGAGCTCTTCGGCCTCTACGCCACCACCGGCCGGGCCGCGTCGTTCCTCGCGCCGGCGCTGTTCGGCGTCGCGGTGACCGTCGGTGGGTCGACCCGGTTCGGGATCCTCGGCGTGGTCGTCGTGCTCATCGCCGGGCTGGTGCTGATGGCGTTCGTCAAGCGGGAACCGCAGGGCGCGCGGGCCTGATCCTCGGCGGGCGGGGCCGGCCAGAGCTCCCCGTCAGGCGGCCTGGAGGCGCGGTGCCGGTCCGTCCACAGGCTGCGGTTGTGCGCACGGTTCCGCACAGGGCCGTGGTCGCGTCGGGCGGCCCGGGCTGCGGTGCGCCAGGATGGGTGCATGACCGACCAGCGCATCGCCGTCGTCGTCCTCGCCGCCGGGCAGGGCACGCGCATGAAGTCGTCCACGCCCAAGGTGCTGCACCGGCTCGCCGGACTGCCGCTCATCGGGCACGTCCTGCGCACGGCGTCGTCGCTCAGCCCAGAGCACGTCGCCGTCGTCGTGCGGCACGAGCGTGACCTCGTCGCGGCCGAGGTCGTCGAGCGCGCCCCCGACGCGATCGTCGTCGACCAGGACGACGTCCCCGGCACCGGCCGTGCGGTCGAGGTCGCGGTCGAAGCACTGCCCGCCGACTTCGACGGCGCCGTCGTGGTGCTGTCCGGCGACGTCCCGCTGCTCGACGCCGCATCGCTCCGCCTCCTCGTCGACGCCCACGTCGGCGGCGGCAACGGCGCGACCTTCGTGAGCGCCATCGCCCCGGACCCGACCGGCCTCGGACGGATCGTGCGCGACGCTTCCGGCGCCTTCGTCAGCGTCGTCGAGCACAAGGACGCGACGGCCGAGCAGCTGACCATCACCGAGGCGAACGCGGGCATCTACGCGTTCGACGTGGCACGCCTCCGGGCGGCCCTGCCGTCGCTCACCACGGCGAACGCCCAGGGCGAGAAGTACATCACCGACGCCCCCGCACTGATCAGCGAGCGCGGCGGGCGCATCGACGTGGTCACCCTGACCGACCCGTGGCTCGTCGCCGGCATCAACGACCGTGCCCAGCTCTCCGACGCCGCGCGGGAACTCAACGCCCGCATCGTCCGCCGCCACCAGCTCGCCGGCGTCACCGTGCAGGACCCCGCGTCCACCTGGATCGACCTCGACGTCACCATCGAGCCCGACGCCGAGGTCCTGCCCGGCACCCAGCTCATCGGCGCCACAGCGATCGCCGCCGGTGCCGTCGTCGGACCGGACACCACGTTGCGCGACACCGAGGTCGGGGCCCGCGCCACCGTGAACCGCGTCGACGCCACCCTCGCCGTGATCGGGGACGGTGCCTCGGTCGGCCCGTTCGCCTACCTGCGGCCGGGCACGATCCTCGGTGACGACGGCAAGATCGGCACCTTCGTCGAGACGAAGAACGCCCGGATCGGCCGCGGCAGCAAGGTCCCGCACCTCTCCTACATCGGCGACGCTGAAGTGGGCGAGGACTCGAACATCGGCGCGAACACCATCACCGCGAACTACGACGGCGTGCACAAGCACCGCACCGAGGTCGGCTCGAACGTCCGTACAGGCTCGCACAACGTGTTCGTCGCCCCCGTTAGGATTGGTGACGGTGCGTACACCGGCGCCGGGACCACCGTCCGCAAGGACGTTCCGGCAGGATCGCTCGCGATCAGCTACGCCCCACAGCGCAACACCGACGGATGGGTCGAGGAACACCGACCCGGCACACCGGCGGCCGAGGCTGCTCGGCTCGCGAACGGCGAATAGATCCCGGCGACCACCCGTCGCCGACATCGACCCCTCGTGGGTCAGGGAGTGAGCACCGCACTTGTCCGGAATCAAGACAACCGGCCAGAAACGACTCGTCCTCGTCTCGGGGCGAGCACACCCGGCGCTCTCTGCCGAGATCGCGGAGGAGCTCGGGGTCGACCTCGTGCCGACCGATGCCCGGACCTTCGCGAACGGTGAGCTCTACGCCCGCTTCGACGAGTCGGTCCGTGGCTGCGACGCCTTCGTCATCCAGTCGCACACCGCGCCGATCAACGAGTGGCTCATGGAGCAGCTCATCATGGTCGACGCGCTGAAGCGTGCGTCGGCGAAGCGCATCACGGTCGTGGCGCCGTTCTACCCCTACGCGCGCCAGGACAAGAAGGGCCGCGGCCGCGAGCCGATCTCGGCCCGCCTCGTCGCCGACCTGTTCAAGGCCGCCGGCGCGCACCGCATCATGAGCGTCGACCTGCACGCCGCGCAGATCCAGGGCTTCTTCGACGGCCCCGTCGACCACCTGTTCGCCATGCCGGTGCTGCTCGAGCGCTTCCGCCAGATCCTCGACCCGAAGACGCTCACCGTCGTGTCGCCCGACATGGGCCGCGTCCGTGTCGCCGACATCTGGTCCGAGAAGCTCGGGGCCCCGCTCGCCATCATCCACAAGCGCCGCGACCCGCTCGTGCCGAACCAGGTCTCGGTGCACGAGATCGTCGGTGACGTCAGCGGCCGCGTGTGCCTGCTCGTCGACGACCTCATCGACACCGGCCGCACGATCGCCAAGGCTGCCGAGGCGCTCAAGAACGCCGGCGCCACGGGTGTCGTCGTCGCCGCGACCCACGCCGTGTTCTCCGACCCGGCCACCGAGCTGCTGCAGAGCGAGTTCATCGACCGCGTGGTCGTGACGGACACCCTGCCCCTGCCGATGGACAAGCGCTGGGACCGCCTCGAGGTCCTGCCGATCGCCCCGCTCATCGCCCGTGCCATCCACGAGGTCTTCGACGACGGTTCCGTGACGTCGATGTTCGATGGAGCCGCTTGACACATCCCGCGCGTGACGCCCTCGCGGCCCGGCTCCGGGCCGCGGGGAGCGTCTTCGCCGAGGACGAAGCCGACCTGTTGCTCGAGGCCGGTGACGGTGAGCCGGTGCGGCTCCGGAGCCTCGTGCAGCGTCGGCTGGCCGGTGAGCCGCTCGAGTACGTGCTCGGCTGGGCCGCCTTCGACGGGCACCGTATCCGGGTGACGCCCGGGGTCTTCGTGCCGCGAGCCCGCACCACCGTCGTCGTCGAGCGGGCTGCACGTCGGCTGCAGCGCTACGACCGCGTGGTCGACCTGTGCTGCGGTGCGGGCGCGATCTCGGTGGCCCTGTTCGGTCGGGTCGGCGCGCTCGACCTCGTTGCCACGGACATCGACCCGGACGCCGTCGACGTCGCAGCCGAGAACATCGGTGACCGCGGCATCGTCGTCGCCGGTGACCTGTTCGCGCCGCTGCCCGATCGGTTCCGCGGGGCCGTGGCGGTCATCGCGGTGAACGCCCCCTACGTACCGACGGCCTCGATCGAGCTCATGCCGACCGAGGCCCGCGAGCACGAACACCGCGTTGCCCTCGACGGTGGTGCGGACGGCCTCGACCTGCACCGCCGCATCGCAGCGGGTGCGGGGGAGTGGCTCCGTCCCGGTGGCGCCGTCGTCATCGAGGTGTCCGAGGCCCAGGCCGAGGCGTCCGCCGCTGCGTTCACGGCCGCCGGCTTCTCCACCGTGGTCGAGCGGGACGCCGAGGTCGACGGCACCTGCGTCGTCGCGACCCTGCCCGCCTGACCCTGGTCTGCACGCCTGCCCCTGACTTTCCCGCCGAAACCCGGCGTCGAGTGGTCACGACATGCCGCTCAGGTTCGCGGAGGCGGCACGAAGTGTCGCCCGCGCGTCCGCGAACCGACGCTTCCTGCACCCCCGGCGTGACGCACGTGGCGTGTCGCGCGACCGGGGTGAGGGGCGGGGCGGGCCGGCACCGGGCCTCCAGGCCGTCGGGTGACCGGAGCGCGCCGGCGTCGAGTGGTCACGACATGCCGCTCAGGTTCGTCGAGGCGGCACGAAGTGTCGCCTGCGCGCCCGCGAACCGACGCTTTCTGCGACCTCGACCGGCGTGAGCGGGCGTGTCGCAGACCGCTCCCGGAGCGTCAGCGCGCGTCGACCGTCACCGTGTGCCAGCCCGTCGCACCGTTGGGAGCCGGCGGCCGGTCCACGCTCGTCTGCACCTCGCCGTCCGCACTGGTCGCGCGCACCTCGATGCGGTGCGAGCCGGCGGTCGGCGTCCACCGCACCACCCACTGTCGCCAGGTGTCCGCGGAGACCGAGTCGGCGAGTTCGGCGCGCTGCCAGTCGCCGCCTCCGACGCGGACCTCGACGGCCTTCACGCCCTTGTGCGGCTGCCACGCGACCCCCGCGATCGCGACCGGCTTGCCCGCGGTCACGGTCGACCCGTTCCGCGGGGTGTCGATGCGGGACTCGAGCTTGACCGGGCCACGCTCCGACCAGCCGCGCGGTGTCCAGTAGCCCTGCGCGTCGGCGAACCGGGTGACCTCGAGCTCGGTGACCCACTTCGTCGCCGAGACGTACCCGAACAGGCCCGGCACGACCATCCGCACCGGGAACCCGTGCTCGGTCGGCAGGGGTTCGCCGTTCATCCCGACCGCGAGCAGCGCCGCGGTGCCGTCGTCCTGCAGCACGTCGAGCGGGGTGCCGGCGGAGAACCCGTCGATGCTCCGTGAGAGCACCATGTCGGCGTCGCCCGTCGGACGTGCCCGGGCGAGGAGCTCCCGGATGGGGTAGCCCAACCAGCGGGCCGTGCCGATGAGGTCACCGCCGACCTCGTTCGACACGCAGCTCAGGGTGGCCACGTGCTCCTCGAGCGGCAGCGCGAGCAGCTCGTCCCACGTCAGCGTGATCTCGTTCTCGACCGCGCCGTGGATGCGGAGCGACCAGTCGGCGGGGTCGACCTGCGGCACGCGCAGGGCCGTGTCGATCCGGTAGAAGTCGGCGTTCGGTGTGATGTACGGGGTGATGCCGTCGATGTCGAGCGACGCACCGGCCGGCACGGCCGGTGCAGCGGTCGCCGCGGCGGGCAGCCGGATGGCCCGCCGGGCAGCAGCGGCCGCCTGCATCGCTGACGACCCCAGCCTGGAGGCGGTGCCCACCACGATCGCGACGGTCGCCGTCGCGACGCCCCAGACCAGGAACGTCCGGCGCTCCGTCGACGCGGGTCGCGGTGCCGCCGTCGGCACGGTCGCCGCGGCCTCCCACCGGCGCAGCCGCTGGAGCAGCAGGCGCAGGACGACCACGGCCGCCGCGATGCCGAGGACCGTCGGGGCGCCGTCGAGCGTCCCGCTGCCCGAGCGGGTGCTGACGGCCAGCAGCGCCAGCACACCTCCGGTGGCGAACACGAGGGCGCCGAAGGGTGGGCGCACACGTTCGAGGACACCGGCACCGGCACTGATCGCGATGACGATCGCCGTCATGAGCACGAACAGGGCGACCTTGTCCCCGGTGCCGAACACGGAGACCATGAAGTCCTTCGCACCCGGGGGAGCGAGGTCGATGACGGCGGACCCGACGGCGACCAGGGGGCTGCCCGCTCCGCCGAGCAGCAGCGCGCCGAACTCGGCGACACCGAGGAACGCGGCGGCGGCCACGACGCCGACGATCGCGGCGATCAGCGTCCAACGTCGGGTCGAAGGGGCATCGGGCCCGCCCGGGCCGTCCGACGGACCCGCCGTCGGTTGGCCGATGGGTTCGTCCGTCGTCTCGGTGGTCACCGCCCGAGCGTAGGTCGCCCGGCCGCTCGTGGGCTGTGTGTGCGCGCTTCCCCGCGCGTTCATCGGGTTCGGCCAGCAGGTGGCGCGCGGCTCGTGGGAGGATCGGACCGTGCTGCAGCGTCCGGATGGTGTCCCGCGGTCCGGTCGTGCCCGCGGTGCCGGGCGGACACCGATGTCTCCGGCACGTCGACTCGCCACCCTGCGCTGGGTCATCGTCGCCGTCTGGCTGGTCCTCCTGATCACCCGGATCGTCGTCGTCTCGACGGCACCGGGCGTCGACCTCTCCTGGTACGGGATCGTCGAGTTCGGCGCGATCGCGCTCGGCGTCGTGGTCATCGTGGTCGCCGTCGTGCGGACCGCGGCGGCACGGCGGCGGCAGGCGGACGAGGCCCTCGCGCTCGCCATCCGGCGGATCGACCCGACGGTGTGGCTCGTCCCGGCGGCGCCGACACCGGAACTCCGCGGCATCGTCGACGAAGTCCGCCCGGACACCCACCTCGGGTCGCGCGTGACCTGGGCCTTCGGTGCGACCGAGGCCTCCCTGTGGGAACTCGACGAACGGCGGGCGACCCGGCTGCTCGTGATCCGGTGGAGTCGCGTCGTGCACGTCGGGCTCGAAGACGTGGCGGACGGCTTCGACGGCTCGGACGGCTCGGGGCGACTCGGTGGCTCCGAGCGACCTGGTGCTCCCAGTGGTGCTCGCCGCGCGTGTGCGGTGGCGATCCACCACGTGCGACCGGACGACACCCCCGCCGTGGCGACGTTCTTCGTCCGGACCGCCCCGGGTTCGCGTCGGCTGCTCGGGCGCGGTCCACGGCTGGACCGGCTCGTCGCCGACCTGGCGCGGGAACGCATCGTCGCCTGACGCGACGGAGGGCCCCGCGGTCAGCGAGGCCCTCCTTGCCGAACCCGCACCGACCTCCGTGGCCGGCAACGGGGCAGCAGCGGCAGCGGGCGCGGTCGTCAGTGCGTGGACGGCTCCTGCTCGACCTCGCGGCGGTCGTCGTCGGACCACAGCGTGTGGAAGGTGCCGTCCTTGTCGATGCGCTGGTAGGTGTGCGCGCCGAAGAAGTCGCGCTGGCCCTGGATCAGCGACGCGGGCAGACGGTCGGACGCGAGCGAGTCGAAGTACGACAGCGCGGACGAGAAGCCCGGCGCGGGGACGCCCGACGCGGCCGCGATGCCGACGATGCGGCGCCAGGCGGCTTCGCCCTCGGCGACCGCGTTCGCGAAGTACGGGTCGACCAGCAGCGACTCGAGCTTCGGGTTCTCGGCGTACGCCTCGACGATGCGGTTCAGGAACTGGGCCCGGATGATGCAGCCACCCCGCCAGATCTTCGCGACGTTGCCGAGGTCGATGTCCCAGCCGTACTCCTTCGCCCCGGCGATGATGAGGTCGAAGCCCTGTGCGTACGCGACGACCTTCGAAGCGTAGAGCGCCGCACGGACGTCGTCGGCGAAGGTGTCCGGAACCTCGGCGATCTGCGGACGGTTCTTGACCGACTGCTGCACGGCGGCACGCTGCGTCGGCTTCGACGACACCGCGCGGGCGAACACGGCTTCGCCGATGCCCGAAACGGGGATGCCCAGGCCCACGGCGTTCTGCACGGTCCAGACGCCGGTGCCCTTCGAGCCAGCCGCGTCACGGATGACGTCGACGAGCGGCTTGCCGGTGTCGGCGTCGCGCTGCTTGAGGACCTCGCCGGTGATCTCGATCAGGTAGGACTCGAGGTCGCCCTTGTTCCACTCGTCGAAGACCTGCACCAGGTCCTCCACCGAGAGCCCGCCGACGCGACGCAGCAGGTCGTACGACTCGGCGATGAGCTGCATGTCGGCGTACTCGATGCCGTTGTGCACCATCTTGACGAAGTGCCCGGCGCCGTCGGTACCGATGTGGGTCACGCACGGTTCACCTTCGGCCACCGCGGCGATCGACTTCAGGATCGGCCCGAGCGTCTCCCAGGCCTCCTTCGAACCACCGGGCATGATCGACGGGCCCTTGAGCGCGCCCTCTTCGCCACCGGAGATGCCGGTGCCGACGAAGTTCAGGCCCTTCTCGCGCAGGTCGTGCTCACGTCGGATGGTGTCGTGGAAGTTCGCGTTGCCGCCGTCGACGATGATGTCGCCCGGTTCGAACCGTTCGGCGAGCTGCCCGATCACGGCGTCGGTGCCCTTGCCTGCCTGGACCATGATGATGGCGGTCCGGGGCTTCGACAGCGAGGCGACGAACCCGTCGATGTCCTCGGACGCGATGAACCCGGCGTCGCCGTGCTCCTGGAGCAGCTCCTCGGTGCGGGCGTACGTGCGGTTGTAGACCGCCACCGTGTTGCCTTCGCGCGATGCGAGGTTGCGGGCGAGGTTCGAGCCCATCACTGCGAGTCCGACGACTCCGATGTTCGCCTGACCGTTGTTGTCTGCCACGAGGGCCTCCTTTGTCCTGACGTTGGCGCCCAACCTACGACCGGCGGTCTGGGACCGCACAGGTGTTGCGGGAACTGGGGACCAGAGTTCACCGGATCAATACTGTGGAGGGATGAGCGAGCTCGCTGTCCACCCGCCCGTCCTCGTGATGGGGGTCTCCGGCTCCGGCAAGTCCACCATCGGCCAGGCGCTCACCGACGCCCTGGTCGCGCGGGGCGAACCGTGCGTCTTCGTCGACGCCGACGACCTGCACCCGGTCGCCAACAAGGAGAAGATGCGGCAGGGGATCCCGCTGACCGACGAGGACCGTTGGCCGTGGCTCGACGCGTGCGCCGCGCGGATCGCCGCGGTCGAATCGGACGGCTCCCGGTGCGTGATGGCGAACTCGGCGCTCAAGCGCGCCTACCGGGACCGTCTGCGCGCGTCCGCTCCGGAGCTCGTCATCGCCTTTCTCGACGGGTCGCGCGACCTGATCGCCGAACGGCAGTCCCACCGCCAGCACGAGTACATGCCGACGACGCTGCTCGACTCGCAGTTCGCGACCCTCGAGCGGCCGCAGCCCGACGAGGCCGCCGTCGCGGTGTCGATCGACGGATCGGTCGACGACACCGTGCGGGAGATCCTCGCCGCGCTCGCGGTCACCACCGGCTGACGAAGCTCCACGACCTGCGACGGATCCCGGCAGCTCCTCCACAGGGCGCAGCGCGGCCGTCGCCGTCCCCAACCGATCCCCGGTCCCGTCCGCGTCGAGGGGGACGTTCGTACCGTCGCTCCATGACCACGATCACTGCCGCGCGTGCAGATACCACTCTTGATACCATCGACCCCATGGCCATGACCCTCCGACTCGACGACGACGAGGCAGCGGCGTTGCGCAAGCGTGCTGACCTCGAGGAGCGCTCGATGCAGGACGTCGCGCGCGCCGCCATCCGCGAGTACGTCGAGCAGCACAGCCGCAGCGATCTGATCGACGGCATCCTCGACCGAGAACTCCCGCGCTACGCCGAGGCGCTCGAACGACTCGGCAAGTGATCCACCTCACGACCGACGAGGCGTTGCACGTCGCTCGTCGGACCCTGGGAGCTGACTACGCGATCCGCGACGTCGGACTGCTCGAGGCGGCGGTCGCGCGACCCGCCGCGTCGGTGGGCGGGAACGACGCCTACCCGACGCTGGTCGAGAAGGCGGCGGCGCTCGTCCACTCCGCCGTCCGGAACCACACCCTGGTCGACGGCAACAAGCGCCTCGGGCTCATGCTGCTCGTGGTCTTCCTCGGCGTGAACGGCGTCCGGCTCCACGCCTCGAACGACCAGGCGTACGACTTCATCGTCGCGATCGCCGAGGGGGAACTCGATTCCGTGCCGGAGATCGCTGCTGCTCTGACCTCGATGGTCTCGGACGCCTGATCGACAGCGCGGCGGCCGTCAGCCGTCGGCGATCAGCGGCGCACCGCACTGATCGCCCCGTGCGGCCGGTGCTCCGGAGCCGTGCGGGTGTGGACGTCCACGACGTCGAAGCCCGCTCCGTCCAGCAGCGCCGCCAGGGACGCGACCGGCCAGCGGTACGCGGTGATGACCGCGTGGTCGAAGGCCTCGACCGCGGGACCCTCGAAGAACCCGAGCAGCAGCCCACCGCCGGGCGCGAGCACCCGATGGAACTCGGCGAGTGCCCCACGGATCCGCGACGGTTCGTGGTGGATCACCGAGTACCAGGCCAGGACCCCGTCGACGCTGCCGTCCGCGAGCGGGAGCGCGTCGAGCGACCCGACCCGGAAGTCGATGTCCGCGTCCACTGCGCCGTGCGTCCGTCGTGCGTGCTCGACGAACTCCGGCACCGCGTCGATGCCGCTGACACGGTGCCCCTGCCGTGCGAGGTGCGCCGTCCAGTGACCGGGGCCGCACCCGACGTCGACCAGGGGACCGCTGCGACCGGCTGCCCAGGCCTCGACGACGGCTCGGTCGTCCGGGTGGACGGCGTCCATCGACCCGAGCAGCGTCGCGTACTCGTCAGCTCGAGCGCTGTACGCCGCCGTCACCCGCTCCGTCATGCGCCCGACCGTACCGCCGTACCGCCGCGGCGCCGAACCGTGCGAGGTTGCGTGTTCCGTGCGACCCGGCAACCCTCGCACCAGGCACGGAACCTCGCACCACGCGGCCACCAGCGCACCGCACGCCGCGTCAGAGCTTGAACGTCGCCTTCGGGATGTCGGACACGATGCGGCGGGCGGTGCGGACGGCGTCCTCCTCCGAGACCTGGTGCGTGACCACGAGCGACGCCAGGTACGCCGCGTCCGCCCGCCGCGCCATGTCGTGCCGCGCGGGGATGGAGCAGTACGCACGGGTGTCGTCGATGAACCCGGAGGTCTTGGTGAACGACGCCGAGTCGGTGACGGCCGACCGGTAGCGCCCGATGGCCGCCGGGGTGTCGATGAACCACCACGGTGCGCCCGCGTACACGGCGGGGTAGAAGCCCGCCAGCGGCCCGATCTCGCGCGAGAAGACGGTCTCGTCGACGGTGAAGAGCACGAGGTGGAACCCGGGAGCGGTGCCGAAGGACTCGAGCAGCGGCCGGAGCGGCTCGGTGAAGGACCCGACGGCCGGCAGGTCGTGCCCGGTGTCCGGCCCGAAGCGCTCGAGCGTCGGGGTGTGGTGGTTCCGGATCACCCCGGGGTGCAGCTGCATGACGAGGCCGTCCTCCACGCTCATCTCCGCCCAGCGGTAGAGCATGTCGTGCCGGTACGCCGTCGCCTCGGCCTCGGTGACCGACGACGCGTCGCGCAGCGCCGCGGCGTGGATGCGTTCCCGCTCGCTCGACGGCAGGGGAGCGGAGCCCGCGTCGAGCACTCCGGTGTCCGTGGCGGTTGCACCGTGCTCGATGAAGTAGTGGCGACGTGCGCGGAGAGCCGCCAACAGCCCTGCGTGGCTGCCCGTGTCGATGCCGGCGGCCTCGCCGATCGACGCGACCACGGGCCTCCAGTCCGACCGCGTCGGGTCGAACACGGCGTCCGCGCGGAACGTGGGGAGCACCCGGCCGGTGAAGCCGGGGTCCGCCGCGAGCTGCGCGTGCGCAGCGAGGTCGTCCGCCGGGCCGTCCGTGGTGGCGAGGACCTCGATGCCGAAGGCGTCGAAGAGCGCGCGTGGCCGGAAGGCGGGGGACGCCAGCAGGCCGGCGATGTGGTCGTACTGGTCGTCCGCGTTGGCGGCGGACGGCGCCTGGTCGAGCCCGAACACGTCGTGCAGCTCCGTCTCGAACCAGTAGCGCACGGGGGTTCCGAGGAAGTCGTCCCAGTGCTCCGCCAGCTGCCGCCAGATGGCACGGCCTGGCGGCGTCGGCTCAGCGGCATCGCGCCAGCGATGCGCCGACGCCGCCGGGCGAGCCTGCGAGCCCGGGCGGGGCCCCGACCGGTCCGCGCGTCCCAGCGCGGCCAGGTCGACCCCGTTCGCGTGCAGCAGGCGGAGCACGTAGTGGTCGGGCGTGATGAGCAGCGATGCGGGGTCGCTGAACGGCTGGTCCGAGGCGATCAGCGCCGCGTCGACGTGCCCGTGCGGCGAGATGATCGGGGCGTCCTTGACCGCCTCGTACACGGTGCGTGCGACCGCTCGCGCCCCGGGGTCGGCGGGGAACAGCCGGTCGGGGTGCGGTGCGAGCCGGGTGGGGGTGCTGGTGCGGGTCATCATCGACTCCTTCGAGTGGCGGCGAGTGCGGGAGTGGCGAGTTCGGGAGTACTCGTGCGCGATCAGTCGGTGCCGGCACGCGGGGCCGGCCCGGTCGACTCGCGCACGGTCAGGTGGGTGGGCAGGGCGACGGCGCCGGACATGTGCTCCCCGGGCAGTTCGTCGGCGGGCAGCGCGCCGAGCCGTCCGAGCAGCATCCGGATCGCGACCCGGCCGGCCCGCTCGATCGGCGAGGTCATCGTGGTGAGTGGCGGGTTGCAGAAGTCGGCGCCGAAGATGTCGTCGCAGCCCACGATGCTCATGTCCTCGGGGACGCGGACTCCGCGCTCCCGCAGTCGGGCGAGCATCCCGATGGCGATCAGGTCGTTGAAGGCGATGCACGCGGTCGCGCCGGCGTGCACGGCGGCGTCGGCGGCCGCGGCGCCGGAGTCGACGAAGGGTGCGTGCGGCCCGACCCGGGCGACGCGGATCCCCAGGCGCTTGGCGACCTGCACGAGTGCGCGCCACCGACGTTCGTTCGACCACGAGCTGTCCGGCCCGGCGACGTACAGGATCTCCCGGTGTCCCAGCGACACCAGGTGCTGCACCGCCTGCTCCACCCCGCCGGGGGTGTCGATGAGCACCGATGGCACGCCGGTGGGCCGACGGTTCACCACGACCAGCGGGATCCGCTCGGCGAACCGTGCGATCTGCGCGTCGGACAGGCGTGACGCCGTGAGCACGACCCCGTCGGCCTTCGCCCCCACGGCGGTGAGTGCGGCCATCTCGGCGTCGGCGGACTCCTCGGTGTCGACGAGCAGCTGCGTCCAGCCGGCCCCGGCGAGCTGGTGTTGCGTGCCGCGGATGACGTCGAAGTAGAACGGGTTCGTGATGTCGGACACGAGCACGGCGACGGCGCGGGTGCGACCGGAGGTCAGCGCCCGGGCCTGCGAGTTGGCGACGTAACCGAGCTCGCGGGCCGCTCGCTGGATGCGCTCCTGGGTGACGGGGTTGACCCGGTCGGGCAGGGACAGGGCGCGGGAGACGGTGGACGCGGCGACCCCGGTGGCGTCGGCGATGTCGCGGATGGTGACGCGACGCGCGGCACCAGCGGCGGCGCCGGCAGCGCGAGCACCAACGGCGGCGCCCGCGCCAGCGGCGACGGCGCCACCAGCACCGCCAGCGGCACCGCCCGTGCGCCCGCCACCGTCCGTCGAGAGGTCCTTCACGAGGCCGAACGTATTCGCGTCTGGCAACAAGTGGCAACCGGTTGCCGCATGTTGCCATCGGCGGAACAGTGGTGCCACCGAGCAGCGCCGCTCGGAGGAGGTCTCGAGGAGGAAACCCCCGTGAAGACGCGAAGACTGCAAGTCCGCACCCTCGTCGGTGCCGTCGCCGTGGTCGCCCTCGCCGCACTGTCCCTGCAGGGATGTGCCGTGGTGAACGGCAGCGGCGACGACCCGAACACCCTCCGCGTGATGATGGGCGCGGACACCACCTACCCCAAGGAACGCAAGCAGTGGCAGCGGGAGACCGCCGCCGAGTTCAAGCGCACGACCGGTGCGGACATCCAGTGGGAGACCTACTCGTCCGCGCAGGAGGAACTGACCGCGATCCAGACGAGCGTCATCTCCGGCCAGGGCCCCGACGTCTACGCGATCGGCACCACCTTCACCCCGACCGCGTACGCCACCGGTGCCTTCGTCGAGATGGGCACGAAGGAGTGGGACGCGATCGGCGGCAAGGACCAGTTCGACCCCGCCTCGTTCGGCATCTCCGGTCCGACTGCGTCGAAGCAGATCGGGATCCCGTTCGCCAGCCGTCCGTTCGTGATGGCGGTGAACAAGGACCTGCTCGCCAAGGCGGGGATCACCGACATGCCCACCACGTGGGACGAGCTGACTGCCGATGCGAAGGCCACCACGGGTGACGGTCGCCACGGCATGGCGATCGCCTACGCCGACGGCTTCGACCCCTGGAAGTTCGTGTGGGGGATGGCCCAGAACGCTGGCAACACGATCGTCGACGGCTCGAAGGCCGAGATCGACAGCGAGGCCGTCGAGAACGCCTACCGCACCTACTTCGACTGGGTCACGAAGGACGGCGTCGTCGACCCGGCCGCGATCGGTTGGAACAACGCCCAGGCCCTCGCGCAGTTCACCGAGGGCAAGGCCGCGTTCTTCCCGATGACGACCACCACTGCCATCAACTCCTTCACGGGCACCAAGGTCGACGGCAAGTACGAGTTCGCCCTGCTCCCCACCGTCCCGCCGGGTGCGACCGAGCGGCCGTCCGACGGCATCGAGGCCGCCAGCATCCTGTCCGGCGACAACTGGGTCGTCGCCGACTACGGCACCAAGCAGGAGCTGTCGTTCGCGTTCGTCAAGCAGCTCAGCGCACCGAAGGCCCAGCTCGAGTACTACGACCTGTTCGGCAACCTGCCGACGAACGCCTCGGCCGCCGCCGACCTGGCAGCCGACAACCCGCAGCTCAAGCCGATCATCGACGCCGGCCGCCTGTCCAAGCCGACCGCGTTCACCGGCGCCTGGTCCGACATCCAGCTCGCCCTGGTCGACGTGGTCGTGCAGTCGATCCCGTCGCTGAAGTCCGGCGAGGTCACCGACGACCAGCTCCGCAAGCGACTGCAGGACGCCCAGAAGGACGCCCAGGCCACCCTCGACCGTCAGAAGAACGGAGGTCTGTGATGACCAGCACGCAGACCAGGCCCCGCACCGACGCGGCGCCGCCCCGGCCGGTCCGCCCGGCCGGCAAGACGCCCCTGTACAAACGCGAGCGCCCGCTGTGGATGCTCCTGCCCGGCGGCGTCCTCATGCTCGCCGTCATCGTGGTGCCGCTCCTGGTGGGCTTCTGGATCGCGATGCTCGACCTCGACCAGTACACGCTCCGCCAGTGGTTCAGCGCCCCGTTCGTCGGGTTCGCCAACTTCACCGAGGCGTTCACGAACTCGCCGCTGCTGCACTCGATCTGGATCTCGGTGTCGCTGTCGGTGCTCGTCACGGCCGTGACCGTCCCGATCGGGGTCGCCGCCGCGATCTCGACGCAGAACCGGTTCCCCGGTCGCGGGCTCGTCCGATCGATCTACCTGATCCCGTACGTGCTCCCGGCTTTCGTCGTCGGCACGTTCTTCCGCACGATGCTCCAGCCGCAGGGGGTCGTGAACTCGATCCTGCACACCGACGTGCTGTGGCTGAACGGCTCGGCGTCGTACTGGGCGCTCGCCGGCGTGATGATCTGGACGAGCTGGCCCTTCGTCTACCTGCTGTCCCTGGCCGGGCTGCAGGCCGTGGACAACGAGGTGCACGAGGCCGCCGCGCTCGACGGGGTGACCTGGTGGGCGAAGCTTCGGTACATCATCTTCCCGTACCTGCGCGGACCCCTCAGCCTCGCGGTGATCATCTCGATCCTGCACAACATCAACAACTTCACGCTGCCGTTCGTGCTGTTCGGCATCCCGCTGCCGTCCAGCGTCGAGGTGATGCCCGTCCTGACGTACATCGCGAGCTTCCAGTCGTTCCGCTTCGGCCTGTCCGCGGCGATGGCGATCTGCTCGCTCGTGATCGTCGCGATCCCGCTGTTCGTCTACCTGCGGGCGGTCAAGCTCGACACCGGCGACGACGCCGGCCCCAACCGGAAGCAGCGTCGCGCCGACCGCGCCACGCTCGCCGCCTCCCCGACCGCCGCCGACATCGACGGAGCCCGCGCATGACCACCCCGAGCACGTCCTTCAGCACCCGTACCCGCCCCACCGCGACGCTCACCGAGAGCATCACGACCGGCAGCGGCGGCCGGCGGAGCAAGCGTCCCTACGACACCGACGTCACCCGGTTGCTGCCGCGCTGGCTGCTCGTCGCCGTCATCGCGGTGATCATCGCGTTCATCGCCGTCCCTGTGCTCTACATCCTGTTCGGCTCGGTCAACTCCGACGTCGCCGTCGCCCGTGGCGAGTACTTCCCGTCCGAGTTCACCCTGTCGAACTACGTCGAGATCTGGTCCACCGTCGCCCTCGGCGAGGGACTGGTGAACTCGATGCTCACCGCCGGTGCCGTCGCCGTCGCGAGTGCCGCGCTCGCCGTGTCCACGGCCTACGTGCTCGTCCGGTTCCGGTTCCTCGGGCGGCTGACGATCCTGCGGGGGCTCCTCGCCCTGCAGTCGATCCCCGGCACGCTCCTGCTCCTGCCGGTCTTCGTGGTGTTCTCGAACATCGCCAGCGCCACCGGCGTGCAGATCATCGGCACCCGCTGGGGCCTGTTCGTCACCTACCTGACGTTCGCCCTGCCGTTCTCGACGTGGGTCATGGTCACCTACCTGCGCGGCCTGCCGAAGGAACTCGAGGAAGCGGCGCGCATCGACGGCGCCAGCTCGACGAAGATCCTGACGAAGATCGTCCTCCCGCTGTCGTGGCCGGGCATCGTCGTGTCCGCGATCTTCGCCTTCCTGCTCGGCTGGAACGACGTCCTGTTCTCCACGATCATGACGACCCCGAACACCCGGACGGTCGCCGTGGTCCTGCAGGTGCTCGGCACCACCCAAGAGGGCGGCGCCGTCCCGATCTACGGCCAGATGATGGCCGCCTCGATCGTCTGCGCGGTCCCCGTCGTCGCCCTGTACCTGATCTTCCAGCGCTACCTGGTCGGCGGGCTCACCGCCGGCTCCGTCAAGTAGGCCGCAACCCAGAACCGGACTGGAGGCCCGTGGCGGCCCCGCCACGCGCCTCCCGTCCGAACGAAAGGACACCATGACCGACCAGCCCAGTTGGGAACTCTCCGGTTTCGGCGACGAGATCGACGCCGATCCGGTTGTCCAGGTCGCGGTCCTGCAGGCGCTCGGCGCGAGCGCCATCGAGGTCCGCAGCGCCTGGGGCGTCAACGTCGTCGACCTCGACGAGGACCAGCTCGCCGGACTCCACCGGCTGCTCGACGAGCGTGGGCAGACCGTGTCCGCGATCGCCTCGCCGATCGGCAAGGTGCCCGTCGACGAACCCGTCGAGCACGAGGTGTCTCGGCTCGCCCGAGCGATCCGTGCCGCGCACGCCCTCGGCACGACGAACATCCGGATCTTCTCGTTCTACTTCGAGGGCCGCACGCCCGACGACGTCCGCGACGACGTCCTCGTCCGGATGCGGGCGCTGGCCGACCTCGCCGAGCGTGAGGGGGTGACCCTGCTGCACGAGAACGAGAAGGACATCTACGGCGACGTCCCCGCGCGCGTGCTCGACATCGTCGAGAGCGTCGGGTCCCCGGCGCTCCGACTGGCCTGGGACAACGCGAACTACGTGCAGTGCGGCGTCCGGCCCTTCACCGACGGCTGGGAGCAGCTCGCCCCGTACGTCGATTACCTGCAGGTGAAGGACGCCCTCGCCGCCGACTCGTCGGTGGTCCCGGCGGGCGAGGGTGACGGCGAACTGCTCCAGACCCTCACCGCGCTCCGCGACGCCGGCTACTCCGGGTACGCCTCGCTCGAACCGCACCTCAGCGATTTCACCTCCCTCGGCGGGTTCTCCGGCCCCGCGGCCTTCGGTCGTGCCGGCCGGGCCTTCCGCACCCTCACCGACCAGATCGGAGTCACCCTGCGATGACCGAACCCACCAACTCGCTCCGCCTGGCCGTCGTCGGCGCCGGTGTCATCGGCCGCCACCACGCCACCGTCGCCGTGCACCACCCCGACCTGCAGGTCGTCGCCCTCGTCGACGCCGTGCCCGAAGCCGCCACGAGCGCGGCCGACGCGATCGAGGCGATGGGCGTCGCCCGTCCGATCACGACCTCCACCATCGAGGAAGCGATCGAACAGACCGACATCGATGTCGTCGCGATCTGCTCGCCGTCCGGCATGCACGTGCAGCTCGCCGAGGCCGCCCTGGCCGCCGGCAAGCACGTCGTCATCGAGAAACCGCTCGACACCACGATGCCCCGGGCCCGGCAGATCGCGGCGCTCGCCGCAGCCGCTCGTGACCGCGGGCTCGTCACGAGCGTCATCAGCCAGCACCGCTTCGACCCGGCGTCGGCGGCCGTCGCCCGGGCCGCGCACGACGGCGGGTTCGGCACCGTGACCTCGGGGCTCGCGAGCGTCGCGTGGTACCGGTCGCAGGGGTACTACGACTCCGGTGACTGGCGCGGCACCTGGGCGCTCGACGGCGGCGGCGCGGTGATGAACCAGGGCGTGCACACCGTCGACCTGCTCGTCTGGGCGCTCGGTCGTCCGGTCGAGATCTCGGCCCAGACAGGGCTCCTCGCGCACGATCGCATCGAGGTCGAGGACACCGCCGTCGCCACCGTCCGGTTCGCCGGCGGGGCGCTCGGGGTCGTCCACTGCACGACCGCCGCGTACCCGGGGCTCTCCGCCCGGTACGCCGTGTACGGCACGCACGGCTCCGCCATCGTCGACGACGACCGGCTCGCGTACTTCCACATCGCCCCGGACACCGCCACGCTCGAGTCCGCCGCGACCACGTCGAACGCCACCGCGGTCGCCGGTGCGGTCGACCAGAAGGACGACGTCGTCCCGCCCGAGCACGTCGTCGGCGGCCCGGCCGAACCCGACCACTTCGCCGCGGGGCACGCTCGGCAGTACACGGACATCGTCGACGCGATCCGGCAGGGACGCGAACCGGGTGTCACCGTCGACGCGGCCCTCGTGTCGCTCGCCACCGTCCGCGGGCTCTACGTCAGCGCGACCCTCGGGCACCCCGTGCGCATCGACGACGTGATCGAGGGCAAGTACGACGACGTGGTGCCGGTCGTCGGCGCTGCAGCAACGTCCGCCACCGCGACCGAAGGAGCCACCCG
The DNA here is from genome assembly GCF_003234775.2 of Curtobacterium sp. MCLR17_031. NCBI lineage: Bacteria > Bacillati > Actinomycetota > Actinomycetes > Micrococcales > Microbacteriaceae > Curtobacterium > Curtobacterium sp. MCLR17_031. The sequence goes on from NZ_CP126270.1 coordinate 837,069, forward strand.
ATGAAGTTCTCCGTGTTCACCGCCTCGACCCCCGACTGGACCCCGTCCGAAGCCGCCGAGACCCTGGCGGCGCAGGGCTGGGACGGCATCGAGTGGCGCATCGTCGACGACCGCCCGGCCGACGGCGCCGAGGTCCCCGCCGAGCGGTCGTTCTGGGCGGGCAACAACTCGACGTGGCAGTACACCGGCATCCGCGACCGGGTCGGCGAGATCGCCCGGGTCACCGACGCCGCCGGGCTCGAGTACTCGGGCATCGGCGGCTACCAACCGGCCGCCGACCACGACGGCGTCGAGACGATGCTGCGCGTGACCAGCGAACTCGGCGCCCGGCAGGTCCGCGTCACGATGCCGCACTACCGTGCCGAGAAGGAACGCACCGGCGAGACCTACCCGCAGCTCTTCGACCGCACCCGCGCCGACCTCGAGTGGGTCGCGTCGCGTGCGTCGGAGCTCGGCGTGAAGGCACTCGTCGAGCTGCACCACATGACGATCACGCCGTCGGCATCCGCGGCACTGCGACTGATCGACGGTCTCGACCCCGCACACGTCGGCGTCATCCACGACCTCGGCAACCTCGTGATCGAGGGGTACGAGGACCACCTGGCCGCGTTCGAACTGCTCGGGCCGTACCTGGCACACGCCCACGTGAAGAACGCCCGCTGGGTCGACACCGGTGACGCCCGTGCCGACGGCAGTTCGATCTGGCAGCACGAGTGGGCACCCCTGCGCACCGGCCAGGCGTCGGTGTCCGAGTACCTCGACGCGCTCCGCCAGGTCGGGTACGACGGGTGGGTCACCATCGAGGACTTCTCCACCGACCTCCCGCTCGAGGCCCGCACCGCCGACAACCTGGCGTACCTCCGCTCCCTCGTCCCGGTGACCGCATGACCGATCCGCGTCCGGGCATCGTCCACCTGGGGGTGGGGGCCTTTGCTCGTGCCCACCTCGCCTGGTACACCGCCCACACCACGGGGGAGCCGTGGGGCATCACCGCCTTCACCGGCCGCTCGCCCGCGGCCGCGGACGCGTTGACCGCGCAGGACTGCCGGTACACGCTCGTCACCCGAGCCGCGTCCGGCGACGGAGCCGAGGTGGTCGACACGATCGTGGCCGCCCACCCCGGCAGCGACGACACGGCCTGGAGGCACGTGGTCGCGTCCCCGGAGACGACCATCGTCACGCTGACGGTCACCGAGCAGGGCTACCGGCCCGGGTCCGACGTGCCCGCGCGGTTGGTCGCGGGGCTCGAAGCCCGCCGTGCCGCCGGGTCCGGGCGCATCGCGCTGGTCAGTCTCGACAACCTGACGCACAACGGGGCGGTCCTGCGCGACGCCGTGCTCGACGCCGTCACCGACGACGCCCTGCGCGACTGGATCGAGGCGAACGTCACGTTCCCGAGCTCGATGGTCGACCGGATCACCCCGGCCACCACCGACGACGACGTCGCGCGCCTGTCGGAACTGCCGGCTGCGCTCGCCGGAGACCGGGTCCCCGTCGTCACCGAGCCGTTCGCGGAGTGGGTGCTCGAGGACGCCTTCGACGGGATCGACCGCCCCGCGTGGGAGACCGCCGGGGTGCGCATCGTCGACGACGTGACCCCGTACGAGCAGCGGAAGCTCTGGCTGCTGAACGGCTCGCACTCGCTCCTCGCGTACCTGGGGCTGCAGCTCGGCCACGACACCGTGGCCGAGGCTTTGGGCGACCGGGTCTGTCGCACCGCCGTCGAGCAACTCTGGGACGAAGCCGCGCTCGAGCTCCCGCTGCCCGAGGCCGAGGTCAGAGACGCCCGCGCGGCCCTGGTCGAACGGTTCGCCAACCCGCGCATCCGGCACACGCTGCGGCAGATCGCGTCCGGCGGCTCGCAGAAGCTGCCCGTCCGTGTCGTCGACGTCGTGCGGCACCGGCTCGCCCGCGACCCCTCGGCCGGCATCGGCACCGGAGCGGCCACCGCCCTCGCCGCGTGGTGGTTGCACGTCACCGAGCGACCCGACCTGGTGGACGACCCCGGTGCCCCCGGGCCAGACTCGGACGTGCACGACGTCCTGGCCGTCGTCGCGCCCGAACTCGACACCACCCCCGTGGTCGCCGCCGTGACGGCGGCGGCCGACCGCATCCGCACCGCCGCGGCACGCGCCCGCGAACGCTCCAACGGAGGAGTCCACGCATGACCGACACGAACACCACGAACCCCGCGGCCCCGGTCCCCGGTGCCACCGACAGCGGGCCGGCCGAGACCACCGCCGGCCGTCCGGACACCTGGGCCTCGGCGGACCGCGGCCAGCTGATCGAGCGGGCCGAGGTCATCGTGACCAGCCCGAACCGGAACTTCGTGACGCTCAAGCTCACCACGGCCGACGGCGTCACCGGGCTCGGCGACGCCACCCTGAACGGCCGCGAGCTCGCGGTCTCCGCCTACCTGTCCGAGCACGTCGTCCCGCTGCTCGTCGGCCGTGACGCCAGCCGCATCGAGGACGCCTGGCAGTTCCTCTACCGGTCGTCGTACTGGCGCCGTGGTCCGGTCACGATGGCCGCGATCGCCGCCGTCGACATGGCCCTCTGGGACATCAAGGCGAAGGTCGCCGGGATGCCGCTCTACCAGCTGCTCGGTGGGGCATCGCGCACCGGGCTCATGGCGTACGGCCACGCCTCGGGCAAGGAGCTGCCCGAGCTGTTCGACTCCATCCGCGAACACCAGGAAGAGGGCTACCGCTCGATCCGGGTGCAGACCGGTGTCCCCGGCCTCGAATCCATCTACGGCATCGCGTCGAACAGGACCACCGAGGGCAACGCCGGCGTCCGCTACGACTTCGAGCCCGCCCAGCGTGGTGCGTACCCGGCGATGGAGGACTGGGACACCCGCGCCTACCTGCGCCACGTACCCACCGTGTTCGAGGCCGTCCGCAACGAGTTCGGTCCCGAACTGCCGCTGCTGCACGACGGCCACCACCGGATGACCCCGCTGCAGGCCGCGAAGCTCGGCAAGTCGCTCGAGCCGTACGACCTGTTCTGGCTCGAGGACTGCACCCCCGCCGAGAACCAGGAGGCCCTGAAGCTCGTCCGGCAGCACACCACGACGCCGCTCGCGATCGGCGAGGTCTTCAACACCATCTGGGACTTCAAGGACATCATCCGCGACCAGCTCATCGACTACGTCCGCGGTGCCGTCACGCACATGGGCGGCGTCACCCCGCTCAAGAAGACGATGGAGTACGCGGCGCTGTACCAGGTCAGGTCCGGCTTCCACGGGCCGACCGACATCTCCCCGGTGGGGCTCGCCGCGCAGATGCACCTCGGGCTCGCGATCCACAACTTCGGCATCCAGGAGTACATGCAGCACGGACCGCAGACCAACCAGGTGTTCCACCAGACGTTCACGTTCACCGACGGCTACCTGCACCCGGGGGACGAGCCGGGCCTCGGGGTCAGCCTCGACGTCGACGAGGCCGGCAAGTACCCCTACGAGCAGGCGTACCTGCCGTTCAACCGCCTGGCCGACGGCACCGTCCACGACTGGTAGTCCCCGGCATCCTGGCTGGCACAGTGGTCGCATGGAGTTCGCCGACGTCGCCAGGGAGCTGCTGCTCGTCGCGCCGCAGGACTTCGTCGCCGAGCGCACCGCACGGCAGCGCGCGGTGCGCAAGGACGACCGTGCCCTCGCCACGGCGATCGGGAAGCTCCGGAAGCCCTCACCGGCCGCCTGGGTGATCGACCTGCTCGCCCACGACGGTGCCCTCGACGACGCCGTCGACCTCGGACCGGCGCTCCGCAAGGCGCAGGCCGACGCCGACCCCGACGCGATCCGGACCCTCCGTCGGCAGCGCGCCGAGGTCGTCGACGCCCTCGCACAGGCCGGTGCGGACCTGGCGTCCGACGCCGGACACCCCGTCACCGCGGCGGTGCTCGAGCAGGTCCGGTCGACGATCGAGGCGGCCATGGCGGACCCGCACGCCGGCGCGGCCGTGCGGTCGGGGCTGCTCGTGACGGCGCTCGAGAGCGTGGGGTTCGACGCGGTCGACCTCGACGGGGCGCTCGCGGATCCGGACGCGGTGCCCGACGCCTGGTCCGGCAGCGATGCCCCACCCATCCCCATCTCCCAGGCGAGGGGTGCGCGGAAGGCGAGCCGTGCCTCCAGGCCCGCGCAGCGCGACGCTCCGGAACCGGACGCCGAAGCCGAACCGAAGCGCGACCCGGCCGCCGACCGGAAGGCCGCGCGCCAGGCCGAGACCGCAGCGCGCACGGAGTCCCGCGATGCCGACGCCGCACTCGACACCGCCGAGGCCGATCTCGAACAGGCGGAGGAGCGCCGCGCGGGGCTCCAGCGTGCCCTCGAGCAGGCCGAGGCCGAGATCACCCGGCTCGAGGCAGCCCGCGACGAGGCCGAGGCAGCGAGCGACCGGGCGCGCGACGTCCTCCACGCCGCGCAGGAGCACCGTCGGCAGGTCGGCCGCTGAGCCGTCCGGCGCGACCTCATCACCTCGGATGAAAAGCGGCCGCACGGCTCGGTCCCCGTCCGGCGCGGCCCATACGCTCGCGTCATGACCTCCTTCCTCCGCCGGTACCGGCACCTGCTGGCCCCCGCCGCCGGCGCCGTGTACCTCGTGCTCTGGATCGTCGCCGAGGCCGGACGCGCGGGGCTCGCCGACCACGTCGTCGTGGTGTCGGCCTTCGCCGTCGCCATCGGCCTCGCCGCGTGGATGCCCGCGACCGCGCTCGGACTGGTCGTCGGCATCCCGCTCCTGCAGGCGGCCCGGCTGCTCACCCGGCCGACCGACACGACCTGGCCGGAGTACCTGGCGATCGCGATCGTCGTCGGCGTCGTCGGCGCCGGTCGGTCCGACCTGCTCCGCTACCTGGCGGTCCCCGTGCTCCTGCTCGCGAGTGCGGCAGCCGCCTGGGCGATGGCGGTCCCGACCGCTGCCGACCAGGACGTCTGGGGCAGCTGGGTGGGGAACTCCGGCGGGACCCGGTCCGACCTCGTCACGATCACCTTCGCGTTCGTCGGGGTCAGCGGTGTCGCCTGGGCGGTCGGCGTGGCCATCGGTGCCGCGTGGCGGATCGGCCTCGCCCGGGTCCGGGTGGTCGAGGCGCAACGCCGCACCGAGGTGACCACCACCGAACTCCGGGCCGAGCAGGACCGCGCACGGATCGCCCGCGACGTGCACGACTCGCTCGCCCACTCACTGGCCGTCGTCGTGTCCCAGGCCCAGGGTGCCGCGGCCATCGCCGTGCGGGACGAACACGCCGCCCGGGCGCTGCAGGACATCGCAGACGTGAGCCGCTCGGCGCTGGGTGACGTCCGGGCCCTGGTGGAACGCATCCAGGCGAGCGACGACGCCGACCGTCACGGGCTGCCCGACGTCCCCGACCTGGTCGAGGACATGCGGGAGCTCGGGATGACCGCGACGTTCGAGGAGCACGGTGCCGGGCTGCTGTCCGCGGGCAGCGCCAGCGCGGTGCACCGGATCGTCCAGGAGAGCCTGACGAACGTGCTGAAGCACCAGGGACGGACCGCGACGGCCCGGGTGGCGCTCGACTGGCGCGGGCCGGGGCTCGGCGTCGTCGTGACGTCACGGGGGACCGAACCCCTCGTCGAGCTCGACGGCGTCGGGTCCGGTGTCAGCGGGATGCAGGAGCGTGCACGACTGGCCGGCGGCTGGCTGCGTGCCGGTGTCGGCGACACCCCGGACGAGTGGGTCGTCACCGCGTGGCTGCCGACGACCGTCGCCGTGCCGACCACGGCGACGGCGGACACCGACACCGACACCGAGGCCGATACCAAGGCCGTCCTGCCGGAGCACGTCCGATGAGCGCCGTCCGCGTCGCCGTCGTCGACGACCAGCGACTGTTCGCCACCGGGATGCAGATGCTCGTCGACGCCCAGGACGACATGACCTGCGTCGGGACCGCCGGCGACGGTGCCACCGCCCTCGAGCTCTGCGCCGCCGAGCACCCCGACGTGCTGCTGCTCGACCTGCGGATGCCGGTCATGAACGGCATCGAGACCCTGACGCGGCTCGCTGCCTCGACCCAGGACCGCCCGCGCGTCGTCGCGCTCACGACCATCCGCCGCGACGACGCCGTCCTCGCAGCACTCCGTGCCGGAGCCGCCGCGTTCCTGACGAAGGACGCCCTGCCCGACGTCGTCACCGCGACCATCCGCGACGTGCACGCCGGTCGACCGGCCCCGACCGAAGCCGAGGCGCTCGACCTGCTGCGCGCGCAGGGCACCCCGGCCGTGACCGACCGACGCGACGAGGTCCTCGACGCGCTGACGGCCCGCGAGCGCGAGGTCTTCCTGCTCGTCGCGAAGGGGCTCAGCAACGCCGAGATCGCCGAGTCGGTCTTCCTGAGCGACGCCACCGTGAAGACCCACGTCCGCGCCGTCCTGACGAAGCTCGGACTCCGGAACCGGATCCAGGTCGTCATCACCGCACACGAACGCGGCCTCGTCCGCGCCTAGGGGGAACCATGCAGATCACGAACCGCGTCGCGAAGACCGGCACCCTCGTCGTCGTCCTCGCCGGGCTGGCCACCGCCGTCGTCCACGGGCTGCCCGAACGCGCCGACGTCGCGGTCGCACCCACCGTCGAACAGGACAGCACGGCGTGGGCGATGCCGCTCGACGCCTTCGTCGCACCGGCCTCGTCGAAGGCCACGTACGCCGAGGACCTGGTGGCCGAGCCCTGCCTGCGGAAGGCCGGCATCGACGATCCGGCGCCCTGGGCGACCGCGGCCGGGCTACAGGCCGACGACGACGCGGCCGACACCGCCGCCCGGGCGAACCCCGCACCCGCACTCGCGACCACCCGGCCCCTCACCACGGCGCTCGCCGAGGCCCGCGGTTACCACGGGCCGTCCGTCGCCGGTGCGAACCAGGAGGGCATGCGGAAGTGGGGCTACGACCCGGACCGCCAGGCCGCGTTCGCCGCGCTCCCGGACGACGTGGCCGCCCGCTGCTGGAAGGCAGCCCGGAAGACGCTCGGCACCACACTGCGCGGCACCGAGCAGACCGCGTCCGAACTGGCCCAGCGCCTGACGTACCTGGCGGCGCTGGACGCACGCCAGGACGACCCGGTCCGCACGGCCGCGGCCGGGTGGCGCACCTGCATGGCGCCGTCCGGTGTGCCGGACCTGCCCGAGGGTCCGGAGGACATGCCGACCCCCTCGATGCACATCAGCGCCCATGACGGCGACCAGGTCGTCCTGTTCTCGGACGATCCGGGGACGGCCGAGGTCGCCGTCGCCGAACGGGACGTCGCGTGCCAGGAGTCATCCGGCTACCGCAGCGCGCTGTACGCGGCGGAGTGGGAACGGCTGCTGCACGTCACCGCGACCGACGCGGCCGTGCTCCGGAGGGGTTCGACGCGGCAGCCGCAGGTGGACGCCCGCCTCGACCGGGTGATCGCGCGGCTCGCGCCGGCGGCACCCGCGGACGTCGACTGACGCGGCGGTCGCGGGGAGCGGTCCTGGGGGGAGCGCCCCGCGCCCGCCGCATGGGGACGACGGACGGGAGGCCCGTGGCGGGATCGCCACGGGCCTCCCGTCCGTCCCGGTGTGCGTCCGGATCGTGACGCGCGACACGCCCGGACGGTCCTGCTAGACTCAGTCCCTGACTTCGGCGAGGGCTGCGTACGCGCGGCCGTGATCGACGCGGTGGGATACCCGGCAAGACCCTGGGATCGTTCCTCACGCGTGCACGCGTTCGAGTTGCAACACCACAGACCCCCACGATGCCGGCACCCCGGCGTCGTCCCCGACACCAGGAGGCACCATGGCCGACTACACCAAGCTCGCAGCGGAAGTCCGCACCAAGTTCGGCAAGGGCGCTGCTCGCAAGCTCCGCGCGGCCGACAAGATCCCCGCGGTCGTCTACGGCCACGGCACCGAGCCGAAGCACATCTCGCTGCCCGGTCACGAGACCATGCTGCTCGTCCGTACCGCCAACGCGGTCGTCGACCTCGACATCGAGGGTGCTGCGCAGCTCGCCCTCGTCAAGGACGTCCAGCGTGACCCGGTGCGCCAGATCATCGAGCACATCGACCTCGTGGTCCTCCGCCGTGGCGAGAAGGTCACGGTCGACGTGCCCGTCGTCATCGAGGGCGAGTCCTTCTCCGGCACCATCCACGTGCAGGACCTCAACACGATCTCGCTGCTCGTGCTCGCCACCGACATCCCGGAGCACGTCTCCGTGAACGTCGAGGGCCTCGAGGACGGCGTGCAGATCCACGCCGCGCAGCTCGAGCTCCCCGAGGGTGCCGAGCTCGAGACCGACCCCGAGGCGCTGGTCGTCGCGATCGTCACCCCGCGTGGCACCGCTGACGACGACGCTGCGGACGAGGCCTCGGCCGAGGCCGGCGCCGAGTCGGGTGCCGAGGGCGCCGCGGACTCCGAGTAACACCCCTTCGAAGACATCTGGTCGACGCTGTGACGGACAACATCCTCGTGGTGGTCGGGCTCGGGAACCCCGGGCCCGACTACGCGGGCAACCGCCACAACGTCGGCCAGATGGTCCTCGACGAACTCGCCTTCCGCATGGGAGCGACGTTCAAGAAGCACAAGACGCCGAACCAGGTCGCCGAGGGGCGCCTGGTGCCCGGCGGCACACGACTCGTGCTGGCGAAGCCCGGGTCGTTCATGAACACCTCGGGCGGACCGGTCTCCTCGGTGCTCGGGTTCTACAGCGCCACACCGGCCGACCTCGTCGTCGTGCACGACGAGCTCGACCTGCCGTTCGACACCGTCCGCCTCAAGGGCAGCGGGGGTCACGGCGGGCACAACGGGCTGCGCGACATCATCAAGGCCACCGGGACGAACGAGTTCATGCGCGTCCGGGTCGGCATCGGGCGTCCGCCCGGTCGGCAGGACCCGGCCGACTACGTGCTGCGTGACTTCTCCGCAGCCGAGAAGAAGACGCTGCCGATCCTGCTGGCCGACGCGGCCGACGCGGTCGAGGCGATCGCCGAGGTCGGGCTGCTCGCCGCACAGCAGCGCGTGCACGCTCCGTCCTGAGCGCTCCGTGCCGGGCATCGGCGCTGTTCGCCCGTCGCGCACGTCGCGGCCGGTGTCGGTGGCGGCCGGTACCATCTCCTGAGTGACGATCTCGGGCATCATCCCTGCGCTCTCGCGCGCCTCAGCCTTCGATCGCGTGCTGCGCGCCGCACCGCGCGACGCCGACTTCTCCGTCGTGGACGGCCTGCGCGTGCCGCTGCTCGGCGCGCTGCTCGCCGAGCGCAACGGTCCGCAGTGCGTCCTCGTCATCACGGCGACCGGGCGTGAGGCCGAGGCGGTCCGCGAAGCGTTCGGCAGCTACGTCCCCGACGCCGACGTGCTCGAGTTCCCGGCGTGGGAGACCCTGCCGCACGAACGCCTCAGCCCGAGTGCCCAGACCGTCGGCACGCGCATCGCGACGCTCCGGAAGCTCGCGGCGTGGCAGGCGGCAGACCCGGCCGAGCGTCGACAGACCATCGTCGTCGCGAGCGTCCGCGCCGCGCTGCAGCCGATCGCGAGCAACCTGACGTCCCTGGCGCCCGTGGTGCTGCGGACCGACTCGCGGGGCAACGACCTGGCGGCGATCGCGTCCCAGCTGGTGGACCTCGCCTACTCGCGCGTCGACCTCGTCACCCGCCGTGGTGAGTTCGCGGTGCGCGGCGGCATCCTCGACGTCTTCCCGCCCACGGCCGACCACCCGGCACGCGTCGACTTCTTCGGCGACGAGATCGAGGCGATCAAGGCGTTCTCCGTCGCCGACCAGCGCACGACCGAGGACGACCTCGGCTCGGTCGAGCTGACCGCCTCGCGCGAACTCCTGCTCAGCGACGACGTCCGGCAGCGGGCGCGCGAGATGCTGCACGAGTTCCCGAACCTGTCGCAGATGCTCGCGAAGATCGCCGAGGGCATCCCGGTCGAGGGCATGGAGTCCCTCGCTCCGGCGCTCGTGCAGGACCTCGTGCCGATGACCTCCTACCTGCCGGACGACGCCACCATCGCGGTGTTCTCGCCCGAGCGGGTGAACGGCCGCGCGAACAGCCTCGCCGAGACGAACACCGAGTTCCTGCAGGCGGCCTGGAGCGCAGCGGTCGCGGGTGCCCAGGCACCGATCGACCTCGACGCGGGCAACTTCCTGACCGTGCAGCAGCTCAAGAACACCCGCGGGCAGCGCACCTGGTGGACGGTGTCGCCGTTCGACTCCGGCCTCGACGAAGGGGACACCGAGCGCGTCCTCACCGACGCCGAGGCCGCTGCCGAGGCCGGCGAGTACATCCGCGTCCGGGCCGAGGCGGTGCCGAGCTTCGCCGGCAGCGCCGACGGGGCGATCGCGCACGTCAAGTCGCTGACCGACGACGGGTGGGCCGTCGTGGTGACCGCGCAGGGCCAGGGCCTCGTCGAGCGTGCGGTGCAGGTGCTCGCCGACGCCGGGGTCGCCGCCCGTGCCGCAGCGGTCGACGCGCCGCCCGAGCCGGGGTTCGCCGTCGTGACGACCGCGACCGTCGAGCACGGCTTCGCGATCCCCGACCCCCGCATCGCGGTCCTGAGCGAGGCGGAGTTCTACGGCCGCAGCGTCCAGCAGGGTGCCCGCACCGTCAAGAAGCTCGCGAGCCGCCGCAAGAACGTCGTCGACCCGCTGCAGCTCAAGCCGGGCGACGTCGTCGTGCACGCGACCCACGGCATCGGCAAGTTCGTCGAGCTCGTCAGCCGCGAGGTCTCCAGCGGTGGCCGCAACGCCGTGAAGACGCAGCGCGAGTACCTCGTGCTCGAGTACGCGCCGTCGAAGCGCAACTACCCGGGCGACAAGCTCTTCGTGCCGACCGACCAGCTCGACCAGCTGTCGCGCTACGTCGGTGGCGAGTCCCCGACCCTGTCGAAGATGGGCGGCTCGGACTGGTCCGCCGCCAAGTCGAAGGCCCGCAAGGCCGTCCGCGACATCGCCGTCGACCTGGTCAAGCTGTACTCGGCGCGCATGGCGTCGAAGGGGCACGCGTTCGGTCCGGACACCCCGTGGCAGCGCGAGCTGGAAGAGGCGTTCCCGTTCGCCGAGACCGCCGACCAGCTCACCACGATCGACGAGATCAAGCGCGACATGGAACGCCCGATCCCGATGGACCGCCTGCTGTCCGGCGACGTCGGCTACGGCAAGACCGAGGTCGCGATCCGTGCCGCGTTCAAGGCCGTGCAGGACGGCAAGCAGGTCGTCATGCTCGTCCCGACGACCCTGCTCGTCCGCCAGCACATGGAGACGTTCCAGGAGCGCTTCGCCGGGTTCCCCGTACACCTCCGCGCCCTGAGCCGGTTCCAGACCGAGAAGGAGTCGAAGGAGACCATCGCCGGGCTCGCCGACGGCACGGTCGACATCGTCATCGCGACCCACCGGATCCTGTCGCAGGGCATCACCTTCAAGGACGTCGGGCTCGTCATCATCGACGAGGAACAGCGGTTCGGCGTCGAGCACAAGGACCAGCTCAAGAAGTTCAAGACGAACGTCGACGTCCTGGCGATGTCGGCGACCCCGATCCCGCGCTCGCTCGAGATGGCGGTCACGGGCATCCGCGAGATGTCCACCCTCGCCACCCCGCCCGAGGACCGCCACCCGATCCTGACCTTCGTCGGGCCGCAGTCCGACCTGCAGGTGGCGGCGGCGATCCGCCGCGAGCTGCTGCGCGAGGGCCAGGTGTTCTACGTGCACAACCGCGTGAAGGACATCCAGTCGGTGGCCGCACACCTGGCCGAGATCGTGCCGGACGCCCGCATCGCCGTGGCGCACGGGCAGATGTCGGAGACCACCCTCGAGCAGGTCATGGTCGACTTCTGGGAGCGCCGCTTCGACGTCCTCGTCTCGACGACGATCATCGAGACGGGCCTGGACATCGCGAACGCGAACACGCTCATCATCGACAAGGCGGACAAGTACGGTCTGTCGCAGCTGCACCAGCTGCGTGGTCGTGTCGGCCGTGGGCGGGAGCGCGGGTACGCGTACTTCCTCTACGACTCCGAGAAGCCGCTGTCCGAGACCGCACAGGACCGCCTCGAGACGATCGCCGCGAACAACGAGCTCGGCGCGGGCATGCAGGTCGCCATGAAGGACCTCGAGATCCGCGGGGCCGGCAACCTGCTCGGCGGGGAGCAGTCCGGCCACATCGCGGGCGTCGGCTTCGATCTGTACCTGCGGATGATCGGCGAGGCGGTGTCGCAGTTCCGTGGCGACGTCGCCGAGGGACAGACCGAGCTCCGGCTCGAGATCCCCGTCGACGCGCACATCCCCGAGGACTACGTCGAGTCCGAGCGACTCCGGCTCGAGGCGTACCAGAAGCTGTCGGCGGCCTCGGCCCCGACCGCGCAGCCGAACGCGATCGACATGGTGCTCGACGAGCTCACCGACCGCTACGGGCATCCGCCACAGGCCGTGCAGACCCTGGTCGAGGTCTCCCGCCTCCGTCGCATGGCGCAGCAGGTCGGCCTGTCCGACGTCGTGGTGATGGGCTCGAACCTGCGGGTCGCCGGCAAGGAGCTCGCCGACTCGTCGCAGGTGCGCCTGAAGCGCATGTTCCCGGGGGCGCGCTGGTTCCCGCAGCAGAACGCGACGAGCATCCCGATGCCGCGTCCGCACGACCAGGCGCTGCCGGACGACGCCCTCATCCAGTGGGTCGAGAGCATCCTCACCGCCGTGTACGGCGCAACGACCCCCGCAGAGGCACCGGCCGCGTAGACGCGAGCGGAGACGGACTGGAGGCACGGTGCGGGCCCGCACCGTGCCTCCAGTCCGTCATCGGCCACGTCCACGGCGTGCACGCCGTCCGTGACGATCCACGCGTCCGCTGATGCGAAGCGACAGAGTCGACGTCCTACGACGTCGACTCTGTCGTTCCGCGTCGGCTGCGCCGCCGCCCGCTGCCCGCTACTCGGTGTCCTCGGCCTCGGACAGCTCGCGGCGCGCGCGGTACGCCCGCGCCCGCAGGGTGACGACGACCGCCGACGCGACGATGGCGATGCCCGAGCCGACGAGCACGGCGAGGACGCCCTCGTCGAGGATCTCCTCGTTGCGGGCGAACGCCAGCTCGTTCATCAGCAGCGACACCGTGAACCCGATGCCGCCGAGCACGCCGACGGTGATGATCGAGAAGAACGACAGCGACGAGCGGCCGGGCGAGCGGAAGATCCGCGTGGCGACCGTGCCGAACAGCGTGATGCCGATGACCTTGCCGACCGGCAGCGCGAGGACGACCGCCCAGAACGTGGGGGAGAGCTCGCTGATGCCGACCGAGGGGATGATGACGGCGGCCGACGCGAACGCGAACACCGGCAGCACGATGGCGTTCGACCACGGCTCGACGTTCTCGTGCAGGGTGTGGCCCGGGCGGCGGGGCAGCACGAGCCCGAGGGCGACGCCGGCGATGGTGGCGTGCACACCGGAGTGGTAGACGAGCCACCAGGTCAGGAGCCCGACGACGACCATCGCCACGATGATGAACGTCTGCCCGCTGCGCCCCGGACGGAGCATCCGGCCGAGCAGCCAGAACACCGCGAGCGTGACGACGGCACCGGCGAGGGCCAGGAAGTCCGTGTCGTGGGCGAACACCACGGCGATGATGATGATCGCGATGAGGTCGTCGAGCACGGCCAGCGCGAGCAGGAACACCCGGATGCCGCTCGGCAGCCCGCGACCGAACATGGCGAGCACTCCGAGCGCGAACGCGATGTCCGTCGCCGTCGGGATCGGCCACCCGTGCGTGTACTGCGTGCCCGCGGTGACGAGCAGGAAGATGCCGGCCGGGACGAGCACGCCGCCGACCGCCGCGATTGCGGGGATGATCGCGGTCTTGGGGTTCGACAGCTCGCCGTCGACGAGTTCCTGCTTGAGCTCGATCGCGACGAGCAGGAAGAAGACCGCGAGCAGGCCGTCGCTGATCCAGTGCGCGATCGACAGGTCGAGGCCCAGGGCACCGAGCGGCAGGTGCGCGTCGAGCAGCTGTTCGAGGCCGGGGCCGATCGGGGAGTTCGCCACGAACAGGCCGAGCACGGCGGCGGTGAGGAGCGCGATGGCGCTGAAGCGGGGGGAGCGGACGAGGGACGACATGGATCTCCGTCTCGAGGGGTCGGGTGAGTGTCCGTCGACCAGACTTCCCGACACACCACCGCCAGTCTACGCGGGTGGCACGATGACCTGATGACCGCCGTACCGGACCTCGTGACCGTCGTCGACCGCCTGCTCGCCGAGGACGGTGGGTGCGTCTGGAACCGGGCGCAGACCCACACCTCGCTCGCCCGTTACGCCGTCGAGGAGTCGTACGAACTCGTCGACGCGATCGACGACGGCGACCCGGACGACGTCCGCGAGGAACTCGGCGACCTGCTCTACCAGGTGGTCCTGCACGCGGGGATCGCTGCCCGCGCGGGGGACTTCACCCTCGAGGACGTCGCCGCCGGGGTCCGGGACAAGATGACCAGGCGGCACCCGCACGTGTTCGGCGACGAGACGGCGGACACCGTCGAGGACGTCGTGCGGGTCTGGCGTGCGGCCAAGGCGGCCGAGAAGGCGAGTCGGCGGAGTGCGTTCGACGGTGTGCCGCGGGCGATGCCGCCGCTGGAGCGCGCTGTGAAGCTGCTGGAACGCCTGGAGGAACGTGGGGACGCCGACGCGGTCGTCGCGTCCGTCGTCGGGGCCGGTTCCGGCGTCGGCCCGGAGGCCCGTGGTGCGTCCGCCCTGCCCGCTGCGGACGACGGGGTGGGCACGGTCGACGCCGGGTGGGGGCGAGCGGTGCTCGGGGAGGTCGCGGCTGCGGCACGACGCGGGGTGGACCCGGTCGCGAGTCTGCGGGCCGCGGTGTCGGCGCTCGAGGAAGCCGGTCGCGCCGTGGAGTGATCCCCGGTCGGGAGATCGCTCCGGGCAGGGGAGAACGGGCGCCCTCCCAACCCGAAAAAGAGAGGGCGCCCGTGAGCGGGCGTCGGCTCCACCAGGGAGAGGGGCCGACAGGGAAGCCCGCTCGAACCGCGGGACGCACTGCAGCACGTCGCCCCGCGAATCGGTCCGGAGCGTGGATCAGGCACGATCCGGACCGAGGTTCTGCATGCAGTATGCCAGTGGGTCGGCACGCGCGCAAGCCGGAGACGCCCGTCTGCCAGAATTGACCGCATGGCAACGACCGTGACGGCACCCCGTGGCATGCGTGACTTCCTCCCGGCGGACAAGGCCCGGCGCGAGCACGTGCTCGGTGTCGTGCGGGACGTCTACTCGCGGCACGGTTTCGACGAGATCGAGACCCCGGTGGTGGAGGACGCTGCGCGGCTGCACTCCGGGCTCGGCGGCGACAACGAGAAGCTGGCGTTCGCGGTGATGAAGCGCGGGCTGACCACCGAGGACCTGCAGGCGGCCGAAGCGCCGCTGGACCTCGCCGACCTCGGTCTCCGGTTCGACCTGACGGTCCCGCTGGCCCGGTTCTACGCCTCGCACCGTGCGGAGCTGCCGTCGGTGTTCCGGTCCGTGCAGATCGCGCCGGTCTGGCGTGCCGAGCGCCCGCAGAAGGGCCGCTACCGCCAGTTCGTGCAGTGCGACATCGACATCCTGGGGGAGCCCGGGCAGCTCGCCGAGATCGAGCTCATCCGCGCGACGACCGCGGCCCTCGACGCCCTCGGGGTCCGCGGCACGACGATCCGGATCAACGACCGCCGGATCCTGCTGGCGCTCCTCGCGTCGTGGGGGATCACCGAGCCCGCCGCCGCCGACCGCGCGCTCATCACGATCGACAAGCTCGACAAGATCGGCGCGGACGGCGTCGCGGCAGAACTCCGCAGCACCGTGGGCGCCGACCTGCCCGGGCTCGAGGACACCATCCGTGCGCTCGAGGAAGCCGACTGGACGTCGGTCGAGGGGGCGCCGTGGCTCGACGCCGAGGCCTTCGCCGACCTGCTCCGCCTGCGCGAGGCGCTCCCAGGGGTGGACCTGCGCTTCGACCCGACGCTCGTGCGCGGCATGGGCTACTACACGGGCACGATCTTCGAGGTCGCGCACCCCGACTTCGGCTACAGCCTCGGTGGCGGCGGCCGGTACGACGGGATGATCGGTCGGTTCCTCGGGCAGGACGTCCCCGCGGTCGGGTTCTCGCTCGGGTTCGAGCGGCTCGTCGACCTCGTGACCCTCCCGGAGTCCGCCGAAGCCGACGCCGTCGTGCTCGTGTACGACAAGGACGTCGATCCGGTCCGGCTCGCGGCGCTGAAGACCGAGGCGCTGGCGTCCCACCGACGCGTCCGGATCGAGCGTCGCACGAAGAACACCAAGAACCTGCTCGCCGGCCTCGCCGCCCAGGGCTTCACGGCGTTCGCGACCGTCTCGGCGGACACCGCGTCGCTCGAGGGCGTCGAGTTCCGCCCGCTCGACTGAGCACCCAGTCCTCGTTCCAGCACGAACTCGTCCACAGCGGGGCGTCACGGCCGACGTCGTGTTCACCTCCGCTCGCTAGGATCGACACCGCAATCACCACAACCAATGTGTAGGGAGTACCCCGTGGCCCTGATCGATGCCGTAGGCGCACGCGAAGTCCTCGATTCCCGAGGCAACCCGACGGTCGAGGTCGAGGTCCTCCTCGACGACGGCGTCGTGTCCCGCGCGCTCGTCCCGTCCGGTGCATCCACCGGCGCGTTCGAGGCGTACGAGCTGCGCGACGGCGACGCCTCGCGCTACGGCGGCAAGGGCGTGCTCAAGGCCGTCGACGCCGTCCTCGACGAGATCGGCCCGGCGCTCGAGGGCTTCGACGCCACCGACCAGCGCCTCGTCGACGCCGCGCTCATCGAGCTCGACGGCACCGAGAACAAGTCCCGCCTCGGCGCGAACGCGATCCTCGGCGCCTCGCTCGCCGTGGCCCGTGCCGCAGCCGACTCGGTCGACCTGCCGCTCTTCCGCTACCTCGGCGGCCCGAACGCGCACACGCTGCCCGTCCCGCTGATGAACGTCGTCAACGGTGGTGCCCACGCGGACACCAACGTCGACATCCAGGAGTTCTTCCTGGTGCCCTACGGCGCCGAGTCCTTCTCCGAGGCACTCCGCTGGGGCGTCGAGACCTACCACGCCCTCAAGGGCGAGCTGAAGAAGCAGGGCCTGGCCACCGGCCTCGGCGACGAGGGCGGCTTCGCGCCGGAGCTCGCGTCGAACCGTGCGGCGCTCGACTTCCTGCTCACCGCGATCGAGAAGGCCGGCTACACGCCCGGCAAGGACATCGCCGTCGGCCTCGACGTCGCGTCCACCGAGTTCTTCTCGGACGGCAAGTACCAGTTCGAGGGCAAGCAGCTCTCGAGCCAGGAGTTCACCTCCTACTTCGCCGAGCTCGTCGCGAACTACCCCCTCGTCACCATCGAGGACCCGCTGGCCGAGGACGACTGGGAAGGCTGGTCGCACCTGACCGCCGAGCTCGGCGACAAGGTCCAGATCGTCGGCGACGACCTGTTCGTCACCAACCCGAAGCGTCTGCAGCGGGGCATCGACGAGAAGGCCGCGAACTCGATCCTCGTCAAGGTCAACCAGATCGGCACGCTCACCGAGACCCTCGACGCGGTCTCGCTCGCGCACCGTCACGGCCTGACCTCGATCCTGTCGCACCGCTCCGGCGAGACCGAGGACACCACGATCGCGGACATCGCGGTCGCGGTCGACGGTGGTCAGATCAAGACCGGCGCCCCGGCCCGCTCGGACCGCGTCGCGAAGTACAACCAGCTGCTCCGCATCGAGGAAGAGCTCGGCGACGCCGCGGTGTACGCCGGTCGCTCGGCCTTCCCGCGCGCCGCGTCGCTGTAACCAGCCCGGCCAGCAGTACCCGCACCACCGAGACGCCGTCCTCCTCCAAGAGGACGGCGTCTCGTCGTGTGTGCGGTGCCGAGGTGCCGAGTGGTCAGGACGTGCCGCACGCGCTGCGTCGAGTGGTCACGAGTCGTCGGTTGGCCCGGGCCTGGCCGACAGGACGTGACCACCGGACGTGCGCCGGGCGGTGTGTGGTGACCACTCCGGGTGCGGGACTTCACGGGCGGGCCGGAGCCGTGCCTCCCGGCTGCCTCGACCGGACGACGCGAGACGCTGAGAGGGCGCCGAACGGCCGCGTGCCGGGCGGCCCGACCGACCGTGCCGGGTTATCGTCGGACCGTGCCCAGCCAGAAGCCCCGCGTCCGCCGCGTCCCCGTGGCGATGCCCGACGGCAGCACGCCCGCGCAGCCCTGGTACCGCTCGATCCACTTCTCCGGGTTCAGCCTGCTCATGCTCGCGATCATCGTGCTGTTCGTGGTGGTGCTCGCGCCGTCGCTCCGGACGCTCATCCAGCAGCAGGAGCAGATCGCCCAGCAGCAGGAGGAGGTCGCGAGCCAGAAGGCCGACGTCACGCAGAAGAAGCAGGACGTCGCACGCTGGGACGACCCGGCGTACATCGAGGCGCAGGCCCGCGACCGGCTGCTCTACGTGTACCCGGGCGAGGAGAGCTACCTCGTGATGGGCACCGAGGACAAGCGGGCCGAGAAGACCCCCACCACCGACTCGGGCACCCCCGTGAGCGCGAAGGTGCAGACGCCCAAGGTCGACTGGGTGCAGGCGATGCTCTCGTCGGTGCTGCAGTCCGGACTGACGGACGAGCGTGCCGCCGACCTCGTCGCCCCCGACGTCTCCGGCACGGGCGACAGCAAGTAGTCCGAACCGCGGGGCGCGGAGCCGTCCGGCCCGACGGTGCGAGGGGTTCCGCTTCTCCGGTAGGCTCACGTTCCCGTGACGACCCCTCCCTTCGACCCGCCCTCCGACCGCGACGTCCAGGTCGTGTCGGCGCAGCTCGGCCGACCGGCACGTGACGTCATCGGGATCGCGGCACGCTGCGTCTGTGGCAACCCCACCGTCGTCTCCACGAAGCCCCGCCTGTCGAACGGCACCCCGTTCCCGACGTTCTACTACCTGTGCCACCCCGCGGCCACCGCTGCGGTCAGCACCCTCGAGGCCAACCAGGTGATGCCGGAGCTGGCAGCCCTGCTCGAGGACCCCGAAGTCGCCGCGCAGTACCGCGCGGCCCACGAGTCGTACCTGGCCGATCGCGAGTCGATCGAACACGTCGACGAGATCGACGGCATCAGCGCCGGTGGCATGCCCACCCGCGTGAAGTGCCTGCACGCCCTCGTCGGCCACGCCCTCGCCGCCGGACCCGGCGTCAACCCCATCGGTGACCTCGCGCTCGAGCGCGCGGACTGGTCGCCCTCCCGGTGTGAGTGCCGGGCGTATGATGACGGTGCAGACGCTGGAGTCGGGGCGGGTGGCGGCGAAGTCTGACCCGACTCCCGCACACCCCCATCCAAGGAGATCATCCCCCGTGCCCAAGATCCTCGTCGTCGGCGGCGGTTACGCCGGTTTCTACACCGCATGGAAGCTCGAGAAGCACCTTCGCCAGGGCGAAGCCGAGGTCGTCATGGTGGACCCGCTGCCGTACATGACGTACCAGCCGTTCCTGCCCGAGGTCGCCGCCGGTTCCATCGAGCCGCGTCACGCGGTCGTCGCGCACCGTCGTCACCTCAAGAAGACCCGCGTCGTCACGGCGAAGGTCACCAAGGTCGACCACGCCACCAAGACGGCGACGATCACCCCGACCGAGGGCGAGGCGTGGGAGGAGTCCTACGACCAGATCGTCATGACCGCCGGCGCGGTGTCCCGCACGTTCCCGATCCCGGGCGTCGCGGACGAGGCCATCGGCCTGAAGACCATCGAGGAAGCCGCGTCGATCCGTGACCGCATCCTCAGCAACTTCCACAAGGCGGCGAACCTGCCGGCCGGTCCCGAGCGCGACCGCCTGCTCACCGTCGTCGTCGTCGGTGGTGGCTTCGCCGGCATCGAGGTGTTCGCCGAGCTCCGCTCCTTCGTCACCGACCTGCTGAAGAGCCACCCGCAGCTGTCCTTCGACGACACGCACTTCCACCTGGTCGAGGCGATGGGCCGCATCATGCCCGAGGTCTCCCTCGAGACCTCGCACTGGGTGCTCAAGAACCTCGCCGAGCGTGGCGCGACCGTGCACCTCGAGACCCAGCTGGCCTCGGCCGTGGGTGGCGTCTGCGAGCTGAAGACGAGCGACGGCGCGATCGAGACCATCCCGTCCGACCTCATCATCTGGACCGCCGGTGTCATGGCGAACCCGATGGTCAAGGGCACCGACTTCCCGCTCGAGCAGCGTGGCCGCATCCGCGTGCAGCCCGACCTGCGCGTGGTCGACGACAACGGCGTGATCGCCGACGCATGGGCCTGCGGCGACGTCGCAGCCGTGCCGGACCTGACCGGTGGCGGTGTCGGCGGGTTCTGCGTGCCGAACGCCCAGCACGCCGTGCGCCAGGCCAAGCAGCTCGCGAAGAACGTCGTCGCGACCATGCGTGGCGAGGCGACGACCGACTACAAGCACGAGAACCTCGGTGCCGTCGCGGGCCTCGGCCTGGGCACCGGTGTGTTCCAGTCCGGCAAGTTCGCCATGAAGGGCTTCCTGGCCTGGGGTGCCCACCGCGGCTACCACGGCCTGGCCATGCCGTCGTGGGAGCGCAAGTGGCGCGTCATCGGCGACTGGGTCGGTGGCTTCTTCCTGGGCCGCGACATCGTGTCGCTCGACGACCGCGAGACCCCGCGCGCCGCGTTCGAGGCGTTCGCGTCCCGTCCGAAGCCCGCTGCCGAGGCCCCGGCCGCGCCCGCCGCAGCCCCGGCTCCGGAAGAGGGCAAGGTCGCCGGTGCCGCCGGTCCCGTCTACGGCGAGCCCGCGAAGGACGTCTCCAACGCCCCCGAGCCGGTGACGGCCCCGGCCGACGCCAAGTAGCACCACTCGTCACGAAGGCGGTCACCTGCGAAGGGTGGCCGCCTTCGTGCATCGGTAGGCTGTTGCGGCCCGCCCCCGTGGCCCAATCGGTAGAGGCACGCGACTTAAAATCGCTGAGTTGTGGGTTCGAGTCCCACCGGGGGTACCGCCGAGGCTCTGGCGTGGCGCCCGCCGCGTGCCGCTGCGAAAGCGACAGAACTCTGCGAACAGTTTGCGTCGTTCTGTCGCTCCGGCCGCACAGTCCGAGCGATGGTCCTGCCATCTGTCGCTTCGACGGTGGGATCGGGTCGCCCTGGGCATCGGACTGGAGGCGCGGGACCGGCCCGCCACGTGCCTCCCGGCCCGCGGACCGTCGCCTTCCCGCGAAGACGGCGCGACTGCACGACCGGCTCGCCGCCCAGTAGCATCGACGATCGTGGTCGGACTCGGAAGCGCACTCGCCAACCTGCAGAACGCCCTCCGCCGACCGGAAGCACACGTCGAGGTCGTCGACGGCGAGAGCGTCCCGGTCGGCATGCTCCTCGGCACCCTCGGAGCCCTGCTCCTGGACGCCGGCAGCTCCGTCACCGACGTCCGGTCGGCCCTCGAGAAGGCCCGGGACGCCGCCGGGGTCGGACCGACGCTCGCGATCGGCGTCCTGCCCGCCCTGGTGATGGTGAGCGAGGTCTCGACGGGCGCCGCCACCATCGTCAACGCCGAGGGCGTCGAACTGTCCTCCCGCCAGGCCGCCCGCGCCAACCGCGTCGTGCTCGGGCTCGAGAGCGGCTCCATCGCCCTCGCCGAGATCCCCGCCCGCGTCCGGGCCATCCGGGCCGGCACCGTCCCGCCGCCCGCGCTGCCGTGGATCCTCGGCAACGCCCTGACCTCGGCCGGCCTGGCCGTCGTCTTCCGCTGCCCCTGGTGGGCGATCGTCCTGGCGCTCGTCGTCGGCGGCCTGGTCGGCGTGATCGGACTGGTCCTCCGGCGCTTCCGCGAGGCCGTGGCGATCATCCCGTTCCTGGCCGCGTTCGTGTCGACGGCGATCGTCGGCCTGGTCGCCGCGGGTACCGGGTTCGAGCAGGTCCCGCTCTTCGCGGTCTGCGCCCCGGTCGCGGTGTTCGTCCCCGGCGCGCTCATCACCAACGCGTTGCTCGAACTCACCGCCGCGGACATCGTCACCGGGTCGTCGCGACTGGTGCAGGGGCTCATCATGCTCGGCTTCATGGCCGCCGGCATCGCGTCTGGCAGCGCCCTGACCGGGTTGCACGTCGACCCGTCGTCGGCCGCGCTCGTCGGCGAGGTCGCGGGGGTCGGCACCGACCTGGCCGGCTGGGAGTCCGTGCCGGCGTACTGGGTGTCGTGGGTCGCCGTCGTGGTGCTCGCGGTCGGGCTCGGTCTGGTGTTCCGGTCCGGGTGGCGCCTGACGCTCGTGTCGGTGGCGGTCATGGTCACCGCCTACGCCGTGGTGAGCACGACGACGCCGCTCTGGGGCAGCGTCGTCGCGACCGGGGCCGCGGCGGCGCTGCTGTTCGTCGCGACCCGGTTGCTCGAGCGGCTCGTGCCGGCGATCCCGGCGACGGTGTCGTTCTTCCCGGCGTTCCTGCTGCTCGTGCCGGGGACGGTCGGGCTCGTGGCGGTGGCCACCTTCGATCCCGAGGCGCTCGCGACCCCGCTCGCGACCTTCGTCAGCCTGTGCATCGGGACGAAGATCGGCGGGCTCCTGCCCGGCCTCTTCGCCCGCAACGCGCCCCGGCGCGCGGTGGACGCGACCAGCTGACGGACGGGAGGCCCGTGGCGGCGCCGCCACGGGCCTCCAGGCCGTCACCGGCCGGGTACCGGGCGCGCTACGGCTCGATCAGCCGGCCGGCTGCCGCATCCGCCGCGGCCGTGTCCTTCGCCAGGTAGTGCACCTTCTTGCCGGTGGCGTTGTAGGGCACGTCCGTGACGAAGCGGTACCGCCGCGGGCGCTTGTAGCGGGCGAGGCCCGGGTGGGACCCGGTCCACTCCTCGAGCGCGGCCGCTGCCTCGGCGTCGTCGGCCGGCAGCCGGTCGCCGGCACGGACGACGTACGCCGTGACGACCTCGCCCCACCGCGGGTCCGGCACGCCCACCACGATGGAGTCGGCGACCCCGGGGTGCTCCTGCAGCACGGCCTCGACCTGGACGGGGTGCACGTTCTCGCCGCCGGAGATGACCATGTCGTCCTTGCGGCCCACGATCGTGACCCGCTCGTGCTCGTCCCACGTGGCGAGGTCGCCGGGGTAGAACCAGCCGTTCGCGAACTTCTCGGCCTCGAGCCCGGGGTTCCGGTACGAGTAGCCGGACTTCACGGTGCGGACGGCGAACTCCCCGATCTCGGTGCCGTCCTTCGCCACCGTGTCGGTCGGGTCGGCCAGACGGTCCTCGTGCACGCGGACGACGGCGACGTCGTCGTCGGTCGATGCGCGACCGGTGGACCCGGCGCCGTCCGGGAAGTCCTCGGGGCGCAGGAACGTGTTCCAGAAGGTCTCGGTGGTGCCGTAGCCGTTGAAGATCCTCGGCGACAGCAGCTCCTGGTACCGCAGCGCCGCGGCGCGGTCGAGCGGTGCGCCCATCGTGACGATGCCGTTGAGGCTCGACAGGTCCCGCGCCCGGCGTTCCTGCGCGTCGGCGAGCTGCACCAGGTTCGGCGGGGCCCCGATCAGGAACGTCAGGCGCTCGGACTCGACCAGGTCGAGCACCCGGTCGGCGTCGAAGTGCCGCAGCGTCGTGAGTTCCGCGCCGACGTAGAACACCGGGTTCGGGCCACCGGAGTACAGGCCGCCACGGTGGAACAGCGGCGACATGTTGAGCGTCTTGTCGAACGGACTGAGCGGGAAGTGCATGACCACGTCGTGCGCGCTGAGCACCTCGACCAGGCTCGGCAGCGGGACGGGCTTCGGCCGACCGGTGGTGCCCGAGGTGTAGAGCCGGGTGGACTCGTCGTAGGTGCTGCGCGGGCCGATCGCCGCGAGTTCCTCGGGGGAGACGGGCTCGGACGCGAGCAGCTCGGCGAACCGGTCGTGGTCGCCGCCCACCGGGACGACCTGGTCCGGCCGGTGCGGCGAGGACTCGATCGCAGCGGCGATCGCACTCGTCCGCTCGGTGTCGTGCACCAGGACGGCGGGTGCGGAGTCCTCGATGATGAACGCGACCTCGTCCGGGGCGAGCCGGAAGTTCGTCGGCGAGAACACCGCGCCGATGCGGTGGCAGGCCAGGTAGAGCATCGCGAACTCGGGTGAGTTGAACAGCTCGACCATCACGACGGAACCCCGTCCGCCGCCGTGCCGGACGAGCCACCCGGCGATCCGGTCGACGGCGTCGCCGAGCTCGGCGTAGGTCCAGGAGCGGTCCGTCCCCGGCTCGCGCAGCGCGGGTCGGCCGGCGAAGCGGTGGGTGTTGCGGGCGAAGCCGTTCGCGTAGGTGAAGCTGCCCTCGAACACCTCGCGGAAGCGCGTCGCGTCGTAGTCGGACCGCGTGTCGGTGTGGGGCTCCGGGTCGGGTCGGGTGTCGGTGCGGGGTTCCGGGTCGGGTCGGGTGTCGGTCATCATCGCTCCTGCCGCCGTCGTGCGGTGCACACCGTCGGTGCTGCGCGGGCACCGGTCGCGCGGCACTGCTGCACCGCTGGTCCGGTGCGGCGTCGGTCGTCCGTGCGGGACGGCGAACGTCCCCCGTGCGGTGCGACCAGCACCGTTCGTCACACTAGCCCGCTGTCCGCGAACCGGCCCGGATGTGCGTCTTCTGTCCGACGGGTGGTGCGGTGCGCCGCTCTGGAGGCCCGGCTCGGGTCAGACGCGGGCCGCACGCCTGTCGGTGCGCAGCCAGACCAGGGCCGCGATCGCGGCCGCCACGCAGGCCGCGGCGATGCCGACGAGCAGGGCCGGTGCGGCGTGCGTGCCGGTCGTCCCCGAGTAGACCGCGGTGGTCAGCGCGACGGCGACCACCGCGAGCGCGACGTACCGGCCACGGGAGGCGGCGAGCAGTGCACTGCCGGCTGACCCCGCGACGGGCAGCAGCGTCGCGACGACGGCACCGAGCCCGCCGACGCACAGGGTGATGGCGAACTCCGACCCGAGCGACACCCAGAAGCCACCGCCCGCGAGCAGGCTGTGCAGCACCCAGCCGGCCGCGGCGAGCCCGAGCAGTGCCAGCACCCGCCAGGTCGCACCCCGGGCGCTCGCGGCGATCCCGGTGCCCAGGCGGAGCGGGCCGGTCGCCAGACCGGGGCGGACGGACGGCACGAGGACGACCCCGACGATGAGTGCGGGGGACAGGTCGGCCGCGCGGGTGACGCCGCACGCCACGAGGGCTGCGAGCACGAGCCACGGCGACACCCGGAACCCGACGGTGCGGTGGTCGCTGCCGGCTGCCCACCGCGTGGCGAACATGACGGCGGCGGTCAGGACGCCGGTCCCGGCGAGGACGGCGATCGCCAGACGGGCGTAGCGGGCCTCGAGCTCGACGCCCACCCCGAGCAGGGTGCACAGCGCCGCGACGGACACCGCGATGGTGATCGACGCCCAGGTCGGCAGGACGTCGTCGCCGCGGGCGCGGTCGGACCGCGAGCGGTTGCGGCCGAGCAGCCCGGCGAACGGCGAGCGGAGGCGGCCCCGGGTGACCGCGGCCACGAGGGCGAGCGGCGCGGCGATCAGCAGGAGGAACCCGGCGGCGACGGCGGTGGCGATCAGGACGGTCCGCCACGAGAACGCGGTCTGGATGGTCGGGACGGTGCGGTCGTAGGTGGTCGCCGCGGTCCAGTCGCCGGCGGGGCCGGACCAGTCGGGGTGGCCTCCGGCGCTGCCGACGCCGGCCGGGGTGCTGCCGGTGCCGTCGCTGGGGCCGTTGCCGGTGCCGTTGCCGGTGCCTGCTGCGCCGCCGTTCTCACCGCCGTTGCCGCCGTCGCCCCCGTGACCGGCGGCGTTCGTGCCGTTGCCGTTGCCGGTTCCTCCGTGGCCGGTCGCGCCGGGGGTGCCCGTCGTCGCGCCGGACCCCGGCGTCGACGTACCCGGCGTCCCCGGGGTGTCCGTGGGGCCCGGGGTCGGTGTGGCGGTCGGAGCCGTGGTGGTGGACCACACCGTGACCCGCACGGCGGCCGACGACCGGGAGTAGTTGCCGGCGACGTCGTGCTGCGTCGCGGTGAGCTGGTGCCCGCCGGCGCGCAGCGTCGACCCCGCGGTGGAGCACGACCACGAGGCGTCCGACGCGACCACCACGCCGCACACCGGCGCACGGTCGACGTACACGGTCACGCGGGCGCCCGGCTCACCGGTCCCGGCCACCGTCGTCGAGCGGGTGCCGATCCGTTGGCCGTCGTCCGGTGTCGTGATGCGCGGGGCAGCGGGCGCCGTGCGGTCGACCGTGATCGTCACGGGAGCGGAGGCCGCGCTCCGCAGGTCCGACCGGTAGCCGCGCGCCGTGCTGGCGGTCTGCGACGCGGTGACGGTGAACCGGCCGTCGGCGAGCGACCCGAGGGCGGCCACCCACCGGCCGTCCGCACCGACCCGGGCGGTCTGCTGGGCCGAGGAGCCGGACACCGACAGCAGCACCGTCGATCCGGGGTACCCCGTGCCGGAGACCGTGCCGCCGGTGGGCCCGGCGGCCGCCAGGGTCGGCGGGACGATGACGTCCGAGGCCGGTGCACTCGCGACGGGCAGTGCGGCGACGAGGTCACGCACCGTGAAGACCTGCTGCGGGCCGGAGCGCACGGTGCCGAGGCAGGCCCAGGAACCGTTCGGCTCCACCCGGGTCGTGCACCCGGACGAACCCGTCGCGGCCGGGCCGGTCACCCGGACGGTGTGCCCGGGGGTGCCGGTGCCGTGGAAGCGCGTCGTCCCCGTCGTGACGTCACCGGGATCGGCGATGGTGGGCCGAACGGCGGGACGCGTGGGGGTGGGCGTCGGGGCGCCCGGTCGGCCGGGGCTCGGCGGAGCGATCTCGCTCGGCTCGGGGGTGGCGGTGGGGGTGGCGGCTGCCCGGGCGGCGGGGGCTGCCGGGGCGTCCGCAGCGGCGGCGTCGACCGACGTGCCGTCCGCGGCGACCGCGATGGCCGGGGCTGCCGCGGCGCCGAGCAGGGCGGCGACGAGGACCGTCGTCGTCGCTGCGAGCAGGGCGAAGCGGGGACGACGACGAGGGCTGTCGCCCCCGACAGCCCCCTCGTCCACGTTCTCCCCGCTCGTGTTCACCGGACCCATCCCACGGGATCTGCGGCCTCCGGTCAATACACCTCGCGGATGAGGTTCGGGATCGGGCCGCAGTCCGGGAACCCGGTGTGCGTGACTCGGGAATCGCCCGTGAACACTGCTCACGGAACGGAGCATGCTCAGTGCGTCGATAGACTTCACGATGGCCGTTCAGGCCAACGCAGCACCGCGGATCCCGACGCGCAAAGGAGTACGCCCGCATGGACACCGGACTCGTCACGACGCTCATCGTCGTCGGAGTGGTGGTGGTCGTCCTGGTGATCATCGGGATCTACCTCTGGGTGACGTACAACTCCCTCGTGACGCTCAAGGTCCGGGTCGACGAAGCCTGGAGCGACATCTCGGTGCAGCTGAAGCGCCGCGCCGACCTCATCCCCACCATCGTGGACACGGTCAAGGGGTACGCCACGCACGAGAAGGCGGTCTTCGACGATGTGACGAAGGCCCGCGCCGAGACCCTGTCCGCCGGTGACGCCGACACGGCCTCCACCGCTGAGGGGCACATGCAGAAGGCGCTCAAGAGCGTGTTCGCGGTGGCCGAGGGGTACCCGCAGCTGCAGTCGAGCCAGAACTTCCTGCAGCTGCAGTCCGAGCTCGTCGACACCGAGGACAAGATCCAGGCCGCCCGCCGCTTCTACAACGGTGGTGTGCGTGAGTTGAACACGAAGATCCGGGTGTTCCCGAACTCCACGTTCGCGAAGAACCGTGGTTTCTCCGAGGCCCCGTTCTTCGAGACGAACGAGCCGGCGGCCATCGCCGAGCCGCCGCGCGTCCAGTTCTGACCCCAGCGTCGGATCCGACGTGTACAGCGCCATCGCGCGGAACAAGCGCAACACCGTGGTCATCGTCCTGGTGTTCCTGCTGATCATCGGCGCGCTCGGGTTCCTCGGCGGGTACCTCGCCGGCAACGTCTCGATCGGCTTCATCGTGCTCGTGGTGGCCCTCGGGTACGCGGTGCTGCAGTACTTCCTGGCGGCACGGCAGGCGACCGCGATCGCCGGCGGGGTCGAGATCGACCGCGTCTCGGAACCGCGGCTGTGGCGCACCGTCGAGAACCTCGCCATCGCGACCGGCATGCCGATGCCCCGGGTGTTCGTCATCCCCGACCCCTCGCCGAACGCCTTCGCCACCGGGCGTGACCCGGAGCACGCGGTGGTGGCAGCAACGACGGGGCTGCTCGAGCTCATGGACGACCAGGAGCTGCAGGGCGTGATGGCGCACGAGCTCGGACACGTCCGGAACTACGACATCCGCGTGTCCACGATGGTCTTCGGTCTCGTCGTGGCCGTCGGGCTCATCGCCGACGTCCTGCTCCGCATCTCGATCTTCAGCGGCCTGTCCGGCGGGCGGAACCGCAACTCGGACAACGGCGGCAGCGCCAACCCGGTGCTGCTCATCGCCGGGATCGTCGCCGTCATCGTGGCCCCGATCGCGGCGGCCGGCGTGCAGGCGGCGGTGTCCCGGCAGCGCGAGTACCTGGCCGACGCCACCGGGGCGATGACGACCCGGTACCCGGAGGGCCTCGCCCGGGCCCTCGAGAAGCTCGGCGCGTACGGCCGACCGATGCAGACGCAGAACTCCGCAATGGCGCACCTGTGGATCGCCGACCCGATGCGCCCCGGTGTGATGGACCGACTGTTCTCGACGCACCCGCCGCTGCCCGACCGCATCGCGCGGCTGCGGGCGAACGCCGACCGGTTCTGACGGGTCAGCCGATGCCGTCGGCGGCCGTGTCGTCGGCCGTCTCGATCGGTTCGGGGGTGTCCGCGTCGTCAGCGGACTCGTGCGGCACCAGGGGCACTCCGAGCGCCCCGGCGACGGCCGCAGCAGCGGTGCCTCGGTCGGTCACCTCGATCGCGCCGAGACCCTGCCAACTCGCGGTCCGTCGCAGTGTGTCGGCGAGCCGCTCGGGGTCCAGGTGCTCGCCGGGTTCCTGCCACGCGGTCCGGACGCGGAGTACCCCGCGCTGCCGGTCGCTCTTCAGGTCGATCCGCCCGACGAGCCGGTCGTCCTGCAGCACCGGCAGCACGTAGTAGCCGAACACCCGCTTCGGCGCCGGCGTGTAGATCTCGATCCGGTAGTGGAAGCCGTACATCCGCTCGGCCCGCCGCCGGAACCAGACGACCGGGTCGAAGGGGCTCAGCACCGCGTCCGCCGTCAGCTGCCGGGGGACCCGGGCTCCCGCGTGCAGCCAGGCCCGCTCGCCCCAGCCCTCGACCCGCACCGGCAGGAGCTCCCCGGCGTCGGTGAGGTCGGCGATCGCCGTGGCCGTGTCGTCGGAGCGCAGCCGGTAGTAGTCCGCAATGTCCGCTCGGGTGCCGATGCCGAGCGCCCGTGTGGCCTGGCGCACGAGCTCGAGCACGGCATCGGCACGCGGCGGGGCGGTCTCGAGGAAGCCCGCGGGCAGCACCTGCTCGGGCAGGGCGTACACCCGCTCGAACCCGGCTCGTCCGGCACTCACCGCCTCACCCCAGCGGAACATCTGCTCGAGCCCGAGCTTCACGTCGCTCCACCCCCACCAGGGGCCGCGTCGCACGTTCGACTCGTGCTCCACCGCGCTCGCCCGCATCGGACCCTCGGCCCGGAGCAGGGCGTGCAGTTCGCGCCGGACGGCAGCGGTCCGGGTGACGCCGTCGATCCGGGTCGGGCCGGCGTCACGCTCCCGCAGGGCGTCCATCCGCCACCGGAACAATCGCAGGTCGTCGCGGGGGATGAACGCCGCCTCGTGCGCCCAGTACTCGGTGTAGGGACCCGTCCGTCCGAGCGTCAGCCGGTCGAGCGTCGACCGATCGTAGGCCCCGAGCCGGGCAAAGAGCGGCAGGTAGTGGCTGCGTTCGAACACGTTGACGGAGTCGATCTGCAACAGCCCGAGCCGGCCGAACGCGGTGTTCAGCGCACGCGTCGAGACCGGCTCGGCGGGTGGCCGTCCGAACCCCTGCGCGGCGAGTGCGACCCGGCGGGCCTCGGCGGCGGAGAGCGTCGACCTGGGCATGCCGCGACGCTACCGAACCCCGCCGACATGAGGGTCCACGAACGTATGCCGCATACGGCACCTGACGCGAAGCACATCGCTACACTCGGGCCCATGGCATGGGGAAGCAAGCAGACACACCCCGACCCCGTGGTCGAGGAATCCGTCCCGGTCGGCGTGCGCATCGCCGGCGCGTGGTCGTGGCGGGCGCTCGTCGTCGTCGGCGTGATCGCCGTCTTCATCTGGCTCGTCACGGTCTTCAGCGAGATCCTCATCCCGTTCCTGGTCGGCATCGTGGTCTCGGCGCTCCTCGTGCCGATCTCCAACTGGCTGCAGCGGCACCACGTGCCGAAGTGGCTCGCCGTCGTGATGAGCCTGCTCGGCGGCATCGCGGCGCTCGGTGGCCTGATCTGGCTCGTCGTCGACCAGATCATCGCGTCGTACCCGTCCCTGCGTGACCGGACGGTCGACCAGTACGCGAACATCAAGGACTTCGTCCTGAGCTCCGGGTTCGGCATCAGCCAGTCCGACGTGAACGGCTGGCTCGACGACGGCACGAAGTGGCTGCAGGACAATTCCGCGTCGATCCTGTCCGGGGTCGCCAGCGCGGGTTCGGGCGCCACGCACGCCTTCGAGGCGCTCTTCATCATCCTGTTCACCACGATCTTCCTGCTGATCGACGGCAAGAACGTCTGGCGTTGGTCCGTCCGGCTGTTCCCGAAGAAGGCGCGGGCCGCGGTGGACGGCGCCGGTGTCGCCGGCTGGATCACCCTGACGAGCTTCATCCGCGTGCAGATCTTCGTCGCGTTCGTCGACGCGGTCGGCATCGGCCTCGGGTCCTTCATCGTCGGGCTCTTCTTCGGCGGCATGCCACTGGTGATCCCGATCGCCGCGTTCGTGTTCCTCGGTGCGTTCATCCCGGTCGTCGGTGCCATCGTCACCGGCTTCCTGGCGGTGTTCGTCGCGTTGATCTTCAACGGTCCCCTCGCCGCGGTCCTCGTGCTCGGGGTCGTGCTGCTGGTCCAGCAGATCGAGGGCCACATCCTGCAGCCCCTCGTCATGGGCAACGCGGTCAAGGTCCACCCGCTGGCGGTCGTCCTCGGCGTGACCGCGGCCTCCGGGCTCGCGGGCATCGCCGGAGCCTTCTTCGCCGTGCCGCTGATCGCGACGCTGAACGCCATGGTCACCACCATCGCGAGCGGACG
This sequence comes from Curtobacterium sp. MCLR17_031, assembly GCF_003234775.2. Lineage (NCBI taxonomy): Bacteria > Bacillati > Actinomycetota > Actinomycetes > Micrococcales > Microbacteriaceae > Curtobacterium > Curtobacterium sp. MCLR17_031. The sequence continues at coordinate 868,234 of NZ_CP126270.1, forward strand.
CTGGCGACGGCTCGACTCCGACCACGTCCTCGAAGCGACGCCGAAGCGCGGGCAGCACGGGCAGATCCAGTTGCTCCGACGACGTCGGCACAAGGTCGGCGACGACGTCCCGGCGCCGGGCGTCGACTCCGGTCCCTCGGCCGAAGAAGACACCGCCAGCACCAACTGAGCGTCACACGAGTTCGCCGCGGGGCCCCGGAGCGACGATGATGGGGGAGTGACCGACACCAGCGCCTCCCCGCACACGCTCGCCGCGATCCCGACCCTCGCGGACATCGAGGCGGCGCGCGAGACCATCAAGGGCGTCGCACGCGTCACCCCGATGGAGACGTCGCAGTTCCTCGCCGAGCTGCTCGGGTCCCCGGTGCACCTGAAGTGCGAGAACCTGCAGCGCACCGGTGCCTACAAGGTGCGCGGTGCCTACAACCGACTCTCGACCCTGTCCGCCGAGCAGCGCGCCAAGGGCGTCGTCGCCGCGAGCGCCGGCAACCACGCGCAGGGTGTCGCCCTCGCCGCCCGCGAACTCGGCATCCCCGCGACGATCTTCACGCCGGTCGGCGTCGCCCTGCCCAAGCTGCAGGCCACCCGCCACTACGGCGCCGACGTCGTGCTGCGGGGCCACTCCGTGGAAGAGGCGCTGAGTGCCGCGAAGGACTTCGCCGCCCACACCGGCGCCGTGTTCATCCCGCCGTTCGACCACCCGGCCGTGATCGCCGGGCAGGGCACGCTCGGCCTCGAGATCATCGACCAGGTGCCCGATGTCGACACCGTCGTGGTGCCGATCGGTGGCGGCGGCGTCATCTCCGGCATCGCACTCGCGGTGAAGGGCATGGCCGAGCGGCTCGGACGGCCGATCCGGGTCATCGGCGTGCAGGCGGAGAACGCTGCGGCCTACCCGTCGTCGATCACCGCCGGCGAGCCCGTCACCATCACCACGAAACCGACCATCTCCGACGGCATCGCGGTGGCGCGCCCCGGCGACCTGAACTTCCCCATCATCCGCGACCTGGTCGATGACATCGTCACCGTCTCGGACGACGACACCGCCCGCGCCCTGCTCGTCCTGCTCGAGCGCGCCAAGCTCGTGGTCGAGGCAGCGGGGGCCGTCGGCGTCGCCGCGATCATGTCCGGCGCCGTCCGCGACACCGGCCGCACCGTGGTGCTGCTGAGCGGCGGCAACATCGACCCGCTCATGATGGAACGCGTGATCACCCGCGGGCTCGTCGCCGCCTCGCGCTACATCGGCATCCGCATCATGCTGCCGGACCGCCCGGGTCAGCTCGCCCGCGTCGCCCAGGTCATCTCGGACGCCGGCGCGAACGTGGTGGAGGTGCTGCACACCCGCCACGGCCAGGGCCTGGTCATCAACGAGGTCGCGCTGGACCTGTCGATCGAGGCACGCGGCCCCGAGCACGCGCAGGAGGTCATCCAGCGCCTGCACGAGGTCGGCTTCCGCCCGGAACTCCTGGAGCACTAGTCCGCGACGATCCACGAGTCGTTCGACGCGTGGACTGTCGGAAATGCGGTGCGCGCTCTGGGCGCGACCAGCTGACAGACGGGAGGCCCGTGGCGGTGTCGCCACGGGCCTCCCGTCTGCAGTGGGCCGGGTCTACGGCTCGTAACGCTCGATCTTGACGACCTCGACGGCGATCTCCTTGCCGTTCGGCGCCGTGTACGTGGCCTTGTCGCCGGCCTTGAGGCCGACGATGGCCGCGCCGACGGGGCTGACGGGGCTGTAGACCGTCAGGTCGGAGCCCTCGGCGACGATCTCGCGGCTGCCGACCAGGAAGGTGGACTCGTCGCCGGCGATGACCGCCGTGACGACGGTGCCCGGCTCGACGGTGCCGTCGAACTCGGCTTCGCTGACGGTGGCGTGCTTGAGGAGCTCGGTGAGGACGCGGATGCGGGCCTCGATCTTGCCCTGCTCGTCCTTCGCGGCGTGGTAGCCGCCGTTCTCCTTGAGGTCGCCCTCTTCGCGAGCGGCCTCGATGCGGCGCGCGATCTCGGCACGGCCCTCGCCGCTCAGCTCGTCGAGCTCCGCCTTGAGACGGTCGTGCGCCTCCTGGGTCAGCCAGGTGACCTGCGTGTCGTTGCTCATGTTCTGTCCCTTCGACCATGAAAAAACGAGACCGGCCGAGTGGTCGGTCTCGAGAGGCGAATCAGGACAGTCTAGGGAATCCAGCAGTCGTGGATCAAGCCGGTCACGCCCCGCGTCGTCGTGGTGACCTGCGTGGAGATGCTCCGGCTGCGCTGTTCGGACGCCGGCACGGTGATCTCCTTCCAGCCCACGATCGAGTAGCTCTTGTCGAGGACCTGCACGGCGCACTTCGCCTCGACACCCGGGTCGACGGACACCTGCGAGTGGACGACGGTGCTGTGCTCGGACAGCACCTCGTACCCGATGACGTCCTGGTCGAGGCCGCGGTCGGACTGGTCGAGCCCGGCCCAGATCACCCACGCACCGAAGACCACGACGACCGCGATGGCCGCGACGATGGCGAAGAGGCGGCTGCGGCGCTTGCGGGCCGGGGTACGGCCGTAGCGCTCGTCGAGGGTGGCGGTCTGGGTCTGTTCGGACAGTTCGGGGCTCCCGGGGTGGATATCCTGATCCCAGGGTAGTTCACGCGATGCTGTGCGCTGCCCGCGTCCGACGCCGCTCACCCGCAGTGAGGAACCCCACGTGCCCTACCGTCTGCTGGCCGTCCACGCCCACCCCGACGACGAGTCGAGCAAGGGTGCCGCGACCGCCGCGAAGTACGTGGCCGACGGGCACCAGGTGCTCGTCGTGTCCTGCACCGGTGGCGAGGCCGGCGACATCCTGAACGACCAGCTCGGCGAGCCGGCCACGAGCCGTGCACACCGCGACATGGCCGGGTACCGCCGCACCGAGATGGCCGCGGCGCAGCAGGCGCTCGGCATCGACCACGTGTGGCTCGGCTACCACGACTCGGGGCTGCCCGACGCCGAGAAGGGCGAGACGGTCCGGCCGGGCACGTTCTCCACGGTGCCGCTCGAGTACAGCACCGAGGCCCTCGTCCGCGTGATCCGCCGGTTCCGCCCGCACGTGCTCGTCACCTACGACGAGAACGGCGGCTACCCGCACCCCGACCACATCCGCACGCACGAGGTGTCGATGGCCGCGTGGTCCGCCGCCGCCGACCCGTCGGCGTACCCGTCCGCCGGTGCCCCGTGGTCGATCGCGAAGCTCTACTACGAGCGCACGATGAACCCGCGCCGCTTCAGCACGATCTTCGAAGCCCTGCAGGAGCGCGACCCGGACAGCCCCGCGATCGAGCAGCTGCGCGAGTGGGTCGAGCGGTTCGCCGACCGGCCCGACCTCGCCACCACCCACGTCGACGTGCACGAGTACTTCGACCAGCGTGACGCCGCACTCCGCGCGCACGCCAGCCAGGTCGCACCGGACAGTGCCTTCTTCTACTGGCCGAACGACCTCCTCGCGACGGTGTGGCCGACCGAGGACTACCAGCTCGTGGAGGCACGCGTGCCGACCGAGCTCCCGGAGACCGACCTGTTCGCCGGGATCCCAGCCGACAAGGAACCGACCTCGTGAGCACCATCGCGGCGGCACTCGCCGCCACCCCCAGCCCCAGCCCCTCGGTCGTCCCCGACGTCGACGTCACCCCGGGTGTCGTCGGGTTCATCGCGATCGCACTCGTCGCGATCGTGACGATCCTGCTCGTGGTGGACATGACCCGACGCATCCGTCGGACCCGCTACCGCGCCGAGGTGCGTGAGCGGCTCGAGGCCGAGGCGAACGGCACCGCAGGCGACGGCACCGCGACGGACGAGCCGGAGCGGCGGGCGGCCGAGGACGGCCGCGCCGACGTCGGCGACGACACCGAGCGCGGCTGACGCGACAGCAGGGCGGACTGGCGCGGCTACAAGGCGGACTGGAGGCCCGTGGCGGCATCGCCACGGGCCTCCAGTCCGACTTGTGCGTGCGTCTACCGGAACCGGGCGTACCTGGTCGAATCGGGCGTACCTACCGAAACCGGGCGTACCTACCGAAACCGGGCGTACCTGGTCGGAACTTCCTGGTGAGTACGCCCGGAACCACCAGGTATCGCACGTGTTCTGGGAAGGAACGTGCGACGGTCAGCGCACCGGGTCCAGCGCGACGATGAGCACACCGACCCACTGCGCACCGAAGGCCACCACGGTCAGGGCGTGGAACACCTCGTGGAACCCGAACTGCGTCGGCACCGGGTTCGGCCGCTTGAAGGCGTAGACCAGCGCGCCGATGATGTAGGCGACGCCGCCGGACAGGATGAGCACGGTCATCGGGACGCTCGCCGCGAAGAACTGCGGCAGGAGCCCGAGGGCGGCACACCCGAGGACCAGGTAGATCGGGACGTACAGCCAGCGGGGCGCGTTGATCCAGAGCACCCGGAACGCGATGCCGAGCGCGGCGCCCGACCACATCACCCAGAGCACGACGACCATGAGCGTGTGCGGCAGGGCGCAGATCGCGACCGGTGTGTAGGTGCCGGCGATGAGCAGCAGGATGTTGGTGTGGTCGATGCGCTTCAGCACGGCCTTCACCTTCGGCCCCCACGGGAACCGGTGGTAGGTCGCCGAGACGCCGAACATCGCGAGCGACGTCGCCATGAACACGGCGCTGCCGACCTTCGCGGCGGTGCTGTCGGCGAGGGTGATCAGGACGACCCCCATCGCGATCGCGAACGGGAACGCACCGAGGTGGATCCAGCCGCGCCAGGCCGGACGGGGTTCGGCGGCGGTCGTGGTCGTGTTCGCCGACGCCTCTTCCGTGAACGGGACGTGGGGGAGTGTTCCGGTCTCGTGCTCGTCCTGCATGGTCCCGACCATAGGGCCTGACCCCGAACGACAGCCACGTGTCCGCAGAGCGGGAGCCTCAGGGATCCGGTGTCGGTGGTGCACTACGCTCGGTGCGTGACCGGGACGGCGGGATGGACAGGGCGAGGGATCCTCTACCGCGCCTACCAGCGCCGGATCCGCCGCCAGCTCGAGGGTGCAGCGAAGCCCAAGCACGTCGCCATGATCGTGGACGGCAACCGCCGCTGGGCGAAGCAGCTCGGGCTCGAGTCCGCCGCACACGGCCACCGCGCCGGCGCCGCGAAGATCCCGGAGTTCCTGACGTGGTGCGACGACCTCGGCATCGAGGTCGTGACGCTGTACCTGCTGTCGGCCGACAACCTGACGGGTCGCGGCGGCGAGGAGCTCGAGGAACTCGTCGGCATCATCGCCGACCTCGCCGGGGTCCTGGCCGACAACCGTGACTGGCGCGTGCAGCACGTCGGGTCGAACGAGGGGCTGCCGGAGAACCTGGTGACCGCGCTCGAGCAGGCCGAGCAGCGCACCGCCGGCCGCACCGGCCTCCACGTCAACCTGGCCGTCGGGTACGGCGGCCGTCGTGAGATCGCGGACGCCATGCGCAGCATCGTGCAGGCGCACGGCGCGGGCGGTGGCACCATCGACACCCTGGCCGAGGTCCTGACGCCGGAGCTCATCGGCGACCACCTGTACACGCAGGGTCAGCCCGACCCCGACCTGGTGATCCGGACCTCGGGCGAGCAGCGGCTCTCCGACTTCATGCTGTGGCAGAGCGCGCACAGCGAGTTCTACTTCGTCGAGGCGTTCTACCCGGACCTGCGCGAGGTCGACTTCCTCCGGGCGGTCCGCGACTTCGGCCTCCGGTCGCGTCGCTTCGGCGGCTGACCAGCCACCTCCCGCACCGGGTTCGTCGGCGGAGCCGCGTCCCAGTAGGCTCTCAGGGTTCAACCCTGTGAAAGGTGCACCACCTGTGAACATCGACGAGTACGCCGCCGGCTTCTCCGAAGACCCCGGTTACCTCGACCACGCTGCGTTCGGCCCCGTGCAGACCGCCGTGCTCGAGGAGCAGCGTGTGCTCGGCACCATCCAGGCACACATGCGCTTCGGCGCCATGGAGACCCTCGACGAGCAGGACGCCCGCGTCCGCACCGTCGCCGCCCGCCTGGTCGGCCGCCGCGAGGACCAGGTCGTCTCGCAGGCCGCGACGACCCCGGGTCTGCTGCACACCGCCTTCGGCCTGAGCGGTGGCGTGCTCGTCTCCGCCGACGAGTACCCGTCGCTGCCGCTCGCACTCGCCAGCGCGGCCTCGGCCACCGGCGGACGGGTGCAGCCCGTCGTCATCGAGTCGGGTGCCGGCTGGGTGACCCCCGAGCTGATCCGTGAGCGCCTGACCGACGAGGTGACCGCCGTCGCGGTATCCCTGGTCGACTGGCGCACCGGCTACCTGACCGACCTCGCCGCCATCCGCGAGGTCATCGGCGACCGCCTGCTCATCGTCGACGCGATCCAGGGCTTCGGCGTCGTCGACGCCCCGTACGAGGTCGCCGACGTCGTCGCCACCGGCGGGCAGAAGTGGTTGCACGCCGGGTGGGGCACCGGGTTCGTGGCGTTCAGCGACCGCGCCCTGAACCGGATCCGTCCGGCGCTGTCCGGTCCGCACGGCACGTCCGGCTGGCCCACCGAGGTCCCCGCGGTGCGTCCGGGGGCCGCCGGCTTCCAGATGTCCCGCATCGACCCGGTCGCGCAGGCTCGGCTCGCGGTGTCGCTCGAGCGTCTCACCGCGGTCGGCGTGGCCGCCGTGCAGGAGCGGATCACCGACCGCGTCGAGCGCGTGTTCGCGATCGCCGACGAGTTCGGGCTCGAGGTCGAGTCCAGCCGCGACCCGGCCGAGCGCGCCGGCATCGTGGTGCTCCGGCCGACGCAGGGTCGCGTGACGGCCCTGTCCGCCGCGATGCACAACCACGGCGTCACCGCGACCACGCGGCTCGGCGTCGCGCGGGTGTCCGTGTTCCCGTCGACCACCGACGAGACCCTGGACATGTTCCGCGACGCCTGCGTCTCGTACGCGACGATGCAGTAGCAGCGGCTGGCTGCTGCGCTTGCTGCCTCCCGTCCGCGGCCCGCGAGCGGTCACGACACCCCGCTCACGTCCGCCGAGTGGTCACCACCTGTCGGCCGGGGCCGTCGCAGCCGACGGTTCGTGACCACACGGCGTTGCGCGCGCGACGAGTGGCGACCAACGGACGGCCTGGAGGCGCGGTGCCAGGCCGCCACGGGCCTCCCGGCCGCAGCCCGCGAGCGGTCACGACACCCCGCTCACGTCCGCCGGGTGGTCACCACCGGTCGGCTGGCGCCGACGCAGCCGACGGTTCGTGACCACTCGGCGTCGCCGCCGCGCGCGGCGTCGCGAGCCACGCTCGCGTTGTTCACGCGACCGTAACTCCGGAAACCGCGTGTCGCTGTCGGGGTGTCGGGGGCCGGACGTACGTTGTCCCCATCGGGCACCGCGCCCGATCGAAGCGGCCACAGTCGGTGCTTCGGGACCCGCTCCGTGGCCGCGTTCGAGGACAGGACCGGGCCCGTCGCGGCCCGGGGATGGAGTGGTCGTGACCTCTCAGAACGTCTCTCGCGGAGCACAGCAGCAGCACACCGCGGACTCGTCCACATCGGTCGCCCAGCGCACGTACGTGCTCGACACATCGGTGCTCCTCAGCGATCCGCGGGCCTTGTTCCGCTTCGCCGAGCACGCCGTGGTCCTGCCCGTGGTGGTCGTCAGCGAACTCGAGGCGAAGCGCAACGACCCGGAGATCGGGTACTTCGCCCGGCAGGCCCTCCGGCTGCTCGACGAACTGCGCATCGAGCACGAGCGGCTCGACTTCCCGATCGCGATCGGCGACGGCGGCTCGTTCCGCGTCGAACTGAACCACTCCAACCAGTCCGTCCTGCCGTCGGGCCTGCAGCTCGGCGACAACGACTCCCGCATCCTCGCTGTCGCGTCGAACCTGAAGAACGACGGGCTCGACGTCGTGGTCGTGTCGAAGGACCTGCCGCTCCGGGTCAAGGCGTCGTCGATCGGCATGGCGGCGGAGGAGTACCGCGCCGAGCTCGCGGTCGACTCGGGCTACACCGGCATCGCCGACCTGCAGGTCTCCGGCGAGCAGATGTCCGACCTGTACGAGAAAGAGGAGATCCGGTCCTCGACGCTCGACGGTGTCCCGGTGAACACCGGCGTCGTCATCCACTCCGAACGCGGATCAGCCCTCGGCCGCGTGCACGTCGCCGGCGCCGTCGCACTGGTGCGCGGCGACCGCGAGGTCTTCGGGCTCCGCGGACGCTCGGCCGAGCAGCGGCTCGCCATCGACGCCCTGCTCGACTCCGAGATCGGCATCGTCTCGCTCGGCGGCAGCGCCGGCACTGGCAAGTCGGCGCTCGCCCTGTGCGCCGGACTCGAGGCGGTGCTCGAACGGCAGCAGCACAAGAAGATCATGGTGTTCCGGCCGCTGTACGCCGTGGGCGGGCAGGACCTCGGCTTCCTGCCCGGCGACGCCGGCGAGAAGATGAACCCGTGGGCGCAGGCCGTCTACGACACCCTCGGCTCGGTGGTGTCGGACAACGTCCTCGACGAGGTGGTCGAACGCGGCCTGATCGAGGTGCTGCCCCTGACCCACATCCGCGGCCGCTCCCTGCACGACGCCTTCGTGATCGTCGACGAGGCGCAGTCGCTCGAACGGAACGTGCTGCTCACGATGCTCTCGCGCATCGGTCAGAACTCGCGGGTCGTGCTCACCCACGACGTCGCGCAGCGCGACAACCTGCGGGTCGGTCGGCACGACGGGATCGCGTCGGTCATCGAGCGACTCAAGGGGCACCCGCTCTTCGCACACGTCACACTGACGCGGTCCGAGCGCTCCGCGATCGCGGCCCTTGTCACCGACCTGCTGGACTCGCCGGACCTGGCGTAGCGGCAGGCGCTGTCGGGTTTTCGCGCTGACCGACAGGTCACGGGCTTCCGGGCGCGTGACCTGTCGCTCAGCGCGTGAGGCGGGCAGAGCCGCCATCGGACGGACGGGAGGCCCGGTGCCAGCTGGCACCGGGCCTCCCGTCCGTCAGGGGGGTGCGTCAGGAGCGTCGCGTCAGTTCGGGTGGGTCATGCTCAGGACGTCGAGCGCCTCGTCGAGCTGCGCTTCGGTGACCTCGCCGCGCTCGACGTGGCCGAGGGCCACGACGGCTTCGCGCACGGTGATGCCCTCGGCGACGGCGTACTTCGCGACCTTCGCCGCTGCCTCGTAGCCGATGACCCGGTTGAGCGGGGTGACGATCGACGGCGAGGACTCCGCGAAGGCGCGAGCACGCTCGAGGTTCGCCTGCAGCCCGTCGATGGTCTTGTCGGCGAGCACACGCGAGCTGTTCGCCAGCAGGCGGATCGACTCGAGCAGCGCCGTGCCCATCACCGGGATGGCGACGTTCAGCTCGAACGCACCCGAGGCACCGGCCCACGCGATGGTGGCGTCGTTGCCGATGACCCGGGCGCCGACCATCAGGGTGGCCTCGGGGATCACCGGGTTCACCTTGCCCGGCATGATCGAGGAGCCGGGCTGCAGGTCGGGGATGTGCAGCTCACCCAGGCCGGTGTTCGGACCGGAGCCCATCCAGCGCAGGTCGTTGTTGATCTTCGTCAGGCTGACGGCGAGCACCTTGAGCGCTCCGGAGGCCTCGACCAGGGCGTCACGCGCGCCCTGCGCCTCGAAGTGGTCGACGGCCTCGGTGATCGGCAGGTCGGTGTCGCTCGCGAGCTGGGCGATGACCCGCTGCGGGAAGCCCTTGGGGGTGTTGATGCCGGTGCCGACCGCGGTGCCGCCGAGCGGGACCTCGGCGACGCGGGGGAGCGTCGCCTGCACCCGCTCGACGCCCAGGCGGATCTGGCGGGCGTAGCCGCCGAACTCCTGCCCGAGGGTGACGGGCGTGGCGTCCATCAGGTGCGTCCGGCCGGACTTCACGGCGTCCGCCCAGAGCGTGGCCTTCGCCTCGAGGGACTCGGCGAGGTGCTCGAGGGCAGGCACGAGCGTGCGGAGGAGCGCCTCGGTCACGGCGACGTGCACGGAGGTGGGGAAGACGTCGTTCGACGACTGCGAGGCGTTGACGTGGTCGTTCGGGTGCACCGCCGAACCCGCGATGTCGGACGCCAGTGTCGCGAGCACCTCGTTCATGTTCATGTTCGACGACGTACCGCTGCCGGTCTGGTAGACGTCGACCGGGAACTGGTCGTGGTGCTGGCCGCCGATGATCAGGTCGGCCGCGCCGACGATGGCGTCGGCGACGGCGGGCTCGACGATGCCGAGTTCACCGTTCACGATGGCCGCCGCACGCTTGATCCGTGCGAGTGCCACGATCTGCGCCGACTCGAGCCCGGTGCCCGAGATGGGGAAGTTCTCGACAGCGCGCTGGGTCTGGGCACGGTAGAGCGCCGACTTCGGCACCCGTACCTCGCCCATGGTGTCGTGCTCGATGCGGAACTCGGTCGGGGTGGTGTCGGTCACGTCGTCGTGGTCCTTCCTGGGGTGCTCGCCGGTCGCGGTCGCGCCGGCCCGTGCCTGCGCCCCGGGGTCGCCGGGGCGGTCGTCGTCGGGGTCGGTCTTCGTCTGGCTCGGTCGTCGTCGGGTCGGTCAGACCTGGCCGACGACGGTGTCGATGGTGACTTCTCCGGTGGCGAGGTCGTACGTCGCCCCGACGACGGCCAATCTACCCTCGGCCACGGCGTCGGAGACCGCGCCGGAGCGCTCGATCACCTGGCGAAGGGTGGCTTCGAGGTGCGCGGCGCCGACGGCTTCCTGCGGGAGCTCGGCGTCGGTGAGTCGGACCTTCTCGACGCTCGGGGCGATCGCGTCGACGAGGGCCTGCAGGTGCGGGGCGGGGACGGGCTCACCGGAGCGCGCTGCCGCGACGGCACCGCACCGGGTGTGCCGGAGCACGACGACCAGGGGCGTGCCCAGGGCGACGACCGCGAACTCGATCGAGCCGAGCACGACGTCGTCGACGATCTGGCCGGCGTTGCGGATGGCGAACAGGTCACCGATGCCGGCGTCGAAGACGTGCTCGAACGGCACCCGCGAGTCCGAGCAGCCGAGGACGGTCGCGAACGGCGACTGCGATCCTTCGAGCTCGGTGCGGCGGTCCGGGTCCACGCGGCCCATCCGGCGCTTGTCGGCGGCGAAGCGGGCGTTGCCGTCGACCAGCAGGCGCAGGGCGTCGGACGGGGTGGAGGCGGCGCGGTCGGGCATGGGGCTCCTCGGTTCGGGTGGGACGGGGTGGTGACTGGCGGGGCGGTGCCCGTCGTCGTCTACTCGGTCAGTTCTCGGGAGACGGCGGTCGCGACGGTCCGGAACGCCTTGTCGTCGGCGGTGCCGGAGAGCACGATCGTGTTCTTGCCGAACGTCGAGACGAGCGAGTACGCGTGGTTGCCGGCATCGGTGCCCTCGGCGCGGCGGTCGTAGACGGTCCACTCCGTGTCACCGATCGTGCGGTCACCGGTGGAGGGGCGCTGGTCGAGCTGGTTCGACACCCACGAGGCGTTGGCGTCGATGCCCTGCTGCAGGCCGAGGTACTGCTTGTCCGGCGTCACGAAGCCGACGGTCCAGACGTCCACGCCGTCGGTGGTCTTGCTCGCGAAGTCCGCGCGGTTGGCGCTGTAGCCGTCGGGCAGCGGCGGCGCCACCAGGGTGACGTCGTCGACGTTCGCCTTCGCCGCGATCTGCTGGTAGTCGACGGTGCGGTCCACCGTGGTGTCGGGCCGGACGACGACCGCCACCAGGAACAGCACGATGCCGAGCGAGGCGATGAGCGCGATGACCAGGTTGAACGCGGTCTGGTGCTGCCGGCGGGCGGTCCGGGCGGCGTCCTTGCGGGCCCAGGTCTCCTCTGCCGTCTCGGGGCGACCGAGCTCGGCGACGATCGGGCGGCCGTCGGCGTCGGTCATCGGCCGGATCCGTCCTGGGCGTCGCTGGCTGCACGGGCCGCATCGAGCCGTGCGCGGGCGCCGACGAGCCACTCTTCGCACCGGGCGGCGAGGGCTTCGCCCCGTTCCCAGAGCGCCAGCGAACGCTCGAGGGTCGCGGAGCCCTGTTCGAGCTCGCTCACGACGCGCACGAGTTCGTCGCGGGCCGCTTCGTAGCTCAGCGACTGGACGTCGGTCTGCTCGGGTTCCTGCTGGGATGGCACGGGTCGATCCTACCGAGCGTCCACCGACGATCCGTCGCCCGGACCCAGGCTGTGGAGAACACCCGTGGTGGTCAGGAGCCGTCCGGGCCGGGGCCGTCCGGTTCGAGCGTGCCCGTGGCCGTACCGGCACCGAGCGTGACGTGCACCGGTGTCGCTCCGGACAGGTCGTCGGTGCCGCGGACGACACCCCCGTCGGCCCGCTGCACGATGGCGTACCCGCGGCGCAGGGTGTCCCGCGGTGAGAGTGCCCGGAGCCGGGCGGTCAGGTGCCCGACCTCGGAGTGCCCGCGCTCCAGCCGGCGGTCGAGCAGTTCGCGGGCACGGGACAGGTCGCGGGCGACCTCTTCCGCGCGGGTGTCGACGAGCCACGCGGTCGACGCCAGGGCCGGGCGCGACCGCAGCGCGGCGAGCCGGTCGGCCTCGACCGACAGCGTGTGCGAGAGCCGGAGCCCGAGCCGGGCGCGGGCCGCCCGGACGTTGGAGAGCTCCTCGGCGACGTCGGGCACGACCCGCTTGGCGGCGTCCGTCGGGGTCGAGGCGCGCAGGTCGGCGACCTCGTCGAGGATCGGGCGGTCGGCCTCGTGGCCGATCGCCGAGACGATCGGGGTCGACGCCGCGGCCGCCGCACGGACGAGTCCTTCGTCGCTGAAGCCGAGCAGGTTCTGGAAGTCGCCGCCACCGCGGGCGATGATGATGACGTCGACCTCGGGGTCGGCGTCGAGCTCGAGGATCGCCGCCGTGACCTCGCCCACGGTCCGTTCGCCCTGCACGGCCGTGTGCACGGTGCGGAACTCCACCTGGGGCCACCGCAGCTGCGCGTTCCGCTTGACGTCCTTCTCGGCGTCGGAGTCCTTGCCGGTGATCAGGCCGATGCGGTGCGGCAGGAACGGCAGACGCCGCTTTCGGGACGGGTCGAACAGCCCTTCCTCGGCGAGGGTGCGGCGGAGGCGCTCGAGGCGTTCGAGCAGGTCCCCGAGCCCGACGTGCTTCATCTCGACGACCTGCATCGTCAGCGAGCCGCCCTTGACCCAGTAGTTCGGCTTGAGGGCGGCGACGACGCGGTCGCCCTGCTTGATGTCCGCCGGCACCCGGGAGCGCACGCTCGACCAGATGGAGAACGACACGGTGGCGTCGACCTCGACGTCCTTGAGCTTGCCGTACACGTTGCCGCCGGCGACGTTCCACTGCGTGATCTCGCCCTCGACCCACGCGGTGCCGAGCCGATCGATCCAGTCGCGGAGCTTCGCGCCGAGGAGCGCCACCGGCCACGGGTTGTCGGCCGTCGGCGGGCCCTGTTCGATCGCCATGTCGCTCCTCGTCCTGCTGGGACGTCCATCGTGCCCGAGACCGGTGACAGGGGACGGACGTCGTGTTCTCCACAGGCACCCCGCGCGCCCAGGTCGCGTGCGTGCCGCTCACCTATCATCGGGGACGTGACGATCACCAACGGCCACACGGTCCCGCTCGCCCCGCCGCGTGTGCACGCGGCACGGGGTCGACTGCGTGACGAACCGGTCGCCGGCCCCAAGAAGGTGCTGCTCGCAGCCCCCCGTGGTTACTGCGCCGGGGTGGACCGTGCGGTCGTCGCGGTCGAGAAGGCCTTGGAGCAGTACGGCGAGCCCGTCTACGTCCGCAAGCAGATCGTCCACAACGTGCACGTGGTGTCGACGCTCGAGCAGCGCGGTGCCGTCTTCGTCGACGACGTGGCCGAGGTGCCCCGTGGTTCGCACGTCGTCTTCAGCGCGCACGGTGTGTCGCCGGCCGTCGTCGCGGGTGCCGCCGAGCGCGACCTGCACGCCATCGACGCCACCTGCCCCCTCGTCACCAAGGTCCACCGCGAAGCCACGCGGTTCGCCAAGGCCGAGCGCACCATCATCCTGATCGGCCACGCCGGCCACGAAGAGGTCGAGGGCACGATGGGGCACGCCCCGGACCGCACGATCCTGGTGAACGGCCCCGACGACGTCGCCGCGCTGTCGGTGCCCGACCCGGACAACCTCGTCTGGCTGTCGCAGACCACGCTCAGCGTCGACGAGACGATGGAGACCGTGCGGCTGCTGCGCGAGAAGTTCCCGGCCATCCAGGACCCCCCGTCGGACGACATCTGCTACGCCACCCAGAACCGCCAGGTCGCGATCAAGAAGGTCGCGCCCGGTGCCGACCTGGTGATCGTGGTCGGCTCGGCGAACTCGTCGAACAGCGTCCGCCTGGTCGAGGTCGCGCTCGAGCACGGTGCCCGCGCCGCCCACCGCGTCGACTACGCGGAGGAGATCCAGCAGGAGTGGCTCGACGGTGTCGAGACGGTCGGTGTGACCAGCGGCGCGTCCGTGCCGGAAGAACTCGTGGCCGAGGTGCTCGAGCAGCTCGCCGACGCCGGCTACGCCGCCGTCGAAGAGGTCGTCACCGCACACGAGGACCTGATGTTCTCGCTCCCCAAGGAGCTCCGCACCGACGCGTCGGGCAACCCGACGCGCGCGCTCGGCGGGCGTCGGGCATGAGCGGCTCGGACGGCTGGTCCTCGATCCCGCGTCGCGACCCGGCGAACCACGGCGACGCCGGCGCTGGTACCGGTCAGGAGGCCCGGGGTGCGTCCGCGACGCCGGCCGCCGGCCCCACGAACGGCCGGCCCCAGGGCCGTCCCGCCCCCGGGTACGGCGAGTACGCCCCGGAGGGCTGGGTGAACCCGGTCCTCGTCGAGCAGGAACGCCAGGAGCGGGAGCATCAAGCACGGGAGCGGCAGGACCAGGCCCGCGCCAACGGCACGCGCGACGCTGCTCCGAGCGACGGCGTCCGCGGCGAACGTGCCGGTGCGGACGCTCGCTCCGGTGCAGTCCCTGCTGGAGCGCAGCGGTCGATGGCCCGCAGCCGGTTCGGTCGCACACCGGCCGACTTCGTGCTCACCGTCGGGCTGCTCGCCTTCGGGCTGGTCTCCGTGGTGCAGTCCCTGTCCGTGGGCGAGGTCGCCTCCACCGTGCGGCGCACCCTCGAGACCCAGTACACGGCGCTGAACGACCCGAGCGCCCTGAGCACGGCGGCCGCCATCGCCGCGATCACCAACGTGGTCGTCTTCGCCCTGGTCGCCTGGTGGTCCATCCGTCGGCTCCGCGCACGGAAGCGGACGTTCTGGGTGCCGCTGGTCGGCGCGGTCGTCGCCACGGCGATCAGCACGATCGCGTTCGTCGTCGTGGTCATGCAGGACCAGGCCTTCGTCGACTTCATGCTGCGACAGTCCGGCGCCTGACCGCCTGACCGCCTGACCGCCTGACCGCCTGACCGGCTGACTGCCGGGCTGCTCGCGGCGCCGCCTGACCGCCGGGCTGCTCGCCGCGCCGGCCTCCGCGCGCCGAGCGGTCGCAACACGCCGCGGGCCCGCCGTCGAGTGGTCACAAAGTGTCGTCTGGCACCGGCGCAACCGACACTTCGTGACCACTCGGCCCTGCGCGCCCGGGGAGTCGTGACCTCTCGGCAGCCCGCCCGTCGGCCAGCCGCGGTGCCGGTGCCCCTCTGGCGAGCGTCGTCAGCCTCCCGGGCGAGCGCAGCAGCCACCGCCGAGTGGTCGCAACACGCCGCGGGCCCGCCGTCGAGCGGTCACGAAGTGTCGTCCGGCACTGGCGCAACCAACACTTCGTGACCCCTCGGCAACACGAGCGCGGGGAGTCGTGACCACCCCAGCCAGCAGCCGGAGGTCAGCTGGCCAGGAAGGCCGCGACCGCTCCGTGCAGGGCAGCCAGGTCGTCGACGTGCACGAGCTCCCGGATCGAGTGCATCGAGAGCAGCCCGACGCCGATGTCGATCGTCGGGATCCCGAGCCGGGTCGCCGCGATCGGGCCGATGGTCGAGCCGCCGGGGATCGTGTTCACGTTGACGAACGGCTGCCACGGCACACCGGCGGTCTCGCACGCGGCGGCCCAGACGGCCTCGCCCTTCGCCTCGGTCATGTAGCGCTGGTTCGCGCTGATCTTCAGCAGCGGTCCGGCCCCGGGGCGCGGACGGTTCGTCGGGTCGTGCTTCTCCGGCTGGTTCGGGTGCACCAGGTGCCCGGCGTCGCTCGACAGCAGCCACGACGCACGGAACGCCCGGGCGGCTTCGGAGCGGGTGGCGCCGAGGCCCTCCTGCACACGGCCGAGGACGTCCTCGAGGAACGGACCACCGGCACCGGACGGCGTCGACGACCCGATCTCCTCGTGGTCGAACGCCGCGAACACCGGGATGTGGTCACCATCGGTCGGAGCGTCGACGATGCCCCGGAGTCCGGCGTGCACGCTCGTCAGGTTGTCCATCCGGCCGGACGCCAGGAACTCCCGCTCGATGCCGATCCGGGCCGGCGCCTGGGTGTCCGCGAGGAACAGGTCCCACGACACGGCACCCTCGCCGAGCCGGGCGAGCAGCCACTCCACGATGGAGGTCCCACCGGCGTCGCCGTCGACCCCGACGATCGGCAGCGTGTGGCGCTGGCGGTCGATCTCCTTGCCGTCGTTGACCCCGCGGTCGAGGTGGATCGCCAGGTTCGGGATGCGGGCGACGGCGTCGGTGCTGACGAGCCGCACGCTGCCGTCGGCGTCGACGACCCGGCCGGCGATCCGCAGGTCACGGTCGAACCAGGTCGACAGGAGCGCGCCGCCGTAGACCTCGACGTTGAGCTGCTCCCAGCCCCCGGTGCGCACGCCGGGGTTCGGCTTCACGCGGAAGCCGGGGGAGTCGGTGTGGGCGCCGAGGATCCGGAACGGCGTCGTCGGGACGGCACCGTCGGGCAGGCGCCACGCGATGACGGCGCCGTCGCGGACCACCACGTACGCACCGGGTTCGGTCGGCCAGGCGTCGAGCTCGGACAGCTCGGTGAACCCGGCTGCGACGAGACGGTCACGGGTCGCCGCCGCCGCGTGGAACGCGGTGGGCGACTCGGTGACGAACTGGGCGAACTCGGAGGCGATGGCGTCGACGGTCACCCGCCCATCGTGGCACGGGGTGGGGGCGACCCGACGCAGAACGGGGCGCGTCCGTCGGACGCACCCCGTTCCTCCAGGCCGGTGGACCCGACCGGACGGACCTGCTCAGCCCTTGGCGTGGCCTGCCGAGCCGAGGACCTTCGCGGCCTCGACGACGCGGGCCGCCATGGCGGTCTCGGCGACCTTGCCCCAGGCGCGGGGGTCGTACTGCTTCTTGTTGCCGACCTCGCCGTCGATCTTCAGGACACCCTCGTAGTTGCGGAACATCGAGTCCGCGATCGAGCGGGTGAACGCGTACTGCGTGTCCGTGTCGATGTTCATCTTGATGACGCCGTTGCGGACGGCCTCGTGGATCTCGTCGTCGGTCGAGCCGGAGCCGCCGTGGAAGACGAGGTCGAGGGGGTTCTCGCCGGTGCCGTGCTTCGCCGCGACGGACGCCTGGATCTCGCCGAGGAGCTCGGGGCGGAGCTTGACGTTGCCCGGCTTGTAGACGCCGTGCACGTTGCCGAAGGTGAGCGCCGCGATCCAGCGACCCTTGTCGCCCAGGCCGAGCGCGTCGACGACCTTCTCGACGTCGTTCGGGGTCGTGTAGAGCGCGTCGTTCGTGCCCTCGTGCTGGACGCCGTCCTCTTCGCCGCCGACGACGCCGATCTCGACCTCGAGGATCGCGTTGATGTTCCGCGTCTTCTCGATCATGGTCTTCGCGATCTCGATGTTCTCGTCGAGCGGCACGGCCGAACCGTCCCACATGTGCGACTGGAAGATCGGGTTGCGACCCTGCCGGACCTCTTCCTCGCTCGCCGCGATCAGCGGCAGGACGAAGCCGTCGAGAGCATCCTTCGGGCAGTGGTCGGTGTGCAGCGCGACCGTGATGTCGTAGTTCTTGGCGACCTCGTGGGCGAACTTCGCCATCGCGAGGGCACCCGCTGCGCGGTTCTTGATGGTGTGGCCGGCGAAGTAGTCGGCACCGCCCGTCGTGACCTGGAGGATGCCGTCGGAACCGGCTTCCTGCAGGCCCTGGAGGACCGCGTTGATGGTCTGCGAGGAGGAGACGTTGACCGCGGGGTACGCGAACTTGCCCGCCTTCGCGCGTTCGATCATCTCGGCGTACTGTTCCGGCGTTGCGATGGGCACGTGGATCTCCTTCGACTTCGGTGATGTCCCCGCCGATCGTAGTCAGCCGGACTGGAGGCGCGGTCCGGGTTACGCGGTCGGCTCACGTCCGGCGTGCACATGCGTGCACGGGCCCGGTGTCCGGACCGTCGGTCGGCCGCCGGTCGGTAGGCTCGGGTCGTGACTCCCACGACTGAGACCGGCTCCCTGTTCCTCCAGCCCGACCGCAACCTCGCGCTCGAGCTCGTGCGTGCGACGGAGGCCGCCGCGATCCGTGCGCAGCCGTGGGTCGGGCGTGGTGAGAAGAACCTGGCCGACGGCGCCGCGGTCGACGCGATGCGCAAGTTCCTCGGCACGGTGAACTTCGACGGTGTCGTCGTCATCGGCGAGGGCGAGAAGGACAACGCCCCGATGCTCTACAACGGCGAGCACGTCGGCAACGGTCACGGTCCGGCCTGCGACATCGCGGTCGACCCGATCGACGGCACCTCGCTCACCGCCGCCGGCCGCCAGAACGCCATCTCCGTCATGGCCGTCTCGGACCGCGGCTCGATGTACGACCCCTCCGCCGTCTTCTACATGGACAAGATCGCCGCCGGCCCCGAGGGTCGCGGTGTCCTGGACCTCGAGAAGCCGATCGGTGACAACATCCGCGCGCTGGCGAAGGCCAAGGGCAAGGACCTCGAGGACATGGTCGTCGCCGTGCTCGACCGTCCGCGCCACGACGAGCTGATCCGCGCCATCCGCGCGACCGGTGCCGGCACGCGACTGCTGCTCGACGGTGACGTCGCCGGTGGCATCGCCGCCGCCCTGCCCGGCTCGACCATCGACATGTGCGTCGGTGTCGGCGGCACCCCCGAGGGCATCATCACGGCGTGCGCGATCAAGGCGCTCGGCGGCGTGATCCTCGGCAAGCTCCAGCCGAAGGACGACGAGGAGCGCGAGCGCGCCATCGCCGCCGGCCACGACCTGGACAAGGTCCTCGACCAGGACGACCTGGTCACCGGCGACAACACGTTCTTCGTCGCCACCGGCGTCACCGACGGCGTCCTGGTCGACGGTGTCCGTCGTTCGCGCGGCGTCATCCACACCGACTCGCTCGTGCTCCGCTCGCGCTCGAACACGATCCGCCGCATCCAGGCGGACCACCGTGCGGAGAAGTGGTTCTAGGCCGGACGATCGTCCGCCGCTTCGGGGCGTCGCCGGTCTTCCGGCGGCGCCCCGTTGCACGAGCCCTTGCGTAGGCTCGACGCATGACTGCGACAACGGCACGGATCGTCGGACTGGACACCGCGGGCATCCGCACGCTGCACGCGGAGGCGGACGGCACGGCCGACCGGCTGCCGCACGTCGTGCCGGTGGCGCCCGACCTCGGCGTGATCCTGGCGGACGAGGACGGTGCGATCCTCACCGCGCCGGCGCTCGCCGAGATGGGCTGGGCGGACGACGACGTCCTGCGCGCAGCCGTCGCCGCCGCGCAGGGGCAGGCCGGAGGCGACGTCGCGGTGATCCAGCCCGGAACGATCGTCATCCAGGACCCCGACCTCGCCGTGGTGCTCGTGCTCGCACCGCAGGCGTTCCAGGGGATCGAGTTCCGCGGCAGCGCAGTGGTCTTCCCGGTTGCGCCGACGACGTTCATCGTCACCGGCGACCAGGACGAGGACGGGCTCCAGGTCGCGGCCGGTGTCGCCCAGCAGATCCTGGCCGACGACGAGGGCGAGGTCCTGAGTGGACCGCCCATGGTGCTGCGCGGTGACGGGTGGGTCCGGTTCGAGCACCCGTCACTCGACGGCGAGCTCCGGACGATCCGCGCGCTCTGGACGGCGACCGCCGCGAACCTGCAGCAGGACGCCCTGCAGGAGTCGTTCGACCGGCGGGGTGAGGACGTCCACGTCGGTGCGGTCTCGGTCGCCCGGCTCGCCGAGGACGACCCGGCCTTCTCGTACTCGTCGTGGACCGAGGACGTCGAGACCGTCGTCGCCGCGGTCGACACGATCGTGCTCGTGACCCTCGACGGGCAGACGCAGCCCGTGCCGTTCGGTCGGCTGCGGGAGCTGGCGTCCGGGCTGATCGAGGAACTCGAGGTCCGCCCGACGCGCTACCGGCTCCGCGGTTTCCCGGACCTCGAGTCGGTCCGCGCGGCCCTCTGACGGGTCGACATCGGTCGGTGGAACTCGTCCCCGTCGCTGCCCCCTGATATGGTCACACTCGCGCGCTTGTGGACAACGGCGCGAGAGATCGGACCTGGGGAGGAATGATGGGGCGGCCGTCGGGGTGGGACGTTGTCGATCAGGGTGATGATCCGGTCAAGGGGGATCCGTCGACGTTGCGGATGATGGCGCGGGAGTACCAGCGCATCTCCGACGCGGCCGATGACGCCTCGACCCGGCTGAAGTCGGTGAAGGGGTCCGGGTGGCTGACCGACTGGGAGGGTGAAGCCGCGGATGTGTTCGTCGACGCGATCGAGGACACCCCGTCGGACCTGACCAAGCTCGTCGATTCGTACGAGCTCGCCGCGACGGCGTTGTCGGGGTGGGCTGACACGGTCGATGACACCCAGTACCGGGCTGATGGTGCGTTGGCGGATGCGAAGGACGCCACCGGGGACCTCGCCGCGGCGCAGGACCGGTTGGCGGATGCGCAGTCGACGTTGTCGCACTACGAGTCGGCGTCGAAGGACCTGTCGAAGGTCGCGGACGAGTACCCGGCGGGTTCCGACGTGCCGGACGGGGTGGATGTTCCCTCGCCGGCGCAGTTGCGGGCGGCGTCCGACAACGCGTCCGTGGCGCAGGGCTCCGTGTCATCGGCGCAGGGAGACATCTCGGCGGCGCAGTCGCGGATCGATGCGGCGAAGCGGCTCGTGGCGGACGCGAAGGGTGATTGGCAGGACGCGGAGCAGCGGACTGCGACGAAGATCGGTGAAGCTGCGGACGCGGGGCTCGGGAAGCAGTCCACGTGGGACAAGATCTTCGGGTCCGAGGCGTGGGAGACCATCGTGTCGGTGGCGAAGGTCGTCGTGGCGGTGGGTGGGATCATCGCGATGATCATCCCGGGGCCGTGGACGTTGATCATCGCGGCGATCGCGCTCGTGGTGTTGGTGGACACGTTGTACAAGATGGGCAAGGGCGAAGCCGACGGGTGGGACCTCGCGTTCTCCCTCATTGATTGCGTGCCGGCCGCTGGTGCCTTGTCGGCAGGAGCCCGCACGGCAAAGTTCACGGGGATGCTGACCGCGGCCGGGGATGTCACGTCCGGCACCAGGGCAGTCCGTTCTCTGAATGCCGGTGTGCCGATGGTCCGCGACCTCGCAACCAGCGTTCCTCGCGGTCTCCGTCGGGCGATTCATGCTGACTCCGCAGACCCGCAAGTTCTCCGCTCAGTCTTCGAGCGGGAGTACGGACCACTGAAGATGGTCAACGCGGAGCGGCTCGCCCGGGGTGTGGACGGGTTCAGCATGAACTGCACGAGGTGTGTCATCGCGACAGAGCATGTGCTCGATGGGAAAGCCGTCTCGGCAATGCCCGTCTTCACGCGAGGCGCGAGCGTCGCCGACGTCGCTGAGCACTTCGGCAAGTCCATCCGAGACTTCCAACCGGTGCGGTCGTACGATTCGATCGTCGCTAGGCTCGAGTCCGCTGGTGAGGGGGCTCGTGGCGTTGTATTCGGGACCAGGGCGGGTACCAATCCAGTCGGCCACGTGTTCAACGTTGTTCACGATCGGAATGGTGTTGTGTTCCTCGACGGACAGTCAGGAACGTTTGCCAAGTTGGAGAACTTCGATCAACTCTTCCTACTCAAGACACGGTGATGGTGCATGCGAACTCTCAAAGATGCTCAGGATGAATTTGCGAAGGAAGTGCGCGCTGACGAAGACCTTATCTGGGATAGGGGATGGATCGAGACCGACGATTGGTGGATCGTTCTTTACAACAGCCGAGAGTATTACGAGACACAAAACCCGTTGTTTAGCCTAGCTGGAAATGGCCCCTTTGTTGTACCAAAAGACGGCAGTGCCTGTTTCACTCTTCAAACGAACACATCGGTTGAATCGCAAATAGAGGAACGGGGCCAGCGGGTCATCAGTCGGTCTCGGTGAAGCCAGTTCCGGCTCGAGCGGATGAGACGCCCGAGCGCGCAGTCATCAAGATCAGTCCGGACGGCTCGTGCATACCGCAACTGCTCGATGCGGCGGCACGTTTACGCTAAAAGGCATGACTCCACGCGACAGCCGAGTGAGTGCGGCCTACTGGACCGATGCGATAGAAGTCTTGACGCGCGGCGTCGAGGGGTTTCGCCCGTTCAGTCATGTGTTCCGGGCCGACGACGTGCGAGCTGGGAGTATTCGAACGACCGCGAACTTCGACAACGCGCTCTTTCTGTTGGGCGCGCGGTACTCGGCGGGCTTTCCGACGTCACTCCTCGCGGATGATCTCGAGTCGGTCGTCACTATCTGGGAGAACTGGAACCGCTACGCTGCCGTGCCCGACGGTGGCTTCCCGCTAGAAGCGCTGACGTTCAACGACAAGTCGCCGTACTACTACGCACTGTGGTTGGCGTCGGTGGCGCGGTGCATCGGCGTCAATTCGGCGTTGACGGATCGGTTGATCGAGATCGTTGCTGCTGCTGGAGGCGCTGACCCAGTGCTCGGGACACTGTTGGGGGTCGAACCGGTGCGGGACTCCGTGTGGCACAAGCGGCCGTTCCAGAACCTCGATACGGCCGCGACCGGGACGCCGGATCGCGCCATTTCTGCGCTGAACAGGTACGTGCAAGCCTGGCAGAAGAACATCTCGTTCATTTGGTGGGCCTCAGCGCTGAAGGCAGTGCAGGGGGATAGCTTTGAAACGTACTTCGGGTACTGGGCTTGGGAGGCGGCTGGGCTCGTCGTGGCGCGCGGGCTCGACGACTCCGTGTTGCGGTCGTCGCCGTACTATCCAGTCGACCTCGTCGACGGCCAGCAGGACGGATGAGCCGCCCGGCTGC
This sequence comes from Curtobacterium sp. MCLR17_031, assembly GCF_003234775.2. Classification (NCBI taxonomy): domain Bacteria; kingdom Bacillati; phylum Actinomycetota; class Actinomycetes; order Micrococcales; family Microbacteriaceae; genus Curtobacterium; species Curtobacterium sp. MCLR17_031. The sequence goes on from NZ_CP126270.1 coordinate 891,324, forward strand.
CCGAACGAGGACCTCTGGGAGGGGCCATGAGTGATTCGAAGGTGTACTGGGCGGCCATCGTGGAACTCGGGGCCGTTCGGTTCTCGCAGAAGTCCGTCTCCTGCAAACAAGACCGACCGACTTACCGGCGAACCCTACAACTACGACGACACATTCCGTCTCGCAAGGGGGTGCAGGATGAGAGCTCTTCGTCACCTCACCGTCGACGAACGCCTGGTCGTTATCCGGCTGATCCAGCCAGAGTTCTTCCTCTTCCCGAATCGCTTCCTGCACCTGGTCGCCGCTGATGATCTGCCGGCGGTCGAACCATGGTCGTGGCTTGTTAAGTATGAAGACGACTTGTACTTTTAGGCTGAAATCGTCGCGAAGCAGTATCCGACCCGTTCCCTCGTGCCCTTCGCAAAGCACCAGGACACAGACGATGTGTTCTGCTTTGACGGTGGCGACCATTCGGGCGACCCTCCCGTGCTGATCATCCATACGTTTGCTTCACCTGGGACGGAGTACCGGGGGCAGTGGACGTCCTTCGACGTCTGGTGGGAGGAGATGGAGGAGCATCGAGCAGCGTGGCTCGCGGAGCAGGAAGAGGACTGAGACATGCCTCGTAGGGACACGTTGATCAGCAAGGCGATGTCGCACGCGTTGCGGCACGAACCGGGTGCGTACGGGCTGGAACTCGGCGCTGACGGGAGCGTCCCGCTCGCAGATCTTGCCGACGCTTTGGAGCGGTCGGGCATTCAGTCATCGTTGGAAGATCTGCGCCGCGTGGTCGCCGAGTCCGACAAGCAGCGCTTCGCCGTCGAAAGCGACCGGATCCGTGCTCAGTACGGGCACTCGACGGACGAGCGCATCGTGAAGCCGTCGATCGTTCCGCAGCCGGTGCTCTGGCATGCAACTTCCCCCGCTGCGGCTGAGTCGATCCTGCGCGAAGGGCTCTTACCGATGGGGCGCCAGTACGCGCATCTGACGACCGATCGCGAGTTGGCTATGCAGGCTGGGCGGCGCAAGTCCACCGCTCCCGTCCTGTTGCGAATCGATGCAGCTGGCGCGCACCGGGAGGGCGTGGAGTTCACGGAGGGCCACGGCCGGGTGACCCTGGCCTTGCTCGTTCCCGCGCGGTACATCTCGGCGGAATGACGCGCCTGCCTCACCCGCGCGAGTAGCGGGGCTCCTGCATTGCTTGGGCGATGCGCTCGAGACGGTCACCCGTCGAACGGATCGATTTCTCAGTCTCCCGCGAGTGCGAGGGGGCGATGGCAGTCTCATCTCATCAGACGTGAGACTGCTCGGAAGAAGCGCAGGCCCGACCAGCTGGGCTTGCAGTCGGGTGGCGTGGAAGTCCTGGATAGCATCATCCGATGAGCACAGCGATGGACAGTTCTGCGTTCTGGGATGCGATCATCGCGGACGATCCGCAGGCGATCACGAGGATCGCGTCGGAAGGCTTCGAAGTGTCTTCAGCATCACGCGCCAATGCCGACGCCCTCACGCCCCTCCACTTCGCGGCTCAGACCGGTGCGGTGCATGCGATGCGAGCACTCCTGGACCTCGGGGTGGAGGTGGACTCGCCGGACCGCTGGGGGACGACGCCGCTGCAGCTCGCAGTGACGAACTCAGGCGACGGCGGACTTGATCCGGTCGCCGTCTTGCTCGACGCCGGCGCTGATCCGTGCCATGTCAACGACCTTGGTGCGACCCCACTGAGCTATGCCCGAATCTCGGGGGACGCACCCGCCGGGCTTATCACCATGCTGCAGCAGGATCGGGTGTTCGAGGATGATGAGGCGGGCGTATCCGTCGTGTTCGAGGCCGCTACGCATGGGTCCCTCATCGACATCCAATCAGCAATTCGTGCCGATGCGGCTCTGCTCAACTCTGCCGTGGCTGGAGAGACTCCGCTCCGACTGCTCGTACGACGTTCTCTCCCCGTGCGACCGAATCGATCGAACCCACACCCGGTCTCTGTGGACGACGCGGTGGCTGGCGCCAGTGCAATGCTGAGTGCCGGAGCGAAGGCCAGGTTGGTCGGTGCAGACGGCTTCACCGCTCAAGGGCTGGCACGAGCGTTCCTGGCGCCGAAGCCGTTGATCAAGGTGCTCGATCGTGCGGCGAAGCTCGAGCGGAGGTAGACGGCGTGAATGATCAAGAGGCAATGAAGTGCGCTATCGCGGCGAAGGCTCCCGGTCGCGACACGAACGAAGGTGGTTCAAGGTGATCGACGTCGAAGTACTCCGCACAGCGCTCGATCCGTCCTCGATGGACGTTCCGAAGCAGGTTCGGAACGCCTTCGAGAAGGCGGCTCGGGTGAAGTCGTTCGTCACGGTTCCGGGCGGGGCTGCGCTGATCTGGGGATCGGTGTTGATCGCGGTCTACGGGGACGCTCCCCGTGTGAGCACGGCGGCACGCGCGCTGCGCGTCCCTGACGAGGGTGTGTCCCACACCCAACGGACGAGGCAGCGTGGTGCCTACGCGGCGGTGGCATTCGCAGCCGCTCGCGACTCCGACCCACCATCGGTTGCGGCACGGACTGCCGGATGGACGGTGAGAGAGCCGTTGATGCAAGGGAAGGCGCTTCGGCACCACATCGACCGGTCCGCCGAGGAACGGGAGATGGACGAGTTCATGCCGGTTTCCGGGCACCTCGCCGCCTTCGCATCGGACATGGTGATCCTGGGGACCATGTGGCTGTTCGGCGGGTCTGACGCGTGGCCGATCGGGCGGATCGCAGCGGAGTGGGACCGCAACGCCGAGGCCGTCCGCGCGCTCCCCGGGTACTCCGACGCATGAGCCGTCGCCCCGAGGGTGATCCTGTCGTGGTCAGGAGACCGACGCGTCGTCCTCGTCCGCCCACAGCGGGTCGCTGACGGTCCGGGGCAGCAGCACCCCCGGCGACGCCGGCCACGGCAGCCGCGTGATCGGCCAGTTCGAGGCGAAGAGCTCACGCCGCCCAGCATCGAACTCCTGCACCGTCTTGAGCTCGTCGTAGACCAGGGCGTACGCGGCCCGCAGGTTGTCGAAGTAGTCGTCCCACGAGTCGAACAGGGTGAAGGCGACATCGGAGACCAGGTCGATCGACGACCAGGCATCGTCCTCGTTCAGGAGCCCGGCGGCGTACGCACCTCGGACGGCGGTGACCGCGTTCTTGACGTCCATCGACCAGAGCAGCTTCGGCGGTCGGTCCGCTCGGCGTTCGAGCAGGCTCGACCCTGCCCACGGGTCGGTGCCGAGCAGTGAGGACAGCCGGGTGAGCCGGGTCTCACCCTCGGCGGATCGGCTCAACGCGAGGAACTGCCACGACACGCTCTTCGGACCGAGCAGGTCGACGGCGAAGGCCTGTGCGTCCCGCCCGCTGGCGATCTTGTAGGTCCCGTCGAGTTCGCGGCGCAGGAACGTCAGCGGGGGCAGGGGGATGGTCACGAAGGGCGACGACGTGGTGTCCTGCAGGTACTCGCCACCGAGCTCAACCCGCGAACCGTACGGGGCGAGCGACGCCGGCCACCATCCGTCGTGGAAGTCGCCGAACGAGGCGAGGGCCAGCTGCTGCAGTCGGCGGACGGGCAGCTCGCGAGCACCGGTGCGCTCCCGGTACCGCCGCTGTTCCCGCACCGGCAGCCCGATGTCACGGAGCGAGGTGATGAAGGTCAGCACGAACCACACGACGACGGCGATCAGGAAGCAGCGCCACACCGCCTGGATGCCGTACCCGAAGTGCTGCCGGACGTCGTACGGGGCGAGGATCGAGATCAGGAGCACGACGAAGAACGCCACGATCGCGATCGCCATGATGATCCACGCTGCGGCGCGGTCCCGTCGTCGCCCGGTCTGCTTCCGCGCCTTGGCGACCATCGCCCGGTGCCGCCAGCGTGGACGGACCGGGAACTCGCGGTCGCCGGGATGGTTCTGCAGTGCTTCCCCCATGACGATCGATCGTAGCGAGCGGCTCAGTCCTCGTCGACGGCGCCGACGAGCTCCGGGGCCGTGAGCAGCCTCGGCTCGTCCTCGATCGATGACGGGTCCGCGATGACCTTCGACTCGTCGAGCAGCGACAGCCGACGGGCGCTCGGCAGCACCTGGCGCTCGAGGGACCCGACGAACCGGTTGTAGTCGACGACGGAGCCCCGGATCGAGCGGCCGAGCTTGTCGACGTGCCCGGCCATCGTGGACAGCCGGCCGTAGAGCTCGCGGGAGACCTTGAAGAGCTCGTGCGCCTCTTGCGAGACGACGTCCTGCTGCCACGAGAACGCCACGGTCTTGAGCACGGACCACAGCGTCACGGGAGAGGCGAGCGCGATGCGCTTGCGGAAGGCGTGGTCCAGCAGGCCGGGGTCGGCGGCGAGGGCGCTCGAGATGAGCGACTCGGACGGGATGAAGGCGACGGTGAGCTCGGGGGAGGCGTCGTAGCCGGTCCAGTACTCCCGTGCGGCAAGGGCGTCGACGTGGGCTCGGAGCGCCTTGACGTGCTGGGCGATGAGCTGGTCGCGTCGAGCTGCCTCGGCACCGGTGGCGGTCGCCGGGATCTCGGCGGCCTGCAGGTAGGCGCTGAACGGCACCTTGGCGTCGACGGCGATGGTCTTGCCGCCGGGCAGGTGCACGACCATGTCCGGGCGGGCGGAGCCGACGGCGGTGCTGACGGAGGACTGCACGTCGAAGTCGACGCGTTCGAGCAGCCCGGCGGCCTCGACCACGTTGCGCAGCTGCGTCTCGCCCCAGACGCCGCGCGTGCTGTTCGACGACAGGGCGCTGGCCAGGGTGTCGGCAGTGGCGCGCAGGCGCTCTTCCGACTCGGCGGCCGACCGGAGCTGCGCCGACAGCGCGCCGTACTGCTCGCTCCGCGATTGCTCGAGCTCGGCGATCTTCGTGCGCATCACGTCGAGCGTCTGCGCCACGGGGCTGAGCGCGGAGAGCACCTTGGACTCGTTCTGGTTCCGTGCCGCGTCGACGCCGTGCATGCGCTGCACCAGGTGCTCGAGCTCGGCGGAGCGCCGCTCGAGCGAGTCGACCTGGCGACGGTACTGCGTGTCCTGGGCGTCGAGGCGTTCCTCGGCGTCGCGTCGGGCCGCCTCGAGCTGGCCGCGGAGCGCCTCGGCCGTCGCACGGGACGACGCGGCGTCGACGCCCGCGCGCGAGCGGGCGAGCGACCAGGCGACGACCGCACCGACGGCGATGCCGATCACGAGACCGATGACCAGGGCGAGGATCTGCATGTCGCGACCCTGGCAGAACCCACCGACACCGCGCCTCCCGGCACTCCGGCGCGCCCCGCAGAACCAGCGTGACCAGCGCCACGGGACCAACGTGACGGACCACGGAATCCATGTCATGACATTAGGGCAAACAGGGTGTACAGTCGTGATCGTCCGCCGATGAAGCCGCACGGAAGGTCCACCGCGTCGCATGACGAACCAAGCTCCCCACGCCTACGACGTGATCACGATGGGACGCGTCAGCGTCGACATCTACCCGCAGCAGACCGGCCCGCTCGAGGACGTCTCGACCTTCTCGAAGTCCGTCGGCGGCAGCGCCACGAACGTCGCCATCGCCGCTGCTCGACACGGCGCGGACGCCGCGGTCATCACCCGGACGGGCAACGACCCCTTCGGCCGGTACATCGCCCGCACGCTGCCCGAGTACGGGGTCGCGAACGCGTTCGTCGAGACGGTGGAGGGGCTGAACACCCCCGTCGCCTTCTGCGAGATCTTTCCGCCTGACGACTTCCCGCTCTACTTCTACCGGGCCCCGAAGGCGCCGGACCTGATGATCACGGCGAAGTCCCTGCCGCTGCACGAGATCGAGCGCGCAAAGATCTTCTGGACCACGGTGACCGGCCTCAGCGAGGAGCCGAGCCGACAGGCGCACCACGTGGCGTACGAAGCCCGGTCCGCCGCGCAGAACAGCACGAAGACCCACACCGTTTTGGACCTGGACTACCGGTCGATGTTCTGGTCGAGCCCCGAGGCCGCGACGCGCGAGGTCGCGATCGCCCTCGAGCACGCCACCGTCGCCGTCGGCAACCGCGAGGAGTGCGAGGTCGCGGTCGGTGAGACCGACCCGGTCCGCGCCGCCGACGCCCTGCTCGACCGCGGTGTCGAGATCGCGATCGTCAAGCAGGGGCCGAAGGGCGTGCTGGCGAAGACCCGCGACGAGTTCGTCGAGTTCCGTCCGCACCACATCGACGTCGTGAACGGGCTCGGCTCGGGCGACGGCTTCGGCGGCGCGCTGACCCACGGGCTGCTGCAGGGCTGGAGCCTCGAGCGGATCCTGGCGTTCTGCAACGCCGCCGGCGCGATCGTCGCGACGCGGTTCGAGTGCTCGACGGCGATGCCGACGAGCGACGAGATCGAGCAGTTCCTGACCGACAACCCGGCCGAGGGCACGACGCACACGGGTGCGACGCAGACGGGTGAGACGCACACCGAGGAGAAGACCCATGCCTGAGCTCAGCCCCGCTGACTTCCAGCGCCTCCGCGACATCCGTGCCGGCCAGCCGGACCTGGTGCGTGCCACGCTCGACGCTCGCCGCAAGCGCTCCCTGCTCGCCGACGACGGCAAGCTCTTCATCGTCGCCGCCGACCACCCCGCACGCGGTGCGCTGGCGGTGCGCGACGACGAGTCCGCGATGGCGGACCGCTACGACCTGCTCGAGCGGCTCGTCACGGCCCTCGGCCGGCCGGGGGTCGACGGCGTGCTCGGCACCCCCGACATCCTCGAGGACCTCGCGCTGCTCGGCGCCCTCGACGGCAAGGTCGTCGTCGGGTCGATGAACCGCGGGGGGCTCCGCGGCGCGACCTTCGAGATGGACGACAGGTACACGGCGTACTCGGCGCAGGCGATCAAGGACTCCGGGCTCGACTTCGCCAAGCTGCTGGTGCGCATCGCCCTGGAGGACTCGGGCACCGCGCCGACGCTCGAGGCCACGGCCCGCGCCGTCAGCGAGGCCGCGGCGCTCCAGCTGCCGATCATGCTCGAGCCGTTCATGTCCGAGTGGCGGGACGGCCGGGTCGTCAACGACCTGTCGGCCGACGCCGTGATCACCTCGATGGCGATCGCTGCCGGCCTCGGCGAGTCCAGCGCCTACAGCTGGCTCAAGATCCCCGTCGTCGACGACATGGAGCGCGTGATGGCCGCGACGACGCTGCCGACGCTGCTGCTCGGCGGCGACCCGGCTTCGCGCCCGCTGGAGACGTACGCCAAGTGGGCTGACGCCCTGGCCCTGCCCGGCGTCCGCGGCCTGGTCGTCGGACGCACCCTGCTCTACCCCTCGGACGGCGACGTCGCCGCCGCCGTGGACGTGGCCGCCGGTCTCGTCCACAGCCAGGAGGCCCGGGGCGGGTTCTCCACAGATGCCCACGACCCAGCCGCTCGGCTCGCGGGCGCCACCACCATGGACTCGTCCATCTCGGAAGGAAGCAACGCATGACGCTCACCGACACGACCACCACCACCGTCGGGCACTGGATCGACGGCAAGCGCGTCGAATCCGCGTCGGGCAACACCGCCCCCGTGTACGACCCGGCGCTCGGCGTCGCGACCAAGCAGGTCGCGCTGGCCGACGAGTCCGAGATCCAGGCGGCCATCGGCAGCGCCAAGGCGGCGTTCCCCGGCTGGAGCAACCTCTCCCTGGCCAAGCGCCAGGCGATCCTGTTCTCGTTCCGCGAGATCCTGAACCGCGACAAGGCCGAGCTCGCCGAGATCATCACGAGCGAGCACGGCAAGGTCATCGACGACGCCATGGGCGAGATCGCCCGTGGGCAAGAGGTCGTGGAGCTCGCCACCAACATCCCGAGCCTGATGAAGGGCGAGTTCTCCGACCAGGTCTCGACCGGCATCGACGTCTACTCGATCCGCCAGCCGCTCGGCGTCGTGGGCATCATCAGCCCCTTCAACTTCCCGGCGATGGTGCCGCTCTGGTTCCTGCCGATCGCGATCGCCGCGGGCAACACCGTCGTGCTGAAGCCGAGCGAGAAGGACCCGTCGGCCGCCATCTGGCTCGCCGAGAAGTTCAAGGAGGCCGGGCTGCCCGACGGCGTCTTCAACGTCCTCAACGGCGACAAGCTGTCCGTCGACGGCCTGCTCACCAGCGACGACGTCGAGTCGATCTCGTTCGTCGGCTCCACGCCCATCGCGCAGTACGTCTACGAGACCGGTACCAAGCACGGCAAGCGCGTGCAGGCCCTCGGTGGCGCGAAGAACCACATGCTCGTCCTGCCGGACGCCGACCTCGACCTGGTCGCCGACAACGCGATCAACGCCGGCTTCGGTTCGGCCGGTGAACGCTGCATGGCGATCTCGGTCGTCGTCGCCGTCGAGCCGGTGGCCGACGAGCTCATCCAGAAGATCAAGGACCGCGCGGCGACCCTGCGCATCGGCGACGGTCGTCGCGGGTGCGACATGGGCCCGCTCGTCACGAAGCAGCACCGTGACAAGGTCGCCTCGTACATCGAGGTCGCAGAGCAGGACGGTGCGGTGGTTGTGGTGGACGGCCGCACCGTCCGACCCGACGGCGACGAGAACGGCTTCTGGCTGGGCCCGACGCTGATCGACCAGGTGCCCACCACCAGCCGCGTCTACACCGAGGAGATCTTCGGTCCGGTGCTGAGCGTCGTCCGCGTCGCCACCTACGAAGAGGGCCTCGAACTCATCAACTCCGGCGCGTACGGCAACGGCACCGCCATCTTCACGAACGACGGTGGCGCCGCCCGACGGTTCCAGCGCGACGTGCAGGTCGGCATGATCGGCATCAACGTCCCGATCCCGGTGCCCGTCGCCTACTACTCGTTCGGCGGCTGGAAGAACTCGCTGTTCGGTGACCACAAGGCGTACGGCGCCGACGGCGTGAGCTTCTTCACCCGTCAGAAGGCGATCACGAGCCGCTGGCTCGACCCGTCGCACGGCGGCATCAACCTCGGCTTCCCGTCGAACAACTGACCCGCAGCATGGCGAACGAACAGCACCAGCACGACCAGTGGTTCATCCCGGCGGGCTCCCGGCCCGAGGCGGGCTGGACCGACGTGGTCGACGGTCGCATCGAGGGGTGGGCGCACACCGGGCTCCGGACCGGCGCGCTGACCGACGGGGGCGAGCTGCGCCTCCCGGCCGACGCCGTCGAGCGCATCGTCGTGCCGCTCGCCGGGTCGTTCCACGTGACCCACTCGGGCGCCGCCGGTGACGGCGAGCAGGCCCTGCAGGGGCGGGGGAGCGTCTTCGACGGTCCCACCGACGTCCTGTACCTGGGCTCCGGCTCCGCGGCCACCATCACCGGCAGCGGCCGGTTCGCCGTCGCGGAAGCCCCCACCGACACCGTCAAGCCGACCACCTACGTGGCCCGGCCAGACGTGCCCGTGGAACTCCGCGGTGCGGGGCAGTCGAGCCGTCAGGTGCACAACTTCGGCACCCCGGCCGCGCTCGACGCCGTCAAGTTCATCGTGTGCGAAGTCATCACGCCGGCCGGCAACTGGTCGTCGTACCCGCCGCACAAGCACGACACGAACGTGCCCGGTTCGGAGTCGAACCTCGAGGAGATCTACTACTACGAGGCTGCGGTGTCCCGCGGGCTCGAGTCGATCGCGCCCGAGGCCGCCGACCCGTTCGCCCTGCACCGCACCTACGCCTCGGACGACCGCGCCATCGACGAGTTCCGGCAGGTCCGGACCGGTGACGTCGCCCTGGTGCCGTACGGCTGGCACGGTCCGGCGGTCGCCGCTCCGGGCTACGACATGTACTACCTCAACGTGATGGCCGGGCCCGACCCGGAGCGCGTCTGGAACATCACCGACGACCCCGCCCACGGGTGGGTCCGGCAGGCGTGGGCATCGGAATCGATCGACCCACGACTGCCCTACGAAAGGAAGCAGGCGTGACCACCACCACGCGGAAGATGACCGTCGGCCAGGCACTCGTCGAGTTCCTGGCCAACCAGTGGACCGTCGACGGCGACGTCCGCGAACGCACCATCCCGGGGATCTTCGGCATCTTCGGGCACGGCAACGTCGCCGGGGTCGGTCAGGCCATCAAGCAGCTCCACGTCGAGCAGCCCGGGTTGCTGCCGTACCACCAGGCCCGCAACGAGCAGGCGATGGTGCACGAGGCCGTCGGCTTCGCCCGCATGCACCGCCGCCGCGCGACCTACGCGTCGACGGCGTCGGTCGGCCCGGGCGCCGCCAACATGCTGACCGCCGCGGCACTCGCCACCACGAACCGGCTGCCGGCACTGCTGCTGCCGTCGGACACCTTCGCCACGCGCACCACCGACCCGGTGCTCCAGCAGATCGAGCTGCCGCACGACACGTCGTTGCAGGTCACCGACGCCTTCCGTCCGCTCTCGCGCTACTTCGACCGTGTGGAGCGTCCGGAGCAGTTGTTCTCGATCGCCCTCGCCGCGATGCGGGTGCTCACCGACCCGGCCGAGACCGGTGCGGTGACGATCGCGCTGCCCGAGGACGTCCAGGCCGAGGAGTTCGACGTCCCCGTCGCGTTCCTGCAGCCGCGCGAATGGCACATCCGCCGTCCGCTGCCCGAGCGTGGCCCGCTCGAGCGTGCCGTGGCCGCGATCCGCGCCGGCCGGCGTCCGGTCATCGTGGCCGGCGGCGGGGTGCTGTACTCCGACGCCGCCGACGAGCTCCGCGCCTTCGTCGAGGCCACCGGGATCCCGGTCGGCACGTCGCAGGCCGGCGGCGGATCCCTGGTCTGGGACCACCCGCAGTACCTCGGCGGGATCGGTGCGACCGGCACCGCGGCCGCCAACGCGATCGCCGCCCAGGCCGACGTCGTCATCGGGATCGGCACCCGCTACAGCGACTTCACCACGGCGTCGCGCACGGCGTTCCAGAACCCCGACGTCACGTTCGTCAACGTCAACGTGGCCGCGTTCGACGCCTACAAGCACGGTTCGCAGCTGCCGCTGATCGCGGACGCCCGGGAGGCCCTGGTCGCCCTGACCGAGTCGCTCACCTCGGACACGGCGTACGTCGTCGAGCCCGGCTACGCCTCCGAGATCGCCTCGCTGAAGGCGGCGTGGGACGCCGCCGTCGACGGCGCGTTCGCGCCGTCCGGCGCGGACCTGCCCGGCCAGCCCGAGATCATCGGCGCCGTGCAGTCGGTCTCCGACCCGCGCGACGTCGTGATCCAGGCCGCGGGCTCGCTGCCCGGCGACCTGCACAAGCTCTGGCGGGTGCGCGACGAGCTCGGGTACCACGTCGAGTACGCGTTCTCGTGCATGGGCTACGAGATCGCCGGTGGCATCGGGGTGCGACGCGGGGCTCCGGACCGCGACGCGATCGTGATGGTCGGCGACGGCAGCTACCTGATGCTGCACACCGAGCTCGTCACCGCCGTGGCCGAGGGCATCAAGATCATCGTCGTGCTCATCCAGAATCACGGGTACGCATCGATCGGGCACCTGTCGGAGACCGTCGGCTCCGAGCGCTTCGGCACGAAGTACCGGTACCTCGACGAGACCGAGTCGTTCGAGAACGGCGAGCCCCTGCCCGTCGACCTCGCCGCCAACGCCCGCTCGTACGGCGTCGACGTCATCGAGGTGCAGCCCGGCCCGGACAGCATCGAGGACCTGAAGGCCGCACTGCGTCAGGCGAAGGCGAACGACCACACCACCCTGGTGCACATCAACTCCGACCCGCTGGTCTACGCCCCCGAGGGCGACGGCTGGTGGGACGTGCCGGTCGCGCAGACCTCCACCCTCCCCAGCACCCAGGCCGCCCGCGCCGAGTACGAGCAGCAGGTCGCCACGCAGCGTCCGCTGCTCGGCTGAACCGTTCACGAGACAGAAAGCGACAGCGACGTCATGACCGACACCGCCACCCCCATCGGCAGCCCCGCCACCGACGCGGCGCCCGCCTCGATCCGCATCGGCACCGCACCTGACTCGTGGGGCGTCTGGTTCCCGGACGACCCGAAGCAGGTGCCGTGGCAGCGCTTCCTCGACGAGGCGTCCGCCGCCGGGTACGAGTGGATCGAGCTCGGCCCGTACGGGTACCTGCCGACCGACCCGTCGCAGCTGTCCGACGAGCTCGAGTCCCGCGGGCTCAAGCTGTCGGCCGGCACGGTCTTCACCGGGTTCCACAAGGGCGAGGACCAGTTCCAGCGCGCGTGGGACCAGGCCGTCGCGGTCGCCGGTCTGGCAGCGAAGCTCGGCGCCGAGCACCTGGTGACGATCCCGGACCTGTGGCGCTCGGACGCCACCGAAGAGGTGCTCGAGGCGCGCACGCTCACCGACGAGCAGTGGGAGCGTCTCGGCAAGGGACACGACCAGCTCGGCAAGGCGCTGCTCGAGGAGTACGGCGTCCACCAGCAGTTCCACACCCACGCGGACAGCCACGTCGGCACCTACAAGGAGACCGTGCGGTTCCTCGAGGTCACGAACCCCGAGTACACCAACCTCTGCCTCGACACCGGCCACTTCGCCTACTACGGCGGCGACAACCTCAAGCTCATCGCCGCCCACCCGGAGCGCATCGGCTACCTGCACCTCAAGCAGGTCGACACCGACCTGCTGTTCGACGTGCTCAAGAACGACGTGCCGTTCGCCACCGCCGTGTCGCAGGGCATCATGACCGAGCCGCCGCACGGCACCCCGGAGCTCGCCCCGATCATCGAGGCCGTCGCCGCGATCAACCCGGACGTCTTCGGCATCGTCGAGCAGGACATGTACGGCTGCTCCGTCGACGCCCCCGGCCCGATCGCCGAGCGCACCTTCCAGCACATCTTCGGCTCGACCTCGGCCGCCCGCGCCTCCTGACGCGCCGTCCACGCAGCGTCAACAACCACCAGGAGAACACCACCATGACCACCACGCAGAACCTCCGCGTCGCCGTCGTCGGCGCCGGCATGATGGGCGCCGACCACGTCCGCCGCATCACCGCCAAGATCTCGAACGCCGACGTCGTCGCCGTCGTCGAGCCCGACCAGGCCCGTGCCGCTGCGGCAGCCGCCCTGGCGCCCGGCGCGATCACCGCCGCGTCCTTCGACGAGGCGCTCGAGCAGACCGAGATCGACGCCGTCATCATCGCGACGCCGGGTTTCCTGCACGAGCCGATCCTGGTGACCGCGCTCGAGCGCGGACTCACCGTCCTGTGCGAGAAGCCGCTGACGACCAGTGCCGAGGACTCGCTGCGCATCGTCGAGCTCGAGCAGCAGCACGCCGCCCGGCCCGTCATCCAGGTCGGCTTCATGCGCCGGTTCGACGCCGGGTACCAGGAGCTCAAGGCCCTGCGCGAGTCGGGGGCGAACGGTGCCCTGCTCGCCCTGCACCACGCGCACCGCAACCCGACGACGCCGCCGAACTTCAGCGAGTCGATGCTCATCCACGACTCGGTGATCCACGAGATCGACATCATCCCGTTCCTGACCGGCGAAGCCATCACGAGCGTCGAGGTGAAGAAGCCGCGCAAGAACTCCCTCGCGCCGGCCGACCTGCCCGAGCCGCAGTTCGTCCTGTTCACCACCGAGTCCGGCACGATGGCGATCGTCGAGATCAACGTCAACGCCCAGTTCGGCTACCAGGTCACCACCGACGCCGTGTTCGAGTCCGGTGTCGCCTACATCGGCCGCGACACGTCGCTCTCGCTCGTCGCAGCCGGAGCGACCTCGCAGGGCGTCACGCCGTCCTTCAAGGAGCGCTTCGGTGCCGCCTACGACGAAGAGGTCCAGCGCTGGGTCGACGCTGCCCGGACCGGCGGCATCGACGGGCCGAGTGCCTGGGACGGCTACACCGCCTCCGTCGTCGCCGAGGTCGCGGTCCGGGCCCAGCAGTCCGGCGCACACGAAGTGGTCGAGTACGCGGTCACCAAGCCGGCGTTCTACGACGAGACGAGCGACGCGACCGCCGCGCTCGCCGGGGCCTGATCGATGCCGAAGATCGCGCTCGACCCGACCCCGTTCCACCACGACCTGTCGCTGCTCGAGTTCCCGCGCAAGGTCGCGGAGCTCGGCTACGAGTACCTGCAGCTCACCCCGCACAAGGACTTCATCCCCTTCTACCGGCACCCCAAGGCCGACGACGACCTGGTCGACGCGTTCGCCGCGGCCTGCCGTGACGCCGGGGTCCAGGTGGCGAGCGTGCTGCCGGTGCTGCGCTGGTCGGGTCCGGACGAGGACGCCCGACAGGCTGCGGTGCGGAAGTGGAAGCGGGTCATCGAGATCACGAAGCGCCTCGGCGTGGACACCATCAACACGGAGTTCTCCGGTCGCCCCGAGCGCGCCGAGGAGTCCGAGGACCAGTTCTACCGGTCGATGGAGGAACTGCTGCCGATCATCGAGGACGCCGGCATCCGTGTGCTCATCGACCCGCACCCCGACGACTTCGTCGAGGACGGGCTCGAGGCGCTCCGGGTGATCCGCGGCCTGAACTCGAGGCACGTCGGCTTCGTGTACGTCGCCTGCCACACGTTCCACTACGGCGGCAACATGGACGAGATCATCGACGCCGCCGGTGACTCGCTGCAGCTGGTCCACGTCGCCGACGCGTACGACCACCGTCGCTCGCACGGCCTGCGCTACATCACGAACCCGCCCGGAAACCCGGTCCGCGTGCACCAGCACCTGCCGGTCGGCCAGGCGGACGTCGACTTCGACGCCTTCTGGGCGGCACTCGACCGGGTCGGTTTCTCGGCGCGCGAGGACACCGTCGCGGTCTCGAGCGTCTTCGCCGAGGACGAGAACGCCGACGCGGTGTCGCGGTTCCAGCTCGACACGATCACGAAGGGACTCCACCGATGACCACCACCCTCGAGACGCAGGTGTCCACCGACGCCGATTCCCGTCCCGTCACCCTGCAGGCCGCGGAGCAGACCCCCACCGCCCTGTGGAACGACTCCGCCGACCCGCGCGAACTGTCGACCGCCATCCACGAGTACGGTGCCGTCGGTGCGACCTGCAACCCGGTGATCGCGTACACCTGCATCCAGCAGGACCCGGAGACCTGGGTCCCGCGCATCCGCGAGATCGCCGAGGAGCACCCGACGGCGGGGGAGTCCTGGATCGGCTGGAAGGCCGTCGAGGAGCTCTCCATCGCCGCCGCGGCGCAGCTGCTGCCCGCGTTCGAGGCGTCCGGAGGCCGGAACGGTCGACTGTCCATGCAGACCGACCCCCGGTTCCACCGCGATGCCGACGCGCTCGTCGAGCAGGCCGTCCGGTTCTCGCAGCTCGCGCCGAACATCATCGTGAAGATCCCCGCCACCAAGGTCGGCATCGCCGCGATCGAGGAAGCCGCCTACCGCGGGGTCTCGATCAACGCCACGGTGTCCTTCACCGTGCCGCAGGTCGTCGCCGTGGGCGAGGCCATCGAGCGCGCCCTCGACCGCCGTGCTGCCGAGGGCCTGCCCGAGCAGGAGTTCGGCCACGTCGTCACCCTGATGGCCGGCCGCTTCGACGACTGGCTGAAGACCGTCGTCAAGCGCGACCACGTGATGGTGGACCCGGGCATCCTCGAGTGGGCCGGTGTCGCCGCGGTGAAGAACGCCTACCGCGTCTTCCAGGAGCGTGGGTTCCGGTCGCGCGTGCTGGTCGCCGCGTTCCGCAACGCACTGCAGTGGTCGGAGTTCCAGGGCGGGGACCTGGTGGTCTCGCCGCCGTTCCAGTGGACGAAGGACATCAACGACAACGCGTTCCCGTTCCGTCCGCACGCCATCGACGACGAGGTCCCCGTGCACGTCATCGAGGCGCTCCGGGCCGCGACGCCGGAGTTCGCCCGCGGTTACGATGTGGACGGCATGACGGTCGACGAGTTCGACCGCTTCGGTGCGACCGTGACGACGCTCCGGCAGTTCCTGGACGCCGACGCGAAGCTCGACGCCCTGGTCCGCGACATCATCGTCCCCGCGATCTGAAACGCGATCTGAAACGCGATCTGAGTCGCGGTCTGATGCGCGGCACGATCCGCGGTCGCACCCACGGGTCGCGCCCCGCGCGCTGACGCACCAGCCTGGAGGCCCGGTGCCGGTCCCCGAGACCGGCACCGGGCCTCCAGGCGGTTGCGTCATGTGCTGACAAAGTCCGCCGCATCGGCTACGCTCGTTGTCGCGCTCCAATGCGCGTCACCTGAACGAAGGAGTTCTCCATGGACAGCATCGGCGTCGGGCTGATCTCGGTCGGCTGGATGGGGCGGTTGCACTCGCGTGCCTACCGAGCGTTGCCGGACCACTTCCCGGAGCTCGGCGTCCAGCCGCGGCTCGTCGTCGCGGCCGACCCGATCGAGGCGGCACGCGACCAGGCGGTGACGCGGCTCGGGTACGAGCGGGCCGTCGCCGACTACCACGAGGTCCTCGCCGACCCGGCGGTCGACGTCGTGTCGATCTGTTCGCCGAACTTCCTGCACCGCGAGATGGCCGTCGCCGCGGCCGAGGTGGGCAAGCCGTTCTGGATCGAGAAGCCCATGGGCCGGTACGCCAGCGACTCGCGCTCCATCCACCAGGCGGTGCAGCGGGCCGGCGTCATCACGAGCGTCGGCTTCAACTACCGGCACGCCCCGGCGATCGAGCGTGCCCGTGAACTCGTCCGGAGTGGACGGCTCGGCCGGATCACGAACGTGCGCGGCTCGTTGCTCGCCGACTACTCGTCCGACCCGGCGGCCCCGCTGACCTGGCGCTTCGAGCGTGAGCGAGCCGGATCAGGTGTGCTCGGCGACCTGCTGTCGCACGGACTCGACCTGGCGCAGTACGTGGTGGGGCGGATCGCCTCGGTCAGTGCGCTCGCCGAGACGTTCATCGAGTCGCGTCCCCGCCCGGGTGCCGGCATCGTCGACCGCAGTGCGGCGGCCACCGGCGAGCTCGGTGCCGTCGAGAACGAGGACTACGCCGCCCTGCTGTTCCGGTTCGAGGACGGTGCGGTCGGCACGATGGACTCGAGTCGGGTCATGCGTGGGCCGCACGCCGAGTACACGCTCGAGATCTACGGCACCCGCGGCTCGGTCCGGTGGGACTTCCAGCGCCTCAACGAGCTCGAGGTGTACCTGGACGGGCAAGAGGTCGACGGGTACGCGACGCACTACGTCGCACCCGGGGACGGCGACTTCGGTCGCTTCCAGCCCGGCGCCGGGACCGCGATGGGCTACGACGACCTGAAGACGATCGAGGCGGCGCAGTTCATCGCGAGCGTGCGGCGCGGGGAGCAGCTCGCACCCTCGGTCGCCGACGGGCTGGCTGCCGCGTCGATCGTCGAGGCGGCAGAGGCCTCGCTGGTCGACGGCGCGTGGCACGACGTCGATCGTGTCGACGGGCCGCTGACGTACGGGGCGCCGACGCCGAGGTTCTAGACACGTCGCGGTGCTTGCTTGTTAGTATGTAAGGACAAAGTCCGAGCAACCAGGAGGCACCATGCCGCTCGTCCGTATCGACCTCGCCACCGGCCGCTCGCCGGAGGCCGTCCGTGGCATCGCCGACGCCATCCACCAGGCCATCGTCGACGTGTACGGGATCCCGGTGCGGGACCGGTTCCAGGTGATCACCGAGCACCCGGCGCAGCAGATCATCGCCGAGGACGCCGGCCTGGGGTTCGAGCGCACCGAGGGCGTCATCGTCATCCAGGTGTTCACGCAGCGCGGGCGGACCGACGAGGCGAAGGCGGCGCTGTACCGGGCGATCCACGACGCCCTCGCGGCGATCGGTGTCGCGTCCGAGGACGTCTTCATCGGCTACGTCGAGAACGGGCCGCAGGACTGGTCGTTCGGCTTCGGACGGGCCCAGTACGTCACCGGTGAGCTCGGGGTGCCCGCGCTCGGCTGAGGCCGTGCGTTCGCGGGGTGGTCACGACACCCCGCTCAGTTCCGCCGAGTGGTCACGAACTGTCGGTTGCCGGGCGTCCGGGCGACAGTTCGTGACCACTCGGCGCATCACCGGCAGCGTGTCGTGACCCCTCGCCGAGCGACCTACTTGTCGACGAGCGTGACCTCGAACGAGTACCGGTCGGGGCGGTAGCAGTGCACGCCGTACTCGACCGCACGGCCCGAGGCGTCGTACGCGGTACGGCTCATCGTGAGCACCGGGTCGCCGTCCTCGATCTCGAGCAGGCCAGCCTCTTCGTCGGTGACCGCACGGGCGCCGATCCGCTGCTTCGCCACCCGCATCGTCACGCCGCGGCCGCGCAGCAGCTGGTACAGCCCGTACGCCTGCAGGTCCTCGTCGGTCAGGTCGAGGAACTCCGGCGGCAGGTAGTTCTCGAGGATCGCCATCGGGACGTCCTCGGCGAACCGCACCCGCCGGATGTGCGCGACGGTCGTGCCGGGCTCGATGCTCAGTGCCGCGGCGACCTCGTCGGACGCGGGGACGTCGTTGCGCTGCAGGAGCTTCGTCGCCGGAGCCTGCGCACCCTGCGCCAGGTCGTCGTACAGGCTCGTCAACTCGACCTTGCGGGTCACCGGCCCGTGCACGACCTGGGTCCCGATGCCCCGGCGGCGCACCAGCAGACCCTTGTCGACGAGGTCCTGGATCGCTCGACGGATCGTCGGCCGCGACAGACCGAGGCGCTCACCGAGGGCGATCTCGTTCTCGAGCCGGGCCCCTGGTGGCATCGCGCCGGAGCGGATCGACTCCTCGATGCGCGAGGCGACCTGGAAGTAGAGGGGCATCGGACCCGACCGGTCCAGGTCCATGAACAGGTCGGACGGCAGCTGGCCTTCGTTGGTCATCGCGGTCCTTCACACGTGCGGAGATGCCGGCGTCGGTGCCGACGGCATTGTCGTGACAATACCACCGGGGATGTGGCACCCCGGCCGCGCGCAGCGGGCGTTGCGTCAGTCGGTGAACACCGTCAGTCAGCGCAGACCGTCAGTCGGCGAACACCATCGGCCGGTTCGACAGCCGCGGCTGGTTCGCGGCCTTCGGCTTCTCGGCACGCGCACGGACCGGGGCGATCGTCACCCGGGTCACCGCGCCGAGCGCCTCGACCGTCTCGACCCCGTGGTGCCCGGCTGCGTGCACGACGATCGCGGCGCAGGCCTCGGCGTCGGCGGCGGCGTCGTGGTGCTGGAAGCCCTCGAACCCGGCGGCCATCGCGGCGACCGGCAGGCGGTACGAGTCGAGCGTGTAGGTCTTGCGGGCGACCGCCAGGGAGCACAACGAGTGGTGCTCGGCCAGGTCGATGCCCGTCGCGGAGCACCCACCGGCGATGACGCCCATGTCGAACCGGGCGTTGTGGGCCACCAGGACGTCACCCTCGGCGAAGGCCACCAGGTCGGGGTACTGCTGCTCCCACGTCTTGGCGTGCGTGACGTCCTCGGCGACGATGCCGTGGATCCGGGTGTTCCACTCCAGGAAGGCGTCGTGCCCGAACGGCGGGCGGATGAACCACGACGCCCGATCGACGACCCGGCCGGCGCGGACCTTCACGAGCCCGACGGAGCAGGCGCTCGCGGGCGAGCTGTTGGCGGTCTCGAAGTCGATCGCGGTGAAGTTCAACGGCACGGTCCCGATCGTCGCACGGGGTTCCGACATCGCCCTCCGTTCCCGTCGGCGTTGCGTGTGGCTACTGTCGGCGCATGGGGAACGAGACCGACCGCCGTCCGCTCGTCCTGGTGCTCGCCGGCGCCGGCTACGGGCAGCAGGCGCCGCTGCTCTGGTGGACGAGCGAGATCGCCGCCGCGGCCGGGTGCGAGGTCCTCGCGCCACGCTGGCACGTCGACGACGCCGCCGGTGCCGATCCGGTCGGGTTCGTCGAGACCGCTGTCGCCGCGGCTCTGGGGGACCGGCTGCCCGACCTCGTCGTCGCGAAGTCGTTCGGCTGCTTCGCCCTGCCGTGGGCGATCCGCCACGAGGTGCCCGGCGTCTGGCTCACCCCGGTCCTCACCCATGACGACGTGGCCACAGCGCTCGCCGCCGCCACCGACGTGCACGTCGCGATCGGGGGTGGCGACGACACCATGTGGCGGCCGGAACGGGTCCCGGGGACTACTGCGCGCCTCCAGACCGTCGACCGTGCCGACCACTCGCTGCAGGTGCCGGGGGACTGGCGGCGATCGCAGCGGCTGCAGGCCGACGTCTTCGACGTCGTCGAGCGGCGCATCACGGCCCTTCGTCCGCCGATGACGACGGACTAGGTTCGGCGCATGGGGGAACCGCAGGACATGGACGAGCTGTTGGCACAGGCGGAGCGCGTCGACGCAGCGCCGCACACCACGCGACGTGCCGTCGGGGTGGCCGCCGCGCTGATCGCGGCCGGTGCCGCCGTCGCGATCGTGGTGACGGGATCGGCGCACGGCCTGCTCGTCGCGATCCTGTGGCTCGTCACGCTGGGCGGGTCGCCTCCGCTGTCCTGACGGACGGACTGGAGGCCCGGGTCGGCTCCGACGGGCCGCCGCCGGTAGGCTCTTCTTCCGTGGCTCTCACCATCGGAATCGTCGGTCTCCCGAACGTCGGCAAGTCGACCCTGTTCAACGCCCTGACCAAGAACCAGGTCCTCGCCGCGAACTACCCGTTCGCGACGATCGAGCCGAACGTCGGGGTGGTGAACCTGCCCGACTCGCGGCTCGACCAGCTCGCCGAGCTCTTCCACTCGGAGAAGACCGTGCCGGCGCCGGTGTCGTTCGTCGACATCGCGGGCATCGTCAAGGGCGCGAGCGAGGGCGAAGGCCTGGGCAACAAGTTCCTCGCCAACATCCGCGAGGCCGACGCCATCGCGCAGGTCGTCCGCGGCTTCACCGACGACGACGTCGTGCACGTCGCGAACAAGGTCTCCCCGAAGGACGACCTCGAGGTCATCAACACCGAGCTGATCCTCGCCGACATGGAGACCATCGACAAGGCGCTCCCGCGGTACGAGAAGATGCTCAAGCTCAAGCAGGCCGAGCCGGTCGTGCTCGAGACCGCTCGCGAGGCCCGTGCCGCGCTCGAGCAGGGCACCCTGCTGTCCGCCACCAAGATCGACCTGACGCCGATCGCCGAGCTCGGCCTGCTCAGCGCCAAGCCCTTCATCTTCGTCTTCAACGTCGACGAGGCGATCCTGACCGACGAGTCCCGCAAGGCCGAACTGGCCGCGCTCGTCGCCCCGGCGCAGGCCGTGTTCCTCGACGCCCAGGTCGAGTCGGAGCTCATCGACCTCGACCCGGCCGACGCCGCCGAGCTGCTCGAGTCGACCGGGCAGACCGAGTCGGGCCTCGACCAGCTCGCCCGCATCGGGTTCGACACCCTCGGACTGCAGACCTACCTGACGGCCGGTCCGAAGGAAGCCCGTGCGTGGACGATCGGCAAGGGGTGGAAGGCTCCCCAGGCTGCCGGCGTCATCCACACCGACTTCGAGAAGGGCTTCATCAAGGCCGAGGTCATCTCGTTCGACGACCTGGTCGAGACCGGCTCCATCGCCGAGGCCCGCGCTGCCGGCAAGGCCCGCATCGAGGGCAAGGACTACGTCATGCAGGACGGCGACGTGGTGGAGTTCCGCTTCAACAACTGATCTGCCGGGGTGGTTCGTCGTGCGCCAGGATGAGCGCATGACGAATGCACAGGCAGGGTGGTACGACGACGGCTCCGGCACCATGCGGTGGTGGGACGGTTCCGCGTGGACGGAGCAGGTGCAGCAGCAGGCACCCGCGGCGTCGGGCGTCGGCGGAGTGATCGGCCGGATCCAGGCCGAGGCTGCTTCGGGTGGTCAGCCGCGTCCGGCACAGAACGGCATGAGCTACGTCGTGCTGCAGGTGGTGCTCAAGGAGAAGTTCTTCGGAACGGGGTCGGGCAACCTCACCGAGCTCGAGAAGGCGATCAACGCGCAGGCTGCGCTCGGGTACCGGCTGCACACGATCACGACGGCTTCCTCGGGGAGCACGGGCTTCGGCGGCGGAGACCGAGTGCAGGCCACGATGGTCTTCGAGCGCCTGAACTGAGGCGATGCCACGAACGGTGCGAGGTTCCGTGAACGGTGCGATGACCGCTGCCTCGCACGATTCACGGAACCTCGCACGAAGCCCGCAGTGATCCACGCTGCCCCGTGAACGACGAAGCGCCGCCGAGCGGACTCGGTGGCGCTTCGTGGTGGTGGTGGTCGGACCTAGGCCGCGAGGGCCATCTCGCCCGCCTGCACGGACTGTGCCTGCAGCAGGGTGCGGCTGGCCTCGCCCGCCCAGGAGCGGCCCGGGACGGTCCAGCCGGCCTCGCCGACGGCGTCGAGCCGGGTGCCCCGGGTGACGAAGGTCCCCAGGTCGTCGGCCGCGATGCGCACGAGGTACTCGCGCTGCGAGCGGTCGTCGCGAACCGGGAACTCGGCGATGCGGTCGGGGGTGATCGTCGGGGCCGCGAGTGCGGTCCCGAACACGGTGATTCGTTCGTTGCTGGTCATGGTGCTGTACTTCCTGGTCATTCGGCGCCAGGGCGACTCGGTGTCGGCGGACGTCTCAGTCCAGCGCGACGCATCGAGTGCGGGGCGCGCACGTCGAGTTTCAACGTGCAGCTCGTCCGTTCGGATCGAGCGGTATCTCGAGTGGAATGCGACTCGGGTGAGTCGGTGTCGAGAGGTTGGTGTGCGCGAGTCAGATGGGTTCGCTGCAGTGCACCAACCAGAGACTATACGCCCACCCTGCCGAGAAGTCCAGCGAGCGACCGGACCGAGCGTCAGGACGCCAGGAAGGCCGCCCAGCGGTCCCCGCCGGCGGCCACGTTGCCCGAGCCGTCGAGGCGGGCGGCCGCGGATGACGGCTTGCGGTCAGCCTGCTCGTGGATCAGCCCGTCGAACGACGCCGAGAAGTCCAGACGGGGCAGCGCGGCCGTGACGTCCCGCAGGTCGTCCGACGCCCACCTGTCGAAGCCCACGCCGGAGACGTCGAGCGAGGTCGCCACCTCGAGCAGGTGCCCCTCGGCGTCGAGCTCCGGGTCGACGGACCGCCACATGTGCCGCTCGACGATCTCCCCGACCCGACGGGCTCGCACGGCGTCCCACCCGGCACCGAGCGCGAACACCGAACCGACGGCGCCGCCGGCGTCCTCGAAGGGCACCTGGTGGGCGTCGAACGACGGGGTCACGCCGAGGTCGTGGAGCATCGTCGCGACGAAGAGCAGCTCGGGATCCGGTTCGAGGTCGACCGTCGGGGCGAGCAGGACGGCCCAGGCCCACGAGCGCAGGCAGTGGTGCACGAGGGCGGGTTCGGACCATGCCCGCACGACGTCCAGTGCGCGCGCAGCCACGGGGGAGGGCGGGGTGAGCAGGGCTTCGACGTCGAGCGACATGGCACGACAGTAGCGGCAGGAACGAGCCGTAACGGGGCGGAAACGTGCCGGGCCAGAACCGGAAACAGCGCCCCGTTAGCTTTCCGTTCACTGAGTACCCGCTCAGCGCCCCTCCACCCCACCCGAAGGAACTGCGCCCATGCAGCACCGACCACGGCTGCGCCCACGCGCGACGATCGTCTCCTCGACGCTCGTCGCCGCCGGGGCGTTCGGCCTCGCCGTCCTGACGGCCGCTCCGGCCCAGGCAGCGCCCACCGCGACCACCGCCACCATCGACGCCCCGGCCACCGTGACCGTCGGCACGGCGTTCGACGTCGACCTGACGATCCCGGACACCGCCGACGTCTACGCGTACGAGATCACGCTCGAGGCCGACTCGGTGGAGTACCGGGACGACAGCGTCACCGGCCCGGACGGCGGCTTCGACACTGTCGAGCAGGACGGCGACGCCCTGACGATCGTGCACACCCGCCTCGGCACCTCGCCGGCACTCGACGGCGACCTGACCACCTCGATCTCGCTGACCCCGACCGCGGTCGGCAGCGTCGACCTCGACGTCACGGGCATCACCCTCGTCGGCTCCGACGGCACGTCGACGACCCTCGACGACCCGGCGAGCACCACCGTCGTGGTCGCCGCGGCCGCGACCACCGCCCCGACGGCCACGCCGACGCCGGGAGCGACCACGCAGCCCGGCGCCGGTGGCGGCACGGGTGGCCCCAGCGCCCCCGGCGACCCGACCGCCCCGGGCACCGAACCGACCAGCGGCGCCACCGCCGTGGCGGCAGCCGGCGGGGACGACCGTCCGACCGGAGGCGACCTCGCCTGGACCGGCGCCGACGTCGCGCCGTGGATCGCCGCGTCCATCGCCCTGCTCGCAGCCGGCGGCACCCTGATCACCCTGCGGGCCCGTCGTGCCCGCCGCGACCGCACCGGAGCCTCCGCATGACCGCCACGAAGCAGGCCGCCAGCAAGCAGCGCACCACCGTCGCCGGCGCATCGCTCATCGCCCTCGTCGGCACCGTCCTCGCCGCCACCCCCGCGATCACGGCCGCCGCAGCACCCGCGGCCGTCGACGCCAGCCCCGCCGCCATGCTCGCGCCGTACTACACGGACCTCGACCTGACCGGCGACGACCAGGTGACGAAGGCCGACCTCGCCGTGCTCACCGACCACCTCGGTGCGACGACCGCGAGCACCGACTGGGCGACGGTCAGCGCCGCGGACACCGACGCCGACGGCACCATCACCGTCGCCGACCTGGCCGGGTTGTCCCAGCGGATGATCTACGACGACGGCCCCTTCCAGCTCGTCGAGGCATCGACCATCGACATGCAGGCCGCGATGAACGCCGGGATCACCACGTCGGTCGCGATCACGCAGGACTACCTCGACCGCATCGCCGCGTACGACCGCACGAAGGTCGACACCGCGTCGACCGGGCGCGCGCTCAACTCGATCGTCACCACCAACGCCGACGCCCTGGCCGCCGCGAAGACCGCGGACGCCGAGCGCGCCGAGCACGGGATGACGAGCATGCTGCTGGGCGTGCCGATCGCGGTGAAGGACAACTACGACACGAAGGACATGCCGACCACCGGTGGTTGCGGCTGCTGGGACGACAACCAGACCGACACCGACGCCGCCATGGTCACCGGCCTGCGCGACGCCGGCGCCGTGATCCTGGCGAAGGCCAGCCTCGACGAGTTCGCCTTCGGCTTCGTCTCCGAGTTCTCGTCGAACCAGCCCGCCGGCTCGTCGCTCCTGGTCGCCAGCCCGTACAACACGGCGCAGACGGCCGGTGGCTCGAGCGGCGGTACCGGTGCGGCGATCTCCGCGAACCTCGCCGGGATCGGCTTCGGCACGGACACGGGCGGGTCGATCCGTGTGCCGTCGACGTACAACCAGCTCGTCGGCATCCGGCCGACGGTCGGCCTGGCCAGCCGCGACGGGATCATCCCGCTCGCCCTGTCCCAGGACACCGGCGGCCCGATCACGCGCTCGGTGACCGACGCCGCGGTCGCGCTCGACGCCGTCACCGGCGTGGACGCGGCGGACCCGGCGACGAGTGCGCAGGCCGGCAAGGTGCCGACGTCGTACACGTCGTCGCTCGACGCCGACTCCCTGCGGGGCGCCCGCATCGGCTACGTGACGAGCATGGTCGGCACGAACGCCACGACGAAGCGCCTGTTCGACGCCTCCGTCGCGAAGCTCGAGGCCGCCGGTGCCACCGTCGTCCCGATCACCGCGACGACGGCCTTCAACCGGGTCCTGTCCGAGGGCAGCGGCAGCACGAACGAGTTCAAGCACGACCTGGACGAGTACGTCGCGAAGCACCTCGACCCCGACGTCACCGCGCGTTCCCTGCAGGGCATCCTGGCCTCGGGCGAGTACGTGCCGAGCCGCAAGAGCACCTACCAGTCGCGCGACCTGATCACCGACACGCAGTACCAGGCGTGGGCCGGACCGACGGGGTCGCACACGACACAGCTCGCCACCGGCAAGCAGCTCGTGACGCAGATGCTCGACGACCAGGACCTCGACGCGCTCGTCTACCCGTCGGGCACGCCGTACGGCACGCAGTCGACGAACATGCGCCTCAGCCCGAACACCGGCATGCCGGCGATCACCGTCCCGATGGGCCAGGCGACGGCTGCCGA
The DNA here is from genome assembly GCF_003234775.2 of Curtobacterium sp. MCLR17_031. Taxonomy (NCBI): domain Bacteria; kingdom Bacillati; phylum Actinomycetota; class Actinomycetes; order Micrococcales; family Microbacteriaceae; genus Curtobacterium; species Curtobacterium sp. MCLR17_031. Next base: position 917,140 of record NZ_CP126270.1, read on the forward strand.
CAACACCATCACCGGTGCCGGCGTGAACCTGGAGTTCCTCGGCCGTTCGTTCGACGAGAGCACGGTCATCGGCCTCGGCTACGCCTTCGAGCAGGAGACGCACGCGCGCACCGCGCCCGCGCTGTACCCCGCGCTCGGCTGAGCTGAGCGGGTCGCGTGACGCGACCACATGCAAACGGGCGCGCCCCGCTCAGCGGCAACGCGAAGCGTTGCGCGGGGCGCGCCGACCGAGCCTGCGAGGGAGGGGGTGCCAGCTGGCACCGGGCCTCCCGTCTGCACTGGGCTCAGTTCAGGGTCGGGGTGTCCTCCGGCACGACGCCGTCGGCGTACAGGTCGGTCGCCAGGTCGCGGAGCGCGCGCAGCGCGACCCGCTGCGTGAGCGGGCCGTAGGAGATGCGGGCGACGCCGAGCGCCTCGTACTCGGCGGCGGGCAGGGCGCCGGGCAGGCCGATGACCGAGAGCTTGCCGCGGCCCAGACCGGCCACGAGTCGCTCGACCACCGAACGCTCGATCGCGCCGGGCACGAAGACCAGGGCGGCCCCGTTGTCCAGGAACGCCTTGCCGCGGGCGATCGCGTCCTCGATGCTCTCGTCGATCGGGCGCTCGCCGCCCCGCACGATCGCGTCGGTGCGGGCGTTCAGCTGGAAGTCGACGCCCTCGGCCTGTGCGGCTGCGGTGATCGCGGCCACGCGGGCGACCGCTTCGTCGAAGGGACGCAGCCGGTCCTCGACGTTGGCGCCCACGATGCCCGAGCCGATGGCGCGGCGGATCGTCTCGGCGGGGTCCTCGTAGCCGTCGTCCAGGTCGGCGGTGACCGGTAGGTCCGTGGCTGCGGCGACGATCGCCGCCCCGGACAGGGCGAGGTCGAGGGACATCCCGCCGTCCTCGTACCCGTACGACGCGGCGATCGAGTGCCCGGCAGTGGCGATCGCCTTCGTGCCGGGCAGGTCGCTGACGACCTTGGCGGTGATCGCGTCCCACACGTTCACGACGCGCAGGATCTCGGGGGCTTCGTGCAGCTGCTTCAGGGTGACGGCCTTGTCGGCGGTGCTCGTGCTCATGTTGCCGACAGTAGGCCGACGGGGCGGCCCCCGGCCGCGAGCCCAGCCGAAGACGACGTGGGATGACGTCGGGAGTCGCGCCGGGCCTCCAGGCAGGGGCATGCTGGGACGCATGGCGAGCGACGAGCAGGACCCGGTCGGCACGCTCCGCGGGGTCCGGACGAGCATCAAGTGGACGCGGTACGCGCCCGACGTGCTGCCCCTGTTCGTCGCCGAGATGGACCACGACGTCGCGCCGGCGATCCGGCAGGCCCTGATCGAACGGGTCTCGCAGTCCGACCTCGGGTACCTCGACGGCCCCGGTCCGCTCGCTCCCGCGTTCGCGCAGTTCGCGCGGGACCGCTGGGGCTGGGAGATCGATCCGTCGCGCATCCACCTGGCCACCGACGTCAGCGTCGGGATCGTCGAGTCGCTCCGGCTCGCGCTGCCTGACGGCGGCCGAGTCGCGATCGCGCCGCCGGTGTACCCGCCGTTCTTCGAGCTCGTCGAAGAGGCCCGATGTCAGGTCGAGGAGGTCCCGCTGCTCGAGCAGTGGGGGCAGTACCGGCTCGACCTCGAGGGCCTCGAGCGGGCGTTCGCCGGCGGGGTCGGCGTCTTCCTGCTCTGCAACCCGCGCAACCCGGTCGGGCTCGTGCACGACCGGGCCGACCTCGTCGCGATCGCCGAACTCGCTGCGAAGTACGACGTCCTCGTCATCAGCGACGAGATCCATGCACCCCTGACCCACCCCGGCGTGCAGTTCACCCCGTTCGCAGCCGTCGCCGAGCCGCTCGGTGCCCGCAGCGTGTGCGTGACCTCGGCGAGCAAGGGCTGGAACCTCGCCGGTGTGAAGTGCTCGGTCATCGTCGCCGGCGATCCCCGGACCGCCGCGCTCCTCGACACCCTGTGGGAGGAGGTCGCCTGCCGCACGAGCATCCTCGGGCTGCACGCGAACCTGGCGGCGTTCACCCTGGCGACGGACTGGCTCGACGACGTCGTGGCGCGCATCGTGGCGAACGACCGGCTGCTCGCCAAGCTCCTCGCCGAGCACCTGCCCGGGGTCGTCTACACGCGGCCGCGCGCCGGGTACCTGGCGTGGCTCGACTTCCGCGGCATCGGCCTCGGCGACGACCCCGCGGTGCCGCTGCGCGAGAACGCGTACGTCGCGCTCAACTCCGGGCTGGGGTTCGGGTCCGAGGGGCGCGGGTTCGTCCGGCTCAACCTGGCGTGCTCACCGGAGACCCTGCGCGAGGCCGTGTTCCGGATCGCCTCGGCGTACCCGTCGAGCGCGCAGGAGGGGCTGGTCTGGCACGTCGCCTGACCTGCTCCTGACCGGAGCGTGCCGGGAGGCTCGTCCTCCACAACTCGCCGTTGCTGAAATCTGTCCACAGATCGCGTTGGGTGTCCTGGATCGTGCTCCGCGGAGCGCCACGGTCGGTGCATGCAGAGATCCGATCCGACAGTGTCCAATCGAGATAGGCAAGATTGCCTCGTCACGGTTGGCCAGCTACGGTGAAGCGCACGGAGTTGCTCCGCCGGCTCGCTCGGAAGGCTGACGAGAACGACGTCGAGTTTGTGTTCCACCGCCACGGCGGGAGCCACGACCTTTTCCGCTTCGGTCGGAACACGGTCGTCGTTCCGAGACACCGAGAGGTGGAGGAGATGACGGCGCGCGGCATCCTCCGTGACTGCGACCGACGAGGAGATGGGCGACGATGAGCCGACACACCGTGCGCGCGGAGCGCGGCAAGAAGTACTGGGTGATCTGGATCGACGGCGTCATCCGGACCCAGGCGAAGCGCGAACGAGAGATCGAGCTGATGGCCCGCGACTGGCTCTCGCTGATGAACGACGACCGCGATCCGGAGTCCTTCGAACTCGTCGTCGAGGTGGCGATGCCCGAAGCGGCGCAGGCGCACCTGGACCGGGCGGTCGCGCTCCGCGAGGAGTCTGAGCGCGCACGCATCGAGGCAGCGAAGGAGACGGCCGCCGCGGCGTTGGTCCTGCACGAGTCCGGGCTCACGGTGCGTGAGATCGGACCACTGCTCCACGTCTCGCACCAGCGAGCGCAACAGCTGGTCGCCGCGGCCCGCTGACCGTCCGGGTCAACGCGCTCCGCTGCGGTCAGGCCACGTACTGGTTGCGGCCGACGACGCGGATGCGCAGGTCGTCGTCACGGTCCATCGCGAGGAGCTCGCGGGCCACGAACCCGACGGACGGCCACCGGGACACCTCGGTCACCATGAAGCCGTCGATGAAGACCTGCCACGCGCCGGCCTCGCGGACCGCCTGCACCTCGTACGTCGCCATGCCGCGAGCGTACCGGGACCGGGCCGCCGTCAGTGCAGTTCGAACGTCGGCGCAGGTCGAACGTCAGCGCAGGTCGAGGGTCATGTGCACATCGGCCCGCACGTACGGGCTCGGGGCGATCTCGTCCGCGCGCAGGTGCCGGAACCCGAACGCCTCGTACAGGTGCACGGCGCTGGTGAGCTGCGCGTTGCTCTCCAGGTCGATGCGGCGGGCGCCGAGCTCGCGTGCCCGGTCGAGCGCCGCGGCGATGAGCTTCCGCCCGGTGCCGTGCCCCTGGTGGTCGGGGGAGACCGCCATCTTCACGAGCTCGAACACGCCGGGGGTGGTGGGCACGACCCCGATGCACCCGACGACCTGGTCGTCGAGCCGGGCGACCAGGACGGCCCCGCCCCGTTCCACGACCCGGCCGACGGGATCGGAGAGGAACACGCGGTCCTCGTCCTCGAGGGTGAAGTACCGGGTGATCCAGGCCTCGTTGAGCGTGCGGAACGCCGCGGCATCCGCGGAGGTGGCGAGGTCGGTGATGGTGACGGTGGAGGTCGCTTCGGGCATGCATCCATCCTCGATCGACGATGCAGTCACGTCCAATACTCGTTCGAGCTGATCGATAGCCTGTGTGCATGGATCGAGAACCGGACGTCGACCTCCGGCAGCTGCGGGCGTTCCTCACCGTCGCCGACGAGCTGCACTTCGGCCGCGCGGCCGAGCAGCTGCGGATCGCGCAGCCCGCACTGTCCCAGCAGATCCGGCGGACCGAGCGCGCGCTCGGCGTCGACCTGTTCGTCCGGACCAGCCGCAGCGTCGCCCTGACCGCCGCCGGCCGGGTGCTGCAGGGCCGTGCGCGGTCGTTGCTCGGGCACGTGCGACGGGACCTCGACGAGACGGTGCGGGTCGGGCGGGGCGAGGTCGGTCGGCTCGACGTCGGGTTCGTCGTCTCCGCGCTGCCCCTCGGCCCGATCGAACGTGTGCAGGCGTTCCGGGAGCGCTACCCCCTGGTCCGGGTCGAACTGACCGAGGGGTACTCGTCGACCCTGTTGGCACGGATCGTGCGCGGCGAACTCGACCTCGCCGTCGTCCGCGATGCCGACCCGGACCCCGCCGTGCGGCTGCTGCCGTTCCGTTCCGAGGCCTTCGTCGCCGCTGTGCCGCGCGGCCACCGGTTGGCAGATCGGGATCGCATCCGCGGCACGGAGCTGGTCGACGAGCCGTTCGTGTTCTTCCCGGCGGTCGCGGGGGCCCTGGCGACCGAGCGCAACCTCGCGCCGGTCACCGCCGGTGGCCGGCTGCCTGTCATCGTGCAGGAGGCCACGACCTGGGCGACCGTGCTGCACCTGGTCGGGGTGGGCCTCGGTGTCACGGTGGCGCCGGAGAGCGCCGCGCTCGCTGCACCCGACACGGTGGCACTCCTGCCGCTCGAGGGCAGCGACCACCGCAGCGAGCTCGCCTGGGCGATGCGCGCCGACGACGACCGCGAGATCCTGCGCAACTTCGTCGCCGCGGACTGACCGAGCGGACCGGTTGCGCGAGCGAACGCCGGTCGGGCGTCCTCGCTCAGCCGAGCGACAGGACGGGTGCCCGGTGGTCACCGAGCTCGTCGAGCCGCCACGGCCGAGCCCCGCGCAACGTCAGGCCGAGCTGCACGAGCACGAACCCGACGTGCGGCTCGACGTCGGGGTCCCACGGCCCCTCGACGCCCAGACCGAACGCGCCGAGTTCGTCGTCGGCCTCGTCCCGCAGCGTCAGCCGCCACCGGCCGTCGCCGAGTTCCTCGACCACGGCCCAGCGGGCGGTGCCGAACCGGCTCACGCCGTCTTGGTGATGTCCGCGGTGAAGTTCTGCACGCGCTGCAGCAGCGAGGCGCCACGCATCGCGATGGTCGCCGGCGGGTTCAGGTGCGGCGGCGCGGTGCGGATGAGCATCGGGCACCCGAGGTCTTCGCAGATGTACGTGCCGATCGTGTTGCCGTTGCGCCCGGACTCACCGGCACGCGCTGCGGAGAACAGCCGGACCTGGGTCGCGGGCTGCGGCGAGTGGCAGAACGAGCACATCGCGGCGATGCCGGGGCGCAGCGAGCCACCGGCGGACCGGACGACGATGCCCACGGGGCGCTCGTCGATCCAGGACACGATGTACCCGCGGCGGGCGGCCTGCGGGTCGCGCCACCCCAGGAACTCGCGCTCGTCCCAGAGTGTCTCGTGCAGGCCCGGGATGGGCAGCTGTGCGAGTTCGTCGGGGGTGGCGTTCACGAACGACGATCGGATGTCGGCTTCGGTCAGTGGCTTCACGGTCCGATCACCATATGCCTCGCCCCCGACACATGGTGCGTCACGACAGCCTGGAGGCGCGGATCGCGCCGAGCGCGCTGCTCCCGTCCGCCACCAGCACCGCCCGGCGCAGGGCGTCGCGTCCGACGCGACGGGCCGCCGCGTCGTCCGCGGCGAACTCCACGAGCACGCGCGTCGACCGCGCCATGGCGCGCGCACCGGGCACCCACGGCACCGCACGTTCGATCGATTCCGCGACCGCGACCGCAGCCGCGTGGTGCTGGGTCAGGTGGGCGCGTTCGTGGGCGACCACGGCCTCCAGTTCGTCGGTGCGCAACCGGTCTGCCAAGCCGGTGCTGACGAGGACGCCACCGCTCCGACCCGGCACGGCGCACGCCAGTGCGTGGTCGGCCTCGACGACGGCGACGGGGGTGCCGTCGATCTCGCGGTGCGGGGCGACGCCGGAACGCATCGCCTGCCGGACGGCCTCGTGTTCCGGGCCGGGGCGCACCCGGACCGCGACGACGAACGCGACGACCGCGAGGAGCGCGACGCCGACGTTGAAGCCGTGCGTGGGGGAGCCGTCCCCGCCGAATAGCTCGGTGACCGGACGGTCGGCGAGCACCACGAGGGTGATGCCGGCCACGAAGCCGACGACGCCGAGCAGGACCGCGACCGACCAGCAGACCAGCGCGGTGCGGGGCAGGTCGATCGTCCAGGCGGAACGGGTCAGGACCCGGGGCGCGAACACCACCACCGCGAGTGCGAGGACGATGAGCGCGATGCCGGCGACGACCACGGTGCGCAGCCGGTCAGGAGCGGGCGCGGGCGTCGAGGGCGCGACGCAGGGCCTCGAGGTCGTCCGAGGCGAGCGAGCCGGTGAACTGCAGCAGTGCGGCCTCGCGGTCGGACGACGCGGCCAGTGCGCTCGACATCAGCGACGCGGTCTGCTCGTCACGACTGTGCACGGCGCGGAACGTCAGGGGAGCGTCGTCGTGCTGCTCCCGTTCCACCTGACCCTTGCGGCCGAGGCGGTCGAGCACGGTGAGGACGGTCGTCAGCGCGGGGCGGGGCTCCGGGAACGCGTCGAGCACCTGGCGTGCGGTGAGCCCGGAGTCGGCGGAGCGGAGTGCGTCGAGCACCGCCTGCTCCAGCTGCCCGCGGGGGCGCGATCGTTGTCCGGCCATCCCCGCATTCTACGAGATGTCGAAGGCTCGCTCGCGACACACGCTCGAAACGCGGCCTCGGTATGCTCGTCGCGGACAACTGAACACACCGGCCGTTCATCCGTCGCGGGAGACGCCGTGCAGTGCCTCTGGGTACATCGTGCCTCTGGGTACATCGTGCCTCTGGGTACATCGTGCCTCTGGGCGCATCGTGCCCTCGGGCGCACGCACGGCACCGAAGGAGCAATCCCCCCGTCAATCTCTCAGGTCCCACACCGCAGCGGACAGGCCACTCTGAAAAGCAGACGCTCGGTCGTCTCGCCCACGGTGAAAGCCGCCGGACCTCACGGGCCGCGGTGAAACTCTCAGGCCCATGACAGAGGGGGAGTTCCACCCGGCGATCGTCGCCGGGCCCTGCCGATGCCAGGAGAACTCCGCCATGAGTCCGTCCCCACTGCCCACGCCGGGTCAGCGTTCGTCGCCGCTCGAAGCCGTGCACGAGGCCGCCGGTGCGACCTTCACCGACTTCGCCGGGTACCGCATGCCCGTGCGCTACTCGTCGGACCTCGCCGAGCACCACGCCGTGCGCCAGGCCGCCGGGGTCTTCGACCTGTCGCACATGGCCGAGATCGGGGTGACCGGCAGCGATGCCGTCGCCTTCCTCGACCACGCGCTCGCCGGGTCCTTCGGCATGATGCCGATCGGCCGCGCCAAGTACTCGCTGCTGCTCGCCGAGGACGGCGGGATCCTCGACGACCTCGTCGTGTACCGGACCGACGACGACGTCTTCCTCGTCGTCGCGAACGCGTCCAACCGCGACGTTGCCGTAACCGCGCTCACCGCCCGGGCCGACGGGTTCGACGTCGAGGTCGCCGACGATTCCGACACGACGGCCCTCGTCGCGATCCAGGGCCCCGCGGCTGCCGGCACGCTCGACGCGCTCGTCGTCGCCGACCGCCTGCAGCCCGAGACCCCGCTCGACGAACTCGGCTACTACCGCGTGCTGCACGCGCTGTTCGACGGTGCCGACGTGCTCGTCGCGCGGACCGGGTACACCGGCGAGGACGGCTTCGAGGTCTACACCGACCCGGACTCCGCCCCGGTGCTCTGGGACGCCCTGCTCGAGGCCGGTGCCGACCGCGGTGTCGTCCCCGCCGGGCTCGCCGCGCGCGACACCCTGCGACTCGAGGCCGGCATGCCCCTCTACGGGCACGAGCTCGGCACCGACGTCCGTCCGGCCCAGGCCGGCCTCGGCCGCGTCGTCGCCAAGGACGGCGACTTCGTCGGTGCGGCCGGCGTCACACCGTCCGCGGACGCCCGCGTGCTCGTCGGTCTGGTGACCGAGGGCCGCCGTGCTCCCCGCGCCGGCTACGACGTCGTGCTCGACGGCACGGTCGTCGGCACCGTGACCTCGGGCGCGCTCTCGCCGACGCTCGGCCACCCCGTCGCGATGGCCTTCGTCGACCCGGCCGCGCTCGCCGCCGTGTCGGACGGGGCACAGGTCCTCCACATCGACGTCCGCGGGACTGCCGTCCCCAGCACGGTCTCCGCGTTCCCCTTCTACCGCCGCGCCTCGAAAGGCTGACCCCATGACCGACCAGACCGCACTCCAGTACACGGCCGACCACGAGTGGCTGCTCGTCGAGGGCGACACCGTCACCGTCGGCATCACCGACCACGCCGCCGAGCAGCTCGGTGACGTCGTCTACGTCGAGCTCCCCGCCGTCGGCACCGCCACCACCGCCGGCGACCAGATCGGCGAGATCGAGTCGACCAAGAGCGTCGGCGAGCTCTTCGCCCCGATCGAGGGCGAGGTCGTCGAGGTCAACGACGCCGTCGTCGACACCCCCGACACCGTCAACCAGGACCCGTTCGGTGCCGGCTGGCTCGTGAAGATCAAGGTCGACGGCACCTCGTTCCCCGAGGACCTGATGGACCACGACGCGTACCGGGCCTCCATCGCATGACCGCGTTCGAGAACCTCCAGACGTCCTTCGCCGACCGCCACATCGGCACCACCCCGGCCGACCAGCAGGCCATGCTCGACGTCGTCGGACAGCCGTCGCTCGACGCGCTGGTCCGTGCCGCGATCCCGGAGTCCATCCACGTCGGCCCCGTCGCCGACTCGGTGATCCCGGCCGCCGTCGGCGAGACCGAGGCGCTCGCCGAACTCCGCGCGAAGGCCGGCCGCAACACCGTCCGCCGCGCCATGATCGGCCTCGGCTACCACGGCACCCACACGCCCGCGGTGATCCAGCGCAACGTGCTCGAGAACCCGAGCTGGTACACGGCGTACACGCCCTACCAGCCGGAGATCTCGCAGGGTCGCCTCGAAGCACTCATCAACTTCCAGACGATGGTGTCCGACCTGACCGGCATGGCCACCGCCGGCGCCTCGATGCTCGACGAGGGCACCGCCGTGGTCGAGGGCATGCTCCTCGCCCGCCGTGCGTCCAAGGTCAAGGGCGACGCGTTCCTCGTCGACGCCGACCTGCTGCCGCAGACCCGTGCACTGCTCGACCACCGTGCCGACGCCGTGGGCATCACGCTGCGCGCGTTCGACGCTGCCGCCGGCCCGAGCGACGACCAGCTCGACGGCGCGTTCGGCGTCATCCTGCAGTACCCGGGCGCCTCGGGCCGCATCGTCGACCCGTCGCCCGTCATCGAGCGGGTCCACGCCGGTGGCGGCATCGCCGTCGTCGCGGCCGACCTGCTCGCGACGACCCTGCTCGCCAGCCCCGGCGACCTGGGTGCCGACGTGGCCGTCGGGACGAGCCAGCGCTTCGGCGTCCCGCTCGGCTTCGGTGGCCCGCACGCCGGCTACCTCGCGGTGCGCGCCGGCCTCGAGCGTCAGCTCCCCGGTCGCCTGGTCGGGGTGTCCTTCGACGCCGACGGCCAGATGGCCTACCGCCTCAGCCTGCAGACCCGCGAGCAGCACATCCGCCGCGAGAAGGCGACGAGCAACATCTGCACGGCGCAGGTCCTGCTCGCCGTGATGGCCTCGATGTACGCGGTGTACCACGGGCCCGAGGGTCTGCGGTTCATCGCCGGCCGGGTCGCACGCACCACCGGTGCACTCGCCGCCGTGGCGCGTGACGCCGGGGTCGAGGTCGTGCACGACGCCTTCTTCGACACGCTCACCCTGCGGGCCGTCGGTCGCGCCGAGGCGATCGTCGCGGCAGCGCAGGACGCCGGCTACCTGCTGCACGTCGTGGACGCCGACACCTTCCAGCTGTCCGTCGACGAGACGACCACGCCCGACGACGTCGTGGCGCTGGCGGGCGTGCTCGGGGCGGTGGACGTCACCGTCCCCGCGACCGAGACAGCCGTGCGCGACGCGGCCACGGGCCTCCCGGCCGCCCTGCGGCGTGAGAGCGACTACCTGACGCACCCCGTGTTCAGCGCACACCGCAGCGAGACCCGCATGATGCGGTACCTCAAGCACCTGTCCGACAAGGACTACGCGCTCGACCGCGGCATGATCCCGCTCGGCAGCTGCACGATGAAGCTCAACGCGGCGACCGAGATGGCCGCCGTGACCTGGCCGGAGTTCGCGAACATCCACCCGTTCGCACCGCGCGAGGACGTCGAGGGGTACCTCGACATGATCGGCGACCTCGAGTCGTGGCTCGCCGAGGTCACCGGCTACGACACCGTGTCCCTGCAGCCGAACGCCGGCAGCCAGGGCGAGCTCGCAGGCCTGCTGGCCATCCGTGGGTACCACCAGGCTCGTGGTGACGAGGACCGGACGGTCTGCCTCATCCCGTCGAGCGCGCACGGCACGAACGCCGCGTCCGCCGTGCTCGCCGGCATGAAGGTCGTCGTGGTGGCCTGCGACGAGAACGGCAACGTCGACCTCGAGGACCTCCGGGCCCGTGTCGCCGCCCACGCCGACACCCTCGCGGCGCTGATGATCACGTACCCGTCCACCCACGGCGTCTACGAGCACGACATCCGCGAGATCTGCGACGCCGTGCACGACGCCGGCGGCCAGGTCTACGTCGACGGCGCGAACCTCAACGCGTTGCTCGGCCACGCCCGCTTCGGCGACTTCGGCGGCGACGTGTCGCACCTCAACCTGCACAAGACCTTCTGCATCCCGCACGGCGGTGGCGGCCCCGGCGTGGGACCCGTCGCCGCGAAGGCACACCTGGCACCGTTCCTGCCCGGTCACCCGTTCGCCCAGCAGGCCGACCGGCGCTCCGGTGCGACCGCCGCCGAGGCGGACGACCGCCTGGCGCACGCCGGTGGCCCGGTCAGTGCTGCTCCCTACGGCAGCCCGAGCATCCTGCCCATCACGTGGACGTACGTCCGGATGATGGGGCTCGAGGGCCTCACCCGTGCGACCGAGGCAGCAGTGCTCGGGGCGAACTACATCGCGGCCCGTCTGCGCGACGCGTTCCCGGTGCTGTACACGGGCGACGACGGACTGGTCGCGCACGAGTGCATCCTCGACCTCCGCCCGCTGCGCGACACCACCGGCATCACGGTCGACGACGTCGCGAAGCGCCTGGTCGACTACGGGTTCCACGCCCCGACGATGTCGTTCCCGGTGGCGGGCACGCTCATGGTCGAACCGACCGAGAGCGAGGACCTCGCCGAGCTCGACCGCTTCGTCGACGCCATGCTCGCGATCCGGGCCGAGGCCGCAGCGGTCGAGCGCGGGGAGTGGCCGGCGGACGACAACCCGCTCGTGCACGCGCCGCACACCGCCTCCTCGGTGATCTCGGGGGAGTGGGCGCACGCCTACACCCGCGAGCAGGCCGTCTACCCGTTGCCGGGCATCAGCGGCCGGAAGTACTGGCCGCCGGTGCGTCGCATCGACCAGGCGTACGGGGACCGCAACCTGGTGTGCGCGTGCCCGCCGATCGAGGCGTTCGCCTGATCCCGACCGGCGCCGACACCCCGTCGTCGCCGTGCGCTCCGTGCCCCGTCCGGTCCTCCGGGCGGGGCGCGGTCGTGTCCCGGGTGGTCACGGCATCCCGCTCAGTTCCGCCGAGCGGTCACGAACCGTCGTCCGGACTCGCTCCCACCGACAGTTCGTGACCACTCGGCGCGCCACCCTCGGCATGTCCTGACCGCTCGACGCAGCCCCCGAGCCGTACCCCTGAGCGATGCTCGGCCGTCCCCCGACTTGCACAGAAGTGTGACGGAGTGCAATGGATTTCATGCGGATGCAACAAAAACGCACCCTTCACCGACACGCGCGCGAATGTTGCATCTTGTCGCAAGGATCGTGCAAGTTGGTTACCGGCGTGTAACCGTTCGCCCCTGGGTTTGGACGCCGCTGTTCACCTTGCCTACGCTGCAAAGGTCAAACGCGCCCGGGCGACACCGCTGTGCCCTGCGCGTCCCATGCACCAGGAGGAACCTTGATCAAGAAGCGCGCCGGGCTCTCAGCCCTCGCCGTGCTCGGGGCCACAGCACTCGCCCTGACCGCCTGCTCCAGCAACAGCTCCGACGGGGGTGGCTCGGGCTCGGCGAACGCGTCCGGGATCGTCACCACGAACGGGAGTGAGCCGCAGAAGCCCCTCATCCCGTCGAACACCACCGAGACCGGTGGCGGCAAGGTCATCGACTCGCTGTTCGAGGGCCTCGTCTCGTACGACGCCGACGGCAAGCCCGTCAACGAGGTCGCGAAGAGCATCGACACCGATGACTCGAAGACCTTCGACATCAAACTGAACACGGGTTACACCTTCACGAACGGCGAGAAGGTCACCGCCGAGTCCTTCACGAAGGCGTGGAACTGGGCGGCCCAGTTCTCGAACAAGCAGAGCGCCTCGTACTTCTTCGAGAACATCGAGGGGTACAACGCCGAGAAGGACTCCGAGCTCACCGGCCTCAAGGTCGTGAACGACGACGAGTTCACCGTGAAGCTGAAGTCGGCACAGTCCGACTTCCCGCTCTCGCTCGGCTACTCGGCCTTCGTGCCGCTGCCGTCGGCGTTCTACGACGACACCAAGGCGTTCGGTGAGAACCCGATCGGCAACGGTCCGTACAAGCTCGACGGCAAGAAGGCCTGGACCCACAACCAGTCCATCAAGCTCGTCGCCAACAAGGACTACGAGGGCAAGCGCAAGCCGAAGAACGGTGGTCTGACGATCACGTTCTACACCTCGCAGGACACCGCCTACGCGGATGCTCAGGGCGGCAACCTCGATGTCCTCGACGCCGTGCCGGACGCCAACTTCCAGACGTACAAGTCCGACTTCCCGGACTCGAACGTCAACCAGCCCGCCGCGATCTTCCAGGGCATCTACCTGCCCTACTACCTGGACCACTGGAAGGGTGAAGAGGGCAAGCTCCGTCGCGAGGCCGTCTCGATGGCGATCAACCGCAAGGAGATCACCGACAAGATCTTCGACGGCACCCGCACCCCGGCCAAGGACTTCACCTCGCCGGTGATCGCCGGTTGGAACGACGACCTCGAGGGCTCTGACGTCCTGGAGTACGACAAGTCCGAGGCCAAGAAGCTCTGGGCCGAGGCCGACAAGATCTCGAAGTACGACGACACCCTCACCATCACGTACAACGCCGATGGTGGACACCAGGCATGGGTGACCGCGGTCACGAACTCGATCTCGAGCACGCTCGGCATCAAGGCCGAAGGCAACGCGATCCCGACGTTCCAGGAGGCCCTCGACCTCCAGACGAACGACAAGCTCACGGGCGGCAGCCGCACCGGTTGGCAGGCCGACTACCCCTCGCTGTACAACTTCCTCGGCCCGACCATGGGCAAGGGCTCGTCGAGCAACTACGCGCGCTACGACTCGGCTGAGTACAACGAGCTGCTCGCGAAGGGCCGTTCGGCAGCCACTGTCGAAGAGGGCAACAAGATCTTCGACCAGGCTCAGGAACTCCTGTTCGAGGACCTGCCCGAGATCCCGCTCTGGTACTCCAACGTGACCGGTGTCTGGAACGCGGACAAGGTGTCGAACGTCAAGTTCGGCTGGAACTCGGTGCCGCTGTACTACGACGTCGAGGTCAAGAACTGACCCTGGTCTCGTAGAGACCACCACGCGAGCAGGTATCCTGCCTCGCGACCACCGGACGGGGGTTCGGGGGCCACATGGTCCCCGAACCCCCGTACCGCGGCGGTAAGACCTTCCCCCACACCGCGGGCGCCCTCCCGCACCGGACTTCCGTGCCGACCCTCGGACCGTCCACCCCTCACCACAATGAACCTGATCGACATCGCTCCGGACCGGGCAGTGATCTGATGCTCTGGTACCTCGGCAAGCGCCTCCTGCAACTCATCCCCGTGTTCTTCGGGGCCACGTTCCTCATCTACTTCATGGTCTTCTCGCTGCCCGGCGACCCGATCGCCGCGCTGTTCGGCGACCGCCAGCCGACACCGCAGGTGATCGAGCAGCTGCGACAGCAGTACAACCTCGACAAGCCGTTCATCGTGCAGTACCTGCTCTGGATCGGCGGCGTGTTCCGCGGCGACCTCGGCGTGACGTACTCGGGTCTGCCGGTCAGCTCGCAGCTCGCCTCGGCGTTCCCGATCACCGCCCGTCTGGCGATCCTGGCGCTGCTGTTCGAATCGGTCGCCGGCATCGTCGTCGGTGTCATCGCTGGTCTGCGCAAGGGCAAGCTGTTCGACGCCACCGCACTCGTCGTGTCGCTGCTGCTCATCTCGGTCCCGACCTTCGTCGTCGGGTTCCTGCTGCAGTACGTCTTCGGCATCAACCTCGGACTGTTCCGGGTGACGGTGTCCGGCGAAGCGCCGTGGGACGAACTCGTGTTGCCCGCGATCGTGCTCGCCTCGGTGTCGTTCGCGTACATCGTGCGTCTGACGCGCGCGAGCGTCGCCGAGAACATGAGTGCTGACTTCGTCCGCACCGCGACGGCCAAGGGCCTGCCCCGTCGTCGTGTCGTCGGCGTGCACATCTTCCGCAACTCACTCATCCCCGTGGTGACGTACCTGGGTGTCGACATCGGCAACCTGATGGTCGGCGCCGTGGTGACCGAGGGCATCTTCAACATCCACGGTGTGGGTGGCACGGTGTTCCAGGCCGTCAAGCTCGGCGAAGGACCGACCGTCGTGTCGTTCGTCGCCGTGATGGTCATCATCTTCATGCTCGCCAACCTCCTGGTCGACCTGCTCTACGCCGTCCTGGACCCGAGGATCCGCTATGCCAAGTAACGCCGCATCCCGCTCGGCGACGCACTACGTCGCTCCGATCGAGGAGACCCCGCTCCAAGCGGTCGACCAGGTCGACGAGAACGAGAAGACCCGGTCCACCTGGACCGATGCCTGGGACTCCATGCGTGTCCGCCCGATGTTCTGGGTGTCCGCCGTGCTCATCCTGCTCATCATCGTCGTGGCGTTGTTCCCTGGCCTCTTCACGCACATCGACCCGAGGAAGGCGATCCTCGCCAAGAGCAACGAAGGCTCGGAAGCAGGCCACATCTTCGGGTACAACCGCCAGGGCTACGACGTGTACTCACGTGTCATCTGGGGTGCACGGAACTCGCTGATCGTCGGCATCGTCGCCACGGTGCTGGTCACGATCGTCGGTGTCATCATCGGCGCTCTCGCCGGCTTCTACGGCGGATGGCTCGACACGATCGTGTCCCGCATCGCGGACATCTTCTTCTCCATCCCCACCGTGCTCGGCGCAATCGTGATCATGTCGGTCATCCCGGCGCGGAACGCGATCACAGTGGCGTTGGTCCTCGCCGCGTTCGCCTGGCCGCAGATCGCTCGCATCATGCGTGGTGCCGTGCTCAGCGCGAAGCAGTCCGACTATGTGATGGCCTCGGCCGCGCTCGGCGTGAGCCGCTTCAAGACGCTGGTCCGTCACGTGATCCCGAACTCCGTGGCCCCGGTCATCGTCGTGTCGACGGTGTCGCTCGGCACGTTCATCGTGGCTGAGGCGACCCTGTCGTTCCTCGGCATCGGGCTCCCGGACTCAGCGCTCAGCTGGGGCCTCGACATCGGAACCGCACAGGTCTCGATCCGAACGGCACCGTCGACGATCTTCTGGCCGTCGGCAGCCCTGTCCATCACCGTGCTCGCGTTCCTGCTCCTCGGTGACGTGGTGCGCGACGCGCTCGACCCGAAGGCGAGGGCCCGCCGATGAGCGAGACACTGACCCAGACGAACAGCAGCCGCACCGGCGGTTCCGGCGCCCCGCTGCTCGAGATCACCGACCTGCAGGTCGGCTTCAAGACCCAGAGCGGCCTCGTGCAGGCCGTCCGCGGCGTCAACCTCACCCTCGAGCAGGGCGAGCGCCTGGCCATCGTCGGCGAGTCCGGTTCGGGCAAGTCGACGAGCGCCCAGGCGATCATCAAGCTGCTCCCCGGCACCGGTGAGGTCACCGGTGGCTCGATCAAGTTCAACGGGCGCGAGCTCGTCGGGCTGAGCGACAAGGAGATGTCGGAGATCCGCGGGAAGGAGATCGGCTACGTCCCCCAGGACCCGATGTCGAACCTCAACCCGCTGTGGTCGATCGGCTTCCAGGTCGAAGAAGCGATCCGTGCGAACGGCATGGCGACCGGCAAGAAGGCCGTCCGTGACCGTGCTGTCGAGGTCCTGCAGGAGGCCGGCCTCGGCGACGCCTCGACCCGCCTGAAGCAGTACCCGCACGAGTTCTCCGGCGGCATGCGCCAGCGCGTGCTCATCGGCATCGGTCTGTCGAGCCGCCCGCAGCTGCTCATCGCCGACGAGCCGACGAGCGCGCTCGACGTGACCGTCCAGCGCGTCATCCTCGACCACCTCGAGAGCCTGACCCGCGACTTCGGCACCTCGGTGCTGTTCATCACGCACGACCTCGGCCTCGCCGCCGAGCGCGCCGAGAAGCTCGTCGTGATGTACAAGGGCCAGGTCGTCGAGGCCGGTCCCTCGAAGGAGATCCTCGCCAACCCGCAGCACCCGTACACGCAGCGGCTCGTCGCGGCGGCCCCGTCGCTGGCCAGCCGTCGCATCCAGTCGAAGGTGCAGCACGCACGCGTCGACATCGCCGACGCCGGCAACGACGACGCCGAGCTGATCGCCCGGGCCCAGGAGCGCGAACACCGTCCGGCCGAGGACCTCATCGTGGTGAAGAACCTCGAGAAGGTCTACAAGCTGCGCGGCAAGAGCCTCGCCACCCGCGAGCTCAAGGCCGTCGACGACGTGTCGTTCTCGATCCAGAAGGGCACCACCACGGCGCTCGTCGGCGAGTCCGGTTCGGGCAAGTCGACCGTCGCGAAGCTCGTCCTGCAGCTCGAGAGCATCACGAGCGGCACAGTGCAGTTCGACGGCATCGACATCGGCGCGCTGAAGGGCAAGGACCTCTTCGACTTCCGCCGTCGCGTGCAGCCGGTGTTCCAGGACCCGTACGGCTCCCTGGACCCGATGTACAACGTCGGGAACACGATCGCCGAGCCGCTCGCCACGCACAAGGTGGGCGACAAGGCATCGCGTCGCGCCCGGGTGCTCGAGCTGCTCGACCAGGTCGCGCTGCCGAAGTCGATGGTGAACCGCTACCCGAACGAGCTGTCCGGTGGCCAGCGACAGCGCATCGCCGTCGCTCGCGCGCTGGCGCTCAAGCCGGAGGTCATCGTCCTCGACGAGGCCGTCTCCGCGCTCGACGTGCTCGTGCAGGGGCAGATCCTCGACCTGCTCACCGAGCTGCAGACCGAGCTCGGCCTGACGTACCTGTTCATCACGCACGACCTCGCGGTCGTCCGCCTCGTCGCGGACAACGTGTGCGTCATGCGCCGTGGGCAGATCGTCGAGAAGGCGACGACCGACGAGGTCTTCGCCGCCCCGAAGGAGCAGTACACGAAGGACCTCCTGGCCGCCATCCCCGGCGCCGGGTTCGAGTTCGGACGCTGATCCACCTGGACACGAACGAGGCCGGACGCCCCGTCGTCCTCCGCGCTGGTCGCGGGGGCGCGGTGGCGTCCGGCCTCGTCGCCGTCCTGGGCCTGTTCCTGCTCGGCGATGCGGCGTTCCGGGGGAGCTGGGACGTCGTCCTCCGTGCCGCCGGCCCGATCGCCGTGCTCGTCTGGGCGCTCTGGGTCCTGACCTACCGTCCGTGCATCGTCATCGACGAGCGCGCGGTCACCGTGGTCAACCCGCTCCGCCGCACCGTGGTGCCGTGGCAGGCCGTCGCCGACGTCCGGCTCCGCTGGCAGATCGTGATCGAGACGGTCGCCGGCCGGAAGGTCCAGTGCTGGGGCGGGCCGTCGCTGCCGCGGCCGAAACCGGCCCGGCGCGGTGAGCGGGCCGTCCTGCGACAGCCCGACGAGATGACGGTGCTGCTCGACCGCTGGTCCGAGCACCGCGACGGCACCGGCGCCGGCGACGCCGTGCGCGGCTGGGACGTGCCGGCCCTGGCGGTCGGCGCAGCGGCGCTGGCGCTGCTCGCCGCCTCGCTGCTCAGCCTGTGGCTGGGAGCCTGACGCGGCTCGCGATCGCGACCACACGACGGACGGGAGGCCCGGTACCAGCTGGTACCGGGCCTCCCGTCCGTCTGCTGGTCACGTCCACTGCCGCGCTCTGTGAGCAGGAATGGTCGAGTCCGCGGACGGGACCCGACCCTTCCTGCTCACGATCTGGAGCGGTGAACGTGACCGGGTCGTCAGACGACCGCGCCGACCCGCTCGGTGAGCAGGTGCTCCTGGTCGGTCTGGATGCAGGCGACACCGCGGCCGTGCACGGGCTCGAGACCCGGGTCGATCGTGCGGCACTGCTCCTGCCGGCCCTCGTCGAGGAGCTGGTAGAGCGGGCAGCGCGTGCGGAACCGGCAGCCGTCGATGCGCTCCGTGGGGGAGGGCAGGTCGCCGTCGAGCAGGATGCGCCCGCGGGCGGCCTCGGCCATGGGGTCCGGCACCGGCACGGCCGACAGCAGCGCCCGGGTGTACGGGTGCTGGGGGTCCGAGAACACCGCGTCGCCGTCGCCGTACTCGACGATGCGGCCGAGGTACATGACCGCGACGTCGTCGGCGATGTGCCGGACGACGGACAGGTCGTGCGCCACGAACAGGTAGGACAGCCCGAGGCGGTGCTTGAGGTCCTCGAGCAGGTTGATCACACCGGCCTGCACCGAGACGTCGAGCGCGGAGACCGGCTCGTCGAGCACCAGGATCTTCGGCTCGACGATGAGCGCACGGGCGATGCCGATGCGCTGCCGCTGGCCGCCGGAGAACTCGTGCGGGTACCGGTCGATGTAGCTCGGCTCGAGCCCGACCAGCTCGAGGACCTCGCGCACCCGCCGGCGGATCTCGTCCTTCGCGACGCCGTGCACGGTGAGGGGTTCACCGATCACCGAGCCGATGTCGAGGCGCGGGTCGATCGACGCCATCGGGTCCTGGAACACGACCTGGATGTCGCGGCGCAGTGCCAGACGGTCCTTCTTGGACAGCGAGGCGGTGTCGACGCCGTTCACCCGGATGGTGCCGTGCTGGGCCCCGGCGAGCTCGAGGATCTCCATGATGGTGGTCGTCTTGCCGCAGCCGGACTCGCCGACCAGACCGAGCACCTGGCCGCGCTTGAGCGTCAGGGAGATGCCGTCCACCGCGTGCACCTCGCCGATCTGCCGGCGGAAGAGCGCGCCCTTGGTGAGCGGGAACGTCTTGACGACGTCCTGCAGCTCGAGCACGACCTCGTCGCCGTGGTCGACCGCTGCCTCGGGGACGTCCTCGGGGCGGGGGAAGATCTCCGAGCGCTCGAGGGTGCCCGCGGCGATCTCGTCGCGACGGATGCACGCGGCGGTGTGGTCGTCGAGCAGGGTGCCGTTGCCGATCGTCTGGACGGCACCGGTCAGGACCGGGTTGTCGGCGCTCTGCGGCACCGTCGGTGCGACGAGGGCGGGTTCGCCGTCGCGGCACGCGTCGATGACGGCGGGGCAGCGGGCGGCGAACGGGCAGCCGGTCGGCTTCTGCGTGAGCAGGGGCGGGCGGCCGTCGAGCGGGACGAGCCGCTCGGTGCGGGCGGACGTCATGTTCGGCATCGAGCGGAGCAGCCCGATCGTGTACGGCATCACCGGTTCACGGAACAGGGGGAGCACCGGCGCCGTCTCGACGATCCGGCCGGCGTACATCACGGCGACGCGGTCGGCGTTGCCGGCGACGACGCCGAGGTCGTGCGTGATGAGCACGACGGCCGCACCGGTCATGTCCTTGGCGGTCTGCAGCACGTCGAGGATCTGCGCCTGGATCGTCACGTCGAGCGCCGTGGTGGGCTCGTCCGCGATGATCAGCTTCGGGTCGTTCGCGATGGCGATGGCGATCATCGCGCGCTGGCGCATGCCGCCGGAGAACTCGTGCGGGAACGCGTCCAGTCGTCGCGCCGGGTTCGGGATGCCGACGATGCGCAGGAGTTCCTCGGCGCGGGTGCGTGCGGCGTGCTGGGTGAGGGAGCGGTCGTGCAGGCGCAGGCCCTCGATGATCTGCTGGCCGATCGTGTACACCGGCGTCAATGCGGACAGCGGGTCCTGGAACACCATCGCGATGTCGCGGCCGCGCAGCGCCGACATCTCGCGGTCGTTCCGGCCGACGAGCTCCTGCCCGTCGAACCGGATGCTGCCCTGCACCTGGGCGGACGACGGCAGCAGGCCCATCACGGCCATCGAGGACACCGACTTGCCGGAACCCGACTCGCCCACGATGCCGAGGAACTCACCGGGGGCCACCGAGTAGTCGACACCCCGGACCGCGTAGACGGGCTTGGTCTTCGGGTTGAACGTGACCGACAGGTCGGACACGGTGAGCAGCGGCTCAGTCACGGTTGGCTCCGGAGGTGGGGTCGATGGCGTCGCGTAGGGCGTCGCCGAGCAGGCTGGTCGAGAGCACGGTCGCGACGAGGGTCGCGGCGGGCAGGACGAACAGCCACGGGCGGGTGACGGCGGACTGGCTGCCGGCGGCGAGCAGGGTGCCGAGCGACACGTCGGGGATCTGGATGCCGAAGCCGAAGAAGCTCAGCGAGCTCTCCGCCAGGATCGCGGCGCCGACGCCGAGCGTGGCGTCGATGATGAGCAGCGACGCCACGTTCGGCAGGATGTGCCGACGGATGATCGTGAACGCCGGGACGCCCATGAACCGGGCGGCCTTGACGTAGTCGCGTTCGCGGAGCGACATCGTCTGACCGCGGATCACCCGGGCCATCACCATCCAGCTGAACACCGCGAGGCCGACGATGAGGGCAACCCACGTCAGGTTCTTGAACACCGGGCTGAGCAGCACGAGCGCGTAGAACGACGGGATCACGAGCAGCAGGTCGATGACCCACACGAGCAGCCGGTCGGTGAGGCCGCCGAAGTACCCGGCGATCGCGCCGACGATGCCGGCGATCAGGGTCGCTGCCGGTCCGGCGATCAGGCCGATGAGCAGCGACTTCTGCAGGCCGACCAGGGTCTGCGCGTAGATGTCCTGGCCGATGTCGTTCGTGCCGAACCAGTGCGCAGCGCTCGGCGGCATGCCGAACGCCAGCCCGTCGGAGTCGACGGCGTTCCAGTGGTACAGGTACGGGCCGAGGAACGCCCAGAGGATGATGAGGAGCAGGGCGCTGCCGCCGATGCGCGCGCGCCAGGTGCCGAACACCTTGCGCCAGAGCGGGGTGCGGCCGCCCTTCACCTCGATGACGTGCGCCGGCGTCCCGGCGTTGCCGTCGCCGGGGTCACCGGCGGTGGTCGTGGTCGTGGGGTCGAGAACAGACACGGGTCACACCCTCACTCGCGGGTCGAGCGCGGCGTACAGCAGGTCCGCGAGGGTCCCTGCGATGAGCACGAGGATCGCCGTGAAGAGGATCGTGCCCGACGCCGCGTTGATGTCGTTGTTGCTGATGCTCTGGACGAAGTACTCGCCCATGCCGTGCCAGCTGAAGACCAGCTCGGTGATGCTCGCGCCGGTCAGGATGAGTCCGAACGAGTACGCGAAGAAGGTCGACATCGGGATGAGGGCGACCCGCACACCGTGGCGCATGATCGCCGAGCCGCGGGTGCGGCCCTTCGACCGTGCGGTCCGGATGAAGTCGTTCGACAGCACGTCGAGCATCGCCGAGCGCTGGTAGCGCGAGTAGGTGGCGACGGCGCCGATGGTCAGCGAGATCGTCGGTAACAACAGGTGCACGAGCCGGTCGCCGAGCACCGGGAAGAACCCGGTCACCCCCGGCGTGTACTCGCCGGTGAACCGGATCACCTGCGTCCCGACGCCCTGGTTGAGCGTGGTCGCGAGGATCATCAGCACGACCGCGATGACGAAGGTCGGGGTGGCGAGCACCGCGAACGACAGGTACGTCGACACCTGGTCGGAGGTGCGGTACTGCCGGACCGCGTTCCAGACGCCGAGGAGCACCCCGAGGATCGCGCCGAGCAGTGTGCCGATCACGAGCAGCCGCAGGCTCGTCCCGGAGCGGGCGATGATGTCGGCCGTCACCTCGGTGCCGCGGGTGCTCATGCCCAGCGAGCCGTGCGTCACCAGCCCGACCCACCAGTCCCAGGTGCGGACGAGGAGCGGGGTGTCCGGATCGGCGCCGAGCTTGCGGAGCGACGCCTGGATGGTGCCCGGCGGCACGGCCGGGTTGCGCCCCAGGAACCGGGCTGCCGGGTTGAGCGTCGTGCTGGCGAGGATGTACCCGAGCGTGGTCGCCACGATCGTCAGGACGATGTAGTTGACGATCCGCTTTGCGATGAAGGCGAGCATGTGGTTCGTGACCTCTGGGTGCGGCCGTCCGACCGGACGGCGTTGTCGGTGGCGACAGGCTAGCCGTTCGAGCGACTGGGTGGGACAACGGAAGTGACGCTATGCAACATTCGTTACGAGCGTGTTTCGATTCATCGCACAGACCCTTGTGCCGCCTTCGGATGTGGCTAGGGTTCTCAACCAACAGGCGCGACGGCGGGGGCCGCCGCGGTCCAGCGCGATCTGCGCGAACCACAACGAAAGGGAATCCTCGCCATGCGAAAGAGGATCAAGGGCATCGCCGTCCTGGCCACCGCTGCGGCAGCTGCCGTCGTGCTGGCAGGCTGCTCCGGCGGCGGAGAAGCGGGCGGCGACAACTCCGCGGTCGCCGAGTCGTCGCTGAAGTCGACCGGCTGGACCGTCGCGGACCGCGCCGACGTCAAGGACGGCGGGTCGATCACCCTGCCGATCGACACAGCTCCGGCGAACTGGCAGCTGCTCAACCTGGACTCGGGGACCGTCGACGACACGACGATCTCGCAGACCTACCTGCCGAGCTTCATCCAGTTCAAGGAGAACGGCGAGTGGGAGGCGAACAAGGACTACGCGACGTCCGTCGAGCTGACCAAGGACTCGCCCCAGACCGTCGAGATCAAGATCAACCCGAAGGCCGTGTGGTCGGACGGCACCCCGATCAGCGCGAAGGACGTCATCGCGAACTGGAAGGCGCTGAACGGCTCCGACAAGGCCTTCGCGCCGCTGTCCACCAACGTGTGGGAGGACGTGGACTCGGTCAAGCAGGGCTCCGACGAGCGTGACGTCATCATGACGTTCTCGAAGACCAACGCCGACTGGGCGAGCGTCTTGACCGCCATCTACCCGTACTGGGCCGTCGACACCCCGGACCACTTCAACAAGGCCTGGGCCAAGGCGCCGTACGCCGCCGACGGCAAGACCTACGTCTCCGGTGGTCCGTACATCCTGAAGTCCTTCGACACCAACGGTGGCGTCGTGACCTTCGAGAAGAACTCGAAGTGGTGGGGTGACGAGGGCAAGCTCGACACGATCGTCTTCAAGACGGTCTCGCGTGACGGCGTCGCCCAGGCGTACGGCAACAAGGAGCTCGACGCGTTCAACCTGAACGGCAGCGCCGACAACCTCAAGACGGCGAACTCGCGGTCCGACTCGAAGATCGAGCGCTCGCTCGGCACCACGCAGCGTCAGATCACGCTGAACGGTACCTCGGACGTCTTCAAGGACCAGGACGTGCGCCAGGCGTTCGCACAGGCCATCAACCGCAAGGTCGTGGCCCAGGCGATCCTGTCGCCGGTGAAGAGCCCGGGCGACGTGCTCAACAACCTCGTCTACCTGCCCGGACAGCAGGGCTACGAGGACGACGCGTCGAGCGTCTACGGCTACAGCACCGACAAGGCGAAGTCGAAGCTCGAGGACGCCGGCTGGAAGATCGGCTCGGACGGCTACGCGACCAAGGGCGGCAAGGAACTCGACGTCCGCTTCGTGATCCCGTCGGACAACCCGAACTCGGCGAACGTCGCGCAGCTCGTGCAGCAGCAGACCAAGCTCGCCGGCTTCAAGGTGACCATCGACACCGTGCCCACCGACGACTTCTTCACGAAGTACATCACCACGACGACGCGTGACTTCGACGCCACGTACTTCGCGTGGCAGGGCACCCCGTTCCCGATCTCGTCGCTGAAGTCGATCTACTACCCCGCCGACGCCGGCCAGAACTACACCGGCGTGACGGACGACTCGCTCGGTGCCGCGTGGGACAAGGCGAACGGCGAGCTCGACCCGGATGCCCGCATCAAGGACGCGCAGGCCATCGACAAGAAGATCGTCGCGGTCGCCGGCACCATCCCGCTGTTCGCCGAGCCGTACGCCTGGGGTGTGCGCAAGGACCTGGTGAACTACGGTCCGGCGCAGTTCCAGCAGTCCTCGGTCAAGTGGCAGGACGTCGGCTACACGAAGTAGTCGGCACCGCGTTCACGAACGACACCGTTCACGAACGACACGGTTCACGAACGACACCCTCGACGTCGCACGACGTCGGGGGTGTCGTTCCTTGCCGGGCCTGTCGCCTGCTCAACTGCCAGGACCTTCATTTGACGCGTGATGTTGTGTCCTGCAACCCTTGCCGAGGGCGGTAGGGGCTATCGCCCTTCGCGAGACAAGGGGCAAATTCATGCGAAAGAAGAAGATGATGATGGGCGTCGCAGCGATGACGCTCGCGTTCTTGGGGTTCACCGCCACGTCGGCGAGCGCTGCCGAGGTCGTCATCGTGCACATCGGCGGGAGCACGGTCGTCGGTGGGTCGAACACCTTCAAGGACGACAGCGGCAAGACCAACGTCTACCGGACCACTGCAACCTTCAGTGAGGTGAAGTCGACCAGCGCACGGTTGGTGAGCTTCCGTGTGTGCTTCAGCCGCACCGGTGGCGGGCAGGCGACGCTGTCGCCGTACACGCGGAACTCGACTGGGGCCAGCGGAACGTTCTGGGATTCGGGCGTCTACAAGGTGATCACTTCTGGCACTTGCTACACGTACAAGCCCAACAAGGTTTACAAGAAGGGATCCAACGGTGAGATCGTTCGGGTCGTGAACCGCATCACGCCGAACCGCGAGGAGACCGTCGGCTTCTACCGCTGAGCACAGCTGTGGACGGAAAGTCCCAACGACACCCCCGACGTCGCACGACGTCGGGGGTGTCGTTCTGCGTCGGGCTGCCGGCCGACCGGACCGGCCGCGACGACTGCGCGACCGCTAGAACCGTGCCGCCGCCAGCGACGCCGCGACCCCGAGGACGACCATCGCCAGGATCGTCCAGCCGTGGGTGCGGTGCGTGATCGGCGCAGCCGTCACGGTCGACGGGGGTGGGCCGTCCTGCTCGGCCGGGGCGGGCACGTGGGCCAGCATCCGCGCGGCCGCAGCGTCGACGTCCAGGCGATCCGGGCCTCCCGGCTGGTCACCGGTGTGCGCGGCGAGACGCGCCGTCGGACGGGTCGCGATCCAGACGCGGCGGACGCCCTCACTGGTGACCACCTCGATGCCGTACTTCGTGCGCACCTCGCTGATGCGGGACCAGGTGTAGGTGCTGGTCCGCCGGACGTCCACGATGCGCAGGTGCTCCGGCGTCAGCTCGATCCGGGGACGCCAGAGCGCAGCCCAGGCGACGAACGCGACGGCGATGCTCGGGATCGGCACGAGCCAGGGGGCGCCGCCGCCGAGCAGCGCCAGTGGGACGAGCACGACGGCCACGACCCAGAGGACGACGGCGAGGGCGCGCAGGCCGGGGGCGACGATGGTGGTGGGCACCGGACGAGGGTACGAGATGCCTCCCCGGAGACGCCCGGGGAGCGGGTGTGACACACCGGCGCGTATCTCCGGACGACCCGATTCCCCGGGGAGGCAGATCCTGGACGGACCCTCGTGCCGTCAATGGTCGTCGCCCCCAGTTGGGGTGTCAATACCCCATCGCGACGCATTCAGGGGAATCCCACGCCGAGGACTACGAAACGAGCAGTTCGATCTGTTCGCGGATCGTCTCGGCCTTCGGGAACCGCAGGCCGACCAGACCGACGTGCCGCCACCGGACCACGCCGTCGGGGCCGATCACGAAGACCGACCGACGCAGACCGATGCCGGGGGCCTGCACCCCGTAGGCACGGATCACCGAGCCGGCGGTGTCGCTGAGCAACGGGAACGCGAGCGAGGACCCGCGGGCGAACCCCTCGTGCGAGTCGAGTGCCTGCGGGCTGATGCCCCACACGGTCGCGCCGAGGTCGGTGAACTCGTCGAGTTCGGCCTGGTAGCTGCAGAGCTGCGCCGTGCAGACCGCCGTCGCGTCGCCCGGGTAGAAGGCCAGCACGACGGTCCGGCCGATCTCGGCGGACAGGTCGTACTCGTCGTCGGAGCGGACGCCGCCGCGCACGACCATCCCCGGCAGGGTGAACGACGGGGCGGACTCGCCGATCGCGGGGATGCTCATGCGTCTCACGGTAGGGCGGCCCGGCGGTGGTTGCCCCTCGGCGCGCTGAGCGGGGGCTGTGGATGCGCCCGCGACGCGCTGAACGGCCAGCGACGCGTCGACGCCCCGCGGCCTACGAGAACAACTGCGGGAACGCGTGCGCCACCCAGGGGTACCCGACGAAGACCACCGCGTCGAGCAGGGCGTGCGTGATGACGAGCGGCAGGAGTCGGCCCCACCTCGTGTAGATCCAGCCGAACACGACGCCCATCACCGCGTTGCCGATGAACGCCCCGAACCCCTGGTACAGGTGGTAGCTGCCGCGCAGCAGAGCGGTCGACAGGATCATCTGCCAGCGGCCCCAGCCCAGGTCGCCGAGTCGGGCGTAGAGGTACCCGATCACGATCACCTCTTCCTGCAGGCCCGAGCGGATCGCGGACAGCAGCAGGACCGGGACCGTCCACCAGTACGAGTTCAGCGCGGCAGGGTCGACCGCGACGGTGATGCCGAGCGCCCGCCCCGCGAAGTACAGCGCGAGCCCCGGGATCCCGATGCACAGGGCGATGAGCGCCGGGCCGCCCAGGTCCGGCTTCGCCCGGAACCGGTCGATCCCGAGCCGGCCCAGGTGGGGTCGCGACGTGCTCCACAGCAGGTAGCAGACGAGCGCCACCGGGGCCAGGTCCACCGCGATGCCGAGGAGCTGCCGGGCGAGGTCGACGTACTGCACCGTCGTCGACGAGGTGTTCAGCGCCGTCGACTGCTCGCCGAGCGGGGTCCTCTGCGACAGGTCGTCGATGATCTGCAGGATCGAGTAGAGGGCGCTGGCACCGAGCGAGAGCAGCAGGACGATGGTGATCTCGACCCACGTTCGCCGACGGCTCATGCGCTGTACTCCTGTCGCTTGCGAACTACCGGTAGACTGGCGTGTCGGGCGTTCTGCCCACGGGTGCGGTGCTGTGAAAACACTGGCCCGACACTCTCCCAGAAATTGAAGGATGTCCTGTATGGCGCTCGCCACCCGGTCCGACCTGCGCAACGTCGCCATCGTGGCACACGTCGACCACGGCAAGACCACCCTCGTCGACGCGATGCTCACGCAGACCAACTCGTTCGACGCCCACTTCGAGGGCGAAGACCGCATGATGGACTCGAACGACCTCGAGCGCGAGAAGGGCATCACGATCCTCGCGAAGAACACGTCGGTGCTCTACAACGGCAAGCACGCGACCGAGTTCGGCGCGGACGGCCCCATCACCATCAACGTGATCGACACGCCCGGCCACGCCGACTTCGGTGGTGAGGTCGAGCGCGGCCTCTCCATGGTCGACGGTGTCGTGCTGCTCGTCGACGCTTCCGAAGGTCCCCTGCCCCAGACCCGCTTCGTGCTGCGCAAGGCGCTCGCCGCGAAGCTCCCGGTGATCCTGCTCGTCAACAAGACGGACCGGCCCGACTCCCGCATCGACGAGGTCGTCTCCGAGTCGCAGGACCTGCTCCTGGGCCTCGCCTCCGACCTGTCGGACGAGGTCGACGACCTCGACCTCGACGCGATCCTCGACGTCCCGGTGGTCTACGCCTCGGGTCGCAACGGCGCCGCGTCGCGCAACAAGCCGAACGACGGCGAGCTGCCCGACAACGACGACCTCGAGCCGCTGTTCGAAGCGATCCTCCAGCACGTCCCGGCCCCGAAGTACGACGACGAGCACCCGCTGCAGGCGCACGTCACGAACCTCGACGCCTCCCCGTTCCTCGGTCGCCTGGCGCTCCTGCGCATCTTCCACGGCACCATGAAGAAGGGCCAGACGGTCGCGTGGGTCAAGCACGACGGCACCGTCGTCAACGCCCGCATCACCGAGCTCCTCATCACGAAGGCGCTCGACCGCTACCCGGCCGAGTCGGCGGGCCCCGGTGACATCGTCGCCGTCGCCGGCTTCGACACGATCACCATCGGCGAGACCCTGACCGACCCCGAGGACGTCCGCCCGCTGCCGACCATCACGGTCGACGACCCGGCGATCTCGATGACGATCGGCACGAACACCAGCCCGCTCGTCGGCAAGGTCAAGGGCCACAAGCTGACCGCCCGCATGGTCAAGGAGCGCCTCGACCGCGAGCTCGTCGGCAACGTCTCGCTCAAGGTCCTCGACATCGGCCGCCCCGACGCGTGGGAGGTCCAGGGTCGTGGTGAGCTCGCACTCGCCATCCTGGTCGAGCAGATGCGTCGCGAGGGCTTCGAGCTCACCGTCGGCAAGCCGCAGGTGGTCACGAAGCGTGACGAGAACGGCAAGCTGCAGGAGCCGTACGAGCACATGACGATCGACACGCCGGAGGAGTACCTCGGCGCGATCACGCAGCTCATGGCCGCCCGCAAGGGCCGCATGGAGAACATGACGAACCACGGCACCGGCTGGGTGCGCATGGAGTTCATCGTCCCGTCGCGCGGCCTGATCGGCTTCCGCACGTCGTTCCTCACGGAGACCCGCGGCACCGGCATCGCCAACGCGATCTTCCACGGCTACGACGAGTGGGCCGGCGCGATCCAGACCCGCATCAACGGCTCGATCGTCTCCGACCGCTCCGGTGTGGTGACGCCGTTCGCCATCACGAACCTCCAGGAGCGGATGTCGTTCTTCGTCAACCCGACCGAAGAGGTCTACGAGGGCATGGTCATCGGCGAGAACTCGCGCGCCGACGACATGGACGTGAACATCACCAAGGAGAAGAAGCTCACCAACATGCGGTCGGCCAACGCCGACACGTTCGAGTCGATGACGCCCTCGCGTCAGCTCTCGTTGGAGGAGTGCCTCGAGTTCGCCCGTGAGGACGAGTGCGTCGAGGTCACCCCCGCCGCCGTGCGCATCCGCAAGGTCGAGCTGGACGCTTCGGCTCGCCAGCGCTCCTACGCGCGTCTCAAGCGCCAGGACGCGTAAGCACCAGCGGCAACACCCGCGGAGGCCCGTCCTCCGTCCGACGGCCCGGTCACCTGCAACAGGTGGCCGGGCCGTTCGCGGTTGTACCGTGGTCAGCGTGACTCTCGACCTGCTCTCGATCTACCAGGACCTGCACGCCCACCCGGAGCTCGGCTTCCAGGAGCACCGCACCGCCGGTGTCATCACTGCGAAGCTCGCCGAGATCGGTGGGATCGAGGTGACGACGGGCGTCGGCGGCACCGGCGTCGTCGGTGTCGTGTCGAACGGCGAGGGCCCCGTGGTCTGGCTCCGCGCCGACATGGACGGCCTGCCCGTGCAGGAACGCACCGGCCTGTCCTACGCCAGCGAGCACGTCGGCACCGACGACGAGGGCCGCGAGGTCCCCACCATGCACGCCTGCGGCCACGACATCCACGTCACGTGGCTGCTCGGCACGCTCGAGCGCCTGGTCGCGACCACGGGGGACTGGCGCGGCACGGTCGTCGCCGTCTTCCAGCCCGCTGAAGAGGTCATCTCCGGCGCCCGCGCGATGGTCGAGGACGGCCTGGTCGAGCGGTTCCCGAAGCCGGACGTCGTGCTCGGGCAGCACTCCGCACCCGCACCGGTCGGCATCGTCGCGGTGGGCACCGGCCCCGTTATGGCGTCGAGCGACCGGCTGACGGTGACCTTCAACGGCCGTGGGGCGCACGGTTCGGCGCCGCAGGCCTCGCTCGACCCGGTCGTCACCGCGGCCTCGGCCGTCGTGCGGCTGCAGACGGTCGTCGCCCGCGAGGTCTCGCCGAGCGACGCGGGGGTCGTCACCGTCGGCAGCTTCCACGCCGGCACGCGGGCGAACATCATCCCCGACGAGGCCGTCATCGAGATCTCGACCCGGGCCCGCAACGAGGAGACGCGCCAGCGCATCATCGCCTCGATCGAGCGCATCGTCCGGGCCGAGAGCACGGCCGGAGGCCTGCCCGAGCCGACGATCGTGCGCGCGCCGGGCGCCGAGGTCACCGTGAACGACGCCGAGGCCGCCGCCACCGTGCTCGAGGCCATCCGCGCCGAGGTGCCGGGAGCCCGCGACCTCGAGATCGGGCTCGCCATGGCGTCGGAGGACGTCGGCCAGCTCGCCACCGCCGCCGGAGCGCCGCTCGTGTACTGGTTCACGGGCATCACCGACCCGGAGCGCTTCCGCCGCGGCGAGGAGATCCCGAGCAACCACTCGCCGTTCTACGCGCCGCAGGCCGAGACCGCGATCCCGGTCGGCGTCGACGCCCTGGTCGCGGCGACGCGCGCCTACGTCGCCTGAACCGTCCGTCGGGAAGGAGGCCCGGGGCGGCCCCGCCGCGCACGTGACCGCCCCGGGGACGGCACGTTCACAGCCAACTCGCGCCGGGCCTCCCGGCTCGTCCGTTACGGTCGCGCCATGCGTTCCCTCCGTACCCCGCTGATCGCCGCCGTCGCTGCCGGCATCGCCCTGGCCGGACTCACCGGCTGCTCGACCCAGGCCGTGCAGCAGGCCACCGACCTCGGGTCCTCCGTCGCGTCGAACGTCGCCGACGGGGTCGCCGGCATCGACGGCAAGGCGATCCAGGACGGCATGTCCTCGGTCGCCGGGGGCATCGACGGCGCGCTCGACACGGCGCTCAAGGGCGCCGACGTGACCTCCGACGGCAAGGTGCCGGACGGGTTCCCGTCGGCCGACGTCCCGCTCGTCGACGGCACCGTGCTCGGCGGGGGAGCCGGCCCGAACGGCTCCGGGTGGGTCGCGCAGGTCCGGGCGGCCTCGGTCGACGACTTCCAGGCCGCCGTGCAGCAGCTCACCGACGCCGGGTACACCGAGTCGGCCAAGCGTGCCGACTCGTCGAGCGCGTTCGGCATGTTCCGGAGCGACGCCTACCGTGTCGTCCTGACCTTCTCGGAGACCAAGGACAGCGGCGGCGTCACGGCGACCTACATCGTCACGCCCCGCTAGTCCCGTACCCTTGGGGACGATGTCGAAGGCCCCTGCCACGCGCCCCGAGCGCGTCCTGATCGTGCACGCCCACCCCGACGACGAGACGCTCTCGTCGGGCGGGACCATCGCGACGCTGCTCGAGCGCGGCGCCGAGGTGACCGTGCTCACCGCGACCCGAGGCGAGCGCGGTGAGATGCTCACGGAGCAGTTGGCGCCGCTGGCGGGCGACCCCGCGCAGGTGGCGCGGCACCGGGAGACCGAGATCGCCGCGGCCCTCGCTGCCCTCGGCGGTCCGCAGCACCTGTGGCTCGGCGGGCGCGGTGCCCGGCCGACCGACCTGCCGGAGCGTCGCTACGTCGACTCGGGCATGCAGTGGGGCCCGGACGGGCGGGCCACCGCCGCGGACGACGCCCCGGCCGACTCGCTGACGGCGGCGGACCTGGGCGAGGTCGTCGACGACGTCCGCGCCGCGATCCGCTCCACCGGTGCCGACGCCGTGATCAGCTACGCCGACGACGGCGGCTACGGGCACCCCGACCACGTGCGGATGCACCACGCGGCGCAGTACGCGGCCCGAGCCGAGGAAGTCCCGTTCTCGATGATCGTCGACCCCGCCAGCGGCCAGGCCGACGTCACGGTCGACGTCCTGCCGGTCCGGGCCAAGGTGCGTGCGGCGGTCGAGCAGTACCGCTCCCAGGTCGCCGTCGACCCCGTGGACCCCGCCGACCCGAGCGCTCTGTCGTGGGTGATGCCGCACGGCGTCCGGCAGCACGCCCCGGCGGTCGAGGCGTTCCGGCACGACGCGGCCCCGCAGCCGGCGGCCCCGCAGACCTACGCCGAGATGTCCGGCCAGGGCAAGGCCGCGGCGGTCGTGGTCTCGCTGCTGCTCGGGCTGCTCGCCGGCGGGCTCGGGACGGTCACGCACCAGCAGACGCTCGGGGCGTTCCCGGTCGGGCTCGTCGTCACCACCCTCATCGTGCTCGGCCTGACCGTGGGCGTGCGGCTCGTCTACCGCTCGCGGACGATGGTCGCCGCGATCGGCATCGGGATCCTCGTCGCGACGCAGGTGCTCGTGTCGGTCGGCGGGGAGAGCTCGCCGCTCGTCCTCGCCAACGCTGCCGGGTACGTGTGGACCTTCGCCCCCGCGGTCATCGCCGCCCTGGTCCTCGCGTGGCCGGACCTGTCGGGGCTGCGGTCCCGGACGGCCCCGGGCCGCGAGTAGACTCGAACCCGCTCGTCGAAGGGAGCACCCGAACCGTGACCTACGTGATCGCCCAGCCCTGTGTCGACGTCAAGGACCGTGCCTGCATCGACGAATGCCCGGTCGACTGCATCTACGAGGGTGACCGCTCGCTCTACATCCACCCCGACGAGTGCGTCGACTGCGGTGCGTGTGAGCCGGTCTGCCCCGTCGAGGCCATCTACTACGAGGACGACCTGCCCGACCAGTGGGCCGACTACTACAAGGCCAACGTCGAGTTCTTCGACGAGGTCGGGTCGCCCGGCGGCGCTGCGAAGGTCGGCGTGATCCACAAGGACCACCCCGTCGTCGCGGCCGAGCCCGTCCGCGGCTGACCGGACCCCCTCGTGGCGCTCGACCTCCCCGACTTCCCCTGGGACCAGCTCGTCCCGTTCAAGCAGCGCGCCGCGGCGTACGAGGGCGGCATCGTCGACCTCAGCGTCGGATCGCCCGTCGACCCCACGCCCGAGGTCGTCCGCACCGCCCTGGCCACCGCGACCGACGCGCACGCCTACCCGCAGGTCGCCGGCACCCCGGCACTGCGGCAGGCCATCGCCGACTGGTACGGCCGCCGGCACGGCGTCGCCCTGACCGAGGCGAACGCGCTGCCGACGATCGGCTCGAAGGAGTTCATCGCGGGCCTCGCGCTCTGGCTCGGCATCGGGCCCGGTGACACCGTGGTGTTCCCGGCCGCCGCGTACCCGACGTACGAGCTCGGCGCCGCACTGGTCCGCGCCGAGGCCCTCGCGTCGGACGACCCGGCGGCGTGGCCGTCCACCACGAAGCTCGTGTGGCTGAACTCCCCGGGCAACCCGGACGGCCGCGTGCTGACCATCGACGAGCTCCGTGCCGCCGTGGTGCGCGCCCGCGAGCTGGGGGCCGTCATCGTCGGCGACGAGTGCTACGCCGAGCTCGGGTGGGACCCGGAGTACGCCACCACCCCGACGCCCACGATCCTCGACCCCCGCGTGGTCGGTGACTCGCTCGACGGCGTGCTCAGCGTGTACTCGCTGTCGAAGCAGTCGAACCTCGCCGGCTACCGTGCGGCCTTCGTCGCCGGTGACGCCGCGATCCTGGCCGATGTCCTGGCCGTCCGGAAGCACGCCGGGCTCATGCCGCCGCTGCCCGTGCAGCAGGCCATGGTCGTCGCGCTCCAGGACGAGACCCACGTGCAGCAGCAGAAGGCCCGCTACCGGGCGCGCCGGAACATGCTCCGGCGAGCACTCGAGGATGCCGGGTTCCGGATCGACCACAGCGAGGCCGGGCTCTACCTCTGGGCGACCCGGGGCGAACCCGCACTCGACACCGTGGCCTGGCTCGCCGACCGCGGGATCCTCGTCGCACCGGGCACGTTCTACGGCGCAGCGGGGGGCGAGCACGTCCGCGTGGCCCTGACGGCGACCGACGAGCGCATCGCCGCAGCGTCGCAGCGACTGGCGAGCAGCCGTCGCCTCGGCACCGCGTAGCACGGACACGAGTCGTTCCGGTGGTGCCCGCAATCCCTGGGAACCACCAAATCGTCACCTGGGATGTGTGCACGACCGACAGGTGCCGCGATTAGGCTGTCCTCGTGACTGACACTGCCAATGACGCTCAGAAGACGGCCACACCGCCCACCACGCCCGTCCCCGTGAGTCCCGCCGCCGAACAGCAGGGCGCGACCGCGACGCTGACGTTCCCGGGTGGCACGGCGGAGTTCCCGATCCTGCAGAGCGTCGACGGCGCGTCCGCGATCGACATCTCGACCTTCAAGAAGCAGACCGGGATGAACACGCTCGACTACGGGTTCGTGAACACCGGTGCGACGAAGAGCGCGATCACCTACATCGACGGCGACCAGGGGATCCTGCGCTACCGCGGGTACCCGATCGACCAGATCGCCGGCAACTGCACCTTCCTCGAGGTCGCGTGGCTCCTGATCTACGGCGAGCTGCCGACCCCCACCGAGCTCGAGCAGTTCGACGCCCGCATCCGTCGGCACACCCTGCTGCACGAAGACCTCCGCCGCCTGTTCGACGCCCTGCCGCACTCGGCGCACCCGATGTCCGTGCTCTCGAGCGCCGTGAGCGCCCTGTCCACGTACTACGAGGACGACATGGACGTGGACGACCCCGAGAAGGTCGAGCTGCAGACCGTCCGGCTCCTCGCCAAGCTCCCGGTCATCGCCGCGTACGCCCACAAGAAGGCCATCGGGCAGGCGTTCCTGTACCCGGACAACTCGCTGTCGTTCGTCGACAACTTCCTGCGGCTGAACTTCGGCACCATGGCCGAGACCTACAAGCCCAACCCGGTGCTCTCGAAGGCGCTCGAGCGGCTCCTCATCCTGCACGAGGACCACGAGCAGAACGCCTCGACCTCGACGGTGCGCATGGTCGGCTCGACGAAGGCGAACATGTTCGCCTCGATCTCGGCCGGCATCAACGCCCTGTACGGCCCGCTGCACGGCGGTGCGAACGAGGCCGTGCTCGAGATGCTCCAGCAGATCAAGGACTCGGGCGAGCCCGTGACGCGCTTCGTCGAGCGGGTGAAGAACAAGGAGCAGGGCGTCAAGCTCATGGGCTTCGGGCACCGCGTCTACAAGAACTACGACCCGCGCGCGAAGCTCGTCAAGGAGTCCGCGCACGAGGTCCTCGAGTCCCTCGGTGTGCAGGACGACCTGCTCGACATCGCGATGGAACTCGAGCAGATCGCGCTCGAGGACGAGTACTTCGTCAGCCGCAAGCTCTACCCGAACGTCGACTTCTACACCGGCATCATCTACAAGGCGATGGGCTTCCCGCCGCGGATGTTCACCGTCCTGTTCGCCATCGGTCGCCTGCCGGGCTGGATCGCCCAGTGGCGCGAGCTCAACAACGACCCGCTCAACAAGATCGGTCGCCCGCAGCAGCTCTACGTGGGTGCGCCCGAGCGCGACGTCCCCGGGCGCTGAGCGCTCGCGCGCTTGGTGAGCAACAATGGTCGGGTCCTGCGAGAGGACCCGACCATTGCTGCTCACCATGTGACGGGAAGGAGGCCCGGTGCCGGTCTTGCGGACCGGCACCGGGCCTCCAGGCATCGTTTCAGGGCCGCTTCCGGTGATGCCGGATCGCGGTCCCGGTGATCAGGATCGCGGCGAAGAGCGCGACCGTCCCCAGAGCGTTGCTCGTCCACAGTCCTGCCGTCGCTGGAGACGTCGTGACGACGACGGCGAACGCCACCAGGCAGATGCTGACGGCGGTCGCGACGAGTAACTGCATCAGCTGACTCCGACCGGTCGTGGCCTCACACACATCGGGGATTCCGTGAGCCGTTGAAGGGGTAGACACGGAGGGACTTCGATCCGCATCGAATCCCGTTGGTGGTCACTGCCCACGTCGCAGCGGCGATGATCGCTCCGGCCACCACGCAGAACGTCCCGGCGCTGATGGCGCAGACACCTGCGCCCAGCGCCCAGCCAGCACCGCTGATGATCGCGGACTGATCAGTCGCGTTGAAGGAGACGTAGGTTCCGTACTTGTCGCTGCCCGCACCGAGACGAGCTCGAGGATCGCCCTGCACGATGTCGAACGAGAAGCCGTCTCCCAGCTCGATGGTGGTCGTGCGCGCGCCGTCACGCCCGATCCGCTCGTCGATGACGTACCCGCTGGCGCGGGCTTCAGCGACGGCGACGTCCAGTTGCTCCGGCGTGACGTCCGTCTGCGGTTGTGTTGTCGACTGACCGGCCGCGCTGCTGGGCGCGGAGCGGTCGACTGCTTGCGCGGACGGCGCGACGAGCACGCTCGACGCGATGATCGCGACGGTCGCCCCGAGCGTGATGCCGGTGGTGCGAAGTGACATGTTCTCCCCTTGGCTCGCAGCGCCGCGACAGTGCGACGCTGACCTCACCGTACCGAGGTGAAACGTGACGTGCAAGAGGAGAAATATCAGGCTGTGGAGCCCTCGAGCGCTACGCGTGCAGCGCGGTGTTCAGCTGGATGCCCTCGCCCTTGCGCTGCAGCGCCTCGACGGCGCCGCTGATGCTGTTGCGGCGGAACAGGATGTTCGGGGTGCCGGAGAGCTCGGCGGCCTTGACGGTCTTCGGGGTGCCGTCGGGGTTCGGTGCCGCGCCGACCAGCACCACCTTCGTGCCGGCCGTGACGTAGAGCCCGGCCTCGATGACGGAGTCATCGCCGAGTGAGATGCCGAGGCCCGCGTTCGCGCCGAGGAGCGCGCGTTCCCCGAGCGAGACGCGGTGGGTGCCACCGCCGGACAGGGTGCCCATGATCGAGGCGCCGCCGCCGATGTCCGTGCCGTTGCCGACGACGACGCCCTGCGAGACGCGGCCCTCGATCATCGCGTCGCCGAGGGTGCCGGCGTTGAAGTTCACGAAGCCCTCGTGCATGACGGTCGTGCCCGGCGCCAGGTGTGCGCCGAGGCGGACGCGGTTGGCGTCGCCGATGCGGACGCGGTCCGGCACGACGTAGTCGAGCAGGCGCGGGAACTTGTCGATGGCGTGCACGGCGATGCCGGCGCGCTGCAGGGACGGGCGCAGGCGCGTCAGGGAATCGGGGTGCACCGGGCCGGCGTTGGTCCACGCGACGATCGGCAGGTGGCCGAAGACACCGTCGAGGGAGACCTCGTTCGGGCGGACGTGCAGGTGGCTCAGCAGGTGGAGGCGGAGGTACGCGTCCGGGGTGCTCGTCGGAGCGGCGTCGATCGTGATCTCGGTGGTGACGGCCTCGATCCGGACCTCGCGGCGCGGGTCGTCACCGACGTGCGCCTGCAGCTCGGCGGGGAACACGGCGTCGGAGGGCAGCGGGCCGAGGTGCGTCTCCGGGTACCAGGTGTCGAGCGTCGTGCCGTCGGCGGCGATCGTCGCGAGGCCGTGGCCCCAGGCGTGGGTCGGGCGGTCGGAGGCAGTCGTGTCGGTCACGGCTCCAGGGTACCGAGCGGCCGTCGGCGGGCACCGTCCGGCCGGACGGCCGGGGCGGTGGGGTCGCGACCGTCCCGACTGCCGGGTCGGTGGGGTTCCCGACCGTCCGGACTGCCGGGTCGGTGGGGTTCCCGACCGTCCGGACTGCCGGGGCGGTGCGAGGGGCGGCCGGTAGGCTGCCCGCATGCCGGAGCACCTCGACCTCACCGCCTCGTCCATCGACATCACCCGTGCCATCTGCGACATCGAGTCGGTGTCCGGCAACGAGCAAGCCCTCGCCGACGCGATCGAGGCCGTGCTCGCACCGCTGCCGCACCTCGAGGTGATCCGCGACGGCGACGCGATCGTGGCGCGGACGAACCTGGGCCGCGACCGCCGCGTCGTCATCGCCGGTCACATCGACACGGTGCCGCTCAACGACAACCTGCCGACCGAGTTCCGGACCACCGAGGACGGCACCGAGATCCTCTGGGGTCGCGGCACCGTCGACATGAAGGCCGGCTGCGCGGTGCAGCTCAAGCTCGCGTACGACCTCGTCGACCCCTCGGTCGACGTCACGTGGGTCTGGTACGACCACGAGGAGGTCAGCGACGCCCTGAACGGCCTCGGCCGCCTGGCCCGGACGCGACCCGAACTCCTCACCGCCGACTTCGCGATCCTGGGAGAGCCGTCCGGGGCGCAGATCGAGGGTGGCTGCAACGGCAACCTCCGCGCCGAGATCCGCACGTTCGGCAAGCGATCGCACAGCGCCCGGAGCTGGATCGGCGACAACGCGATCCACAAGACCGCCCCGATCCTGGCCACCCTGGCCGCCTACGAGCCCCGCACCGTCACGGTCGACGGGCTCGAGTACCGCGAGGGCCTGAACGCCGTCGGCATCAGCGGCGGCATCGCGGGCAACATCATCCCCGACGAGGCGATGGTGCACGTGAACTACCGGTTCGCTCCCTCGCGCTCGGCCGACGAAGCCGTCGCCCACATCCGCGAGCTGTTCGACGGGTACGAGGTCACGATCGTCGACCTCGCCGCCGGTGCCCGCCCCGGGCTCGACGCCCCGCTCGCGCAGGACTTCGTCGCGGCCGTCGGCGGACCGGAGCCCCGTCCGAAGTACGGCTGGACCGACGTCGCACGCTTCTCGGCGCTCGGGGTCCCCGCGGTCAACTACGGGCCCGGCGAGCCGGTCTTCGCCCACCACGACGACGAGCAGGTCCCGGTCGCGCAGATCACCGCGGTCGAGGCCGGGCTGCGTCGGTGGCTGACGGCCTGACGACGGCGGGGGTCACCCGGAGGACCCCTGCTCGGAACCGCTGGCGGGCCCGGTACCGGGTCGTCCCGTGGTGGGTGCGCATCACGGTCGTCTACGTGCTGGCGCGGCTCGTCACGGGCGCGATGATGCTCGCCTTCGCCCGCGTGCAGGCGGCGAACTCGTTCACCGTGCAGAGCCCGGGGTACCTGTCGTTCGCGTCGATCTGGGACGGCGCCTGGTACCGCGTGATCGCCACGGGCGGGTACCCGTCGACGCTGCCCGTCGACGCCGCGGGGCACGTGACCGAGAACGCGTGGGCGTTCATGCCCGCGTACCCGTTCCTGGTGCGCGGGCTCACGCTGCTCACCGGAGCGTCGTTCGAGTTCGTCGCGGTCTCGGTGTCGTTGCTCGCCGGACTCGGGGCCGCGCTGGTGTTCCGCCGGCTCATGGGACGGTTCCTCGACCCCGCGCGGGCGACGTTCGCCACGGTGCTGTTCTGCGTCGCACCGGTGTCGGCGATGTTCCAGGTGGCCTACGCGGAGTCGATGGGTCTGTTCCTGCTGCTCGTCGCGCTGCTGCTCATGGTGGATCGACGGTGGTGGGCGATGCTGCCCGTCGTGCTCCTGCTCGGCATGACCCGACCGACGGGGCTCGCCTTCGCGTTCCTGGTGGTGCTCTTCGTGGCCGCGTGGGCGATCCGTCCGGCGTGGGTGCGCTCGTCGGAACCGCTGACCCTCCGCCGGCTCGTCCCACCCGCGGTGGTCGCCACGGTGTCGGGTCTGGTCGGTCTGGCCTGGCCGGCCATCGCGTGGGCGGTCACCGGCGCACCGAAGGCCTACACGGACACCGAGCTCGCCTGGCGGTCGTCGTACATCGGGT
Source organism: Curtobacterium sp. MCLR17_031 (assembly GCF_003234775.2). Lineage (NCBI taxonomy): Bacteria > Bacillati > Actinomycetota > Actinomycetes > Micrococcales > Microbacteriaceae > Curtobacterium > Curtobacterium sp. MCLR17_031. The sequence goes on from NZ_CP126270.1 coordinate 956,649, forward strand.
GGAAGGAACTCGTGCCGTTCGCGCCGTGGGTGCAGGGGTTCGGGTGGTGGTTCGGGCAGCCGGCCGGCACGGTGCTGCTCGTCGTCGTGCTCGTCGGGTTCGCGGCGTTCGTGTGCATGCCCGCTGCGCGCCGGATCGGCATCGAGCTGCGACTCTGGGGCGTGGCGTACCTGGTGTACCTGCTGGCGGTGTTCTTCCCGCAGTCGAGCACCTGGCGCATCCTCGTGCCGATCGCGCCGTTGCTCGGCATCGTGGCGCTGCCGCGGTCGCGGGTGTACCGCGTGGCCGTCGTCGTCGCGTTCGTCGGGCTGCAGTGGGTCTGGCTGTACTACACGTGGTGGATCGACGGCTACGACTGGACCCCGCCGTGATCGATGCGGGACGCGTGAGGCCCGTGGATCCGCGTTCTGCGGAGCATCAGAACGGCGCATCCGACACCCCCAACCTGGGCGGTTTCGCAGTTGCCCCCTCCATACGGGATAATGGGACAGCATTTACTGCACGAAAGGGGACATCTGATGGCAGCCATGAAGCCGAGGACCGGTGACGGGCCGATGGAGGCTGTTAAGGAGGGTCGACTCATCATCGTGCGGGTTCCGCTCGAAGGTGGAGGCCGCCTGGTCGTCTCGGTCAACGATGCCGAGGCCAAGGAACTCCACGACGCACTCGCTGAGGTCGTCTCGGCCTAGTACGTCGAAGCACCAGAACGGAAGGCCCGGAGCGTGTACGCTCCGGGCCTTCCGTCTGCCCGCCGGTAGCGGGCGTCCACACGCGGTGTCGGTCGGCTCCGGCAGGATGGGGCCGTGCCGAGGACGAGACTGCCGATCCGCCGCGTCGAGGAGTACGCGCCCGACCCGATGCCGCGCAGCGTCTGGCCGGCCACGCTCGCGCCCGTGCGGCAGCTGCTCGACGACGGGCTCGACCTCGCTCCGGTGACGGTGCTGGTCGGCGAGAACGGTGCCGGCAAGTCCACCCTGGTCGAGGCGATGGCGCTCGCCTTCGGGATGGGGCCCGAGGGTGGTTCGACGAAGTCCGGGCACAGCACCCGCCCGAGCGAATCGCAGCTCTGGGAACACATCGCCCTGCACCGGGAGCCCGGAGCGGTGCGGTCCGGCTTCTTCCTGCGCGCGGAGACCATGCACGGGGTCTTCACCTACCTCGAACAGCACCCCGGGGGAGCCGAGCCACTGTTCCACGAGCGGAGCCACGGTGAGTCGTTCCTCGACTTCGTGATCCACCGGTCGCAGTGGCCCGGGCTCTGGATCCTCGACGAGCCGGAGTCCGCGCTGTCGTTCTCGGGGTGCCTGGCGCTGATCGGACTCCTGCAGTCCATCGTAGAGACGGGCGTCGGCCAGGTCGTGCTCTCGACCCACTCACCTGTGCTCGCCGCGTTCCCCGGGGCCGAGATCCACGAGGTCGGCGAGTGGGGCCTGCGGCGCACCGAGTGGAGCGACCTCGACCTGGTGCGGAACGAGCGTGCGTTCCTCGAGTCGCCCGAGCGGTACCTGCGGCACCTGGACTGACCTGCGCGAGCGCCGGCGGGTCGAGCGCTAGTTGGTGACCTTCGTCAACTGCAGCAGCCCGTCACCGGCGGGCGACAGCGCGCTGCGCACCGCACCCGAGGTCGACACCTCGGTCAGGAGCAGCCGGAAGTCCGTGGTGGCGCGGTCGCGCTTCACCGGGTCGGCCACGCGTCCGCGCCACAGGGCGTGCGGCACCAGGACGGTGCCACCCAGGCGGGCGAGCCGCAGACCGTGCTCGACGTACTCGATGACGTGCTCGGGGTCGGCGTCGACGAGCACGACGTCGTACGAGGCCTCGTTCATGCGGGGGAGCACCTGGTTCGCCCGACCGGGGATGAGCCGGATCCGTGCGGGAGCGGTGCCGGCGCTGATGTAGGCGTCGCGGGCGAACTGCTGGTGGTCGACCTCGACGTCGATCGTCGTCAGGGTCGCGTTCGGGGCGCCGGCGAGCAGGTACAGGCCGGAGACCCCGAGGCCGGTGCCGATCTCGATGATGCTCGTGGCTCGCGAGGCTGCGGCGATGACCCCGATCTGCGCACCGATCGCGGGCGAGATCGCTTCGACCCCGAGTTCCAGGGAGTGCTCACGAGCACGGGCGATCGCCTCGGTCTCCGAGACGATGTCCTCGGCGAACTTCCAGTTCGACTCTTTCTCTGACACGCACACTCCGTTCGGGAGACAACTCTAGAGGTGCAACGCAGCAGCACGCGTTAGGCTCGCTCGCGTGGACATCCCGCTCGACAAGATCCTGATCATCGGGGTCATCGGCGTCCTCTTGCTCGGGCCGCAGCGCCTGCCGATGTACGCCCAGAAGCTGGCCGAGTTCGTCAAGGCCATCCGTCGGTTCGCCGACACCGCGAAGGAGCGGATGCGCGACGAGATGGGCCCCGAGTTCGACGACATCGAGTGGCAGAAGCTCGACCCGCGCCAGTACGACCCGCGCCGCATCATCCGAGACGCCCTGCTCGACTCCGGTTCCAGTGCGGCCGCGGTGCAGACCGCGCAGGTGACGGCCTCCAAGGTGCGCGCGACGGCTCCCGTCGTGCCCCTGGCCGCCGGTGAACCGGCACCCTTCGACGCCGAGGCGACCTGACGCCCGTCACGTCCCCATCTGACGGACTGGAGGCCCGGTGCCAGCTGGCACCGGGCCTCCCGTCCGTCACGGGGTCGCGTCGCGACGCCCGGTCCTTCCCTACTTGAAGGCCGCCAGGAAGCGGTCGGTCCAGGCGAGGGCCGTGGTGCCGGCCACCGAGCTGCAGGTGGGTGACGCGGTGCTCTGCGCCGTCGGGCAGGGGGTGTCGCGGTCGAGCGACCAGGTGTGCACGCCCGCGAGCCCGTGGGACTTGGCGTACGCGGCGACGGTGTCGGCATCCGCGAGGGTGAAGACCTCGTCAGAGGTGTCGTTGACGCCGATCATCGGGGTGACCTCGATCTTCGACGAGGCGATCCCGTAGGTGTGCTGCAGGTTTGTGACCGCCTGGATCGTGGACTGCCCCATCTGACACGTCGACCCGACGATCACGCAGTTGGCCGTGGTCGCGCGTCCGAAGTCCATCGTCATGAGGTTGATCGTGTAGTTCGTGAGCGCCGAGGCCTTGATCGCCTTGACGGTGGCGTCGCCGGTGCTGTTCAGTCCACCGAACGAGCCGTCGGACGCCGCCAGCGTGGCGAGCGTGAACGAGAAGCGCAGGCCGGGGTACTTCGCCTGCGCCAGGGCCGCTGCGCTCACCAGGTTCTGCACGTCCGCGGCCGATTGCCCGCTCTCGATGTCGAAGTCGACGCCGATCATGTGCGGCGAAGCGTAGCGGGCGATGAAAGACTGCAGCGCGGTGCCGGAACACTTGAACGAGCCTGCGGCGCCACCGGTGCTGACGATGTAGTTCACGCCGGCAGCGTCGAGCTTCGCGATGTTGGCGCTGGCGAACGCGTCGGCGGCCACCCCGCCCCAGTTCTCGCTGCCGCAGGTACCGGTGGCGAAGGCGAGCGTGATGGCCTTGAGGCCGGGCTCCCGCGTCGACACGAGGCTGTTGCTCGACCCGACGACCGGGATCCGCGTGCCGGTGACCGCGGTGTTCATGACGTTCGTGTTCCAGTCGAGGTTCACGGTGATGTCCTTGTACGGGCTGAAGACCAGACCGCTCGCGGTGCCGGTGCTGCCGTTGCCGGGCGTGGTGGTCCCACCGCCGCCAGGGGTGGTGGTCCCGCCGCCGGTGCCGCCACCGGTGCAGGTGCCGGACGACGTCCACGGCTGGCCGCTGCCGGTCGCACCGGAGTGGGTCGCCGGTTCGTCGCCCTGGGTCCACCAGTTCGCGGTGTAGTTCAAACCGTTCTCGCTGACGGTGGCTCCGCCGTTGTAGGCGGTGCCGGCGCTCCAGGCGGTCGCGCAGGTCGTCGCGGCGAGGGCTGGCGCCGCTGTGAGCGAGCCCCCTGCGACGATGACGGCGGCGATGGTGGCCACGAGGCCCGATCGCACGCGGGTGTTCTGGTTCACACGGTTCTCCTGTCCTCGGTCGGACGTCGTCGTCCGGCGGGTGGAGCCCTCACGTCACATTCCGCAAGGGCATTGTGTAATGCCCCTGCATAATGCGCCGGGGTAGAACGCCCTGTCCATGAACGAACGCACAGGATGCGCCGAACGGACCAGGGGAGTCAGGTCAGTCGCGGGTGGCGACGATCGTGTAGGTGGTCGGCATCCGGTCGCGGTCGTGCTCCGGCCAGGCCCACGAGCCGGTGTCGGTCTCGACCATGCGGGTGCTGAAGCGCCACGGCAGGGTCCGGCCCTCGTCGAGCCGTCGGAGCCGCAGCCCGGCACCGAGCAGGGCGTTCACGATCTCGGACAGCGGGTGCGGCCACTCGAAGGTCCGGGTGTTCGCCACGGTCCCGTCACCGACGTAGGTGCCGGCGTCGTCCCACTGCTGCGCGGTGCCGTCCGGGAAGTACCGGTACCGGGTGACGAGGTCGTCGGCGTCCTCGTCGAGGGCGTACAGCGCCGGGTGTCCGTCGCGGATGAAGAACACCCCGCCGGGGCGGAGCAGGCCGGCGACCTGCGCAGCCCAGCGGTCGAGGTCGGGGAGCCAGCAGATCGTGCCGATGCTCGTGTAGACGACGTCGAAGTCGCCGGTGACGGCGGCGCGGGCATCGAGGACGTCGGTCTCGACCCAGGTGATGTCGAGGCCGAGGCGTGACGCGAGTCCGGCGGCCGAGGTGAGGGCGGCGGGGGAGAAGTCGACGCCGGTCAGTCGGGCGCCCTCGCGGGCGAGCGACACCGTGTCGGTGCCGATGTGGCACTGCAGGTGACAGACGTCGAGGCCTGTGAGCGAGCCGTTCGGCAACCAGGGCGTCAGGGCCGGCAGGTCCTCGCGGACGACGTCGGAACGGTGGCCGGGGTCGGCGAGGGCGTCGATCGCGTAGGCGCCCTCGTGGATCGGCACCCGGTCGTCCCAGTTCGCGCGGTTGGTGGCGCGTGCGTGCTCCCAGTCGACGTCGACGTGATCGGTGCTCATGCCCCGAGCCTAGGACAGCGACAACCCGAGCTTCCGGCCGGCGAGCCCGCGTCCCATCGTGGTGATCCGGTCGGCGATCGCGGTCAGGGCCACGGCGGACGGGTCCTCCGGGGCGCCGAGCACCACCGGCACGCCCGCGTCGCCGCCCTCGCGCAGCGGCACGGACAGCGGCACGCTGCCGAGCACCGGGACGGGGTCGTCCTGCCCGCGGGACAGCCGTGCGGCGGTCTCGGCGCCACCACCCTCGCCGAACAGGTGCAGGACCGAGCCGTCGGGCTGCACGAGCCCGGCCATGTTCTCGACCACGCCGATGACCCGCTGCCCGGTCTGCCGGGCGACGATCCCGCTGCGCTCGGCGACGTCGGCCGCGGCGGCCTGCGGGGTCGTGACGACCAGGACCTCGGCGTGCGGCAGCAGCTGCCCCACCGAGATCGCGACGTCGCCGGTGCCCGGCGGCAGGTCGAGCAGCAGGACGTCCAGGTCGCCGAAGAACACGTCGGTGAGGAACTGGTTCACGGTGCGGTGCAGCATCGGTCCGCGCCACGACACCGCGGTCGACACGTCGTCGACGAACATGCCGATCGACACGACCTTCACGTCGTGCGCCACCGGCGGCAGGATCATGCTGTCCACGCGGGTCGGACGAGGTGCGACCCCGTGCTCGTCGGTCAGGCCCATCAGGCCGGGCACGCTGAAGCCGTGCACGTCGACGTCGACGACCCCGACCCGCAGGCCCCGGCGGGCGAGCGCGACGGCGAGGTTCACGGTGACGGTGGACTTGCCGACGCCGCCCTTGCCGCTCGTGACGGCGATGACGCGCGTGAGCGAGTCCGCGGTGAACTGGATGCCCTTGGGACGGCCGGCTCGCAGCCGCTCGGTCAGCGCGGCACGAGTGGCCGGGGCCATCACGGACACGTCGACCTCGACGGCGGCGACCCCCGGGACGGACCCAGCGGCGACGCGGACGTCGCGCTCGATGGTGTCTGCGGCGGGGCACCCCACGATCGTGAGCTGCAGGTCGACGCGCACCGCGCCTCCTGGCTGCACGTCGACACCACGGATCATGTCGAGCTCCGTGACGGGGCGGCGGATCTCGGGGTCGATGACGCGGCCGAGCGCAGCGAGGACCGCCGTGCCGAGCTGATCGTCGGTGGGGACGGGGTCAGCCACGGGTGGAGCTGTCGTGTTCGTCCGCGTAGCCGGCCTCGTCGGCGTCGCGGCGGTCGAGCTCCTCGAGCAGGGAGCGGAGCTCGGCGCGGATGAAGTCCTTCGACGCCATGTCCCGCATCGCCAGGCGCAGGGCCACGACCTCGCGGGCCAGGTACTCGGTGTCGGCCAGGTTGCGCTCGGCGCGCTGGCGGTCCTGCTCGAACTGCACGCGGTCGCGGTCGTCCTGCCGGTTCTGCGCGAGCAGGATCAGCGGGGCGGCGTACGAGGCCTGCAGCGAGAGCACGAGCGTCAGAGCCGTGAAGCCGATGGCCGCCGAGTCGAACTGCCACGGCTTCGGCGCCAGGGTGTTGTAGCCCATCCAGACCACGCAGAACAGCGTGAGGCCGATGAGGAACCACGGCGTGCCCATCCCGCGGGCGATGCCCTCGGTCGCACGACCGAAGGTGTCCCCGCGACCACGGCGGCGGCTGGGCAGCACACGCGTGCGCATGCCCTTGGGGGAGTCGAGCCGGACCTCTTGGCGGTCACGGTCGCGACGGTTGTCATCCGTTCGGGCCACGGGTGGTCCTCCTTCCCGTCGTCACGGGTGTCCTGCGCGGGCGTTGGCGTGGAAGCGGTGAGGGTTCCCCCTCGCCCTGACTTCGCCAGTCGTCCGGCAGGACGTGGTCGAGGACATCGTCGATCGTCACCACCCCGACGAGACGGTGGGCGTCGTCGACCACGGGGACGGACAGCAGGTTGTAGGTCGCCATGATGCGGGTGACCTCGGCGGCGCTCGCGTCGACCCGGACCGGTTCGGTCTGCTGGTCGATGAGCGTGCCGAGCCGCTCGTTCGGTGGGTACCGGAGCATCCGCTGGAAGTGCACGAGCCCGAGGAACCGACCGGTCGGCGGCTCGTACGGCGGCAGGGTGACGCAGACGGCGGCGCCGAGCACCGGTGCGAGCTCGTGGCGGCGGACCAGCGCGAGGCCCTCTGCCACGGTGGCGTCGGCCGAGACGATCACCGGTTCGGTGGTCATCAGACCACCGGCGGTGTCCGGCTCGTACTCCAGGAGCATGCGGACGTCCTGCGCCTCCTCCGGCTCCATGAGCTGCAGGAGGGCTTCGCTCCGCTCGTCGGAGAACTGTGCGAGGACGTCGGCCGCGTCGTCCGGCTGCATCTGGTCGAGGACGTCGGCGGCACGGGCGTCGACCAGCCGGGTGAGGATCTCGATGCGCTCCTGGTCGGGCATCTCCTCGAGCACGTCGGCGAGGCGGTCGTCGGGCAGTTCCTCGGCGACCTCGAACCGGCGCTCGGCGGGCAGGTCGAGCAGCGTCGACGCGAGGTCGGCGGGCAGCAGGTCGGAGTAGGCGGCGATGACGTGCTCGGCTGACTGGGCCTCGCCGGGGAGCTCGTCCTCGGTGACCTCGTTCCACGTCGCGAACGTCGTGGGGCCCTTGCCGAACGGCGACGGCGTGGTCTTCGGCTTGCGGAGGAAGAGCTGCGCGACCTCCCAGTCGCCCTGCCCGCGGTCCTCGATCGCGACGTCCTCGATCGTGGCGCGGATCCGCTGGTTCTTGATGAGCACCTTGCGGCCGAGCATCTCGGCGATGACGCGGACCTCGCCGCCGCGCTGCTCGAAGCGGCGCATGTTCACCAGGCCGGTCGTGATGACCTGCCCGGCACCGATGGAGGTGATGCGGCCGATGCTCACGAAGATGCGGCGCTTGCCGGGCACCTCGACGATCAGCCCGACGACGTGCGGGGGATCGGCCCGGCGGTAGACGACCAGGACGTCCCGGACCCTGCCGACGCGGTCGCCCGCGGGGTCGAAGACGGAGCACCCGGCGAGGCGGGCGACGAAGACCTTCGTGGCGCTCACCCGACCCAGCGTAGTCGCTCGGGTGTGGGCGTTCGCTCGCGCCGGTCGGCTGCTTCCCTGAGAGTGCACGTGCGATTGCAAGGTGTGCGGTGAATGATGGCTGTGTGAGCAATCAGAGCCCCTTCGCCGGCAGGACCGCCCAGGCGTTCCCGACGCTGCCCAAGGGCGACGTCCTGGGAACGTACGACAGCTACCCCGACGCGCAGCGCGTGGTGGCGAAGCTGGCCGAGGCCGACTTCCCCGTCAACCAGCTCTCGATCGTCGGCAACGACCTGAAGACGGTCGAACGGGTCACCGGCAAGATGACCTACGGTCGTGCCGCCATCGCCGGTGCGCTGTCCGGCCTGTGGCTCGGCATCTTCTTCGGCATCGTGCTCACGCTCTTCTCGCCGAGCGCCGGCGGCCTGATCCTGGCCGCTGCGATCATCGGTGCCGCGTTCGGCATGCTCTACGGCATCGTCTCGTTCGCGATCACGAAGCGGCAGCGCGACTTCACGAGCGTGCACCAGGTGCTCGCCACGAACTACCAGATCGTCGTCAACCCGCAGTTGACCGGGCAGGCGCAGCGGATCCTCGGCGAGCACGGGGCGACCCCGTCCACGCACTGGAACGACGCTCCCCAGCAGCAGCAGCAGCAGGAGCAGTGGCGTCCGGGCCCCGGTGGGGTCCCGCCGCAGCAGCAGCAGTCGCCGTACGGCGGGCACGCCACACCGCACCAGCAGCCGGGAGGCCCGCAGAACCCCGGCACGTCGGCCCCCGGCGCGCAGACGGGTGCGCCTTCGGGCCCGCCGCGCTACGGCACGAACGACGGACCCCGGTACGGGGAGACCCCCGAGACGGCCGCCGCCCCCGCGGCCCCGCCGGTGCCGGAGCGTCGGCCCGAGGAGCCGCCGCGCTACGGCGAGCGGGTCGCCGGTGCCACGCCGCCGGAGCCCTCGTCCTCGCCGGACGCCCAGCGCGACGGTGACGGGAGCAGCGACCGCCGTTAGCCGGTCTCCGGCTGACGCGACCGGGCTTCGTCCTCGGGTCGCGCGAGGTCGGGTCGTGCGAGGTCGGGTCGTGCGAGGTCGCCAGACACGCCGTTCACGTCCGCCGAGGTCGCACGAACTGTCGCCGCCGAGCTGCGTGCGCGGCACTTCGTGCGACCTCGCTGGCTGAGTCCGGACGATCGGGCGGTCCGGGCGGTCGCAACACCCCGCGCGCACGGCCTCGAGCGGTCGGAGATCGTCGTTCGGCACCGGCCCAGACGACGGTTCGTGACCGCTCGGCCTCGGGCAGACGGCACGTCGTGACCGGGCGCGGTGCGGGCTTGCGCGCGGCGCGGGCCTGCGGATGGAACGGCACGGCACGGCACCGCCGGGCAGGTTCGGCGCGGCTAGAGGACCTTCGAGTAGCAGACCGACAGGGGCGCCCCGACGTAGGGCCCGAAGTTCGCGATCCGCCGGAACCCCTCGCGCTGGTAGAACCCGACGGCGCGCTGCTGCTCCGTGCCCGTCTCGAGGACGAGTGCGGGGGACCCGAGGTCGAGCGCCGCTTCTTCCAGCCGGCGCAGCAACGCAGCCGCGGCGCCGGACCCGCGGGATTCCGGCCGGACGTACATCCGCTTGATCTCGGCGATGCCGTCGTCGACGATGCGCAGGCCCCCGCACCCCAGGGGAGTCCCGGACTCGTCCCGTGCGACGAAGAACACCGCGATCGACTCGGCGGTCGGCTTCTCACCCGGTTCGGTGTCGCCGCCGTGCGCCCGGTCGATCTCCAGGCGCTGGGCGGCGCGGAGTCGCTGGGCGTCAGGGGAGTCGAAGTGCTCGACCTCGATCGAGATGGTGTTCGGGGAGGCCTCGGGCATGGTCACCCGATCAGGCTAGCGGCCCGAGCGGGCGATCCACCCCTCCACTTCCGAGGGGGTCCGGGGGATGCCGACCGACAGGTTCTCGGCACCGTCCTCGGTCACCAGGATGTCGTCCTCGATGCGGACACCGATGCCGCGGAACTCCTCCGGCACGGTCAGGTCGTCCTGCTGGAAGTACAGTCCGGGCTCGATCGTGAAGACCATGCCGGCCTGCACGGTGCCGTCGAGGTACATCTCACGACGGGCCTTCGCGCAGTCGTGCACGTCGAGGCCGAGGTGGTGGCTCGTGCCGTGCACCATGTAGCGGCGGTGGAACTGGTTGTCCGGCTCGAGCGACTCGGCGGCGGAGACCGGCAGGAAGCCCCACTCGGCGGTCTTGCGCGCGATGACCTCCATCGCGGTGGCGTGCACCTGGCGGAACGTGATGCCCGGCTTGACGATCGCGAACGCGGCGTCGGCTGCCTCGAGCACGGCTTCGTAGACCATGCGCTGCACGGGCGAGAACGTGCCGCTCACCGGCAGCGTGCGGGTGATGTCGGCGGTGTAGAACGAGTCGACCTCGACCCCGGCGTCGATGAGGATGAGGTCGCCCGGCTGCACGGCGCCGTCGTTGCGGGTCCAGTGCAGGATGCAGGCGTGGTGGCCCGAGGCGGCGATGGTGTCGTAGCCCACGGTGTTGCCGTCGGCGCGGGCCCGGCGGTTGAACGTGCCCTCGACGATGCGCTCACCCCGCGGGTGTGCGAGCACGGCGTCGAAGTCGCCGATGACGTCGTCGAACCCGTGCTTCGTGGCGTCGACGGCCTTGCGGAGCTCACGGACCTCGTACGCGTCCTTGAGCAGTCGCAGCTCGGACAGGTCGCGGGAGAGCAGGTCGTCGGTGGCCGGCGACCCCTCGGTCTCGTCCGCGCCACCGATCGCTGCGCCGATACGGGCGTCGAGCGAACGGGTCAGGTCGTCGTCGGCTTCACGCACGAGCAGCGCCGACGCGTCGAGTGCGTCGGCGACGGCCGTGAACGCCCCGAGGTCGGCCGTGGCCAGCCCGAGGTCGGCGGCGACGGCGTCGAGCGAGGGGCGCGGCCCGACCCAGAACTCCCCGATCTCGGGGTTGGCGTAGAACTCTTCCGAGTCGCGGCCTGCGGTGGCCCGGAAGTACAGCGTGGCGTCGTGCCCGGAGCCGTTCGGCGTCATCACGAGCACGGAGCCGACGACGGTGTCGGTGCCCCAGCCGGTCAGGTGCGCGAAGGTGGAGTGCGGGCGGAACGGGTAGTCGCAGTCGTTCGAGCGGACCTTGGCCTGCCCGGCCGGCACCACGATCGTGCGGCCCGGGTGCAGCTCGGAGATGCGTGCGCGACGCTCGGCCGCGAACGCGGCCTGCTCGCGGGGCTCGGGCTGCGCTTCCGAGCGCTCGGCCCACTGCGACCCGATGAAGTCCTTGAAGGTCGAGGACCCGGGGGTCGTGGATCGGTTGCTCGTCGCGCGGGGAGTCGTGTCGGCCATGCGTCCATCATCGCACCGCCGGGCGACACCCGGCCTGTGCGGCCGCTCACCTGTGGATAGCATTGGCCACGTGCCAGACCCGTTCATCGACCTGCACGCGCACTCCAGTGTCTCCGACGGCACCGAGCGTCCCGCGGAGCTCGTCCGAGCGGCCGCGGCCGCCGGACTCGACGCCGTCGCGCTGACCGACCACGACACGACCGCGGGTTGGGCGGACGCCACGGCCGCGGCGCACGAGCTGCCCCTGACCCTGCTGCCGGGCCTCGAGCTGAGCACCCGGATCGGCTACCGCAGCGTGCACGTGCTCGGCTACCTGGTGGACCCCGAGCACCCCGGACTGGTCGAGGAGACGACCCGGATCCGCGACGGCCGGCTCTCCCGCGCGCACCGCATGGTCGACCGCATCGCCGAGGACCACCCGATCACCTGGGCGGACGTCCTGGCCCAGTCCAGCCCCGGTGCCACGATCGGCCGTCCGCACATCGCCGACGCCCTGGTCGCCCGCGGGCTCGAGTCCGACCGGTCCGCGGCGTTCCGCGGCATCCTGCACCCGGCGTCCGGCTACTACGAACCCCACGAGGCACCGTCGCCCCTGCGCGGCGTCGAACTCATCCGGCAGGCGGGCGGCGTGCCCGTCATCGCGCACCCCGCGGCGTCCTCGCGCGGGATCGTCATCGACGAGGCGATGCTCCGCGACCTCGTCGACGCCGGGCTCGGCGGGCTCGAGGTCGACCACCGCGAGAACCTGGCACACGGCAAGCGCACCCTGCTCGACTGGGCGACGCGCTACGGCCTGTTCGTCACCGGTTCGAGCGACTACCACGGCACCGGCAAGCCGAACCGGCTGGGGGAGCACCGCACCGCACGCGTCTCGTTCGACGCGATCGTGTCCGAGGCGACGGGCAGCGCTCCCGTGGTCGGACCCGGCTCGCGCCTGTCCTGACGCGTCGCGTCGTCCCACCGAAGCGACAGATCTCGGTCGGCGCGGCTTGACCCATCCGCAAAAGCGACAGATCCCCGCTGACAATTCGCGGCGATCTGTCGCTTTCGCGGGGGGCAGTCGGCGGGTGGGGACGACGAAGGGCCCGTCGCGTCAGCGACGGGCCCTTCGGCCTGGAGGCGCTACTCGCCGTCCGACGTGCCCTGCGGTGCCGAGGCGGTCGCCGAGGCATCGCCGGTGCCGGCTCCGCGACGGCGGCGACGACGGCGACGCTTCGCGGCGCCGTCGGTGGTACCACCTTCGGCGGCCGAGCCGTCCTCGGTGCCGGCCACGGCGGTGGGGGCGACCGACTCGGTGGCGGGAGCCTGCGGGGCGGACTGCTCCGAGCCTCCTGACCGGGTGCGGCTGCGCGACCGCGAACGCGACGCGTCACGCGAACCCGAGGCCGGGCGGTCGCTGGCGCGCTTCTCGACGGGGGCGCCGGCAGAAGCGGCGTGCGACGAGGAGCCGGGCAGACGGCCCTTGGTGCCCTTGGGGATGTCGAGTTCCTCGAACAGGTGGGGCGACGACGAGTAGGTCTCGACGGGCTCGGGGATGCCGAACTCGAGGGCCTTGTCGATCAGCGTCCACTTGTGCAGGTCGTCCCAGTCGACGAACGTGACCGCGATGCCGGTCTTGCCCGCACGGCCGGTACGGCCGGCGCGGTGCAGGTACGTGTCCGGGTCGTCCGGGATCGTGTGGTTGATCACGTGCGTGACGTCGTCCACGTCGATGCCGCGGGCGGCGACGTCGGTGGCGATGAGCACGTCACGCTTGCCGGCCTTGAACGCCGCCATCGCGCGCTCGCGCTGCTCCTGGTTGAGGTCACCGTGCACCGCTGCGGCGTTGAACCCGCGGTCCTTCAGCTCCTCGACGAGCTTCGCCGCCGCACGCTTGGTGCGGGTGAAGATCACGGTCTTGCCGCGGCCCTCGGCCTGGAGGATGCGGGCGATGACCTCGTCCTTGTCCAGGGAGTGCGCACGGTAGATGAGGTGCTTGATGTTGGCCTGCATGAGGCCCTCGTCCGGGTCGGTCGCCCGGATGTGCACCGGACGGCTCATGAACCGGCGGGCGAGGGCGACGATCGGCGCGGGCATCGTCGCCGAGAACAGCATCGTGTGCCGCACCTCGGGGACGGCCTGGAAGATGCGCTCGATGTCCGACAGGAAGCCGAGGTCGAGCATGCGGTCGGCCTCGTCGAGCACGACCTCCTGCACGTGGGAGAGGTTGAGCAGACGCTGCCGCTGCAAGTCGATGAGCCGCCCGGGCGTGCCGACGACGATCTGGGCACCGGCCTTGAGCTGCTCCACCTGGCCCTCGTAGGCCTTGCCGCCGTAGATCGAGACGACCGTGGTCGGACGGTTCGAGGCCGCGAGCTCGAGGTCCTCGGTGACCTGGACCGCGAGTTCACGGGTCGGGACGACGACGAGCGCCTTCACGCCGTGCGCCGGGTCGGCACCGAGTCGCTGGATCAGCGGCAGGCCGAAGCCGAGCGTCTTGCCGGTACCCGTCTTGGCCTGGCCGATGATGTCCTGGCCGGTCAGGCCGAGCGGGATGGTCTGTTCCTGGATCGGGAAGGGCTCGATGATGCCCTTGCCGGCCAGCGCATCGACGATGTCCTGGTCGATGTTGAGGTCTGAGAAAGTCAAAGAATCACCTTAGTTCTGGTGGAAGTCCGGGCCAGTCTACCGACGGGCTGGTGGTCCGGGGCACTCCGGCTCCCGACGGGCGCGTGGTCCGGGGCACTCCGGGGTGACGCTGGGCGTCGGGGCGGGCGTCCGGCGGGCGCCGCTGGGCGTCGGGCGGGTGACCGGCGGGTGCCCTCTATGCTGGTCGGGTGGTGTCGTGGTGGAACCGGAAGCGCGCGGCGCAGCTCGCTGCCGCATGGCTCGCGTCGCGGAACCCGCGCGGAGCCGCGCAGGTCAAGCGGCTCGCGCTCGACGACGTCACCCCGGAGCTCGACGTCTACCTGGGGCAGGCCGCGTACCTGCAGCTGTCCGTCTACGAGACGATGGGACGAGCCGGTGCTTCGGCCCCGACGCTCTCCGGCCGCCTGGTCACCGGGGTGCTCGCGACCACGGCGCTCGAGCGGCACCGCACGATCGTGGCCGAGATCGAGCGCACCGGCGGGGACCCGGCAGCGCTGATGGCCCCGCACCGCGAAGCGATCGACCTGTTCCTCGAACGGACGAGCGGCGCCGACTGGTACGAGTCGATGCTGACCGGCTACGTGACGGCCGGCATCCTGAACGACCTGTTCGGCAACCTGCTCCGCTCGCTGCCGATCGACGTGCGGCAGCGGCTGCGGTCGGTGTTCGACGCGCGCGAGGAAGCGGCGGTCGTCGAGGAACTGACGGCCCACATCGAGGACGACCCGCAGATCGGTTCGCGTCTGGCGATGTGGGGACGTCGCCTGGTGGGCGACACCCTGCTCGTCGCCCGGTCGGCGCTGGCGTCGCACGCCCGCGAGGACCAGGAGCGGCTCGAGCCGGTCTGGACCGAGCTCATCGCCGCGCACACCCGACGGATGGACGCGCTCGGGCTGACGGCCTGAGCGGTCAAGCTGCCCGAGGGGCGGGCTGGTCGAGCGTCAGGTGCTTGGGCTTCGGCTGCCTGGGCGTCAGGCGCCGCGCGTCTTGAGCAGCTCGTAGTACTCGGCGTCGCGCTTGTCGCGCTGGGTGCCGAGGAGCCACTCGACGACGAGGGTGATCGCGCCGGACCCCACGAGGGCCACGACCCAGATCCAGGTGCCGTCGTACCGCCACCCGGCCCAGGTCAGCGCTTCCCAGAGCACTGCTGCGGCGATGCCGCCGACCGCTGGGCCGACGAGCACGCCACGGTTCGACCGCCACGGCAGGATCACGTGCGCGACCGCACCGATGATGACGCCGCCGAGGACGGCGAAGAGCAGTTCCACGTCGTCAGGCGACGAAGCCGATGCGCCGTGCCTCTTCCGCGCCCACCTCGACGTACGCCAGGGCCGAGACGGGGACGATGAAGCGACGGCCCTTGTCGTCCTGCAGCGACAGGTGCGTCGACTTGGCGGTGAGCGCCTCGGACACGGCCTTCTCGACCTGGTCCGCGGTCTGGGCGGTCTCGAAGGCGATCTCGCGGGGGCTGTTGATGATGCCGATCTTGATGTCCACGAGCACAGCGTATCCGAGCGCCCCCGTGCGGCATCGGGCGTTCGCCGCGGGCGCACTCGACGGCGTGACGACCGGTGCCCCGCGCGTCCGCAGCGGTGCTGTCGGCGGTCCTGGGTACCGTACGAGCGTGCCGCAGACCACGCTGATGCCCGCTCCCGAGGACACCGGGTTCGCGCGCGCACTGGTCGACGACCCCTCGCAGGCTGCGGTGCTCGCGTTGCCGAACGGCCGTCACGCCGCGGTGATCGGTGCGCCGGGCAGCGGCAAGACGACCACGCTCGCGCGGCTCGTCGCCGACCGGCTCTCCCGTCCCGACGCGATCACCCCCGACGGCCACGCGACGGTGCTCGCCCTGACCTCGGCGCGGACGGCTGCGACGGCGCTGCGCGACCGGCTCGCACGGGCGGTCGACCGGGTCGTGCCGGGTGCCCTCGCACGCACCGTCAACTCGCTCGCGTTCCAGATCGTCACCCACGCGGCGTCCGTGCAGGGCCAGGAACCCCCGACGCTGCTCACCGGTGGGGAGCAGGACCGGATCATCGCCGACCTGCTCGCCGGGCACGAACTCGACGGAGCCGGACCGGCCTGGCCCGACCCGATCACCGCCGTCGTCCGTGAGCGAGCGGGGTTCCGTACCGCCCTGCGCGACGTCATGATGCGTGCGGTGGCCGCCGGCGTCGAGCCCGATGACATGCGGGAACTCGGTGACGAGCTCGGACGGCCCGAGTGGCGGGCCGTCGGAGACTTCGTGGACGACTACCGGGCATCGGTGACCGCGTTCCGACCGACCGGGCTCGACTCCGGCGAACTCGTGGCGTACGCCACCGCCGCGGTGCTGCGGCACGAGCTCCCCGCCGGCATCGCCGCCCTGCGCCTGGTCGTGGTCGACGACACGCAGGAACTGGTGGAGGGTGAGATCGCGCTGCTCGGGGCACTCGCGCGCTCCGGCGTGCAGGTCGTCGCCTTCGGGGATCCGGACATCGCCGCCTCGGCGTTCCGCGGCGCCGAACCGGACGTGCTCGGTCGGCTGGCCGTGCGACTCGGGGTGGACCGCGTCGACGAGCTGTTCCTCGGCGCCGTGCACCGGCACCCCGCCCCGATCCGTGCCCTGGTCACCGGCGTCACGGGTCGAATCGGCACCGCGGCGGCCGGTCGGCAGCGCAGCGCGTCGGCGGGCGACCAGGATGCGCGGTCCGACGCCGTCGTGCACCTCGAAGCCGCCAGCCGGTCCGCGCTCGTCGTGGCGATCGCCCGTCGACTGCGCGAACACCGTCTGCTCGACGGTGTGCCGTGGCACCGGATGGCCGTGGTCACCCGCAGCGGTGCTGCCATCCCCGAACTCGTCCGGGCACTCTCCGTGGCCGAGGTCCCGGCGACCGCCGGGGCCGCGCCCGTCCGCCCGCGCGACGACTCCGCGGCGCGGGCGCTGCTCGACGCGGCCGCGGTGGCGCTCGACGTCCTGCCGTTGGACGCTGCCCTGGCCACCGCGTTCGCCACCGGGCCCCTCGGTGGCCTCGACACCCTGGCCATGCGCCGGCTCCGGCTCGCCCTGCGGCGCGAGGAACTCGCGGGCGACGGCAGCCGCACCGCCGACGAACTGCTGGTCGATGCCCTGGGCGCGCCGGAGCGCCTGGCGACCGTTGACGCCGGGTTCGCACGACGGGCGACCCGGCTGGCCCGGAGCCTGGTGCAGGCGCGTGCCGACGCCCAGGCAGGATCGAGCATCGAGGAGATCCTCTGGGGCCTGTGGGAGCGCAGCGGTCTCGCGAAGTCATGGGGTGCCCAGTCCGCCGCCGGTGGGGTCGGCGCCGGGGAAGCCGACCGCCACCTGGACGCCGTCGTCGGCTTGTTCACCGCCGCCAAGCGCTTCGTCGAGCGCACGCCGGACGCCCCCGCGCGGGTCTTCGTCGACGACCTGCTCGGCGCGGATCTGCCCGAGGACTCGATCGGCCCCGACCGGACCGCCGGCCGGGTGCGGGTGCTGACGCCGTCGGCGACGATCGGACTTGAGTGCGACGTCGTCGTGGTGCTCGGTCTGCAGGACGGCGTCTGGCCCAACACCCGGGTGCGCGGCAGTCTGCTCGACCCGGACGGCCTGGTCCGCGCCGCTGCCGGGGTCGAGCGTTCGCCCATCGACGACCGAGCCGCCGTGGTCGCTGACGAACTGCGGCTGTTCGCCCGGGCCGTTTCTCGGGCCACCACCCAGGTCGTCATCGGCACGGTCGCGAACGACGACGAGTCGCCGTCACCCTTCGTCCGGCTCGTCCCGGTGCCGCCGGACCGCCAACCGACCGTCCACCCACTGTCCCTGCGTGGGCTCGCCGGGTCGCTGCGCCGCCGGGTGGTGGGTTCCGGCGACCACGAGGCGGCTTCCGCCCTGGCCCGCCTGGCCGAGGCCGAGGTCCCCGGGGCGGCTCCGGACGAGTGGTACGGGCTCGCCGAGCCGACCACGGACGACCCCCTGGTCGACCTCGACGCCGAGCCCGTGCCCGAGGTCGAGGGCGGCGAGCCCGTCGCCCCGGCCGTGTCGGTGTCGCCGTCGCGGATCGGCACCTTCGAGGAGTGCCCGGTGCACTGGTTCGCGCAGACCTTCGGCGGCGGTGCCCCGAGCCCGGCGATGGGCATCGGCACGATCGTGCACGAAGCGATGGAGCACGCCACCGAGATCGACGTCGAGTCGCTGTGGGAGCGGGTCGAGGCACGGTGGGACGAGCTCACGTTCGAGTCGCCCTGGGTCGCCGACCGCGAACGTGCCCGGACCCGGCGGATGATCGAGGGGCTGAGCGACTACCTCCGCACCTTCGCCAGCGCCGGCCGCAGGCTGCTCGGCGCCGAGACCTCGTTCGCGCTCGTGACCGGGCCCGCCCGGATCCGGGGGAGCATCGACCGCATCGAGGTCGACCCCGAGGGGCGCGTGAGCGTCGTCGACCTGAAGACCGGTCGTTCGATGCCCAGCGAGAAGAACGACATGCCGGAACACCCACAGCTCGGCGCCTACCAACTCGCGGTCGAGGACGGCGCGGTCGAGGGCGTGCCGGCGGGGTCGCCGATGACCGACGCTCGGCTGGTCTTCGTCCAGAACCCCCGCGGCGGACAGGCGTACTCCGAGCGGACCCAGCACGCGTTCGACGCCGAGGCGCGCGAAGCCTACCGCGAGCGGTTGCACGGGGTGGCGCGGGGCATGGCCGGACGCACGTTCGTGGCGAACGTGGACGACCACTGCGAGAAGGCCCGGACCGGGGTCGAGTGCCGGATCCACGTGGTGGCGGAGGTGACCTGGTGAGTGACACGACCGAGGCGGCGGACACGGCCGACACGGCCGACACGACCGACACGGGTGACGCGACCGGCACGGCTGCCGCTGCGGCTGGCTCGGCTGCCGCTGCACCGCCCGTCATCCGGCACGGCGCCGACGCCATCGCCGACGCCCTCGGCCGCCCTCGTCCCACCGCCCAGCAGCGTGCCGTCATCGAGTCACCGCTCGTGCCGGCGCTGGTCGTCGCCGGTGCCGGCAGCGGGAAGACCGAGACGATGGCCTCGCGCGTCGTCTGGCTGCTGGCCAACGGACTCGTCCGCCCCGACGAGGTCCTCGGCCTGACCTTCACCCGCAAAGCCGCCGGCGAGCTCTCCGTCCGCATCAACGACCGCATCCGTGCGCTCGAGGACGTGGGGTTGATCACCCCCGGTGACGCCTTCGAGGCACCCACCGTCTCGACGTACAACGCCTTCGCCAACGCGGTCTTCCGCGAGAACGCCCTGCTCGTCGGGCGTGACGGCGAGTCCCAGGTGCTGACCGAGCCCTCGGCCTGGCAGCTCGCCCGTCGGGTGGTGGTGGCCGCCCGCGACGACCGGCTCGCCGGGCTCGACCGCGACGTCGACACCCTGACCGCAGCCGTGGTCGCGCTCGCCGGCGCCACCTCGGAACACCTCGTCGAGCCGGAGGACCTGCGCCGGTTCGCGATCGAGTTCTCCGAGCTGCTCGAACTCCCCGGCAACCGCGGCAAGCCGTACAAGGCGATCACCGACGCGGTCGCCGCGATCGGCGCCCTCGAACCCCTGGCCGACCTGGTCGCCGAGTTCCGACGACAGAAGGTCGACCGCGGGTTCGTGGAGTTCTCCGACCAGATCGCCCTCGCGCTCGCCGCGGCAGAGTCGGCGCCGCGGGTCGTGACGGACCTGCGGAGCCGGTACGGGGTGGTGCTCCTCGACGAGTACCAGGACACCTCGGTGGTGCAGACCCGGTTCCTCGCCCGGCTGTTCCGCGGGCACTCGGTGATGGCGGTCGGCGACCCGCACCAGTCGATCTACGGGTTCCGCGGTGCGAGTGCCGCGAACCTCGCCCGGTTCCCGCACGACTTCGGCGGCGACGAACCCGGCGTGGCCGAACCCGTCACCTTCGCGCTGTCGACCAGCTGGCGGAACCCGGTGGACGTGCTCGCGGGGGCGAACGCGATCGTGTCACCGCTGTCCGAAGCGTCCGAGGTCGACGTCGAACGGCTCTCGCCCCGGCCGGGTGCGGACGCCGGCACCGTGCGGGTGGTGTTCCCCGAGACCCTGCCGGAAGAGGCCGACGAGGTCGCGGCGTGGTTCCAGGACCACCGCAGGCAGAACCCGGCGGGCTCGATGGCGCTGCTGCTGCGGGCTCGGAAGGACCTCGCGGCGTTCACGGCGGCGCTCGGCGCCCGTGGGGTGCCGTACCACGTGCTCGGCACGGGCGGACTGCTCCAGCGTCCGGAGATCGTCGACCTGGTGGCGTGCCTGCGCGTCCTGCACGACCCGGCGGCCGGCAACGACCTGATCCGGCTGCTCGCGGGTGCACGGTGGCGGGTCGGGGCGGCGGACATCGTCGCCCTGCACCAGCTCGCCCGGTGGCTGTTCCAACGTGATCACACCCAGCAACGCCTCGACGACGACCTGACCGCGGCCTTCCGGGCCTCGGTGGCCGCCGGGGAGCACGGGTCGATCGTCGACGCGCTCGACTTCGTCGCGACCGCACCCGACGAGCACGGCGCGCTCGAGGGCATCACCCCCGCGGGTCGCAGCCGGATGCGTGCGCTCGGCGGGCAGCTCGCGATGCTCCGCTCACGCGCGGGGAGCGACCTGGTCGACTTCGTGACGCTCGTCGTGCAGGAGATGCGACTCGACATCGAGGTCGCCGCGCACGAACAGGGCAGCGGCGCGTACCTCGACGCCTTCATCGACGAGCTCGCCGGTTTCGTGTCGACCGACGACCGCGCCGACCTCGGTTCGTTCCTCGGGTGGATCGACGCCGCAGCCCGACGGGACGACATGGGCCCGCGGTCCGAGGAGCCTGAGGCCGGCACCGTGCAGATCCTGACGATCCACGGGTCCAAGGGGCTGGAGTGGGACGCCGTCGCGGTGCCCCGGATGGTCGAGGGCGGCCTGCCGGCCCGTCCGCAGGAGGGCTCGTCGGGCTGGCTCGGGTTCGGCCGGCTGCCGTACGAGTTCCGCGGGGACGCCGCCGAGCTGCCGCGACTCGCATGGCGCGGGCAGGAGACCCAGAAGGACGTCACCACGGCGATCGACGCCTTCAAGGAACAGGTGAAGGCCCGCAACGAGGACGAGGAACGCCGGCTGACCTACGTCGCCCTGACCCGCGCCAAGCACGACCTGCTCGTGTCCGGCTCGTTCTGGGCCGGCGGGGTCCGACCCACCGAGCCGAGCCGCTACCTGCGCGACCTGGTGGACGCCGACGTCATCGACGGTGCGGCGATCCCGGAGACGACGGTGCACGACGAGAACCCGATGGGGGAGAGCGGCGCGACCCAGACCTGGCCGCACGTGCCGTTCGGACAGCGCGCACCGCGGGTCCTCGCCGCCGCCGAGCGGGTGCGGAACGCGAACCCCGGCGCTGCGGGGCGCTTCGCTGCCGACATCGACCTGCTGCTCGCTGAACGGCATGCCACCCGGAACGCGAAGCACGCGGTCGCCGTCCCGCACCGTGTCCCGGCGTCGGGCTTCAAGGACTACCTGACCGAACCCGACTCCGTGGCCGAGCGGCTCCGCCGGCCGATGCCGGAGCGACCGTACCGCGCCACCCGGCTCGGCACGCTCTTCCACCAGTGGGTGGAACAGCGGGCGCGGAGCGGCGGCGCGCTCGAGACGCTCGACGTCTGGGACGGCGAGCTCGACCTCGATGCCGACGACCTCGCCGATTCGTCGCCGGACGCCGTGGTCACCGACGACGACGCCCGTCGCCTTGCTGACTTCCAGGCGACGTTCGCCGGCTCACGGTGGGCCGGGCTGACGCCGATCGAGGTCGAGCGCGAGATCCACATCCCGTTCCTCGGCCACAGCGTGGTCTGCAAGCTCGACGCCGTGTACGAGATCGACGGGCGCGCCGAGGTGGTCGACTGGAAGACGGGCAAGGCACCGTCGGGGGCGGACGACCTGGCCCGCCGCACCCTACAGCTCGCGTTGTACCGCGTCGCCTACGCCGAGTTCACCGGGCGGCCGCTCGACCAAGTCGACGCGGTGTTCTACTTCGTCGCCGACGACTTGGAGGTCCGTCCGACCGAGCTGCTCGACCGCGCCGGACTCGAGCGTGCCTGGTCGGAGGCCATCGGCTGACGTCCTGCGGCCGCGCTGCGTTCGTGTCGTGCTCCGCCCTGGAGGCCCGGTGCCGGTCCGCCGGACCCGCGCCGGGCCTCCAGGCGGTCGCGTCCACGACTCCTGCCGCACGTTGGTGAGTAGAAATGGTCGGGTGCGCCGCAGCGACCCGACCATTCCTGCTCACGAAGCGTCAGCCGTGGCGGCGTTCGGTGGAGGACAGCAGCTGCTCCACCTCGCCGATCTCCATCGTCTCCGGTGACACGGACTGCAGCGGTTCCGCACTCGGGGCGTGCACCGCATCGACCAGGCGGTGCATCATCGCGACGGCGTCGTCGACGACCTCGGTGCTCTTCGCCTGGACGCCGTGCAGCAGCCAGTGCGCCGTCTCGAGTTCGTGGTGCACGCGTGCACGCTGTGCGAGCTGTCGGTCACGCCCGCCGCCGTTCGCCTCGTAGGCGCTGAGGACGGTGTCGAAGGCGTCGCGGCGGCCGGCGAGCACCCAGGCGAGGTCCTTCGCCGGGTCACCGAGCCGCAGCTCGCCCCAGTCGAGGATCCCGGTCACCGCGTCGCCGTCCACGAGCAGGGCGCCTGTGCCGAGCGAACCGTGCACGACGGTCGGCGTGAACTGCCAGAGCTGCTGGTCGCGGGCGGCACCCTCCCAGCGTTCGACGAGCGCGGCGGGGACGAGCTTGGTCGCCACGGCGCGGTCCATCACCGAGACGGCGGACCGGAGCACCTCGAACGGCGTGAGCGACGGCAGGCCGGCGTCGGAGACGAAGCTCGTCGGCAGCTGGTGGATCGAGGCGACGGCACGGCCGACGCTGGTGGCGAGGTCGGGGCGTTCGACGAGCGACGCGAGGGTCGGGTGGGCCCCGACCAGCCGCGTCGTGACGATGGCGCGCGTCGACCCGATCGGCGCCTGGCCGCGGTACTCGGCGACGCCGAACGGCAGGCGTGTGCGGATGCCGGCGCTCAGCGCGCGGATGGCGACGAGGTCGGCCGACTGCCGCGCCTCGGCGCGCTGGTTCCGGGGGCGGCGGATGACGATCTCGGCACCGTCGGCGTCGCGGAGGAGCGCCGACTCGTAGTCGCCGGCCGCGGCCGAGCCGAGCGTGCGCGTGCCCGTGACGAGGAGACCTGGAACGGCCGTCGTCGCCAACGCGGCTAGAGTGAACTGGGATCCCGCCATGCCCCTCAGGGTAGGCGCGTGACGCGTGCACGGCTGCACGCCACGCTGTTCGGCGGCCCGCACGCCCACCGCACGTCTCCTGCACGTCCGCACCCGATCCGAGGAGCTCTCCCGCCGTGACCGTCGAGTTCGCCGCCCGGCTCCCGCTCTCCCGCAACGAACTCGACCGCGACGCCGAGTTCCGCACGACCGACGACGTCGAGCGGGTCCTGCGCGAGGACGAGCACACCCGGTACCTGCCGGTGCGTGGTGCCGAGATGCTCCGGAACGCCGACGGCACCCTGCGCTTCGTGACCGCGGTGGAGATCCCGGCCGACACCGTGACCCTGTACCTCGGCCGTGCGGTGTCGGACGCCGCCGATGCCCCGGCGGGTACCCGCTTCGTCGCCGCCCTGATCGACAGCGCGACGGCGTCCGCCATCGAACCCGACGACGACGCCTGGCAGAGCCTCCGGATGTTCGGCACCGAGCTCTCGCCGCGCGACCAGGGCCTGGCGGTCGAAGCCGTTGCGATGGCCAACTGGCACGCCGTGCACGGCTTCTCGCCGCGCACCGGGTCGCCCACCGCCGTCGTGAGCGGCGGATGGGTCCGCCGCGATCCCGAGGGGCACGACCTCTTCCCGCGCACGGACGCGGCGATCATCGTCGGGGTCGTCGACGCCGACGACCGGATCCTGCTCGGTTCCAACGCCGCGTGGGACGCCGACCGGTACTCGCTGCTGGCCGGGTTCGTCGAGCCGGGGGAGTCGCTCGAGGACGCCGTCCGCCGCGAGGTCTGGGAGGAGTCCGGCGTCCGTGTCGAGGAGCCCGAGTACCTCGGCTCGCAGCCGTGGCCGTTCCCGGCGTCGCTGATGGTGGGCTTCCGTGCCCGCGCAGCCGGCGGCGACCCGACGACCGCCCGCCCCGACGGCGTGGAGATCCTGGACGTCCGGTGGTTCTCGCGCGACGAGATCCGCGAGCGCGCCGGCGACACCCTGCTGCTGCCGGGACGCACCTCGATCGCCCGCGCCATCATCGAGGAGTGGTACGGCGGGCCGCTGGACCTGCCGTGAGCGTCACCGGTCCGCGCGGTGCAACGGGTGCCGGGGCAGTCGAGCCCCGGCCGCCGTCGCCCGACGAACTGCTCGCCGCGCTCGACGCCGAGCAGCGGACGGTCGCCCGCACCCTGCTCGGTCCGGTCGCCGTGCTCGCCGGCGCCGGGACGGGCAAGACCCGCGCGATCACGCACCGGATCGCCTACGGCGTCGCCACCGGGACCTACGCGCCGAACCACGTCCTCGCGCTGACCTTCACGACCCGTGCCGCAGGCGAACTGCGGTCGCGCCTGCGCGCGCTCGGGGCCGGGACGGTCCAGGCGCGCACCTTCCACGCCGCCGCGATGGCGCAGCTCAGCTACTTCTGGCCGGACACCGTCGGCGGGCACGCCCCCAAGATCGTCGAGTCCAAGGGGCGGATGATCGCCCACGCCGCGGACACGGTCGGCATGCACGTCGACACCCCGGTGCTCCGCGACCTGGCCGCCGAGGTCGAGTGGCGCAAGGTGCAGATGCTCTCCCTCGACGAGTACGAAGCCGCCGCCGCCGACCGGGTGATGCCGCGCGACACCACGCCGCGCCGGGTCATCGACCTGATGAAGGCGTACGAGCGACTGAAGGACGACCGGCGGCAGCTCGACTTCGAGGACGTCCTGCTGGCGACCCTCGGCATGGTCGAGTCCGAACCCCGCGTGGCGTCGTACGTGCGGCAGCAGTACCGGTTCTTCGTCGTCGACGAGTACCAGGACGTCTCGCCCGTGCAGCACGACCTGCTGCGGGCCTGGCTGGGCGGCCGTGACGACCTGTGCGTCGTCGGCGACGCCAGTCAGACCATCTACTCGTTCGCCGGCGCCTCGAGCGACTACCTGCTCGGGTTCGGCTCGGAGTTCCCGCGCGGGTCGGTCCTGCGTCTCGAGCGGAACTACCGCTCCACCCGCGAGGTCGTGTCCGCGGCCAACACGCTGATGCGCGGCCAGCCCGGCGCACTCGACCTGGTGGCCCAGAGCCAGGAACCGGGCCCGGAACCGGTCGTGCTGGCCTGCGTCCACGACGGTGACGAGGCACAGACCATCGCCCGGCGCATCGCCGAGCTCGTCGGAGCCGGAGCGTCCTACGGGGACTGCGCCGTGCTCTTCCGCGTCGGAGCGCAGTCCGCTGCGCTCGAGTCCGCGCTCGGCCGGAACGGCATCCCGTACCGCGTGCAGGGCGGGACCCGGTTCTTCAACCGCCCGGAGGTCAAGCTCGCCGTCCACCACATGCGCGGCGAGGCGATCCGGCAGACCGACGACGAGCTGACCCGACGTGTCCGGCTGGTGCTGCAGGTCAGCGGCTGGACGGAGACGCCGCCGGAGGGCACCGGCGCAGTCCGCGAGCAGTGGGAAGCGCTGCAGGCGATCATGGGCCTGGCCGAGGACGCCCCCGCCGGCACGACGATGCAGCAGTTCACCCAGGACCTGGTGGACCGTGCGGCGACGCACCACGAGCCCGAGGTCGACGCCGTCACGCTCGCGACGCTGCACTCGTCGAAGGGTCTGGAGTGGCCGCACGTGGTCATCGCCGGCGCGGCCGAGGGGCTCCTGCCGATCTCGCACGCGTCGACCGACACCGAGGTGGACGAGGAACGACGCCTGTTCTACGTCGGGCTGACACGCGCCCGCCGTTCCGTCACGATCACGTGGTCGCAACAGGGCTCCACGCGTGGGGGAGCCCGGGCTCCGAGTCGGTTCCTGGCAGTGCTCGGCACGCGCACCGCGGATGGGGCCGGACCGGCGAACGGCTGACCGACAGGTCGTCGCGCTCGAAGACGAGCTGGTCGGCATCGGCTCGTTGCGTCCGGAGCGGGAGCCGTTCCAGCAGCATCCGCGTCGTGGCGGCGGCCACCGCCGCCGACCGCCACGGTGACAGCGGTGTCGGGTGCCGCCCCCACACCTGGGCGGCGATGGCCGGCCAGGCAGGGTCGTCGTCGACGCGTGCGTACTCAGCGCACTGGAGGCACGGCCCGGCTCCCGGCACGACGAACGGCCCGAGACGGACGCGTCCGTCGCCGACGACGACCGCCAGGTGCGGCACGCCCCGGCGGGTCCACGCGGCGCGGAGCGCCGGGTCGACGACGTGGTCGGCCACCACCACGGCGAGGCGCGGTTCGGGCTCGGGCAGCACGATCGGGCCCCCGGCGGGCGCGCTGGTGCGGCTGACCGTCACGCCCTCGCCGGACAGGAACGTCGCCACGGTGTCGGCGAGGACACCGGCGCCGTGCACCTCGATGCGTTCGAGCGGCTCGGGCAGGACCTCGACCACCGCGGGCGACGCGGCACCGAGCACACCCGCAGCACGTTCCGGCGAGCACCCCGACGCGACCGCCAGGCCTGCCAGCACGTCGTGGCCGGTCTCGCGGCGCAGACCGTTGAGGAACCGTTCTTCCCCCGTGGTGGGCACCGCGATGACGGCGCGTGGAGGGTCGACCCCGAGCTGGACCGTGGCGGGGTCACGCCAGACGAACTCGAGCGTCGGATCGATGCGGATGCCCATGACCCCACGGTGCCGGAGTGTGCGGCACGCGTGGGGTCACAAGAGGGATCTGTGGAGAACTCAGCGGGGCTGGTCGCCCGTGTCGTTCCCGGGCTCGTCGGCCGCTCCACCCTCGGTGTCGTCGGCCACGCGGCCGGACTCGTCCTCGTGCGGACGCGCACCGGTCGAGTCGTTCAGCAGGTCCTCGAGGGCCTTGTCGAACGCGTCGTCCTCGTCGGTCTGGGACGGGTTCCGCAGCCGTGCGACGAGGGCATCGGGTGCGTCGACGTCGTCCGAGGTCGGTACCAGGTCGAAGTGCGACCAGAGGGCGTCACGCTGTTCGGCCCCGAGCTCGTCCGTCACCCGCTGCCACATCGCGGCGGCCTCACGCAGACGACGCGGACGCAGCTCGAGGCCGACGAGTGTCGCGAACGCCGACTCGGCCGGGCCGCCGGCCGCACGGCGACGGCGCACCATCTCGGCGATCGCTCCGGCCTTGGGGAGACGGACCGTGGCCGCGGCGGTGACCGTGTCCACCCAGCCCTCGACCAGGGCGAGCATCGTCTCGAGCCGGGCGAGCGCGGCGTCCTGCTCGGCGGTCCGCGGCGGGATGAGGGCACCCGAGGCGAGTGCGTCGCGCAGCTGCTCCTGGTTGGTCGGGTCGATGTCGGCCGCGAGTTCCTCGACGCGGTCGAAGGGGATGTGGATGCCCCGCGCGTAGTCCGTGATGGACGAGATGATGTGCAGCCGGAGCCACCGTGCCGACCGGAAGAGCCGGGCATGGGCGAGTTCGCGGACCGCGAGGTAGATGCGGACCTCGTCCTCGGAGACGTCGAGGCCCTCGGCGAACTCGGCGACGTTCTGGGGCAGGAGGGCTGCCACCTGTTCGTCGAGGAGCGGGACGCCGACGTCACCCCCGGAGACGACCTCCTTCGACAGCTGCCCGACGACCTGGCCGAGCTGGATCGCGAACAGTGCCCCGCCGATGCCGCGCATCGCCTTCGAGACGTCGCCGAGCATCGCCTTGAGCTGCTCGGGAGCACGCTGGTCGATCGCCTCGGTCAGGGCATCGGCGATGCTGAAGGCCACCGGCTCGGCGATCTGCGTCCACACCGGGACGGTCGCCTTGGCCCACTGCTCACGCGTGTAGAGACTCGGGGTCGCGGTCAGCTCGGCGACCGTCGTGACCTCGTCGAGCCACAGCGCGGCGACCTGGAACGCCTGGTCGGCCGCCTGCGAGGTGGCCGGGTCGACGGGGTGGCCGCCGTCCCGAGCGATCGCGCTGGCGCGTTCCGCGGTGGCCGAGAAGTCGATGCCGTCACCGCCGGACTGCGCGGCACGCTGGAGCTGGCTCATCAGGTTCGCCACGGAGGCCGGGTCGTTCGGCAGGCCGGCGGCACCGGCGAGCTGCGACGGGTCGATCTGCCCCTCGCCCGAGAGCAGCTTGCGCAGCATCTCCTGGAAGTCTTCGTCCGGCCCCGGCTGTGGTTCATCAGGCATGCCGACTACGCTAATCGCTGCTCACGGGGCCGCACCTGGGATGCCCCCGTGGGAACGCCCGAAGCGCTGCGCCCAGGGCGAACAGCCCCGTCGCGAGACGTGGGCGACCACCCTGCCGCCAGGCGCGGGTGCCCACCTCGGAAGGACCCCGCGTGACCCTCTTCGCCCCCGCGCCCCGTCGTCGCTCGCGTGCCCGGACCGTCGGGTGGGCGTTCCTGATCGGCGCGGTCGTGCTGGGGCTGCTGGCGAGCCTGCTGCCCAGCCCGTACCTCATCGAGGTCCCCGGGCCGGTCTACAACACGATCGGCACGCAGGAGCAGGGGACGGGCAAGGACGCGAAGGACGTCAAGCTCATCCAGGTGTCCGGCCACGAGACGTACCCGACGGCCGGCGCCCTCGACATGCTCACCGTCGGCATCCAGGGCGACGCCACGAACCGCCCGTCGTGGACCAGTGTGATCCGCGCGATCTTCACCAGGTCGCAGGCGGTGATCCCGGTCGAGGCGATCTACCCGAGCGGCACCACGACCGAGCAGGTGAACGAGCGGGACTCCGCCGACATGCAGGCGTCGCAGCAGTCAGCCGTCGCCGCCGCGCTCATCCAGCAGGGGAACGACCTGCCCACCGAACTCGAGGTCAGCGCCGTGCAGGAGGGCTCAGCGGCCGACGGCGCGATCGAGAAGGGCGACGTCATCACGGCGTTCGACGGCAAGTCGCTCACGACCAACGCCGACGCGGTGAGCCTGCGCGAAGCCGTCGCGCAGCACGGTACCTCGAGCCCAGCGACCGTCACCGTCGAACGGGACGGCGCGACGAAGGACGTCCGGGTGACGCCCCGCAGTGAGCAGGGCACGGCGCTGCTCGGGGTCGGCGTCACCGAGCGCTACGAGTTCCCCTTCAAGGTGTCGATCCGCCTGCAGGACGTCGGCGGTCCGTCCGCCGGCATGATGTTCGCGCTCGGGATCATCGACGAGATCACGCCGGGCAAGCTCAACGGCGGCAAGCACGTCGCGGGCACCGGCACGATCACGGCGGACGGCGAGGTCGGGCCCATCGGTGGGATCCGGCAGAAGCTCTACGGTGCCGCGGACGCGGGCGCCACGGTGTTCCTCGCCCCCGCGGACAACTGCGACGAGGTCGTCGGGCACGTGCCGGACGGGCTCGACGTCTACAGCGTCTCCACGCTCGACCAGGCCGTCACCGACCTGCAGACGATCGCTGACGGCGGGAGCACCGCGAAGCTCGCCCGCTGCGGGTCCTGACCCGGTCCTGAGTCCCCGTACAGGTTCACGCTCGGTCCGGTCCCATAGGATCAGTGTCACTGACGGCCCGCCGCGAGCCGGGCCCGCCGGTCCGACACGTCTGGAGCACATCAAGTGACGACAACCTCGTCCACCTCGGGGCGGCGTTCGCCGCGGGTCCCCATCGTGGTCACGATCATCGTGCTGGCCGCACTGGTGATCGCCTTCTTCATCTTCGCCAGCCTGTACACCGACTACGCGTGGTTCGCGCAGCTCGGGTTCCAGCAGGTCCTCACCACTCGCTGGATCGCCGGGACCCTGATGTTCCTGGCGGGCTTCCTCGGCATGGCGGTCCCGGTCTTCGTGAGCATCGCGCTCGCGTTCCGGTTCCGGCCGGTCTACGCGAAGCTCAACTCGCAGCTCGACCGCTACCAGCAGGTCATCGAGCCGCTGCGGCGCGCCGTGATGATCGGCATCCCCGTGGTCCTCGGCATCTTCGCCGGGCTCTCGACCGCGGGCCGCTGGAGCATGGTCCTCGAGTACTTCAACCGCACGCCGTTCGGCAAGACCGACCCGCAGTTCGGACTGGACATCGGGTTCTACGTGTTCGAGCTGCCGTTCTGGCGCTCGATCGTGGCCTACTCGTCGGCCGTCGTCCTCATCGCCGGCCTCGCCGCGCTCGCTGCGAGCTACCTCTACGGTGCGCTCCGCTTCGGTGGTCGTGAGGTCCGGATCTCCCGTGCCGCGCGCATCCAGCTGGCGGTCACGGCGGCGCTCTACATCGCGCTGCAGGCCGTCAGCCTCTGGCTCGACCAGTACGCGGCCCTGACGAAGTCGAACTCGCTCATCACCGGTGCCCAGTACACCGACGTCAACGCGGTCATCCCCGGCCGGGAGATCATGGCGGGCATCGCGGCGATCGTCGCGCTGCTCTTCATCGTCACGGCGGTCATCGGTCGCTGGCGCATCTCGATCGTCGGCACGGGCCTGCTGCTCGTCGCCGCGATCGTCGTCGGCGGCATCTACCCGTGGGTCGTCCAGCGTCTGCAGGTGAAGCCCTCGGAGCGCACCTTCGAGTCCGCCTACATCGAGCGGAACATCAAGGCCACGCGAGACGCCTACGGTGTCGCCGGCGTCGAGGAACAGAACTACGACGCCACGACCGAGACGAGCTCGGGTGCGCTCGCGAAGGACGCGCAGACGACGGCGAACATCCGCCTCATCGACCCGAAGATCGTCTCCGACACGTTCAGCCAGCTGCAGCAGTACCGGCAGTACTACCAGTTCCCGAAGGAGCTGGACGTCGACCGCTACGACGTCAAGGGCGAGACCGAGGACACCGTCATCGCGGTCCGCGACATCGACCTCGCCGGGCTCAGCTCGGCTGCGAACACCCAGTACAACCGGGCGTTCGTCTACACCCACGGCTACGGCGTCACCGCGGCCTACGGCAACCAGCGCGCGAGCGACGGCAAGCCGGTGTTCCTGGAGTCCGGCATCCCGTCGAACGGTGCACTGGGCGACTTCCAGCAGCGCGTGTACTTCGGTGAGACCTCGCCGCCCTACTCGATCGTGGGTGCGCCGAAGGGCACGAAGGACGTGGAGCTCGACTACCCGTCCGGTTCGGACGACGACAACGGCGGCAACGCGACCACCACCTACGCCGGCGACGGCGGTCCGAGCCTCGGCAACTTCTTCAACCGGCTCGTCTACGCCGCGAAGTTCCAGTCGGAGCAGATCCTGCTCTCGAACGCGGTGAACAAGGACTCGCAGATCCTCTACGACCGCGACCCGATCACCCGCGTGCAGAAGGCGGCGCCGTACCTGACCGTCGACAGCGACGCCTACCCGGCGATCGTCGACCACCGCATCCAGTGGGTGGTGGACGGCTACACCACGAGCGACGCGTACCCGTACTCGCAGAGCCAGAGCCTGTCGGACAGCATCGCAGGCGCCGAGTCCTCGACGTACCGCACCGACCAGGTGAACTACATCCGGAACTCGGTGAAGGCCACGGTCGACGCCTACACGGGCAAGGTGACGCTGTACACGTGGGACACGAAGGACCCGGTCCTGAAGACGTGGCAGAAGATCTTCCCGACGTCGATGAAGCCGGTGTCGAGCATGAGCGCCGAACTCCTCGACCACGTGCGGTACCCGACGGACCTGTTCAAGGTGCAGCGCTCGATCCTCGGGACGTACCACGTGACCAACGCCAACTCGTTCTACTCGGGCGACGACGCGTGGAACACCCCGCAGGAACCGACCAGCACGGCGACGTCGGACAGTGACGCCGACACCGCGGCGACGTCGACGAACGCGCTCGGCGCGCAGACGACGACGACCGCCAACAGGGCGAACCTGCAGGACCCGTACTACCTGACGATGAAGGTGCCGGGGCAGGGGACGGCGTACTCGCTGTACACGACCTACATCCCGCAGCAGTCGGCCGGGGCGAACAACCGCAACGTGCTGACCGGCTACCTGGCGGTGAACTCCGACGCGGGTGGTGCCGGCAAGGGCGAGAAGGCGTCGGGCTACGGCAAGCTCACGCTGTTGACGATGCCGAAGACCGACAACATCCCGGGCCCCGGGCAGGTGCAGAGCCTCTTCAACGGTGACTCGACCGTGTCGCAGGAGCTGAACATCCTGAAGCGGGGCAACTCGACCGTGAAGCAGGGCAACCTGCTCACGCTCCCGGTCGGCGGTGGGTTCCTCTACGTGCAGCCCGTCTACGTGCAGTCGACCTCGAGTGGTTCGTACCCGTTGCTGCAGAAGGTCCTCGTGGCCTTCGGCGACAAGATCGCGTTCGAGGACACCCTCGACGAAGCGCTGAACTCGCTGTTCGGCGGCGACTCCGGTGCGGCGGCCGGCGACTCCGGCGCAAGCGGCAGCGGCAGCGACAGCGGTTCCGGTTCCGGTTCCGACAGCGGATCCGGCTCCGACACGGGGTCCGGTTCCGACACGGGTTCCTCGGGCTCCGGCTCGACCGGCTCCACGGGTTCCGGCTCGACCGACAACGACGCCCTGCAGGAAGCCCTGGCTGACGCCAAGGCAGCGCTGCAGGACCGCCAGGAGGCCTACGCCGACAACGACCTGGTCGCCGCGGCGGAAGCCGACCAGCGCCTCCAGGACGCGATCGAGGCCGCCACGGCAGCCGAGAACGGCAACTGACACACCGTGGCGGGGCACTCGATTTGTGTCCCGCCACGGCCCCGTGTAGGCTTCTAAACGTGCCGCGGGGTGGAGCAGTTCGGTAGCTCGCTGGGCTCATAACCCAGAGGTCGTAGGTTCAAATCCTGCCCCCGCAACCAAGCGTCACATGAAGGCCCCGGTCCAACAGGACCGGGGCCTTCTTCGTGTCCCCTCCGCGAGACGCCCAGCCACGAGACGCGAGACGCGAGACGCGAGACGCTCGGTGCAGGACGCCCAGCCGCAGGTTCGCCCGCCACAGACCCCCGGGTACGCTCGCCCCATGGCCACCCTCACGATCGCGGCGGCGCAGTTCGCCCCCGTGGACGACCCCGTCGCCAACCTCGACACCGTGCGCACCGCCGCGGTCGACGCGGCGGCCCGTGGCGCGGACCTCCTCGTCACGCCGGAGTACACCTCCTACTTCACCGCCGACATCGACGATCGGTTCGTCGCGGCCGCGCAGCCCCTGGACGGTCCGTTCGTCTCTGGGCTCCGCGACATCGCCCGCGAGACGGGCATCGCCCTGGTCGTCGGGATCGCCGAGTCGGCAGACACGCCGGAGCGCTTCCGGAACACCCTGGTCGCGGTGCTCCCGTCGGGCGGCGTGGCGGCGACGTACCGGAAGGTCCACCTCTACGACGCCTTCGGCTCGCGGGAGTCGGACCGCATCGAGTCCGGCGACCCGGAGCAGCTGCCGGTCTTCGACCTCGGCGGGGTCCGCGTCGGGCTCGAGACCTGTTACGACCTGCGCTTCCCCGAGGTCACGCGACGGCTCGCCGCTCCCGAGACCGGAGCGGCCGACGTCGTCGTCCTCCCCGCCGAGTGGG
Source organism: Curtobacterium sp. MCLR17_031 (assembly GCF_003234775.2). Taxonomy (NCBI): domain Bacteria; kingdom Bacillati; phylum Actinomycetota; class Actinomycetes; order Micrococcales; family Microbacteriaceae; genus Curtobacterium; species Curtobacterium sp. MCLR17_031. The sequence continues at coordinate 990,245 of NZ_CP126270.1, forward strand.
TGCGCGGCCCCGGCAAGGAGCACCACTGGCGCACGCTCCTCACAGCGCGGGCGATCGAGAACACCGTCTGGGTCGTCGGGGTCGGGCAGACGCCGCCGATCGGGATCGGCGGCTCGGTCGTCCTCGACCCGTCGGGCGTCGCGGTCGCCTCGGCTGGCGCCTCGCCGACCACGCTCACCGCCACGATCGACACCGCCGTCACCGACGCCGTTCGGCGGGTGAACCCGTCGCTGTCGCTGCGGCGCTACGACGTCGCACTGCGCACCCTGCCTGGAGGCCCGGGGCAGCCCTGACGCGTCGGTCGCGTCCCCGACGCGGTCGCGTCTCAGGCGCGGGGGCGCGCTCCGAGGGTCGCCAGGCGTGCGGCGGCGTCCTCCAGGACACTCCGGCGCTTGCAGAACGCGAAGCGCACCAGGGACCGGTAGCCGGCGACCCGGTCCGGGCGGACGAACGCCGAGACCGGCACGCCCGCGACTCCGGCCAACGCGGGCAGTTCGAGGCAGAACGCACGGGCGTCGTCGTAGCCGAGCGGCGCGGCGTCGGCGAGCACGAAGTACCCGCCGTCGGGTCGTATCACGTCGAAGCCCGCTGCCGTCAGTCCGTCGGCGAGCAGTCCGTGCTTCGCGCGCAGGTCGGCGGCGATGCCGGTGAAGACCGCGTCGGGCAGACGGAGTCCCACGGCGACGGCCGGTTGGAAGGGTGCGCCGTTCACGAACGTCAGGTACTGCTTGACCGTCGTGATCGCGTCGACGAGTGCCGGGGGAGCGGTGAGCCAGCCGACCTTCCACCCGGTCGTGTTGAAGGTCTTGCCCGCGCTCGACACCGACACCGTCCGCTCGGCGGCGCCCGGCAGGGTCGCGACGGGCGTGTGCGGGACGTCGAACGTCAGGTGCTCGTAGACCTCGTCCGTGATGATCACCGCGTCGCGCTCGGTGGCCAGGTCGACGATCGTCTGCAGCACCTCGGTGGGCAGGACCCGGCCGGTCGGGTTGTGCGGGGTGTTCACGAGCACGGCGCGGGTGCGGTCGGTGAAGGCCGCGCGGAGCGTGCGCTCGTCGGGCAGGAAGTCGGGCGCGGTGAGCGGGACCGTGACGTGCACGCCGCCGGCCAGCCGGATGAGCGCGCCGTAGGCGTCGTAGAACGGCTCGAAGGTGATCACCTCGTCGCCGGGTTCGACCAGCGCGAGGATCGTCGCGGCCAGCGCCTCGGTGGCACCGGCGGTGACGAGGACCTCGCGGTCGGGGTCCACCTCGAGCCCGTACCACCGCTGCTGGTGCTCGGCGATCGCCGCCCGCAGGTCGGGGGTGCCCCGGCCCGGCGGGTACTGGTTCACACCGTCGCGGATCGCCTGCACCGCGGCCTCGAGCACCTCGGCCGGCCCGTCCTCGTCGGGGAAGCCCTGCCCCAGGTTGACCGCGCCGGTGCTGGCGGCGAGGGCGCTCATCTCGGCGAACACCGTCGGTGCGGGGACCCCGTCCGGTCCGAGCAGCATCGCTCCGTCGGCGGCTCGCAGCCACGGTCCTGCCTGGCGCATGTGGTTCCCTCCCGTGCGGGCGACGACGTGTCGCGCTGAACGGACCCCAACCTAGCTGTCCGTCCCGCGGCGGACCGGGGCACCGTGTACAGCGCACGCATAAGATCGCCAGGGGTGGCTCGCAGCCTCGCCAGAAGGACCGCTCAGGTGCTTGCGACAGACTGCACGAGCTTGAAAGGAGCACGTCCAGCATGACCGACACCACGCCCAGCGGGCAGGGCGACGACCGCCGTCCGGACGATGCGGCTCCGCCTGCCGCCAGTGAGGACGCCGCAGCAGCGGCCACGAGAGGGAACACGTCGATGCCGAACGACTCCGACCAGCCGGACGAGACCCCTCGCCCGAACCAGGACCAGAACCAGAACCACGAGACGACCCCGGACCACACGGATGTGATCCCGTCGTCGACGGACCACCCGACCGACCGCTACACCGCGCCGTACCCCGCCGTCCCGGGCGACTCCTCGGGTGCGCAGCAGGGCGGCTACGGCCAGCAGACGTCGCCGTACGGCCAGCAGTCGCAGCAGAGCCAGAACCCGTACGGGCAGCAGCCCCCGCAGAGCCAGAACCCGTACGGCCAGCAGTCGCAGTACGGCCAGCAGACGCCGCAGGCCCAGAACCCGTACGGCCAGCAGAGCCAGTACGGCCAGCAGCCCCAGAACCCCTACGGGCAGCAGAGCCAGTACGGCCAGCAGCCCCAGAACCCGTACGGCCAGCAGTCCCAGTACGGCCAGCCGGGCGGCGAACGGCCCCGCTACGGCGAGTACGCCCAGCCGACGTCCTCGGCCGCTCCGAGCCTGTCCTCCGAGTACGCGAACGCGTCCGCGCAGGCTCCGCAGTCGGCCACGAGCGGCTTCGGTGACGTCGACGGCGCGAACCAGCGCAACGGACACTACTTCAGCGACGACGCCTCGGGCGCCACGACGACCAAGGACCGCTCGGGCCGCAACCGTCTGCTCCTGCCGGTCATCGCCGCGGTCATCGCCGGCGGTCTGGTGGGCGGCGGTGCCGGTTGGGCCGTCTCCTCGGGCAACGACGGCGGCAGCGTGGTGTCCTCCGGTTCGTCGCAGGGCGGCAACCTGACCGTCAACGACTACGACTCCGCCACCGTGGTCACCGCCGTCGCGGCACAGGCCACCCCGTCCGTCGTCACGATCAACGTGTCGGCGAGCAACGAGGCCGGCACCGGTTCCGGCGTGGTGATGAGCAAGGACGGCTACATCGTCACGAACACCCACGTGGTCACCCTCGACGGCGACAGCTCGAACGGCCGGATCACCGTCACGACCTCGAACGGCAAGATCTACGCGGGCAAGCTGATCGGTACCGACCCGACGGTCGACCTCGCGGTCATCAAGATCGACGCGACCGACCTCAAGCCGATGGAGTTCGCGGACTCGTCCAAGCTCAACGTTGGCGACACCGCGGTCGCGATCGGCGCGCCCCTGGGCCTGTCGAACACCGTCACCGACGGCATCGTCTCGACGCTGAACCGCAGCATCCAGGTCACCTCGAGCGCGCCCAGTGAGGGCGGCGACTCGAACGAGGGCGGCAACGGCGGCTCGGGTCCCTTCGACTTCTGGGGCAACGGGGACAACGGCAGCAGCTCGTCCGCGAACACCACCGTCTCGCTCCCGGTCATCCAGACCGACGCATCGATCAACCCGGGCAACTCCGGCGGTGCGCTGCTCGACTCGAAGGGCCGACTGATCGGCATCAACGTGGCCATCGCCTCGGCCGGCAGCTCGTCGTCGTCGGAGTCGGCCGCCGGCAGCATCGGCGTCGGCTTCTCGATCCCGGCCAACCTGGTCAAGCGGGTCGCGAACGAGATCAAGGACAACGGCTCGGCGACCCACGGTCTCCTCGGCGCAACGGTCGGCGACGCCACCGAGGACGCCAGCGCCACCCAGGTCGGTGCCCTCATCAAGTCGGTGTCCAACGGCGGTGCCGCGGCGAAGGCCGGTCTGCAGAAGGGCGACGTCGTCACGAAGATCGGCTCGGCGTCGGTCTCGGACGCCACCGACCTGACCGCGCAGGTGCGCTTCTTCGCGGGTGGCGCCTCGACGACGATCAGCTACGTCCGCGACGGCCAGACCCGCCAGGCCGACGTGAAGCTGGGAACGTTCGACAGCAAGGGCTGACGCCACCACACGACGGACAGGAGGCCCGGGGCACGACGTGCGCCGGGCCTCCTGTCCGTCACGGGGCGCGTCCGGCGCCGACGCAGGTGGGCGGTTCGGCCTCTTGATAGGCTCATGGTCGCTCTGCGGGGCGGCACCGCCCCGGTGCGTCCCGTGCCGCCAGCCAGCACCCCGAGGTACGCATGCAGTCAGACGGACAGCCCCTGCCGGGCGTCTCGTACGTGATGCCCGTGCTCAACGAGGTCACCGAGGTCCGGGCCGCCGTCGGCAGCCTGCTCGACCAGGACTACACGGGCCCGTTCGAGGTCATCCTCGCGCTCGGGCCGTCGATCGACGGCACGAACGAGCTCGTCGCCGAGATGAGCGCTGCCGACCCCCGGATCCGCGCGATCGACAACCCCGTCGGGTCGACGCCCGCCGGGCTGAACGTCGCGATCCGTGCGTCCGTGCACCCCGTCGTCATCCGGGTCGACGCGCACTCGGTCCTGCCGACCGACTACACGCGGATCGCGGTGCGCACGCTCCTCGAGTCCGGTGCGGACAACGTCGGTGGCATCATGCGTGCCGAGGGCCGCACCCCCTTCGAGCGGGCCGTCGCCCTGGCGTACGGCAGCCGTGTCGGGCTCGGTGGCACGCCGCACCACGTCGGCGGCACCGCGGGCCCGGCCGAGACCGCCTACCTCGGCGTGTTCCGACGCGAGCGGCTGTTCGACGTCGGACTCTTCGACGAGGGCATCAAGCGCGGACAGGACTGGGAACTCAACCGGCGGCTGCGCCAGACCGGTGGGACCGTCTGGTTCACGCCCGAACTCGTCGTCACGTACCGCCCGCGGCCGAGCCTGAAGCGCCTGGTGCGGCAGTTCGTCGCCACCGGGCTCTGGCGCGGCGAGCTCGCCCGTCGGTTCCCGGCGAACAACGGCCTGCGCTACTTCGTGCCGCCGGCCATGGTGGCGGCGATGGCGCTGGGCATCGTCGCGGGGCTCGTCGGCATCGTCGGCGTCGTGCTCGGCACGCCGCTCGCCTGGGCGCTGCTCGGGTTCGTGGTACCCGTCGTCTACCTGCTCTTCGTCGTCCTGGGGTCGATCGCCGTGGCGCGCCGCTCCGGGCTGCCGACGCTCCTCTGGCTGCTCGTCGTGCTGCCCTGCATCCACGTGGGCTGGGGGCTCGGGTTCATCATCGGGTTCCTGACCCGCACGTCCGAGCTGACCACCCACACGGGACGGTGACCGAATGACCGACCAGCCCACGACCGGCCGCGGATCCGCACGGCCGACCTCGATCGCCGAGCTCCGGGCCGTCGCCCAGCCGGACGAGGTCCGAGCCCGCGCCAACGCCGAGCACTGGACGGCCTCGCTGTACCTGCGCGACGTCTCGCCGTACCTGACCTGGGTGCTCCTGAAGACCCGTGTCAGCGCGAACCAGGTCACCGGCCTGATGATCCTGGTGGGCTGGAGCGTCGCCGCCGCCCTGCTCATCCCCGGCATCTGGGGCGCCGCGCTGGCGCTCGTGCTCGGCCAGCTGCAGATGCTCGTCGACTGCTCGGACGGCGAGGTCGCCCGGTGGCGCGGCACCAAGTCGCCCGCTGGGGTGTTCCTCGACAAGGTGGGGCACTACACGACCGAGGGGCTGATCCCGGTCGCGCTCGGCATCCGGGCAGCCACCTGGCCGATCCACGACGCCGACTGGATGTGGACGACGATCGGCTGCGCACTCGGCCTGGTCATCGTGCTGAACAAGGCCCTCAACGACATGGTGCACGTGGCCCGTGCGAACGCCGGGCTCGACAAGCTCGTCGACCGGCGGGACGCCTCCACCGCGCCGTCCGGTCGGAAGCTCGCCTCGCTCCGCCGTCTGGCGAAGTTCCTGCCGTTCCACCGCCTGTACCACTCGGTCGAGCTGAGCATGCTCGCGTTCGTCTTCGCCCTGCTCGCCCTGGTGATCGGCGACCCGCTCGCCAGCCGGATCCTGGTCGGTGCGCTGTTGCCGCTCGCCGTGCTCGCGACGGTCGGGCACTTCCTGGCGATCATCGCCTCGAAGCGGGTCAAGGCGTGACCGAGGACACGACCGTGCCCGGAACGCTGCGCCGCCACGCGGTGGTGCACCGCGGGCGACCGCGCGTCGCCGTCGTGAGCCTGTCGCAGGGCACCCGGTCGGACGACCTGCGCCGCGGGCTGGACAGCGTGCTCGCGCAGCAGGACGTCGAGCTCGACGTCGTCTGCGTCGGCAACGGCTGGGCGCCGACCGGGCTGCCGGACGGCGTTCAGGCGCTGGCCCTGCCCGAGAACGTCGGGATCCCGGCCGGGCGCAACGCCGGGGCCGATGTCGTCGACGGCGACTACGTGTTCTTCCTCGACGACGATGCCTCGGTGCCGTCGCCGACGTTCCTGCGCGACGCGATCGCGGTGTTCGAGCACGATCCGTCGCTCGGCCTCGTGCAGCCACGGGTCGTCGACCCCACGGGCGCCGCGAACCCCCGCCGGTGGGTGCCGCGGATCCGGAAGGGCGAGCCGGACCACTCGTCGCCGGTCTTCTCGGTCTGGGAAGGCGCCGTCGTGCTGCCGATGGACGTGTACCGGGCCGTCGGCGGCTGGGGTGCCGAGTACTTCTACGCCCACGAGGGCATCGAGCTCGCCTGGCGCGTGTGGGACGCCGGCCGTCGGACCTGGTACGCCGGGGACCTCGTCGCGCACCACCCCGCGATCGACCCGGCACGGCACACCGAGTACTACCGGTTGAACGCCCGGAACCGGGTGTGGCTCGCTCGGCGCAACCTGCCCGCCGTGCTGCGACCGCTGTACGTCGGATCGTGGGCCGCGATCCAGATCGCGCGCTGGTGGCGTCACCCCCGCCGACTGGCCACCTGGTTCGGGGGCATCCGCGAAGGATGGACGACCGACTGCGGTCCGGTCCGCCCGATGGGCTGGCTCACAGTCGCACGCATGACCATCGCAGGGCGGCCGCCGGTCGTCTGACCCGCCCGCCCCGTACCGCCCGAGCAGACCCGGAGAACGACCATGTCGATCATCAGCGACCTGCGGACCGCCCTGCGGCTCGTCGAGCGACTCCTGACGTCGCGCCGGAGCCGGCGGCAGCTCGCACAGCGACTGCCGTCCGCGCCGAAGCCGGCGCCCGGGTCGGTCGAGATCGCCGTGTACTTCGCCGACGGTCCGGTCAACATGTACCAGGTGCGCCAGTGGTACGCGCCGCTGGCCGAACTCGCGAAGACGCACCCGGTGGCGATCGTCTCGCGGAGCCCGGGCACGATGCTGACCCTGCTCGACGAGTCGCCCGTCCCCGCGGTCTACGCCCGGCAGGTGGTCGACCTCGAGCACTTCGTCGACACCCAGGCGCCGAAGGTGGTGCTGTACGTCAACCAGAACGCCCGCAACTTCCAGATGATGCGGTACGGGCGGATGTGGCACGTCTTCGTCAACCACGGCGAGAGCGACAAGATGTACATGACCACGAACCAGTTCAAGGCGTACGACTACGCCCTGATCGCGGGGGATGCAGCACGCGATCGTCTGGCCGAGGCGCTGTGGGACTACGACCTGGACGCCCGGACCATCGCGATCGGACGCCCGCAGGCCGACCACTTCGCCGGAGCGGCCCCGTACCCGGACGACGACCGGACCGTCGTGCTCTACGCCCCGACGTGGGAGGGCGACCGCGGTGCCGCAGCGTACGGGTCGATCGCGTCGCACGGCACGGTCATCGCCGAGCAGGTGCTGGCGTCGCCCCGCCACCGGCTGGTCTACCGCCCGCACCCGCGCAGCGGTGTGCTCGACCCGGCGTACCGCGCGGCGCACGAGCGGATCGTGGCGGCGATCAGCGCGGCCAACGCGGCCGACCCCGCCGCGCACCACCTGTACGACGACGGCGGTGACCTCGGCTGGCAGCTGGCGGACGCCGACGTCGCGATCACGGACATCAGCGCGATGATCTACGACCGGCTGGCGGTCGGCAAGCCGCTCATCGTCACGCGGCCGGTCTCGCCGGAGGCCGACGTCGACGAGCGAGGCTACCTGAGCGACGCGAACTGGTTGACCGCGGCCGATGCCCCGTCGGTGCTCGCCCGTGTCGACGCGGCCGCGAGCGACGCCGAGGAGCTCGCACGCCTGCAGCACTGGGTCGCACGGTACTTCGGCGACACGACCCCGGGTGCCGCCACGGAGCGGTTCCACGAGGCCGTGGAGTGGCTGCTCGAGCGGTGGCGGACCGTTGCGGCCGAACGCGACGGGCGCTGACGGCCGGTCGTCACCCCGGGTGCTCCGTGGCGCAGGTCGACGCAGGGTCACGGCTGGAGCCCCGGCCCGACGAGCGACATCCGCCAGAGGTACTCGGACCGGTCGGGCCGACGCCACCGCACGATGACGACACCCGTGTCCTCAGGGTCGGCGCCGAACACCGCCAGCGACAACGACCTGCCCGGGTCGAGGCGGCGCACCGCGAGCGGCGGGCAGTAGCCGTTGCCCAGATGGGTGAGGGAGAGCCCGTCGACCGGCTCGGGGCCGGTGTTGACGAGGTCGTACCGACGCGGTGCGTGCGATCGGTCGACGGCGAACGGGACGGCGTACGCGGTTGGTGGGTGGTGCATGGGTGGAACGCTAGGGGGAGGGTCCGACGGCGGGACCCCGGGGGTGCTCACGAGGGCCGGGGCTGTGGAGGGAGCCAGCGATACCGGTGTTGGTGCAGGGGGAGTACCCCGTCCGGTCAGGAGCCGTAGTCGGCCGCGTACCGGGCCAGCGCGGCCTCGATGGTGCCGTCGAGCTGCAGACGACCCTTGTCGAGGTAGAGCCCCCGGTCGCAGAAGCGGCGGAGGTCCTTGTCGCTGTGGGAGACGAAGAACAGCGTCCGGCCGCCGGCCAGGAGCTGCTCGATCCGCTTGTAGCACTTCTCGCGGAAGGCCTTGTCGCCCACCGCCAGCACCTCGTCGACCAGGATGACCGGTTCGTCGAGCCGCGAGATCACCGCGAACGCGATGCGGACCTTCATGCCGCTCGACAGGTGCTTGTAGGGGGTGTCCACGAAGTCGGCGATCTCGGCGAAGTCGATGATCTCGTCGAAGGCGTCGCGGATCTCGGCCCGCGACATGCCGTGCAGGCCCGCCGTCAGGTACACGTTGTCGCGTACCGTGAGGTCCCCGACGAAGCCACCGGTGATCTCGATGAGCGGGGCGACGCCGGCACCCACGTCGACGCGGCCCTCGTCGGGCAGCATGACCTGCGCCACGAGCTTCAGCAGGGTCGACTTGCCCTGTCCGTTCCGCCCCACGACGCCGATCGCCTCGCCCGGGCGGACGTCGAACGACACGTTGCGGAGCGCCCAGAACTCATCGGCACGCTTGCGGCGCCCGCGTCCGGCGAACAGGTCCTTGAAGTTCCGGCTCGCGCGACGGTTGCGCTTGAAGCAGATGCCGGCGTCGCGCACCGAGATGACCGGTGCGACGGTCTCGGTGCGACGGGTCTGGTCGGTCGCGGTCATCACAGCTCCTTCAGCACGCGGTGCTCGCTGCGGCGGAACACCGCGAAGCCGATCACCAGGACGATGCCGGTCACGACCACCGAGGCGCCGACCTCGAGCCAGTCGAGCTGGCCGGGGAAGAACGCCGCGCGGTACATGCCGAAGATGCCGGTGAGCGGGTTGATCGCGGCGATGTCGCGCAGGGCGGAGGGCAGCGCGTGCGTGCCGTAGATGATGGGGGACGCGTAGAACAGGAACCGCAGCACGAGCTTGGTGGCACGCTCGAGGTCGCGGAAGAAGACCACCAGCGGGGCGACGATGAGGCCCAGGCCGTAGACCAGCGCGCACTGCAGCACGATCGCCAGCGGGAAGAACACGACCTGCCAGTGCAGGTGGGCACCCGTCGCGATCGCGAAGGCCGCCAGGACCGGCAGGCTCAGCAGGAACTCGATGCCCTTCGACGCGATGATCCGTGCCACCCAGATGGTGCGGGGGATCGTGGTCGAGCGGATGAGCTTCGATTCCTTGATGAACGCCCGGGTGGAGTCCGAGACGCCGCCGGTGAACCACATCCACGGCAGCAGCGCGGACAGCAGGAACACGATGTACGGATCCTCACCGACCGAGCCGCGGTGGAAGACCTGCGTGAAGACGAACCAGTAGATCCCCGACATCACGAGCGGGTCGAGGATCGACCACACGTAGCCGAGCGCCGACGTCGAGTAGCGGACCCGGAGGTCGCGGACGGTCAGCAACCACAGGGCCTGACGATAGCGCCGACCGGCGCTCCGGGCCTTCGCGGGTGCGGGAGCCACGGGCGCGGTCGGCGCACTCGCTGTGGTCACGGTTTCCCTCCGGGCGGAACCGCCGAGGGGGTCCTGACGGTGGTTCAGGCGAACAGGTTGTTCGCGCGCTCGAGGTCCTCGGCGAAGTCGATCTCGACCGCGTACAGGTCGGAGATGTCGATCGGCGTCCAGCGTAGCCCGTCCTCGGCGATGGCAGCTTCGATGCCGCCCTCGAAGTACTCCTGGTCGTCGACGCGCCCGAGCTGGCGGATGAGGGCCTGCTTGTCGGCGGCGGAAACGTAGTTGATGCCGACGGCTTCGCCGAGACCCCCGACGACCTGCTTGGAGAGCTTGTGGATGAAGCCCTCGGCGTCGACGGTGTACTTGACCTCTTCGTCGGAGACCTTGTCGGTGTTGACGCTGACGAAGGAACGGCCCTCGTCGATCATGTCGGCCGCACGGACGAGCGCCATCGGGTCGAAGACCACGTCGCCGTTCATCCAGAGGACACCGCTCTTGCCGGTGGCCTTGAGGGCACGCAGCAGGCTCTTCGAGGTGTTGGTGGAGTCGTAGGACTCGTTGTAGACGAAGTTCGCCTCGGGGAACGCCTCGACGATGTGCTCCGACTTGTAGCCGACGACGATCGTCACGCGGGCGCTCGAACCGAACGCGGCGCGGATGTTGTCGAACTGCTGCTGCATGATGGTGCGGCCGTCACTGAGCTCCGTGAGCGGCTTCGGCAGGCTGCGGCCGAGACGGCTGCCCATCCCCGCTGCGAGGATCACGATCTGCGTGGTCATGCTGGTCCCTTCTGGTGTCCGCCCGCGCACCCTGGGGTACGGGCGGGCCTCGTCGAGTCTGCGCTTCCAACGTCCGAGTTGCCCGAGAACCGGTCGCGTCGACGTGGTCGTCGCAGCGAGGAGGCTGCCGGGATCGCCTGCTGGAGCAGGTTTCCAAGTGGTGAACACTCCTTCGTGCCCTGGTGAATGATACGGAAACACCCCCTCGCGGGGTACGGGTCTGCGCGCTTCGTACTCAATTCGTGACCCTGGCCGAGACGGTTCCCGACGGTCGGAGAGCGTTGGTACGGTGGGTCGATGCCAGCGCGAGCAGAGAACGAGGACGTGTACGCCACGGCCGACGCTGCTTGGATGACCGAGGCGGGGGACGCCGACGATGCGGACACCGCCGCGGCTGCTGAGGACGACGCAGCCGACGACGACACGGGGGACACTGATGCGGACGACGCCGCCACTGATGACGCGATGACCGACGGGACGGCCGTCCGCACCGACGCGACGACGGAGACCCACCCGGACGACGCGACGACCGGCACCGACGCGACGACCGGCACCGAAGCGACGACCGAGACCCGCACCGACGACGCGACGACGGACAACCGCACCGACGACGCGACGGCCGCGGCGCCCCGCCCCGCGAAGGCGCGCAACGGCAAGGGACGCGCCAAGCGCCCGACGAAGGCCGCCCCGCGGACCGACGCCGCGCCTCCCGTCCCGACCGACGCGGACGACGCGACCGACGACGCCGAGCGGACGACCGCCGCAGCCGCGCCCGCGGCGAAGAAGCGTGCGCCCCGCACCGCCGCCCCGAAGCAGCCGCAGACGCTCCAGCCCGTCGTGCTCGCGGCGAGCGGCCTGGTCAAGCGGTACGGGCAGACCCTGGCCGTCGACGAGGTCGACCTCGAGATCCGGCAGGGCTCCATCTTCGGCGTGGTCGGCCCGAACGGCGCCGGCAAGACGACGACCCTCTCCATGATCACCGGACTGCTGCGCCCCGACGCCGGCTCGGTGACGGTGCTCGACCACGACGTCTGGGCCGACCCGACGGCGGCGAAGCGCAGTCTCGGTGTGCTGCCCGACCGGCTCCGCCTGTTCGACCGGTTGACCGGCGCGCAGCTCCTCTACTACTCGGCCACACTCCGCGGGCTCGACGGGGCCACCGCCCGGAAGCGCAGCGCCGACCTCGCCGAGGCCTTCGGGCTGGGCGAGGCGCTGGGCCGCCAGGTCGCCGACTACTCCGTCGGCATGGCGAAGAAGATCGCCCTGGCCGCGACCCTGATCCACTCGCCGCGGGTGCTCGTGCTCGACGAACCGTTCGAGTCGGTCGACCCGGTGAGCGCGGCGACGATCACGGACATCCTGCGCCGGTACACCCGGGGCGGCGGCACGGTCGTGCTGTCCAGCCACTCGATGGAGCTCGTGCAGCGCACCTGTGACTCGGTCGCCATCATCGTCGGTGGCAAGGTCCTGGCGTCCGGCACCATGGCCCAGGTCCGCGGGCGCAAGAGCCTCGAGGACAAGTTCGTCGAACTCGCCGGCGGTCGTGTCGTCGCGGAGAGCATGGAATGGTTGCACAGCTTCTCCGGCTGAGGGCGGACCTGCTCGCGGGCGAGGTCCGCGGCACCGCCCGCCGGTCCGTCGCCGTCGTGCTCGCCAGCCTCGTCGGACTCCTCGCCGCCGTGTTCGTCGCGTCGCAGACCATCGCCCTCGGTGACGCCGACCCGGACGTCGCGCGTGCCGTCATCGTGCCCGTGGGCACCCTGATCACCTTCGGGTTCACGGTCGTGCCGCTCGTCGTCGGCCGGAGCGACCAGCTCCACCCGCGGCGCTTCGCGGTCTTCGGCATCGAGCGCCGTCGCCTGGCGATCGGACTCGTCGTCGCCGGCCTCGTCGGCATCCCGGTGATCGGTGTGGTCGTCGTCGCGGTCGGCCAGGTCGTCGCTTGGGCTCGCGACCCCGGTCTCGGGCTGCTCGCGGTGCTCGGTGGGCTGCTCGGCGTCGCCACGTGCGCGCTCCTCATCCGGGTCTGCTGCACCGTCGGCTCCCGGCTGATCGGGCCGGACCGCTCCCGCGACGCCGGGTGGCTGGTGGCGCTCGTCATCATCGCGCTCTCGATCCCGACGGTGGCGCTGCTGCTGCGCGTCGACTGGCTCGACCCGCAGGGCGCCGAGATGCAGCGCGTCGCGGACGTCGCCGGGTGGACCCCGTGGGGTGCCGCGTGGGCCGTGCCCGCCGAGGTCGCGAGCGGCCACGTCGGCGCGGGTGTCCTGAAGCTCCTCGTCGCGGTCGCCGTCGTCGCGCTCCTCGCCTGGGCGTGGTGGGCACTCGTCGGCCGTGCGCTCGAGACCGTCGACGACCGCGCCCGCACCCGCCGCTACCAGGGCCTGGGCTGGTTCGACCGGTTCGGTTCGGCCCCGGTGTCGGCCGTCGCTGCCCGGGCGCTCACCTACTGGGTCCGCGACCCGCGGTACCGCACGTCGTACCTCATCATCCTGCTCGTGCCGATCGTGGTCATCCCGCTCGGTGTCGCCGGGGTGCCGTGGCAGTGGACCGCGCTCGTGCCGCTGCCGCTGATGGCCCTGATCGCCGGGTTCCTGCCGCACAACGACGTCTCGTACGACAACACCGCCGTGTGGCTGCACGTCGCCTCGGGTGCGCCCGGGTGGAGCGACCGGCTCGGTCGTGTCGTGCCCGTGCTGGTCGTGGGGGCGCCCGCGATCGTCGCCGGGGCCGCGCTGTCCGCCCGGCTGTTCGGAGACTGGGCCGCGTTCCCGCTGCTCATCGGCGTGAGTGCGAGCGCGCTGCTGTCCGGCCTCGGGTTGTCGAGCGTCCTGTCCGTGCTCATGCCCTACCCGACGGTGCGGCCGGGCGACCACCCCTTCCAGCAGCCCCAGGCCGCCGGCGTCACCGCCACGGTCGCGCAGGCGTCCATGGTGATCGGCATCGTGCTCTGCACGGTCCCCGCAGCCTGTCTCGCGGTGCTCGCCGTCGTGCAGGGTCCGGAGCCCTGGTCGGTGCTGACGCTCCTGGTGGGCATCGGGGTCGGTGCCGTCGTGCTCGTGATCGGTGTCTCCGCCGGCGGACGCCTGTTCGACCGCCGCGGCCCCGACCTGCTCGCCGCGGCACAGCGCAACTAGCGACACAGCGCAACGAGCGGCGCAGAGCGCGGACGAGCGGCGCGCCCGAGGGCGGACCGTCGTACCCTGGACCCATGAGCATGACGGAACCAGGCGGCGGCCTCGACGTGATGGACCGGGAGCTCGAGAAGCTCCTCGAAGACGAAGCGATCGAACCCGGTGACCACGAGCGGTTCTCGCACTACGTCAAGAAGGACAAGATCCTGCAGTCGGCGCTGTCCGGCAAGCCGGTCAAGGCGCTGTGCGGCAAGAAGTGGATCCCGGGTCGCGACCCGGAGAAGTTCCCGGTCTGCCCGGACTGCAAGGCCATCTACGAGAAGATGAAGGCCGAGTAGACGCGACCAGCAGACGGACGGGAGGCCCGTGGCGACGCCGCCACGGGCCTCCCGTCCGCCTGTCGGCCGCTTCGTGAGCAGCAATGGTCGGGTCCGTCACGCAGACCCGACCATTGCTGCTCACGAAGCGGCGCCGCGACGCGATGTGACGCGCGACGCGTCGCGACGCGACGCGTGCCCTAGATCACGAGCGTGGGGATGGCGGCGTCGCCGCGCCCGATGCGCGACGCATCGGCGGGCAGCTCCGCCTTCGCGCGCTTGTGGTGCGCGCGTGCGGCCTCGACCCCCTGCGTGCCGAGGAACGCCGGGTCGACCTCGCCGCCGGTGACCACGGGGACCAGCAGCGGCCGCTCGTCCGGGCCGACCTGCGCGCCGGTGAGCACGATCTCGGCGGTGGCGACGCCGTTGCGGAGCCGTCGGCCCGCCTCCTTCCGGCCGCCGATCGACGCCTTGTCGGCCGACTTCTTGGCGACGGGGACCCAGTCGCCGCCGTCCGCGTCCCGGTGCGCGACGAGCTTGAACACCATGCCGGCGGCCGGGTGCCCGGAGCCGGAGACGACCGAGGTGCCGACGCCGTACGAGTCGACCGGGGCGGCTCGGAGCGCGGCGATCGTGTACTCGTCGAGGTCGTTCGTCACCGTGATCTTCGTGCTCGTCGCGCCGAGGCGGTCGAGCTGCGCACGCACGGCGGCGACGACGGACGGCAGGTCGCCGCTGTCGATCCGGACGCCGCCGAGCTTGCCGTCGGTGAGCCGGACGGCCGTCTCGACCGCGGCCTCGATGTCGTAGGTGTCGACGAGCAGGGTCGTGCCGTTGCCGAGCGCGTCGAGCTGCGACCGGAACGCCTGCTCCTCGGAGTCGTGCAGCAGCGTGAAGGCGTGCGCGGCGGTACCCATCGTGGGGATGCCCCAGGTGCGGCCGGCCTCGAGGTTGCTCGTCGCACCGAAGCCGGCGATGTACGCGGCACGGGCGGCGGCGACGGCGTTCCACTCACCGGTGCGGCGGGAGCCCATCTCGGCGAGCGGGCGGCCGTCGGCGGCGGACACCATGCGGGCGGCGGCCGAGGCGATCGCGGAGTCCGCGTTGAAGATGCTCAGGGCGAGGGTCTCGAGCACGACGGCCTCGGCGAAGGTGCCCTCGATCTGCAGGATGGGGGAGTTCGGGAAGTAGACCTCGCCCTCCCGGTAGGCGCGGACGTCGCCGCTGAACCGGTAGTCGGCGAGCCACGCGGCGGTGCCGGCGTCGATGACACCGCGGTCGCGCAGGAACCCGATCTCCTCGTCGCCGAAGCGGAAGTCGCCGAGGGCGGTGAGGAAGCGTCCGAGCCCGGCCGCGACGCCGTAGCGGCGGCCGTCCGGCAGCCGCCGGGCGAACACCTCGAAGACGCATCGGCGGTCGGCGGTGCCGTCCTTCAGGGCGGCGTCCACCATGGTGAGCTCGTACTGGTCGGTGAGGAGCGCGCTGGTCACGTCTCCGACACTAGTGACGTGACGGTGGGGAGGCCCGGATCACCCCGTGCGCCCGGCCTGCGTGGCGCGCGTGGTCGCGTCGGTGCTGGTCGGCGGGCGTCGGTACGCTGGTGCCGTGACGGATGCACCGATCGGAGTCTTCGACAGCGGGGTCGGCGGCCTCACCGTGGCCCGCGCCATCATCGACCAGCTCCCGCGCGAGAGCATCCGGTACGTCGGCGACACCGTGCACTCGCCCTACGGCCCGAAGCCCATCGCCGACGTCCGCCGCTACGCGCTCGAGGTCATGGACGACCTGGTCGAGCAGGGCGTCAAGGCGCTGGTGATCGCGTGCAACACCGCCTCGTCCGCCGTGCTCCGCGACGCCCGCGAACGGTACGAGCAGGCGTACGGCATCCCCGTCGTCGAGGTCATCCAGCCCGCGGCCCGCGCCGCCGTCAAGCAGACCCGGACGGGCCGCGTCGGGGTGATCGGCACCGTCGGCACCATCGCGTCGCGCGCCTACGAGGACGCCTTCGCGGTCGCCGCCGACGTCACGCTGACCACCGCCGCGTGCCCCCGGTTCGTCGAGTTCGTCGAGGCCGGGGACACCTCGTCGCCGTCCCTGCGCGAGATCGCGGCCGGCTACCTCGACCCGATCCGTGCCGCCGACGTCGACACCCTCGTGCTCGGCTGCACCCACTACCCGCTCATGTCCGCCGCGATCCAGTTCGTCATGGGTCCGGAGGTCACGCTCGTCTCCAGCGCCGAGGAGACCGCGAACGACGTCTACCGCCGGCTCGTGGAGCACGGGCTCGAGCGCACCGCGACCACCGCCCCGACCTACTCGTTCGAGGCGACGGGCGACGACAAGAACGGCTTCATCCGGCTCGCCCGGCGCTTCCTCGGTCCCGAGGTCTCGAGCGTCGGCCACCTCCAGACGGGGGCCATCACGCTGCCCCGCACCGAAAGGACCCCATGACCGACACCCTCCGCGTCGACGGCCGCACCGCCACCGACCACCGTCCCGTCACCATCGAGCGGGGGTGGAGCACGCAGGCCGAGGGCAGCGCGCTCATCTCCTTCGGCGACACCAAGGTGCTCTGCACCGCGTCCTTCACCAACGGCGTGCCCCGCTGGCTCGCCGGCAAGGGCACCGGCTGGGTCACCGCCGAGTACTCGATGCTGCCGCGGTCGACGAACGAGCGCATGCAGCGCGAGTCCATCAAGGGCAAGGTCGGCGGCCGCACCCACGAGATCTCCCGCCTGATCGGGCGGTCGCTCCGCGCGGTCGTCGACACGAAGGCCCTGGGCGAGAACACCCTGGTCATCGACTGCGACGTGCTGCAGGCCGACGGCGGCACCCGCACGGCGTCGATCACGGGCGCGTACGTGGCGATGGCCGACGCGATCGAGTGGGGCCGCGCCAAGGGCTTCATCGCGAAGAAGGCCACCCCGCTCACCGACAGCGTGCAGGCGATCTCGGTCGGCATCGTCAAGGGGGAGCCGATGCTCGACCTCGCCTACACCGAGGACTCCGCCGCCGACACCGACATGAACATCGTCGCGACGGGCTCGGGCAAGTTCATCGAGGTGCAGGGCACCGCCGAGCACGCGCCGTTCGACCGTGACGAGCTGAACGTCCTGCTCGACCTCGGCCTGGCCGGCAACCAGTCGCTCGCGGCGATCCAGCGTTCGGTCCTGGGTCTGGCGTGACGTCCCGCGAGGTGGTGCTGGCCACCCACAACCAGGGCAAGGTCGTCGAACTGCGCGAGATCCTCGGGTCGGCCCTGGGCGAGGGTGTCGAACTCGTCGGGTACGACGGCCCCGAGCCGGTCGAGGACGGCGACAGCTACGCCGCGAACGCCCTGATCAAGGCGCGTGCCGCGGTCGCCCACACGGGGCTGCCGGCGCTCGCCGACGACTCCGGGATCGCGGTCGACGCCCTCGGGGGCGCACCGGGCATCCACTCGGCCCGCTACGCCGGCACCCGCTCGGACGCCGACAACATCGCGCTGCTGCTCACGAACCTGCAGGGTGTCGTCGAGCGGACCGCCGCATTCGTGTGCGCTGCGGCCTTCGTGACGCCCGACGGTCAGGAGCACGTGGTCGAGGCGGTCTGGAACGGCGAGGTGCTGACGGAGCCCGTCGGTGACGGCGGCCACGGCTACGACCCGGTGTTCCGGCCGGACGACGCCGACCGCTCGTCGGCGGAGCTCACCCGCGACGAGAAGAACGCCCTGTCGCACCGCAGCAAGGCGTTCCGGGGCATCGCGCCGATCGTGCGGGAGCACTTCGGCGTCTGAGCACCGGCGCGCTCGTCGTTCCGCACAACCGAAGTCGCCCCGAACCACGTGATCACGTGGTCCGGGGCGACTTCGGTTGTGCGCCGGTGCTGCGGCTAGAGCGTCGGGTCGACGGTCGGGGCCGTGGTGGCCTCGGCCTCGTTCGTGTGCTTCGCCTTTCGGGCGTTGCGCAGGTACGTCAGCGCCATCGGTACGACGGTCACGACGACCGCGGCGAGCAGGATGATGTCGATGTACTCGCGGACGATGTGCGCCACGAACGGGATGTGCCCGATGAAGTACCCGAGGAACGTCACGCCGACGCCCCAGACCACGGCGCCGATCGCGTTGTAGAGCGAGTACTTCTTGTAGTCCATCCGGCCGACGCCCGCGGCGATCGGGGCGAAGGTGCGGACGACCGGCACGAAGCGCGCCAGGATCACGGCCAGGGGGCCGAAGCGGTGGAAGAACGCGTTGGTGCGCTCGACGTTCGCCTTCGAGAAGAGCCCGCTGTCCTTGCGTTCGAAGATCGGGGGCCCGGCCTTCTTGCCGATGTAGTACCCCAGCTCGCCGCCGAGGAACGCGGCGGCGCCGATCATCAGCGCTGCGACCCAGATCGGGATGCCGCCGATCTCGCCACCGCGGTCGAAGGCGAACAGGCCGGTGATGACCAGCAGGCTGTCGCCCGGGAAGATGAAGCCGATGAGCAGACCGGTCTCGGCGAACACGATCGCGCAGACCACGAGCACGGCGATGGCCCCGAAGTGGTCGAGGATGTACTGCGGATCGAGCCACGGGATCAGGGCGAGTGCGACGGAGTGCATGGTTCTTCCGGTCGTGGAGCGGGAGTCACGGGGAGGACTCCCGCGGGATGAGGGTACCGCCCGGAAGTGACCGGGCCATCCCTCGCAGGGTCGACCTGCACGAGGCGTGCGGATGACCGCAACGGTGCGCCAGGAGGGACTCGGTGCGGAAGGAGGGACTCGAACCCTCACGCCTGGGGCACAGGAACCTAAATCCTGCGTGTCTACCGATTCCACCACTCCCGCGAGCAGCGGCAGTCTACCGAGCGCGGGGTGCGGGGCGGACGTGCGCCGGGCCTCCAGGCCGTGGGACGCACCGTGCGCGCTCCGCGACCCGGTGCGAGGAACCGGACGTGGTGCGGGGTGGGCCGAGTGCCACCGAGAACGGAACCCCGCACGGGACGGCAGCGCGTCAGCGCAGCGGGCGCGGCAGGTACCGGGGCACGTACCGGAGCAGGATGCCCGCGCCGACCAGGCCGAGCACGCCCATCACCCCGCTCGCGACGGCGATGGACGCGACGGCGGTCACGCCGGAGATGAGGAGCGGTGCGGCCGCCGACCCGAAGTCGCCGGTGAACCGCCACGCCCCCAGGAACGGTGCCGGAGCGTCGCGCGGTGCGAGGTCCGCGCCGAGCGTCATGAGGATGCCGGAACCGACCCCGTTGGCCAGGGACATGCCCATCGCGATCGCGACGAACCAGCCGACCCTGGCGTCCAGGTGGCCGCTCCAGGCGAGCAGGAAGTAGCTGATGCTCAGGCCGAGCATGCAGGGCAGGGCGCTCGCGAGCCGTCCCCACCGGTCCATGATCTGCCCGCTCGTGTAGAAGAGCGCGAAGTCGACGGCTCCGGCGATGCCGATCACGAGTGCCGCGGTCGAGTCGTCGAGACCGACGCTCACCGCCCAGAGCGGCAGGATCACCTGCCGGCCGGCGCGCATCGCACCGATCAGGCCGGCGCCGCTGCCGAGCCGCAGCAGGACCGCCCCGTTCGCGCGGATGGTGCGGAAGAGCCCCTGCGCCTCCTGCTGGACGAACTGCGCGCCGGTGTCGGCAGGCGGTTCGGTCGCGTGGTCGCTCGCGTCCGTCGTGTGGTCGGCCGACAGCCGGGAGGCCCGTGGCGGCAACCGCAGACCGCGCGTGCCCGTCGCGGGGTCGCGCAGCACCAGGAGCACGGTCGCCGCCGCCAGGCAGCAGACGACGTGGATCCAGAAGGCGCTGCTGGTGGTGCCGGTCAGGTGGATGACGCCGGCGGCGATGAACGGGCCGACGAAGTAGCCGAAGCGGAAGACGCCGCCCAGGCTCGACAGCGCCCGGGCACGGATCCGCAGGGGGATCGCGGTGGTCATGTAGGCGTGCCGGGCGAGGGCGAACACCGCGGTGGAGACACCGACCAGGAACACCCCGAGTGCCAGGACCCAGGCGTTCGCGGCCGTCGTGGCGACGACGAGCCCGACCACCGAGACGAGCGCGGCGCCGATCATCGCGTTCCGCTCACCGATGCGGGCGACGACGATGCCGGACGGCACGTCGCCGATGAGCTCGCCGACCAGGATGAGCGAGGCGACGAAGCCCGCGAACGCCAGGCTGGCACCGAGCGAGTCGGCCGCGATCGGGATGATCGGGATGATCGCGCCCTCGCCGATCGCGAAGAGCGCAGCGGGCAGGAACCCGGACAGCAGGACGGACCGGAAGTCGAATGAGTCGTTCCCCGTCGTGGCCATCGCCCGACCAACGGTACGCCAGCGGTACCGCTTCGTCGGCGGGTTACCCTGGACGCATGCGTGTTCTTGCGGCGATGAGCGGTGGTGTCGACTCGGCGGTGGCCGCAGCCCGGGCGGTCGACGCCGGCCACGACGTGGTGGGTGTGCACCTGGCCCTGAGCCGGATGCCCGGCACCCTGCGCACCGGCAGCCGCGGGTGCTGCACCATCGAGGACTCGATGGACGCCCAGCGCGCCGCGTCGGCTCTCGGGATCCCGTACTACGTGTGGGACTTCTCGGCCCGGTTCAAGGAGGACGTCGTCGACGACTTCGTGGCCGAGTACCAGGCCGGCCGCACCCCGAACCCCTGCATGCGTTGCAACGAGCGGATCAAGTTCGCGGCGCTGCTCGAGAAGGCACTGGCCCTGGGCTTCGACGCCGTCGCGACCGGGCACTACGCCTCGATCGTCACCGGTCCGGACGGCTCCCGCGAACTGCACCGTTCGGCCGCGTGGGCGAAGGACCAGTCGTACGTGCTCGGGGTCCTGACCGCCGAGCAGCTGCAGCACGCGATGTTCCCGCTCGGAGCCACCCCGTCGAAGGACGAGGTCCGGGCCGAGGCCGCCGAGCGCGGGCTGACGGTCGCCCAGAAGCCGGACTCCTACGACATCTGCTTCATCCCGGACGGCGACACCCGCGGCTGGCTGGCGGACCGCGTCGGCACCGCGCCCGGCGAGGTCGTCGAGCGCGACGGCACGGTCGTCGGCTCGCACGAGGGCGCCACCGGCTACACCGTCGGACAGCGTCGCGGCCTGGCCCTCGGTCGCCCGGCACCGGACGGCAAGCCCCGGTTCGTGCTCGAGATCCGCCCGAAGGACAACACCGTCGTCGTCGGCCCGAAGGAAGCCCTCGCCGTCACCTCGATGTCCGGCTCACGGTTCACCTGGGCGGGCACGGCCCCGGCCGACCCCGCGACGCCGTTCGCCTGCGACGTGCAGATCCGCGCGCACGCCGACCCGGTGCCCGCGACCGCCCGGGTGCAGGACGACGTGCTCGTGATCGACGTCGACGAGCCGCTGCACGGGGTCGCTCCCGGGCAGACGGCCGTGGTCTACGTCGGCACGCGGGTGCTCGGCCAGTGCACGATCGACTCCACGGTCAGCGCCGTCCCCGTCGACGCCTGACCCCGCCGCTCCCGGGGCACACGCTCGCTGCACGCCGCGTCGGTGGCGCACGGTAGAACTGATGCCATGAGCGAGACCGACGCGACGTTCGAGACCATCGACCCCGACGGGCTCGACGCCGCCCAGGCCGCGCGCGAGGTCGACCGGTTGCGCGCCCGCGTCACCGAGCTGCGCCACGACTACTACGAGGGCAATGCCTCGCCCCTGTCGGACGCCGACTACGACGCCCTCGTGCACCGCCTCGACGCGATCGAACGGCGGTTCCCGGAACTCCTGACGCCCGACAGCCCCACGCAGACCGTGGGCGGGCAGGCGCAGACGACGCAGTTCGCGCCGGTCGAGCACGCCGAGCGCATGCTCTCGCTCGACAACGTCTTCAGCCCCGACGAGCTCACCGAGTGGGCACTCAAGGTGCAGCGGGACGCCGGTGCCGAGCGCGTGCGGTTCCTGACCGAGCTGAAGATCGACGGCCTGGCGATCAACCTGCGGTACGAGCACGGTCGGCTCGTCTCCGCCGCCACCCGCGGTGACGGCGTGGTCGGCGAGGACGTCACCGGCAACGTCCGCACGATGGGCACGATCCCGGACCGCCTGTCCGGCACCGGTCACCCGCCCCTGGTCGAGGTCCGGGGCGAGATCTTCTTCCCGGTCGCCGAGTTCGACGAGCTCAACGCCAACCAGCGCGAGGCGGGGGAGCGCGTGTTCGCCAACCCGCGCAACGCCGCCGCCGGGTCCCTCCGCCAGAAGGAAGAGGGCAAGTCCGAGGCGAAGCGGGCACTGATGGTCGACCGGCTGCGGCGTCTGCGGATGCTCGTGCACGGCATCGGCGCGTGGCCCGTCCGTGAACTCGAGCAGGGCACCGACGTCCGCAGCCAGTCCGAGGTGTACGAGCTGCTGCAGACCTGGGGACTCCCGACGAGCAGCCACTACCGGGTGTTCGACACCATCGACGAGGTCAACGCCTTCGTCCGGACCACGGGTGAGCGCCGGTCGTCCGTCGAGCACCAGATCGACGGCGTCGTCGTGAAGGTCGACGACCTCGCCCTGCACGAGGAACTCGGGTCGACGTCGCGGGCGCCGCGGTGGGCGATCGCCTACAAGTACCCGCCGGAAGAAGTGCACACGACGCTCACCGACATCGTGGTCAGCGTCGGCCGCACCGGCCGTGCCACCCCGTTCGCGGTGATGGCCCCGGCCGAGGTCGCCGGGTCCGTCGTCCGCCAGGCCACGTTGCACAACCAGCAGGTCGTCAAGGCGAAGGGCGTGCTGATCGGTGACACCGTCGTGCTGCGGAAGGCCGGCGACGTCATCCCCGAGGTGCTCGGCCCGGTGGTCGAGCTCCGTGACGGCTCCGAGCGTGAGTTCGTGATGCCGACGAACTGCCCGGAGTGCGGCACCGAGCTCGCCCCCGCGAAGGAAGGCGACATCGACCTGCGCTGCCCGAACGCGAAGAGCTGCCCGGCGCAGGTGCGCGGTCGGGTCGAGCACATCGCCTCGCGCGGGTCGCTCGACATCGAGGGGCTCGGCGAGGTCGCGGCCGCAGCACTCACGCAGCCGCTCCGCCCCGAGACCCCGCCGCTCGTCACCGAGGCCGGACTGTTCGACCTGACGATGCAGGACATCGTCCCGATCGAGGTCATCGTCCGCGACGCGGAGACCGGCATGGAGAAGGTCGACGACGACGGCACCCCGAAGCGCGTCACACCGTTCAGCCGGGCGCGCAAGAAGACCGACCCGCCGTTCGACCCCGAGGCACGCGGCGCCGACTACACCGGTGAGCCGAGCCGCTACCCGTCGAAGAACGCGTTCGAGATGCTCGCGAACATCGACGCGGCGAAGACGAAGCCCCTGTGGCGGATCCTGGTCGGCCTGAGCATCCGCCACGTCGGACCCGTCGCCGCCCGGGCCCTGGCGAACCACTTCGGGTCCCTCGACGCGATCCGGTCGGCATCGCGCGAGGACCTCGCCGCCGTCGACGGCGTGGGCGGGATCATCGCCGACGCCCTGCTCGCCTGGTTCGACGTCGACTGGCACCGCGAGATCATCGACCGCTGGACCGCGGCCGGCGTGCAGTTCACCACCCCGGGCCACCCCGGCCCGGGCAGCGCCGACGTCGAGGGCGGCGTGCTGACCGGCGTCACCGTCGTCGCGACCGGGTCGCTCGAGGGCTACACGCGCGAAGGTGCCCAGGAGGCGATCATCACCGCCGGTGGCAAGGCTGCCTCGAGCGTGAGCAAGAAGACCGATTTCGTGGCCGCCGGTCCGGGTGCCGGTTCGAAGCTCACGAAGGCCGAGCAGCTGGGCGTCCGGATCATCGACGCCGAGCAGTTCCACCTGCTCGTGACCGAGGGGCCCGCGGCGCTCGCCGAACCGGAAGCGCCCACGACCGAGGACTGAGGACCGAGGACCGACCGGGGCGCACAGCACGACCGGTCGCATCCGCTGAGCGCGGCGCGCCGTCGAACGCGCCCAGTTCGGGGGACAAGTTGCATCGCGCATGGATGATCCGCGGACATCTCCATAGACTCGACCGAGCATCACCCGTCGTCTGCAGGGGGACGTCGGGACGGCCTTCCCGGGGGAGACCCGAATGCTGCTCATCGCTGCGGCTCTGCTCACCGCCTCGGTGCACTCGCTCGGAGTGATCGAGGCCCCAGGCATGCCCCCGGCGCACCCGGTCACGGTCGCCAGCACCGCCACGTCCCGCATCGTCCCGGTCGACGACGTGCTCTCGTCGGCGGCGGCGTCGGCATCTGCGTCGGCACCGCTGGCTGCAGTGGCGTCGTCCACGACAGCGGTGCGGGTCGACGACCTCGCCGCCGCACACGGACGAGCCTTCGTAGAGGACCTCGGTGCGCTCGGTGCCGCCGACCTGCGGAGCGCGGCAACCGACCGCGGCGTCGTGGCGACGGTGCAGGACGACCCGCCGCCCGCCCAGACCGTCGCGCAGTGGTGGTCGCACCTGCCCGCCGACGAGCAGGACCGACTGCTCGCGCACGCGCCCGCCCTGGTCGGGAACCTCGAGGGCGTGCCGTACGCCGTCCGTGACCGGGCGAACCGCGCGACGCTGACGTCCGGCCTCGCCGACGCCGACCTCGGTGCAGCCCGGGCCGCGATGCTCGGGCAGGTCCGGGACTCCCTGGTGCAGCAAGCCGGCGACCCGCGGCGCTTCCTGGTGGCGCTCGACACCCGGGGGTCCGGGCGTGCGGCGATCAGCATCGGCGACCTCGACACCGCGGCCGACGTCACCGTCGTGGTGCCGGGCATGTTCTTCACGGTCACCGGGCAGATGACCGACTTCACGAACACCGCCAACGACCTGTCCCGCGAGCAGGCCACCCTGGCGCCGCTCGCCGCCACGGGCAACGGGTCGGGAGCCGCCGTCGTCGCGTGGATGGGGTACCGCACGCCGGACCTGTCCAACATCCTGTCGCTCGGGCTTGCCCGGACCGGAGCGGAGCGGCTCGAACGGACCGTCGCGGGACTGCGTGTGATCCGCACCGGCGACCAACCGCGCGTGAACATCGTCGCGCACTCGTACGGGTCGACCACGGCGATGACGGCCCTGGCGTCGGGGCGGATGACCGCCGACACCCTGACCGTGCTCGGATCGCCGGGCAGCGACGTCCGGACGGCGGCCGACCTCGCCGTCGCCACCGGGCAGGTGTTCGTCGGCGGCGCGCACAGCGACCCCATCGCGGGCTCCGGGTACTTCGGCACCGACCCGGGCGGGGCGTCGTTCGGGTCGACCGTGCTCGACCTGGCCGGGGGTGCCGATGCGCTGTCGGCCGGTGACGTGTTCCGCCGCCCCGTGGGCCACAACGACTACCTCAAGCCGGGCACGGCATCGCTGCACGACGTCGCCCTGATCGGCATCGGACGCGGCGACCTGGTGCGCGAGCAGGTCCGACGCGGCAAGTCGGGTGGTGACGGTATCGTCGGCGCCTCGCCGGACATGTACCTCGTGCGCCCGCAGGACCTGCAGCCCCGTGACTGACCGGCCGTGACCGACGGGCCGTGTCCGACCGCGCCCTGACCGACCGGGCGGACCCGCCGGTCGTGGCGACGCGGTGGGCGTGACCCGATCGTGACCGGCGGCCGACGTGGCGGAGCCGATGCGGGCCTCCCGGCCGGATCGGTGCGCCCGCGCGGATCGCGACCCGACCTCGGAACCGCCTGGGTGGCAACCTGAGCGCGACCGCAGCCTGCACTCGTTCCAGGGCAGAACCAGTACAGCCCTGCTGCCTACGGTGCCGTCATGCGTGTGGTGCGATGGCCTGGTGCTCTCCTGATGTTCGTGGTGATGTCCGTGCTCGCCGGCATGCTCGTCGCCGTCGCGGTGACCCCGGCGGTCGCCGTCGCGGGTGAGGGGACGTCCGGGGCGGTCTCGTTCTTCGAGGACCTGCCGACCTACCTCGACGTGCAGACCCCGCAGCAGGTGTCGTCCGTGTTCGCGGAGCAGGGCGGGAAGCAGGTCAAGATCGCCTCGTTCTACGCCGAGAACCGCACGAACGTGACGGCGGACCAGATGGCGGACTCGCTCAAGCAGGCGGCGATCGACACCGAGGACCCGCGCTACTACGACGAGGGCGGCATCGACGTGCTCGGAACGCTCCGCGGGGTCGCCGCGACCGTCGTCGGCGGGGACGTGCAGGGCGGCTCGAGCATCACGCAGCAGTACGTCAAGAACGTCCTGGTGCAGCAGTGCGAGGAGCTCACGGGCAAGGACCAGGCCGCCACCGAGAAGAAGGTCGAAGCCTGCTACGAGGACGCGGCCGGCGTCACGCCGCAGCGCAAGCTGCAGGAGATGCGGTACGCGATCGCGGTGAACAAGAAGTACTCGAAGGACGAGATCCTGACCGGGTACCTCAACATCGTCGGGCTCGGCGGGCGGGTCTACGGGGCCGAGGCCGGGGCCGAGTACTACTTCGGCGTGCACGCGAAGGACCTGTCGCTCGTGCAGTCGGCCACGCTCGTCGCGATCCTCAACAACCCGTCGAACCTGCGCATCGACGTGCCGAGCGACAAGGACAACGGCAAGGCCAACGGGTACGAGCTGACGAAGGATCGCCGCGACTACGTGCTCCGGCGGATGCAGGCGCACGGGTCGATCACGAAGGCCCAGATGACGAAGGCGATCGCGACGCCGGTCACGCCGAAGATCACCGAGACCGCCAACGGGTGCTCGACCGCCGCGACGCACTACGACGCCGGTTACTTCTGCGACTACGTCCGCGACCAGGTGCTGCAGGACCCCGCGTTCGGCAAGACCGCGGCGGCACGCATCGCCACGCTCGACACCAAGGGCCTGCAGATCCACACCTCGCTAGACCTCGACCTGCAGGGCCAGGCACAGTCCGCCCTGTCCACCTACGTGCCGGCCACGATGACCGGCGTGGACGTCGGCGGCTCGAACGTCACCGTGGAGCCCGGCACCGGCCGGATCATGTCGATGGTCCAGAACACCACGTACACGCAGGGGGACAACGCCGCGGCCGGCGCCACGGCGGTGAACTACAGCGCCGACTCCGGGTACGGCAACTCCGGCGGGTTCCAGACCGGCTCGACCTACAAGGTGTTCACCCTGGCCGAGTGGCTCGCCAGCGGGCACACCCTGTCCGATTCGGTCACCACCTCGGAGCACCAGTTCGAGAACGCCGAGTTCACCAACACCTGCCAGAACGTCGCGGGCGGCACCTGGAACGTCGCCAACGCCGAGAGCGTGCCGTCGTCGATGTCGGTCGAGGCGGCGACGGTCGAGTCGATCAACACCGCGTACGCCCAGATGGGGAAGCAGCTCGACCTGTGCAAGATCGCCCAGCTCGCGCAGTCGATGGGCATCCACCGCGCCGACGGCGGGGACCTGACGCAGACGCCGTCGTCGATCCTCGGCGTGAACGAGCTGTCGCCGATCGACCTGGCCGAGGCCTACGCGGGCTTCGCCAACGGCGGCATCGTGTGCACGCCCACCGCGATCGACTCGGTGACCGAGGCGGACGGCACGAAGATCACCCCGACGCCGTCGTCCTGCACACAGGGCGTCTCCGCCGACGTCGCGGGCACGGTCGACTACGCGCTGCAGGGCGTGCTGTCCGGGTCGGGGACGGCCGCGAGCGCGAACCCCGGCGACAGCGTGGCGAAGTTCGCGAAGACCGGCACCACCGACGGTGACGTGCAGAACTGGCTGGTCGCGTCGTCGACGAAGTACACGAACGCCACCTGGGTCGGCAACGTGCAGGGGAGCGTGAGCCTGGCGAACTGGCCGTTCCTGCAGGGCACCACCGGGTACAGCGCGAAGTTCGGGGTCGGGAAGTCGATGATGGCGTACCTGGACCAGACCGTCGGCGGGGGAGCGCTGCCGGCGCCGAGCCAGGCGATGATCGGGCAGGCGAGCAAGTCGTCTTCGTCGTCTTCGTCCTCGTCCTCGTCGGGGTCCTCGTCCGGGCAGGGGGCGGCGCAGGACGACCAGACGACGCCGACGGCTGCGCCTGCCGCTCCCGCTGCGCCCGCCGCTCCGGCGCCCGCCGCGACGGTGGCCCCGGCGGCGCCGGCTGCGGGGGACCAGAACGGGAAGTGATCGTCTGACACCCTGGAGGCCCGGTGCCGGTCCGGCGGACCGGCACCGGGCCTCCAGGGCGTTGTCCACAGCCGCGCCTGCGCGCCCGACGCAGCCAATAGACTGTGGGGCATTCCACGAACCGATCGACGGAGCACCATGCCTGACATCACGAGCGAGCAGGTCGCGCACCTGGCGAACCTCGCACGTATCGCACTCACGCCCGACGAGATCGAGAAGCTGACCGGGGAGCTGTCGCACATCGTCGAGAGCGTCGCCAAGGTCGCCGAGGTCGCGACCGACGACGTCCCGGCGACGAGCCACCCCGTGCCGCTCGGCAACGTCACCCGACCCGACGTGGTCGGCACGACGCTGACGCAGGAGCAGGCGCTCTCCGGGGCGCCCGACTCCGACGGCGAACGGTTCCGCGTGACCGCCATCCTCGGCGAAGAACAGTAGGGCGAAGAACAGTGACTGACGACATCACGAAGCTGAGCGCCGCGGCGCTCGCCGACGCCCTCGTGGCGCGCGACGTCTCGAGCGTCGAGGCCACCCAGGCCCACCTCGACCGGATCGCCGCCGTCGACGGCGACGTGCACGCGTTCCTGCACGTCAACCAGAACGCCCTGGCGGTGGCGAAGTCGATCGACTCCCGCCGTGCCGCGGGCGATGACCTCGGGCCGCTCGCCGGTGTGCCGATCGCCGTCAAGGACGTCCTGTGCACGCAGGACATGCCCACGACCGCCGGGTCCAAGATCCTCGAGGGCTGGGTGCCGCCGTACGACGCCACCCCCGTCGCGAAGCTCCGCGCCGCCGGCCTCGTGCCGCTCGGCAAGACCAACATGGACGAGTTCGCGATGGGCTCGACCACCGAGTTCTCGGCCTACGGGCCGACCCGCAACCCGTGGGACCTCGACCGGATCCCCGGCGGGTCCGGCGGTGGCTCGGCCGCTGCGGTCGCCGCGCACGAAGCCCCCTTCGCCCTCGGTTCGGACACGGGTGGCTCCATCCGTCAGCCGGGTGCCGTGACGGGCACGGTCGGTGTGAAGCCGACCTACGGCGGGGTGAGCCGCTACGGCGCCATCGCCCTGGCGTCCAGCCTCGACCAGATCGGCCCGGTGTCCCGCACCGTCCTCGACGCCGCGCTCCTGCACGACGTCATCGGCGGGCACGACCCGAAGGACTCCACGTCCATCCCGGACGCGTGGCCCTCGATGGCCGCCGCCGCACGCGAAGGGCTGCAGGCGGACACGCTCCGCGGCCTGCGCGTCGGCGTGGTGAAGGAACTCGCCGGGGGCGACGGGTTCCAGGCCGGTGTCACCCAGCGCTTCCAGGAGACGGTCGCGCTGCTCGAGTCGGCCGGTGCGGTCGTCGTCGAGATCGACGCCCCGTCGTTCGCGTACGCGATCAGTGCGTACTACCTGATCCTCCCGGCCGAGGCGTCGTCGAACCTCGCCAAGTTCGACTCGGTGCGCTTCGGCCTCCGGGTCACGCCCGAGAACGGTGCCACCGTCGAGGACGTCATGGCCGCCACGCGTGAAGCCGGCTTCGGACCCGAGGTCAAGCGGCGCATCATCCTCGGCACCTACGCCCTGAGCGCCGGCTACTACGACGCCTACTACGGCTCGGCGCAGAAGGTCCGCACGCTCGTGCAGCGGGACTTCCAGGCCGCCTTCGAGCAGGTCGACCTGCTCGTCAGCCCGTCGGCGCCGACGACCGCGTTCCCGATCGGTGAGCGCATCGACGACCCGCTGGCGATGTACCTCAACGACCTCACGACGATCCCGGCGAACCTCGCCGGCGTCCCCGGCATGAGCATCCCGAACGGCCTCGCGCCCGAGGACGGCCTGCCCGTCGGCGTGCAGCTGATGGCGCCCCAGCGTGAGGACGCCCGGCTGTACCGCTACGGTGCCGCCCTCGAGCGTCTGCTCGAACAGCAGTGGGGCGCGCCGCTCATCGCGTCCGTCCCGGACCTCGACCAGAGTCAGCAGTCCGCTGCGCAGGAAGGTGTGATCTGATGGCGCAGAAGGACGCGCTGATGGACTTCGACGAGGCGCTCGAGCGCTACGAGCCGGTGCTCGGCTTCGAGGTCCACGTCGAACTCGCGACGAAGACGAAGATGTTCTCGGACGCCCCGAACTTCTTCGGCGGCGAGCCCAACACGAACGTCACCCCGGTCGACCTCGGGCTGCCCGGGTCGCTGCCGGTCGTGAACGCACAGGCCGTGCGGTACTCGATCCAGCTCGGGCTCGCGCTCGGCTGCTCGATCGCCGAGTCCTCGCGGTTCGCCCGGAAGAACTACTTCTACCCGGACAACCCGAAGAACTACCAGGTCTCGCAGTACGACGAGCCCATCGCCTACGAGGGCGAGGTCGAGGTCGAGCTCGCCGACGGCACGATCTACAACATCCCGATCGAGCGCGCCCACATGGAAGAAGACGCCGGCAAGCTGACGCACGTCGGCGGTGCCACCGGCCGCATCCAGGGTGCCGAGTACTCGCTCGTCGACTACAACCGTGCCGGTGTGCCCCTGGTCGAGATCGTCACGAAGCCGATCTTCGGTGCCGAGCACCGTGCCCCCGAGCTCGGTGCCGCCTACGTGCAGGTCATCCGCGACCTCGTCCGGGCGCTCGGTGTCTCCGAGGCACGCATGGAGCGCGGCAACCTGCGGTGCGACGCGAACATCTCGCTGCGCCCCCGCGGGCAGGAGAAGCTCGGCACCCGCACCGAGACGAAGAACGTCAACTCGTTCCGCGCCGTCGAGCGTGCGATCCGCTACGAGATCCAGCGCCAGGCCGCGATCCTCGCCGCCGGTGGCACGATCACGCAGGAGACCCGGCACTGGCACGAGGACACCGGCCGCACCTCGGCCGGTCGTCCGAAGTCGGACGCCGACGACTACCGGTACTTCCCGGAGCCCGACCTGCTGCCCGTCGTGCCGGACCCGGCCGTCATCGCGGAGCTCCGTGCCTCGCTGCCCGAGGCCCCGGTCGCACGTCGCCGTCGCCTGAAGGGTGACTGGGGCTTCGCCGACCTGGAGTTCCAGGACGTCGTCAACGGCGGGCTGCTCGACGAGGTCGAGGGCACCGTCGCCGCCGGCGCCGCACCACAGGCCGCCCGCAAGTGGTGGACCGGTGAGATCAGCCGCGTCGCCAACGCGCAGGACGCCGCTCCCGGTGACCTGGTGTCGCCGAAGCACGTCGCCGAGGTCATCGCGCTCGTCGAGTCCGGCGACCTGACCGACCGCCTGGCACGCCAGGTGCTCGAGGGCGTCATCGCGGGCGAAGGTTCGCCGGCGCAGGTCGTCGAGGCCCGCGGGCTCAAGGTCGTCTCGGACGACTCCGCTCTGACGGCCGCGGTCGACGAAGCACTCGCGGCGCAGCCCGACGTGCTGGCGAAGATCCAGGACGGCAAGGTCCAGGCGGCCGGCGCGATCATCGGCGCGGTCATGAAGGCCATGAAGGGCCAGGCCGACGCCGCCCGCGTGCGGGAACTCGTGCTGGAGCGCGCGCAGCAGTCGTAAGCGGTCCCACCACGGAGGGCACGGCACCGATCGGTGCCGTGCCCTCCGTGCGTCCCGTCGCCGTGCGTCCCGTTGCCGTGCGCATCCTGGGGACGCGTCAGCGATCCGGTGACAGGATGAGTCGTGTCCGCAACGATCCGCGCCATCGGAACCGCCGTCCCCGAGACGACCCTCGACCAGCCCCGGGTGCGTGACCTGTTCTCCGCCCAACCCGACCTCGGGCGGCTCGGCAAACGGCTCGTCCCCGCCGCCTTCGACGGGTCGGCGGTCGACCAGCGGCACACCGTCCTCGAGGAACTCGACTCCGCGCGTGCCGGTGGGGCCTTCCGTGACGACGACGGCACCCTGCGCTCGCCGTCCACCGGCTCGCGCAACGACCGGTACCGCGAACTCGCCCCGCCGCTGTTCGTCGCGGCCGCCCGTGACGCCGTCGCACGCGCCGGCATCGCGCCGGAGGCCGTCACGCACCTGGTGACCGTGTCGTGCACCGGGTTCACGCAGCCCGGGCCCGACATCGACGTCGTCGAGCAGCTCGGGCTCCCCGGGGGCGTCTTCCGGCACCACATCGGCTTCATGGGCTGCTGCGCCGCGTTCCCCGCGCTCCGGATCGCCGCGGCGTTCGTCGACCAGGACCCGGACGCCGTCGTGCTCGTCGTCTGCGGCGAACTCTGCACCCTGCACGTCCGCGCCTCGAACGACCCCGACCAGATCGTCGCGAACAGCGTCTTCGGCGACGGTGCGGCCGCCGCGGTGGTCGCCCGCGACGGAGCCGGTCTGCGCTTCGACGACTTCACGACGGCCGTGGTGCCCGAGGGGGCGTCCGAGATGGCGTGGAACATCGGGGACGAGGGCTTCGAGATGGTCCTGTCCACCGCCGTGCCGAAGCTCGTCGGCCTGCACGTCCCGAGCGCCGTGCAACCGCTGCTCGACGGCGGGCCGGCGTCGGACGTGCCGGTGTGGGCGGTGCACCCGGGCGGCCGGGCCATCCTCGACCGCACGCAGGAGTCGCTCGGCCTGCCCGACAGCGCCATGGAGTCGAGCCGGCGGGTGCTGCGGGAACACGGCAACATGTCGAGTGCCACCGTGCTCTTCGTGCTGCGGGACGCCGTCGACGCCGGCCTCGAGGACGGCAGTGCCGTCGTCGCGCTCGCCTTCGGCCCCGGCCTCACCGTCGAGAGCGCACGGCTCACCGCGGTGCGGACCGAGGCGTCGCTCGCAGCGGAACCCGCGGCGTCGCCCGCGGCGGAACCCGCGGCGGAACCCGTCGTCGCACCCGCCCGCGTGCCCGTCGCGACCACGGGCACGGCGTGAGCCGTCAGGACGGCGGCACCACGGGCCTCCCGGCCGTCGACCTGCGCACCCGCGCGCTCGACCTGACCGAACTGATGGACGACCCGGACTGCGACCCGCGCGCCCTCGCGCGCACGTTCCGGCGCTTCGCCGTCGTGAACGCGCTCGTGAGCGGCTGGCGTGCGGCCTGGCGGTCCCACGTCGTGCCGGCCCTGCCCGCCAGCGGGCGCGGCCGGGTCCTCGACCTGGGGTGCGGCGGCGGCGACCTGGCCCGCTCGCTGGTGCGGTGGGCGGCGAGCGACGGTTTCGACCTCGAGGTCGTCGGGGTCGACCCGGACGAACGAGCCATCGCCGCGGCACGGCGGTCGTCCCCGACCGGTGTGACGTTCCGGCAGCAGTCGAGCGGTGACCTGGTCGCGGCGGGTGAGCGGTTCGACGTCGTCGTGTCGAACCACGTGCTGCACCACCTGGGCGACGAGGAGCGGCGGGGGTTCCTGGCCGACTCCGAACTGCTCGCGAGCGGGCGCAGCCTGCACTCCGACATCCGGCGGTCGCCCGCGGCCTACCGGGCGTACGCGCTGGCGTCACCGCTCGTGGCGGCGGGGACGTTCATCCGCGTCGACGGCCTGCGGTCGATCCGCCGGAGCTTCACCGTGCCCGAACTCCGCGAGGTGCTGCCCGGCGGGTGGCGGGCCGAGGCGGCTGCGCCGCACCGGGTGCTGGCGATCCGCGACGCGTGAGCGGGCGGGCCGCCGGTTGTCCGACGCGACCAGACGACGGACGGGAGGCCCGTGGCGACGCCGCCACGGGCCTCCCGTCCGCTTGCCGCTGCGTCCACGACGCGCACCGCTACGGCCGCAGCAGCACCTTGATCGCCCGGCGCTCGTCCATGGCGCGGTAGGCCTCGGCGGCCTCGTCGAGCGGCAGCTCCAGGTCGAAGACGCGACCGGGGTCGATCGCGCCGGACAGCACGTCGGGGAGCAGCTCGGGGATGTACTTCCGGGCCGGGGCCATGCCGCCCGCGATCGCGATGTTCGTGTCGAACAGGTAGCGCGTGCCGATGGTCGGCACCCCGTGCGGGACCCCGACGAAGCCGACGTTGCCGCCGGGGCGGACGGAGTGCAGCGCCTGGTCCATGCTCTCCTCGGTGCCGACGGCCTCGACGGCGCAGTCGGCCAGGTCGCCGCCGAGCAGCGCGCGGACCGCCGCGACGCCATCGTCGCCGCGCTCCGCCACGATGTCGGTGGCACCGAACTCGCGGGCGAGTGCCTGACGGTCGGCGTGCCGGCTCATCGTGATGATGCGGTCCGCCCCGAGCCGCTTCGAGGCGAGCACGGCGGACAGGCCGACCGCGCCGTCGCCGACCACGACGACGGTCTTGCCGGGGCCGACCGCTGCCGACACGGCGGCGTGGTGGCCGGTCGAGAAGACGTCGGACAGGGTGAGCAGCGACGGCACCAGGGCGGGGTCGACCGGGCCGGGGACCGCGACGAGCGTGGCGTCGGCGTCCGGGATCCGCACGTACTCGGCCTGTGCGCCACCGACGGGGTCGCCGTACGCGTCCGTGCTGCCGAACCCGGACAGGTGGTCGCAGCCGGTGGTCATGCCGTTGCGGCAGGCCTGGCAGGTGCCGTCGTTCATGGTGAAGGGGGAGATGACGAAGTCGCCCTCGTGCAGGCCGGTGACGTCGTCACCGACGGCGACGACCTCGCCGACGAGCTCGTGGCCGATCGGCCGCGGCTGCTTCGTCTCGGTGACGCCGCGGTAGGGCCAGAGGTCCGATCCGCAGACACAGGCCGCGAGGACCTTGACGACGACGTCCTTGCCGGACAGGAGCCCGGGTCGGTCGCGCTCCTCGACGCGGATGTCGTTCGGGGCGTGGATGATCGCTGCGCGCACGGGCGGGCCTTCCGTCGAGATGATGGGGAACCGGCGCGGTCGACGTCGTCCGGGCCGTCGTCGACAGTACCCTCGTGCGGGTGGACGACGACCGGTACGGCGGCGATGTGCTCTCGGGGGACTGGCGCTCGCGCGGGGTGAAGAAGGTGCGGCAGGTGCCGCTCGAACGGGACATGGTGCTCGAGGACCCGGACTCCGGGTGGGCCGGTGCCGTGGTGGGGCTCGAGGCGGGCAACATCGCCCTCGAGGACTGGAAGGGCCGTACGCGCTCCTTCCCCTTCACCGGGCAGTTCCTGCTCGAGGGTGAGCTGGTGACGCTGGGGCGGCCGTCGGCGCCGGTCGGGCGGTCGGCCGGGGGTGCTGTTGGGGCTGGTTCCGCTGGCCGTGCGGGTGCCGCGGGTTCCGTCGGTGCCGTCCATGCGGACTGGAGGCCCGGGGGCGCGCCCGCCGTGCGGCAGGCGTCCGACGGTGGTCGTCTCCGCACCGCGTCCGGATCGTTCGCCGTGGAGTCGCAGCGTGCTCGGGTGGCGCTCCCCAGCCGCATCATGGTCGAGGGCAAGCACGACGCGGAACTCGTCGAGAAGGTGTGGGGCGCCGACCTGCGCGTCGAGGGCGTCGTGGTCGAGGAACTCTCCGGCGTCGACAACCTGGCCGCCGTGCTCGACGAGTTCCAGCCGACGCGGGAGCGCCGGGTCGGGGTCCTGGTCGACCACCTGGTGCCCGGGTCGAAGGAGTCCCGCTTCGCCGACGCCGTGATGCGTGGCAAGTGGGGAGCGCACGTGCTCGTCGTCGGGCACCCGTTCGTCGACGTCTGGCAGTCGGTCAAGCCGGCGCGGGTCGGGCTGCGGGCGTGGCCGACGATCCCGCGCTCGATCGAGTGGAAGGCGGGCATCTGCCAGGCACTCGGCTGGCCGCACGCCGAGCAGGCCGACATCGCCCGGGCGTGGCAGCGGATCCTCGGGCAGGTGCGCACCTTCGCCGACCTCGAGCCGGAGCTGCTCGGCCGCGTCGAGGAGCTGATCGACTTCGTGACGGAACCACAGGCCTGAGAACCGGCGTATTGCCCGACCGGCGCGGTGTGCCGGGGGTGATCCGCGCCTCCAGGCCTACTGTTGAGGGATGGACGGCATCGACGGTCGCGTGCGGGGCGCGGTCGACCTGTGGTTGCGCTGGCTGCCGCGCTGGCAGATCGGGACCGCCCGCCCGCGCACGCGCATCTGCCGGAAGTGCACCGGGTCCCCGATCGCCGCGGCCGCGGGGTTCGGACCCGACGTGCCGCACGCCGTCCAGCACGCGCTGATCGGCCGGATCTCGACGATCGTCGAGGACGCCGTCGACGACTACACGGCGAAGAACCTGCCGCTGCTGCAGCGGGAACTCGAGCGGGCGGCGGCCCGGAAGCGGCACGCGGGGTACCAGCCGGCCGAGGGGTTGTCGCCGGAGTTCCAGGGCCTCGACGTGGACCCTGAGCCGTCGCCGGGGTCGCCGTTCCTGTTCACCCTCGGCGAGCTGGCCGGCACCGGTGCGGGGGAGCAGACGCCGCGCGAGCCGCTGTCCGACGAGGCGAAGGCTGCGCTCCGGCACGAGATCGCGCTGTCCGACGAGTGTGCGCGGTCGACCGGCACCGCGGTGTGCCTGGCGCTCATCGACCACCGGCCGCGGATCGCCGAGGCCGTCGAACGGCTCGTGGAGCCCCAGATCGAGGCGCTGGTGTCGGACATGTTCCGCGGGTTCGACGGGCCGGAGGACGGCCCGCGCAGCGGGTTGTTCTAGGCGCGGGCGCGGGCGCTGCGGGTGCGAACGGTGCGAGGTTCCGTACTCGGTGCGAGCGTCGTCTGTCCGCACCGAGCACGGAACCTCGCACCGTTCGCACGGCCCCTCGCACCGTGCGAGGTCAGCGGGCCAGCGGGCCGGCGTCAGCGGGGGAGCAGGGTGCGGCCGGGGATCACGGTGCCGCGCAGTGAGCGGTGCTCGACCGGGCGCGTGGGGTCGTCGATGCGGCCGATCACGAGGTCGATGGCTTCGCGGCCGATGCGCTCGATCGGTTGCTCGAGGGTCGTGAAGCCGATCCAGTCGCTCGCCAGCGGGTAGACGCCGTCGAACCCGGTGACGGAGAGGTCGCGCGGGACCTCGACACCGCGGCGGGCCAGCGCCTCGCACACGTCGAGCATGAGCCGGTCGGTCGGGCACATCACCGCGGTCACGCCCGACTCCTGCACGGCGTCCACCAGGTCGGCGGCGAGGTCGTCGGGTGGCCGCACGAAGCTCGCGTCGATGTCGATCACCCGGATGCCACGTGCTCGGAGTCGCTCGAGCATCGCCGACGACCGCGCGTGCTGCGTGATCGCGTTGTCGAGCGGGACGGTGAACACCACGGCCGTGGTGTGGCCGGCATCGGCGACGGCGTCCGCGATGGAGGCCCCACCGTCGACCTCGTCGCAGTAGACGCTCGAGAGTGCCGGGTGCAGCTCGGGCCGACCTGCGACGACGGTGGCGATGCGGGGCGCGAACTCGGCGATGTCGGCGGACGGCATCAGCCCGCTGCACACGACCAGGCCGTCGACGCGCATCGACACGAGTGCGGCGAGGGCAGACTTCTCGTCCTCGACCCGACCGACGCCCGTCGTGGTCACGACCCGGTACCCGAGTTCCGATGCGCGGCGCTCCATCACGGCGTGCAGTGCGGTGTAGACCATCGACGAGGCGTCTCGGACGAGCATCCCGATCGTGTTCGTCCGCCCGCTGACCAGCCCGCGAGCCATCGCGTTCGCGACGTACCCGAGCTCGGCTGCCGCTCGTTCGACGCGTTCGCGGGTCTCGTCCGAGAACCGTCCGGTCCCGGAGAGCACGCGGCTCACCGCCGACTTCGAGACCCCCGCACGTGCGGCGACGTCGAGGATCGTCGGCTGGGAACCGCGGCTGCCGTTCACGCGTCGGACGCTGCGGCGTCCTGCCGCGACCGCGACCCGGTGAAGCGGAGCACGGCGCGGGCGATCGCGCGCCAGCCGAGCAGGAACACCCCGAGCACGATCGTCGCGACGATGACGAACGAGATCGGCAGCGGGTTGCCGTCGACGTCGCCCTGCCCGGTGGCGACGCGGATGGCCAGACCGACGAAGACCGTGAGGACCCAGACCACGACGCCGGTCGGCCAGAAGCGCAGCGGTCGAGCCCAGGCACCGCTCGTCACGTACCCGATCGCCCAACCGGCCAGGAACGGGTACGCGGTGGTCCAGAGCTCCAGTGCCGTGTTGGCCTCACCGTGCGACGAGCGCCCGATGAGTGCGAAGACGACGATGAGGACGACGTCGATGACGGCTGCGAGCCAACCCCAGGTGCGTGCGTTCACCCGCTCATTCTCGCAGCTGCTGATTCATCCGCTTGCGACTGTGGACGGATGCGGCTGTCCACAGTCTGATCCGGCTGCACTCGCACCGTGCGAGGTGTCCGCCAGCATCCGGTGCATGGCTGCTCATCCCCGTTTCCCCGCCGTCCCCGACTGCACGGTCCTCGTCGCGCACGAGTCACGGCCGGACGAGGCCGCGGCGATCCGGGTCCGGGCCCGCGCCGGGGAACTGGTCCGCATCGCGCACGGCCGGTACGCGGACGCCGAGCGGTGGAAGGGCCCCCGCCCCGAGCAGCGGCACCACGTGCTCGTGCGATCACTCGTCGACCGGATCAGACCCCGCTTCGTCGTGTCGCACCTGTCGGCGGCGGCGGTCATCGGTGTGCCGCACGTGGGTCGGTGGCCGGAACGAGTCCACCTGACCAGGCCCGGGCGCGATGCGCGGAGGACCAACGCGACGTTCGTCGTGCACGCCGACTTCGACTCGTCGATGGCGGGCACGTGGCGTTTCCGCGCGGACGACCTGACCCTGACGGGGTTCGACCGGACGGCCGTGGACCTCGCCATGACCTTGCCGACGACGGAAGCGGTGGTGGCCCTCGACCGGCTCCTCGCCCTGGGCGCGGACCGCGACGCCGTTCTGGACGGGGTCGCGCGGCGGGGACGGAAGGGCCGGTGCCGGGCTCTGCGGTCCGTCGGTTTCGCGGACCCAGCCGCTGACTCGGTCGGGGAGTCGCTGGTCCGGGTGCGCCTGGACGAGTACGGCGCTCCCACCCCGGTGCTGCAACGACGCTTCACCACCCCGGGCGAGCCGGACATCGTCGTGGACTTCTGGCTCCCGGACCAGGGCGTGGTGATCGAGTTCGACGGCGAGGTGAAGTACCGCGATCCAGGGCTCCGCGGAGGACGGTCGGCGGAGGACGTCGTCATCGCGGAGAAGTACCGCGAGGACCGCTTGCGCTCCTTCCCGGAGGTACGCGGTGTGATCCGGTACGGCTGGAAGGACGTGTGGGACGAGTCCGCGTTCCGCGCCAAGCTCCGGAATACCCGGGTACCGATGTCGCGGTGACCTCGCACGGTGCGAGGGGCGGCGCGAACGGTGCGAGGTTCCGTACTCGGTGCAGGGATCCAGGGCGGGCACGGAGTACGGAACCTCGCACCAGACGCACAGCACCGCGCCCGCACGCACCCACCGCACGCCCGCACCCGGAGTTCACCCGGCGGCGACGCCGGCGGCACCCGGAGTTCACCCGGCAGCGCCACACTCGACCCCAGCGCGGGAACGTTCCCACACGGCCCGCA
This sequence comes from Curtobacterium sp. MCLR17_031, assembly GCF_003234775.2. Classification (NCBI taxonomy): domain Bacteria; kingdom Bacillati; phylum Actinomycetota; class Actinomycetes; order Micrococcales; family Microbacteriaceae; genus Curtobacterium; species Curtobacterium sp. MCLR17_031. The sequence goes on from NZ_CP126270.1 coordinate 1,029,775, forward strand.
CGTACGACGCCCCGCACACCCGCACACCCGCACGCCCATAAGCCCCCACCCCCGCACAACCCCACGCACCACGGAACAGGGAGAACCCACGTGAAGACCCGAGTCCTCGCCGGCCTCGCCATCGCGGCAGCCGCGACCGTCGCACTCTCCGGCTGCGTCCAGAGCGCCAACGCCTCGAACGCCTCCGACACCGACGGCACCACCGACCTCACCGTGTTCATCAGCGGCGACACCAACGTCCAGGACCTCTGGGACAAGTCGCTCATCCCCGCCTTCGAGAAGGCCAACCCGAAGATCCACGTCAGCACGAGCATCGACCTGCACGGCGAGCACGACGCCCAGACGCAGGCGAACCTCGCCACCGCGGTCAAGGCCGGCAAGTCCGTCGCGTACGACCTCGTCGACGCCGGCTTCGTCACCACCGCCGGCAAGGCCGGGCTGATGGCGCCGGTCAGCGACAGCTCGATCCCGAACCTGAAGGACGTCCCGGACGCCACGAAGCAGCAGGGCGGCGACAGTGCCATCCCGTACCGCGCCTCGAGTGTGCTGCTGGCGTACGACGCGAAGAAGGTCACGGACCCGCCGAAGACCCTCGACGACCTGCTCGCCTGGATCAAGGCCAACCCGGGCGAGTTCGCCTACAACTCACCGTCGTCCGGCGGTTCGGGTGGCTCGTTCGTGGCCACGGTGCTCGCGAAGTACCTGACGCCCGCCGAGCAGGAGACGATGCAGACGAAGTACGACAAGTCGCTCGAGTCCAAGTGGGACAAGGGCTTCGCGGCCCTGAAGGACCTCGGCCCGTCGACGTACCAGAAGGGTGTCTACCCGAACGGCAACGACCAGGTCGTGCAGCTGCTCGGCAGTGGCCAGATCGCGATGGCCCCGGTCTGGAGCGACCAGTTCATCACCTCGCAGAAGACCGGCATCATCCCGAAGACCACCAAGGCCGTGCAGATCGAGGACCCGTCGTTCACCGGCAGCGCGAGCTTCCTCGGCATCCCCAAGACCGAGCCGAAGGCCAAGAAGGCGGCAGCCGAGAAGCTCGCCGACTTCGTGCTCAGCGCGAAGGGGCAGCAGCTCGTCGCGAGCGCCGTCTCCGGCTACCCGGTGATCCCGCTCGACAGCCTGCCGGCGTCGGTCGCCGAGCAGTTCGCCGACGCGAACCCCTCGCAGCTCCGCCTCGGGTTCCAGAGCGACTTCGCCGCCGACATGAACGCGGCGTGGGACGCGAAGGTCCCGCAGTGACCCAGACCGTCCAGGACGGCCCGGCAACCGGCCGGGAGGCCCGTGGCGACTCCGCCACGGGCCTCCCGCCCGTCCCGCCCCACGCCCAGGGCCCGGCGCACCCCGCCAGTGGGCGCACGGCGCAGGAGCGGCTGGCCCGCCGCCGGCGGTGGCAGGGCCTCGCCCTCGTCGCCGCCCCGGTGCTGGTCGTCGTCCTGTTCGTCGGCGTCCCGGTGGTGAACGCCGCGTTGTTCAGCCTCGGGTTCACCGGCGGCCTGAACCAGGCGCTCGCCGACATCGGCGGCGACACCGTGCGCGGCTTCTCGTTCGCGGTCTACGCGACCCTGCTCGGCAACGCCACGTTCCTGCGTGACCTGGTCGCGACGCTCGGGGTCACCGCGCTGTCGACCGGCCTGACGGTGGGGCTCGCCGTCGTCGTCGCGGTGATCCTGCGGCTCCGCGGCGGCTTCCTCGGCAAGACCCTCAGTGTCCTGGCCGTGGTGCCGATCTTCGTGCCGGTGGTCATCGCGAGCTGGTCGATCCTGACCTTCACCGACGCGCAGGGGTTCCTCCGGAGCCTGGGTGCGCAGTTCGACCTGGATGTCCCGGTGTGGGGCTACACCCTCGTCGCCGTGGTGTTCGGCAGCGTCTGGACCAGCCTGCCGTTCGCGGTGCTGATGATCGCCGGGGCGCTGCAGGGCACCCCGGACGCCCTGGTCGAGGCCGCGAAGGACGCCGGGGCGAGCACCTGGCGCGTCGTCTGGCAGGTGCTCCTGCCGATGGCCGCGACCCCGCTCGTCATCGCGACGACGTTCACCGTGATCGGGGTGCTCGGTTCGTTCACCGTGCCGTACTTCACCGGTCCGAACGCGCCGACGATGCTCGGCGTCGACATCTCGAAGTACTTCCAGGCCTACAACCGTCCGCAGCAGTCGACGGCGATGGCGTTCATCGTGTTCGCGTTCGCCGCGGCCGCGAGCGTCTTCTACCTCCGCTCGACGGTCCGCTCGAACGCGGGCGAGCTCGACAAGAAGCGTCAGGAGCAGCAGTGATCAAGCGTCTGACCGGCAACGCCCTCGTCTGGGCGACGGCGATCGTGCTGGCCGTGTTCATCCTCGGGCCGCTCGTCTGGCTGGCCGCCCGGGCCTTCGCCACGACGTGGACCTACCCGAACCTGCTGCCCGACGGCTGGACCCTGCAGTGGTGGGGCACCGTGTTCGAGGACCGCAGCCTGGCCGTCGCGGTGCAGAACTCGCTCGTCCTCGCCCCGCTCACGGTCCTCATCGCCGCCGTGGTCTGCCTGCCCGCCGCGTGGGCGATCAGCCGCATCGAGTTCCCGGGGCGGCGGCTCGTGCTCGTCGGGCTGTTCGCCACGAACGCGTTCCCGAAGATGGGCCTCTTCGTCACGATGTCGGCGATGTTCACCGCGCTGAACCTCATGAACACGGTCACCGGCATCCTGATCGTCCACGTCCTGGGCTGCGTCGTGTTCATGACGTGGCTGCCTGCCGCAGCGTTCTCGGCCGTGCCGCGGTCCCTCGAGGAAGCCGCCCGCGACGCCGGGGCGAGCCGCTGGCGCACCTTCTGGAAGGTGACGTTCCCGATCGCCTGGCCCGGGATCCTCGTCGCGATGGTGATGTCGTTCCTGGCGTCCTTCGACGAGGCGCAGGGCACGTACCTGGTCGGCGCCCCGACGTACATGACGATGCCGACGGCGATGTACTCGCTCGTCCTGAACTCCCCGCGCCAGGTCTCGGCGGTGTTCGCGATCGCGCTGAGCATCCCGTCCGTGGTCCTGCTGCTGCTCGCCCGGAAGCACATCATGGGCGGCCGACTGGCGGACGGCTTCCAGATCCGATGACCCACACCAGCACGAAAGGCGACCAGATGACGGACGCGACGCTCGTCTCGGAACGCGCACCGGGCCTCCAGGCCGACGGCAGCACGACGGACCGGACCCGATCCGGCGGCCTCACCATCCGCGGACTGCGCAAGACGCTCGGCGGGCGCGACGTCGTCGCCGGCATCGACCTCGACGTCGCGAAGGGCGAGCTCGTCTCGCTCCTCGGGCCGTCCGGCTGCGGCAAGACCACGACGCTCCGGATGGTGGCGGGGTTCCTGCCCGCAGACGGCGGCGTCGTGACCATGGGGGACCGCGACGTCACGTCGCTCGGTCCGGAGCGCCGGCCGAGCGCGATGGTGTTCCAGAACTACGCGCTCTGGCCGCACATGACGGTGACGCAGAACGTCGCGTTCCCGCTGCGGACCCGACGGGTGCCGAAGGCGCGGGTCGCCGAGCGGGTGCGCGACGCGCTCGAGCTCGTCGGCCTCAGCCACCACGCCGGCTCGAAGCCGACCGCGATCTCGGGCGGTGAGCAGCAGCGCGTGGCCCTGGCCCGCGCCATCGTGCAGGAGCCCGACGTCCTGCTCCTCGACGAGCCGCTGTCGAACCTCGACGCGAAGCTCCGCGTGAGCGTCCGCGACGAGATCCGCCGCATCCAGCAGCGGCTCGGCATCACGACCGTGATCGTCACGCACGACCAGGACGAAGCGCTCAGCATCTCCGACCGGATCGCCGTGATGCACGACGGCCGCATCGAGCAGATCGCGACCCCGACGGAGCTCTACGCCCGCCCCGCCACGAGCTTCGTCGCGTCGTTCATCGGGTCGACGAGCGTCGTCACCGGCCGGTTCCTCGCCGGCACGTCGGTCAGCCCGACGGCGGCCGACACGGTGGTGATCCGCCCTGAGCAGGTCGTGCTCACCGACGACTCGCCGATCCGCGCGACGGTCGCGCGGGTGCTCATGCGGGGGCACTTCGCCGAGGTCGTGCTCAGCACCGACGGCGCGGAGCTCCGTGCCTACGTCACCGGGCCACCGCCCGCGGTCGGCACCGAGACCGGGGTGCGCCTGGGTGAAGTGCTCGTCCACCGCGACGGCGTGCTGCTCGAGGTCGCCCGATGAGCGCCGGGGTCCCGACGTCGGTTGCGGCCGTGTCGGCTGCGTCGGCTTCGGCTTCGGCTTCGGTTGCGTCTGCGGCTGCGGCTGCGGCTGCGGTCGACCAGGTGGTCGCCACCAGTCCGGACGGGAGGCCCGGCGTGCGTCCGCCACGCCTCGTCGCCCACCGCGGTGCGCCGCGCGTCCGGCGTGAGAACACCCTGCCCGCCATCGCGGTCGCCGAGGCGCTCGGCGCCGAGGTGATCGAGGTCGACGTCCGTCGCACCGCCGACGGCGTCGCCGTCCTGCTGCACGACGAGACCCTCGGCCGGATGTGGGGCGACGCCCGCCGGGTGTCCGACGTCGACTGGTGCGACGTCGCCCGGCTCGGCAACGGCCTCGACCGGATCCCGCGGCTCGACGGCGCGCTCGAACGCCTCGACGGCTGCCGGTCCACCCTGCTCGTCGACCTGACCGACGCCGAGGACGCCCTGGTCGCCGCCCGCACCGTCGCGGGCTTCACCGGTTCCACCGCGGTGGCCTGGTGCGGGGCGCCGGCGGCGATGGCGGCCGTCCGCTCCGTGCTGCCCGATGCCGACGTCTGGCTGGCGTGGGAGTCGCTCGACCCGCCGGTGTCGGCGGACCTCGAGGCGCTTGAGCCGTCGACGCTCAACCTCGACGTCGCGTTCCTCACCCCGCGCACGGTCGAGGTCGCGCACGCTCTGGGCCTGCGCGTCGCCGTCTGGACCATCGACGACGTCGAGCCCGCGATCTGGGCGGCCCGGCTCGGTGTCGACTCGATCACCACGAACGACGTCGGGTCCATCGGAGCGGCCCTGTCGGCGGCCGAGCGCGACGGCTGGTCCGAGCGCGACCGGGAGCCCACCGAGACCGAGGTCGCTTCGCGCGCCCAGGCCCTGGCCCACCGCATCGCCCACGAGGTCATCGCCTACACGCGTGAGCACCCGGTCAGCGTGGTCCACACCAAGGCGAACCCCGCCGACCTGGTCACCGACGTCGACCGCCTGGTGGAGCAGCACGTCCGCTCCCGAGTGCGGATGGTGTTCCCGACGCACGGGTTCACCGGCGAGGAGTACGGCGAGGCCCCCGGCGACCGGCACCGCTGGTTCCTCGACCCCGTCGACGGCACCACCAACCTGGCCAACGGCGTGCCCTGGACCTCGATGTCGCTCTGCCTGACCCGTGGCGGCCGTCCGCTCGTCGGCGTCGTCGCGGACCCCTGGCGCGGCGAGGTGCTCGAGGCCCGACGCGGCCGCGGCGCCACCCTGCGCGACCGCCAGCTCCGACTCGACGACACACCCCGTCCGCTCGCCGGTGCCGTCGTCGGCACCGAGCTCGACGGGCACCGCCCGTGGCCGGGGTTCGGGGCGTTCCTCGACGCCCTGGCCGACCGGTCGTGCACGCTCCGGGTGCAGGGATCGGGGACATTGACGATCGCGCAGGTCGCGGCCGGGCGGGGGATCGGCGGCTGTGTCTCGGCGTTCAACCCGGTCGACCACGGCGCCGCGGTGCTGCTCGTGCACGAGGCCGGGGGCGTCGTGCTGACGCCGTCCGGCCCCGTCGAGGGCTTCCCACCCGTGGGGGAGCCGTTCCTCGTGGCGCACCCGGGGGCCGCGGACGAACTGCACGCGGTGTGGACGGCGGCGCTCGCCGCGGGGTGAGCCGCGCGGCGGGGCGGGCCGGAGGCACGGTGCGGGGTCTGCGATGCGGTGCGGGGTTGGCTGGCGGGTGCGGTGCTGCAAGCGCGCACGTGGCTGGGAACCGCGCACGGGGTGTGCAGGTGCGCACGGTGCGGACTGGAGGCGCGGTGCCAGCCCGGCACGCGCCTCCCGGCCGACTCTGAGCGGGCGCTCAGTCATCCGACGCCGGGGGTTCGTAGTGTTGCAGTCCACGACGGGTCCGACCGGGCCCACCGTGCACCCGAAGGAGCATCGACCATGGGATTCCTCGACCGCCTGCTCGGACGTCCGGAGCGTGACCGATCCGCTGACGCACAGCAGAACCAGTGGGGGCAGCCGCCGCAGCAGCAGGGCTACCGGTACGGCCAGCAGTCCTACCAGCAGCCGGCACCGTCCGCACCGCAGGGCGCAGGCGACCAGTACGGCGTCCCGCAGTGGGGCGGCTCACCGACGCAGCAGCAGGGTGCGACGACCGACGACGAGCGTGCGGTCGAGCGCTACCGCTACCTGCTCCGCACGGCACCGCCGGAGCGCATCGAAGAGGTCCACGCCGAGGCCTTCGCCAAGCTGACCGACGAGCAGCGGCGCATGGTCTACGACGAGTTCACCCGGACCGCGCCTCCCGGTGAGGCGCCCCGTGGTGACGACCCCCGCTCGCTCGCCCAGTCGGCGACCCGCTCCGAGATCCGCCAGCCGGGCTTCATGGAGCGCTCGCTCGGTGGCGTCGGCGGTGGCGGCGGACGCTTCGGCGGCCAGCGCGGCGGTCCGTCGTTCGGCAGCATGATCGGCGCCTCGATCCTCGGGACGGTGGCCGGCTACGTCATCGGTTCGGCGATCATGAGCGCGTTCCTGCCGGACCCCGGTTCGTTCGATGGCGGTACCGACGCTGCGGGTGACGGTGGTTCGGAGGACACTGGTGCTGAATCCGGTGATGCCGGGGCGTCCGACGGCGGCGCATCCGACGGCGGCGGCTTCGACAATGCGGGCTGGGGCGACAGCGGATCCGACTTCGGCGGTGGCTTCAGCGACTTCGGTGGTGGTGACTTCGACGTCTGAGTGACGTCCGTCGCTCCACCGGACCCCCGGGTACCCACCGTGTCCGACGAAGGAGCGACATGGCCATCATCGAAGCCTCCGGGCTGACCAAGACCTACAAGTCGAAGTCCGGGCCGGTGCACGCGCTGGCCGGGCTCGACCTGTCGGTGCCGCAGGGCACCGTGAAGGCGCTGCTCGGGCCGAACGGCGCCGGCAAGACCACGGTGGTGAAGGTGCTGACCACCCTCATCACGCCCGACTCGGGCACCGCGACGATCGACGGCATCGACGTGATCGCCGACCCGCAGGCCACCCGGCGGTCGATCGGGGTGTCCGGGCAGTACGCGGCGGTGGACGAGAACCTGACCGGGTTCGAGAACCTCGAGATGATCGGGCGGCTCTACCACCTGGGCCGCCGGACAGCGCGCGACCGTGCCCGGGAGCTCATCGACGTCTTCGACCTGTCCGAGGCGGGCGACCGTCCGGTGAAGGGCTTCTCCGGCGGCATGCGGCGACGCATCGACCTCGCCGGGGCGCTGGTGATGAACCCGCGCGTGCTGTTCCTCGACGAGCCGACGACGGGCCTCGACCCCCGGAGCCGTCTGGCCCTCTGGGGCATCATCGAGGACCTCGTGGCCGAGGGCGCGACGGTGCTCCTCACCACCCAGTACCTGGAAGAAGCCGACCGGCTCGCCGACGACATCGCGGTCATCGACGACGGCGCGGTCATCGCCGAGGGCACCGCGGACCAGCTCAAGGCGCAGGTCGGCGGGCACCGCGTGGTCGTGACCCTGGTGGACGAGGCCGACGGCGACGCGGCGACGACGGTGCTGCGGCGGTACGGGGTCGGCGAGGTCGAGACCTCGGGCGACGGCCGAACCCGTGCCATCGCGGTGGAGGCCGGTCCGGCAGCCCTGCAGCGCGTGCTCGCCGACCTGGGCGAGGCCGGCATCGAACTCCACGACGCCGGCATGCGGCGCCCGACCCTCGACGACGTCTTCCTCCGCCTGACCGGACACGCCGCGACGGACGACGACGCCGGCGCACCCGCGGCCACCAAGCAGAAGGAGACGGCACGATGACCACCACGTCCCTCGCGCCGGGCCGCCAGCTGCCCGTCGTCGTCACCTCACCGCTCGCCGTCTGGGTCGAGGACGGCTGGACCGTCACCAAGCGGAACCTCATCAAGCTCAAGCGGTCGCCGGACATGCTCGTGTTCGCCGTGCTGCAGCCGATCATGTTCGTGCTGCTGTTCAGCCAGGTCTACGGCGGCGCCATCCAGGTGCAGGGGACCGATTACACGCAGTTCCTGATGGCGGGGATCTTCGCGCAGACCGTGGTGTTCGGTGCGACGTTCTCCGGGTCGGCGATGGCGCAGGACCTGAAGGAGGGGCTGATCGACCGGTTCCGCACGCTGCCGATGTCGGCGTCCGCGGTGCTGGTCGGGCGCACCAACTCCGACCTCGTCCTGAACTCGATCTCGATGGCGATCATGATGCTCACCGGGCTGGCGGTCGGGTGGCGGGTGAACTCGTCGCCGCTCGAGTTCCTGGCCGGCATCGCCCTGCTGCTGCTGTTCAGCTACGCGTTCAGCTGGGTCATGGCGCTGCTCGGCATGAGCGTCAAGACGCCCGAGGTCATCAACAACGCCTCGTTCATGATCCTGTTCCCGCTGACGTTCATCTCGAACGCGTTCGTGCCGAGCGACACCCTGCCGCTGGTGCTGCGCGTGTTCGCGGAGTGGAACCCGGTGTCGTCGCTCGTGCAGGCCGCGCGAGAGCTCTTCGGCAACGTCGGGTCCGCGCCGGTGCCGGACATCTGGACGATGCAGCACCCCGTGCTGACCGTCCTGATCGGGATCGCCGTGATGCTCGTGGTCTTCGTCCCGTGGGCGGTGAACAAGTACACCAGGATCAGCGCGAAGTGAGACGGATCGGGTCCGCGTGGGCGCTCAGAGCAGCTTGCGCTGCAGCGCCCACGCGGTCAGCTCGTGCCGGTTCGACAGCTGGAGCTTCCGCAGGACCTTCGACACGTGCGTCTCGACGGTCTTCACCGAGATGAACAGCTCCGTCGCGACCTCCTTGTAGGCGTACCCGCGCGCGATGAGCCGCATGACCTCCTGCTCGCGGGCGGACAGGCGGTCCAGCTCGGCGTCGTGCTGCGCCGTCTCGCCGCTGACCGCTCCGAACGCGTCGAGCACGAAGCCCGCCAGGCGCGGCGAGAACACCGCGTCCCCGTCCGCCACACGGGTCACGGCCTCGGCGACCTCGGCACTCGACGAGCTCTTCGTGATGTACCCGCGGGCGCCGGCGCGGATGACCCGCACCACGTCGTCGGCGGCGTCCGACACGCTCAGCGCGAGGAACCGGGTGTCCGGGTTGTCCGGGGCGGACCGCGTGATGACCTCGGCGCCGCCGCCGCCGGCGCCGCCCGGCAGGTGCACGTCGAGCAGGACGACGCGTGGGCGGGTGGCCGCGACGAGCGTCACGGCTTCGTCGACGGTAGCCGCCTCACCCACGACCTGGAGGCCCGGTGGCAGTCCGGCGCGCACGCCGGCTCGGAAGATGGAGTGGTCGTCGACGATCGCGACGGTCAACGGGGCGGGCTCGGTCATGCGTGCTCCTCGTCGTGCGCCGCGGGTGCGAGCGGCAGGGTCAGCCGGACCTCGGTGCCGGTGCGGCCCGGCCCCGGTGCGATGGTCGCGTGGCCGCCGAGGCGCTGCATCCGGCCGACGATCGACTCGCGGACGCCGTACCGGCCCGCGGGCACGGAGTCGACGTCGAAGCCCGGGCCGCGGTCGCGGATGCTGAGCTCGACCCGGTCACCGGCGGTCTCGGCGTACACGCTCACGGTCCCACCGGCGTGCCGGGCGGCGTTGAGCATCGCCTCGCGGGCGGCGGCGACGAGCCCGTCCGGCAGGTCGCTGCGGGCGGGTCCGACCGCGATGACCTCGATGCGGGCGGGGTACTCGGCCTCGATGTCCACGGCTGTGTCCCGCAGCTGCGCGCCGAGGTCGCGCGCCGGTTCCGCCCGCTCGGTGAAGAGCCAGGACCGCAGTTCGCGCTCCTGCGCCCGTGCCAGCCGTGCCGCGTCCGAACCCGGCTCGGCCTTCTGCTGGATGAGGGCGAGGGTCTGCAGCACCGAGTCGTGCAGGTGTGCCGCGAACTCGGCCCGCTCGAGGTCGCGGACGCGGGCGGCGCGTTCCTCGGCGAGGTCGCGGACGAGCCGGACCACCCACGGGGCGACCACGACGGCGACCCCGACCAGGACGGCGACCGCGGCGGTGAGCACGGTCCAGACGTTCGGGCGGCTGCTCGTCGTGAAGAACAGCAGGATGCCGAGCACGACGAGCACCAGGGCCCCGAGCGCCCGGACGACGAGGGCGGAGGACCCGGCGGTGCGGACGTTGCGGAGCGCGTCGAACTGCCGCCAGGCGAGTGCGGCACCGGTGACGACCACGACGCCGGGCACGACGAACTCGAGGGGGACCGCCACGCCCATCCGCGCTGCGACCACCGCGCCGGCGGCGGCGAGCAGTGCCACGCCGAGCAGGATCTCGACGACCGGGGCGCGACGGGCGGACACGGGGTCGTCGTCGTCTCCGTCGACGGCAGGCGTCAAGAAGGACTTGAGCGGTGCGCGGCCCGAGGCCGAACCGGCGGGCGCACTCGGGACGGTCGCCCAGAGCCAGGCGTAGAGCAGCAGCCCGGCGCCACCGCAGACCACCAGGACCGCGGTGGCGAGCCGGACGGCCCCGACCGGCAGCCCGGTGTGCGCCGCGAACCCGCTGCAGACCCCGCCGACGACCCTGGGGGTCGGGCGCGTCATCGTCGCGGTGGCCATGGGGCAATCCTGGCACCCGGACGGCCCCCGCAGCAGGGTCCGGGGCCGGGATCAGGGACCGGTCAGGGGGAACCCCGATGGTGTCGGCGCAGCACAGCCGGGATGCTGGTGGCCATGACCGATCACCAGCACGACTCCGCTCCCGGCACCGCCGCCGGCAGCGCCGACTCGACAACCCGGTTCTTCGCCTGGGTCCGCGGCCTCGGCATCGCGCGCACCGACGACCGCTGGCTCGCCGGCGTGTGCGGTGCCGTCGCCCGCCGCACCGGGCTCGACCCGCTCGTGGTCCGCGGCGTGACGATCGTCGTCGCGCTGCTGGGCGGGCCGGTCTTCCTCGCCTACGCCGCCGGCTGGGCGCTGCTGCCCGACACCGCCGGACGCATCCACGTCGAGCGGATGATCCGCGGTGTCCTCGACCCGGCGCTCATCGCGATCGGCGCCTTCGTGGCGCTCACCTTCGTGCCCGCCGCCCGCGGCCTGTGGTGGCAGGGGGTCCCGGATGCCTGGGGGATGCCCGGCTGGCTCGAGGCGACCCTGGCCACCGCGTGGAGCATCGTGCTCGTCGGCGGGATCGTCTGGCTCATCGTGGTCCTGGCCCGACGCGGGGTGGACGGCGAGGGGACCGCGAGCACCGGCACCGGCACCGACCCGACCGCTGCCCCGCGGGGCGACTTCTGGACCAGCCCCGAGGAGCCGCACCCGGCCCGGAACGCGTGGACCGCGGAGGCGACCGGCGCGGCGGACGCGGGACGGGCCTCCTGGCAGTGGGGTGCGCCCGCGAGCCCCGAGGACCGGCGACGGCAGCACGAGGAGCGGATGCGCGCCGAACGCGAGCGGGCGGCCGAACGGCGGGCCGAGCGGGTGGAGCGTCGACCCGGGGCGGCGTACGTCGCCGTGTCCCTCGGACTCGCACTCGTCGCCGGAGCCGGGGTCGCGTTCTGGGCGCAGCAGGCCGGGTGGTCCGTCCCGGTCCTCGGGATCGCCGCGGCGCTCGCGGTGCTGGCGATCGCGACGATCGTCGCCGGGATCCGCGGCCGCGACGACGACGTGCTCGGACTCTTCTCGACGGTCGCAGCGGTGGCCCTGGTGGTCACCGGGGTCCTGCCCGCCGGCACCCAGGTCTCGCTGATCGGTGGCACCACGTGGCAGGTGGAACGGGCTGCGTCGGGGAGTGAACGGAACTTCGCGATGCTGGCCGGCGGTCCGACGCTGGACCTCCGTGAGCTCGAACCGTCGGCGGTCGGGGGCGACGTGAGCCTCTGGCTGGGCGCCGGCGGGGCCGAGGTGCTGCTGCCGACCGACCTGCCGGTTCGGGTCGAGGTGAGCGGTGTCGGCTACGGGGTCGACACCGGCGGAGGCGACGACGACGGCACCGGTGGGGTGCTCCGGACCACCACGCTCGAGAACCGTGCGGCACGCACGGCCGATGCGGACGAGATGACGACGGTGCACCTGTGGATCCTCGGCGGCGGCGTCGACGTGCCGCGGGCGATCACGGTCGGCGAGTGAGGAACGGGACGATGACGAACGACGGAACGACCAACGACGAGACGACTGCGCCGATGGCTCCACCGGCGGCTCCCGACGGGCCCGTCCGGCGGCCCGCACGCCGTGGCGCACGGTTCGGCACGATCCTCTGGGGCGTGCTGCTGCTGGTGTTCGCCGGGGCGATGGCCGTGAGTGCGCTGCCGATGTTCTCAGTGGACACCACGACCCTGCTGTTGGCCGCCTGCATCGCCGCCGGCGTGCTGCTGGTCGTGGCGGGGATCGTGGCGGCCCTGTCCCGCACACGGCGGTAGTCCGACCGCTCCGTGCACAGGGCTGTCCAGGTGTGCACGGGGGCCACCCGGACGGCTTAGCATCATCCACGTGACCGCGACAGACGCCGAGCGGGCCGCCCAGCGCGACGCCACCGAGCAGCCCCTCGACCGCAGCACCCGCCTGCGCCGGTGGATGCTGCACGGGGCCGACCAGGGAGCCTCCCACCAGGGCCCGCACCAGGTCGAGGTCGAGAAGACCCACCCGTGGTGGCGGGTCATGTGCCTGACCGGCGTCGACTACTTCTCCACGCTCGGGTACCAGCCCGCCATCGCCGCGCTCGCCGCGGGGCTGCTGTCGCCGATCGCGACGATCGTCCTCGTGCTCGTCACGCTGTTCGGTGCGCTGCCGGTGTACCGACGGATCGCGCACGACAGCTTCCGGGGTGCCGGGTCGATCATGATGCTCGAGAAGCTCCTGCCGTGGTGGGCGGGCAAGCTGCTCGTGCTGGTGCTGCTCGGGTTCGCCGTGACGGACTTCATGATCACGATGACCCTGTCGGCGGCAGACGCCACGGCGCACATCGCCGAGAACCCGTACACGCCGCACTGGTTCACCGAGATCCCGGTGCCGCTCACCCTGGCGCTGCTGCTCCTGCTCGGCATCGTGTTCCTGCGCGGGTTCAAGGAGGCCATCGGCATCGCGGTCGGCCTCGTCGCGGTGTTCCTCGCCCTGAACGCCGTCGTCATCATCGTCGCCCTCTGGCACGTGTTCGAGAACCCGATGGTGGCGAGCGACTGGTGGTCCGGGCTGACGGCACAGCACAGCAACCCGCTCGTGATGGTCGGCATCGCCCTGATCGTGTTCCCGAAGCTCGCGCTCGGGCTCTCCGGGTTCGAGACCGGTGTCGCGGTGATGCCACAGGTCCGCGGCGACGCCACCGACGACACCAGCGACCGACCCGAGGGCCGGATCCGTGGCACCAAGCGCCTGCTGACCGTCGCGGCGCTCATCATGAGCTCGTTCCTCATCACGTCGTCGATCGTGACGACGTTCCTCATCCCGCAGCACGAGTTCCAGCCGGGCGGCGGTGCGAACGGGCGCGCCCTGGCGTACCTGGCGCACGAGTACATGGGCGGCGTGTTCGGGTCGATCTACGACTTCTCGACGGTCGCCATCCTGTGGTTCGCCGGCGCGAGCGCGATGGCGGGGCTCCTCAACCTGGTGCCGCGGTTCCTGCCGCGCTACGGCATGGCACCGCAGTGGGCTCGTGCGGTGCGTCCCCTCGTGATCATCTTCACGCTCATCGCGTTCGTGATCACGATCATCTTCCAGGCCGACGTCGACGCGCAGGGCGGCGCCTACGCCACCGGCGTGCTCGTGCTCATCACGAGCGCCGCGGTCGCGGTGACGCTGTCCGCGCGCCGCAAGCAGCAGCGCAAGCGCACCATCGCGTTCGGCGTGATCTCGGTCGTGTTCGTCTACACCACCGTCGCCAACGTGATCGAGCGGCCCGACGGCGTGCGGATCGCGGCGATCTTCATCATCGCGATCGTCGTGGTGTCGCTCATCTCGCGCGTGCGGCGTTCGTTCGAGCTCCGGGCGTCGTCGATCGAGCTCGACGCGACGGCCCGCCAGTTCGTCGAGGCCGACGCCGACCAGTTCAGCTCGATCTGCATCATCGCCAACGAGCCCGGCGCCGGCACGGCCGAGGCATACCGGGCGAAGGGGCGCGAGGAACGCCGCGACTCCGGCATCCCCGCCCGCGTGCCGACGATGTTCCTCGAGGTCCTGCCCGCCGACTCGTCCGACTTCGAAGAGGACCTGGTGGTCGAAGGCCACGTCATCCACGGGTTCCGCGTGCTCAAGGTCCGCTCCGGCAACGTCCCGAACACCATCGCGTCGACACTCCTCGCCATCCGCGACCTCGCCGGGGTGGTGCCGAGCATCTACTTCGAGTGGAACGAGGGCAGCCCGATCCGCAACGCCCTGCGCTTCGTGTTCACCGGTGCCGGCGACGTCGCCCCCGTGACGCGCGAGGTCCTGCGCGAAGCGGAACCCGAGGTCAACCGACGGCCCAACGTCCACGTCGCGTGAGCCACGGACCGGGCGCGGGGCGTGCCTCCAGGCCCGTCGGCGGTCTGGCGGCGATCGCGGTCGCCGCAGCGGTCTGGGGCACCACCGGGACCGCGACGCACTTCGCGCCCGGTGTGCCGGCGTTCGTGTTCGGTGCGGTGACCTTCGGGCTCGGCGGGCTCGTGCTCGCCGCCACCGCGGGCCGGGGCACGCTGCGTGCCGTCACGCAGCGCCGGACGCGCGGCTGGGCACTGCTCGGCGCCGCGTCGCTCGTGGTCTACGCGGTCGCGTTCTACGCGGCCCTCGCCGACGCCGGGGTCGCGCTCGGCACGACCCTGGCCATCGGCTCGTCGCCCGTCTTCGCCGGTCTGGTCGAGTGGATCGCCGACCGCAGACGCGTCACCCGCCGGTGGGTCGTCGCCACCCTGGTGAGCGTGGTCGGCATGGTCGTCGTGACCCTCGCACGCTCCGAGCACGACGGCGGCGGGCGGTCACTCGCGGTCGGCGTCGGCAGCGCGCTGCTCGCCGGTCTGACGTACGCGCTGTACTCGTGGGCGGTGGCGCGGGGGATGCACGCCGCGACGAGCCGTATGCCGATCGCCGTCGGTCGCACGGAGTCCGACAGCATGCCGGTCGGCGGGGACGTCGGGGTCGCGGCCGCACGGGCTGCCCGCGGGCCGAACGAACGGGGGCTCGTCGGCGCGGTGTTCGGGGTGGCGGCGGTGCCGCTCGTCGTGCTCGCCGTGGTGGCGGGCGGGCCGTTCCTGACCGACGCCGGCAACTGGCCGGTGTTCCTGTACCTGGCGCTGGTGCCGACGGTGATCGGTCACTCGCTCTACGCGCTCGGCCTCCGGACGGTGACGGCGTCGGTCGCGACGCTGCTGTCCTTGCTCGAGCCCGTCGTGGCCGCGGTGCTCGCGGTGCTCGTGGTGGGGGAGCGCCTGGGCGTCGGCGGATGGGCCGGCATCGTGCTGGTGGTCGCTGGGCTGTCCGTGCTGGCGCTGCCTGCGCGGCGGGCGGGCTGAGCGGCGCCGCCCGGTACCCGCCCGGCGCGCGAATTGAGCCGCGCCACCCGGTGCCCGCGCGTCAGCCGTCCAGGATCTGGTCCCGCACCTTCCGCCGCAGCACCTTGCCGATCATCGAGCGCGGCAGGTCCTCGACCACCACGACCCGGCGCGGCACCTTGTACGCCGCCAGGTGCTCGCGCGACCAGGCCCGGAGCGCGGCCGCGTCGAACGTCGAGGGGTCCTTCGGCACGACCGCGGCGACGACCTGCTCGTTGCCGCCCTGCGTGATGCCGACCACCGCGACCTCCTTGACGCTGGGGTGCTTGAGCAGGGTGTCCTCGACCTCGGACGGCGACACGTTGAAGCCGCCGGTGATGATGAGTTCCTTGAGGCGGTCGACGATCCGGACGTACCCGTCGGCGTCGATGGCCACGATGTCACCGGTGCGGAACCAGCCGTCGGGCGTGAAGACCTCGTCGGTGGCCTCGGCCTTGCCCCAGTAGCCGCGGAACACCTGCGGGCCACGGACCTGCAGTTCGCCGGGCTCGTCGATGCCGAGCACCTTCGTGTCGTCGTCGGGGTCGACCACGCGCGCCTCGGTGGAGGACAGCGGCAGACCGATCGACCCGAGTCGACGCTCGGGGGAGACCGGGTTGGCCATCAGGACCGGGGAGCACTCGGACAGGCCGTAGCCCTCGACCAGGTAGCCGTCGGTCCGGGCCTCCCACGGCTCGACGATGTCCTGCGACAGCGGCATGGCCCCGGAGATGCCGATCTCGATGCCCTTGAGCGACACCTTTGCCGAGTCGGCCGCGTGCTGCAGCCGGGCGTAGATCGGCGGCACGGCCGGCAGGAACGTCGGCGGGTGGCGCTTGATCGCCGTCAGGACGAGGGCGGGGTCGAACGCGGGGAAGAGCACGAGCCGCGAGGCCATGCTCATCGCGAAGGTCAGGCAGAGCGTCAGGCCGTAGGCGTGGAACATCGGCAGCACCGCGTACACGACGTTGTCGCCGCGGCGGATCTGCGGCACCCACGCCCGGGCCTGCGCGGCGTTCGCCAGCAGGTTCCGGTGGCTCAGCACCGCACCCTTCGGTGTCCCGGTGGTGCCGGACGTGTACTGGATCAGCGCGACGTCGTCGGTGGCCGGCCGCGGGTGCCGCTTCGACAGCTTGCGGGTGTCGGCGAGGTCGTCCCACTTGACCGTGCCGCGGACCTTCGCCGTCAGCTTCGCGCGGGACTCGCGGGCCTTCGCGACCGGCAGCGACAGGGCGAGCCGGGTGCTCCGGGGCATGGCCCGGGTGATGTCGACCGAGACGATCGCGTCGAGGTGCACGTCGGCCGGGAAGTCCTGCAGCGTCGCGACGGACTTGTCCCACGCGATGGCGACCTTGGCGCCGTGGTCCTCGAACTGGTGGCGGAGCTCCCGCGGCGTGTACAGCGGGTTGTGCTCGACCACGATCGCGCCGAGCCGCAGCACCGCGTAGAACGCCACGATGTGCTGCGGGCAGTTCGGCAGGACGATGGCGACGCGGTCACCCGCCCCCACGCCGAGCTTCCGGAGGCCGTTCGCCGCGCGGAGGATCTGCTCCTCGAGGTCGGCGTAGCTCGTGGTGCGCTTGAAGAACTCGAGGGCGACCTGCCTGGGGAACTTCCGGGCCGACTGCTCGACCAGGTCGTACAGGGAACCACTCTGTTCCTCGATGTCGTGCGGGACCCCCGGGGCGTACGAGGCAAGCCAGGGACGAGGCGTGTCGATGCTCACCCGACCCAACCTAGTGGGCCACCCCCGTGCACGCTGGGAGGGCCACTTTGCGCGATGCCACCCCCGCGCCCAGGTGACGGACGGAACATGACGACATGTCCACTGTCTCCGACGTCTTCCGGTCCCGCCTCAACCAGACGTTCACGGGTGGTTCGACCGGCACGGAAGCCTGGATGGACGACCTGGAACACGGCACCGACGCAGGCTTCTTCGGTCCGGGCTCCGCCACGTGGGCGGTGCACGGCGGCAGCCACGGCATCGTGGCCGGCGTGCGGGCACTGCTCGTCCAGGCGCTGCACCCCGGCGCACTCGCCGGCGTCGCCGACCACTCCCGGTACCGCGAGGACCCGTTCGGCCGTCTGGCCGGCACCAGCCGGTGGATCGCCACCGTCACGTACGGCGACCGCCAGACCGCCCGCAGCGGCAGCGACTGGGTGCTCCGGCTGCACGAGCGCGTCCGCGGGCAGTACGTCGACGCGCACGGCACCACCCGCCCCTACGCGGCGAACGACCCGGACCTGGCGCGCTGGGTGCACCTCGCCTTCACCGATGCGTTCCTCCGCGCCGCCCAGCGCTGGGGCGGCCCGATCCCCGGAGGCGCGGACGCCTACGTGCGCGAGTGGGCAGAGGCCGGGCGGCTCATGCGCATCGTCGACCCGCCCGAGTCCGAGGCGGAGCTCCGTGCCCAGATGAACGGGTACCTCGACCGCGGCGAACTCCTGGTCGACTCGCGCACCCGCGACGTCGTCCGGTTCATCAAGGACCCGCCGCTCTCCCGTCTGCTGCGACCCGGCTACCGCGCGGTGTTCCAGGGCGCCGTGTCCACGCTCGACCCGCGGCACCGGTCGCTCCTCGGCCTCCGTGCGCCGATCGTCGGCCCGGTGGAGCTGCCCGTGGTCCGCACCACGAAGCTCGTGCTCGACGGGATCGGTGCGGTGCTCGACGACCAGACCGGTTCCGAACGAGCCGCGCGGCGGCGCATCGCGCGCCTGCAGCGCGCTGACGGCAGCGCGGTCGCCTGACCACGGCGGTCACCGCGACCACGTGACGGACGGGAGGCACGGTGCCAGCTGGCACCGTGCCTCCCGTCCGCTCGTGGGGGCGTCAGAAACCCGACGGCACCCGGGGCGTGTAGGCGGACTCGAGTCGCGTGACCTCGTCGTCGGTGAGCGTCAGCGACGCTGCGGCCACCGCGTCGTCGATGTGGTGCTCCTTCGTCGCGCCGACGATGGGCGCGGAGACCGCGGGCTTGCCGGCGACCCAGGCCAGGGCGACCTGCGCCATCGGGATGCCGCGCTCCGTGGCGACGGCCTCGACCGCGTCGACGATCGCCCGGTTGGCGTCCTCGTCCTGCTTGTACAGGGTCATGCCGAACTCGTCGGTCTGCGCGCGCGAGCCCGACCCGGAGGCGTCCCAGGGGCGGGTGACGCGGCCGCGGGCGAGGGGGCTCCACGGGATCACGCCGACGCCGGTGTGCTCGCAGAAGGGGAGCATCTCGCGCTCCTCCTCGCGTTCGAGCAGGTTGTACTGGTCCTGCATGCTCACGAACTTCGTCCAGCCGTGGCGTTCCGCGGTGTGCTGCATCTCGGCGAACTGCCACGTCCACATGCTGCTCGCGCCGATGTAGCGCGCCTTGCCGGCCTTGACGACGTCGTGGAGGGCCTCCATGGTCTCCTCGATCGGCGTCACCGGGTCGAAGCGGTGGATCTGGTACAGGTCGACGTAGTCCGTGCCGAGCCGGGTCAGGGAGGCATCGATCTCGTGCATGATCGCCGCGCGGGACAGCCCGGCGCCGTTCCGGCCGGGACGCATCCGGTTGAAGACCTTCGTGAAGACCTGGACGTCCTCGCGCGGAGCCAGCTCGGCGAGGAGCGTGCCGGTGATCTCCTCGCTGCTGCCGTCGGAGTAGACGTTCGCGGTGTCGAAGGTCGTGATGCCGGCCTCGAACGCGCGACGGACGAACGGGCGGGCCTCGTCGATGCCGACGCTCCAGGCGTGCGAGCCGCGGTCCGGGTCGCCGTACGACATCATGCCGAGGACGATGCTGCTGATCTCGAGCCCCGAGTTGCCGAGGCGCTTCGTGTCGGTGGTCATGCAGTCACTCTGGCATCACGGCCTGTGACGGCGAGCAGACGGACCTGGAGCGGGGAGTCCTCGGTGACGTCGACCGGGGGTGCGTACAGGCCGGTGGCGGCGAGGTCCTCGATCTGCGGCTCGAAGTACTCCCACACGGCCCGGACGAGCTCGTCGGGCAGGGACTCCTCGGTGCCGGTCGCCCGGGCGAGGTCCCACGTGTGGATCGTGATGTCGCTCGTCTGCTCCGTGAGGTACTGCGCGGCGGGCACGACGTCGGTGCTGAGGTGCACGGGGGTGTCCTGCGGGGCGTTCCGCCAGGCGTCGGTGGCCGCCGTGGCGAACCGGTGCCACTCGGACACCAGGTCGTCGCCGATCGGCTCGAGGTCGGCCTGGGCCTGGGCGTAGTCGCACCCGGTCAGGAGCTTCGGGATCCAGCGCTGCTCGTCCACGACGTGGGCGACGAGGTCGCGGGTGGTCCACTCGGAGTCGGGCGTGGGGGCGTCCCAGTCGGTGACGGCGGCGACGCGGCGGCCGAACTCGGCTGCCGCGAGGGCCTGCATCGCGATCCAGTCGGTGGCCATGGTGGTGCTCCTGTTCGTCGTGCGGGCGTGCTCTTGGTCGGTGCTTCTCGTGCAACTCGGGGTCCGGCGTGCGGATTCCCCTCGGTGCCGTCGCACGTGCCAACGTTACGCGGGGGCGGGGGCCGGGGCGGGGCGGGGGCTGCGCCCGGGCGCTCGTGCGCTGCCCTTGCTCCCTGTCCCGGGCGTCCTCGCGCCTCGTTCCGCGAGCGGGCGAAATGCCGCACTTCGTCCCCGCCGTGTCCCGGGCATTCCGCCCGCTCGGCCGCGCTTCCGATCTCCGCCTGGGTCGCTCGCACCTGCCGCCCGGGTCCTTGCGCGAGCGGGCGAAATGTCCGGCGTGCTCGGGGGATCGACGTGGTGTTTCGCCCGCTCGTGAGCGTGAGCGTGGGCGTGGGGCGCACGGGTGCCGACGTGGGGCGTGATCGCGGGGATCGGCGTCGACTTCGGCGCCCGGCATCGTCGAGCGGGCGGAATGCCTGACGAGACAGGACGAGGCTCCGGGGTGTTTCGCCCGCTCGTGGTCGGGGGAGCAGTGCGGGCAACGAAGAACGCCCCGACTCCGTGCGGAGTCGGGGCGTTCTTCTCGGGTTCGGGGAGTGCTGCTCGGTGCCCTCAGTCGGGCGTTGAGTCAGAGGTGGCTCAGGCCGCCTGGAGGACGAACTGGACGTCGAGGTTGATCGTGACGTCGTTGCCGAGCGTGAAGCCGCCGGCCTCGAGCGCCGCGTTCCAGTTCACACCGAACTCGGTGCGGTCGATCTTCGTGGTCGCCTCGGCACCGAACTTGACCTGGCCGTAGCCGTCCGTGGTGAAGCCGCCCAGCTCGGCCTTGAGGACGACCGGCTTGGTGACGCCGCGCAGGGTCAGGTCGCCCGCGATGTGCAGGTCGTCGCCCTTCGCCTCGATGCTCGTCGAGCGGAAGGTCAGCTGCGGGTGCTCCTCGGTGAGGAAGAAGTCGCTCGTCTTGAGGTGCTGGTCGCGCTGCTCCTGGCCGGTGTTGATCGACGCGACGTCGATGTTGGCCTCGACGGTCGACTCGAGCGGGTTCTCGGCGGTGACGACGGTGGCGTCGAACGTCTCGAACTTGCCCTTGACCTTGCTGATGGCGAGGTGGCGGACCGAGAAGGTGACCTCGGAGTGGGTCGGGTCGATCTTCCAGGTGCCGGTCTTGTAGCCGGGAACGGTGTCAGCGGTGAGCGTCATGGTGGTCCTTCTTCCGAACGAGAGTCTGCGGTGCGACGCGTTCCATGCGCCTGCATCGAGTTGATACTACGACAGTGTGCACCGTTTTGGTTGAAGCGTCAACCATTGTTCACCCAAGTGTCGCAAACCGCGTGTCGTGGGCTCCTCTGACGCCGACCTCGAGCAGCCGACGGATGCGGTCCACGAAACGGTCGACGCCGTGCGCGACGTCGTCTGCTGTTGCTCTGACGAGCCACCAGTCGACGTCCTTGAGGTGCTCTCCGCGCGTCAGGTCCTTCCGGAAGGTGGCTGGATCGGTCCGGTGCAGATCGCTCTCGTACTCGATCGCGACCCTGGCCTCGGGGTAGGCGAGGTCCACACATGCGATCCACTGCCCGTCGACGACGACATCGTGGTTGAGTGCCGGTTCCGGGAGTCCGCGGCGGACGAGTGCCAGCCGTGTCCGGGTCTCTCCGGGAGACCGGGATCCCCTCCGGATCTCGTCGAGCGCGAGGCGGAGCTTCACGATCCCGCGAATGCCCCGTCGTCGTCGGACGGCCTGGGCGAGTTCGTCGAGCGTCGCCCAGCCGAGCCAGCCCACGAGCGCATCGCCCGCGACGATGAGTTCGTCGAGCGTCAGTATCGAGCCCAGTGCGACGAACGTGTCGGCCGGAGTGGTCAGTGGCACTCCTCGTGCGATCGTCGCGCGGACTGATCCGTACCGGGCTCGGTGGCCGACCGTGCCGCGGACCCGGAGTGCTTGGTCGGTCCCGATCGTCGTGACGTGCAATCGCTGATCGCGTTCGAGACGACGGGGGAGCGGGACGCCGATGATCGCTGCCGCAGTGACGTGACTGAAGACCTGATCGGGGCGGAGTCGAGGAGCGAGCGCCCTTGCACGTTCGTCCACGGATTCCGGCGGGAACGCGGATCGGATGCCGTGGAACGGGCGCACCAGATCTCGAGCGTCGAGCCGGCCCCGCGAAACGCCTCTGTGCAGCGCGTCCCGTACCCGGAACGAAGCGTCGCGGAGTGCCATCGGGAGTCGGCGTCTTGCGGTCATCTCCACAGCGTGACGGCGAGCCGACCCCGAGGACGGGAGTCGCGCCTCCTCTGTGGACGACTTGCCCGCCCTCGCCCATGTGGAGGGGTAGTTGCCCCCGCGAGCGGGCGAAACACCGTGCCGGCTGCCGACCGCACCGCGGTGTTTCGCCCGCTCGCGGGGGTGGAGGCGATCGCAGGGAGCGCGGAAGTCGCAGCCCGGGGTCATCCAGGCGAGCGGGCGAAATGTGTGGGTCGGCTGGCAAGAAGACCGTGGCATTTCGCCCGCTCGCGGGTCCCGACCCCGACCCGACCCGACCCGACCTGACCACCGCACACGCCCCACACGCCCGCCACCCCGACAGGCACTCGCGGGACCCCTCACGTGCGCGCTCACTCCAGTAGCGTCGGCACCATGGAATTCAGGTACCTGGGCAACTCCGGACTCAAGATCTCCGAGATCACCTACGGCAACTGGCTGACGCACGGCTCGCAGGTCGAGAACGACGTCGCCACCCAGTGCGTGCGGGCAGCGCTCGACGCCGGCATCACCACGTTCGACACCGCGGACACGTACGCCAACACCGCCGCCGAGACCGTCCTCGGCGAGGCGCTCAAGGGCGAGCGGCGCCAGTCCCTCGAGGTCTTCACGAAGGTCTACTGGCCGACCGGCCCCAAGGGGCACAACGACGTCGGCCTCAGCCGCAAGCACATCATGGAGTCGATCGACGGCTCGCTCGAGCGACTGCAGACCGACTACGTCGACCTCTACCAGGCGCACCGTTACGACTACGAGACCCCCCTCGAAGAGACGATGCAGGCCTTCGCCGACGTCGTCCGCCAGGGCAAGGCGCTCTACATCGGCGTCAGCGAGTGGTCTGCCGAGCAGATCCGCGCCGGTGCCGCACTTGCCAAGGAACTCGGCTTCCAGCTCATCTCGAACCAGCCGCAGTACTCGATGCTGTGGCGGGTCATCGAGGGCGAGGTCGTCCCCGCGTCGAAGCAGCTCGGCCTGTCGCAGATCGTCTGGTCGCCCATCGCGCAGGGCGTCCTGACCGGCAAGTACAAGCCGGGTCAGCCCCTGCCCGAGGGCTCGCGAGCCACGGACGAGAAGGGCGGCGCGGACATGATCAAGCGGTTCATGCGCGACGAGGTCCTCGAAGCCGTGCAGCGCCTGCAGCCCGTCGCCGACCAGGCCGGCCTCACGCTCGCGCAGCTCGCGATCGCGTGGACCCTGCAGAACGAGAACGTCGCGAGCGCCATCGTCGGCGCCTCGCGTCCGCAGCAGGTCACCGACAACGTCAAGGCCGCCGGCGTCAAGCTCGACGCGGACGCCCTCGCGGCGATCGACGAGGCACTCGGCGACATCCCGGAACGGGACGCGTCGAAGAACGTGTCCCCGTCGTCGCGCCCCGCGTAGACGCAACCGACCGACGGACGGGAGGCCCGGTGCCAGCTGGCACCGGGCCTCCCGTCCGTCGTTCGTGCGCCCCCGACCACCGCAGCTGACGGATCATCAAGATGAACGGCATGTGTCGCGCATCTGGCAGAGGCCTGGCAAGTCGCGTACCCCGCCCAAACCACCCAGCCACGCCCCCCGAATCGGGGGCATGACCCGAACTCGTACCCCCGTTCTGGTGTCACCCGACACCGGTGCGGTGCGGACCGTGCGCCCTGGCACGGTCCCGCGCCTGCTCGCCACCGCGAGGCAACTCGCGTCGTTCGGCACCATCGGTGCCGTCTGCTTCGTCATCGACCTGGGTGTCTACAACCTGCTCCGCGCCACCGTCATGTCGGACGGTCCCATCGCCGCGAAGATCGTGTCGGCCATCGTGGCGACCTCGGTCGCGTGGCTCGGCAACCGCTTCATCACCTTCCGTTCCCAGCGCCAGACCGGCCGCCGCGAGACCGTCCGCGAGGGGTTGCTCTTCGCTGCCACGAACCTCGTCGGCCTCGGCATCGCCGCTGCCTGCCTGTTCGTCTCGCACTACGTCCTCGGCTTCACGTCCACCCTCGCCGACAACGTCGCCGGCAACGGCGTCGGCCTCGTCCTCGGCACCGCGTTCCGGTTCGCCGCGTACAAGGCCCTCGTCTTCCGGTCCACCGACACACGTCCGAAGGGGTTCCCCGAATGACCATCTCAGCCGTGTTGCTGACGGCCGCAGGGCCGCTGCTCCAGCCCGACGAACGCCCCGGCACGACCGGGGACGTCCCGAACCGCGGGACCACGGACGTGCCGACGGGAGGCTCGGGGCAGCTCCCACAGGCCGCCTGGTCGCTGGGCGAGTGGCTCGGCTACTCGACCCTCATCGCCCTCTCCGTGCTGCTCACGATCATCGCGTTGACCACCCTCTGGTGGATGCTGCACGCCTGGCGGTCCCGGGACGCGCTGAAGTCCACCAGCTTCAGCCAGACCCCGCGGCCGGCGGCACACCGGTTCACGCTCCTGGTGCCCGGTCGGCACGAGCAGGACGTGATGGGGCAGACGCTCGACATGCTCGCGACCCAGGACCACCCCGACTTCGAGATCATCGCGATCGTCGGGGAGGACGACCCGGAGACCGACGCCGTCGTGCGTGCTGCGGCGGCTCGGCACCCCTCCCTGATCAAGGTCGTGGTGGACGACACCCTGCCGAAGAACAAGCCGAAGGCGATGAACCTGGCGCTCCAGCACGCGACGGGCGACATCGTCGGGGTGTTCGACGCCGAGGACGAGGTCTACCCGCGGCTGCTCTCCCTCGTCGACTCGCGGTTCCAGGAGACCGACGCCGACGTGGTGCAGGGCGGCGTCCAGCTGATGAACTTCACGTCGAGCTGGTGGTCGCTCCGGAACGTCCTGGAGTACTACTTCTGGTTCCGCTCGCGCCTGCACTTCCACGCCGGGTCCAAGTTCATCCCGCTCGGGGGCAACACCGTCTTCGTGACGCGCTCCCGCCTGGAGTGGTCGAACGGCTGGGACGCGCACTGCCTCGCCGAGGACTGCGAGCTCGGCGTGCGGCTCTCCGCCGACGGCGCGAAGGTCGTCGTCGCCTACAGCCCCGAGGCCGTCACCCGCGAGGAGACCCCGCCGACCTTCGCCTCGCTGCTCAAGCAGCGCACGCGGTGGAACCAGGGCTTCCTGCAGGTGCTGGGCAAGGGGGAGTGGAAGAAGCTGCCGTCCTTCCGGCAGCGGTTCTTCGCTCGCTACATGCTCACGATGCCGTTCATCCAGGCGGCCACCGGGCTCCTCATCCCGCTGAGCGTCCTGATGATCCTGTTCGTCAAGGTGCCGACGGCGATCGCCCTGGTGTCGTTCATCCCGGTCGCACCGACGCTCATGCTGCTCGCCGTCGAGATCGTCGGGCTGAACGAGTTCGGCCGCCTGTACGGCGAGAAGGTCCGGCTCCGCGACTACGTGCGGCTCGTGCTCGGCCTGGTGCCCTACCAGGTGTTCCTCGCCGCCGCGGCGGTCCGGGCAGTCGTCCGGCATGCCAAGGGCCAGAACGGGTGGGAGAAGACCGAGCACACCGGCCAGCACCGCAACGGACAGGTGGTCGGCTTCGCCTCGGACCTCGACGGGTCGGGCGCAGCGTCGTCCGCGGGCGCAGCGTCGTCCGACCGTGCGTTCGCCGGCACCACCACGGGAGGCACCCGATGACCGCCAGCATCACCGACACCACGGGCATCCCGATCCGTGGTGGCTCCACCGCCCACCGCACCGGCATCGGGGCGTGGTTCCGCCGGCACGCAGCCAGCCTGACGTGGTTGCTGCCCGTCGTCGCGGTGACCGTGCTCGTCCAGGCCTGGAACATGTCGGGCACACCGCAGCGCATCGACGACGAGGGGACGTACACCGCCCAGGCGTGGGCGATCACGAACCTCGGCGAGCTCACCCACTACACGTACTGGTACGACCACCCGCCGCTCGGATGGATCCAGATCGCCGGGTACACCGGGCTGACCGGGGCGTTCGCGCGGTACCCCTTCGCGGTGGAGGCCGGGCGCGAGGCCATGGTGTTCTTCTCCGCCGTCTCGAGCATCCTGCTGTTCGTCCTGGCCCGGCGGCTCGGTGCCGGACGGATCACCGCAGCCGCGGCCGGACTCGTCTTCGCGCTGTCACCGCTCGCGCTGCAGTACCACCGCACCGTGTACATCGACAACGTCGCGACGCCCTGGCTGCTCGCCGCGTTCGTCCTCGTGCTGAGCCGTCGCCAGCAGCTCGCCGGGTTCGCCGGTGCCGCTGCCTGCCTCGGCATCGCCGTGCTGTCCAAGGAGACCTACCTGCTCGCGCTGCCGTTCCTCATCTGGATGGCCGTGCGTCGCGCCGACAAGAGCACCCGCCGGTACACGCTCAGCGTCGCCGGGGCCGTGCTCGTGCTGATCGGCGGCGGGTACCTGCTGCTCGCCGCGGTGAAGGGCGAACTCGTTCCGGGTGCCGGGCGGGTCAGCCTGTGGGAGGGCGTCACCTACCAGCTCGGGTCGCGGACCGCTTCCGGATCGGTGTTCGACGGGGGCAGCCTGGCGAACGAGGCCGCCGCGCAGTGGTGGGCACTCGACCCGGTGTTCATCGTGCTCGGCTCGGTCGCCGCCGTCGTCGGGCTGTTCCTGCGCCGGGTCCGACCGATCGCAGCGATGCTCGTGTTCCTGCTCGCGGTGATGTTCCGGCCGAACGGGTACCTGCCGGTGCCGTACGTCATCATGCTCATCCCGTTCGCGGCGCTCCTCGTCGCGTACACCGCCGAGCGTGCCGTCCTGACGATCGCCGGTCGGGTCCACACCCGGAGCCGGTTCGGCCCGAGGGCACGGCGCGGCCTCGGCATCACCTGGGCAGTCGTCACGGCTGCGGCGCTCGTCGTCGCGGTGCCGCTGTGGGGGACGCAGCTGCGCGGGTTCCTGCTCGGCAACCTCGACCTGCCGATGCAGCAGGCCGAGCAGTGGGTGGGCGACAACGTGCCGAAGTCCTCGCGTCTGCTGGTCGACGACGCCATGTGGGTCGACCTGGTGGACGACGGCTTCGCCCGGAACAACGTCGTCTGGTACTACAAGCTCGACACCGACGGAGCGGTGGAACGGCAGTCCCCGAACGGCTGGAAGGACTCGGACTACGTCATCACGACGGACTCCATGCGCACCGGCGGCAACTCGTCCACCGACGTGCGGCAGGCGATCGAGAACTCCACCGCCGTCGCGACCTTCGGCACCGGTGACCAGCAGGTCGAGGTCCGCCGGATCCACGCCGAGGGAGCCAGTGCCGCCGAGACCGCGATCACCCGGGCCACCGACGTCCGGAAGACCCTGGGGACCGAGCTCGCCTCGAACCCGGCCCTGCGTGCGGACGACGGCACGAAGTCGCAGTTCCGCGCCGGACAGGTCGACTCGCGGGCGATGATCGCGCTCGGTCAGGTGCTCGCCGACCAGGACGTGCGGGTCGACCGGTTCGCCCCGCGCACCGGGGAGACCGGCCAGCCGTTCCGCACCGTCGTCCTGCACACGAGCGACGACGCCTCGGCAGCACGGGTCGCTCGGACCTTCGACGCCATGTCCCAGGCGTTCCGGCCGGACTCGGTCGAGCGCGAGGGAGCACGGCTCACGGTGACGTACGCCCCGGCCGACCCGACGACGACCGCGACGAGCGCCTCGTGACCCCCGATCGCTCGGCCGAGCGGGAGCTGGCCGAGCTGGCGTCCGGCGAGCGGGCGTTCCGCGAGCGGGCGTCCCGCGAGCGGGCGAAATGCCCGGAGGGCTCCGGCGCGGGCCCCGGCATTCCGCCCTCTCGCCCGCGCGGCCGCGGAACCGTTCTCCGCGAACACGTCGGGGCGGAGCGCCCGTTGGACGAGCGGGCGAAAATGCCCGGAGGGCTCCGGCGTGGACCCGGGCATTCCGCCCGCTCGTCCGGAGGCCCACACGAACCGCACGGCCCGCACCTCGACACGACACCCGCACGACACCCGCACGCCAACCGCACCTCGACCCGAAGGAGCACCATCATGACCGCACGCACCACGAACCGCCGCCGCACCGTCGTCGTCGGAGCGCTCGCCGCCACACTCGTCGCGGCGACGGTCGGGCTCGCCGCCCCGCAGACCGCCTCCGCCGCGACGGCCGACCAGGGCTGGCTCCGCGTCGGACACCTGTCGCCGGACACGAAGGGCGTCGACGTCGAACTGTCCAGCCTCGCCGGGGGCAAGACCGTCTTCGAACTCGACGACGTCACCTACGGCCAGGTCAGCCCGTACGAGAAGCTGCCGGTCGGCACCTACGTCCTCTCGATGCGCGCCGCCGACGCCCCGCGTTCCACCCCGGTCATCTCCACCGACGTCACCGTGCAGAAGGGCGACGCCAGCACCGTCGTCGCCTACGGCAAGAACGACGGGCTCAAGACGACCGCGTTCACCGACGACCTGCAGCAGCCCGGCGACGGCAAGGCGAAGCTCCGGCTCGTCCAGGCCGCCACCACTGCGAAGCGCGTCGACGTGCAGACCTCCGACGGCACCCCGATCGCCGAGGACGCCACCTTCGGCAGCGCCACCAAGTACGCAACGGTCGACGCCGGCAAGTGGTCGCTCGACGTCTCCGGCAGCGGCCAGCGGGGCACCGCCAAGGTCGACCTCGCCGGCAACACGGTCTCGACCCTGTTCGTCCTCGACGACAGCAAGGGCAACCTGACGGTCGTGCCCGTGACGGACGCCGCGGCGACCGCCGCCACCCCGTCCGGCGGTGTGCAGACCGGCGGTGGCGGCGCAGCCGCCGACCGACCGGTGACCGAGGCGGTCCACGCGGCCGTCGCGATGCTCCGTTCGCTGTTCCGCTGACGCCCCGGACTGGAGGCGCGGATCACGTGCGCTGAACGACCCACGTGATCCGCGCCTCCCCTTCGACCCCCCCCACCATCCCCGGAGAGGCAGGCCAGCATGACCCGCAGGACCTGGATACCGGTCGCCGCTGTGGCGGCGGTCCTCGTCGCCGTCGTCGTCGCGATCGTCGCCGTCCGTCCCTGGTCGTCGAGCACCACGACCGCCGATCGCGGCACGGCGACCCCGACCTCGACCACCGCGCCCGACGGGGCGCGCTCACCGCAGCAGCTGCGGTCGGCGTTCCTGGACCGCTACGTCGAGGGCGGTCGCGTCGTCCGCACCGACCAGGGCGGTGACACCGTCAGCGAGGGGCAGGCGTACGGCTTGCTCATCGCCTACGCGAACGACGACCGTGCGCGCTTCGACGCGATCTGGGAGTGGACGAAGGACCACCTGCTCACGGGCGACGACCTGCTGGCGTGGCGGTGGACGTCCGACGAGGGCGTCGCCGACGAGCAGTCCGCGAGCGACGCCGACCTCGACGCAGCCCGGGCGCTCGTGCTCGCGGGGAAGGCCTGGGACGACGACCGGTACACCGCCGCGGGCAAGCGCATCGCGGCGGCGATCCTCCAGCACGAGACGGCCCGGACGGACCTCGGCACGATCCTGCTGCCCGGACCCTGGGCGGATCAGGAGCCCTACAGCTACAACACGTCGTACGCGTCGCCCGCGGCCTTCTCGGTGCTGGCGGACGCCACCGGGGACGACCGCTGGAACGCGCTGAACCGGGGTTCCCGCGCCGTGACGGCCGCCGTGCTGGACGCCACCGACCTGCCCAGCGACTGGTCCCAGGTGCACGCCGACGGATCGGTGGACCCGATGCCGGCCGTCGGTGGCGACGGGCAGGTGCTCTACGGCTACGACGCGATGCGGACGCCGCTCCGGTACGCCGAGGCGTGTTCGGCGCCCGACCGGGAGCTCGCGGCGGCGCTCGCGCCCACGCTCGGACGGACGACGCGCCTCGCCTCGCAGCTCGACCTCGGTGGCACCCCGGTGACGCAGGACACGAACGCGCTGGCCTACACTGCGCGGGCCGCGGCCGAGCAGGCCGCCGGTTCCTCCCGTGCGGCTGCCGCCGACCTCGAGCGGGCCGACCGCACGGCGGCGACCACACCGACCTACTACGGAGACGCCTGGCTGGCCATCGGTTCGACCATGCTGACCTCCGACGTGCTCGGGGGATGCGCCAGCGACGTGGGAGGCGGCTCGTGAGCGGCCGTCGGAGCGCCGGGCGCGTCTCGGCCGTCCGGCGCCGAGGCGTGGTGATCGGTGCCGTGGTCGCCGCCGTCGTGGTGGTCGGGGGCGTGGCCGGGGTGGCGGTCGCGTCGACCGTCGGCGGTGGCGCGTCGTCCCCGCCGCAGTCCTCGTCGTCTCCGTCGCAGTCGTCGTCGTCGTCCTCGGGCTCCGGCACCGACGGGTTCCAGGACCCGGCCGCACCCGATGCCCGCTCGACGGCCACCCCGGTCAGCGTGTCGATCCCGGCCATCGGCGTGCGGTCCTCGCTCGAGGACCTGCACCGCGGTGCTGCCGGAGAACTCGACCCGCCCGTCGACTGGGACAGCGCGGGCTGGTTCAGCGACGGGATCGTCCCCGGCGAGGTCGGCCCCGCCGTCATCGCCGGTCACGTCGACAGCCCGACGAGCGCCGCGGTGTTCTTCCGGCTCGACGAACTGGTCGCCGGCGACGAGGTCCACGTCCGGATGTCCGACGGCACCACCCGCACCTTCACCGTCGACCGTTCCGAACGCGCCGCCAAGTCGGCGTTCCCGACGAGCGACGTCTACGGCCCCACCCCCACCCCGCAACTCCGACTCATCACCTGCGACGGCACGTTCGACACCGCCACCGGGCACTACACGGACAATCTGATCGTGTTCGCAGACCTCTCGTCGGATTGACCCACCAAGCCAGCGATACATTCGACTGCGAGCACGAGGAGCACCATGAGCGAGACCCTGGTCATCATCCCGACCTACGACGAAGCCGAGAACGTCCGGCCGATCGTCGAGCGCACGTTGGCCGCGACCGACGACTCCGTGCACGTGCTCGTCGTCGACGACAACTCACCCGACGGCACCGGCGACATCGCGGACGCGATCGCCCGCGAGACCGGTCGGGTGCACGTCATGCACCGCACCGTCAAGGACGGCCTGGGCGGCGCGTACCTGTCCGGCTTCGCGTGGGGCCTGGAACACGGCTACGCCAAGCTCGTCGAGATGGACGCCGACGGCTCCCACCACCCCGAGTACCTGCCCTGGATGCTCGAGCTCGCCGACTCGAACGACCTGGTGCTCGGCTCCCGGTGGATCAAGGGCGGCAAGGTCGAGAACTGGCCCTGGTACCGCCTCCTGCTCTCCCGCGGGGGCAACCTGTACACCCGGCTCGCCCTGGGCATCGCGGTGCGTGACGCGACCGGCGGGTTCCGGGTGTTCACCTCGCGGGCGTTCGAGCGGATCGACCTCGCCGGGGTTGCGTCGAAGGGGTACTGCTTCCAGGTGGACCTGTGCTGGCGTGCCCTCGAGGCGGGCCTCCGGGTCGTGGAGACCCCGATCACGTTCACCGAGCGGGAGTTCGGCGTCTCGAAGATGAGCGGCAACATCGTGCGCGAGAGCCTGGCGCTCGTGACGAAGTGGGGCATCGACCGCCGGATCCGCGAGACCCGCTCCCTGGTGAAGGACCACCGCAAGCTGCCGTCCGTGCGGAAGAACGCGCACGCGGTCGCCGACCACGCGGGCTGACGCCGGGGACACACGAACGTCTGCACACACG
The DNA here is from genome assembly GCF_003234775.2 of Curtobacterium sp. MCLR17_031. Lineage (NCBI taxonomy): Bacteria > Bacillati > Actinomycetota > Actinomycetes > Micrococcales > Microbacteriaceae > Curtobacterium > Curtobacterium sp. MCLR17_031. The sequence goes on from NZ_CP126270.1 coordinate 1,061,596, forward strand.
AACGGCGACGGACCCAGGGGTTCGTCGCCGTTCGTGTGTGCAGCCCGCGGGTGGCTCGCGCAGCCCGCGGGTGGCTCGCGCAGCCCGCGGTCGGCTAGCGCAGCACGACCACGCCGCGGCCGCGGAACCGGACGACGCCGGCATCGACCTCGGTCGCGCCGAAGCCGTAGAGCTCCTCGCCCACGGCGTCGGGCACCGGCACCTCGGCTGCGTCGTCGGCGAAGTTCACCACGACGTGCACCGGCGCCACGTCGGGGCCGAGCAGCCCGCGCGTGAGCACGAGCCAGCGGCGGTCCTCGCTGAAGCGGACGGCGTTCGCCTCGTAGCGGTGGTCGACGAACGCCTGGTCGGTGCGCCGCAGGGCGATGAGCACCCGGTAGGCACGAAGGATCGCCGCACCGCGCTCCGAGCTGACGTCGGCCCAGTCGAGCTTGGAGTTGGTGAACGTCGTCGGGTCCTGCGGGTCCGGCACCGCTGACTCGTCCCACCCGTGCTCGGCGAACTCGGCGATGCGCCCCTCGGCGGTGGCCTTGCCGAGCTCGGGCTCCGGATGCGAGGTGAAGAACTGCCACGGTGTCGAGGCCGCGAACTCCTCGCCCATGAACAGCATCGGCGTGAACGGCCCGAGCAGCGTCAGGGCCGCGGCGATCACGAGCCCCTCGTCGTCGAGCGTCGCGGCGAGCCGGTCGCCGGCGGCGCGGTTGCCGATCTGGTCGTGGTTCTGGTTCGCGACGACCAGGGCCGTCGCGGGGGAGGTCCCGCGGTCGATCGGTCGACCGTGCCGCTTGCCGCGGAACGACGACCAGGTGCCGTCGTGGAAGAAGCCGTCCTCGAGCACCTTCGCCAGCGCCGACAGCGGAGCGAAGTCGGCGTAGTAGCCGTTCGTCTCGCCGGTGAGCGCCACGTGCACGGCGTGGTGGAAGTCGTCCGACCACTGCCCGGCGAGGCCGTACCCGGCGGCCTCGCGCGGCCGGAACATCACCGGGTCGTTGAGGTCGGACTCCGCGATGAGCGACAGCGGACGCCCGATGAACGACGAGTAGGCGTCGGTCTCGTCGGCCATCGAGGCCAGCACGTGCGGGCGGGTGGTGTCGCGGATCGCGTGCACGGCGTCGAGCCGGAGCCCGTCGACGTGGTGGTCGCGGAACCACATGCGCACGTTGTCGAGCACGTACCGGCGGACCTCGGGGTGCTCGACGTTCACCGAGTCACCCCAGGTGTTGCCGAGCCCGGCAAGCAGGTACGGGCCGTACAGCGGCAGGTAGTTGCCGCTCGGTCCGAGGTGGTTGTAGACGACGTCCTGGATGACCCCGAGACCCAGCGCGTGCGCCGTGTCGACGAACCGGTCGTAGGCGTCCGGGCCGCCGTACGGGGCGTGCACGGAGAACCAGCCGACCCCGTCGTAGCCCCAGTTCCACTCGCCGTTGACGGCGTTGACGGGGAGCAGCTCGACGAACTCGACCCCGAGCTCGACCAGGTGGTCCAGCCTCTGGGCGGCGGCGTCGAGCGTGCCCTCGGGCGTGTAGGTGCCGACGTGCATCTCGTAGATCACGGCGCCGCGGGCCGGGCGTCCGGTCCACGACTCGTCGGTCCACGCGAACCGTGCGGGGTCGACGACCTCGGACGGGCCGTGCACGCCCTCGGGCTGGTACCGGCTGCGCGGGTCCGGTCGGACCGCGTCGTCGTCGCCGATGCGGAACCCGTACCGGGCGCCGACGACCGGCATCACGGCGTCGGTGGACCACCAGTCGTCGTCGCCCTTGGTGAGCGGGTACTCGACGTCGTCGACGACGAGCCGGACGCGGTCCGGCTCGGGCGCCCAGACGGCGTAACGGTCGGGTGCGGTCATGCGTGACCCTCCAGGATGTCGATCTCGGCCTGCGCGTCGGTCTCGGTGGCGTCGGTCGTGCGCTCGGCGAGGGGCCGGGAGGCACCGCTCGCGTCGGACACGGCGGCCACCGCGTCGGCGTGGCCGGCTGCACCGACCGCGTCGGCGGGCACGAGCAGCGCGACCGGGTAGGTGGTGAGCAGGTCGGCCAGCGGGATCCCGCGGTCGGCGGGGACGTGTCGGCCGGTGAGCAGGTCGATGCGCTCGACGGGGACGGCGTGCACCAGCGTGTCGCCCCAGCCGCCGACCCGGTCGAGGCCGATCGGCAGACGCGTCGCGATCGTCACGGCACCGCCGCGGTCGAACGCGATGACGTGGTCGGCCGCGCTGCCGGTGGCTTCGAGCTCCAGGTACCGGGTGAACAGCTCCGGGTGGTCCCGACGGATGCGCAGTGCACGGGTCGTGACCAGGAGCTTCGCGGCACCGTCGATGCCGATGGCCGGCAGGTCCTCGGGGCCGTCGTCGTCTGGGCCGTCGAGCTCGGCGAGCACGTGACGCCGCTCGGCGTAGTCGACCGGACGACGGTTGTCGGGGTCGACGAGCGAGCGGTCCCAGAACTCGGTGCCCTGGTAGACGTCGGGGACGCCCGGGGCGGTGAGCTGGACGAGCTTCTGGGCGAGACCGTTCGACCACCCCGCGGCGTCGATCTGCTCGTCGAGGGCGTCGAGCACGGCGACCACGTCCGGGTCGTCGAACGCGGCGTCGACGATCGCGTGCATCTGCTGCTCGAACGCCTCGTCGGGCTCGGTCCAGGTGGTGCTGTCACCGGCTTCGCGGGAGGCCTTCTCGGCGTAGGCGTGCAGACGCTCACGGCTGGCGGGCCGGGCGCCGACGATCGCCTGCCACAGCAGGTCGGCGAACACGCGGTCCTGCAACGGCACGAGCGACTGCAGACGCTCGAGCGTGGCGGCCCACTCGTCACCGAGCTCGGCCAGCACGGCGATGCGGGCGCGGGTGTCCTCGCTGCGCTTGGTGTCGTGGGTGGTGAGCGTCGTCATGGTGTGCGGCCAGCTGCCGAGCCGTTCGCGCTGTGCCTGGTGGAAGTCCGCCACTGAGACCGCGAAGACGCTCGGGTCGCCGCCGACCTCGCTCAGGGACGACAGGCGCGAGGTGCGGTAGAACGCCGTGTCCTCGACGCCCTTCGCCATCACCATGCCGCTGGTCTGCTGCAGTCGGACCGCCGCGGCGTTCGTCGGGTCGACGAGTGCCGGTGCGATCCGGTCGATGACGTCGTCGAGGTCCGGGCGAGCCTCGGCGGCGCGCTCGAGCGCGGTGATGAGGTGGTGGGCGCCCTCGGGCAGGTACGTGCGGTACACGTCGAACGAGGCCACGATCTCGGCGACCGCGTCGACGATCCGCTCGTGCGTGATCGTCTCCGTCACGGTGCTCGGCGCGAGCAGGCGTGCGAGCCGCTCGACCTCGCTGCCGAGGATGCCGTCGGCGATGCCCCGTCGGGTGTCGTGCGTGAGCTGCTGCCAGTCGGTCGGTTCGGCGCCCGACGCCGCGGTCAGCACCTGCTCGCCCGCGGGGTCGACGAACACGCGGTCGAGCACCCCGAGGGCGTCGTACCCGGTGGTGCCGTCGACCGGCCACGAGCTCGGCAGCTGCTCGCCGGGCTCGAGGATCTTCTCGACGAGGGTGTAGGCCCCGCCGGTCAGCTCCGCCAGGTCCTGCAGGTAGCCCGCCGGGTCGTACAGCCCGTCCGGGTGGTCGATGCGCAGGCCGTCGACGAGTCCGTCGCGGAACCAGCCACCGATGACCCCGTGCGAGGCCGCGAAGACCTCGGGCTCCTCGACCCGGATCGCCGCGAGGGTGTTCACCGCGAAGAACCGGCGGTAGTTCAGGTCGTGGTCGGCACGCTTCCAGTGCACGAACGCGTAGTGCTGGCGGTCGTGGACGGTCTCGACGGTGTCGCCGTCGTGCACCGTTCCGGGTGCGGTGGGGTAGGCGGTCTCGCCGACGCGGAGCACCGGACGCTCGGCGTCGGACGTGTCCAGCGTGATCGCGTCGAGCAGCCGGTCGTCGAGCACGGGGACGCGGAGCTTGCCGTCGCCGGCTTCCCAGTCCACGTCGAAGGCCCACGCCACGGGGGAGCCCTGCCCGAGTTCGAGCAGGGACCACCACCACGGGTTCGACTCGGGGGTCGCGACGCCGACGTGGTTCGGCACCACGTCGACGATGACCCCGAGGCCGACGGCGTGCGCGGCCTCGGCCAACGCCCGCATGGCCTGGTCGCCACCGCGGTCGGTGTCGACCCGCGTGTGGTCGACCACGTCGTAGCCGTGGTTCGACCCGGACTCGGCCTGCAGCACCGGCGACAGGTACAGCCAGTCGGCGCCGAGGTCGTGCACGTAGTCGACCAGGTCGCGTGCAGCGTCGAGGTCGAAGTCGGCCGAGACCTGCAGCCGGTACGTCGACGCGGGGACGCGGTTCGCGGCGCCGGGCGTTCCTGCGGTCATCGGGTGGTTCCGCTCGGTGCGGTGGAACCGGCCGGGTTCACCGGGGTGACGGCGTCCTGCGGGGCGTCCGGTTCGGGGGCGCCGTCCTGCTCGGCGTCGACCGGGGTGCTCGTGACCTCGTGGTCGGGCTCCGCACGCAGCACGATCATCGACCGGGCGGGGACGTCGAGCGGGGTGCCCGCGTCGAGCACCTCGTCGCGGGCACCGGGGTCGGCGGTGTCGATCCGGACGGTCCAGCCGGGGGAGTACTCCTCGGGTGGGAGTGTGAAGGTCACGACGTCGTCGTGGGCGTTGAAGTACGTGATGAAGCCGACGTCGGTGACGCGCTCACCACGGGCGTCGCGTCCGCGGATGCCCTCGCCGTTCAGGTACATGCCGACGCTCTTGCCGAAGCCGGAGTCCCAGTCCTCGGGGTCCATGGCGTCGCCCGAGGGGGTCAGCCACACCACGTCGGGCAGCGGCTCGCCCTCGCCACGTCGGACCGGACGGCCGTTGAAGTACCGGGTCCGGCGGAACGTGGGGTGGTCGTGCCGCAGCTTCACCACGTCGGCGGTGAACTGGACGAGGTCTTCGTCCGCGCTGTCCCAGTCGATCCAGCTGAGCTCGGAGTCCTGCGCGTAGACGTTGTTGTTGCCGGACTGCGACCGGCCGAGCTCGTCGCCGTGCGCGATCATCGGCACACCCTGGCTCAGGAGCAGGGTCGCGAGGAAGTTCCGACGTCGCTGCAGGCGCAGGGCGTTCACGGCCTCGTCGTCGGTCGGGCCCTCGGCGCCGGAGTTCCACGACCGGTTGTGGCTCTCGCCGTCGTTGTTGTCCTCGCCGTTGGCCTCGTTGTGCTTCTCGTTGTAGGCCACCAGGTCGTACAGCGTGAAGCCGTCGTGCGCGGTGATGAAGTTGATGCTCGCCTTGGGCGTGCGGCCGTCGTGCTCGTACAGGTCGGCCGAGCCGGAGATCCGCGAGGCGAACTCGCCGAGCGTCGACGACTCGCCGCGCCAGAAGTCACGGACGGTGTCGCGGTACTTGCCGTTCCACTCGGACCACTGGGGCGGGAAGTTGCCGACCTGGTAGCCACCGGGGCCGACGTCCCACGGCTCGGCGATGAGCTTGACCTGCGACACGATCGGGTCCTGCTGCACCAGTTCGAAGAAGGCCGACAGCCGGTCGACCTCGTAGAACTCGCGGGCCAGTGCCGACGCGAGGTCGAAGCGGAACCCGTCGACGTGCATCTCGGTCACCCAGTAGCGGAGCGAGTCGAGGATGAGCTGCAGCGAGTGCGGGTGCCCGACGTTGAGCGAGTTCCCCGTGCCCGTGTAGTCCATGTAGAACTTCTTGTCGTCGTCGACCAGGCGGTAGTAGGCCGCGTTGTCGATGCCGCGGAACGACAACGTCGGGCCGAGGTGGTTGCCCTCGGCGGTGTGGTTGTAGACGACGTCGAGGACGACTTCGATGCCGGCGCGGTGCAGCTCGCGCACCATCGTCTTGAACTCCTGGACCTGCTGGCCCTGGTCGCCCGACGACGAGTACGCCGAGTGCGGCGCGAAGAAGCCGATGGTGTTGTAGCCCCAGTAGTTCGACAGCCCCTTGTCCTGCAGGGTCGAGTCGTTCACGAACTGGTGCACCGGCATGAGCTCGAGCGTGGTGATGCCGAGGCGCTGCAGGTGCTCGATGACCGCGGGGTGGGCGACGCCGGCGTAGGTGCCGCGCTGCTCTTCCGGCACGTCCGGGTGGGTCTCGGTGAGCCCCTTGACGTGCGCTTCGTAGATGACGGTCTCGCCGTAGGGCGTGCGCGGCGGGCGATCCCCCTGCCAGTCGAAGAAGGGGTTGATCACGACGCCCTTCATCATGTGCGACGCGGAGTCCTCGTCGTTGGTCGAGTCCGGGTCGCCGAACGTGTACGAGAAGAGCGACTGGTCCCAGTCGATCTCACCGCTCGTTGCCTTGGCGTACGGGTCGAGCAGGAGCTTCGACGGGTTGCAGCGTGCGCCGGAATTCGGGTCGTACGGGCCGTGCACGCGGAAGCCGTACTCCTGCCCGGGGCCGATGTTGGGGAGGTACGCGTGCCAGACGTAGGCGTCCACCTCGAGCAGGCGGACGCATTCTTCGTTGCCGTCGGAATCGAACAGACAGAGTTCGACGCGCTCGGCGACCTCGGAGAACAGCGCGAAGTTCGTGCCGCTCCCGTCGTAGGTCGCCCCGAGCGGGTACGGGTTTCCGGGCCAGGTGTGCAAACGGTCCTCCAGGTGTGGGTGCGGCCAACATATCGGCGGCGCTCGTCCGCGTCCGCAGACAAGCCCCAGCTGTGGATGCGTCAGGCGCCCCGCGGCTTGTGGAGGAACGGACGAGTAGCGTCGCGCGCATGGCCAACATCGTCTCGAAGATCGCAGACCAGGTCCGCCCGCTCGGGGTCTCCACGAACTACGGAGAACCCGTCGATGTCGGCGACCAGACCCTCATCCCCGTGTCCGTCAGCTGGTTCGGCTTCGGCGGCGGCGGGGACGACGAGAACGGCGGCGGCGGTGGCGGCGGCCTGTCGGCCCCCGTCGGTGCCTACGTGCGTCGTCCGGGCAAGGACCTGGAGTTCGAGCCGAATCTGATCTCCCTGATGGTCGTGAGCATCCCACTGGTCTGGGTGACCGGGCGTGTCGTCCGCAAGCTGGTGCGCGCGCTCAAGAAGTGACCACCTGACGGACGGGAGGCCCGTGGCGACGCCGCCACGGGCCTCCCGTCCGTCTTGCCGTCACGCGGTCGCGACCGCGTCTAGACTGCTGGCACACACACGGGAGTCCGGGACCGCCGGGCTGAGAGGGAGCGATCGGCGCTCCGACCGTCGAACCTGATCCGGATCATGCCGGCGCAGGGAGGAGTCAGCAGCATGCCTTCAGGCACGTCCACAACCGTCACCACCGCTCCGCGACGATCGCTGCGTTGGCGGGTCGTCGACATCGTCGTCGCGAGTGTCCTCGCGGTGGCCCTCGGAGTCGTCTTCCGGCTCTGGGAGTTCGGCTACGAACCCATCAGCGCCGTCATGGACCTCGTGCTCCCCGGCACGAAGGCCCTGTTCGGCGGGGTCTGGCTGCTCGCCGGCCCGATCGTCGCGATCGTCGTCCGCAAGCCCGGCGCCGCGCTCTACGGCGAGATGGTCGCCGCCTCGGTCGAGGCGTTGTTCGGAACCCAGTGGGGATGGCTCACGCTCGAGGCCGGGCTCGTCCAGGGCCTCGGCGCGGAGATCGTCCTCGCGTTGTTCCTGTACCGCGTCTACCGCCTGCCGGTCGTCGTGCTCGCCGGGGCCGCGGCCGGACTCGCGCTCGGCATCAACGACACCGTCCTCTGGTACCCGGGGCTCGACGTGGCCTTCAAGGTCGTCTACGTGATCTGCGCGGTGATCTCCGGTGCCGTGATCGCGGGGGCGGGCTCGTGGCTCATCGTCCGGGCGCTCGCCCGCACCGGGGTGCTGTCGTCCTTCGCGGCCGGCCGCGAGCACAGCCGCCGCGAACCCCGCGCCCTGGTGTGACCGTGCCCGCTCCGTCGGCGACGTCCCCTTCCGCCGGGGGCGACGCCGGCGCAGGTGCCGGCGTCCGCGGGGCGCGCATCGTGTTCCGTGGATGGGGCTGGCGGTACCCGGAGCGCGACGCCTGGGCCGTCCGCGACGTCGACCTGACCGTCTCGCCGGGCGAGCGGGTCGCCGTCGTCGGGCCGTCCGGTGCCGGCAAGTCGACGCTCCTGCGAGCGGTCGCCGGCGTGCTGCCCGACGAACCCGACGCCTCGGACGACACCGCTGCTTCGGTACAGGGGACGCTCCTGGTCGACGAGGCCGACCCCCGCGCGGTCCGCGGGCGTGTCGGTCTCGTCATGCAGGACCCCGAGGCACACACGGTGATGTCCCGCGTCGGCGACGACGTGGCCTTCGGCTGCGAGAACGCCGGCGTCCCCCGCGACGAGACCTGGGACCGGGTGCGGACGGCGCTCGACGTCGTCGGCCTCGACCTGCCGCTCGACCGCTCCACCGCGCAGCTGTCCGGTGGGCAGCGGCAGCGGTTGGCGCTCGCGGGCGTGCTCGCGATGCGGCCGGGTGCGCTCGTGCTCGACGAACCCTGCGCGAACCTCGACCCGGACGGCGTGGCGCAGGTGCACGACGCCGTCCGGGCGCTGCTCGACGAGACCGGCGCGACGCTGCTCGTGGTGGAGCACCGGATCGGCACCTGGCTGGACCTGGTCGATCGGCTCGTGCTGCTCGAACCGGGCGGCGGCGTGGTCGCGGACGGTCCGCCGGCCCGGGTGCTGGCGGACCACGGCGAGGCACTCACGGCGGCCGGGGTCTGGGTGCCCGGTGCCGAGCCGGGGCGTGGTTCTGCGCGGCGGCGGCAGCGTGCGCGCGGACGAGCGGGCGAAATGCCCGGGGCGTCCGGCGGGCCGACCGCGGCATTCCGCCCGCTCGGCGAGGGGGAGCGTGACCAGGGGACAGCGGTGCTGCTCGAAGCCCGGGGGCTCGGCACGGCCCGGGCGAAGCAACCGGTCGGGAACGGCATCGACCTCGGGCTCCGGGCCGGGCAGGTCCTCGCCGTCACCGGACCGAACGGCGTCGGCAAGTCGACGCTCGGGCTGACCCTCGCGGGCTTGCTCCCACCAGCCGCCGGCGAGCTCGACGCCACGGACGCCCTCGCCGACGGCATCGGCACAGCGCCCCACGCCTGGACGAGCCGGGAACTCGCCGCCCAGATCGGCACGGTGTTCCAGGACCCCGAGCACCAGTTCGTCGCCCGCTCCGTCCGCGAGGAGATCGAGGCCGGCCCCAGAGCACTCGACGCGCCGGACGCCGCCGAACGGGCCACCGTGCTGCTCGACGAGTTCGGGCTCGCACACCTGGCCGACGCCAACCCCTTCACGCTGTCCGGGGGCGAACAACGACGACTCGCGATCGCCTCGGTCATCGCGGCCCGGCCGCCGGTCGTCGTGCTCGACGAGCCGACCTCCGGGCAGGACCGTGCCATGTGGCAGGCCGTCGTCGGTCGGCTCGGGGCCCTCGCCGACGCCGGCACCGCGGTGGTGGCGGTCACCCACGACCGCGACCTCGTCCGGGCACTCGACGCCGACGAGGTCGTGCTCGGGCCGGACGGCGCCCGGACTGTCGGGCGCGACCAGTGGCCGTCGGACGCGACCACCCCGGAGACGGGACCGACAGCCGGGAGCCGCCCCGGGCCTCCAGACCGGACCGACACGGCCGACCACACAGCCGACCGGACGGACACGGCGGACGCGGCCGACGGAACCGACGCGACGAACCTCGTGCGACGACCGCTGCCGGCCCGCGCGACCGGCATCCCCGGTGTCCAGCCGGTCGCGTCGCTGATCGGTGTGCTCGCCCTCGGCGTCTGCCTGGTGCTCAGCCTCGACGTCGTCTCCGCCGCCGTCGCCCTGGCGCTCGAACTCGCACTCCTGCCGCTCCTGCGCCTGCCGGTCCGGACCCTGCTGCTCCGACTCGCACCGGTGCTCCTCGCGGTGCCGCTGACGGCGGTGAGCATCGCCCTGTACGGCAGGCCCTCGGGTCGGGAGTGGTTCGACCTCGGGTTCGCGCACGTCACCGACGGGTCGCTCACGCTCGCGTTGGCGACCGCGCTCCGGGTCCTCGCGGTAGGGGTGCCAGCCATCGCGCTCTTCGTGCGGGTCGACCCGACCGACCTGGCCGACGGGCTCGCGCAGGTGCTCCGGCTGCCCGCGCGCTTCGTGCTCGGCGCGCTCGCCGCTGTCCGGATGATGACCTTGCTCGTCGACGACTGGCGACAGCTCGCGATGGCGCGGCGTGCCCGAGGGCTGGCCGACTCCGGACGGCTCCGCCGCGGGGCGACGATGGCGTTCGCGCTGCTCGTGCTCGCGCTGCGGCGTGCGACGACGTTGGCGGTGGCGATGGAGTCACGGGGGTTCGGTGCTCCCGGACGGCGGACCTGGGCGCGGGTCGCGCGGTTCGCCGGGCCGGAGTGGGCGATGGTGGCGGCGCTGGTCGGCATCGGCGTGGTGTCGATCGCGGTCGCGGTGAGCGTGGGGACGTGGCGTGCCTGACGCGGAGCGCGCAGCCGGCGCGACGGGCGGCGACCGTGCGACGGGCACCACCGCCGGTGACCTCGCCCCCGGCCTGGCCGCTGCAGCTGCCGGTGTCGCCGCTGCCACGGGCCGGCGCGCCGTCGTGCTCATCGACGGCCGGTCCGGCACGGGCAAGACCACCCTCGGAGCACAGGTCGCGGAGCAGCTCGGTGCGCAGCTCGTGCACCTGGACGACCTCTACCCCGGGTGGGACGGCCTGCGTGCGGCTGCCGACGCCGTGGTGACGGACGTCCTCGGAGCGCCGAGCGGGTACCGACGCTGGGACTGGGCGGCCGATGCGCCCGCGAACTGGGCGTCGGTGGACCCGGACCTGCCCATCGTGGTCGAGGGCTGCGGGGCGTTGTCCCGGGCGTCGGCGCCGCTGGGGTCCCTGCGGGTGTGGCTCGAGGCCGACGACGCCGTGCGGTGGGACCGGGCGATCGGCCGCGACGGCGAGGTCTTCGCGCGCGAGTGGGACCGCTGGGCCGCGCAGGAGCAGTCCTTCATCGCCGCCGAGGACCCGGCCGCCCTGGCCGACGTGGTCCTGCGGACGTAGCGCGCGGCGGGCCCGCGCCGCACCGAGGCGGCCGACGGCCCGCGGCGCAGGCCGGCGGCGAGCACCGAGGTTTCGCGCTCAGCGACACCTCATGGCCTCCGGAAGGCGAGAACTGTCGCTCAGCGCGAAACGTCAGCCCGCCGCGCCACCGCCCGCGGATCCACCGCGAACACCGCCGCCACGATCGTCAGCACCGCGTACACCCCGAGGTACCCGCACAGGATCCACGGCGAGCCACCCCCGAGCTGCACGAACACCGCGGCCAGCAGCGGCGTCAGCCCCACCGAGAAGATCGACCCGATCTGGTACCCGAGCGACATCCCCGAGTACCGCCGCCCGGTCGGGAACTGCTCCGCGAACCACGCCGCCTGCGGCCCGTAGATGCTGTCGTGGAACACGCACATCCCGATCAGCGCCACGAGCGGCAGCAACACGAGCGGCCCGGCGTCGAGGAACGCGAAGAACGGCCAGATGAGCACCGCGATGCCCACCGCCGACCAGATCGTCAGCACCCGCCGCCCGACCCGGTCGGACAGCCACCCCCAGAACGGCGTGGACACGAGCGACACCGCCGAGATCACGAGCACGGCCTGCAGCCCCGCGTCCGAGCCCGATGGCCCCCGCACGTTGCCGAGGTACGTCAGCGAGTACGTCGTCAGGATCGAGTACAGCGCCGGCTGCACGAGGCGCAGGCCCGCCGTCACCAGGATCGACCGCGGGTGCTGCCGGATCGCCTGCCACACCGGGAACCGCTCGACCCCGCCAGAGGCGCGCAGCTCCTGGAACACCGGGGCGTCCTGCACGCCGAGCCGGATGACGAGCCCGACCGCCACGATCACCGCCGAGAACAGGAACGGCAGCCGCCAGCCCCAGGCCAGGAACGCCTCGGTGCCGAGCAGCGACCGCACGAGCGTGAAGACCCCGGTCGCCAGGAGCATCCCACCGGCCGACCCCATCTGCGTGAACGCCCCGAACAGCCCCCGGTGCCGCTCCGGCGCGTGCTCGACGGACAGCAGCGCCGAGCCGCCCCACTCCGCACCGGCCGCGACGCCCTGCAGCAGCCGCAGGAACACGAGCGCCACGACGGCGCCGACACCGATGGTCGCGGCCGACGGGATCACCCCGATCAGCGTGGACGCGATGCCCATCAGCACCAGTGACGCGACGAGCAGCTTCTTCCGCCCGATCCGGTCGCCCAGGTGGCCGGCGATCACCCCGCCGAGCGGCCGCGCCACGAACCCGACGCCGTAGGTCGCGAACGACGCGATGACCCCGACGGCCGGCGTCACGGACGGGAAGAACGTCGGTGCGAACACCAGCGCCGAGGCCGTCGCGTAGAGGTAGAAGTCGTAGTACTCGACGGTCGTGCCGACGAACGACGCGAGGGCGACCCGACGACGGGTCGCGGTGGTCGACGGTGCGGCGGGACGGCCTGGAGGCGCGGTGACGGTGGTCTGGCTCGGCATGCCTCAGGAGCATGGTCGCGTCCAGGACCGCGGGGAACACCGCGCGTAACGGGAGGTCACGTCGCTGTCGTCGGGCGGTGCCCGCCGACCACGATGGGAGGCATGAGCGATGCACCGAACCGCCCGCTGCGCTTCGCGGCCTTCGTCATGAACACGACCTCGCACATCCAGCACGGCCTGTGGCGGCACCCCGACGCCCGGCAGGCGGACTTCGACGACGTGACGCTGTGGACCGACCTGGCGAGGACCCTCGAGCGCGGCAAGTTCGACGCGATGTTCTTCGCCGACGTCGTCGGGACCTACGGCCCCGGTCGCGGCGACTACTCGACCAACCTGCGCGAGGGACTGCAGATCCCCTCGAACGACCCCTCCGTGCTGCTCTCCGCGCTCGCCGTGTCGACCGAGCACCTCGGGCTCGCGTTCACCTCGAGTGTCATCCAGGCGCACCCGTTCGACTTCGCCCGCAAGGTCTCCACGCTCGACCACATCACCCGGGGCCGCATCGGCTGGAACGTCGTCACGAGCGCCCTCGACAGCGCCGCCCGGAACTTCGGCGCCGACCGGCTCGAGGAGCACGACGAGCGCTACGTCTGGGCCGAGGAGTACCTCGAGGTCTGCGCGAAGCTCTGGGAGGGCTCGTGGGAGGACGGCGCCGTGCTGAAGGACCCCGTCCGCGGCTACGCCGACCCCGACAAGGTGCACCGCATCGACCACCACGGCACCCGCTACGACGTGCAGGGCCCGCACCTGTCGGCACCGTCGCCGCAGCGGACCCCGGTGCTGTTCCAGGCCGGGTCGTCGCCGGCCGGCCGTGCCTTCGCCGCCCGGAACGCCGAGGCCCAGTTCATCCTGACCTCGAACCGGGACGCCACCGAACAGCTCATCCGCGAGACCCGCGACCTGGCCGAAGCCGCCGGTCGCCAGCGGGACGACATCGCGTTCTTCCTCGGCCTGACCTTCGTCACCGGCTCCACCGAGGCCGAGGCGAAGGCCAAGGAAGCGGAGATCGACGAGTACCTGGCCGCCGACGGGTTCCTGGTGCACTCGAACCTCGGCTTCGACGCGGACACCGGCGAGCCCCTCGACCCGGACACCCCGCTGTCCGAGGTCCGCACCCACGCCGGGCAGTCGCACCTGCAGTGGCTCCGCGAGGCCGCCGGGGACCGCGAACCGACCATCGCCGACCTCGCCCGGCTGTCCGCGAAGCTCCGCGCCCGGGTCGTCGGGACGCCGGAGCAGATCGCCGACGAGCTCGCCGACTGGCAGCGGGTGGGCGTCGACGGCGTGAACGTCATCAACTGGACGCTGCCCGGATCGTACGAGGAGTTCGTCGACCACATCGCGCCGACCCTGCAGGAGCGCGGGCTGATGCAGTCCGAGTACCGCGAGGGCACCCTGCGCGAGAAGCTCTTCGGCCACGCACAGCTGCCGGACTCGCACCCGGCCCGGCAGTGGCGCGGGGCGTTCTCGGGCGGTGCCGGCGCGACCGCGGCGCACGCGGACGACGCGACCCGTGCGGTGGAGGTGCCCGCGTGACGGCCGCGACGACGACCGACGGACGTGTGGCGGGCCTCCCGGCCGACCGTCTGGCGACCCTGCGCGAACGCTTCGCGCCCGTGTTCGCGACCATCCGCGACGGCGCGGTCGAGCGTGAGCTCGCGTCCGGGACGCCCGGCGACCGGCCGCTGCCGCACGCCGAGGTCCGGGCGCTCGCCGATGCGGGGTTCGGGCGGTTGCGCGTGCCGGAGGACCGCGGCGGCTTCGGCGTGACGCTGGTCGAACTCGCGCACCTGGTGGCGGACCTGGCGGCGGCGGACTCGAACATCGCGCACCTGTGGCGGGGACACTTCGGGTACACCGAGCTCGTGCTGCTGCGGCCGTCGTCCGCCGGCCGGGACGAGTGGCTCCAACGCATCGTCGACGGAGCGATCATCGGGAACGCGACCTCGGAGCGGACCGGGACGACCCTGGCCGACATCTCGACGACGGTGACGCCGTCCGGGCCCGGGGCGGCGCGACTCGACGGGCGGAAGTTCTACTCGACCGGCACGCTCTACGCGGACTGGATCTACCTGGCGGCGGACCGAGACGGCGAGCGCGTGACGTTCGCCGTCGACGCCTCCGCGCCGGGCGTGACGAGCATCGACGACTGGGACGGGTTCGGGCAGCGGTTGACCGCGTCCGGCACGACCGTGTTCGACGGGGTGTCGGTCGACCCGTCGGTGGTGTCGGCGTACCGGGACGCCCCGCTGTCGCACATCCAGGCCTTCTACCAGCTGTACCTGCTGGCGGTCCTCGCCGGGATCGGGCAGGCCGTGTCCGACGACGCCGTGGCCTTCGTGCGACCACGGACCCGCACGTACATCCACGCCAACGCGGCCGTGCCGGGGGAGGACCCGCAGGTGCTCTCGGTGCTCGGGCGGCTGTCCGCCGGGGCGTTCACCGCCCGGTCACTCGTGGTCGCCGCCGCGGGGCTGCTCGACGGGGTCGTCGCGACGAACGAACCCGGGGTCGGCGTCGACCGCGTGCTGCTCGACGCGGCCGAGAACGCCGTGTACCAGGCGCAGGTCGAGATCGGGCCGCGGGTGCTGCGGTCGGCGTCCGAGTTGTTCGAGGTCGGCGGGGCGTCAGCGGCCGAACGGACGCGAGCGCTGGACCGGCACTGGCGGAACGCCCGGGTGGTGGCGTCGCACAACCCGGCGGTCTACAAGGAGCGGATGGTGGGGGAGTACGCGCTGCACGGGCGGGGGCCGGTGGGGGCGTGGGAGAAGTACCACGAGGTGGGGCCGACGCGGTTCTGAGGTGGCGCTGGCTGCCGGGGCTGCTGCGGGTGCGCGGGCTGCGGCGGCTGCGGCGGCTGCGGCGGCTGCGGCGCGACTTTTCGCGGTGAGCGACAGTTCTCGCGCTCGTGGGCCCGAGGAATGTCGCTGAGCCCGAAACTCGGGCGCCGCCCGCCGCCCGCCGCCCGCCGCCCGCCGCCCGCCGCCCGCCGGGTGCGCGGGCGCGCCGGCTGGCCGCTACGCCCAGCCGAGTTCGTGCAGCCGCTCGTCGTCGATGCCGTAGAAGTGGCCGATCTCGTGCACGAGGGTGGTGTGCACCTCGTCCTTGAGCTCCTCGACGGTGTCGCACTCGGCCAGGTGCTGCTTGCGGAACACCACGATGCGGTCGGGCAGCTCACCGAAGCCGTACTGCCCGCGCTCGGTGGCTGCGATGCCGTCGTACACGCCGAAGAGCTCTTCGCCGTTCTCCGGTTCGTCCTCGACGACGAACACCACGTTGTCGAGCCCGTCGACCATCTCGTCGGGGAGCAGGTCGAGTTCGTCGGTCACGAGTTGCTCGAACGCGTCGGCGGACATCTCCATCACGTGGGGGATCGTCCCACACCACGCTGACCACTCGCGGCTGACCATCGGTGGCTGACCACTCGCGGCTCACCACTCGCGGCGAAGCCGCACGGCGCCGGAGGTGCCCACACAAACACTGAGGGAGAGCCCCGGTTGCGTCACACGCAACAGGACTCTCCCTCGACTGGGGTGAATAACGGGTCTCGAACCCGCGACCTCCTAGACCACAACCAGGCGCTCTACCAACTGAGCTATATCCACCATGTTCGAACCGGCGGACCGGCGCGACCACTCAATAGTAGTACATGCGAGACGGGGTGCGGACCACCCGTGTCGCTACTCGGCCGCGGGCTGCGCCAGCCGTGACTCCCACTTCGCCACGACGTCGGCCTGCACGGCACGCACGTCGTCGGTGCTCGGGCCGGGCTCGGCGACGAAGCCGGCGCGGCGGTAGTACTCGAGCTCGCGGATCGACTCGAGGATGTCCGCGAGGGCCCGGTGCCCACCGTGCTTCTCCGGCGCGTTGAAGTACACGCGGGGGAACCAGCGGCGGCAGAGCTCCTTGATGCTCGACACGTCGACGCTGCGGTAGTGCAGGTGCCCGTCGACCCGCGGCATGTACTTCGACAGGAACGCGCGGTCGGTGCCGATGGTGTTACCGGCCAGGGGCGCGGAGCCCTCGGCGGGGACGTGCTCGAGGATGTACTCGAGCACCTGGTACTCGGCGTCCGCCAGGCTCACGCCGTTCGGGATCTCGTCGATGAGCCCCGAGGTGACGTGCATGTTCGTCACGAACTCGTTCATGTTGTCGAGCGCCGACTGGTCCGGCTTGATGACGATGTCGAACCCGGGGTGCACGGGCTCGAGGTCGAAGTCGGTGATGACCACGGCCACCTCGACGAGTTCGTCGACCTCGAGGTCGAGGCCGGTCATCTCGCAGTCGATCCAGACGAGGCGGTCATTCGCGGTTGCCATGCCCCCGATCCTATTCCCGCCCCGTGTGCCTCCCGTACGTGCCGCTGCGCCCGCTCGCGCTGGCCGGCCCGTGCCTGCCCGTTCCCGCCCGATCCGTGCGTCGGATGCGCGAGCGGATGCGCGAGCGGGCGAAATGCCGCGGTCGCCCTGCGGACGCACCCGGACATTTTGCCCGCTCGTCCGGGACGCGAGCCGCATGCGGTGCAGGCGACCGCCTGGGGGCCCGTGGTTACCCCGGCAGGCCGCCCCGCGCCTCCAGGCGGTCGCCCTCCACCCCGCCTGCCGCGCCGATCCCGCCTCCTCACCACGAGCGGGCGAAATGCCGCGGCCACCCCGTGGACGCACCGCGGCATTCCGCCCGCTCGCCGACGCTGCCGCCCCGGTCGCGGCTCCGCCCGCCCGTGTTCAGCCGAGCGGGCGAAATGCCGAGGGTGCCCTGCCGGCGCACCCGGATGTTTCGCCCGCTCGTCTGGACGCGAGCCGCGAGCACTGCAGGTGACCGCCTGGAGGCCCGGGGCGACCCCGGCAGGCCGCCCTGCGCCTCCAGGCGGTCGCCCTCCACCCCGCCTGCCGCACGGTTCTGGCCAGCTC
Organism: Curtobacterium sp. MCLR17_031; assembly: GCF_003234775.2. NCBI lineage: Bacteria > Bacillati > Actinomycetota > Actinomycetes > Micrococcales > Microbacteriaceae > Curtobacterium > Curtobacterium sp. MCLR17_031. The sequence goes on from NZ_CP126270.1 coordinate 1,078,950, forward strand.
CGCACGAGCGGGCGAAATGCCGGCGTCGCTCTGCAGCCGAGGCCGGGCATTTCGCCCGCTCGCGGGTGGGTGTGGAACGAGGGGCGAGCGAGCCCGCACACGGACGCACGAGCGGGCGGAATGCCGGGGTGCCCACGGGGGACACTCCGGCATTTCGCCCGTTCGTGGAGAAGTGGGGAATCGGGAAGGCGCCCGCAGCCCCGCCGCTAGGCCATGTCGCCGGCGGTGATGGCCTCGGCCTCGACGCGCTCCGGCTCGGGTCCGTCGTCGACGCGGCGCAGGACCCTGGTGGTGCAGAGGATCACGACGAAGGCGACCGCGACGGATGCACCCGCGAAGACGTAGGCGGCTGAGGGGGAGTACGCGTCGGCGAGCAGGGTCGCGACGGGCGGGGCGATGGCGCCACCGATGAAGCGGACGGCGGAGTAGGCGCTCGAGGCGACGGAGCGGGGGAGGTCGGTGGCCTCCATGACGCACTCGGTGAGCACCGTGTTCAGGACACCGAGGACGAGGCCGCCGATGACGACGCAGATGATCAGGCCGACCTGGGACCGCACGACGAGGGCCGCGGCGAACAGGTCGAGCGCGAGCAGGGGCAGCGCGATCTTCAGCACCGTCGTCCTCCGGAGACGTGCGGTGAGCATCGGGGCGACCCACACCGACGTGATCGCGAGACCGACACCCCAGCCGAAGAAGGTGAACCCGATGCCGAGCGCGCCGAAGCCGAGCGGGAACGGGGTGTACGCCAGCAGGACGAAGAAGCCGATGTTGTAGAACAGCGCGGTCGCGGCGAGGGCGGCGAGTGCCGGACGGGTCAGGGCGCGGAAGGGTGCGGAGAGCTTCGTCGGCGTGGGCTTCTCGAGGCTGCCGGTCTTCAGCAGGGCAACGATGGCGATGAACGCGACGGCCATCAGGGTCGTGACGCCGAAGAACGGGCCGCGCCAGCTCACCGAGCCGAGCAGACCTCCGACCAGAGGGCCGACGGCGATGCCGAGGCCCAGCGCTGCCTCGTACAGGATGATCGCCGAGGCGGTGCCGCCGGACGCTGCTCCGACGATGGTCGCGAGCGCGGTGGAGATGAAGAGCGCGTTGCCGAGGCCCCAGCCGGCACGGAAGTCGATGATGCTCCACACACTGTTCGACGTCGCCGCGAGCACCGAGAAGAGGACGATCAGGGCGAGTCCGATGAGCAGGGTGCGCTTCGCGCCGATGCGGCTGGAGACCCAGCTGGTGAAGAACATCGCGACACCGGTGACGGCCAGGTAGCTCGTGAAGAGCAGCTCGGTCTGCGCGGGGGTCGCCTTGAGGGACGCCGCGATCGCCGGGAGGATCGGGTCGACGAGCCCGATGCCCATGAACGCGACGACGCAGGCGAAGGCGATCGCCCAGACCGCGGACGACTGCTTGAGGATGGAGCCGGACTGGCCGGCGGGTGCGTGGGCCTTCACGCGGGGATCTCCGTTCCGTTGGGGGTTGTCCGGGTGCGCTGGGCGATCAGGTTCGCCGCGTGGTGCAGGACGTCCCAGTCGTCGTCGGTCAGGTCGGCGAACAACGGACCGACCGTGCTGGTGAGGGTGGAGCGCCAGGAAGCGAGCCGTTCGCGACCGGCCTCGGTGAGTTCGATGAGCTGCCCGCGGGAGTCGTCCGGGTCGACGCTGCGGCTGACCAGGCCGTCGGCGAGCATGCCGGCGACGAGTCGGGTCATCGTGGGCTGCGCCACACGGGAGGCGGTGGCCAGCTCGCCGAGTCGCAGGGGTTCGTCGGTCTCGAGGATGCCGAGCGTGCGCCAGACCGCGGTGGACGTGGTGTTGCCCGTCGACTGGACGGCGCTGCGGATCAGGCGGTTGACGGAGACGAGGAGGGTCTCGATCGTCTGCTCACGCGGTGTTTCCATAGCTGAACTATATAGCTGTGCTATGGATCGCGCAAGGACGGGCTGGACAGACTGCACCAGCCGCCGCCTGGTAGAAGGGAGGCATGAGCGACATCACCATCCACGAAGGCGACGAGTACACCGCGATCTTCCACGGCGGCCCCTTCGACGGCACGACCGACACCCGCACCGCCACGAGCGACGCGCTGGACGACGAGGTCACGGTGTTCGCCGACGTCGAGGGCCTGCAGACGGCCTTCACCTACCGCGCCACCAAGTCCCGCCAGGTCCTCGACCAGATCTCGGTCGAGTTCACTTACGAGCCCAGCGAGTCCGACCCGGTCGACGACCTGCAGGACCGCGGCGACCGCAGCGGCGAGTTCGACCGGGAGTAGAACCCCCACCCGCCGCGTTGCAGGACCACATGCAGCTCGACCTCTGGACGTCCGCCTTCTGTGCGCCGTGTGCCGCCGCCCGCCGGGTGTCGGCCGAGGCCTCGGCGCTCGTCCCCGGGCTCACCGTGACCGAACGCGACGTGGCGGCACACCCCGACGACGCGGAAGACCTCGGTATCCGGTCCACCCCCACGATCATCGTGCGGCAGGACGACGGCACCGAGGTCTTCCGTTCACCCGGCGTCCCGACCAGGGACCAGCTCCTGCTCGCGGTGGCCAAGGCGCTCTGAACGAGCCTCCGCCGCGGCCGGGGCGGCCGCCGCCGCAGCCGTCCCAGCGGCGCTCCCCGGCGCGGGCACAGCGGCCCGCGCCCCCGCACGCTGCGACGTCGGCGCCGCCACCACGACGGGCTCCGGCGGATCGACCAGCGCCCGCACGCGTCGTGCCAGACGCTTCGCGCCCCGGATCGGTGCCCCGATGCCCAGTGCCACCAGCCCGAGCGGACTGCGATCGGCCCCACCGAGGGCGTTCTTCCGCTCCCACGCACGGCGTAGCACCCCACCGCGACTCCGCCGAGCGGGTGCCCGGTCCACCAACGTGCCGGCGTCCCGTCGGGCCATGAGCTCCACGAGCCGGTGCTGCCAGTCGTCCTCCGAGGCCGGGTGGAAGTAGTTGTCCCGCATCCACTCCGGCCGGACGACGCCGAACCGTCCGTCGACCAGGTCGACGGCGTCCCCCTCGAGGCCGCTCCCCACGAACACCTCGTTGATCAGGTGCCGCCCGATTCCGAAGTCGGTCAGCGTGAGCGCGGGCACGCCCCGTGCCGCCGCCTCGAGCACCGCGGTCGAGCTGATCGTCACGAGCGCCACCGCCCGGTCGAGGTGCTCGGCCATCGGTCCGCTCTCGACCACGAGGTTGGTCGGCGCGTCCGCGGGCACCAGGTCCGGGTACGGGTGCTCCTCGCGGTGCGTCTGGTGCTCACCGGCCGCAGCGCGCGTCTTGATGACGACGCGCCACTCCGGGTGCGCCCGCGCTGTCTCCACGAGCCACCGCACGACGAGGGCCCGGTCGGCCCGCTCGAACGGCACACTCGGCTGCGCCGCGAAAACGACGGAGTCGCGGCCCATCGAGCCCGCACCATCGCTCGCGCCGGCACCGCCGGTCGCGCCGGCACCACGCGCGAAGGGCAGCGTGGCGAGCGCGAAGTGCGGCTCGACGCCGCCCTCGCGCGCCATCTCCTCGTACGCGCGGACCTCACGGTGGCTGTGCAGCACGAACAGGTCGGCCCGGGCTCGGAAGAAGATGCCCTTCCACTTGGACGGGAACGAGATCCCCGGCAGCCCCGACACCAGCACCGGCCGGTCCGGGATCCGCCGGTGTACCTCGTCGATCACGAGCTCGGCCACCGGTCCGATCAACGACACCAGGACGGCGTCCGGCGGGTCCTGTCGGAGCTCCTCGACGACGGCGTCGACGTCCTTCGGTGCGGGCGGTTCGCGGTGCAGGTGGGCGAGGCGCCGGTCCAGCCCGCGGAACGCCGACCGCAGCTGCTTCGTGCTCGCCGACCGCGGGGTCGCCACGGTGCGCAGCTCCAGGTCCCAGTCCGCCGGGGCGCTCGCCAGCAGGTGGGCGCCCCACTTCGCGAACGAGTCGGTGTCGACCAGGCCGACCACGCGTCGGACGCGTGGTGACGCGTCGGACGGGAGGCGCGCCTCCAGTCCGACCGTCGACCCACCGCCGTCAGCCGGCGCGTCCAAGGCGCTGGTCCCGTCGACCGGGCCGGTCACGCGCCGACGCGACGCAGCTTCGCGAGCGGTGCCTGCTCGCCGGCGGTCGGATGGGGACTGCATCCGCTCACGCGCCGACGCGACGCAGCTTCGCGAGCGGTGCCTGCTCGCCGGGGAAGATCCTCTTGACGCCGTCGCCGAGGGCGGTCTCGATGATGCGGATGTCGCGGGCGAGCGTCTTCAGGCCGTGCGGCTCGAGCGACGCGGCGTGGTCGGAGCCCCACATCGTGCGGTCGAGCGTGATGTGGCGCTCGACGGCCGTGGCACCGAGGGCGACCGCGGCGATCGAGATCTGCAGGCCGGGCTCGTGGCCGGAGTAGCCGACGGGGACGCCCGCGTAGCGGTGGGCGAGGGTGTCGATCATGCGGAGGTTCGCCTCCTCGGCCGGCAGCGGGTAGGTCGACGTCGCGTGCATGAGGACGAGGCGGTCGGTGCCGAGGGCCTCGACGGCGGCGTCGATCTGCTCGAGCGTGGACATGCCGGTCGACAGGATGACGGGCTTGCCGGTCGCGGCGACGGCGGCGAGCATGCCGAGGTCGGTGACGGACGCCGAGGCGATCTTGTACGCGACGACGTTGAGGTCCTCGAGGAAGTCGACGGACGGCTCATCCCACGGCGACGCGAACCAGTCGAGGCCGCGGAGGGTCGCGTGGTCGCCGATCTCGATGTACTGGTCGCGGTCGAACTCGACGCGGTAGCGGTACTCCAGGTAGGTCATGTCGCCCCACGGGGTGCTGCGCGGGGTGTTCTTCATGTGCTCCGGCGTGGAGATCGCGGGGGTGCGCTTCTGGAACTTCACGGCCTGCAGGCCCGCGTCCGCAGCGACGTCGATGAGCTGCTTCGCGATGTCGACGTCGCCGTTGTGGTTGAGGCCGATCTCGCCGATGAGGTACGCGGGGTGGCCCGCGCCGATCGTGGACGTACCGATGGTGACGGTCATGGTGCTCCGTTCGGTGCGGGGGGTGGCCCGCGTCGGGGATGGGTCTCGGGTCGTGGTGGGTGTGGGCGCTTCGGCGAGGGCTTCGGCGAGGGCTTCGGCGAGGGCCAGGTCGGCCTCGTCGTCGATGTCGATGGCGCCGGCACCGTCGACGACGGCCAGCTCGACGCGGCCGTGGAACCGGTGTCGGTTCTCGAGGAACCCCGCCGTCCGCATGACGTAGAAGGCGCCGGTCTCGCGGTACTCGGGCTCGCGGTCCTGCCGGCGGGGCCTGGTCGCAGCGTCGTGGTTCACCGCCACCGCGGTGCCGTCCGGGGCGGTCCGCCACAGGAACGCGTGCGACGGCGTGGCGGCGAACACCGCGTCGGCGTGCCCGTCGACCACGCGCTCGACGGCGGCGTCGAGGTCGGCCGGGTCGATGAACGGCGAGGTCGCCTGCAGGAAGACGAGGACCTCGGGCAGCGGCGTGCTGATCGCGTCGAGGACGTGCAACAGGGCGGACTCCGAGGACGCCTCGTCACCGGCGAGCTCGGCCGGACGGCGGACCACGGCGGCACCGGCGGCGACCGCCTCGGCAGCGATGGCGTCACCGTCGGTCGTGACGACGACCTCGTCGATGCGGGTGGCACGTCGTGCCGAGTCGACCGCTCGCCGGACCAGCGAACGTCCCGCGACCGTGCGGAGGTTCTTGCCGGGGATCCCCTTCGACCCGGCACGTGCGGGCACGACGGCGAGGACGGAACCGGTGGTGCGCATGCTCCGGACGCTACGAAGCGCGGGTGTCGCGGAGGGGAACGGGGAGCAGACGGCGTCCGACCGTTGGGCGACCGCCGGGTCCTGTCACGGCGACGCGGCGGGGCGCGCATCGAGCGTCCCGGGGCTGCTCGCCGCTACAATCGACGCTGCTCGCCTCCGTAGCTCAGTGGATAGAGCAGGTGGTTTCTACCCACCGTGCCGCGGGTTCGATTCCTGCCGGGGGCGCCGAAGACGAACAGGGCCGCCATCCTCTCCGGATGGCGGCCCTGTTCTCGTCGTGGGGGGTGGTTACTCGTCGTCGTCCGCGGCGCGGCGTCGGAGTTCGGCGGCGCTGATCGGCTGCGTGTACGGCGCCTCCGAGGTCTCGTTCGCGTCGGCCGGCTCGGCGGGGGCCTGGTTCAGACGCGTCGGGACGGACGTGGTGTTCGTCGCGCCGGGGGTGTCGACCCGGGGTGCCGATGCGGGCGGGACGTCGTTCGCGGGCGCCCGGTTGACGTGTGAGTCGGCCGAGGTGGGCGTCGCGACGGGGCGGTCGGAAGAGGACGGGCGGTCGTTCCGCGGTGCGCGGTCGGTGTCGCCGAAGGCGCGGGTGGCGCTCGCGTCGCCGGGTGCCCGCGGGGCGCGGTCGTCGTCCACGACCTCGGTGTCGTCCGTGCCGCGGCCCTGAACGGAGCGGGCGGGCGAGGTCGGGGTGCCGAGCGCCGGACGGACCGGGGGCGCAGCCTCGTCGTCGCCGTAGACGCGCGTGGTGTTGTCACCGAAGGAGCGCGTGGCGTTCTGGTCGGCGCTGCCGCGGTTCGGGTTCTTGCCCACGCCACGGTTCACGGAGAACGACGGGGTCGTCCCGCCTGCGGCACCGGCTGACGCAGCGCCGGGCGCAGCAGCACCGGCTGCGGCAGCGGCCGGAGGAGTCGTCGGTGCGGATGCGGGGCGCTGGGCCGGACGCAGCGAGGTCGTCGTCGGGGTGGGACGCTCGGCGGGAGCAGCCGGAGCCGGCGCCGGGGCCTGTGCGGGTGCCTGGGTGCGAGGGGCCTCGGCCTGGTCGGCGTTCCAGTCCTGCTGGCGCTTGATCAGGTCGGCGTCGGGGTCCGGGGACTCGAACTTCCAGCGCTCGAGGTCGGCCTTGAAGAGCTTGCGCGCACGACTCGGTCGCGCCTGCCAGTCGAGCAGGCGGTCACGGAACTCGGCGAGGGACTGGTCCGCCTGGAAGCTGAACGTCGACGAGTTCTTCTTGATGTCGGCGATCTCGTGCTGGGCCCAGTTGGCGGCCAGTGGCGCACCCTGCACGGGGAGCAGGCGCAGCCGGATGTCGGCGTCCTCGGCGAGGTGGTCGGCGTACGCACGCTCGTCGTGTCCGAGCGATCCCCATGCCGCTGCCTTGCGCGCAGCCGTCAGGATCGCGGCGACGGCCGCGTTCTTCGATTCCCGCTCCTGCAGCGCCACGACCCGCTTGGTCGCACTGCGCCCGATGAGCGCCGCGATGACGCCCGCCACGACGATGGCGACGAAGGGGATCACAGCGCCCGAGAGCACCCGCCAACCCGTGTCGGACGAAGTCCAGTCGGTCAGGTCGTTCCACCAGTCCATGCGCGCACCATACCCACGGAACGGTCAGGCGTCGGGGAGGCCGGACGGCGTTCCGTGCATCCCGGTGCAGATGATTCCAATGTGGAACATCATGACCAGCGCAGGGTGTCCACGGCGTCGTCGGCGGACCACACGCTCGGCAGCTCGACGAACCGACGCTCGGTCGCGACGTACCGGCGGGCACGGTAGGCGGTGTCACCGGCGACGTCGATGCGGTCGACGTACCCGACGATCTCTCCGTTGGCCCGGGTGACCCGGCTCAGGTCGTCGCGGACGTCGAGGATGCGGTAGTCGCCCCGGGCGCGGGCCAGCGGGACGCTGCGGATCCGCAGTGCGGGTTCGGTGATGGTCTGCATCGCTGGCCTCCTGGTCGGTGTGGTGCCGACGCTACGGGGGACCACCGACACGCCGAGGGGTGCCATCCGATCTGGGGAACAGGGTCCCCGCGCACACTGTTGTGGAGGAACGACGGGGCTGCACGGGCAGCCCGGAGAGAGGTTGTGGCCATGACCACGTTCGTGCTCGCAGGTGGATGTTTCTGGTGTCTCGACGCCGTGTACCGCACGCTCCAGGGTGTGCAGGACGTGGTGTCCGGCTACGTCGGCGGACAGGTCGAGGAGCCCTCGTACGAACTGGTGTGCACCGGGACGACTGGGCACGCCGAGGCGGTCGCGGTGACGTTCGACGAGTCGGTGATCCCGGCCGACGTGATCCTCGACGTCTTCTTCACGCTGCACGACCCCCGGCAGCTGAACCGCCAGGGGGCCGACGTCGGCACGCAGTACCGCTCGGCGATGTTCCCGGCCGACGACGCGCAGCGCGAGCTGTTCGAGCGCGCCATCGAGCGGGCGTCGGACATCTGGGACGGCGGCATCGTCACCACCATCGAGCCGCTCTCGACGTTCTGGACGGCCGAGGAGTACCACCAGGACTTCTTCGCGAAGAACCCCGGGCAGGGCTACTGCCTCGCAGTCGCGCTGCCCAAGGTGAACAAGGTCCGGAAGGCCTACAGTCAGTACATCCTGGCGTCCTGACCCCGGGGCGGCAGGGCCACGAGGAGGTGGTTCGAACATGACGGACAACACGGGAACCTGGGTCGCGATCGGTCCGGCCGGAGCGGTGGGCAGCATCCACCGCGCGGCGGACGGGTTCGAGGTCGAGCTCTACGGACGACGACGGGCGGGCGGGCCGTACCCGTCCCTCGAGTCCGCGAAGGGCGCGGTCCACGCCGCGCTCGGACCGTTGGCCGCCCGGCCCGAGTTCCGAGCGCACTGACCGGGTCCGGACAGGAGGCTCGGGGGACTCGTCCTCCACAGGTCACCTGATCGGGTCCACACGCCACAGATCGAGCCCGGGGTCGCTGACGCGGCCCCGGGCTCCGTGACGATCGACGCATGAACGACATCATCACCGTCTGCGGAATCGTCGCCACCGAGCCCCGGCACCTCGTCACCGAGACCGGCATCGCCATCACGAGTCTCCGACTCGCCTCACCCTCTCGTCGCTGGGACCGGGCCACCGCCGCCTGGGTCAACGGCGCCACCAACTGGTACACCGTCACCGCGTTCCGGTCGCTCGCGTCGAACGTGTACAAGTCCCTGAAGAAGGGCGACCGGATCGTCGTCGCCGGCCGGGTCCGCATCCGCACGTGGGAACGCGACGGTCGCGGCGGGACCTCGGTCGAGATCGACGCCGACGGCATCGGTCACGACCTCGCGTGGGGGATCAGCAACTGGCTGCGGGTGCCGCGGCAGGTCGGCGACGGCGCCTCGGGGCAGGGTGGCCTGCGCGGTGTGGACCCCCGCACCGGCGAGGTCCGCGACCCGGCGGGGCACGGCGCCGGTCACGGAGCGGAGCCGGACGGCTCGCACGACCACGCACCGGCGACCGAGCACGGTCCGGCCGGTGACGGTGACGGCGACGTCGACGGGGACCACGGGGCACCGCCGCTCGGCCACGGCGAGGAGCCCGCGGGGCCGTCCGAGCACGTCCTCGAACAGGACGCCGCCCCCTGGGACCCCGCGCCGCCCCTCGACGACCACGCCCACGACGCCGAAGCGGCCTGACCCGCACGCCGACCGGAGTCGGGGTGCGGGTCAGGCCGCCGGGGACGCGTGCGGTTCACCGCGTCGCGTCGGTCACCACTTCTGGGCGATCATCCCGATGCCGGAGACCTGGGCGGTGTCCCAGTTGCCGCCACGGGGCAGCCCGGCCACGCGGCCGTCGATCTTGAAGCTGGCACCCTGAACCCGCGGGCTGTTCGTCTGCTTCGCCTTCAGTCCGTGGAACGAGAAGCTCGTGTCCCACTTGCCGTTCAGGCCGGTGTTCGACTTGCGGTCGCCGACCGTGATGCGGGTGTTCTGCACCGTGGAGTGCACGACGTCACCGTTCAGGCGGGCGTTGGCCTCGGCGTTGAAGAACAGGCGACCGTCGAGGTTGAGCTTGAGGGTGCCGATCGTCTTGTGGTTCACGATCATCGTCGCGACGTCGTTCTTGTACCAGCGCATGCCGATGGGCGTGAGCTTGTTGGTGGCCAGGCCCAGGTAGCCGTAGGTGAACTTGCCGTTCTGCACGCGCTCCCAGATGTAGCGCGGCTTGCCCTTGCTCTGCGGGGAGCCCTTGTCCGACTGGATCCCGAACGAGTAGGCGTTGTTGTGGGCGTCGTGCACGTTGATGTACGACGAGTAGCCGGTGCCCGTGCCGTTGGCGCTGATGCTCGCCGTGTACAGCAGGTACGGGCTGCCCTTCGGCACGGCACCGGCGGCCGATGCCGGCGACACCGGGGCGATGAGCGCGACGGTGAGTGCGATCGCTCCGACGAAGGGGAGCGCGAGGCGGCGGAGCCGCGACGGGGTCGTGGTCGTGTGCGTGGTCATGGTCCTCGTCCTGTCCGTGGTCCTGATCCTGGTCCTCGTCGTGGTGGGCGACGGGCCCGAGGTAGCGGGGTGAGGCCAAGCTACGTCGTCCGTGTCGCGAACAACAGGCTTGTTCGTACAGGTGCGGGAAGCGGCGATCCGGCGTCGGGCGAGCGGTGCTCCGGCGGTGTCACTACACTTGGGGCCGATATGGCTGAGTACATCTACCAGATGGTCCGCGCCCGCAAGGCGGTCGGCGACAAGCTGATCCTCGACGACGTCACGATGTCGTTCCTCCCCGGTGCCAAGATCGGCGTCGTCGGACCGAACGGTGCGGGCAAGTCGACGATCCTGAAGATCATGGCGGGTCTCGACCAGCCGTCCAACGGTGAGGCGAAGCTCACGCCGGGCTTCAGCGTCGGCATCCTCATGCAGGAGCCGGAGCTCGACGAGAGCAAGACCGTGCTCGAGAACGTGCAGGAAGGCGTGGGCGAGATCCACGGCAAGCTCGCACGCTTCAACGAGATATCGGCGCTCATGGCCGAGCCGGACGCCGACTTCGACGCGCTCCTGGCCGAGATGGGCACCCTGCAGGAGGACATCGACGCCGCCGACGCGTGGGACCTCGACTCCCAGCTCGAGCAGGCCATGGCCGCGCTGCAGTGCCCCCCGGGGGACGAACTCGTCACCCACCTGTCCGGTGGTGAGAAGCGCCGCGTCGCGCTCTGCAAGCTGCTGCTCCAGAAGCCCGACCTGCTCCTCCTCGACGAGCCCACCAACCACCTCGATGCCGAGAGCGTGCTCTGGCTCGAGCAGCACCTGCAGCAGTACCACGGTGCCGTCCTCGCCGTGACCCACGACCGGTACTTCCTGGACCACGTCGCCCAGTGGATCGCCGAGGTCGACCGTGGCCGCCTGTACCCGTACGAGGGCAACTACTCGACCTACCTCGAGAAGAAGCGTGCTCGTCTCGAGGTCCAGGGCAAGAAGGACGCCAAGCTCGCGAAGCGCCTGTCGTCCGAGCTCGACTGGGTCCGGAGCAACACCAAGGGCCGTCAGGCGAAGTCGAAGGCCCGTCTCGCCCGATACGAGGAGATGGTCACCGAGGCCGAGCGCACCCGCAAGCTCGACTTCGAGGAGATCGTGATCCCGGTCGGCCCGCGTCTGGGTTCGCAGGTCATCGACGCCGAGCACCTGCGCAAGCAGTTCGGTGAGCGCGTCATCATCGGCGACCTGTCGTTCACGCTGCCCCGCAACGGCATCGTCGGCGTCATCGGCCCGAACGGTGTCGGCAAGACCACGCTCTTCAAGACGATCGTCGGCCTCGAGCCCCTCGACGGCGGCAGGCTGAAGATCGGCGACACGGTCGACATCTCGTACGTCGACCAGAGCCGTGGTGGCATCGACCCGAACAAGAACCTGTGGGAGGTCGTGTCCGACGGACTCGACTACATCCAGGTCGGCAAGACCGAGATCCCGTCCCGCGCCTACGTGTCGCAGTTCGGCTTCAAGGGTCCGGACCAGCAGAAGCGAGCCGGCATCCTGTCCGGTGGTGAGCGCAACCGTCTGAACCTGGCGCTGACGCTCAAGCAGGGCGGCAACCTGCTGCTCCTCGACGAGCCGACCAACGACCTGGACGTCGAGACGCTCGGCAGCCTCGAGAACGCCCTGCTCGAGTACCCCGGTTGCGCCGTGGTCATCACCCACGACCGGTGGTTCCTCGACCGCATCGCCACGCACATCCTGGCGTGGGAAGGCCTCAACGAGGACGGCACGCCGAACTGGTACTGGTTCGAGGGCAACTTCGAGGCCTACGAGGAGAACAAGATCGAGCGCCTCGGCGCCGATGCCGCGAAGCCCGGGCGCGCGACGTACCGCAAGCTCACCCGCGACTGACCCTCGTGGCGAGACTGCACGCTCCCATCCGCATGCGGTGGAGCGACATCGACGCCTACGGTCACGTCAACAACTCCGCGATGCTGCGCCTCCTCGAAGAGGCGCGCATCGTGGGGTTCTGGGGTGCCGACCCCGGTGAGGACCCCGACGGTGACCTGCCCGAGCCGATCATCGACGGTCGGCCGGGTTCCGGCACCATGACGGTGATCGCCGGGCAGCGCCTCGAGTACCTGGCGTCGATCCCGTACCTCCGCCAACCGCTCGACATCCAGATGTGGATCGGGCGGCTCGGGGGCGCGAGCATCGACGTCTCGTACGAGGTCTGGTCGCCGGTGGGGCAGCAGCCCGCCGTCCTGTACACCCGGGCGACGACGGCACTCGTGATGGTCGACGCGGCGACGAACCGTCCGCGTCGACTGACCGACACCGAGCGTGCCGCGTGCGAGCGCTACCTCGAGGAGCCGGTGCAGTTCAGCCGGCCGTAGGCACCCGCATCATGCCCTCCTGGGCGACGGTCGCCAGCAGCTGCCCGTCACGGGAGAACATCCGGCCGAACGCGAGTCCCCGTCCGCCCTGTGCGCTCGGGGACTCCTGCGTGTACAGGACCCACTCGTCCGCGCGACCGTCGCGGTGCCACCACATGGCGTGGTCGAGGCTCGCGCTCTTGACCCCCGGGGTGCCCCAGGCGACGCCGTGCCGGCGCATGATCGGCTCGAGGATCGACAGGTCGCTCGCGTACCCGAGCACCGCACGGTGGAGCGCCGGGTCGTCCGGCAGGTCGCCCTGCACGCGGAACCAGACCGCCTGGTGCGGCACGTGCTCGCCCTGCACGTCGACGAACACCGGTCCCTCGACGTGGCGCAGGTCGATGGACCGCGCGGCCCAGGCACGTGCGACCGGGTGGTCGATCGCGGACAGGATCGACGCGGCCGACGGCAGGGACTCCGGGTCCGGGGTGTCCACCGGGTACGGGTCCTGGTGCTCGATGCCGGTGTCGGGCACCTGGAACGACGCGATCATCGAGAAGATCGGGACACCTCGCTGGTACGCCTGCACACGTCGGGCCGCGAACGACCGGCCGTCGTGGATGCGCTCGACGCCGAAGGTGATCGGCACGTCGATGTCGCCGGGCCGCAGGAAGTAGCCGTGCATCGAGTGGACGTCGCGTCCCTCGATCGTGCGCTGTGCGGCGACGATGCACTGCGCCAGCACCTGCCCGCCGAACACCCGTCCACCGGGGGACCAGTGGCTGGCACCGGTCAGGATCGTCTCGCCCGTGCTCGCGCCGGTGTCCTCGAGTCGCAGGGTCCGCAGGAAGTCGGGTTCGCCGTTCACGCTGTGCAGTCTACGAACGGCCGCCCGCCGCCGTCGCAGGTCGCCACGCCCAGGTGCTGCGGCATCGACGGCCGGTAGGATCGGGGACGACATGGGCAACTCGTTCACGCTTCCCGACGCCGCCTCACTCGGTGACCTCCGCACGTACCTCGGACGTGCCGCTCGGATCGAGGACGGCTCGGTCCGGCTCATCGCCGACTCCGGCGTCCTGGCCGTCTACACGGCGATCCTCTACCCGCTCGGGCTGCTCGACGAACTGCCGACGGTGCTCGGCCTCCGCACGTTCTCGCTCACCGAGCCGGCGTCGATCGACACCGTGGTCCCGCTGCAGTCGCTCCTCGAGCGTCTCCGCCTGCTGGCCGAGGCGCAGGACGCCGAACACGCCGAGGGTGCCGACCCGACGCGGGCCACCCCGATCGAGGTCGAGCTGCCGCACGAGGTGCACACCGTGACGTGGGCGGCCATCTCCCCGCCCCGCGGTGGCTGGGTCCCGCTGCCGGACGTCTCGCCGGAACTCCTCCGCCGCGCCACCCGCGACGGCATCGCCGAGGTCGCCGACGCCGTGCCGTCCAACGCCGGCGAGGCCATCGTCCGACGGATCCGTGCCGAGGTCTGGGGTCGACCGGTCCCCGGCGTCGAACACCTGCCCGCCGGTGCGGGCTTCGCGGGCGAGAGCCTCGGGTTCCTCGGGCACGACCCGGTCCGCCTGTTCGAGACGGGTCCGTGGAGCCGACTCACGACCTCGCGCGGCCACGTGCTCGTCAAGCGCCGCGCCTGGACCCTGAGCTCCTAGCGACGACACCGACGACACCGACGACGAGGCGCCGACCACCCCCGACCGCGACGCCGCCCGGCCGCCGTGGTTGGCTGGCCGCATGCACGTCTTCCTCACCGGTGCGTCCGGCTACATCGGCTCCTCCGTCCTCCGCTCCCTCGTGGCCCACGGGGACGAGGTCACCGCGCTCGTCCGCTCCGACGAGAAGGCCCAGCACGTCCGTGACGCCGGTGGCCGGGCCCTGGTCGGCGACGTCACCGACACCGACGTCGTCGAACGCCTGCTGCACGAGAGCGACGGCGTCGTCCACACGGCATCGGCGCCCGGCGTCGACCCGGACTTCATCCGCACCGCGATCGGTGCCCTGGCCGGCACACCGAAGCCGTTCGTGCACACCGGCGGGATCTTCACCTTCGGTGACTCGACGGACATCTCGGAGCAGTCGCCGATCGACCCGCCGGCGTTGACCGCCTGGCGCGGACCGAACGAGGCCCTGCTGCGGGGGAGCGACGTGCGGAGCACCATCGTCGCCCCTGGCATCGTGTACGGGCGCGGCGCCGGCATCCCGGCGATGTTCGTCAGCGACGGCGAGCAGCCGGTGCAGCTGGTGGGCGACGGCTCGCAGCGGTGGACGACGGTGCACGTCGACGACCTCGGCGAGCTCTACGTCCTCGCGCTGCACCGCGGCGAGCCCGACGGGTACATCGTCGCCGCGACCGGCGACAACCCGACCGTCCGGCAGATCGCCGAGGCCGGGGCCCACGGAGCACCGGTCGTCGCCGAGAGCATCGACGCGAGCCGCGAACGGCTCGGGCGGGACTTCGCCGACGCCCTGCTGCTGCACCAGGAGGCGTCCGGCGCGCACGCCCGGTCGGCGTTCGGCTGGCGGCCGTCGCGGCCGTCCCTGGTCGAGGACCTCGCCTCCGGCTCGTCCGTGCGCTGACCCGCGCTGCCCGAAGACGCCGGCGTCCCGCGAGCACCCCGCCGGCCCCGCGAGACGCCGCAGAATTCGGAGGCGTGGAACGCACATGGCGGCGTCGGACGGACACGCCGGCGTCTCGCGGGAACGAGAACGTGGGAACCGGCGGACGGGAGGCCCGTGGCGGCGCCGCCACGGGCCTCCCGTCCGCCGCTCGCGACGATCACTGCACGCCGGCGTCAGCGGGAGACGCCGCGGGAGCATCGAGACGCCGCCGGATCCGGCGGCGTCTCGACGACACGACGGCGTGTGCCGGGCGCGCTTCAGTCGAAGGTGTTCGTCATCGCGTGGGCAGCGCGGTCCAGGTAACCCCAGAGCTCGGCTTCGTCGAGGGGCGCGAGCTCGAGTGACTCGACCGCATCGTGCATGTGGTGGAGCCAGCGTTCCCGCGCCTCGGACGTGATGCGGAACGGGTTGTGCCGCATCCGCAGGCGGGGGTGGCCGCGCTGTTCGCTGTAGGTGCCCGGGCCGCCCCAGTACTGCTGCAGGAACGCGGAGAGGCGCCAGATCGCACCCTCGAGGTCGTCGGCCGGGTACATCGGCCAGATGACCTCGTCCTGCTGCACGCCCTCGTAGAAGCGCCGGACGAGCTGGTCGAAGGTCGGAGCGCCGCCGATCCGCTCGTACAGCGACCCGGTGGCCGAGGCGCCGTGCTCCCCGACGCGCAGGGTGATCGGCTGTGCCGGGACGCCGACCGAGCCTGGCATCGCGGGGGCGCCGGGCATGCCGAGCGAGCCGCGCGCTCCGGGCCCACCCGTGCCGCTCGGGGGTGTGGGGTCGGTCATCTGGGGTCCTTCCCGCTGTCGGGGTCGTCCGAGTGGATCGGCTGCCCGAGGATGTTGCGCTTGGTGCGCCGGGGCTTCGTGGGTGCCGGCGTCGGCTGGGTCCGGACGGTGCGCAGGCCGTTGATCGAGGTGGCGTTCTCCCAGCCCTCTGGCATGATCATCGCCATCGCCGGCAGGGTGATGCCGAGTTCGTCGACGGCGTGCTTCAGGCGGGTGCGGAGCTCCCGGCCGACGACGTCCAGCTCGGACGCCCGGGTCTTCACGACGAGGCGGAAGACCATGCCGGCGTCGGTGATCGACTGCAGCCCCCAGATCTCGGGCTTCTCGACGATCCGCTGCCGCCAGCGGGACTCCTGCGACATCGTGACGGCTGCCTTGAGCAGCGCGTCCTGCACGGCGTCGATGTCGGTGTCGTAGGGGACGGTGATGTCGACGAGCACGCGCGACCAGCCCTGGGACAGGTTGCCGACGCGCAGGATCTGGCCGTTCGGGACGAACCAGAGGATGCCGTTCACGTCGCGGATCTGCATGACGCGCAGCCCGACGTTCTCGACGACGCCGGTGGCCTGCCCGGTGTCGACGACGTCACCGACGCCGGCCTGGTCCTCGAGGATCATGAAGATGCCGGACAGCAGGTCCTTCACGATCGACTGGGCGCCGACGGCGAGGCCGGCTGCGACGAGGGACGCACCACCGACGATGCCGACCGCGGCACCCTTCCACACAGCGGTGGCGATGATGACGAGTGCGATCGCGACCACGACGACGGTGGCGAGGTTCTCGAGGACGCTGCCGAGCGTCCGGGTGCGCTGGACGACCCGCGCGGTCTGCACGGGCGACGCGATGAGGGCCTGGGTGTCAGCGGCCCCCTGGCGCTTCTTGACGCCGTTCACGATCCGGTCGACGACCTGCTTGATCATCCGGCGCAGGATCAGCCGGAGGATGATCGCGGCAATGATCGTGATGACGATCGTGATCGGGGCCTGCCAGGTGTCGACGAAGTCCGTGAATGCGTTCGAGACCAGTTTGGACGTGTCTTCGGTCGTTGCAGCCAAGTTCATATCCGGTCGATGCTAAGCGGCGGGGCCTCGGCGTCCCTGGAGGAACACCAAGACCCCGCCGGATCAGAGCAGGGGTCAGGCGTCGGCGGCCTGGACCCGGAGCGCGCGCTCGGTGCCCGCGAGGCTCTCGGACACGATGCGGCGCAGCGCCGGCGTCTCCGGGTGCTCCTCGAGCCACGCGGCGGCGGCGTCGCGGAGCTCGGCCGACGCGAGCGGCGCCGGGTAGAGGCCCGAGACGATGGTGTCCGCCATGTGGTAGCTGCGCTCGGCCCAGATGCGCGTGAGCACCTCGAAGTACTTCGGCACGAGGCCCTCGAGCAGCACCGGGCTGTTCACGTGCTGGAACCCGACCGTGGTCTGGCGCACGATGGCGTTCGGCAGCTCGGACGAGTCGACCAGCGACGAGAACGCCGCCAGCTTGCCCTCGGCCGTGGGGATCGTCGCCCGGGCACGTGCCGCGGCCTGCTCACCCGACGCGGTCTTGTCCGCGGCGAGCTCGGCGTCGATCTCGGCGTTGTCCGCAGCACCCGCGAGCACGAGGCCCTCGAGCAGCTCCCAGCGCAGGTCCGTGTCGATCTCGAGGCCCTGCAGCGTGACCGATCCGTCGCGGAGGCCCTGCAGGGTCGCGACGTGCTCGGGCGTCGACGGGACCTGCGCGAAGAACTTCACGAACTGGAACTGCGCGTCCGAACCGGCCTCGGCCGAGGACGCGAGCTGCCAGAGGGTGTCGCCGACGGTGCGGACCGTGGCTTCGACCGAGCCCGGTGCCACGTAGTTGCGTGCGGTGAGCAGCAGCTGCGAGAGCGTCGTGCGGATGGTCGTCGACTCGGTCTCGGTCGCGATGTTGCCGAGCACCAGGCGGACGTAGTCGCTTGCCGGGGACTCGGCGTCGCGCGTGGCGTCCCACACGGAACCCCAGACGATCGAGCGGGCGAGCGGGTTCGCGATCGACGCGAGGTGCTCGATCGCGGTGCGCCGGGAGTGCTCGTCGAGACGGATCTTGGCGTAGGCCAAGTCGTCGTCGTTCAGGAGCACGAGGTCGCCGCGCTGGACGCCGACGAGCTCGGGCACCTCGGTGCGGGCACCGTCGACGTCGATCTCGACGCGGTGGACCCGCTCGAGCTTGCCGCCGGCGGACGCCGTGTCGGCGCCGAACGGCGCGGACTCGTCGTTCCGGAAGGCGTACACGCCGATCGCCAGACGGTGCGGGCGCAGCGTCGGGTAGTCGGCGGGGGCTTCCTGCAGGACGGTGAACGACGTGATGACACCGGACTCGTCGGTCTCGATCTCGGGGCGCAGGGTGTTGACGCCCGCGGTCTCGAGCCAGAGCTTCGACCACTCGGTCAGCTCACGGCCGCTCGTCGCCTCGAGCTCGACGAGCAGGTCGCGGAGCTCGGTGTTCGAGTGGTGGTGCTTCTTGAAGTAGGCGGAGACACCCGCGAAGAACGCGTCGATGCCGACCCAGGCGACGAGCTGCTTGAGGACCGAGCCGCCCTTCGCGTAGGTGATGCCGTCGAAGTTGACCTGGACGTCCTCGAGGTCGTTGATCGTCGCGACGATCGGGTGCGTCGAGGGGAGCTGGTCCTGGCGGTAGGCCCAGGACTTCTCCATCGCCTGGAACGTGGTCCAGGCCTCGGTCCACTCGGTGGCCTCGGCCGTGGCGATCGTGGAGGCCCACTCGGCGAAGGACTCGTTGAGCCACAGGTCGTTCCACCACTTCATGGTGACCAGGTCGCCGAACCACATGTGGGCGAGCTCGTGCAGGATCGTGACGACCCGGCGCTCCTTGATGGCGTCGGTGACCTTCGACCGGAACACGTAGGTCTCGGTGAAGGTGACCGCGCCGGCGTTCTCCATCGCACCGGCGTTGAACTCCGGCACGAACAGCTGGTCGTACTTGTCGAAGGGGTAGGCGACGTCGAACTTCTCCTCGAAGTACGCGAAGCCCTTCTTCGTGATGTCGAACACGTACTCGGGGTCGAGGTACGAGGCGAGCGACTTGCGCGCGAACACGCCGAGCGGGATCGTCCGTCCGTCGCGGCTGGTCAGCTCGTCGCGCACGACCTCGTACGGGCCGGCGACGAGCGCGGTGATGTAGCTCGAGATGCGCGCGGTGGGCGGGAAGGCCCAGGTCGCGACGTCGCCGTCGACGTGCGGCTCCGGCGTGGGGGAGTTCGAGACGACCTGCCACCGCGACGGCGCCGTCACGGTGAAGGAGAACTCGGCCTTCAGGTCGGGCTGCTCGAACACCGCGAACATGCGGCGGGAGTCCGGGACCTCGAACTGGGAGTACAGGTACACCTCGTCGTCCACCGGGTCGACGAAGCGGTGCAGGCCTTCACCGGTGTTCGTGTACAGCGCGTCGCTGACGACCACGAGCTCGTTCTGCTCCTGCAGGTCGTCGAGCTGGATGCGCACGCCGTCGTTCACCGCGGCGACGTCGAGCGCCGTGCCGTTCAGTGTGATCGAGTGCACGGTCTTCGTGATGGCGTCGATGAAGGTCGATGCGCCGGCGGTGGCGGTGAAGCGCACCCGCGTGGTGCTGCCGAAGCTGTCGGCGCCGCGGGTCAGGTCGAGCTCGACGTCGTACGTCTGCACGGCGACGACGGCCGCGCGCTCCTGGGCTTCGATTCGGGTGAGGTTCTCTCCGGGCACGCAACGCTCCATCTTCGCTGGGGACGCGGACGATCGGTGTCCGCGTACGGGGCCCCGGACGGCGTCGTGCGCCGGCGGGACGATGGGTTCCAGCCTAGCGACGCCGCGTACGCTCGGATCGTGACCGAGACGACTGTGGACAACCCGACCGACCCCACCACCGAGCGCACCGCCGTGGAGTTCTGGTTCGACCCGAACTGCCCCTGGGCCTGGATGACGAGCCGCTGGGTGGGTGAGGTCGCCGAGCACCGCGACCTCGACGTGACCTGGAAGGTGATGAGCCTGTTGGTCCTCAACGAGGACCAGGACGTGCCGGAGAGCTACAAGGAGCGCCTGCACGCCGGCCAGGTCTACCCGCGCATCGTCACGGCGGCGCGGCTCCGGCTCGGGCAGGACGTCGTGAAGCCGCTGTACGACGCCCTCGGCGAGCACATCCACCACCGCCAGGAGTCCGACCCGGAACAGGTCGTCCCCGCCGTCCTCGCCGAGCTCGGCCTCGACGCCGACCTGCTCGAGTACGCCTGGACGGACGAGGTCGACGCCGCCGTGCGCGCCAGCCACCAGGACGGCATCGACCGCGTCGGACAGGACGTCGGCACGCCGGTCATCGCCGTCGAGGGCACCGCGTTCTTCGGACCGGTCATCTCCCCGGCGCCCAAGGGCCAGGAGGCGCTCGACCTGTGGGACGGCGTCGTCGCCGTCGCGAAGTACCCCGGCTTCTTCGAGCTCAAGCGCTCGCGCACCGTCGGCCCGATCTTCGACACGACCGACTGATCCGGTACCGACCGGTGGGGAACGGGCGGCCGGGAGGCCCGTGGTGCGCCCGCCCCGCCCGTCGCGTCAGACGAGCGGCAGGCGCATGAGCGTCAGGTCGAGCCAGCGGTCGAACTTGCGTCCGACCTCGGGCACGACCGCGACCGTGGTGAACCCCAGGCGTTCGTGCAGGGCGATCGACCCGGTGTTGGTGCTGCAGATCCCCGCCATCATGACGTGCCGGCCCTCGGCGGTGGCCCGTGCGACCAGCTCGGCCATCAGGGTCGTCGCGATGCCCCGGCCGCGGAACGCCTCGACCACGTAGACGCTGTGCTCGACGGTCAGCCGGTACCCCTGGTGCGGCCGCCACTGCGAGTACGTGGCGTAGCCGGCCACGACGCCGTCGAGCTCGGCCACGACCACCGGGTACCCGCCGCCCTGCCGCTCGGTGAGCCACCCGTCGAAGTACGCACGCGGGTGCGGAGTGTCCTGCCAGATGGCGGTGGAGTGCAGGACCGCATCGACGTGCAGGGCGTGCACGACGTCGAGGTCGGTCGGGGTGCAGTCGCGGATCACGACCCCGTTCGTCGCATATGCTGTCGTCATGTCTCACATCGTAGACGACGCGCACGCCGATCCCGCAACCGGCGCCGACGACACCTCGGTCGCCGAGCAGCGGGCGCTCGGCGAACGCCTCCAGCGCCTCCGCACCGAGCGCAGGTGGAGCCTCACCGAGCTCGCCGAGGAGTCCGGCGTCTCCCGCGCGATGATCAACCGGGTCGAACGCGGAGTTTCCAGCCCCACCGCGACGATCCTCGGTCGCCTGTCGGGTGCCTTCGGTCTGACGATCTCGCAGCTCCTCGACGATGCCCTGGAGCACGAGGTGCCCAGGGTGACGGACCCCGACGAGGCGCGCGGCGTCCAGCGCGGCGCGACCGCCGATTCCTGGACCGATCCCGACACCGGGTACCGCCGCCGTCCGGTCTCGAGCGCGGCGTTCCCCGCTGACGTCACCGAGGTGCGCCTCCCGGCCGGCCGCGAGGTGGCCTACCCGGCGTCCGCCTACGCGTTCCTGCGGCACTGCATCTGGGTCGTCGACGGCGTGCTCGAGGTCGTCGTCGGCGGCGAGCCGACGCGCCTGGCGGCGGGGGACCGGATCGAGCTCGGCGACCCCGCCGACGTCGTCTACCGCAACCCGGGCGAGGACCCCACCCGGTACCTCGTGGTGGTGGTCCGCGCACCGTAGTCCGTGGTGGTCCGGGCCCCGGAGCCGCAGGAATATGATCGGTTCCATGCGCATCCACCTCGGAACGGACCACGCCGGCCTCGAGTTCAACAAGACCCTCGCAACGCACCTGACCGAAGCCGGGCACGAGGTGGTGGACCACGGTCCGACCGAGTACGACGCGCTCGACGACTACCCCTCGTTCTGCATCAACGCCGCGCACGCCGTGGTGCAGGACCAGCGCGCCGGAGTCCAGGCCCTCGGCGTCGTCTTCGGCGGTTCCGGCAACGGTGAGCAGATCGCCGCCAACAAGGTCGAGGGCATCCGCGCCGCGCTCGTGTGGAACGAGTCGACTGCGCTGCTCGCCCGGCAGCACAACGACGCCAACGTCATCTCCATCGGCGCGCGCCAGCACACCGAGGACGAAGCGATCCGGTTCGTGGACCTGTTCATCGCCGAGCCGTTCTCCGGCGAGGAGCGTCACGCCCGCCGCATCGCCCAGCTGGCCGAGTACGAGACCACCGGGCTGATCGCCGGCCGTCAGATCGACGCGTAGTCCGGCTCGTCAGGGGTACCGGGTAGAACGGTAGTCATGCCCGAGGGTCACTCCGTCCACCGCATCGCCAACCAGTTCACCCGGCACTTCGTCGGCAAGCGCTGCGAGGTGTCGAGCCCCCAGGGTCGCTTCGCCGCCGGTGCCGCGCAGCTCGACGGCAAGCGCATGATCGCCGCGCGTGCGGTGGCGAAGCAGATGTTCCTGGAGTTCGAGGGCGACCTGTTCCTCCGCGTCCACCTCGGGCTGTACGGGGCGTGGGACTTCGCGGGCGTGATCTCCACCGCCGAGGCGCTGTCCGACGACGACGACCGCGAAGAGTCGCTCAGCTCGATCGGCGCACCGCGGCTCGCCCGCTACCGGATGGCCGAGCAGGAGAAGGCGGAGGACCCGATCGAGTCCTTCCCGCCGGACCCGGTGGGCCAGGTCCGGGTGCGGATCCTCACCGAGGACACCGTCGCCGACCTGCGTGGCCCGACCGCGTGCGTCGTGGAGACCCCGGCCGAGGTGCAGCGCGCGCTCGACAAGCTCGGCCCCGACCCGATGAACGACGACGGGCCCGAGGCCGAGAAGACCTTCGTCGACAACGTCCGCCGTCGGAACGTCGCCATCGGGCAGCTGCTCATGGACCAGTCCGTCGTGGCGGGCATCGGCAACATCTACCGCGCCGAGCTGCTGTTCCGGCAGCGCATCGACCCGTACAAGCCGGGCAAGAAGATCACCGTCAAGCAGGCCAAGGCGCTCTGGGCCGACTGGTCGAAGCTGTTGCACGACGGCGTCCGCGACGGCCTGATGATGACGATGGACGACCTGTCCGAGGCCGACCACAAGAAGGCCCTGCGCTCCCGCAAGGACCGCCACTGGGTCTACCACCGCCAGGGCGAGCCGTGCCGGGTGTGCGGCACCGAGATCCGGATGGCCGACATGGCCGGTCGGAAGCTCTACTGGTGCCCGAAGGACCAGAAGTAGCTCAGGGGCACAGGCGCACCCGCCCGCTCACACCTCCCGGTGGGTGAACCGTCCGGCGACGGCCGTCCCGAGCACCCGCAAGCCACGCAGCGCGGCGGAGGACGACGCCAGCGGGTCGGACTCGACGAGCACCAGGTCCGCGACGTCGCCGACGGACACCCCGACGCGCCCGTCGGTCGACCCCTGCCAGGCGACGAGTGCCGAGAGTCGTTCGGCCGGATGCCACGGATCGCGGCCGTCGCGGTCCCGCCCGACGGCCGCCGCCATCGACACCCACGGGTCGAGCGGCGCCACCGGCGCGTCCGACCCGAGCAACAGGCGCGCTCCGGCCCGGGCGAGCGAGGCGAAGGCGAACGCCCGGTCGGTGTGCCCGGCCCAGTGCCGGTCGGCGATGTCCCGGTCGTCCATGGCGTGTTCGGGCTGCACGGACGCGGCGACCCCGAGCCGGGCGAACCGGTCGACGTCGGTGTCGACGAGCAACTGCGCGTGCTCGATCGTGCCGCGGGCCCCGACGGTCTCGAAGACGTCGAGCGCCAGCGTGTTCGCACGGTCGCCGATCGCGTGGATCGCGGGGACGAGTCCGGCGTCGACGGCACGGCGGGTGATCGCGACGAGGTCCTCGAACGGCCAGGCGAGCACGCCGGAGCCGTCGGCCATGGCGGCGGTCCGAGTGCCGAGTGACCCGTCCGTGACCACCTTGAACGGTCCCATCGTGAGCAAGCCCCGCGTGCCGTCGACCACGTCGCCGGTGCGCAGCCCCCGGGCGATGGCCTCGTCGAGCTCGGCCGGGTACACCCCGGACGCGACCCGGATCGCGTCGGTGCCGGCGTGGATCCGGCGGCGCCAGCGGTCGAGCCCGAAGCGCATCTCGAGGTCGACGACACCCGTCACCCCGCGGGCGGCCGCAGCCTCGGCAGCGTCCGCCACGTAGGCGTCGAGCAGGTCGTCCGGCACCTGCGACAGCGCACCGGTCACGTCGAACGCGTCCTGCTCGCGCAGGACCCCGTCCTCACCCGCCTCGAGCGGGCGACCGACAGCAGCCGAGAAGTGCGCGAGCGCGAGCGCGTTGCACCACACCGCGTGCAGGTCCGCGCTGATGACGACGACCGGGAGGCCCGGTGCGGCACGGTCGAGCAGCTCGCGTCGCGCAGGGCGCGGCCACATCCCGTCGCGGTAGCCGTGTCCGACCAGGACGGGGTCCGTCACGCCCGCCCGCGCGACGGCGGCGAGCAGGTCGGCGGTCGCCTCGGGGGAGTCGCAGCCGGTGACGTCGACACGGCGGCGGACGAGTGCCCACTGGTCGAAGTGCGTGTGGTGGTCGCGGAGCCCCGGGCCGAGCCAGGCGCCGGCGGCCTCGACCACGTCGGTGTCGACGCTCGTGGGGTCGAGGGTGCCGGTCGGTGCGATCTCGGTGACGCGACCGTCGACGATGCGGACGTCGGCAGGGGCCCCGGAGGTGCCCACACGCCGAACGGTGCGGAGCAGGATCTCCGTCACGGCGCCTCCAGGCCGTTCGCCGTGGACGGGACGGGCCGGACCCGCTCGACCTCGTCGGCGAGCGCCGGCGACGCGTAGGGGCCGTCGCCCCGCAGCCCGGCGACGATGCGGTCGATCACCTCGGGGGCCTTGTTCTGCGACAGCTTGGCGCGGGCGTCGAACCGGGTGACGCGGATCCGGATGCCCACGGTGCCCTTCGCGATCCGGCGGGCGGTCTCCTCGTCGATCTGCAACGACACGGGCGAGGGCATGACCCGCTCGAAGTGGTCGACGAGTTCGCCGAGGACCCGGAAGTTCTCGTCGTCGGAGAGGATCTCGGGGGTGCCCCAGACGTGGGCGGTGACGTGGTTCCAGGTCGGCACGAACTGCTCCGGCGGGTACCAGGCGGGGGAGACGTAGCCGTGCGCGCCCTGGAAGACGACGAGGACCTCTTGCTGTCCGAGTTCGTGCGCGACCTCGTCGGGGCGGCCGACGTGGGAGACCAGGACGAGGGCGTCCGGGTCGTCGTCGGGGCCGGGGGTCTCGAGCAGCACCGGGTAGTGCGAGGCGACCAGTCCGGCCGCTGTGTGGGACACGATCGTCGCCCACGGGTTCCCGGTGATGAGGCGTCGGACCTCGTCGACGTCGGTCATCAGGAAGTGCGGTGTGTGGCGCATGTTCCGAGCGTGGCACAACGGGCTCGGTCGCGCGACGGGTGTCGTTTCGTCGGTGTTTCTGCGCGGTAAAACTCTCAGAGCGCATTGAAAGAAGTCTTGTGGTCGGGATTCGAACCGTCCTAGCTTTCCCACCACGACGACCGGGCAGGGATCCGGCCGCACCCGATCGAGGAGAGATCATGCGACGCAGGACGATCGCCGCGCTGGCCGCGGCGGCAACCTTGGCACTGGTGGCGACCGGCTGTTCGGCGGGCGGCGCGGCCGACGACGATGCTCCCTCGAGCCTGGTCTACGCGACCGGCGAGCCCGACCACCTGACCCCGGGTCGGCAGACCGTGGCCTTCGACCAGGTGATGAGCGTCTTCGCGCCGCTGACCCAGACCGACGCCGACGGTGATCTGCAGGACGTGGCGGCGAAGAGCGTCGAGAGCGACGACGCCACCACGTGGACGATCACGCTGCGGGACGGCTGGACGTTCCAGAACGGCGAGGCCGTCACGCCGGAGAGCTACGTGAAGGCCTGGAACCACGTCGCCTACGGCCCGAACGCGTGGGAGAACAGCGGTCAGCTCGCCGGGATCGTCGGGTACACCGACCTCAACCCAGCGAAGGGCACCCCGAAGACCAAGGAGATGTCGGGACTCAAGGTCACCGGCAAGGACACCTTCACGGTCACGCTCACCCACGCGGACAGCCAGTTCCCCCTGCAGCTCAGCCAGGCCCAGACGGCGTTCTACCCGATGCCCGAGGCCGCCTACGACGACCTGAAGGCGTACGACAAGAAGCCGATCGGCAACGGCCCGTACGAGATGACGAAGGCGTGGAAGGCGGACCAGGAGTTCACCGTCACGGCCTGGAAGGACTACGAGGGCACGAAGCCCGCCACCGACGAGGTGACCTTCCGCAGCTACTCCGACATGAACACCGCGTACACCGACGTCCTGGCCGGCAACGCCGACGTGCTGTTCCTGCCGACCGACAAGATGACGAGCGCGAAGGCCGACTTCGGCGACCGCCTGCACTCCTTCGACGCCCCCGGCATCGACTACCTCGGGTTCCCGCTGTGGGACGACCGGTACTCCGACCCCGACGTGCGCCGCGCGATCTCGATGTCGATCGACCGTGACGAGGTCAACGACGCGATCTACGGCGGCCTGTACGACCCGGCCACCGCGCTCACCCCGCCGTCGATGTCCGGCACCGAGGAGGGCATCTGCGGCGACGCCTGCGAGTTCGACCCGGCAGCGGCGAAGAAGCTCCTCGCCAGTGCCGGCGGGTTCGACGGCACCATGACGCTCGTCTACCCGGGCGGCACCGGCCTCGACTCCCTGTACGAGGCGTACGCCAACCAGATCCGGCAGAACCTGGGCGTCGACGCCGAGGCGAAGGCCACCACCGACTGGGCGTCCTACTACTCGGAACTCACCGACAAGACCGTCGCCGGCCCGCACTTCGGCCACTGGGGCGCGCTGTACATCAGCCAGCAGAACACGCTGCGCGCGCTGTTCACCACGGCCGGCGGCTGCTCCCCGTGCACCGGCTACTACCAGTCCGACGACGTCGACTCGCTGCTCGAGAAGGCCGACTCCGCCGGGTCCCAGGACGAGGCGAACGGGTACTACACGAAGACTCAGCAGGCCGTGCTCGAGGACTTCCCGATCGTCCCGACCTTCTTCGACAAGTACTCGTACGTCACGAGCGACAAGATCGCGAAGCTGCCCGCGGTGGCGGGCAGCCCCGTGATCGCGCAGATCGCCGTGAAGTAGGGCGGGGCATGAATCAGCACACCGTCCTCGACCTGGTCCGCGACGTCCCCGACCGCGACGGCTTCCCGCTCGTCGATGACCTGCACGCCCGGTTCGCCGCGCTCGCCGCGGCGCACCCCGACCGGGTCACGGTCACCCGGATCGGCACGAGCCGCCTCGGCGAACCGCTGCACAGCTACCGCATCGGCACCGGGTCGCACGCGGCCGTCGTGGTCGGCGGGGTGCACCCGAACGAGCCGATCGGTTCGTGGACGGCGCTGCACCTCGCCGAGACGGCCCTCGGTGACGAGCGGGTGCAGGCCCTCGACGTCACCTGGCACATCGTCCCGACGATCGACCCGGACGGCATGCGGCTCAACGAGGCGTGGTTCCACGACCCGCACGACCGCGTGTTCTACTCGCGGCACTTCTACCGACCCGCTCCGGACAGCCAGGTCGAGTGGACGTTCCCGAACAGCTACAAGTCGGTGTACTTCGACCAGGTGCTGCCCGAGACGCTCGCGTTCATGCGGCTCATCGACGACACCGAGCCGGACCTGCTCGTGAGCCTGCACAACGGCGAGATGGGCGGCGTCTACTACTACCTGTCCGAGGACCTGCCCGCCGTCGTCGACACCCTGCACGCGGTGCCGGCCGCACTCGGGCTGCCGCTCGACACCGGCGAGCCGGAGTCCCCGTACCTGCGGGAGCTCGCCCCGGCGGTGTTCGCGATGGACGGCATCGAGACGGCGTACGCCTACCTCGAGGAACTCGGCATCGACCCCGGCGAGCACATCCACGGCGGGTCGAGCGCGGCGTGGGCGATGCGGCACGGGGCCCTCTGCATGGTGGCCGAGCTGCCGTACTGGAGCCACCCCGACGCCGACGACCAGACCCCGACCGACGAGCCGTACGCCGACCTGCTCCGCCGGTGCGCGGACGACCTCGGTGCCTCGGGTGCGGAACTGCAGGCGTTCCTCGACGCGGCATCGCCGATGCTCTCGATCCCGTCCCCGTTCGTCGAGGCCTCCCGGGCGTTCGTCCCGATGCTCGCCGGGATCGCGGACACCGACCGCCGCCGCGCCGAGCGGGAACCGGCGGACCGGACGGCCACCGTCGCGGAGCGCTTCGGCTGCGAGGACCTCGTCCGCTGCTTCCGCCTGCGCTACGGCGGCATGCTCCTGCGCGCCGTCGAGGCGGAGACGACCGCCGGCACGGCGTCCGCGCCGCTCCGCCGGCTCCGCGACCGCCTGGCCGAGCGCTACGCGCGCTGGCAGGCGGACGCGTCGACGGGTGCGCAGCCGATCCCGGTGGGGAAGCTCGTGGGCGTGCAGTACGGGGCGATCCTCGCCTGCGCGGCGCACGTGGCGGACCCGACCCGCGCCTCCCGTCCGGTGTCGGCGGCCGTGTCGGGAGGCGCGTGATGCGTCCGACGCTCGCCGTCGGTCGCCGACTCGGCGGCCTGGTCATCGTGTTCCTCGGGGTGACCTTCCTCATCTACGCGATGACGTTCGCGCTGCCCGGCGACCCGATCAAGGCGCTCGGCGGCGAGCGCCCCCTGACCGACTCGGTCGTGCGGGCGCTGCGGGCGGAGTACCACCTGGACCAGCCGCTGTGGCTGCAGTACGTGCAGTACCTGGGCGGCCTGTTCCGGGGTGACTTCGGCACCGACTTCAACGGGCAGTCCGTCGGCGAGCAGATGGCCTCGCGGTGGCCGGTGACGATCACGCTGGCGCTCAGCGCGTGGGCGCTCGAGATCGTCCTCGGCATCGGGCTCGGCGTGCTCTCGGCGCTCAAGCGCGGCACCGTGCTCGACAAGACGGTGCTCGTCGGCACCATCGTCGTCGGCGCGGTCCCCGTGTTCGTGCTCGGCGTGGCCCTCCAGCTGGTGTTCTCGGTGCGGCTGCACTGGTTCCCGGTCGCGGGCGTCACCGCCGGGTGGCCGACCGCGTACGTCCTGCCGGCGTTCGTGATCGCCCTGTTCGGCCTGGCCGCGGTGTCCCGGCTCACCCGGACGTCGATGATCGAGACGCTCGACGCTGACTACGTCCGGACGGCCCGCGCCAAGGGGCTCGCGCCGGGCCGGATCGTCGGTGTGCACGTGCTGCGGAACTCGCTCATCCCCACCGCCACCTACCTGGCGACCGACCTCGGGTACCTGATGGGCGGCACCGTCATCATCGAGGGCATCTTCAACCTGCCGGGCGTCGGGAACCTGCTGTTCCAGGGCATCCGCTCGCACGAGGGCGCCGTCGTCGTCGGCATCTCGACCGCCCTCATCCTGGTGTTCCTCGTCACGAGCGTGCTCGTCGACCTGCTGCACGCCGCCCTCGACCCGCGCGTCCGGACAGGAGCCTCCCGATGACCACCGAAGCCCTCGGCGCCACCGTCGACCCCGTCGTCGGGGTCCGGCGTCGGCCACTGCTCGCCGCCGCACGGACGCCGGGGTTCTGGGTGCCCGCGTCGGTGCTCGTGGTGGTCCTGCTCATCGCGGCGTTCCCGCAGCTGTTCGCCGGCCTGTTCGGCCACGGCGACCCCCGGGTGTGCGACCTCGGCCGGAGCGGGGCGTCAGCGACCGCCGGGCACCCGTTCGGCTTCGACCTGCAGGGCTGCGACGTGTACGCGAACGTCATCTGGGGCACCCGGTCGTCGATCGCTGTCGCGGTACTCACGACCGTGCTCGCCGGCATGGTCGCGGTCGTCGTCGGGACCGTCGCGGGCATGGTCGGCGGGTGGGTCGACGCCGTCCTCGCCCGGCTCACCGACGTGTTCCTCGGGTTCCCGTTCCTGCTCGGCGCCGTCGTGGTGCTGAACAGCGTGGGGGAGCGGTCGGTGCTCACCGTGTCGCTCGTGCTCGCCCTGTTCGGGTGGCCGACGATGGCCCGGCTCGTGCGGTCGAGCGTCCGCAGCGTCCGGGGCGCCGAGTTCGTGCTCGCCGCCCGGACCATGGGGTTGTCGACGTGGCGGATCACCACCCGGTACGTGTTGCCGTCGTCGATCTCGCCACTGCTCGTGCTCGCCACCATCACCGTCGGCGGGGTCATCGTGTCCGAGTCGTCGCTGACCTACCTCGGCATCGGGCTGGAGCGTCCGGCGATCTCGTGGGGGCTGCAGCTGTCCGCGGCGACGTCGCAGTTCCTCCGGGCCCCGCACATGCTCATCGCCCCGGCGGCGTTCCTCGCCGTGACCGTGCTCGCCGTCATCGCGCTCGGCGACACGCTGCGCGCCGCGCTCGACCCGCGTCGGCGCTGACCGGCACGGCACACGCCGCGTCGCGGCGGGCACCGTCGCGACCGACGCGCCAGACTCGAACCACCGCCCTTCGAAAGGACCACCGTGACCGACACCCTCTCCGCGTACCGGAAGACCCTGCCCTACATCCGTGAGTGGGTGTCGTACAAGGTGTGGCAGCTGCGGGTGCCCGGCGTGCAGGTCGCCGTCGGCTTCGGCGGCGAGGTCCTGTTCGACGAGGCCTGGGGCTACGCCGACGTCGAGGCCGGGCGCCGCCTGACCACCACCGACCTGTTCCGCATCGCCTCGCACTCGAAGACCTTCACCGCGACGGCCCTGCTGCAGCTCGCCGAGCGCGGGTCGCTCCGGCTCGACGACACCGTCGGCACGTACGTCCCGGCACTGGTCGACGGCGGCTCGCCGCTCGCCGACGCCACCCTGCGCGAGCTCATGGAGATGGGCGCCGGCGTCATCCGCGACGGACACGACGGCGACTACTGGTCCCTGCTCCGTCCGTTCCCTGACGAGCAGGAACTCCTGGCGCTCGTGCTCGACCGCGGCCAGAAGGTGCCGACCGGCTCGTCGTTCAACTACTCGAACCTCGGCTACTCCCTGCTCGGCCTGGTCATCGCCGCGGTCTCCGGGCAGTCGTACAACGACTTCGTGCGCGAGTCGATCACCGAACCCCTGGGCTTGCGGAACACCGGCCCCGACTGGGACCCCGCACGCGCCGACGACTTCGTGGTCGGGTACACCGGCTTCCACACCGCCCGGCACCGGCAGCGCATCGACCACGTCGACACCCGCGCGATGGCCGCCGCCACCGGCTTCCACGGCACCGCGTCCGACCTGGTCCGCTACTTCTCGCAGCACGTGATCGGGCACGGCACCCTGCTCGACGACCACTCCAAGCGCCTCGCGCAGCGGAAGGCCTGGAGCGCCACCGACGACCCCGCGGCCCGCGGCTACGGTGCCGGGTTCATCGTCGACCGGATCGGCGGACGGGAGATCCGCGGCCACTCGGGCGGGTTCCCCGGCCACATCACCCAGTCGATGTTCGACCCGGCGTCCGGGCTCGTCGTGTCCGTGCTCACGAGTGCCGCCGCCGGACCCGCCACGCTCATCGCCACCGCGGTCATCGCCATGCTCGACGCCGCGGCCGACGCCGACGCCCCGGGGACCCCGGTGCCCGACGACGTCGACACCGCCGCCTTCACCGGGCGCTTCGCCAACCCGTGGGGCGTCACCGACGTCGCCCGGATCGGTGACCGGCTCGTCGAGGTCGACCCGTCCGGCCCCGAGCCGATGGACACCCCCACCCGGCTCGAGGTCGTCGACGCCGACACCCTGCGGATGACCCACGGCAACCGCTTCGGCTCCGTCGACGAGGACATCACCTACACCCGCGACGAGGACGGCACCGTGCGGGCGATCCGTGGCGGTGGCGGCATGTCGCAGGAGCCGTGGTCGATCCCGGACGAGCGACCCGAGGTGGCCGCCGGGCTGGCCTCGTGACCGACGACAGGGGCACCGACGGCACCGACGGCACCGACGGCGCCGGCACCGACGCCGACGACGACCGGCTGCTCGGACCGGAGCGCCAGGCCTTCGTCGAGGAGTTCGCCCTGATGCTCAACGACGGTGCGGGCATGCCCCTCACCGACGCCCGGGTGCTCGGCTACCTGATGATGACCCGCGCGCCGCACTCGTCGTCGTCCGACCTGCAGGCTGCGCTCGGCGCCAGCTCGGGGTCGGTGTCGATGGCCACCCGGCGGCTCGTCGACTCCGGGTTCGTGAAGCGCCACATCGTCCCCGGCGAGCGCAGTCACTACTTCCGCGCCGAGGCCGACGTCTGGGGCTCCTGGCTCGCCAGCGAACGGAAGTACCTCGACCGGCAGCGCGACATCATCGGCCGTGGGCTCGCCGTCGTCGAGGGTGCCGGCCGCACCGGCACGGGCGACGTGGACGCCGAGGTCCGCGAGCGTCTGCTCAACGGCCGCGACTACATGCAGTGGCTGCAGGGCTACCACCGCAAGATGCTCGAGGAGTGGGAGGCCTTCAAGGCCGCCCGCGACGACACCGACCCTCCGGAGACCCCATGAGCGGCACCACCGACGTCCTGACCGTCGAGCACCTCACCGTCACGTTCGACGTCGACGGCGAGGTGGTCCGCGCCGTCGACGACGCCTCGTTCACCGTGGCCCGGGGCGAGGTCGTCGCGGTCGTGGGCGAGTCCGGCTCCGGCAAGAGCATGACCGCGATGACCGCGATGGGCATCGCCCCCGACGGTGCGCGCGCCTCGGGGAGCATCCGACTCGGCGACCTCGAGGTCATCGGCACCGACGAGCGTACCCTCCGGTCGGTCCGGGGCCGCAGCGTGTCGATGATCTTCCAGGACCCGTCCGCGGCGCTGAACCCGGTGTTCACCATCGGGTTCCAGCTCGCCGAGGCCGTCCGACGCACCGACGGCCAGCACGACCGCGCCGCCGTCCGGGAACGCTCGCTCGAGCTGCTCCGCGCCGTGGAGGTCCCCGAACCCGAACGCCGCCTGGGCCAGTACCCGCACGAACTCTCCGGTGGGCAGGCCCAGCGCGTGATGATCGCGATGGCGCTCGCCGCCGACCCGGACCTGCTCATCGCGGACGAGCCGACGACCGCCCTCGACGTCACGGTGCAGGCCGAGGTGCTCGACGTCCTCCGCGCGCTGCGCGAGCGCACCGGCACCGCCATCCTGCTGATCACCCACGACATGGGTGTCGTCGCGGACCTCGCCGACCGCGTGGTCGTGATGCGCCGCGGACGCGTCGTCGAGACCGGCACCGCCGAGGCGGTCTTCGCCGCACCGTCCGCCGACTACACGCGCGAACTGCTCGCTGCGGTCCCGCGCATGGGCACCGGGTCCGGTCTGGAGGCCCGGCTCGGCTCCGCCACGGCGCCCCCGGCCGCCGTCCTGGACGTCCGGCACCTCGTGGTCGAGTACGGCGGCGCCCTGCGCGGGCGCTTCCGTGCCGTCGACGACGTGTCGTTCACCGTCGGCCGTGGCGAGATCGTCGGCCTGGTGGGGGAGTCCGGCAGCGGCAAGACCACCATCGGCCGGGCCGCGGTGGGCCTCGCGCCGATCACCTCGGGCTCGGTGGTCGTCGAGGGCACCGACGTCGCCGGCGCACGACGAGCCGCCCGACGGCAGATGCGCCAGCACGTCGGCGTGGTGTTCCAGAACCCGCTCCGGTCGCTCAACCCCCGGTACACCGTCGGGCAGACCGTCGCCGAGCCGCTCCGCCAGATCCTCCGGCTGCCGACGGCGCAGGTCGAGGAACGTGTCGAACGGCTCCTCGCCGACGTCGGTCTCGACGGCGGGTACGCCGAGCGCTACCCGCACGAACTCTCCGGGGGCCAACGGCAACGCGTCGCGATCGCCCGCGCGGTGGCCCTCGACCCCGCGCTCCTGATCGCCGACGAGCCGACGAGCGCGCTCGACGTGTCGGTGCAGGCCCGCGTGCTCGACGTGTTCCGCGAGCTGCAGCAACGCCTCGGGTTCGCGTGCCTGTTCGTCACGCACGACCTCGCCGTGGTCGACACCCTGTGCGACCGGGTCGTCGTGCTGCACGGCGGCCGGGTCGCCGAACACGGCACCCGCGACGCCATCCTGCGCTCGCCACAGGACCCGTACACACGACGGCTCATCCAGGCCGCCCCGGTGCCGGACCCCGCGGAGCAGGCACGCCGACGCTCCGAGCGCCTGGCGGCCCGCGCGGGCTGAGGTGAGCCGGAGTGCGGCGTCCGCTCCTGCTGCTCCGACCGGCGACGGACGGGCGTTCGTGTCCGCGCGATGACGGTTCCGGTTCGCGCCGCCCGGGGATCGTGCACCAGAACCGTCAACGACGTGGGAACGCGTCCCCGCCCGCCCTGCCGCCCGCCGACGACACGCCCGTACGACGCGAGGTCGTCGTCCAGACGGCGCGGTCGACTTGACTGTCGTTCGAACACACGTTCGAATACCGTCGTGGGACGGCGTCGCGAGAACCGGTGGCAGCCCCCGGAACACCCGGAGGTCGAGCGTCCGCGCGCGTACTCCCTGTCCGAGGACGCCCGCGGCGGCGACGTCTGCCACGCCGTCACCCCGAAGCCGGTCTGGGCGTGGATCCAGTTCCCGACCTTCCACGTCCGGGTGAAGGCCTTCGCGAAGAGCTGGACCCGCGACGCCGTACTGGTGGAGTGGGCGCAGTTCGGGCAGCAGGCCGAGGCGTGGGTGTGGCGTTCCGCGGTGAAGCACCGCACGCTCCGTGTCGACCGGGACAGCGCGAACCGGAGTCCGCAGAACGCACTGCGTTGACTTCCACCCGCACTCCGAGGATGGTTTAGCGAACGCGGGTTCAGCAAGTAACTCACTGATCGAGGCATTCGATCCGGACCCGTGCTCACGAAGGAGGCACCATGAAGAACGCAGCGGTGCCGTCCTGGGTCGCCCACGTGCTCACCCCGCCCGAGGTCATCAGCGCCTACGTCGAGCGTCGGATCAACGATCCGGCCCTCCTGTCGGGTGAGCAGTCGGAACCCACGTACGCAGACTTCCTGCGCGACGAGTAGACGGTCTTCTCAGGAGGCCCGGATCACGCACCGCCGTCGGCGGACGTGATCCGGGCCTCCTCTTCGTTCACCCCACCGGTCCGCCGCGTCGGCGACGGGCCGACAGCGTCACGCCGACGCTCGCGGCGGTGACGCACGCCAGGGCGACCGTCTCGAGCACCGAGAGCCCTTCGGCCAGCACGACGAGGCCGGCCAGGGCGGCGATCGCCGGGCCGAGGCTCTGCAGCACCCCGAACACCCGTGTCGGCATCCGGCGGAGCGCGAGCATCTCGAGGGCGTACGGCAGCACGCTGGACAGCACGGCGACGGCTCCGAAGACGAGCAGGAGCGTCGGCTCGCGCACGACGCCGTCCACTGCGGACCGGAGCCCGAACGGCAACGACACGAGCATCGCGACCACCATCGACACGACGAGCCCGTCGACGCCGGGGATCGCGGCGCCGACGTGCCGGTTCATCACGATGTAGCCCGCCCAGCACGCGGCAGCGAGGACCGCCCAGACGACTCCGCCCACCTCGGTCACCGCGGTCGGGCCGACGCCGAGCAGCACGACCCCGGCGAGCGCCAGCACGGCCCACAGGGCATCGCGCCAGCGCCGGGTGTGCACGAGCGACAGGGCGAGCGGCCCGAGGAACTCGATCGTCACGGCGACACCGATCGGGATGCTCGCGAACGACAGGTAGATGAAGACGTTCATGCCGCCGAGCGCCAGGCCGAGGCCGACCGCACCGAGCCACTGCGCCCGCGTCCAGTGCCGGACGCGTGGACGGACCACCAGGGCGAGCACGACGGCACCGATGACGAGCCGGAGCGTGGCGGCCCCGACCGCACCGACGTCGTCGAAGTGGGCCTTCGCGATCGCGGCGCCGAGCTGGACGGACACCATCGCGGTGAGGGCCAGCAGGGGCGCGGGGACCCGGTTCATCCTCGGGCTCGGCTCATCCGAGGTAGGCGAGGACGGCGAGGACGCGGCGGTGGTCCTCTCCGGTGTCCTCGAGCGCGAGCTTGCCGAAGATGCTCGACACGTGCTTCTCGACGGCACCGGTGCCGATCACCAGGGCGCGGGCGATCGCGGCGTTCGTGCGGCCCTCGGCCATCAGCCCGAGCACGTCACGCTCGCGCGGGGTCAGGGCCGCGAGCGGGTCGCGGCGGCGGCTCATCAGCTGCGTGACGACCTCGGGGTCGAGCACGGTGCCGCCGGCGGCGATGCGGCGGACGGCGTCGTCGATCTCCTCGAGCCGGGTGACGCGGTCCTTGAGCAGGTACCCGATGCCGGTCGCGCCGGCCGCGAGGACGTCCTCGGCGTAGGTGGCCTCGACGTACTGGGAGAGCAGGAGCACACCCGTCCGTGGAGCGATCCGGCGGGTCTCGACGGCGGCGCGGACACCCTCGTCGGTGAAGGTCGGTGGCATCCGCACGTCCATCACCACGACGTCGGGTGCACCCTCGGGCAGCGTCGCCAGGAAGGCCCGGGCGTCGGAGTACTGCCCGATGACGTCGATGCCGGCCTCGTCGAGCACGCGGGCCAGGCCCTCGCGCAGCAGGACGGCGTCGTCGACGACGACGGCCCGGATGCGTGCTGCATCCGGGCCGTCTGTCATGCCGACCAGCCTAGTGGGAGCGCGGGCGCCCCCGTGGGGTCACGACCGCTGGTTCGCCGCCGTCGGGACGCCGTTCAGGGCTCCGAGGGGGATCCGGGCGGTGGCCTCGGTCGGGCCACCCTCGGGGCTCGAGACGACCAGGTCGCCGTCGAGGGCCCGCATGCGGCCGATCAGGCCCTCGATCCCGTGGCCCTGCTGCGGTCGGGCACCGCCCCGGCCGTCGTCGGTGACGCTGACCGTCAGGTACCAGAGGCCCGAGGCGTCGACGACCAGGCCGAGGTACACCCCGGCGGTGGTGGCGCCGGCGTGCTTCATGGTGTTCGTCAGCAGCTCGCTCACCGTGAAGTACACGTTGCGCTGGATCTCCGTGGCGAGCTCCAGGCCCTCGGGCAGCCGGACGTCCAGGCCCACCGGGATCGGGGTGCGGGCGACCAGTGCCTCGAGCGCCGCGACGAGTCCGCGGTCGAGCAGGATCGGCGGGGCGAAGCCGCGTGACAGGGCGCGCAGTTCGTCGAGGGCGTCCTGGGCGTGCTCGGATGCCTCACCGATGAGCTGCTTGGCCTTCTCGGGGTCCTTCTCGAAGGCGCGCTCGGCGGCGGACAGGTCCATGCGGAGTCGCACCAGCCGCTGCTGCGGGCCGTCGTGCAGGTCGCGCTCGATCTGGCGGAGTGCCTGCCCCTCGGCGGTGACGGCACCGGCACGGGAGGCCTGCAGTCCGGCGACGCGCTGCTCGAGCTGCTCGGCACGGAAGCCACCCAGCAAGCCGAAGTCGACCCAGTAGTGCGCCAGGACGGAGCCGCGGGCCCAGAGCGGGAAGAGCACGACCGAGGCGGTCATCGACAGCAGCCCGAGGGCGCCGACGCCGGTCACGAACCCGACGCTGTCCGGGAAGTAGCCGACCCGGACGTTGCTCGCGAAGTACAGTCCGCCCACGACGATCGGCCAGGCGAAGCCGACGAGCAGCAGCGCACCGGTCCCGACGGTCACGACCGCGACGAGCGGGTACACGACCGCGGCGTGCAGCAGGTAGAGCCAGTAGTGCGGGTTGGCGACGGCCGACCCCGTGCGGGTCCACCAGTTCTGCTGCCACCGGGGCGTCCAGTCCACCGGGCGGATCGGGCGTCGGTCGGCCCAGCTCATGCGGAGCTTCTCGAACTGTCCGAGCCACCGCGCCACGAACAGCGCGATGAAGAACATGAGCAGGACGAAGGGGTTGAAGAGGTCGCGGAACCCGCCACCGAAGATCGCCGTCGGGAACGCGAAGTACAGCGTGCAGAGCAGCACGGCGGTGAGCGCCATGTAGCCGAAGTCCCGCGGCAGGCGCTTCCACGCGTCGCGGTAGAACTGCCCGGCGGTCATGCCGGACCCGCGACCGGAACCACCGACCGGACCGGACCCGACCCGCGGGGTGGCGCTCCACGACGCCGGCGGGGACTGCCGGTCGTCCTGGGTGTCGTGCTGGTGCTGGCGCGGGTACTGGGGCATCGGCTTGGTGGCTCCAGGGGGCACGGAGTCGCCCAGCGGGACGGTCTGGGCCTGGTCGGGCGAAGGCGTGACGTCGTCCAGCGGGACGGTTCGCGCCTGGTCGAGGCGGTCGGTGTCGGTCATGCATCCAGCCTCGCGATCGCGGAGCCGTTCCCCCATCCTGCCCTCTCCCCACCCCGGGTGGGGTTATCCCCCCTCTTCCACAGGCCACCCGATCGACGCCCATGCGTGCTGCCCATGGATCACGCTCGTCGGATGGGTGACGCGCTCCGAGCACTGACCGACGCCGTCGGGCTCCAGGTGGGGCCGGGCACCGAGGTCCGGTCCGACGACGAGGCGTGGACGCTCGACGTCGAACCGACGGGCACCCACGTCTGGGTGGCGACGCGGTCCCGCTCCGTGTGGGTCCGGCACGGAGACGACATCGCGATCGTCGACGCCGGCACCGCTGCCCTCGTCGAAGGGCACGCGACGATCACGATCAGCACGGCCCCCGAGCGCTCCGGCCCGCCCCGCGTCGCAGAGACGTACGCGTTCCCGCACGAGGCACTCTTCGCGCTGACCGGTGTCCTCGTCGGAGCCGCAACGCTCGGCCCGCTCGCCGAAGAGGTCCTCGCGCTCCCACCCCTCGCGAGCACCGGCCCACCCGGTGCGCCCTCGCCCGACGTCGGCCTCGCGCTCCGCCACGTCGGACACCTCGACGGTGGGAGGTGGCACGGCGCGCAGCAGCAGGCCCTCGCCCGGCTCGTCGTCACGACGGTGCTCCGCGACAACCCACCTCCGATGCTCGGTGACAACGGTCTCGCGCGGATCCTCGACCGCCTGTTCGATCCGGCCGGTCCGTCGTCTCTGCAGGCCCTCCTCGTCGGTGTCCGGATGTCGGAGCGCACCCTCGAGCGCCGGTGCGTCGCAGCGACGGGTTGCTCGCCCGCGCAGCTCGGCCGCTGGTACCGCAGTCTCGCCGTCCGCAGCGCACTCACCCGAGGCGACCGCCCGTCCGACGTCGCGACCCGCTTCGGCTTCAGCACGACGTCGTCCATGCGGCGGGCCCTCGAGCGGGTCCGACCCCCGACGAACCGCCGGTGACCGTCGAGGGCGGGGGTAGGAGGTTCCGATCCGCATCGATGACGGTTCTGGTTCACGATCCTCGGGTTTCGTGAACCAGAACCGTCACGGCGCGGAGAAGACCACGTCGTCCCGCGTCGGCGCAGTGCAGTGCGGTGCGTGCGCCAGATGCAGGCAGCCACGCCGCGCTTCGGGAGCGGCGGCGGGAGCGGCGGCAGCGGGAGCGGGAGTGGGGCGTCGGCGCCGACGTCCGGAGCGGGTCAGACGGGGGCGCGGCCGGTGGTCTCGCGGACGCTCAGGGTGAGGGAGGGGCCCGGGCGTGAGGGGAGCGGGGCGCTGGCGTCGATCTGCGCGCGCAGCAGGGTCGCCGCACGCTGCCCGAGCTCGACGGTGTCGCGGGTGAGCGAGGTGATCGCCGGACGGACGAGCCGGATCATCGCCGAGTCGTCGAAGGACACGATCGAGACGTCCCCGGGTACCGCGACGCCCATCTCGCTCGCCACGCCCAGCCCGGCGACGGCGAGCACGTCGTTGTCGTAGACGATCGCGGTCGGTCGGACGCTCCGGGACAGCAGGGTGCGGGTGGCGCTCGCGCCGGCCTCGGCCGAGTAGTCCGTCGGCACCGAGACCGCGTCGTCGAGCCCCTCGTCGGCAGCGAACGCCCGGAGCCGGTCCATGCGCATGGCGGTGTGCTCGAACTCAGGCCTGCCGGCGACGTGCGCGATGCGTCGGTGCCCGAGGGCGTGCAGGTACCGCAGAACGGTGTCGGTGGCGTCCGAGTCGTCGATCCAGACCGTGGGTGCGGCGCCGTCGGGCGAGGGGTGCGAGCCGACGACGACGGTGGGCATGCCGAGGTCGGCGAGCAGGGCGAGCCGGGCGTCGTCGCGACGGGGGTCGATCACGATCACGCCGTCGACACGGTGTCCGCGCCACCAGTCCCGGTAGGTCTCGAGTTCTTCCTCGGCATCGCGCGCGACGAGCAGGTTCATGCCGACGTGCGTGCCGGCGAGCCCGAGTTGGATGCCGGAGATCAGGTCACCGAAGAACGACTCCGTGCCCAGGGTCCGGGCCGGGCGGTTCAGCACGAACCCGATGGAACCGGCCTTCGCGCCGCCGAGTGCCCGGGCAGCGGTGTGCGGCTGCCAGTCGAGCTCGCGGGCGATCTCGCGCACGCGGCGACGGGTCTCGTCGGAGACGCCGGGGCGGTCGTTCAACGCGAACGACACCGCGCTGATGGACACACCGGCCCGCGCGGCGATGTCGGCGATCGTCGTTCGACGCTTGGTGGCCACGGGGTTGACTATAGCGCTTTAGTCATTCACAGTGGCTGCCACACACGGGTTCGGTGACTGCTGCTGAACCGGTTCAGCTATGACGAGGGAGTCAGACGCCATGAGGACCACCACACGCATGACGAGGGGCCGCGGCACCGCGCTGCTCGCGACGGCCGCCGCCACAGCGCTCGTCCTGACCGGCTGCTCGAGCGGCGGGAACGCGGCCGACAACGGTGGCGGCGAGATCAGCGGCACCATCACCCTGCAGACCTGGGCGCTCACGCCGACCTACACGGGCTACCTCAACGGGGTCATCAAGGACTTCGAGCAGGCCCACCCGGACGCGAAGGTCAAGCTGCAGGACCAGCCCGGCGACGGGTACGCCGACAAGGTGCTCAGCCAGGCCTCGTCGAACAGCCTGCCCGACGTGATCAACCTGCCGCCGGACATCGCCCTGCCGCTCGCGAAGCGCGGGTTCCTGCAGGACGTCGCGAAGGACGACTCGAAGCTCGCCAGCACGTACGTCGCCGGCGCGTTGGACTCGTACGAGTACAAGGGAGTGGACGGCACGTTCGGGTACCCCTGGTACCTCAACACCGACGTGAACTACTGGAACTCGACGATGTTCGCCAAGTGCGGCCTCGACGCGAAGAACCCGCCGAAGACCACCGACGAGCTGTTCACGCAGGCGAAGACCATGCACGACAACTGCCCGACCGACTACCTGATGAGCCGGAAGCCGGGCCTCGGTGACTTCACCCTCGCCGGCGTCAAGGTGCTCAACGCCGACGGCACGAAGTTCACCTTCGCCGACTCGTCGAAGGCCGCCGACCTGATCGACCGCTACAAGGACGCGTACCAGGACGGCTACATGCCCTCCAACGTGCTGAACAGCGACTACCTCGGCAACTCGACCCTGTTCACGCAGGCCAAGGTCGCCTGGACCACCGGTGGCGCCACCTCGCTCGCCGACTTCGAGAAGAACAACCCGTCGCTCAAGGGCAAGGTCACCGTCAGCCCGGCGCTCGACACCCCGCCGCTCTACGTGCAGGGCCTGTCGGTCTCGAGCAAGTCGAAGCACCTCGCCACCGCCGAGGCCTTCGCGAAGTTCATGACGAACGCGGAGAACCAGGAGGCGTTCGCGCACAAGGTCAACATCTTCCCGTCCACCACGTCGTCGCAGTCCGACCCGTACTTCTCGAAGGACGACGGCACCGTGAACGGCGAGGCCCGGGTCCTGGCGAACGAGGCCCTGAAGACGGCGAAGGTGATCAACCCGGTCGAGGCGAACTCCGCGATGACGGACTTCCTCGACCAGCAGATCGCCCTCGCGATGAAGGGCCAGGTGGCGCCCGAGAAGGCACTGCAGACCGCCCAGACCAAGATGAACAGCCTGCTGGCCAACGGCTGATGCGTGCGAATCGCTGGTA
Organism: Curtobacterium sp. MCLR17_031; assembly: GCF_003234775.2. Taxonomy (NCBI): domain Bacteria; kingdom Bacillati; phylum Actinomycetota; class Actinomycetes; order Micrococcales; family Microbacteriaceae; genus Curtobacterium; species Curtobacterium sp. MCLR17_031. Next base: position 1,120,697 of record NZ_CP126270.1, read on the forward strand.
CACGCCCTGGTTGCTCGTCCTGCCGGCACTGATCTGGCTCGTCGCGTTCAGCTTGTGGCCCTCGATCAACACGGTCCGGTTGTCGTTCACGAACGCCAGCCCGCTCGGCGGCGTCAGCCAGTGGGTCGGGGTCCAGAACTTCGAGACCCTGCTCGCCGACCCGCAGGTGTGGGAGGCGCTGCTCAACAGCGTCATCTACATGGCGGTGTGCCTGCCGCTGCTGACGGTCCTCCCGCTCCTCATCGCGGTGCTCGTGCAGCAGAAGCTGCCCGGGATCGCGTTCTTCCGCACTGCGTTCTACACGCCGGTCATCGCGTCCGCGGTGGTCGTCGGGCTCATCTGGACGTGGATCCTCGACGACCGCGGCGTCATCAACGAGATGGCGCAGGCCCTCGGCGTCGTGCAGGGCAGCGTCCCGTTCCTGACCGACCGGTGGCTGCTGCTCCTCAGCGCCATCAGCCTGACGGTGTGGAAGGGGCTCGGCTACTACATGATCATCTTCCTGGCCGCCCTCGGGAACGTCGGCAAGGACCTGCACGAGGCCGCCGCCCTCGACGGTGCCGGCGCGGTCCGACGCTTCTGGTCGGTCACGATGCCCGGGGTCCGCGGCACCATGACGCTCGTCGGGATCCTGGTGTGCGTGTCCGCGCTCCGGGTGTTCAGCGAGCTCTACATCCTCACCAACGGCACCGGCGGACCCGGCGGGCAGGACAACTCGCTCGTCATGCTCATCCAGCAGTACGCCCGCGGCTTCACCGGCAACCTCGGCTACGCGTCCGCCCTGAGCCTCCTGCTCTTCGTCGTGACGCTCGTGCCGATGCTCGCCCTCGCCCGGATGAACAGCAAGGCGGACAAGTGACGAACACGACCAGCACGACCGAACCCGTCATCGGCGGCGCGCAGGGCGCAGCCAGCCCGACGCCGGACGTGACCGGCGCGACGGGCGCTGGACGGGCCTCCAGGCAGAACGGACGAGGCGGACGCGACGGGCGCAAGCGGCGTCGCGCGGTCTGGGGTGTCATGTCCACCCGCGAGAAGGTCGTCCGCTACGTCCTGCTCATCGTGGTGCTCTTCATCACGATCGGCCCGTTCCTCTGGCAGCTCTCCACGTCGCTCAAGGGCGCCGGTGAGGACATCTACACGGCGAACCCGTCGTTCATCCCGTCCGAACCGACCATCGAGAACTACCTGAAGGTCGCCGCCGCGATCCCGGTGTGGCGGTACATCGGCAACTCACTGCTCGTCGCCGCGATCGACGTGCTCGGCAACATCGTGTTCGCGACCCTGGCCGGCTTCGCCCTCGCCCGTCTGCAGTGGCGGCACCGGAAGCTCGTGCTCGGCCTGTTCCTCGGCACCCTCGTGCTGCCCGGCGAGGCGACGATCATCTCGCAGTTCGTCACCGTGAAGGACCTCGGCCTCGCCGACAACCTGGTCGGCGTCGCCCTGCCCGGCATGATCGCGGCGCTCAACGTCCTGCTGATGTTCAACGCGTTCCGGCAGATCCCCGAGGAGATCGACCAGGCCGCGGTGATGGACGGCGCGAACGCGATGCAACGTCTGCGGTACATCTCGCTGCCCGCCGTGCAGGGGACCATCGCGGTCATCGCGATCTTCTCGTTCATCGGTGCGTGGGACGACTTCCTCTGGCCGCTCATCGTGCTGCAGTCGCCCGAGAACCTCACCCTGACCGTCGGGTTGCAGTACCTGCAGGGCACGTTCGCCACCGACCAGCGGATGATCGCGGCCGGCACCATGATCGCCTTCATCCCGATCGCCGTGATCTTCGCCGTCCTGCAGCGCTTCTTCTTCAAGGGCGTCGAAGAGGGCGGTGTGAAGGGCTGATGCGCTTCGGGGTCAACTACACGCCCTCGGTCGGCTGGTTCCACTCGTGGCTCGACTTCTCGCGGTCGGACACCGCCAGGGACCTCGAGGCCATCGCGTCGATCGGCGCCGACCACGTGCGGATCTTCCCGCTCTGGCCGGTCGTCCAGCCGAACCGGACCCTCATCCGGCAGCAGGCCCTCGACGACGTCGCGACGGTCGTCGACCTCGCCGGGTCGTTCGGCCTCGACGTCAACGTGGACGCACTGCAGGGGCACCTGTCGAGCTTCGACTTCGTGCCGTCCTGGCTGGACAGCTGGCACCGCCGCAACATGTTCACCGACCCGGACGTGGTCGCGTCGACCGCCGCGTACGTCCGGGCGCTCGCCGGAGCGGTCGCCGACAAGCCCAACCTGCTCGGGATCACCATCGGCAACGAGGTCAACCAGTTCGCGCACGCGCCGCACCCCGCACCGCACACGATCACGGCGGAGCAGGGGCACGCGTGGGCGGCGGCGATGGTCGCGGCGGCGCGAGCGGGGCTGTCGTCCGGGTCGTCGGCGTCGGTCGCGTCGTCCGTTTCGTCCGGACTGGAGGCGCGGCTCGACCCCGCCTCGTCGGTCCCGCCCGCCACCGGGTCGCGCCCCGGGCCACTGGTCACCGTCGCGCAGTACGACGCCGCCTGGTACGACGACGCCCAGCCCTTCGGCCCCGAGCACGCGGCGGACCACGGTGACGCCACGGTCACGCACTCGTGGGTGTTCAACGGCTCGGCGGCCCTGCACGGCGCCCTCGGGGCCGGGTCGGTGCGGCACGGGGAGTACCTGCTCCAGCTCGCCGCGGCCTGGAACCGCGACGCCGCCCGGCCGAACTGGCTGCAGGAGGTCGGCGCCCCCACCAACGTCGTCGACTCCGCCGCCGCCGCCGCCTTCACCGAGCAGACCATCCGGCACGTCCTCGACGCGCAGCAGGTGCTCGGGGTGACGTGGTGGTGCTCTCACGACGTCGCCCGGTCGCTCGCGGACTTCCCGGAGCTCGAGTACGACCTCGGGCTGTTCACGAACGACGGACGGCTGAAGCCCGCCGGCGAGGCGTTCGCCGCCCTCGCCCGCGCCGAGCACACCCGCGACGCCCGCGCCGTACCGCCGACCACCGCGCTCGTCCTCGACGACGTGCTGTCCGACGGCACCGACCGGCACGGCACCCGTGCCGACTGCGCCCCCGGCGGTCGGTTCGCCGCCGCCTGGCTCGCCCTGGCCGAGGCCGCTCCGGACGGCCGCGGCCCGCAGGTCGTCCTGCGCTCCCGACGCTCGGACACCGCGCTGCTGGCCGCCCGCGGCATCGACCGCTGCGTCGACGTGCCCTCCGACCTCGACACCACCACCGTCCGCGTCGCCCACCCGGCGACCACGCCCTGACCCCGGAAGGCCCCATGCACGACGACATCCCCCTCACCACCGGACGCGCCCGACGGGTGCTCGACGAGCGGATCACCCCCGCGGTGCACGCGACCACGACAGCCCTGCAGGCCGCTTGGCACGAGCTGCCGGGGGAGCCGGTCCCGCCGACCGAGGGGCTCGCGCTCACGTTCGAGCCCTACGAAGTCGGCACTCCGTGGGGTGCGGCCTGGGGCACGACGTGGTTCCGGCTGACCGGGACCGTGCCGACCGAGTGGGCCGGACGTCGGGTGGAGGCCGTGATCGACCTCGGCTTCGACAAGAACATGCCCGGGTTCCAGTGCGAGGGACTCGTGTACCTGGCCGACGGCACCCCTGTGAAGTCGATCAACCCGCGCAACCAGTGGGTCCTGGTCACCGAGCGGGCCGAGGGCGGCGAGACCGTCGAACTGTTCGTCGAGGCCGCGTCGAACCCCGTCCTGCTCGACTACCACCCCTTCCTGCCGACGCAGGAGGGCGACGTGCAGACCTCGTCCTCGAAGCGCCTCTACGCCACCCGCCGGATGGAGCTCGCCGTCTTCGAGTCCGAGGTGCACGAACTCGCCCTCGACATCGACGTCCTGCTCGAACTGCAGGCCGAGCTGCCCGCCGGACCCCGACGCATGCGGATCCTGCAGGCCCTCGACGACGCCCTCGACACGCTCGACCTGCAGCACATCCCGGAGACCGCCGGCGACGCCCGTGCGGCGCTCGCCGAGGTGCTGGCCGCTCCCGCCGAGGCCTCGGCGCACACGATCTCGGCCGTCGGGCACGCCCACATCGACTCCGCCTGGCTCTGGCCCGTGCGCGAGACCGTCCGCAAGGTCGCCCGCACCACGTCGACCATGACCGAGCTCATCGACCAGACCGACGACTTCCTGTACGGCATGTCGAGCGCGCAGCAGTACGCGTGGATCAAGGAGCACCGCCCCGAGGTCTACGCCCGGGTCAAGGCCGCGGTCGAGGCCGGCCGGTTCCTGCCGATCGGCGGCATGTGGGTCGAGTCCGACACCGTGATGCCGACCGGCGAGAGCATCGTCCGGCAGTTCTCGCAGGGCCAGCGGTTCTTCGAGCGCGAGTTCGGCATCCGACCCAAGGGCGTCTGGCTGCCGGACAGCTTCGGGTACTCGCCGGCGCTGCCGCAGCTGATGCGCCGCGCGGGCTTCGAGTGGTTCTTCACGCAGAAGATCTCGTGGAACCAGGTGAACAAGTTCCCGCACCACACGTTCCTGTGGGAGGGCATCGACGGGTCGCGGGTGTTCTCGCACTTCCCGTCGATGGACACCTACAACTCACGGTTGTCCGGCAGCGAGGTCGCGAAGGCCTCCCGCCAGTTCCGCGAGAACCGACTCGCCACCGGCTCGATCGCCCCGGTCGGCTGGGGCGACGGCGGCGGTGGCACCACCCGCGAGATGACCGGCACCGCCGCACGGTTGGCCGACCTCGAGGGCAGCGCGAAGGTCCGCTGGGAGCACCCGGACACGTTCTTCGACCGGGCGAAGTCCGAGCTGACCGATCCGCCCGTGTGGGTGGGGGAGCTGTACCTCGAGCTGCACCGGGCCACGCTCACGTCGCAGCACGGCACGAAGCAGGGCAACCGTCGGTGCGAGCAGCTGCTCATCGAGGCCGAGCTCTGGGCCGCGACCGCCGCCGCCCGCACCGACTTCACCTACCCGTACGACGAGCTCGACGCCCTGTGGCAGCAGGTCCTGCTCCAGCAGTTCCACGACATCCTGCCGGGCACCTCGATCGCGTGGGTGCACCGCGAAGCGGTCGAGCGGTACGCCGAGACGGCCGCGGCGCTGACCGCGATCATCGACCAGGCGCTCTCGGCGCTCGCCGGCACCGGGGACGCGGCCGTCGTCGTGAACCCGGCCCCGTTCCTCCAGGCCGGTGCACCCGCGCAGGGCGCGGTCGTGGCGACCGACGTGGTGGCGGCGACCGCCGTGTCCCTGACCGAGCAGGACGGCGGGTACGTGCTGGCGAACAACCTGGTGCGGGTCGTCGTCGACGCGCAAGGGCTCGTGACGAGCGCCGTCGACCTGGCGAGCGGGCGCGAGGCGATCGCGGCCGGGCAGGCGGCGAACCTGCTGCAGCTGCACCAGGACTTCCCGAACATGTGGGACGCGTGGGACGTCGACCGGTACTACCGCAACCGGGTCGAGGACCTCGTGTCGACCACCGGGCTGACCGCGTCGGTCGACGAGTCCGGGGTCGCACGGGTCGTCGTCTCCCGGGCGTTCGGCGACTCGACGGTGACGCAGGAGATCGTCCTGGCGCCGGGGTCCCGCACCCTGGAGTTCGACCAGATGACCGACTGGCACGAAACCGAGAAGTTCCTCAAGGTGGCGTTCCCGCTCGACGTCCGCGCCGAGCACACCGTCGCCGAGACGCAGTTCGGCGCGCAGAAGCGGGTGACGCACACGAACACCTCGTGGGAGGCCGCGAAGTTCGAGACCTCGATGCACCGCTACGTGCTGGTGTCCGAGCCGGGCTTCGGCGTCGCCCTCGTGAACGACTCGATCCACGGCTTCGACACCACGCGCGACGCCGTCGACGGGCACGTCACCACGACCGTGCGGCTGTCGCTGCTGCGAGCACCGCGGTTCCCGGACCCCGAGACCGACCAGGGCGTGCAGACGCACCGGTACGGCATCGTCATCGGCACCGACCAGCTCGGAGCCACGTCGGCCGGCGTGCGGATGAACGCGGGCGCGCGGACGATCACCGGGGCGCACGGCTTCGACCCGCTCGTGCAGGTCTCCGGCGACGTCGTGCTGTCGAGCGTCAAGCTCGCCGACGACCGGTCGGGCGACCTGGTCGTGCGCGTCTACGAGCCGTCCGGGCAGCGGGGGACCGGGGGCATCGCGGTGTCGGCCGATGAGGCGACCTTCGGTGCTGGCGCCGAGGTGACCCTGCTCGAGGAACCGCTCGGTGACGCCGGGGCGTCGTCCGACGCGGCCGCGGCCGCGTCCTCGTTCGCCGTCGACGCCTACGAGGTCCGCACCTTCCGGTTCCCGCGCAACTGACCGACCGACTGACCGACTGACCGACCGCCCGTCCCACCCAAGGAGGAACCACATGAAGCAGTCCACGAAGTTCAGCATCGCGACCGCACTGGTCGCCATGCTCGCGGTACCACTGGTGCCCGCCGCAGCGTCCGCGGCGCCCTCCTCGTCCGGGTCCAGCCACGGGCACGGACACGGTTCGTCCCACGGCGGCGGGCACGGCCACGGTCATGGCCACGGGCACCACGCTGCGCCCACCAAGTCGGGGCCGACGAGCATCGCCTACGTCGAGGTGAACAACGACGAGCTCGCCAACGTCGGGCGGTACACGCTGGAGAACGGCGCGAACGCGTTCGACGTGGCGATCATCTTCGCCGCGAACATCAACTACGAGGACGGCAAGGCGGTCCTGTACAACAACGAGAACGTGCAGCGGACCCTCGACCAGGCCGCCACGCAGATCCGCCCGCTGCAGGCCAAGGGCATCAAGGTGACACTCTCGGTGCTCGGCAACCACCAGGGCGCCGGCCTGGCGAACTTCCCGACGAAGGCCGCGGCGCGGGACTTCGCGGCGCAGGTCTCCGCGACGGTCAAGAAGTACGGACTCGACGGCGTCGACCTGGACGACGAGTACTCGGATTACGGCGTGAACGGCACCCCGCAGCCGAACCAGCAGTCCATCGGCTGGCTCATCAGTGCCCTGCGGGCGGACATGCCGGGCAAGATCATCTCGTTCTACGACATCGGCCCGTCGTCCGACGCCCTGAAGACCGCGAGCCCGTCGATCGGCGGGAAGCTCGACTACGCCTGGAACCCCTACTACGGCTCCTACACGGCACCGACGATCCCGGGCCTGCCGAAGTCGAAGGTCTCCGCCGCCGCGGTCGACATCCAGAACACCCCGCAGGCCACCGCGGTCTCGCTCGCACAGCGCACGAAGGCCGACGGGTACGGCGTCTTCATGACGTACAACCTGCCGGGAGGCGACGAATCCGCCTACGTCTCCTCCTTCACCAAGGTGCTGTACGGACAGGCCGCGTCGTACCGCTGACGCTCGCGTACTGACAGCGACTCGCGCCCCGTGCTCCCCGGCTCCGGCCTGGAGGCACGGGGCGCGTCCGTCGTCCGGGTCCCGCTGGGCGGGGGGAGAGGAGGGGGAGGCACCAGTTCTTTCTCGCCCGTGACGGTTCCGGTTCGCAGAACCCGGCGATCGTGAACCGGAACCGTCATCCACCGAGAACGAATCCCCGCCCGGCGCGCTCGACGCCGCGGCCGTACGATCGCGGCATGGAGCTCGAGTTGCGCGGCGAGGTGATCGAGTGGCGCGGCCCGTCACCGTTCGTCTTCGCGGTCGTGCCGCCGGACGCCGCCGAGGTCATCGCCGACCTCGCGCCGGTGCTCACCTACGGGTGGGGTGTGATCCCGGCACGCGTGACGATCGGCGCGGTGACGTGGACGACGTCGCTGTTCCCGAAGGACGGCGGGTACCTCGTGCCGTTGCGTGCGGCGGAGCGGAAGCGTGCCCGGGTGGAACTCGGCGACTCCCCGGAGATCACCCTGGAGTTCGCCGACCCCTGACGCGCGTGCGCCGAGGGGTTCTGTGGAGGGGACGACGGGAATCGCTGGCGGCGGAGCGCCCGTGTTGTGGAGGGGATGACGGGAATCGCTGTCGGCGGAGCGCCCGTGTTGTGGAGGGGATGACGGGAATCGCTGTCGGCGGAGCGCCCGTGTTGTGGAGGGGATGACGGGAATCGCTGTCGGCGGAGCGCCCGTGTTGTGGAGGGGATGACGGGAATCGAACCCGCGTAGCCAGTTTGGAAGACTGGGGCTCTACCATTGAGCTACATCCCCGCGCCTGCGCACCAGGCGCAGCCCGACCATCGTAGCGGACGAACGAGCACCGACATGCCGACGCGCGTCATCCCGAAGCCGGACGCCGGTGCCGAGCGCACCATCCGCTGGTCGCGGGTGGTCTCGTACGTGCTGGTGGTCCTCGCCGCCGCGGTGCTGTCCCTGCGTCCCGACCTGTTCGGTGACCCGCAGACGCAACCCGCGCACGCACTGCTGCACGTCTGGCGGATCGTCGTCGGGCTGCTGCTCGCGGTGGCTGCCCTCGGGGTCCAGGTGGCCGTCGGGATCCGGTGGCGGCGGGGTCTGCGACGCGCCGCGGAGGACGACTGGGCAACCCCCGGGAACAGCGCGCCGTCGGACCGCTAGACTCACCGGGGTCGCATGCGCCCCTCGGCGTGCGCGACTGATCCCTGGCACGAAGCAACGGGGCGTAGCTCAGCTTGGTAGAGCGCCCGCTTTGGGAGCGGGAGGTCGCAGGTTCAAATCCTGTCGCCCCGACCAGGTCCTCCGAGCACCACCGACCACACGAACGTCAACCAACAGGAGAACATCCCTTGGCCACCAGCACCGTCGACAAGGTGAGCGACACCCGCGTCAAGCTCACCGTGAACGTGACGCCGGACGATCTCAAGCCGAGCATCGACCACGCCTACAAGCACATCGCCGAGCAGATCAACATCCCCGGCTTCCGCAAGGGCAAGGTCCCGCCGGCGATCGTCGACCAGCGCGTCGGCCGCGGCGAGGTCCTGAACCACGCCGTCGGTGACGCCATCGACAACTTCTACCGCCAGGCGGTCGAAGAGCAGGAGCTGCGCATCCTCGGCCGCGCCGAGGCCGACGTCGCCGAGCTGCCGAACGTCGCGGACTTCACCGGCGACCTCGTCCTCACCTTCGAGGTCGACGTCCGCCCCGAGTTCGACCTGCCGGACTACTCCTCGTACGAGCTCACCGTCGACGCCGTCGAGGTGTCGGACGACGAGATCGAAGAGGAACTGCAGAACCTCCGCACCCGCTTCGGCACGCTCGTGACGGTCGACCGTCCGGCGAAGACCGGCGACTTCGCGCAGATCGACCTCACCGCCAGCATCGGCGACGACGAGGTCGACTCGGCCACCGGCGTCTCCTACGAGATCGGCTCCGGCGACCTGCTCGAGGGCATCGACGAGGCGCTCGAGTCCCTGACCGCCGGTGAGTCGACGACCTTCGAGTCGAAGCTCGTCGGTGGCGACCGCGAGGGCGAGACCGCTCAGATCGCCGTCACCGTCACCGCCGTCAAGGAGCGCGAGCTCCCCGAGGCCGACGACGAGTTCGCCCAGATCGCCAGCCAGTTCGACACCATCGACGAGCTCAAGGCCGACCTGAAGGAGCAGATCGCGAAGTCCAAGACCTTCGGTCAGGGCGCCGCGGCTCGCGACAAGCTCGTCGAGAAGCTCACCGAGGACGTCAACATCCCGATCTCGGAGCAGCTCATCGCCGACGAGGTGCACCGTCACCTCGAGCAGGAGAACCGCCTCGAGGACGAGGAGCACCGCAAGGAGGTCTCCGAGTCCAGCGAGACCGCCTTCCGCTCGCAGATCCTCCTCGACGCGATCGCCGAGAAGGAAGAGATCCAGGTCTCGCAGGAGGAACTGACCCAGTACCTCATCCAGGCCGCCGCGCAGTACGGCATGGAGCCGGCCGAGTTCATCAAGGTCATCGACCAGAACGGCCAGATCCCCGGCATGGTCGGCGAGGTCGCCCGCTCGAAGGCGGTCGCGACCGTCCTGTCCAAGGTGACCGTCAAGGACACCAACGGCGACGCCGTCGACCTGTCCGCCTTCACGGCGGGCGTCGCGCAGGAGCCGGCAGGGGACGCCGAGTAACGATCTCGACGCCACCAGTACGACAGACGGGAGGCGCGGTGCCAGCTGGCACCGCGCCTCCCGTCCGTATTTCCGCACCACCGCATTGCTGTCGGCGAACAGACGAGAACTGGTGCGTTGCACCCGATAAGTTCGACAACAAGCGACAACTGAACGGGAGCTTTTCCATGGCCGAAGCAACACTGAACCCCAGTGTTTTTGACCGCCTTCTGAGAGACCGGATCGTGTGGCTCGGCTCCGAGGTCCGCGACGACAACTCGAACGAGATCGCAGCCAAGCTGCTGCTGCTCGCCGCCGAGGACCCTGAGAAGGACATCTACCTCTACATCAACTCGCCCGGTGGTTCGATCACCGCCGGCATGGCGATCTACGACACGATGCAGTTCGTCCCGAACGACATCGTCACCGTGGGCATCGGCCTCGCCGCGTCGATGGGACAGTTCCTGCTGTCCTCCGGCACGCCCGGCAAGCGCTACATCACGCCGAACGCGCGCGTGCTGCTCCACCAGCCGTCCGGTGGCTTCGGTGGCACCGCTGCCGACATCCAGACGCAGGCCAAGGTCATCCTCGACATGAAGCAGCGCATGGCGGAGCTCACGGCCGAGCAGACCGGCAAGTCGGTCGAGCAGATCCTCAAGGACAACGACCGCGACAACTGGTTCACGGCGCAGGAAGCGCTCGAGTACGGCTTCGTCGACCACCTCCGCGCCTCGAGCGCCGAGGTCATCGGCGGTGGTGGCACCGTCGGCGACGGCGAGACGCCCACCAGCGCAGCCGAGCCCGACGCCCAGTCCTGATCACCACCGAAGAAAAGGAAACGAGAATGCATCTCCCCATGCTCGGTGGCGCGCAGAACGTCCCGGCTCCGTCCAATCGGTACATCCTGCCGAGCTTCGAAGAGCGCACGGCCTACGGCTACAAGCGCCAGGACCCGTACGCCAAGCTGTTCGAGGACCGCATCGTGTTCCTCGGCGTGCAGGTCGACGACGCGTCGGCTGACGACGTCATGGCCCAGCTGCTCGTGCTCGAGTCGATGGACCCCGACCGCGACATCGTGATGTACATCAACTCGCCCGGTGGCTCGTTCACCGCGATGACGGCGATCTACGACACGATGCAGTACATCCGTCCGCAGATCCAGACGGTCTGCCTCGGCCAGGCTGCCTCGGCCGCGTCGGTGCTCCTCGCCGGTGGTACCCCCGGCAAGCGCCTCGCGCTGCCGAACGCCCGTGTGCTGATCCACCAGCCCGCGACCCAGCAGGGTGGCGGTCAGGCGTCCGACATCGAGATCCAGGCGGCGGAGATCCTCCGCATGCGCACCTGGCTCGAGGAGACGCTGTCGAAGCACTCCAACAAGACGCCGGAGGAGATCAACCACGACATCGAGCGCGACAAGATCATGTCCGCGCAGGAAGCCGTGGAGTACGGCCTGATCGACCAGGTCCTCACCAGCCGCAAGAACCTGCCGGCGCTCGTCAAGTAGCACCAGCAGGAACGACGAAGGCCCCGCACCGAACGGTGCGGGGCCTTCGTCGTTGCGCGGTGGTCAGTCCTCGGTGTCGTCGGACTCCGGGGCCGGCTTGCGGCGCAGGAGCAGCAGTACCGCGACGACCACCCCGACCAGCACGACGCCACCGGCGCCGATCCAGATCGCGTCGGACGCCGCCGAGTCGCTCGATCCCGAGGCGGTGCCGGTGGTGGTGTCCGAGCCGGCGTCGTCGTCACCGGCGGTGGCGCAGGTCGGGGGCTTCGCCGCACCCGAGGCCGGGGTGAAGCCCGACGGCGCCTTCCACGTGAAGGGGTACTCGTCGGACACGGTGTGCCCGTCGGCGGAGACGATCTGCCACTCGACGGTGTACTTGCCCGAGTCGCCGAGTGCGGCGGCCGTGGTCATCGAGGGCCCCTCGACGTCGACGCAGCCGTCCTCGTAGTACTTGCCGTCGGGGCCGACGATGCGGAACGCGAAGCCCGACCCCGAGTCACCGATGTCGAGCAGCTTGTCGTTCGTCGTGATGTCGAAGTTCTCCGGCAGCTCGGTCAGGGTGCCGCCGACCTCCGGGTCGGACGAGATCAGGTAGTTGTGCGCGCTGGCCGGACCGGCGAGTCCGAGGACCGCACCACCGGCGATCGCGACGGCCGCGGCGGCCCCGGCCACGAGCCTCCAGGCAGAGGACCGTGACCGGGACCGACGCGAGCCGCGCTGCGTCACTTGGCGGAGCTCCGACGACGCGTGCCGGCGACGGCGACGACCAGGGCGACGGCGCCGAGCACCAGGCCGCCGAGGCCGAGGAAGCGACCGACCAGGTCGGGGTCGTTCGAGGCGGTCGAGCCGGCGGCCTGGGCCGTCGGGGTGGCGGCGATCGGGTCGCCGTCGTCGTCCGTGGCCTCGGCGGCGGTCAGCGTGATCGAGGGTGCCGGGTGCTCGGGCTCGGCTTCGCCGGCCTGCTGCTCCTGGTTCCACTCGACGCTGCCCTTCTCGCAGGTCTGGATCGCGGGGAACTCGACCAGGTCGCCGGCCTTGCCGTCCGGCAGCGAGAACGAGAGCGCGAAGGTGTCGCGCTCGTCGGCGGGCAGGGGGGTCTTCGCGGTGTACGTGACGCTGGTGACGCGCTCGGCGGCCGTCTCGGCGTGGTCCTCGTCGGATGCCGAGGCCGACGGGTCGGTGTAGGGCTCGGTCGCCTTCGTGATCGTCCAGTTCGGGTTCACGGTGGGCGTGACCTCGATGACGGACTCCGGCACCTGGAACTGGATCTTCGTCGTGGGGGAGCCGTCGCAACCGTGCGGGACCGCGAAGGTCGCCGTGGTGTACGAGTTCGCTGCGGTCGACGTGGCCGTGGCGGACACGTGCGCGCTGGCCGCCGTGGCGCTGCCGAGGACGATGACGGCTGCGACACCGAGGGTGACGGCGCCGCCGGCGGCGAGACGCTTCTGCATGGGGTTCCTTCCGGGGTGGTTCTGCACCTGCTGTTCTACAAGATGTAGAGAAGTCCGGATCACCGTAGCAGGCTCGCACGCCCTGGGCGAACGCGCGGGCGGATTCCGGAGGGGCATCGCGGTCGGTGTCACCGGTTGCGGTTAGGCTCGTGTCCACGACGAGGTGCCCACCAGCAGCGGTGCACCAGCGGTGGTGCGACAGCGCGGCCGGCATGTCCAATCAGGGAGGCACGGGAATGGCACGCATCGGAGAGAGCGGCGATCTCCTCAAGTGCTCGTTCTGCGGCAAGAGCCAGAAGCAGGTCCAGCAGCTCATCGCCGGACCGGGCGTCTACATCTGCGACGAGTGCGTCGAGCTCTGCAACGAGATCATCGAGGAACGTCTGGCCGAAGCCGGCGAGGACACCTCGAGCGGGGACTTCGAACTGCCCAAGCCGCGGGAGATCTTCGACTTCCTGCAGGAGTACGTCATCGGGCAGGACCCGGCGAAGCGCGCCCTCGCCGTGGCCGTCTACAACCACTACAAGCGCATCCGGGCGCAGGGGCAGATCACCGCCGCCGAAGACCGCGACGACATCGAGATCGCCAAGTCGAACATCCTGCTCATCGGCCCGACCGGCTGCGGCAAGACGTACCTGGCGCAGACCCTGGCCAAGCGCCTCAACGTGCCGTTCGCCGTCGCGGACGCCACCGCCCTGACCGAGGCCGGCTACGTCGGTGAAGACGTCGAGAACATCCTCCTCAAGCTCATCCAGGCCGCCGACTACGACGTGAAGCGTGCCGAGACCGGCATCATCTACATCGACGAGGTCGACAAGATCGCCCGCAAGGCCGAGAACCCGTCGATCACCCGCGACGTCTCGGGCGAAGGCGTGCAGCAGGCGCTGCTCAAGATCCTCGAGGGCACGGTCGCTTCCGTCCCGCCGCAGGGCGGCCGCAAGCACCCGCACCAGGAGTTCATCCAGATCGACACGACGAACGTCCTGTTCATCGTGGCGGGTGCGTTCGCCGGGCTCGAGGACATCGTGTCCTCGCGCGTCGGCAAGCGCGGGATCGGCTTCGGGGCGCCCCTGCACAGTGCGACCGACCACCAGGACCTGTACTCCGAGGTGCTGCCGGAAGACCTGCACAAGTTCGGTCTGATCCCCGAGTTCATCGGTCGTCTGCCCGTCGTCACGACGGTGTCGCAGCTCGACCAGGCGGCGCTCATGCAGATCCTGACCGAGCCGAAGAACGCGCTGGTCAAGCAGTACCAGCGGATGTTCCAGATCGACGGCGTCGAGCTCGAGTTCGACCAGGGTGCGCTCGAGGCCATCGCGGACCTCGCGGTGCTGCGCCAGACGGGTGCCCGCGGGCTCCGGGCGATCCTCGAAGAGGTCCTCGGCCCGGTGATGTTCGACGTCCCGTCCGACGACGACGTCGCCCGCGTGGTGATCACCCGCGAGTCCGTGCTCGAGAACGCGGCGCCGACGATCGTGCCGCGTCCCCGGGCCAAGCGCGTCGAGAAGTCGGCGTAGCTCGCTCCGTCGTCCTCAGAGCGAAGGCCCGCACCGTGATCGGTGCGGGCCTTCGTCGTTCGTGCCGTGCGCCGCCTACTCCAGCCCGCGGCGCCGCAGCAGCGGGCCCACCTCGGCGTCGCGGCCGCGGAAGTCCCGGTACGCCTCGAGCGGGTCCTTCGCCCCGCCGACCCCGAGCAGACGCTCGGCGAACCGCTTGCCGGCCTCCCGGTCCAGCCCGCCGTTGTCGCGGAACCACTCCACCGTGTCGGCGTCGAGCACTTCGGACCAGATGTACCCGTAGTACCCGGCGTCGTACCCGCCCGAGAACGTGTGCGCGAAGTACGTCGACGAGTAGCGCGGCGGCACGGCCTCGACGGCGATGCCGGCTGCCTCCAATGCCGAACGCTCGAAGTCCTCGACGGACGTCACCGCCGCGGCGTCGGCTGCCGAGAGCCGGTGCCACGCCTGGTCGAGCAGCGCTGCGGCGAGGTACTCGGTCGTGCCGAAGCCCTCGTTGAACCCCTCGGACTCGCTGAGCCCCAGGACGAGCTCGGGCGGCAGGGGTGCTCCGGTCTCGTGGTGCTTCGCGTAGTTCGCCAGCACGGACGGCCACGACAGCCACATCTCGTTCACCTGGCTCGGGAACTCGACGAAGTCCCGCTCGACGTTGGTGCCGGAGAACCGCGGGTAGGTGGTGCGGGCGATGAGGCCGTGCAGGGCGTGGCCGAACTCGTGGAAGAGCGTCTCGACCTCGTCCTGGATGAGCAGGGTGGGGGAGCCGGCGGACGGCTTCGCGACGTTGAGGTTGTTGACCACGACGGGCAGGGTGCCGAGCAGCTCGGACTGCTCGACGACCGGGTTCATCCACGCGCCGCCGCGCTTGCCGTCGCGCGTGTAGAGGTCGAGCAGGTACAGCCCCACGGGCTCGCCGTCGTCGCCGGTGACCTCGAAGACCCGGACCTCGTCGTTGTAGCCGTGCAGGTCCGGACGCTCGGTGAAGCTCAGACCGTACAGGACACCGGCGGCGTGGAAGACCCCGTCGTGCAGGACCCGGTCGGCCTCGAAGTACGGGCGGAGCGCGGTGCTGTCCGCGGCGAACTGCTCGCCACGCAGGATCTCGGTGGCGTACGCCCAGTCCCACGACTCGATGTCGAACCCGACCGTGCGCGATCGGACCGCGCGTTCGTCGTCGGCGTTCCGGGCGGCGGCGCCGACGAGTGAGGACAGCAGCCCGTCGACGGCCTCGGGGGTCTTCGCCGTCTCGTCGGCGGTGACCACCGCGGCGTGGTTCGGGAACCCGAGCAGCTCGGCGCGCTCGGCCCGCAGCCGGACGATGCGCAGCAGCACATCGCGGTTGTCGTACTCGTTGTCGCGACGACCGCGGGTGAGCGAGGCGCGCATGATCCGCTCGCGCAGGTCGCGGTTCGCCAGCGAGGACAGCCACGGGTGTCCGGTGTAGAGCGGCAGCGTGATGAGCCAGCCGTCCAAGCCCCGGTCGGCGGCAGCGGCGGCCGCGGCGGACTTCGCCCCGTCGTCGAGCCCCTCGAGCTCGTCCTCGTTCGTCACGTGCACGGCGGAGTCGTTGGTGTCCTCGAGCAGGTTCCGCTCGAAGGTCGTCGTGAGGGTCGAGAGCTCCTGGTTGATCGCGGTCAGACGCTCCTTGCCCGCGTCGTCGAGACCCGCGCCCGCCAGGGTCATCTCGGCGTGGGTCCGCTCGACCAGGCGCAGCGCCTCACCGGTCAGCCCGGCGGCCTCGGCGCCGTCGAGCACCTCCTGCACGCGGGCGTACAGGCGGGAGTCGAGCGTGATCGCGTCACGGTGTGCGGCGAGGAGCGGAGAGACCTCGGCTTCGAGGTCGTGCAACTCCGGGGTCGAGTCGGCCGACGACAGCGTGAAGAACACGTGGCTGACGCGGGTCAGCAGCTGCCCGGATCGCTCGAGTGCGATCAGGGTGTTCTCGACCGTCGGGGCGTGCGGGTCGGTGGCGATCGCCTCGACCTCGGCGCGCTGCTCGGCCATGCCGGCCTCGAACGCCGGTCGGTAGTGCTCGAGTCGCACGTCGCCGAAGGGCGGCAGGGCGTAGGGGAGGGTGCTCGGGACGTCGAACGGGGTTGCCATCTGCCCACCCTATGCACGGGTGCTGGAGTCCGTTCCTTCCCATGGCACCCGGACTGGGAAGCGGAATCGGGCATACCTGGTCGAAAGAACCGACCAGGTACGCCCGGATCGACCAGGTACGCCCGGATCGGCCCGGCAGGCGCACCCGCGCCCGGCGTGACCCAAAGACGGACGGGAGGCCCGTGGCGGCGCCGCCACGCTCCTCCAGTCCGCATCGCGGTCGCGTGTCAGCGCATCGCGGCGTCGATCAGGGTCACCGCGGCGCGACGCGCGTGCGCGGCGGGCACAGTGGTGCCCGCGATGGCGGCGGTGGTCTGCGCGCCCTCGGCGAGCAGCGCGAGCTGTGCGGCGAGTTCCTCGGCGTGCTCGGGGTCGGCGACGACCTCGGCGGTGAGCTGCTGCACGAACCGCTGGAACGAGTCCTTGTGTTCGCGCGCGATCTCGGCGACCGCGGGCGAGGTCGCCCCGAGCTCGCCGAACGCGTTGATGAACCCGCAGCCGCGGAACGTGTCGTCGCCGAACCACGACTCGAGGAAGTCGTAGACCGCCAGGAGCTTGTCGCGCGGGCTGGCCGCAGCCTCGACCGCGCCGTGCACGCCCTGCTCCCACATGTCGTGGCGGCCGGCGAGCACCGCGGCGATGAGCTGCTCCTTGCCGGGGAACGCCGCGTACAGCTTCTTGAGGGAGACCCCTGCGCCCGTGCGGATCTCGTCCATCCCCACGGACTGGATCCCGCGCGTGTAGAACAGCTGGTCCGCGACCTCGACGATGTGTGCTCGGACGTCCGGCTCGACGGTGCTGGTGGCCATGTGTGTACCCCGTTCCCTGAGTGTTCACCGTTCTCGAGTTGCGCTGGGAACGGGCGTTCTCTACTGTAGTCCACATCGGCGGAGAACGATCGTTCTCCGCGATACTCAGGGAAGGAACGATCATGGGTGCCATCACCGTCGGAACCGAGAACAGCGTCGACATCGAACTCCACTACGAGGACAAGGGCCAGGGGCAGCCGATCGTGCTGATCCACGGTTTCCCCCTCGACGGCAACTCGTGGGAGGGGCAGGTCCCGATGCTCCTCGAGGCCGGCTACCGCGTCATCACGTACGACCGCCGAGGCTTCGGCCAGTCCTCCCAGCCGTCCACCGGCTACGACTACGACACCTTCGCCGACGACCTGCACACGGTCCTCGAGACCCTCGACCTGCGCGACGTGATCCTCGTCGGCTTCTCGATGGGCACCGGCGAGATCGCCCGCTACATCGGCCGCCACGGTGAGGACCGGATCGCGAAGGTCGCGTTCCTGGCCTCGCTCGAGCCGTTCCTCGCCATCACCGACGACAACCCCGACGGCGCCGGCCCGATGTCGTTCTTCGAGGGCATCGCCGCCGACGTGGCGAAGGACCGCTACGCCTACTTCACGAACTTCTACCAGGACTTCTTCAACCTGTCGGAGAACCTCGGCACCCGCATCTCCGAGGAGCAGGTCCGGAACGCCTGGAACGTCGCGGCCGGCTCCGGCTCGATCGCCTCTGCTGCAGCACCCCTGACCTGGCCGACCGACTTCCGCCAGGACATCCCGAAGGTCACCGTCCCCGCCCTGATCGTGCACGGCACGTCGGACAACATCCTCCCGATCGACGCCACCGGCCGACGCTTCACCCAGGCGCTGCCTGCGGCGGAGTACGTCGAGATCGAGGGCGCCCCGCACGGCCTGCTCACCACGCACACCGCCGAGGTGAACGAGGTCCTGCGCACCTGGCTCGCCGAGTCCTGATCCCTCGGCGATCACGCGGGCGCTCCCCGGCGGGGACGCCCGCATCGTGAGCACAAATGGTCGGGTTCCCACCGGGGACCCGACCATTTCTGCACTCCAAGCGAAGCGCGAACCGCGAACCGCGCGCCGCGCGCCGCGCGCCGCGCGCCGCGCCGCGCGCCGCGCCGCGCGCCGCGCGCTAGTCCTCTTCGCCCGCGTCGTCCGGGTTCGTCACCTGGGCGTGCCCGGCGTCGTCGAGGTGGATCGAGGTGCCGTCGTCGAGCTCGACGATCGGCTTGCCCTCGAGGAACGTCAGGGTCCAGCCCCACGTCGCCGTGTCGACGGACTCCGCCGCCAGCTCGTCCTCGACCCCGCGCACGGCGACGACCATCGTCTCGGGCAGTCGCGCAGGCGGCTCCCCACCCACCTTCCAGCGTGTGCCCAACTGCATCCGTGCCTCCAGTCCGGTGGTTGACGGGCCGGGTCACCAAGGCGACCCGGCCCGGACAGGCGACGTTACGCCTGCTGCTCCGCGAGTTCGATCTCGGTGACGGCGAGCTCGTCGCCGTCGACGAACGACAGGTTCTCGATGCGGCCGACGGCCGCCAGGTCGACCGCCGCGCGCTCGATGAGCACCCGCGTCTCGGCGGGCGCCGCGACGACCGCACGCGTCACGGGCGTCTTCTGGGACGCCTTCGCCGCCGTCTTCGCTCCGCGGATCCCGATGAGCGCCTGTCCGACGGCCGCGAGCAGCCCGGTGGGGGCCGCGTCGGTCGGCAGGTCGGCCGCGGTCGGCCAGGAGGCCCGGTGCACGCTGGTGTCGTGGGTCCAGGCCCACACCTCTTCCGTCGCGTACGGGAGGAACGGTGCCAGCAGTCGGAGCAGCACGTCGATCGCGCCGCGCAGCGCCAGGACCGCGCTCGCCTGCGTCTCGTGCGTCGCGTCGGACGCGGTGCCGTAGGCGCGCTCCTTCACGAGCTCCAGGTAGTCGTCGCAGAACGTCCAGAAGAAGCGCTCGGTGATCTCGAGGGCACGGGCGTGGTCGAACCCGTCGAACGCCGCGGTGGCCTGCTCGACGACCGCACCGAGTTCGGCGAGCATGTCGACGTCGAGCGCCTCGGTGACGCTCGTGGCGCCCTCGGGCAGCGGGAAGCCGTAGACGAACTTCGCCGCGTTGAGCACCTTGATCGCCAGACGACGGCCGACCTTGATCTGCTTCGGGTTCTGCGGGTCGAACGCCGCGTCCGTGCCGAGCTTGGACGAGGCCGCCCAGTAGCGGACCGCGTCGGCGCCGTGCTGCTCGAGGATGGACAGCGGCGTGACGACGTTGCCCTTCGACTTCGACATCTTCTTGCGGTCGGGGTCGACGATGAAGCCGGAGATGGAGGCGTGCTTCCACGGCACCACGTCGGCCTCGAGCTGGCTGCGGAGCACGGTCGTGAACAGCCAGGTGCGGATGATGTCCTGCGCCTGCGGGCGGACGTCGTACGGGTACACCAGGTCGTAGAGCGCCGGGTCGGTCTCCCACTTGCCCGCGAGCTGCGGGGTGAGCGACGAGGTGGCCCAGGTGTCCATGACGTCGAGCTCGCCCTGGAACCCGCCGGGCACGCCGCGCTGGTCCTCGGTGAAGCCGGGGGCGGGCTCGGAGGCCGGGTCGACCGGCAGCTGCGCCTCGGTCGGGACGATCGGCTGGTCGAACACCGGGTTGCCGTCGGCGTCGAGCGGGTACCAGACGGGCAGCGGCACGCCGAAGAAGCGCTGGCGCGAGATGAGCCAGTCGCCGGACAGGCCACCGACCCAGTTGTCGTAACGGACCCGCATGAAGTCCGGGTGGAACGCGATCTCCTCGCCGCGCCGGCGGAGCGTGCTCTTCAGCTGCTCGTCGCGCGCACCGTTGACGATGTACCACTGTCGGGTCGACACGATCTCGAGGGGCTTGTCGCCCTTCTCGAAGAACTTCACCGGGTGCTGGATGGTCTTGACGTCGCCGATCAGCTCGCCGGACTCGGTGAGCGCGTCGACGACGACCTTCTTGGCCGAGAACACGGTCTTGCCGGCCATCTCGGCGTAGAGCTCCCGGCCTGTCGCGGACTCGATCCAGGCGGGCTCGTCCGAGCGCACGCGGCCGTCGAAGCCGATGATCGCGCGGTTCGGCAGCTGCAGCTCGCGCCACCACACGACGTCGGTGGTGTCACCGAAGGTGCAGACCATCGCGATGCCGGCGCCCTTGTCCTTCTGCGCCAGGTGGTGTGCGAGCACCGGGACCTCGACGTTGAACAGGGGGGAGCGGACCGTGGTGCCGAAGAGGTCCTGGAACCGCTCGTCGTCCGGGTGGGCGACCAGGGCGACGCAGGCAGGCAGGAGCTCGGGGCGGGTGGTCTGGATGACGACGTCGTCGCCGCCGTCGGTGCGGTGGAAGGCGATGCCGTGGTACGCGCCGGGCATCTCCTTGTCCTCGAGCTCGGCCTGCGCGACCGCGGTGCGGAACGTGACGTCCCACAGGGTCGGGGCGTCGGCCTGGTAGGCCTCGCCGCGCTCGAGGTTGCGCAGGAACGCGCGCTGGGCGCTGGCCCGCGAGGTGTCGTCGATGGTGCGGTACGACTGGGTCCAGTCGACCGACAGCCCGAGCGTGCGGAAGAGCTCCTCGAACTGCTGCTCGTCCTGCACGGTCAGGCGCTCGCACAGCTCGATGAAGTTGCGGCGCGACACCGGGAGCTGGTCGGCGGCCTTCGAGGACTTGCCGTCCCCGCCCTCGAACGGCGGGGTGAAGTCGGGGTCGTACGGCAGGGTCGGGTCGCAGCGGACGCCGTAGTAGTTCTGCACACGGCGCTCGGTGGGCAGACCGTTGTCGTCCCAGCCCATCGGGTAGAAGACGTGCTTGCCGCGCATGCGCTCGAACCGGGCCTTGAGGTCGGTGTGCGTGTACGAGAACACGTGCCCGATGTGCAGCGAGCCGGAGGCGGTGGGCGGCGGGGTGTCGATCGACCAGACGGCGTCGCGGTGACCGGCGGCCTCGCGGTCGAAGCGGTAGGTGCCGTCCTGCTCCCAGGCCGGCCCCCAGACCTGCTCCAGTCCGTCGACGCTCGGCTTCTCGGGCATGGGCTTGGTCATGGGTGTGCCTTCCGTACGTGTGTGCGGCACCGAGTCCGTGATGAGGTGCCTGAGTGTTCCGCGCCTGACGCGCGGTGCCCCAATCGTAGCGGCCGCGCACGCGCACGCAGGCGGACGACCGGTCGGACGCGGCCATCGCCGAGCAAGCCTCTAGCACACCAAACTGTCGGACACGCCAAGAGCCTGGTAGTCTGTCGGAGTTTGTCCGGCGAGCGCGGAGTTCGCAGGAGCTGCAACGTCGCCGTCCGCCGGACGCCCGAAGGAAGCACCGCACCCCGGAGGAACGACTTGGCACCGAACAACGCACCCCACCCGCACGGCGATCGGCCGTTGCGCACGAAGGGCGCCGCGAAGCGCGCTCGTCGCGACCTCACGAAGGACGACGTCACCGTCGTCGAGGAGTCGCTGCTCAAGCGTGCCGTCGCGGCTGCCGCGCTCGGCAACGCCATGGAGTGGTTCGACTTCGGCATCTTCGCGTACCTGACGGTCACCATCTCGCAGGTGTTCCTGCCGCAGGGCGACCCGGCCGCGAACATCGTCGCCACGTTCGGCTTCTTCGCCGCAGCGTTCATCGTGCGCCCGATCGGTGGTGCCGTGTTCGGCCCGATCGGCGACAAGATCGGCCGCCAGAAGGTCCTCGCGCTGACGATGATCCTGATGGCCGCCGGCACGCTCATGATCGGCCTGATCCCGTCGTACGACACGATCGGCTTCTGGGCCCCGGTCCTGCTGCTCGTCGCCCGCTTCGTGCAGGGCTTCTCGACCGGTGGTGAGTACGGCGGCGCCGCGACCTTCATCGCCGAGTACTCGCCCGACAAGCGCCGCGGCTTCATGGGCTCGTGGCTCGAGTTCGGCACCCTCGCCGGCTACGTGCTCGGCGCCTCGATCGTCACCGGCCTGCAGTTCGGCCTGTCCGAGGACGCCCTGCTCAGCTGGGGCTGGCGCATCCCGTTCATCGTCGCGGGCCCGCTCGGCCTGATCGGCCTCTACCTGCGCCTCAAGCTCGAGGAGACCCCGGCGTTCCAGAAGCAGCAGGAGCAGGCCGCGGAGCGCGAGGGCCAGAAGACCCCGTTCCTCAAGCTCTTCGCCGAGAACTGGCGCTCGCTCATCATCTGCATCGGCCTGGTCCTGGTCTTCAACGTGACCGACTACATGCTGCTGTCGTACATGCCGACCTACCTCGAGCAGAACCTCGGCCAGAACGCCACGTTCGGCCTGATCCTCATCGTCATCGTGATGCTGCTCATGATGGTCGTCATCACCTTCGGTGGTCGGCTGTCCGACAAGTTCGGGCGCCGTCCGGTGCTCGCCGCCGGTTGCATCGGCTTCATCCTGCTGTCCTGGCCGGCCCTCAAGCTGGTCCAGACCGGCACCGGTGTCGGCGTCTTCGCCGGCCTGCTGATCCTCGGCGTCGTCCTGGTCACGTTCACCTCGACCATGCCGTCGACGCTGCCCGCGCTGTTCCCGACGATCATCCGCTACGGCGCCCTGGCGATCGCGTTCAACGTGTCGGTGTCGCTCTTCGGCGGGACCACCCCGCTCGCGACCGCCGCGCTCATCAACGCCGCGAAGGACGCCGGGTACGGCTGGGCCGAGGACATCCCCGCGTTCTACCTGATGCTCGCCGCCGTGATCGGCCTGGTCGCGGTGTACTTCACCAAGGAGACCGCCGCGAGCCCGCTCATGGGCTCCGGCCCGACGGTCGGCTCCGAGGACGAGATCGCCGGCGTCATCGAGGACTACAACGACCCGACGTCGGAGCTCGCGCAGTCCGACTGGGCGAAGGACTTCTCGACGAGCGAGATCCCGATCATCTCGGCCGACGCAGCGCAGAAGGAACCCTCCGGTTCCTGACCACGGGGCCGCCCCGCGGCAACCCGGCCAGGAGGCCCGGTGCACGTTCCGTCACGGAACGCGCGCCGGGCCTCCTGGCCGTTCAGGGCCGTCGGTGACGGCACGCGCGCAGCGACTGTCCACGGGCGCGAGCGCGCGTGGACGGTCGTTCAGCCCGCGAGGCCGGCTGCGGTCCCCGCTGCGGGGCCCGCTGCCAGCCGCTCCGCGGCGTGCAGCAGCCGCGCGGTCACCGGGTGCGCCGGGCGCGCGAAGACCTCGGGGGCCGGGCCGTGCTCGACGACCGCGCCGCGGTGCACCACGAGGACGTCATCCGCCATCCGCCGGACCGCCCGGAGGTCGTGCGACACGAACACCATCGCCACCCCGGTCTCGTCGCGGAGTCGTTCGAGCAGCCGCAGCACGGCGTCCTGCACCGTGGCGTCGAGGGCGGTCACCGGCTCGTCGAGCACGATCACCTCGGGGTCGGTCGCCAGCGCGCGAGCGATCGCGAGCCGCTGGCGTTGCCCGCCGGACAGGGTGCGGGGGGAGCGGGACCGCAGCACGGGGTCGAGGTCGACCTGCCGCAGTGCCGCGTCGACCCGGTCGCCGAGCGCACCGCGTGCCCGCCGCTCGTCTCCGCGTGAGAACGCGTCGGCGAGGACCCGCTCCACGTTCCACCGTTCGTCGAACGTCGCGCCGGGGTCCTGCACGACGGCCGCGACCCGGTGCCGTCGGGGGCGTCGCTCGCGTTCGGGCAGTGGAGCCCAGGGTTCGTCGTCGAGCGTGACCGTACCGGCGTCGGGTGTCTCGAGCCCGAGGAGCATCCGCGCCAGCGTCGTCTTGCCCGAGCCCGAGGCGCCGATCACCCCGAGCACCCGGCCGCGTTCGAGCCCGAACGACACATCGTTCACCGCGAGCAACCCGCCGTAGCCGCGCGAGAGCCCCTGCGCCGCGAGCACCCCCCTCGCACCGTGCGAGGTCCGTTCCGAACCGTGCGAGGATCCGGCTCCCGTGCGAGCCTCGACGCCTCGCACGGTATCCGGAACCTCGCACCGAACGGCAGCAGCCGCAGCCGCGGCACCCGGCGCCGCGGCAGCCGCGGCCGCGCGCACCAGCGCTCGGGTCGCGGGGTGCTGCGGCGCCGCGAAGACTCCGGCGACCGCGCCCTGCTCGACGATGCGGCCCTCGTGCACGACGGCGACCCGGTCGACCCACCCCGCGACGAGCCCCAGGTCGTGCGTGATGACGAGCAGTCCGGCACCGCGGGCCTGCGCCGCCCGCAGCTGTTCCATCACGGTGACGGCGACCCATGCGTCGAGCGCCGTCGTCGGTTCGTCGGCGACCAGCAGCGCGGGAGACCCGACGGTGGCCGCCGCGATGAGGGCCCGCTGTCGCATCCCGCCCGACAGGGTCCCGGCGAGCCGGCCGTCGGTCGCGATGTCCGGGTCGAGGCCCACCGCGGCCAGGGCGTCGCGCACGGCGTCCACGCGCTCGGCCGCACGCATCTCGGTGTGCAGGCGGAGGCTGTCGGCGACCTCGCGCCCGACGGGGCGCAGCGGGTCCAACGCGCCCAGGGCCTCCTGGCCGACGTAGCCGACCCGTGATCCCCGCAGCCGGCGCCACCGCCGGTCCGTGTACCCGCCCACGTCGACGCCGTCGACCGCGAACACGTCGGCGTGCACGGCGGCGTCGGGCGCGGACAGGCCGAGCACGGCGCGGGCCGTGACGGTCTTGCCGGAGCCGGACGCCCCGACCAGGGCGACGCACTCGCCGGCGTCGACCCGCAGGTCGACACCGTGCACGATCGGGGTGCCGCCGATGGCGACGGTGAGCCCGCGGACGTCGAGGACGGCGCTCACCGCGCGGCCCCGGTCCGTCGGATCGCCCGGCCGAGCACGGTGACGGCGGTCGCGAGCACCACGATCGCGAGTCCGGGGAAGGTGCTCATCCACGGCGCGGTCTGCAGGTAGGTGCGACCGTCGGCGAGCATCGCGCCCCACTCCGGCGCGGGCGGGGGCGTGCCGACGCCGAGGTAGCTCAGCGCCGAGGCCCACACGACCGCCTGCCCGACCCCGAGCGTGGCGACGGCGACGACGGGCCAGAGCGCCGTCGGCAGCACGTGCCGGACCACGGTGCGGGCGGGGGAGCGGCCGAGCAGCACCGCCGTCTCGACCACCTGCGAACTCCGGGCGGCCCGGACCAGGCCGCGCACGATCCGGGCGTAGCCGGGAGCGGTCGCGAACCCGACGGCGAGCACCGCCGGCACCGGACCCGGACCGGTCACGGCGATGACGACCAGGGCGACGAGCAGCAGCGGCAGGGCGAACGCGACCTCGGTGACGCGGCCGATGACGGCGTCGAGCAGGCGTCCGAGTCGTCCGGCCCCGGCACCGAGCCCGGCGACGACGCCGAGCAGGACGCCCACGCCGCCACCGATCAGGGTCGCGGCGACGCCGACGACCAGTGATGCCCGGGTCCCCGCGACCACTCGCGCCAGGACGTCACGTCCGGACTCGTCGGTGCCGAACGGGTGCGCGCCGCTCGGGGCGGCCAGGGCATCTGCGGGGTGCACCGCGAGCGGGTCTCCGCCGCCGAGCAGGGCGGGCCACACCGCCGCCACCACGGCGACCAGGACGACCACCCCCGCGGCGATGCCGCCGGCGCCGAGCGTCCCCCCACGGACGCGCTCGGTGCCGGCGGCGGTCTGGTGGCCGGGCGCTCCGGTCTGGAGGCCCGGGTCGGCGATCCCGCTCACCGCGCGCCCGCCGGGCGGCCGGGTCCACGGCGTTGCGCACCACCAGGGCGCAGGGCCGCGTTCCGTGCGGTGCTGCGCGGGTCGACGGCACGCTCGACCAGGTCGGCCACGGCGAGCACGACGACGTACGCGGCCGCCGACACCATCGCGATGCCGGCGACGAGCGGCATGTCCCGCTGGGTGACCGCGGTGACCAGGGCACGGCCGATGCCGGGCAGGGCGAACACGGACTCCACGACCACGGCTCCGGAGACGAGCGACCCGAAGGCCCACGCGGACAGCGCGATCCCGGGCAGGGCGGCGTGCCGGAGCAGGTGCCGTCCGAACAGGCCGAGGCGGGTCTCGCCCCGACCCCGGGCGGCGAGTGCGAAGGCGGAGCGCTGCGCGTCGACCACGCCGTCGCGCACGGTCTCGGCCAGGTACCCGGCGACCGGCACGGCCACGGTCAGCACCGGGAGCACCCAGCCGCGCGCGGTGCCGTCACTGACCGCCGGCACCCACCCCAGGGACGTGGCGAAGACGACGATGAGCACGCTGCCGAGCCAGAAGTGCGGCATCACGCTCGCGGTGACGCTCAGGGCGCTGGTGAGCCCGGCGGCGACCCGGCCGCGCTGTGTCGATGCCCACGCGGCGACGATCGCGAGCACCCAGGCGACGACGAGGCCGGCGACCGCGAGCGTCAGCGTGACGGGCAGCTGCTGGGCGAGGAGCGTCGCGACCGGGGTGCGGAAGGCGTACGAGTCGCCGAGCTGCCCGGTCGCCAGGCGTCCGAGGAACACCGCGTACTGCACCAGGACCGGCTGGTCGAGGCCGTACTCGTGGCGGACCTGGGCGACGGCCTCGGCCGAGGCCTGCGACCCCGGTCCGCCGAGGATCGCGAGCGCCGGGTCACCGGGGATCAGCCGGATCGCGACGAAGACGATCGTCGCGACGGCCCAGAGCACGCCGATGCCCCCGGCGAGCCGCCGGAGGGCCCACCAGACCCATCGCATCCGGGTCAGCGGTCGATCCAGGCGGTGCCGAACCAGGGCGTCGAGACCGGGGTGGTCCGGATGCCGTGCACGGCCGAGCGCACCAGGAAGTGGTTCTGCTGGTCGTACAGGGGGAGCACGGTGTCGCTCGCCAGGATCGCCTTCTGCGCCTGCTCGTACAGGTCGGCGCGCTCGTCGGCGTCCGAGGTGCGGGCGGCCTGCTCGAGCAGCCGGTCGACGGCGGGGTCGTCGAGCTGGGCCAGGTTCGCGAAGTAGCCGGACGGTGCCGGTTCGATGCTCGCGCTGTCGTACAGGATGCGCAGGACGTCGGGGCCGACCTTCGTGTAGGGGGCGCTGACGACGTCGTACTCGTTCGCGGCGAGGGCGGCGTACCAGCTGGACAGGTCGAGTTCGTCGAGCACGACCTTGAACCCGACGGCCTTCTCGGACGCCTGGATCTGCTGGAACAGGCTGCGCTCGGCCGGCACCGACTGGTTCGTCGAGACGGGGAACGTCACGGTGAGCTGCTGGCCGTCCTTCTCGCGGATGCCGTCCGACCCGACCTTCCACCCGGCGTCGTCGAGCAGCTGCTTCGCCTTGGTCGGGGAGTACTCGAACCGGCTCTTGTCGGAGTACGCGAGCGGCTCAGCGCTCGAGAGCACCGAGTACGAGCGCTTCGCGGTGCCGAGGAACAGCGACTGCAGGCCGGGGTCGATCTCGGCACCGGCGATGAAGGCCTGGCGCACCGCTTCGTCGCGGAACACCCCGTGGCCGGAGTTCAGCTCGAGCCGGTTCGAGGCGCCCGGGCGCGGGGCGTCGAGGTCCCTGATGGCGCCCTTCGCCGACGCGGCCTTGAGCTGGTCGGGCTGGGCGTTGTCGATCACGTCGACCTGACCGGACTGCAGCGCGGCGTAGCGCGAGGTCGAGTCCGGCAGGAACCGCCACGTGATGCCGGACAGGCGCGGCTTCGTCGCGCCCCAGTAGTCGGTGTTCTTCGTCAGGGTGACGCGGTCGCCGTGCTTCCAGCCGGTGACCTCGAAGGGGCCGGTGCCGACGGGGGACTCGCAGTTCGTCGCCTGCTTCCGTTCGAGCGCCTTCGGGGACTCGATGCCCACCCAGGGCTGCGAGAAGGACTCGAGCAGCGCGCTGTCCGGCCGGCTCAGCGTCAGCGTCACGGTGTGCTCGTCGGTGGCGGTCGCCTTCGTGATGGACTGCAGCGCCAGGTAGCCGGTGCTCGAGGCGGTGGCCGGGTCCTGCACGTGCTCGATGTTCGCCACGACCGCGGCGGCGTCGAGCGTGGTGCCGTCGGTGAAGGAGACGTCGTCGCGCAGGGTGAACGTCAGGGTCTTCCCGTCGTCGCTCGTGGTCCACTTCGTCGCGAGTTCCGGCGTGGGCTTGCCGTCCTCGAGCCCGACGAGCTCCTCGATGTACTGCGTCGCGAGGAGCGCCTGCGGGTAGTTGCCCCCGACGTGCGGGTCGAGGCAGGTCGGTTCGGCGTCGCCGGAGGCGTAGGTGAGCGTGCCGCCCGCGACCGGGGTGCTGCTCCCGGTGCTCGTGCCCGGTCCGCTGCAGGCAGCCAGGACGAGCAGGACCGCCGAGGCGCCCGCGACGGCGGTGAGGGTTTTCTGTACTGAGTCCAAGATCATGGCTGACCGAGTCTAGCGGTTTACTGGGCCCCATGGACGAACCGATCCGCCGCGGTGGCCGACCCCGACGCTCGAGCGCCGAGGTGCTCGCGGACGCCGCCGCCGAGCTCTTCCTCGAGCAGGGGTACGGACGCACCACGGTCGATCAGATCGCCGCCCGCGCCGGGGTCAGCCGTGCGACGTTCTTCAACTACTTCCCGGCGAAGGCCGACGTGATGTGGCTCGAACTCGACGCCGCCGTCGCCGGGCTGCCCGGGTACCTCGCCGCGTCGACCGAGCCGAGCGTCGTCCGGGCCGTCGAGCAGGCGCTCCTCGCCGCTGCCCGGGCCCACGACCCCGAGCGGGTGCCGTGGGCCGTCGCGCAGGCCGAGGTGATGGGCATCGGGCCCGAGCTGGTGGCGGGCGTCGCGGTCCGGGTGAGGGCGCAGCACGAGGCCGTCGCCGCCTTCGTCGCGGGCCGCACGGGGGAGCAGCCGCGCTCGCTCTGGCCGCAGACGGTGTCCGGCGCGATGCTCGGAGCCGCCGCCGCGGCGTTCGGGGTGTGGGTCACCGACGGGGTCGGCCGCCGTGCGCTCGTCGAGTACGTCGCGGCGGCGCTCACCCCGGTGGTCGCGGGCCTCGACGCCCGCTGACACGCCGGCGTCTTGCGACACGAACCCGGCCACCCGCCCAGTCGACGCTCACTCCGTGCGCAGGGTCCCCGCGCCACCGGACGCCACGTCCGAAGCCGTGCCGTCGCGCACGACCTCGGGCACGTCGCCGTCGGTCGGCACCAGCGACTCGTCGCCCGGGTAGCTCAGGGTGAGGACGGCCTCCTCGATGTAGGGGCTGTCCTCGAGCGACTGCTCGACGTCCCGCAGCCGCACCGCGACGTGCTCCTCGGTCTCGTTGCCGGTCAGGTCGACGGCCGCGACGAGGTACACCCGCGACGGCCCCACGAACTCCAGGTGCAGGTAGGTGACCCGCTCGACCTGCGACCGGCCCAGCAGCTCGACGAGCACCGCGTTCTCGAGCTCGGGGGACGTGCTCTCGCCGAGCAGGAACCGGCGGTTGCGGTCGATCAGGACGATCGCGACGAACCCGAGCAGCACACCGATCGCGATGGAGCCGAGCGCGTCGAACACCGCCAGCCCGGTGACCTGGTGCAGGAACACCCCGAGGAACGCCACGACCAGGCCGATCAGCGCCGCCGCGTCCTCGGCGAACACCGCACGGAGCGTCGGGTTCGACGACTGCAGCACGTGCCGCAGCACCGGGACCCTGCGCTTCGTCGCGGCGCCGTGTGCCTGCCGGTACGCCTGCAGGAAGCTCGTGCCCTCGAGCAGGAACGCCACCCCGAGCACGACGTAGTTGAGCACGACGTCCTCGGCCGGCCCGGTGTCCCCGAACTCCGAGATGCCGTGGTAGATCGACACGATCGCACCGGCCGTGAACAGGCCGAACGCGGCGAACATCGACCAGATGTACGTCTCGCGTCCGTACCCGAGCGGGTGCGCGGTGTCCCGCTTCTTGCCGCCCCGTCGTTCGGCGACGAGCAGGAACACCTCGTTGCCGGTGTCCGCCCAGGAGTGCGCCGCCTCGGCCACCATCGACGCCGAACCCGAGACGAGCGAGGCGACGGTCTTCGCGATCGCGACGAGCAGGTTCGCCCCGAACGCGATCAGGACGGTGACGAGTGACTCGGGGCGTTCTTCTGCGGGCATCGCTCAAGCATGCTCCGGTCCGGTAAAGTCGTGTTCCACGAGCGTCGATCCGGCCATCACCGGGGAGCTTCCGGAAGAACGCGGAGCGCACCAGCGCCTCCGTCAGTAGAACCGGGCGGGTTCGGGACCGTCACCATCCCCGACACAGAGTGGTCGCACAGCGCACGTTGGGCGGCAAACGAGGTGGTACCGCGGAACCTGTTTCCGTCCTCGTGGAGATCGAGCGAACCCACAAGGAGTCCCGGTGCCGTACCCGTTGAACGCCGATGCCGATGGCGTCGTCCCCTCGCCGAGCTTCCCCGCCGTCGAGCGGGGCATCCTCGCCTTCTGGAAGCGCGACGACACGTTCCAGGCGTCCATCGACGCGCGACAGGGCTGCCCGGAGTGGACCTTCTACGACGGCCCGCCCTTCGCCAACGGCCTGCCGCACTACGGGCACCTGCTGACCGGCTACGCGAAGGACGTCTTCCCGCGCTACCAGACCATGCGCGGCAAGCAGGTGCACCGCCGCTTCGGCTGGGACACACACGGCCTGCCCGCCGAGCTCGAGGCGATGCGCCAGCTGGGCATCACCGAGAAGCACGAGATCGACGCCATGGGCATCGACGTCTTCAACGCCGCCGCCAAGAAGTCCGTACTGCAGTACACCGACGAGTGGCAGGAGTACGTCACCCGCCAGGCGCGCTGGGTCGACTTCGAGGACGACTACAAGACCCTCGACGTCACCTTCATGGAGAGCGTGCTCTGGGCGTGGAAGCAACTCTGGGACAAGGGCCTGGCGTACGAGGGCTTCCGGGTCCTGCCGTACTGCTGGAACGACCAGACGCCGCTGTCCAACCACGAGCTGCGCATGGACGACGACGTCTACAAGATGCGCCAGGACCAGTCCGTCACGGTCTCGTTCCCGCTGTACGGCGACCGCGCTTCCGCGCTCGACCTGACCGGTGTGCGCGCGCTCGCCTGGACGACGACCCCCTGGACCCTCCCGACGAACGCCGCGTTGGCAGTCGGTCCGGAGATCGCGTACGCGGTCGTCCCGGCAGGGCCTGGAGGCGCGGCTGACGGTGCCGACGCCGGTTCCGTCTCCTACCTGCTCGCGTCCGACACCGTGGCCGCGCACGCCAAGGAGCTCGGCTACGCCTCGGGTGACGAGGCGCTCGCCGCCGTCGGGCGCACGCTGACGGGCGCCGAGCTCGACGGCGTCGAGTACGAGCGGCTGTTCGACTTCCTGGCCGACCAGGAAGGGTACGAGCATGCATGGCGCATCCTGGTCGCCGAGTACGTCGAGACCGGTGAGGGCACCGGCATCGTGCACCAGGCCCCGGCCTACGGTGCCGACGACCAGGAGGTCTGCGCCGCCGCCGGCATCCCTGTCGTGCTGTCCCTCGACGAGGGCGGCGTCTTCACGTCGCAGTTCGGCGAGGTCGCCGGCATGCTCTGGTCGGACGCGAACAAGCCGTTGACCAAGGCCGTCCGCGACGCCGGGCGACTGCTCCGCCAGGCGTCCTACGAGCACAGCTACCCGCACTGCTGGCGCTGCCGGAAGCCCCTCATCTACAAGGCCGTCTCGTCGTGGTTCGTCCGCGTCACCGAGCTCCGCGACCGCATGGGCCAGCTCAACCAGGACATCAACTGGGTGCCGGACAACGTCAAGGACGGCCAGTTCGGCAAGTGGGTCGGCAACGCCATCGACTGGTCGGTCTCGCGCAACCGCTACTTCGGCACGCCGATCCCGGTGTGGCAGTCCGACGACCCCGAGTACCCGCGCACCGACGTGTACGGCTCGCTCGCCGACATCGAGCGCGACTTCGGTCGACTGCCGGTGAACGCCGAGGGCGAAGTGGACCTGCACCGGCCGTTCATCGACGACCTGACGCGGCCGAACCCCGATGACCCCACGGGCGGGTCGACGATGCGCCGGATCACTGACGTGTTCGACGTGTGGTTCGACTCCGGCTCGATGCCGTACGCCCAGGTGCACTACCCGTTCGAGAACCGGGAGTGGTTCGAGTCGCACAGCCCGGCCGACTTCATCGTCGAGTACATCGGGCAGACGCGCGGCTGGTTCTACGTCATGCACGTGCTCTCCACCGCGCTGTTCGACCGGCCGGCGTTCCAGAACGTCATCAGCCACGGCATCGTCCTCGGCTCGGACGGCCAGAAGATGTCGAAGTCGCTCCGGAACTACCCGGACGTCTCCGAGGTCTTCGACCGCGACGGCGCCGACGCCATGCGCTGGTTCCTGATGTCCTCGTCGGTGATCCGCGGCGGCAACCTCGTCGTCACCGAAGAGGGCATCCGCCAGGGCGTCCGCGAGTTCATGCTGCCGCTGTGGTCGACGTACTACTTCTTCACCCTGTACGCGAACGCCTCTGGCCCCGACGGGTACCGGGCCCAGCGCCGGACCGACTCGACCGACGTGCTCGACCGGTACCTGCTCGCGAAGACCCGGGTCCTCGTCACCGACGTCCGGACGCACCTCGACGCGCTCGACACCCCGCTCGCGGCCCAGGCCGTCCGCGACTTCGCCGACGTGCTCACGAACTGGTACGTCCGCCGCTCGCGCGACAAATTCTGGACCGGGGCCGACGCGGACGCCGGCGCCGAGACCCGTGCGGCGTTCGACACGCTGTACACCGTGCTCGAGACCCTGACCCGGGTCGCCGCCCCACTCGCGCCGCTCGTCACCGAGGAGATCTGGAAGGGCCTGACCGGCGGACGCAGCGTCCACCTGACGGACTTCCCGGACCCCGACGAGTTCCCCGCCGACGACGCCCTCGTCGACGCGATGGACCGCGTGCGCGACGTCGCCTCGAAGGGCCTGGCGCTCCGCAAGGCCACCGGCAAGCGCGTCCGCCTGCCCCTGGCCACGTTGACCCTGGTGGTGCCGGACCCGGCCGCGGTCGAACCGTTCGCCGACATCCTGCGCGACGAGCTCAACGTCAAGCGCGTGGTGCTCGAGGCCCAGGCGGAAGAGTCGCTGGCGCAGTACGGCATCGAGCGGAAGCTCACCGTCAATGCCCGCGTCGCCGGCCCCCGCATCGGCAAGCAGGTGCAGCAGGTGATCCCGGCCGCCAAGAAGGGCGACTGGACCGCGACCGACTCCGGCGTGACCGTCGGTGGCGTCGACCTGATCGAGGGCGAGTACTCGCTCGACCTCACCGTGGCCGACGCCTCGGTGGCCGTGGCGTTCCTCGACGAGGGCGGCTTCGTCGTGCTCGACACCGTGACGACGCCCGAGCTCGAGGCCGAGGGGCTCGCCCGTGACGTCGTCCGCGCCGTCCAGCAGGCCCGCCGCGACGCCGACCTCGACGTCAGCGACCGCATCGCCCTGACCCTCCGGGTGGACGGCACGGCCGACGGCGCGGTCCGCGCGCACCAGGAGCTCATCGCCGGGGAGACCCTGGCGACGAGCGTCGAGATCGTGCCCCTCGGGGCGGACGACACCACCACCGACGTCGGTGACGGTGCGAAGGTATCCGTGGAGGTAGCACGCGCATGAGTGACCACGACCAGTACGACGACCACGAGGCGAACGAGGAGTTCGTCGGACACGACGAGTTCGACGGTCACGGTGTTGATGGGCGCAGTGAGGACGGCATCCGGATCCCGGTCGGCCCCTCCGGCGACGCTCCGGCCGATGCCGTGCCCTACGGCGGTGACGACGACGAGGTCCGCCGCGTCGAGGCCGCCCTGTACGCCCGCATCGGCGAACAGGCGCCCGAGCGCCGGCTGACCGCCACGCGCCGCGCCGTCGAGCTGCTCGGCGACCCGCACCTGGCGTACCCGGTGATCCACGTCACGGGCACGAACGGCAAGACGTCGACCGCGCGCACCATCGAGAGCATCGTCCGGGCCCACGGTCTGCGCACCGGCCTGATGACGAGCCCGCACCTGGTGTCGATCCGGGAGCGCATCGTGGTCGACGGCCAGCCGATCGCGGCGGACCGGTTCGTCGAGAACTGGGACGACATCGCCCCGGTGCTCGAGATCACCGACCGCGAGCTCGCCGACAAGGGCGAACTCCCGCTGACCTTCTTCGAGGCGCTCACCGTGCTCGCCCTGGCGTGCTTCGCCGAGGCCCCGGTGGACGTCGCCGTGATCGAGGTCGGCATGGGCGGCGAGTGGGACTCCACCAACGTCGTGCAGAGCCAGGTGTCGGTGTTCACGCCGATCGCCATCGACCACGCGAAGCAGCTCGGTGCCACGGTGGCCGAGATCGCCCGCACCAAGTCGGGCATCGTCAAGCCGTCGTCCGCCGTGGTGTCGAGCCGACAGGTCCCCGAGGCCCTCGCCGAACTCGAGCGCGCCGCCGAGCTCACCGAGTCCACCCTGGCCGTCGAGGGCACGGTGGGCCCCTTCGAGCCGGTACCTGACCGTCGCGAAGCGGCGGGCAGGCCGAGCTCGCAGGGATTCAGTGTCGTCGACGTCACCCCGGCCGTGGGCGGACAGCTCATCACCGTGCAGGGCATCGCCGGCCGCTACGACGACCTGTTCCTGCCGCTGTTCGGCCGGCACCAGGCGGAGAACGCCGCCGTGGCGATCGCGGCGGTCGAGTCGTTCCTCGGTCGCGGGGCCCAGGCCCTCGACGAGGACGTCCTCTCCGAGGGCATCGCCGGCACGACCAGCCCCGGCCGCCTGCAGCCCATCGCGACCGACCCGACCGTCGTCGTCGACGCCGCGCACAACCCGCACGGTGCGAAGGCCCTGGCCGAGGCCCTGCCGGTCGCGTTCCCGTCCGAGCACGTCGTCGGCGTCGTCGGGATCCTCGGCGACAAGGACGCCCGCGGGTTCGTCCGCGCGCTCAAGGACACCGTCGCCACGTTCGTCGTGACGCAGCCGCCGGGGGAGCGTGCGCTCGACGCGGACGAGTTCGCCCGGGTCGTCGTCGACGAGGTCGGCGAGGACCGCGTCGTCGTCGAGCCCTCCCTGGCGTCCGCACTGCAGGAAGCGCGCAGCCTGGCCGACGAGGCCGACGCCGAGGACGCCCTCGTGCTCGTCGCGGGCTCCATCGTGATGGTGGGCGCGGTCATGGACCTCGTGCACCGCGAAGGCGAGGCGAAGTGACGGACGCACCACGGGCCTCCCGGCCGGGCCGCGCACCGCGCACCCGGAAGCCGCGCCGCGAACGCGGGGCGCAGGAGAGCCTGCTCTCGATCACGCTCGTGCTCGAGGCGATCATGTTCTTCTTCCCCATGCTCGTCGTCTTCGGCAAGGGCACGCTGCCGCCCGCAGCGGCCTTCGGCGGGGGCATCGGCGCGATCATCGTCCTCGCAGCTGCCTCACGTCTGACGGGCAACCGGGCCGGTGTATGGTTCGGGTGGCTGCTGCAGGCGGCCATCCTCGCCACCGGGTTCATCGAACCGTTCATGTTCGCGGTCGCCGTGGTGTTCCTGGCGCTGTGGGTCTTCTGCTTCGTCAAGGGCGGTCAACTGGACCGTCAGAACGCCGCGCGCCGAGCGGCCATGGGCGAGGACTGACCACCACATTCGACCCCGAACACAGGGAGTACTGCGTGTCCGACTTCGAAGAGACCCTCGTCCTCGTCAAGCCCGACGGCGTCGCCCGCCAGCTGACCGGTGAGATCCTCCGCCGGATCGAGGCGAAGGGCTACGAGCTCGTCGACCTGAAGATGCTCACCGCGCCGCGTGACCTGCTCGACGCGCACTACGAGGAGCACCAGGGCAAGCCGTTCTTCGAGCCGCTCGTCGAGTTCATGCAGTCCGGTCCCGTCGTCGCCGTGCGCGTCGCCGGCAACGGTGCGATCGCGGGCTTCCGCTCGCTCGCCGGCACCACCGACCCGACCTCGGCCGCACCCGGCACCATCCGTGGTGACCTGGGCCGCGACTGGGGCCTCAAGGTGCAGCAGAACCTGGTCCACGGTTCGGACAGCCC
Organism: Curtobacterium sp. MCLR17_031; assembly: GCF_003234775.2. Lineage (NCBI taxonomy): Bacteria > Bacillati > Actinomycetota > Actinomycetes > Micrococcales > Microbacteriaceae > Curtobacterium > Curtobacterium sp. MCLR17_031. The sequence goes on from NZ_CP126270.1 coordinate 1,156,890, forward strand.
CGAGTCGGCCGCGCGCGAGCTCGCGCTCTGGTTCGCCTGAGCGACGGGGACGACGTGACGAACAACGACCGACCCACCAAGAACGAGCGGCGTCAGCACGCCCGAGAGGTCGCACGGCAGCGCGCCGACGCCGAGAAGCGCCGCAAGCGCCGCAACAAGTGGTTCCTGCAGGGCGGCATCGGCCTGGGCATCCTGGCGATCGCCGCGATCATCGCGATCGTCGCGGTGAACGTGAACAACGCGCCCGTGGTGTCGGCAGCCGGGCCGAAGAACATGGCCACCGGCGCGATCCAGTTCACCGGCCAGGACGGCAAGGTCACCCCGGTGACCACGCCGGCCGTCTCCCCGACGGGCTCGGCCTCGCCGGTCCCGACGGCGAACAGCGACGGCGCCGTGACGGTCACCGAGTACGTCGACTGGGCCTGCCCGGTCTGCAAGCAGTTCGAGGCGGCCTACTCCGACCAGATCCTCGACAAGGTGAAGTCGGGCGACGCGACCCTGGCGATCCAGCCGGTGTCGATCCTCGACCGCAGCTACGCGGGCTCCCGCTACGCCAGCCGTGCCGCGAACGCCGCCATGTGCGTGGCGAACTACGCGCCGGACAAGTTCCTCGACGTGCAGACGCAGTTCTTCGAGAACCAGCCGGCCGAGGGCACCAAGGGCCTGACCAACTCCGAGATCGCGAAGCTCGTCAAGGCGGGCGGCGCGACCGGTTCGGACCTGTCCCAGTGCCTGTCGTCCGAGCAGTTCAAGGGCTGGGTGACGAAGTCGACGCAGGCCGTCACCACGAACGAGGCGCTCGCGGGCACGCAGGGCTTCGGCACGCCGACGATCGTCGTCGACGGCAAGCGCCTGGACGACCTGAGCACCGTCATCACCGCGATCGACGCCGCGGCGAAGTAGCACGCCCCGAACGACCGACGGCCCTCGCTCCCATCCGGGAGCGGGGGCCGTTCGTCGTGTGTGGGGGGCTAGGACGTCCCGCCGTGCTCCCGGACGAAGGCCGCGAACGCGTCGACGTCGGCGAGGGACGCCGCGCCGTCCGCGTTGTACTGCGCGCCGTCGACGATGATCGTCGGCGTGCTCGTGATCCCGTCGAGCGACGAGTTCGGCACGGGGTCGTTCATCGCCCGGTTCGTGGCGTCGGCGACCCACCCGGCGAAGTCCTGCCGGGTGATGCACGGTGTCACGGCCGGGTCCGTCGCCCCGGCCTCGTGCGCGAGGGACGCCAACTCGTCGTTCGTGAGTCCGCGCGTGCTCTCCGAGGGCTGGTGGTCGTAGAGCGAGCTGTTGAAGGCCAGGAACGCGTCCGGGTCGTGGTCCGCGACGCACGCGGCAGCGGTGGCCGAGCGGGTGGAGTACCGCGATCCGAGCGACACGCGGTCGAGCAGCCCGAGCGGATGCAGCTCGAGGGTGGCGGTTCCGTCCTCGACCCACTGCCGGATCCGGGGCATCTGGGCCGTCTCGAACTGGTTGCAGTACGGGCACATGTAGTCCGCGTAGATCGTGATCGCGGTCTTCGAGCCGTCCTGCTCGGTCGGCGTCGGGGCCCCGCCGTCGGGCACCGCTCGCGTCTCGACGGGCACGATCCTGCCGTGCACCCCGGTGAGCAGGACGCCGTCGCTCGCTGTGTTCCGCGGACCCGGCCCGGCGGGCTGCACGGAGTTCGCGATGACCAGGACGACCACCGCGACCACCGCGAGGCCCGCGACGATGAGCCCGCTGATGCCGAGTGTGCGGAGGCGACGGCGGCGCGACTGCTCCGCCGCCCGTGCCGCTCGCGCGCGTTCCCGTGCGGCGTCCCGGCGCGCCCTGCTGCTCTCGATCTCGCTCATCGATCCCGAGCGTAGGGGCAGCGGGGACGGCTCAGAAGCTGGTGAGGACCGCGGGGAACTTGATGATGATCGTGACGATGATGACCAGGTAGTTCGCCAGCGCGAACGCCCAGCTGAAGGGCAGGAGCGACCGGCCGACACGCTGCGCCCCGGCGCCGAAGCGACCCTGGGCCATGTTCCAGATCGTGAACACCCAGAACATCGGGATCGTCATCGACCAGACGAGCATGCACCACGGGCACAGGGCGCCGATGACGAAGACGGTCTGCGTGAACAGCCAGGTCACGAACACCCACGCCAGGAAGACACCGGCGTTGAAGACGATCCAGAACCAGCGCGAACCGTTCCGGAACCCGGCGAGCAACAGCACGGCGACGGCGATCGGGGCGACGAACCCCATGACGCCGAGCAGCGGGTTCGGGAACCCGAACAGGTGCCCCTGCCAGCTGGCCATCACGTCGGAGCAGTTGATGAACGGGTTCACGTCACAGCTCAGGACGGCCTTCGGGTTCTCGTACTTCGTGAACTCGTCGAGGACGAGCCGGAACGAGCCGAACAGGCCGACGATCCCGGTGACGAGCAGGAAGACCGCCATCGCGATCGGACGACGGGGGGCAGGTGCAGACGCGGTCACGCGGTCATCATCGCATGCGGGTTCCGGTGCTTTCCGGGTGCGGCATGCGATAATGCCTGGAGGTCGTGCGGCCAACCGCACACCGAAGAGAGCTTTCCGAGTGACGCCCCACCGGGCCGAACCCGGACGATCCGGTGCGGTGAGAGCGCACTGTGGTCGGGCAGCGTCACTCCGATGCCGAGCCGGACCGGGCCGGGTGCCCGGACCGGAACGGGCGCGGACGCAACGAGAAGTTGACGTGGACCGATCACGACACAGCGAGCGCGGGGGCGTCGACGCCGCCCGCCACGACACAGAATTCCCGCCACCCGAAAGGGTGCGAGTGGGGCCGAGGAGTGCACCAGTCCATGGTGGAGCAGAACAACGACAACACGACCAACGACGAGAACGCGCCGAAGCGCCGGAGCCGCCTGTTCGGCGGTCGCCGCGCCCGGTCGTCCGGCCAGGAGGCCCGTGGGGGCGCCGAGCAGGCACCCCACGCCGACGAGACCCTCGCGCTGACGGGCGGCGCTGACGCCCGTCCCGCGGCCAGCGTCGCGTCGGCCGGTTCACCGGACTCTCCCGGTTCGCCGGATTCGCCCGACTCTCCGGCATCGCCGGCGTCGCCCGTCGAGCCGACCGACACCGGGGCGGTCTCCGTCGCGGTCGAGGCCGTCGCCGACAGCGGTGCCGAGCCGCACGACGTGAGCACCCTGACCGGTGACCTGCCGGTCGTGACGGGCGACCAGTCGGGCAGCGCGACCGACGGGGCGGACGCGGACCGCGCCTCCCGTCCGGCCGACGCCGCACCGACCGCCGAGGCGAGCGACGACGCCGCACCCGACGACGAGCCGTTCGTGCCGAAGGCCACGAGCACGCTCAGCCTGATCTTCCACGCGCCGGTGCTGCCGGAGCTGCCGCAGCGCGCGCCCCGGTTCGAGCGTGACCGCGACCGCGACCGCGACCGCGATCGTGACCGCGACGAGGACGACCGCTACGACCGCGAGGACCGCTTCGACCGCGACCGTGACGACCGCGACGACCAGGGCGGCTCGCGCCGTCGCTCGCGGCGCCGTGGTTCGAGCGCCGACCGCGAGGCCCGCGAGCCGCGCGACCACCAGGAGCCGCGCCGCCGCGAGCCGGAGCTCATCACCGAGCCGCAGCGCATCAAGGGCTCGACCCGACTCGAGGCGAAGAAGCAGCGTCGTCGTGACGGCCGCGACGCCGGACGCCGCCGCCAGGTGGTCAGCGAGGACGAGTTCCTCGCCCGCCGCGAGAGCGTCGACCGCCAGATGATCGTCCGCTCCAGCTCGTCGACGATCGAGATCGGCGTGCTCGAGGACGGCATCCTCGCCGAGCACTACATCACCAAGTCCGAGAACGTGTCGCTCATCGGCAACGTCTACCTCGGCAAGGTGCAGAACGTCCTGCCCTCGATGGAGGCGGCGTTCGTCGACATCGGTCGCGGTCGCAACGCCGTGCTCTACGCCGGTGAGGTCGACTGGAACTCGGTCGAGACCGGCAACCACGGTCGCCGCATCGAAGCAGCGCTCAAGCCGGGCGACAAGGTCCTCGTGCAGGTCACGAAGGACCCGGTCGGCCACAAGGGTGCCCGCCTCACCAGCCAGATCTCGCTGCCGGGTCGCTACCTGGTCTACGTGCCGAACGGCTCGATGAACGGGATCTCGCGCAAGCTGCCGGACACCGAGCGTGCCCGACTGAAAAAGATCCTGAAGGAGGTCCTGCCGGAGCACGCGGGCGTCATCGTGCGCACCGCTGCCGAGGGCGCGACCGAGGAGCAGCTCACCCGCGACGTGCAGCGCCTGACCAGCCAGTGGGAGGCCATCCAGAAGAAGGTCGCCGGTGGTCACGCCCCGGTCATGCTGCACTCCGAGCCGGACCTGCTCATCAAGATCGTCCGTGACGTCTTCAACGAGGACTTCACGAAGCTGATCATCGACGGCGAGGCCGCCGGCGGCACCATCGACGAGTACCTGTCGGCCGTCGCCCCGGACCTCAAGGACCGCGTCGTCCGCTACGAGGGCCCGGACTCCTTCGAGGAGTTCCGCCTCAACGAGCAGATCGACAAGGCGCTCGACCGCAAGGTCTGGCTGCCCTCCGGTGGTTCGCTCGTCATCGACCGCACCGAGGCGATGACGGTCGTCGACGTCAACACCGGCAAGTTCGTCGGTTCCGGGGGCAACCTCGAAGAGACGGTCACGAAGAACAACCTCGAGGCCGCCGAGGAGCTCGTCCGCCAGCTCCGCCTGCGCGACATCGGCGGCATCATCGTCGTCGACTTCATCGACATGGTGCTCGAGGAGAACCGCGACCTCGTGCTCCGCCGCCTGGTCGAGTGCCTGAGCCGCGACCGCACGAAGCACCAGGTCGCCGAGATCACCTCGCTCGGCCTCGTGCAGATGACCCGCAAGAAGATCGGTGTCGGCCTGCGCGAGTCCCTCGACGAGGTCAACGCCAAGGTCAACGACAACAACGCCGACCCGGGCCCGAGCAAGGGGCGTCGCAAGGGTCGTGGTGGGAACGGCAACGAGAACGGCCGATCCGACAACGGCAACGGCAACGGCAACGGCGGCAAGGGGAACTCCGGTTCCTCGGGGCAGTCGAACGGTGCCTCCGGCCAGGCGCACCAGATCACCGACGACGTGAAGAACGCGCTGTCGCGGATCGCCGCCTCGACCCTCTCGCACGACGAACAAGAGGCCGCAGCCGCTGCCGTGACCGCGACGGAGGCCACGGCACCGTCGTCGGCCGACGCGTCCACCGGCCCGGACAGCACGGGTGGCGAGCAGCCGACCGGTTCGAAGCGTCGTCGCCGTGGCCGTGGTGGCCGCGGGGCAGAGCAGCAGAGCGGAGACCAGCAGAGCGGCGACCAGCAGGCCGCTGCCGACGCTCGGGCCGCCGATGCACCGCAGGCACCCGCTGCCGAACAGTCGGACGCGTCGGGGTCGTCGGTCACCGCTGAGCCCGCCGTGATCGTCGAGCCCGAGGCGCGCGCGCCGAAGGTGGCTGCTCCGGCCGCCACCGAGCCCGCAGCCGCACCGAAGGCGAAGGCCCCGGCCCGCCGTCGTGTGAGCTCGAGCGCCACCGTGACGCCGACCGACAACACCGTGGCGATCCTGGACATCCCGATCGCCGCGGCGCCCAAGCGCGAGCCCCGCGCGGTCGCCCCGGACGCCGAGTCCCTGCTCGACTCGGTGCTCCAGGCGCTCCCGGAGCCGAAGCAGCCCGGACAGGGGCGCTCGCGCTCCCGCCGGGTCTCGTCGCCGAGCATCAGTGCTCCCGCCACGCCGACGGAGGAGTCGACCGACGACGTCGACGGCTCCGACGGCGCAGTGATCCTGGGGAACTGACGTGACGAACCCGGGCGACCCGCAGCAGCAGCGTGGGTACTACGGTGCGGGCTGGTCCCAGCCCGCACCGCCCGGCCCGGGTGCCCAGCAGCCCGGCGGCCCGGTGCCGCCGCAGCAGGGCGGTGTGCCGCAGTACGGGCGTCAGCCCGGTGCCGGTGCGCCGTACGCCCCGCCGCGGCCGCCCCGTGCCCCGGCCGACCCGCGCCGGGCTTTCGCGCCCGGCGCCTCGGTGACGAACACGGCCGGTGCGCTCATCGCCGTGGTGGCCCTGGTGCTCGTCGAGTTCGTGTCCGGGCTCTTCGGGCTGCTCGGCACCTCGCTCGTGGTCAGTCCGTTCCGGCACTACGGCGCCGGCACGAGCCTGCTCGGCAGCTTCACGACCGGGGTCTTCGTGGCTCCGTTCCCGTACTACGTCGGCTCGTTCCTGGCCCTGGCGTTCCTGACGCCGATCGACCGCCGCAGCCCGCTGCCGAGGCTCCTGCTCCGCGTGGTCCTCGCCGGCGCCGCGGGCACGGTGGCCCTGATGCTCGTCGGGGTGTTCACCGGCTCGTTCGGAGCGGCCACCGCCGGCGGCTCCCAGCTCGTCATCGACGTGCTCACGCGACCGGTGCAGAACGGTCTGCCGTTCACCGTGATGCTCCTGGCGACCGCCACGGCGGCCTGGCTCTGGCTCGGTCGGCCGCGACGCGGACGAGGCACGTCGACGACCCCGGGGATGCCGGGCACCGTCCGACCGGCCGACGCGGTCCCGCCCTCGACGATCCAGCCGCAGGCACCGCAGCAGCAGCCGGCACCGTACGGGCAGGGGCGCGTGCAGCCCGACCCCCACGGTCAGTACGGCGGGCAGTACGGCGCCGGGCCGCGCCCAGACCAGCAGCAGCCCCCGGCGAACCCCTGGGGCGGTCCAGCGCCCCGCTGAGCCCGTTCGCGGCCCCTCGCACGGTGCGACGCCCCCTTCGAGCCGTGCGAGGTTCCGTACTCGGTGCGCCGGTCTCCGCGTCGCACGGAGTGCGGAACCTCGCACCGTTCGCGCGGCCCTGCGAGCCGGCGGCGCACCGTGTGCGGCGCGGGGCGGGGCGGACGCACGCCGCGCCTCCCGGCCGTCCGGACGCGCGGTCAGGTGCCGCGCTTGTCTCGCTGCGCCACGCGCAGCCCACTGCGGATCAACCGCAGCACGAGCTCGCGACCGGTCACGGCCGAGGCGCCAGCGGCCACCAGTTCGTCGTACCGCGAGAGCGGGACGTCGTAGTGGTCGTGGTCGAACGCACGGCGCGGCACACCGGCCCGCGCAGCGAACGCGTGGAGTTCCGCGTAGGATTCATCACTGACGAGGTGCGACCACAGTGTGTCGTGGGCGGGCCACGTCGGTGGGTCGATCAACACGGTCACCGTGCAATCGTACGGGTGTCGCCGTTTGACCGGACCCAGGGTGATCGAGTATTCTCGGTCCCTGGTGTCAGCGGGCCGTTCTGCCTGCGTCGCCGATCGGGCCCGGCCTTCCGGGAGCCGCTCGTGCAGAAGTGGGCACCCGAGACTTCCCTCAAGCAGAGTTACGTAAGGATTTCCACGTGGTTTACGCAGTAGTGCGCGCCGGCGGCCGTCAGGAGAAGGTCGAGGTCGGCACCATCCTGACCATCGACCGTGCCAAGGCGGACGACAAGGGCAACATCGACCTCGCCCCCGTGCTCCTCGTGGACGGTGACAAGATCACGTCGGCGGCTTCCGAGCTCGCGAACGTGACCGTCACCGCCGAGGTGCTCGACGACCTCCGTGGTCCCAAGGTCATCATCCAGAAGTTCAAGAACAAGACCGGGTACAAGAAGCGCCAGGGTTTCCGCGCTGAGCTGACCCGCGTCAAGATCACCAAGATCGCGTAAGGGAGTCAACTCATGGCACACAAGAAGGGTGCGAGTTCCACTCGCAACGGTCGTGACTCGAACGCACAGCGCCTCGGCGTGAAGCGCTTCGGTGGCGAGGTCGTCAACGCCGGCGAGATCATCGTCCGCCAGCGCGGCACGCACTTCCACCCGGGCGCCAACGTCGGCCGCGGTGGCGACGACACGCTGTTCGCCCTCTCGTCCGGTTCGGTCGAGTTCGGCACCAAGGGTGGCCGCAAGGTCATCAACATCGTCAACGCGTAGTCGTTCGAACGACTGCAGCTGGAGGGGCGGGCCGAGTGCCCGCCCCTCCTTCGCTTTTCCCGCCGACGATCCCGTCGGCCAACGAAACACCTGGAGTGGACCCATGGCGACCTTCGTCGACCGCGTGACCCTGCACCTCAGCGCGGGGCACGGCGGCAACGGCTGCGTGTCGGTCCGCCGTGAGAAGTTCAAGCCCCTCGCCGGGCCCGACGGCGGCAACGGCGGTGACGGCGGCGACATCGTGCTCGTGGCCGACCCGCAGGTGACGACGCTGCTCGGCTACCACCGTTCCCCGCACCGCTCGTCGAAGAACGGGCAGCCCGGCATGGGTGACCACCGCAGCGGTGTGAGCGGCGAGGTCCTCGAACTCCCGATGCCCGTCGGCACCGTGGTCTACGACGAGTCCGGCGAGGTCATCGCCGACCTCACCGAGCCCGGCATGCGCGTCGTCGTGGCCCCCGGTGGACAGGGCGGCCTCGGCAACGCGGCGCTCTCCACCACGAAGCGCAAGGCCCCCGGCTTCGCGCTGCTCGGCACCGAGGGCTGGGCGGGGGACATCAGTCTTGAGCTGAAGACCATCGCCGACGTGGCCCTCGTCGGGTTCCCGAGCGCCGGCAAGTCCTCGCTGATCGCGGCCGTCTCCGCCGCCAAGCCGAAGATCGCGGACTACCCGTTCACGACCCTCACGCCGAACCTCGGCGTCGTCGAGTCCGGTGACACCCGCTTCACCGTCGCCGACGTCCCCGGCCTGATCGAGGGCGCGTCCGAGGGCAAGGGCCTCGGCCTGGAGTTCCTGCGCCACGTCGAGCGGTGCGAGGCACTGCTCCACGTCATCGACTGCGCCACGCTCGACCCGGGCCGCGACCCGATCAGCGACCTCGACGTCATCCTCGGCGAGCTCGAGCGCTACCCGGTCCCCGAGGGCCAGGTGCCGCTGCTCGAGCGCCCGCAGCTCATCGCCCTGAACAAGATCGACGTGCCCGAGGCGCAGGAGCTCGCCGAGTTCGTCACCGCCGAGCTCGAGGGCCGCGGCTACCGCGTCTTCCCGATCTCCACGGCGTCCCGCAAGGGGCTTCGTGAGCTGACCTTCGCGCTGGCCGACATCGTCGAGCAGGCCCGTGCAGCCCGTGCTGCCGAGCCGGTCCCGGAGCGCATCGTGCTCCGCCCCCGCTCGGTCAACGAGAAGCCGTTCACCGTGCGCGCCGAGGGCGGCGAGGAGCACCGCTTCTACCGCGTCCGCGGTGCGAAGCCGGAGCGCTGGGTCCAGCAGACCGACTTCACCAACGAAGAGGCGATCGGCTACCTGGCCGACCGGCTCGCGAAGCTCGGCGTCGAGGACGGCCTGTTCAAGGCCGGAGCCGTCGCCGGCTCCACCGTCGTCATCGGTGGCGACGGCGGCATGGTGTTCGACTGGGAGCCCACGCTCACGTCGACCGCGGAGCTCATCACGAGCGCCCGTGGCACCGACGCCCGCATCGGTGCGACGTCGCGTCCGACCCGCAACGAGCGGCGCGAGGAGTACTTCGAGCGGATGGACGCCAAGGCGGCCGCCCGTGCCGAGCTCGAGCAGGAGCGCGTCTCCGGGCTCTGGGTGGACGACGAGGTGGTGACCAGCGACCAGCTCGGCACCGGTGACCAGTTCGACGCCGACCGGGTCGAGACCAGCGACCAGAAGGACTGACCGCGGCATGACCGACACGACCGCCCGCACCGACCTCGGACCCGTCACACGGCGCGAGGACATCCCGCGTGCGCGGCGGATCGTCGTCAAGGTCGGCTCGTCCTCGGTCAGCGGTGACGCCGCCGGCCAGATCGGCCCCCTGGTGGACGCGCTGGCTGCCGCCTACGGCCGGGGGACCGAGGTCGTGCTCGTGTCGTCCGGTGCGATCGCGACCGGGTTCCCGTTCCTCGGGCTCGAGGGCCGACCGGACGACCTCGCCACCCAGCAGGCTGCGGCGGCCACCGGGCAGAACGTCCTGATGTTCCGGTACCAGAAGGAACTCGACCGGCACGGTGTCGTCGCGGCGCAGATCCTGCTCACCGCCGGAGACCTGCAGAACCCCACGCACCGGGTGAACGCCCAGCGTGCCATCGACCGGCTGCTCGCCCTGCGCGTGCTGCCGATCGTGAACGAGAACGACACCGTCGCCACGCACGAGATCCGCTTCGGCGACAACGACCGGCTCGCGGCGCTGGTGGCCCGGCTGCTCGGCGCCGACGCCCTCGTGCTGCTCTCCGACGTCGAGGCGCTCTACACGGCGCCCCCGGAGCAGCCCGGCGCGACCCGCATCGACGAGGTGCCGTTCGGCGACGAGCTCGCCGGGGTCACCTTCGGCTCGATCGGCACCGCCGGCGTCGGCACCGGGGGAGCGGGGACCAAGGTCGCCGCCGCGCGGCTCGCGGCCGAGGCGGGCACCGCGGTGCTCGTGACGGACACGGCGCTGGTCGACCGCGCGCTGGCGGGCGAACACCTCGGCACCTGGTTCCACGCCGCACCGCGTCCCTGACGCAGCCCGCACCGCGCCGCGCCGGTGGCCGCGAGCGGTCACGACTCGCCGTCGGGACGGCGCCGACTGGTCGGAGACCGTCGGTGTGGGCGTCGCGGAGCGACGGTCTGTGACCGCTCGCGTGGCGCTGGACGACGTGTCGTGACCGGCCGGCGGGGTGGACGCGACCGTCTGGAGGCCCGGTGCGGGTCCCGGGGACCGGTGCCGGGCCTCCAGACGGTCACGGCTCACCGACGGGACGCGGTCATGTGGTCGGGAACCGTCGGTACGGTCGCCGCGGCGCGACGATCTGCGACCGCTCGGCAGGCGGGTGACGACGTGTCGTGACCGGTCGGCGCGGCGGACCGGGCCTGGAGGCACGGCGAGCGTCCGCAACGCCCGTCACGAAGCGAGGGGCGGACCTACAATCGGTCCATGTCGTCGATCGCGCCCGCCCCGACCCTCACCGACAAGCTCGTGGCGGCACGGGCCGCTTCGTCGGCGCTCGCGACCGCGACGACCGCCGTCAAGGACGCGGCCCTCGGCGCGATCGCCTCGGCGGTGCGTGCCGCGACCGACGAGATCGTCGCCGCGAACCACGACGACCTCGTCGCCGGCGAGGACGGCGGGCTCTCGTCCGGGCTGCTGGACCGGTTGCGACTCGACCCCGTCCGGATCGAGGCCCTCGCCGCCGCGGTCGAGCACGTCGTCGGACTGACCGACCCCGTGGGCGAGCACGTGCGCGGGTCGCAGCTGCCGAACGGACTCCAGCTCACCCAGGTGCGCGTGCCGTTCGGTGTCGTCGGGGCCATCTACGAGGCACGCCCGAACGTCACCGTCGACATCGCCTCGCTCGCGCTCAAGTCGGGCAACGCCGTCGTGCTCCGTGGCGGGTCGGCGGCCCAGCACACGAACGCCGTGCTCGTCGCCCGGATCCAGGACGCGGTCGAGTCGGTCGGGCTGCCCCGCGACCTGGTGCAGACCATCGACGAGTTCGGCCGCGCCGGTGCCACCGAGCTCATGCGGGCACGGGGCCTGGTCGACGTGCTGATCCCGCGGGGGAGCGCCGCCCTCATCCAGACCGTCGTCACCGAGTCGCAGGTGCCCGTCATCGAGACCGGTGCGGGCGTCGTGCACGTGTTCCTCGACGCGTCCGCACCCGAGCAGCGTGCGGTCGACATCGTCCTGAACAGCAAGGTGCAGCGGCCGAGCGTGTGCAACGCCCTCGAGACCCTCCTGGTGCACGAGGCCGCGGCCGAACGACTCCTGCCGGTGCTGGCCGACCGGCTGCGGGCGTCGGGTGTGACGCTGCGCGGCGACGACGCCACGCGGGCGATCGTGCCCGGGGTGCTCCGCGCCACCGACGACGACTGGGCGACCGAGTCGATGGACCTCGACCTGTCGATCCGCGTCGTGCCCGACGTCGACGCGGCGATGGCGCACATCGCCCGGTGGTCGACGCACCACACGGAGTCGATCGTCACGAACGACGTCGACACCGCCGAACGGTTCCTGGCGACCGTCGACTCGGCGGTCGTGATGGTGAACGCCTCGACCCGGTTCACCGACGGCGGCGAGTTCGGTTTCGGTGCCGAGGTCGGCATCTCGACGCAGAAGCTGCACGCGCGCGGTCCGATGGGCCTGCCGGAGCTCACGAGCACGAAGTGGATCGTGCGCGGGTCCGGGCAGATCCGCGGCTAGACTGAACGGCGTCTTTCCCCGACCGAACGGAGCACGAACGATGACCCTCCTCGCAGAAGCTGCTGAGCACGCCTCCGGGGCGCCCGCGTTCGTGTTCCCGATGGTCGGCGCCCTCTTCTTCATCTTCCTCGGCTTCGTGACCTGGAGCTTCCGCGACGTGGCCTACCGCCACTCCCAGAAGTTCGAGGCCACCCGCCACCACGAGACGGGTGTCGACGAGTTCGGTCACACCAAGATCTGACCGACCACTCGATGCTCGAGACCACCGGACGGCCACGCATCGGCGTGATGGGTGGCACGTTCGACCCCATCCACCACGGGCACCTGGTCGCGGCGTCCGAGGTGGCGCGGGCGTTCGACCTCGACGAGGTCGTCTTCGTCCCCACCGGACAGCCGTACATGAAGTCCGACGTCACCGACGCCGAGCACCGGTACCTGATGACCGTGATCGCCACCGCGTCGAACCCGATGTTCACCGTCAGCCGCGTGGACATCGACCGCCCGGGGCCGACGTACACCGTCGACACCCTGCGGGACCTGCACGAACAGCGACCGGATGCCCAGCTCGTCTTCATCTCGGGCGCAGACGCCGTTCAGCAGATCGTCGACTGGAAAGACCATGATGGTCTCTGGGACCTCGCGCACTTCGTGGCCGTGACGCGTCCGGGACACGCCTTGAGCCTCACCGGATTGCCCGAGCGGGACGTAAGCTTGCTCGAAGTCCCTGCACTGGCCATATCCTCGACGGATTGCCGTGACCGGGTTCGACGGGGGTTCCCCGTCTGGTACTTGGTTCCCGACGGTGTCGTCCAGTACATCTCCAAGCACCATCTGTATCGGAGCGTTGCATGAGTTCGTCCGACGCGCAGCCGCCCCTGTCGCGGCGCCAGGCGCGCGAGCGGGAGCGTGCCGCCGCGGCCGGTTCGCAGCCCGCGACGCCGCCCCCGACCGTCGCCGCACCCGCCGCCGAGACCCCCGAGTCCCGTCGCCGTCCGGGGTCGCACGTCGCCCCGGCCCCCGGTGGCCCCGCCCAGTCGTCCGCGCCGGCATCGGCGCAGACCGACCCCGGGTCGGCCCCGTCCGTCCCGGTGTCGGCGCCCGCGGCCGGTGTGCCGCCGTTCCCGCCGGCCTCCGCGACCGAGATCGTCCCCGGCAGCGGTGGACTCACCCGTCGGCAGATCCGGCAGCTCCGTGCCGCCGAGCGCCAGGCGGTCCTGCCGGTCCCACTGCAGAACCCCACGCCACAGTCGTCCGACCGCACCGTCGAGGACGTCCTCGGGTCGGTGGACACGATCGACCCCTCCGCCGCGCCGCAGAGCGCTCCGGTCGCCGAGGCCGCGCACGACGAGCAGCCCGCTGCCCCGACGGTCCTCGACCAGGCCGCCGTCGCCCAGGCCACCGAGGCCGACGGGTCCCCGGACGCGCTCGAGCCCCTCGACGAGGCCGCTGCGCACGCCGAGGAGCCCCGCCGCCACCGGTCGACGTGGTCGCCGCCCGCCGACGTCACCGAGTCCGACGTGTCCGACGTCGCCGAGTCCGATGCGCCGGAGACCGACGCCCCGGCGGACGAGACGACCGACGTCGCACCGGCGGACGAGTCGTCCGAGGACGCTCCGGCCCGGTCTGCCGACGACGCTCCCGCCCCCGCTGCCGGGTCGCAGCCCGCCGTCACGCCGGTCCCGATCCCGACGAACGCCGCCGCAGCGACCCCCGCGGTGTTCCCGCTCTCGCTCGACGCCGAGGACGACGACACCAACGAGGTGCCGCTGCCCGAGCCCGCGACCGAGGCCCCGAAGGTCCCCGCGGCGTTCCAGCGTCCGACCGAGCCGAAGCCGGTGACCACGGCCTTCGCGCCGCCCGCCGGCCACTGGTCGCAGCAGGCGCACGACTCGAACGACTCCGAGGTGCACGACGCCGAGACGGGCACCCGCCGCGTCGCGGTGACGAACACAAACGCGATCATCCTGCCGAACTCGGCCCTGGCCGACCCCACCGGGGCGCTCAACGCGACGGGCGAGGTGATCCTGACCGGATCGATCGACCTGCCGGCGTCGCTGTCGTCGACGGGGTCGCACCGGCCGATCGACGGCGCCGAGGTCGACCGTCTGCTCGAGCAGCAGGACGAGCAGCCCGAGACCGACGCCAGCCCGGTGCGGGCCAGCCGTGCGGTGTCCAGCCACACCTCGACCCGTCAGGTCGTGCTCGCCGCGGCCAAGCCGAAGGAGTCGCGCACGCCGCTGATCCTCGGTGTGACGGTCGGCGCGGTCGGGCTGGCTGCGGCCGGCGTCATCATCACCGCACTGCTCACCACCCACGCGTTCGGCGGCTGACCGCTGCCGTCCTCGACGTCCGTTCTCCACCACCCCGCCGACCCTGGCCTGGCCGCTGTCGGCGGGGTGGCTTATGATCGTGACCCATCAAGCGAACCGGCTGTCCGTCGGTTCGACGACCGGAAGGAATCCGTGACCGCCTCCACTCGCGCACTGGAACTCGTGCAGGCCGCAGCACTCGCGGCCGACGCCAAGCAGGCCGAGGACCTCGTCGCTCTCGACGTGACCGGGCCGTTGCAGCTCACGGACGTGTTCCTGCTCGCAACCGGTCGGAACGAGCGCAACGTGCAGTCCATCGCCGATGCCGTCGAGGAACGCCTCCTCGAGCTCGGTGCCAAGACGCTCCGCCGCGAAGGCCGTACCGAGGGCCGCTGGGTCCTCATCGACTTCGGCGAGATCATCGTGCACGTCTTCCACGACGAAGACCGTCAGTACTACTCGCTCGAGCGTCTCTGGGCCGACTGCCCGACGATCCCGCTCGAGCTCCCGGTGGACCACACCGCCTGATCAGCGACGCGCCCGGGTGACGGCTTCGATTTCGTTGCCCGGCGTTCGCATGGTGTACGCTTCTATGGTGCCTCCGGGGAACCGGTTGGTACAGAAGCAGCACGATCTGGGTCTGTGGCGCAGCTGGTAGCGCACCTGCATGGCATGCAGGGGGTCAGGGGTTCGAGTCCCCTCAGATCCACCCTCAACCCCGTCGTTCCTCGGAACGGCGGGGTTTTTCGTTGCGCCCGGCGGCACTCGGCGGCCCGATACGCTGAGCGCATGAGCAACGACGCGCCGCTGTCCGGGTCCCCGCTGACGATCGCCTCCGCCGGGTACACGGCCGACATCGCCACCGTCGGAGCGACACTGCGGACCCTGCGGCACGAGGGCCGAGACCTGGTCGTCCCGTTCGACGCCGACGAGGTCCGCCCGGTCTTCCGCGGTGCCGTCCTGGCCCCGTGGCCGAACCGGATCGTCGACGGCGAGTACTCGTTCGGCGGCGTCGACCACGAGCTGGCCCTCACCGAGCCCGGACGGCACCACGCCCTGCACGGACTCGTCGCGTGGACGGACTTCCGCGTGCAGGAGCAGGCGGACGACCGCGTGGTGCTCGCCACGACCGTCCAGGCGCAGCAGGGCTACCCGTACCGCGTCGAGGTCACCGTGGAGTACCGGCTCGACGCCGAGGGGCTGCACACCACGATCACCGGGACGAACACCGGGGCCGAGGACGCACCGTGGGGGACCGGCCCGCACCCGTACCTCGTCGCGGGTACCGGCACCGTCGACGACTGGACCCTCACCCTCCCCGCCGCCCAGGTGCTCGAGGTGACGCCGGACCGGCTCATCCCGACCGACCTGGTCCCCGTGCACGACGAGTTCGACCTGCGCACGCCCACCCTGATCGGCGACCGGTTCATCGACCACGCCTTCACCGGCTTCGACCGCGACGCCGCCGGCCTCGCCACCATCGCGGTCACGGCGGCGGACGGTCACGGGGTCCGTGCGACCTTCGGGCCGGAGTGCGGCTGGGCCCAGGTGCACACCGCCGACCACGTCGTCCCCGAGTACCACCGCGCCGGTCTCGCCGTCGAGCCGATGACGTGCGCCCCGGACGCCTTCAACCACGGCGAGGACCGCGGCCTCGTGGTGCTCGCGCCCGGTGCCTCGCACGCCGCCGCATGGACGATCGCCGCGATCTGAGCACCCCCGACCCCGGCGTCCGCGTCGAGGTCCGTCGACTCGACCCGGTCCCCGACCTCGCGGCCCTGGCGGCGCAGGTCCCCGGGGACCTGGTGTGGCTCGACTCCGGCCTGCCCGACGGTGCTCCCGACACGGCTCGACCCCGGGCACGGTGGTCCGTGCTGGCGTGGACGGACGGGCCGTTCGCCGCCCTGTTCCGGCACCAGGACCGTCGCGCGCACCTGACGGTCGCCGCGCCCGCCGAGGGGTGGTTCGGGCCCGCCCGATCCGAGGAGCGTCCGGCCTTCGCGGTGCTGGCGGACCTGCTCCGACGCACGCCCCGCCTGCCCGAGCCGGTCGTCGGGTGCGGGTTCGCGCTGGGCTGGGTCGGGTTCCTCGGCTACGAGCTCGGCCGCGAGTCCGGCGGCCCGGACCGCACCGCCGACGGGCACGCCGACGCCGACCTGCGGTTCGTCGACCGAGCCGTCGTCGTCGACCACACCGGTGGCGCCTGGGCGCTCGCGCTCGTCGCCGACGCGGAACCGGCGGCCAGTGCGCGGAACCGCGCGTGGCTCGAGGACGTGCCCACCCCCGCGACGTCGGCCGGCGTCGTGGACGCGGCCACGGGCCTCCCGGCCGGGGTGTCCACGGCGAACGGACGCGTGACGCGCGCCGCCTACGAGCGGGCGGTCGACGCGTGCCGCGCGGAGATCCGTGAGGGGAACGCGTTCCAGGTCTGCCTCACCACCGCGTTCACGGTCGGACGGGAGGCCCGTGGCGGCCCCGGTGCGGATCCGCACCTGGGCGAGTACCTGCGGATGCGGGCGTCCGACCCGGTGCCGTTCGGTGCGTTCCTGCGGCTCGGCCCGCTGCGCGTGGCGAGCCGGTCACCGGAGCGGTTCCTGCGGATCGACGCGGCCGGAGCGGTGCTCGCGGAGCCGATCAAGGGCACGCGGCGGCGGCTCGCCGACGCGGTGGCGGACGCGGCTGCGCGGGACGACCTGGCGGCGAGCCCGAAGGACCGCGCCGAGAACGTGATGATCGTCGACCTGCTGCGGAACGACCTGCTGCGGACCGCGGTGCCCGGCTCGGTGCACGTCGAGCGGCTGTGCGCCGTCGAGACGTACGCCAGCGTGCACCAGCTGGTCTCGACGATCGGGGCGGTGCTGCCGCCGAGGACGTCGCGGGCCGACGTGGTGCACGCGGCGTTCCCGCCGGGGTCGATGACCGGGGCACCGAAGAGCAGTGCCACGGCGATCGCGGACCGGCTCGAGGGGGCGCCGCGCGGGGTGTACTCGGGCGCGATCGGGTACTTCTCGGCGAGCGGGGCGGCCGACCTGTCGGTGGCGATCCGTAGCCTCGTGACCGTGCTCGACGAGTCGGGGGCGGTGCGTTCCCGGACCCTCGGAGCCGGGGGAGCGGTGACCTGGTCGTCGGTGCCCGCGGACGAGGCGGACGAGGTCGAGACCAAGACGCGGTCGGTGCTCGGCGGGGTCGGGGCGGTCGCCAGCTGGTGAGCTGATGCCCTGATCCGAACACGTGTTCGACCAGGACTGTCCACAGATGTCGGACGCGATTGACATCATCGAACACATGTTCGAATATGAGGGCATGCAGACGGCGGCGGCACTCCGATCGCCCACCCCGGACCGGGGCGGGCGGAGCGGTGCTGCACGCGGCGGCAGTGGTGCGGGCGGTGGCGGTGCGCGCCGTGGGCCGGACCACCTGAGCGATGCCCGGGCCGCGCTCGACCGCATCACGTCACTGCGCTCCCGGGTGGCCGACATGGAGTCCACCCGGGTCGACACCGCCGGGCTCCCCACCGCCTCGGCACTGGAACCCCTGCTGCCCGGCGGCGCGATCCGGGTCGGTGGCACCTACGCCGTCCCCGAGTCGGTGCTGCTCGCGATCACGATGCTGCAGGCGGCCTCGGCGGCCGGGGCGTGGTGTGCGGTCGTCGGGGTGCCGTCCTTCGGGATCGAAGCCGCCGCCGCCGCGGGGATCGACCTCGAACGGCTCGTGCTCGTCCCCGATCCGGGCGACCAGTGGCTCGCCGTGACGGCGGCGATGGCCGACGTCGCCCAGATCGTCCTCACCCGACCGCTCGGCCGGGTCGTGCCGGGCGACGTGGCACGGCTGTCGGCCCGCCTGCGACAGCGCGGTGGTGCACTCGTCGCGCTCGGCTCCTGGCCCGGGGCGGACGTCACGCTGCGGGTCACGTCCTCGACGTGGAGCGGCATCGGTCAGGGCCACGGACACCTGACGGAGCGCCGGGCCACCGTGACCGCGACCGGGCGTGCCGGCGCGGTGCGTCCGGCGACCGCCGAACTGCTCCTGCCCGCGGCCGACGGTGCGGTCCGGGCCGCCACACCCGTGCCGACGGTGGGCTCCGGGGACACCCGCGTACTGCGGCCCGTGGCGGTGGCGTCGTGATCGCCTCCGGGCGCGTCCGGACCGACGCGATCACGCGTGGGGCTGCGCTGCCCGAACCGCCACCGACCCGGACGATCGTGCTCTGGTGCCCGGACTGGCCGGTCATCGCGGCGGCTCGGGCCGGTGGCACCCCGCCGGAGCAGCCCCTCGCCCTGACCGCGAAGGGGCTCGTGTTCGCGAGCTCCGCGTCCGCGCGTGAGCAGGGTGTCGTGCGGGGGCTCCGCGTGCGTGAGGCGCAGGCACGGTGCCCCGAACTCCTCGTGCAGCCCTACGACGACGCCCTCGACCACCGCGCCTTCGAGCCCGTCATCCGTGCGGTCGAGGCGGCGGTCCCCGGGGTCGAGGTGCTGCGGCCGGGCACCCTCGCGCTCCGTGCCCGCGGGCCGGCCCGGTACTACGGCGGTGAGCGCGCGGCGGCGGCGACCCTCGCCGGCATCGCGGCCGACCACGGCGCCCCCGCGGTGCGGGCCGGGGTGGCCGACACCCCGTTCGCGGCGGACCAGGCCGCCCGGGCCCGTCCGGTGCGTCCCGGTGAACGGGTGCGGCTCGTGTCCGTCGGGGGATCGGCGGACTTCCTCGCGCACCTGCCGCTCGGCGTGCTCGGTGACCCCGACCTCACGACGGTGCTCGACCGGCTCGGCATCACCACGCTCGGCGACTTCGCGGCACTCGGCGACGAGCAGGTGCGGGACCGCTTCGGCGTGGCCGGGGCGTTCCTGCACCGGTTGGCCGGGGGCCGCGACCCCCGCGAGATCGCTGCGCGGGAGATCCCGCCGGAACTCCGGGTCGAGGCGTCGTTCGAGCCCCCGCTGGACCGTGCCGACCAGATCGCGTTCGCGTTCCGGCGTTCCGCCGACGACTTCGCCGAGCGACTCCGGGCCGCGGGGCTCGTTGCGACGACCATCCGTGTGGGGATCGTCGACGAGCGCGACATCCTGCTCGAACGGACCTGGGCGCACCCGCGCTGGTTCGACGCCGCCGACGTGGTCGACCGGGTGCGGTGGCAGCTCGCCGGCGGGGTGGACCCCAGCGGGCTCGAGGCGCCGGTCACCTCGGTCGTGCTCGAGCCGGTCGCCGTCGACGACATGGCGAACCACGAGCGCGGGCTGTGGGGCTCCGGCCCGGACGAGCGCGTGCACCACGGCCTCGCCCGGATCCAGGGCATGGTCGGCCACGACGGTGTGGTGAGTCCGCGCATCGGTGGTGGCCGCACCCTGTCCGAGCGCGTGGTGCTCGTGCCGTGGGGTGACGCGCCCGCCGGTGGTGAGCGTGCCCTGGCGACCGTCCGCGACCGACCGTGGCCCGGCAAGCTGCCCGGCCCGCCACCAGCAACCGTGCTCGAGCGTCCCCGACCGGTCGACGTCGTCGCCGTCGGCGGTGCGAGCGTCGACGTCGACGAGCGCGGCGTGCTGTCCGGTGCACCCGACCGGTTCCGCGCCGAGGGCGACCGGGGCGGCGGGTTCTCCGCCGTGACGGCCTGGGCGGGGCCGTGGCCGCTCGTCGTCCGGTGGTGGGAGTCCGGCGGCCGGCGCCTGCACCGGCTGCAGCTCGTCGACGCCGAGGGGCGCGCCTGGTACCTGGTGCTGGCGGACCACCGCTGGTGGGCAGAGGCGATCGCGACGTGACCCCGACCACCACCACCGACAGGAGCGTGACCTGATGGGCTACAGCAACCCACCCATCCCGTGGTCGCAGTTCGAGCGTGCCCTGTCCGACAAGCGGAGCCCGGGCACGGGCCACGACGGCGACGGCGGCGACAGCCCGGCGTGGTCGCGGAAGCGCGAGCCGTACGTCCCGTCACCGCTCGACACCGACGGCGGACCCGTGGTGCCGTACGCCGAACTGCACGCGCACTCGGCCTTCAGCTTCCTCGACGGCGCCAGTCAGCCCGAGCACCTGTTCGAAGAAGCCGCTCGGCTCCGACTGCACGCCCTCGCGCTCACCGACCACGACGGCTTCTACGGGGCCGCCCGGATGGCCGAGGTCGCCGAGTCGTACCCGCAGGTCGGCACCGTCTTCGGCACCGAGCTGTCCCTGGGGCTGACCGAACCGCAGAACGGTGTGCCCGACCCCGAGGGCTCGCACCTGCTCCTGCTCGCCGACGGCCAGGACGGCTACCACCGGCTCGCCGGCGCGGTGACGAGCGCACACCTGGCCGCCGGGTCCGAGAAGGGCAGCCCGCAGTACGACCTCGACGACCTCGCCGCGCGGGCCGACGGGCACTGGCGGGTCCTCACCGGCTGCCGGAAGGGCTCCGTGCGGCAGGCCCTCGAGCAGGGTGGCGAGTCCGCCGCCGAGACCGCGCTCCGGGTGCTGCTCGACCGGTTCGGCAGCCGCAACGTCGTCGTGGAGCTGCTCGACCACGGCGACCCGCTCGACAGCGCCCGCAACGACGCACTGGCCGCCCTCGCCGCGAAGCACGCGCTGCCCCTGGTCGCCACCGGCAACGTGCACTACGCCACCCCCGACCGGTTCCCGGTGGCGACCGCGCTCGCGGCGGTGCGCGCCCGCCGCAGCCTCGACGAGATCGACGGCTGGCTGCCGGCCGCCGACACCGCCCACCTGCGCTCCGGCGCCGAGATGGCCAGACGGTTCGGGCGCTACCCCGGCGCGATCGAGCGGACCGTGGAACTCGCCGACGAGCTCGGGTTCCGGCTGAAGACCGTGCAGCCCGGGTTGCCCGACCTCGACGTCCCGGACGGACACACCGCGATGTCGTGGCTCCGCGAGCTCACGTGGACGGGTGCCCGGCGGTTCTACCCCGGCAGCGCCGACGGCGTCGACCCCCGCAAGCGGGAGCGCATCGAGCGTGAGCTGTCCGTGATCGAGGAGAAGAACTTCCCCGGGTACTTCCTGATCGTGCGCGACATGGTGCAGTACGCCCGCGGTCGGGGCATCCTCTGCCAGGGGCGGGGCTCGGCGGCGAACTCGGCGGTCTGCTACCTGCTCGAGATCACCGCGGTGGACTCGATCCGGTACGGGTTGCCGTTCGAGCGGTTCCTGTCGGCGATGCGCGACGAGGAACCCGACATCGACGTCGACTTCGACTCGGACCGCCGCGAAGAGGTGATCCAGTACGTGTACGCCAAGTACGGTCGGCACAACGCCGCCCAGGTCGCGAACGTCATCACCTACCGGCCCAAGGGCGCGGTGCGCGACATGGCGAAGGCGCTCGGTCACAGCCCCGGGCAGCAGGACGCCTGGTCGAAGCAGGTCGAGCGGTGGGGCTCGGTGACCGAGAGCCAGGACCACGACATCCCGCCCGCGGTCGTCGGGCTCGCGAGCGACGTCCTCGGGTTCCCGCGGCACCTCGGCATCCACTCCGGCGGCATGGTGCTGACCGACCGTCCGGTGGGCGAGGTCGTGCCGATCGAGCACGCCCGGATGGACGGCCGCACCGTGCTGCAGTGGGACAAGGACGACTGCGCGTACATGGGGCTCGTGAAGTTCGACATGCTCGGGCTCGGCATGCTCGCGGCCCTGCAGTACTCGTTCGACCTGGCGGCAGAGCACTGCGGGGAGCGCTGGGAGATGCACTCCATCCCGAAGGAGGAACAGGGGGTCTACGACCAGCTCTGCCGCGCGGACACGATCGGGGTGTTCCAGGTGGAGTCCCGCGCGCAGATGGGCACCCTGCCCCGACTGCTCCCGCGGCGGTTCTACGACCTGGTGATCGAGGTCGCACTCGTCCGACCCGGGCCGATCCAGGGCGGCGCGGTGCACCCGTACATCCGCCGACGCACGGGCGAGGAACCGATCACCTACATGCACCCGGCGCTCGAACCCGTGCTCGAACGCACCCTCGGGGTCCCGCTGTTCCAGGAACAGCTGATGCAGATGGCGATCGCGGTCGGCAACTGCTCCGGTGACGACGCCGACCTGCTGCGGCGGGCGATGGGGTCGAAGCGCGGG
Source organism: Curtobacterium sp. MCLR17_031 (assembly GCF_003234775.2). Taxonomy (NCBI): domain Bacteria; kingdom Bacillati; phylum Actinomycetota; class Actinomycetes; order Micrococcales; family Microbacteriaceae; genus Curtobacterium; species Curtobacterium sp. MCLR17_031. The sequence continues at coordinate 1,179,383 of NZ_CP126270.1, forward strand.
CACGAGAAGATCGACCGACTGCGGGACAAGCTCTACGCGGGGATGGCGGACAACGGCATCCACGGAGCCGACGCCGACGCGATCTACGCGAAGATCCAGGCGTTCGCGAACTTCGGCTTCGCGGAGAGCCACTCGATCAGCTTCGCGCTCATCGTCTACGCGAGCGCGTGGATGCGGCTGCACTACCCGGGGGCGTTCCTGGCGGCACTGCTCCGGGCGCAGCCGATGGGGTTCTACTCACCGCAGACCCTGGTCGCCGACGCCCGGCGGCACGGCGTCCGCGTGCTGCGACCGGACATCCTGCGGTCCGGGGTCGACGCCACGCTCGAACCGCTGCCGGACGGGGATGCCCCTGCCGGTGCCGACGCGTGCCTGGCCGCCGAGCAGCCACCGGTGCTGCCCTTCGACAAGGCGCTCCCCGACGACACCGCGAGCCACCGACGCGACGGTGCCTTCGCCGTGCGGCTCGGGCTCGCCGAGGTCGCGTCGCTCAGCCGGAAGAGCGCCGAGAAGATCGTCGCGGAGCGGGACGCCAACGGTCCCTTCCGCGACATGTCGGACCTGGCCCGCCGGGTCGGGCTCACCACGCCGCAGCTCGAGGCCCTCGCCGCCGCCGACGCCTTCGCCCCGTTCGACATCGACCGCCGCGGTGCGATGTGGTCGGCTGCCCAGGCGGCCGCCGAGCGCCCCGACCAGCTGCCGGACACGCAGGTGTTCGTGCAGCCGCCGCTGTTCGGGCAGATGACGAGCGGGGACGTGCTCATCGCCGACATGTGGTCGACGGGCATGACGACCGACGACCACCCCGTCCGGCACGTGCGCGACCGGCTCGCCGCCCGCCGGGTGCTCAGCGTGCAGGACACCGCGACCGCCGAGACCGGACGACGGGTCGAGGTCGGCGGGATCGTGACGCACCGGCAGCGTCCGGCGACGGCCTCCGGCATCACGTTCCTGAACGTCGAGGACGAGACCGGGCTGGTCAACGTCATCTGCAGCGTCGGGGTCTGGGGGCGCTTCCGCCGGGTGGCGCGGGAGTCCCCGGCGGTGATCGTCCGGGGCATCCTCGAGCGCTCGCCCGACGGGGTCGTCAACCTGGTGGCGGACCGCATCGAGCACCTGTCGCTGTCCGTCCGCACCCGCTCGCGGGACTTCCAGTGAGCGGTCTGCTCAGGCGAGCGGTCGTGCTCAGCGCACCTCGGGCATGCTGATCGTGACCTCGAGCCCACCGGCGGGCACGTTGCGGAGCGACGCCGTGCCTCCCGCCCATTCCGCCACCGCACGCACGATCGCGAGTCCCAGCCCCGAGCCGCCGGGCAGGGCGCCGGCACCGGTCGACGGGTCCGGGTTGGGGCGGGACGTCCGGGCCTCGTCCGGACGGGTGAAGCGGTCGAACGCCACCGGGATGAAGGACTCGGGCACACCGGGGCCGTCGTCGGTGATCTGCAGCACGCCCTCGCCGCCGGTGCTCCGCCAGGACACGAAGATGCCGCCGCCGCGGGGGAGCGCGGCCACGGCGTTGCCCGCGATGTTCGTGACGAGCTGGGCCATCCCGCCGGTGTCGATCCGGTACCGCGGTTCGACGGTGCCGCCGCCGATGCCCGGCCCGGAACCGCCGACGGCGACGGGCGGCTCGAGGTCGAAGTCGACGGTGACGTCCTTCGGCGAGGCGATGAGCCGGACGCGGTCGACCGCGGCCATCACCTCGTCGCCGAGGTCCGACCACGCGGTCTCGGGGCGCCGGTCGCCGTCCTGTTCACGGCGCTCCGACTCCTCGATCCGCGACAGGGCGAGCAGGTCGTTCGCCAGCCGTGACAACCGCGCGACGCTGTGCTTGGCGCGTTCGATGTGGGCGGCGAGGGCGGCGGCGTCGTTGCCGTCGAGCGAGGCGAGGTCGAGCTGGGTCGTCAGGATCGCCAGGGGCGTCCGGAGCTCGTGGCTGGCGTCCGACACCATCTGGCGTTCGCGCTCGGTCGCCTGCCTGGTCCGGGCGAGGAAGGCGTTGAGCGTGGTCGCCAGGGACGCCAGCTCGTCCTGGGCGGGGCCCACCGGCAGTTCGGCACGCTCCGGGGCGACGGAGAGCCGTTCGGCCTCGCGGCGCATCCGGTTCACCGGGCGCAGCGCGGTGGTCGCGAGCACCCAGGACGCAACGCCGAAGGCGAGCAGGATGGCCAGACCGGTCAGCGACAGCGTCGTCGTGAGGTCGTCGACGACGATGGCCTCGGCCTGCGAGTTGCGGGCGGCGACGACGGTCCAGCGGCCGGCCTCGTTGACGGGGTGCTCCACCACGACGCGGTACTCCGAGCCGGATGCCGTGATGATCGAGGTGCCGGCGGGGGTGGACCGCAGACTGCCGAGCGCCTGCTCGACACGATCGGGCATCGTCGACAGCACGATCTCGCCGGACGGGGACACGACGGCGACGAGCTGCGCGTTGCCCGGCGGCGAGAGGTCGGGGTCGCTGTCGACCTCGAGCGTGGCGACGTACGGGTCGGCATCGGCGTCGAGCAGGGTGCGGGTCGCACTCGCGACGACGCTCACCACCTGGAACCGCATCACCAGGACGAGCAGCAGGATGACGATCGCGGCGATCGCCGTCGAGCCGATCGTGATCCGGGCACGCAGCGACAGCAGACGCAGCGGCCGGATCGGACCGCCCCGTCGGCGGTCCGATCGTGGGGCGTCGTCGGCCCCGCTCACGCCCCGAGCAGATCCAGGCGGTACCCGCGACCGCGGACCGTGGCGATGGCGACGGTGGCCTCGTGCGCGGTGAGCTTCTTGCGGAGGTACGAGATGTACTGCTCGACCACGTTCGGGTCGACGTGCTGCGAACCGTCCCAGACCTCTTCCAGGATCTTCGGGCGGTCGACGACACTGCCGGCGGACCGGGCGAGCAGTCGGAGCAGGGCGAACTCGGTGGGGCTCACGGCGACACGCTGGCCCTTGATCGAGATGCGGCGGGCCTCGGAGTCGATGGAGACGTCCCCGACCTCGATCGTTCGGGGTGCCCCGGCGGACTCACGACGGCCGAGCGCACGCAGCCGAGCGGTGAGCTCGGCGAAGGCGAAGGGCTTGGTGAGGTAGTCGTCCGCGCCGGCGTCGAGCCCGAACACGCGGTCGTCGACGGCATCGCGCGCGGTCACGAGCAGGATCCGCACGGGGTCCTCGCGCTCACGGATCCGCCGGGCGAGCTCGAAGCCGGACATGCCGGGCATCATCACGTCCACGACCGCCAGGTCGAACGCCTGCTCGCCGAGGGCGATGAGCGCCTCGACACCGTTCTCGACGGCCGTGACCCGGTACCCCTCGGCCGCGAGTCCGCGTTCCATCAGGGCACGCATCTCGTCGTCGTCCTCGACCACCAACAGCCGCATAGTGGACCTCCTCGGACCCATCGTGGCATCGAACCGGCGCGGACGGCCGTTCTGCGGGTCCGACTCGCTGAATCTCGTCACAGGACAGAGCAGAACGGTCTGTCCCACGTTCTAGGGACGTGAGTGCCGCTTGCTTCGTTGCTAGGCTCCGGCAGCGGACAGCGCGACCCGATGCGCCGCCCGCACTGGGGGATCATGAACGACTCGATCGACCACCCGGCCATCGTGCGCCTGCGCGCCGAACTGGACGCCGCGTGGAAGGGCATCGGCGCGCTCGCGCAGCTGGAGGACGCTCCGCGCGACCGCGTGGTCGCGGAACTGCGGACGGCGGTACCGGACGTTGCGAGCCGTGCTGCACGTGAGGTCGGCATCGAGGCCGTCGTCGCGGAGATCAGCCGGTACGCCGACGCCGGCATCCCGGGTGCGACCGGGACCGACGTCGTGCCGACCGCGGTGATCTGGTCGGACGTCGTGCGGACGGCGTCGGAAGCGGCCTGCGCAGCGCGCTGACGCCCAGCAGCGCGCAAGCGCAACGTGCCGGTGTGCCGGCGCTAGTCGTCCTCCCCGAGCAGCTCGCCACGCACCCGTCGGATGTCCTCGAGCAGCGCCCCGATGAGCACCCAGTGCCGGGAGTTCGGTCGCACCACCTCGAGCGGCGCGGTGAGCGCCGGCTCCGAAGCCTCCGCCCACGGCTCGGCGTCCGGCCCGGAGGCAGCAGTGTCCGCTCCGCCGACCCCGGCCACCGGGTCGAGCCGTGTCGACTCGACCCGCGCACTGAGGGCCCGGACGTCCGCGCCGATCCGTGCCACCTCGGTCGCGATGCCGTGCACCACCGGGTCGTCGCGCAGGTCCGGTGCGGTGTTGTCGCGGATCGCCCGCGTCATCCCGGTGACCCGGGTCACCAGGACGCGCAGGTGGTCGGTGGTCACCACGTCGCGGTCGAGGATCGTCCGGTGCCGTCCACTGCGCGGGTTCATCGTCAGGGACTCGCGCGCCGACCCCAGGGACGCCTCGGCCTTGGCGTGCTGCTGCCGCAGTGCGCGGGCCGCGACGAGCGCCTCGTCCCAGCGCTCGCGGTCCCACCCCTCGGTCAGGCCGATCGCGATCCGCTCGAACGCCACCGCGGTGTCGCGGGCGAGCCGGGCGACGGCGAGGTGCGCCGGTTCGAGCAGCACGGGCGGCACGATGAGCGCGTTCACGACCAGGGCGACGATCGCACCGATCACGGTCTCGAGGATCCGGTCGGCGGAGTAGTTCGGCGTCACGACCCCGGCGGTGAGCACGAGCATCCCGCTGATCCCCACCTGGGTGGCCGAGGTCGGGGTGAGCCGGAGCGCCCACGCGATGAGGATCGCGAGCACGATGACGAGCAGCACGACGAACACACCGTCGCCGAGCAGCAGGTGGAACCCGGTGGCCAGCACGACGCCGATCACGACGCCCGCGCTCCGTTCGAGCCCCTTCACGAACGACTGGTTGATGCTCGGCTGCACCACGAGCAGTGCAGCGATCGCCGCGAAGGTGGGGAACGGCCCCTGGATGACCAGGCGGCAGAGGAGCACGGCGGCGACCACCGCGACGGCGGTCTTCACGACCTGCAGGAACGGCGTGCGACTGGAGCTGCGGAGACGCGCGACCGGGTTCACACCGACCACGGTAGCCACCGGCCGCGCGCCGAGCCGTGCACGAACGCGACGAAACCCGCGCGACACGGTTGACTGATGTCGTGTGGCCCAACCATGAGCGCGTCATCCCGCAGGCCTTCGCCGGCTCCGGGACCTCCGTGGTGGCCGCGCGGGCGCACTCCGTCGAGCCCTCGGGCAACGGCTACCTGTACGGCTACGAGGTCGACACGGTGGACCGCAACGGCCAGCGCGCCACGGTCCTGACCTACGTCGACACCGGCGGCACCCACGACCAGAACAGCGCGATCGTCACCGACCCGGCGACGGGCGACCCGGTGTCGGTGTGGGCGTACCCCAACGACCCCGGCCTGCCGGTGCTGCCGCAGGTCACCTACCGCGACGCCGTCGCCGAGCTGCTGACCACGCTCGGCATGCCCGTCACCGACCCGGTGCTCACCGTGGCGGCGTACCGCCCCGGCAAGCGCGCGGTCGTCCGCGTGGACGCCCCCGAGCGCACCCTGTTCCTGAAGATCGTCCGTCCGCACCGGGTCTCGCCGATCGTGCAGTCGCACGAGCAGTTCGTCGCGGCCGGTCTGCCGGTGCCGCGTGTGCTGTCCAGCCGTGGCGACGGCTTGCTCGTGCTCGAGCGCATCCGCGGCGTGCCCGCCGGCAGCCGCATCCTCGACATCGCCGACGACCCCCGCTTCGTGGCGTCGCTCGCCGCGCTGAGCGGTCGGGTCGCCACCGTCCCGATGACCCAGCAGGCGCGCGCCGACGCGATGGACCACGCCGACTGGCACCGTCGCACGCTCATCGCCGCCCTGCCGCGCGACGCCGAGGAGATCGACCGCCTGTACGACGCCATCGGCCGCCGCTCCATCGGCTGGTCGAGCTCGACCAAGCAGGTCGTGCACGGCGACCTGCACCTGGAGCAGGTCTTCGTCGACGAGGACGAGCCGTGGCGCATCTCCGGCCTGCTCGACATCGACACCGCGGGCTGGGGCTTCCCGGTCCGTGACGTCGGCGCCGTCGTCGCCCACCTCGTGGTCACCGGGCTCTGGCACCGGTCCCGAGGCGACGCCGAGCGCGGCGCCGCCGCCGAGCGCCTCGCCGACGCGATCGCCCGCGACTGGGTCGCGCGCAACCCGCGCGAGGCCGACCGGATCGGACCCGCCATCGGCGCCCAGCTGCTCGCCCACGCCGGCGGCCAGGCGACCACCGGTTCCGCCAACGGGATCCAGACCGCCCAGCAGCTCCTCGCCGCGACGCAGGCCGCCCTGGCGGACGCGGCCCCGAGCCTCCCGACCGGTGGTTCGACCCGCCCGCGGTCCGCACCGCAGGTCTGAGACGCGACGTCGCTTTCACGAAAGCGACAGTTCTGCGCGGAACATCCGCGGCATCCTGCCGCTTTCGCGGGGTCACCGGGGCAGGGACCCGGAGACGTGTCGCTTCGGTGGGGTGAACGCGACCGAAGGACGGACTGGAGGCGCGGGTCGGGCCCGCCACGGGCCTCCCGTCCGCCGTCACGACGCGCGCGGGCAACGCGCCGGTCGCCTCCGTCGGTGGTCCGGGAGTAAACTGAGCGCGCACGCACCGCGTTCCCGCGTGCCGCGTCGATTCCGGACGCAGCCGTCGATCACTTGATCGACGCGGGGACCGGGCCGTGACCGCCCCGAGGGGGCATCACGTGCGTGTGACGACGCCGGATCCCGGCGCGGACCGTCCGAACCTGCTCCCGGCAGGTGCTCGTGTGGAACGGCTCGCGGGAGTCCACCGGACGTCCCGATGCGGGGACCGGCGATGCGGTGGGCCACGGTGGCCCGCAGCTGAACCGGAGCCGTGCCAGGCACCGGTGCAGGACTTCCCGCCCCACGGGCGGATCGCCCCGACGTGTGGGCGGAACAGGAGGAGCGTTGGCTCGATCAGGCACCCGGCGTGCTGCCGGCGGGACGCGGACCGCGTCACGTCGCACCAGGCCGCTGGACAACGACGGCGTCATCCCCGTCCTCGCCCGCGCTGTGCGCGAGGTCGAGGCCGCGGCGCAGCGCGGACCGCTCAAGGCATCGAACCGGACGAAGTTCCAGGCGGTCGCCCTGCTCATGCGCGAAGAGCGCGCACGGGTGAAGGCCGACACGGAGCTCACCGACGCGCAGCGCGCCGAGCAGCTCAAGCGGCTCGACGGCGTGGCCACGATCCTCGCGAAGACGGCGGCGCGCGACACCAGTGTCATCCAGCTCCTCGCCGAAGAGGTGCAGGTGTCCGAGGCGACGCGTGCGGTCAAGCGCGACATGATGATCGCCGGCGGCATGGAACTGCAGCCGGAGGACCTCGTCATCGCGTCCGAGCCCGCCGCGGTGGTCGAGACCCCGGTGCGGGCCGTCTTGCCGCAGGCGGTCGTGCAGCGCCAGCTGGCGAACCCCTTCATGCCGCCGGACTTCGCCCTCGCCGACCAGCCCGTCGCGCACCCGCGTCGCCTGGCGAACTGGGAGCTGTTCGGGCCGCTGTTCAAGTCGTTCGAGTACGGCGCGGGCGGGGGAGCGGCGACGATGCCGCTGCCGGAGCCCACGACGCTGCACTCGCGCTCGGGCACCACGCTCATGAAGCACCAGGCGGAACTCGTCGCCGCTGCATCGCAGGGGCACCGCACGTTCCTGCTCGCCGACGAGCCCGGCCTCGGCAAGACCGCACAGTCGCTGCTCGCCGCCGACGCCGCGAACGCGTTCCCGCTGCTCGTCGTCGTGCCGAACGTCGTCAAGACGAACTGGGCGCGTGAAGCCGAGCGCTGGGTGCCGAACCACCGCGCCACGGTGATCCACGGGGACGGCAACGACCTCGACGGGTTCGCCGACATCGTCATCGTGAACTACGAGATCCTCGACCGGCACGCCGGGTGGCTCGGCAACTTCGGGTTCAAGGGGATGGTCGTCGACGAGGCGCACTTCATCAAGAACAGGGACTCGCAGCGCGCCCGGTTCGTGCTGCAGATCGCCGAGCGCATCCGGCAGCGCACCGCCGCACCGCTGCTCATGGCGCTGACCGGTACCCCGCTGATCAACTCGGTCGAGGACTTCCGCACCATCTGGGAGTACCTCGGCTGGATCGACGACAAGAAGCCGCGCGCGAAGCTCATGAACGAGCTCGAGGAGATCGGCCTGACGCCGGCCGACCCCGGGTTCTTCGTCGAGGCCCGCCGTGCCGTCATCGACCAGGGCATCGTCCGACGCCGCAAGGTCGACGTCGCCGCGGACATCCCCGCCCGCCGGATCGCCGACATCCCCGTCGAGCTCGACGGTGACGAGGGCCGCTCCATCCGCGACGCCGAGCGCGAGCTCACGGCGAAGCTCGTCCGTCGCTACCACCAGGCGCTCGACGCCCGCACCGGGCAGGACCCGGTCGTCGGCATCGACCACAAGCTGGTCCGCCAGGTCGCGCGCTGGGAGCTCGAGGACCAGGACGCCTCGTCGACCGGCGAGAACGTGTTCTCGATGGTCCGCCGCATCGGCCGGGCCAAGGCCCAGCTCGCGGCTGACTACGCGGCACAGCTCGCGTCGAACGTCGGCAAGGTCGTGTTCTTCGCGAAGCACCTCGACGTGATGGACCAGGCGGAAGAGGTGTTCGCCCGTCGCGGCCTGCGCACCGCCACGATCCGCGGCGACCAGACCCCCACGCAGCGCACGGCCGAGATCGACTCGTTCGTGAACGACCCCGACGTCGCCGTCATCGTCTGCTCGCTGACCGCGGCCGGTGTCGGGCTGAACCTGCAGGTGTCGTCGAACGTCGTGCTCGCCGAGCTGTCGTGGACGAGCGCCGAGCAGACCCAGGCGATCGACCGGGTGCACCGCATCGGGCAGGAAGAGCCCGTCACCGCGTGGCGCATCATCGCCGCGCAGACGATCGACACCAAGATCGCCGAGCTCATCGACTCGAAGGCGTCCCTGGCCGCCCGCGCGCTCGACGGTTCGGACGAAGAGGTCGTCGACTCCGGTGACATCCAGCTCGACGCGATGGCTGCGCTGCTGACCGAGGCGCTCGGCGGCTAGGGCCGGCGTCCGGCGCTGTCGCGTCCCGCACAACCAAAGTCCGTCCGAACCACGCGACCACGTGGTTCGGACGGACTTTGGTTGTTCGCCGAGGCTTCGCGCCGGAGGGCCGCCGCTCAGATGCGGGACTGCACCTCGGCCAGGGACGGATTCGTCGCCGTCGAGCCGTCGGGGAACACCAGCGTCGGCACGGTCTGGTTGCCGCCGTTGACCTCGGCGACGAGCTCGGCGGTACCGGGGGTCTGCTCGATGTCGACCTCGGTGAAGGGCACCCCGGCCTTCGACATCTGGTTCTTCAGCCGGGCGCAGTAGCCGCACCAGGTGGTGGTGAACATCGTGACGCCGCCGGCTTCGGGCCTGAACTGCTCGCGGGTGATCGTGTCGCTCATCCCTGCAGGCTAACTCGTCCTCCTGAGGGGGCTTGCGCGGCTTGTTCTATATAGGTAGTTTGAGCGCATGGAACCCATCCGGCGCGTGACCGCCCCCACGCTCGACGTGCTCGACGCACTGCTCGCCAGTGACGGGCCGACCTGGGGGCTGCTCGTCATCAAGGCCACCGGTCGCCCCGCGGGCACCGTCTACCCCATCCTCGAACGGCTCGAGCGGCAGGGGTGGATCACCTCGTCGTGGGACGACGACGTGGAGCGATCGGGGCCACGCCGTAGGCTCTACGAGTTCACGGCGGACGGAGTCCAGGCGGCCCGAGACCTGCTCGCTGCGCGCCCGGCCGAAGCACCGGTCCGTCCGGTCCGCCCGAGCCGCCCGACGAACCGGCCGGTGACCTCGTGAGTGCGCTCGACCAGGCGCTCGTCGGCATCGCGGTCGCGGTCTCACCGGCCGCCCACCGTGATGCCCGACGCGAGCAGTGGCTCGCCGACGTGCGCGACGCCGAGCAGCTCGACCTGTCGTCGACCGCGCTGGCGTTCGGCGCCCTGACCACCGCGCTGTTCCACCGACGAGCACCGCACCGCACCTCGTGGGGGAACACCGTGACCGCACTGTCCACCCAGCTCGATCGCATGCCGCACACCGTCCGGACCATCCCGGTCCTGGTCGCCGTCGCGGTCGTCTCCCTGATCGCGTCCGGGGCGTGGCTGATCGTGCAACCGAACGGCGGGTACGGCAGCCGGACCGACGTCGTGCTCGCCACGGCCGGTACCTGGACCCTGGTGTTCTTCGTGCCCGGTGCGGCGATCGCGCTCGCAGCCCTCGTCCTGCGCGCTCCGTCGGGTCGCCGACGTCTCGGCGCGAGCATCGTCCTCGCCGCGGCCGTCGGTGGAGTCCTGCAGCCGCTGCTCACGCCACCGACAGACCTTCCCGTGGGCGGGCTCCCGCTGATCCTCGCGCTTGCAGGCTGGTTCGTCGCCGTCCGCGTCCGACGCAGCGCCTGGCTCCTCCTGTTGCTCCCTGCCGTGGTCTTCGTGCTCGAGTGGAACGGGGTGCTCTTCTCGATGGTCCCGTTGCGCTGGAACCCCTTCGTGGTCACGCTGCCTCCGCTGAGTGCCGTCATCGCCGGGTATGTCGCGAGCCGGTTCTCCACAGAGCCACGCCTCGTGGTCGAACCGCAGGCCGAAGCCCTGGTAGACAAGAGCGTGTGAGCCACACGCACCTCGAGATCGAGCGCACCTACGACCTGCCCGAGGGCGGTGCCCTCCCCGACCTCGTCGGCGCGGGCGGCATCCTCCGCACCGAGCACCAGGAGCCGTTCGAACTGGACGCGACCTACTGGGACACCGAGCGGTACGACCTGGTGGCCGCGCGGGTGACCGTGCGCCGCCGCACGGGTGGCCCCGACGCCGGCTGGCACATCAAGCGCTCGGAGTCGGACACGGTCCGCCACGAGCAGCAGTTCCCCCTGACCGACGACGCCGACACGGTGCCCGACGAGGTCCTCGCCGCGCTCTTCACGGAGCGTCGCGGCCGCGGGCTGCGCCCGGTCGTCCGGATCACGACCACCCGCACCGTCACCCGACTGCTCGACGAGGACGGCGACCAGATCGCCGAGCTCGCCGACGACCAGGTCACCGCCCAGCGCCTCGACGACGACGCTCCGGAGACCCCGCGCACCTGGCGCGAGGTCGAGGTCGAGACCGTCGACGGCGTCGACCCGCAGATCGCCCACGAGCTGTTCGCGGCCCTCGACGGGCGCTTCGCGGCCGTCGGCGCCGGCCCCGCCGCGGTCGCGTCCAAGCTGGCACGCGGGCTGGCAGGAGCACCGGCACCGCGCCTCCAGACCGAGGAGAAGCCGGCCAAGGGCACGACCGCACGCATCCTGGCGAAGCGCGTGCGCAAGCTGCGCGTCGCGCTGCTCGGCCAGGAGGCCCGGCTCCGCTCCGGCGACACTGCCGACCTCCGGCAGGCGGCCGACACCACCCTCGAGATCGCCGCGATCCTGGGCGCCTACCGCCCGGCGTTCCCCGACGGCGAGGCCGTCGACCGCGCCGCCGAGGCGGCGGACGGCCTGGCGGGCGTCACCGCGCGTGCGGCGCTGGCCGAGTACCTGATCGACCGGCTGCCGCGGGCGTCGTCGCCGGCGCAGGACGACCTGGTCGACGCGATGACCCGCGAGCGCATCCTCGCCTCGACCCGGGAACGTCGCGACCAGGCGGTGCGGGACGTCGTCGCGTTCCTGCACGGCGAGCCATTCCTCGAACTGCTCGACGCCCTCGACGACGCCGCCGAGCGCCCGGCGCCGACAGCGTGGTCGCTCCGCGCACCGAAGCAGGTCGCGCAGGACGTCGGCGCCGACGTGAAGCCGCGCGTGCGCGAACTCGTCCGGGCCGCCGTCGCCGACGACACCTCGGACACCGCTGCCGAGCGCGAGGCCGCCGACCGGACCACCACCGAGGCCGCGTGGCAGGAGACGATGCGCGCCCGGATGGCGATGGACGTGCTCGGCGACGACGCGTTCCCGCACGCGCTGTGGAAGCGGATCGGCACCGCTGCCGACGTGCTGACCGAACGGGTGCGGTCTCTGCACGCCCTCGACATCCTCCGGGCGAACGCGGCGGTCGCGGAGCGCGGGGGTGAGGGCACGTTCGGGTACGGGGTGCTCGCGGGGGACCGGGTGCGCCTGGCCGAGGAGTCCTACGACGAGGCGGTGCACGCGCTCAACCGCGTGTGAGCGGGGTGCGCGCTGCGTGCGCTTGGTGCGCTTCGTTCGCTTGGCGAGCAGAAGAGGTCGGGTCCCGCGTTCGGACCCGACCTCTTCTGCTCACGAAGTGCGAGGCGTCGCTCAGCCCGCGGCGATCGGGTTGGCGGTGGCCGCGGCGGGCGTCTCGTCGGCGAGCCCGAGCACGTCGAGCAGCCAGGCGAGTTCGAACGCCCGCTCCTTCCACGACGCGTAGCGACCGCTGACACCACCGTGGCCGGCGGACATCTCGGTCTTCAGCAGCACCGGCGCGCCGACCTCGCGGAGCTTCGCGGTCCACTTCGCGGGCTCGACGTACAGCACGCGGGTGTCGTTGATCGAGGTCACGGCGAGGATCTGCGGGTACTGCACGTCGTCGCGGACGTTCTCGTACGGGGTGTACTCGCTCATGTAGCGGTAGACCTCAGCGTCGTGCAGCGGGTCGCCCCACTCGTCCCACTCGATGACGGTGAGGGGCAGGTCCGGGTCGAGGATGCTCGTCAGCGCGTCGACGAACGGCACGGCGGCCAGGATGCCGGCGAACCGCTCGGGTGCGAGGTTGGCGACCGCACCCATCAGGAGCCCGCCCGCGCTGCCACCCTCGGCCACGAGCCGGTCGGCGCTCGTGCGGCCGGACTCGATCAGGTGCTCGGCGACCGCGACGAAGTCGGTGAAGGTGTTCTTCTTCGTCAGGGTCTTGCCGTTCTCGTACCAGTGCCGGCCGAGCTCACCGCCACCACGGACGTGCGCGACGGCGAAGACGACACCGCGGTCGAGCATCGACAGGCGCATGACGCTGAAGCCGGGGTCGATCGAGTGTTCGTACGAGCCGTAGCCGTAGAGGTGCAGCGGTGCCGGGGTGCCGTCCTCGACGGCGTCACGACGCCAGACGAGCGAGATCGGGACGCGGGTGCCGTCCGACGCGGTCGCCCAGTCGCGTTCCTGCACGTAGTCGGCCGGGTCGTAGCCGCCGAGCACGGGCTGGCGCTTCAGGACGGTGACCTCGCCGGTGGCCAGGTCGAGGTCGCTGACCTCGGAGGGGGTGACGAACGACGTGTACCCGATGCGGAGCGTCGGCTGCTCCCACTCCGGGTTGCCGCCGAGCCCCGCCGAGAACAGTGCTTCGTCGAAGGGGACCTCGTGCGCGTCGCCGTAGCCGTCGCCCTCGATCGGGATGATCGCGACGCGGGGCAGTGCCTCGGAGCGGTACTCCAGGGCGAGGTGTCCGGCGAAGGCGTCGACCGACTCGATTCGGCGTTCGGTGTGGTGCGCCACGACGACGCGGCGGTCACGCTCGGACGTCGGGTCGTCGGCGGGGACGTCGACGAGCTCGAAGTTCTCGGCGCCGTCGTTGTGCAGCACCAGGAACCGGTCGCTGCCGCCCACGATGGCGTGCTCGATCTCGTACTCGACGCCCTCGCGCCGGGGCCAGACGACCTGGAACTCACCGGTGGGGTCCGCAGCGTCGAGGACGTGCGCCTCGGACGTGATCTTCGAGCCGAGCTCGATGACGATGTACTGCGACGAACGGGTGACACCGACACCGACCCAGTAGCGGTCGTCGGGCTCTTCGAACACCAGGACGTCCTCGGACGCCGCGGTGCCGACCGTGTGGCGCCAGATCTTGTCCGGACGCCACGACTCGTCGACCGTGGGGTAGAACACGTAGCGGCCGGCCGGGTCGAACGTGGCGCCGGCGCCCGTGTTCGGGATGGCGTCGCCGAGGTCGGTCCCCGAGGCCAGGTCGCGCACGTGCAGGGTGTACCGCTCGTCGCCCTCGACGTCGATGCCGTAGACCAGGCGGGTGCCGTCGTCGCTGATGTCGTAGGTGCCGAGGGAGAAGAACTCGTGGCCGTCGGCCAGCGCGTTGCCGTCGAGGACCACCTGCTCGCCGGGGAGCGTCGACTCGCCCTCGACGACGGCGGGCGGCGTCCAGTCGTCGGCACCGGCGACGGGCACGCGGCAGTGCACGCCGTACTGGCTGCCCTCCGCGGTGCGGGTGAAGTACCACCAGTCGCCCATGCGGACCGGCACGGAGAGGTCGGTCTCCTGGACCCGGCTCTTCACCTCGGCGAAGATGCGGTCACGCAGCGGCGCGAGGTGCGCGGTGGCGGCGTCGGTGTGGGCGTTCTCGGCTTCGAGGTACGTCAGGGTGTCGGGGGATTCCTTGTCCCGCAGCCACTCGTAGTCGTCGACGAAGTCGATGCCGTGGTGGGTCCGTGTCACGGGCCGCTTGGCGGCGCTGGGCGGGGTGGATGCGGTGTGCTCGTTGCTCACCATCCCACCCTATTCGCCCGCACCCCCGGTCAGGCCGCCGTGCGCTCGCGCCCGCGCACCGCCGCCTGCACCCGCTGCTCGAACGCCTCGAGCTCGTCGACCACGGCGGGGGCGACCCACGCGCGGTCACGGCGCCGACCGGTGACCGGACGGAGCACTCCCGCCAGCACCAGGTCGTGGGTGACGCGCTCGACCTCGTCGGCGGTGAGCAGGGTGTCCAGGTGCGCTTCGGTCAGGACGGGGTCGTCGGCGAGCGCACGGCCGACGACCGCGTGCGGGCCCGAGGCGCAGGGGCCGACGGACCGATCGGCGTCGTGCTCGGCGAGCAGCAGGGCGCTCAGCGTCGCCTCGTCGCACACCGTACCGATCGCCAAGGCCAGGTCGACCACGAACCCGGTGACCTCGCCGTCGCGGTACTGCTCGAGGTGCCGGAAGTACCGCCGCCGATCCGCCGCGAGCGCGGTGGCCACCGGTGCCGTCACGGTCGTGGTCACCCCGCGTCGCCGCAGCACGGCACCGATCAGCGCGCGCCCGATCCGACCGTTGCCGTCGGTGAACGGGTGGATCGACTCGAACTGGGCGTGGGCGATCGCGGCCTGGGCGATCGGGTGCAGGTCCACACGGTGCACGAACGCGAACAGGTCGGCCATCAGCGGTGCCACGAGCTCGGGCGGTGGTGGCACGGACACGGCGTCGCGGGGCGTGGCGCCGCCGCCGATCCAGTTCTGCACGTCGCGGTACCGGCCGGCGTACCGTCCGTCCACCGGGTCGTCGCGCATCAGCAGGCGGTGGGCCTCGAGCAGGGAGGCCTCGGTGACGGTGCCCGAGCCCGCTCCGGACACCAGGTGCTCGACGGCGCCGCCGGCCCGGACGACCGCCGTGGCCCCCGCGGTCGCGCGGATGCCGACGAGGGCCCGCGCCAGGTCGTCGATCGTCGCGGACTCGTCCTCGATCCGCGACGACGCCACGGCTTCGGTCCGGCCGAGCACGGACCCGAGCGGCGCGAGCCGGGAGCCGTGGTGGACGTCGAGGGCGCGCAGGGCCGTGGCACTCCGGTCGAGCAGCGCGACGGTGTCGTCGTCGGGCGTCCACCGAGCCCTCGCGATGGACGGGGGCAGCGACACCCGCACGGTGGTCACCAGCCGGTCGTCACGGCACCCGCGGACGGCGCTGCGCCACGGTCGCTCGCTGCGTTCGTGCGTGGGCCAGGTGTCGCTCCGGTGTGCCATCCCGCGACGGTAGAGCCACCCGGACGCTCGACGCCAGGAATCGGTATTTCGCCCGCTCGCCGCCGCCGCCCGCCCCCGCGTACCGTTGGTGCCATGAGCAACTCCTTCGCGATCACCGGTGCCCACGTCGTCCCCGTCTCCGCTCCAGCCTTCGACGGCGGCGCGGTCGTCGTCGAGGACGGCCGGATCACCGCGATCGGTCCGGACGTCACCCCGCCCGAGGGGATGCCCGTGGTCGACGCCACCGGTTCGTGGCTGGTGCCCGGGTTCGTCGAGGCGCACGGCCACGTCGGCATCCACGAAGAAGCCAACGGCGAGGCCGGCAACGACACGAACGAGATGACCGCGCCGAACATGGCCGGGGTCCGCGCGATCGACGCGATCGACATCGACGACGAGGGCTTCCGGGACGCCCTGGCCGGCGGGATCACGAGCATCGTCGTCAAGCCCGGCTCCGGCAACCCGATCGGCGGCCAGAGCGTCGCCATCAAGACCTGGGGCGGCCGGACGATCGACGAGCAGCTCATCTCCGACTCGGTGAGCGTGAAGAGCGCCCTCGGCGAGAACCCGAAGCGCGTCTACGGCGGCAAGGGCCAGACGCCCTCGACCCGGCTCGGCGTCGCGAAGATCATCCGCGACGCCTTCGTCGAGGCGCAGAACTACAAGGCCGCCCGCGATGCCGCAGCCGCGAAGGACGAGCCGTTCGCCCGCGACCTGACGAAGGAGACGCTCGTCCGGGTGCTCGACGGCGAGCTCGTCTGGGACCAGCACACCCACCGCCACGACGACATCGCCACCGCGATCCGCCTGTCCGAGGAGTTCGGATACCGCCTGGTCGTGAACCACGGCACCGAGGCGCACAAGATCGCCGACGTGCTGGCCGCCAAGGACATCCCGGTCATCTACGGCCCGCTCTTCACCAGCCGCTCGAAGGTCGAGCTCCGCGACCGCGGCATCCCGAACCTCGCCACCATCGCGGCGGCCGGGGTCCGGGTCGCCATCACGACGGACGCTCCGGTGGTGCCGATCAACATGCTCGTCGACCAGGCGACCGCCGCCGTCAAGGAGGGCTTGCCCGCCCAGACCGCACTCGAGGCGCTCACCGTCAACCCGGCCGAGTTCCTCGGGTTCGGGGACCGCGTCGGTCGCCTGGCCGAGGGCTACGACGCCGACCTGGTGCTCTGGGACGGCGATCCGCTCGACGCGACCAGCCGCGCGACGCGCGTCTGGATCGACGGCAAGCCCGTCTTCGCGTGGGCCGACGGGGCCGGCGTCACCACCCCGCGCTGGTAGCGGGTGCAGAGCCGGGAGGCCCGGATCGCGACGTGCCTGCGAGTCGCGGTCCGGGCCTCCAGGCCGTTGCGCCGGGGGCGCCGCGTGCTCAGACCTCGCGCGCCAGCAGGAAGTCGTTGATGCGCGTCGTGAGCTCGGCGTCGATCGGCCGCGCGTCGCCGTTCACCGAACGGATCGGCGCAGCCTGCCGCACGCTCGACACGAGCCAGAGCGCGTCCGCCGCCGCCAGGTCGGCGAGGGTGACGAGCTCGTAGGCGGTCTCGATGCCCTCCTGCTCGGCGAAGCGGAACACGTCGGCCTGCGTCGTGCCGGCCAGGATCCCGATGTCGGTGCGGGGCGTGACGAGCCGGTCGCCGACCTTCATGATCAGGTTCGCGCGCGTGCCCTCGAGCACGTAGCCGTCGCTCGAGACGAACAGGGCGTCGTCGGCGCCGCGGCGGACGGCCTCGCGCAGGGCGGCCATGTTGACGCCGTACGACAGCGTCTTCGCGCCCTGCAGCAGCCACGGCGAGGTGCGCTCGACGTCGTGCCGGTACCCGCGGTCCAGGACGACGACGGAGATGCCCTCGGTGCGTGCGGCCGTGGAGTCGCCCGACGGCGCGGCGTAGACCCACCCGGTCGGGCGGTCGGTGCCCTCGACGCCGCGGGTCAGGACGGTCTTGGCGAAGGCCTCGCGCACCGGGTCGAGGCGGGCGCAGACGGCCTCGATGGCCTGGCGCCAGGCCTCCGGGTCGGGCGCGGGCAGGTCGAGCATCGCGGCGGAGCGGCCGAAGCGGGCGAGGTGCGCCTCGAGGGCCTGCGGCCGACCGTCGATCACCGTGATCGTCTCGAACACGCCGTCGCCGCGCGTGACGCCGAGGTCCTGCACCTGCACGTGCTCCTCGAGCGGCTTCGCCCAGGTGAAGGCGTCCGCCGCGGGGTCGTGCGGCGCAGCGTCGCGGGAGGGCTGGTTGAGGACGGCGAGCACGATTTCGGTCATGCGTCCATCCAACCGCAGCTCAGCCGGCTTCGGGCAGCGCGCCCAGCAGCTTCCACACGGCGGGCGTCAGTTCGGGGTGCTGCAGCGCGATCCGGCGCAGCCGGTGGTACTCCTCGCCCAGCCGGGTGCCCTGCCCGGACGCCGGGTGGCTCGACCACTGCGCGTGCCGCTTGCCGATCGCCTCGTCCAGGTCGACGGCGTCCGCGCGCAGGATCAGCACGACCTGCTCGTCGACCGTGGGGAGCGTCGGCATGAACTCCCACGGGTCCTCGCCCTGACGGCTCCGGTGCTCGACGAGCATCGAGATCTCCTCGGCGGCCTCGGCGCGCAGCACTTCGAGGCTGCGCCCGGTCCTGCGGGGCTCAGCCATGGTGCCCCCGCAGCACGCCTGCCATGGGAAAAGCGTACGACACTCCATCGGTCACACTGGACGCGTGACCCTTCGCGACGAGAGCAAGTCCCAGCATCCCCGGGTGGTGGTCGTGTACCTGCTGCGCGACGGCGAGGCGGGCCCCGAGGTCCTGCTGGGGGAGAAGCGCCGCGGCCTCGGCACGGGCCGGCTGGTCGGCCCCGGCGGCAAGCGCGAGCCCGGCGAGTCGGCGGTCGAGACCGCCGTGCGCGAGGTGCGTGAAGAGGTCGGCCTGCGGCTCGACGCGGTCGACCTGGAGGCCCGTGGCACGTTGGACTACCGGTTCCCGTACCGACCGTCCTGGTCCCAGGTCTCGGACGTCTTCGTCTGCCGCCGCTGGCAGGGCGACCCGTCGGGCTCCGACGAACTGGAGCCGCGGTGGATCCCGATCGACACCGTGCCCTACGACGCGATGTGGGACGACGCCCGCTACTGGTTGCCGGGGGTGCTCGCGGGCGGCAGCGTCCGGGCGCGGTTCACGTTCGCCGAGGACGACGCGACGGTCGCCGGGTTCACCGGGACGGGCGTCGGCGTCGGCGTGGAGGACTAGCTGCTGGCTGCTAGCGCTGCTGCTGCTGGCTGCTAGCGCGGCTGCTGGGTGCGGGTGCTGCCGGTGCGCGCTTCCTCGGCGGCGGCCATGACGTCGGCGTCGCCGCTCCGGCCACCCAGGGGCCGCACGAAGAAGTCGATGACGCCGACGACGATCGCGCCGATCATCGAGAACATCGCCCATCCGACGAACAGCCCGGCGGTGCCGCGGCCGTCGGCGGGCGCGAGCAGGACGCTCGCGGCGTAGAAGCCCACCGTCAGCACGAGGAACACGACGACGACGGTGATGAGGACGCGGTGCCAGGTGATGCGCGGGTTCATCCGATCAGGATACGCGTCAGCGGTCGGCGTGCTTGCCGTGCGGAGCCGCCGCCGGTCGCGGTTCCTTCCGGTTCGCGGGGCGCTGCACGGCGATGCGCCCGGTCGGCGTCGCATCCGGCTCCAGGCCGTCGCGACCGCCGGTGAAGACGTCACCGCCGGTGCGGTCGTCCTCCCAGTCGTCGTCCCGCAGCACGCTCAGGGTGCCGGTCTCGGTGGAGGTCAGGCCGTGGCGCTCGAGCTCGGCGTCGCGCTGCCCGCCGAGGAACTCGCGGTTGGCGGTGTTGGCGTCCTGGAACATCGTGGTCCGGCCGGTGACGATCGCCCGGATCCGTCGGCGCTCCCACCACTTCTTGCCGAAGTACATCAGCACCAGGCCGGCCGTGGCGTAGCAGGCCATCGTGATCAGGCCGCGGGCCGGGCCGGGGCCGACGCCGTAGACCTGGTGCTTGATCATGTCGACCATGCTCGAGCCGACGACGACGTTGTTCAGCCAGGCGAAGGGCTCGGGCATGAACCACTTCGGGTAGGCGCCGCCGGACGACGGCATGGACAGGAAGACGAAGCAGATCATGGCGGGTGCGGCGATGAACCGGCCGACGAAGTAGCTCAGGCCGTTCACCGCCAGGCCGATCGCCACGATCCAGCCCCAGGCGATGAGCACGAGCTGGATCCAGTGCCCGTGGATGGCGCCGAGCACGGGCCCGGCGAGGGTGTTCGTGATGAGCGAGATGACCAGGCCGCCGACCACGATGACCGTCATCCGGGTGCGGTGCCGGAGCGGGCCGCCCATGATGCCGATGAACATCGCGACCATGTAGCCGCCGATGCACCACGCGAGCATGACGTACATCGCCACGGTGCCGTACTCGTCCCACGCCGGCAGGGGTGCGAGCTCGGTGACCTTCGGGGTCGCGACGCCCAGGCCGGTCAGCACCGCGGTGAGGGTGGCCGGCACGAGGCTCGCGACCTGGAACTGGTGCGCGCTCGCCTTGAAGAACTCGTTCGCGGCGGGGTCGTACGCGACCGCCATCGAGCCGCCGACCACGTCGCGCTTCGCCTGCGCGAGCGAGTCGTACGTGTGGAACACGAACTCGCCGGGCAACGCCTGCTGCACCGCCTGCACGAACGCCGGGTCGCTGCCGATCAGGGCGATCGGGACGTCGTGCGGGTGCGGGGCGTGGAACGCGAAGACGTAGCACAGGCAGAACCCGACGATGAAGAACAGCGGCATCCAGAGCTGCAGGCCGATCAGCTGCAGCGACGGGTGCAGGGTCGAGTACCACCGGCGGTAGGCGCCGTGCTGCTGGGGCGCGGGCACCGGAGCCTGTCGCCGGGGTCCCGAACGCGTGTGCCCGGCGACCTTGCCGCTACGACGCGGCTTGGTCCCACGTGCGGAGGGCCTGGTCCCACGCGGCTTCGGCGGCGTGGGACGGGAACCGCCGGGGCGCTCCGGTCCGTCGTCGTTCCTGGGGACGTCGTTCCGCGGCGTGCTCACTCGGCGCTCTGCTCCTGCTCTCGATCGGAGCGCCAGGATACGCCCGGGGTGCTCAGGAGCGACTGCGCGACGCCTGCGCCGAGTCCATCGCGAGCTCTTCCGCGTCGAGGGTCACGAGCACGCGGCGCATGACCTCCTCGTCGAGGTTCCCCTTCTCCCGCTCCTCGAGCACGATCTCGCGGCGGCGGTCGAGGAGCTCGCGCCGGATGTCCTGGATCTGCGAGCCACGCAGGCGCAGTGCGACGTTCCGCCCCTCGTCCTCTTCTTCCTCGGCGTCCTGACGGAACGTCTCGGCCTGACGCTCGAGTCGCGCCTTCAGTCGGTTCACCACCGAGTCGACGGCTTCCGAGCCGTACTGCTTCGCCCACGCCGGACGCCGCTTCTCGAGCAGCTCGATCGCGGCCTCGGTGGTGCGCTGGTTGAGCCGCATCTCGCTGCGCACGTCCTCCTCGCCCTCGGCCGGGTCCTGCACCTTGAGCGCGCGGATGACGAACGGCAGGGTGAGTCCCTGCAGCAGCAGGGTGCCGACGGTGACGAAGAAGGCGATGATGAAGATGGTGTCCTGCGCCGGGATCTGTGTCGGGCTCGCCACGACCGACACAGCTGCGGCCAGGGTCACCACGCCGCGCATGCCCGTCCACGAGATGACGGTGAGCTCCCGCCAGTTGAGCTTCGGCTCGGCGGAACCACGCATCCAGCGCAGCGACGGGTGGCCGCGGGACAGCTTGATCCGGAGCGGCCGGAGCCACTTCCCGTTGAACCGGTTGCGCGCGTAGGACTCGAAGACGAACAGCGGCCGGACCAGGATCACCACCGCGAGCACGACGGCCGCGGCGGTGAGCGTCTGCCCGAGGCTCCGCTCGCTCTCGACCAGGTCCTGCACGACGGTGTTGAGCTGCAGACCGATGAGCGCGAACACGAAGCCCTCGAGGATGACGTCGATGCTCGTCCAGAGCGGGCGCTCCTGCAGGCGGGTGGCGTAGCCCTCCTTCGGCGAGTTGTAGCCGATGTACAGGCCGGCCGTCACGACCGCGATGACCCCGGAGCCGGACAGGTCCTCGGCGAGGATGTAGGCGACGAAGGGCAGCAGGATGCTCATGATCGTCTCGACCACGGGGTCGTTGATGCGCATCCGGATCCAGTGCACGACGACACCGAGCACGATGCCGACGACCAGACCGACGCCGATCGCCAGGCCGAAGATGCCGAGGTCCTGCCAGACGGTCAGTGACGTGCCCGCGATGATGAGCGTGAACACCCGCACCAGGGTCAGCGAGGCCGCGTCGTTGATCAGGCTCTCGCCCGACAGCACGGTCATGACGCGGCGGGGGAGTCCGAGCTTCCGGCCGATCGCGGCGGCGGACACCGCGTCCGGCGGGGCGACGATCGCGCCGAGCAGGATCGCCGCCGGCAGGGTCATGTCCGGGATGAGCAGGTACGCCACCCCGCCGACGACCAGGGCGGTGACGATCACCAGGAAGATGCCGAGCCGTCGGATCTGCTTGATCGAGCCGCGGAAGCTCTGCTACGACACGTCGAGGGCCGCCGAGTAGAGCAGCGGCGGCAGGATCACCGTGAGGATGACCTCGGAGTCGATCTCCATCGGCGGCAACCCGGGCAGGAACGAGGCGGCCAGGGCGACCGCCGTGACGAGCAGTGGAGCGGGGAGTCCCTTGGCCCGGGCGAACCCCGTCACCGCGAGCGATCCGATCAGCAGGATGAGGAGCTCAGCGGTGTCCATGGACGCATTCTCCCATCGGCATGGTTCCGAAGCTGAACGAGTGTGAAGCTGCGGTGAACAACAGGTTGCCGATCAGGTTTGCTCGAAGGGCCGACGCCTGGGACACTTGCCCGCGGTGGACATCACACTCATAGTCGTCCTGGTCATCGCGTTGGCCCTCTTCTTCGACTTCACAAACGGTTTTCACGACACCGCCAACGCGATGGCGACCCCGATCGCGACCGGCGCCATGAAGCCCAAGGTGGCGGTCACCGTCGCTGCGGTGCTCAACCTGGTCGGTGCGTTCCTCAGCACCGCCGTGGCGACGTCAATCTCGCACGGGTTGATCAACGAGGGGCCCGGTGGCGTCGCCATCAGCCCGGAGATGATCTTCGCGGGCCTGATCGGGGCAGTCGTCTGGAACATGATCACGTGGCTCCGCGGGCTGCCGTCATCGTCGTCGCACGCGTTGTTCGGTGGGCTGATCGGTGCCGCGATCGTCGGCGCCGGGTTCCAGTCGGTCAACTACGTCGCGCTGCTGACGGTGGTGATCATCCCCGCGTTCGCCTCGCCCGTGATCGCCGCGCTCGTGTCGTTCCTGTCGACGCGCATCGCGTACCGGATCACGAAGCGCCCGGTGTTCCCGAACGAGCGCGGCGGGTTCCGCATCGGGCAGGTCTTCACCAGCTCGATGGTGTCCCTGGCGCACGGCACGAACGACGCGCAGAAGACGATGGGTGTCATCACGCTGACCCTCATCGCCTCGGGCGCGCAGTCGTCGAACCAGGGCGTGCAGTTCTGGGTCGTCGTCGCCTGTGCCCTCGCGATCGCCCTCGGCACCTACACGGGCGGCTGGCGCATCATCCGCACCCTCGGCTCCGGCATCACCGAGATCCGTGCGACGCAGGGCTTCGCCGCCGAGGCCTCGACCGCTGCGACGATCCTCGCCTCCAGCCACCTCGGCTTCGCGCTGTCGACCACGCAGGTGTCCTCGGGCTCCATCATCGGCGCCGGTCTCGGCCGCCGTGGCTCGAAGATCCAGTGGTCGACCGCCGGCAAGATCGTCATCGCCTGGTTCATCACCCTGCCCGCGGCCGCCGCGGTGGGTGCGGTCGCCTCGGGCATCGCCCGCCTCGGCGTCGTCGGGCTCGTGCTCGACGCCGTGATCGGTGCCGTCGTCATCCTCGGCTTGTACCTGTGGTCGCTCCGCAAGCCGCACGAGCAGGCCTCCGCGATCGAGGTCGACGTCGCCGCGAACGCGGTCCTGACCCGCAAGGAGCTGCGTGACATGCAGCGCAAGAAGCGTGCCGACGCGGTCGCCCAGCGTCGCGCCGAACTGAGCCGCGAGCGCACGCTCCGTCGCATGGCGGCCCGCAAGGGAGGCCGTCGCTGATGGGCATCGACTGGTTCGCATTCCTCACCGTGGCGCTCGTCGCCGTCGTCTCGTCGTGCTTCGTCGTCGCCGTGTACTCGGTCGGCCTCCGTCTCTGGAGCGCCGCCGACACCCGCGAAGGCAAGTTCACCGTGAAGGACGACGGAACGATCGGCCCGGCCACCGCCGGCTTCCCGAACCCGGCCGGAGCCTCGGCGGCCGCACGTGCACTCCGCGCCGCTGCCGTCGCGTGCTTCGTGGTGTGCGGTGCCGTCGTGCTCTACGGCATCTACCTCATCGTCCCGCAGTTCCACTGACGGGCACGCTCACCGGGTGAGCAGAAGACGCCGGTTCGCCCCTCGCGACCCGGCGTCTTCTGCTCACTCGTCGCGCGGTCGCCGCGCCCGCAGCGCGAGCGGGCGAAATGCCCGCGTCCGCCGCTGCTTCCACCCCGCCGTTTCGCCCGCTCGCGCGGGCAGCGCGCTTGGTGAGCAGAAGATGTCGAGTCGCGGTGTGGAACCCGACCCCTTCTGCTCACGAAGTGCGCGGGCGGGCGCACGTTCGCCGCGCCCGCAGCGCGAGCGGGCGAAATGCCCGCGTCCGCGCTCGCGCCCACCCCGCCATTTCGCCCGCTCGCGTCCGGGGCGTGACCGCGGGGCGGACGGGAGGCCCGTGGCGGCCTGGCACCGGGCCTCCAGTCCGTCGCGGGCGAGCGGGCGAAATGCCGCCGTGCGTGGCGGAGGCGACCACGCCATTCCGCCCGCTCGCGCAGGCGGCGCGCTTGGTGAGCAGAAGATGTCGCGTCGCCGTGTGAGACCCGACCCCTTCTGCTCACGAAGTGCGCGGGCGGGCGCACGTTCGCCGCGCCTGCGGCACGAGCGGGCGAAATGCCCGCGTCCGCGCTCGCGCCTACCCCGCCATTTCGCCCGCTCGCGTCCGGGGCGTGACCGCGGGTCGGACGGGAGGCCCGTGGCGGCCTGGCACCGGGCCTCCAGGCCGTCGCGGGCGCGCAGGCGGCGCGCTTGGTGAGCAGAAGATGTCGCGTCCCGCAGTACGACCCGACATCTTCTGCTCACGAAGCGACGGGAGGCGCTCGCGCGGGCACGCCGCCCGCTCCGCCCAGCACCGGCGCGTTCCCGGACCGGCCGGACGGACGGGACTAGCCTCGACGTGTGACCGGCAACGAGGAGGCACCTGTGACGACGACGACGCGGACCGAGAGCGACTCGCTGGGATCACGAGAGGTCCCGAACGACGCGTACTGGGGCATCAACACGTTGCGGGCACTGGAGAACTTCCCGATCACCTCCGTGCCGATCGCCGTGTACCCGGACCTCATCGAGGCGCTCGTCACCGTGAAGCAGGCGGCGGCGCGGGCGAACCGGGCGATCGGTGTCCTCGACGAGGAGCGCGCCGACGCGATCGACCGTGCAGCGCAGGAGGTCCGCGACGGAGCGCTCCGCGAGCAGTTCGTCGTCGACGTCGTGCAGGGCGGCGCGGGGACGAGCACGAACATGAACACGAACGAGGTGCTCGCGAACCGGGCCCTCGAACTCCTGGGCCGTGAGCGGGGCGACTACGCGTACCTGCACCCGATCGACCACGTGAACCGCAGCCAGTCCACGAACGACACCTACCCGACGAGCATCAAGATCGCGATGATCTTCGGGGTCCGTCGTCTGATCGTGCAGCTCGAGGAACTCTCCGCGGCGTTCGCCGAGCGGGGCCGCGCCTTCGCCGACGTGCTGAAGGTCGGCCGGACGCAGCTGCAGGACGCCGTGCCGATGACCCTCGGGCAGGAGTTCACCGGGTTCTCGCACACGATCCAGGAGGACGCTGACCTGCTCCGCAAGGTGATGCCGCTGCTCGCCGAGATGAACCTCGGCGCGACGGCGATCGGCACCGGGATCACCGCGGACCCGCTCTACCGCGACGAGGTCCGCCGGCAGCTGCAGGAGGCGAGCGGCATCGACGTCGTCACCGCCCCCGACCTCATCGAGGCGACGAGCGACGCCGGTGCGTTCATGACCCTGTCCGGCACGGTGAAGCGCAGCGCCGCCAAGCTCTCGAAGATCTGCAACGACCTGCGGCTGCTGTCCTCCGGTCCGCAGGCGGGCCTCGGCGAGATCACCCTGCCGGCTCGCCAGGCCGGCTCGTCGATCATGCCCGGCAAGGTCAACCCGGTGATCCCCGAGGTCGTGAACCAGATCGCCTACGCGGTCGCCGGCGCGGACACCACCGTGACGATGGCGGCGGAGAGTGGGCAGCTCCAGCTCAACGCCTTCGAGCCGATCATCGCCCACTCGATCCTGCAGTCGCTGCAGTGGATGTCCCGCGGCTGCGCGACCCTGCGCGAGCACTGCGTCGTCGGCATCGAGGCGAACGAGGCGAAGCTCGCGGCCCAGGTCGACACGAACGTCGGCGTCGTCACCGCGCTGACGCCGTACATCGGGTACGCGGCCGCGGCGTCGATCGCGCACACGGCGCTGACCACCTCGACGCCGATCTCGACGCTCGTCGTGGCCGCTGGGCTGATGGACGAGGACCAGGTCATGCGCGTGCTCAGCCCGGCACGGCTGTCGGGCATCGAGCTGGCGACGGGTGCGATCCCGATCGTCACCGAGGAGATGCTGGACGCCGAGGCGCGCAAGCGCTGACGCGGGGCGTCCGCGCGAAAAAGCGGACGCGCACGCGCGCGCCCACGCACGCGCGCACCCCCGTCAGGGCAACGGCCGCTCGCCCACCCGCACCTGCTGCGCCATCGCCCGCAGGTGCTCCTCGTTCGGGGCCAGCTCGGCGTCCTCGTCCTCGGCGACCCGCGCGGCCTCGGCCCGGACGTGCTGCGCGGCCGCGATGTCCTGGTCCCGCCAGCGCGCGAGCGTGAAGTTCCGCGTGACGTCGCGCAGCGGCAGCCGGATCGACTCGTCCGCCTCGATGCCGGCGAGCAGCTGCCTCATCCGGATCACCTCGGAGTCGAGCTCTCCGCCGACCACGAGCACGAAGTTCGAGATGTACAGGTACACGAGCAGCAGGATCGCGCCACCGAGCCACCCGTAGGCACGGTTCCCGCCACCGAGGGTCTCCACGTAGAGCGCGAACCCCACCGTGGCGATGGCCCAGGTCACGATCGCGAACGCGGCACCGGCTGACACCCACCGCAGCTGCGGGGTCTTCACGTTCGGCGTCGCGTAGTAGAGCACCGCCACCATCACGACGAGGTCGGCCGCGAGCACGGGCCACTTCACCACGTTCCACACGTCGTCGATCCAGGGCGCCCACCCGAGCTGCCGGATCACGGCCTCGGAGATCGTCGGTGTCCCGAGCAGGATGACGATGGCGACGGCACCGCCGACCATGACGAGCAGCGTGACGAGGAGCATCATGCTGCGGAACTTCCAGATCCGCCGACCCTCCTCGACCTCGTAGGCGGTGTTCATCGCCCGTCCGAACGCCGTCGCGTACCCGGACAGCGACCAGAGCGTCAGCACGACGCCGATCGTGAACCCCAGCCACGGGTTGTCCAGGGTCAGCAGCTGCCGGAGCGGCCCCTCGAGGTGCTCGGCGGTCTCGGGCCGGACGATGAACCCGAGGACCTCGACGATGTCGGTCAGGCTGTCGCCCTTGCGGTCGACGATCGACAGCGCCGACACGACCGCCAGCGCGGTCGGGAACACCGTCAGCAGCGCGAAGAACGTCAGCGACGCGGCCGCGTCGACGACGCGGTGCCGGATCACCGAGTGGTAGGTGCGCCGGACGACGGCGCGGACTCCCGTCCGCTGGAGGTCGCGCGATGCGCTGTCCGGCATGTGTCGTACGGTACCCGACACGTGACGGCCTGGAGGCCCGTGGCGGGCCCGCCCCGCGCCTCCCGTCCGATGGTGGTCGCGTCCACCCCGCCGAAGCGACACGATCCCGCGACGGTCCGCCGTCCGCGTCGCTGAAGCGACGGATGTCCGCGGATGGTTCGTGCAGATCTGTCGCTTTCGCGAGAGAGGACAGTCCGGCAGATGGCCGCGCGCACCGCTCGCGGTCAGTTGGCGTGGGGGTGCAGGGCGTCGTAGCGGCGGAACGACGGGACCATCCGGAGGAGCAGCGCGACGAGGCCGATGATGAGCACGCCGCCGATGACCGGCGGGTACGCGATGCCGGCCGCGACGACCAGGCCGGCGTACAGGTCGCCGAGCCGCGGGCCGCCTGTGACCACCACGATGAAGATGCCCTGCAGCCGGCCGCGCATGCCGTCCGGCGACGCCGCCTGCAGGATCGTGTTCCGGAACACCGAGCTGACGTTGTCCGCACCGCCGGCCATCGCCAGGAACAGCGCCGCGAGCCCGAGCGCCGGCAGGATCTCGACGCCGAACGCCTCGCCCGAGCGGCCGCCGAGCACGTGTGCCAGCGCGATGACCACACCGAACGCCGCGATCGCCCCGCCGTACGCCGTGATGGCCCAGCCGACGGCCTCACCCTGGCGTCGGACGTGCCCGAGCGGCCCGGAGAACACGCTCGACAGCAGCGCCCCGATCGCGTACGCGGCTGTCAGGGTGCCGACCGTGATCGACCCACCGCCGATGACGAGCGCGCCGATCGCGGGGAACAGCACACGCGGCTGCCCGAAGGTCATCGCGATGATGTCGAGCACGAACGTCATCGTGATGTTGCGCGACCGCCGCAGGAACTTCGCGCCCTCGATGAGCGAGCCGAGCCCCGGCCGCAGTGCGTCGTGGTCGGCGGCCATCCGCGGCAGCGTGAACACCCCGAGGAACGCGAACGTGAACAGCACGACGTCGATCGTGTAGGTCGGCGCGAACCCGACGGTCGCGATGAGCACGCCGGCGATCGCCGGACCCACGGTGACCTGGAGCCCGGACGCGATCCCGCCCAGGGCGCTCGCCGCGGGCAGCAGGTCGGTGCCGACGAGCCGCGGGACGATGGCCGAGCGGGAGGCGTTGCTGACGGTCGCGGCCACGGCGTTCACCGTCGCGAGCACGTAGAGCAGTGCGACGCTGTGCAGGTCGAGCCAGGCGTGCGTGGCGATCAGGGCGACGGCGACCCACGCGATGATCGACGACACGAGCGCGACGAGGCGTCGGTCGAAGGCGTCCGCGAGCATGCCGCCGTACAGGCCGGCGACGATCATCGGCACGAGCGCGATGACGCCCACCAGGGCCACGGCGAAGGTCGAGCGGGTGATCTCGTAGACCTCGAGCCCGACGGCGACGGTGGTCATCTGGGTGCCGATGCCGGCGATCGCCGTGCCGGCCCAGAGCCGTGCGAAGGCGGGGGAGCGGCGGAGCGGGGTGAGGTCGGCGAGCAGGCGGCGGCGCGGTGGTGCGGGAGTCGATGGTGTCACGGTGGAACCATTCTGCGGGCTGGACGCTCGTTGCGCGTGCCCGGTGCGCGCTCTGGTTGACTGATCCGCATGACTGACCTGAACAGCAAGCCCGAGTTCGACGCCCCCGAGGGCCCCGCCCCCACCGAGCTCGTCATCACCGACATCGTCGAGGGTTCCGGCGAGGAAGCGTCCGCCGGCTCGACCGTCAAGGTCCACTACGCCGGGGTCGAGTACGAGACCGGCGAGGAGTTCGACAGCTCCTGGAACCGCGGCGAGCCCATCGACTTCCCGCTCGCGGCCCTGGTGCGCGGCTGGCAGGAGGGCATCCCCGGCATGAAGGTCGGCGGACGCCGCAAGCTCGTCGTCCCGCCGGAGCTCGCCTACGGCCCCGCCGGTGGTGGCCACTTCCTCTCCGGCAAGACCCTCATCTTCGTGATCGACCTGCTCGGGGTCCGCTGATGCAGGTCGGTGCCCCGACGATCGAGCTGAACGACGGCCACCGGTTCCCGGAGCTCGGCCTCGGCACCTACGGCCTGAACGGCGACGAGGGTGCTGCCGCGGTCGGCACCGCGATCGCGAGCGGCTACCGGCTGCTCGACACGGCGCTGAACTACGGCAACGAGGACGCCGTCGGCAAGGCCGTCCGTGAGTCCGAGGTGGCGCGCGAGGACCTCGTCGTCACGTCGAAGCTGCCCGGCCGGCACCACGGCTACGACGAGGCGCACCGCTCGATCGACGAGACCCTCGGCAACCTGGGGCTCGACCACGTCGACCTGTACCTGATCCACTGGCCGAACCCGTCGGTGGACAAGTTCGTCGACACCTGGAAGGCGTTCGTCGACCTCCGCGACAGCGGCAAGGTCCGCTCGATCGGCGTCTCGAACTTCACGCCGGAGCACCTCCGCCGCATCGTCGACGCCACCGGGGTCGCCCCGGCCGTCAACCAGGTGGAGCTGCACCCGTACTTCCCCCAGGCGGAACTGCGGAAGGTGCACCAGGAGCTCGGCATCGTGACCGAGAGCTGGAGCCCGCTCGCGAAGCGGTCGGAACTGCTCACCGAGCAGCCGATCGTCGACGCCGCCGCGGCGCACGGTGTGGCACCCGGCCAGGTCGTGCTGCGCTGGCACGTCCAGCTCGGTGCCGTGCCGGTGCCGAAGTCGGGCGACGCCGCCCGCCAGAAGGAGAACCTCGACGTCTTCGGCTTCGAGCTGACCGACGACGAGGTGCAGGCGATCTCCGCGCTCCAGCGCGGTCGTCTGTGGGACGGCGACCCGGACACGCACGAAGAGATGTGACTCCGACGCGACCCTTCGGGGACAGCGGGGCTCCCGGTGGGCAGTACACTGGTTCCCCCTCTTCCCGAAGGGTTGCGTGTGTCCGAACCGACCGAGATCGACCGTGAACGCGGCTACGTCGACGGCCTCTTCCGTCGTCTCGACGAGCTGACCGCCGAGGCCGAACAGCGCCTCGCCGAGACCCGCCGACAGGCGGTCGGCGGGAACCACCAGAGCCGCAGCGAGCGCGACGCGTACGCGCGGCTCTACGAGGACACCGTGGCGACGCTCGAGCGGGTGGGGGACCGGCTGGTCTTCGGACGGCTCGAGGTCGCCGAGCCCGACAACCCCGACGACACCTTCCGGTACATCGGCCGTGTGGGGCTGCGCGACGCCGAGCACCGGCCGCTGCTGCTCGACTGGCGCGTCCCCGGTGCGAGCGCCTTCTACCAGGCCACCGCGGCGCACCCGATGGGCATGCGCTCCCGCCGGCACCTGTCCCTGCAGGGCCGTCGCGTGGTCGGCGTCGAGGACGAGGTGTTCGACGCCTCGCTCTACGACGACGAGCGCACCCACCTGCAGGGCGAGGGGGCGCTGCTCGCCGCGGTGACCGCCGAGCGCACCGGCCGGATGACGGACATCGTCGCGACGATCCAGGGCGAGCAGGACCGCATCATCCGCTCCCCGCTCGAGGGCGTGCTCATCGTGCAGGGCGGCCCCGGCACCGGCAAGACCGCCGTGGCGCTGCACCGCGCGGCCTACCTGCTCTACTCCTACCGCGAGCGGCTGCGGGGCTCCGGCGTGCTCATGGTCGGCCCGTCGCCGGCGTTCCTGACGTACATCGAGCAGGTGCTGCCGTCGCTCGGCGAGACCGGTGTCGTGATGGCGTCGCTCGGCTCGCTCTACCCGGGCGTGCACGCGACGACGCACGACACCCGCGACGTCGCCGCCGTGAAGGGCGCCGCGCAGATGGCGTCACTGCTGCGCCGGGCCGTGCGCTCGCGCCAGGTCGTGCCGACCGAGTCGGTCACGCTCGACATCGAGGGCGAGCGGCTCGTCGTCCCGCCGCAGCTCGTCGCCGACGCCATGAAGCGCGCGCAGGACCGCGGCAAGCCGCACAACGCCGCCCGGGTCACGTTCAACAAGACCGCCCTGGACGCGATGACCCGCCTGCTCGCCGAGCAGCTGCGGGAGCGCGGCACCACGGTGGACGAGGCCGACGAGAAGGTCCTGCGCGAGGACATCCGGAGCTCGTACGACGCCCGCGTGCTGCTCAACACCGCGTGGTTGCCGCTGCCGCCGGAGAAGTTCCTCGAGGACCTCTACGCCCGGCCGAACTGGCTCGCCTCGCTCACCCCCGACTGGACCCCGGAGCGCCGAGCCCTGCTGCAGCGTGCCCGCGGCACGGCCTGGACCGTCGAGGACGTCCCCCTGCTCGACGAGGCCGCCGAACTGCTCGGCCCGTTCGACCCGACCGGCGGCGCCGCCAAGCGCGCGGCGAAGGCCAGCCGGAACCGCGACATCGAGAACGCCCGCCAGGCGATCGAGAACATGGGTGTCGAGGGCATCGTCAGCGCCGAGCAGGTCGCCGGCTCGTTCGCCGAGGGCGGCGACCCCCGCTCCACGGCCGAGCGCGCCGCCGACGACCGCGAGTGGACCTACGGGCACATCGTCGTCGACGAGGCGCAGGAGCTCTCGCCGATGCAGTGGCGCGTGCTCGCCCGCCGCAACCCGCTGCGCTCCTTCACGATCGTCGGCGACATGGCGCAGGGTTCCTCGCCGGGTGCTGCACGTACCTGGGACGACGTCATCGGGGCGCTCGCCCGTCGCCGACGCGGCCGTGCGCCGCAGGTGCCGCTCGACCACCGCATCGAGCAGCTCACGGTCAACTACCGCACCCCGCGCTCCATCGTCGAGGCCGCCGGGGCCTTCGCCGACAGCGCCGGTCTCACGGTCACCCGCAACGAGGCCGTGCGCGACGGTGACCCCGTCGAGCGCGTCCGCGTCGCCCGGGCCGACCTGCTCGACACCGTCGTGGCGGTCGCCGACGCCGAGCGAGCCAGGATCGGCTCCGGCACCATCGGCGTCATCGTCCCCGAGTCCCAGGTCGACACGGTCCGGCAGCGGCTCGCCCGCACCGAGGCGGACGTCCGCGGGCTCGCCTCGCCGACCGCCGGCTCGCTCACGGTGCTGACGGGAGCGGACGCCAAGGGCCTGGAGTTCGACGGCGTGCTGCTCGTCGACCCGGACGGCGTGGGCGCCGACGCCGCCCGTGCCGCCGCCGCGGTGTACGTCGCGATGACGCGTCCGACCCGTCGGCTGACGGTCATCGACGTCGACTGACGGTCGCGTCCCCGCGCACTTCGTGCGCAGGAACGGTCGGGTCCGTCGGTCCCACGCGACCGTTCCTGCGCACGATCGGTGGGTGGTGGCGTCCCCGCGGGGCGGACGGGAGGCCCGGTGCGGGCCTGCCACGGGCCTCCCGGCTCAGGTCGGGTCGCCTTCGGACCGCACCCGCGCGACCAGGTCGGCCCACGGACCGTCGAGGCGGCGACCCGGGATCGTCACGGTGGTGCGCTCGACGGTGATCGTCCAGCTGAAGTCGTCGGGGACGGGCGCGGCCGTCGGTGCCGGGGTGCGCCGCAGCGCGTCGACGACGTCGGACCACGCCGTGGGGTCACTGCTCGTGTCGGTGTCGACCCGCCAGCGCCGTGTGGTGCCGGCGAAGCCCCCGGAGCGGCGGACCTCGATGCGCATGGCCCCGACGGTACGCCCGGGTGGCCTGCTCAGTCGAGCACGCCCACCTGCTGCCAGGCCTGGCGGACCGCGGTCTGCTCGGCGGAACCGTCCCCGAACCGCCGCCCGGCCGCGTCGGCGGTGACGGCGGCGAAGCCCGCGAAGTCGATCGAAGCGGTCACCTCGGGCGACGTCAGGGCGTCCCACCAGACGGCGCCGGCGCCCAGCCACGCGGGGCCGCCGATGGCGGTGGCCGCCAGGAAGAACGCGTGGTTCGGGATGCCGGAGTTCGTGTGGACCCCACCGGCGTCGTCCGTGGTGACGACGAAACCGGCCATGGTCGCCGGTTGCGGGTCCTTCCCGAGCACCGGATCGTCGTACGCGGTGCCGGGGGCCCGCATCGACCGGAGCGCGTCGCCCTGCACGGCGTCGGTGAACAGCCCCTCGCCGATGAGCCAGCTCGCCTGCTCCGCCGTCTGCCCCGCCGCGTACTGGGCGACCAGGGAACCGAAGACGTCGCTGATCGACTCGTTGAGGGCGCCCGACTGGCCCTGGTAGGTCAGGTCGGCGGTGTACTGCGTGACGCCGTGCGCGAGCTCGTGGCCGATGACGTCGAGCGCGACGGTGAAGCGGCGGAACACCTCGTCGTCGCCGTCGCCGAACACCATCCGGCGGCCGTCCCAGTAGGCGTTGTCGTAGTCCTGGCCGAAGTGCACGGTCGCGTCGAGGGGGAGCCCGGCGCCGTCGATCGACACCCGGTCGAACACCTCGAGCCAGAAGGCGTGCGTGGCGCCGAGGCCCGCGTAGGCCTCGTCGACCGCGGCGTCACCGGAGTCGGCGTCGCCCTCGCGCCGGACGACGGTGCCGGGCAGCGTCGTGGTGCCGTGCGCGTCGGTGATCGTCCGCTGCGGGGAGCGGTCGACGGCGCCGCTGACGCCGCGCGGTGCGACCAGGTGCTCGTGCTTCGGCGCCTGCACGGCGTCGAGCGAGGCCAGCGCGGTGCGTGCCGCCGACGCCGCCCGGGGGAACGCGTCGGCACCGGCGACGGCGCGGAGCAGGTAGGGCGGGACGACGGAGCGGATGCGGTCGGTCGCGGTCATGCGCACATGCAACCACCGGGCACCGACACGGCCCTGCGCGGGCCGTCTCGCGGCGTCGTCAGTCGCGCTTGCGGTGCTCGACGAGGGCCAGCGCGTACGACTCCCACCACTGGCCGGCCGCGGGGCCGCCGTTGCAGGTGCCATCGCTGAGCCCCGGCGTCTTCACCCAGAGCAGGGCGTCGAGCCGGGTGCTGCCGCCGGTGACGTGCGGCTCCTGGCCGAGGCCGGCGCCCTCGGGGTTGCACCAGGTGCCCCGCCACCCCTGCCCGTTGCGGGAGACGTCGATGACGAAGTGCGGGTCCCCGCCGATCGCGTCGGCGAGCTCGTCGGCGTACGCGCGCTCCTGGTCGACCCGGTAGAAGTTCGACACGTTCGTGAAGAACCCCTGCACCTCGTCGATGCCGGCCTGCCGCAGCCAGTCCGCCATGGTGGCGGTCGGCACACGGTTCTCGTTGCCGCCGTCCAGGTACACGGTGAGCCCGTGGCCGGTCAGCGCGTCGACGGCCTTCCGCAGCAGGGGCAGGCGTTCGTCGCGCAGCCGCTCGCAGTTCTGGATCTGGGCGATCGAGTCGGGTTCGACGAGCACGACGGCGTGCGAACCGGCCATCGCCCGGACGGCGGACCGGACCCACGGCAGGTAGGCGTCGTCCTCGGTGCCGCCCTTCGAGTAGCTGCCGCAGTCGCGGTCCGGGATGTTGTACAGCACGAACACGGGGGTGCCCCCACGTTCCTCCGCCGTGCTGACCACCGACCGGATCGTCGAGCGGGTCTCGGCCCGCGAGGTGTTCGTCAGCCACGTCGCGATCGGCTGGTCGGCGATCACCGCGATCTGCTCGGCGGTCTCGGCGTCGCCCTCGGCCCGGGCCTGGCGCTCGCGGAGGCCGGCCTGGTTCACGGCGGTCGGCTGGCGCGCGAGCCCGCCCGGGAACGCCTCGGCCGCGGACTTCCGCTCGGCGACGCTGCGCCCGCTCGGGGTACGGTCGCCGTCCGGCTGGCCGCCGTTCCACGGGCCGACGACCACGAGGGTCGTGACGACCGCGGCGACGACGACGGCGGCAGCGGCGATCCACCCCCACTGCCGCAGGCCGCCGGTGCGGTTGCGGCGTGGGGTGCTGGGTGCCTCGTGCTCCGGCATGCTGCGGTGCTCCTGATCTGACCGTGCGGTGTCGGTGGTGCGGGCACCGATCGCGCCCGGACCCATGCTGACAGGTGCGGGGGAGTCCTGACCAGCGCCGATCCGCGATCGCCCAGGTGTCGTACCGACGGCTGACAGGAGCGCTCCAGCGACCGCGCAGGACCGTGCAGCACACTGTGCGGATGTTCCGTCGACTCCTCCTCCTCGCCCTGACCGCGGGCTACGCCTGGGTGATCTGGCGGATGACGCTGACCCCGCAGGTCTTCACGTCGGCCCAGAACTCCCTCGTGCTGCACGCGATCGCCTGGGTGCAGCAGCTGCCGCACGGTGCCTGGTTCACGTACGAGCGCACCGAGTTCCTCGCCAACATCGCGATGTTCGTGCCCGTGGGGATGCTCGCGGCGCTGTGGCTGCCCCGGCGCTGGTGGATCCTCGGCGCGCTCGTCGCGGTCGCCCTGTCCACGGGCATCGAGTTCGCGCAGGCCACCTACCTGCCGTACCGCGTCGCGGACCCGCGCGACGTGCTGTCGAACGGCCTCGGCGGACTGCTCGGCGCGACGCTGGTCGGACTCGTCCGCAGCCTGTTGCCGGAGCGTCGTCGCCGGCGCCGTCTGCACCCCAGGACCGCCTAGGACTCTGGTAGTCTTGTGCGGTTGCCGTCGAACGGCCGCGGACAAAGAGCGCTCGCGCATCAGGCACGGGCACCGCGCAACGGACAGGAAGGGGATCACCATGGCACTTGACGCACAGGTCAAGCAGGAGATCATCGAAGAGTACGCGACCCACCCGGGCGACACCGGATCCCCCGAGGTCCAGGTCGCCGTTCTGACGCGTCGTATCAACGACCTGAACGAGCACCTCAAGGAGCACAAGCACGACCACCACTCGCGTCGTGGCCTGCTCCTCATGGTCGGTCAGCGTCGCCGTCTCCTCGGCTACCTCTCCGACGTCGACATCGCCCGCTACCGCACGCTCATCGAGCGCCTCGGCCTGCGTCGCTAGTCGACCGACACACGCTTGACCGAACGCCCCGGACCTCTTCGAGAGGACCGGGGCGTTCTTCGTTCCCGGGGCGTTCGACGCTCGGTGTGCCCCGCTCCGACCGCGCTCCGTCCTCGGTCGGTCGCGAGGTCGGTCACGACACCTCGCCCGCGCTCGTCCCGCGGTCACGACTCGTCGGCCACAACGGTCCCAGTCGACACTTCGTGACCGCTCCGCAGTCAGCGCGCGGGGAGTCGTGACCGATCGGCACGCTGTTCGATGGCGGGAATGATTGCGAGGGGGACCCGGTTGGATGCTATGTTCATGCAAACGCATCGAAAGTCGGGAAGCATCATGACCACCATCGCCGTCGTCTCCGCCGGACTCTCCGAGCCCAGCTCCACCCGCCTGCTCGCCGACCGTCTGGGCGAGGCCGCCGTGGCGTCACTCGTCGCCGAGGGCACCCCGGCACACGTCGTGCACGTCGAACTCCGGCCGCTCGCGCACGAGATCACCGACGCCATGCTCACCGGCTTCGCGGCCCCGGCGCTCTCCGCAGCGATGGCCGCCGTGGTCGAGGCCGACGCCGTCGTGTTCGTCACGCCGATCTTCACCGCGGGCGTCAGCGGACTGGCGAAGTCGTTCCTGGACGTGCTCGACAAGGACTCGATGGCCGACATGCCCGTCCTGCTCGGTGCCACCGGCGGGACCTCGCGGCACTCCCTCGCGATCGACCACGCCCTCCGGCCCGTCTTCGCGTACCTGCGCGCGGCGATCGTGCCCACGGGGGTCTTCGCCGCGACCGACGACTGGGGGACCGACGGTGACGCGGCCGCCCTGGACGGTCGCATCCGCCGGGCCGGAGCCGACCTGGCCTGGGCGATCCGGGCCTCCAGGCGGGCCCCGCAGGAAGCCGATGCGCTCCCCGCGACCCCGGACTTCGCGAGCCTGCTCGGCGGCCTCGGCCACTGACCCGCGTCCCGCCGCCGTCGACGGGAGCACGTGCTCTTAGACGGACCACAGGGTTCGTACGGTCGGTGCGCGGCGGGTGCGCGGCTGGCTCATCGGTGCCCTCGGGAACCTCGTCGTGACGACGAGGAGCACCGATGGACACCAGAGGCAGCGGCAGGCGATCCGCACGGATCACGAGTGCGCTCGTCAGCGTGGGCGGGCTCGTGGTGGCGATGGTCACCGGTGCGGGGCTCTGGCTCGGGCACGAGCAGGCGAGCACGAGCACGAGCAGTGACACGAGAACGAGCAGCTCCAGCAGCAGCGACTCCAGCAGCAGCGAGTCCAGTAGCAGTGCCGACACGAGCACCGACTCGTCGACCCAGCCGACCGACTCCGCCACGACCGACTCCGGCACCAGCGACTCGGACACCGGCGTCTCGCAGGGCACCACCGGCGGGACCTCCGACACCACGACGACGGGGTCGTGACCGTGCGCGCCGCCACCGAGTGGGACCTCTGGACCACGACCGCCCGGGTCGTCCTCGACCACCGGGACCGTCGGCGCCTCGCGGACGCGGAGTCCTGCGTCCGGCAGGTCACCTCCGCCGTCGACACCGCGTGCAGCCGCTTCCGCGACGACTCCGAACTCACCGCACGCGCCGACGACCTGGTGCGTGGCACCGAGGTGTCGCCGCTCCTCGCCGCACTGGTGCACCAGGCCCTCGACGCAGCCCGGCTCTCCGACGGTGACGTCGACCCCACCCTCGGGCGCCGGATGGTGTCCCTCGGGTACGACGCCGCCTTCGCCGACGCCCGGCCGGTCCTGTCGCCCGAGGCCCTGTCGCGTGCACTCGACGACCGGCCGGCGTGGCAGCGCATCCTGCTGTCGGGCACGTTCCTGCGCATCCCCGAGGGCGTCACCCTCGACCTCGGTGCCACGGCGAAGGCCGCTGCCGCCGACATGGCCGCGGCGAGCATCACCGCACGGCTCGGCATCGGGGCGCTGGTGTCCCTCGGCGGTGACGTCGCGACCGCCGGCCCGGATCCGTCCGGCGGCTGGCAGGTGCGGGTGGCGGACCTCGAGGGTGACCCGGTCGACCACGTCCGGATCGCCTCGGGGTGGTCCGTGGCGACCTCGAGCACGCAGAAGCGCCGCTGGGAGCAGGACGGCACCGCCCGGCACCACATCCTCGACCCCCGGTGGGGTCTGCCCGCCGAGCCGGTCTGGCGCACGGTGACCGTCGTCGCCCCGTCGTGCACTACCGCCAACACGATGACGACCGCCGCCGTGGTGCGCGGTCGCACCGCCGCCGAGTGGCTCCGGCAGAGCGGTCGCGCCGCCCGCCTCGTCGCCGCCGACGGAACGGTCGTGCGGCTCGGCGGCTGGCCCGACGACCGAGGCACCGACGGCCAGCGCGCCGACGACGACCGATCGGCGGTCGTCTGATGGACACCGCTCTCTGGGTGATCGGCCGGGGCTTCGGGGTCACCGCCGTCCTGCTCCTCACCCTCACGGTGCTCCTCGGCATCGTCAGCAGGGGAGGACGACCGCTGCCCGGGCTGCCCCGGTTCGCCGTGCAGCTCGTGCACCGGGACGTCGCCCTCGCCGCCACCGTGTTCGTCGCGGTGCACGTGGGGTCGCTGCTGCTCGACACCGAGGCCGAGCTGCGCCTCCTCGACACGGTCGTGCCGTTCGTCGGCGCCTACCGGTGGTTCTGGCTGGGGCTCGGCACCCTGGCCGTCGACCTGCTCGTCGTGCTCGTCGTCACCGCACTGCTCCGCCGGGTGATCGGCCCGCGGGCCTTCCGCGCCGTGCACTGGGCGGCCTACGCCATGTGGCCGGTCGCCCTGGCCCACGCGGTCGGCACGGGGACCGACGGCGCCTCCGCGTGGTTCCTCGTGCTCGCCGGCGTCTGCACCGCGGCCGTCGTCGGCGCCGTCGTCTGGCGCTGCACCGCCCGTGTCACCGAGTTCCGTTCCGCGAAGCTGGAGGTCGTCCGATGACCCTGACCCACCCCCGCACCGTCGTCCCACCCACCGGCACCCGACGGCTCCTGGCCGCACCCGGTCCGGCCCGCACCGACCACGAGGACACCTTCGGCCCGCTGCCGCAGCTCGGCCCGTGGCTGGTCGACGAACTCGGCCGCGCCGGCGTCGACGGCCGCGGCGGAGCCGGGTTCCCGCTCGCCCGGAAGCTCGCCGCCGTGACCGCCCGCGGCCACCGTCGGGAACGGGGTGCGCCCCTCGTGGTCGCGAACGCCGCCGAGGGCGAACCCGCCAGCCGCAAGGACGCCGTCCTGCTCGAGCGCGCACCGCACCTGGTACTCGACGGCATCGTCGTCGCGGCCGCCGCGATCGGTGCCTCCGAGGCGGTGCTCGCCACGAGCGACCGACTCGCCGGTCCGGTCCGCCGGGCCCTCGCGGAACGCGCCGACCGTGGTGCCGACTGCGGCACCGACCGCGGCGGCGACCCCGTGCCGATCAGCCTGCGGGTCCTGCCCCACGCCTCCTTCGTCTCCGGGGAGGCCAGCGCCCTCGCCTCGGCCGTCGCCGGTGGCCGGGGTGTGCCCGAGGACCGCGTGGTGCGGCTCGCCGAACGGGGCCCGAGCGGGCGACCGACCCTGGTGTCGAACGTCGAGACCCTCGCCCAGGCAGCACTCGTCGTGCGCTTCGGGGCGGCGTGGGCCCGGGGCGTCGGCAGCCCGAGTGCCCCCGGCACCCGGCTCGTCACGGTGAGCGATGTGACGGACCCGACCACCGCGGTGGTGCTGGAGACCGCCGGCGGTGTGCCGCTCG
This sequence comes from Curtobacterium sp. MCLR17_031, assembly GCF_003234775.2. Lineage (NCBI taxonomy): Bacteria > Bacillati > Actinomycetota > Actinomycetes > Micrococcales > Microbacteriaceae > Curtobacterium > Curtobacterium sp. MCLR17_031. The sequence goes on from NZ_CP126270.1 coordinate 1,219,498, forward strand.
GGGAACTGCTGCGGGCCTCCCGGCTACCGGTGACCGATCCGGCGCACACGCGCGCCGTGCTGGTCGGCGGATGGGGCGGGACGTGGCTGCCGGCCGCGGCCCTCGACGCGTCGTTCGACCCCGAGGGACTGGCTCGGTGGGGTGCCGCGCCCGGGGCCGGGGTGCTCGCCGTGCTCGACGACCGGACCTGCCCGATCGCGGTGACGGCACGGCTGGCGGCGGCGCTCGCCGGAGCGTCGGCCGGACGGTGCGGACCCTGCGTGAACGGACTGCCGCGGATCGCCGACGTCGTCGGGGACCTGGCCTCGGGGCGAGCAGCGGGGGACCTGGCGGGAGAGGTGCGTCGGGTCGCCGCGCTGGTGGACGGTCGTGGGGCGTGTCACCACCCGGACGGGGTGGCGCGGATGGTGCGGAGCGCGCTCGACGTGTTCCACGACGACGTGCAGGCGCACCTCGGTGGCCGGTGCCTGCTGCGGCGCGGGGGTGCGTGGTGAGCGGGGGCGCAGGCGCGGGTGTCGTCTCGCTGCACGTCGACTGGACGCGCTGCCGGGGCCGGGGGTTGTGCACGGAACTGTTCGCCGAGCGGCTCGAGCGCGACGAGTGGGGCTACCCGATCGCCCGGGCCGGAGGCGACCCCGGCGATCCCGGTGTCCGGGCCGGCAACCCGGGCGACCCCGGCACCCCCGGTGCCGGCACCCGCGACGTCCCGGTCCGTCCGCACGAGCGGGCCGCTGCGGCCGACGCCGTCGCGATGTGCCCCCTGCAGGCGCTCCGACTGGTGGAGCGGTGAGCAGCCGGCGACCGGCGCCCGGCCGGCCCAGCGCTCAGTACCAGTGCGGGTTGACGCTCATCTCGTGGCCCCACGCCCCGCAGGGTGATCCGTAGGCGCTCTTGATGTACGCGAGCCCCCAGTCGATCTGCGTGTTCGCGTTGGTGCGCCAGTCTGCTCCGGCGACCGCCATCTTCTCGGCCGGCAGCGACTGCGGGATGCCGTAGGCACCGCTCGAGGCGTTCAGGGCGTTCGCCCGCCACCCGGACTCCTGCGTCCAGAGCGACACCAGACACGAGAACTGGTCGGGGCCCCACCCGTACGACCCGAGCGCGCTCCGTGCGTAGGCCTGCGCAGCCGCGGGGTCCACGGCGACGCCCCCGGTGCTCGGGTAGGACGAGCCGGTGCCGCCGCTCGTCGCGCCGCCGCTGGAAGCGCTGCTGCCGGCGTTCGCCGCGGCTGCGTTCGCCGCCGCCTCGGCCGCAGCCGCTGCGGCCCGCTTGCGCTGCTGCTCCGCCTTCTGCGCGGCGACCCGCTGGCCGAGTTCGTACCCGGCCTCCTGCTTCGCGGTGCTGTCCTTGAGCGACGCGAGCTGCGCGTACAGCTCGTCGCTGTGCTGCTCCGTCGACTCGACGGCGGCGTCCGCCGCCTGTTCCGCCGACTTCGCCGCGGCCGAGCGTTCCTCGGCCGCCTGGGCGCGCGTCGCGCGCTCCGTCTCGGCCCGCTCGGCCTGCTCGTGCAGCGACGACGCCGTGCCGGCCGCGACGGACGCGTCGTCCATGACACCGGACCAGGTCTCCGACAGCTGGTCGAGCGCGCCGAGCTGGTAGAGCAGCTGGTCCGGGTTCTTCGCGGTCGCGATGCGGGTGGTCATCTGGTTCGTGCTGCCGTCGCGGTACAGGTTCGCGGCCAGCTGACCGGCCCGCTGCTGGGCCCGGTCCGCCGTCTCGCTCGCGTGCTGCGCCTGGGCCTGGAGGCTCGTGGCGGCCTGGGTGGCCGACGCCAACTCCGACTCGGCCGCGTCCGCCTTCGACGAGGCCACCAGGGCGGCCTGCGACTTCGCGGCGGCTTCGTCCTGCGCCGACTGCAGTGCCGCCTGCACCTTCTGCACCTCGGCGCGCTTGGCGGTCTCGTTGCCCTTGGCGCGCTGGACGTCCTGCCAGGTGGGGTACTCGGTGGCGTTCGCGGGGGCAGCGGTCAGGGCCGGGGCGACGAGCGCGCCGACGACCACGGCGGCCGCGACGAGCACGCCCCGCGAGGGGGTGAGGCGCATGTCGGCAGGCTACCGATGTTCACCAGGAGTCCAGCGAGCCGCGCCGCCGACAGCCTGAGGACTGGTAAAGTCCACCGTGTCCGAGGACTCATTCCCCGGACGTCACACACAACACTGCGCAGGCCGGGCACGGAGCTGGTCATCGGTGGTGGCTCGCGGGCCGGAACGGTTTCCCGAGTGCTTCTACTGCTGGCCAGACATGCGTCCGGAACGATCGGCGCGCACGCACCATCGAGTGCCGTCGCCACGGCCTGCCGGAAACACATCAAGGAGGCGCCCTTTTGGAGGGTCCCGAGATCAAGTTCGCCGAAGCCGTCATCGACAACGGCAAGTACGGCAAGCGCACCGTCCGGTTCGAGACCGGTCGGCTCGCACAGCAGGCCCAGGGCGCGGTCGCCGCGTACCTGGACGAGGAAACGATGCTCCTCTCGGCCACCAGCGCCGGCAAGCACCCGCGTGAGGGCTTCGACTTCTTCCCGCTGACCGTCGACGTCGAGGAGCGTTCCTACGCCGCCGGCAAGATCCCCGGTTCGTTCTTCCGTCGTGAAGGCCGTCCGTCGACCGAGGCCATCCTCGTCTGCCGTCTGATCGACCGGCCGCTGCGTCCGTCGTTCGTCGACGGCCTCCGCAACGAGGTGCAGATCGTCATCACCGTCCTGAGCATCGCTCCGGACGAGTTCTACGACGCGCTGGCGATCAACGCCGCGTCCGCGTCGACGCAGATCTCCGGTCTGCCGTTCTCCGGCCCGATCGCCGGTGTGCGCCTCGCGCTCATCGGCGACCAGTGGGTCGCGTTCCCGAAGGCCTCGCAGCTCGCCGACGCCGTGTTCGACCTGACCGTCGCCGGTCGTGTCGTCACGGACGAGGCCGGCAACGAGGACGTCGCGATCATGATGGTCGAGGCGGAAGCCACCGAGCACGCCTGGGACCTCATCCAGGGCGGCGCCACGAAGCCCGACGAGGCCATCGTCGCCCAGGGTCTCGAGGCGGCGAAGCCGTTCCTCAAGTCCCTCGTCGACGCGCAGGCCAAGCTCGCCGCGCAGTCGGCCAAGGAGATCCAGGACTTCCCGGTCTTCCCGCCGTACGCGCCCGAGGTCTACTCGGCCGTCGAGGCCCTCGCGCTCTCCGAGCTCGGTGACGTCTACAAGATCGCCGCCAAGACCGAGCGTCAGGACGCCGACGACGCGCTCAAGTCGCGCGTCAAGGCCGCCATCGCCGAGCAGGTCACCGCGGGCTCGCTGCCCGAGGTCGCCAACTCGCAGGTCGGTGCCGCGTACAAGTCGGTCACGAAGAAGGTCGTCCGCGGCCGCATCCTGACCGAGCAGATCCGCATGGACGGCCGCGGCCTCGCCGACATCCGTCCGCTCGACGCCGAGGTCGCCGTGATCCCGCGCGTCCACGGTTCGGCGATCTTCCAGCGCGGCGAGACGCAGATCCTCGGCGTCACCACGCTGAACATGCTCAAGATGGAGCAGCAGATCGACTCGCTGTCGCCCGTCACGAAGAAGCGCTACCTGCACCACTACAACTTCCCGCCCTACTCGACCGGTGAGACCGGCCGCGTGGGTTCGCCGAAGCGTCGCGAGATCGGGCACGGCTTCCTCGCCGAGCGCGCCCTCGTGCCGGTGCTGCCGTCGCGTGACGAGTTCCCGTACGCCATCCGTCAGGTCTCCGAGGCGCTCAGCTCCAACGGCTCGACCTCGATGGGTTCCGTCTGCGCCTCGACCCTGTCGCTGCTCAACGCCGGTGTGCCCCTCAAGGCCCCGGTCGCCGGCATCGCGATGGGCCTGGTCTCCGACACCGTCGACGGCCAGACCCGCTACGCGGCCCTGACCGACATCCTCGGTGCGGAAGACGCCCTCGGCGACATGGACTTCAAGGTCGCCGGTACCTCGGAGTTCGTCACCGCGATCCAGCTCGACACCAAGCTCGACGGCATCCCGTCGACGGTGCTCGACGCGGCGCTCAAGCAGGCCAAGGAGGCCCGCTCGGCCATCCTCGGTGTGCTGAACGAGGCCATCGACGCCCCCGACGAGATGGCGGACACCGCTCCTCGCGTCATCTCGGTGCAGATCCCCGTCGACAAGATCGGCGAGCTGATCGGCCCGAAGGGCAAGACGATCAACGGCATCCAAGACACCACCGGTGCCGACATCTCGATCGAGGACAACGGCACCGTCTACATCGGCGCCGTCGACGGTCCGTCGGCCGAGGCCGCTCGTGCCCAGGTCAACGCGATCGCGAACCCGACCAACCCGGAGATCGGGGACCAGTTCCTCGGCACCGTCGTGAAGATCGCCACCTTCGGCGCCTTCGTGTCGCTGCTCCCGGGCCGTGACGGTCTGCTCCACGTCTCCGAGGTCCGCAAGCTCGCCGGTGGCAAGCGTGTGGAGAACGTCGAAGACGTGCTCGGCGTCGGCCAGAAGGTCCTCGTCGAGGTCACCAAGGTGGACGACCGCGGCAAGCTGTCGCTCGCGCCGGTCGTGGCCGACGAGACCGAGGGTGACTCCACCTCGGCCGAGACGGTCCGCGCCCACGCCGAGGACCCGGCCGAGGGCTGATCCTCCCCGCGTCCTGACGCACGAACGGCCGCCGTCCCTTCCGGGGCGGCGGCCGTTCGCCGTTGCGGGGCAGGTGCCACGCGTGTCCGTCAGGCTGCGGGGGTCTCCTGCGTGCCCATGAGCTGTGCGCGCCCGAGCAGGTGTCCACGGAGCATGAAGCCCACGACCGCGGGGGTCGCGTCGGCGGGGACCTCGAGCACGGGGACGTCGAGGGCGCTCAGCGTGAAGAAGTAGCGGTGCACACCGTGGCCCGCGGGCGGAGCAGCCCCGAGGAACGTGTCCGTGCCGAACTCGTTGCGGCGGCGGAGTGCCTCCGCGGGCAGCAGGGCGTCATCGGTGCCGGCGCCCGCGGGGAGCGAGGTCGCCGAGCCCGGGATGTCCGTCAGGCTCCAGTGCCAGAAGCCGGAGCCGGTCGGGGCATCGGGGTCGTAGACGGTCAGGACGAAGCTCTTCGTGCCCTCGGGTGCGTCCGACCACTCGAGTACGGGGGAGCGGTCCTCACCGCCGACGTCGGAGCCGCGTGCCGAGGTGGGCAGCTCGCCTCCGTCGGTGAAGTCGGGGCTCGTCAGGGTGAAGGACGGGACGTCGGGCAGGTTCCAGTTGGGGTCGTTGGCCATGCCTCAAGCCAACACCCGCCGGCTCGGGCTGCGCTCGGTGCGCGCGCGGGGCTGTGGGAGTTCGCACAGGACGGCCTGGAGGCGCAGCGCGGGCCCGCCACGGGCCTCCCGTCCGGCCGCGGTCGCCTCGACCGCCCCGCGAAAGCGACGGATGTGCGTCGCGCGGGTGCGTCGGTGCCGCGAAGGCGACAGGATGCCGCGAACATTTGGCGGTGATCTGTCGCTTTCGCGAAAGCGACAGCGCTGGCGGCGAGCCGGGCGTCAGCCCGCGAGCACCCGGTCCACCACGCGGTTGAGCGCAGCGGTGGCGGCGATCGCGTCACCGGCGTACGCGCCGGCCATCGCACCGTCGCGCGCGAGCATGAGCTCGTCGGCGCCGTCGCCGGGCAGGGGGTGTCCGGCCTCCTGCAGCAGGGTCGCGAGTCGCTCGGTGTACCAGTCGCGGTGCACGGCGACGACCTGGCGGACCGGGTCGCGCGGGTCGTGGTACTCGGCGGCGGCGTGCAGGAACGCGCAGCCGCGGAACGCCGGGTCGTTGACGTCGTCGGCCAGCGCGGCGACCCACGCACGGACGGCCCGCTCGGGGGAGCCGGCGTCGGCGATGAGCTGCTCCATCCGCTCCTGCACGCGCTCGTGCTGGGTGCGGATGTAGGCCAGGATCAGGTTGTCCTTCGACCCGTAGTGCTTGTAGAACGTCGCCTTCGTGACGCTCGCCTCGGAGATGAGACGGTCGACGCCGACGCTGTGGATGCCCTCTTCGTAGAAGAGCCGCGTGGCGGTCTCGAGGACACGGACCTTCGCGCCGCCGGAGCGGGGAGTCGGGGGGACGCTCGACCCGTCCGGCGACGCGAGGTTCGTGCTCGGGCCGGGGAGACGCTGGACGGCCGGTTGGGGGGAATCGACCGTCACAGCGTGTACTCCTCGGACTCATCGGCTCCGCGACCGGAGTGGGGGGACTCGGTGGTCGCGCAGGACTGATGCCCCGAGCCGCCGGATCGGAACTTAGGGGGGCTTTCGATCCGGCGTGGCCAACAGTAGCACAAGGAGGACAGACAGACGAGTCGGTCTGTCCACATTTTCTGTACCCCACTTCGAGTGGCACGCGACCGAGACCGGGAAACTGGGCGGGAGGCATCGCCGGATCAGTAGGCTCGTCTGCGATGAACCAGCCAGTGCCACTGCCGCTCGGGGCCCCGGACACGTCGTTCCTGACGTCCGGCGGAGCCTTCGTCCGTCGCACCGTGCTGCCCTCGGGCGTCCGTGTGCTGACCGAGGCGGTGCCGGGTGCCGCGTCGACGAGCATCGGGTTCTGGGTCGGCGTCGGTTCGCGGGACGAGCGCGACGGGCAGTTCGGGTCGACGCACTTCCTCGAACACCTGCTCTTCAAGGGCACCGAGACCCGATCGGCGCTCGACATCGCCATCGCGTTCGACTCGGTCGGCGGTGAGCACAACGCTGCGACCGCCAAGGAGTACACCTGCTACTACGCACGGGTCCGGGACACCGACGTCCCGATGGCCGTGAACGTCATCGGTGACATGGTCACCGGTTCCGTGCTCGAACCGGACGCCTTCGCCGTCGAGCGCGGGGTCATCCTCGAAGAGCTCGCGATGGCCGCCGACGACCCGGCCGACGTCGCGGGCGAAGCGTTCTTCGCCGCGGCCTTCGGCGGACATCCCCTCGGCCGTCCGATCGGCGGCACCCCGGACAGCATCCGTGCGGTCCAGCGGGACGAGGTACTGGCCCACTACCGCGAGCACTACGCGCCGAACGGCATCGTCGTCACTGCCGCCGGCGCCGTCGACCACGACCGGTTCTGCGAGCTCGTCGCCGGCGTCTTCCACGACGCCCCCGACGCCGACCCGCTGCCGCGCCGCACGCCCGAGACCGTGGCCGACCCGGTCGAGGCGAAGCTGACCGTGGTGCACCGCCCGACCGAGCAGGTCAGCATGCTCCGCGGGTCGCAGGGCCTCGACCTGCGTGACGACCGCCGTCCCTCGCTCAGCGTCCTGAACGCCGTGCTCGGTGGGGGCATGAGCTCACGCCTGTTCCAGGAGGTCCGTGAGCGCCGCGGTCTGGCCTACGCGGTCTCGTCGTTCGCCCCGGCCTACCTGGACAACGGTGCCTTCGGTGTCTACGCCGGCTGCGCGCCGGACAACGTCGCCGGTGTCGTCGACATCGTCGACGCCGAGTTCCGCCGGATGGTCGACCACGGCATCACCGACGACGAGCTCCGACGTGCCAAGGGCCAGATCGAGGGCGCGCTGACGCTCTCGCTCGAGGACTCCGACGCCCGCATGACCCGGCTCGGCCGCTCCGAGCTCGGCACCGGCGAGTACACCGACCTGTCCACGGCGCTCGAGCGTGTCGACGGCGTCACGACCGACGGCGTGCTCGAACTCGCGCGCGACCTGCTGACCCGGCCGACGATCACCTCGGTCGTCGGTGCCGTGCAGCAGGACGAACTCGCCGCGGCCATCGGGATCGGCAGCTGAGCACGGACATGTCGCACTACCTGTACCTCGTCCGGCACGGCGAACACCAGGACGCCGAACACGGCCTGCGGGACGGCAAGCTCTCCGAACGCGGCAAGCGCCAGGCGACCCTGATCGCGGACCGTCTCGGCGGTGTGCCCTTCGACGGCGTCTACCACTCGCCGCTCGAGGCCCCGAGCGAGACCGCCGCGTTCCTGTCGCAGCGCCTGCCGTCGATCCAGCCCGAGCCCTCGACCCTGCTGTTCGACTGCATCCCCTCGGGCCCGACCCCGGACATGCCGCACGCCTACCAGGGCTGGTACGGCGGCATCACCGAAGAGGAGATCGTCGCCGGGCAGGCCCAGATGGGCGACGCGGTGTCGGAGTGGTTCACCCCGGCGCGCGAGGACCGGCACGACCTGCTGATCACCCACAACGCCGTGATCGGCTGGTTCGTGCGCGAGGCGTTCCAGGCCCCCGAGTGGCGCTGGATGGGCACGAACGTCGCCCACACCGCGCTCACGATCATCCGGATCCGTTCGGCGAAGCCCGCCGAGGTCGTCACGCTGAACGACCTGGCCCACCTGCCGGTGGAGCTGCGCACGGGTTTGCCCGTCGACCAGCCCGTCTAGCGGCTGCCCGTCCGGTCGGCGGTGGCGCGGCCGGGAGGCCCGCGGCGGCTCAGACGATCGGCTTGCGGTACCAGGCGGTCGCGTTCGGGTTGTCGTTGAACGGCTCGACCCGCTGGTACCCGCGGCCGCGGTACATCGCGCCGGCCGCCACGAGCGAGTCGTTCGTGTCGAGGACGATGCTCGTCGCGCCGAGGTCCGCCCCGGCCCGCTCGAGCAGGTCCATCACGGCCGTCGCGACGCCCGTGCCGCGCCCGGCCGGCGCCACGAAGACGTGCTTGACCTCGAACCGGACGTCGACGGCGCCGGTCGCGTCGACCCCGTCCGCGATCCGACGGATGCCGCCGCAGCCGACCGCGACGCCGTCGTCGTACGCCACCGCGAACACCCCGCTCGGCGGCGTGAACTCGGCCGCAGGGGTGCGCTTCCGCGAGTACGTGCCCTGCGCGCTCGGGAACGTCGCCTCGCGCTCGTCCAGGTACGCGTCGAGCAGCACGTCGACCTCGGGCAGATCGGCCGGCACGGTCCTGACCTCGACTGACATGCGTCGATCCTAGGATGGACCGCATGGTCACTCCCGTCGCCGTCGTCGGCGCCACCGGTCGTCTCGGGGGCCTCGTGGCGTCCGTCGTCGAGGAACTCCTGGACTTCGAACTCGTCGCCCGCCTGTCGTCGAAGGACGGCGCGCACGAGGCGCCGCCGTCGGTCTTCGGCGGCGCGGCCCTGGTGGTCGACGTGACGGTGCCGTCGCTCAGTCCGGCGATCGTGGAGAACGCGCTGTCGAGCGGCGCGAACGTGCTCGTCGGCACCTCCGGCTGGTCGCTCGACCGGCTCGCGAAGCTCCGCACCGGGCTGCGGGAACGCCCGGACCAGGGGGTGCTCGTGGTCCCGAACTTCTCGATCGGCTCTGTGCTCGGCACGCACCTGGCGACGATCGCGGCACCGTGGTTCCCGGCCGCCGAGATCGTCGAGACCCACCACGCCGGCAAGATCGACTCGCCCTCGGGCACCGCGGTGCGCACCGCCGAGCTGATGGCCGACGCCCGGCGCGAGGTCGGTCCCGTGGACGCCCCGCACGTGGACCAGCGCGCCCGCGGCCAGCAGGTCGCCAGCGTGCCCGTCCACTCGCTCCGGCTTCCCGGGGTGAAGGCCGTGCAGGACGTCGTGCTGAGCGGACCCGGCGAGACGCTGACGATCCGGCACGACACCAACGACGACGTCGCCTACGTGGCGGGCATCCGTGCGGCGCTGGCGAACGTGGTGTCGGCGCGCGGCCTCACCGTGGGCCTCGGCAGCGTCCTCGGCATCGGCTGACCGCCGTGGGTCGGATGGAGCGGGCCGGACGCACGATCCGCTCGCCGTTCTGGGGTGCAGCGCTGATGGCGGTGCTGCTCGCCCTGTACATCGTGCTCGTCGGGCAGCGCGCCGTCGCCTTCATCGCGACCGGGATCCCGATCGGCATCGGCATCGGCGTCGCGCTGTTCGTCGTCGCCGCGATCGGGGCGCTCCTGCTCGTGCTGGAGTTCCGCTTCGGCATCCGCATCACCCGGCTCGGCGCGCGGCTCGAGGCCGAGGGCGGCACCCCGGACGACGTCGTCCCGGTGCGGCCGTCGGGCCGGCCGATCCGCGACGCCGCCGACGAGCTGTTCCCGCGGTACCGCGACGCGGTCGAGCAGGACCCGGCCGACTGGCGTGCCTGGTACCGGCTCGGTGTGGTCTACGACGCCGCCGGTGACCGCAAGCGCGCACGGTCGGCGATGCGCACCGCCCTGGCGCGCGCCACCGACCGCTGACCGCGGGCTGATCCGCGGATCAGAAGACGGCGTCGATCGCGTCCGCCGCCTGCGTGTACCGGAACGTGTAGCCGGACTCGAGCAGCTTCGTGGGGACCATCCGCTGGCTCGACAGGAGCATGTCGTCGGCGGCGTCCCGCAGCGCCAGGCGCAGGGCGAACTCGGGGATCCGGAAGAGGTACGGGCGGTGCAGGACCTCGGCGACGTGCTTCGTGATGCGGTCGGCGACGACGGGCTCGGGGCCCGCCAGGTTCACCGGACCGGACACGTCCGGTGCCGCGGTCGCCAGGTGCACGATGGCGCCGACCTCGTCCTCGAGCGCGATCCACGGCCAGTGCTGGCCGCCGGTGCCGAGCCGGCTGCCGACGCCGAGCTTCGTGAGCGGGACGAGCGGCGCGAGTGCACCGCCGCCCTTGCCGATGACGATGCCGGTCCGGAGCGTGACGACCCGGACCCCGGCGGGAGCGGCGTTCGCGGCGGCTTCCCACGCGGTGCAGACGTCGGCGAGGAAGCCCGTGCCCGGGGCGGCGTCGTCCTGCAGCACGTCGGCCGGGCGGTCGCCGTACACGCCCGAGGCCGAGCCCGACAGGAACAGCGCCGGGGGAGTGGCGGCGTGCCGCATCGCCTCGACCAGGGTGTCGGTGGCGTCGATGCGCGAGCTGCGGATCTCCTTGCGGTAGGCGTCCGTCCACGGCAGCTTGCCGATGTTCGCGCCGGCCAGGTTGATCACCACGTCGGCTCCGTCGAGGATCGCCGGGTCGAGCGGACGCCGCCCCGGTGCCCAGCGGAACTCGGTCGCGGTGCGCGCTTCGCGGCGGACGAGCGTGGTGACGTGGTGCCCCGCCTCGCGCAGGGCACGGACGAGGGGCGTCCCGATGAACCCGGACGAGCCGGCCACCAGGATCGAGAGCGGTTGTTCCGTCGTGTCGGGCATGCCCGCAACGCTACTCACACCGACGTAGGCTTCTGTGTGTGACCGACAGCGAGACCGTACAGCCCGACGCCTCCGTCCCGACGCCCTACGAAGACCTGCTCCGCCGGGTCCTGACCGAGGGCTCGCCGAAGGGTGACCGCACCGGCACCGGCACCCGGAGCCTGTTCGGCGCACAGCTCCGCTACGACCTGTCGAAGGGCTTCCCCCTCGTCAGCACCAAGCGCGTGCACTTCAAGTCGGTCGCGTACGAGCTCCTCTGGTTCCTCCGTGGCGAGGGCAACGCCACCTGGCTGCAGGAGCACGGTGTCCGGATCTGGAACGAGTGGGCGGACGCCGACGGCGACCTCGGCCCGGTGTACGGCGTGCAGTGGCGCTCGTGGCCCACCCCCTCGGGTGAGCACGTCGACCAGATCGCCCAGGTCATCGACCAGATCAAGACGAACCCGGACAGCCGCCGTCTCATCGTCTCGGCATGGAACGTGGCCGACGTGCCGGACATGGCGCTCGCCCCGTGCCACGCCTTCTTCCAGTTCTTCGTCAACGACGGCAAGCTCTCGTGCCAGCTCTACCAGCGGAGCGCCGACATGTTCCTCGGCGTCCCGTTCAACATCGCCTCGTACGCGCTGCTGACCCACATGATCGCGGCGCAGACCGGGCTCGAGGTCGGCGACTTCGTCTGGACCGGCGGCGACTGCCACATCTACGACAACCACGTCGAACAGGTCGAGGAGCAGCTGTCCCGCACGGCGTACCCGATGCCGACGCTCGAACTCGCTCCGCGCGACTCGATCGACGACTACGAGTACGAGGACTTCACCGTCGTCGGTTACGAGCACCACCCGGCGATCAAGGCCGCGGTCGCCGTCTGATGATCGGCATGGTCTGGGCCCGCTCGACCACCGGCGTCATCGGTGCCGACGGCGGCATGCCCTGGCACGTGCCCGAGGACCTGGCGCACTTCAAGCAGGTCACCGGCGACGCGACCGTGCTGATGGGCCGGCGCACCTGGGAGTCCCTGCCCGAGCGCTTCCGGCCGCTGCCCGGTCGGCGCAACGCCGTGCTCACCCGGGACACGACGTGGACGGCCGACGGCGCCGAGGTCGTGCACGACCTGCAGGCCGAACTCGAGCGTGCCGACAGCGCCGACGAGACCGTGTGGGTGATCGGCGGCGGTCAGGTGTACGCCGCCGCAGTCGACGCGGCCGACCACGTCTCCGAGACCGTGATCGACGTCGACGTCCCCGGCGACACCGTCGCACCGACGCTCGACGAGACTGCCGGTTGGACGCTCACCGACGAGGGCCCGTGGCAGGAGTCCCGCAACGGCGGCACCCGCTACCGGTTCCTGGAGTGGCAGCGCCGCGCCTGAGCGCCCGCCCCGCCGGGCGTGACCGGCGGGACGGACGTGATCCGGGCCTCCCGGCCGCGCCACAGGCAGGCGACCGTCCACACGGACGGCGGCCTCCGCGCGCATCCCCGGTACGCTGGTGCCCGTGTCCCCGCGTGAGAATCCCTTCGGTCAGGTCCTCGTCGCTCTCGTGACCCCGTTCACGGCCGACGGAGAGGTCGACTGGCCCGGCGTCGAGCAGCACATCGACGACTGCATCACCGCCGGCGCCGACGGCATCGTCGTCACCGGCACGACCGGCGAGACGTCGACGCTGACCGACCCGGAGAAGCTCCGGCTGGTCGAGGTCGGCAAGTCCGTGGCCGCCGGCCGCGCGAAGATCATCACGGGCGGTGGCTCGAACGAGACCGCGCACGCGATCCACCTGTACAAGCAGAGCGAGAAGGCCGGCGCGGACGGCGTGATGATCGTCACGCCGTACTACAACAAGCCGACGCAGTCGGGTGTCCTCACCCACTTCCGGATGATCGCGGACGCCACCGACCTGCCGGTGATCCTGTACGACATCCCGGGCCGCACCGGCATCCCGATCACGTACGACACGATCCTGCGTGCGTCGAAGCACCCGAACATCCTCGCCGTGAAGGACGCCAAGGGCGACTTCGCCGAGGTCTCGCGCGTGCTGAACAACACCGACCTCATGTACTTCTCCGGCGACGACACGAACGTGCTCCCGCACCTGTCGATCGGCGCCACCGGCCTGATCGGCGTGACCGCGAACATCACGAGCGCGCCGTACCGCACCATCGTCGACGCCGTGAACCGGGGCGACCTGGCCACCGCGACGGCCGAGCACAAGCGACTCGAGCCGCTCGTCCGCGCCGTGATGACGCACGTTCCCGGTACCGTGGCCGCGAAGTACATCCTGCACGGGCTCGGCCGCATCGGCAGCCCGCGCGTCCGACTGCCGCTCGTCGGCCCCGAGGACTCCGAGGCGTACGCCATCGAGACCTCACTCGAAGCCGTGCGCGACGTGCCCGGCGCCGACTTCTCGAACTTCCGCCCCGACCGCAACGCGGCGGCCGGCGGTGCACTACCGAAGGTGCCAGGCACCACCCGCTAGCGAACACCGCGGCGCGCAGCACGCGCGTCGCCCGAATCCGTAGGACCGAATGCCCACACAGATCTCCGAACCGCAGCCGCTCGAAGCCGGCACCCTCCGCGTCGTCCCCATCGGGGGCCTCGGCGAGATCGGTCGCAACATGACCGTCTACGAGTACGAGGGCAAGCTGCTCATCGTCGACGCCGGCGTGCTGTTCCCCGAGGAGCACCAGCCCGGTGTCGACCTGATCCTGCCGGACTTCTCGCCGATCCGTGACCGCCTCGACGACGTCCTCGGTGTCGTGCTCACGCACGGCCACGAAGACCACATCGGCGCCGTCCCGTACCTGCTCAAGCTCCGCGACGACATCCCGCTGATCGGCTCCACGCTGACCCTGGCGCTCGTCGAGGCGAAGCTCAAGGAACACCGGATCAAGCCGTACACGCTCGTCGTGGCCGAGGACCAGACCGAGCAGATCGGCCCGTTCCACCTCGAGTTCGTCGCCGTGAACCACTCCATTCCGGACGCCCTCGCCGTCGCGATCACGACCCCCGCCGGTCGTGTGCTGCACACGGGTGACTTCAAGATGGACCAGCTCCCGCTGGACGACCGCATCACCGACCTCCGTGCGTTCGCCCGTCTGGGCGAGGCCGGCGTGGACCTGTTCCTGCCGGACTCCACGAACGCCGACGTGCCGGGCTTCACCGCTCCGGAGCGCGACATCGGCCCGGTGCTCGAGAACATCATCATGCGCGCCCGCAAGAAGGTCGTCGTGGCGAGCTTCTCGTCGCACGTGCACCGCGTGCAGCAGGTCCTCGACGCCGCCGCGGCCGCGAACCGCAAGGTCGCGTTCATGGGGCGCTCGATGATCCGCAACATGACGATCGCCGCCGACCTCGGGTACCTGCGGGTGCCGGAGAACGTGCTCATCGACACGAAGAAGGCGAAGAACGTCCCCGACGACCAGATCGTCTACATGTCGACCGGGTCGCAGGGTGAGCCGATGGCCGTCCTGGCCCGCATGGCGAACCTCGAGCACCAGATCGAGATCGGCGAGGGCGACACCGTCATCCTCGCGTCGTCGCTCATCCCGGGCAACGAGAACGCCGTGTACCGCGTCATCGACGGGCTGACCAAGCTCGGTGCGAAGGTCGTGCACAAGGGCAACGCGAAGGTGCACGTCTCCGGACACGCCTCCGCCGGCGAGCTGCTCTACTGCTACAACATCCTGCGGCCGCGCAACGTGCTCCCCGTCCACGGCGAGCACCGCCACCTGTACGCGAACGCCGACCTGGCGATCCAGACGGGTGTCCCGCCGCGCAACGTGATCCTCGGGCAGGACGGCATCGTCGTCGACCTGAAGGACGGCGTCGCGACGGTCGCCGGCCAGCTCGACATCGGCTACGTGTACGTCGACGGCTCCACCGTCGGCGAGATCACCGACGCCGACCTGAAGGACCGCCGCGTCCTGGCCGAAGAGGGCTTCATCTCGGTCTTCTGCGCGGTGGACTTCACCACCGGGCAGTGCGTGATCGGCCCGGAGATCCAGTCGCGCGGCTTCGCCGAGGACGACTCCGTGTTCGACGACGTCCGCCCGCAGATCGCCAAGGCGATCTCCGAGGCCGCGGCCAACGGCACGCGCGACTCGCACGCCTTCGCGCAGGTCGTCCGGCGCACGGTTGGTCGCTGGGTGAACACGAAGCACCGTCGTCGTCCGATGATCGTCCCGGTGGTCATCGAGGCGTAGGGCCCGTTCGCGGGTGGGCGCGCGTTCGCGTTCGCGTCCGTCCCCGCCCTGGAGGCCCGTCCAGCGTCCGTCACGGACGCTGCGGCGGGCCTTCCTGCGTTTGTCCTGAGCGGGCGTTAGGGTTCTGCCCATGGCCGGAGGCACCAAGTCGACCACGCGCTCGCGCGCGTCCACGTCGTCCCGTGGCAACGGGACGCGCGGTTCGTCGCGCACCCAGGCCACGACGAAGAAGCTGCCGCAGGCTGCACCCACACCGGTGTTCCGCGAGCAGAACCCGCTCGTGACCTTCTGGCTCGCGATGGCGCACGGCGTCGGCGCGATGTTCCGGCTGCTCGGCAAGGAGACCCTCGAGAAGGACCAGCGGCGCGACGGGTTCCCGTTCCTGCTGTTCCTGCTGGCCATCGCCGGCGGGGTCGTCGAGTGGCTCAACCCGACCAACAGCGTCTCCGTCGCACTCGACGCGTACACGTTCGGCGGGCTGTTCGGCCGCCTGGCGTTCGCCCTGCCCGTCATCATGATCGTGTTCGCCGGGTGGTTGTTCCGGCACCCGGCCTCGGTGCACGACAACACCCGGATCGGCATCGGCCTGGGCATCCTGATCGTGTCGATCGCCTCGCTCTGCCACGTCTTCGGCGGCCGTCCGAGCGCGGCCGACGGCATGCCCGCACTGGCCGCTGCCGGTGGGGTGCTCGGCTGGGTGGTCATCGGCTGGCTCGTCACGATCGCGACCGCCTGGGTGGCCGTGCCCGTGGCGATCGTGCTGCTGGTGCTCTCGCTCTTCATCATCACCAAGACGCCGCCGAACAAACTCGGACGCCGGCTGCACGAGCTCTACGCCTACCTGTTCGGCGCACCTGCCCCCGCAGCCGAGCCCGAGGCCGACGCCGCCGCCGTGACGGAGCCCGCCGCCCGCGCCCGCACGTCGAAGCGCGGCAAGAAGGGCGACACCGACTTCCAGCTGTTCGACGACCTCGGGTTCGGTGACGAGCAGGCCGCTGCCGACGCCGAAGCCGGTGGCGACAACGTGCCGTGGTGGCGCCGGAACAAGTCCGGGCGCGAAGAGGACCCGGCGTACGACAGCCCCGTGCTGCCCCCGGCCACCGGCGTTGCCCCGGCTGCCGCTGCCGTCGCACCAGCTGCCCCCGTCGCGCCCGCTGCGCCCGCCGCGAGTCCGAACGCCGGCGCCGCCGCCGGGCTCGTCGACCTCACGCCGGCCGAGCCCGCGTCGGTCAACCTCAACGACTCCGTCGAGCAGGACCTGCAGGACGCCGAGCAGGCGCTCCGCGCGTTCGGCACCGACGTCCCCGCGCGGCCGGAGCCGACCGCCGACGTCCGTCCCGCGGTGCCCGAGGTACTGGCCGAGCCCGAGATCGTCGACGAGGCAGAGGACATCGACGCCGCCGCCGAGCTCAGCGCAGCCGCCGCCGGTTCCGACGACGATCCGTCGAAGCCCTACCGACTGCCCGCCGCCACGACGCTGAGTTCCGGAACGCCCTCGGTCGCGCGGAGCCAGGCGAACGACGACATCGTCGCCGCGATCACCGGGGTGCTCACCGAGTTCAAGGTCGACGCGAAGGTCACCGGGTTCTCCCGCGGGCCGACGGTGACCCGGTACGAGATCGAGCTCGGCCCCGGCGTCAAGGTCGAGCGCGTCACGGCCCTGTCGAAGAACCTGTCGTACGCGGTGGCCTCCAACGAGGTCCGCATCCTGTCGCCGATCCCGGGCAAGAGCGCCATCGGCGTCGAGATCCCGAACACCGACCGCGAGATCGTCTCGCTCGGCGACGTGCTGCGTTCGAACGCCGCCCGCAAGTCGAAGCACCCGATGACGATCGGCGTCGGCAAGGACGTCGAGGGCGGCTTCGTCGTCGCCAACCTGGCGAAGATGCCGCACCTGCTCGTCGCCGGCTCGACCGGTTCCGGCAAGTCGGTGTTCATCAACTCGATGATCACGTCGCTGCTCATGCGCGCGAAGCCGTCTGAGGTCCGCATGGTCCTGGTCGACCCGAAGCGCGTCGAGCTCTCGATCTACGCCGGTGTCCCGCACCTCATCACCCCCATCATCACGAACCCGAAGAAGGCGGCCGAAGCGCTGCAGTGGGTCGTGAAGGAGATGGACATGCGGTACGACGACCTGGCGTCGTTCGGGTTCCGCCACGTCGACGACTTCAACAAGGCGATCGAGAACAACGAGA
This sequence comes from Curtobacterium sp. MCLR17_031, assembly GCF_003234775.2. Classification (NCBI taxonomy): domain Bacteria; kingdom Bacillati; phylum Actinomycetota; class Actinomycetes; order Micrococcales; family Microbacteriaceae; genus Curtobacterium; species Curtobacterium sp. MCLR17_031. The sequence goes on from NZ_CP126270.1 coordinate 1,236,940, forward strand.
TCGTCCTGCCGGCGGGCAGCGAGAGGAAGCTCAAGCCGTACCCGTACCTGCTCGTCGTCGTCGACGAGCTCGCGGACCTCATGCTCGTGGCGCCCCGCGACGTCGAGGAGTCGATCGTCCGCATCACCCAGCTCGCCCGCGCCGCCGGCATCCACCTGGTGCTCGCGACGCAGCGCCCCTCGGTCGACGTCATCACCGGCCTGATCAAGGCGAACGTGCCGTCGCGCATCGCCTTTGCAGTGACGAGCGTCACGGACTCCCGCGTCATCCTCGACCAGCCGGGCGCCGACAAGCTCATCGGTCAGGGCGACGCGCTCTTCCTGCCGATGGGCTCGTCCAAGTCGCTCCGCGTGCAGGGCGCCTGGGTGCAGGAGGGCGAGGTCGCCGAGGTTGTCCAGCACGTCACGCGGCAGGCGCAGCCCGAGTACCGCCAGGACGTCCAGGCCGTGGTCGAGCGCAAGGAGATCGACGCCGACATCGGCGACGACCTCGAACTGCTGCTCGCGGCCGTCGAGCAGGTCGTGTCGACCCAGTTCGGTTCGACGTCGATGCTGCAGCGCAAGCTCCGCGTCGGCTTCGCCAAGGCCGGTCGCCTGATGGACCTGATGGAGTCGCGCGACATCGTCGGGCCGTCCGAGGGCTCGAAGGCCCGCGACGTCCTGGTGACCGCCGACCAGCTGCCCGCGGTGCTCGCGAAGCTCCGTGGCGAGGAGCCGCCCGCCGCGGCCGCTCCGGCAGCGCCGGCCCCGACGCCGCCCGGCGACGGTGACCGCTACGGAGCAGACCCCGTTGGCGACATGACCCGCGGGTACGATGAAGTCCACGACGAGCCCGATGAGGACGCGTGGGGACTGACGGGCAGGGAGTGACGGCGATGACCGCCTCGGACAGCACGAACACCACGCACGGCGCACGGTTCCCGTGGCGCGGGCGGCTGCTGCGCAAGGGCCCCGGCCCGGCGTCGACCGCGAACGTCGCGAACATCATCACGGTGGTGCGCATCCTGATGGCGCCGCTGTTCTTCGTCCTGCTGCTCGCGGACGCCGGCAACGACGGCCCCCTGCGCATCTGGGCAGCGGTCGTCTTCGTCGTGGCCATCGTCACGGACAGCGCCGACGGCATCATCGCCCGTCGGCAGAACCTGGTCACGGACTTCGGCAAGCTCGTCGACCCGATCGCCGACAAGGTGCTCATCGGTGGTGCGCTCGTCGCGCTGTCGATCCTGCAGGAGCTGCCCTGGTACGTCACCGTGCTGATCATGGTGCGCGAGATCGGCATCACGGTCTTCCGGTTCGCGGTGCTCTCCGACCGGGTGATCCCGGCCAGCCGCGGCGGCAAGATCAAGACCGTGCTGCAGGCCGTCGCCTTGACGGCCGCGCTGTTCCCGTGGTGGAACCTGGTCGGCGACTGGGCGCACTGGGTCAACGGCATCCTGATGACGGCCGCGTTCCTGGCAACGATCCTGAGCGGGATCGACTACCTCTGGCAGGCATGGAAGCACAACCGCACCACCGCATGACCGGACCCGACCGCTCGACGCAGGCCGCGCCTCCCGTCCCGGTCGCACCGGGGCTCATCGCCGAGCTGACGGCGCGGGGCGAGACCCTCGCCGTGGCGGAGTCGCTGACCGGCGGACTCGTCGTCGCGACCCTCGTCGACGTGCCCGGCGCGAGCGCCGTCGTCCGCGGCGGCGTCGTGGCCTACGCGACGCCCGTGAAGCACTCGGTGCTCGGGGTCTCGGCGGAGCTGCTCGAGGCCGAGGGCGCCGTGCACCCCGAGGTCGCCCGGCAGATGGCCGCCGGTGTCCGGATCGCGCTGTCGGTCGACGGGGAACCCGCGACGTGGGGGATCAGCACGACGGGCGTCGCCGGCCCGGACCCGCAGGACGGCAAGCCCGTCGGCACCGTGTACGTGGGGATCGCGTCCGCCGCGGGGGCTGAGGCCTTCGAGCTGCACCTCGACGGTGACCGGGGAGCAATCCGCCACGCCACCGTCTCCGAACTCCTTGCACGGATGTCGTCCGAGGTCCGGGGCCGGGAATAGGTCCCGTTTCCACTGGGTTACATCTCACGAAATCTCCAGCAGTACGGCAGCCAGCCTGGCTAACATGCTGCAACCGGCAACGCTATTGTTGCTGAACCCGAACTCGATCCACCGGACCGAGCGGGCGCGGAGACGACAGAGAGGAGGAGTTCTCATGGTTCTCGTTCGTCAGGAAATCGGCGATGTGCTCCGGGACTTCCGCTTGCAGAAGGGCCGGACCCTCCGTCAGGTCGCGTCCAAGGCCAGTGTCGCGCTCGGGTACCTCAGTGAGGTCGAGCGCGGGCAGAAGGAAGCCAGCTCGGAGATCCTCGCGTCCGTCGCGGATGCTCTGGACACGCCCATCTCGACCATCATGCGCGAAGTGGGCGACCGCCTCGCGATCGTCGAGGGGCTGACCCCCGTCCCCGACACGCTCCCGGACGACCTCGTCGCCGAGTTCGACAACGACCTCGCGGTTCGCTGAGCGCACCGCACCGAACGCCCTCGCCGGTCCTTCCCGGCGGGGGCGTTCTGCGTTCCGGCCCACGACCACGCGCCTAGGCTGGTCGGATGCGCGTGAGTGAGTTCTGGCGAGCCGTCGACCAGGTGTTCGGTGAGGCCTACGGTTCCGTGGTCACCCGTGACGTCGTGCTCGAGGGGCTGGGCGGTCGCTCCGCCGTGGACGCCCTCGCCGCCGGCATCGAGGCCCGCCGGGTGTGGGACGCACTGTGTGACTCGCAGGACGTCCCGATGGACCGGCGGCACGGCAAGGGCCTCGCCGAACCCCAGGACTGAGCGGGTCCCGCGGGTCCGCGCACCCGAAACTGTGTTCGGCGTGTTGCTCGAACGCGTGTTCGATCGGTGGTAGCTTCCTCCACAGCGGCGTCGCCCGGATGTTCCATCCACAGATCGCGTGACCGTCGGCAGTGATGTCGGTGGCTCGCCATAGGTTGATGGACATCGGGAACAGCCCGAAGCCTTGTCGCAGAACCATCGGCCTTGCACCATCGGCCGGCGTGGACGCGACAGCCTACAGGCGGCCGAACACGAGCACGAAGGAGCACCCCATGCCATCACCGGCAGACCGCGAGAAGGCCCTCGAGACCGCACTCGCACAGATCGACAGGCAGTTCGGCAAGGGTGCGATCATGCGCCTCGGTTCGGACGAACGCGCCCCCGTCAACGTCATCCAGACCGGGTCGGTGGCGCTGGACGTCGCGCTCGGCATCGGTGGCCTGCCCCGCGGCCGCATCGTCGAGATCTACGGCCCGGAGTCGTCGGGTAAGACGACCCTCACCATCCACGCCATCGCCAACGCCCAGCGCGCCGGTGGCATCGCGGCCTTCATCGACGCCGAGCACGCGCTCGACCCCGAGTACGCCAAGAAGCTCGGTGTCGACATCGACGCACTGCTCGTGTCGCAGCCCGACACCGCCGAGCAGGCGCTCGAGATCGCGGACATGCTGGTCCGCTCCGGCTCCATCGACCTCATCGTCATCGACTCCGTCGCGGCCCTCGTGCCCCGTGCCGAGATCGAGGGCGAGATGGGTGACTCGCACGTCGGTCTCCAGGCCCGCCTCATGTCCCAGGCCCTGCGAAAGCTCGCCGGTGGGTTGAACCAGACGCAGACCACGATGATCTTCATCAACCAGCTGCGTGAGAAGATCGGCGTGTTCTTCGGTTCGCCGGAGACCACCTCGGGCGGTAAGGCGCTGAAGTTCTACGCGTCCGTCCGCCTCGACATCCGCCGCATCGAGACGCTCAAGAGCGGCACCGACGCGGTGGGCAACCGCACGCGCGTCAAGGTCGTCAAGAACAAGATGGCACCGCCCTTCAAGCAGGCCGAGTTCGACATCCTGTACGGCGTCGGCATCTCGCGCGAAGGCTCGCTGCTCGACTTCGGTGTCGACCACGGCATCGTCAAGAAGTCGGGCGCCTGGTACACCTACGACGGCGACCAGCTCGGGCAGGGCAAGGAGAACTCGCGTTCCTTCCTGATCCAGAACCCCGAGATCGCTGCCGACATCGAAGGCAAGATCCTCGCCAAGCTCGGCGTCGGCGGCGCCAAGGCCGAGGACGCCCCGGTCGAGTCGATCGCGCCGAAGCTCGCGGAGCGCAAGGGCGCGTGAGCACCGACCACGACGACGACGGCCTCGCACCGGTCACCGACCTGTTCGGTGCGAGGTCGCGTCGCCGTGCCCCGGTGACGCCGGCGATCCCCGCTCCGCCGGTGTCACCGGACGAACCGCGCGACACCGACGGTTGGGCGCTGCCCGAGCCGGACGAAGGTCGTGCGGACGAGTTCCCCGCGTCGTTCGACGCCGATTCGCCGGTGCCCCTGCACGGTGCCCGCGGGCCGGCAGCATGGGTGTCGCCCGTCATCGGAGACGGCAGCGGGCGCTCGAACCGTGCGGAGCAGGACGGCTACGACTCCGAGACGGCTGACGCCACCACGGCGTCGGTGTTCTCCATCGCCGGCGGCGAGGAGATCGACCCGGCCGACGCACCCCGTCCGCTCGACGAACAGCGCGCGGACGCCGAACGGCTCAGCCTGCGTGCCCTCGGGCGCAAGGGCGTGAGCGAGTCCGAGATGCGGACCCTGCTGCTGCAGCAGGACCTCGACCCCGACGTGGTCGAGCACGAGATCGAGCGGTTGACCCGTGTCGGGCTCCTCGACGACGTCGCCCTCGCCACCGACCTGGTGGATCGACTGCACGCCCGCAAGGGCCTCGGTCGACAGGGTGTCGTGACCGAGCTCCGTCGCCGGGGCATCGGCCAGGTGGCGATCGACACCGCACTCGACGAGGCCGCCGACGACGAGGACGACGAGTTCCTCCGCGCGCAGGAACTCGCCGACAAGCGGGCACCGCAGATGCGCGGGCTCGACCGGGCGACCGCGGAGCGCCGGCTGTCCGGCTTCCTGATGCGCAAGGGCTACAGCTCCGGTGTCGTCCGGATCGCTGTGGCACGTGCCCTCGACGGCGGCGGGAAGCGGCCGCCTTCCGGCCGCGGGACCGTCCGGTTCGAGTAGCCGCTCCGACCTACACTGGGACGACCATGGCCACCGTCGAAGCGCGCCCCCGCACCTACGAAGTCCGCACCTACGGGTGCCAGATGAACGTTCACGACTCCGAGCGGTTGAGCGGGTCACTGCAGGCCGCGGGCTACACCGCGGCGGACGGTGCGCAGGCCGACGTCGTCGTCATCAACACCTGTGCGGTGCGCGAGAACGCGGACAACCGGCTCTACGGCAACCTCGGGCAGCTCGCGGGCATCAAGCGCGAGCACCCCGGCATGCAGATCGCCGTCGGCGGGTGCCTGGCGCAGAAGGACAAGAACGTCATCCTCGAGAAGGCGCCGTGGGTCGACGTCGTCTTCGGCACGCACAACATGGGGTCACTGCCGACGCTGCTCGAGCGGGCGCGGCACAACGACGAGGCGCAGATCGAGATCCTCGAGGCGCTCGACGTCTTCCCGTCGACGCTGCCCACCAAGCGCGACTCGACGCACAGCGGGTGGGTCTCCATCTCCGTCGGCTGCAACAACACCTGCACGTTCTGCATCGTCCCCTCGCTCCGTGGCAAGGAGAAGGACCGCCGTCCCGGTGACGTCCTGGCCGAGATCCAGGCGCTCGTCGACGACGGCGCGATCGAGGTCACGCTGCTCGGGCAGAACGTGAACTCCTACGGGGTCGAGTTCGGCGACCGACAGGCGTTCGGCAAGCTGCTGCGGGCCACCGGGGCCATCGAGGGGCTCGAGCGCGTCCGCTTCACCAGCCCGCACCCGGCGGCGTTCACCGACGACGTCATCGACGCGATGGCCGAGACCCCGAACGTGATGCCCCAGCTGCACATGCCGCTGCAGTCGGGTTCCGACCGGGTGCTCAAGGCCATGCGTCGGAGCTACCGCAGCGAGCGGTTCCTCGGCATCCTCGACCGCGTCCGCGCGAAGATCCCGCACGCGGCGATCTCCACCGACATCATCGTCGGGTTCCCCGGTGAGACCGACGCCGACTTCGAGGACACCCTGCGCGTCGTCGAGCAGGCACGGTTCGGCTCCGCGTTCACGTTCCAGTACTCGATCCGCCCGGGTACGCCGGCGGCGACGATGGACGACCAGCTGCCGAAGCACATCGTGCAGGAGCGCTACGAGCGACTCGTCGCCCTGCAGGAACGCATCACCGCGGAAGAGAACGCGCTGCAGGTGGGCCGGAGCGTGGAGGTGCTCGTCGCCTCGGGCGAAGGGCGTAAGGACGACGCCACCCGCCGGCTCTCCGGTCGCGCGGAGGACTCCCGGCTCGTGCACTTCACCGTGCCCGCCGGGTCCGAGGTCCCGCGCCCGGGCGACGTGGTCACCGTCGACATCACCCGTGCCGCACCGCACTTCCTGCTCGCCGACGACGACGCGCCGCTGCGCATCCGACGCACCCGGGCCGGCGACGCCTGGGACCGCGCGCAGGCCGAGAGCTGCGGCGTGCCCACGCCCGCTGCCGCCACGGGCGACGGGCCCCGTCCGGTCTCGCTCGGGCTGCCGACGCTCCGTGTCGGGCGCTGAGCTCCCCGGGGCTGTGCCGACGAGCGCCGCGTCGCCCGCACCCGGTGACGCCGCGGACCTGATCGCAGTCGTCGGGGCGACGGGCACCGGGAAGTCCGACCTCGGCATCGCGATCGCGGAACGGCTGCGCGCTGCCGGCCGTCGCGCGGAGATCATCAACGCGGATGCCATGCAGCTGTACCGGGGCATGGACATCGGCACTGCGAAGCTCCCGCCGGCGGAACGGCACGGCATCCCGCACCACCAGCTCGACGTGCTCGAGGTCACCGACGAGGCGAGCGTCGCCGCCTACCAGGTCGCCGCCCGAGCCGACGTCGAGCGGATCCAGGCCGACGGTGGCGTCGCCGTCCTCGTCGGCGGCAGCGGCCTGTACGTCTCGGCGGTGCTGTTCGACCTGGCGTTCCCGGGCACCGACCCCGCGCTCCGTGCGCAGCTCGAGCGCGAGCACGAGGAGCTCGGCCCGGGCATCCTGCTGGAGCGACTCCGCGCGCTCGACCCGACGGCCGCCGCGACGATCGACGCACGCAACCCACGGCGGTTGATCCGTGCACTCGAGATCGCGAGCCGATCCGAGGTCGTGACCCCGAGCCTCCCGGCAGCGCCCCGCGCCTGGCGACCGTCCCGGATCCTGCACCTGCGGCGTGACCGCGAGCAGCTCGTGTCGGCGCTGCACGAGCGGGCCGCGCGGATGTTCGAGGCCGGACTCGTCGACGAGGTCGCGGCGCTCCGCGAGCAGGGACTCGAGCAGGGCAAGACCGCGCGGGGCGCCATCGGGTACTCGCAGGCGCTCGAGGTGCTCGCCGGCACGGCGACCCGCGATCAGGCGGTCGAGGCGACCGGCATCGCGACCCGGAAGTACGCCCGGCGGCAGGTGTCGTGGTTCCGCCGGTACGCCGATGCCGAGACGCTCGACGTCACGGGCGCGGACCGCGGCGACCTGTCGGAACTGGCCCGTAGGATCGTGCCGTGACCGAGCTGCACTTCACCAAGGGCCAGGGGACCGGCAACGACTTCGTCCTGTTCGCCGACCCCGACGCCACCGTCGATCTGACCCCCGAGCGGATCCGCGCCATCGCGGACCGACGCTTCGGCGTGGGCGGCGACGGCGTGATCCGCGCGGTGCGGTCCGAGGCGATCCCCGAGGGTCGTGCGCTCGTGGCCGTCGAGCCCGAGGCGACGTGGTTCATGGACTACCACAACGCCGACGGCACGGTCGCGGAGATGTGCGGCAACGGCATCCGCGTGTTCGCCCGGTACCTGACCGAGTCCGGCCTGGTCGAGCTCGCTCCCGGCGAGACCCTCACCGTCGGCAGTCGCAAGGGGCTGGTCGACATCCAGCGCACCACGAACGGGTTCGCAGCCGATCTCGGTCGCTGGGGCCTGGGCATCGAGGGCGGTGGCTCCGACGACGTGCTCGTCCGGGCCAAGAACCTCGACGGGGCGCGGCCCGGCATCGGCATCGACGTGGGCAACCCGCACGTGGTCGTCGCCGTCGAGACCGAGGACGAACTGGCCGACCTCGACCTGACCTTCCTGCCGGTGCTCGATCCGGCGCCGGAGCACGGTGCGAACGTCGAGTTCGTGCTGCCCGGCGACCCCCTCATCAAGGACGGCGTCGGCGAGATCACGATGCGGGTGCACGAGCGGGGGAGCGGCGAGACGCTCTCGTGCGGCACCGGGGCCGTCGCCGCTGCCCTCGCGACGCGCTACTGGGTCGGTGCGGGGGCGCCGGACACCTGGCGCGTGCGGGTGCCGGGCGGGCTGCTGACGGTGCGGATGACGGCGACCGAGGACGGCGAGCACGTCTCGCTGTCCGGTCCCGCCGAGCTCGTGTTCTCCGGCGACCTGACGGTCTGACGCGGCGCGGACGCGCGCGCGCGGGCCGCGGGTGCGGGGCGGCGCTTCGCCCCGTGGCGCTTCGTGAGCAGAAATGGTCGGGTTGCCGCTGGGCACCCGACCATTTCTGCTCACGAAGTGCACGCACACGAAGTGCGCACGCGCCCTACGCGCTGCGCTGCACCCGGATGACGCGGAACCCCTTCGCCGTCGACTCCCGCGTGACCGCGAACTCCGAGCCGAGCGCCCCGACGAGCCACTTCTGCAACGAGTCGCCCCCGAGGTCCTTCGACACGACGAGCCAGGCGTCGCCCCCGACCTCGAGCCGGGGCAGCCACGTCAGCAGGATCTGGTGCAGTTCGTCCTTGCCGACACGGATCGGCGGGTTCGACCAGATGGTGCGGAAGCGCAGGTCGGCCGGCACGTCGTCGGGCAGCGCGATCGTGACGTTCGATGCCCCCGCGGCAGCAGCGTTGGCGCGCGCGAGCCCGAGCACCCGCTCGTTGACGTCGACGCCCCACACCTGGGCGTCGGGGGACTGCAGGGCCATCGTGATCGCGATCGGGCCCCAGCCACAGCCGATGTCGAGCAGCGCTCCGTCGGCAGCGGGTGCGGGCACCGAACCGAGCAGGACCTTCGTGCCGCGGTCGACGCCGTCGGGGCTGAAGACCCCCGCCGCGGTCGACAGGGTGAGGGGCTGACCGGCGAGCGTGACGTGCACCTGGCGCGGCCGGAGTTCGCTCTCGGGGCTGGCCGAGAAGTAGTGGTCGTTCGCCATGGATGAACCGTACCGGCAACCGAGTGTGTCGGAGGGCCTCCAGAGGTAGCCTGTGCACAGGATGACGGATACCCATCAGCAGAACCACCAGACCAACGACGACAGCGCAGACGGTGTCGTCGAGAGGGTGTTGCGCAACGCAGACCACCGCGCAGCATCGTCCATCTTCGCACCCGCCCAGGCCATCCAGACGCAGTCGGTCGACGACCGCAGCTGGACCGGCGACGGCGACCAGTACGACCGTGAGGACCGTGCGGCGCTGCGCCGTGTCGCCGGCCTCTCCACCGAACTCGAGGACGTCACCGAGGTCGAGTACCGCCAGCTGCGGCTCGAGCAGGTCGTCCTGATCGGCGTGTACCCCCAGGGCGACGCGCAGGACGCCGAGAACTCCCTCCGCGAGCTCGCGGCACTCGCCGAGACCGCGGGCGCCGTGGTGCTCGACGGGCTCCTCCAGCGCCGGCCGAACCCGGACCCGGCCACCTACCTGGGCAAGGGCAAAGCCCAGGAGCTCGCGATGGTCGTCAAGGCCACCGGCGCCGACACGGTCATCGCCGACACCGAACTGGCACCCTCGCAGCGTCGTGCGCTCGAGGACGTCGTGAAGGTGAAGGTCATCGACCGCACGGCCGTGATCCTCGACATCTTCAGCCAGCACGCGAAGACCCGCGAGGGGAAGGCGCAGGTCGAACTCGCCCAGCTGCAGTACCTGCTGCCTCGACTGCGCGGTTGGGGTGACTCGATGTCCCGGCAGGCCGGTGGCCAGGTCTCCGGAGGCGCTGGCATGGGCTCTCGTGGCCCCGGTGAGACGAAGATGGAGCTCGACCGCCGCAAGATCCACACGCGGATGGCGAAGCTCCGCCGGCAGATCGCCGGGTTCACCCCGGCCCGTGAAGCCAAGCGTGCCGAGCGCAACCGCAACGAGGTGCCGAGCGTCGCGATCGCGGGCTACACCAACGCCGGCAAGTCGTCGCTCCTCAACCGGCTGACGAGCGCGGGCGTGCTGGTGCAGAACCAGCTGTTCGCGACGCTGGACGCCACCGTCCGTCGGACCGAGAGCGCCAAGGGCCGGGAGTTCACGTTCGTCGACACGGTCGGCTTCGTCCGCAACCTGCCGCACCAGCTCGTCGAGGCCTTCCGCTCCACCCTCGAAGAGGTCGGCGACGCCGACGTCATCGTGCACGTGGTCGACGGCTCGCACCCCGACCCCGGTGCGCAGCTGTCCACCGTGCGCGAGGTCATCGGCGACGTCGGTGCGGGTGACATCCCGGAGATCGTCGTCTTCAACAAGGCCGATCTGATCGACGACGCGCAGCGCCTCGTGCTCATCGGACTCGTGCCGGACGCGGTGTTCGTGTCTGCGCGCACGGGCGAGGGCATCCCGGAGCTCCTCGGCGTCATCGAGGACCGCCTGCCGGAGCCCGACGTCGACCTGACGATCGTGGTGCCGTACGACCGCGGCGACCTGGTGTCGTCGCTGCACGACACCGGCTCGGTCGAGTCCGTCGACTACGTCGAGGACGGCACGTGCCTGCGGGTGCGCGTCTTCCAGCGGCAGGTCGCCGAGCTCGAGCCCTACGTGGTCACGCCGGTCCCCACCGTCTGACGGTCACCTCCGACAGTCGCTGGCGCTGGGGAGCGCTGCCGCGCGGCCTGGAGGCCCGTGACGGGTCCGCCGGACGCCGTCACGTCGCCGAGACGCCCCGGAACACACGAAACGCCGCCGGATCCGGCGGCGTTTCGTCGTGCTGGGGGGTCGTCCGGTGACGACGGCGTCTCGCCTGTGCAGCCCGAGTCGCGGGAGGCTGTCAGAGGGAGCGGAGGACCGCGACGACCTTGCCGAGCACCGAGGCCGCGTCGCCGAGGATCGGCTCGAAGGCGGAGTTGCGCGGCAGCAGCCACGTGTGACCGTCGCGCTGGCGGAAGACCTTGACCGTCGCCTCTTCGTCGAGCATGGCCGCGACGATGTCACCGTTCTCGGCGGTCTGCTGCGACCGGACGACGACCCAGTCACCGTCGCAGATCGCGGCGTCGATCATCGACTCACCGACGACCTTGAGCATGAAGAGCTCGCCGGTGCCGACGAGCTGTCGGGGGAGCGGGATGATCTCGTCGACGTGCTGTTCGGCGGTGATCGGCACACCGGCGGCGATCCGGCCGACGAGCGGCACGAGCGTGGTGGCGTCGATGTCCGGGCCGCCGACGTCGGACGACGGTTCGTCGACCAGGACCTCGAGCGCGCGCGGGCGGTTCGGGTCGCGGCGGATCCAGCCACCGAGCTCGAGCTGGCCGAGCTGGTGGGAGACGCTGGAGAGCGAGGAGAGCCCGGCGGCGTCGCCGATCTCGCGCATGCTCGGCGGGTAGCCCCGTGAGGCGATCGACGCACGGATCGCGTCGAAGATCGCCTGTTGCTTCGGCGTCAGCGGCTTCTGGCCCCGCAGTTCGTCCACCACGTCGTCTCGCTTTCGTCGGTGCCGGTCCGGCCGCGGCGGGAATGTCGGTGGTCCCCGTCAGGCTTGTCCCAGTCGATCGAAACAGTATCCGACCAGCCAGGGCTGGACAAACACCTGTTCGAGCGTGTCGCAAGAAAACCCCGCAGAAATCCACTCCCAGGACTTGTGCGTCGTCTGATTCGAAACTATGTTCGGTACACGACTTCGGTTCCACCGAACGGGAAGGCAAGAACGACATGAGCACCATCGCCATCGCTGACATCCAGCGCACCGCGGCGCCCGCCGTGCGTACCCGCCTGCGTCTGACGCGTCGCGGCCGCATCGTCTTCACGACGCTCGCCGCGCTCCCGCTCCTCATCGTCGTCGCCCTCGGTGTGCTGAACGGCGGGCAGGCCTCCGCCGGAGACGCCACCGCCGGCGGCGCACGCACCCAGTTCGAGACCGTGACGATCCAGCCGGGCGAGACGCTCTGGCAGCTCGCCGAGCAGACGGCGCCGAACTCGGACCCGCGTGACTTCGTGCAGGACGTCGTGAGCCTCAACGCGCTCGACGGCTCGGCGCTGCAGGCCGGCGAAGAGATCGCCATCCCCACCAAGTACACCGACGGCGAGTAGCCACTCGGGCAGTGCCGTCCAGACGGCTGGTCGTCGCACGGTGACAGCGGCCTACGATGGATCGGTGGCATTCACGCTCGAAGACCTCCCGATCCGAGACGACCTGCGCGGGCAGAGCCCCTACGGCGCCCCGCAGAAGCACGTCCGCGTGCAGCTCAACGTCAACGAGAACACGCATCCCGTTCCGGACGACGTCGCTGCTGACATCGTCGAGTCGATCCGGCAGGCCCTGCTGACGGTCAACCGCTACCCGGACCGCGAGTTCACCGAGCTCCGGCAGTCGCTCGCCGACTACCTCGGACACGACTTGACCGCCGAGCAGCTCTGGGCGGCGAACGGGTCGAACGAGGTGTTGCAGCAGCTCCTCCAGGCGTTCGGCGGGCCCGGTCGCTCGGTGCTCGGGTTCCCGCCCACGTACTCGATGCACTCGATCCTCGCGTCGGGCACCGGCACCACGTGGATCCCGGCCCAGCGGGACGACGAGTTCCGCATCTCGCCCGAGACCGTCGTGGCGGCGATCCGAGAGCACCAGCCGGACATCGTGTTCCTGTGCGGGCCGAACAACCCGACCGGCACCCCGCTCGAGATCGAGACGATCGCGGCCGCCTACGACGCGACCGACGGCATCGTGATGGTGGACGAGGCGTACGCCGAGTTCATGCCGTCCGACGCTCCGAGTGCCCTCACGCTGCTGCCCGGTCGTGAGCGCCTGGTGGTCTCCCGCACGATGAGCAAGGCGTTCGCGTTCGCCGGTGCCCGGGTCGGGTACATGGCCGCGCACCCCGCCGTCGTCGACGCCGTCCGACTGGTCCGGCTGCCGTACCACCTGTCCGCGCTGACCCAGGCGGCGGCGATCGCGGCACTCCGGCATGCCCCCGAGATGCTGGCGATGGTCGACGACATCAAGGCGCAGCGCGACCGCATGGTCACCGAGCTGCGGGACATGGGGTACCGCACCTACGAGACCTGGTCGAACTTCGTCCTGTTCGGCGGTGTCGCCGACCCGAACGCCGCGTTCGAGGCGCTGCTCGAGCGCGACGTCATCGTGCGCGACCTCGGGATCCCGAACCACCTGCGGGTGAGTGCGGGGACCGAAGTCGAGACGACCGCGTTCCTCGACGCCATGCGGCAGGTCGCCGCCGAGCAGCCGCCGGTTAGGGTTGAGGCATGACCGCCCGCACCGCCTCGATCAGCCGTTCGACGAGCGAATCGAGTGTCGAACTCGAGCTCGACCTGGACGGTACCGGGACCTCGTCGATCTCGACCTCGGTCCCGTTCTTCGACCACATGCTGACCGCGTTCAGCAAGCACTCCCTGATCGACCTGCGGGTGCGCTCGACGGGTGACACCGACATCGACGTGCACCACACGGTCGAGGACACCGGCATCGTGCTCGGACAGGCGATCAAGCAGGCCCTCGGCGACCGCTCCGGCATCGGCCGGTACGGCGACGCCCTGGTCCCGTTGGACGAAGCGCTGGCCCAGGCCGTCGTCGACGTCTCCGGGCGTCCGTTCCTGGTGCACTCCGGCGAGCCCGCGGGCTTCGAGTTCCACCGCATCGGCGGCCACTTCACCGGCTCGATGGTCCGCCACGTGTTCGAGGCGATCACGTTCAACGCCGGCATCACCGTCCACGTCCGCGTGCTCGAGGGCCGCGACCCCCACCACATCGCCGAAGCCGAGTTCAAGGCGTTCGCCCGAGCCATGCGCAAGGCGGTCGAACTGGACCCCCGCGTCGACGGCATCCCCTCCACGAAGGGCGCCCTGTGACCGCCGCCAAGCCGAACGTCGTCGTCCTCGACTACGGGTCGGGCAACGTCCACTCCGCCGCCAAGGCGCTCGAGCGCGCCGGGGCCGAGGTCACCCTGACCTCGGACAAGCAGGCGGCACTCAAGGCCGACGGCCTGCTCGTCCCCGGCGTCGGGGCGTTCGCCGCCGTGATCGACCAGCTCGAGGGCGTGCAGGGCGGCGAGATCGTCGACCACCGTCTGGCCGGCGGGCGACCCGTGCTCGGCATCTGCGTCGGCATGCAGGTCCTGTTCTCGCGGGGCATCGAGCGTGGTGCCGACGTCGAAGGGCTCGGCCAGTGGCCCGGCACCGTGCAGGAGATCCAGGCCGAGGTGCTGCCGCACATGGGCTGGAACACCGTGCGGGCGCCCGAGGACTCCGTGCTGTTCGACGGGCTGCACGACGAGCGCTTCTACTTCGTGCACTCCTACGGGGTGACCGACTTCCCGCTCGAGGCGTACGGGCCGTTCCGTGCGCCCCGTCTGACCTGGGCCGAGCACGGGCAGCCGTTCATCGCCGCGGTCGAGAACGGGCCGCTCACCGCCACGCAGTTCCACCCCGAGAAGTCCGGCGAGCCGGGCATCCGCCTGCTCTCCAACTGGGTCCGCTCGCTCTGAACCCGGCTGGCACCGGGCGCCACGGCCGTGCCGGACGCGTACCGGGCCTCCCGGCTGTCCGCAGCCCCTTCTCCACCGCAACGAAACCGACAGGACCATGACCGACCTCACCGACACCCCGCCCCTCGTCCTGCTGCCGGCTGTCGACGTCGTCGACGGACAGGCCGTGCGCCTCACCCAGGGCGAGGCGGGGAGCGAGACCGGCTACGGCGACCCCGTCGCCGCTGCCCGGACCTGGCGTGACCAGGGTGCCGAGTGGATCCACCTCGTCGACCTCGACGCAGCCTTCGGTCGTGGCGACAACCGCCGGGTGATCGCGCACGCCGTCCGCGAGGTCGAGGGTGTCTCGGTCGAGCTGTCCGGCGGCATCCGCGACGACGCCTCGCTCGAAGCGGCACTGGCGACCGGTGCGGCACGCGTCAACCTCGGCACCGCGGCGCTCGAGAACCCGGACTGGGCCGCGCGGGTGATCGGTGAGTACGGCGAGCAGATCGCCGTCGGGCTGGACGTCCGCGGCACCACGCTGTCGAGCCGCGGCTGGACCGAGGACGCCGGTGACCTGTGGGAGGTGCTCGACCGGCTGGAGGCCGCCGGCTGCGCCCGCTACGTGGTGACCGACGTCACGAAGGACGGCACGCTGCAGGGCCCCAACGTCGAACTGCTCCGCCAGGTGTGCGACCGGACCGACCAGCCCGTGGTGGCCTCCGGCGGGATCTCGACGCTCGACGACCTCCGTGCGCTCCGCGAACTCGTGCCGTACGGGCTCGAGGGCGCGATCATCGGCAAGGCGCTGTACTCCGGGGCGTTCACGCTGCCGGCCGCACTCGACATCGCCTCCGAGTAGCGCCGTGGCGGGCATCTCGAACGGCCGCGGCACCGGGCCGGACGCCGACGACGCGCACACCCCCGGCGGGGCGGCGGACTCGGCGGGCTTCTCGTGGGAAGGCCGCACGTTCGACCACCACGACACCGCGTTCGCCGACGACGACGGACTCGCCGACCCCGCGGTGCTCGCGGCCATCGGTTCGATCGCCGACGGTGCGTCCCAGGCGGCGATCGTCGAGGCGCTCCGGACCGCCCGGCTGCTCATCCCGCTCATCGCCGATGCCGGTGACGTGGGGGAGACCGATCAGGGCAAGCTCGTCGACAAGACCCAGGAACTCTCGATCGTGACGGTCGCCGGTCCGGACGGTCGCAGCGTGATGCCGGCGTTCACCTCGGTCGTCGCCATGCACGCGTGGGACCCGGACGCGCGTCCGGTGCCGGTGGAGTCCCGCCGTGTGGCGATGGCCGCGGCGAGCGAGGACACCCAGCTCGTCGTGCTCGACCCGAAGTCGTCGACCGAGTTCGTGCTGCGTCGTCCCGCGGTGTGGGCGCTCGGGCAGGACCTGCCGTGGACCCCGTGCTTCGAGGACCCCGAGGTGGCTCGCGCCTTCGCGGCCTCGGTCGAGGGGGAGTCCAGCGTCGCCCGTGTCGAACTCGCGCCGGGCGACCCGGTCGGCCGGTTCGCCGGGCCGGAGCTGACGGTGGGACTGGCCCTGCACCCGGGGCTCGACCGCGAGCAGGTCGGCGAGCTCGTCGGTCGGCTGCAGC
Organism: Curtobacterium sp. MCLR17_031; assembly: GCF_003234775.2. Classification (NCBI taxonomy): domain Bacteria; kingdom Bacillati; phylum Actinomycetota; class Actinomycetes; order Micrococcales; family Microbacteriaceae; genus Curtobacterium; species Curtobacterium sp. MCLR17_031. The sequence goes on from NZ_CP126270.1 coordinate 1,253,192, forward strand.
AGCGGTGGTCGACCGACCCCGTGATCGCCGAGCGGGTCGACAGCATGCGCGTCGCCCTGCGCGCTGCCTGACGAGCAGCAGTGCGGCGGTGCGACCCGGCCCAGCCCGAGGTCGCCGGTACGATGACGGGGTGAGCCCGAACCCGACGACCAACCCCACCGGCGCGACCACCCACGGTCCGACGGGGCGTCCCGTCCGGGACTTCCCCGTGCCCGAGGAGCTCGACAGCACCGGACCCGCCCGCATCATCGCGCTCTGCAACCAGAAGGGCGGCGTCGGCAAGACCACGACCGCCATCAACCTGGGCGCCGCGCTCGCGGAGTACGGCCGCAAGGTCCTCGCCGTCGACTTCGACCCGCAGGGTGCGCTGTCCGCGGGACTCGGGGTCCGGACGCACGACATCCACACCGTGTACGACCTGCTGATGGGTGCCGTGAAGGACCCGAACCAGGTCATCCAGCCGACGAACACCCCCGGCCTCGACGTCATCCCGGCGAACATCGACCTGTCCGCGGCCGAGGTGCACCTGGTGAACGAGGTCGCCCGCGAGCAGATCCTGGCGAGCGTGCTGCGCAAGGTCGCGAACGACTACGACGTGATCCTGGTCGACTGCCAGCCGTCGCTCGGCCTGCTCACCGTGAACGCCCTGACCGCGGCGCACGGCGTGCTCATCCCGCTCGAGTGCGAGTTCTTCGCGCTCCGCGGTGTCGCGCTGCTCATCGAGACGATCGACAAGGTGCGCGACCGCCTCAACCCTGCGCTCAAGCTCGACGGCATCCTGGCGACCATGTACGACTCGCGGACGCTGCACTCCCGCGAGGTCATGGAGCGGGTCGTGGACACCTTCGACGACCGTGTGCTCGACACCGTCATCGGCCGCACCGTGAAGTTCCCGGACGCCACGGTGTCCGCACGCCCGATCACGCAGACCGCGCCGGACCACCCTGCCGCCCACGCCTACCGGCAGCTCGCACGAGAGCTCGTCCAGCGTGGCGCCGTCGCCTGACGCGGGGTTCCGGGTCCGGCTCGCCAACTTCGACGGACCGTTCGACCTCCTGCTGTCGCTCATCACGAAGCACGAGCTCGACATCACCGAGGTGTCCCTCGGTGCCGTGACGGGGGAGTTCATCCAGTACGTCCGGCAGGCCGAGTCCGCCGACGAGCTCGACGAGGCCAGCGAGTTCCTGGTCGTCGCGGCGACGCTGCTCGACCTGAAGATCGTCGGGCTGCTGCCCCAGGGTGAGCTCGTGGACGCCGAGGACGTGGCCCTGCTCGAGGCCCGCGACCTGCTGTTCGCCCGGCTGCTGCAGTACCGGGCGTTCAAGCAGGCCGCCGACTGGTTCGGGGAGCGCTGGGGCGTCGAGTCGCGACGGCACGTCCGCAGCGTCCGGCTCGAGGAGCGGTTCCGCGCGCGGACGCCGGAGCTCGTCTGGACCCTGTCGGTGCAGGACTTCGCCGCACTGGCCGCGCTGGCCTTCGCCCCGCGGGAGATCCCGACCGTCGGCCTCGACCACCTGCACGCCCCGCTCATCAGCATCCGCGAACAGGCCGCGATCGTCGTCTCGATCCTCCGCACCCGCGATGGTGAGGGCGTCTCGTTCCGTGAACTGGTCGCGGGCGTCGACCAGACGGGTATCGTGGTGGCTCGCTTCCTCGCGATCCTCGAGCTGTACCGGAACGCGTCGATCTCGTTCGAGCAGCTTGAGCCGCTCGGGGAGCTGACACTGCGGTGGACCGCCGAGGACTGGTCCGACGAGAGCCTCGCGAACCTGGGAGCCGACTATGACGGATGACGTGCACGACACGTCCAGCGCCGAACCCGGCGGCGCCGACGAGATGGCCGACGCCCGCGCGATCGAGCACGAGATCCACGAGCGCACCGCGTCGCAGGCTCACCCCACCATCCCCATCGACCGGCAGCTCGAGGCCATCCTGATGATCGCCGACCAGCCGCAGTCACTCGTCGCCCTCGGTGCGGCCGTCGGTTCGCCCGTCCCCGCCGTCCGCCAGGCGATCGAACGCCTGGTCGCCGACTTCGACGGCGTCGACGGCACGATCCGCCGTGGCTTCGAACTGCGCGAGGTCGGTGGCGGCTGGCGCTTCTACGTCCGCGCCGACCTGGACCCCGTGGTCGAGCAGTTCGTCGAGGCCGAGCGCCCCTCGCGCCTGTCGCAGGCCGCACTCGAGACCCTCGCGGTCGTCGCCTACAAGCAGCCGATCACCCGCTCGCAGATCGCTGCGATCCGCGCCGTCAACGTCGACGGCGTCGTCCGAACCCTGGTGGCACGCGGCCTCATCGAGGAGTCGTTCACCGACGCCGAGACCGGCGCCATCAACTACGTCACGTCCGACCTGCTCCTGCAGCAGCTCGGCATCAACTCGCTCGACGAGCTGCCGCTCATCTCGCCCCTCCTGGACGACGGTGCGGACGGCTTCGAGCAGAACGAAGGGATCCCCGATGGCAGGGTTTGACGACCGGGGGCGCGGCGCGCCCCGAGACCGAGACGACCGCAACGGACGCTCGGGAGGCCCGGATCGCTCCGGCCGCCCGGCCGGCGGACGCGGCGGGGCCGGCTCCAGTGCCGGTGGCCGCTCCGGCGGGTACGGTCGCGACGACCGCGGGGGCGCACGCCCGCCGCGTGACGACGACCGTCGTGGCGGGTACCCGTCGCGTGACGACCGCGGCGGCGACCGTGGTGGGTACCGTGGGGCTTCGGCGCCGCGTGACGACCGTGGTGGGTACCGGGGTCGCGACGACCGCGCCGGTGGCGGCGACCGTGGTGGGTACCGCGGCAACTCCGCTCCGCGTGACGACCGCGGTGGCTACCGCGCCCGTGACGACCGTGGTGCGTCCGCTCCGCGTGACGACCGCGGTGGTGACCGTGGTGGCTACCGCGGCAACGCGGCTCCGCGTGACGACCGTGGCGGCTACCGCGGTCGCGATGACCGTTCCGGTGGCGGCGACCGTGGAGGCTACCGCGGCAACTCGGCTCCGCGCGACGATCGTGGTGGCTACCGCGGCCGTGACGACCGTGGTGCTCCGGCTCCGCGCGACGACCGCGGTGGCTACCGGGGCTCCGCTCCGCGTGACGACCGTGGTGGCTACCGGGGTCGCGACGACCGTGGGAGCTCGGCGCCCCGCGACGACCGTGGCGGCTACCGCGGCAACTCGGCTCCGCGTGACGACCGTGGTGGCTACCGCGGCCGTGACGACCGTGGGGCTCCGGCCCCGCGCGACGACCGAGGCGGCTACCGGGGTCGCGACGACCGATCCGGTGGTGGCGACCGCGGTGGGTACCGCGGCAACTCCGCTCCGCGTGACGACCGCGGTGGCTACGGCGGGCGGGACGACCGTGGTGCTTCGGCACCGCGTGACGACCGTGGTGGGTACCGGGGTCGCGACGACCGTGGCTCGGCACCGCGTGACGACCGCGGTGGGTACCGCGGACGCGACGACCGTGGCAGCTCCGCTCCCCGCGACGACCGGCGCGACGACCGCGGCCGCGACGACCGCGGCCGCGACGACCGCCGCACCCCGGACGGCCAGCAGAGCCGCGTCTGGCACAACGGCCGCCGTTACGTCGGCGGCACCACGAGCGTCCGCAACAGCGACCGCACCACGCCGAAGCCGAGCGGGCAGCGCGACGACCGGGGCAACCCGGCCGAGGGCACGCCCGAACGGCCGATCATCGAGGACTGGGACGCGGCGGACGGAACCGCGCCTGCCGGGGCCGAGCCGAGCCTCCAGGCAGAGGGTGAGCGCCTGCAGAAGGTGATCGCCGCTGCCGGCGTCGCATCCCGCCGGGTCGCGGAGAACCTGATCGTCGAGGGCCGCGTGACGGTCAACGGCGAGGTCGTGGACGCCCTCGGGCGTCGCGTCGACCCCGAGAAGGACGCGATCAGCGTCGACGGCGTGCCCGTGCAGATCGACTCGTCGCGGCGCTACATCGTGCTGAACAAGCCGACCGGCGTCGTCTCGAGCCTGCAGGACGAGCGCGGTCGCCGCGACCTGACCGAGTTCGTGGACCGCTACGAGGAGCGCCTGTTCAACGTCGGCCGTCTCGACGCGGAGACCTCCGGGCTGCTCGTCCTGACGAACGACGGCGACCTGGCACACGTGCTCGCGCACCCGTCGTTCGGCGTGCAGAAGACGTACATCGCGAAGGTCCACGGCAACGTGAACCCCGCCGTCGTGCAGCGCCTCACCGAGGGCGTCGAGCTCGAGGACGGTCCGATCAAGGCCGACAAGGTGCGGTTGCTCGAGTCCTCGCGGGGTGAGTCGCTCGTCGAGATCACGCTGCACTCCGGCCGCAACCGCATCGTCCGTCGCATGCTCGAGGCCGTCGACCACCCGGTCCTCGAACTCGTCCGCCGGTCGTTCGGACCGCTGCACCTGGGCAGCCTGCCGCCGGGCAAGATGCGCGAGCTCGGCACGGTCGAGGTCGGCAAGCTGCTCAGCACCGTCCGTGACGCGAAGCCGTCCGCTCGTGACGACCGCGACGTCGCGCTCGACCAGGACGACGACGAGTACGAGGACGAGTCGGCGGACTGACCGATCCCGAGGCCCGGGCATCGACCGATGCCCGGGCCTCGATCGGTAGGCTTGCCCGGTGACCGACGTGACCCCGACCGACATCGACCGCCGTCTGCGCGGCCCGGTCCGGATCGTCGGTGCCGGGTTGCTCGGTGCCTCGATCGGTCTCGCCCTGCGTGAGAAGGGCGTGGACGTCGTCCTCGACGACGTCTCGCCCGCCGCGCTGGCGCTCGCCGTGGACTACGGCGCCGGGCGTCGACCGGCCGCCGGCGACCAGCCGGAGCTCATCGTCGTCGCGGTGCCGCCGGACGTCGTCGCGACGGTGGTGGAGCGTGAGCTCGCTGCCCACCCCGACGCCGTGGTGACCGACGTCGCCAGTGTGAAGTCCGGGCCGCTCGCCGCCCTGGTGGCGGCCGGGGCGGACGTCTCCCGCTACATCGGGTCGCACCCGATGGCCGGACGCGAGCGCAGCGGTCCGACCGCCGCCCGCGCCGACCTGTTCGTCGGTCGCCCGTGGGTGATCGCCGGGCACGACGGCATCACGTACCAGCGTGCCGCGGTGGTCGAGGACCTCGCGCTCGACGTCGGCGCCACCGTCGTGCCGATGGACCCCGAGTCGCACGACCTCGCCGTGGCGTACGTCTCGCACGCGCCGCAGCTCGTGTCGACGCTGATGGCCTCGCGCCTGCGGGACGCCCCCGACGGATCGCTCGGCCTGGCCGGCGGCGGCGTGCGCGACGTCACCCGGATCGCCGCGAGCGACCCGGGGCTCTGGGTGCAGATCATCGGGGCGAACGCCGGGCACATCCGGCCGGTGCTCACCGACCTGCGCGACGACCTTTCCCGCGTGATCGACGCCCTCGGCGACCCGGACGGTGCCGGTTCGCCGCGCACCATCGCCGAGACCATCGCCGACGGCAACCGCGGGGTCGAACGGCTCCCCGGCAAGCACGGCACCACCAAGCGCTTCGCCCAGGTGGTCGTCCTGGTCGACGACACCCCCGGGCAGATCGCCGCACTCCTGACGTTCATCGGGGAGATCGGCATCAACCTCGAGGACATGCGCCTCGAGCACTCACCGGGCGCACAGATCGGCATCGTCGAGGTGTCGGTGCTGCCCGAGCAGGAACAGCGACTCGTCGAGGAACTCGAGGGGCGCGGATGGAGGATCGCAGCAGCATGGGCCTGAACGACGACACGAACGCAGCGACGAACGACTCCGGTGTGACCGGCGGACCGGACGGGCCCGACACCGGTCTCCCGACCCCGGGCCAGGGCGGTGCCGGCGGCCCGCTCAGCGGCAGCGGCGACGGCGGCGCACTCGGTGGCCCGGCAGGTGGCCTCGGCGAACCCGGCGGGGAGCCCGGCTCGACCAGCGCCCCGATGCCGTCCGGCCTGGCCGACGGCGCCTACGTGGCGAAGATCGTCATCGCCGTCGACGGCCCCGCCGGCAGCGGCAAGTCGAGCGTCTCCCGCGCGGCCGCCCGCGCCCTGGGCTACGGCTACCAGGACACCGGCGCCGCCTACCGTGCGCTCGCGTGGCACGCCCTGCAGCAGCGGGTCGACCTCGACGACGCCGCGGCGATCCTGGCGAGCTGGGACACCTTCGACTACGCCATCGGCACCGACCCCGACGACTACTACGTCAAGGTGGGGGAGACCGACGTGACGGAGGCCATCCGCACCCCCGACGTCACCGGCGCGGTCGCCCACATCGCGAAGCTCCCGGACGTCCGGAAGCGCCTGGTCCAGCTGTTCCGGAACGTGATGCGGAAGACCGACGCCCCGGGCATCATCACCGAGGGCCGGGACATCACCACGGTCGTCGCACCCGATGCCGAGGTCCGGATCCTGCTGACGGCCGACGAGTCCGTTAGAATGGCCCGACGCTCGGCAGAGGTCACGACCCAGTCGGCCGCCGAGACCTCCGCAGCACTCGCTCGTCGCGACGCGGCGGACGCGAAGGTCGTCGACTTCATGAACGCCGCCGACGGCGTCACGACGCTCGACTCCACCGACCTCGACTTCGACCAGACCGTGCAGGCGGTCGTCGACCTGGCCCGCGTGGCCACGCACTGACGCACGACCGGACGGCCTCGGCCGCCTGGTCACACCACGGCCGGACCCCCGGCCCCGGCCGGCAACGGCCACCGACACCGCGGCCCCGGCCGCTCGCGAGGAACCCAAGATGGCTCAGCTGGACAACCCGGACAACGACGACTTCCCCCGGTACGACGACGCCCTCGGCGAGCGGCTCGCCGGACTCGACGAGGCCGAGGCCGAGCAGCGCGCGACCGCGCTCCGCGCCGGACTCGAGGAGTACGACCTCGAGGACGAAGACCTCGCCCTGCTCGAGGCCGGTCAGGTCGGCGAGGACGGCGTCCACTACCTGCCCGCCTACCCGGTGCTCGCGATCGTCGGCCGCCCGAACGTCGGCAAGTCCGCGCTCGTCAACCGCATCCTCGGTCGTCGTGAGGCCGTCGTGCAGGACGTCCCCGGCGTCACCCGCGACCGTGTCAGCTACAAGGCGGACTGGAACGACAAGCGCTTCACGCTCGTCGACACCGGCGGCTGGGAGCCCGGCGCCGAGGGCATCAACGCCTCGGTCGCAGCGCAGGCCGAGGTCGCGATCGACCTCGCCGACGCCGTGCTGTTCGTCGTGGACGTCACGGTCGGGATCACCGCCACCGACGAGCACGTCGTCAAGATGCTCCGCGGCACCGACCGCCCCGTCATCGTCGTCGCGAACAAGGCCGACGACGAGCGCCGTGAACTCGACGCCTACGAGCTCTGGAACCTGGGGCTCGGCGAGCCGCACCCGGTGTCGGCCCTGCACGGTCGCGGCGTCGCGGACCTGCTCGACCTGATCATCAAGACGCTGCCCGACACCTCGGCCGTCGCCAAGCAGGAGGTCGGCGGCCCCCGCCGCGTGGCCATCCTCGGCCGCCCGAACGTCGGCAAGAGCTCCCTGCTCAACAAGGCCGCCGGTGAAGAGCGGGTCGTCGTGAACGACATCGCCGGCACCACCCGCGACCCGGTGGACGAGCAGATCGAGCTCGGCGGCAAGGTGTGGCGCTTCGTCGACACCGCCGGCATCCGCAAGCGCGTCCACATGCAGCAGGGCGCCGACTTCTACGCCTCGCTCCGCACCACCGCCGCGCTCGAGAAGGCCGAGGTCGCTGTCGTCGTCCTCGACGTCACCGAGCCGGTGTCCGTGCAGGACCTCCGCATCATCGACCTCGTCCTCGAGTCCGGCCGTGCCCTCGTGCTGGCCTACAACAAGTGGGACCTGCTCGACGACGAGCGACGCCGCTACCTGGAGCGCGAGATCGAGCAGGACCTGGCGCACGTCGCCTGGGCCCCGCGCGTGAACATCTCCGCCCGCACCGGCCGTCACCTCGAGAAGCTCGTGCCGGCGCTCGAGACCGCCCTCGAGTCGTGGGACACCCGCATCCCGACCGGCAAGGTCAACGCCTTCATCGCCGAGCTCGTGCAGGAACACCCCCACCCCGTGCGCGGCGGCAAGCAGCCCCGCATCCTGTTCGGGACCCAGGCTTCGAGCCAGCCGCCGACCTTCGTGCTCTTCACCTCGGCGTTCCTCGACCCGCAGTACCGACGCTTCATCACGCGTCGACTCCGCGAGGTCTGGGGCTTCTCCGGCACGCCGATCAACGTCAACATGCGGGTGCGCGAGCGCCGGAAGCGCTGAGCGCTCCCACCCGTCACGCAGAACGCGCCTCGATCCGTCGGGGCGCGTTCTGCGTTCGCGTCCGGCCTGGAGGCCCGCAGCCGGTCCGGCGCGCCGGTGCGGCATCATGGGGGCGTGGGTACCGGGCCGTGGGCAGCGGACCGACGTCGGCTCGCCCTGGTGGGTGTCCTCGTCGGTGTGGTCGTCGTGGGTTCGGTGTCCCTGTGGACGATCTCGCACGCACCGGACGACGGCGATTCGGTCACCCGTGCCGACTCCGTGCCCTCCGAGCCGGCGCGGTCGCCCGACGTCCGACTGCCGCCGTCCGACGGCCTCGAGGAACCGATCGAGCCCGAACCCGTCCGTCCGGTCGACGATTCGCCCATCGACCCGTGGTGGCGCCGCGTCCCGCCGGTCTCCGGTGACATCGTCGGCATCGGGGCTGCGGCCTCCGGGCACGTGCGGATCGCCGGGAACACGGATGACGAGACCCTCGCGGTGGAGATCGACCACCTGGAGACCGGCGGGGACGGCCCGGTCGACGTCGTGCTGTCCGCGGGGACGGTGCGCGGTGGTTCGAAGCCGGTGTGGACCCCCGCCGGGGAGTCCTTCGACCTGTTCCAGGCTGCCGGGGTCGAACAGGGGCTGACCGTCGTGCTCAGCGACCCGTGGGCACTGCCCGACGAGGTCCGCTCCCTGGTCCTGCTGGACGCCGACACCGGCACCGTGCTGGGCGGCGCGGCACTCGTCCCGTCGGACTGAGCGGGGCGCGCTGGGGGCGTGCTGAACCGACGCCGAACGACACTGTCGTGGTCGTCCGACGTCGACAGTGTCGTTCCGCATCGGTGCTCGTGGCTGTGCCGCGTCTGCTGTCGGCCTCGGGATGGGGCACGATGTACTGGTGACGCAGCAGAACGACGGACTCGGTGTGCTCGCCGACCGTGTGTGGTGCCGTCTGCGCCTCGACCGGTTGGCCGGAGGCCGGCAGGCCGGATACGTGATCCGCGAGGACATGCTCGAACACCCCGACACCGTCCGCTCGTTCCGGTGGATCCGGTGGCTGCTCGTCGCGGAGACCGTCGTCGGGCTCACCGCCATCGTGGTCGCCGTGCTGCTGACCCGCGCGGGGGACACCCTGTCGTGGGCCGTGTGGTTCCGGTCCACCGTGGTGCTGCTCATCACCCTGACGCTCTACGTGTTCGCCTGGCGGGCACAGCTCGGGTACTACTGGGCGTACCAGCGGCTGCGGTTGTTCAGCCGGATCTTCCCGATCGTGACGCTGATCGTCGCGGCGATCCCCGGGCTCTACCCGTTCTGGATGGTCATCGAGCAGATCCTGTTCTCGGTGCTCATGGTCGGCATCGGCGACGTGCTGACGAGCGACCACATGCGGGCCACGTTCCCGAAGCCCGCGCGGCGGTAGGGCTCCGGCGGGCGGTGGACCGGCTCCGCGACAGCACACGCGTCGATCGACACGTGGACTGTCGCAAAACAGGTGCGGGCGCTACGCGACCGTGGCCAGGGCGAACGGGAGCACGGCGGAGGCCCCGGCGCGCCGGAGCTCCCGGCCGGCGACGGTCATCGTCCACCGGCTGTCGACCAGGTCGTCGACGAGCAGCACCGGGCCCTCGTGCGACTGCAGGGCGGCAGCGAGCGACGGATCGACCACGAAGGTGTCCCACACGCCGGACAACCGGTAGGCGCTGTTCGTCGCACCGTCGCCGCGAGGGGTCCCGCCGGCACGGCCGAGCGTGCCGAGGAACTGCAACCGCCCGATCGTGGACAGCGCCTGGGCGAGGGACCCCACCAGTTCGGGCCGCGATCGCGACGACATCGCCACGACGCCGGTCGGCCGGGTCTCCCACGGCCAGTCCTTGAGCGCCCGGACACAACCGTCGACGAGCTCGCGCGAGATCGGGGCATCGGGGGTGGACGGCGAGAACAGCGCACGCAGGGGACCGCCCCAGCCGAGGTCGGTCAGACGCGCCACCGCACGGCCGGGCTGCACGAGCTCGTCCGCGCCGATCTTGCCCCGCACCGAGACCCCGAGCGACGACATCCCCGAGGGCCACTGGGCACGCGGGGCGATCTCGACGCCGACCTTGTCGAGCGCGGCCGCTGCACCGGACGAGTCGGTGTCGGACACGGCCGTCGGGAACCACGCCCCGGCGCAGTTGTCGCACCGGCCACAGGGCTCGGCCGAGGGGTCGTCGAGGTCCTGCTGCAGCAGCTGCATGCGGCAGGCCGAGGTGGACTCGTAGTCGAGCATCGACGCTGCCTCGGCAGCACGGGCCGCGGCGACCCGCTCGTACCGGGGCGCGTCGTACTCCCACGGCTGCCCGGTCGACACCCAGCCGCCGGTGACGCGTCGGACGGCGCCGTCGACGTCGAGCACCTTGAGCAGGAGTTCGAGGGTGGAGCGCTTGATGTCGACCAGGCCCTCGAGCGCCACGGTCGACATCGCGGTGTCGGTGGACAGGGCGCCGAGCACGGCGGCGGCGCGGGCCTCGGTCGGCATCGAGGCGCTGGCGAAGTACTGCCAGATCTCGCGGTCCTCACGCCCGGGCAGGAGCAGGACGTCGGCGTTGTCGGTCGCACGACCCGCACGACCGATCTGCTGGTAGTAGGCGACGGGCGACGAGGGAGCCCCGACGTGCACGACGAACCCGAGGTCGGGCTTGTCGAACCCCATGCCGAGCGCACTCGTGGCGACCAGGGCCTTCAGCTCGTTGCCCTTGAGCTGCTGTTCGAGCTGTTCGCGCTCGTCGGTGTCGGTGCGCCCCGTGTAGGCGCGGACGGCGTACCCGTTGTCGCGCAGCAGCCGGGCGATGTCCTCGGCCGCCGAGACGGTGAGCGTGTAGATGATGCCGCTGCCGGGCAGGTCGCCGAGGTGCGCGAGGAGCCAGCCGAGCCGCTGCCGGGCATCGGGCAGCGTCAGCACGCCGAGGCGCAGGGACTTGCGAGCCAGGGACCCGCGGATCGTGAACACCGGGTCGGCCGGGCCGGCGGTGAGCTGCTCGGCGACGTCCTCGACCACGCGCTCGTTCGCCGTCGCGGTGGTCGCCAGGACGGGGACACCGTGGGGGAGCGACCGGATGAGCTCGGCCAGTCGGCGGTAGTCCGGCCGGAAGTCGTGGCCCCAGTCCGAGATGCAGTGCGCTTCGTCGACCACGAGCATCCCCATCCGGGCGATCAGGGTCGGCATCTGCTCGTCGCGGAACTTCGGGTTGTTCAGCCGCTCGGGGGAGACCAGCAGCACGTCGACCTCGTCACGGGCGAGGGCTGCCTGGGTCTCGCCCCACTCGTGGGCGTTCGCGGAGTTGATCGACACCGCACGGACACCGGCCCGCGCGGCGGCGGCGACCTGGTCGCGCATCAGGGCGAGCAGCGGCGACACCAGCACCGTCGGGCCGCCCCCACGTCGGCGCAGCAGCAGCGTCGCCAGGAAGTACACCGCCGACTTGCCCCACCCGGTGCGCTGCACGACCAGGGCGCGCTGCCGGTGCTCGACCAGCGCCGAGATGGCCTCTAGCTGGCCCGGGTGGAAGACCGCGTCGGGGCGCCCCGTGAGCGCAGCGAGCGCCTGCTGCGCCTCGGCGGCGATGTCTGCAGAAGGCGAGACGACAGACGGAGCGGCGGTGGGGGTGTCCATGCCCCCATGCTGTCAGCACCGACCGACGTAACGCAGGTCGCGCCTCCAGGCTGTGGAGAAGCTCCCTACTGGTAGGTGACCAACGACGGCGTCGGCTGCACGTCCTGCATGGTCTGCGCAGGCGTCAGCATGGGCGTGTCCTCGTCGTAGAAGTTCTTCCAGCCCCAGTGCAACCCCTCCGGCGCGCCCTGGTGCAGTGCCTTCCACGTCGCCTGCTTGTCCGGCTGCGACCCCTGCCCGTCGACGTGCACGAGCATGTCGAGCTCCGGGTGGGTCTGCAGTGCGGAGCGGTCCTGGATCATCGAGAGCCGGAACTGGTGCAGCACCAGGGCCTTCGGCGGCAGCCCCTCGTCGCGCACGAGCGCAGCCAGCCACGAGGAGACCTCGTTCACCTCGGACGCCGAGACACTCCCGATCTGCTCGAGCGGCACCTGGTCCTTCGTCAGCCGCCACTCCGGGTCGAGCGCCAGCCAGACGCCCGGCTTCTTGAGCAGCGATTCGTACTTCTTGGCCTGCGACAGGAAGTCCGACCGCCCGGGCTGCAGGTCGATGATGACCGGCATGTCCGCGTCGTGGGCGGCCTCGACGTAGGGCTCGAGCGTCGACACCGGCAGCTCGGTCGAGTAGTCGCCGTCGGCTCCGGCGTCCCCGGCGGCGACGGTCGCGATGACCTCCATCGCGGGCGTCACGAGCTCGTCGGACTCGGCCCGGTACGGCTTCGCGACCTGCTCGGCACGCTGCACGGTCTCCTTCGGCCCCTGCTCGCCGAGCACGCCCAGCGCCGGAGCCCCGGGAGCCCCGTACAACGCGACGTACCGGTGCCCGTCGAACGGTCGCTGGCCGCCGTTCCGCAGCTGGAACCCGCCCTCGGCAGCCCGGACCGTCCACTCCGGGTCCGGCAGGGCCTCGAACGCCGCACCGACCAGGACGGTCGGGTGCTTCGCCCGCTCGTGCAGCGCCGTCACCACGTCGGGTGCGGCAGCCGGGTCGGCTACACCCTTCGGCATGGTCACGACGCGCGCGCCTGCGGCCTTCGCGGTCGCCACGGCAGCAGCGTCCGCACTCGCGTCCGCCATCACCACGGTCGCCTGCGGGGAGGCCCGGGTCGACTCCGGCGCGTCACCGCCGTCCGGCGCCTGCCGCTGTTCGACGTCCGTGTCGACCGACACGTCGCCCTCGGCCTGGTACCAGTCGGCACCGAGCCGGTCCAGCTCGCGGGCGACGGCAGTGCTCGTGTCCTTGGCCGTCAGCAGCACCGGGACGTGGGCGCTCGCCGCAGCCTTCGCCGCATCGCGGATGCCGTCAGTGTCGCCGGCCCGGGCGACGACCGCTCCGGGAGCACTCGCGAACAGGGCCTTGCTGACGCGGACGGACCGGGCTGCGGCGTCCGCAGCGTCGGCCACCGTGACGGTGTCGGCCGAGGCCTTCGCCAACGTCGGGCGGCTCGTGTCCGGTCCGCTCGACGTGCACCCGGCGGCTCCGAGCAGCAGGCCGGAGACCGCGATCGCGACCAGGAGACGAGGGGTGGAACGTGAACGCATCGAGCCACCATACGAGCCAGACGGAGAGGTCCCTGGGAATCCGACGGGTGTCGTCTCGTAGAAGGGAGGCATGCCCCACCACCCCGACGACCGCCCGCTCATCGGACCGGTCCGGTCGCCCGAGGTGCACTGCATGACGCTCAACGTGCGTCGCCGCGTGCCGCGACAGCCGACCCACCCCGACGCCTGGGAGCGTCGCCGAGAGGCCGTGCTCGCGCTCGTCGCGTCCGAAGCGCCCACCGTCCTCGCCGTCCAGGAGGCCCTGCCCGCGCAGGCAGACGACCTGACGTCCGGCCTGGGGTCGGGTTGGGAGCCCGTCCTGGCCGGACGGGGAGCGCACGGCGGTGGCGAACAGGTCGGCCTGTTCCTCGACCGCTCCCGCCTCGACGTCGTCGAACGCCGTACCTGGGCGCTCTCCCGGACGCCCCACCGCCCCGGCTCGCGGTCGTGGGCGACGTCCTTCCCCCGGCACGCCGTCGGAGCCGTCGCCGACGACCGCGAGACCGGCGTGCGGTTCCTGGCGATCGCCACCCACCTCGACGTCGCCTCGCCGTGGGCCCGAGTCCGCTCCGCCGAACTGCTCGGCCGGATCATCCGGCAGCGCGGCCTGCCCGCCGTGGTCATGGCCGACTGGAACAGCCCCGCCGGTTCCGCACCATGGCGAGCCCTGGCGGAGGCGGGGGTCGAGGACAGCTGGGGGCGGGCCTCCAGGCAGGTGGGTGAGCCCTACGGGACGTACCCGCACTACGGGAGTCCGCGCGTCGGTGGCCGGCGGATCGACGGGGTGCTCGTGACCGCTGAGGCGGAGGTGGACCGCGTCGCGGTCGACGTGCGGCGGCCGGGCGGCGTCTGGCCGTCCGACCACGCCGCCGTGCACGCGGTCGTGCGGTGGGCGTCGTGATCGCCACGCTCGGACCGACGTTCCTGCGGCCGCGGTTCCTGGTGGCCGACGTGGTGCGGGCGCTGACGCTCGTGAGCGTCGTCGTGGCGAGCGTCGGGTGGGGCGGGACGGCGTTCCCGGTCATGGCACTGGCGCTGCTCGGGGTCGTGGTGCCGCGGATGCTCGGGCTGCGGCCGGCGTTCGACGTGGCGGTGTGCGTGCTCGTGCTCGTCGCCGGGTGGTCGAGCGTGCTCGAGTGGTACACGACCGTCTTCCTGTGGGACAAGTTCATGCACGTCGTGCTGACGGGGCTGCTCGCGGCGGTGCTCTACGTCATCGGTGCCGACCTGCGCGCTGTGCCGGCCCCGCACGCCGAGCGCCGGGTGGTCGTCGCGGTGCTCGCGCTGTGTGCGGGACTCGCGGTCGGAGCCGTGTGGGAGATGGGGGAGTGGCTCGGGCACAACTTCGTCGACTCGAAGATCTTCGTCGGGTACGACGACACGATCGGGGACCTGGCCGCGGACGGGTCCGGCGGGTTGCTCGTCGGGCTCGGGTTGCCGTGGTTGGCGGCGCGGCGCGAGGTGGTGCGGCCGGGCTGAGCGTGTCGATCGGGTCGCGTTGCTCCGACTCGCCGTGGCACGGAGGGGGTCTGACGTCCGCTATGCTGGACCGGTCGCTCGCGCTCCGGTCGGACGCGGGCGAGGATCCTCCGGGGTCCTGAGTTCTCCGGAACTCGCGGGCTGTGGCGCAGCTTGGTAGCGCACTTGACTGGGGGTCAAGGGGTCGCAGGTTCAAATCCTGTCAGCCCGACCGAAACGTGTCGGACACGACGGCAGAAGCCCACCGAGGATCTCGGTGGGCTTCTTCGTTCCTGTGCCTGTCGTGCGGTCGTCCGCATAGTGCTGCCTAACGGCGACGTTCAGCGGAACACCTATGTACGACACGAGTCTGCTCGCGGATCGTCCGGTTCGAGCCCGAGTCCGAGTCGGACACCGTGGTTCGTGGGAGGACGGGTCAACGGGCCGATCGAGTCAGCGGCTTCGCCGCTCACTCGACTAGCCAAACAAAGGCCAAAAGGTCTCAACTGTCAGAGTGATCCGGCACGATGAACGTATGAGCTCTGCCGGCGAACTTGCTGACTTCCTTGAGGACATGGCCGCAGGGTGGGTCACGTCTAGTGATGTGTACACGAACACCGGCAGCTCAAGCCCCGGCGACTTGAACTACTGGCGATCACGAGCTCATGCCGCCGTTCTCTGGCATGACGTCGACCAGTACCTTGACGCTCGGGAACGCAACGGGCGGAACGTCGATCACTTTCGCGTGACGCTTGTCCCAGCACTGCGAGCGCTATTCCATCCGGATCAGCACTGGACGCAGCAGAGCCAGCGTCCGGATGTAAGCACAGCGGTAGCGCAACTGCGCGGCCTTGACGACTTAATCACAGACGGGTCAGCGTCAGCTCCAGTGACGGAAGCTCGTCGCCGAGACCTCCGTTCGTTGTTGAACGAAGTTGTCGACCTGCTGGGCGACGACGACGAGACATACGACGAACAGGAACGTCGGTACCTGCTTGAGCTTGTCAGGTCCATGACGCAGCTATTGGACGAACGGACCGTGCTCGGCGAGGCCGACCTTCGAGACATCGTCGACCGACTCGTGGGTGCCCTGACCGCGCTGTCCATCAACCTCCTGCATGCCGGCCGACCAAGCGCCGCGCGTCGCGTTGGGGCTGTTCTACTCAGGATCGCTTCCGCCGCCCGCACCGTTGTCGCTGATGCCAACGCGCTCATCACTCTTGGCTCTGCCGTGGCTGGGGTCTTGAACCCGGGTGCGGCGTCAGAGGCTCCGCCGCAGATCGAGGCCTGAGCTCCCTCGAATCGTCGGTGGCAGGCGCGGTTTGCGACCGAGCCGCAGATGGCGTGCTGCTCTGTAGCTGAGATTTCGTGTGTGGCGCCGCGTGGCAGATCCCTGAGCTGTCCTCTGTCTGACCGAGGCCGGTAGCCGATCGGCGATGGGTACCGCTCGGGCCATCTGCCGCTTCGGTACAGCGCGGCCCGGTTCGTCGAGAGTGCCTCGCGGAGCTCGTCTCGCAGGTCCTCGGCGCAGCGGTCGTCAATGTATTGGCAGACGATGAACCGAGAAGCCGGGTCGAGTCGCTGGTCCAGCGCCGCGACCGACTGGGTTGCTGCGACACTCGCCGAAGAGGCCGTCGCTGTCGGATTCGAACCCCACACGGTCCTTCGCGACATCAGCGACGTCACCTTGAACGCGCTGTTCACCGCACTCCGCCACCACACCATTCTGCTTCCGTCGCGGGACGCATCGACGCAGCGGCACTCCACCGGCGGCGTCAGCACCGACCCGCCGCAGACTGTGCTGTGGGTCATTGTTTGCCCTGAGAAGCGCTGCACATCGACCCGCTGCCGATGTCGTCGTCCGCGGAACCGAGCCTGGCATCTGGTCGCGCCGGCCCCTGGTTCGGGACAGCGTGCCCCAGAAGATGTGACACGACGTGCGCGCTGAAACCTCTTAAGATGCAGCAGTCAGGCACATGGAGGTTGGCGATGCAGTTCAAGGGATACGGCGCAGACGCTGAGTTCGACGGGACTACGCTGCATCTCGTCGCGCGAAACGCGTTCGCCGGCGTTGCTGGTCTCGGAGCGAAAGAACGGCACATCCCGGTGGCTGATATCGACGCGGTCAGCGTGAAAGCGGCGAACATGGTCACCAATGGGAACCTGACCGTGCAGGTCGGTGACGCGAAATACGTAGTCCACTTCCTCAAGAAGGGGCAGGCGGACGCGTTCGCGTTGAACGAAGCAGTGCTCGCCGCAAGCGGCGCTGACCCTGCACGTGCCCCATCGGGCACGACACCGAATGACCGAATCGACGCCGCGAACGTGAGGGTGGCCGCCTGGTCGGAACGGCTCGGCGAGAAAGCGGAACGTTCCCAGCTCGCCGCAGCGCAGGAGAAACTCGCCCGGGCGGAAACCGCCGCTTTCCCGTCCCCCGCAGCGCCGCCAGTGGATGCTGTGCCCGATACGGAACCGGCCCAGCAAGCAGCCGAGGTTTCGGGGCCCAAGGAGCTCGTTGGGTGGGATGCGGTACCGAAGGTCGACGCGCTGCCGGCCGCACCGTCAACCCGTGCTGAGCTTCGGCAGGCCGCAGCTGCCGCGACAGCGGAGGCGAAAGCGGTGGCGGCAGCGACCAGATCGGATGCGCGGGCGGCTCGCGCCCAAGCCAAGGACGACAAGCGTGCCGCGAAAGTGGCGTCCGTGGAGGCGAAGGATGCCGCGATCCAAGCGTTCGCTGTCGGCACGCTGGAACAACACTCCGAGGAACACGGTGTCCCTGACGGATGGGACGGGTGGATGCAGGCCGATAAGCAGCTGAGAGCGGCGATGGAACACGCCGCCGCTGGGGAGATCGAGGCGGAAGAGCGTGCAATCCGCGCCGCGGTACAGGTTGCGAAGGCGGTCAGCGGCCGGGCTGCTCGGAAGGCGACGGAGCAGCGGGTCACCGCGATGACGGGTCGGTCACTGCGCGTCGGGTCCTTCTACATTGGGACGGTCATCGCGGAAGACGTATTCTCCCAGCACGGCAGGAAGGGCAAACTGCTGCAGGTCGTCACCGCTGAGAAATGGTGCGAGGTGCGCAGCGACCGGGTCATTACGCCGACGAACGCGTATCCCATCGATGCGACGACCACTGCGCAGGTGTACCTCGACGGCGAGGCACTCGTCACGCAGAGACCGACCCTGACCCGGATGGCGCTACTGTCGCCTTTGCCAGGCAGTGCCCTCATTCCCGGAATGGCTTTGCAAAAAAAGGAAAAGACCGACAGCAGGCAAGGGGAGTTCCAAGTCGGCGGCCTCGGCTGGTCGCTGCGGGTCATAGTGCACCCCGACCGGCTCTCCAGCCCGCGCCAGCTCGCCGAACAGATCAACCGTCACGCTGGCGACCGTGCCCGCACCGCTGAAACCGCACCGCCGCAGCCAGCCGCAACGCAAGCCGTGCACGCAACGTCAGTCGGCGACGACGTGCTGACAAGACTGGAACGG
Source organism: Curtobacterium sp. MCLR17_031 (assembly GCF_003234775.2). Classification (NCBI taxonomy): domain Bacteria; kingdom Bacillati; phylum Actinomycetota; class Actinomycetes; order Micrococcales; family Microbacteriaceae; genus Curtobacterium; species Curtobacterium sp. MCLR17_031. Next base: position 1,271,551 of record NZ_CP126270.1, read on the forward strand.
CTGCAAGCGCTCGTCGGCAGTGGCGCAATCACGCAACAGGAAGCGGACGTACTGAAACGGGACATTCTCTCCTAACGCGGCCCAACCTGGTGTCGATCGTCCGGGCCGACGTCGTGTCCACTGTCACATCCTCCTCGACGGCAACGGGGCGTTGCCGATCTCCCATTGCGGTTTTCGGAGCCCCGAAGAGGGTTCTTCGCCGCGGCGGCGCGATGCCACTGACTAATACCGCGGCCCATCAGACATCGAGGCACCACCCTGTGAAGATGGATCATCACCGTCGTGCAGCGTCCGCAAGCTGTCTCAGGGCGCGAACTCAGTGCGGTGCCGCCGTTGCGACGGCGGGAGCGAGGTGCGGTAATCCCCGGATCGAAGCGGCGACATGGTCCTGATGCAGTTCGTCTCGGAGCGACGACGACGTTTGGGATCGTCGTTCAGAGGCGTGTCGTGCAGAAGTCTGGACTGGACGGGGATTAACGTCATAGCTCCCAAGCGCGATGCCGACCGTCAATGAGACTCTCGCTCCACGGGGCGACCTCGATCGAGCCGGTGAAGAACGTCTCGCTGACGAACCGTTCGACGCCTCCTAAGTGCGCGCCTCGCACACGAATGCTAACCGGCTGCGACGGATCCGGCATCGCAGCTGTAGGACCCTGCAAATTCCGTACTCCTTCTTGCGCAACCGCAGTAATTAGCTGCCACTTGGGCTCAGTTTGGGAAGCGCAGCGGTCGTCGTCGTGGTCTTCTGCCCGGGGCGCCGAGGGCAGTGAGCCAAACCACATCCAGTCGCGTCGCGACACAGTCGTCGAATGCCACCTCCTTGATCGAGGTTGTAGTCGTGCGTGGGCACACGGTTCCATCCGTCCTCTCACATGTGCTCGGCGATCACCCTTAAACGCTCGCTGATCCGGGATCAGGGCGTCGAGATGGCCACCCATGAACACCTCACCGCTGCGACCGGCGTGGTCATTTCCGGCATGCACTCGACGATAACGAACATTTGACCCTGTCATTAGACCGAACGTGTCACTTAGGTCCGGAGCAGCGACAGGTGCCCTCCGAGCGGGTGGTGTGCCCGCCGATGAAATAGGCTGCGAAGAGCGAGGAGGGCCGCATCGGTGCCCCTCGCTTCGAAGGGGCTGCATGATCACCGACATCAACTACGCCGACGACCCGATCAACGGGGCGGCGGAAGACGCACTCGGCCGAGGTCCGATCGCCGCGCAGTTGGAAGCTGCGTTGCAAGCCGCGCGAGCGGTGAACTCTTCCAGCGTGTTCTCCCTCGTCGGCGGTTGGGGCTCGGGAAAGTCCAGTGTCATCAGTCTCCTGACGGAACGGCTGCAACGTCCGGGCTTAGCAGCGCCGTGGGCGATAACAGATTTCAACCCGTGGGCATACACCGACGACGAGGCGCTGCAGACTGGGTTCTACCAGGAGTTGCTACAGCAGCTGAAACCGCATATGGAAAAGACGCCGATGCGAGACGCGATCGCGAAGCTCCGGAATGCGTCGGCCGGTATCCGCGAGGTCGCACCGCTTCTGTCGATGATCAGCGGGCCGGTCGATGCCGGCAAGCTGACCGAGATGCTCGCTACGGCTCTCGACGCTTCCGGGTCCTTGTCACAGCAGATGAAGGCAGCGTCGGAGGCGTTAGAGCGGGCAAACGTGCCGATCCTGTTCATCCTGGATGACGTGGACCGGCTCGCTCCCGCCGAACTAGTGATGGTCACGAAGCTCGTCCGCCTCACCGGTCGGCTGCCGCACGTGCATTTTCTGCTGTGCTTCGACGAGCAGACTATCCTCGACGTGCTTAGCCGCACTGATTTAGTCCCCGACGATGCACCCGCTCGCGCGCAGGACTACCTCGAGAAAATCATCCAGCTCCGTTTCGATGTCCCGCCGCTGCGTCGAGCGCAGACCGAACAGCTCATCGGTGATGCGGTCACCACACTCGAGCGGCAGCAGGGGTTCACCATCACGGACCTGCAGCGGGCACGGCTTACCGACGCCGTCAACATGCACCTAGTCGACCGGCTGCGAACACCGCGCGGTATCCGCCGCTTGTTCACGCAGCTGCCACATAGCCTCAACACCCTCGGAGACGAGGTGGACCCCGTCGACTTCCTCATCATCACCTGGCTTCGTCTGGAAGAACCCGCCCTGTACGCCTGGGTGGAGCACCGCCGCGACTGGATCCTCGCGACCGACGCGGAGATGCAACGCCGCGCCCCGGACGAACGACCACCGTTGTCGTATGCAGCGCAACTTAAGCGGGACCTGGACCGGCTCCGGGTACCCGTCGAACACCGTGAGGGGCTCATGCGGCTGCTCGGAAGCATCTTCCCGATGCTGCGCTCGGACTGGGCAGATCTGCCCCGACCCGAATCATCCGTGGGCCTCTTCGACGGACCCCGCATCGGCAACCCGGACTACTTTGGTCGGTACTTCGCGTTCGGGGTGCCAGAGGAAGACATCCCCGACAAGACCGTCACCGACGCGTTGACAGCGATGACCAACGCCGCGTACCAGAGCGACTCGTTGGCGCAACTCGACCGGATGATGCAGCGCGACCCGGAACTGATCATCCGGAAACTTCGTGACTTCATCACCCCCACTCCACGGCAGGTGGAATGGTTCGTGGACCGAATCGACACGATGAGCGAGATCGACACAGGCCTCGTCACACAACGAGCGCAGCTGACGCAACTCGTTGCGCGACTGCTCGCCCGCCTCAGCCGTGAGGACCGCGACCGCCTCATCGCTAGCCGCGACGACACCGCAGCGTCGATCCTCGCCCTCGCCGAAGTAGGACGGTTCTACTTCGGCATCAACGGTGCCATCTCCGAACAGCTCAGTATCTACGTCGGCAGTCTCGACAACGCAACCTCCGGCGTCCTCGACGGCATCACCTCACGCGCTCACCGCTACGCCGACGAGCACATACCTGCATCACCAGAAACCACCCCTGGAGATTTCTGGAACCTCCTCCGCGCGTGGTCCCGCATCGACAACGCCGGAGCGCAGCACTGGATCACCGACCGGGTTCGCGCCGGATGGGATCTTGTCGCCACTATCGGTGGGCTCCTTGAGTCGAAAGTTACTGCCAACGGCAACCGCGTCATCGTCGCCAAGCAAACATCAATCGTGGAACGGTTCATCGACACGGAAGCGAACTTGCCGCAATTTGCGGACCTCACCGCAATGCAGGTCGACGGCATTTTCAGCGAAACGGATTCGAGCAAAAGCGTCCGTACCCGTGAAGCGGAGCGCTTGCTCGGTGAATACGCACGGTCTCGCGGGTACACCCAAGGAGCTTGACGGGCGCCGACGGTTTCCCCGCATCGCCACGTCACCGCCGGCACTTACCGTGAGAATAGGCCTCCTGTGTGGCGGCACAATCACCAGAACGTATCACGTTCAGGCAGGCGCTCATCGGTGATCTGCTCGACGTGCCGTTCCTCCTGGCGGGCCCGAGCATGACCTCCAGTCCGTCACGCGCCGCGCGCGATGAGCTGCTCGTGTTGTAGCTGCAGTCGACGTCCACATCGCTGTGCAACGCGCTCACTGTGGGTGACGATCACGAACTTGGTTCCCGCTTGCTGCAGCCGATCGAAGAGGGCGAGCACGTCGTCTTCGGTCGTCTCGTCCAGTGCGCCGGTGGGCTCATCGGCGAGGACGACGGCAGGGCGCTTCGCGATGGCTCGAGCGATCGCGACGCGCTGCGCTTCGCCTCCTGACAGTCGTCGTGGGCGCTTGCCAGCGAGGTGACTGATGCCGACCGCCTCGAGGGCGTCATGCGCTCGGTCGGCGGAGTCAGCGCGAGCAGGAACTCCGAGCCGGACGTTGTCGAGCACGCTGCGGTCGCCGAGCAGGCTGTGGTCCTGGGTGACGATGCCGATGTGTCGGAGTCGGTGCGCCGCCATCCTGCGTGCGGTGCGCTCGAGCACGTGCCCGTCGTGCTCGTAGGTCCCGCCGAAGTCGGTGTCGAGGCCGGCGAGGATCTGGAGCAGTGTGCTCTTGCCGGATCCGCTGCGCCCGGTGATGGCTACTGAGCGATCGTCTTCGCGAAGGTCGAAGTCGAGTCGGTCGAACAGTGCTCGGGTCGATCCGTCGGGCTCGGTGATCGTCTTGGAGACGTCGCGCAGCACGATCATCGTGGGGTACCTCTTCGGCGTTGGGTGGTCAGTTCGATGCGGACGGCTCGTCGACCGAGTGCGCCGTCTGCCACACACCAGAGGAGCAGGGCGGTGCCGGCGCCGAGTCGTGCCATCGCACTGTCGTTGGGGAGCAGCGCGCTGGACGTGAGGAACAGCCCGAGCGCGGCGGTGTACTCGGTCAGGCGGCTTGCGCGGAACAGTCGGTTCGTGGCATCCGGACTCCTCCCGAGGAGATGGTGCACCCGCGCCACTGGCGCTCGACGGTGATGCAGGAGCCGGTGGAGGAACGCCGTGACGACGCCCACGCCCGCGGTGAGGACGACGAGCAGCGCGGTGACGAGCACCAGGTTGTCCTGGATGAGCTGGCGGACGAGGGAGAGCTGCACGAGGTAGGCCGGTACTCCGAGCAACGTGTACGACCTGAAGCCGGTGTCGTCTCCGATCGCGTAGAGACGCGCGACGACGTCCCCGAAATCGAGGCTGTGTTCGACGGCGAGATCGGCGTTGAGCACCTGGAACACCAGGCGCCCGAACAGCTCGGGATCCAGCCGGTCGAGTGCTGCTCGGTCGAGTCCGCCGAGTGTCGGCGGGTAGGGCACGATGACGGTGTCATCGAGGTAGTGGGTGGCCTCACCGCGGAAGTACATGGCGCTGTCCGGTTCGAGAAAACCGATGACTTCGAGCTCCTGCTCCTGCAGGATGACCGCTCCGGTGAGTCGCTCCCCGAGCTCGTACACGCCGCGGTACTCGTTGCCGAGCAGCACCGGGATCCGGCCGGATCCCCAGTCGACGCCGTCCCACTCGATCGGCTTGCCGTCCTGCACGGAGAGCCCCGCGAACTCGTACGCGGTCTCGTTGAGCTGGATGGACTTGATGTCCTGGACGCTCCGTCCGGACTCGTCCTGGTACTTCCCGTTGAGCGTGTACTCGGTGCCGTAACCGATGTCGAAGCGGTCGTCGCCGCGGAAGTCCTGGACGGTCACGGGTTGGTCGTACGAGGAGATGAAGTCGAATCCGGGCTCATCGTCGATACGGTCGACGAACGAGGCGACTCCGTCGACCGCGTGCTGGTCTCGCCGGATCGCTTCGAAAGCCTCCGGGCCGAGATCGTCGATCACGGTGTAGAGGTCGACGTCGGCATCAGCGGACAGGCCCTGGGCCACGGCCTGCGAGGTGGACTGGGTGAACGACGCCACGTTGTACCAACAGAGTGCGAGCAGCACGAGCAGGACGATCTTGGCGACGATGATCGTCCAGTTGGACCGGAGGTCGTTCAGCAGTTCCATCGTCGGGTTCCCTGCAAGAACGAAGCGACGGACACGGCAAGCACGACGGTTCCGACCGCGACGACTGCGGTGGTGACGTCGAGGTCGAGGATGGTGGTCTGCTTCACGACTGCCGCGCCCGCGATGGCTGTCGTACAGGCGGCGGTGCCGATCACAGCGACTCTGGCGGCCGCGCTGTGGAGGGTGGTCAGCGGTCGGATCCCGGTGGTGAAGCGGACGGCGGCGGTGCGGAGTTCCCATCGTCCAGCCTGAAGACCTGCGACCACGGTGATGAGCATGATGACGAGCGCGCCGAGCGCGACCAGGACCGGCGACACGGCGTCGACGTTCGTCCTGCGGTTCGTGCCGTCGTCGATGATCTCGACGCTCCTGCCGGGGAACTCTGCGCTGTAGTGGTGGGCGCTGCTCGGGCCGTCCAGGAGCAGCCGTTGCGGTGACGCCGAGAACTGCGCCGGATCGGCGAGGACCACGTCATCGGACAGCAGGCTGTCGGCCCGCACACCGAGACGCCCCACCACCTCGTACGTCGTGCCACCGACGGTGATGTCCTCGTCGCGGACGTCGACGGCAGCGCCGACGAGGGCCTCACCGGGACGCCCGGTCAGAGCGTGCCCGTCGTGCAGCGGAACGTCTGTCCACTGTCCGGACAGGACCACGACGGCGCGGACGTCACCGTCCAGACCCACGAACACCTTCGTCCCCGGTTCGAACGCGCTGCGAGCACGCATGAGTTCGTCGATCGTCGCGGTCACCCACGCGCTCTGGCCGGAGCGAAGATCGTTGCCTTCCGTAGCGATGACACCTCGGCGAGCGTCGAACACCCCGATCAACACCGTCAGCAGCATGGCCAGCAGGAGCAGGCCCGCGATCGCCGTGGTCTGTTGCTTCGTCACGTCTTCTCCTCACGCAGCAGCGGGTGCGAGCCGTCGGCTCGCACCCGCTGCGATGCGTCACCTGCCGTAGTAGGTCTTCGCGGTACCGACACCGTTGCCGGGCCGGTTCGGCCGGTACGGCTTCCACACGGTCACTGCTTCCGTGCCGGACTTGCCCCACTTCCGGCCAGAGTCAGCGATGATGCTGCTGCCGTGCTCGAGCCGCGCACGCGTGTAGTGCTGCACGCCTGCCCAGGTCGTCCAACCATGCGAACGCTTGTGCGTCGTCCCGCTGATGGTCTTCTTCTCCGCTGCACCGCGGTGGTTCACCGCGAACACCGACATTCCGGTTCCTGCGCCATCGACGGTCCCGGTGCTCTCCGACCATCCGCCGATGACTCCCTGGCTCCCGGCGTCGTCCTGCGCATGCGCGGGGGTCGTGCCGAGGAACACCATCCCCCCGACGGCTGCTGCGGCGAAGCCGGCGGTGATGCGCCGAGCCTGTTGACCGATCTTGCTCATCGACTGCTCCTTCTCTTGCTTGCGACGTTCTGCCGTTAACATGTCAGACGTAGAACGTTTTGTCTAGCAGTCCCGGACGCGACCGGCCCAGGGACGCGTGATCGGGACCCGCAGCGCAACCACGGATGGACTGAAGGCCCGGTGCCAGCTGGCACCGGGCCTCCCGTCCGTCCGTCCGTCATCCGCACGTGACGGGTGACCGCTCAGGCGGGCTCAGGCACGCGCGCGGCGTCGCCGGCTCCGCAGTGTCCACACGAGTCCACCGGCCGCGAGCAGTGCCGCCGCCAACAGCCCGAGGGGGAGCAGGTTCGCGCCCGTCCAGGCCAGTGCGCCGCCCGGCTCGCTGCCCGCATCAGCGCCGCCGTTGCCCGGCGCTGCCGCGCCCGGTGCAGCGGATCCGCTGTCACCCGGCGTCGGAGCGCCGCTGCCCGGCGTGCCCGCACCCGGTGACGTGGTCGGCGCCGGAGCAGCCGCAGCCACCACGGTGAAGGCGGCCCGAGCCAGGGCCACACCGTCGACCGATGCGGTGACGGTCACCCGACCGGACGCGGTGCCCGGCACCCGCAGGTCGGTCGAGAACGCACCACTCGCGTCGGTGTGCGCGGTGGCACCACCGATGCGTGGCGCGGTCGCCAGCGCAACGTCGGTGTCCGCCGGGAACCCGGTGCCGGTCAGGGTCTGCGTGTCGCCCGCGTCCACCCGAGGCGACTCGACCTGCAGGACGGGGGTCGCCGCCGCCTTGCTGCTGAAGGCGACGACCGTGCGCTTCGTCACGGACCGTTCGTCGACCGGCACGCTGATGGTGCGGGTGTCGGAGTCGTAGGTCCAGGCGGTGTCCGCGATCACCCGGCCGTCGATGTTGACGGTGCGGGGGCGGTCCGCGTTCGTGAACGTCGCCGTCCACGAGCGGTCCTGCACCTGGCCGGCGAAGGAGCCGTCGGCGGGGGCGATGGCGAGCGAGCCGCCGGTCGCCTGCTGCGTGTAGCGGACGGCGGTGGAGGCGCTGCCCGCCGTGGCCTTCGCGGACGCGGCGGCCGTGGTCATCGCGCTCGACTTCGCGGTGGCAGCGCTGTCCGCGGCGCTGTCCTCGCCGGCGTCTTCGTGCAGGTCGAACGAGCCGTTCGCTCCCGTCGCCACCGTCAGGGTGACGGCGTCGAGCGGTGCGGCGTCGTTCTTGACCTGCTCCGAGCGGGTGGGGACGATGCCACCGCTCTTCACGAACACCGGCATGCTGTTCAGGTCGGTCGTCACGTCGGCGGTGGTGCCTCCGGCGTGCGTCTCACCGGTGAACCAGTCGGTCCACGAGCTGCCGGCCGGGAACCAGACGGAGCGGGTCGCCTTGCCGGAGTCGTCGTTCGCGGTGGTGACCGGGGCGACGAGGACGTCCGGGCCGTACAGGTACTCCGAGCCGGCCTGGGCGTAGGACTCCTGCGCCTCGGGGTACTGCAGGTAGAGCGGCTGCAGGATCGGCGTGCCCGTCTCGGTCGCCTGGGCGGCGAGCGTGTAGGTCAGGGGGACCAGGGCCTCGCGGAGGTTCAGGAACCGCTTCGCCGACGCCTCAGCAGCGGCCGGGTACTGCCACGGCAGTCGGTCGCTGTGGTTGCTGTGCAGGCGGTCGATCGGCTGGAAGGTGCCGAGCTGCACCCAGCGGGCGTAGAGGTCCTCGGGCAGCTGGGTCGTGCCCTCTTCGGCGCCCTCGATGCCGTACTGCGCACCGTTGTGGCCACCGATGTCGTGGCTGACCGAGGCCAGGCCGGTCGCGGCGGACTCACCGGGGGTGTAGCCGACCTCGGCGAGCAGCATGTCCCACGACGACGTGGTGTCGCCGGTGAAGTGCACGGTCGTGCGCTTGTCCGCCCACGGGCCGGTCGGGACCGCCTGCGGGTTGCCGTAGCCACCGGCCGTCAGCGAGCCGTACGCCCGCGAGAACGCGAGCCCGCGGCCGCCGAGCGCCTGGTCCGTGTACTTCGCGTACTGCTGGTTGATGAACGCGTCGGGGGTGACGCCGTTCGCGGAGTACTTCGAGTTCTCGCTGCAGCACCAGTCGAGCCACCACATGTCGACGCCCTTCGGCTGCAGCGACGTGTGCAGGTCGAAGTAGGCCTTGAGCTGGTCGGGGTCGGACCAGTCGAACAGGTACCGGTCGCCGTCGCCCTTGGTGAGCTTGCCCTTCGCGGTGGCCTGGGCCTTCGCGAACTGCGGGTCCTGGCTCGAGATCGACGGGTGGATGTTGAGGGTGTTGTGGATGCCCTCGGCGTGCCAGTCGGCCAGCAGGCCGGTCATGTCCGGGATCCGGGACGGGTCGACCGACCAGCCGTTCCACTTGCTGTCGCCCTGGTTGGTGGGGCTGCCGATCTTGTAGTCGGTGTCGATCGCCATGACGTCGACGGGGACGCCTTCGTCCTCGAACTGCTTCGCGATCGCCAGGTAGTCGGCCTGCGAGCGGTCGTAGTACTCGGAGTACCAGACGCCGTACGCCCAGCGGGGGAGCAGCTTCGTCGGACCGGTCAGGACGGCGAGCTCCTCGAGCGCGTGGCGGTAGTCCGAGCCGTACCCGAAGACGTAGCCGTCCTGGTAGCGCTCGCCGCCGTGGTCGCCGGCGGCGGTGACGGTGTCGGTCGCCTGGTCGTACAGCGCCGAGGCGCTGTCGTCGAGGAGTGACCAGCCGTCCTGGTAGAGCAGACCCGGGTTCGTCTTCACCGATCCGTTGGCGGTGTCGAGGTCGCGTCGGTACCCGCCGAGCGGGGCGTGCGCGGCGAGGACCGGCGACGCGGTGTCGACCACGGCGACGGTGTCGAAGTTGACGTTGCAGTTGTTCGCCACGGTCGGGCACCCGATCACGACGTCGTTCGCGCCGGCGGCCAGGTGCACCGGCACGGTGGCGGTGTTCCAGTAGTCCCAGCCGCTCGTCTTCGGGAGCGGTGCAGTGGTCGACTGCTGACCGGTCGGGGCCGCGGTGAGTGTCGGCGTCCCGGTGGAGCCGTTGGCGTAGCGGACCTGCAGGGCGTAGTCGCCCGCGGCCGGCACCCCGGTGACATGGGTCGTCAGCTGCGCCCCGGCACGCTCGAACCCGGCGACGAAGCCGTCCCCGGCGAAGCCGTTGTGGTTCGTGGCGGTCGTCGCCGGAGCGGTGCGTGCCGAGTCCTCGGCCTGGCACACGGTGCCGAACGCGCAGTCCTCGCCGGTGACCGTGGGCGACGGTGCCGGGTAGGCGGCACCCGTGCTGACCAGGGCCAGGCTGTCGACGTTCACCCGACCGGAGTCGTCCGCGGTGCGTTCGATGCGCACGCGGTGCTCGCCCCCCGTCAGGTCGAGCGTCGTGGCTGCGGTGGTCTTCCAGTCGTCCCAGTTCGCGCCGGGTGCGAGCCGGATCGTCTTCGCGGCACCGCCGTCGACGGTCACGCTGAGGGTGCGGGTGGCGACCTGGCCGTCGCCGCCCTGCGAGTTCGCGTAGCGCAGGGCCAGGTCGTACGAGCCGGCACGTTCCGCCGTGGTCGTGAAGGTCATCGCGTTGCCGACGGACTCGAAGCCCGCGGCGAACCCGGCTCCGGTGAAGCCCGCGTGGTCCGTCGCGAGGGACAGGCCGGTGAGCCCGAGCGTCTCGGCCTCGCAGAGCGACCCGATCGTGCACGAGGGGGTCGGTGTCGACACCCACGGCGTGCCGGTGACCCGCTGCCCGGAGGCCGTGGTCACGGTGGTCTGCAGGGTGTCCTGCGTGAAGGCCCCCGAGCCCTCCTTGTACCGGACGGTCATCGCGCCCGTGTCGAGGGTCAGCCAGCCGTCCCGCTCGGTCTTCGTGAACGTCGTGGGTGCGAAGTCGTCGCGGCCGATGACGTTGAAGGTGCTGCCGTCGGTGAACCGTGAGTCGCCGGCGTACTCGGTGCGGATCAGGGTGGGGGAGAGCACTTCGAACCGGGCCTGGCCCGAGACGACGGTGCGGTCGGCGGCCGGGTCCGCGGCGGCGGGGATCGCGGCGATCCCGAGCATGCCGAGGGCGGTCGCAGCGACGATGCCCGACGACAGCGCACGGCGCAGCCCTCGGGATCGGAAGGAGATGGGGCGCAAGTGGGTGCTCCTCGTGGACGTCGTCGTCCATCGGGCCGTGCAACGGCCGTGCCTGCGGGCCGTCCCTGCGGCGGCCCGTTTACAACGCTGTAAACCATACGACCCGGAGGGCTCCCGAGGAAGGGGCAGCTGGGCGTCGGCTCGTTTCGCGGCTTCCGCCGCGATCGTGAGCGGCGTGGTCGCGTCGTCCGTGGCCCTGGACTCGTGACGCTGACGGACTGGAGGCACGGTGCCAGCTGGCACCGTGCCTCCAGTCCGGCCGTCACCCCGCTGGCGCGGGGCGCCGGTACCGGCTGGTGATCTCGAGGAGCTGCGGGTCCCCGTCGGTGTCACTCGGTGAGCCGCAGGCGACGCCGTCGACGCAGCACCAGCGTCCCGGCGCCGGCCAGGAGGAGCAGTGTCGCGAGCAACGCCGGTCCGACAGGTGACTCCGCTCCGGTCGCGGCCAGCGTGCCCGTCGCAGCCGCCGGGGTCGTCGGTGTGGTCGTCGGTGCGCCGGCGCCCTGCGCCGCTGGTGTCACGGTCGGGGTCGGCGTGGGCTCCGCGGTGGGCGTCGCTGTCGGTCCTGGCACGGCTGCAGCGATCAGCGGGCTCTCGGTCATCGCCGTGCCGGTGAGGCAGTGCTTGAGCTCGGTCTCCTTGACCCAGTGCGACCCTGCGGCGGCCGCACGGCACCCCGAGGCGAACGCGATCTCCCGCTCGTTGTAGAGCATGCGCACGAGCGGCGTGTAGGTCGCTCCGGTGGCGGGGTCGATGCCTGCACGCGACACGACGTCCCACTGCACGTTCGCGGCCATCGGCGTCACCTGGGAGCCTCGCCACGGGTTGGTGGCGTCGTCGTAGACGTCGGCGTCCGAGGTCGGAGCAGCGTTGTCGGGCGCGGCGACGGTGGATCCCGGCAGACGCAGTAGTGCCGCGAACGGGATGATCGTCTCGGCGTGCGCGAAGCGGAAGGTCGCGACCACGTCGCCGCCGGCGACGCGGGCGTCGATCGTGGCGAAGAAGTCGTCGAGCAGGGGCTCGGCGATCGAGTAGGTCTCGTCGTGCCCGGCGAGGCTCGGGCCCTTCTCGTAGAAGTCCTCGGCATCGAGCAGGTAGGCGAACCACTCGGCATCCGCCGGCCGGCCAGCGAAGTACTGCGCGAAGTCGAACTGGTGCGGAGCGACGTTCTCCTGTTGCATGTCGGCCGCGATGATGTACAGGTTGTACAGCGACATCGCCGCATCGACGGTGCTCTTGATCGACTTCTTCGGATCGCCGCAGGCATCGGGATCGGCCTTGGTGTCGGCACCGGGCGCACACGCCACCGCTCCGCCCTTGGAACCGTCGGCGGTGTTGTACCAGGTGTGCGCCTTGTCCGTGCCGATCGCGGCGATGAACCCGGGCGTGAAGATGCCGGAGAGCAGGTCGTTCGCCGCTTCGACCGATCGCGGCTTCGCCTCGATGTACTGCAAGGCCGCCGCGATCGTGCCGCCGTCACCGGTCTGCGCGGCGACGTAGTCCTCGTACGCCTGGGCGCGCTCGCGCTCGGGCGAGCCCTCGGCCTTGTCGGTGCCGTCCGGGTTCTCTACGTCGTGGAAGTAGAGCAGATCAGGCCGCGGTTCGAGCTTGACGCCCGCGGCCCCGAAGCCCCGCAAGAAGTTCTCGCCGGACTCCGTGGCGCGAGACTCACCCGAGGTCTCGGCGACCACTCGCCCGCCCGTCTTCGCCGCAGCTGCGAACAGCTGCTTGTTGCGCTGCGCGGCTCGCGCTCCGATGCCCTGGTGCTGGGTGGCGCCCTGACCGGTGAGCATGCCGTAGCCGTTCGCGACGTTCGCCGCGGTGATGGCATCGAGGTTCGCGGAGAACTCCTTTCCGATCTCCGGCGTCAGGAACCCGTCCTCGGCCTGCGCGGTGGCGGCGAGACGGTGCAGCAGCGCGTCGTACTTGTACGCGGAGAGTCCCCGGGAGCCGTGTCGGGCGACCGACTCCGTGGCGACGGGTGCGTAGCCCGTCGGTGCCGGCGAGTAGGCGTCGATGTCCGACTGGCTGGGGGCGATGTACGGCTGTTTGCTGCTGGTGAAGCTGGCCTCGTCGGCGTGTGACGGCACCGCGAACACCAGCGAGGCGAGGGCAGCGACGGCAACGCAAGACAGTGCGGTGCGGGTGTTCATGGGTCCTCCGGTATCGGGACCCTCGGGCAGCGGTCCGACAAGCAGAGGTAGCGGCAGCGGGTGAACAGCCCTTGACCTGGGGGTGACCGGACGGTGCTGCCGGGTACGGCGGCGCGCGTGGGACGCCACGACAGAGGCGCAGACCCTGGACGCGTGCCGCTGACGGACTGGAGGCCCGGTGCCAGCTGGTACCGGGCCTCCTGTCCGTCAGTTGCGGGCCACCGAGACCTGCCTGTAGCTGCGAGGAGACATCAGACCTTCGTTCCTTGCACTGGCTGGTGCCCTTGTCGAGGACGAACGGGTTCCACCCCGAGAACGTTACGGCGCCGCTCGTTGACAGTTGGATGGAAGCATGTTCTCTCGCATTCCGCCCCGGGTGTTCGGCCTTGCGTTCGGCCTCGGGGCTCTTGTCGCGGGGCTCGTGATGGCGCTCCTCGGTGCGGGCGTCCAGTACGTCGGACTCGTAGCGGGAGGGCTGGTCATCGCGGCGATGGGATTGCTCGCTGCGATCGTCGGTGCGATCGGCTTCGCACTCCACGGGTCCGCCCGATCCGAGCGTGACCGGACGAAGCGAACCTGAGTCGCTGGCAGGCTCGCTCGGTGGTCGATCGTTGTGCGAGACAATCCGCTCGCCGTTACGTTGAGCTGGTGAAGCCGCCGAAGTATCCGCGCCCGTTTGCGTGGTTCATGGTGATCGCAGCCAGTCTTCTGCTCGCGCTCGGACTGCTGAACCTCATCATCAACACCACCCGCCCCGGGTCGTGGCTTCTGTTGATGGTGCTCATGCCGTGGCCGCTGTATGCGGGCTTGAAAAGCTTGCGGGACGGCGAAGACCGCTAGCGGATCGGCTACCGGGAGCTCTGCTTGTCGCTTCGTCGTCGCCACTCCCCGCCGGCATAGGCGAGCGTGTACAGCCCCAGGATGGTGAGTGGTGAGATAGCCAGGAAGACCAACATCGAGTCGACGAGGACCAACAGCGATCCGGCGACGCCGAGAAGAACGACACCGACGAGGACCAGCGTCCACAGCGGCAGGCGTCGGCCCAGCCACTCGTGAGTCGTCATGATGCTCAAGTTACCCGTGGAACCACCCGACCGACGTCCCCATGGGCCATCGGCTACCGGCACGAGGGTCTGCGCTAGTTTTGTGGTGTGACTGTCAGTGCTGCACAGGCGTCGTCGTTCTTTCGTGAGATCGGCAGCACCGGGCCGGTGTGGACGGTCGAAGACAACAACGGTGTGCCCGCACCGAAGGCAGCCGATGGCCGCCGGGCAATGCCGTTCTGGTCTCGGCGGTCGCGCGCGGAGCGCGTCATCGCACAGGTTCCGGCGTACAAGGGCTTTCGACCCCTGGAGATCTCGCGCGTTGACTTCGAGAGCCGATGGCTTCCGGGAATCGAGAAGGACGGACTGAACGCAGGTCTGAACTGGTCGGGACCTCGTGCGACGGGCTACGACCTGACGCCAGAAGAGCTCCGAGCCCAACTGGCCGCCTAGCGATCCCGTACGCGGCGATCCTCCGGCTCTCAGCGCCTGAGGAACTCGGCGACGAACGTCCCAGCTGCGATGACGCCTCCGAGAACAAATCCACAGCCAACGAATCGTGTGAGTTCCGGAGTGAACTGCCCTCCCCAGAACTCCCCTTGCACTTTCCGCGCGAAGCGGGAGATCGGCCTCGGGAAGAGTACGAGAACACAGCCCCATGTGACGCCGACCACTGCCAGCCCAACCAAGAACATGCCCACTTCGCTGAGCGTAGCGCGGTCGCGCAGCGCAAGCGATGGAAGCAGTACCGCAAGCCGATCGGCTAACGGGAAGTTTCCACCGGCCTCGTCACTGAACGAATGCCGTTGACCGCGAGGCGAATTGATACCGATCCATGACGGTGACGATAGATTCGCACTCATGACCCCTCGACGCGTCGTACTCGCGACACTGGGTGCGCTCGTCATCGTCATCGGTTTCGTGTTGATGGCCCACTCGGACGGCACGCTCGACCTTCTGGTCGCGTTTCTCGTCATCTTCATCGGGGCCGCTGTAGTCCTGTTCACCACGGCTCGACCGGGCCAAGCGGCTCTCGCCCGCTACTGGGAAAAGTTCGAGAAGAAGTAGCCACGACGCCCGTCCCTCCTGCCGGACCGTCAGGCGATACCTCCACGGGGCACCCCGCCGTCCGCGCTCGGCGCACTGACTGCCTCGTTGTTCAGGACTCCGACGTCACGTCGTCACTTGTTGGCTTCGTCGATCAACGTCGTCAACACACTGCGATTGATCGGCCCGAGGATGCGGGCGCTCACCCGGCCCTCCTTGTCGAGAATGATGGTTGCCGGCGTCGAGTTGGGGGCGTTCGTCCCGGAGAACGCGAGTTGCACGGCCGCGTCCTGGTCAACGGCGTTGCTGTACGAGACGTCGTGCTCCTTCACGAAGGCAAGCGCGGTCGCTGCCGAGTCCCGGACATCGACGCCGAGGAACGACGCCTGGGCGTGCCGATCATCGCTGACGGCTTGGAGGTCCTTCGCCTCGACGCGGCAGGGTGCGCACGACGCGTACCAGAAGTTGAGGACGAGCGCCTTGCCACGGTACTGCTCGGCTCGGATGACCTTGCCGTCGAGGTCATGCGTCTCGAAAATGACCCGTTCACCACGATCGTTCGCGGCGAACTCCGTGACAGCACCGTCTCCCGAGATGTAGTTCTTCGTCTCGCCGTCGCGGTACTGCTTGGCCAGGCCGTCATTGCCGCCCGTGCAGCCGGTGAGGGTCACCGCGACCGCGACGGCGACGCCGACCAACAGTGCAAGACCCCCGACTCGACGTTGCCTCATTGCGCCAGGGTATGCGCGCTGGCGGCCACTCTGGTGTCCGTCAGCAGATGCCCTACAGAGATGGCCGAGTCATGAGTTCTGCCACTTCGACGACCGCGTCGTCCGGCATCTCGGGGTAGTAGTTCTCGCGGAGCTGTTCCCCGAAGCGCCGCATGTCCGTCCCCGGAGGCTGATGCGCCTGTTCTGCCGTGAGGGTGTCGAGCCGGTACCGGTGCACGGCGGTGATCGCGCCGGCCAACGGTTCGGCGGTCGGGTGATCGTCGAAGACGAACGTCGCCGCGCCGACCTGTACGGACTCGTTCCACCGCACGGTGGTGACCTTGTCGCCGCGGATGATCGCTTCGTGGTGCTTCTGATGGAAGTGGACGGTCCCTGGGGCTGTGTCGGCCATGCTCCCAGCTTGCCGGACGTCGCGAAGTGAGTGCGTCCCCTGCCTCGCTGAGGACTCAGCGATCGAGGAGGACCGGCAACTCGCGATCGGTCTCGGCGACCTGGGTGAGCTTCATGGCGACGGGTCGAAGCGGCCGTGACATCAACACCTTGTTGAGGAGCCCGCGGAGCGCGAGAGCGAGTCGGGACTGCGGGTACGCCAGTGCCTTGAGTCCGCGAGGGAGGTCCTGCACATCGTCGACCAGCGGGCGCATCCACTTCTCGTACGCGGTCAGCGCTGCTTCCTGGTCCTGCGTCACGTCGGCGAGCTCCGCGGCAAGGACGTACCCGGCGGTGAGCGCGAGTGAGGCGCCGCCGCCACCCATCGGTGTGACGCACCATCCGGCGTCACCGGCCATCACGACGTGGCCGCGGTGCCAGGTCCGCATCCGGATCTGCTGGAGCTGGTCGATGTAGACGTCCGGGGACGTGTCGAGCGCGTCCAGGACCCGTGGCGCCTCCCACCCGACTCCGTCGTACCTGCGCCGCACCGCCGCCAGTGTCTGCTCACGAGTCAGACCCATGACGTCGTCCCCGGGAGAGTAGGCGAGGATCGCGCGGGTGGTGCCGTACGGGTCGGGTCGCAGGTGGACCTGGCGTCCGCGAACGGCGTTGTGCCACCGCCAACGGTCGTCATCGCTGTCGGTCCGCGGGATGGTCCCGAACACCATGGTGACGTCGAGGTCGCGCTGGTCGACGTCGTCCTCATCGAAGACCATGCCACGAGTCCGGGACCGCACACCCTCGGCGATGACGAACAGGTCCGCGCTCAGGCGCTGCCCCTTCGCGGTCGTCACGGTGACTCCCGCAGCGTCGTCGTCGACGTCCGACACGGTGTCCCCGTAGATGAAGGAGACGCCGGCCGGCAGGTTGTCGAGGATCGTCCGAGCGAGGTCGCCGCGCAGGATCTCGAGTTCCGCTGTCGCACCGCCGGCCCCGTCGGAGGGCAGTTCGGCGGTGACGGCCCCTCGCCCGTCGACGAGGACGGTGCCCGTCTCGGTGGTGTTCCGTGCCTTCACGGCGTCGAACAAGCCCATCTTGCGAAGCACGTCGCGCGCGACGCCTCGAACATCGACGTTCTGTCCGCCGTCACGGAACGCAGCGGCTCGTTCGATGACGGTCACGTCCCATCCGGTCCGTCGGAGCCAGTAGGCGGTCGACAGGCCAGCGATACTGGCTCCTGAGATGACAGCGGTGCGGTTTGCCATGGTGTTCCTCCGTCGTGAGCTTTAGAGTAAAGATACTACACAGTAAAGGAATCTGATGGATGACGTGTTCGAGACGGAGTGGGACGCACCCCAGGTCGAGGTGATGGAAGCGCTACAGACATGGGCCGTGGCGTTCGCGGAACTCAACCAGCTGATGTCCTCGTGGCTCGACCTGCCGACCACAGATGCGAACGCCCTCGGACAGGTGCTCTGGGCCGACTCGTCCGGGGACCCGCTGTCGCCCGCACGGCTCGGGCAGAGGATCGGTATGACCTCCGGCTCCGTGACGGTGCTGCTGAACCGCTTGGAAGCGGCCGGTCTGCTCGCACGCAGCCGCGAGCACACCGACCGGCGCCGGGTGACGCTCCGTCCGACGCCGGCGGCACGGGAACGTGCGCGGGCGTTCACGGAGAGGTCGACCGCCGAGATCGCTGCCGCCCTGCAACAGGTGCCTGCAGCGGAGCTGGAGCACCACGCCGCGTTCATCCGCCGCATGGTCGGTGCCGCGACGGACGCCGCGGACCGGCTCCGCAGGTAGTGGTACGTCGTGCAGCACCCGTCAACGGACCCGGCATGGGAGCCGGAGCCCCTCGCCTCCTGAGCTCGGGTGCCAGCGCTGTTCTTTCCGCTCAGGACCCGACCGGGGGCTGGCGCCAGGGTCGTCGTCATCGATTTCGGGCGTCACCATCACCGTCGAAGACCTGCCGGTTGCCGGCGATCACCTGCTGGTGTTCCCGCACCCAGTCGGCGAGGGCGAGGGCCACGTACTGCAGCGACCGTCCGAGGTCGGTGAGCTCGTACTCGACGCGCGGCGGCACCTCGGCATGGACCGTCCGCGAGACGAGCCCGTCGCGCTCGAGTGCGCGCAGCGTCACGGTCAGCATCCGGCGTGAGATGCCGGGGATGACCTCGGAGAGCTCGGTGAACCGCCGCCGCTCGTCACCGAGCACCCCGATCACCAACAGCGTCCACTTGTCGCCCATCCGGGACAGCAGCGACCGGAAGAGTTCCGGGTCCTCACTCGTGCACAGCTCGGCCATCGTGGGCATCGACTGGTGGAGCCGGGCCTGCAACGTATCCAGCGCGGTCTGGTCCGTCATGGGGTCTCCCGTGGTTACTGCCGGGTAACAGGGGATCGTTTGCGGTAACGGGAACCCGGCGGGCAGGGTTACTCATCGTAACCGAAGCCCGGGTCGTCGACTCGGGAACGATCGAAGGAGTGTCATGACCCTGTTCCGACTGGACGCCAGCATCCGCACCGAGGGTTCCACCAGCCGAGCACTCGGCGACATCGTCGAGAGCGAGTGGAGTGCCGTGCACGCGGGCGCCGAGGTGACCCGCCGTCACGTCGGCACCGACCCCGTGCCCGCCGACAGCTGGGCCGACGCCGTCGCCGCATCTGCGACGCCCGAGTCCGAGCGCACGGCGGCCCAGGCAGCGGCGGTCGCCCTGGCCGCCGAGCTGACCGACGAGCTCGCCGGTGCCGACGCCCTGCTGTTCGCCGTGCCGCTCTACAACTTCGGCGTCTCGCAGCACTTCAAGTCCTACGTCGACCTCGTGCTGACCGACCCGCGCATGGCACCCGGCGCCGTGCCCGCGACCGCGGGCAAGCCGGCCGTCCTCGTCACGGTGCAGGGTGGCAACTACTCCGCCGGCACACCCCGGGAGGGCTGGGACCACGCCACGGCCTGGATGCGACGCATCCTGGAGGACGTCTGGCAGCTCGACCTCGACGTGGTGACGCGCGAGTTCACGCTCGTCGGGGTGAACCCCGCCCTCGACCAGTTCACGGAGCTGGCCGACGAGCTGCGGGTCCGCGCCGAAGAGCAGGCGGCCCGGCACGGCCGCACGTTGGCGGCCGTGCCGAAGGCTGCGTGAAGCCGGCTCCTACGACGCGAGCATCTGCGCCACCACCGCGTACAGCTCCTTGGGGTCCCCGGCGAGCATCTGCTTGATCAACGCGGCCTGCTCGTCCACCACGACCTCGTAGTCGTCGCGTTCGACCCCGTCCAGGGTCGCGCGCGCCACGTCCGCCGGGTCGGTCTTGGCCATCGAGATTCCCGCGGTCATGTCGGTGTCGGCGACTCCGAGGTGCACGGACATCACCGCGGTCCCTTGGCCGGCCAGCTCGTGCCGCAACGCGTTGCCCATGTTCCACAGGGCGGCCTTCGACACCGCGTAGGCGGAGGCTCCGGGCATGGCGAGCCACGAGGCACCCGAGGCGATGTTCACGATGCTCCCACCGCCGTTCGCCGCCAGGACGGGTGCGAACGCGCGGATCACGGACAGGGTGCCCCAGACGTTCGTGTCCATGTCGGCGTGCGCTGCGTCCAGGTCGCCCAGCAGGGTCGCCGTGGTCGCGATCCCCGCGTTGTTGATCAGGAGATCGACGTCGGTCGCGACCGCGGCGGCAGCTGCGACGGACGCGGGGGAGGTGATGTCGAGGGCGAGACGCTCGACGCCCTCGAGGTCGATCAGTTCAGGGCGTCGGGCGGTGGCGTAGACCTTCGCCCCGCGGGCGATCAGCTGTGCGGCGAGGTGGCGTCCGATACCGCGGTTCGTGCCGGTGACGAGGGCGGTGGCTCCAGAGAGGTTCATGCTCGCTACGCTAGAACCTGACGTCAACGTGAGATTCAAGCCCGAGGGACAGAACGATGCGGATCGGTGAACTCGCAGAACGGGCCGGCGTCAGCGTCCGGTCGCTGCGGTACTACGAGGAACAGGGCCTCCTGGAGTCCGAGCGGACCACGGGCGGACACCGGGAGTACCGCGAGCCCGACGTCGCGCGGGTGCGCTTCATGCAGATGCTCTACGCGGCGGGCATGCCGAGCCGCCGGATCATCGAACTCCTGCCGTTCCTCGACACCGGGGTCGCGACGCGGACGATGCTCGACCACTTCGACGAGGAGAGCGACCGCATCGAACGCCAGATCGAGGCCCTCGGCGCCACCCACGACCGCCTCGCCCGGCTCCGCGACATCGCTGCGGAGTCCGTCGCGGGGCGGCCGCCGGAGGAGTGCCGCTCGTCAGCGAACGCCGCCGCCGCCTGAGCCACCCCGCCTAGCTCGCGGCGGGCCTGCTGAACAGGTTGACGACGTTGCCGTCCGGGTCGCGGACCAGTGCGGAGCGGTTGCCCCACGGCATCGTGGTCGGCTCCAGGACGACGTCGTCGCTGCTGCACTGCAGTCCGACGAAGTCGCCGTCGACGTCGGCGACCTCGAACTCGATGAGCACGGAACGGTTCGTGGCCGGCGTCAGCGCGCCGCTGAGCATGGCGACCGTGGCGGTGCTGGCGATCGCGAGGGTCGCACCCGGGCCGCTGAACTGCGCGAAGACCGGTGCGGGGCGCTCGGCCGGCTGGCCGGTGATCCGCTCGTAGAAGGCGACCATGCCCTCGAGGTCGTCGGTGATGATGCGGACGGATGCGAACGACATGGGGTTCCTCACGGTGGTGCTGCTGACTCGGAGCGACCAGCGTCACCGACCGCCGCGACACCGTCCTGTCGGTGTTTCCGGAAACCGACCGCGTTTCCGGAAACCGACCGCGTTTCCGGGGACCGACCGCGCTAGTCGTCGAGGACCGGCCGGAGTCGTCCGTACTGGATCGCGAGGTCCTCGGATCGCAGGACGCGCTGCGCCGGCCGCTCGTCGGTGACCTCGACCGACAGCATCCGGTCGCCCCGGAACGCCCGCACCCCGTCGCGGGTCCGGCACCAGGCGATCAGGTACCACTGACCGTCCTTCCCGATCGACCCCAGCGGTTCGACGTCGCGGACGGACTCCGCTCCGCCAGCGTCCCGGTACCGGACTCGCACGACCCGATCCGCGCGCAGGGCCGCCGCGAACTCGGCCGGGACGGCCGTGTCCTCGTCGTCCTCCAGGAAGTGCACCCGGGGTGCCAGTGCGCTGGCTCGTACGGCGTCCCCGGCGGGCATCACCGCGAGCGTCTTCCTGGCCGCGGTCTGCGCCGCCTGCCGGAACGGACTCCGCCCCAGCGAGCCGAGCCCGATCAGCACCGCGAGGG
The DNA here is from genome assembly GCF_003234775.2 of Curtobacterium sp. MCLR17_031. NCBI lineage: Bacteria > Bacillati > Actinomycetota > Actinomycetes > Micrococcales > Microbacteriaceae > Curtobacterium > Curtobacterium sp. MCLR17_031. Next base: position 1,293,088 of record NZ_CP126270.1, read on the forward strand.
CCTCGTCCGGCGTGAAACCCGCCGGGCCGAGCGTCGCGGACGCGTCGATGACGTACCCGCCGGTCCGGCCGGGCTCCGCCCAGATGGGCAGACCCGACTGCTGCAGCGCGGAGATGTCCCGTTCGATCGTCCGCACCGACACCTCGAACCGCTCCGCGAGACGACGCGCGCTCCGCGGCTGCGGGGAGACGGCGCGCAACTCCTCCACGAGGCCGTAGAGCCGATCGGTGCGATTCACCTCGCCATCTTCGCTGTCGTGCCGAGGGTTCCGTCAGATCCACGCCGTCTCGTCTGCCACGTGCCGGACTGGAGGCACGGTGCCAGCTGGCACCGTGCCTCCAGTCCGTCCTGGGGTCGCGCCCAGGACGTGTCAGGACTCCGACAGGAATCCGGCGCGAAGCGTGAGGGCTCCGTCAGGGAAGCACGCACGCCGTCGGCGGTCCGGCATGCTCGGCAGGTTGCCCGCATGCACCACGGAACCAGGAGGACACCGGTGGCCCTCATCGACAACGGCATCTACGTCAACGGAACGCGGACGGAGTCGCCGCAGGACCTCAGCCTGACCGACGAGGCGCTCGACGCTGCCGGAAGCGGCGCCATGGCCTGGATCGGGCTGTTCCGACCGACGGCCGCCGAGCTGGCGTCCGTCGCGGACGAGTTCGGGTTGCACCCGCTCGCCGTCGAGGACGCGCACAAGGGACACCAGCGGGCGAAGCTCGAGCGCTACGGCGACACCCTGTTCGTGGTGCTGCGACCCGCCTGGTACGACGAGGACGAGGAGACGGTCGAGTTCGGTGAGGTGCACCTGTTCACCGGGCGCGACTTCGTCGTGACCGTCCGGCATGCGGAGCAGCCGAACCTGGCCGACGTACGGAAGCGACTCGAAGCCGATCCGGACGCCCTGGGGCGCGGGTCCGAGGCGGTGCTCTGCGCGGTCCTCGACGAGGTCATCGACAGCTACGCCCCGGTCGTCGCCGGGCTGCAGGACGACATCGACGACATCGAGGACGACCTGTTCGACGGTGACGTCGACCCGGCGTCCTCGCGGCGGATCTACCAGCTGCTGAGCGAGGTCATCGGGTTCCAGCGCGCCATCGGCCCGCTTTCCGGGATGCTCAACGCGTTGCTGCGCGGCGCCGAGAAGTACGGCACCGACATCGAGGTGCAGAACCAGCTGCGGAACGTGCTGGACCACGCGATCCGCGTCACCGAGCGCGTGGACACGTTCCGGACGCTGCTCGAGAACGCGCTCACGCTGCACTCGACCCTGGTGACGCAGGAGCAGAACGACGCGATGCGCCGGATGACCAGCGCGAGCCTGGCACAGGGGGAGGAGAGCCGGCGGCTGGCACGGGCGTCGATGGAGCAGGGCGAAGAGGTAAAGAAGATCTCGTCCTGGGCGGCGATCCTGTTCGCTCCCACGTTGGTCGCGTCGATCTACGGCATGAACTTCGAGCACATGCCCGAGCTGCGGTGGGTGTGGGGGTACCCGGCGGCGATCGTCGCGATGGTCCTGCTGGCGGTCGTGCTGTGGGCGGTGTTCAAGCGGCGGCACTGGCTCTGAGCGTGCGTGACGACGGACTGGAGGCGCGGTGCCAGCTGGCGCCGTGCCTCCAGTCCGTCGGTCAGTCCGTCCAGGTCTGCTGGACGAGCGCTTTCAGGAGGCCGTCGGTCGGGACGTTCGACTGCGTGATCGAGATCCAGGTGTCGCCGCGCACGAAGAACGTGTGCGTCGTCTCCACCCGGTCCGAGTAGTACATCGACGTCTCGGTGTGCTGGCACGAACGTCCACCGAGCGTGTCGGTGCAGGTCCAGTCCTTGTCGGCGACGACGCGGAGGCGGGCCTGCAGGACGTCACGATCTGCCGTGCCCATCTCGAGGAACAGCCCCTCGTCGCCCTCGGAGGTACCGCCCGGTGTCCAGGAACAGACCAGCTCCGCGTCCTCCTTGAACGGGATCTCGGGGTCGATGTAGTAGTCGGTCCTGCCGCCCGGTACCTGGGGTCGGAACTGGGTGATCCCCAGCGAACCGAACAAGCGCGGAGCATCGGCGGCCGGCACGGCATCGGTGCACGCCCCGGGGATCGTCGCCGTGGTGTCGGCCGGCGCCGGGGTCGGCGTGATGCGGGCCGCGGACGGTGACGGTGACCCGGTCGGTGCCGGTGTCGGCGGTGCAGAGGACGGCACGGGTGCCGGTGCTGCGGCGAAGGGCGTCGGAACGAGTCCGAGCGCCACCGAACCGCTCGCGGTGCCGATGCCGAGCACGGCGATCAACGCCACGATGAGCCCGGCGCGACGGTGTGTGGAAGCCGGGCGAGGCTTGTCGTGCATGCCCCGGACGACCTGCTGCCGCATGTCGGCGAGCATCCGCTGCATCTCGTCGCCTCCGGGCGGCTCGTTGCTCATCGGGGACCCGTGGTCGGTTCGTCGTTCATCGTTCATCGTTCGTCACCGCCTTCTTGATCCGTGCACGGGACCGCCACACGCGCTGGGTGACGGCGCCGACGCTCATGCCGAGCAGGTCGGCGGCCTCGGCGTAGGAGCGGCCCTCGATGAGGCAGAGCTCGCACACCTGGCGATCGAGTGGTGCGAGCGCGTCGATCTCGGCGCGGACCCACCGCAGCCGTTCGCGGGCGTCGTCGTCCGGCTCGGGCGCTGCGAGCTCGTCGGGCAGGTCGACACCCTCGTGCCGCCGCTGCTGTCGCCGCAGGTTCGCGGCGTGGTTCCGGCACACGACGAGCAGCCACGGCAGGAGTGACTCCCCGGGGACCTCCACGGTGTCGGCTTTCTGCCAGAGGGTCAGGAACGCGTCCTGCACGATCTCCTCGACGTCCATGCGCCGCGTGACCAGTGCCCACGTGTACCGGGTCATGGTCTCGGCGTGACGGTCGAACAACGCGGTGACCGCACTGCGGTCGCCGCGCGCTGCTGCCGCCACGAGCGCGCTGTCCGGCTCGGCTGATCGGTTCATGTCCACCCCCTTCACTCCGCAGTGTGCACGGAGGGGACATCCTCACAGATCCTTCGCCGCCGGGCGTGTCGTGTGGCCGAGAGGGCGCCCCGGAGTCGGCGGTCACAGGGGTGCCGTCGCGTCGCCCGGTCGCGTCAGGTGTCGGTCTCCCTCTCGGCCTCCGGCATCAGGTGGGTCCGACGCGAGACGACGTCGTCCGCCTCCATGTCCCGGTAGCGGCGCGCGTCGGCCAGTGCCCGCACGAGTTCGGTGGCGGTCAGCGGGACGACGTACGCCGGGGTCCCGCGTTGGAACCGCCAGCCCTCGCGGAGCGGACCGGCGTCCACGACGTCGAAGCCGATGCTCCGGATGAGCTCGCTGACGATGTCCTTGGCTGCGGCGTCGTCGCCCGCGACGGGCAGCGCTCGCCGCGGTCCTCCGCCCGGCCGTGCGTCCGTGGCGATCTCCTCGGCGTAGATGCTGTTGAACGCCTTCACCACACGAGCGGCCGGGAACGAAGCCTGCAGGAGTTCCGACGTGGTGGTCGACTCGTCGTCGAGCGCTTCGATGTGTCCGGACCAGTCGGTGTAGTAGTTGCCCGCGTCCATGACGATCCGGCCGTCCAGCGCGGCCGCCGGGAGCTGGTCGTACCGGTGCAGCGGGACGGCGAGCAGCAGCATGTCCGCCCGCTCCGCTGCCCCGACCACGGTGTCCGCGGATGCCCGCTCGCCGAGTGCGGCCACGATCTCGGACAGGCTCTCCGGGCCGCGCGAGTTGGCGAGGACGACATCGTGGCCGGCGGCGACGGCTGCCCGCGCGAACCCCGCTCCCACCTTGCCGGTGCCGATCACTGCGATGACTTTCATGGCGACGCTCCTGCCGTGTCGTGGGTGGCGTGTGGCACAGGTCGCACCACGGTGCTGCCACCCTCGGTCCATCGTGGGGCGGCTCGGCCCCGGTGTCTTCCGTCACGTGACGTAGGGGGGGGGGGGGGGAGAGAGAGGGGCAGGAGGTCAGTGGCCGGCGCCGAGGTTCCCGGCGAGGCGGCTGTGGAAGGCTTGGCTGGCGTCGTTCAGCCCGGCGATCTCGACCCGCTTGCCGTGCTGGTGGTACTTCGTCTCGATGGCGTCGAGTGCGGCGACGGTGGAGGCGTCCCAGATGTGTGACCCGGTCATGTCGATGACGACGAGTTCGGGGTCGTCGACATAGTCGAACTGGGTGGTGAGGTCGTTGCTCGACGCGAAGAAGAGTTCGCCCTCGACCGTGTAGAGCGCGTGCTGCTCACCGGTGCTGAGCGTCTCGATGCTCCGCGACACGGTGGCGAAGTGCGACACCCGGCGGGCGAAGACGATCATCGCGGCGATCACCCCGATGATCACGCCGATGGCCAGGTTGTCCGTGGCGACGACGATCACGACGGTGAGGACCATGACGACGGTCTCGCCGACCGGCATACGCCGCAGTGTGGACGGCTTGATGCTGTGCCAGTCGAAGGTGCCGACGGAGACCATGACCATCACGGCGACGAGTGCGGCCATCGGGATGATCGCGACGACGTCGCCGAGTCCGACGACGAGGACCAGCAGGAAGACCCCGGACAGGAACGTCGAGATCCGGGTACGGGCGCCGGAGGCCTTGACGTTGATCATCGTCTGGCCGATCATCGCGCAACCGCCCATGCCGCCGAACAGGCCGGAGGCGATGTTCGCCACCCCCTGCCCGAGGGCTTCGCGGGTCTTGCGGGAACCGGTGTCGGTGACCTCGTCGACGAGCTTCGCCGTCATGAGCGACTCGAGGAGTCCGACCAGGGCCATGGCGAGGGCGTAGGGGGCGATGATCGTCAGCGTCTCGAGCGTCAGCGGGACGTTCGGGATGAACAGGGTCGGCAGGCTGTCGGGGAGCTTGCCCTCGTCGCCCACGGTGGGGATGGCGATGGACGCCAGGACGGTGACGAGCGTCAGGACGACGATCGCCACGAGCGGTGCCGGGATGGCCCTGGTGACACGGGGCAGCAGCACGATGATCGCGATGCCGACGGCCCCGATGGGCCAGACGAGCCAGTCGACGCCGATGATGTTCGGCAGCTGCGCGGTGAAGATCAGGATCGCGAGGGCGTTGACGAACCCGACCATCACCGACCTCGGCACGAAGCGCATCAGCTTGGCTGCGCCGAGCCCGCCGAGGACGAGCTGGAACACGCCGCCGAGGAGGACGGTGGCGATCAGGTAGTCCAAGCCGTGCTCCTTGACCACGGGGGCGACGACGAGCGCGATGGCTCCGGTGGCGCCGGTGATCATCGCGGCACGTCCGCCGACGAACGAGATGACCACGGCCATCACGAACGCCGAGAACAGCCCGACGCGGGGATCGACGCCCGCGATGATCGAGAACGAGATCGCTTCCGGGATCAGCGCGAGGGCCACGACGAGGCCGGCGAGGACCTCGCGGAGCAGGATCTTCGGGTTCCGCAGGGCGGACAGGACGGTGGGGCTTGCGTGCACCGGAGCCGGTGCGGGCGTGACGGTCGTCACGGTTCTCCTTCGCTGAGGGATGCGGACGCTCGGCGTCCGTGGGGGGAATGTCGTGGGGCGCTTCGTCGCGCGCACTGACCGTGTGCGGCCAGGGACCCGAACCTTCCGCGACGGAAGCGTTGGTCGCGTCTGACTCTAACGCAACGGAAGGGTTGCTGCGCAAGCATCGGTACGATCGGTCAGGACCGGGCAACCGGGCGGAAGGGGCCAGCAGTGACGGACGCGGCAGGAGCATCGACGATGCGGATCGGTGAACTCGCCGACCGGACCGGGCTCTCCATCCGGACCGTGCGGCACTACGACGACGTCGGGCTGCTCCACCCCACCGGACGGACCGAGGGCGGCTTCCGGCTGTACTCCGACGACGACCTGCAACGCCTGCTCGTCATCCGTCGGATGAAGCCCCTCGGCTACTCCCTCGAGCAGATGGCTGAGCTCCTCGGCATCCTCGACGGGCTGCAGGTGGCGGACGGCGCCGAGCGCGACCGGCTGCAGGCGCAGCTCGACGCGTACGTCGTCGACACCGAGGAACGCCGCGCGAAGCTCGCTCGCAACCTCGAGTGGGCCGACGAGTTCCTCGGCATCCTGCGCGCGCACTGATCCGCCGTGACGGACTGGAGGCGCGGTGCCAGCTGGCGCCGTGCCTCCCGTCCGTCCGCTGGTCGCGTCGCGCGACCGACGCCGGCTTGTTCACCCAACCGACGCATGCGCGTGGCAGGGTGGTCCGGGGCATCGTCGCCCGCAGCCCAGCCAGCCGCCAGCGGAGCACGATGCCAACACCCGACCTGATGATCGTCACGGACCTCGACGGGACGTTCCTCGACCACCACGACTACTCGTTCGACGCGGCGCTGCCGATGCTGGAACAGCTGCGGGCGGACGACGTCCCCGTCGTGTTCTGCAGCAGCAAGACGCGTGCCGAGATCACGGTGCTGCAGGCGCGCACCGGGCTCGACGGACACGCGTTCGTGGCGGAGAACGGCGCGGTCGTCGTCGGACCGGCGGGCGACGTGCTGGTCGGACCGGTCGCCGGCGACCTCGAGCGGCTGCACGCAGAACTCGACCGCGTCCGCCGGGCACTGGAGCTGCACTTCGAGACCTTCGGCGGCGTGACCGACGCGGTCGTCGCCGCGTGGACCGGCCTCGACCTCGAAGCGGCCGGACGAGCGCAGCAGCGCGAGGCGTCCGAGGTGCTGCTCTGGCACGCCGAGGACGACGACCGGGCGGACGCGTTCCGCGCGGCGCTCGCCGCGGTCGGCCTCGACCTGGTGCGCGGCGGCCGGTTCTGGCACGTGCTGCCGGCCGGCCGCGACAAGGGCGCGGCGGTCCGGACGCTGATCGCCGACCACGAGCGTCGGACGGGCTCGGTCCCGCGCACGATCGGACTCGGTGACGGCCCGAACGACACCGCGCTGCTCGACGTCGTCGACTTCGCCGTCGTGGTCCGCGGACACGGCCCGGCACCCGGACCACTCGCCGACGACCGCCCCGAGCGCGTCCACCGCACGACCGCCCCCGGCCCGCAGGGCTGGACCGAGGGCCTCACCCGGTTCACCACCCCGTCCGTCAGGAGCCACCGATGAGCGACTTCCACCAGAACGGCGTCATCACGACGTTCCACGACCTCGGTCGCCGCAGCACCGCGAGTCTCGAAGAGGACCTGCGGGGCTTCGCCGAGAAGCGCCCGATGAGCCTGATCCTGCCGGCGCTGTACTCCGAGCTCGAGCGTCCGGCACTGTCGCGGATCGTCGACGAGCTGGCCGAGGCCGACTGGCTCAGCGAGATCGTGATCGGGCTCGACCGCGCCGACCGCTCGCAGTTCGAGCACGCCCGCGAGTTCTTCTCGCGGCTGCCGCAGCGGCACCGGATCCTGTGGAACGACGGGCCGCGACTGCGCGAGCTCGACGCCGAACTGGAGCGCGCGGGCCTGGCGCCGGGGGAGCCCGGCAAGGGCCGGAACGTCTGGTACTGCACCGGGTACGCGCTGGCATCGGAGCGGGCGGACTGCATCGCCCTGCACGACTGCGACATCACCACCTACGAGCGGGGCATGCTCGCGCGGCTGTTCTACCCGGTCGCGAACCCCGCGTTCGACTACGAGTTCTCGAAGGGCTACTACGCCCGCGTCGCCGACGGCCGGATCAACGGCCGCGCCGCACGGCTGCTCGTCGGGCCCCTGCTCCGCTCGCTCCGCCAGGTCTACGGGGAGTCCGAGTACCTGGAGTACCTCAGCAGCTTCCGGTACCCGCTGTCCGGCGAGTTCGCGATGCGCGCCCACGTGCTGAACGGCCTGAAGATCCCCGGCGACTGGGGACTCGAGATCGGCATGCTCTCCGAGGTCTACCGCGACTACGCGACCCGGCAGGTGTGCCAGGTGGAGATCGCCGACGCGTACGACCACAAGCACCAGCCCCTCGCCGAGGCCGACGGCACCGGCGGCCTCGCCCGGATGGGCAACGACATCGTCCAGTCGCTGCTCCGGAAGCTCGCGACCATGGGCGTCCCGCTCACGTCCGACTCGTTCCGGGTGCTCAAGGCGACGTACTACCGGAACGCGCTCGACATCGTCGAGGTGTACCGGCACGAAGCCGAGATGAGCGGGCTCGCGTTCGACCAGCACGCCGAGGAAGCCGCCGTGGAGCTCTTCACCAAGGCGATCCTCGACGCCGGCGGCGCCTTCACGGCGCGGCCGAACGACAAGCCGTTCATCCCGAGCTGGAGCCGGGTGCGCTCAGCGGTTCCGGACGTGCTCGACCGGCTGCGGGACGCGGTGGAGGCGGACCAGCAGGACTGACCGGTTCGCTCGACCGGGTGACGGCGTCGACGGAGCCGTCAGCGACCAGACCGGCGCAAGCCGTCGAGGGGTACCCACCCTGGCTGCGAGCGTTGCCACGATCGGAAACGGTCGATGCGCCCCTGCGCGGCTGCCACGGCAGGCCGAGCCCGCCGGATCACGCGGCTCCGCAAGACGAGGAAGCCCGAGCCCACGAGGACGAAGAAGCCCGCCAGAGCGAGCCCCGTAAATCGGATCGGACCGACTACCGACCAGCCGATCGAGGCGCCGCCGAGCGCACACAGCACACACCCCCAGAACAACAGTCGGCTCGCGGTGTGCCGGAAGGTCCGGACGAGCCGTTCATCGTGTTCGATCGTCGGCGTGCTGCCGGGCTCTGACTCTGCGAACCCCACCCGGAGCCGCATCACGAGCCCCAGATGACGTACGCGACGACCCCGAGGACGACGACACCGCCGATGGGAACGAAGAAGATCCAGTCGTTCCGGATCGGCGCGCTACCCGGTTGATGGTCTCGCTGGAACGGGGCGACCGGGTTGCCGCTGACCCCGGGGAGGAAGTCGGTCGAGTGCTGTCGGACCGGTTCTTCGGGACGCTGGTCGTGCATGTGACCCCCCAGAGTCGACGGGTGCTGATGACCCTCCCGTCGATCTTGCCCGACGTCGGGTGCCTTGACCACCACCGGTGCAATCGGCCGACTCGTCATCCGTGCTGCGGGTCCCACCCGTCGGATCCTGGCGCCCAACCGAGTTCCGGACCGAGACGCTCAGCGATGTCCGTGATGATCTGCGCGTAGTCGTCGGGCTCGAACGAGAAGGGGAGCGCGAAGGCTACCTCGGTGACCGCCTGGTAGCCGACGTCGGCACGGAGCCAGTCCGCGATCTCGGCCGACGTGCCCACCAGGTCGGCGGCGAAGAGCATCCCGGCGGGGCCCTGCGGCACGCCGACGCGACCCGAGCGGCTGTCGACGTAGGCGCGGTAGCGGGCCGCTTGCTCGGCGGTCGCGGTGTCGGTGGGGATGACGACCAGGCCCTGCGAGACGCGGGCGGCAGCGGGGTCGGGGTGGACGTCGAGGTAGGCGTCGATCTGGGCGCGCTGGTTCGTGGCGAAGTCCGTGCCGACCTCGCTGCGGGTGACGCTCGAGGTGAGCAGGTGGAAGCCGTTCTCGCCCGCCCACACGGCCGACTTCGTGCTGCCGGTGCCGTACCAGATCCGGTCGGCCAGGCCGGCGCTGTGCGGCTGGACGGTGCTCGCGAACTCCTCGATGCCGCGGCGTTCGACGGTCGCGGTGGCCGTCACCGGGTCACCGCGCACCAGGTCGCGGAAGCGCAGGAGCCGGTCGTTGCCGAGGTCCTCGTGCTCCAGGGTGTCGGGGTAGATCGCGTCGCGGTACAGGTCGAAGTTCATCGGCGTGCCGACCGAGAACCCGGGGTTCAGACGGCCGCCGAGCAGGACGTCGACCGTGCTCAGGTCCTCCGCCAGGCGGAACGGGTTCTCAGCACCGAGCGGGGTGACGGCGGTGCCGAGGTCGATGCGCGAGGTGCGCTGCGAGGCCGCCGCCATCACCGCGACGGGGGAGGAGATGCCGTGCTGCACGTGCCGGTGGCGCAGCCAGGCGCTGTCGAAGCCCAGGGCCTCGGCGCGCTCGATCACGCGCAGGGTGTCCTCGTGGCCCTCGGACGGTCGTGCGGGGTCGAACGACCCGATCGTCAGGAAGCCGAGCCGGTGCAGGGGAGTTCCGTCGAGGGGCATGGGTCGATCGTGCCAGATGCGGCGTCCGTTGCGACTGTCCGTGACCGTCGTGCAGCCGCCGGGTCAGTCACCGCTCTCCTTGATCAGCGCTTCGACGTTGTTGCCGTCCGGGTCGGACACGAACGCGGTGTACGCGTGGTACTCCGGCCAGTAGCGCGGCTCGTGCCGGGACACCCCGCCGGCGGCGACGGCCTCCCGGTGGAAGGCGTCGACCTCGCTCCGTGACCCGGCCTCGAACGCCAGGTGGAGTCCGCGCGTCGTCGCCTCGGGGGTCCGGGCGGTCTCGAGCGAGACACTGGGGGTGTCGTCCCCGTGCTGCCAGAACTCGGCGACGGCGTCCGTGCGGTAGCCCGCTCCGATGCCGAGGGGCGCGAGGGCGGCGGTGTAGAACGCGTCGCTCGCGGCGAAGTCGCTGGCGAAGACGCCCAGGTGGTGGATGAGGTGACGACCCGGCATGGGACGACCCTAGGCCGCCGTCACGGCATCCGTCCGGGCAGCTTCCCGGTCCCGCTGGCAGGGTGGATCCGTGCACATCACCCTGGACTCAGCGACCGACATCGTCATCTCCGGCATCCGCTTCCCGGAGGGCAACCGCTGGCACGACGGGCGGCTCTGGTACTCGGACATGCACACCGGCGAGGTGTTCTCGGTCGACCCGTCCTCGACCGACGGCCCCCGGCTCGAGGCCACCGTCGGCGGGCAGTCATCAGGACTCGGGTGGCTGACCGACGGACGGCTCATCATCAGCTCGATGGAGTCCCGCACGGTCGTCGCCGTCGAGCCGGACGGCAGCACCTCGGTGTTCGCCGACCTCTCCACGATCGAGTCGTCGCTCGTGAACGACCTGGTCGTCGACGCCCAGACCGGCCGGACCTACATCGGTGCCTTCGGCTACGACCTGTACGCGGGTGAGGAACTGCGCCCCGGCCCGCTCTACGTGATCGACCCCGACGGCTCCGTCCGCCTGGCCGCCGAGGGCCTGGTGTTCCCGAACAGCGCCAACATCCTGCCCGGCACCCGGACCCTGGTGGTCAGCGAGACGTGGGGTGGCCGGCTCACCGCGTTCGACATCGAGGACGACGGTTCGCTGACCGGGCGGCGCGAGTGGGCAGCCCTGCCCGGTGGCGTGACCCCGGACGGCAGCACCGTCGACCGTGACGGCGCGATCTGGGTCTGCTCGGTCGACACGGGCGAGTTCCTGCGGGTCGTCGAGGGCGGCGAGGTGACGGACCGCATCGACGCACCCGGGGACTGCGCGATCGACTGTGCCCTCGGTGGCGAGGACGGGCGCACCCTCTACCTGGCGACCGCCGACAGCTACGACCCGGCCGTGACGGCGACGACGCGCGCCGGTCGGATCAGTTCGGTGCGCGTCGAGGTCCCCGGGTGGTGAACCCGAGCGACCTCGCCGAGGCGACGCGTCGTGCCGAGTACCTGGTCGAGCACGGGCCGACGGTGGTCGTCATGTCGCAGCAGGCGGGGTTCGCCGGCCTGTCGATCCTGTGGGCGTTCATCAGTGTTCCCTCCGTGCTCCGCACCGACTCGGTCATCTGGTTCCTGTTCGCCCTGGCCGGAGCGGTCGTGAACGTGACCGCATGGGTCCGTGCTCGACGCCACCGCAGGCTGCTGCCCTACCTCGTCGAGACGCCGCATCAGCCGCTCGGCGCGCTCACCCCGGCGGACCGCAAGTCCGTGAGACGACAGATCAGCGGGAGGGCACCAGTGGCGCCCGATGCCGTGCCGCTGGTGCGGGCGATGCTCGCGTGGCAGCGTCGGTCCACCCGGACCTCGGCCCCGACCCTGATCGGCACCGGGCTGAGCCTGTTGGGACTCGGCGGGGCCTCGGCCACGACGTTCGGTTGGGGTTGGGCGTTCCTGGTGTTCATCGCCGTCGTCGTGGTGTTCGTCACGGTCGCGACGGTGATCGGCGTGCGTCGAAGCCGCCGAGTCCTGGCCGAGCTCGATCGGGTAGGGGCGCCCGTCTCCTGAGCCGGGTCAGTCGCTCGGCTGCGCTCCCGGCCCGAGCGCGATCACCGTGCCGAGGAACCGTTCCGGTTCCATGTCGACCTCGTCGAAGCGGACCGGGTCGGCAGGGGAGATCGGGATCACGCCGGACACTCCGAGGTCGGTCCTGAACCAGACCATCGGTGCGGGCGTCCGACCCGCGCGCGCATCGCGGAGCGCCGCATCAGCCAGCTGCGGCCACAGAGCTTCTTGCTGTGCGGAGACACGCATCGTCGTCGCACTGATCGTCAGGATTCGCACACGTCATCATGCGCTCCCGACGACCGGTTGGGGCAGCGGCGTCGTCAACCTGGTGGTGCTGGTCGTTCTCCTCGCGCCCGTTAGCGTGGTGCGGGGAGGTCGTGATGGACAGTCGTCACTCATGCGGAGCGACGCGGCCTGGCGCGCTGGGCACCTCACCGCCCGCCGGGTCACGCGGCCGTTGCTCATCGGTGCCGCGATCGTGGCGATCGTGTCCGTTCCGGCCCAGCTCATCCCGGCGCTCTCCGTGGTGCTGCTCGGGCTGTCCTTGGCGACCACGCTGGCGGCGCTCGTCGCCGGTGCGGTTTCGGCATCCCGCGCTGCGAACAGCGTTCCGCGCGACGGTTGATCGGAGCGGCCATGCTGGTCCCGTGCAGCGAATCGGTCTGAAGGACCCTGAAGGCGTTCGGTTCGTCCCGCCTGTCGGATCGGGGACCGGCGTCCTGGTGCTCGCTGGGTCGAGCGGGCGGATCGACGAGGACCGCGCGCGTGTCTTCGCCGGACTCGGGCACTTCGCTGAATCGATCCGGTGGTTCGGGGGAGCCGGCCAGCAACCGGGACCGTGGTCCGTCCCGCTCGAGCTCTTCCTCGCCCGCATCGACGAACTCGAGCGGAGCTGCGACCGTGTCTGGCTCGTCGGGACTTCCATCGGCGCCGAGGCCGCGCTGGTCCTCGGTGCGCACCGCCCCTCGGTCGCGGGCGTCATCGCGTTCGCACCCACGGACGTGGTGTGGCCCTGGCCGGACGGCGCCGGCGCCGGCGCCGAACGATCACACTGGACCCTCGACGGATCGCCACTGCCGCACGTGCCGCTGGCGTGGAACACCTGGCGGCGGGAAGAACCACCCCGCTTCCGATCGCTCTACGAACACTCGTACGAAGCTGCCCCGGACCGGGTTCGGGCAGCGGAGATACCCGTCGAGCGGATCCAGCAGGTCGTCCTGATCGCCGGTGAGGACGACCAGGTCTGGCCGAGCGCCCAGAACGCTCGACGCATCGCAGCTCGGCGGACCGCGGCTGGGTGCGCGACGACCCTGGTCATCGATCGGGACGCAGGGCACCGGGCGGTCCTGCCCACCGAGCCGGTCGTGGCCGGAGGGACCGCGATGGTGCGCGGCGGTACCGCGGTCGCCGACGCTGCGCTCGGAGTGGTGGCACTCGAGGCGATCCGTGGTGCCCTCGACCAGGACCGCATCCGTCCACCGAGCTGACAGAAGGGGCTGTTCGCCGCCGCTCGGTGCGAGGTTGCACACATGGTGCGAGGCATCCGGGCTCGCACCAGGTGTGCAACCTCGCACCAGACGGAACCGGCGCCAAGCGACCGGGGCGACACGGACGGCGCGCACCGCCCGCCACCACGCGCACCCGCGTCACCCGCACCCCTCCGGGTACGGCAGACTGCACGGACAAGCATCCAGGAGTGATCGTCATGTTCGTCGCCGCCATCGTCTTCCTCGTCATCGCGCTCGTCGCGCTCTTCTTCCGAACACGCACCTACTCCACCCCCGCACGCCCGGCCACACCCGGTCGCGAAGCACGTCCCGCCGTCCCGACGCGCCGCCCGAACCTCATCGCGACGTGGACAGCAGCCGCCGCCGGCGTCCTGTTCGTCGGGCTCACGCTCGGCAGCACCTTGTACGCGCAGGACACGGGCGAGTCGAAGGTGCAGGTGGACATCTCCGGCAACATCGTCGGACAGACCACGGACTCCGGGTTTCACTTCAAGGCGCCGTGGGCGACGCTCCACACGTTCAACATCCGGAACCAGACCGTCACCTACATCAACGCGGTGAACGGCTCCGACTCGGACAACAACGGCAACGTCCGCTCCGGCCCGTACGTCACGGTGCAGGACCAGGACGGCGTCTCGTCGAACGTCAGCCTGAACCTGCAGTACAGCATCGACGCGAAGTCGGTCACCGACATCTACCGGTCGTACAAGACCGAGGAGAACTTCAAGACGCAGTTCATCGGCAACTCGGTGCGCAGCGTCGTCCGCCAGGTGCCGAACGACTTCACCACCATCGAGCTCATCACCAAGCGCGGCACCGTCGAGAAGGCGATGATCCAGGCGCTCGAGACGCGCTGGAAGGGCTCCGGCGTGCACGTCGACAACTTCGCACTGCAGGAGATCACCCCGCCGAAGTCGGTCATCGACGCGTACGCCACGGCGCAGCAGGCGCAGATCCAGGTCACGAAGGAGCGCGCGCTCCTGGATGCCAAGAAGGTGCAGGCACAGCAGCAGGTCGCCGAGGCGCAGGGTCAGGCCGACGCGAACGAGGTCCTCAACGAGCACCCGCTCTCCGACGCCGCGCTCAAGCAGCGCGAGATCGAGGCGCTCAAGAGCGCCGGCGACAACGGCTCGCTGATCGTCGTGCCGCAGGGCACCGACAACATCCTCAGCCTGCCGGGGACCTCGGGTTCGAAGAGCAAGTGACGGCGTCGGGCCCCTGCGCGGCGCTCAGTGCCCGAGTTCGACCAGGAACACGCCGACGATGATCAGCGCGATCCCGCCGAGCATGAGCGCCGTGAGCGGTTCGCGGAAGAGCACCCGTCCGAGGATCGCGGCCAGGGCGACGCCCGTCGCGGCCCAGATGCCGTAGGCGACCCCGATCGGCAGGCCGAGCGTCAACGCCACGGCGAGCAGGCTGAACGCGATGAGGTAGCCCGCGACGACGGCGACGTACCAGACGCGTTTCCCGTCCGTCGCGAGCTTGAGGCTGATGGTCGCACCGACCTCGGTGGCGATCGCGATCGCGAGCAGGACCCACCCCATCAGCGGGCCTCCTGCTCGCGACGTGCGAGCGCCCGCTGGGACCCGATCTCGACCAGGAGCACGCCCACCGCGATGAGCGCGATCCCGATGATCATCGTGAGGGTCAGGGCCTGCCCGAACAGGACGGCGGCGAGCACCGCGGTCAGCGCGACCCCGGACGCGCCCCAGATGCCGTAGGCGACCCCGACGGCCATGCCGCTCCGGAGCACCCGGATGAGCATGACGAAGGCGGTGACGTACCCGACGGCGACGACGGCGTACCAGGCGGGTTGCTCGACGGCCGCCTGCATCGACAGGGCACCCGTGACCTCGGCGACGATCGCTGTCCCGAGGAAGAGCCACTTCACGAGGCACCTCCGCCGACGAGACTGGCGATCGCCCGAGCCGCCGTGGCGACGGTCTCGGAAGCGGCGGTGTCGTCGCGGTCCGCGAGCCACGACCCGCTGACGCCGTCGGCGGTCGCGATGAGCAGGCGTGCGACCTGCTCGACGGGTACCACCCACGTGATCCCGTCCTCGTCCGACCAAGCGTCGACGTGGACGCGGACGGCCTCGAGGTACGCACCTTGTTCCCACGCGGCGAGCTCTGCCAGGTCGGCATCGCGACGGGAGTGCGTGACGAGTTCGACGAGGGCGAGCGCGGTCGCCGGGTCGCTCCGGGTCCGTCCGAGGTGCGCCGTCAGGCCGGCGGCGATCCGCTCCCGTGGGTCGAGCCGTGTGCTCGGCGTCGCGAACGCGGCTGCCATCGCACCGCGCAGCTGCCGTTCGAGCACCGCCCGGAACAGTGCCGACTTCGAGGCGAAGCAGTAGTGGAACGCGCCGTGCGGCAGTCCGGCGGCCGTGGTGACGGCGCGCGTCGTGAGCGCGGCGATCCCGCCGTCGCGCAGGACGGCGATCGCGGCGTCGACGAGTTGCTGCCGCCGCTCCTCGATGCTGCGGTGCTCTTGGTGGAGGGTCATGGACCGACCGTACTGCCGGACTTGGCCAGATGGCCAAGTCCGGCAGCGAACTGTCAGGGACGACGGACGGGAGGCACGGTGCCAGCTGGCACCGTGCCTCCCGTCCGTCCGCGTGGCGGGGTCCAGGGCCCCGCTCAGGCCGCGCCGTGACTGGCGCGGCTGCGCCGCGAGAGCGAGTCGATGATGACGGCCAGCAGCAGGACCGCGCCGGTGATCATGTAGCGGATCGACGAGTCGAGGCTCAGCAGGGTGAGCCCGTTCGAGATCGACTGGATCACGATGATGCCGAGCAGTGCCGACCAGGCGCTGCCGCGGCCACCGAACAGGCTGGTCCCGCCGATGACGGCTGCGGCGATCGCGTTGAGGTTCGTGTCACCGGCGCCGGACGACAGGCTCGCCGAGTTCAGGCGGGCGGCGGCGAGGATGCCGCCGACGGTGGCGAAGAGCGAGGTCAGCATGAACACCGAGATGTAGATGCGGTTCACCCGGATGCCGGAGCGCCGTGCGGCCTCGACGTTGCCACCGACCGCGAAGACAGAACGGCCCCAGCGGGTGCGCTTCAGCACGAAGTTCATCAGCACGACCAGCACGACGAAGAACACGAACGAGGTCCCGGTGCCGAAGTCGCGCGACAGGTACCAGACCATCAGCGCGAGGCCGAGGAACAGGGCGACGGCCTTCACGACGGTCAGGGACATCGCCCCGGTCGACAGCCCGGCACGGCGACGACGGGCAGCGCGGCGGACCTCGGTGAAGAAGAGTCCTCCGGCGGCCAGGACGGCGAGCAGGTAGGCGAGCCACGGCGGCAGGTACGACGCCGACGCGAACTGCACGATCGGGGAGTCGTACGGCAGGTTGATCGAGCCGTTCGGGCCGAGGATGAGCAGCTGCAGCCCGAGGAACCCGAGCAGACCGGCGAGCGTGATGACGAAGCTCGGCACCCCGAAGCGCGTGAACAGCAGGCCGTAGAGCAGACCCGCGGCGGCGCCGACGGCCAGGGCGACGGTGAGCACGAGCCACAGCGGCCAGCCGAGCGTCGTGAGGCCCTGACCGAGGATCGCGGCGGAGAGCCCGCTGACGCTGCCGACGGACAGGTCGATCTCGCCGAGCAGCAGCACGAGGACGATGCCGATCGCGATGGTGCCGACCGCGGCGCACTGCAGGGCGAGGTTGACCAGGTTGCCCGGGGACAGGAAGTCGGGGGAGAGCGCCTGGAACACCGCCCAGATGACGATGAGCCCGACGACCACCGGCAGCGAACCGATGTCACCGCCGCGCACCCGGCGGACGAACGCCTTCGCCGCGCCGCCGATCCCCTGGTCGCGCAGGAGCCGCTCGTCCTGCAGGTCGGCCGCCGAGGGGGTCGGGGTCGCTGCGGTGAGGGTCTCGTCGGTCTTGCTCATGCGCTGGTCTCCTGCTCGGTGCGGGCGGCGGCACGACGGGTGACGGCGTTGTCGGTGGCGCCGGTGATGGCCGCGATGATCTCCTCGTAGGAGACGTCGTCGATGCGGAACGTGCCGTTGTTCCGCCCCAGGCGAAGGACCGCGACCCGGTCGGCGACGGCCTGCACGTCCGCGAGGTTGTGGCTGATGAGGACGACGCCGAGCCCGCGCTCGCGCAGGCGTTCGACGAGGTTGAGGACCTCGGCGGTCTGCGCGACACCGAGTGCGGCGGTGGGCTCGTCGAGGACGACCACCTGCGGGTCGCCGATCAGCGAGCGGGCGATCGCCACGGTCTGCCGCTGCCCACCGGACAGCGACGCGATCGGGATCCGCACCGACGGGATCCGCGCGGCGAGCTGCTGGAGGAGCTCCCACGATCGGCGCTCCATCTCCTCTTCGTCGAGGAACGGGTGCGCGATCTCGCGCCCGAGGAACAGGTTCGAGACCACGTCGAGGTTGTCGGCGAGGGCGAGGTCCTGGAACACCGTGGCGATGCCGAGGGTCTGGGCCGCCGCGGGGTTCGGGACGCTGACCTCGTCGCCGCCGAAGGTGATCGTGCCACCGTCCGGCGTGTAGACCCCGGCGAGGATCTTCACGAACGTCGACTTGCCGGCGCCGTTGTCGCCGACGATGGCGACCACCTCGCCCGGGTAGACGTCGAAGTCGATGTCGCTGAGGGCCTGGACGGCGCCGAACCGCTTGGTGATCCCGCGCAGGGACATCACCGGGTCGGCGGAGGGGTGTGCTGCTGGTGACGCGTTGCTCACGGGTGTCGTGCTCACGGGTGTCGTCCTCGATCGGTGAGGCCCGCCCGGTCCGCAGTCGGACCGGGCGGGCAGAGGGGGTCGGACCTACTTGATGCCGGCGCTGTCGCAGGCCGACTTGTACTGCGCGGTGCAGATCTTCGACACCTCGTACAGGCCGTCCTTGACCACCGTCGACTGGACGTTGTCCGTGGTGACGGCGACCGGGTCGAGCAGCGTCGACTGGACGCTGGCGCCCCCGGCGGTGTCGACGGTGGTGTCGCCCTTCGGGGTCTCACCCTTCGCGAACTGGATCGCCAGGTCGGCGGCCTTCGACGCCTCGGGCTTGAAGGCCTTGTAGACGGTCATGTACTGCTCACCGGCGAGGATCCGCTGGATCCCCGCGAGCGAGGCGTCCTGCCCGGTGACGGGCGGGAGCTCGGTGACGCCGGCCGACTTCAGGGCCGCGATGACGCCGCCGCCGGTGTCGTCGTTCGCCGCGTAGACGCCGGTGATCTTGTCCTTGCCGAGCTTGCTGATCTGGCCGGCTGCCCAGTCCTGCGCCTTGGCGGGGTCCCATCCGGGGGTGTCGTACTCGGCGAGCACCTTGTAGCCGCTGTCGTCGATGACCGAGTGCGCGCCCTTCTTGAACTGCGAGGCGTTGTTGTCGGTGGGGGAGCCGTTCACCATGATGATGCCCGAGCCCTCCGGGACCTTCTTCGCCTTGAGGGCGTCGACGAGTGCCTGGCCCTGCAGCTCACCGACCTTCTCGTTGTCGAACGAGATGTAGTAGCTCAGGTCGGGGCTGTTGATGAGCCGGTCGTAGGAGATCACCGGCACCTTCTTGGCCTTCGCCTGCTGGACGATGGACGCTGCGGCCTCGCCGTCGAACGGGTCGAGGACCAGGACCTTGACGCCCTGCGTGAGCATCGACTGGGCCTGCTGCAGCTGCTTCGACGCGTCGCCGTCGGCGTTCGCGTAGATGACCGAGCAGCCGCTGCACTGCTTCTTCACCTCGGCGGTGAAGAGCGGGCGGTCGGCGCTGGCGTAGCGGGCGGTGACGGAGTCGGGCAGGAGCAGGCCGATCTTGGCCTTCGACGCGTCGCCGCCGCCTCCGCCGGAACCGGTCCCGGCGTCCGCGCCGTTGGAACAGCCCGCCAGGGTGGTGATCGCGAGCAGCAGGGCGCTGACGCCCAGCATCGCTCGTGTGGTGGATTTCTTCATTGAAACGTCCTCCAACAGTGGACCGCCCCCATCGGCGGTGCCCTGAGTGTGACAGCGAGCGTTCTTGGCTGCAAGAGTTGAACGCAAGGACCGCGCGCCGTGACGAAAACGTTATCCGGAGGGCGCGGGGCGGCGCGGCGCGTCTCCGCCTAGCGTGCGCGCGTCACGTCCACGGCTTCGATCGCCAGGGCCAGCGCGCCGGTCACCGCGGCCTTCTCGCCGAGCTGCCCCTGCACCACGTCCGGCGTGCCGTCCACGTCGACGATCAGCGACGACTCGAGGGCCTGCCGCATCGGGCCGAGCAGGAGTTCCCCGGCCCGCGCGAACTCGCCGGTGACCACCACCCGCTCCGGGTCGAGGACGTTGCAGAGCCCCACCGCCGCCGAACCGATCGCCCGCCCGGCGTCGGCCACTGCGCGCATGCAGACCTGGTCGCCGCCCATCGCGCGCAGGATCAGGTCCGCCAGCTTCAGGGTGCCGGCCTCGTCGCGGACGCCCTCGAGCACGGCGGGCGCGCCGGCGATCGCCTCGAGGCACCCGCGGTTCCCGCACCGGCACAGCGGCCCGTTCGGCAGGACGGGGGTGTGCCCGAACTCACCGGCGATGCCGTGGTGCCCGCGGAACAGGTGCCCGCCGAGCACGAGTCCGGCACCGATGCCGTTGCCGACGTCGAGCGTCACCACGGTGTCGCGGCCGCGGGCCGCCCCGCTCCGGTGTTCCGCCAGGGCGGCGAGGTTGGCGGAGTTGTCGACCTGCACGGGCTTGTCCATCCGCCGGGCGAGCGACTGGCCGAGCGCGATGCCGTCCCAACCCCGCAGGATCCCGCCGCGCGCCGTCATCCCGGTGCGGGCGTCGATCGGGGCGGCCACGGCCAAGCCGACGGCGAGCACCTCGTCCATCGACGACTCGATGGACTCCACCATGTCCAGCACCAGCAGCGCGGTCTTGTCGAGCTCGGCGTCGGCGCGGTGGTCCCGGGCCAGGGGCATGTGCCGCTCGGCCAGGACGGCACCGTTCAGGTCCGACAGCGCCAGCCGCAGGTGCCGCGGCGAGACGTGCACGCCGGCGACCAGCCCGAGGCCGTGCGGCAGGGTCACGCGGAGCGCCCGACGGCCGCTCGAGGTGCTCGGCGTCGCGTGCAGGGCACCGGTCGCGACGAGTTCCTTGACGATGTTCGAGACGGTCGCGGGGGAGAGCCCGGTCACCCCGGCGAGCTCGACCTGCGTCAGCCCGCCGTGCCGCTTCACCGCGCTGACGACCCGGCCCCGGTTGGCTTCACGCAGTGAAGCTTGGTTCCCCGGACTGCGGCGCGGCTCTGACACGGGGACAGCGTAACGGGCGGGTCCGGAACGCTCGCCGTGACGGCCTGGAGGCACGGTGCCAGCTGGCACCGTGCCTCCAGTCCGTGGGTCGTCGCGTCCATGGCCCGCACCTGTCGTCAGACGCGTGGCGCCGTCCGGTCGAGGCGCGGGGTCGGGATGCCGAGCGCGCCGGCGGTGCGGCGGACGTCCGCGAGGACCGCCCGGGGTTCGGCGGCGGAGGGGTCGTCGTGTGCCGCGAGGCTCGCGCGGGCGATCGGCACCAGTGCCGTGGCCGCGGCGACGAGTGTCGCCGTCGTCCCCGGCAGCCGGATGGGCAGTGTCGAGGGGCGGTGTCGGGAGAGGTCGACGCCCCGCGCCTCCAGGACCGGGAGGAGCTCGCGGCCGGTCAGGAACGCGTCGCGGAGCGCGTGCCGGTCCCCGACCATCGTCGCCATGCCGCCGCTGCGCAGCGCCGCGGAGAACATGCCGGCGTCGAGCACGAAGTGCAGCCACAGCCAGCCGCGGATGTCGTCCTCGTCCTGCACGGTGAAGCCCACCCGCTGGAACACCGACCGCACCAGCTCCCGTCGGTCCGGAGTCGCGCCGGTCGTCCCGAGCCGGATCGACCGGAGGACGGCGCCGTGCAGGACCCCGTCGGCGTCGAACCCGCCGCCGGCTCCCGGGAACCCGAACAGTACCCGGTCCGCGGCGAGCGGTGCGACCGCGGCGAGGGGTTCGTCCCACACGTTGCCGAGGACCAGTACGGTGGCGTCGCCGATGTGCGGTGCCAGGGTGGCCACGGCCTCCTGCAGTCGGTGGTGACCGACGCTGAGGACGACGAGGTCGTACGCGTCGTCCGTGTCGATCGACTCGACCAGCCGCGTCGGCGATCCCGATCGAGTCCGCCGACCCAGTGGTCCGCGGCGGCCGTCGATGACGTCGGTCTGCACGGTGTCGCCGTACTCGGCAGCGCGCCCGGGCCGCACCAGGTGGTCGACCTGGTGCCCGGAGTGCTGGAGGGCCTGGCCGTAGATCGTGGCGATGACGCCCCGGCCGAGCATGAGGATCCGCATCAGGCACCTGTCCGCTAGTCTGGAGACGATCTCCACTTGGAAGATATGGAGATTGTTTCCACTTGTCAAGGAGCGCCCGTGCCGGTCGAGGAACCCCTGCCTGCCGAGAAGCCGATGCGCGCCGACGCCCGCCGGAACCGCGACGCGATCGTGGCCGCTGCCCGGACGGCGTTCGAGCGTGACGAGCAGCTCCGGTTCGACGACTTCGCCGGACGCGCGGGAGTCGGCGTCGGCACCCTGTACCGACACTTCCCGACACGCGAAGCGCTGGCGGCTGCGGTCTACCGGGGTGAGGTCGACGTCCTCTGCCGCCGTGCTCGTGACTCGACGCGACCCGCCGCTGAGAGCCTCGACGACTTCCTGCACGGGTTCGTGGAGTACGTGGTCGACCACGCGGGGCTCGCGCGCACCCTCGCCGCCGTGGTCGACGCCACCACGCAGGCCGAGGGCGGGGGAGACCTGGAGCGGACGCTCGCCGAGCTGCTGGCGCGCGCGGCCGCTGACGGGACCATCCGGTCCGACGTCGCCCCCGGGACGGTGCTCATGCTGCTGCACGGCATCGGGGCTGGAATCGATCGCCCCGGGTGGGCGACGGAAGCCCGTGCTGCCGCCGACCTGATCTCCCGAGGGCTCCGAGTCCGCTGATCCGTCAGCGCAGTCGCGCCGCCGGAGCGGTGCGGGCACGGAGCAGGCGGGCACGGAGCAGGACGGCCGCGCTCGCGGCTGCGGCGAGCACGACGAGTGACCACGCCACCGTGCCCACGGTGCCGGCGGGGTGGACCACCGACTGTCCGATCGCGGCCTGCACGGTGAGGAGCACGGTGCCCGCCGCCCACGCGACCGCGACGACGACGACGATCCGCACCTGCGTGGTCGGGTGCGCCAGCCACGGCAGGCGTCGACCGGCGGCGGCGATCAGGAGCGCCACGAGCGGGAGCACCTGCAGGGCGTGCATGCCGACGAAGTGGGCGACCCGGTAGTCGCCGCCGACGGTGCTCCACCCGAGCAGCGGCACCCCGGGTCCACCGTCCGCGATCCCCACCGTGTGGGCGCCGACGATCCCGTCGGGCGCGGTGAGCTGGGTGGGGGTCGGGCCGGTCATCAGGAACGCGACCCCGATGCCGAGGAGCGCGATGACGGCACCGGCGCGGACGGCAACCGTCAGTGCCGGGGTGGGCAGGCGCAGGAAGAACAGAGCGATCGAGGTGACGAAGGTGCAGAGGTAGAGCGTCGTGATCGCCACCGCCATCACCGCCCACACCACCACGTGCACGCTGTTCGACACGTTGAAGTGACTCGTCGTGCCGGTGGCGGCGGCCCACGCGATGAGCACCTGTTCCGCCACCAGGGCCACGGCGACCACGGTGCCGAGTCGGCGAGCCAGCGTCCGCCACTTCGGCAGGTGGGCGATGAGCCACGCCCACGTGACGGCGTAGAGCAGGATCGACAGCGAGAACTTCAGGGGCTTCATCCACGCCGGTGCTCCGAGGATGGTCCGGGGATCCACGACGAGTCCGACGAGGCAGACCGCGGTGGACACGACCATCAGGCCGGCGACGGCCATGAGCGCCGGGTGCCACGCCACCGCTCGGCGGACGGCGGCGATCACCGGGTCACGCTCCGGGCGTGCAGCAGGGCGGCGGCCACGACGTCGGCGGTGGGGGTCGGGTGCACGCCGAAGGTCTGCTCGAACGCCGACGAGTCGAAGACGTAGGGGTCGGTGTACTGGTACCGCAGCTCGAGCGTCTCGCGGGCGGACGTGTTGAACAGCGCACCGAAGCGCAGCGTGGCCGACGACATCACGGCTGTGCGAGCGGCGGGTACCCCGGCGAGCTCGACGTACTGCCGCCCCGTCAGCGCCGGGGCGGTCGGCAGGTGCCAGGTCCGGCCCGTCGCACGGCCGTCGGTGCCGAGGGTCACGAGCGCGTCGCCGATGTCGGTCGTGGCGGTGAGGGAGTGCGGCTGGTCGGCGTCGAGCAGCCAGGTCGGCCGCTTGCCGGCGGCGATCCGATCGACGACGAATCCGTTGAACACGCTCGTCGTCGCCCCGGGGCCGGTGAAGTCGGCGCTCCGCCCGATGGTGACGGCCAGTCCGCGGTCGGCCGCGGTCCGCAGCTGTTCGAGGGAGGCCGCGCGCACCGCACCCTTCCGGCCGGATGGGTTGATCGGGGTGTCCTCGGTCATCGGCCCGGACACGCGGCCGTAGGCGTAGACGTTGTCGAGGTAGACCAGGTGGGTGCCCTCGGCCAGGGCTGCCTCGACGGTGTTGTCGACGATCCGCGGCCACTGGTCGGCCCAGACCCCCGACGAGTACGGCAGCCCGGCGACGAGGTACGCGACGTCGGCGCCGTGCAGTGCGCGGCGGACTGCGGTGGGGTCGAGCAGGTCGGCGATGACGTGGTCGGTGCGGGCGTCGGCGCTCTCGCTCGCGTTGTTGCCTGCCGTTGCTGGTGTCGAAAGGCGCCGGCCGACGGACACGGCGGCGACGTCGTGCTCGCGGAGGGCTCGGAGCGTCTCGCGCCCGACGACACCGTTGCCGCCCAGGACGACGTGCAGCGGAGCGGTCATGCGCCGGCCTCGTCCGTCTCGGCGACGGGGAACAGGTCGTGGGTGGCGTCCTGCTGCGCCAGGCGCCGGAGTCCTGCGAAGAGCGGATCGCCGAGGACTGTCCCGATCACCATCAGCTCCGCCATCGCGGTCCGGCCGTCGCGGTCCTGCAGCGCGGCGACGTCGGCCCGTGCCGCGCTCGCCGCTGCCGACACGTAGGCGTCGAGGTAGTCGTCCGGGGCGTCGAACCCGATGGTGCGCAGCCCGTCGAGCGCCCGAGCCGCGGTCTCGAGTCCCGGGTTGTCCGGCGTCGCGCACCAGCCGGCGGCCGACACCCGTTCCTCGATCCGGGTACGGGCCTCCGGGGTCGCCTCGGGCTCGGGGGAGCGCGGGGTGGTCATCGCGTACTGGGCGACGGCGAAGACCTCGGCCAGCGGTGCGGTCTCGGCGTCGAGCACGGCCAGGACCTGCTTCGTCACGGCGACCGAGAGCCCGCCGGTCTCCAGGAGGGCCCGCACGAGCCGGACCCGTTCGACGTGCCGGTCGTCGTAGGCGGTCTGGTTCGGAGCCGACTTCTCGCCGGGCGGCAGCAGGCCTTCGCGTTGGTAGTACTTGACGGCGGTGACCGGCGTCGAGGCCGCTCGGGCAAGTTCAGATATTCGCACTATCGGAGAGTAGCGGTATCTACTTGTCGGCCACAAGGGGTGGACGGCACCGGGTGCGGACGGGAGGCCCGGTGCCAGCTGGCACCGGGCCTCCCGTCCGCCCCGGTGTGCGTTCAGCGCCTCAGTGCAGGTTCCGGAACGTCGCACGGACGTCGTCGACGAGCAGCTCCGGCTCTTCGAGCATCGCGAAGTGCCCGCCGCGCGCGACCTCGTTGAAGAACACCAGGTCGGTGTACCGGCGCGCTGCCCAGCGGCGCGACCGGCGGACGTACTCGCCGGGCATGATGCTCAGGCCGACGGGCAGGGTCAGTGGTTCCTCGACGGTCCCGGGAGTGGCCCAGCCGGCCCGGGTCGCCTCCCAGTAGATGCGCGCCGCGGACGCGGCGGTGTTCGGCAGCCAGTACAGCATCACGTCGTCGATGATCTCGTCGAGCGGGAAGAGCCGTTCGGCATCGCCGTGTTCGTCGTGGGAGCCGCCGACGTCCTGGAACATCGCGTAGATCCACGACGCCAGCCCGACGGGGGAGTCCGCCAACGAGTACCCGATGGTCTGCGGGCGGGTCGACATCTGCTGCGAGTAGGCCGACAGCTCCTGCCAGTAGTGGCCGCTCTCCTGCAGCATGACCTGCTCGTCGGGGGAGGCGTTCCGGGCTTCGTCGTCCGTCGGCATGAACAGCGCCATGTTGAGGTGGATCCCGGCAAGCCCGATGTCCCCGGCGGCCTGCAGTGCCGCGAGCTCCGCGGTGACGGTGGCGCCGAGGTCACCGCCCTGGGCGAACCAGTCCGTGTACCCGAGCCGGGACATCAGCACCGACCAGGCCTTCGCGGTCCGGGCGGTGTTCCACCCGGTCGTCGTCGGCTTCCCGGAGAAGCCGAACCCGGGCAGGCTCGGGATCACGACGTGGAACGCGTCCGCCGCGTCGCCGCCGTGCGCCACCGGGTCGGTGAGTGGACCGATCGCGTGGCGGAACTCCAGGACGGAACCGGGCCAGCCGTGGGTGAGCAGGAGCGGGCGGGCGCCGGGGACGGCGGACCGGACGTGCAGGAAGTGGACCTCGAGCCCGTCGATGTGGGTCGTGTGCTGGCCCCAGCCGTTCAGCAGCGCCTCGGTCCGGCGCCAGTCGTACTCCGTCGTCCAGTGTTCGACGAGGGCGCGGACCTTCTCGAGTCGGGGTCCCTGCGAGGTGTCCTCGACGGTCTCGGCATCGGGCCAGCGGGTGGTCAGGAGACGGCGGCGCAGGTCGTCGAGTTCCGCCTGGGGGACGTCGAGGGCGAACGGGGTGATGGCTGCGGTGTCCGACATGGGGTCCTCGGGTGCTCGGCGTCGCGACGGCTTTCCGTCTTGATCGCAGATGATCTTTGCACAAGACGATCTTGTTCCGGTACGGTCTCCGGTATGGACAGTCCGACGCCGACCGATGCACTCCCCGAGATCGACTGGGGTGCCGAGGGCATCGAATCCGAACTCGGGTGGGCGCTGCCGCTGGCGCTCCAGGGCTTCACACGGCTGGGCAGCGAGGCGGTCGCCGACGTGCCGGGCGGTCCCCGTGGTTACCAGGTGCTCGTCGCGATCACCACCGAGGAGCCGTCGTCGCAACTCGGGCTCGCGCAGCGCCTCGGGATCGACAAGACCCAGATGACCTACATCGTCGACGCGCTCGAGGCGGGCGGGTTCGTCGAGCGCCGCCCCGCCCCGACCGACCGGCGGGTGCGGCAGGTCCACCCCACCGACGCCGGCCGTGCCCTGCTCGCCCGGACGCGGTCCGCCCTGCGCGGCGCCGAGGGCGTGCTCATGCGGCACCTCGACGACGACGAACAGGCGACGCTGCGCCGGCTGCTGGCCCGCGTCGCGCTCACCGCCGGGCTCGGCACCGCCGGACCGGACCAGGCAGACCCCACGTTCCAACACCCCCTCGCCGTCCCGGAGCGATCCCGACGGCGCACCGCGACGACCACGTCGACCGCCACTGCAGTGAGGCCCCGCCCATGACCACCACCATCCTCGTCGCCGGTGCCACCGGCGACCTCGGGCACCGCATCGTCCGCGAGCTCACCCAGCACGACGTGCGGGTCCGGGTCCTCACCCGGCCCGGCAGCAGGACCGCCGCAGAACGCTTCGGCGACGACGCCCGTGTCGACGTCGTCGCCGCCGAGTACGGCGACCACGACGCCCTGACCCGGGCCGTGAGCGGGGCCGACGTCGTGGTCTCCGCCGTCAGCGGGACCCGTCCGGTGATCGTCGACGCCCAGCGCGCGCTGCTCGCGGCGACCGTGGCGGCGGGCGTCCGGCGGTTCGTCCCGTCCGACTACTCGGCCGACTACCGGCGGATCGCACCCGGAACCAACCGCAACTTCGAGCTGCGGCGCGAGTTCGCCGCCGACCTCGACGCGGCCCCGGTGCAGGCGACCTCGATCCTGACCGGCATGTTCACTGACCTGCTGACCGGCGAAGCCCCGATGATCCTGTTCGGCCGTCGGCTCGTCCTGTTCTGGTCGTCGGCGGACCAGGTGCTCGACTTCACCACGAAGGACGACGTCGCGAGGGTCACGGCTCTCGCCGCACTGGACGACGACGCTCCGCGGGTGATCGAGATGGCGGGCGACCAGGTCACCGCACGCGACGTCGCACGCACCATGAGCGAGCTGACGGGGGAGCGCTTCCGGCTGCAGTGGGCCGGCACCACCGGCACCCTGTCCGCGATGAGCGCCGTCGGCAGGCGCCTGTCGAAGGACCCCGACGAGACGTTCCCGGCGTGGCAGGGGATGCAGTACTTCGTGAGCATGTTCAGCGGGCAGGCGCAGTTGCACCACGTCGACAACGACCGCTACGGCGTGCAGTCGTGGACGAGTGTCCGTGACGTGCTCCGCGCACACCTCAGCGGACAGGGCCACCCGGCGACGGACTGACGGGCGCGGTGTGCGGTCGTCGGCGGCGGAGCAGGAACGCGAGCCCGACGACGACCGGCACCAGCGCGAGCGCGGCGAGCCAGACGAGGACGTCCCACTCCGGCGAGAGCGGCACGCCGAGCGCGCTCGACGAGGTCCGCCAGACCTGGTCGCCGGGCCCCTCGTGCTCGTCCATCCCCGTGACCGGGAACAGCAGTGCCGTCACGATCGCCCAGCCCACCAGGACGACGACGGCGATCAGTGTCCAGGGACGCGCAGCGGACGGGGCGGACATCTGTGTCACCGGACCGCAGTCCGCGAGCGCTCGGCCCGGGTGCCCCACCACGTGGCGACCAAGGCTGCGGCTCCCAGTGCGAGCCCGACGACGCCTGATCCGAGGCACGGGATGAGGGCGAGGCCCAGGCCGATGTTGGCGCCGCCGCCCTCCGGGCCGTAGGACGCGTCGTACATCAGGGCGCCGACGCCGAGGAACCCCACGGCGAGGAGCACGGTGCTGACCCAGTGGAGTGTGCGGGCTGTGGTCACGGCGGTTGTTCCCCTCGAGAGTGCGGTTGACGAATCCTCGCACGGCTGTTCCGCCGCACATTCCTGGAGCGGCATCAGTCGACCGGCACCCGGCCAGACCGGACCGCCCGGACGATCTGCCACACGCAGACCGCGAGCACGACCGCGCCGGTGACAGCCACGACCCACGTGCCGGCGACTCCGATCATCGGCTCGGTCGTGCAGGAGCTCGTGCCCGCTCCGGGGACGGCGTCGAGACAGGTGGTCGTCTGGACCACCAGCAACATCGACACCGTCACGGTGACGACCACCGCGACCGTGGCCCACCCCACCACTCGTTCCACCGTGCGCTCCGTCCTGCCTGCCATCGGTGGCTCAACCATGCCGTACGACGGGCCGGACCGGTGTCTCGATCCGGCAACGAATCGGCCGTGCCGACAGGCGGACTGGAGGCCCGGTGCGAGCTGGCACCGGGCCTCCAGTCCGTCAGCCACTCGCGGTGACCGCATCGCTCACGCCACGACGGCGGCCGGCGGCACCGGTGCGGCGATCGACGCGACGTCCCGTCGCCGTGCGGCGCCGATCCGCACCCGGTGCGCCACCGCCAGGGCCACGGCTGCGGCGACGATCCACGCACCCAACGTGAGGAGCGGACCCGTCGTGCCGGCCCCGTCGAAGTAGCTGAACCCCGTGACGGCGCCGAACGCGGCACCCGGCGGGAGGGCCTGTCCGACGGTGGCGAGCACGGGCGGCAACAGGTGGGTGCTGATCGTCGCGCCGCTCGTCGCGTTGCCGAGGGTGGTGAAGAGGAGCGTCGAGACGATCACGCCCATCGGTCCGACGATCGAGGTGATCGCCATCGTGGACAGCGAGACGGCGACGGCGAGGAGCGAGAGCACCACGATCACGGCGCCCGTCGCTGCGGGGACGGCGCCGTCGATCGGCCCGGCGATGACGGCGACCACCGCGGCTGCGGCGATGCTCCCCACCACCGTGACGATGATCCGGGTGCGGAGGCGCGCGAGGGTGCCGAGTGAGTTCATGACCTGCGCCAGGATGAACGCCGCCAGGGTCGTGCCGAAGACCAGGTAGAACCCCGCGATGCCCTGGGCGTCGTTCGTCGCGAGCGGGACGACGTCCTGTGTGCGGGTGACGGGGGCACCTGCACCGGCCGCGACCCCGGAGAGCATCGTGGTCGCGGCGGTCGTCGCGCTCCGTCCCTCGGCCCCCGCCGTGTACAGGGTCCAGCCGTCGCTGCCGGGGACGAGGGCTGCGACCGCATCGCGGGACCGGACGAGGTCGCGTGCGTCGGAGGGGGTGTCGGCGGTGCGCACGTCGGCGCGGTCGCCGAGTGCGTCGCTGGCGGCGTCGGCCACCTGGGTGCCGACGACGGCGACGGGCAGGTGGTGTGGCGTCGGGGCCTTCTGCAGGCCGATGTACAGGCCGGCGAACGCTCCGGCGACGGTCATCGCGACCAGGACCTGGGTGACGAGGACGGGCAGGATCCGGCGCACCGGAGGGAAGCCAGTGGGCTTCTGGGCATTGTTAGTAATCGATTCATTACTCATGGAATCGGATGATACCCTCGCGGCATGGAGACAGCAAGGGGTCCGGTCCCGAAGGGTGCGGAGCGCATGGCCGGCAGCCAGCGACGCGAGGCCACACTGACCGCGGCGGCCGCCGTATTCGCCCGGCAGGGCTACCACGGCGCGACCACGGAGCGCATCGCGCAGGCCGCGCGCATCAGCCAGCCGTACGTCGTCCGGATGTTCGGCTCGAAGGAGAACCTGTTCCTCGCCGTCGTCGACGGGTGCCTCGAAGCCGTGCTCGATGCGTTCCGGGCGGCGCTCGACGAAGGGCAGCCGGGCACCCTCGCGTCCCGCCTCGGCGCTGCCTACCGTGCGCTCGCGACCGAGGACGGCGTGCACCTCATCGTGATGCAGTCGTACATGCTCGGTGCCGACCCCGTCGTCGGACCGGTCGCCCGCGACGGCTTCACCCGGATCCTGCACTTCCTGGTCGAGGAGGCCGGGCTGTCGGAGTCCGCGGCGGAGTCGTTCCTGGCAAAGGGGATGCTCATCAACACGCTGCTCGGCATCCGGCTCGGGGACCAGGACGACCCGCTCGCGCAGCGGTTCACCCAGACGGTGTTCGACCCGGACCCCGCAGGACCCGGGCCGACCGACCGCTGACGAGCAGCCTCGTCAGGCGATGCGCCCGACGCGCTCGACCCGTTCGACGAGCTCCCTGACGGCGTCCGTCGCGCTCGGGCGCTGCGCGGTCTCCTCGCCCAGTCGCCGTGCCGCGGCGAAGTGACTGCGCTCCGCGAGCATCCGGTGCACCGCCGGGCCGACCGCCGACGGCTCGTCGACCACCACCGCGACACCGGCCTCGGCGGCACGGGCAGCGTTGATGAACTGGTCCGCGCCCTGCGGGAGCAGCACCATCGGCACGCCCACGCTGGCCGCGGCGAGCACCGTGCCGGCACCGGCCGCTGCGACGACCAGGTCCACGCCCTCGAGCAGCTCGCGCATCGGGCGGAACGGCACGAAGCGCACGTGCTCGCTGTCGTCGAGGCGCTCGCCGATGACCCCGACGGTCGCCACCAGGTCGGCCTCGTCGGGCTGGAACCCGTCGAGGATCGCCGTCAGCAGCGCGGCGTCGCCGAAGACCGTGCCGAGGGTGACGAGCACCCGCGGTCGTCCTCCGCGCGCCGAGACCGGTGCGAGCGGCTGCTCGGCGGCGGTGGCGTCCGGTCGGCTGTGCGGTTCGGAGCGGAACGGGATCGTGACGGGCGGCTGCGTCCACCCGGGTGCCTGCAGCGACACCGGCGTCGGGTCGAGCAGGGCGATGGGCGGGGTCGGCACCACTCCTCGCTCGGCGTAGCGGGGGAGGACGAGCTCGGCCATCGGGCGGCGGAACTCCTCGGGGACCTCGGGGCCGAAGGCGACGATCGCGTACGGCACGCCGAGTTCCGCGGCGACGAGCGGCCCGACCAGGTCGACGGCGTCCGCGACGACCACGTCGGGTGCCCACCCGCGCGCTGCGCGCACGGCGTCGTCGACTGTCAGGTCGACGCGGGTGCCGGCGAAGAACTCCGCGACGGCCGCGGGTTCGGGCCGGTTCGCGGGGTCGCTGCCGGGGATGCGGCGGGCCACTTCGGCGAACAGGTCTGGAGGCATGGGTCCGGCCGCCAGGACCGGCACCGTGGGCAGTTCGGTCGCCATGGGCTCGCGCATCCCACCACTGGTGAGCAGGGCGACGTCGTGGCCGGCCGCCTGCGCGGCACGGGCGAGCGGGACGAGGGGCAGGAGGTGTCCGAGTGCGGGCACGCCGGAGAAGAGGATGCGCAAGAGGGGTCTTCCTGGTTCGGGGTCAGTCGGCGGCGAGGACGAGCGGGATGCTGCGTCGGCGTCCGGTGACGAGGGGGATCGTGCCGGCGGTCACCATGAGCACGAGGCTCACGAGGGCGGCCGGCAGGGCGGCCTGCAGACCCAGGTGGGGCTGCGTGCCGGGGACGGTGACCGCGAGCGCGACGGCTTGTCCGCAGGCGGTCAGCACGAGGACCACGGCGGCGACGAGGACCGCGGTGCCGACGAGGATGACGGACTCCCAGGCTGCGCGGGCGAGCACGGTGGCGCGGGACCCGCCGGCGGCCTCGACCAGTGCGGCCTCCTGCTCGCGGGTGCGCCCGGCCATCAGGACGGTGGCGGCCGCGCCGAAGAGCGACACGAGCAGCGGCCCGCCGAGCATGAGCAGGACGCTCTGCACGTCGAGTCCACCACCCGACGACGACCCCGTGGTCCGGTGCACGGCGTCGCCCAGGGTGTCGAAGCCGGCGAAGAGGCTGCCGGGCAGGGCGATCGTGATGACGAGCGCGCTGACCGTGGCGCTGCTCCGGTCGACGGAGAACGCGGCGGCGTTGCGTGCGAGGAACCACGATGCCGATCGGTGCGCGGGCACCACCGCAGTCCAGGCCCGGAGGGTGGCCGGGAACACCACCGGGCCGATCGCGGTGCAGGCCGCCGTCAGGAGCGGCCCGATCAGCAGCACCTGCCCACCGGTCCGGACGCCGGCGTCGACGATCGAACTGGTCAGGAGCCCGGCGAGCAGCAGTGCGACGGCACCCGCCGCCCAGCGGGTCCAGGTCGTCCGGGTGCGGACGGAATCGGGCTCCCGCAGGACCTCGATCGGGCGGACGAGACCGGCTCGGCGCGACGGCCGGAGACTGCTCAGGACGACCACGACCGTCACGGCGAGCACGACCGCGACGGCGCTGGTCGGACCGAACCGTTCGTCGAGGTCCCGGAGGCCGTCGGACTCCGACAGCCCGAAGTGCAGGAACGCCGGCACGAACGGCGCCACGACGAGGCAGCCGATCGTGCTGCCGACCAGCGCCACGACGGCGAGCTGCAGCCGGACGACCGCCGTCACCGTGCGGGACGGCACCCCCACCAGCTGCCAGAGCGCGTAGCCCCGCCGCTGCAGGTCGATCGTCAGGCGGGTGACGCTGCCGAGGACCGCGGTGACGGCGACGATCGTCAGCACGACGACGAGCGACGCGAGCGTGGTGAGGCCGCCGGCCCGGAGCAGGTCCGTCGGTCCGCCTGACCCGATGATCGCGAAGCCGGTCTCGAGCATCCCGGCCGCGATGGCGGCAGCCGCCGCGGTGGCTGCGCTGACGACGAGTGCGCCGATCCAGATGCCGGCGTTCTGCCGCAGGTCGCTCAGGACGAGTCGGAGCACGTCAGGCCTCCTGCGCGGCGGCGGTCAGGGCTTCGAGGACCTCGGCGGCGTCCGGGTGCGCCAGCTCGCGGTGCACGGCCCCGTCGCGCAGGACGAGCACACGGTCGGCACGCGCAGCCGCTTCGAGGTCGTGCGTGACCATCACCACCGAACGGTCACCGTCGGCCACCCGGCGCAGCAGGTCGAGGACAGCGTCACCGGCGGTGGTGTCGAGGGCGCCGGTCGGCTCGTCGGCGAACACGACGTGCGGTTCGGACGCCAGGACCCGGGCGATCGCGACCCGCTGCTGCTGCCCGCCGGACAGCGCGCCCGGTCGGTGGTCCCCGCGGTCGGCGAGTCCGACCGAGGCGAGCGCGGCGTCGACCTGGTCCGCGGAGACCGGCCGGTGGGCGAGGCTGGCGGGCAGCGCGATGTTCTGCCGCGCGGTCAGCGACGGGATGAGGTTGAAGGACTGGAACACGAAGCCGACCGTCGAACGCCGGAGTGCCTGCAGTTGCTTCGGTCGGAGGGTCTCGAGGCGTTGCCCGGCGATCGACACCGATCCGCTGTCGTAGGGCTCGAGGGCGGACAGGCAGTACAGCAGCGTCGACTTGCCGGAGCCGCTGGGGCCGACGACGGCGACGAACTCGCCCGGCAGCACGGACAGTGAGACATCCCGGAGCACCGGGACCCTCGACTGTTCCGGCCCGGGGAACGACTTCGTCAGGTCGTGTGCCTGCAGGAGGGGTTCGGTCATGGTGTCAGTCCGTCTCGTTCTCGTCGTCGTTCTCGGATGTCGGACCGCAGGATGCCGAGGACCCGCGCGTACCGACGCTCCTGGTAGATCCCGTGCACAGCGGCGAGCAGGACGGCCGTGACCACCCCGGCGGCCAGGGACCCGGACGGCGCCCACGTGCTCGCGGTCAGCAGTGCCGCCCCGGCACCGGCGACGATGCAGTTCACGACCGCGATCGCGCTCGACAGCGTGAAGAACACCCCGCGCCAGGACAGCCGGAGCCCGATGTCGAGCAGCTCGTTCGGCGCGATCCGGTCCTCGGGCACCGGGAAGTACCGCGGGGCGCCGGGCAGGATCGTGCCGTACCAGCGGCGGATCCGCTGCATCGCGGCGAGGGCGACCACGTCCTCCAGCGAGGTCTGGACGAGTCGCTCGTAGGTGAAGACCCCGAGCAGCACCACGACCGGGATCACCACGGCGAGGTAGCCCGTGGCGAAGTCGGTGTCGGCCAGGAACCCGAACGCCACCAGGGCGCTCGACAGTGTCGTCAGGTAGATCGCGGCCCGGGTCGACGACTCCGAGACGGTGATGCCGCGCGCGGTCTGGAGCACGAAGTGCTCGGTCACGAGCGCCGTGAAGAACGCGCTCGGCGCGTCCGGCAGTCGCGCAGCCGCGTGGTCGGCGGTGTCGTCGGCGGAGCCTTCCGGCATGGGCGCCTCCCGGTGGTCGTGGTGGCGGCGACCCGGTGCGGAGTCGCCGCCACGAGGCTCGCAGCTGGTCCGCCCACGGTGCATCCGTTGCGTGACGTAACCCGTGCCTCCAGGTCGTCGCCCGGTGCGTCAGTCCGTCGGACCGGACGCTGCCAGCGCGGCCGCCAGCTCGGTGCGACTCGTCACGCCGAGCTTGGGGAACACCTTGTACAGGTGGGTGCTGACGGTGCGGTGCGACAGGTAGATGCGGTCCGCGATCTCGCGGTTCGTCATGCCGGCGGCGGCGAGCCGCGCGATCTGCAGCTCCTGGGGTGTGAGCCGTTCGCGTGTCGGCGCCGTCCTGCTGTCGGCCCGTTCCGGGGCCTCGCCGGCTGCGCGGAGTTCCGCCGCGGCGCGGGCGGCGAAGCCCGCGGTGCCGGCGGCGTCGAACGCGTGGAGCGCCTCGCGGAGGTGCAGCCGAGCCTCGACCACCCGGCGCTCGCGGCGGAGCCACTCGCCGAACAGCAGCTGGGTCCTCGCCAGTTCGACCGGGGCGTCGGCGAGGCGGCCGGCCTCGATCGCGCGGGCGTAGAGGGACTCCGGGTCCGCGCCGCCCGCGCCGTCGGTGTCGGTTCCCGTCGAGTCCGTGCCCTCGGCGAGCAGGGCCCGGCTCCGCACGACGAGGGCGGTCAGGTGCGCGGACCCGGTGGTACGGGCGACCGCCTCGGCCTCGGCGAGGTTCTCGACGACCGACCCGGGTCGACCGCCCCGGACCGCGGCCTCGGTGCGGTCGGCGATCGCCCACAGGGACCGGGTCGCGTGGACGGTCATGTGCGTGAACTCGATCTGGGCGTCCCGGTGGCGCCGCCGACCGAGGGCGACCAGTCCCGCTGCCCACCGCGCGTCGGCGCTGGCCAGGGCGAGCCGCCCGCCGTGCGCGAACTCCGAGCCCTCGCGCAGGGCGGCCAGCGCGGCCTCGTCGTCGCCGAGCAGGGCGTGGCCCCGGGCGAGCGTGGCGTAGGCCATCCCGGCGATGAGCGGGAGCTGGACGTCGCGGGCGATGCGGACGGCGTACTCGGCGTCGGCCAGACCGTCCCGCACCCGCCCGCGCAGCATGAGCACCGTCGCCCGGCCGCGGAGCGCCTGGGTCTCGTCGGCGACGGCGCCGAGCTGGTGTGCACGCTCGTACGCCAGCTCCCAGCACGTCAGCGCGGTCTCGAGGTCCTGCTGGGACTCGGCGGCGATCGCGAGGGACGCCATCGCGAGCGGCTGCTCGGTGAGCTGCGGCACCAGGTGTGCGAGTTCGGTGCGCAGGTGGTGGGCGGAGCCGAGTGGCGCCAGCACGGCGAGGGCCACCGACTTCAGCGGGCTCGCCGAGCGTGTCGCGAGCAGGGCCGCCTCGATGTCCTGCCACTCCGATCGCGGCAGGTTGCGGCCGCGGGCGTTGAGGGCCGCCGCCCAGAGCACCCGCACGAGTCGGTCCGCGTGCTCCGGGCCGGCGAGCACGGGTCGGATCCGGCGGAGTTCGATGCGCGGTCGACCGGCAGCACCCGTGGTCAGGCTCAGGACCGTCTGCGTGACGGCGGTCTCGGTGACCGTCTCGGGGTCGGCGGCGAGGGAGTCGACCTGTTCCAGGAGCTCGATCGCCTCGGCCGTCATGCCGGCGGCCCGTGCGGTCTCGGCAGCCCGGCCCAGCCGACGTGCCCGACCGGTGACGCCCTGCGACAGGGTGGCCGCACGCTCGTAGGCCCGGACCGCCTCGGGGCGGGCACCCCGCTGTGCCGCGCGGTCGGCGGCGGTCTCGAGGTCAGCGGCGATGGACTCGTCCCGCTCGAACGTCGCCGAAGCCCGGTGCCAGGCGGCGCGCATGCCGTCGGTGACCACCGACGCGAGTGCCCGGTGCGCCGCGGACCGTGCAGCGGCCGAGGCGTTGCCGATCACCGCCGAGCGCAGGAGCGGGTGTCGGAAGCGCAGGGAGACGAGGTCGGTGCGGAGGAGCCCGAGTTCCTCGAGCGGCTCGAGGTCGTCGACCCCGAGGTCCATCGTGCGGGCCGCGGCCATGACGTCCTGCAGGCCGGCGTCGTCGGCCGCCGCGGCGAGCAGCAGGAACGAGCGGCTGCCGGACGGGACGGCGGCGACCTGCTCGAGGAACGCCTGCTCGAGCCGCCGCGTGGTGGGGAGCCGGGACGCGATGGTGGCCGGGCCGCCCGTGGTCCAGGTGACGGGCAGTTCGTGCAGGGCGAGTGGGTTGCCGCCGGCCTCGGCCAGCACCCGTCGGCGGACCGAGGTGGACAGGGTGCCGGCGTGGGCGTCGAGCAGGGCTTCGGCGGCGGCGTCGGCGAGCGGTCCGAGCTCGAACCGCGTGAAGCTGCACGGGGGCGCGGCATTCGGGGCGTGTCCGGTCCGGGCCGCCGCGATGACGACGACCGCGGCGTGCGTGAGCCGGCGCCCCACGAAGTCGAGCACCTCGGTGGTGGACCGGTCGAGCCACTGCAGGTCCTCGGCGCGGACGAACACCGGGCGGTGCGACGCGGCCTCCTCGAGCAGTCCGAGCGTCGCGGTGCTCACCAGCAGGCGGTCCGGACTCGGGCCGTCCTCGACCGCGAGGGCCGTGAGCAGTGCGGTGCGCTGGCGCGGCGGCAGGGCGGACGCGAAGGGCAGCAGCGGGTGGAGCAGTTCGTGCAGGCCGTCGAAGCCCACGCTGTTCGCCCCCTGGATGCCGGTGCAGGTCAGGACGCGGAAGCCGGTCCGCCGCGCGTGCCGCTCGACGGCGGCGAGCAGGGTCGTCTTGCCGATGCCCGCCTCGCCCTCGACCAGGACCGCGGCGCCGCGCTCCGCTGCCTCGTCCTCGGCTGCCGCGTCCGCAGTCACCGCCGCGGCGTCGTCGAGCAGGCGCGTGAGGGCCGCGAGTTCGTCCGCGCGGCCGAACAGTGCACGGTCGGGGAGTGGCGGTGACACGGCTCGTTCGGTGTCCACACGCTGCCCTTCGCTCGTTTAGGTGATTTTTCACCTAAGTTACGTCGCGCTGGTGGGCGAGGGCAAGCGCAGTCAGGGGTGGTCGGCCGGTCGGGGCAGGGTGCCGTGCTCGAGCACCGACTCGTACACACGCTCGAGCACGTCGGCGAAGCCCGCCAGCTCGTCCTCGCGCAGGTCGCTGAAGAACATGTCCTTGACGAGTTCGGTGTGGCTCGGCGTGGCTTCGCGGAGCGTCCGCCAGCCCGTGTCGGTCAGGGCGACGGCGGTGGTGCGCCGGTCGTGCTCGCTCCGACGGAGTTCGAGGAACCCGCGTTCGGCCATGCGTTTCGCGTGGTGCGAGGCACGGCTCCGCTCCCACCCGATGCGGGTCGCCAGGGCCGACATCGTCATCTCGCCGCCCGGCTCGCTCGTGAGCGCGACGAGGACGTCGTAGTCGGCGAGCGAGATGTCGCTGTCCGCCCGCAGCTGCCGGTTCATCTCGTACCGCAGGCGCAGCTGCAGCTTCATGTACGCGTACCAGGTGCGCACCTGCTCGGCGCTCATGTAGGCGTACGGGGACTCCGGGGGCACCTCGTGCTGCACCGACATCGCCCATGACCTCCTGCCTCGCCCGCCGTCCAGACGCCCGACCATCATCGCAGGGCGCGTGACGCTGCGGCGGGTCGGGCGTCTGCGGGTGGGTTCAGCTGGTCAGCAGCGTGTAGACCTTCGCGATGCGGTCACCCTCGACGAAGCAGATGTCCATCCCGGACACGACGGGCGGCGCTCCCTCCGGTCCGAAGTGCCAGGCGAGGTACCCCATCCCGTGGTTCTCGTAGACCGGGCCGGCCGGCGAGAACACGAACCCGGGGGCCTCGTCGAGCAGGCGCTGCGCCTTGGTGTGCAGGGCGTCGTGGCCGGTGACGACCTCGTCGGGGTCCAGGAACTCGACGTCGGGGGCGTACGTCCGCTCGACGGCGGCGCGGCGGCGGTCCGGGTCCCGTTCCCCGAACACCTCGAACAGGTTGGCGTGCATGAGCGATTCGAGCGGTTGCGACATGGTGTCTCCGTCGGTGGTCGGTGGTCGGTGGTCGGTGGTCGTCGGTTTCGGTGTGCTGTGGCGGCGGTCTTCGTCACGTGTGCGACGGGGACCGGTCGGTCCAGTCGAAGACCAGGTCCCGGTGCGCGATCGCCCACGCGCCCTCGACCCGGACGAACCGGTCGAGGTAGCGGATGGACATCGTCAGGAGCACCCGCTCGCCGCCGTCGTGCAGGACGTGGAACGCGACGCAGTACGTCTCGCCGTCGGCGGTGTCGGGCCCCGTGAACCGGATCGTGGACTGGCCGTTGAGGTACGTCGTCACCTCGTACCGGGCGATCAGTCCGGCGAACGTCTCGGCCAGGTGCGCTCGACCGTGGATCGTGTCGACCGGCTCGTGCGAGGACGGATCGCCGTCGTACAGCGCGACGACCCCGTCCTCGGTGAACACGGACGCCTCGAGCACCGCGTCGCGTCGGTCGGCCCCGCGGGCGTAGGTCGCCAGCAGGGTCCGGATCTCCTCACGCGCGACGAGCGTCTCGAGCGTTTCCAGCGTCTCCGGGGTGCCCGCGCGGGCACGCTCCTGCTCAGGCAAGGGCAGCACGGAGCGACGCGGTGGCGAGCATCAGCGCGTGCTTCGCGGCCTCGGTGTCGTGCAGTGCGTTCACCATCACGAAGTCGTGGACGATGCCGCCGAAGCGGGCGTTCGTCGCCTTGACGCCGGCCTCGCGCAGGCGTGCCGCGAAGGCCTCGCCCTCGTCGCGGAGCACGTCGGCCTCCCCGGTGATGACGAGGGTCTCCGGCAGGGTCGCGAGCACCTCGAGCGGTGCGCGGAGCGGCGACACCGTGGGCAGGGCGCGCACGGCCTCGTCGGTCGTGTACTGGTCCCAGTACCACTGCATGCCGGCACGGGTGAGGAAGTAGCCCTCGGCGAACTCCTCGTACGAGCCGGTGTCGAACGCGGCGTTCGTCACCGGGTAGAAGGCGACGAGCTTCACGAACTCGACGTCCCCGCGCTCGGCGGCGAGGAGCGCCAGGGCGATCGCCATGTTGCCACCCACCGAGTCACCCGAGACCGCGAAGCGCGAGGCGTCCAACCCCTTCTCGCCGCCCTCCTCGACGACCCACCGGGCCGCAGCGTACGACTGCTCGAGCGCGACCGGGTGGCCGACCTCGGGGGAGCGGTCGTACTCCGGGAACACGACGGCGGCGTTCGACCCGATGGCGAGGTCGCGCACCAGGCGGTCGTGGGTGTGGGCGTCGCCGAAGACCCAGCCGGCACCGTGCACGTACAGGATCACGGGCAGGTTCGCGGTGGTGCCGGCTGGCTTGACCAGGCGGATCTTCACGGTGCCGGTGGGACCGCCCTCGATCTCCAGCCACTCCTCGTCGACCTCGGGCTTGAAGATGGGGGAGTCCTGCACGGAGTCGACCGCCTTGCGCCCCTCGGCGGGCGGCAGGTCGTTCAGGAACGGCGGGTTCGACGTCGCGTCGACGAACTCCTGGGCGGCGGGCTCCAGGGCGATGTGCTTCGGGTTTCCGGTCATGGTGGGCTCCTCGTGGATCGCTGGTGACGGATGGTGCGTGGCGTGCTCCACGCTGACAGGAGGCCCGTCCCGGCAGCATCCGTCAGGTGACGTATCCGGAACCCAGCGTCCAGAGCCGCTCCGCGTCACCGTGGTCCAGCGCGTACCGCGCAGGCGGCGCAGGCGGCGCCCGGGGTGTCGGCCGCGGGCTAGCGGCGAGTCGCTGCCGCCAGTGCGGCGGTCATGCCGGCCCGGTCGTGCCGCACGCCGTACGCCGGCTGGTCGCGTTCGTACCGCCAGCCCTCGCCGAGGGACCCGACGTCGACCACGTCGAACCCGAACCGGTCGAGCAGCTCGGTGACGACGGCCTTCGCGTCCGCGTCGTCCCCGGCGACGGTCAAGGCTCGGCGCCCGGGCGTTCCGGCGGGGGACCCGTCCGTGGTGACGTCGGCGGCGCCGAGGTTGTTGAACGCCTTGACGACCCGGGCGTCCGGCAGTGACCGCTGGAGCAGCTCGGAGGTGGTCGGCACCGCACCCTGCTCGAGCTCGTCCACCGGTCCGAAGAACTCCGGGTAGTAGTTGCCGGTGTCGACGACGACCTTGCCCGCGAACGCCTCGGCCGGCAGGTCCCGGTAGCCGTTGATCGGGATCGAGACGACGACCACGTCACCGGCCCGGGCGGCGTCGGCGACGGTGGCTGCTCCGGCACCGGGGGAGAGCTCGTCGATCAGGGACTCGAGCGTCTCGGGCCCGCGGGAGTTCGCGAGGACGACGTCGAGACCGACGGCGATCGCGCGGCGGGCGATCTGCGCGCCGACGTTGCCGGCCCCGATGATGCCGAGGGTCTCGATGGGGGTGGTGGTCATGGTCCGTGCTCCTGACGTGGTTCGGGTGGTGTCCCGCCAGGATCCGTGGTCCGGCCGGTCGGGGGCATCCGTCGGACGACGTAACCGCACCACGGCGGCTCCGCCGTCCGACGGGTGCTGCCCCGGCTACCGGATCTCGAGGTCGTACAGCGAGTAGCCGTACGGGGTCGCCCGTTCGACACCGTGCACGCGGACGTACCGCCACGAGCCGTCCAGGGCGTGCCGGTCGGTCCCGCCGTCACCGTCGGTCTCGGCGGCGAGCGTCGTCCACCCGTCGTCGCCCGCGTTCCGCGCCTCGATCCGGTAGGAGCGTCCGAAGGCGTCCTCCCAGCGGAGCACCACGCCGTGCAGGCGGTGCGGTACGCCGAGGTCGACGGCGAGCCACTGGTGGTCGGTGTGCCCGCTCGCCCAGCGCGATCCCGGGTCGCCGTCCACGGCGTTCCGTGCGGGGACGCCGTCGCCCTCGTCGGCCGATGACGACACGGTCGCCCGTCGTGCCAGGTCCGGCGTCGGTTCGCCCTGCGTCGAGGTGACGCGGAGGTCCCAGAGGGAGACACCGAACGCGGTGTGCCGGCGGTCCGCGACGACCCGGACCCAGCGGCCGGTGACGTCGTCGCCCTCCAACCGGTGGATCACCTCGCCGCCGGTCCCGTGGGCTTCTTCCGCGACGGTCCGCCAGGGGGCGTCTTCGTCGTCGCGGACCTGGACGCGGTAGGCCTCGGCCCACGCGGCCTCCCAGTCGAGCTGCACCTGGTCGATCGGCACGACCTGCCCGAGGTCGACCGCCAACCACTCACCGTCGCGTGCTGCGCTGGCCCACCGGGTCCGGGCGTCGCCGTCGACCGCGTTGCCACCGGACAGGTCGCCGCGCTCGTCCGACGAGGTGGTGACGGGCTTGCCGGCGGCCACGTCGCGAGCGCGGGCGGGTGCCGTTCCGCCGTCGTCGTCACCGTCGGTCGCCTCGCCGAGGGTCGTGACGGTGGCCGTCCCGGATGCTCCCGGCACGGTGGCCGTGACCGTCGTGGTCACACCGCCCTCGGCCGCTGCGGTGACGACACCGTCCGGGTCGACCCCGCCGCCGCCGTCGACGGTCCACTCCGGACGGTCCGCGGCGAGCCGCCCGCCGAACCCGTCGTGGTCGAACCCGTAGGCCGCCATCCGGACAGTGTCACCGGTGCGGACGGTCGCGCTGCGCGGTGCGACGAGCACGTCCTCGACGTCGACGGTCGAGGCCGCCGGGGTGCCGGACACGTGCACCTCCCAGATGGAGTACCCGTACCCGGTGAGGCGGTCGGTCAGGTGCAGGCGCACGAACCGGGCGGTCTCGCCCACGGCCACCGTGTCCGCGTCGGCGGTGGTCTTGTCGACGGTCCGCACGTCGCGCCAGGGGTCGTCGGCGGTGTCCCGGACCTGCAGCACGTACCGTGCGGCGGCCGCGTTCTCCCAGTCCACCCGCACGGTGTCGACGTCGGTCAGCTGCCCGAGGTCGATCGTGTAGTCGACCTCGTCCACACCGTGCGCGCTCTCCCACCGGGT
The DNA here is from genome assembly GCF_003234775.2 of Curtobacterium sp. MCLR17_031. Taxonomy (NCBI): domain Bacteria; kingdom Bacillati; phylum Actinomycetota; class Actinomycetes; order Micrococcales; family Microbacteriaceae; genus Curtobacterium; species Curtobacterium sp. MCLR17_031. The sequence continues at coordinate 1,335,591 of NZ_CP126270.1, forward strand.
GCTGCGATCCCCGTCGACGGCCTTCCCGGCGACGTTCCCGCCGTCCGAGGAGCTCGCGTCGACGTCGGCACCCGCTGCGGCGTCGGGGATCGACGTCACCGAGGCGACGACCGCCGAGCCCTCGACACCGCCACCGGTCGCGACGACGTACCCGGAGCCCGCGGCGGTGGTCGTCACGGTGCCGTCGTTCCCGGCGCTTCCGGCACCGGTGTACGACCAGGTGACGTCGGCGGGCAGGGCCGCCGGGTCGCCGTACTGGTCGTGGCCGGCGGCACGGAACCGCTGTGGCGTCCCGACGACGAGCCGGTCGAAGCCGGGCGTGACGTCGAACCCGGTGAGGACCGGTGCCGGTGCGACCCGGAAGGCGTACGACCCGTGCACGCGGCCGATCGTGGCGGTGACCGTCGCCTGCTCGGCACGCTCCGATGCGCGGTGGACGCCGTCGGCGCTGATCGTGCCGGTGTCGGTCGACCAGGTGACGTCGTCCAGGGCGACGGTGGCGCCGTACTGGTCGTAGCCGGTGGCGGTGAAGGTCGTGGTCGCGCCGGGGACGATCGTCTTCGGGGCGCCCTCGGTGCTGACGACCACCTCGGTGAGTCGCGCGTCCAGGTGCGACGTGATCTGCGTCTGCGCCGGGACCGCGATCTGGCCGATCACCTCGGTGCCCTCGTAGACGTCGTACGTGTGCTGCACGGTGTCGGGGTTGTCGAGCACGTAGCTGATCGTGCCGTCCGGTGCGCGGAACACCTGGCTGAGCGGGTCCGAGGTGTGCCGGTCGGTGACCTCGGTGCCGACGGTCCGGTTCGACATCGCCTGGTGGTAGACGAGGCCGGCCATCGACTGTCCGGTCACGGCCGGGTCGTCGGCCGCCCACAGTGCGGCGTGCACGTCGGCGTAGGTGTCCGGGTCGTACTGCCCGAGGAACCCGAGCACGACGTTGCCGAGGGCGTCACCCATGCCGCTGAACACCCGCGCGGCGTGCTCGGTGTCCTCGCCCGGGGTGTGGTCGGTGAGGTCGACGCCGTACAGCTGGTCGATGGTCGCGGTGTCGGCGCGGAAGTCGTCCACCAGGAACGGCATCAGCGGGGACGGCGTCGGCCAGTCCTGGGGCTTCCGGTCGGCGGTGGGACCGTCGAGCTCGGAGGGCACCAGCGAGTCGGGCAGGTTCTCCGGGGTCCAGTACCGGTCGGGGAACACCACCCGTCCGTCGTCGTCCACGCTCACCAGCAGGGTGTCGGTGGCCGGGTCGTACAGGGGGTTCGCCGCGGTTCGCCGGGTGACGTACCCGGGGTGGTTCGTCTCGACCGCGCGGATCGCGTCCTGCAGCTCACCGATCGCGGCCGGGCGGTCGCGGGTGATCTTCACGTCGCCGTAGCTGCCGACGCCCCACCACTTCTTCGTGAGCATCTGGATGCGTGCCGCGTTGCCGTCCGTGACCCCGGCCTGCCCGATGGACTCCGGGCGGGCGGCCATCATCTCGCGCATCAGGGCCTTCGAGAAGCCCGGGTCCCAGCCGAAGTAGTCGAACCACGGGGCGATCGGCATCCACTGGATGCCGGAGATCCAGGCGGGGTCGCCGGAGAAGTACGTGGCGTGGGCCTGCCCAGAGTCGAACAGGATCCCCGCCTGCCCGTGCTCGTACTCGTCCGGGAACGCGCCGTTGCCGTCGTACGACGCCGAGGCGGGGTTGCCGCGGACGTTCTGCCAGTAGTCGCGGACGGCGGCCCGCTCGGTGACGTACTGCACGGCACCGGCGGCCTGCATCTCGTCGTCGCCGAGGACCGAGCCGAGCAGGAAGAGCCCCGCCTCGGACTGGATCGCCTCGGACGACGACTCCTGGTTGTTGCCGCCGGGTGACGACACACCACCGGCGTTCGACCGGCCTTCCCAGACGCCGAACGTGCGCATGTGCGGGAACCGGGCGTCGTCGCGGTCCCAGTTCGCGTACTGCTTCGCGACGAGCGTCGCCATGCCCTGGTACTTCGCGGCCCACTCGTGGTCGACCCGGCCGAGCATGGCCGTCGCGATGGCGAAGTACCCGTAGTGGAAGTGGTTGTCGTTGAACTGGGCCGACCCGTACGAGTCGGCGAACCCGATCAGGGCCTTCCACGTCGGGTACATCGCGAAGAAGTGCTCCGCTTCGCCGTCCGTGTACGTGTACCAGTCGGTCAGGGCGCGTTCGAGGGTGGCCTGCAGCGTCCGGGCGTCCTCGGTGGCTCCGATCTGCCGCGCGATCGTCATGTACTCGGCGAGCTGCAGGACGTCCTTGCCGCCCCAGTAGGTGTCTCCGCCGTACGTCGTCTTCGCGGCGTACTCGTGCAGGTACTCGCGCATGACCTCTTCGGAGTACGGGGCGTCGCCGACCGTCTCGGGCGTGGCACCGATCGGCGTGATGCCCGTGAACGCGTAGTCCAGGGTCCAGCCGTCGTGGCCGACGGTGGTCCGCATGGTGCCGCGCGGGGTCTCGTAGGTGGCGCCGGTGAAGCGCAGGTTCGTGGTGGCGTCGGCGTACTGGTGCTGCAGCCAGCCCTGCACGGTGTCGTGGTCGTCGCCCTGCAGCGTGTCGGTGCGGATCGACCACTGCTGGCGGACGTTCGCCGTCGCCGGGTCGTACGAGTACGTCATCGTCGTGTCGCGGGGGACCGCGAACGCGGTGCGGTGCAGGTCGTCGAGGGACAGCCCCTGCTCGGGTACCGCGCTGAGCACCAGGTAGGGCGTGCCGGATGAGGCCTCCAGCGCGTTCCCGACCCGGGTGAAGGTCGTCCCGTCGGGGGCGTGCACGCCGAAGACGTGGCCGTCCTGGCGGATCTCGAACCGGTCCGTCGTCACCGGCAGGTCGAGCGGTTCGCCGTCTCCGTCGGTGATCTCGGCACCGTCCTGCAGGGTGAGGCGCGGGGTCATGCCGTGGAACTCGAACCACTCGTACGGCGAACCCTGCACGCTCGTGACGTCCATGTACTGCCCGCCCGGGCCGTCCTGCGGCATCCGCCAGCTGACGTTCCAGTCGCCCCAGCGGAGCGCGTCGGCCTGCTTCGCCCGGAACGTGGTCGCGAAGCGGTCGGCGAGACCGTCCGGGGCGTCGGTGAGCAGGACCTGGTCGACCAGCACGTGTGCCCACCCGGCCCGCAGGTCGTCGACGATCCGCAGCTGCGCGGACTGTCCTCGGTGTGCGGAGACGTCCCAGCTGTCCCAGCGCAGCTGCTCGCTGTCCGTCCCGGTGCTGCTCGCCACGACGTCGCCGTCGACCAGGAGCTGCACGGCTTCGTGGTCGGGGTGCCGGCCACCGCCGACCAGGAACGCCAGGGTCGAACGGTCGATCGTGAACGCCGGCGAGGTGAGCGTGCCGGTCGCGCCGTCGCCGTCCTCGTCGCTGAACGAGTTCAGGAAGCGTCCGCCGAGCCACCCGGAGACCGCGCTCTGCCCGCTGGCCGTCCCGGTGGCGGTGGCCGTGAAGGCGTCACCGGTCGCGGTCCAGCCGTCGGGCAGGCCGTCCTCGAAGTCGGCGAGGGTGCGGTCGCTCGCGTCGGGGGTCGGCTCCACCGTCCCGCCCACCGTCACGGGGGACTCCAGGCGCATCGCCGTGCCGTCGTTGTTCCACCGCGTCGGGATCGTGAGCTTCGTGCCCGCGGCACTGTTCGACGAGACGAACGGGTACGCCCACATGTCGCCGGAGTACTTGCTGACCAGCAGGTCCGTCCACCACTGGTTCGTCGGCACCGGCTCGCCGGCCTTCGACGGGTCGATGTACAGCTCCTGGTCGAGCGTCTTCCGCACGTCCGCGATGTCGGTGATCTCGTCGGGCGGGGTCGGCGCGTAGGAGCCGGAACCCACCTGCACGCCGTCCGCGGCCGGACCGACGCGGGACGAGCCTCCAGGCTGTTCCTGCGGTGCGGCCACCGCAGCGGTCGGATCGGCCGGTGAGCGCGGGGTGTCCGAGGTCGCGGCGTGCGCCGGGGTGACGGCGAACGCCAGCAGCGTGGCGGCGGTCAGTGCGCCGGCGGTGGCGCTGACGGCCGCTCGGCGGAACGACCTGGGACGGACGGCGGGACGCGGTGAGGTCACCGGGACTCCTGTCGGAGGGGTTCGGCCGGACACGACGTCCACGGCCGAGACGGGCTGGTCTGGTGGTGCGGGGCCTGCACACGGACAGATCGGCAGGGCCGGTCCCGCCGTCAGTGGTCCGCGTTCTGGGGATGCCCTACCGTTGGCCCCATGCCGACCATCGGACTGCGCCGGATGGTGCCGCGCGACCCCGACCAGCGACACCGTGCGGCGAGCCCCCTGGAGCTCCTGTTCGACCTGGTGTTCGTCGTCGCGGTGGGCTTCGCCGCGACGAACCTGCACGAGATCGAGCTCGAGGGACACGTCACCTCCGCCGTCCTGGCCTACGGGCTGGTGTTCTTCTCGATCTGGTGGGCGTGGATGAACTTCACCTGGTTCGCCACGTCGTTCGACACCGACGACTGGCTCTACCGGGTGATGACCTTCGTGCAGATGGCCGGGGTGCTCGTCCTCGCCGCCGGGGTGCACGCGGCCATGGTCGAGAACGACTTCACGATCGGCGTCATCGGCTACGTCGTCATGCGGCTGGCCCTGGTCGCGCAGTGGATCCGCGCCGCCGCGTCCTCCACCCGCTACCGCCGGACCGCCGTCCTCCATGCGGTCGGCATCACGGTCGTGCAGGTGCTCTGGGTCGTCTCCCTGGCCCTGCCCGACGACGTCTGGGGGTACGCCGCACCGTTCCTCGTGCTCGCCGAGCTGTCGGTGCCGATCTGGGCGCAGACCTCGACGGGGACGGCCCCGTGGCACACCCGGCACCTGGCAGAGCGGTTCTCCCTGTTCACCCTCATCGTCCTGGGCGAGGGGCTGGTGGCCTCGGCCAGCGCGGTGATCGACGCCCTCGCGCACACCGAGCACCTCGGAGCGCTGCTGGCGCTCGCCGGGTGCGGGCTGGTGATCACCGTCGGGATGTGGTGGATCTACTTCTCCCGCGAGCAGCACGCGCACATCCGTTCGCTGCCCACCGCGCTCGTGTTCGGCTACGGCCACTACTTCGTCTTCGCCGCCGCCGGTGCCCTGCCCGCCGGCATCGAGGTCGCGGTCAGCGCCGACGCCGGACACGTCGCGCTGTCGTCCGCCTCGGTCGCCGCGACCGTCGCGGTGCCGGTCGCGGTGTTCGTGCTGTCGATCTGGACGCTCGCGATCCGGCCGTCGCTGTCGGCACGGGCAAACGCCGTCGTGGTGGCCCTGGTGCTCGTCGTCCTCGCGTCGATCGCGGTGCCGGCGGTGTCGCTGCCGGTCACGGCGCTCGCCGTGGTGGCGGTCGTCGTGACCCTCGAGGTCGCGTCCGCACGGACCGACACCTGACGGACGACGGACGGGAGGCACGGTGCCAGCTGGCACCGTGCCTCCCGTCCGTCAAGTGGTCGCGTCGACCGCCCGTGCGCGGTTCCGTCTCTGGTGCGAGGGCGCGTTGGTCGCACCGACTACGGAACCTCGCACCACACGGCGCGCGTGGCGCGTGGCGCGCTGCCCGTCAGCGCTCCGGCTGCTCCGTCGCGGGCCCGTCGTCCGCCACCGGGCGCGCGTCGAGGCTCGGGTCCACCGCCGGGTCGGCCGAGATCGACTCGGGCCGCACCGGGAAGTCCTCGAGCGCGCCCGCGCCCACCGCGGGGGCCGCGGTTCCGCGACCGCCGCGGACGCGGTTCTTCACCGCGGCCCACGGACGGCCGAGGCCGGACCGTGCCGGACGCTCGGTCGGCGCCTCGACCTCGAGGCCGTAGTAGGCACCGACGTGCTCGAGCAACACCTCGCGCTCGGCCTTGTCGTAGGCACGGCGCTCGCGGGTGAAGGCGATGATCGTCGACCAACAGGTGAGCAGTAGCACGATGCTGAACGGCAACGCGGTCGTGATCGCCGCCGTCTTCAGGGCGTTCAGTCCACCGCTGAGCAGCAGGGCGACGGCGAGCAGTGCAGCGACACCGGCGAAGAAGACCCGCAGCCAGTTCTTCGGCTCGATGTCACCACCCGACGCGATCATCGCCATCACGAGCGAGCCGGAGTCCGACGAGGTCACGAAGAACACGCCGATGAGCAGGATCGCGCCGTAGGTCAGGACCATGCCGGCGGGCAGGTCGCCGAGCACCGCGAACAGCGAGCCCTCGATGTCGACCGACCCGTCCGAGCCGATCAGGCCACCCGACCCGTCGGTCTGGCGGTGGATCGCGGTGCCACCGAGGACGGCGAACCACAGGAACGTGAGCGCGGTCGGCACGAGCAGGACGCCGAACACGAACTGGCGGACCGTGCGGCCCTTGGAGATGCGGGCGATGAAGACACCGACGAACGGCGCCCACGACATCCACCAGCCCCAGTAGAAGGTGGTCCAGGCGCCCTGCCAGGCCTCGCCCTCGGCCCCCTGCTGCGCGGTGACGTTGAACGACAGGCCGACGATGTTCTGCAGGTAGGAGCCGATCGACTGCACGAAGTCACGCAGCAGGAACTGCGTCGGGCCGACGATGAGCACGAACAGCAGCAGTGCGGCGGCGAGCAGCAGGTTGAAGTTCGACAGGATCTTCATGCCCTTGGTCACGCCGGTGACGAGCGAGACGATCGTGACGGCGGTGATCACCGCGATGATCGCGATCTGGCTGACGATGCTGCTGTCGGCGATGCCGGCGCTCTCGAGTCCGGCACCGATCTGGATGACGCCGAGGCCGAGCGAGGTCGCGACACCGAACAGCGTGCCGACCAGGGCGATGACGTCGATCAGGTTGCCCCAGCCGCCGCGGACGCGGTTGCCGAGCAGCGGTTCGAGGGCCCAGCGGATCGACACCGGGCGACCCCGGCGGTGGATCGCGTACGCCAGGGCCAGGCCGAGGACGACGTAGATCGCCCATGCGTGCAGGCCCCAGTGCAGGAACGTCTGGGTCAGTGCCTGCTGCGCGAGTTCCTTCTCGTTCCCGGTGACGCCGGGGCGCGGGGAGGCGAAGTGGCTGAGCGGCTCGGAGACGCCGTAGAAGACGAGGCCGATGCCCATGCCGGCGGCGAAGAGCAGCGCGAACCACGAACCGGTCGAGAACTCGGGCTCGTCCTGGTCCTTGCCGAGCTTGATGTCACCGAAGCGGCTGAAGCCGACGAACAGCGAGAAGCCGACGAAGAACGCGGCGATCAGCACGTAGTACCAGCTGAAGTTCTTGACGATCCCGTCCTGCAGACCGAGGAACAGTGCCTCGGCGGTGGACGGGGAGATCAGGGTGAACGCCACGAACCCCAGCACGATGACGGCGGCGGGCCAGAACACCCACCGCCGCAACTGCGGTGTCGTGGTCACGGGTCCGGGCAGGGGAGGAGTGGTGCTTGCCATCCCTCCATGGTGCCTGCTCGCGTTCCTGTGTGTTCGCCCAGGCGTGTCGTGGTTCAGAAATCGCGCGCGGACTCCGTGGGGTTCCCCCGGCCGACCCGGGCGAGGTGGAGCCTCCGTGACAGCCGGATGACGGGACGGATGAGCAGCTGGATGCTCCCGATCAGGAAGAGCCAGGTGCCGGCCGTCGTGGTGCTCTCGGAGAAGAAGAGGACGCTGCCGACGATGAACCAGAGCGCCACCATCACGTCGTTGATGATGCTGATCGTCTCGTAGACCCCGCGGATGCGGAGCTCTTCGTGCCCCACCCGGAGTGCGATGTCCCGTTCGTCCTCAGCCATCAGACGATCCTGCCAGCTCCGTGCCGTGTCCGTCCCGGTGGGCGGCGGCGCGCGGCCGTCCTCGCGTCATGCGTGCGGCACGCCCCGTGCGAGGTTCCGCACTCGGTGCGGCGCTCCGGCCCTCGCACGGAGTGCGCAACCTCGCACCAAGTGGCGGCGCGCGTCCGTGGACGCGCTGCGCGGCGGACGGGAGGCGCGGGGCGGGCTGGCACCGTACCTCCTGTCCGTAGGGTGCACCGACTACTGCCACATGCGATTACAACGTTGACGTACGCTTTACAGCGCTGTAAACAGGAGCCTGCGCGACGATGCGCAACGAGGGAGAGACCCGATGGTGGGAAGCAGGACCGCAACACTCCAGGCGGCGGTGAGCCGGCGGGGGTTCCTCGCGGGCGCGGCCGGTGGCATCGCACTCGGCACGATGGCGCTCGCCGGGTGCGCGACCCCGGGGCGTGCCGCCGGTGGTGCCACGACGCTCCGCTTCTACGAGCAGAAGCAGGAGGTCATCGCGTACTTCGACAAGCTGCTGCGGAAGTTCGAGGGGGAGCACGCCGGCTTGTCGGTCGTGCACGACAGCACGGCGGCCATCGCCCCGCAGTTCGTCCGCGGTGAACCGGCGGACGTCGGGTGCTTCAACGACAACCTCGAGCTCGCCCGGTACATCTCACGCGGCGTGCTCAGCGACCTCAGCGACCTGCCGTCGGCAGCGCGGGTCCGACCGGACATCGACACCCTGACGAACCAGTACGCGAAGTTCGAGGACCGCACGAGCGTGCTGCCGTACTCGCTCGCGGCCGCCGGGGTGATCTACAACAAGCGGATCTTCGCCGAGCACGACCTGCCGGTCCCGACGACGTGGGACGAGTTCGTCGAGGTCTGTCGGACACTGCAGAAGGCCGGCATCACGCCGATCTACGCCACCGACCGCGACACGTGGACGCTCTGGCAGGGCCTGTTCGACTACTCGGTGGGCAGCCTCGTCGACACCGGCTCGTTCTTCCGGAAGATGAAGGCGCTCGGCGCCGACGTCGGCCCGGACTCCGAGGTGTCGTTCGAGAAGGACTTCGCGGTGCCGATGGAGCGCGCGAAGACCATCTCGTCGTTCTTCAACCGCGACCACGCCACCCGGGCCTACGCCGACGGCAACCTGGCGTTCGGCAAGGGCGAGGCGGCGATGTACCTGCAGGGCCCGTGGGCGCTCGGGCAGATCGCGCTGATCGACGAGAAGCTGCCCGTCGGCACCTTCGCCCTGCCGGTGTCGAACGACCCGGGCGACCGCAAGGCCCGGGTCAACATCGACCTCGGGCTCTGGATCCCCACGGCGTCCGAGCACCCGGAGCAGGCGAAGGAGCTCGTCGAGTTCCTCATGCAGCCCGACGTCATCGACGCCTACAACCGCGACAACCTGGCGTACTCGCCTCGCATCGACGCACCCCCGCAGCAGGACGAGCGCCTCGCCGGTCTGCAGCAGTACGTCGACGATGCCGCGTTCTACCAGGGTGCCGGCACCTTCATCCCCACGTCGATCCCGCTCGGCAACTACCTGCAGTCGGCGATCCGGAGCGGGGACTTCACCTCGATGCTGCAGCGGCTCGACTCGGACTGGCGGCGGCTCGCCGGCCGTTCCGCGACGGTCTGAGCCGGACCAGGACACAGGAGCCACCATGACCATGCAGACCCCGCTCTCACGCGACACCGACCCGGAGACCTCCGGACCGGCGACCGACGCAGCCCGCACGCACCGGCGTGTGGGTTCCCGCGGTGTCGGTTCACTCAGCCGCACCGAGGGCATGTACTACCTGTTCCTCGTGCCGGCCCTCGTGCTGTTCACGGCGTTCGTCGTCGCCCCCGCCTGCGTCGGCGTCTTCTACAGCTTCACCGACTACCTCGGGTTCGGGCAGTGGGACTTCATCGGCATCGAGAACTACCGGGCGCTCGTCTCCGACCCGGCGATCCTGGCGTCGTACGGCTTCACGCTCGGCTTCGCGGCCGTCACCGTCGTCGTCACGCAGGTCGTCGCGCTGTCCCTGGCGATCGCCCTGGCGAAGAAGATCCGGTTCGCCGCCGGGTTGCGGTCGGTGTTCGTCATCCCGATGGTGATCTCGGGGATCATCGTCGCCTACGTGTTCAACTTCCTGTTCTCGAACACCGTGCCGGCCCTGGCCACGAGCGTCGGGTTCGGCCCGCTCGAGCAGAGCATCCTCGGCGACCCGAACCTCGCCTGGCTCGCGATCGTCATCGTGTCCGCCTGGCAGACCGTGCCGGGTGCGCTCCTCATCTACACGGCGGGCCTGACGTCCATCCCCGAGGAGCTGTACGAGGCCAGTGCGCTCGACGGCGCGACCGGCTGGAAGCAGCTCCGCTCGATCACGCTCCCGCTGCTCGGCGGCTTCATCGTCATCAACACCGTGCTCGGTGTGAAGGGCTACCTCGGCGCCTACGACGTGATCGTCGGTCTGACCAACGGCGGCCCCGGCAGCGCGACGAGCAGCGTCGCGATGACCATCTTCGGCGGCTTCACCGGCGGCGACTACGCCTACCAGATGGCGAACGCGACCGTGTTCTTCATCATCACCGTCCTCATCTCCGTGCTGCAGCTCGCGGCGACCCGCGGAAGGAACCTGCGACTCGCATGACCGCCATCGACACACGACCCCCGACCGACACCCGCGCCGTGACCACCGGCGGCGGCGGACGTTCCGGTCGCGGCCACCGCCGACGACTGGGCGGCACGAACTGGACGCTAACCGTGGTCCTCGGCCTCGCGTCGCTGACCGTGCTCATCCCGCTGTACGTGACGCTCTCGATGGCGTTCAAGACGACCGAGCAGTCCGTCGACGGCAACGCGCTCTCGCTGCCGTTCCCGTTCAACCCGGGCTCGTTCGCCGAGGCCTGGCAGCTGACCCGGTTCCCGGTGTCCTTCTCGGTGTCCCTGGGCGTCGCGGCGCTCACCGTCGTCGCGACGCTGCTGCTCAGCTCGTTCGCCTCGTACGCGATCGTCCGGAACTGGCACAAGCGGTTCTTCCGGTACTCGTTCGTCTACCTGCTCGCGGCGATGTTCCTGCCGTTCCCGGTGGTGGCGCTGCCGCAGATCAAGCTGACCGCCGAGATCGGCCTCGACAACCCGATCGGCGTCGGGATCCTGCACGCCATGTTCCAACTGTCGTTCAGCGTGCTGCTCTACTCGGCGTACCTGCGGTCGATCCCGGTCGAGCTCGAGGAGAGCGCCCGCATCGACGGGGCGTCCACGTGGCAGATCTTCTGGCGGATCATCCTGCCGCTCCTCGGCCCGATGAACGCGACGGTCGGCATCTTCGCGTTCCTGGCATCGTGGAACGACTTCATGATGCCGTCGCTCATCACGGCGGATCCGGGGTTGCAGACCCTGCCCGTGGTGCAGAACATCTTCCAGAGTCAGTTCGGCACCAACTACAACGTCGCCTTCGCCTCGTACCTGATGGCGATGGCGCCCACGATCATCGTCTACCTGTTCGCGCAGCGCTGGGTCATCAGCGGCGTGACGCAGGGCGCGGTCAAGAGCTGAGAGGCACCACGTGAGCAGCAGCACCACCGGCAGCAGCACCACCGGCACCACCGGCGCCGTCCTCCCCACCATCCGTCCGTTCCCGGGGTCGGACCCGGTCGCCGACCCCGCGGCCGTCGTCACCGGCGACCACTGGCGCATCACCGTGCTCGACGCCGGGGCGTTCCGCATCGAGTGGAGCGACGACGGCGGGTTCGAGGACCGCGCGTCGACCTTCGCGATGCGCCGACGCCGGCCGGTGCCGGCCTTCACCGTGGAGCGGACGGCCAGCGCCGACGGCACCGGCACCACCGCCGGCGTCGTCGTCACCTCCGACCGCGCCCGCCTGCGCTACGACGGTCGTCCATTCAGCGCGAGCGGCCTGGTGGTCGAGACCACCGGCCCCGACGCCAACCGCTGGCGCTGGGGGCAGGAACCGCGCGACCTCGGTGGCACCGGCCGCACCCTCGACGACGTCGACGGCCGGATGCCGCTCGAGTCGGGGATCCTGGCCCGCGACGGCATCACCGCGCTCGACGACAGCGAGTCGTTCCTGTTCGCCGACGACGGTTGGATCGGCACGCGGGTCCCCGGGCGCCGCGACGTCACGGTCTTCGCGTACGGCCGCGACTACGACGCAGCACTCCGCACGTACCACGCCGTCTCCGGGCCGCCGTCGCGGATGCCTCGGTGGGCACTCGGCAACTGGTGGAGCCGGTACCACCCGTACAGCGACACCTCGTACCTCGAGCTGCTGGACCGCTTCGCCGACGAACACCTGCCGTTCTCGGTCGCCGTCATCGACATGGACTGGCACCGGGTGGACTCGGTCCCGCCACGCTTCGGCAACGGCTGGACGGGGTACTCGTGGGAGCCGTCGCTGTTCCCGGACCCCGAGGCGTTCCTCTCCGAACTCCACCGCCGGGGGATGCGCACGACGCTGAACCTGCACCCGGCCGACGGCGTGCGGGCGTTCGAGGACGCCTACCCCGCGGTGGCCCGGGCGATGGGCGTCGATCCGGAGACCGAGCAGCCGATCCCGTTCGACCCGACGGACCGCCGGTTCCTGCAGGCGTACTTCGAACAGCTGCACCGTCCGCTCGAGGAACAGGGCGTCGACTTCTGGTGGATCGACTGGCAGCAGGGCCGTGAGACCGGGCTCCCCGGGGTCGACCCGCTGTGGCTGCTCAACCACTTCCACCTGCTCGACTCGGCGCGACACGCGCCGTCGGGCGGAGACGCAACCGGCGACACGACCGCGGACACAGACACCACCGCGGACGCCGAGACCGACACCGACACAACCGCGGTCCCGGCCCCCGTCGACGGCATGACCTTCTCGCGCTACGCCGGCCCCGGCAGCCACCGGTACGCCGTCGGGTTCTCCGGCGACGCCGTCGTGTCGTGGGCATCCCTGGCGTTCCAGCCCGAGTTCACCGCCACCGCCGCGAACATCGGCTACCCCTGGTGGAGCCACGACATCGGCGGCCACACCCGCGGCGTCCGCGACGACGAGCTCGCCACCCGCTGGGTGCAGTTCGGGGTGTTCTCGCCGATCATGCGCCTGCACTCCGCCAACAACCCGTTCATCCGCAAGGAGCCGTGGGTGTTCCCCGCCGAGGCGCGCGCCGCGATGGGCGAGGCACTCCGCTTCCGCCACCGCCTGGTGCCGTACCTGCACACGATGAACCACGGCACCGCCGAGGGCACCGCGTTGGTCCGGCCGCTCTACCACCTGGAGCCGCGCCGCGACGAGGCGTACCGGGTGCCGAACACCTACGCGTTCGGCTCGGAGCTGCTCGTCGCCCCGATCGTCGCGCCGTGCGACCCGGTCAGCCGGCACGGGGTCGCCCGGGCCTGGCTGCCGCCCGGCACCTGGACCGACGTCTTCACCGGCACGGTGTACGCGGGTGACCGGTTCGTCGACCTGCACCGCACGCTCGACACGGTGCCGGTCCTGCTGCGCGCCGGTGGGATCCTGCCGCTCGCGGCGGCCGACCAGCTCGACGCCACCGTCAACCCGACGGCGTTCGAGGTCCTCGTCGCACCGGGTGCGGCGGGTGAGTTCACCCTGGTCGAGGACCACGAGGGCGAGGGCAGCCGCACCGCCCGGACCCGCCTGACCTGGGATCCCGAGCACGCCGAGTTCCGGGTGCACGCCACCACCGGGCCCCTCGACGTCGTCCCCGCCCACCGCGACTGGCGGATCACGTTCCTCGCCGCGCCGGCCGACGGGCAACCGACGTCGGCACGCTCGGCCGACCGGTTCTCGGTCGACCTGTCCGTCGACTCGGCGTCGGGCGGATCGGTCACGCTGGTCGGCGCTCCGGTCGTCGGCGTCGACGCGCGGGAGGCCGTGCGGCGGGTCCTCGAGGACGCGCAGGCCGGCAACCCGGAGAAGCTCGAGGCGTGGGAGGTCGTGGCGAAGGACCTGCCGCGTGCGGACCGCATCGTCGAGCTCGGCACCGTCGGCCTGCCCGACGCCCTGCGGGACGTCGTCGTCGAGCTGCTCGGCAGCGTGCACCCGGGGGAGTCGGCTCCCGCAGGTCGCTGACGGCACGCGACGGGGGAAGATCCGACTGGAGGCCCGTGGCGGCACCGCCACGGGCCTCCAGTCTGCACTTCACGCGCCCTGGTGCGCCGCCCGGTCGGACGTGCCGTCCGCGTACGGCGCGCTCTCGCCGACGAGCAGGCGGTGGCCGACCGTGACCAGCCGGCCGGGCACGTCGGAGCCGTCCATCCGCTCGACCAGCAGGTCGAGCGCGGTGTCGGCGAGGGCAATCGTGTCGGGCGCGACGGAGGTCAGGCTCGGCACCAGGCTCGACCCGAGGCCGACCGCGTCCCACCCGACGACGGCGACGTCGCCGGGGGCGTCCAGGCCGCGCAGGCGCATCGCCCGGAGCGCCCCGAGCGCGGCCAGGTCGTCGCGGCAGAGCAGGCCGTCGACGCGGAGTCCGGCGTCGAGCGCGGCGCCGAAGGCGATCTCGGCACCGGCGGCGTCGCCGACCTCGCGGGGGACCAGCAACGCGTCGTCGAGCGGCAGACCCGCGGCGACGAGTCCGGCACGGTAGCCGTCCAGACGCAGTCCGGACGTGCGCGACGACGGGCCGGTCTCGTGCCCGAAGAACCCGATGCGGCGGCAGCCGAGCGCCACGAGGTGCGCGACGGCCTCGGTGGCGGCCCCGGCGTTGTCGATCACGACCTGGTCGGCGTGCGGTGGCCGGACGTCTTCGCCCAGGAACACCACGGCGGTGTCGCCGCGGATCCGGTCGATCGCCTCGGGCGTGAGCACCTGCGGGTGGATCACGACCCCGTCGACCACGCCGGCCTCGCGTCCCCGCACCGCCGAGCGTTCACCGTCGGGGTCGCCGCCGGTCTCCTCGAGCAGCAGCTGGTAGCCGCGGTCGGCGCACACCCGCGAGAACACGTGGGCCAGTTCGGCGAAGTACGGACGCCGCAGGTCGGGGAACGCGAAGGCGAGCATGTTCGAACGTCCGGTCGCCAGGGACCGGCCCGAGACGTTCGGGCGGTAGCCCAGCTCGTCGATCGCGGCCTGCACCCGGCTGCGCATCGGGTCGCTGACGTGCTGGTACCCACGGACGACGTTGGACACGGTCTTCATCGAGACGCCGGCGTGCGCGGCGACGTCCTGCAGCGTGACCTTGCCCATCCGCTCACCGTAGCGGGCGGACGGTCACCGGACCCGGCGGACCGGCCGGGCTCGTCAGGGGACGAGTCGGCGCTGCACGATCGCGCGGGCGACCTCGGAGAGCGGCTCGTGGTGCTCGAGTGCGTACCCACGGATCACCGCGAAGGCGTCCTCGATCGAGACGCCGCGCAGGTACGACACGACGCCCTTGGCCTGCTCGATGACCTCGCGCGACCCGATGGTCCGCTGCAGCTGCGCGCGGACGACCTCGTGCTCGCGCAGGGAGCGTTCGTGCAGGATGCCGATCGTCGCCACGTCCGCCAGGGCCCGGGCGACGCGCAGGTCCGACTCCGCGAGGGCACCGACGCCGGCACCGAACAGGTTGAGCGTGCCGATGACGTTGCTCCCCAGCCGGAGCGGGACGGCGTGCACGGAGCGGAACCCGAGCGCGAGCGCACCCGTGCGGAACATCGCCCACTCCGCCGGGGCGACCTCGATGTCCGGGCACGTCACGACCCGTCCGGTCGCGAACGAGGTCATGCAGGGGCCGGCCTCGGCATCGAGCTGCAGCACCTCGACGAGCCGCGTTGCCTCCGATGTGGAGGCCACGACCTCGAGCTCCTGGTCGTCGTTCGCCAGCAGGATGCCCGCGGCGTCGATGCCGAGCACGTCGGCGCACGTCTCGACCAGGGTCTGCAGCAGTTCCACGACGTCGTAGGCGTCCACCAGGGTGTCGGTGAGTGACGTGAACGTCTCCAGGATCCGGGCTTCTCTGCCTGCCGTCGTCACTGGGCCTCCTCGATCAGGTCGCCTCGCTTCTCGAACCGGACCGTGCCGTCGAGGATCTCCTCCGCGACCCGCCGCATCGTCGTCCGACGGGCGAAGGCGTGCCCCTGCAGCAGCAGGTAGGCGTCCTCGGGGCTGATGTCGAGCTGCGCGAGCACGACCCCGGTGGCCTGGTGCACCACACGCCGCGACGACGGGCTCCGGTCGAGCAGGGCGTCGTCCTCGTCCGCGATGGAGCGGAGGGCTCGGCGCAGGACCCGGCGGCTGACGGCTGAGGCGAGGGTCATGGCCTGCCGCACGGTGTCGTCCTCGATCGTGGCGGGCTGCGGCACGTACACGTCGACGGCGCCGAGCGGGAACGGCCCGAACGCGACCGGGAACGCGAAGACCGCACCGACGGGTTCGCTCCGGACGGCTTCGTTGAAGGCGGGCCACGCGGCGTTCGGGCGCTGCACGAGATCCGTCTCCAGCACCGGGGCATCGGTCGCGAGCGCGGCCCAGCAGGGTCCCTCGGACAGGTCGAACTGGATCTCGTCGACGCGGGTGGCGACCTCGTCGGTCGCGGACACGGTCTCGCTCGGGCACAGGTCACCGAAGGTCGAGATCGAGACACCGCCCATCGGCAGCGCGAGCGCGAACGGCCGACTGAGTTCGTCGTCGGAGATCTCCGCCGACCGGAGTGCACGGAGTGCACGCTCGAATGCGTCATCCATGGGCGCCTTCCCTGCCGTCTCTCGATCCTACGCGCTGGGCGGTGTCGGACGATCCGGACGGCGCAGGCGTGTTCGGCGGTGGGCCGGCGCGCCAGGCCGGGAGCTCTGCAGGAGGGTAGGACCCCTGCTCGTCCTGCACCCGGAGCATCGCGTCGAGGGCGACGAGGTTCACGCCCGGGGTCTCCCGCACCGCCGTCCGCACGGCGTTGCCGAGCAGGAACGCCGTCAGGTCCTCGCTGCCGCCGTCCGGCCGGTAGTCCCGCCACGGACCGGCCCCCGCTCGCTGCAGCGCACCGGCGAGCACCGCCTTCGCGTCGTCGATGTCGACCTCGCAGTCGAGCACCAGGCGGAACCGCCGCTGGTTCCGGTCCGACAGGCTCGGTGCACCGTCCTCGTCGTCCTCGGGCACGAAGGACCGCACCGCCGCCGACGGCGCGATGCCGTACGCCGCGCGGAACGCCGCAGCCATGCGGCCCGCGTTGCTGAACTGCCAGCGCTCGGCGATCTCCGCGATGGTCCGCCGGTCCGTCGCGCCGGAGGCTGCCTGCAGGTCGCGTCGGACCCCCTCCAGGCGCACGGCGCGCAGGAAGGCTCCCGGGGACTGCCCCACCTCCGCCTGGAACCGCTTCTGCAGGCTCCGCGGCGACAGCTGCACGGCCGCAGCGACATCGGCGACGGTGACGTGGGTCGCAGCCTGCTCGTGGACGAACCGCATCGCATCCCGGACCGCGCGCGAGAGTCGGGACGGGCCGTCCTGGGTCGCGCCGCTCCCGTCGCTCATGTGCCGACCGTACGGGACCCGCCGATGGCGCGCTCCCAGGGCTCCGATCGATGCCACGAATGGTCCACCTTGCGCGGTACGAAGTCAACCCCTGACATGACCGGAATCGTCCTGCCGATACTGAAAGTGTCTCGCGCACTGCGGTGGAGCAGTGCGCCACATCGAACCGACAGGGAGGCGCGATGGGACACCGCCAGGGATCCACGACCGTGATGACCGAGGTCGCCGTCTGGCAGCAGATCGTCCACACCGACCGGATCCGTGCGCTCGCCGCAACGGACCCGACCGACATCCGGGTGCAGCCGGTCGACGCCGGGTGCTGGCGCGTCGTCGACGCGGCGGCCGCCTGGGGCGACCCCGACATGCTCCTCGGCTTCATCGAGCGCACGGTGGACGGTTTCGACTGCACGCTCATGGCGACGCTGCACGAGCACGACCGGCGCGCGAGCCTGCAGGACGCCCGCGCCTGGTTCGAACACCGCTGCGGACAGCCCGTCGACGAGGCACCGTGCTGACCGCGGTCCACGGGACCGACGCCGCCCGGACCGTCACCGCGCGGATCGACGACCGGCGCCGGCGCACCGAACGATCCGGGACCGACCGCACCTTCGCCGCGCGCGTGCTCGCCCAGGCCGGGCACGGTCGTGACGTGCGCTTCGACGTCGAGGACGACGCCTTCCGGCTGCCGTTCCGGTTCCGTTACCGGACCCGCCGCGACGGTTGCGTGAGTCTCGTCACAGCGTCGGCGACCTCCGGCTTCTCCGGGGTCTTCGAGCCCCTCGACCGCATCGTCGTCGGGTGGTCGAGCACCGGCGGTGTCCGCATCGCCGTCGAGGACGGCGTCGTCCTCGAGACCCGACCCGGCACGCCCGTCCTGATGCCGACGTCGGGGGAGTTCTCCGTGCACGCCCCGAAGGGCACGCTGCAGCTCGTGAGCATCGACCGGACGCTCCTCGACCAGGTGTGCTCGTCGCTGGGAGCAGCAGCGCCGGGGCTGCCGACCCGGGGTGCCGAGCCCGCCGTCGCGGCCCTCGAACACCTGCGCCGGTGCGTCGAGCAGGTGGCGGTCACGGCGACGCGCGACGGGTTCACCTCGGGCACTCGGAGCGCCGCCCAGGTCGCGCTGGTCGAGGCCGTGCTCGGAGCCTTCGGCGTGCGGACGGCCGCGGTCCTCCGCCGTGCCGTGACGCCGTCGACGGTCGAGCTCGCCGAGGCCTACCTCGACGGACACTGCGATCGGACGCTGTGCCTCGCCGACATCTGCGACGCCGTCGGCGTGAGTCCGCGGACCCTGCAGACGGCGTTCATGCGGGAACACGGGGTCTCGCCGATGACGTTCCTGCTGCGGATGCGGCTCGATCGGGTGCGCGCGGCACTGGAGTCCAGCGGCCGACACGAGACGAGTGTGAGCGAGGCCGCGATGGCCTGGGGCTTCCGGCACCTGGGGCGGTTCTCGGGCACGTACTTCCGCCGGTTCGGAGAGTACCCGGGGCAGACGTTGCGTGCATCGTCCGGCCGGTGCGCAGACGGTCCGGAGCGCCACGCGGGCTGAGTTCGTGCAGCGCGCAACGTGTTCCGGACACCACGGTGAACACGCAAGTTCGGCCCCTAGGGTCGCCGCAAGCGCAATCGCGTGAACTCCCTCGAACCGGTTGAAGGACCGATCCGTACCGGAAGGCGGTCCACATGACCACCACTCCGCTCGCTCCGGGTTACACCCGCACTCGTCCCGCTACGGGGGCCCGCAAGGGCACCTCGACCTACTCCGCGCTCCTGGCGCAGGTGAAGGAGAACGGCCTCCTGCGCCGTCGTACCGGTTTCTACTGGGCACTGTTCGGCGCACTCGTCGGCAGCCTCGCCCTCACCTGGGTCGCGTTCGCGTTCCTGGGTGACTCGTGGTTCCAGCTGATCGTGGCCGGTGCGCTCGGCGTGCTGTTCACGCAGTTCGCGTTCCTGTCGCACGAAGCCGCGCACCGTCAGGTGTTCGAGTCCCAGAAGTGGAACGACCGCGCGGGCCGCTGGCTCGGCACGTTCCTGGTGGGCCTCAGCTACTCGTGGTGGATGAACAAGCACACCCGTCACCACGGCAACCCGAACACCGTCGGCAAGGACCCCGACATCGCCCCCGACGGCATCCGGTTCCTGCCGGAGGACGCCGCCGCCGTCAAGGGTGGCGCGATGAAGACCTTCATGCGCTTCCAGGGGTGGCTGTTCTTCCCCCTCCTCACGCTCGAGGGCCTGAACCTGCACCGCTACGCCGTGATGTCGATCGTCACCGGCAACGGCACCAAGGCCGACAAGAAGCACCGCCTCATCGAAGGCGCCCTGCTCGTTGCCCGTTTCGCGATCTACCTGACGGTCGTGTTCTGGTTCCTGCCGTTCGGGATGGCGTGTGCGTTCCTCGGCGTGCAGCTGGCCGTGTTCGGCGTGATGATGGGTGCCTCGTTCGCCCCGAACCACAAGGGCATGCCGACGATCGCGCACGACGCGAAGGTCGACTTCTTCTCCCGCCAGGTGCGCACCTCGCGCAACATCCGTGGCGGCTGGTGGGTGTCGTTCCTGATGGGTGGGCTGAACTACCAGGTCGAGCACCACCTGTTCCCGTCGATGCCGCGTCCGGCGCTGAAGCAGGCCCGCCTGCTCGTCCGTGACCACTGCGACACCCTCGACGTGCCCTACACCGAGACCACGCTGCTGCGCTCGTACGGCATCGTCGTCCGGTACCTCAACCGCGTCGGCCTCGCCGCCCGCGACCCATTCGCGTGCCCCATGGTCGCGCAGCTGCGCATCCACTGACGCCGTGCTGACCGCCATGCCCACGGGCACCGTCAAGTGGTTCGACCACAGCAAGGGGTTCGGCTTCATCCACCCCGACGACGGGTCCCAGGACCTGTTCGCCCACTTCTCCAGCATCGTCGCGGCGACCGGCTCCCGGCCGCTCGCCCAGGACGACCACGTGCAGTACGAGATCGGGCCCGGCAAGAAGGGCCCGCAGGCGGACAACATCTCGATCATCCGCTGATCGGCACCACCACGAGCAACGCCCCCACCGGTCCGGTCGGGGCGTTGCTCGTTGCTGCGGACGTGGCCGCGGCCGCAGCCGACCGAGTCTCGCCCTGCCGGACACGTTGCGTGACCCGGCATCCGCAGGGTGTCCGCGGAACCGAGTCTCGGCAGGGGCCGCCGGCCCGGCGCACCACGGGACGGACGGGAGGCCCGGTGTCAGCTGGCACCGTCCCTCCCGGCACGGCCGTCGTGGCGCTGGCGCGTCATGCCGGAACCGACGGACAGGGCCCACCTCCCGTCCGTCGTGCGCCCGGTCCACGGCTGCGGGCTGGACTGTGTTTCGCGCTGAGCGACAGTTCACGCGGACGCGACCGCGTGAGGTGTCGCCCAGCCCGTGACGACGGCGGCCGCCGGCCCGGCGCGCGACGAGACGGACGGGAGGCCCGGTGCCAGCTGGCACCGTCCCTCCCGGCACGGCCGTCGTGCCGCTGGCGCGTCACGCCGGAACCGGCGGATGGGGCCCACCTCCCGTCCGTCGTGTGCGTACGTTCTTTCCCATCGCGCGCGCGTTGGTTCGCAAGAACGGGCGTACCTGGTCGAAAGAACCGACCAGGTACGCCCGGTTCCGCCAGGTACGCCCGGTACCGCCAGGTACGCCCGGTTCCAGCAGGTACGCCCGATTCCACCAGGTACGCCCGGTTCCGCCAGGTACGCCCGATTCCACCAGGTACGCCCGATTCCACCAGGTACACCCGGTTCTGCTCGGCGCCGGCCCGCGCAACGCAAGTCGGCCCGGGCCACGCTGCTGCGTGGTCCGGGCCGACTGGTGGTGCGGGGTGTTACTTGATCTGTGCGGTGATGGTGGCGGTGCCGACGAGGAGGCCGCGCTTGACGGCGTCGGTGCCGAAGGTCTTGTTCAGCAGGCCGGCGGCGTCTTCGGAGATGTGGACGGTGGTGCCGGTGAGGATGGCGTTGTCGCCCTCGAGCTGGAGGGGCTTGAGGGAGCCGCCGTGCAGCTCGAACAGGAACGCGTTGGCCGCGGCGACCTTGCCGTTGACGAGGACGTCGCCGTAGAGCTTGGACGAGCCCGGGTTCACGACGAAGTTCTCCAGCGTGACGGTGGTGTCACCGGCCTTCAGGGTCAGCCCCGAGTCGTCGTGGTTCAGCAGGCCCTGCACGTACGGGCGGTAGTTGCCATCCGGCGACCAGTAGGTGACCGACCCGGCGGTGATCGGGAACGACACCGACCCGTCAGCCAGGGTCGCATCGCCGGAGACGCCGGGGGTGAGCTTCAGGGCGGTGAGGGCGTCGGTGAAGCCGGAGTCGAGCTTCACGGCGGTGGAGCCACCGAGGACCTCGGGGACCGAGGCGACGGGTGCGGGGATCTTCGACTCGGACGACGAGGACACCGTGTGCACGTTCGGGGTCGCGGCCTGGGCGGAGGAGATCCCGAACGCGGCACCGCCGAGGACGAGGGCGCCGGTCGTGGCGAGGGTGATGGAGGTCTTGAGGCTCTTACGCATCGTGATCAGTCCTTTGCTGTTGTCGCGCTCGGCGCGGCTGCTGTGTGCGCGCCGAACACACCCTTGGTGGGGTGGAGAACCAGCGATGTGCGGCTGGTGAGCGCTCCGGGTGTTTCCCGGTCGTTGCAGGTGATTCGGCGTCGTCCGCCAGTCGGATTGGAACGAGTTCTCCGGGCCTGCCACCCCTAGGCTCGGGTCATGCGGGGAACGACGATCCGACCGACGACGGAGGACGACTGGGAGTCCGTGCGGGCACTGCGGCTCGAGATGCTCCGGGACACCCCGAAGGCGTACGGGGAGCGGCTCGCCGATGCGGAGCGGATGCAGGAGCGTGACTGGCGTCGACGCGGCCGCCGTGAGCACGACGTCGGCGGGACGACCCTCGCCGCCATCGACGCGGACGGCCGGTGGCTCGGGACGATGGGGGTGTTCGTGCCCGGTCCCCGTGTCGGACCGCTCCTGGTCGGTGTCTACGTCGCACCGTCGCACCGGGGTCGTCCCGCCGGTGTCGCCGATGCGCTGCTCGACGAGATCGAGGTGTGGGCGGCCGCACACGGGTCGGCACTGCGGCTGCACGTGCACGCGGGGAACACGCGCGCGCAGGCCTTCTACGCCCGACGTGGCTACGAGCCGACGGGGGCGACCGAGGCGTACGTGCTCGATCCGAGCGAACTCGAGCTCGAGATGATCCGGCAGCTGCGGGGATCGCTGTGACCGGCGGGGCGGCCGGGGCTGCGGGGTCCGCCGTGCGGTGGCTGCTGTCCGACGTGGGCGGCGTCCTCGAGCTCGTCGACGACGCCGCCTGGCCCGGACGCTTCCGGGCGCGGTGGGCCGAGCGTCTCGGGATGACGACGGACGACTTCTCCGCACGCCTCGTCGCAGCGGACCTGCCCGACGCCTCCCGTCAGACCGGCGTCGTCGACCGGTACTGGGGCGCGATCGGGACAGCGCTCGACCTCGGGGCCGACCAGCTCGCCGTCATGCGGGCCGACTTCTGGGATGCGTACTGCGGAACCCTGAACCAGCCGTTGTACGACTTCCTCGCGGGACTCCGCGGCACCATCGGCCTCGCGATCCTGTCGAACTCTGGCGACGGTGCCCGAGAGGAAGAGGAGCGACGCTTCCGGTTCTCGGCGGTGTTCGACCCGATCTGCTACTCCCACGAGATCGGCGTGAACAAGCCCGATCCCGAGGCGTTCCGGATCACGCTCGAGCGCCTCGGGGCGGATCCGGAGGAGGTGTTCTTCGTGGACGACGTGCCCGAGAACATCGAGGCCGCACGTGCGCTCGGCATCGGGGCGCACCTGCACGTCGACACCGACGAGACGATCCGGGTGCTCGGTGCGGTCGTGCGGGGGAGCGGCCGGCAGTGACCGTCGGCATCGTGTTCTTCGACGTCGACGGAACCCTCGTCAGCCCCGGTTCCAGCAGCAGTTTCCTTGCCGCCCGGTTCGGGCACCAGGACGCGCTCGACGACGCAGAATCCCGCTACGCCGACGGCGATCTCACCAACCAGCAGGTCAGTGAAGTCGACGCACTCGGGTGGCGTGACACATCCGTCGCGACGGTCGACCGGTGGCTCGACGACCTGCCGGTGTTGCCCGGAACCGAGACCGTCGTCGCGTGGTGCCGTGCCCACGACGTCGAACCCGTGCTCGCGTCGCTCGCGTGGCAACCCGTGACCGGTTCCCTCGCGCGGCGGTTCGGGTTCCTCCCGAACGGCGGGCCCCGAGTCGGCGAGCACGACGGCGTCCACGACGGCACCGTCGCCGAGCACTTCGACGAGTTCGACAAGCGGGACCGGGCGCTCGCGCTCGCTCGTGACCTCGGTGTACCGATCGAACGCTGCTGCGCCGTCGGGGACAGCCGCTCGGACATCCCGCTCTTCCAGGCGCTCCCCAGTGCGTTGGCGCTCAATGCGAGTCCGGCGGCACGTGCGGCCGCGAGTGACGCGATCGACGCGGATGACCTCTCGCGCATCATTCCCTGGCTCGACCGCTGGCTCCGGGAACTCGCCTGATCGATTGGCTCCGAGCCCGATGCGGCATGATCGGTCCGTGCCTGATGTGAACCCGACCGCCGCGTACCGTGCCGCCCGCGACCAGCTCCTCGCCGCGGATTCTCCCGAAGCAGCGCGCGCCGGGTTCCGCTGGCCGGACGTCGGGGACACGTTCAACTGGGCCACCGACTGGTTCGACGTCATCGCCACCGACAACACCCGCACGGCGCTCTGGATCGTCGAGGAGGACGGCCGTGAGCAGCGGTTCAGCTACTCCGAGATGGCCGCACGGTCCGATCGGCTCGCCGCGCGTCTGCACGGCTTCGGCGTCCAGCAGGGCGACAACGTCCTCGTCATGCTCGGCAACCAGCTCGAGCTCTGGGAGACCATGCTCGCCGTGATCAAGCTCGGTGCGGTCATCCTGCCGACCTCGACGATGCTCGACACCGCTGACCTGCAGGACCGCGTCGACCGGGGCTCGGTGGCGCACGTCGTCACGAACCGGAGCGAGACGCACAAGTACGACGACGTCCGCGGGTCCTTCACACGCATCGTCATCGGCGGTCCCGCTGACGGGTGGACGGAGTACCCGAGCGACCTGGGTGAGCCCGCTCCCACTGATGAGGTCCGCCCCCACGTCGTCACCCGCACGACCGACCCGTGCCTGGTCTACTTCACGTCCGGCACGACGTCGAAGCCGAAGATGGTCGTGCACACCCAGACGTCGTACCCGGTCGGGCACCTCAGCACGATGTACTGGCTCGGCGTCCGGCCGGGCGACGTGCACCTGACGATCAGCTCGCCCGGGTGGGGCAAGCACGCCTGGAGCTGCTTCTTCGCGCCGTGGATCGCGGAGGCCACCGTGTTCATCCACAACACCGCGCGCTTCGACCCCGCCGCACTCCTCGCGCAGCTCGAGCGGGCCGAGGTCAACACGTTCTGCGCGCCGCCGACCGCGTGGCGGATGATGCTGCAGTCCGACCTCGGCGTGAAGCCGCGCGCGCTCCGTGAGCTCATCTCGGCCGGCGAGCCGCTCAACCCCGAGGTCATCGGCCGGGTCGAGGCAGCGTGGGGGCTCACCATCCGCGACGGCTACGGGCAGACCGAGACGACGGCGATCATCGGCAACGCCCCGGGTGCCGCCGTGACACCCGGCGCGATGGGCACGCCGCTCCCCGGCGTGACCGTGACGCTGCTCGACCCCGTGACCGGCGAACCGGGCGACGAGGGCGAGGTCTG
This sequence comes from Curtobacterium sp. MCLR17_031, assembly GCF_003234775.2. NCBI lineage: Bacteria > Bacillati > Actinomycetota > Actinomycetes > Micrococcales > Microbacteriaceae > Curtobacterium > Curtobacterium sp. MCLR17_031. The sequence goes on from NZ_CP126270.1 coordinate 1,360,514, forward strand.
CCTCGACCTCACCGAGCGGCCCGTCAACCTGATGGCCGAGTACCTCGGTGACCCCGACCGCACCGCCTCGTCGATGCGCGACGGTTTCTTCCACACCGGCGACATCGCCGTCCGCGACGCCGACGGCGAGCTGACGTTCATCGGCCGCACCGACGACGTCTTCAAGTCCTCGGACTACAAGGTGTCGCCGTTCGAGGTGGAGAGCGCCCTGCTGCGGCACCCGGCCGTGGCCGAGAGCGCGGTCGTCCCGGCACCCGACGACGCCCGTCTCAACGTCGTCAAGGCGTACGTCACGTTGGCCACCGGATGGGAGGCGTCGGCCGACACCGCCAGGCAGGTCCTGGAGCACGCACGCACGGCTCTCCCCGCCTACGCGCGCGTCCGCCGGGTCGAGTTCGCGGAGCTCCCGAAGACCATCTCCGGCAAGATCCGCCGCGTGGAGCTGCGGGAGCGCGAGGAACAGTCGGTGAGCAACGGTACGCGCGCCGAGGGCGAGTGGCGCGACGACGAGTTCCCCGGCCTCCGCGCACCCCGCCCGCAGGCCGGGCCCGCTGCCGGCTGACGGAGATCACCCATGGCCGTCGTACTGCGCCCGTGGTCGCTCGACGACGCGGCTGCGCTCTTCGTCGCCAGCCGGTCGAACCCGGACCTCGCGACACAGTTCCCGGACGTCGGGCTCGATGTCGAGAAGCAGGCCCGCGCGCACATCAGGAGCGCCCTGCGGTTCGACGAGCGGGCGAAGAACTGGGCGATCGTGGAAGACGGAGTCGCGGTCGGGAGCGTCGGGCTGTCGGCGATCGAGTTCCGGCACGCCACGGTTTGGGCGCACTACTGGCTGGCGTCCGATGCTCGCGGCCGTGGGCTCGCCACTCGTGCGTTGACGAGTGCGTCGACCTGGGCGTTCGACGCCGGGCTCTTCCGCCTCGAACTCGGACACCGCTCGAACAACCCCGCGTCGTGTCGGGTCGCCACGACCGCCGGGTTCCGCGCGGAGGGCGTCGAACGGCAGAAGCTCCGGTACGGCTCGGAGCGGTTCGACGTGGAGACGCACGCCCGGCTGGCGACCGATCCGGTGCCGGACCTGCCGGGGTTTGAGGTCCGGACGGCGTCCTGACGGCCACCCCGGTCAGTCCTAGGCTCGGCACGTGGAACTGATCAAGGACGCCTCGCGCGGCGACTGGTTGCTGGCCCGGGCCGGCTCGTTCGCCTCGTTCGGCGGCGTCGCGGGCACCGGGTTCGAGGCGTACGTCCGGATCCTGCACCCGCTCCGAGCGGATCGCGAAGACCGTACGACCGTGGACGAGTACGACGAGCACCCGGTCCTCGAATCGGCCGAGTGGCGCTGGGCCGACGTCGCCGAGCGCACCCGTCGGACGATCGACCCGCTCGTGTCGTGGCAGACGCTCAGCGGGCGGGACGACGAGTCGGACCTGCCCTTCGAGGACGGCTGGGTCGTCCATCCACCCGAAGAGGGCTGGTACGAGCCGAGGCAACTCGCCGCGCTCACCGAGCTCCTCGCCGAGGCGACGTCGACCCCGGACGACCTGGTCGGGGCGATCTGGGACGGATGGGGGGACCTGAACGCGTCGACGTTGGGCTTCGGGTGGCAGGGGAGCGGCGAGCCGACGGCGGCCGAGCGCGCGGAGATGCAGGCGCACATGGCCCGGGCTCAGGCGCAGCACGGGCGGGAGCAGGCTGCGCTCCGGGAGTCGCTCGCGGGTCCGCGCTTCCTGTGGCCGGCCCGCGAGTGCTTCCTGCTCTCCATGTCCCTGCCGCAGCTCAGCGACCCGTCCTGGACGGACGACGCCCGCGTGGGCACGTACGTCGATGTCGGGCACACCCCGCAGATGCTCTGGCCCGAGGGGCACGAGTGGGTGCTCGCCACCGAGATCGACTGGGACTCGACGATCGTCGCAGGCTCACGGTCACTCGTCGACGCGATCCTCGCCGACGCCCGGTTCGAGGCGTACGAGGTCGACGCGGACGCTTCCCCCTCCTCGTGAGGGCCCGAACAGGAGCGACGCAACCCGGCCGAGCCGGTATCGTCGAGCAATGATCAGGTCCATCCGTCGCGGCGAACGGCCCACCGTGTCCGACGCCGGTCCCCAGCGGCAGCTCACCGACCGTGCGACGCCGGAACTGTGGGGAACACTCGTGGGGAGTGCGGTCGCCCTGCCCGGCGTCGAAGAGGGGCACAGCCAGGTGTCGCCGGCGTCGTCACGCGCGTTGTTCCTGCGCGATCAACGCGACCACGTCGTCCCGTGGACGTCACTGGCGCCGGACGGACGACTCGAGCCCGTGCACCTGCACGGCGTCGAGGACACCTCCGTCCACCTCTGTCTCCCGGTCGCACGGGGAGCCGAACTGACCGAGCTCGGCTGGGCGACCCCGCACCAGTACGAGGACCACGGGACCGAGTTCATGATCTACGGCCCGCGCGACGTCGAGGAACTCGCGGTCGTGCTGTCGATCATCGAGGAGAGCCTCGCGTTCGCTCGCGACCCTGGGGATGAGCGTCCGGCGCACCACCCCGCCTGATCACTTCGCGTCCAGCGACAGTTCACGGCCCGCCGCGCGCGTGAACTGTCGCCCAGCGCGAAAACGCCCGCGACCCGCGCAAAGCAGCCACCCCCGCGTCACCCTGTGGGAGCACACATCTCCCCCCAACGGCGGACGCGGCGCCGACGGCCCCTCCCGTAGCGTCGAGGCCGTGATCGAAGTCAGCCATCTCACCAAACAGTACGGTCCGAAGACCGCCGTGGACGACGTCTCCTTCGTCGTGCGTCCCGGCAGCGTGACCGGCTTCCTCGGGCCCAACGGCGCCGGGAAGTCCACCACGATGCGCATGATCATGGGGCTCGACCGGCCCACGTCGGGCACAGCCACCGTGAACGGCCAGCCCTACACGAGCTTCCGCGACCCGCTCCGCCAGGTCGGCGCCCTGCTCGAGGCGAAGGCCGTGCACTCGGGCCGCAGCGCCTACAACCACCTGCTCTCGCTCGCGGCGACCCACGGCATCCCGAAGTCCCGCGTGCACGAGGTCATCGACATGACCGGCCTCGACTCCGTCGCGAAGAAGCGCGTCGGCGGGTTCTCGCTCGGCATGGGGCAGCGCCTGGGAATCGCTGCCGCACTGCTCGGCGACCCGAAGACCCTGATCCTCGACGAGCCCGTCAACGGCCTCGACCCCGACGGTGTCGTGTGGGTGCGTCAGCTCGCCCGCCGCATGGCCGCCGACGGCCGCACGGTGTTCCTCTCCAGCCACCTGATGAGCGAGATGGCGCAGACCGCCGACCGCGTGGTCGTGCTCGGCCGGGGCAAGGTCCTCGCCGACGCCCCGATCGCGGAGTTCGTCGCCGGTGGCGGCGCCGCTGCCGGCACCGATGCCGCCGTCAGCCGTGTCATCGTCCGCACGCCGGACCCGAACGGCCTGTTCACCGCGATCGGCCCGAACGCCGCGGTCACCCAGCGCGAGGACGGCTCGTTCCTCGTCGTCGGGCCCGACGCACCGACGGTCGGCAACATCGCCGCACAGGCCGGCGTCCCCCTGCACGAACTCACCCCGACCGGCGCGAGCCTGGAAGAGGCCTACATGGCCCTCACCCGCGACGACGTCGAGTACCGATCGGAGGGCAGCCGATGAGCGCCACCACCTCGCCCACCACGCCGTCGACCCGGATGAGCGGCTCGACCCGCCTGTCGTTCCCGCACCTGGTGCGGAGCGAGTGGATCAAGCTGCGCAGCATCCGGTCCACGTTCTGGTGCTACGCGATCCTGGTCGTCCTCACGATCGGCATGGCCGCGCTGGTCGGAGCGAACACGAACAGCGGCGGGCAGGACCTGCCGACGGACATCGCCAACGGCACCGTCGTGAACGTCAACACGGTCGGCGTCCTGCTCTCGTCGCTCGTCGTCGGGGTGCTCGGCGTCCTCATCATCACCGGTGAGTACGGCACGGGCCAGGTCCGCTCGACGTTCACCGCCGACCCCCGCCGCTCCGGCGTGATCCTGGCGAAGGCCACCGTCCTCGCCCTCACCACCTTCGTGGTCAGCGCCGTCGCCACCTGGATCGGCGTCCTCATCTCGCTCCCGCTGCTGGCCGGCAACGGAGTCGAGCCGGAGATCGGTGACCCCTCGGTGTTCCTGCCGATCCTCGGTTCGTCGGTCTTCCTCACCCTGCTGGCGCTCCTCGCCTACGGCATCGGGCTGCTCGTCCGTTCAAGCGCCGGTGGGATCGCGATCACACTCGGCATCCTGTTGGTGCTGCCGGTGGTGCTGGGCCTGATGGCCGGGCTCATGAAGGTCGACTGGCCGATGGACATCATGTCGTTCCTGCCCGACTCGGCCGGCGGCCAGCTGTACGCCTACTCGTACGACGGTGCGAGCGCGGCCGCCACTGCCACCAACGGCGGCATCAAGCTGAACGGCTGGGGCGGCTTCGGCGTCCTCGCCGCCGAGGTGCTCGTCATCGGTGGCCTCGCCCTGACGCTCGCGCGCCGGCGCGACGTCTGACGCGACCACCCCACGGCCGGGAGGCGCGGTGCCAGCCGGCACCGCGCCTCCCGTCGTTCCGCGGTGCGAGTCCGGGGCCTCACTAGGCTCACAGCGTGCGTTCCGTCCCCGCCCTGCTCCTACCCGCGATCGCGGGTGTGCTCCTGCTGGCCGGCTGCGCCGGGCCGCCGCCCGTCGACGAGGCAGCGCTGTCTGCCTGGGAGAAGCGGCAGCGAGCAGTCGAGTCGGACACCGAGCTCGGCGCCTTGTTCGCCGCGGTGTCGCCCGGGGACGACGACAGTGACGCACCGGGCACGGGCGTCACCATCACGTTCCCGCATCCGGAGTCGGTCGACCACCTCGAGTTCTCGTGCTTCGGGGACGGGCACATGAGTGGCTCCTCCACCATCGGGTCGGCGGGCGCCTCGCAGACCCGACCGACAGAGCCGATGGCTTGCCGAGACGGGTCACAGCGGATCGACCTTCCGGCGGAGCTGCGTCGCCGGGCGGACAGCGTCTCCTTCAACGGGTTCGGCAGTGACCGCGACAGCGCCTGGTACGTCCGGGTCATCGCCACCGAGCCCGTCGAGGACTGACCCCCCGAGCGCTCAGGACCGCCGGACGTCGTACCGGTGCAAGGTGACGCCGTTGTCGTAGCGCTGCTGCTCGAGCAGGTCGAGCTGCACGAGCGGCCGGTGCCCCGAGCGCGGCGGGTCGAACAGCGGTCGGCCGGCCCCGAGCACCGACGGGTGCGTGAAGAGCATGACCTCGTCGAGCAGCCCGGCGTCGAGCAACTGGCTCGCGATGCTCGGCCCACCCACACCGATGTCGCCCTCGCCGTCGGCGCGGATCGCGGCCAGCTCGGCGATCGCGTCGCCGTCGCCACCGACGACCCGGGTGTCGTGGTCGGCGGTGGTCCGTGTGCGGGACACCAGGACCTTCGGCTGCGCGGTCCAGATCTCGCCGTACTCGCGCAGGTACTGCGGCATCGACTCGTCGTGCCGTGCGTCGGGCCAGAACGGGTCCATCATGTCGCGCACCACCCGACCCTCGACGGACAGGGTCATCGCGGCGGCGCGGGCGTTGAACTCACGGTGCAGCGGCTCGTCGATCCGGATCCAGTCGGGTCCGTCCAGCCCGTCGTGCTCGCCGGGGGCGCGTTCGACGAACCCGTCGACGGAGACGTTGATCCAGTAGACGAACCTCGCGGGCATGGCATGACTCCTTCGTCGAGCCGAGCGTACGCTCGCGCACGTCGCCAGGCGACACCCGCAGTCCCTCCAGCAGCACCTCCCTCAACGACGAGAGCAGGTCCGGCATGCGCCGATCGTCCACCGCACTCCTCGCCGTCGTGACGTTCCTCGGCGTCGCGACCACGGGCCTCCAGGCCGGACCAGCGGATGCGTCCGCGGTGCCGGGCGGGACCACCCGGGCGACCACCACCACGACCGCGGCGTCGAACGCCGCCAGCCGGCACGGCCGCGCGGCGCCCAGCCACCGGAACCCGGTCGCGCTCAGCCTGCCCGACGGACAGACGGCGGCGAGTTGCGCGGACCCGACCGTGATCCACGGAGCCGGACGCGACCGCAACTGGTACCTGTACTGCACCACCGACGCGCTCACCGCGACGGAGCAGAACCCGGACGGGTCCCTCGTGCAGCACGCGGTGCCGACGTACCGGTCGACCGACCTGACCCACTGGACGTACGTGAACGACGCGTTCCCGACGAAGCCCGCCTGGGTGGGCGACGCGAACGGGATCTGGGCGCCGGACGTCGTGTACCGCGCCGGAGACCGCGGCCGGGCCGGCACCTGGTACCTGTACTACGCGGCGTCGGACACCCCGTCGGCGACGGGCCCGAGCGGCGGCGGCTCCGCGGTCGGGGTGGCGACGAGCTCGAGCCCGACCGGCCCGTGGAAGGACTCCGGCGGCCCGGTCGTGGCACCGCAGACCGCACCGAACGGCGACGGAGCGCGGTGGGCGTTCGACCCCGAGGTCATCACGGACAAGGGGACGACCTACCTGTACTTCGGCAGCTACTTCGGCGGCGTGAACGTCCGACGGCTCAGCGCCGACGGACTGCGCTCCGACCCGTCGACCGAACGGCAGATCGCGATCGACAACCGCTACGAGGGTGCGTACCTGATGCGGCACGGCGGCTGGTGGTACTTCATGGGCTCCGCCACGAACTGCTGCAACGGCGCCCTGACCGGCTACGGCGTCTTCGTCGCCCGCTCGCGCAGCCCGCTGGGACCGTTCACAGACCGCGACGGCGTGGCGATCACGAACACCCGGGTCGGCGGCACGCCCCTGCTCGCGCAGAACGGCAACCGGTGGGTCGGCACCGGTCACAACACCGTGGTCACCGACTTCGCCGGGCAGGACTGGATCATCTACCACGCGGCCGACCGCACCGACCCGTACTACGCGGGGCAGCCGACCTACACGAAGCGGCCGGCGCTGATCGACCCGCTCGACTGGCAGGGCGGCTGGCCGGTCGTCCGCGGTGGAGCCGGGCCGTCCGACACGGTGCAGCCAGGGCCGGTCGCGCAGCCGGGGCAACGGCCGACGTACCGGGCGTCCACCGCTCCCGTCGAGGTGCCGGGGCGGACGATCCGGGCACTGTCGACCTCGTTCGACGGTGCCGCGCTGCCGGGGGCGGCGCCCGGGGCAGAGCCCGGGGCAGCGCCCGGAGCGCTGCCTGCCCAGCTCGCCTGGACGCGTGAGCCCGACCCGTCCACCTGGACCGTCGCCGACGGCACGTTCCGCTGGCAGACGCAGGACGCCGACATCCACCCGCCGGCGACGCCGCTCGCATCGGTGTTGTCCGAACCGGCACCCCGTGGGGACTACGTGCTCCAGACCACGGTCGGGGTGGACACCCCGGCCACCGGCGACGGTCTCAACTACGTGCAGGGCGGCCTGATCGTGTGGGGTGACGACGGCAACTACGTCCGCCTCACCTCGAACTCGATCTTCAACACGCGCCAGACGGAGTTCGGCAAGCAGGTGTCCGGGCGACCGGCCGGGGCGCCGAGCTACGGCAACATGGTCGTCGGTCCGGTGGGGGACACCACCACGCTCCGGATCGTCCACCGGGAGGTCCGGGGTGAGGACCGGTACACCGCGTACACCAGCCTGGACGGGCGGCACTTCGTCCGGGGCGGCACCTGGACGGCGGACCTCGGCAGTGCACCCCGCGTCGGGCTCATCTCGCTCGGGGGCCCCGGCTTCACCAGCACCTTCGAGGACCTCCGCGTGAGCACGGTCGCGACGCGTCGCTGACGGGGACCCGCAAGACACCGGTGTTCGCAGGCTGCACCGCGGTCTGCGCGTGTTCGACCCGCGAACACCGGTGTCGTGCAAGCCGCACGGCCGCGCCGTCACCCGGCCGGCCCCGTCCGACGCGCGTTCAGCCGCGAAACGTCGCCCGTCACCGAGATACCCGTCGGGATGCGAAGATGCATCGTTGGTGCCGGAGCCGAGAACGAGGGTTGGATGATCCCGACGGAAGACCACGACGCGAGCGCGCCGCTGCTCGACGGTCGGTACCGCGTGGAGCAAGCGATCGGCCAGGGTGGCATGTCCGTCGTCTACCGGGGTGTGGACGAGAGCCTGCACCGCCCGGTCGCGATCAAGCTCTTCCACGCGGGCATCGTCGACATCGCCCGGCAAGAGGCCGAACTCGGCGTGCTGGCGTCGCTCGAGCACCACAACCTCGTCAGCCTGCTCGACGCCGGTGTCGTCACCGGGCAGGACGGCACGCAGCAGCGCTACATCGTGATGTCGCTCGTCGTCGGGCAGGACCTCGAGGAGCGCCTTGCCGTCGGCCCGCTCGCCTCGCGGCACATCGCCGAGATCGGCTACGACATGGCCGAGGCCCTCGACTACATCCACGCGCACGGCGTCGTGCACCGCGACATCAAGCCGTCGAACATCTTGCTCGTCGACTACGGCAACGGTTCCGACCGGGCCCGCGCGCGTCTGACCGACTTCGGCATCGCGCTCGCCGCCGGCGTCGAACGCCTGACCGCCGACGGCGTGACCACCGGCACCGCCGCCTACCTCAGCCCCGAGCAGGCGCGCGGCGGCGAGGTCGGCCCGCCGAGCGACGTCTATTCGCTCGGCCTCGTGCTGCTGCAGTGCTTCACCCGCCGTCGCGAGTTCCCGGGCTCGCTCGTCGAGTCCGCCGTCGCCCGGCTGTCCCGCGACCCCGTGGTCCCCGAGCCCCTGCCCGAGCACTGGAAGCACCTGCTCCGCGCCATGACCGCGCAGGACCCCGCGGCCCGCCCGCTCGGCGCCGAGCTGGTCACGATGCTCCGCGACGTCGTGATCGCCGAGACCGCCACGGCCGACCACGTGGTCGAGCCGACCGACGAGACGGCCCCGGTGCCGACGCGCCCCGAGACGGACCGCCCGGCGACCCTCGACACCCTGCCCGACGAGTCGCTGCAGCGCACCACGGCGATGGCGGCCCGGCTCTTCGACGCACCGATCGCCCTGGTCGAGGTCCTCGACGAGGACCGCGAGTGGTCCCAGTCGTACATCGCCGAGGGCGTCGACGAGGCAGCCCGCAGCATCAGCTTCCGCAACGGCTTCGCACCGGTCCCCGTCCCCGTCGTGATCCCGGACGGCTCCGCGCACCCCGAGATGCGGAACAGCCCCCTGGTCACCGGGCCGCTCGGCATCCGCTTCTACGTCAGCGTCCCGCTCGTGAAGCACGACGGCGCACCGATCGGGACCCTCGCCGTCCTCGACACCCGCCCGCGGCAGGCCACCGAGGACGACCTCGCGAACCTCCGGGACCTGGCGGCGCTCGCCGTCTCGCAGCTCGAGATCCGCCAGGAGTCCCTGCGCACGACCAGCGACTCGCTGCCGGTCCCACGGGTGGTCGGCGACCACACCGCCTGACGGGAGGCCCGGTGCCAGCCCGCACCGCGCCTCCCGACCGTGCGGTGGTCGCGCCCACCGCCGCGCCGACGCCGTCCGCCGAGCGGTCACGCCCCGTCGCCTGGAGGGCTCCCGCTCGACGGTCCGTGACCGCACGACCACCTGCCAGCGGTGCGTCGTGACCACTCGCGGACCGATGCCCGGTTGACCGACTCCTGCCGAGCGGGCGAAATGCCCGGTGCCTCCGCGTGCCGACCCAGGTGTTCCGCCCGCTCGCGGTGGTGGGGGTTCGCCCGGGGCGGCTGGCGCTGCCGAGCGGGCGGAATGCCGGGGTGGTTCCGCGGGAGAACCGGGGCATTTCGCCCGTTCGTGGTGGTGAGGGTTCGCGCGGGGCGGCTGGCGCTGCCGAACGGGCGAAATGCCGGGGTCGCACTGAGCACGACCCGGGTGTTCCGCCCGCTCGTGGTGGGCGCGCTCAGCCGAGGCGGGTCGCGGCGAGGCCGCCGTCCACGTCGATGGTGGCGCCGTGCACGAAGGCCGCCTCGTCGGAGGCCAGCCAGCGCACGGCGAACGCGACGTCGACCGGTCGGACGGGTGCGCCGGCCGGGGTGCCCGCCGTCATCTGCGCGAGGACGTCGTGCGAGTCCGCGTTGCCCGGCGTCGCGGTGGCACCGGGCGACACGGTCGACACCCGGACGCCGTGCGGTCCGAACTCGGCGGCCCAGGCGCGGGTCAGCTGCTCGACGGCGGCCTTCGTCGCCGGGTAGAGCGCCGTGAACGGGACGCCGACGCGGGACATCCACGAGCCGATGTTCACGATGACGCCCGAGCCGTGCTCGACCATCGCGGGCGCCAGCGCTCCGACCAGCACGTGGGGCGCACGGACGTTCGTGGCCCAGAGGGCTTCGGCATCCTCGTCGGGGAGCAGTGCGGTGGGGCCGACGGGGTAGACGCCGGCGTTGTTGACGAGGACGTCGACCCGGCCACCGAGGGCCTTGGCAGCGCGGGCGGCGAGGTCGCGGACCGCGTCGGGGTGGGTGTTCAGGTCGCCGATGACGGCCACGGCGGTGCCTCCGGACGCGGTGATGGTGTCCACCACGGCCTGCGTGCGCTCCGGGTCGCGGCCGGCGACCGCGACGGTGGCGCCGGAGGCGGCGAGGACCCGGGCGACGGCCTCGCCGATGCCGCTCGACGCGCCGGTCACCAGGGCGGTGCGGCCAGCCAGTCGGTCGTCAGTGGTCAGGGAGTCGAGGAGTGCTTCGTTGTTCTGCATGCTCCGATGCTCGGTCCGACGGACCCGGCGGTGATTGCCCAGGACTCCGGAGTGCTTGCCGGATCCCGCACGGGCACCACTCGCGTCGGACGCCTCGACAGAATGGGCACATGGACGACGTCACCTCGGACCGGCTGGACCGTGCGCTGGACAGCGTCCTCGCCCACCTCGACGACACGGAGCGCGCCGGACGGCTCGGCCTCCGCCTGGCCCGGGTCGACCGTCCGACCGACCTCGGGTACCAGCGCTACACGCCGTCGGTGTCGGTGGTGCTCGCCGGTCGGAAGCGCTCGATCGTGGGGGACGACGACCAGCTCTGGGGTCGCGAGCGCTTCATCATCACGCCCGTGGATCTTCCCGTGATCGCCGGGGTGGTCGAGGTCGAACCACCCGCGGGGTTCGTCGCGGTCGTCTGGCAGCTCGACCCCGCGGTGGTCGCCGAGGTCGCGACGGCGATGTCCCGCCCGCACCAGGACGAGGCGCCGCCGGCCCGACTCGGCAGCTGGACCCCGGCCCTGGCGGACGCGTTCGCCCGACTCGTCGGACTGCTCGATGCTCCGGAGGACATGACGGTCCTCGCCCCGCTCGTCACCCGCGAGGTCGTGCTCCGCCTGCTGCAGACCGACCAGGCACCGCGCATCCTGGCCGCGATCGGCAACCGGGACGGCGACGTCGTCGCAGCGGCCACGGCCCTGCTCACCGACCGGCTGGCGGACCCGTGGTCGGTGGCCGGCCTGGCCGCGGCGGTCCGGACGAGCGAGTCGACACTGTTCGCGCGCTTCCGGCAGGTCACCGGGATGAGCCCGGTGCAGTACCTGCGGCGGTTGCGGCTCGGAGAGGCCCGGCGGCGGATGATCGTGCTCGGTGACACCGCCGCCCAGGCTGCGGTCGCGGTGGGGTACCGGAGCGCCTCGCACTTCTCGCGCGACTACCGCGCCCTGCACGGCCGGCCACCGGCTGCCGATGCCGGTCGGGCCCGTGAACTGCTCTCGCGGGGTGAGGTCGCGATCGCCTGACCTGCCGGCGCGATCGCCAGACCGACCCGCGCGGTCAGCCGGACGGATGACGCGGACGAGTCCGGGCAGGCCCTACTGTCATCGATGCGGGCGACGACCGTCGCCGCGGAGAGGACCGCTCGTGTTGACGAACGTGTCGGGGGCACACGCCGTGGTGCTCCTCGTGCTGCTGGCGCTCGAGGCCGTGGCGCTGGTGCAGGTCTGGCGCGATGGTCGCCGGACGCAGGTGGTCAAGGTGCTGTGGACGGTGGTCATCCTCGCGCTGCCCGTGATCGGCGTGCTGGGGTGGGCCGTGAACTGGCTGCTCGGCAAGGCCGCGGACGCGCTCCAGCGCCGGAACGCCTGACGCGCGTCAGTCCTCGGTGAGGGCCGCCGCGTAGGCACGGACGGACCGGTGGTACCGGGGGAGCGTCGGTTCGACGGCCTCGATCGCGACGCGCAGGGCCTCGGCGGAGCGTCCCGCGCTGTGCATGGCGAGCGCGAGGAACACCTTGGGTGCCGCCCCGGTGGCGGAGTGCTCCGGAGCGTCGCGGAGCATCGTGATGGCCTCGTCGATCCGACCGAGGTTCCGGAGCGTCGAGGCGTGCTGGACGACCATCTGGGCGGCGCGGTCCGGGTCGACGGTGTCCAGACCGGCTGCGGTCGCGGCGGCGTACTGCACGTCGGCGTCGGCCTCGTGTCCGCCCGAGTCGAAGGCGCCGCCGAGCTCGAACGCGCCGAGTGCGGGATGCGGAGCGTCGGCGGCGAGGTCGCGCATCAGCTCGATCCGCTGCTGGTCGTCGATCGTCTCGTCGTCCCACAGCGCCGCGACGCGTGACTCCCAGTCCCCGGTGCTCATCCGGCGAGCGTACCGCCGTCGGTGATCGTCGCGCGGAACGAGCGGACCAGCGGTGCGCCGGGCTGCACGACGGCGGGGGAGTCCCACGCCAGGGCCGAGCCGATCGCGGGGTACTCCTCGGCGCGGACGAACCAGGGATCGTGGTGGTCGAGGGCCTCGATGCGGATGGTCGCCGGACCGCCGTCGAACACCGCCGACCAGGCGATCCAGGGTGCGACCGAGCCGTGCACGGCGGCCTCGCCCTCGCCGTCGGCGGTCCGGACGACGACACCCGTGCACTCGGGGAACCGCCAGAGGAAGCCGCCGTAGCCCGCTCCGGTCCGGCCGTTGCTGCCGGGGCCGCCGAGGTGCACCGGGGCGTCGCCCGGTGTGCGGAACGACGACGACCAGGACAGTTCCCACCCGCTGGTGACCGCGCTCCAGCGGAAGGTGCGGTCCTCGCGCAGGATCACCGTCCGGTCCGGGCCCCGCCAGACGAGCTCCTCGGTGGACGTCGTGTCGTGCTGCTCGGCGTGCACGACCTCGACCGAGCCGTGGTCGTCGCGCCAGACGTAGCCGGAGCCGCGGACGTAGGTCGGGCCGCCCCAGCAGTTCACGGCGTCGACATCGGGGATCGCGACGCCGACGCCACAGTGCCAGTCGTGGTCGCCGGGGTGGTGCGCGCTGACGACGGTGCCGCCGAGTGTCCGGACCGGGTGCAGGTACGGCCGAGGGGACGACGTGGCGATCGTGCCGGTGCCGCTGCGTTCGACGGCGACCTCGACACCGTCCACGACGAGTGCGCGGATGCCGTCGTCGGTGCTCACGCCACCGACGCTACCCGCGCGTCAGCCGGGCGAGCACGACGCTGTCGAGCACTTCGTGCGGATCTCCCTCGGGTGTCGTCGCGGTGCGCGGTCGGATCTCGGCGACCTGGACGTCCCACCGGTCGTCGAGCTGCAGGGAGGCGAGGTCGTCGGCAGGCGCGGGGAACCGGTACTCCCGCAGCTCGGGCGGCAGGTCATCGTGCGGGGGAGCCGCGTGCGCGGTGACGAGGAGGTGCCCACCGGCGGCGACGAAGCCGGCGGCCCGACGCAGGATGTCTGCTCGGGGGATCTCCACCGGCCACGACTGCAGGAACGACGCCGTCACCAGGTCGAACCGCGCGGCGGTGTCCCACCGGGCGAGGTCTGCGGCGACGAACGCCGTCTGCTCCTGGACCCCGGCGGCGACGGCGGCCCGCGAACCACGCTGGAGCGCCGTCACGGACAGGTCGATGCCCGTCACGTCCCACCCCTGCTCGGCGAGCCACACCACGTCGCCGCCCTCGCCGCAGCCGAGGTCGAGCGCCCGCCCCACCGGCAGCCCCCACGTCACCGAGGCGAGCACGGCGTTCACCCGGCCCGACCAGATGCCGTCGCGCTCGGCGTAGCGGGACTCCCACCACTCCCGAGTGGACGGTGCGGCGGTGGCGTCGTTGGCTTCGGTGGCATCGGTGGCAGCTCCGGTGGCGGTGGCGTCGTGGTGGGTGTGCATGCTGGTACTCCAGCGCACTTGCCGGGCCGGACCCAAGCGGTGTTGCCGACCCGGCAACACCGCACGGTGCGGGGCGGACGCGACCCGGGCCTCCCGTCCGGCCTGATCGTGAGCACAAGATGTCGGGTCGGCTCGACGGACCCGACCATTCCTGCTCACGAAGCGAGCGCGAGCACGAGCGCCCCCCCCGCTACTCGTCGGCCGGCAGCGGCTCCGCGTGCTCGATGCGCGCGCTCGCCGTGGCCATGTGCGCGTCCATCGCGCGCTGCACGGCGGACACGTCGCGGACGCGCAAGGCCTCGAAGACGGCGCGGTGCTCGTGGAACGCGGCCTCGGTCGCCTGCCGGGTCTGCACGCGCCGCGCGACCCAGACGCTCAGCATCGAGCGCAGGCTCTGCAGCAGGTCGGCGAGCACGTCGTTGCCCGACGCCCGCGCCAGCAGGACGTGGAACCGGACGTCGGCGTCGATGAAGGCCTGCGGGTCGTCGAGCGTCGCCTCCTGCCGGACCAGGTACTCGCCGAGCTCGGTGATCTGCTCGTCGGTGGCGCGCTGCGCGGCGAGGATCGCGGCCGTGCGCTCCAGGGAGGACCGGATCTCGAGCAGCTCGCGGGTGCGGTTCGACGCGAGCATGAGACCCCACGACAGGGTCGTCGGGAGCAGGTCCGAGGTGCCTCCGCGCAGGTAGGTGCCCGAGCCGGGGCGGATCTGCACGATGCCCAGGATCTCGAGGGCGGCGAGGGCCTCGCGGACGGCCGAGCGTCCGACACCGAGCCGTTCGGACAGGATCCGCTCCGAGGGCAGCCGTGAGCCGGGGGCCAGCTCGCCGGCGGTGAGCAGCGAGACGAGCTGTCGGGCGACCACCGAGGCGGGGGACCCGACGGGCACGGACTCGAGTTCGAGTGGGATGTTGAGGGGGTCGTCCGGGCTGAACGCGGGCATGGAGTGAGCGTACCGGTCGGTCAACCGGTTGCGGCGAGAGCAGCGCCGAGGCGACCAGCGTCGCGAAGAAAGCAGCAGCGCGCGCGAAATGGTCAACCGGTTGACAAGTCGGCCGAGCGCGACGCACACTGGATCAGGCGCACCGATGCGCCCGCTCCCGATCCGCGCAGCAGCACGGAGTGCGCCGAAGCAGCTGGCCGGAACATCCCGGCCCAGCAGCACGGACCATCCCGGCGCAGCCGCCAGGACCATCCCGGCGCAGCCGCCAGGACGGGAGTCGTACCACCCCCACCGAGCAGGAGTCATCGTGGACATCCCCGCCACGCGAGGCATCCCCACCTCGGTCGTCGAGAAGACGGCCATCCGCAAGATCGCGATCCGCATCGTGCCGTTCGTGGCACTGATGTTCTTCATCAACTTCCTCGACCGCACCGCGATCTCCTTCGCCGCCCCCAACGGCATGGAGGCCGACCTCGGCCTGACCGCCGCCCAGTTCGGCTTCGCGTCCGGTGTGTTCTTCATCGGCTACCTCGTACTCGAGGTGCCGTCCAACCTGGCGCTGCACAAGTTCGGCGCCCGGATCTGGCTCGCCCGCATCATGATCACGTGGGGCATCGTGTCCCTGCTCTTCACGTGGGTGCAGAACTACCCGCAGCTCGTCGGCCTGCGCTTCCTGCTCGGCATCGCCGAGGCCGGCTTCTTCCCCGGCGCGATCCTGTTCCTGTCGACCTGGGTCCCGGCCCGGCACCGCGGCAAGATGCTCGCGCTGTTCTACCTGGCGCAGCCGCTCACGAGCGTCATCGGTTCCCCGCTCGCCGGCTGGCTGATGACCCACGAGGGGATCCTCGGCGGCCTGGCCGGATGGCGCTTCATGTTCCTCTGCGTCTCGATCCCGGCGATCATCGTCGGTGTCCTGTGCCTCTTCGTCCTCAAGGACAAGCCGTCGCAGGCGAAGTGGCTCGACGAGGACGAGAAGGTCTGGCTGGAGACGACGCTCGCTGCCGAGAGCGCCGCGAAGGGCGGCGGAGACGGCCACGGCAAGGGCGGCCTGCGTGCGGCCTTCGGCTCCGGCCGCGTCTGGATGCTCGCCGCGGTGTACTTCGGCTTCATCTACGGCCTCTACGCGCTCAGCTTCTTCCTGCCGACGATCATCGACGGCTTCCAGGAGCAGTTCGGCACCACGTTCGACCTGTTCCAGAAGGGCCTCATCACGGCCATCCCGTACGTGCCCGCCGCGGTGGTCCTGTACTTCTGGTCGCGTGACGCCTTCCGTCGTGGCGTCCGGGTCTGGCACATCGCCGTCCCGGCCCTGGTCGGTGGCCTGAGCATCCCGGTCGCGCTCTACATGAACAGCCCGGCCGCCACCGTCGCGGTCATCGCGATCACCGCGTGTGCGATCTTCGCGGCCCTGCCGAACTTCTGGACGGTCCCCACGCAGTTCCTGACCGGTGCCGCCGCAGCCGCAGGGGTCGCCCTCATCAACACCGTCGGCAACCTCGGTGGATTCGCCGCCCCGTACATCACGGGTGCGGTCAGCGAGTGGACCGGCGGGTACCAGGTGCCGATGTTCATCGTCGGGTTCTTCATGGTGCTGTCGAGCGTGCTGATGTTCGTGCTCGGCCGGAACACGAAGCGCAACGAAGCAGCTGCCGCGGCGTCCGGAGCCGACACCGCGGTCGCCGCCACGGACGGACCGACCGCCATCGCGAAGGAGGCAGGCGCATGACCCGCCTGTTCAACGACCCGGCGGACTTCGCCGACGAGATGGTCGACGGCTTCGTCGCCGCCAACCGCGCCCGGGTCCGCAAGGTGCACGGCGGGGTCGCCCGCTCGACCACCAGCCCCGAGGGCACCGTCGCGCTGGTCGTCGGCGGTGGCTCCGGCCACTACCCGGCCTTCGGCGGACTCGTCGGGCACGGCCTGGCGGCCGGTGCCGCGATGGGCAACCTCTTCGCCAGCCCGAGCGCCCAGCAGGTCACCGCGGTCGCGAAGGCGTCCGAGCACGGTGGCGGCGTGCTGCTGAGCTACGGCAACTACGCCGGCGACGTCCTGAACTTCGACGCCGCGGCACGGGCTCTCGAGGCGCAGGGCATCGACGTCCGCACGGTCCGCGTGACCGACGACGTCGCGTCCGCGCCCGCCGACCAGGCACACAAGCGCCGCGGCATCGCGGGGGACCTCTGCGTGTTCAAGGTGGCCGGCGCGGCCGCTGAGCGCGGCGACGACCTCGACGCGGTCACCGCGATCGCGACCCGGGCCAACGACCGCACCCGCAGCTTCGGGGTCGCGTTCTCGGGCTGCTCCCTGCCCGGCGCCGACGAGCCGCTCTTCACCGTCCCCGAGGGGCGCATGGCGATCGGCATGGGCATCCACGGCGAACGCGGCATCGCCGAGGCCGACGTCCCCACCGCGGACGGTCTGGCCGACCTGCTCGTCGACAAGCTCCTCACCGAGCGACCCGACGACATCGGCACCGGCACCGGCACCGCAACAGCACCCGCCGGCCCCCGCGTCGTCCCCATCCTCAACGGCCTCGGCTCCGTCAAGTACGAGGAACTCTTCGTCGTCTTCGGCGCCGTCCAGCGGAAGCTCACCGACGCCGGCATCGTCGTCGTGGAGCCCGAGGTCGGCGAACTCGTCACCAGCTTCGACATGGCGGGCGTCTCGCTCACCCTGTTCTGGCTCGACGACGAACTCGAGCAGCTCTGGGCCGCCCCCGCCGACGCCCCCGCGTACCGCAAGGGCGGCGCCGTCCCGCAGCAGCCCGTGCCGGTCGAGGTGCTCGAAGCCGGCGTCGTCGTGCCCGTGACGCCCGGCACCGAGGAGTCCCAGGCCGCAGCAGTGCGGGTCGCGAGCGCGATCGCAGCGATCCGCGCCACGATCGACGACCACGCCGACGAGCTCGGCCGCATCGACGCCGTCGCCGGGGACGGCGACCACGGCATCGGCATGCAGCGCGGCTCCACCGCCGCCGACCGTGCGGCACAGGACGCCGCCGCCCGTGGCGCCGGTGCCGGTTCGGTCCTCGCGATCGCCGGAGACGCCTGGTCCGACAAGGCCGGTGGGACGTCCGGTGCGATCTGGGGTGCCGCCCTGGAGGCACTGGGTCGCGTCCTCGGCGACGACGAACGCCCGTCGCCAGCCATCGTCCAGAGCGCGGTGCACGCCGCCACCGAAGCCGTCCTGGCATTCGGGGCCGTGCCCGGCGACAAGACGATGGTCGACGCGCTCGTGCCGTTCGACCAGGTCTTCTCCGCCCGGGTCGACGCCGGCGACGAACTCGTCGACGCCTGGTCGGCCGCCTCGGCTGCCGCACAGACCGCGGCGGACGCCACGGCCGACCTGTTGCCGCGGATGGGCCGCGCCCGCACCCACGGCGAGGACGCCGTCGGCACCCCGGACGCCGGCGCGATCTCCTTCGCGCTCATCACCGCCGCGGTCCTGGCGACCATCGCCGTCCCCGCCTGACCCCCACCACGAAAGGCACACCCGCATGAGTGAGCAGCAGTTCCGCATCGTCGTCGGTTCGGACGACGCCGGCTTCGACTACAAGGAGGTCATCAAGGCCGACCTGGCGAAGGACCCCCGCGTGGCCTCGGTCGTCGACGTGGGCGTGGACGCCGACGGCCACACCGCCTACCCGCACGTCGCCGTCGACGCCGCCCGTCTCGTGGCGAACGGCGAGGCCGACCGCGCGATCCTGATCTGCGGCACCGGCCTCGGTGTCGCGATCGCGGCGAACAAGGTCCCCGGCATCCGCGCCGTGACCGCGCACGACTCGTTCTCGGTGGAGCGCTCGATCCTGTCGAACGACGCCCAGGTGCTCTGCATGGGCCAGCGCGTCGTCGGGGTCGAGGTCGCGCGCCGGATGGCGAAGGAGTGGCTCGGCTACACCTTCGACCAGACGAGCGCGAGCGCGTCGAAGGTCCAGGCCATCTGTGCCTACGACGGCTCCGCCCCGGTCGGGACCGACGCCTGATGCCCGCGACCACGGCAGCCGCCCCGGTGACGATCGGGGTGTCGCTCAAGATGTACTTCTCGCACGCCCGGACGCTCGAGTGGGCGGCCGCCGTGGCCGACATCGCCCGGAGCCACCCGGCGGTGCGGTCCGGCGCGGTCGAGCTCTTCGTCATCCCGACGTTCCCCGCGCTCGTCCCGGTCCGTGCGGTGATCGGGGACGCCCCCGTGACGCTCGGCGCGCAGGACCTGGCGTGGGCGGACAGCGGCGCGTTCACCGGCGAGGTCTCCGGCGCCGAACTCCGTGAGATCGGGGTCGACCTCGTCGAGATCGCACACGCCGAGCGACGCGAACTGTTCCACGAGACGGACGACGAGATCGCCGGCAAGGTACACGCGGCGTACCGCAACCACCTGCGGCCCCTGATCTGCATCGGCGAGACCGAGCGCGCCGCCGACGGCGACCCCGCGGCGGCGATCGCCGAGGTCACCGCGCAGCTCGACCGCTTCACCGCCACCGCGACCGCCGACGGCATCGCCGGACCGCTCATCGCCGCGTACGAACCGGTGTGGGCGATCGGCGCCCCGCAGCCCGCGCCCGACGAACACATCGTCGCGGTCCTCGCCGGCATCGAGCAGCACCTGGCGAACCGGCCGGAGCTCGCCGGCTCCGTCGCGATCTACGGCGGCAGTGCCGGTCCGGGCCTGCTGACCCGCGGTGCCGGAAGCATCGGCGGCCTGTTCCTCGGCCGCTTCGCCCACGACCCGGAGGCGATCCGCACGATCCTCGACGAAGCCGAGGCGCTGGCCGCGACGCAGGACGGAGCACCGGCGTGACCTCCCTGCTCGGCCTCTCCACCTACGCCTACTTCTGGCGTATGTCCGACCGCGTCCCGTCGCCGCTGTCCCTCGACGACGCCCTGCGCGACGCCGCGTCGCACGACGGCGTCGACCTGTTCCAGATCTGCGACCACCTGCCGCTCGACACCGCGACCGACGAGCGCCTGGCCTCGATCCGGTCCCTGGCCGCCGACCTCGGGCTCACGCTCGAGGTCGGCACCCGCGGCACCCGGCCGGAGCACCTCGCCCGGTACCTGCACGTCGCGCAGCAGCTCGGCGCGACCCTCGTGCGCAGCATGTGGACGAGCGGTGCCGACCAGCCCGACGCGGCCGAGACCGAACGACGCCTGCGGCAGGCGCTCCCCGCCTACGAGCGTGCGGGCGTGACCCTCGCACTGGAGACGTACGAGGTCGTCGCCACCGCCGACCTCGTCGCCGTCGTCCGGGCGATCGACTCCGACCACCTCGGCATCTGCCTCGACCCGGCGAACACCGTCGCCCGACTCGAACACCCGGGGGACGTCGTGGCGATGACCTCCCCGCACGTCGTCAACTGGCACGTCAAGGACTCCGCCTTCACCCGCTCACCGGGCTGGGTCGGGTTCCAGTACACCGGCGTCCGCACGGGCACCGGAATCCTCGACTACACCGCCGTCCGCGCTGCGATCGAGCCCGACACCCGGGGGATCAACCGCGTCATCGAGTTCTGGCTGCCGTGGCAGGACGAGCACGCCGGCGCCGAACCCCTGCCGGGGGAGACCCCCGCACAGACCACCACCCGCATCGAAGCGGCGTGGACCGAACACACCATCGAGTACATCAGGAGCAAGGAATCATGACCGACACCGTCACCACCACCCACACCGTCGCTGCCGGATCCGGCACGGCCGACGTCACCGTCGCCGTGATCGGTGCCGGCGGCAAGATGGGCACCCGCGTCTCGAACAACTTCGCGAAGAGCGAGTACACGACCCTGTACAGCGAGGCCTCGCCCGCCGGCCAGGAGCGCATCCAGGCCCTCGGCCGCGAGATCACCGACAGCCTCGACGCCGCGAAGGCCGCCGACGTCGTCATCCTCGCCGTCCCGGACGTCCTGCTCGGCACCATCTCAGAGCAGCTCGTCCCCGTCATGAAGCCCGGCGCGTCGATCCTGACGCTCGACCCCGCGGCCGCCTACGCCGGTCTGCTGGCGAAGCGCGAGGACATCCACTACGCCGTGGCGCACCCGTGCCACCCGTCGGTGTTCCTCGAGCGCACCACCAAGGCCGAGTGGGACGACACGTTCGGTGGCATCGCCGCCCCGCAGGAGGTCATCGCAGCGTTCGACGCCTCGGAGTCGCTCGGCGACGAGGGCGACCGCGCCAAGGCCGTCGCCGAGGCCGTCATCACCACGATGTACGCCCCGGTCATCCAGGTGCACTGGGTCACGGTGAAGCAGCTGGCGGTGCTCGAGCCGACCCTGGTCGAGACCATCGCCTGCATGATCGGCGACTTCCTCAACGACGCCCTCGAAGAAACGGTCACCGGTGTCGGCGTGCCCCGCGAGGCCGCCCGCGCCATGCTCTACGGCCACACGTGGATCGCGCTGACGAACGGCCTGCGCGGCTCGAACCCGTTCTCCGACGCCTGCCACATCGCGATGGGCTACGGCCGCGAGAAGCTCATCAAGGAGGACTGGAAGCAGGTCTTCGACGACAGCGAGCTCGACTCGGTCATCGCGAAGATGCTCAAGATCGACGCCGTCCGGCGCTGAGCCGGACCGCCACCGACCACCGCGCCGACCCGTCAGCGCGCCCGGACCGGAACGCCCCGCCGACCCCCTTCCGGCGGGGTGTTCCCCGTGCCGTCGGCGGCCACGAACCCGCGCGGCCCCCACGCCTCGGCCAGCGTGATCGAGGCCACGCCCGGCACCGTCAGCGCTCGCGCCGCGTCGGCGAACCACCGCTCGGCGGCCGGCGTGTGCTGCGCTGGGTCGGTCGCGTCCGGAACGGTCTCCGGCCCGTACCCGTACCCGTGCTCGACGGTCGCGTCCGTCTCGACCCGGGTCGGCGCCGTCGCCACCGCGTTGAACCGTGGCCGCAGCGTCACCGGTCCGACGTGCAGCGCCCTGCCGGCGGCCAGCCTGGAGGCGCTGCTCACCACCCAGCGCTGCATCCGGATCGACTCGGTCACCTGTTCGGGCGACCGGTCGTGCATCTGCGGCGTCACGCTGCAGGTCAGGGGGCCGTCCCAACCCGAGAACACCGCGATCGACCGGTTCAGCTCGGTGAAGTGGGCACGGGTGCCGGCGACGACCTCCAGCGCGCCGACCGCTGCCACCGCTTCGCGCAGTGCCCGCTGCAGCGCCGGTGTCGTCACGTGCGACACCGGGTCGAACGCCCCGACGCGAGCCACCGGCCCGCCCGCGAGCACCGCGTCGATCGCCGCGCGCAGCAGCACCGGGTCGTCGGTGACGAACCGGACGTCCAGGGGAGCGCCACCCGCGTCCCGCCGGGCCGAGGCGAGCACCGCCTCGACGTTCGGGGCCCCGAGGACCGGCTCGACCAGGATCGGGAACCCGCGGAGCAGGTCGGCGTCGTCCGGGCGCGCGGCGACCGGCGCCGAGCCCGCGAGCAGCTGGAGCGTCGGCGGCGGCTTGAGCACGGCACCGGGAGCCGGCCCGTCGAGCGCCGCGAGGTCCGGGGCGGAGGAGGCCGCGCCTCCCGACCGGGTGCCCGGACCACCTGCCGGATCGACCGCCGTCGCACGCAGGGCGAGCCCCTGCCGGACCGTCGTCCCCGGCGTGATCGCGACCGGGAAGGGTTCGGCGAGCGGCGTCGAGTACGTCTTGAACGAGGCGTCGGTCCAGTTGCGCTGGTCCTCCATCTCGAACACGTCGCCGGTCAGGTCGAGCGACAGCGCGGTCGCGCCCACCGACCAGTCGAGCCCGGCGACGTCGACGGCCGGCTGGTGCGGCGCGATCCAGAACGGGAACGCCGTCGCGGTCCTGCCGCGGGACGGATGCCGCACCGTGAGCGGCTGCCCGGCCAGGGTCGGCGGGTGCAGGACGACGAGCCCGACGCGGTTGCGGCGGAAGGCCTTCGTGACCGTCCCGACCGCGGCGACCCGCAGGGTGTCGTCGTCGAGCGTGACCTCGAGGACGGTTCGCACGACCTCGACGCCGTCGTACCGTGCACTGGTCTCGATGTGGATGCGGCCCTCATCGCCGGACACCGTCCGTGTCAGCACGGTGTCGTCGGCGGTGCGCCAGTCATGGTCGCGGACGACGAACCGGACGGCGCGCAGGACGAGCGCGCCCCGGAACGTGACGTCGGCGAGTTCGGCTCCGCGCAGGGCCAGACGCCAGGGCCCGACGGACACGATCTCGTCGTTCGACGTCGCAGTCATGGTGCATGCCTAGCACCGGTCAACCGGTTGGGCAATGATGGGGGTGACGGAGCAGCGCTGCTCCGAGGACGGAGTCCCACATGACCGCACGACTCGACGGCCGGACCGCACTCGTTACGGGAGCGGGGTCCGGCATCGGCCGCGCGATCGCCGACCGCTTCGTGGCCGAGGGGGCCACCGTCGTCTACGCCGACCGCGACGCCGACGCGGCCGCCGGTGCAGCCGCGGGAGCCGGCACGGCCGCGATCGGCCTGACGATGGACATCGCCGACGAGGCGAGCGTGGCCGCGGGGTTCGCCGGACTGGCCGACCGTGGCGCGAGCCCCGACGTGGTGGTCGCGAACGCCGGTGTGCAGCTGTTCGGCCACGACGCGAAGGTCGCCGACCTGCCGCTCGAGACCTGGGACCGCACGCTCGCGGTCAACCTCACCGGGACGTTCCTGACGATCAAGCACGCCGTCCGGGCGATGCTCGCGAACGGCACCGGCGGGTCGGTCATCGCCACCGGGTCGCCCACCGGCCTGAACGGCGAGGGCGCCGACTTCGCGGCGTACTCCTCGACCAAGGGCGGCATCCACGCACTCGTCCGGGCGACCGCGATGGCCTACGCGCGGGACGGCATCCGGGTGAACACGGTCGTGCCGGGCTACACCGAGACCGGCCTCGTGTCGGCGATCTCCGGCGACCCCGAGGCCCGAGCCGCGATCATCGCCCGCACCCCGCTCGGTCGCCCGGGCACCCCCGACGACGTCACCGGGATCATGGTCTACCTCGCCAGCCCGGAGTCGTCCTACGCCACCGGGGCGGAGTTCCGTGTCGACGGCGGCATGACGAGCCTCTGACCCGACGCACGCCAGCAGCCGGTCCTGCGAAAGCGACAGTGTGCCGCCGAACGTTCGCGGCACACTGTCGCTCTGACGGGACAGTCGCCGGAGCGGTCACGAGGTGTGTCGCTTCCGCGCAAAGGTCCCGCCCGCCGCCGAACCCGCCACACCGCCCTGGAGGCCCGGCGCGGCCCCGTCAGTCAGTCTCGCGCCCGGCGAGCAGCGCGCCCAGGGCTGCGGCACCGCCCGCAGCGTCGGGCACGGTCACCATCCGCGCCTGCCCGCCGCGGAGCCGCGCGACCAACCCCGGCCCGGACCGCACGACGTAGGCGACACCGCGGCCCGAGATGCGGTAGCCCCAGCCGCCCCACTGACCCGGGGACACCTGCTCCCAGCCGCACGACTCGATGCGGTCCAGCGGGACGCGCATGAGGGGGATCCTCGTCCAGGTGGACGTGAGCCGCATGCCGCGACGGTCGACGGTGAGCTCCACCCGCGCCAGCACCAGCACAGCGAGACCCGCGAGCACCATCGCCAGGCCGGAGACGACCGCCGTCGTCACCCCGGCCGATGCCGTCCAGACGGCGGTGCCGACGCCGAGCACCACGACGACTACCCCGAGCACCGCGAACCACCGGCTGCCGACGCGTGCGCGCCAGGCGACGCGGGTGTCGGGCCCGACCGCCAGGGGAGCGACCTCGTGGGCCGGCACGGGTGCAGCGACCCGGAACAGTGCGAGCACGGGGACGGCGGCGACCACCACGGCGACGAGCAGGAACGGGACCGTCCACCAGGGGGACAGGGTGCCATCGCCGGCCGTGTTCGTCCATGCGAGCACGACCCAGGCCGTGCCGAGGGTCCCGGCCGGCAGGTTCGCGACGAGCAGCACCGTGGCTGCCGTCCGCCTGTCGCGCCAGCGCAGCGCGGAGAACGCGAGTACGACGGCCACCAGTGCCACCGCCAGGGTGACCCAGAAGGCCGTCCACGGTGATCCCCAGCCGTCGGCGGTGCCGTCCGTCCGGAAGTGGATCGCGATCCGCGCGGGCATGGTGGACGCTGCGAGGACCGCGGTGAGCACAAGTCCCACCGCGACCAGGAGCCCTGGTGCCGTCACGGCCAGCCGTGTGCCGGTGGTCATCGGTCGAGTCGTCATCGTGCCCCCTTGATCATCGTGAACAGGTCGTCGAGCGAGACGCCCAGGGTGTCCGCCTGGTCACGCAGCTCGTCGACGAGCGTGCGCAACCGGTCGAACGAGGCGTTGCCCGATCGCAGGACCGTCGCACCGCGGCCGCGCCGCAACTCGATCAGTCCGTCGTCCTGCAGCAGCGCGTAGGCGCGCAGGACGGTGTGCATGTTGACGTCGACCGAGGCGGCGAGGTCCCGCGCAGCGGGCAGCCGCTCGCCGTTCCGGAGCTCGCCGCGGGCGATCGCATGGCGGATCTGGGTGGCGACCTGCTCTGCCAGGGTCGCTCGCGCCTGCGGGTCGACGGTGATCAACATGTTCGCATTCTATGCGAACAATCCGGCATCGCACCAGGGCTGGTCCACCCGTTCGGAACCAGTTTGGCCGCGGAACGCAGCACGTGGTTCCGCGGCTCCCGGCACGCGTACCGTCCGTCTCGATGACCGAATCACCCACCACCACCGCCCCGTCGAACTACGAGTCCGCCGACGGTGTGGACCCCCTGCACGTCACCACCTACCGACAGGTCCGCAAGGCCGCTCGCCGCGGACACGCGCTGCCCGGCGACGCCGGAGAGCCGTCCCTCGCCGACCTCGTGAACGCCCGGAAGAACGGCACCGCCGAGTCCCGCTGACGCAAGCTCACGATCCGGTCTCGACCAGGTCTCGATCGGGACACGACGACGCGAACGGCACGACGGCGCTGCCACGATGACGTCCATGGTCTCCTTCCGGTCCGCACTGCCCCTCGTCGTCGTGAGCGCGGTCCTCGTGTCCGGCTCGCTCGCCGGTTGCTCGGCCGATACCGATACCGACGCCGACGCAGCGGCGCGGTCGACGTCGACCCCGAAGCCGACCTCGGAGACCTCGGACGCCCAGCCCGTGCGCGGTGCGACGGACCCGATGGAAGAAGACCGGAGTGCTGCGGCGATGTGCGGCCAGATCAGTGCGCTGACGACGATCTCGCTGAACGCGACGGTCGGGCGGAGCCAGGGCGATCTCTCCGAGGCGCAGTACCAGGCACTGATCGCCGCGGAACGCTTCGGCTACGAGCACCTGTCGAGCAGCGACGAGGAGCTCGACGACGCGATCGACTACGCCCACGAGTACCTCGACGCGCACCCCGCACCGAAGTCCGGGCCGGCGCTCGAGATGACCCCCGAGTGGGAACTCGTCGGCCGCACGCTGAACACCGCGTGCCAGCGGGCCGGGTCGAACGTCGTGGGCACCGCCCAGTACGGCGGCTGACGACGCGGATCAGGCTCCCGTGACCGCCGTCACCAGGGCGTCGAGCGCCCGGTCGAGCTCCGGCAGCGTCACGGCGCCGTAGCCGAACACGATGCCCGGCGGCGTGCTGCCGGGTGCGAGCCCGTACTCCTCGAGCGACGCCACGAGCACCCCGGCGTCCGCCAGCCGACGCGCGATCTGCGCCCCGGTGGTCGGACCCGACCACGTGACCACCGCGTGCAGTCCGCCGTTCAGGGCACGGGCCTCCAGGCCGGCGACGTCGCCGAGCCGAGTCGCGATCCGGGCCCGGCGGTGCGTGTAGTCGCGGCGCACCCGACCCAGGTGCCGTCGCAGCGCACCCGTCCGCAGCAGGTGCACGAGCGCGGCCTGCACCGGTTCGGCGACGACCGCGCCACGTGCCCGACGGGCGGCGAGCACCGCCTCCGTCACCGGGGAACCGGTCGCTGCGACCATCGGCAGCACGACGTAGGCGCAGCGAAGCCGGGGGTCGAGCGTCTTCGAGAAGCCGCCGACGTGCAGGACCACGCCCTCGGCGTCGAGTGCGGCCAGTGCGGGCACGGGCGCGCCGCGGTGCCGGAACTCGGAGTCGTAGTCGTCCTCCACCACCACCGTGCCGGTGGCCGCGGCCCAGGTGAGCAGCCGCCGGCGCCGGGCGACGGGCATCACCGACCCGAGTGGGTACTGGTGCGTCGGGCTGACCAGGACGGCGTCGACCGGTCCGGCGGCTTCGAGCGCGTCGAGGTCGAGGCCGTCCTCGCCGACCGGGACGCCCACCAGGGACCCGCCCGCGCTCGTGACCGCACGGTGTCCGGTGCGGTAGCCGGGGTCCTCGACAGCGACGACGGGAGCGCGACCCAGCAGCCCCCGCAGCGCCTCGGTGACGAGCGACAGCGCCTCCGAGGTCCCCGCGGTCACGAGCACCCGGTCGACCGACGTCGTGAAGCCGCGGGTCAGGCCGAGCTGGGCGACGACCTGTGCGCGAAGGTCGGGGGAGCCGAGGGGCTCTGCGATCGCGTTCCGGAGCGGGGCCGATGCCGCTGCGTGCCAGGCTGCCCGCCAGTCCCGCTGCGGGATGGCGGTGACGGCGGGGATGCCGGGTCGGCAATCGACGGGCGGGGGAACCTGCGCCGGATCGTCGGGGTCGGGGAAGCGGGCGCCGACCGAAGCCGAAGCCGGAGCCGCGTCCACCGTCACACTCGCCGCGACCCGCGCGAGGGCACCGTGCCGCGTCCGCAGGTACCCCTCGCCGTCGAGCTGCTCGTACGCCGCGACGACGGTGCCCCGGGCCACCCCGAGCTCCGCCGCCAGCGCCCGCGTCGAGGGCAGCGGATCGCCCTCGCGCAGGGTGCCGTCGTGCACCATCCCGCGCACCCGTGCCACCACCTCGGACACCTTGCTCGACTGGTCCACCGTGATCGCCCCGATCTGGTCCAGGCACCGGACCACTGGTGACCCTAGCGTGACGACGTGCCCACCTCGAGTCCCGAACCAGAACCGACAGCCGACGACCCCTCGCTCCGCGTCCGCCGCCTGCGCGACCGCCAGTCCGACGACCCCGCCGTCCTGCGCGCGATCCTCGCCGAGGCCCACCTCGCCCACGTCGGCATCGTCCGCGGCGGCCACCCCGTCGTCCTGCCGTTCCTCTGCGCCGTCGGCGACCTCGGCGACGGCCCCGTCCTGCTGCTGCACGGCTCGACCGGTGGTGGGCTGTTCCTCGACGCCGGGGCCGAGGGCGTCCCGGTCGCCGCCACCGTCACCCACCTGGACGGCCTCGTCTTCGCACGCTCGACCAACGACAGCTCGGCGAACTACCGCAGCGCGATGATCGCCGGGCGCGCGACCGTGGTGCCGACCGAGCTGCGCACCGAAGCCCTGTGGCAGGTGGCCGACCACCTCATGCCGGGCCGCCGAGCCGAGGTGCGTGAGATGACCGCGAAGGAGGTCCGCGCCACCCAGGTCCTCCAGCTGCCCCTCGACCGCGCGAGCGTCAAGGTCCGCGCCCACGGTGTCGGCGAGGACCCGGCGGACGGCGAGGACCACTCCGTCTGGGCGGGCGTCCTGCCACTCGCGGTGCGCGCCGGTGTCCCGATCCCGGGGGACATCTCGGGGGACAGCCCGGTGGACGCATCGGTCGTCGCGCTGTCGGCTCGCCTCGACCGCCTGGCGGCCGACCGGGAGGCCCGGATCGCCGCCGTCATGCGGGTCACGCCGGTCTGAGCCCGGGTCCACCGCCGCGGGCCGGCTCCGGAACGCCCGTGCGCGCCGTCGGAGTGACCTGCGAGCGGTGCTCGTTCCTGTGACCAGCCGCAGGAACACTCCGGCGCTGCCCAGCCGCGAGCACCGTCGTGACCAATACGTTACTTTCCGGACCGCCGAGTGGTCCCGACCCGGAAGGACCCATGGGACGCCACACCCTGCCTGCAGCAGCCGACGACCGTCAGCCCGCGCGAACGCACACGCACCCCGCGGTCGACCCCGCGCCGCTGACGCCGGACACGCAGCAGTCCCGTCCCCGTGGCCGCCGCTCGGCCCTCGGCCCGGCGGCCGCCCGCTCCACCTTCGTCGAGCACCCGAAGCCGGCCCGGACCGTGCGGATGCAGCCGCGTCCCGCCCCCGTCGCCTCGTCGGCCGGCAGTGCGGTGCTGAGCCGGACCGCCACCCTGCGGGCCGAGCGCGCCGTCGACCCGCGGCACATCCGTCGTTCCGCCAACGCGAAGCGTGCCGCGATCCTGCTCGCCCCCGCGATCGCGGTGACCTCGAGCCTGACGCTCGCCCTGCCCGCGAACGCCGACACCCTGCCCGCGGACACCCGCTCGGGCACGACCACGGGGCAGGCCGCTCAGACCTTCACGGTGGCGCACGACGTCCAGGTCCCCGTCGTCTCCACCGACGGCATGACCACGACGACGACGATCGTGTCGTACCCGACGCTCGACCTCCGCTTCGGGGTGACGACCGCGCAGGCACAGTCCGCGTTGTCCGCCGCACTCTCGGCCGGCGGCGACCGGGCCACGATCGTGCAGACCGCCCTGCAGTACATGGGGGACCCGTACGTCGAGGGCGGCGCGAGCCACGAGGGCATCGACTGCTCCGGGCTCACGATGGTCGCCTACCAGGCGGTGGGGATCCAGCTCGTGCACTACGTGCCGACGCAGGACGCCGTCGCCACCACGATCCCGGAGTCCGAGGCACTGCCTGGTGACCTCGTCGTGTACGACGACGAGGACCACGTCGGCCTGTACCTCGGCCAGGGACTCGTGCTGCAGGCACCGCACCCGGGCGAGGTCGTCGACATCGTCCCGATGTACTCGGCGGCGCACCACTTCGCGCGCGTCCTGCCCGCCGGCAGCTGACCCGACCAGCCGTGGTGCGGCCGTGGTGGTGACCAGCAGGACCACCCGGATGGGGCGTCCCCACCGATCACGGGCCTCCCGTATCCTGGAGTGATGGCTTCCGACACCCGCACCCCGTTCGAACAGCAGCAGTCTGCTCGTCCGCAGGTGCGCCCGCGCACCGAGGGCTGGAAGCAGGCCACCGACACCGACGGTCGCCCGCTCCTGCAGTTCGCGTCCCCGAAGCGTGGCAAGCCGCCCGTGCACCTGGCCGACCTGACGGCCGAGGAACGCGAGGCCCGCGTGAAGGAACTCGGCCTGCCCGGGTTCCGCGCCAAGCAGCTCGCGACCCACTACTTCCAGCACTACACGTCCGACCCGGCCAAGATGACCGACCTGCCCGCCGCCCAGCGGGAGCAGCTCGTCGCCGGGATGCTGCCGCCACTCCTCACCGAGACCCGGCGCCTGGCGACGGACAACGGCGACACGATCAAGTTCCTCTGGAAGCTGCACGACGGCGCCTTGGTCGAGTCGGTCCTCATGCGCTACCCGGGCCGCATCACCCTGTGCGTCTCGTCCCAGGCCGGCTGCGGCATGAACTGCCCCTTCTGCGCCACCGGCCAGGCGGGGCTGACCCGCAACATGTCCACTGCCGAGATCATCGAGCAGATCGTCCGGGCCAACGCCGCGATCGCCGCCGGTGAACTCGGGGGCGATCCCCGCAAGGGTGGCAACGACCGCGTCGACGCCGAGCGCGTGACGAACATCGTGTTCATGGGCATGGGGGAGCCGCTCGCGAACTACAAGCGGGTGATGGACGCCGTGCGGTTGATGGTCGCGCCGCAGCCGAACGGTCTGGGCATGAGTGCCCGCGGCATCACGGTGTCGACCGTGGGACTCGTGCCGGCGATGATCAAGCTCGCGGACGAAGGGATCCCGCTCACCTTCGCGCTGTCCCTGCACGCACCCGACGACGAGCTCCGCGACGAGCTCATCCCGGTGAACTCGCGCTGGAAGGCCGACGAGGCGATCGACGCCGCCCACAACTACTACGTCAAGACCGGTCGTCGTGTCTCGATCGAGTACGCGCTCATCAAGGACATGAACGACCACGCCTGGCGAGCCGACCTGCTCGCCGAGAAGCTCAACAAGCGCGGCAAGGGGTGGGTGCACGTCAACCCGATCCCGCTCAACCCGACGCCGGGCTCCGTGTGGACCTCGTCCGAGGTGCACGTGCAGGACGAGTTCGTCCGCCGGCTCAACGCCGCCGGCATCCCGACGACCCTGCGCGACACCCGCGGCAAGGAGATCGACGGGGCGTGCGGGCAGTTGGCAGCGGCCGAGTAGGCCGGTCCGGTCGTTCGTTCGGGAGGCACGGTGCGAGTTCGCACCGTGCCTTCCGCCGTTCCCGGGGTCGCGCCCACCCCGTCGATCCCCGGAAACCCGGGGGACACGTGCCGTTCACCCGACAGCGACACGCCCGGGAGGGACGACGGTTGGCAGGCCCCCCGGGGCGTGTGTAAAGTAATCACTCGTTGCCGCTGAGGCGGAGAACGGAACGGCCGAGACGGTCACAGGGTGCAAGCCCTGGATGCGCAGTCCGGACGGGGTCCCGCTCAGGCAACATCCCCCGAAGAATTCGAAGCAATTCGACGTGTCTGACGGTGGAACAAGACGAATGCCTCTCTGGCGGAACCTGTGATGGGTCGAGCGGGGAGTGCGTCTGGTCCTTGAGAACTCAACAGCGTGCACATTGTCAATGCCAATTTATTGATTGACCTCGTGCCTGGTCGGCTTGCTGACCGGGTCATGAAGCAATTCCTTTTGGATTGAAGATTGTCAGTAGACAGTCAACAGTCAGAATCAACTCGGTCTGATGCCTTCGGGTGTTGGGTCTGTATTTTTTTACGGAGAGTTTGATCCTGGCTCAGGACGAACGCTGGCGGCGTGCTTAACACATGCAAGTCGAACGATGATGCCCAGCTTGCTGGGTGGATTAGTGGCGAACGGGTGAGTAACACGTGAGTAACCTGCCCCTGACTCTGGGATAAGCGTTGGAAACGACGTCTAATACTGGATATGATCACTGGCCGCATGGTCTGGTGGTGGAAAGATTTTTTGGTTGGGGATGGACTCGCGGCCTATCAGCTTGTTGGTGAGGTAATGGCTCACCAAGGCGACGACGGGTAGCCGGCCTGAGAGGGTGACCGGCCACACTGGGACTGAGACACGGCCCAGACTCCTACGGGAGGCAGCAGTGGGGAATATTGCACAATGGGCGAAAGCCTGATGCAGCAACGCCGCGTGAGGGATGACGGCCTTCGGGTTGTAAACCTCTTTTAGTAGGGAAGAAGCGAAAGTGACGGTACCTGCAGAAAAAGCACCGGCTAACTACGTGCCAGCAGCCGCGGTAATACGTAGGGTGCAAGCGTTGTCCGGAATTATTGGGCGTAAAGAGCTCGTAGGCGGTTTGTCGCGTCTGCTGTGAAATCCCGAGGCTCAACCTCGGGCTTGCAGTGGGTACGGGCAGACTAGAGTGCGGTAGGGGAGATTGGAATTCCTGGTGTAGCGGTGGAATGCGCAGATATCAGGAGGAACACCGATGGCGAAGGCAGATCTCTGGGCCGTAACTGACGCTGAGGAGCGAAAGCATGGGGAGCGAACAGGATTAGATACCCTGGTAGTCCATGCCGTAAACGTTGGGCGCTAGATGTAGGGACCTTTCCACGGTTTCTGTGTCGTAGCTAACGCATTAAGCGCCCCGCCTGGGGAGTACGGCCGCAAGGCTAAAACTCAAAGGAATTGACGGGGGCCCGCACAAGCGGCGGAGCATGCGGATTAATTCGATGCAACGCGAAGAACCTTACCAAGGCTTGACATACACCGGAAACGGCCAGAGATGGTCGCCCCCTTGTGGTCGGTGTACAGGTGGTGCATGGTTGTCGTCAGCTCGTGTCGTGAGATGTTGGGTTAAGTCCCGCAACGAGCGCAACCCTCGTTCTATGTTGCCAGCGGGTTATGCCGGGGACTCATAGGAGACTGCCGGGGTCAACTCGGAGGAAGGTGGGGATGACGTCAAATCATCATGCCCCTTATGTCTTGGGCTTCACGCATGCTACAATGGCCGGTACAAAGGGCTGCGATACCGTAAGGTGGAGCGAATCCCAAAAAGCCGGTCTCAGTTCGGATTGAGGTCTGCAACTCGACCTCATGAAGTCGGAGTCGCTAGTAATCGCAGATCAGCAACGCTGCGGTGAATACGTTCCCGGGCCTTGTACACACCGCCCGTCAAGTCATGAAAGTCGGTAACACCCGAAGCCGGTGGCCTAACCCTTGTGGAAGGAGCCGTCGAAGGTGGGATCGGTGATTAGGACTAAGTCGTAACAAGGTAGCCGTACCGGAAGGTGCGGCTGGATCACCTCCTTTCTAAGGAGCATCTGGTCAGTGCTGGTCGCCCATCATGGGTGGTTGGTTGCTGGTCCAGGCGCCTGTTTCGGACCGAACGTGTCCGACGGGTAGCTCATGGGTGGAACATTGACAGTGCAGTTGGGAGTGATGCTTCCGACCTCAGTACGCTCTGCTTGCAGGGTTGGGACGGGTCGGGGTGGAGCTGCCAGCTGGTGCACGTTGTTGGGTCCTGAGGGACCAGGCTTCCTGCTGCTACGTGAGTGGTGGTGGGGGTTGGGCCTACGGGTCCTTCGTCGGGCCAGGGTGAACCTACTGTTGTGGTGGGGGAGTGCTGGTGCCGATCGTATGTTGAGAACTACACAGTGGACGCGAGCATCTTTGATTCGCGTCATCCATGATCAGCCTTCGGGTTGTTGAGTGGTGACGTTGGATCGCAATTTTAATCTTTGTGGTCAAGTTTCTAAGAGCAAACGGTGGATGCCTTGGCATCTGGAGCCGATGAAGGACGAGAAATCTGCGATAAGCCTCGGGGAGCTGATAATCGAGCCTCGATCCGAGGATTTCCGAATGGGGAAACCCCGCCAGGCGCTTTTGCGACCTGGTGACTCCCGCCTGAATATATAGGGCGGGTAGAGGGAACGTGGGGAAGTGAAACATCTCAGTACCCACAGGAAGAGAAAACAACATGTGATTCCGTGAGTAGTGGCGAGCGAAAGCGGATGAGGCTAAACCGATCATGTGTGATAGCCGGCGGGCGTTGCATGGTCGGGGTTGTGGGACACGTCACTCAGTTCTGCCGGACTGGGACGGTTACAGCGCATCATAGTCGAACCGGTTTGAAAGCCGGGCCGTAGTGGGTGCCAGCCCCGTAGACGAAATGGTGTTATGGCCGGATGTGTATCCCAAGTAGCACGGGGCCCGAGAAATCCCGTGTGAATCTGTCAGGACCACCTGATAAGCCTAAATACTCCCAGATGACCGATAGCGGACAAGTACCGTGAGGGAAAGGTGAAAAGTACCCCGGGAGGGGAGTGAAATAGTACCTGAAACCGTTTGCTTACAAACCGTCGGAGCCTCCTTAGTAGGGGTGACGGCGTGCCTTTTGAAGAATGAGCCTGCGAGTTAGTGATATGTGGCGAGGTTAACCCGTGAGGGGCAGCCGTAGCGAAAGCGAGTCTGAATAGGGCGTTTGAGTCGCATGTTCTAGACCCGAAGCGAAGTGATCTATCCATGGCCAGGTTGAAGCGACGGTAAGACGTCGTGGAGGACCGAACCCACTTCAGTTGAAAATGGAGGGGATGAGCTGTGGATAGGGGTGAAAGGCCAATCAAACTTCGTGATAGCTGGTTCTCTCCGAAATGCATTTAGGTGCAGCGTTGCGTGTTTCTCGCCGGAGGTAGAGCTACTGGATGGCCGATGGGCCTCAACAGGTTACTGACGTCAGCCAAACTCCGAATGCCGGTGAGTGAGAGCGCAGCAGTGAGACGGTGGGGGATAAGCTTCATCGTCGAGAGGGAAACAACCCAGACTACCAACTAAGGTCCCTAAGCGTGTGCTAAGTGGGAAAGGATGTGGAGTTGCACAGACAACCAGGAGGTTG
Organism: Curtobacterium sp. MCLR17_031; assembly: GCF_003234775.2. Classification (NCBI taxonomy): domain Bacteria; kingdom Bacillati; phylum Actinomycetota; class Actinomycetes; order Micrococcales; family Microbacteriaceae; genus Curtobacterium; species Curtobacterium sp. MCLR17_031. Next base: position 1,395,256 of record NZ_CP126270.1, read on the forward strand.
GCTTAGAAGCAGCCACCCTTGAAAGAGTGCGTAATAGCTCACTGGTCAAGTGATTCCGCGCCGACAATGTAACGGGGCTCAAGCACACCACCGAAGTTGTAGATTTCGCACTATAGACAAGCCTTCGTGGTTCAGTCGTGCGGAGTGGTAGGAGAGCGTCGTGTGGCGAGTGAAGCGGCGGAGTGATCCAGCCGTGGACGCTACACGAGTGAGAATGCAGGCATGAGTAGCGAAAGACGGGTGAGAAACCCGTCCTCCGAAAGACCAAGGGTTCCAGGGCCAGGTTAATCCGCCCTGGGTAAGTCGGGACCTAAGGCGAGGCCGACAGGCGTAGTCGATGGACAACGGGTTGATATTCCCGTACCGGCGAACAACCGCCCAAGCTAATCCAGTGGTGCTAAGAGTCCTAACCCGGTACAACCGGATCCCTTCGGGGTGATGGTGGCCGGTCTAACGCTCGACCCCATGCTGGTGCGGTTAGCGTATGAACAGGTGTGACGCAGGAAGGTAGCTGAGCCAGGCGATGGTATCCGTAAGGTGAACCTGGTGTAAGGATGTAGGGCTGACGATAGGCAAATCCGTCGTCTGTACGCCTGAGATCCGACGCGTACCCGTAAGGGGAAATCAGTGATCCTATGCTGCCGAGAAAAGCATCGACGCGAGGTTGCAGCCGCCCGTACCCGAAACCGACTCAGGTGGTCAGGTAGAGAATACCAAGGAGATCGAGAGAATCGTGGTTAAGGAACTCGGCAAAATGCCCCCGTAACTTCGGGAGAAGGGGGGCCGGACACGTGACCGGATTTACTCCGTGAGCGTTGAAGGCCGCAGAGACCAGTGGGAAGCGACTGTTTACTAAAAACACAGGTCCGTGCGAAGTCGCAAGACGATGTATACGGACTGACGCCTGCCCGGTGCTGGAAGGTTAAGAGGAAGGGTTAGCCTTTGGGCGAAGCTCTGAATTTAAGCCCCAGTAAACGGCGGTGGTAACTATAACCATCCTAAGGTAGCGAAATTCCTTGTCGGGTAAGTTCCGACCTGCACGAATGGCGTAACGACTTCCCAGCTGTCTCAACCGCGAACTCGGCGAAATTGCACTACGAGTAAAGATGCTCGTTACGCGCAGCAGGACGGAAAGACCCCGTGACCTTTACTACAGTTTGGTATTGGTGTTCGGAGTGGCTTGTGTAGGATAGGTGGGAGACTGTGAAGCGGGCACGCTAGTGTTCGTGGAGTCATTGTTGAAATACCACTCTGGTCACTTTGGATGTCTAACGTAGGACCCTGATCGGGTTCATGGACAGTGCCTGATGGGTAGTTTAACTGGGGCGGTTGCCTCCCAAAGAGTAACGGAGGCGCCCAAAGGTTCCCTCAACCTGGTTGGCAATCAGGTGGCGAGTGTAAGTGCACAAGGGAGCTTGACTGTGAGACTGACAGGTCGAGCAGGGACGAAAGTCGGGACTAGTGATCCGGCAGTGGCTTGTGGAAGCGCTGTCGCTCAACGGATAAAAGGTACCTCGGGGATAACAGGCTGATCTTGCCCAAGAGTCCATATCGACGGCATGGTTTGGCACCTCGATGTCGGCTCGTCGCATCCTGGGGCTGGAGTAGGTCCCAAGGGTTGGGCTGTTCGCCCATTAAAGCGGTACGCGAGCTGGGTTTAGAACGTCGTGAGACAGTTCGGTCCCTATCCGCTGCGCGCGTTGGAAATTTGAGAAGATCTATCCCTAGTACGAGAGGACCGGGATGGACGAACCTCTGGTGTGTCAGTTGTTCTGCCAAGGGCACCGCTGATTAGCTACGTTCGGACCGGATAACCGCTGAAAGCATCTAAGCGGGAAGCCGTCTTCGAGATGAGATTTCCATGCACCTTGAGTGTGAGAGGCTCCCAGCAGACTACTGGGTTGATAGGCCGGATGTGGAAGCGGGGACTAACGACCCGTGGAGCTGACCGGTACTAATAAGCCGAAGACTTGATAACACACTGATTTCCGTGCACTTGTTGCACGGGCTCGCGTCCACTTTGTGGTTCCCGACAGACGATCGGGAATCGAAACTGAATACACCGCTCTGCCCTCTTCACCGAGAGCAGCAGTCGGGACAGCTTTGAGACCAATGTATTATCTGGTCGAGAGTGTTCCGGTGGTCATAGCGAGAGGGAAACGCCCGGTCACATTCCGAACCCGGAAGCTAAGCCTCTCAGCGCCGATGGTACTGCAAGGGGGACCTTGTGGGAGAGTAGGACGCCGCCGGACTTAACGTAGTAACACCAGGGAACCCCTGACCATTCGTGGTCAGGGGTTTTCTGCGTTTCCGGCCCGTTTGGGGTCCTTGTCGAAGGGGTCTGGTCAGGCCGTAGGATCAGCCGACGACGGAGGAACGATGACCGAAGCCTGGCCGGCCCTGCCCGACGGCTCCCGCCTGGCGCTGCGGGAGATCCTCATCCACGGGGTGCTCTCCCGCGCCGAGATCGCCCGGTCACTCGGGCTCTCACGGGCGAGCCTCACCCGGGCCATGCGCATCCTCGTGTCACAGCGGCTCGTGGTGGAGGTCGGGACCGACGTGCGCGGTGCCACCGGCCGCCCCTCGGAGCTCCTGCAGGTGAGCAGTGGGCAGTGGGAGTTCCTCGGCGTCAAGCTCACGAAGGACCGCCTGTACGCCGCGGTCACGGACCTGGGCGGACGGGTCCTCGCCCTGCACGAAGAGGCGATCGACGACACCGCCGCCGAGTCGCTCGCGGAACAGATCACGCTGGTGCTCGAGCGGCTCCGGGATGCGCACCCGGCCATCTGTGCGATCGGGGTGTCGCTGCCCGGTGACGTCATGGTCCGCGCGGGGGAGTCCGTCGTCGCGGCGTCGGTGTTCCTCGGGTGGCACGAGGTGCCGTTCGCCCGGATGCTCGAGGAGCGGACGGGGATCGCCACGTTCACGGCGAACGACGTCCACGCGCTCACGGCGAAGGAGCACTGGTTCGGTGCGGGTGCCGGTCGCGGGTCGATGGTGCTCGTGACGGTCGGTGAGGGCCTGGGCCTCGGGCTCATCGCGAACGGGCAGGTCTCCACGGGGGAGCACGGACGGCTGGGGCGCATCGGGCACCTCCCCGTCCTCGGAGGCGGTCCGGACTGTGGTCTCGGTCACGCCGGGTGCGCCTCGAGCTACCTGCCGAGCCCGGTCATCGTGCGGAACGCCGGCCATGAGGGGAAGACGTACGACCAGGTGGTCGAGCTCGCGCGGGACGGCGACGAGGGCGCCCTCGCTGCGTTCGAGGATGCCGGCCGCGCCCTCGGGGTCCTGCTCGCCACCGCGGTGCACATCGCGGACCCCTCGGCGATCGTGCTGACTGGTGATGGGCTGCCCGTGTACGACCTGGCGCGGGCGACCGTGGACGAGTCGATGCGGGCCGCACTTGCGCCGTACACCGAGCCGGTCACGGTGGAGGTGCAGCCGTTCGAGTTCTCGGAGTGGGCACGCGCCGGGGCGGTCCTCGCCATCCGCCGGCTGCTGGGCGAGTGAGCGGCCGAGGGATCCGGCAGAGGTGTCGGCGCGTTAGTTACACACGTTGACAAACGCGGACGCAAACGGGAGGCTTGAGCGGTCCACACCATCGAAGGAGATGCCGTGACCGCTGCCCCCACCGTCCCGTGGCCGACCGACGGCCTGTCGTTCGGCGGCGACTACAGCCCGGAACAGTGGCCTCGGGAGACCTGGCTCGAGGACGTCCGACTCATGCGCGAGGCCGGGGTGAACCTGGTCACCGTCGGGGTGTTCTCGTGGGCACTGCTCGAGCGGTCGCCGGGGGACTTCACGTGGGAGTGGCTCGACGACGTCCTCGCGCTGCTGCACGAGAACGGCATCGCGGTGGACCTCGCGACGCCGACCGCTGCACCACCGAACTGGCTGCTGACCGCACACCCGGAGATCCTCCCCGTGGACGCCACGGAGCGGCGAGAACGACCGGGTGGACGCCTCGGGTGGTGCCCGGCTTCCGAGCTGTTCCGGGAGCACGCGCTCCGCATGGTCGACGCGCTGGCGGAGCGGTACGGCCGGCACCCCGCCGTGCGGCTCTGGCACGTCAGCAACGAGCTCGGCGGCGGTAACGGCCGGTGCTACTGCGAGGAGTCGGCAGCGGACTTCCGGCACTGGCTCGTCGCGAAGTACGGCGACGTCGAGGCCGCGAACGATGCCTGGGGCACGGCCTTCTGGGGGCACACGTACACCTCGTTCGACGAGGTCTCGCCGCCGCGCGGGGTGGGCGGGGCGCCGAACCCCGGGCTCGCGTTGGACTTCGAGCGGTACTCGTCCGACGCCCTGCTCCGCCAGTACGACGCCGAGAAGGCCGTGATCGAGCAGCACTCGGACGTGCCGGTGACGACGAACTTCATGGTGGGCGCCGGGTCGCAGGTCGTCGACTACGCCGGGTGGGCGAAGCACGTGGCGATCGTCGCGAACGACCACTACACGCTCGTCGACGACGCCCGCCGCGAGCAGGACCTCGCGCTGGCCGGTGACCGGATGCGCGGGATGTCGGCGGACCGCCGCCCCTGGCTGCTGATGGAGCACTCGACGGGTGGCCCGAGCTGGCAGCAGCGCAACCGCGCCAAGGAACCGGCCGAGCTCGTCCGGAACGCCCTGGCGCACGTCGCACACGGGTCCGACGGGGCGCTGTTCTTCCAGTGGCGGGCCTCCACCGCGGGCGCGGAGCAGTTCCACTCGGCGATGCTCCCGCACGCCGGCACCCGCACACGCATCTGGCGCGAGGTGCTCGCCCTCGGCCGGGCACTGCAGGCGCTCGCACCCGTCCAGGGCACCCGCGTCGAGCCGGCCCGGGTCGCGATCGTCGTGGACGAGGCCTCCGGGTGGGCCGTGCAGTCGGGGCTCAAGCCGCACCGGGGCCTGCGCTACGGTCGGGAGCTCCGCGCCTGGCACCGCGCGTTCCACGACCGGCAGGTGCTCACGGACGTGGTCCCCGCCGACGCCGACCTGGACGGCTACGACGTGGTCGTCGTGCCGACGATGCTCATCGTCGACGATGCGACCGCCGCGCGGCTGTCCGCCGTGGTGGACCGCGGCGCGACCCTGGTCGTCACGTACCTGTCCGGCATCGCCGACGAGACCGCCCGCATCCGCACCGGCGGGTACCCGGGCGCGTTCCGCCAGGTGCTCGGCGCCTGGAGCGAGGAGTTCACCCCGCTCCAGCGCGATGAACGCTGGACCCTCGACGACGGCGAGGTCGTCACCGACTGGGCCGAGGCCCTCGTCCTCGAGGACGCCGAGTCCGTGCTCCGCTACACCGACGGCCCGCTCGCGGGCCGGCCCGCCGTCACGCGCCGCGCCGTCGGCGGCGGCGCCTGGTACGTGTCCGCGATGCTCGCGGACGACAGCATCCAACGGCTCGTGGACGGGGTGATCGCGGAGCGGGGGATCCTGCGGACGGTCACCGGGCCTCCCGGCCTGGAGGCGGTGCGTCGCGTCGGCGACGACGGTTCCGCCTTCCTGTTCCTCGTCAACCACCGTGCTGACGACGTCACGGTCGTCGCGTCCGGGACGGACCTGCTCGACGGGTCCGGCCACGGGCCGGACACCGTCGTGCCGGCCGGACGCGTCCGCGTGCTGCGCGAGGAGCGGGCCTCGTGACCGTCGTGGAGCGCGAGTCGACAGCCGTCGGTGCAGGCGATCGACGCGTGCACGTGCTGCGATCGGCCGGGGTGTCGCTGGTGCTGGCGTCCGCGGCGGACGGGCTGCCCGAGGTGCTGCACTGGGGGCGGGACGTCGGGCCCGTCGCGCCGGACGATGTGGCCGACCTGCTGCTCGCACTCGGTCGGCCGCTCGGACCGAGTGCGCTCGACGCGCGGTGGCCGCTCACGGTGCTGCCGACCGAGCGCGACGGGTGGGAGGGGCGTTCGGGGATCGCCGGACACGTGGACGGGATGCCGCTCGTGCCGCGGTGGCGCGACGTGGTGGTGATCGGAGACGACGAGCGGATCGTCGTGACCGCCGAGTCGGACTCGTTGGCGCTCCGGAGCGAGTTCGCGCTCGACTCCGCGGGGGTGCTGCGGGTGCGGCACACGGTGACGAACACCCACGCCCAGCCCGTGCACGTGCAGGCGCTCGAGGCGACGCTGCCGGTGGGCGAGCGGATCACCGAGGTGCTCGACCTGGGCGGACGGTGGACCCGAGAGCGCACACCGCAGCGCCGGGCGGCGACGGCCGGGAGCCACGCGCGCGAGAGCCGCCGCGGGCGGACGGGCCACGATTCGCCGACGTTGCTCGTGCTCGGGACGCCCGGGTTCTCGGACGCCGAGGGTGAGCTGTGGGCGGTGCACCTGGCCTGGAGCGCGGACTCCGTGTACCGGTACGACCAGCTCGCCGAGGCGCGACCGCTGCTCGGTGCCGGAGAACTGCTGCGTTCCGGTGAGGTCGTGCTCGGCGAAGGGGAGTCGTTCGCTTCCCCCGACGCCGTGTTCGTGTGGAGCGACACCGGGATCGACGGGTTGTCCGACCGGCTGCACGACTCGTTGCGCAGCCGCCCGGGGCACCCGCGACGACCCCGGCCCGTCGTGCTCAACACGTGGGAGGCCGTCTACTACCGGCAGGAGCTCGAACCCCTGGTGGCGCTGGCCGAGACCGCGGCGGACATCGGGGTCGAGCGGTTCGTGCTCGACGACGGGTGGTTCCTCGGCCGGCGGTCGGACTCGACGTCGCTCGGGGACTGGTGCGTCGACCCGACGGTGTGGCCGGACGGGCTGACACCGCTCGTCGACCGGGTGCGTGCGCTCGGCATGGAGTTCGGCCTGTGGTTCGAGCCCGAGATGGTCAGCCCGGTGTCCGAGTTGGCGGCGGCGCACCCCGAGTGGATGCTGCAGCGCCCCGAGGACGACGTGCGGACGTGGCGGAACCAGTACGTGCTCGACATGGCGAACCCACTGGCCCGGCACCACGTGCTCGAGAGCATGTCCAGCGTGATCGGCGAGCACCACGTCGACTTCGTGAAGTGGGACCAGAACCGGGACATCGTGCACGCCGTGCACGCGGGGCGCGCCGGCATCGACGCGCACACCCGCGGTGTGTACGCGTTGATGGACGAGCTGCGTGCGCGGCATCCGTGGCTCGAGATCGAGGCGTGCGCGAGCGGCGGTGCCCGGATCGACCTCGGCGTGCTCGAGCGCACCGACCGGGTGTGGCCGTCGGACTCGAACGACGCCTTCGAGCGCCTGCCGATCCAGCGCTGGACCGAGGCGCTGCTGCCACTCGAGCTGATCGGCTCGCACGTCGGGCCGGAGATCTCGCACACCACGGGCCGGCACCTCGACCTGGACTTCCGGATGGCGGTGTCGCTCTTCGGCTCGGCCGGCATCGAGACCGACATCACGAAGCTGTCGCCCGAGGAGCTCGACCGGCTCCGGGCCTGGACGGCGCTGTACCGACGGGAGCGCGGGCTGTTGCACTCCGGACGGCTGCGGCACCTGGACCTCGGGGATCCGGGGACGGTGGCGACGTCGGTCGTGGCCACTGACCGTTCGCGGGCGCTGGTGCGGGTGGCGCGGACGGAGACGGGGCCGAGGTCGTTGCCGGTGCCGCTCCGGGTGCGCGGACTCGACCGGTCGCGGCGCTACCGGCTCGCTCCGGTGTCCGGGCTCGCTGTGCCGCGTGGGCTCGACATGGTGCCGCCGGAGTGGCTCGTGCGCGGACACCTGGAACTGACCGGCGCCGTGCTCGAGGACGTCGGCGCCCGGCTGCCACTGCTCGCACCCGCGACCGCGATCGTGCTGGAGCTCCGCGCGATCGACTGAGCGCCGTCAGCCGCGCTGCTTCGGCGGGGGAAGCGTTTCCTGATCGGCGACGTGACGGTTCCGGTTCGCGATCCTCGGCGATCGTGAACCAGAACCGTCACGCGTCGAGAGGAAGTGTCCGGCCCGGGGCGATCGGTGGGGTGCCGCGCGGTGAACGGGGCGGCGGTGCGGGACGATCACTCCGTCCGCGGGCTGCGGTGCTGCAGGCTGCAGGCTGCGGGCTGCGCTGTCGGGGGCTGCCGGCTGCGGTATTGCGGGTGGGAGTGGTGCCGGTGTGGGTGCGGGTGCGGGTGCGAGTGGTGCCGGTGCGAGCGGCGGTGCTGCCGGGTGCGGGGTGGCGGTGGTGGTGGTGGTGGCAGTGCGGGTGCAGCGTGCAGCGGGGGTGTGCGGGGGTGTGCGGGGGTGTGCGTGCACGCTCGGGTGACGGTTCCGGTTCGCGAACCCGGGGGATCGTGGACCGGAACCGTCAGGGGCACCCCGGTCAGGGCAGGAGCGAACCCGCGTGGCGGAGGACGAGCGGTTGGACGAGCTCCTGTGCAGCGATGCCCGGCGCGCCCGTCACCGTGAAGGTCACGGACTCGCCGGGGAGCAGGGACACCAGGCCGTCGTCGACGCGGGCGGCCGCATCGACGCGGTCGGGGAACAGCGAGACGTCGCGCGCGTACGCCGTCGCCGTCACGGTGACCGTTGCGCCGACCTCCGTCGCCGACACCACCGTGGACAGGGGCGAGGGGTAGAGTGCCTGGTCGACGACCTCGGCGAAGTCGTGCACGGTGCGGGTGCCGGCTCCCGTGACGACGAGGACCTCGGAACCGGCGTCGCCCGGCACCGCGAGTGACGACGGCAGCTGCACCCGGTCGACATCGGCGGGGGCGGCCGCGAGCATGAACGACGACGACTCGAGCACGGTGCCGTCGAACGTGATGCGGGAGACGGTGACCTCGTCGGCGACCGACGCCCCGGACGCGTTGACGAGGACGACGTCGAGACCTCCGTCGCCGTCGGCGTCCTGGGCACCGGACGACGGCTGCACGGTGAGCAGCACGGGCTGGTAGGCCTGCCGGACGGCGTACCAGACGGGCTTCCGGATGCCGGCGTGGTCGACGAGGGCCCACGACACCACGGGCCAGTCGTCGTTGAGCTGCCAGACGACCATGCCGGTGTTGTCGGGCGTGCGGGAGCGGAACCACTCCATGCCGAAGCGGATCGCGTGCGCCTGGTTGAGCTGCGCGGCGAAGTGCCAGTCCTCGATGCTCGTCGGCGACGGCAGGTGCCCGCGCATGCCGTCGGCGAGCTTCCGGTTGCCCTGGTCGGCCTTCTGGTGCACGAGCATCTCGTGGCCGTCCGGGTCGAGGGGCTCGTCGTGCACCACCGCGGTCAGGGTCGACCACGCCGGCGGGCCCTGGAACCCGAACTCGGCGACGAACCGTGGCTCCCAGTCGGCGTAGGCGCGGTAGTCGAGGCGGTTCCAGACGTCCCAGATGTGCACGCTGCCGTTCCGCTGGTCGTTCGGCGTCAGGTACTCGTCGAACGAGAACGGGCTGCCCGGCGTGTACGGCCGCGTCGGGTCGAGCTCGGCGACGACCGCCGGCAGCAGGGAACGGTAGTAGCCGTTGCCCCAGGTCCGGCCGACGAGCGACGGCCGCCAGCCCCACTCGGCGTAGGCGACGAGGTTCTCGTTGTTGCCGTTCCACACCACGAGCGAGGGGTGCGGGCTGAGGCGGGTGACGGCCTCGCGGACCTCGGGCTCGACCTCGTCGGCGAGCCAGGGCTCCTCGGCGTAGGCGGCACAGGCGAACAGGAAGTCCTGCCACACCAGGACGCCGAGCTCGTCGCACCGGTCGTACAGGTCGTCGGACTCGTAGATGCCGCCGCCCCAGATGCGGAGCAGGTTCATGTTCGCGTCGATCGCGTCCTGGATCCGGTCCGCGTAGCGCTCGGGGGTCATCTCGGTCAGGTAGGCGTGGTCGGGGATCCAGTTCGCCCCGCGCACCATGACCGGACGGCCGTTGACGCGGAGCAGGAACGGCGCACCGCCGGCGTCGGCAGCGGTGTCGAGCGTGACCGTGCGGAAGCCCACGCGGCCGGTCCACACGTCGTCGCCGACCTCGACCCGGACGTCGTACAGCGGCTGGTCGCCCTCGCCGCGGGGCCACCAGACGGCGACGTCGGGGACCTCGAGGCGGACGGTCGCGGCGCCGTCGACGACGGGACGTGCGCCGACGACCCGGCCGGCGGTGTCGGAACCGGCGCGTCCTGCGGACGCGGGGTGCGGGGCCAGGGTGATCCGGGCCTCCAGGCCGGTGCCCGCGGAGCCGTCCGCGGACGCGACGGGCGCGCTGCCGATGGCCTGCGAGAAGGAGCCGGTGGAGCCGGCGTGCTCGACGTCGACGTGGGCTGTCAGCACTCCGGTGGTGCCGTCGAGGTCGACGAGCGGGCGGACGGCCGCGATCCGGACGCCGCTCCAGGACTCGATGCCGATCGACTTCCAGATGCCGCTCGTGGCGACGTCGACGCCCCAGTCCCACCCGAAGTTCGACGCGTTCTTGCGGAGCGCGTTGTAGGGGTGGTGGTTGACGTGGGGCAGCTCGCCGCCGTGCAGGGCGGACAGGCGCTCGGCGGCGGGGACCGGGGCGTCGAAGGTGACGACGAGCGCGTTCGTGCCCGGCCGGAGCAGGTGCCCGATGGGGAACCGGTACGAGCGGTGCTGGTTGGCGGTGGTCGCGATGACCATGCCGTTGAGCTCGATCGTGGCGAGGGTGTCGAGGCCCTCGGCGACGAGGTCGTGGCGGGTCTCGTCCGGCGCGGTCCACTCGAACGTGCGGCGGTAGCGCCAGACGGTGTCGCCGATCCACTGGGTGACGGCCTCGCCGTCGCCGTCGAACGGGTCGGGGATCCGGCCGGCCCGAAGCAGGTCGGTGTGCACGCAGCCGGGGACCTGCGCCTCGACCGGTTCGCGGTGCTCCGCCGACTGCTCGGGCCCGGTCACCGCCTCGAGGGTCCACGTGCCGTCCAGGGTGGTCCGCTCCATTGCGTCTCCTCATCGTTACGGGGCCGTGACCCGACCCCTTGACCGCCTTAGTTTACGCGTGTAACAATCACGCTCACAACGTGGACCCTGCGACGACGCAGACCGAGAGGACAACGATGTTCAACCCAACCCGTTCACGGCTCGCCATCGGCGGCGCCGTTCTCCTCGCAGCCGGCCTCGCGCTCAGCGGCTGCAGCTCCAGCGGCACCGCCAGCACGAACGACGCCGCTGCCTCGACCCTGGTGGCGTACACCGGCCAGTCCGGCGACTACCAGATCAACTTCAACCCGTGGTCGCCGTCCAACATCGGCGGCGTCGGCACGATCTACGAGTCGCTCTTCTTCATCACCAACGTCAACACGAAGGACCCGAAGCCGCTGCTCGGCAAGTCGTACGAGTGGAACGACGACGGCACGCAGCTCACCATCACGCTGCGCGACGGGGCCACCTGGAGCGACGGCGAGCCCTTCACCTCGAAGGACGTCGTGTTCACGCTCGACATGCTCAAGAAGCAGAAGGCCCTGAACTCGATCGGCTACGACGGCACCGCGAAGGCCGACGGCGACGACAAGGTGGTCGTCTCGTTCGACAAGCCGTCGTTCGTGCTCGGCCCGAACCTGCTCGGCAAGACCTGGATCGTGCCCGAGCACCTGTGGAAGGACATCGACCCGACCACCGACGTCGTGCGCGAGCCCGTCGGTACCGGCCCGTACACGCTCGGCACCTTCAAGGCGCAGGCGTTCACCCTCGAGACGAACAAGAAGTACTGGGACGGCGCCCCGGCCGTGAAGACCATCCGCTACCTGTCGCTCTCCGGCAACACCGCCGGTGCCGACGCACTGAAGCAGGGGTCGATCGACTGGCAGACCGGCCCGGTGCCGAACATGGACGACATCCCCGCCAACTACAACGGCTACGACGGCATCACCGTCGGCCAGAACCAGATGGCCCTGCTGACCTGCTCGAACACCGACCTGGGATGCGCCGGCCCGCAGACCGACCCTGCCGTCCGCCACGCGATCGCCGACGCCATCAACCGCAAGCAGCTCAACTCGCTGGCGTTCGAGAACACGGCGAGCGAGATCTCGCCGACCTTCGCGCTCACCACGACGCAGAAGGACACCATCTCGAAGGACATCGAGCCGGCCGTGATGCCGGAGACCGCCGACACCGACGCGGCCGCCTCGACCCTCGAGGACGCCGGGTGGAAGAAGGGTTCCGACGGCATCTACGCCAAGGACGGCAAGAAGCTGTCCCTGACGGTCGAGGTCGTCACCGGGTGGACCGACTACATCACCGCGATCGACACGATGACGCAGCAGCTCAAGGCCGCGGGCATCGAGCTCAAGGCACAGCAGTCGTCGTGGAACGAGTGGACCGACAAGAAGACCAAGGGCAACTTCGAGCTCGCGATCGACTCGCTCGGCCAGGGCCCGACGGCGAACCCGTACTACCTGTACAACAACTACTTCACGACGGCCAACACCGCGAAGGTCGGCGAAGCAGCCCCGATGAACATCTCGCGGTACAGCAACCCCGACGTGGACAAGGCCATCGCGAAGCTCGCCACGATCAACCCCGAGGACACCGCGGCGACCCAGCCCGAGCTCGACACGATCCAGGAGCACATCGTCGAGGACCTGCCCTACATCCCCGTGATGACCGGCGGCACGACGAGCGAGTTCCACGCGGCGAAGTTCACCGGCTGGCCGACGGAGGACGACCTGTACGCGTTCCCGGCGGTCTGGGCGAGCCCGGACAACGCCGAGATCTTCAAGGCGCTCAAGCCGGCGAAGGGCTGACACCAATGGGATCGCGACCGAGGGGCACTCGACGATGACCTACTTCCTGCGCAAGATCGGCTTCTACGTCGTCGCACTGTGGGCGGCCCTGACGCTGAACTTCATCATCCCCAGGCTCCTGCCCGGCAACCCGGTGGACATCCTGCTCGCCAAGCTCCAGCAGCGCGGCGGGCAGGTGACCCCGGCGACCCGGGAGGCGTACGAGCTGCTCCTCGGTGGCGATTCCTCGGAGCCGCTGATCTCCCAGTACGGCCACTACCTGGTCAACGTGTTCCGCGGTGACCTCGGCGTGTCCGTCAGCTACTTCCCGGCACCCGTCACCGAGGTGATCGGCAGTTCGCTGCCGTGGACCATCGCCCTGGTCGGGATCGCCACCATCGTGGCCGCCATCATCGGCGTCGGCCTCGGTGCCTTCGTCGGGTGGCGGCCCGGCACCTGGCTCGACTCGTTCGTGCCGGCCACCACCCTGCTCGCCGCGGTGCCGTACTTCTGGCTCGCGCTGATCCTGGTGTACTTCTTTGCGACCGGGCTCCACCTGTTCCCGGCGCAGGGCGGCTACGACGTCATCCTGACGCCCGGGTTCAACTGGGACTTCATCGTCTCGGCGGTGCAGTACGGGGTGCTGCCGGCGGTGACGATCGTGCTCGCGTCGCTCGGCGGCTGGCTGCTCGGCATGCGGAACATGATGGTGTCGACGCTGTCCGAGGACTACATCACCACCGCGCAGGCGAAGGGCCTGTCCGACGGCAAGATCCTGCGGAACTACGCCGCCCGGAACGCCGTGCTGCCGTCCGTCGCCGGCTTCGCGATCTCCCTCGGGTTCATCGTGTCCGGCTCCGTCGTCACCGAGCAGGTGTTCTCGTACCCGGGCATCGGGTCGAAGCTGCTGTCCGCGGTGACGAACAACGACTACGCGCTCATGCAGGGGATCTTCCTGTTCATCACCCTGGCGGTCCTCGGCGCGAACCTCGTCGTCGACCTGCTGTACGGACTGATCGACCCGCGCACGCGGGCCCGGAGCTAGGGAGGAGACGACCATGACCAACATCCAGCAGGAGACCGAGCCCACCATCGGCGCACTGACCGAGGAGGCCGACAGCACCACGTCGATCGCCACCCGGCGCGCGTCGAAGGGCGGCATCCGTCGGTTCCTCCCGACGCTCACCCCCTGGCTCGTCACCGGCATCGCGCTCGTCGCCGGCGTCACGCTGTTCGGGGTGATCGGACCGCTGCTCGTCGGCGACCCGACCACCATCCGCGACACCGGGCTGCAGGGACCGAGCGGCTCGAACGTCCTCGGCACCACCCAGACCGGTCAGGACGTCCTGGCCCAGCTCGCCTTCGCCACCCGGGGCAGCCTGCAGATCGGGCTCATCGTCGGTGTCCTCGCCACGGTGCTGTCCGCGTTCTTCGGCATCCTCGGCGCCTACCTGGGCGGGATCATGGACGAGGCGTTCTCGCTGTTCTCGAACGTGTTCCTCGTCATCCCCGGCCTGCCGCTCGTCATCGTCATCTCCGGCCTGGTGCCGCGTGAGGCCCGCGGGCTCTGGACCATCGCGGTCGTCCTGGCGATCACGTCGTGGGCCGGGTCCGCCCGGGTGCTGCGCGCGCAGACGATGTCGATCCGCAACCGCGACTACGTGTCCGCTGCCCGGGTCGCCGGCGAACGGCCCTGGCGGGTCATCGCCGTCGAGATCCTGCCGAACCTGCTGCCGGTGCTCGCGTCGCAGTTCGTGTTCGCGGTGATCGCCGCGATCCTCGGGGAAGCGGGACTGTCCTTCCTCGGGCTCGGGGCGTCGAACTCGTCGACGCTCGGCACCATGCTCTTCTACGCCCAGAACGGCTTCGCGCTGGCGAACGGCGCCTGGTGGTGGTTCGTGCCGCCGGGCCTGCTCATCGCCCTGCTCGGCATGGGCCTGTCCCTGGTGAACTTCTCGATCGACGAGGTCATCAACCCGCGACTCGCGAACGTGCGTGCGCAGCGACGGCGTGACCGTCGTGCGAAGCGTGCGGCCCGCTCGGGAGGCCCGGCCCGCGTCGCCACCGCCGGTCACGACACGAAGGGGGTCGCCCGATGAGCGCCACCGACACCGCACGACCGGTCACCTCCGACGTCACGGGCGACGGCCGCCGGCCGGCCGTGCTGACCATCGACCACCTCGACGTGGTCTACGAGACCGAGCACCCCGTGCACGCCGTCAAGGACGTCTCGCTCACCCTGGCGCCCGGCGAGATCCTCGGACTCGCGGGGGAGTCGGGCTGCGGCAAGACGACCCTGGCGTACGCCATCACCCGACTGCACCGGCCGCCGGCGAAGGTCACGTCGGGCAGCATCACGTTCCACGACCGCGACGGCACCGACGTCGACCTGCTCGGCCTGCCGCACGAGCAACTCCGGGCGGTGCGGTGGTCGAAGCTGTCGATGGTGTTCCAGGGAGCCATGAACGCGCTCAACCCGGTCACCACGATCCGCGCCCAGCTCGACGACGCGCTGGTCGAACACCGGAAGGGCATGCCCCGCAAGGAACGTCGGGCCATCGCCGAGGACGCCCTGCGCCGCGTCGGCGTCGACCCGTCCCGCATCACCGCGTACCCGCACGAACTGTCCGGCGGCATGCGGCAGCGCGTGATGATCGCGATGGCGATGCTGCTCGAACCGCAGATCATGATCATGGACGAGCCGACCACCGCGCTCGACGTCGTGGTGCAGCGGGAGATCCTGCGCGAGATCGTCCGACTGCGCGACGAGCTCGGGTTCGCCGTCGTGTTCATCACGCACGACCTGCCGCTGCTGCTCGAGATCAGCGACCGGATCGCGATCATGCTCCGCGGTGAGGTCGTCGAGTGCGACTGCGCCAGCGTGATCCAGCACGACCCGCAGCACCCGTACACGCGGAAGCTGCTGCAGTCGTTCCCGAGCCTGTCCGGGGCCCGCGGCGCGTTCATCCGCACCGGGGTCGAGGACGGCGCCGAACCCGAGACCGACACCCGGGCCGTCGTGGTCCAGGCAGCACAGGAGACGGACCGATGACCAGTGTGACCGTCAGCCACCTCGGCAAGGACTTCCACACCCGCAAGGGCCTGAAGCGCACCACCCTGCGGGCCGTCGACGACGTGTCGTTCGACCTGCTGCCCGGCCGGACCGTCGCACTGGTGGGGGAGTCCGGCTCGGGCAAGTCCACCATCGCGCGGATGCTCGCCAAGCTCGAGACCCGGACGCGCGGCTCGATCGACGTGCGGCTCGAGGACGGCACCCCCGTCGAGGGCAGCATGTACCGGCGGCACGTGCAGATGGTGTTCCAGGACCCGTTCGCCTCGCTCAACCCGTTCCACTCGATCGAGCACCACATCGCCCGGCCGCTGCAGCTGCACCACCGGGCCCGCGGCGCCGACGAGACCGCCGACAAGGTGCGGGAACTGCTCGGCCGGGTGAACCTCGACGAGGACTTCGCGTCGCGTCGGCCGCACGAGCTCTCCGGCGGGCAGCGGCAGCGCGTCGCCATCGCCCGCGCACTCGCCCCGGGCGCCCAGGTGCTCATCGCCGACGAACCCGTGTCGATGCTCGACGTCTCGATCCGCCTGAGCGTGCTCAACCTGCTCGGCCGGCTGCAGCGCGAGGACGAGCTCGCCGTGCTCTACATCACGCACGACCTGGCGACCGCGCGGCACTTCTCCGACGAGATCCTCGTGCTCTACCGTGGCCGGGTCGTCGAGCGGGGACCGTCGGACGCCGTCATCCTCGACCCGCACCACGACTACACCCGGCTGCTCGCCGAGGCCGCCCCCGACCCGGAGCGCACCGAGCGCCGGATCACCGCGGGGCCGCCGCTCGACCGGACGAAGATCGACAACACCACCTGCTACGACCACACGGTCGGGGACTGGGTGTCGAGCGAGCCCGCACCGGTCGGGGCGCGATGAGCGACGGGTCGACGTTCGTCGACTGGGTCACCGACGGGTTCGCAGCACGGTTCCGGGTCGGTGTGGACCAGCCCGCGGCGCTCGTGTCGTTCGTGCCGACCGGCGGAGTGGCCGACGGCGGAGCGCTCGCCGACGGGCCGGACGACCCGCAGCCGCTCGTCGAGCTGACGACGATCGGGCACGGTCGGTTCCCGGGCGGGTTCCGGCACGTGGACTCCACGATCGGGGCGCGACTGCGACCCGTATCGCACCACGTGCACGACGACGGGACCGACCTGTGGTTCCGGGTCGTGCAGGCGGACGCGGCCACGGGCCTCCAGGCCGAGTCGGTGTTCCGGGCGCGCGCCGGCGTGCCCGGGTTCCAGACGTGGACCGAGGTGTCGGCCGCGCACGGTGAGCACGTCGTCGACTTCGTCTCGTCGTTCGCGACCGGGGCGTTCCTGACCGACTCGGGCGCCACCGTCGACGACCTCGCCCTCGTGCACGCCGACAACGACTGGGCAGCGGAGAGCCGGTGGCGGACCGATCCGCTGCGGTCCATCGGGCTCGCGGCGATCGACCGGGAGGCCCAGCACCACCCGCCCCGCAGCCGCGCCGTCGTGCAGAACCGCGGTTCGTGGTCGACCGGCGAGGCGCTGCCGATCGGGGTGCTGCGGGCGGAGGACGCTGTGTCGCTTCCGTACGCGCTCGTCTGGCAGGTCGAGCACAACGGGCCGTGGCTGTACGAGCTCGGGGAGACCCGGCGGCACGCGTACCTGCTGCTGAGCGGCCCCACCGACCAGGAACACCAGTGGACCGCAGTCGTCACACCGGATCGGCCGTTCACCTCGGTGCCGGTGTCCGTCGGGATCGCCGGGCCGATCGACGACGCCTTCGGGGTGCTCACCCGGCAGCGTCGGGCGTTCCGGCACGTGCGGGAGGCCGACCGTGCCCTGCCCCTGGTGTTCAACGACTACATGAACACGCTCATGGGCGACCCGACCACCGAGAAGCTCCTGCCGCTCATCGACGCTGCCGCCGACGCCGGAGCGGACCTGTTCTGCATCGACGCCGGCTGGTACGCCGAGGGGCACTGGTGGGACACCGTCGGAGCGTGGGAGGAAGCGGCATCGCGGTTCCCGACGGGGCTCGGCGCCGTCATCGACCACATCCGTGCGCGCGGCATGCAGGCCGGCCTCTGGCTCGAACCCGAGGTCATCGGCATCCACTCGCCGCTGGCCTCGACCCTGCCGCCGTCCGCGTTCGTCGAGCACCACGGGGTCCGGGTCGCGGAGCACGGGCGGCACCTGCTCGACCTGCGCTCGCCGGAGGCCCGCGCGCACCTCGACGCGGTGGTCGACCGGCTCGTCGGGGAGCTCGGGGTGACGTTCTTCAAGATGGACAACAACACCATGACGGGGCCGTTCGCCGGGATGCTCGAGCACCAGCGGGCGCTGCTCGACTGGCTCGACACGGTGCAGGAGCGGTACCCGGCACTGCTCATCGAGAACTGCGCCTCGGGAGCGATGCGCGCCGACTGGGCGATGCTGTCCCGCCTGCACATGCAGTCGACGTCGGACCAGCAGGACCCGGTGCTGTCCGCCACGATCGCCGCCGCCGCTCCCGCCGCGATGCTGCCCGAGCAGGCGGGGAACTGGGCGTACCCGGCGCCGACGATGGACCCGGAGCTGTTCACGCTGTCGCTCGTGAACGCGGTGCTCGGGCGGATGTACCTGTCCGGGTACCTCAACGAGATGTCGTCGTCGCAGCGTGCGGTGGTCGGTGACGCGATCGCTGCGCACCGGCAGGTCCTGGACGTCGTCGAGGCGTCCGTCCCGGTCTGGCCCCTCGGGCTGCCCGCCTGGGAGGACCCCTGGGTCGCGCTCGGTCTGCACCCCGCCTCGGGCGACCTGTACCTGTCGGTGTGGTCGCTGCCCGGTGCGTCGGCGTCGGTGTCGTTGCCGCTGCCGGCGTTCGCCGGGCAGGCGGTGGTCGTCGAGCCGCTGTTCCCGACGGCACTCGGGTCGTGGTCCGTGGCGTGGGACGCCGCTTCGGGCTCGCTCGAGGTCGCGAACGGCGGATCGACCCCCACAGCGCGGGTGCTCCGCGTCCGGTCGCAGGAGGCGGACGCGGGGGCCTGAGCGGGCGCGCGTCGCGATGGCCGGGCGCGCGCTGGAGCGGACGGGAGGCACGGTGCGGGCAGGCACCGTGCCTCCGGTTCCGTCGGTGGTCGCGTCCACGGCGCGGGGGACGCGGGTTCGTGTCCGCGCGGTGACGGTTCTGGTTCAGGATCCTCGGGGATCGTGAACCAGAACCGACACCAGCGCTGCAGAACGGGGTCTCCGGTCACGCCTGGTCCTCGTCGTCGGGGCGTCGCGGAGCCCGGAGGCGCAGGGTCGCACCGAGGCCGATGACCAGGAAGCCGGCGGCGGAGAAGGCGGCGGCGCGGGTGCCGTCGGAGAACGCGTCGGCGGCGTCGGCGCGCGTGGCCCCGTCGAGGCCGGAGATGGCTCCACCGGAGGACTGCACCACGGCGTCGGCGATCTTCGTCGCGGTGGCGGACGGCGTGCCCGCGTCCTGCAGGCGGTGCTCCAGGATGCTGCCGGTCGAGGTGAACAGGACGGTGCCGAGGACGGCGATGCCGAGCGCCGAGCCGATCTGGCGCGCGGTGCTCTGGGCGCCGGACGCCTCACCGCTGCGTTCGACGGGGACGTCCTGCAGCACCACACCGGTGAGCTGGGCCGTCGCGAGCCCGACGCCGAAACCGTAGACGAACAGGCACGGCACGATCGCCCACCACGGCGTCGACGACGTCACGACGAACCCGATCGCGGCGACCCCGACGATCTCGGCGCCGATGCCCATCCGGACGATCGGCAGTGCTCCGACGCGTTGCCCGACCGTCGCGGCGAACCCACTCGCGACGAACGACCCGATCGCCAGTGCGAGCAGCACGAAGCCGGTCTGCAGGGCGGAGTACCCGAGCACGTTCTGCAGCCAGAGCGGCAACGACAGGATGATGCCGAACTCGCCGAGCGACACGATGAGCGCGGCGACGGAACCGTTCCGGAACGAGCCGATGCGGAACAGGTCGAGTGCGATCAGGGTCGAGCGTCCGGCCCGCTGCCGGCGCAGGGAACGGATCACGAAGGCGGCTCCGGCAGCGACCGCGATCACGAACGCGACCGGGATCGGGGAGATCGGGCCGTCCCACGACCACGAGCCGATGGTGAGCGGCGTCGACGACGGGGTCCACCAGCCGTAGGTGCGGCCCTCGATGAGCCCGAACACCAGGGCGGCACTCGCGATCACGGACAGGAGCGCTCCGACGAGGTCGATGCGGCCGGTGTGCCGGGCATCCCGCGACTCACGCACGGCGACGGCGAGCCCGACCAGGATGACCGCGACGATCGGGACGTTGATGCCGAAGGCCCACCGCCACGAGAAGTCCGTCGTCAGCCAGCCGCCGAGCAGCGGGCCGACCGCGACCATGCCGCCGATCGTCGAGCCCCAGACGGCGAAGGCGATGCCACGCTCCCGGCCGGTGAACGTCGCGTTGAGGATCGAGAGCGTGGTGGGCAGGACCATCGCGCCGCCGATGCCCTGCAGCACGCGGGACACGACGAGGAGCTCACCGGTCGGCGAGAGCGCGGCGAGCACCGACGCCACCGCGAACACGATGACGCCGGTGGTGAGCAGGCGTCGGCGGCCGAACCGATCGGCCACGGAGCCGAAGACGAGCAGCAGGGCGGCGAACACGAGCGTGTAGCTCTCCTGCACCCACTGCACCAGGGTCGAGCCGATGTCGAGGTCGGCGACGATGCTCGGGATCGCGACGTTGACGATCGTGGAGTCGACGATGATGAGCGCCACGGCGAGGCTGATCACGACCAAGCCGAGCCAACGACGACGGTCCGGCGTGGTGGCTGGTGCTGCGGCGGGAGCGCTCATTCCGGTGGTTCCTCTCAGATGATCAGCATGCTGACGACCTGACGGTACACCCGCTTCCGGTGACCGGCGGACCGGAGACTCACGGGAGGAGGTGGAGCTCCATCGCGCGGGTCACGGCACGCGTGCGGTCGTTCACGCCGAGCTTCTCGAAGACGTGGCCGAGGTGCGTCTTCACCGTGGCCTCGCTGAGGAACAGCGCGCGGCCGATCGCCGGGTTGCTGTTGCCCTGGGCGACGAGGCGCAGGACGTCGAGCTCGCGCGGGGTCAGGGACGGGCCGGCCGCGGCGGGGAGTGAACCCGTTGCTCGGCGGACGAGTGCTGCGGCAGCCGAGGGGGCCAGCGCCGTCTCGCCCCGTGCGGTTGCCCGGACGCCGGCGAGGATCTCGGACTCGGGGGCGGCCTTCAGCAGGTAGCCGGTGGCGCCGGCCTCGATGGCGGCGAGGATCTGGTCGTCGGACTCGTACGTGGTCAGGATGAGGACACGGACGCCGGGGTCGGCGGCGAGGATCTCCGCCGTCGCCGCATCGCCGTCGAGCACGGGCATCCGGAGGTCCATGAGCACGACGTCGGGGTGTTCGGCCAGTGCCACCGTCACCGCGGCGCGGCCGTCGCTGGCCTGGCCGACGACCTCGACGTCGTCGGCGTCCTGCAGCAGGGCCACGATGCCCGACCGGACGATCGGGTGGTCGTCGGCGACCACGACGCGGATCACCGGGTCACCTCTGCCACGGGCTGACGATCGACGGCCGGGAGGCTCGGCTCGGGTCCGGTGGGCAGGCTCGCGTTGACGACGGTGCCCCGGCCCGGGGTGCTCGTGATCGTGCAGGTCCCGCCGGAGAGCGCCAACCGTTCGTGGAGGCCCCGGAGACCGTGCCCGGCCGTCGGGACGGCGGTGTCGAACCCGACGCCGTCGTCGGTCACACGGACGCCGACCCGTTCGGGCGCGTCCTGCAAGGCGATGCGGACGGAGCCGGCGTCGGCGTGCGCACGGATGTTCGCGAGGGACTCCTGGACGACCCGGAGCAGCACGACCTGGGCGTCGCGGTCGAGCGGTCCGTCGGTCGCGTCGACGGCGACGGGCGTGCCGGTCTCGCGGGTGTACCGCTCGGCCAGGCGGTGCAGGGCCCCGGCGAGGCTGCCGCTCGTGGCACCGGCGACCCCGGCGGCGATGAGGGCGCGGGAGTCCTCGAGTGCCGCTCGTGCCGACTCCTCGAGGACCGCCAGCCGTTCGTCGAGCGCGGCACCGCGGTCGTTCGCCAGGTCCTTGCGGGCACGTTCGGTGAGCATGACGATGCCGGCGAGGTTCTGCGCGACGGTGTCGTGGATCTCACGGGCCAGGCGCTCCCGTTCGCTCGCGACTCCCGCGCTGCGGTGGGCATCGGCGAGGGACTGCTGGGTGGCGCGGAGTTCGTCGAGGAGCTGGCGGCGCTCCTCGGACAGGCCGGCGACGCTCGAGATCCACACGCCCATCGCGCAGGCACCGATGACGCTGATGCCCTCGATGAGCAGGGTGCTGACGAGGGCGTCCGGGCCGCCCGAGACCTGCAGGCCGATGCCGCTCGCGACGCCGACCGCGACCGAGAGCAGGACGGCGGTGCGGACCCGTTCGGACTGCACCCAGACGAGCGGGAACGCGATGCACTGCACGAACGCGGTGCTCGGCACGACGGCGGGCAGCACCAGGGCGGCGACGAGGACCAGCGGCAGGAAGGCCGCGGCGGCACGGGGGCTGTCGTAGCCGCGGTGGCCGAACACGGCGTAGGCGACGACGAGCACCACGACCGCGGTGTACGCCGGCCAGCGGGTACCCCACGGCGACCACCCGAACACGGTGATCACGGCGGTGAGGAGCATCGTGCCCGCGAAGAAGACGTGCAACCACCGGTTGCGCATCCACGTCTCGCCGTTCATGTGCCCAGCATCCCACCAGCGGGGCGCCATCAGGCGTCCTTGCGGTTCCACCGGAACGTCAGCAGGCAGGCCACCGTGCCCAGGACCAGCCACGCTGCCAACACAAGGGCTCCGAGGCCGAGGTGCCACGCGCCTCCCGGCTCACCCGACTCGAACGCACCGGGCAGGAAGACGGACCGCATGCCGGACGCCATCCAGCGCAGGGGGAAGACGGAGGCGACGTCCTGCAACCAGGTGGGGAGCTGCGTGAAGGGCAGGTAGACGCCGGAGATGAACTGCAGCACCAGGACGATCGGGACGATGGTGGCGGTGGCGCGCCGGCCCTCGCGCGGGAGCGCCGAGACCGCGATGCCCAAGACGCAACTGGTGGCGATGCCGAGGACCATCACCCCGGCGAAGACACCCCAGTTGCTCGCGTCGGTCGGCAGGTCGACGCCGAACACCAGGCTCGCGATCGCCAGCAGCAGGGCCGTCTGCACGAGCGTGGTGACGAGGACCATGCCGATCTTGCCGACGAAGTACGACAGGACCGGGAGCGGTGTGCCGCCGAGTCGCTTCAACGTGCCGTCGCTGCGCTCGGTGGCGATGTCGACGCCGAGGGACTGCGTGCCGGAGAGCAGGATGCCCGTCGCGACGAGGCCGGGCAGGTAGTAGGTGGCGTAGTCGACGCTGACGTCGGGGCCGGCCTGGATGTCGGCGGCGCCGGAGAACGCGACCGAGAACAGCGCCAGCATGATGATCGGGAACAGGAAGGTGAAGAAGACCGCGTCGGGAGCGCGGAAGTAGGTGCGGATCTCGTACGAGATGCGGCTGGTCGCTGTCTTCACTGCTGTCCCACCATGTCGAGGTAGACGTCCTCGAGGGACGGACGGATGACTTCGAGGTCGTGCATGGGTGTCGTGCTGCTGCGGATGAGCGCCGTCGGGTCGGTCGTGCGCTCGTCGTGGTGTCCGCCGTCGTCGTCACGCCAGCGGACCCGGGGCGTGCGGGCCTCGGCACCGCCGATCTCGTCGATGGGTGCGAGGTCGAGGAGCTTCCCGTCGGCGATGACCGCGGCCCGGTCGGCGAGCTGGGCGGCTTCGTCGAGGTAGTGCGTGGTGAGCAGGATCGTCGTGCCCTCGTGCTGCACCTGGCGCAGGAGGTCCCAGAACTGCCGGCGGGCCTCGGGGTCGAAGCCCGTGGTCGGTTCGTCGAGGAACAGGACCTCGGGTCGGCCGATGATGCCGAGGGCGACGTCGACGCGGCGGCGCTGGCCACCCGACAGGCGGCTGATGCGGGTGTTGCGCTGCGTCTCGAGGCCCGTCGCGGTGAGGAGCTCCTCGACGCTGCGGTGCTTCGGGTAGAGCGTCGCGAAGTGGTTCAGCTGCTCGGCGACGGTGACGTTCGGAGACTCCGCGCTCGTCTGCAGGACGATGCCGATGCGTGCGTTGTGGCTGCGGCTCGTCCGTGCGGGGTCGTGGCCGAGGACGCGGACCTCGCCGGCGGTGCGGGAGCGGTACCCCTCGAGGATCTCGACCGTCGTGGACTTGCCGGCACCGTTGGGGCCGAGGAGGGCGAAGGTCTCGCCGCGCTCGATCGTGAAGGAGACGTCGTCCACGGCACGTTTGCCGGTGGCGTACTGCTTGCCGAGGTGCTGGACCTCGATGGCGGGGGACTCGGGCATGGGTCCAGCTTCGCCGCCCGGTGGCCGTGGGGGATCGGCCGGGGCGGTGGTCTCGGCATCGTCCGATCGGGGGATGGTGCCGGCGGGGGAGGTGGTTCGGTTTCCGGCCGGTGACGCTTCTGGTTCGCGATCGTCGGGGATCGCGAACCAGAACCGTCACGACTTCAGTACTGCGGCCGGATCCAGTCCATCGGTTGCACGAAGCGGGCGCGGGGCAGGACTTCGCCCGGCTCGGCGGTCCGCACGCTCGTGATGATCGTGGTCTGGCCGTACTCGTACGACCGGCGGGCGATGCCGTCGCGCTCGTCGATCACCAGCGTCGTGCGGAACGCCGGGTCCTCGCCGTGCTCGAACGTCACCAGGATCGAGTGCTCGCCGACGTGCTGGATCAGGATCGGGTGGACGTCGTCCGTGGCGCGGCCCCACCGGAGCATCAGGTCGGGGACGGCCATCCGGACGACGGGAGACGAGATCATGCTCCGTGCGAACGACACCTCGATCGGGCCGTCGTCGGGCTCGTGCAGCACCCCATCGCGGTAGGAGACCGGCTTGGCGCGCTGGCGGACCAGGGTCCAGGTCTGCGCGGCCTCGTCGATGTCGACGCGAAACGGCGAGTACTTCTGCCGGGACTCCTGGTGGATGCCCTCGAGGACGTACCGGGCGGGTCGGCGGAGGGCGGCGAGCTCCTCGGCGATCGCTGGACCGTTGGACCGGGTGAGGAGCTCGTCGAAACGCACGGTGCCAGCATGGCGCACCACGTGCCGTGGACCGCGCCCCCTGACGGGCGGGAGGCGCGGGGCGGGGTGGTGCCGGGCCTCCAGGCCGTGGGGTGGTCGCGTCAGGTTGCGTCAAGCAACGTGCGCGTAGACCGGGAGGATGCAGGTCGTCGGAGTCGAACAGTTCGGAGGGCCCGAGGCCCTCGCCGTCCACGAGGTGCCGGAGCCGCACGCCGGTGCGGGATCCGTGCGGATCCGGGTGCAGGCGTTCGCCGTGAACCCGACCGACACGGGGGTGCGCGCCGGGCAGCGGGACAGCTCGCAGGCCTCACCGCCGTACGTGCCGGGGATGGACGCCGCCGGCGTCATCGACGAGGTCGGGCCCGACGTCACCGGATGGCAGGTCGGCGACGAGGTCATGGCGATGGCGTTGCCGCTCAGCGCCCACGGTGGCGCCTACGTGCAGGAGCTCGTCTCGCCGGTGGGGTCGTTCACGCGGATCCCTCGTGGGACGTCTCTTCCGCTCGCCTCCACGGTGCCGATGAACGGGCTGACGGCGTTGCAGATCCTGTCGCACGCCTCGCTCGAGCCGGGGCAGACGCTCGCCGTGACCGGGGCTGCCGGGCTGCTCGGGAACTACGTGGTGCAGCTTGCGAAGGCCGCCGGGCTGACCGTGATCGCGGATGCTGCTCCGGCGGACGAAGCACTCGTGCGGTCGCTCGGGCCGGACCACGTGGTGCCGCGAGGTGCTTCCTTCGCCTCCGCTGTCCGTGAACTCGTGCCGGACGGGGTCGATGCGCTCGCCGATGCTGCCGTGCAGCGCGACGAGGTAGTCGACGCCGTTCGCGACGGGGGAGTGTTCTTCGACGTGCGGGGGTGGCAGGGCAACGAGGCTCGGGGGATCGAGTTCGTGCAGGTGATGGTGTTCTCGGAGTACCGGTCGTTCGACAAGCTCGAGCAGCTGCGGCACGCGGTGGAGAGCGGGACGTTGACGCCGCGGGTCGCGGAGGTGCTGCCGGCTGCGCGGGCTGGGGAGGCGCATGAGCGGTTGGAGGCCGGGGGGACGCGGGGGCGGTTCGTACTGACGTGGTGAGTTGACGCTGGTGTGATGGACGGGAGGCGCGGTGCGGGTTGGTGCCGTGCCTTCCGTTGGCCTTGGGTGTTCAACGCGCGATGATGGCCATGTGACCCTGCACGAAGCCATGATCGAGGTACTCCGTGAGAACGGCGCGCCGATGACGAGCCGTGAGATCGCGGACTCCATCAATGCTCGAGAGCTGTACCGACGGAAGGACGGCCACGCGCTGCTCGCCGGGCAAGTGAGTGCACGAGCGCGGAACTACCACCAGCTCTTCCATCGAACCGCGAGCCAAATCGCTGTTCGGTGAAGCGCGCGCGGCGCGGGCCCTCCTGTCACTGCAACCGCCTCGGCGCAGCGGCGCCGGAAGGGCCCTCTGTCCGACTTCAGCGAGCGTCGCCGGCGTCTCCGTCATCGGGTCGTCGACGCAGCTTGTTCGCCCAGACGCCGAGACGAGCGGACACGGCCTCTGCAGTGGTGCTCGCCTGCTCCAGCGCGCTGCCTCCGAGCTTGCGCGCCACCTCGACCCCGTCGGTGCTACCTTCGACAATCCGGTCCCGTGCATCTTCGGCCGCATCTCCGAAGGCAGCGCGCCACCGCTTCGACTCGAGCTCCGTACGTGAACCCTCGATACCCATCCCGCCGTGGAACGCCATCACCTGGCCGGCGACAGCGTTCGTCGAACGAACGACTGTGCGGGAGTCGAGAGGATGCATCACCACCGAAACGTCTCCCAAACGTGCTGCCGCGTCGATCCGACCCAGGAGCGTCTCCGTGCGCTGCGTGATGGAGGCGCGGCGTGACCGGCGGGTGTCGCGGAGTGACTCCCGGTGGTGATCGAGGTCCCCCGGAGCGGTCAGCTGCACGTGATCGAGCTCGAGGATCGCGACGCCTTCCTGAAGCTTGAAGGACTGCGCCAGGACTGCCAGCCACTCGTGCACGGTTCGCTCGGCGCTCTCCGTCACGTCGGCAAGTTCTCCGACCTTGGAAGTGCGTTCGAGCTTCTCAGCCAGGGCGTCGAGTTGCAGGAGCGCGTACGACTGCGCGCGAGCGATGGTGAACTCCGTCCCGTTCACCTTCGACCACGTCACCGCGTTCACGTGACCGACACGGTCGCGGACGCGCAAGGCATCGTTGATGATCAGCTCTACTCCGATGAGGTCGGCGACGGCGGCGTCCTTTTGCGCCCGGAGCACGTCGTCGAGCTTCGCGTCGATCTTCGCGAGATAGTCGGTGATCTCGTCCATCGCCTGCTGCATGGCGAGCTGCGCCATGATGCCGGCGACCCCGGTGAGCATCGCGGGACTGGTGAGCATGGAGCTCATCTTGGTGAACTCCAGGATGTTCTTGATCTTCCCGTTCTCGGTGACGATGGCGCGGCTCACGCCTGCACTGGACCCCTTCATGGCGGAGAACTTGTCGAGCGCTTTCGCGGACTCCTTCGTCAGCTTGACCCATCGGCCAGACCCCGCCGCGACCTGTGCGGCAGCGTTGGCTGCGCCGGACGCACCGCTGAGCGTCTGACTCAGGCGGGGCAGATCGAACTGGCGCGAGGGCAGGTCGTTCGCGGAGAGGAAGCGCTCGATGGCCGTGTCTGATCCGAACAACGTCACACCGTCTTCGTCGCGCACCACGTCGATCTCGTCGGTCATGTGTGCTCCGTGTTCGTCGCAGGTCGGGTGAGCTGATCATAAGGGGTGACGAATGCTCTCGAAACGCCGTCGTGTCGAGTGCGACCGGCAGAATGGCGTGCGAGCGGCACCGCAGCCGTGACGATGAGGGGAACAGCAGTGTCTCGAGCAGAGAACCGACTCCGGCGACTTCAGGAAGCACTCCGCTACCTCGATAGCATCGGTGGAGAAGCCCGACGCATGGACGTGTGGAACAACGTTCTCGAGCGCGTGCCCCTCGAGGGCGACGAGCTCGCGCCGGACTCACAAGGCAAGCCGGTCGGTGACTCCGACTTCTTCTGGGGTTCGTCGACCATGGTCAACGCGGGCTTCATGGAGAAGCCGAGGCGCGGCGAGTGGCGTGTGACTGACGTCGGGCGTGAGTTCAGCGCAGATGCCGTCGCCGTCGAGGACTTTGGGACGGCACTGAACGCGCGCCAGCGAGAGTTCGACCGGCGGCGCAAGGCGGACCTCCAGCTCCGACTCGCCACGGAGATCGTCCCGCCTGACTGGCGAGCCGAGACGATCCGCTCGACCAGCGCGATCTTCGTCGACCGAGGCCTCCGCCAGCTCGATTCGGTCTTCGCTCCGGGACGTGGTGTCTGGCGCAACGAGGTCGTCGCAGAACTCCGCGAGCGCTTCATCGGACGACCCGAGGTCAACGGCGACGTCTTCCTCGAGAAGCTCGCGACCCAGTTCGACGGTGCCAGCGACGACGCCAAGCTACTCATGGCCGAACTCCTGTGCTGGCAGGTCCTGCCACTCGAGCAACCGGGGGAGCGGAAGAAGCGGGAGCGCGTGACGTTCCTGCTCGACCGGATGGAGCACCCCGTCACAATCCCGGCCGAGATCGACGAGGCTTTCCGCTCGTGGTCCTTCAATCCCGGGCAGGGCATTTCCGGGCACATGTTCGCAGCGACGTCCATCCTCATCGAGTGCGTCGACGCGTGGCTCCGGCTCGGTGAGGAAGAGCGTGACCACGCGCTCGACGACCCCACGGCGTGGAGGGATGTCGTCTCGGCGCTGCCAGGAACACCCCTGCCCATCCAGCGCAATGAGCTGCTCCTGCTCGTGCACCCCGGGTTCTTCGGGGAGGTCGTCTCCAGTGACGACCGCGAGGCGATCCGCAGCGCATTCGCCGGCGAGGTCGAGGGACAGATGGAGGATGACCCGGACGAGGCTTTCCAGCAGATCACGATCGCGCTCCAACAGAAGGCGAAGGGGCCGGCGCTGTTCTACAAGGAACCGCTGGCGCAGCGATGGCGGCACAAGATCTCGACGCCGCCGAAGCCGGTGCCTTTCACGGTCCCGGGTCCCGGTCCCGTCATCCCCGACCCGAAGCTCAATGTCCGCGTGCCGTTCACCCGCGTGGACGATGAGCTCACGGCCGAGCTTCACATGCCCGAACCTTGGCTGCAGGACACCCTCGATCTCATCGAGCGCCGCAAGCAGGTCATCCTCTACGGCCCTCCGGGAACCGGTAAGACGTTCCTCGCCCAAGCGTTGTCGAAGCACGTGACAGACGGCACCGACGGCGAGACCACCATCGTGCAGTTCCACCCGACGTACTCGTACGAGGACTTCTTCGAGGGCTTCCGCCCCGTCGCCAACGACGACAGCGGCAACCTCGCCTTCACCCTTCGGAAGGGACCACTCCGGCGCCTCGCCGACGCGGCCGCCGCCAACCCGGAGGCGAACTACTTCCTGGTCATCGATGAGATCAACCGTGGCAACATCGCGAAGGTCTTCGGCGAGCTGTACTTCCTGCTCGAGTACCGGGACAGCGAGATCTCCCTGCTCTACAGCGACGAGCCGTTCACCCTGCCGAGCAACATCTTCGTCATCGGCACGATGAACACCGCCGATCGCTCGATCGCGATGCTGGACGCCGCGATGCGGCGCCGCTTCGCGTTCATCGAACTGCACCCGGAACGCGCGCCCGTGCAGAACGTGTTGACGCATTGGGTGGCGACCAAGGGCCTCCAGGACGATCGCGCCGACCTGCTGACGCGACTCAACACGCAAATAGAGGACCACGATGCGAAGGTCGGGCCGTCGTTCCTGATGCGCGATCTCGCCGGGACCGGTCTGCAGGACGTGTGGCGGTACGAGATCCTGCCGCTCCTGGCGGAGCACCATTACGGCGAAGGCGTTGACCTGGAGGCGCGGTACGGCCTCGCAACGCTGCGTCGCCAGGTGACGCGCGACGCTGCGGACGGGGCCGAAGGTGCTTCCGTCGACGATTGAGCTGCGGGAAGCCGACCAGCCGGTGGTCCACCGGCTGCCGCGGGCGGTCGCCGTCGGGCTCGCCGTGGCGAACATCGCGACCGTCGCGCCCACGCTCGGCGCTGACGAGTACCGCGTGAGCAGTGTCCGGAAGGTCGGCGTCGTGCGGATCGCGGGGCACACGGTGTGGTTGAAGCCGAAGACGCCGGTGCGGCGGCTGTTCGCGATGCTCGGGTACGCCCGTGCCGGGAGTGCGATCTGGACCGAAGACGACTTCGGCTTCGAGGAGGACGATGACCTCGTGCCGGCGTTGGCGCACGCGTTCGTGCGGCAGGCCTCGCGGGCGTTGGCCGGAGGACCGCTTCGCGGGTACGTCACGCGGGAGGACGCGCTGCCGCTCGTCCGTGGTCGGTGGCGGATCGGGGACCAGCTGACGCGGCGGGGTGGGCAGCCGCTCCCGGTCGAGGTGTCGTTCGACGATTACGTCGAGGACATCGCCGAGAACCGGGTGCTACTCACCGCTGCAACGCGGTTGTTGCGGTTGCCCGGCGTGCCGGCCGATGTGCTCGGGGCGCTGCGGCGGATCGTGCGGGTGCTCGATGGGGTGTCGGTGATCCCCGTCGGGGCGCCGGTGCCGGTCGTCCGGCCGGGTCGACGGAACGCGCGCTACTCATCGGCGTTGGCTCTGGCGTCCCTCGTGTTGTCGGGATCGTCGGTCGAGCAACGCCCCGGCTCGGTCGTCGCGTCAGGGTTCCTGGTCGACATGTGGCCGGTGTTCGAGGACTTCGTATCGGCCGCTCTGCGCGAAGCGTTCAAGCCCTATGGGGGAGTGCTCGTATCGCAGTACCAATCGACGCTCGACGTCGAGGGCACGGTGAAGATCGCGCCGGACCTCGTGTGGCTTGTCGACGGAGAGGTACGGGCGTGCATCGATGTGAAGTACAAGGTTGAGAAGCACGGGCAGTACCCGAACGTTGATCTTTACCAGATGGCGGCGTACTGCCGGAGGTTCGGGTTGGGGGAGGGGTGGCTCGTCTACGCAGCTGGTCAGCGTGTCGGCGGAGTGGTCAAAGTCTTGGACGGACCGAGGATCCGGCGTGCAGCGCTCGAGTTGAACAGTGGGAGCGCTCACCTGCGTCACTCGCTCGCTCGCATCCCACGTAGTGCAGTGCTTCATCGGCCGCTTCCTGCCTGACCGGTGGCTGTCTCGCAGGCACTTCCACGATTGGTTCGATGCGCGCGGGTTGAAGAATTGAAGTGAAATATGGCTTCTCCAGGGGTCGAAGAAGTGAGGGTCGTGCCGATGGGTTCAAATACCGCCGGTACCGCCATGATGAAGAGCCCCGAATCCCTGTGAAGAAAGGGATCCGGGGCCCTTTTTCGACCAGCGAGTGAGCTCCAGTAACCACGCGGTAACGGAGTGTCTGCGCGGACCTGCGCGGAAGGAATGACTGCTACTTGCCCTCCGCGCTCTGGGCGCCGAAGGTGGCTACCTCGTGCGCGGCCTCACGACGCTGATCAGTAGCACGCCGACCGTCCTCGCGCGAGCGGTTCAATCTCGACACAGCAGGGGTCTCGTCGAAGCTGGCGCCGAAGAGGTAGCTGCGGCTGAACATGAGCTTGCGCAGGAAGCCCTGCAGCTCGTCGAGACCAGCGGATAGACATCGAGCGCCTGGGAAACGCCGTCTTTCAACGCGCCGTGCGCATCCCTGCATAAGACATCCGAGGACATGGTCGAGGCGGCATAGCGAGGCGAGCTTCTCATTGTCGACATCGAATGCGAGCGTCGGGTCCCGACCGGGCAATTCACAATGCGCCCAATCGGAGGGCGCGCCGGCACAGTCTTCCCGGGGTCAGGCCACGGACGCGACCATATGAAACGCCGCTCACTAGCTTCCAGCACAACTGAGACCGCCTCTCAAGTCCCAGGCCAGGTGATGGGTTGGGACGCGTCGGCATTCTTGGTGTGGCGCGTCACCGAAACTCGGTCCTCCCCGGATAGGATTTGGACGATGTCCCCAAATGAAGACGAGCGCCTGGCAGCGGAGCAGCGGGCCCGCGTGCTGATCGACCGCCAGCTGGAAGCCGCGGGCTGGAAGGTGCAGGACCGCAAGGCGCTCAACCTGTTCGCGGCGACCGGTGTCGCTGTTCGCGAGGTCATCATGAAGCCTGGACACGGCCGGGTCGACTACCTCCTGTACGTCGACAGGGCGGTCGTTGGCGTTATCGAAGCAAAGCCGGTCGGCACGCCTCTCGCCGGCGTCGAGTGGCAGTCAGCGATGTACGCGGTCGGACTTCCCGATGACGTACGCAAGCGGGCTCTCGATCCGGAAGGACGGCTGCCGTTCGTCTTCGAGGCGTCCGGCACCGAGACGCACTTCACCAACGGCTTCGACCCGGCCCCACGCGCACGGCGCGTCTTCCACTTCCCGATGCCCGAAACTCTCGGTCGCACGATTCGCACGGCTAGCGAACATCCCGACGAAGCACCCACCTGGCGCGGCCGGGTGAACAGTCTGCCTGTACTCGACGAAACATACCTGCGCCCCGCGCAGATCGATGCGGTCAAAGGTGTCGAGCGCAGCCTGCGCGAACAGCGCTTCGGTCGATCCCTCGTACAGATGGCCACTGGTGCCGGCAAGACGTACACGGCGGTGACCGAGGCGTATCGGCTGCTGAAGTGGGGCGGGTTCAATCGGGTGCTGTTCCTCGTCGACCGCAACAACCTGGCGGATCAGACCCTCGGCGAGTTCCAGAACTACCGCACGCCTGACGACGGTCGCCGATTCACCGAGCTGTACAACGTGGCCAAGCTCACGCGCGGCGAGATGCCCGACTCGACGAAGGTAGCGATCTCGACCATCCAGCGGGTTTTCAGGGCGATCAAGAACGAGGATGTACCTGAGGGCGACGACCCGGGCCTCGATGACTTCACTCCCGAGACGCCCGTCGAGGTCGCGTACAACCCGGACCTCCCGCCGGAGGCCTTCGATCTCGTGATCGTCGATGAGGCGCATCGGAGCATCTACGGCGTGTGGCGCGGTGCGCTCGAATACTTCGATGCCCACGTCATCGGTCTCACCGCGACGCCCGGCAAGCAGACGTTCGGCTTCTTCCAGCAGAACCTCGTGTCCGAGTACACCTACGCAGAGTCTGTGGCAGATGGCGTCAACGTGGATTTCGACATCTACCGAATCAAGACCGAGATCACCGAGAACGGCTCGACGATCGAGGCGGGCACGTTCGTGCCGAAGGTCAACCGCGATACGCGGGAGGTGAATATCGAGAAGCTCGACGCCGACCTCGACTACACGAAGAGCCAGCTCGACCGTGCGGTGACGGCGAAGCACCAGATCCGCCTCGTGCTAGAGACCTTCCGTGATCGGCTCTTCACAGAGATCTTCCCCGGCCGTCGCACCGTGCCGAAGACCCTAATCTTCGCGAAGGACGACAACCACGCTGAAGAAATCGTGCAGACGGTGCGCGAGGTCTTTGGCAAGGGTAACGACTTCGCCGCGAAGATCACCTACAGCGCGAAGGATCCCAAGGGGCACCTGAAGGCGTTCCGCACCAGCCCCAGCCTGCGCATAGCTGTCACCGTAGACATGATCGCTACCGGCACCGATGTGAAACCGCTCGAGTGCGTGCTCTTCATGCGAGACGTGCGCTCGGCCCAGTACTTTGAGCAGATGAAGGGTCGCGGCGCGCGTACGATCGACCCGGCAACTTTCCGAGCCGTCACCGACGACGCCGCGGCGAAGACCCGCTTCGTACTAGTGGATGCAATCGGCGTCACCGAGCACGACTTCGTCGAGCCGCCGCTCAATCGCGACCGATCCTTGAGTCTCAAGAAGCTGCTCGATAAGGCTGCGACGCTCAACCTCACGGAGGACGAGACCGCGACGCTGGCGAATCGTCTCGCCGCGCTTGAGCAGCAGGTGACTCCGGCCGAACGCGCCGAACTGGATGCCGTGGCAGGAAAGTCGCTCCGCGCCGTTGTCCGGGCTCTCGTCGATGCTGTCAACCCCGACACGCAGGCCGCGGCGGTGGCCGCTGAGCCGACACGAGATCCGACTGAAGTGATTCAATATCTGCTCGATGCGGCGATCGAGCCGCTCGCCGCGAATCCCGAGCTGCGCACGCGCATCATCGAGTTGCGCCGTGCACACGATCAGGTGATCGACGAGGTCAGCCGCGACTCGCTCGTTGACGCGTTCGGTGTCATCGACCCGGAGGCGGCTCGAGAGACTATCGAGTCGTGGAAGGCCTATCTCGCCGACCACCGCGACGAGATCAGCGCCATCCAGCTGATGTTCGATGCCAAGGGACGCCGCATTGCCTTCGGCGACGTGAAGGAGCTCGCCGAGCGCATCAAGCGCCCGCCGCACAATTGGACGGTCGACTACATTTGGAGCGCGTACCTTTCACTGGGCGTCGAGTATCGCGGTAGCGCTGAGACGCGCGATCGGCACACATCGACCGACCTGATCTCGCTTCTCCGCTACGAGACTGGCATCGATGATGCCTTGGTCCCTTACGCCGACGTTGTGGAGTCTCGCTACGCCAACTGGCTCGCCCGGCAAGAGCAGTCGGGAGCCTCGTTCAGTGCGAGTCAGCGCTGGTGGCTGGACAAGATGATGAAGATTATTGCGGCTTCGGCTGGCATCACAGCCGACGATCTCGACAACGCGCCTTTCGACGAGCGAGGCGGCGTTGACGGCGCGCTCCGCGACCTCGGCGACGCGGCAGGCGACCTCCTGGAAGACTTGAATCGGGAGTTGACCGCGTGAGTTGGGAACGACTCCCTATCGGCGACCTCCTGCAGCGACAGTCGAACAAGCGCATCATCCAGCAGGGCTGGAGCCCTAAATGCCATGCGCATCCGGCGGCGCCTGAGGAGTGGGGGGTGCTGAAGACCACGGCCATCCAGCCGGGAAAGTTCGAGCCTGAGCACAACAAGGCGCTGCCAGACACGCTCG
The DNA here is from genome assembly GCF_003234775.2 of Curtobacterium sp. MCLR17_031. Taxonomy (NCBI): domain Bacteria; kingdom Bacillati; phylum Actinomycetota; class Actinomycetes; order Micrococcales; family Microbacteriaceae; genus Curtobacterium; species Curtobacterium sp. MCLR17_031. Next base: position 1,429,970 of record NZ_CP126270.1, read on the forward strand.
ATCCGAGATCGAACATCGAGGTTAAAGTCGGCGATCTCCTCATCACCTGTGCTGGCCCTCGCGCCCGCTGCGGGATTCCGGCGCTCGTCCAGCACACACCCGCGCGCCTGATGCTCTCTGGGAAGATGTATCGCCTCCGTCCCGGTGAGCGCATCGATGCCCGTTTTCTCGAGATGTACCTGATGAGCCCAGACGCGCAGAAGCGTATCGACGAGATGAAGACGGGAATTTCCGACAGCGGCCTCAACTTGACCCATGACCGTTTCGTGCAGCTCCCGGTGCCGGTCCCGCCTCTCGAGGAGCAACACCGAATTGTCGCAATCCTCGAGGAGCACCTCTCCCACCTCGCCGTCGCCGATTCGCAACTCAGTGCCGCGCTTCGACGCGTCGACTCGCTTTGGAAGAAGACGCTCGCCCGTGTCACGATCGGGGCCCTGGTTCCCCTGAACGACTTGTCGGTCGTCGCGGGCTATGGGACCTCGGAGAAGTGTGTCGTCGATGGGCCGGGCCCAGCTGTCGTGCGGATTCCCAATCTGGTCGACGGAAGAATCGACCTTACCGACGAGAAGCGCGTCGCTGATCGCGCTGCCGATGTCACTAGATCGAAGCTCTCACCTGGAGACCTGCTCATCGTCCGATCGAATGGATCGGTTGACCTCATCGGACGATCTGCCGTTGTGCAAGAAGGAATCGACGCGGCGTTCGCGTCCTACCTGATTCGCTACCGACTTCGCGGGGACGTGGTGCGCCCGCGTTGGGTGCAGGCAATGCTGTCTACGCCGCAACTTCGCCGGCGCATCGAGTCTCTCGCTGCGTCCAGCGCTGGTCAGCACAATCTCAGCCTCGGAAAGCTCGGTCCGCTGCCGATTCCGGTTCCAGCAATAGAGGAACAAGATGCCGCGCTCACCCAGCTCGACGCGTTCGATGCTGATCGCCGGCGCATTCTCGTCGCGATCACGAACTCCCGCGCACGCTCCGGCTCCCTTCGGCGCGCACTCCTGGCGACTGCGTTCTCAGGTCAGCTCACTGGAACCGGGTCAGATGCGTAACGAGGCAGTAGCACCGATCGGCGCCGGAGCCCGCCGACTCGACGACCCCTTCGGCTCAAGGAGGCCTTAATGACTGACGCACGCCGCCTGGTCGACAAGCTCGATTCGTTCCGCAACCTTCTCCGTGACGACGGCGTCGGTGTACTTGACTACATAGAGCAACTCACGTTCCTGCTGTTCTTGAAGATGGCGCATGAGCGCGCCAACCGAAAGCTTCGGCCTCAGCAGATCGTCCCCGACGAGTACTCCTGGCAGCGACTGCTCGATGCAGAGGGAGCCGAGCTCGAGTTCGAATACACACGCATCCTCGTCGGCCTCGCGCAGCAGCCCGGCACGCTCGGCGTGATCTTCCGCAAGGCGCAGAACCGAATTCAGGACCCGGCGAAGCTCAAGCGGCTCATCGTAGATCTGATCGATCCCGAGCAGTGGTCCGCATCGGGCACCGATCTCACGGGCGACGCATATGAGCAACTGCTCGCCAAGGGGGCATCTGACAAGGGATCCGGCGCCGGCCAGTACTTCACGCCACGCGACCTGATCCAGGCGATCGTCGACGTGATTCAACCTTCGCCGGACGACACTGTGCTCGACCCCGCGTCCGGCACCGCCGGGTTCCTGCTCGTCGCCCATGACTACGCCTCGCGCGCGGCCGAGCGCCTTACGCCGACCCAGCGCGACCACCTGCGCGACGGCTTCGCGCACGGGACGGAACTCGTCGACGGCACGGCACGACTCGCTGCGATGAACCTCCTGTTGCATGGCATTGGGACACCGCAGGGTGAATCCCTCATCGATGTGCGTGATGCTCTGATTGCCGACACGGGCGAGCGGTACTCGGTCGTGCTGTCCAACCCGCCGTTTGGCAGGAAGTCGTCGCTGACCATGGTCGGCTCGGACGGGCGCGAAGCGCGCGAGGACACCGAAATTGAGCGCGCCGACTTCGTTGCGACGACTTCGAACAAGCAACTCAACTTCGTGCAACACATCATGACCGTACTCGACATCAACGGCCGCGCGGCCGTCGTGCTGCCCGACAATGTGCTCTTCGAGGGCGGCCCAGGCGAGGTGCTGCGCCACAAGCTGCTCGACGACTTCGATCTGCACACGATGCTCCGACTGCCCACCGGCATCTTCTACGCCCAGGGCGTAAAGGCCAACGTGCTGTTCTTCGACAAGAAGCCAGCCAGCGAGACACCGTGGACGCGCAAGCTCTGGGTCTACGACCTGCGCACAAACATGCACTTTACGCTTAAGCAGAACCCGCTCCGCCGTGCGCACCTCGATGAGTTCGTCGCGTCGTTCCTAGCCGGCGCATCGCGGAGCGAGCGCGTCGAGGCGGCCGGGGGAGGCCGCTGGAAGTCGTTCACGTACGAGGAACTGATCGCACGCGACAAGGTCAACCTCGACATAACCTGGCTACGCGACGACTCGCTTGATGACCTCGACAGCCTGCCGGCACCCGAGGTTATCGCCCGCGAGATCATCGAGGACCTCGCCGCAGCTCTCGCAGAGTTCGAAGCCGTCGCGACGGCGCTCGAAGGGACAGCGGCCGTCGACGAAGACTGATCTCGTCGGGTATTCCGAACCGTTTCGGGGCTCCGCCGACCTCGTGCGGCTAGCGCCGCCGCCGCCGCCGCCGCTGCGCCGTAGAGCCGTGTCCCGCCGTAAACCCGTTACTGACAAGCTCAGCCGATAGCAAGCGCGGGCGGAGCGAACCGGGTCGACAGGACGTTCCTAGGCCTCGATTTCGCGCGGCGGGGCCTCCGGGGTTGCCCTGGACATCTCAGCTAAGGGACGCGGTCGGGACGCGGGACTCCAGGCTGGTGGCGGCCCACTGCGCACGAACTCGGACGTAGGAGCGGGGTTCCGGGATAGGCGCCATTCAGAGTCTGCATCGACGGCCCTGCTCAGCCGACATTCGGGCTCAACCGACTCTTGAATTCATTCGCCATGGACTCGATCAGGTACTCGAAGTCGGCCCCCTTGCACCGGGCGGTCAACATCGCGGGACGGGTCACGGCGCGCTCGGCGATTAATAGGCTCTCTGGCTCGTAGTAGAGCCAGTCGCGGTCCTCGACAAACGTGTCGGAGCCGTGCGTATGATCTGCAATCACTGCTCGAAGGTTTTCCGCATGCTGCGCAAGGAACGACGTCAGCCTCGCGTCCAACTGGTCGATTTCTAGCGGCATGTACGCCTGCAGAAGCAGCTCAAGAAGACCTTCGGGTCGGGAACCTGATGCAAAACCGCCCGTAAGGCGATCCGCTTCTGCCGTGATGCGTTCGTAGAGGCGAGCAGCAGCGTATTCCGGCAGTTCGGCTTGGCTGGCCAGTACGGCTTCGACTTCTTCGTCGAACAATTCGGTAAGGACGATCAGGCGGAGAAGCTTGCGCTTAAGGTCGTCGGGCAGGTTCACCGTTCCCTTGTACCGGAGGCGATGGTCGACCACGTACCAAGCATCGGCCGCCGCTGTCCTCACCTGCAATTCGACCTTCAGGGGGACCCCTCGGCTATCGGCGATGTCCGGGTCAATGAGATCAAATTGCATCGCCTGATACTTGAGCTCATGAGGGGCGGACTGCTTTGGATCGAGGTGCGGAGTCCACCGTTCTTGTTGCTCGACCCAATCCGTGAAGTCCTGGGAAGCTCTGTTAGTCGGGAAAACAGCCTTGAGAGCGACGAGATCTCCGAGGCTTTCCCATGTCCGGACCACTCCGGGCTTGCGACGAACTTTTCCCAGGACGCTTCGGTAGGACTTGACCCGACCCGAGACCACGACCGAAAGATCGAACTCTCGCGCCGCATCCTCGATTTGGGAGCGCCATAGGCGCAAAGCATCTTCGAGCGACGAGCGCTCCTTCGCATAGCGCTGCGAGATGTCAGTCGTGTCCATGCTCACGCCTTGGGGGCATTACCGAGGCCAAACTTCTTCAAGCTCCCGATGATCCGCACGACGGTTTCACCGTTCTCCTCGGAAACGATCTGGAGGGCGCCACGCTCTAGGGCTTGGGCGCTTGCCGAAATCACAACGCCGGAACCGTACATTCGCAGTCCTGCGCCATGGCCTGGAACGAGCGCCAAGTCTTTTCGAATAACCGAGGATGCAAGGTTCTCTGGCATGGCGTTCAAGAACTCGTCACGATCTTCGACTTCGAGAAACTGCTCCGCGAACCCGGAAGCTTCGAAAGTATCAGCGGGAGAACGCATGTAAGACAGTAGGGCGGTTGCATAACGCCCCCGTTTTTCCTCGTCTGAGATGTTGTCATTGAGAAAAGTCATCGAAGTCTTCATGAACAGATTAGTCTGGATTTCGGAATCATCGGACAGTCGGCACCCCAGGAACTTCGACATGAAAAAGTCCGCGAATGAAATGCCATTCTGTTGATCAACCATTTCTCCGGACAAGGCGTCGTCCGAAATCCTGAGCACTGCGATTTTGTAGACGCGGGAGTTGTTGCCGACGATCAGCTCGTTGAGGTGCTCCAGGTCGAAATGTCCCGTAGCGGGATCGCCAACACGCTGAAGTCGCATGCCCTCCTGGTGCTCCGCTTTCATAACGACGAGTGCGGTACCGGCAGCCGTGTTCACGAGGGCCACGATGAGGATCCCCGAGGGGCTGTTGGCTGTTTGGGCTTGGTAGAGATTCTTCGCGATGGCCTGTGATGCCGCCACGAAATTTGCATCGGCGTCCGCCAGGATCGATGTGACAAGCTCAGGCGTTGTTGACACCGCGTCTGGGTCGTGGTGAATTTTTCGAGGGCTCTTCAGCGCAAAGTCGAGCATGTTCTCCTCGATGAAACGGCGGGTCTCGAGCGCAAGTTCCGAGGCGGCCGACGACAGACCCACAGCCGCCGGCCCTTCGGAGAGATATCGCCCCTTCGGGATCTCGTGAACGATCGCTCGAGTAATGCTGACCACGGACTTCCCCCTCGCAACTGACGTCTGCTCGAAATTTAGCATGGGCCGAGGACAGTCCTGCGCGGCGGCGCGGAGGCGTGGCACGTGAAGGGGGGTAGATGCATTGGTGTCCGCGGACGAGCGACCCAAGCCGCGACTACGAGTGATCCGGGAGCGCTGGATCTCCGACGTAACATCGTTCACGCCAGCGTCCACGAGGGCCCGCGCTTGGAACAGCGGCGGCAGGTTCCGGTGCTCCTCGACGGTCGGCAGCCCCTCGCCGAGCGGCCCTCGGCGGACGGAGTCGCCGGCGATGGACGCACCGACCCGCCAATCCAACTGCCTGGCGACTGACACCGACGCCGCAACTGAGGACAACGCCAGCCCGGTCCACTCCTGCGGGTAGAAGTTGTGGATCAGCTCGACATCCAGGTCGGCGAACGGCGCCAGGTCCGCCGCGCGCAGCGTGCTCGTGTTGACCGCTATCGGCAGCACGGAGGCGATGGGGAAGATCTCAGCGACCGAGAACCCGAAGTCGATCCTGACCCGCGAGACCCCGATCGACCGAAGGAACTCCCACGGCGAATCCCCGATCAACCGAGCGGTGTTGGGGCGGGGGGGCGACGACCGTCAGCCCAGCGGGCGCAGCACCCGAGACGATCGCGGTCGCCGCGGCTCGTGCCCCGGCGGGGGAGTCCTCCGGGATGTGCAACTAGGTGAACGCAAGCGTCGCACCGGCCTCTGCTGCGGCCGAGAACGTCGGGCCTGCCAGTGGAGCATGCGCCAGGTACGCGCTCGCGCCCAACCGCATCAGCGCGAAGCCTCCGTCCGATCGGAACCAGCAGGGGCACCGGCTGCAGGAGTCCCAGCGGAGCCGGCAGCAGGAGGCGCATCGGTCGCGTCAGCCGGCACGGTCGACGACACGAGGTCGAGCGGCGCCCCGGGAGCGGATTGCTCCTCGAGATCGGCCTTGACTGACGCGGAGACCCCCAACAAGAACGTTGCCACGAACCCCACGACGTACGCCACCACGAGCCCCGACCCGTACCCGAGCAGCGCCCACCCGTAGCCGGACGAGCCGTTCAACAGCGGGATGAGCGACAGGTCCGAGGCCCCGATGGCGATCGCCCCGACGGAGTGCCCGAGCTGGTCGAACAGCCCGACTACCCCGCCGCCGAACGCTCCACCGATGCACGCGGTGATGAACGGCCGCCCGAGGGGGAGCGTCACGCCGTAGATCAGGGGCTCACCGACACCGAGGAACCCGGCCGGCAGCGCTCCGCGGATGGTCCGCACCAGCGAAGCGTTCGAACGGAACCGCACCCACAGCGCGATGCACGCACCGATCTGCCCGGCACCACCCATCGCCAGCACGGGCAGCAGCACGGTCCACCCGGTCTGGTCGATCAGGGTGGTGTGGATCGGGATGAGTCCTTGGTGCATGCCGGTCATGACGAGCGGCAGGAAGAGTCCTCCGAGGACGAAGCCGGCGAAGGCCCCGCCGTTCGCGAGCAGCCAGGTTGCAGCAGTACCGATCGCGACCGAGACGACACCGGCGACGGACATCAGGATCCCCAGCGTCACCGACCCGGCGATGAGCACGGTCACGGTCGGCACGACGATGAGCGCGATGACGTCGGGCGTGATCCGGCGCATGAAGCGCTCGACGTAGGCGGCGAGGATGCCGCCGGCCAGTGCACCGAGCACACCGCCCTGCCCGGGCGCCAGGGTCTCGCCGAACACGGTGACGTTCGCGACGCCGGCCGCGACGATGATCCCGCCGACCGCGCCGCCGAGGATGGGCGTGCCGCCGAACTCCTTCGCGGCGTTCATCCCGACGAACACGGCGAGCAGGGACAGGAACCCGGACGACAGCACGCCGAGGAACGGCGTCAGCGCAGGCACCCATCCCAGGTTCGTCAGGATGCCGTTGATCCCGGCGATCAGCCCGCAGGCGATCAGCGCGGGGATGAGCGGGATGAAGATCGCGGAGATCTTCCGGATCGCGCGCATGGTGCGGCCGTCGGAACGGGACCGCGCGGTCGCCTTGATGGACGCACCGCGAGCAGCGAGCTCCTCAGGCGACGCACCAGGCCCACCAGCCGCAGCCGACGGGGCGGCCGCGCGCAGGGCCTCCAGGCCGTCGGCCACGCGGTCGACGAGACCCGGGCCGAGCACGATCTGCAGGTTCGAGCCGGCCGCGATGGCGGCCATGACGCCGTCGGTGGCCTTCAGGTCGTCGAGCGCGACGGACGAGTCGGACACGACCTCGACCCGCAGGCGGGTCATGCAGTTCTCGACATCGGCGATGTTCGCGGAACCGCCGACGGCGTCGAGGATCTGCTGGGCGAGTTGCTGGGCATCGGGCATGGGGTGCTCCTCGGGGGAAAGGAAACGGAAAAGGGGAACGGGCTCTACAGCACGGCGCGCAACGAGCCGGCAGCAGCTTCGAGGCGAGCACGGACGTCGACAGCGGAGGCGCCGGTCAGGATCACGGCGATGGCGGTCTTGACCTCGCCGTCCGAGGCGTCGAGTGCCGCCTGGACCTCGTTGGAGGCAGCGCCGGTGACGTCCTGCACGAGCGAGAACGCCCGGGCGACGAGCTTCGCGTTCGTCGCCCGCACGTCGACCATGCGGTTGCCGTACGTCTTGTGGCTGCGCACCATCGCGAGCGTGGTGAGCATGTTGAGGACGAGCTTCTGCGCGGTGCCCGCCTTCAGGCGGGTCGACCCGGCGATGAACTCGGGGCCGACGACGACGTCGATGGCGATGTCCGCCTCCCGCCCCGCGGCCGAGTCGGGGTTGCACGCGACGGAGACCGACAGGGCGGAGCGGCGCCGGGCCTCCAGGATGGCCGCGATGACGTAGGGCGTCCTGCCGGACGCGCTGATCCCGACGACCACGTCGTCGGCCGTCAGGCCGAGCGCGTCGAGGTCGCGGACGGCAGCCGCTTCGTCGTCCTCCGCGCCCTCCACGGCGGTGGTCAGGGCGGGGTCGCCACCGGCGATCACGCCGACCACCTGGCTCGGATCGGTGCCGAAGGTGGGCGGGCACTCGCTGGCGTCGAGGACGCCGAGCCGGCCCGGCGTGCCGGCGCCGACGTAGACGAGTCGGCCGCCACGCGCGAACGCTGCGGCGATCGAGTCTGCCGCCAGGGCGATGGCCGGGAGGCACGGCTCCAGTGCCGCAGGCACGCTGCGGTCTCCGGCGTTCATGCGTTGAGCGGCTTCCAGCGTGGAGATCGTGTCGATGTCGTCCAGCGAGTGGTCGGTCGCCTCGGTGGTGAGGGCCGCGAGTTCGTCGCGGAGGGCGCCGTGGGCCTCGGCGTCGTGGGGTTCGTGCGTCTGGTTCATGGTGGTGCTCAGTTCCGGTGGTGGGTGCGGACGGCGTCGCGGCTGCGGGCGAGGAGTGGCTGGGAGCGCTCGTCGGTGCGCTGCGCGACGACGATGAACAGGGCGTCGACGATGGCGAGCTGGCTCATCCGGCTGCCCATGGCCGCGGGGCGCAGGGCACTCTCGGCACCGGCGACACCGAGCAGGACGTGGTCCGCGGTGGTGGCGAGCGGGGCGGAGGCGTGGCCGGTGATCGCGATGATCGTGGCGTGCTGGGCGCGGGCGGCGCGGGCGACCTCGAGGGTCTCGACGGTGGAGCCCGAGTGGCTGACGAGCACCAGGACGTCGTGTTCGCCGATCACGCTCGCCAGGGTCAGGGCGTTGTGCGGGTCGTCGGCGATCGAGCTCACGATGCCGATGCGTTCGAGTTTGAGGTGCAGGTCTCGGGCGACGATGCCGCTCGCGCCGACGCCGTACAGGACGACGCGGCGGGCGTTGGCTAGGTTTCGTGCTGATTCGTCGAGCGCGTGCGGGTCGAGTGCGGCGCGGGTGTCGGCCATCACCGCGCGGACGTCCTCGGTGACCTTCGCGATGACGGTGGCGACGTCGTCGTCGACCGCGACGCCGGCGTGGATCTCGGTGGACTCACGCTCGTGGATCCCGCGTTCGACGGCCCGGGTCATGCTGCGCTGCAGGGCGGCGAAGTTCGCGAAGCCCAGGTGCTGGGCGAACCGGGAGACCGTGGCGGGGGAGACCCCGGCTCGGCCGGCGAGGTCGGTGGCGTTGGTGGAGGCCGCGGCTGCCGGGTCGTCGAGGACGGCGTCGGCGATGGCGCGCATGCTCGACGGCATGCCCGCCGACTGGGTGCGGACGAGGGCGAAGGCGTCGGCGCGTTCGGACCGCTCGGGCCGCTCGGGCCGCTCGGGCCGTTCGGTGATCGTCATCCCGCCATGAAAGCGTCTTTCGCGGGTGAGCGCCAGTGCTGAAAGTAAATTGCGTGTTACGTCGATGTGCCCGGCCAGTGTGCCAGCGGACTGACGATAACGGCGATCACCACAGGGAGGACGAACGCCCACGACGCCGGGTCGGTGTTCGTCGACACGACTCCGGCCCATCCGGCTGGTTGGTCCGGGGTCGCGCGACCGAACAGCGCTGCGACGAACAGGTAGAGCACGCCCGGCACGGACTGGTAGCGGTCGCCGAGTACCGCTCGGCTGACCAGTGCGAGTGCGCAGAACGCGATCGTGTTCCGGGCGGTCGCGACCGCGGCCTCGGGTTCGGCGCCGACCGCGAGGCCGATGCTCGCGGTAGCTGCCACCAGCGCGGCCACCGCGATGACGGTGGCCAGCTCGAGCAGGTCCGTCCGCCGAGTGGGCGCAGGAAACCGCGCGCGGGTGACCGAGCCGCTCGTCGCGATGGCGATCACCAGCGGGAGCACGGCCGCGACGGGGATCAGTGCGAACGGTGCGCCGCCGCCGAACGAGGGGAAGAGCATGCCGATCGGGCCGAGCGCGATCGAGAGCGCCGCCAGGGCGGTCGTGAGTCCGAGCAACGGCAGGGTGCGGTGGACACGCAGCCACCAGATCACGAGGACGGCACCGCGATGTGGCCGACCGAGCAATCCGTCAGCCGGTCGATCGTCGCCGTGACCCACGCGGCCTGAGCGGGGACCGGAGCACGACGGAGGGCTCGCAGAACGTCGGGGTCATCCAGCTCGAGGGCGGGTTCCACGTGGTCGGCGTCCACGATGCCCTCGGCGGCGACTTCGATGAGCCATCGGTTGGCGACAGCGGCATCGTTGCGGCGTTCGGCGTCGTCCTCCTCGGTGCCGCAGCACGCCACCTCGGCATCGCCGAGCAAGGAGGTGGTGATGCTGTGGAGCAGGTCGGCGTCGGTCATCCGGACCTGGACGATCATGTTCAGGACGTCGAGCGTCGACGGCGCGTTGCTCGCGCGGATGGTCGACGGCACCGTGATGCCCGAGCGGCCGAGGTTCTCCACGGCTTTCCGGATCACCGACTGCGAGTCGTCGGTGTCGCGTTGCTCCGGGAAGAGGCAGATCGTCGGCGCCGCGCCGCTGCAGATCGCTTGCGTTTGCGGGCGGTCGACGATCGGTGCCGCACCGAGGCCGGAGCCGGCGGTCAGCGCGACGAGGGTGATCGCGACGAACGAGCTTGCGCCGATCTGGAGTCCGAACCGGCGCGCACGGTCACCACTCGAGCGTCGGGCGACCGCGATGACGAGCAGACTGCACCCGGCGAGCACACTGAACGCCGTCGCGATGATCGGTGCCCGGACGTCGAGCGCGGTCTCGACCGAGCAGCAGTCCGCCATCACGAGACCGGCGAGGTACCGGAGCGGGAAGTAGTCCACGGACCAGGTGAAGCCGAGCCAGCTGTACGACACGAGCAGGCTCAGCGGGATGGACGCCACCGGCGGGAGCCACCGCCCCAGTGCGAACCCGATGCAGCTGTGGAAGAACAGGATCCCCGCGAATGCCAGGCCGACGAGGGGCGACGGGCCACCGGGAGCACCCCAGGTGTCCCGACTCAAGAGTGCGACCGCGACGAGCTGGAGCAGCAGGCCGGCGGCCAGTGGTGTCCACAGGTGATCGGTGACGGCTGCTGCACTGGATCGGCTGCTGGACGCGATCACCGGCGCTGCGGCCCGGAAGCGCTTCCCTTCCCAGGCGCCGGCCGTGGCCGCGACGCCGCACGAGAAGACCAGGTAGATCGCGGAGCCGGCCATCGCGGCGGGCCAGTAGCCGGCGACGGTCGTCTCATCTGCGAACTGCACGCTGTACGCGACGATGCCGAGCAGCCCAGGAGCGAGGAGCCACGCTGCCGCTCGGCTGCGCCACGGGATGATCGGGCGCATCAGTCGTCCTCGCTCGTGAACCGCGCGTACGAAGCGGTGATCGCCTCGGCGGGCGAGAGGTCTGCGAACGGCTCGGTGAACGACGCGACCGAACCAGCGAACGGCACCCGGCCGTCGACGAGGACGGTCACGTGGTCGTAGGTCGTGGCGACGTCCTCGGTCTGGTGTGTCGAGACGACGACGGACACTTCCGTCGGCAGGTTCTGGATCACCCGAGCGAACCGCGCGCGCTGTGCCGGATCGAGTCCGGCCGTCGGTTCGTCGAGCAGGATCCACTGCGCGCCGGACACCAGCGCGCCGGCAACGCCGAGCCGCCGGATCTGGCCGCCCGACAACGACGACGCTCGTGCGTCGGCTCGGGTGGCGAGATCGACGGCGGTCAGCGCGGCCGTCGAGCGATCCCAGGCGTCGGCGCGCGACAAGCCCTTCAACCAGCCGCAGTAGGCGACGTGCTCTCGAGCGGTCAGGCCCGGGAAGGCGCCGCTCCGCTGCGGAAGCCATGCGACCCCGCGGCGGTACCGTCGGCGGTCTCCGCGCGTCCCCGGTTCCCCCAGTCCCTCGATGCTGATCGTCCCGGCGCGGGTGCGGAGCGTGTCGGCGACGAGCCCGAGCAGGGTCGACTTGCCAGCGCCGTTCGGCCCGAGCAGGACGCTCGCTCCGGTCGGGAACACCGTCGACAACCCGGAGAGCACCGTGTGGTCCCGCCGGTACCCGAAAGTCAGTTCGTCGATCTGTATGCCCACTGCGCCCCCTTGAAACCTTGTACTGGTGTTTCACCGTACAGTAGCGTGCACTCGGCTCAGACAGCCCGAGCCGTCACCTCAAGGGGGAAGTGCAATGGTCAATCTCAGTCGTCGTCTCGCGGCAACCGTCGCAGGGGGAGTCGTGGCCGCCACGATGTTCGCGGCGGCGCCGGCGTTCGCCGAGGGTTCCTGGTCGTCGAAGCTGACCGGTGTCGCGATCGGCAAGAACTCGAGGAGCTGGCAGGACTCGCACAAGGACAAGGTGCGGACTGCCACGACGTTCGCGAGCTGCCGGATCTCGGGGAACGCGAGCGGATTCCGATCCGCCACCGTCCGGCTCTACGACGAGCGCGGCCTGTTGCCGGACAAGAGCATGGGGTCGAAGGTGAACAAGTGCGGCCGGAGCGACTGGGGCGTGATGACCCGGCCTGATCGGTACCACTGGACGATCACGGCGCTCAACGGCTCCTCGTACGAGCCCGCTCTGCGGCTGTCGGTGTCGCGGGTGCGGCAGGCCTACTGAGTCAGCGCTGGCGGGCGGCTGCTTCGGTGGCCGCCTGCACGTAGCGTCGTGCAGCCCGGGTCTGACGCAGGATGACGGGGGACATGGCGGCAGCCACGACGAGGAGTGCTCCGCAGATGATGCGACTGAGGCCAGCTACGAACGAGTCGTCGTCGAACAGGTTCGGGATCTGCGGGCCAGCAATCCCCACGTAGAGCAGCAGGAACTGGCCGAGCGCGACCGGTTGGTAGGCGGCGCGGAGACGGGCGAGGTCGACCGCCCGTCGTGCGAGGTCAGAATCGGCTGGTTCGATCGGGGTCCCGCTCGCGATCGCCTGCGCGAGCGTCTTCCGGCCGAAGCGTGAGAGCCCATCGATCGGCGCCTGCATGTCGGAGGATCGGCGGAGCGTCGTGGTGAGCATCGAGAAGGTGCCGAGAAGACCGCCCACTCCTGCAGCGATGCCGACGATCGCGAGGGTGGTCTCGAGCGCGCTGTCCTGCCGTGCGAAGAGTGACCCGCCGACCGCACCGAGGACCACACCGATCGTGACGATGACGGCGGTTCTGCGCCAGGCTCGGCGGGCAACGGCCTCGGGGGTGGCTGGCACTTCCGACACGGCGGTCATGCGAGAGGGATCGGAGTAGTGGTGCGGCGTTCGTTGTCGGCGGTGGCGGCATCCGCGTAGCGCCGCGCTCGGCGGCCTCGGACGACCAGCAACGGCACGACGAACACCATTTCGACGACGAAGAGCGCCAGGATGATCCGGCTGAAGACCACATCGCCGCCGCCGCTGAGGACACGAGCGAAGTGAGGAGCAGCGACCATTGCGAAGAGCAGGAGGCCCTGCCCCAGGAAGATCCCGTTGAACATCGCGGTCCCGCGAGCGAGGGTGAGCGCGCGGTGCTGGAGTTCCGGGCCTGCGTCCTCCTTGAGCGGAACGCCCGAGCGGATGGCTCCCTTGATGATCTTGCGACGGTCTCTCGTCAGGTCCTCGGTCGCCTGCGTGATGATCGACGACGCGCGTGCTGTGGTGGGGAGCAACGAGAGCATCCCGGCCAAGCCGACGAGCACGGCGACGCACGTGCAGATCGCCAGGGCGACGGTCCAACCGTCCTCGTCCCGCGAGGTTGCCCAACCGGCCACTGCCCCCGCGACCGCGGCGATCGACACGACCAGGGCGGTACGACGCCAGGCATGCCGGATGATTCGTTCGTCTTCCCCCACCCGCTCACCTTACGGGGCGGGGCAGAGCCGTGTTCTGGAGCCGAGCACCCGTCGGCCGCTGGCGGTGCGGTCGAGGCGAAGCGGGCCTCCAGGCCGGACGCCGTCAGGCGACGCCGCGCCGCGGACGGAAGACGCCCGCCCGGACCAGCCACACGTAGAGCAGGCAGCCGATGCAGACGTCGAAGACGGCGTTGAGGAACGCGGCGACCAGGGCGACCGCCGCACCGATCGGGGCGGCGTACGGCACGCCGAGCAGTGCGAGGAGCAGGGCGACCGCGGTCACGAACAGGCCGACCTGCTGGGCGAAGGTCGGGGGTTCCGGCGCCTCGAGTTCGGCGGGCGGGGCGAGGCGTGGGCGGACGACCCGTCGGAAGAGTGCGCCGTAGGGGTGGCGGCGGATGCCGGCGATGCCTCCGACGGCGAACAGCACGACGATGACCGCGAGCAGCACGATGCCGGCGATCCACGTCTCGGGGATCAGCGTGAGGACGATCGTCGCGGCGAGGAGCACCGTGGTGATGGCGGCGCCGAAGCGTGGGGAGCGCGGGTCGATGCCGCGGTCGGTGTCGTTCGTGGTGGTCATCGGGACTCCTGGGTGCCGGTCGTGTCTGCGGTGCCTGAGGTTCCTGCGGTTCCTGCGGTCAGGACGTCGGTGAGGGCTGCGGCGAGCTCGGGTGGGCGGGGTGGGCCTCCGAAGCGGGTGCGAACGGTCCGGGAACCGTCGACGAGCAGGACCGTGGGGGTCTGCAGGACGTTGAAGCGGCTCGCCAGTCCGGGGTGCTCGGCGAGGTCGATCTCCAGTCGGGTGACACCGTCGTGTCGGGCTGCCACGGAGTCCAGGTGCCGGGCGGTCGCGGGGCAGCGGGCGCAGGTCGGAGTGGAGAACTGGACGAGGGTGGCGCGCGTGCCGAAGGCTGTCGGCGGGGCGAGGTCGGCGACGGTGCTGGCGGTGCCATCGGCTGAGGTCGGGCTGGGCTTCGCGCGGCCGGTCCTGGAGCGGAGGAGCAGCCCGAGGACGGTGGCGAGGGCAAGAACCCCCGCCAGCACGGCGACGGCCACGATGACGGTCATGGTGCGACCGTACGTCGTGGTGCTGTCCGCACGGAAGCACGTGTCCGTTCGTGACGGGGCCGGGCGGTCAGGCCGCCCGGCGCAGCCGTCGCGTCGTTCCGTCGGCAGGGGAGCGCCCCGCCAGTGTGGGGACACCTTCGCCTCGAATAGGCATACGTGTCTCGCGTCGGTAGCGGACGGCTCGCCTGCCTACGATCGAGAGTGTGAGCTTCGACGTGACACCTGGGCGGTACCGGCACTTCAAGGGGAACGACTACGAGGTGGTGCTGGTCGCCCGTGACGTGGAGACCGAGGAGCCGGTGGTCGTCTACCAGGCGTTGTACGGCGAGCGGGGGCACTGGGTGCGTTCGCTCGCCGACTTCACCGAGCACGTCACCCGCGACGGGTACGACGGGCCTCGGTTCGTGCCGATCGGCTGACCGCCCGGCGACCCGACGGGGTCGGTGTCGGCGCCCGCCCCTAGGCTTTCAGCGCACCGGAGAGCAAGGGGGAGCGCATGCAGATCGGCGTCGACGGGCACGTGCTGCTCAGCCCGAGTGACCTGAGCACGTGGTCGGCCTGCGAGTGGGCGTTCCTCCGCCGTCTCGACGCCAAGCTCGGTCGCGGGGAAGTCCTGCCGGACGTGCACGACGACATGCTCGAGCGCACGGCACGGCTGGGGGACCAGCACGAGCTCGACTACCTCGACATCCTCAAGCAGACCCGCGACGTCGTCGAGTTCGACCGCCCCGCACCGCCGGACTACGCGCGCGCCGCAGCCGAAGCACGACAGGCCTTCGCCGACGGTGCCGACGTGCTCTACCAGCCGACGTTCCACACAGCGCCGACGGCAGACGCCCCCGGGTTCATCGGCTTCGCGGACTTCATCATCCGCAACGACCGCGGCGAGTACGAGGTCTACGACACCAAGCTCGCCCGGCACGCCAAGATCAGCGCCCTGCTGCAGCTCGCCGCGTACGCCGAGCAGATGCAGGCGCACGGCATCCCGACCGGCAAGCAGGTGCACCTGGTGCTCGGCGACCGGACGACGACCACGCACGACCTCGCCGACATCGCGCCGGTGTACCGCACGCAGCGCGCCGAACTGCAGCGGGTCATCGCCGAGCGCATCGCCGCCGACGAGTCACTGCAGTGGGGTGACCCGCGGTACTCCAGCTGCGGGCGCTGTGCGATCTGCTCGACCCAGGTCGCTGAGCACCGCGACCTCGTCCTCGTCGCGGGCATGCGCCTGGACCAGCGGGCGAAGCTGATCAAGCACGAGGTGCGGACGATCGACGACCTGGCGGTCCGCACCCGGGCAGTGCCGGGCTTGTCCCGCGCGACGCAGGATCGGCTGGTGCGGCAGGCGAGCCTCCAGATCGAATCGGAGGACGCCCGACGGAAGGCCGCCGACGGGCCGGGCCAGCCCGTGAAGCCGCGCTTCGAGGTCCTCGACGCCCGTGCGCTCGACGCGATCCCGGCACCCGACCCGGGCGACGTGTTCTTCGACTTCGAAGGCGACCCGCTGCACACCGAGGACGGCGTGCACTGGGGCCTCGACTACCTGTTCGGCCTGGTCGACGACCGCGCCGAGTTCACCGCGTTCTGGGCGCACACCATCCGCGACGAGCGAGTTGCGCTGGAGCAGTTCCTCGCGTTCATCGAGGCCCGGCGGCAGCAGTACCCGGGCATGCACGTCTACCACTACGCGGCCTACGAGCGGACCCACCTGCTGTCGCTCGCAGCCCGGCACGGGGTGGGTGAAGAGGCCGTCGACGACCTGCTGCGCGCCGGGGTCCTGGTCGACCTGTACCCGATCGTCCGCAAGGCCCTGGTCGTCGGCAGCCACAGCTACTCCATCAAGAAGCTCGAACCGCTGTACATGGGCTCGGACCTGCGCGAGAGCGACGTCACGAACGCCGCGGACAGCATCACCGCCTACGTCGACGCGATCGAGGAACTCCGGAACGGCGACGCCGGCGAGGGGCAGCGGATGCTCGACCAGGTCGCCGACTACAACGCCTACGACTGCCGCTCGACCCTGCGCCTGCGCGACTGGCTCCGCTCGCTGCGCACCGACGACCCCGACGCGGCCGACCCGTCGCTCGAGCTCGAGGTCCCGCCGATCCCGGTCGAGCGCGAGCCGAACCCGGTGTACGTCGCGCTCGCCGCGCAACTCGAGGACGTCGACGCCCTCGACCGCACCCCTGACCAGACCGCGTTGGCGCTCGCCGCAGCCGCGATCGACTACCACCGCCGCGAGGCCAAGACCTTCTGGCAGGACCACTTCGACCGCCTGCGGAACCCGGTCGACGACTGGGCCGACACGCGTGACGTCCTGGTCGTGGAGCGTGCGTCCGTCGAGCGTGACTGGGACACGCTGCCGCGTGCCCGCTCACAGTCGCGGGAACTCCGGTTGTCGGGGACGCTCGCGCCCGGCTCGCGGCTCCGGCCTGGAGGCACGCCCCACCTTGTTTACGACGACCCACTTCCGCCCTCGGTCGCCTCACCGGGCCCCGGGTCGAAGGGCGCGTCGTCGCGCGCCGTGATCATGGACGTGTGGGACAACGGGGATGCCGTCGAGGTGCTCGTGAAAGAGGGACTGCCCGTCGGCGGCGAACCGCACCACGAGTTCCCGGTGGCCCTCGCCCCGTCGGCTCCGCCCCGAGCGAAGCCCCAGCCCGAGGCGATCGCGTGGTGGGGTCAGGCCGTGCTCGACGAGCTGCCGGCGATGCTGCCCGACCCGGCGCTCGACCTGCTGCGCCGGGTGCCCCCGCGTGGCCCGATCGTCCCGGTGCAGCGCGACGACACGGTGTCGGCCGTCGTCTCGACCCTGCTCGGCCTCGACCGGTCGTACCTGGCGATCCAGGGCCCTCCCGGCACGGGCAAGACCTACGTCGGCTCGAACGTCGTCGCCCGACTCGTCCGCGAGTACGGCTGGCGCGTCGGGGTCGTCGGCCAATCACACGCGACGTCGGAGAACTTCCTCGCCTCGGTGGTCAAGGCCGGCGTCCCCGCGGACCGGGTCGTGAAGGTGCCGAAGTCCGGCGCGACCGAGGACGAGCTCGACGCCGCGGCCTGGACCCCCGTGAAGAACGGCGCCGCGGTCGCCGCATTCCTGTCCTCGTCCGAGGCCTCGGGTACCGGCGGTGTCGTCGGTGGCACGGCATGGACGTTCGCGAACGAGTCGACGATCGAGCGCCGTTCGCTCGACCTGCTCGTGGTCGACGAGGCCGGACAGTTCTCCCTCGCACCGACCATCGCGTCGTCGGTCGCCGCGACCCGGCTCCTGCTGCTCGGGGATCCCCAGCAACTGCCCCAGGTGTCGCAGGGCTCGCACCCGGAGCCCGTCGACGAGTCCGCGCTCGGCTGGCTCGCCGACGGACAGCACGTCCTGCCGCCCGAGTTCGGGTACTTCCTCGCTCGCACCCGCCGCATGGACCCCGCGCTGACCGAGTCCGTCTCCGCTCTGTCCTACGACGGAAAGCTCGCCTCGATGGTCTCCGGCCGACACCTCGACGGCATCGACGCGGGTGTGCACCCCGTGCCGGTCGTGCACGCGGGCAACACGACGTCCTCTGCTGAAGAGGCCGCCCGGGTCGTCGCCCTCGTGGGCGACGTCGTCGGTCGCACCTGGACCGACGGTTCCGACACCCGGGACCTGACCGACGAGGACGTCATCGTGGTGGCGCCGTACAACGCGCAGGGGGCACTGATCCGGCAGGAGCTCGACCGCGCGGGCTTCACCGGCACCCAGGTCGGCACGGTCGACCTGTTCCAGGGTCGCGAGGCTGTCGTGTCGATCGTGTCCCTGGGGGCGTCGAGTGCGGCGGACATCCCGCGCGGGCTCGACTTCCTGCTCATGCCGAACCGGTTGAACGTGGCGATCTCGCGTGCGAAGTGGGCGGCCTACCTCGTGCACTCGCCAGCGCTGACCACCGGGTTGCCCCCGTCGATCGCGGGACTCTCGCTGCTGTCCCGCTTCATCGAGCTCGTCGAGCCGCGCCCGCAGGCTGTCCGAGCCTGACCGCGAAGGCAAGGGACATGCTGGAGGACTGGGCGAGCCGCCCGTCGCCGTGGCGCTCTCGGGCATCGACGGCGGACCTCGTCGTGACGGTTTCACTGTTCGTCGCGACAGCGCTGGCTGGGATCGCCGCTGTGGTCATCGGGTGGGTGTTCGCCGCACTGTCGCAGTACAGCTGCGACTGGGAGACGTCGACCCGTCCGTGCACGCCCTGGGTCACGTGGGTCCCGAGCCTGGTCGAGAGTCTCGTGCTCATCGCCGTCTTCGTCGGGGGTGCGGTCGTGGCCGCCCGAGTTCGGCGGACGAGGCCGCAGGGATGGGCGGTCGCTGTCGGCACCGCGACCGTCATGGCGATCGTGGTCTCCGTGACCTGGGTGGTCGTCGCGGAGCATGCCGGCTGAGTCAGCGCTGCGTGACGGTTCTGGTTCACGAAACCCGGGGATCGTGAACCAGAACCGTCAACCGCGCGAAACCTGGGACCCACCCGCCGCGCCGTGACGCCAGAACGAGGGCTGGCCGGACCAGACGTCGACCTGGAACGGTGGAGGCATGGGGGAGCACACGATCACCGCAGACCGTCCGAGCCCGAAGGGAACGGCGCCGCTGACACTCCGCGCCCGCAAGCCCGGGTACGCCGTGATGCAGCAGTGTCTCGCGGTCCAGGCCGACGGCCGCGCGCTGACGACCTGGCAGCGGTTCTGGGGGCACGACCCGCTCCGGCCGGAAGCCCGTTCGTGGTTCAAGGGGGCGATCGGCGAGCGGCAGGTCGCGGCGCAGCTCGAGGAACTCGGCCCGGACTTCACGGTCCTGCACGCTGTCCCGATCGGGAAGGGCAGCACGGACATCGATCACATCGTGGTCGGTCCGACCGGCGTCTTCTCGATCAACACGAAGAACCACTCCGGTCACGCGGTCTGGGCGGGCGGACGCACACTGATGGTGAACGGCCAGCGGACGCCGCACCTGCACCGCGCGCTGGCCGAGGGGGAGCGTGCGACTGCCCTGCTGTCGGCCGCGGCGGGCGGCCCGATCCTCGTGCAGCCGATCCTGGTGGTCGAGGCTGCTGAACTCCGGTTCGGCAAGAAGCCGCCGGCAGTCGTGGTCCTCGAGCCCGAGCGGGTGGGGAGCTGGATCCGCGGCCTCCCACGTGCGCACTCCGACGAAGCCGTGCGCTTCCTGTCGATGCTGGCGGAGGAACGGGGCACCTGGCACGTCGATGCCGTGGTCATCAACGACACACTCCGCCACGTCCAGCGCTTCGAGCGACTCGAACGCGAGATCGCCGACGCTCGCTCCCGCCGCAGCCTCATGCGCCGGGCTCGGGTCCTCGCGGTCCTGGCCGTTCCGGCGGGTGGTCTGCTCGGGTACTGGTGGGCCGTCGCAGTCGCGGCGATCGCGGCCGCCTGACGACGAAGGCTCCGAGCCTCCGACGGAGCGATCAGTCGTCGCTGGTCGGCACGCCGCTCTGCATCTGCATCTGCACCCGCATCTGGGCGAGGACATCCGCGTGCAGGAAGTTCGCCTCGGCCGCACTCGTGGGGTCGACCACGATGCCGAACTCCTCGGGGAGCGCGGACACGAGCTCGGACATCGGCACCGGACGCCCCTCGGCGTCGGGCAGACCGGCGGCGAGTTCGGCCGGGTCCGTGAAGACGGGCACGAACGGCTTGTCACGGATCATGACGTGGGCGACGCTGCCGGCCTCCGGAGTGCCCGCCGGCTTCCAGGGGACCCACGCCGCGCTGCGCAGGAAGCCCGCGGGCGAGGCGGCCATCCTCCGTCGCAGTTCGGCGGCCGCGGTCGGCGGGGCCTTGTCGACGCCGCGGCCGAAGGCTGACCCGTTGGTCTGATCGGTACTCACACCAGCCATGCTGTCACGGGCGGCGGACACGGCGGGGCCGAGCCGCGCCTCCAGGCCGACACCCGGCACGCGAGGAGGTGCGCCGGGCGTCGGAGGTGACGGTCTCAGTACGCGGCCGACTGCCCGCCGTCGATCGGGACGACCGTCGCGTTGACGTAGGACGCGTCGTCGGACAGCAGGAAGGCGACGACGGCGGCGATCTCGGGGGCCTCGCCGTAGCGCTTGGTGGGGTTGACCTGGATGAACTCCTCGGCGGCCTTGCGCGGGTTCTCCGCGTCGAGCTGCTTCATCGAGTTCTCGACCATGGGCGTCCAGATGGCTCCGGGGGCGATGGCGTTGATGCGGATGCCGTAGCGGCCGTACTCGACGGCCGAGTTGCGGGTGAGGCCGACGACGCCGTGCTTGGCGGCGGCGTACCCGGACTGGTTGCCGATGCCGCGGATGCCGCCGACGCTCGCGGTGTTCACGACCATGCCGGAACCCTGCTCGCGCATGATCTTGAGCACCTTCTCGAGCCCGAGGAACACGCCGCGCAGGTTGATCGACACGACGCGGTCGAACTCGGCGGCGGTGAAGGACTCGGTCGGGTTCTGCTTGCCCTCGATACCGGCGTTGTTGAAGAAGCCGTCGATGCGGCCGAAGCGCTCGGTCGTGGCGGTGACGTAGGCGTCGACCTGGGCCTCGTCGGACACGTCGGCGACGGTCGTCAGGACCTGTGCGTCCGGGGTGGCCTCGAGCACGGCGGTCTTCGTCGCCTCGAGTCCCTGCTCGGAGACGTCGACGAGGGAGAGCGCAGCGCCCTCGGCTGCCAGGCGGACGGCGGTCGCGCGGCCGAGGCCCGAGCCCCCGCCGGTGATGAGGACGACGCGGTCGCCGAAGCGGGTGGTGCCGGTGGTGGTTTCGGGCATGGTGGGAGGCCTCCTGAGGTCTTCGACGGTGAAGGGCTCGGGGTCCGCGGTGGGGCAGCGAGTCCGATCGATGCATCTGCATCGAGATGCCTAGACTACACCTGTCGTTTAAGAGTGGAAACAGCAGGCGTCCGGGCGCCCCATCACGCTGCCGGCCTCAGCTCGTCACGATCGACGTCGTCGTTGCCATGGTCGCAGCCATGATCACGACGATCGTCGCGGCCTCGATCTCCTCGAGCACGGCCTGCACCGCCGGGCTCGCCCAGGTGCCCGAGGTGATCTCCTTCACCAGGTCCTTGTCGACGGCGCCGAACTGCTTGCGCAGGGTGTTCGTCGCGTCGAGCAGGCCGATGACCGCGGCGGAGAAAGGCGTGGGTCCTGCCCGGCCAGCCAGCACGTCCCCGATGCCGGAACGCAGCAGTGCCTCCGGGGCTCCGTCCCGCTCCGGGTGCTTCGTGGTGGGGAAGAGGCCGAGCACCTTGCCCTGCTCGACGCTGATGATGCCCCTGGCGACGAGGCCGGCGAACACGTCGTCGCGCAGCCGCTGCTTGCCGAGTCGGCTCACCCACCACTTCGCCTTGCGCGGTGCACCGGATGCCGCGATCGACCCGACGACGCCGTCGAGCACCGGGTCACCCGTGGCGGCGCCGTTGACGACGGTGACCAGCCCGTCCTGCAGCGAGATGGCACCGCGGAGTGCGAGGTCGGCGAGGACCGCACCCGCGAGACCGGTGTCCAGGGTCTGCCCGTCGAGGGACTTGCGGCCGTCGGGCTCGACCTGCAGGAGCGCGAATGCCTGTGGGACCGTGAGTTGCTCAGCCATGCCCGCAGCCTGCCACGCGGGGCGGAGGTGCGCCGGGCCTCCGAGCCGACACCCAGCGGCGCCGGACCCGCCCGACGTCAGCAGGCGTCCAGCACCCGCACCATCGCGTCCCGCTCCGCCGGAGCCACCCAAAGGCGGTACTTCGCCTTCACCGTGACCTGGTGCTCGATGTAGGTGCAGCGGAACGCCTTGTTCGCGGGGAGCCAGGTCGCCGCGTCGCCGGAGCCCTTCTGCGAGTTGGACCGCCCGTCGACGGCGAACAGGTTCACCGGGTCGTTCGCCAGCGCCTGCCGCTCGGCCTCGGTGAGCCGCTGCGCTCCGGTGCGCCAGGCGTTCTCGAGCGCGACGACGTGGTCGATCTGCACGAGGGTCGAGGTCGTGTTGCCGCGCACGAAGTCCACCGTCGCACCCGTGTACGGCGAGACGAGGGTGCCGGTGAGCACCTTGCAGCGGCCCTCGCGGGTGATGTCGGCGAGGTCGCGGGCGAGGACGTCGTTCCGGGTGTCGCACCCGTTGTGGTCGACGTCGAGCCAGGCGCTGCCGAAGTCGCCGGTGCGGTCGTAGCCGGTGCCGGCTGCCTTGCCCTTGACGGGCAGGTCGGCGAGCTGGCTACGCGCGCGGACCGCGTCAGCGTCGGTTCCGCGGCTGACGGTCGGACTGGAGGCGGGGCTCGCCCCCGACGACGCCTGCTGCGGTCCGATCGTGGTCGTCTCCCCGGCCGTGGGACCGCCCGCAGCGGTCGTGCCCGCCGCGTCGGCGTCCGGTCCGAGGACGCCGGAGGCATCGAGGGCGTAGCCACCGACGGCGAGGGCGAGGACGACGAGGACGGAGGTCAGGGTGATGCGGCTGCGGCGTCGGCGGGACGTCATGCGGTGGGACTCCAGGTGGTGCGGGGCGGAACGGTGGTGCGGGCGGAACGGCGGTACGGGGTGGTGCGGCGGTGTGCGCGGCGGCTCAGGTCAGCAGGGAGCGGATGTCGTCGGCGGACAGGTCGTCGGCGAACAGGGCGTCGTCGTCGATCATCGTGGCGAACAGCTCGGCCTTGCGGGCGGCGAGGGCGAGGACCTTCTCCTCGATGGTGTCCTCGGCGATGAACCGCTGGACGCTGACCGACCGGGTCTGCCCGATGCGGTGCGTGCGGTCCACGGCCTGGGACTCGGCGGCGGGGTTCCACCACGGGTCGAGGACGAACACGGTGTCCGCCTCGGTCAGGGTGAGCCCGAACCCGCCGGCCTTCAACGAGATGAGGAACGCCGGAGCGGTGCCCTGCCGGAAGCGCTCGATGACCTCCGGGCGCTTGCGGGTGGAGCCGTCGAGGTACTCGTAGCCGATGCCCCGGGCGTCGAGGGCGTCGGAGACCATCCGCAGGAACGAGGTGAACTGGCTGAACACCAGGGCGCGACGGCCCTCGGCGGCGAGCTGTTCGAGTTCGTCGAGCAGCAGGTCGAGCTTGGCGGAGGGGATCGGCGTCGCCGGTGACACAGGCGAATCCGACCCCGCCGACACCAGCGCCGGCGACAGCGCGAGCATCCGCAGCAGCGTCAGCGACCGGAACACGATCATCCGGTTCTTCGACAGGTCGTCGATCAGGTCGAGGACCTTCAGGCGCTCCCGGTTCAGGGTGCGCTCGTACAGCTCCCGGTGCGCGGGGTCGAGCGTGACCCGGACGACTTGTTCTTGCTTCGGCGGCAGGTCGGCCGCGACGGCTTCCTTCGTGCGGCGGAGCATGAGCGGCCGGATCCGTCGGCGCAGCCGCCCGGTGAGTTCCTGCCGGGCCTCACCGCGGAGCTCGGGCGAGGCGAGGGGCTTCACGTAGTCGTCGCCGAACCGGGTCCAGGTGGACAGCAGCCCCGGCGCGACGATGTGGAACAGTGCCCAGAGGTCGGTCAGGCCGTTCTCGAGCGGGGTGCCGGTGATCGCGAACTTCACCGGTGCCTGCAGCTCCGAAGCCACGCGGTGGGTCTGGGACTGCGGGTTCTTCACGAACTGGGCCTCGTCGAGCACCAGCGCCGACCACGGCAGGTCGGTCCAGGCGCGGGCGTCGAGCCGGAGCAGCGCGTACGAGGTGACGACGATGTCCGACGCAGCGGCGGTCCGGGCGACGAGCCCCGGGTCCTTCAGCGACGTCGAGGTCACCGTCGCAACCCGCAGCGACGGCACGAACTTGGCGGCCTCGGCGGCCCAGTTGCCGACGACCGAGGTCGGTGCGACAACCAGGAACGGGGGAGCGTCGGGCTCCGCGGCACGACGGGCGGCGACCATCGCGAGGACCTGCAGGGTCTTGCCGAGGCCCATGTCGTCGGCGAGCACCCCGCCGATGCCGTGCGTCACCAGGAACGACAGCCACGCGTACCCGGCGTGCTGGTACGGCCGCAGGTCGGCGTGGACGGTGTCCGGCACGGGGAGGTCACCCGGGGGAGTCGCCCCGAGCAGCCCCGAGGTGATCGCCTGCCACCGCTCGTCGTGCGAGGTCTCGTCGGCCAGCAGGTCGAACTCGGTCCACAGCCCGGCGTGCAGCGGCGTGACGGCGATCGGCTGGTCGGGCTCCCACTCGTCCAGGTCGCGGGCCTCGTCGATGAGCTCCTTGAGCCGGTCGAACGCGGGGTCGGCCAGCGACAGGTACGAGTTGTCGACGAGCTTGAGCCGTCGCTGCCGACCCGCGAGCGCGGTGAGCAGCGGCGTGAAGGGGATCTGCTTGCCGTTGACGCTGACGATGATGCCGAGGTCGAACCAGTCGTGCTTGTCCGACGGCATCGTCGTGACTCGGATGTGCGGCCGCCCGCTCAGCCGCTCGTAGTCGAGCCGCTCACCCTGCACGACCGTGCGGACGCCGAGCGACGGCAGCTCGGGCAGGAACTCGTTCGCGAACACCGCGACGTCGGCCCCGTCGATGGTGCCGTCCTGGAACCAGTCCAATCCGCCGCCGGGTCCCGCAGTGCGGACGGGAGGCCCGGCCAGCGTCGCGTCGTCGGCCGGCGTCGTCGACGTGGTCGGCTCCACCGCCGCGGCCGGGTCCGCCACGGGAGTGTCGTCGGTGCCCGTCGGATCGTCGGCGGCACGGAGCCCGGACAGGTCGGGGAGCGGGCCGTGCAAGGACACCGGGTCCTTCCGGCCGTCGACGTGCCAACGCCAGCGCAGGTGCACGCGGTCGTCGGTGCGCGGGGCCCGGGCCGGCTCGAAGGTCGCGGTGAGCACGAGCTCGGGCGGGGTGCGCTCCGGCAGCTCCACCGAGCCGTCGGAGCTGACCAGCCCGAGGGCGCCGCGCAACCGGGGTGACCAGTCGGCCAGGAACTCGTCGACCTCGGCGGTCGGCACGGTGATCCGGGTGCCCTCGACGAGCATGCGGCGCTGGTCCTCGGGCACCGGCGCCGGGGTCGGGGCGACGGCGACCGTGAACTCGGGGCTCTCGCGGAACACGTAGACGCCGTGGTCGCCGATCATCCGCGCGGCACCGGGCACCACGGGCCGGCCGTCGAGCACCGCACTCGCGCCGATCACCACGGCGTCGTCGTGCCGGGCGACGTCGAGCAGCACCTGGGCCTGCGTGCCGAGCACCGCTCCGCCCTCGCGCTTGCCGGTGACGAACGCGATGTCGAGCGCCGCGGCCTGCTGCAGGAGCGGCCAGAGCAGGGGGCTCCGGAAGTCGTCGAGGTGCAGCCAGTCGCTCTCACCCGGCAGCCCCGCCAGCTGCCCGGCGCGGTGCAGGGCGGCGAGCTGCAGGAACCAGGCGTGCTGCTCGGCACCGACGCCGAGCCGGTTCTGCGAGTAGGGGAGCGTGCCCCAGGTCAGCTGCCCGCGCACCCAGTTGCCGGCGTCGCTGCGGGTCACCGGCCGGACCCCGAGCCGCACGCTGCGGGACGGCGCCGGCAGGGCGCGGCCGGCGGCACGGGCGCGCGAGGCGAGCTTGGCGGGGACCGCGTCACGCAACTCGAACTGCAGACCCATCCGGGTGCCCTGCGAGGTGGGCGCCCGCTCGTCGTCACCGGCGAGGCGGGCGAGGTCGTGCCTCCAGTCCGAGGGCGGCGGAGCCGGCGTTTCCGGGCGTGGGCCGGCGTTCGCGGCGAGGGCGCGGGCGTTGATGGTGAGGAGCGCGGCCGCGACGTGCTTGCAGTCGCCGCCGAGCGGGCAGCTGCAGGTGCTGCGGACCGGGCGGACGAAGTCGCCGCGTGCCGGGGTGGTGTCGACGCGGAGTTCGTACGGGTCGTCGGCGGTGCCGGACACGACCGCGGTGACCGTGCCGTCGTCGTCGTGCCAGGTGGCGTCGTCGACCAGGCCGGCGCGGACGACGTCGCGTGCGCGGCCGAAGGTCTGCGGCCCCACGAAGCGGATGACGTCGACGGCGTCGATCATCGGGGCAGCAGGCACGGGACCATCGTGCCAGTCGCCACCGACGATCCGGGCCGCCACCCTGTGCGACGGACATCTGACAGGACTACCGTCCAACTCGGAGCGCGACGACTGCGGTCCACGGAACCGATTGGAAACGCATGCCGGACCGACTGCGGTGGGTACGCGACTCAGCCGACCACTGGAACGGGTGGATCGACGCCGAGGTCGTGTGCGACATCACCCGGACCGACACGTACACCGTCGATTCCCCGGACCACTCGCTGACCGGCGGGCACTCGTCCTTCGAGAGCGCCGCCGCTCAGGTGCACGGCTGGGTGCGCTGGACCGGCCGTTAGGCCGCAGAGCGCAGCCTGGTTGTACGACCACCCGCTGCTCCCTAGCGTGAGAGGGCAGGTCGGCAAGACAACGCACGTGATCACACCGCTCTGCTCGACGAGAGAGAGGTGTTCCCGTGACCGACACGACCGAGTCGCAGACGCCCGCTCCGGGGTCCGATCCTGCTGCACGCCCCGCCCAGCCACGTTCGCTCGTCGCCGTGGCCGGCCAGGACACCGACGAGGCCATCAGCTCGCTCGCCGGCATGTACGCGGGCAAGGCCTGGTACTCCCGGGCCCTCGACCAGGACTACTGGTTCAAGTACGTCGGTGTCGGTGACGAACGGCTGAGTGTCCGCCGTTCCCAGATGCACGGCTACCTGCGCGGTGACGTCGCCACCGAGGGCGAGGTCGTCGTCCAGTGGCTCGAACGCGGCGAGGCCCGCGTCGACGTCGGCCGCGACGAGGTGCGCATGCAGCCCGGCGTCCCGACGCTGTTCCCCGTCGAGCGCCGGTTCGAGATGGAGTACCAGGACTGGGACCAGCGCCTGGTGCATCTGCGCCGTGACCTGGTGCTCGACGTCGCCGCCGAGGACCACCTGGTCGACGGCACCATGGCGTTCGACACCACCGCCGCGCCGAACCTGACCGCCGTCGGCCTGTGGCGGACCGCCGTGTCCGGCGCGCTCCGTGCGCTGCGCGAGGAGGGCGACGAGTCCCTCGCCTGGCACGAGGCGCAACGTGACGTCGCCCGGGCCCTGTTCCGCATGTACCCGCTGCAGGCCGAGCGGTTCCCCGCGGGCTACGGCACCCGCAGCGACGGACGGCTCCGGGCCGCGGTCGAGTTCATCCAGGCGCACGCCCACGAACCGTTGACCGTCGCCGACATCGCGCAGGCCGCGGGGCTGAGCATCCGAGGGATCCAGGAGTCGTTCCAGCGGGCGTTCGAGCGCTCGCCGATGACGTACCTGCGCGAAGTGCGGCTCGGACGGGTGCACGAGGAACTGCGGATCCTCGACCCGCAGGCCACCTCGGTGGCGGACGTCGCCCGGCGGTGGGGCTTCGCGCACATGGGGCGGTTCGCCTCGGTGTACGCGAACCGGTTCGGGGAGTACCCGCGGGACACGTTGCGGCGCTGAGGGGCGGGGGCGTGGGCGTGGGCGTGGGCGTGGGCGCTGCCGGCGTCGGCTGCCGCGCTCAGCGCTTCGCTGGCTCGGCCAGCTTGCTGTGCTTCCGCGAGTACCCGAAGTACACGCCGAGCCCGATCGCGAACCAGATTGCGAACCGCACCCACGTCTCCCACTGCAGGAACGTGACGAGCCACAGCGACGCGATGACGCCGATGATGGGGATGACCGGCATGAACGGCAGCCGGAACTGGCGGTCCAGGTCGGGCTGCCGGTAGCGCAGCACCACCACGGCCGAGCACACCACCACGAACGCGAGCAGGATGCCGATGTTCGTGAGCTCCGCGACGACACCGATCGGCAGCACCCCGGCCAGGATCGCCGACGCGATGCCGAGGATCCACGTCACCCGGGTCGGCACGTGCCGCTTCGGGTCGGTCTTCGCGAACCACTTCGGCATCAGGCCGTCACGGCTCATCGAGAACCAGACGCGCGAGGCACCGAGCATGAACGTCACGAGCACCGTGATGATGCCGACGATGGCGCCGATCGCGATGACGTTCGCGACACCGCCGAGCCCGACCGACGCGAACGCCGACGAGAAGCCCGAGGCGGGGTCGATGTCGGTGTACTTCTGCATCCCCGTGAGCACGAGCGTCGCCAGGACGTACAGCACCATCGAGATGCCGAGGGACAGCAGGATCGCCTTCGGCATGTGCTTGCGGGCGTCGGTGGACTCCTCGGCCGCGGTGGACATCGCGTCGTAGCCGAACACCGCGAAGAACACCGTCGCGGCACCGGTCATCACGCCGCCGAAGCCGAACGGGAAGTACGGGGAGTAGTTCGCGCTGTTGATGTGGAACACGCCGAGCACGACGATGAGCACGACGAGCGCCACCTTGATGCCGACGGCGACGAACTCGAACCGGGCGGCGCTCCGGATGCCGCGCGTGAGCACGAACGCGGTGAGCAGGCACAGCGCGATCGCGAAGACGTCGATGACGTGGCCGTCACCGGTGCCCGGGGCGCCGAGCATCCACGCGGGCAGGTCGATGCCGAACTGGCCGACCAGGAACCCCACGTAGCCGGAGATACCGATCGCGACCACCGCCACGATCGCCGTGTACTCGAGCAGCAGGTCCCAGCCGATGAACCACCCGACGATCTCGCCGAGCACCGCGTAGCCGTACGTGTACGCGCTGCCCGCCTTCGGGATGAGCCCGGCGAACTCGGCGTACGACAGCGCGGCGGCGGCGCTCGCGACCCCGGCGACCAGGAAGCTGATCAGCACCGCGGGGCCGGCGACGCCGTTCGCGACGGTGCCCGCGAGGGTGAAGATGCCGGCGCCGATGATGCCGCCGATGCCGATCGCGGTGAGCTGCCACAGACCGAGGTGCCGTTTCAGGCCGCCCTCGCCCCCGGCCTCGTCATCGATCGTGTCGATGGGCTTCCGTCGGAACAGGGTGCGTGTCGTCGTCGTCACCCGCCCATGGTGCACCCGGAGGCGGTCGTGCGCACGGGCGACGTTTCGCGCTGGACGACACTTCTCGCGCCGCCGGACCCGTGAACTGTCGCTCAGCGCGAACGAACGGCCCGACCCGCACGCGAGCGACCCGCCGCACGCACGCGGCTGCACCGCAGGCACCGGGCGTACACCTGGAGCATGCGCCACCCGAAGAGGACCGAGCCCGGCCCCGGCCAGGAATCCGTCTGGGACTACCCCCGCCCACCCGCCGTCGAGCGGGTCACCGCACGCGTCGTCGTCCGTCTGGGCGGCACGGTCGTCGCCGACACGACCGATGCCGTCCGCGTGCTCGAGACCTCGCACCCGCCGGTCTACTACCTGCCGATGGCCGACCTGGCCGAGGGTGCGCTGGTCAAGGCGCCGGGTTCGAGCATGTGCGAGTTCAAGGGCCTGGCGCGCTACTTCGACGTCGTCGGTGGTGACGGGACGGTCGCGAGCCGTGCCGCCTGGAACTACCCGACGCCCGTCCCGGGCTACGAGTCGCTGCGGGAACGCGTCGCGATCTACCCGTCGGCGATGGACTCGTGCGAGGTCGGCGGCGAACGGGTCCAGGCGCAGGACGGCGACTTCTACGGCGGCTGGATCACGGCGGACATCGTCGGGCCGTTCAAGGGCGCGCCCGGCACGCTCGGCTGGTGACCCGGCGTCGTCGGGCGGGGCGGCCCTGACCCGGGCCGACCCGTTCCGTGCGCGACGGGGCGGACCCGACCCGGGCCTCCCGGCCGGACCGCGTCAGCGGTTGGCGTACGGCGACCAGAACGGCGGCGGGAACGTGCCCCCGGTCACGATCACCAGCACCTGCCAGATGAGCATGACGAGCCCGACGCTCCCGATCACGATGCCGATCCACGACCACACCTGCACGGCCCGGCGACGACCGGCGATCCGGATCGCCCGCCAGCCACTGAGCACGCACACCAGCCCGAACACCGCACCGAGCAGCACATGCTGCACGGTCGACTGTGCGGGCACGATGATGCCGAGGTAGAACGCGACCGGTCCGAGCACCACCGCGAAGGTCGCCGGGGCTGCCGGCGGTTCGTGGTCTCGAGCGACTGCTCCCATGGACCGCATGTTAGCGAGTGAACCTCGCTTCGAACACGTCCGAGTCGCGCAGCGCGGGCACCCGGTCGCGGGAACGGGCACCATGGAGGCATGCGTTCCTTCTTCCGCGTCCTGCTCGGCCTGGCCCTCGTCGTCGCGGGCACGAGTCACCTCACCTTCGCGCGCAAGGAGTTCACGGCGCAGGTCCCCGACTTCGTCCCGCTGGACGACGACACGACGGTGCTCGCGTCGGGGGTCGCGGAGATCACGCTCGGCTCGGCCCTGGTGCTCGCCCCGAAGCCGGCCCGCCGCTTCGTCGGCTCGGTTGCGGCGCTGTTCTTCACGGTGATCTTCCCCGGCAACCTGTCGCAGTGGGTCAACCGCCGCGACGCCTTCGGCCTGGACAGTGACGAGAAGCGCTTCGTCCGCCTGTTCGGTCAGCCCGTCCTCATCGCGCTCGCCCTCTGGTCGACGCGCGGCCGGCGCTCCTGATGGGCGCGCCCGCGCGGCAGTCCGGCCCGGCCCCCGGCGTGGGCCCCGGGTCGGGACCTGCGTCGGGTCCCGATCCGCTCGGGTCCGGTCCGGCGCGCTTCGGTCGGGAGGCCCGGCACCCCCTGGCAGGACGCGCTCGCGTTGCGGACGTGGTCGCGTCCACCGCGCTGCTCGTCGTTCTCACGGTCGGTGCGTTGGCAGCGGGGTGGGGGATCAAGCTCATGTCGCTGGCGTTCGTGTCGTGTGCGGCGCCGGGCAACACCTGCAACGAGACGCTGGGTGACTCCGTCGTCGTCGTGGGACCGATCATCGCGGCGGCGGTGCTGGTCGCGACGATCGTGGTGTGCGTGCTGCGGCTCGTGCGGCGTCGGCTGACCTGGCCGGTGGTGCTCGTCGGCATGGCGGCGATCGTGGCGGTGTTCTTCGCCTCGCTGCTGCTCGTCGACAGCTCGGTCACGCACGGCATCTGAGGGACTCTTCCCTCACAGGCCGTGTTCGTGGAGCGGTTCTCCACAGAACCCAGATCGCGCCTCGGGCGGTGGCTCCCGGTTCGCCACGCTGGAGACATGCCTGACACCGAGATGCTCGACCGCCTGATCCGTGAACCCGTCCGCACCGACGACGACGTCGTCCGACTCGTCGAAGCCGTCGTCGAACGGCCGCTGCGCCGGCAGTGCTGGGTGCTGTTCCTCGACGACCGCGGGATGTCGATCCCGTTCCTGCTGCCGATCGCCGACCTGCCGTACTCCCCGGACGAACACGTCGACGACTTCGCGGCCCTGATCGCCGACATCGTGGCGCAGCTCGGGGCCGTCGACGTCGTGCTCGTGTGGGAACGCCCCGACGCCGACCGGCTCTACCCGGTGGACTGGGAGTGGGTCGACGCCTGTGCCTGCGCCCTCGACGAGCAGTCCGTCCGGCTCCGCGCCCAGGTCGTCGTGCACTCCGGGGGAGCCGCGATCGTCG
This sequence comes from Curtobacterium sp. MCLR17_031, assembly GCF_003234775.2. Lineage (NCBI taxonomy): Bacteria > Bacillati > Actinomycetota > Actinomycetes > Micrococcales > Microbacteriaceae > Curtobacterium > Curtobacterium sp. MCLR17_031. The sequence goes on from NZ_CP126270.1 coordinate 1,462,076, forward strand.
AGTTCGACGAGGAGACGCAGGCGGTGGCCTCGTGAGCGGTCAGCCCTGGGGAGCGGCGTCCGGCACGTCCTGGCCGGTGAGCTCCTCGACGATCGCCTTCGCCTGCGGCCACGACTTCGCGTAGTGGTCCGGGTCGGAGTTGATCTGCACCGCATGCGCCATCTGCGTCGGGCTCATCGTCTTCCAGCCGGGGACCTTCACGAGCTTCGTGTAGAACATCGTCGCGGCCGTGTACGGGTCCATCCGCTGCTCGTACGTGCCCCACGCGCCGTTGTCGCGCTGCTGGAACAGGCCGCGGCTGTCCGGGCCCGCGGCGTCGCCGTGGTCCAGGTTCACCAGGCTCGACTCGCCGATCGCGGTCATCACACCGACGGCCTGCGTGTGGGGGCCGATGCCGAGCGCCTGGGCGGCTTCGATCACGTGTGCGGCGTTCACCAGGCGGTCCTGGCAGAACCCACCGACGGGGCCGGCCGGCACGACCATCCCACCGATCGTCTTCGAGGCGACGGCCGGGCACGCAGGAGGCGGGGTGGCGGCGCTCGACTTCGCGATGCCGGCGAGCGAGTTGACCGCGATCACCACGAGGACGACCACGCCGATGCCGACCGCCACGATCCCGGCGCCGAACACCGAGGCGAGGGTGATGCCGACACGGCGCATGACGGGACCTCTCGAGGGGTTGGGCGGTGCTGGGCGGGCGGAGCGGGAAGAGCAGCACGAGCGTACGGGCGCCTCCTGGGAAGCCTGCGGCGGCCCGCCGTGATCGCACGCTTCACGAGTGACGGTTCTGGTGCACGAAGCGGGGGCTTCGCGAACCAGAACCGTCACGGGCCGTTCGTGCACGGCGGTCAGCGCTCGCGTCGACCGTCCTGTCGACCCCGGCCCCGACGCAGGCGCCAGCCCCCGGCGGACAGCGACAGCGCGGCGATCACCGCGATGACGACGGTCCAGATGACACTGGTCGCGTCCATCAGACGTCGCGGTGGTCGTGCGGCGGCCGCTGCACCTTCGTCGGCTCCGTCACGAGACCGGTCGGGGCCTTCTCGGCCTGCTTCCGTCCGTGGGTGAACCAGGTCAGGATCCAGAGCAGCACGCCCAGGGCCAGCAGTGCGCCGGCGATCTGGTACTGCTGCGGGTCACGACCGGACGAGAACGGCAGGACGAGCCAGAGGCACGTGATGATGCCGATGACCGGGATGATGACGCCCGCGCGGAAGTGCTTGTGGTCGACCTTGTCGCGGCGGAGCACGAGCACGGTCACGTTCACGACGGCGAACACCGTCAGCAGCAACAGCGAGGTGGTGCCACCGAGGACGACGACGATGGGGGAGTCGGGGTCGAGCGAGACCCACCCGATCAGCAGCAGCGAGATGAGCGTGGTGAAGACGATCGCGGTCGACGGGGTGCGACGGGCGGGGGAGATGCGGGACAGGAAGCCCGGCAGCACGCCCTGCTTGCTCATGCCGTAGAGCAGGCGCGACGCCATCATCATGTTGATCAGGGCGGTGTTGGCGACGGCGAACATCGAGATGAAGGGCAGCAGGTCGGCGATCGGGAAGTCCGGCGCGGCGGTCTGCACGACGGTGACGAGCGGGGTCTCGTTGCCGGCGAGCTCACCGATCGGCACCACGGCCACGGCGCAGATCGACACGAGCACGTAGATCACGGCGGTGATGCCGAGGCCGGTGAGCATGATCTTCGGGAAGATGCGCGAGGGGTCCTTGGTCTCCTCGGCCATGTTGACCGAGTCCTCGAACCCGACCATCGCGAAGAACGCCAGCGACGTCGCGGTGCTGATGGACAGCAGCAGGGACTTGTCCTCCGGCGTCTCGAACATCACGACCCGCGAGAAGTCCGCGTTGCCGCCCGCGATCGCCCAGAACCCGATCAGGATCACCATGACGAGACCGGACAGCTCGACCAGCGTCAGCACGACGTTCGTCTTGACGCTCTCGCTCACCCCGCGGAAGTTGATGAACATCACCGCGAGCATGAAGCCCATCGCGATGAGCATCACCACGCCGTTCGGCAGCTCGATGCCGAACCCGGCGCCGAGGTTCGCCGCGAACGCCCGCGACGCCGTCGACGCCGATGTGATCCCGGAACACATCACGATGAACGTCACGATGAAGGTGACGAAGTGGATGCCGAACGCCTTGTGCACGTAGAGCGCGGCACCGGCGGTCTGGGGGTACTTCGTCACGAGTTCGAGGTACGAGAAGGCCGTCAGCAGCGCGACCGCGAACGCGATGAGGAAGGGGAGCCACGCTGCCCCGCCGACCTCGGCCGCGACCTGGCCGGTGAGCGCGTAGACACCCGTGCCGAGGATGTCGCCGACGATGAAGAGCAGCAGGAGCTTGGGACCGATGACCCGGCGGAGCTCGTGCTGCTCCTGCTGTGGGCGGTCCGTCTTGGTGGTGGCCATGCGTCACCCTTGCGCGCTGGATGCCTTTCTGTCCAGTCCCACAGGAAGGTTTCTCGCGATCGCAACACGGTCCCTCGGCGACGGATACGCTCCGGCCATGGACCAGCAGTCGAACACCACCGAGGAGCCCATCGAGTTCGCGGACTTCAACGCGAAGCTCCTGGTGCTCGACGTCCTCTGCTACGACCTCGACGTCCTGGATCCCTACGACCCGGACGCCGAGGACGAGACCGACGAGGACCTCGACGTCGACGGGCAGGACGACCGGGCGCGCGAGTACTACGACGACCTCGACCTGCTGCCGTCGCACCTGTCGCTCGTCACCGAGATCACCGTGGACTCCGACCTCGAGGTCCTGCAGGACGTCCACCCCGGCTGGGACGGCTCGGACGACCGCTTCGACCCGCAGAACTGGGACGACCTGCTCGACCTGCCGGAACTCCGCACTGTGTACGCCGCCGCACCACTGCCCGCCCACGTCGCCGAGCGGCTCGCGACCAAGGGCATCGAGGTCCGCTCCGCCTGAGCGGGACGCGACCGGGACGCGACCTGGACGCACCGGGGCGGACGGACGGCTAGCGGTCCAGCGCCCGCAGCTGCTCGGTGAACTGCGTCGCGCCGCCCTGCGCCGGGTGCCGCACGGCGGTCGCCTCGATGCCGGCCAGGGCGAGCGCTCCCTGCGCCTTCCGACCGACGGCGACCACCCGGACCCGCTCCACGCCGCCGAGGGCCTCCAGCAGCGCGAGGGCGACGGGCGCTCCCGAGCGGACCTCGGCGGGTCGGGGCGTCCGGTTCGTCAGCCGGTCCGGTGCCACGAAGGGGTGGTGCGGGAAGATCGCCCACGCCACCGGGAGAGCACCGCGCCAGCCGTCCAGCGCAGCGTGCACGACGCGCGACGAGGCCTCCCACGGCGCCGTCGGCTCCGGTGGGACGCCGTACCCGGGTCCGAGCTCGCGCATGCTCGTGAACGGGACACCCGTGTTCGTCATCCCGCGCCACCCCGGTGCCTCGGCCACGAGCAACGTGTCGGCCCCCGGCCCGGACCGCTCCAGGTACCGCGTCAGGTTCGCCCGCCGCAGTCGTCCCTCGGCCGATCCGACGTCGTAGAGCGCCTCGGCGTCCGACTCGACGGGCACGGCGTCGAGCGCCGCCCAGAACGCCGCGAACCGCCCGCCCGTCCCGCTCACGAGCGCCCGAGCACCCGGCGGTAGACGTCCTCGAGCCCCGCGGCCGACCGCTCCCAGCTGAGACGCTCCGCGTGCTCCCGGCCCGCAGCGGCGAGCCCGGCAGCGTACGGCGCATCCGTCAGGATCCGCTCGATCTCGGCCGCCCACTCCTGCGGGTCACGGGACTCGAGCACGACGCCCGTCTCCCCGTCGACCACTGCCTCACGCAGGCCCCCGGCAGCCGCGGCCACGACCGGCACCCCGGAAGCGGAGCCCTCGAGCGCGACGAGCCCGTACGTCTCGGAGTGGGACGGAACGAGCACGGCTGCCGCGCCACGGAACAGGAACGCCAGGTCGGCACGCGACTGCGGCCCGATGAAGGTGACGTGGTCGGCGATGCCCCGCGCGTCGGCGAGCCGACGCAGTTCGTCCACGTAGTCGCCTGCCTCACTCGAGACGTCGCCCGCGATGACCAGGGTGGGGCGGGCCTCCAGGCTGATGTCCGCGATCGCCTCGATCGCCAGGTCCAGGCCCTTGAGCGGCTGCACGCGCGCCGCCGCGACGACGTAGGGGTTGGCGGCGCGGCGCGCACCGACGGCGGCGGGGCGGAAGACGGACCCGTCGACCCCCGGCGGCACGATCCAGATGCGGGCGTCGTCGCCGCCGAGCCGGGTGCGCACGGTCGACGCTTCGGCCTCGGACACCACGACGACGGCGTCCGACTCGCGCGCGAGCAGTTCCTCGCCGGCGATGCGGCCGGCGGACTCGGGACGTTCGCCCTCGGACAGCGGTGTGGCCGGGTCGGCGGCGATGGAGTGGAACGACTGCACGTGGGGGATGCCGCGCTCGCGGGCGACGGGCAGCGCGGCGGCGCCGGAGAACCAGTGGTGCGAGTGCAGGACGTCGAACGGCCCGAGCTGCTCCAGCTCGTGGCGGAACGGTTCGATGAACGCGTCGTGCTCGCCCTTCGGCACCGGCTCGGCCGGCCCCGCGGACAGGAACCGCAGGCACACGCCCGGCACGAGCGAGACCGAGTCCGGCTGCGTCGGGGCGGACCGGCGCGTGATGATGTCCACGTGGTGGCCGAGGTCGGCGAGTGCCTCGGCCTGGTGCCGGACGACGACGTTCATGCCGCCGACCTCACCCGAGCCGGGTTCGTCTCCGGGGGAGGTGTGCAGCGACACCAGCCCGATGTGCAGGGGTTCGGTCGTCGTGCTCACCGCTCAACCCTAGCCGCGCGGCCCCCGCTGCGACGGGCGTGCGGGTGCCACCACGACGGGCCGTCCTGGCGGGTCTGGAACACGTGCGCGCCCCGGCGTAACATTGGTGCATGCCCAAGCGAATGGTTCGGACCGTCTCCGGCTCGGAGCGCGTCAAGCGGACGCGCGCCGTCGCCGCGGTGATCCACTCCGGGCGACTCGAAGGCTTCAAGGACAACCCCGAGTGGATCCGGTACATGGACCGCTTCGCGAAGGGCGAGATCAGTCGCGAGGAGCTCCGGGCTTTCGCGCACCGTCGGTGAGTCCTCGACCCGACGGCGGGTACTAGGACGACCAGTACGTCCTCCGCAACAAGTTCGGGGCCACGAGCCGTGATCAGCTCGCGGAACTCGAGGTCCCTGAGGTGCAGGACCGAGAGTTGGACCTCCTGCTCGGTGAGGTTCCCGGACTCGCGGGGCTCCTGCCATCGGAACGGGTGCGCCGTATCCACGCCCATCTCTTCCAGGACGTCTACGTCTGGGCAGGTGAGTACCGGCTCGACGGCATCGCGAAGAACCCTGACGAACCGTTCCTGGCACCTGAACTGATCCCCGCACGGATGGCCCGACTGGACGATGAGCTCGCTTCGCCCCGGATGCCGGAGCGCCCTCTGGACTTCTTGACCGAGCAGTTCGCGACGCTCAACTACATCCGTCCCTTCATGGAGGGCAACGGGCGAACCCAGCGGGAGTTCTGGCGCGAGTACGCGGCCGAGCGCGGTGTCGTGCTCGACTGGCGGAGGGTCACGACGAATGAGAACCATCACGCCGCCCGCCGGTCGATGCTCGGTGACTTGCAACCCCTGCGCGAACTCCTCACGAAGGTGATCTGCACGGCGGCAGCAACGGGCGAGATCTGATCCTTCTCGCGCCGTCAACGCTGCGACGGGCGCGCGGGCGCCACCACGACGGGCCGGCGGCCCGCCTCGTCCAGCGGGTCGGAGGGTGGGGCCACGCCGCCGGTTCCGCGGCGACGCGCCAGCGGCGTCGCGGCCGTGTCGGTGGGGAGGCCCGGATCACCTCCCAGGATCTGCACGCGCTCGTCGCCGTGTCGCTCCCAGAACGACGCCGTCCACGCGCACAGCGCCCCGTCGAGCAGGTCCTCGCGGTGCTTGTGCGTCGGACCGTGCAGCACCGACGGATCGGCGAGCCGCTGCGTCAGCGGGTGCGAGTCCAGCAGCAGCGGCGGGTCGAGCGGGGTCTCGCGCAGCCGCCGGACCAGCTCGTCGAAGGCCTCGGCGCGACGGGCACGTGCCTCGGCGGCGGGGATCCGGAGGTCGAGCCGTTTGTACCGGGGCCGTTCCTCGTCGTAGCCGAGCTCCTCCACGCCGACCAGCGTCGTGTACGGGTAACACTCGAACATCGCCGGACCGGTGCGTCCCCGCATCGAGTCCGTGTCGGAGACGTACCCGACGCCGAGTGCGGTCAGCCGGTCGAGCAGCGCTGAGCCAGCGCTCGCCGCAGATGCCTGGTTGGTCGGGTTCGCGGCGACCTTCCACCGGCCGTACCGCTGCCCGACCTGCCGTTCGGACTCGCGGATGCCCGTCGGGTTCGTCACGACGAGCGAGGCGTCCACGGCGATCAGGGATCGTGGCCCGAGGTGCTCGGCGATCCAGTCCGCGACGGCGTCGACCCCGCGGGCCCACCCGGCGTCGGTGATCGTGCCGTCGTGGTCCATCGCGACCAGCCCGGTCTCGTTCGCGGCCTTCCGCTCGGAGCCGAGCCCCCACGCCAGGTCGATGCCGAGGTACGCGTTCACCCGTCCATCCTGCCGACCCTGGCCGCAAGACACCGGTGTCCGCGCGCTGAACACCGGCGTGCGCGTGTTCGATCAGGGAACACCGGTGTCCAGCGGGAGCACGGAGGCGCACGCACACCGGGCTGCGGGCGAGCGGCCGCCACGCGTGTACGGTCCGCTGCATGGCGAGCGAAGCGACGATGGTGCGGGTGCCGGGGCCCGACAGTGACCGCGAGGTCCGGATCAGCAGCCCCTCGCGGGTGCTCTGGCCCGAGGCGGGCATCACGAAGCTCGACCTCGCGGAGTACCTCGTGAAGGTGGGCGACGCCTTCGTCCGGGCGAACGGTGACCGGCCGATCTCGCTGCAGCGGTTCCCCGGCGGCGTCGACGGCGAGCAGTTCTTCTCGAAGAACCCGCCCAAGGGTGCGCCCGACTACGTCCGCTCGGTCACGGTGACCTACCCGAGTGCCCGGTCGCACCCGCAGCTCGTGATCGACGAGCCGGCCGTGGCCGTGTGGGCCGCGCAGATGAACACGGTGGTCTTCCACCCGTGGGCCTCTCGTGCCGAGGACAGCGACCACCCGGACCAGCTCCGCATCGACCTCGACCCGCAGCCCGGCACCGACTTCGGCGACACCGTGCCGGTGGCCGAGGAACTCCGGAAGGTCCTCGACGAGGTCGGCCTGACCACCTGGATCAAGACGAGCGGCAACCGCGGCCTGCACGTGTTCGCGCCGATCCGCCCCGAGCACGAGTTCCTCGAGGTGCGGCACGCGGTGATCGCCGCGGCGCGCGAGCTCGAACGCCGGATGCCCGACCGGGTCACGACGGCGTGGTGGAAGGAGGAGCGGGGGCAGCGGGTCTTCGTCGACTTCAACCAGGCGAACCGCGACCGGACGATGGCGGGCGCCTACAGCCCCCGAGCTCTCGCACACGCTTCGGTGTCGACGCCGATCACCTGGGACGAACTGCGCACCGCGGACCCGACGACCTTCACGATCCGCACGGTGCCGGAGCGGCTGCGGACCACCGGCGACCCGTGGGAGTCGATGGGGGAGCAGCCGGGCAGCATCGCACCGCTGCTCGAGTGGTGGGAGCGGGACCTGGCGAACGGCGAGGGTGAGCTGCCGTTCCCGCCCGACTTCCCGAAGATGCCGGGGGAGCCGCCGCGCGTGCAGCCCTCACGGGCGAAGAAGCCGAGCGGCCCAACGGCCGAGCAACCGGGCCCAGCCGAGCCGAACCTCAGGCAGCGGAGGAGACGTCCCGCTGACGGTCCGGGTCCTCGACGCGCGTGGTGTGCGTCGGCAGCCCGATGCTGGCGGTGTGCAGGCGGGTGAGCCGCGACCAGGTGCCGCGGTGCACGTCGGTGATGCCGTCGACGATCACGAGCCGAGTCCGACCGTGACGAGTGCGAGCGCCGTGGCGGTCACGCCGGCGATGGCGCTGATGACCGCGCTGAGCTGCAGGACGCGCTGGCGCCGTGCCTCTCGGACTTCTGTGAAGGGGCTCCGCCGAGGGTGGCGGACAAGCGTGCTGGTGCTCATGTCGATCCGCTCCGATCAGGGCGTCCGAACTGGACGCCTCGTGCTGCTGAGATCATCCTGGCACGGCTTCGCTAGTTCGGCTAACTACTTTTCCCCGAACGTGACAGAACAGCGACAAACGGACACCGCAGTGCGTTCCGTCGTCAGGACAGCACATCGTTCAGGTCGTACGCACTCGGCACCTCGAGCTGCTCGAACCCGCACGACGTCGCCTCGCGGTCGGGCCGCCACCGCTCGAACTGCACGGTGTGCCGGAACCGGTCGCCCTCCATCTGGTCGTACCGGACCTCGAGCACCAGCTCCGGCGCCAGCCGGACGAACGACGTGTCGCGACCCGACGAGAACCGCGACCGTTCCCCGTCACCGGTGACGGGCCTCCCCTCCGCATCGCGGATCACGACGGGCTCGAGCTCGTCGATCAACGCGGCCCGGCGCTTGTCGGAGAAGGCGGAGACGCCGCCGACCTGGCGGAGCTCGCCGTCCGCGTCGTACAGGCCGACCAGCAGGGACCCGACGCCGGAGCCGCTCTTGTGCACGCGGTAGCCGATGGCGACGACGTCGGCGGTGCGGTGGTGCTTGATCTTGAGCATCGAGCGCTTGTTCGGTTCGTACGGCCGCGCTCGGGGCTTCGCGACGACGCCGTCGAGCCCGGCGCCCTCGAACGTGGTGAGCCACTCGCGCGCCTGCTCGACGTCGAGCGTGGTGCGGGTGACGAAGAGCGGGTCGGTCATCGCGTCGCCGAGCTGCTCCAGGCGCTCGCGACGCTCGTCGAAGGGGCGGTCCACCAGCTCCTCGCCGTCCACCGCCAGCAGGTCGAAGGCCACGAACTGCGCCGGCGTCTCGACGCTGAGCTTGTCGATCCGTGAGGCTGCCGGATGGATGCGCTGCGACAGCGCCTCCCAGTCGAGGCGCTCGGCACCGGGCTCACCGGAACGCAGGATCACCTCGCCGTCCAGGACGACCGGGTGGTCGCGGCCGCCGAACTGCGCGCGGAACGCCTCGACGAGCTCGGGGAAGTACCGGGTGAGCGGCTTGGCCCCGCGGCTGCCGATCTCGACGTCGTCACCGTCGATGGTCACGATGCCCCGGAAGCCGTCCCACTTCGGCTCGTACCGCAGCCCGCCCTTCGTGCTGTCCGGGTCGGGGACGGTGGCGACGGCCTTGGCGAGCATCGGTGCGATCTCCATGGGTCCTGTCTACTCGCGCGCGTCGGCGGGGCTGCGCACTTCGTGAGCAGCAACGGTCGGGTTCGGCTCGACGACCCGACATCTTCTGCTCACGATGCGCGGCCGGGAGGCCCGGATCACCCCGGGCAGGTCGGCCAGCGTCGGTAGGGTGGCCGGCGTGACGACCGTGCCCCCGCCGGCAGCGCCGGCCCCGGAACCGATCAGCCCCGTGCAGGCCGCCGCGCTCCGCGACGGCGTCCTGCCACCCGTCGAGCAGGTCCGGCCGGGCATCTGGACCCTCGCGGTGCCGTTCCGGTTCGGGGTGCCCGACGCGACCCTCGTGTACATCGTCGAGGGGTCGGACGGCTCGCTCGCGGTGATCGACCCCGGGTGGTCGGCCGACGGCGGACTCGCCGAGCTGCGGGACGGGCTCGCGACGATCGGACGCACTCTGGACGACGTGTCGCTCGTGGCCGTCACACACCTGCACGCCGACCACCTGGGTGCCGCGGCGGCCATCCGCCGGGCGACGGGGGCCCGGGTGGCGATGCACGGCCTCGAGGTCAGCGCGCTCGAACGGGAACGCGCCGACGCCGGGCGGAACGACGCCGACATCGCGACGTGGGGGCTGCCGGAACACCTCCGGGCCGGGGTCGTCGAGGCCTGGGGCAGCGGGCGCCGGATCGGGATGGGCCGGATCGAGGCGCCGTACGCCGACGTGCTGCTCGAGGACGGCGACCTGCTGCCGATCCCCGGTCGGACGATCCGCACGCTGTGGACCCCGGGGCACACGAGCGGCCACGTGTGCTTCCTCGACGAGACCGACGGCCTGCTGTTCTCCGGCGACCACGTGCTGCCGCAGATCAACTCCGGCATCGGGCTCGGCGGCCGGACCGGAACGAACCCGCTCGGCGACTACCTGGCGTCCCTCGCGCGGCTCGACCCGTACGCCGACCTCGAGGTCTGCCCGGGGCACGAGTACCGGTTCCGCGACGTCGTCACCCGCGCGCAGACCCTGGCTCGGCACCGGGAGGAACGCTCCCGCCACGTCGCCGCGGCCCTCGACGCACTGGACCGTCCGACGCTGTTCGAGGTCGCCGCCCAGGTGCCCTTCAGCGGCGGGATCGAGTCGATGACCGGGTTCCTGCTCGCGAGCGCGCTGACGCAGACGGCCTTCCACGCGGAGCTGCTCGGGCGGGCCGACGAGGTGCGGCCCGCCTGACGAACGCCGCGGCCGCGCGGGTCAGCCGAGCGTCGTCGCCAGGCGCTCGATCGTCGTCTTCGCGTCGGCGAACTCCGCGGCGGCGTGCTCGGCCAGCGGTGCGAGGTCCGGCAGCCGATCTGCCAGGGTCGCGCTGACGGTGATCGGGTACAGCTTCATGCCGAGCGCGGTGCCGAGCACGATGTGCAGGACGGGGGAGCCGTGGTCCCAGCCCTCGGTCGGAGTGCCGGCGTCGTAGGTCGCGCCGCGGCTCACCACGGTGACGACGGGGCGTCCGGCCAGGGGCTGCACGCCGCCGGTCAGGATGCCGGGGACGTGGATGCGGTCGATCCAGGCCTTCAGGGTCGACGGCACGGTGTAGTTGTACAGCGGCGCACCCACCACGACGACGTCGGCGGCCAGGAGCTCGTCGATGACCGCTTGCCGCTGGGCCTCTGCCTCGGGCGCGACGGTCTCCTCGGCGGTGCGGTCGGCGGCGGCCCAGTGCAGCGCCGAGCTCTCCAGGTGGGGGAGCTGGTCGACGTGCAGGTCCCGCCGGACGACGGTGTACTCCGGGCCGCGGGCGCGCCAGGCGTCGGCGAAGGCCGCGGTCAGTGCGCGCGAGCGGGAGTGGGACAGGTCGGCCGAGGAGTCGATGTGCAGCAGCGTGGGCATGTCGCCAACGCTACCGGCGCGGACCCGGCCGGGCGCGGATGCGGAACGGCCCCGCCTGCTCCGGTGGAGGAGCAGGCGGGGCCGTCACGGGCCTCCCGTCCACCGCGCGGGCACGCGACGGACGGGAGACGTCTCAGGGTGTCAGCGCTGGGCGCGACGACGACGCGCGAAGCGGGCGCCGATGAGGCCGGCACCGGCGACGAGCAGGCCGAGGGCCCACGGCAGTGCGTCGGTGCTGTCCGAACCGGTGTAGGCGAGCTGGCCGCCGGTGTTGACCGGGGCGACCGGCGCTGCTGCTGCCGGCGGAGCCGGGACGGGCGCGACGATGCCGGCGACGGTGGGCTGGACCTCGACGGCGAAGGACGTGCTGAACGAGCCGGAGGCGACGGTCAGGTTGTGGATCGACGCGTGCGGGAACGTGACGTCGACCAGGCCGAAGTCACCGAGGTCGGGGTCGGGGGCGATCACGTCGCTGGCGACGTCCGAGGTCACGACGGGCATCTCGGGCGTCTCGTCGTCGTAGCCACCGATGGGGTTGCCGAACCGGTCGACGGCGCCCCCCTGGATGACGAGCGTGCCGCCCTGCTTGACGGTCGGGCGACCGCCGACGGTGAAGTCCTCCTCACCGATCGTGTAGACGCTGCCGTCGGGCTCGATGATCCAGCTGGTCCGCTCGGTGTCGTCGTCGTCGCTTTCGTCGAACAGTCCGGCGCGGTCGGTCGTGTAGACCATGACGCCGACCGGGGCAGCGGCCTCGACGGTCATCGAGACGTACTGCGTGACCGACTCGGTGCCGCTGGTCGCGGTGACGGCGAACTCCGAGTTCTCCGCAAGGGTGGCGGTACCGCTGAGTTCACCGGTGGACGCGTCGAAGGAGAGCTCGTAGGGGAGCTGTTCCTCGGGGTCCGACTCCCCGGGGTACTCGTCGGCGAAGTCGGCGTCGTCCTGGCTGAACCAGGAGAGGCTGTAGGTCGGCTCCGGGAAGCCCTGCGCACGGAAGGTGTGCGAGAAGGAGTCGCCGGCGGTGCTGGTCAGCACGAGGGGGCTCTTCCGGCTGGCACCGGCCGTGGTCGGCTCGCCGTCCGCACCGAGGAACGCCGGGCTCTGCGTCACGGGCACGGTGGCCGCGGACGTGACGGTGTTCGCCTCGGTCGCGCCGGGCAGCGTGCCCGTGACGGCGACCGTGATGGTCTTGCGGACGTCGGTCGGGTCGACGACGTAGCTCGCGGCCTTCGACAGGACGTTGCCGTCCTGGTCGGTCCACGAGTACTTGTACCCCGCCTCGTCGTCGAAGCCGGTGACGACGGCGACGAGTCGGGTGCCGACCTTGGCCGTGCCCTCGATGGTGACGGTGGCGTCGGCGGCCTTGGCCGTGACGTCCGGCTTCGGGGTCTCGGTCGGCTTCGGCGCCTCGGTGGCAGCCGGCGCGGTGGTCTCCGGCGCGGCGGGCTCGTCGGTGACCTCGGGGGTCGGAGCGGGGGTTTCCTCGGCCGGAACCGGGGTCTCGGGCGCGGGCTCGACGGGCGGGTCCGTCGGCGTGGGCGTCTCGTCCGAGACGACGGGAGCCGGAGCAGGCGTCTCGACGGCCGAGATCGGCTGCGGCGTGTCGAGCGTCTCGGCGTTGGCGGCCGTCGCGGTCATGATGCCGAGGCCGGTGGTCAGGCCGACCAGGGCGACGGTGGTGCCGACGGCGCAGGCGCGACGGACAGTGGAGGTGCTGCGGTGCACGGGATCCCCCAGGGATTCGGTCCGGGCTCATCGCCCAGATCATGTGAATTTGCCGAGAATGTCGGCGTTCTCGGATCGTAGCGGGATGACGTTGCCGGGCTGTGACGATTCACCGGAATGTGACCCGGGTTGGGGGTGCGTGCGGGAAACCGCCGGACCCCCGCACGCGCGGCGCGCCCTGTGGGCGCGGAAGGACGGACGGGAGGCGCGGTACGGGCCCGCACCGCGCCTCCCGTCCGTCCGGGGCCGCGTCTCAGGCGCGACGGCGACGCAGCCGGTGGGCCAGCAGACCGCCGCCGGCGGCGAGCAGGCCGAGCGCCCACGCCAACGGCGTGGTCTCGTCGGCGCCGGTGTAGGCGAGCGTGCCGCCGGTGCCGCTCGCTGTGGTCGCGACCGCGGCGGTGGCGACGGGACGGACGGTGACGACGAACGTGGTCGAGGCGCCGCCCTGGGTGATGGTGAGACGGTGGTCCGAGGCGTGCGGGAACGTCACCTTCGAGGCGTCGCCCCGGGGATCGGTGACGACCCGGTCCGACGCGACCGAGCTCGTCACCGTCGCGCCGAACCCGGTGCTCACGGAAGCCGGGGCGGTCGCGTTGCCGAACCGGTCGACGGCGAGGCCGGACACCACCAGCGAGCCGCCCTGCTGGACGGGGATCGAAGCGACGGTGCCGAGGGGCTCGCCCCCGCCGGAGAACGCGCTGATGACGCCACCGGGCGCGACCGACCAGCCCGTTGCGCCGGGTGTGCCGGTGTCGACGATCGCGCGGACCCCGATGGGTGCGGCCGGCAGGACGGTCAGGCGCACGTACTCCGTGGCGGTCGCGGTGCCACGGAGGGCGACGACCTCGAAGTCGTACGTGCCAGCGGTGGTCACCGTGCTGGTGAGCACCCCGGTCTCGACGTTGACGGTCAGGTCGGACGAGGGCGCGTCCTGGATCGCGTACGCCAGCGATCCCGTGCCGCCCGTGGTGCGGAACGTGTGCGTGAACGTCGCGCCGGCGGTGGCGGTGAGGGCGAGCGGCTCCGCCTTCGTCGAGGGCTCGGTGAAGACGACCGGCGACGGCGAGACGGTCAGGCGGACGTACTCGGTCACCTGTGTCGAGCCGCTGAGCGCCACGACCTCGAAGTCGAACGTGCCGGCGGTCGTCGGCGTGCCGCTCAGCACGCCGGTCTCGACGTTGACCGTGTAGTCCGCCGACGGGGCGTCCTGGATGGCGTACCCGACGGTGCCGTTGCCGCCCGTGGTGGTGAACGTGTGGCTGAACGGCGTGCCGACCGTCGCGGTGAGCGCGATCGGGGCGGCCTGGGTCGACGGCTCGGTGAACGCGAGGTCGCTGCCGTCACCCGGTGCTGCCGCCGGGGTGGCGCTGTCCGTGGCCTTCGCGGCGGGGCTGGCGCCGGGCGTCGGGCTGGCGCTCGACGTCGGGCTGACGTTCGGCGTCGAGGTCTCCGTCGTCGTCGCGTCGGCACCCGGCGTCGCGGTCGCCGTGGTGCTCGTCGGCGTCGTCGTCCCCGTCGGCGTCGCCGCCGTCGCGGGCGCGCCGACGCCGATGACCGAGCCGATGGCGGTCGCCGCGACGACGATGCCGATCGTCGCCGCGCGGCGGACGGGCGGCTTGGTGGACTGGTGCATGGTTCCCCCTCGGGAGTCTGGTGGTGAGCACGCGGTGCCCGCGCGCTCCTCGGTGCTGACGTTACGGTTCGCGGACCCGTTCCGACCCCTGCCGGAGATCACGGTTTCATCTCGGTACTACCGGCTCTCATCTGGGGTTTTTCACAGAATCGCGCAAAGACGACCCGGAGGCGCGGGGCGGTCCTGCCCCGCGCCTCCGGTCCGTCAGGCGGTCGCTGTGACGTGCCTCAGCCGAGTCGGCGACGCAGGCGCCAGACGAGCAGGCCGGCGCCCGATGCCAGGAGGCCGAGGGCCCACGCGAGCGGGCCGGACTCGTCGGCGCCGGTGTACGCGAGGGTGCCCGATGCGGTCGGCGTGTGGGTGGTCGTGACCGTGGTCGTCGCCGTCGGCTGCACCTCGAAGCGGATGGTGCTCGTCACGTCCCCGGACGCGACGGTGACCGTGTGCGGCGACGCGTGCTCGAAGGTCACCCACGTGGCAACAGCCTCGGGGTCGTACTCGATGCGGTCACTGGCCACGTCGCTCGTGAAGGTGAGGTCGGTGTGGTCGCCGACCGGCTGCCCCTCGGCGTCCACGGCCAGGGCGCGGATCTGCACCCGGTCACCCTGTCGGGCCGGGACCGCGTCGACCTGCTGTGGGTCGCCGTCCGCCGGGTAGTAGGTGATCACGTCGCCCTCGACGCCCCACCGGTCGCCGGACGTCCCGTCCGCGGGGAACACCCCGATGGTGATGCCGGCGACGGCAGCGGGGGCCTCGGAGACGCGGACCGTGAACGAGGTCGAGACGCCGCCCTCGGACACCGTCAGTGTGCGGGTGCCCGGCTCCGAGAACGTCACCGTGTTCGCCGACCAGTTCGGGTCCCAGACCACGCCGTCGGACGCGGTGGTGCTCGTGACGGTCGAGCGCGGGTACTCGTCGCCCGGGGTGGTGCGGTTGCCCAGCGCGTCGACGGCCAGCCCCGCGAGGGTCATCGAGGAGCCGACCGTGGCGGGGACCTCCGACACCACGGTGTCACCGGTGCCACCCGGCGCGTACTCCCGGATCGTCCCGTCGGCGTCGACCTGCCAGCTGACGTCGGAGTCCGAGCTGTCGACGCCGAACGTGACACCCACCGGGGCGCCGGGCTCGATGTCGACCCGGACGTACTGCACGGCGGTCTGGTGCAGGTCGGTCGCGGTGACCTGGAACAGTGCGGGGCCGTCGAACGTGCTCTTCGGGGTGGCGCTCAGGACACCGGTCTGCTCGTTCCAGGACCAGCCGTTGACGTCGTTGGTCGGGTCGAAGTTCAGCGGGTTGAACAGGTACTCCAGTGGGCCGTCGCCGCCCTGGGCGGTGAAGGTGTGCGAGAACGGCTGGCCGGCGGTCGCGGTGAGGACGATCGGCGCGTCCTTGCTCGACGGCTCCGCCCAGGTGACGGGCGTCGATGCCTCGGGGGCGGGCTGGTCTGCGGCGGCGGGGGTCGTCGTCGCGGTGCCCGCGGCGGGCGGCGTGGTCGTGGCCGGGGTGGTGTCCGGCGTCGCCGTCTCGTCGGTCGGTGTCGGTGCCGGTGCCGGTGCAGGCGCCGGTGCCGGGTCGGCGGTCTCGCCGTCCGGTGCGGCCTGCGCGGTGTCGGGAGCGGTGTCGGTGCCGGTGTCGGTGTCGGCCGCCGTGGTGTCGGTCGCGGCGTTCGCGGTGGTCGCGTCCTGCGGAGCCGACGTCGCGGTGGTGCTCGGTGCAGCGGTCTCGTCGGTCGCTGCGGAGGCGGCGCTCGCCCCGATGCCGAACGCCGACGAAGCGGTGACGATCGCGATCGCCGCTCCGATCGTGGCGCTGCGGCGGAAGGTGTACTTGCAGGACTGGTTCACTGGATCCCCCTCGGATGCCTGGGTGGGACGCCGGATCAGCGTCCTCTACTCAGGGAATGTCGCCCGCTGACCAGTCCTGACGATCGCTCGATCACAGAACGATCACGATGGCAACGGAGCTCCGCAGCCGTCGTGCCGGACCCGCGCCGCGCCTCCAGATCGCCGTGTCACGCTCCGACCACGGACGCGGCACGTTCGAGCGCGGAGCGGAGTGCGCGCACGGCTGGCGACGATGCGCCAGCGGCGCGGACCACCGTGAAGATCGTCCGACGCGGGCGCTCGGGCAGCTCGAGCAGCCGGCACGTCGTCGTCCGACCGGTCCACATCAGGTCGGGCATCAGGCTCACCGCGTTGCCCGACTCGACCAGACGGATCTGCGTCTGCAGATCGGCGGTCTCGTACCGGACGTCGGGCTCGAAGCCCCAGCGCCGACAGACCTGCTCGGCGAAGTGCCGCGACGCGGTGCCGCGGGGTTCCATCACCCAGGGCATGGTGCGGGCGTCCTCGAGCGACGACACCGGGCGCAGGGCCGTGTCGAGCGGGGGCAGGGCGAGCCGGACGGCGTCGGTCGTCAGGTCGGAGCGGTCGAGTCCGGGCAGGTGCGGAGCGGCATGGGCCGGGTACTGCTCGGCGATGACCATGTCGAAGTCACGGGCCCACGTCTCGTTCAGTGCGGTCTCCGGTTCCCGCTGGACCATCTCGACCCGGACGTCGGGGTGTTCCGTGGCCATCTCGTGCAGGGCGCTCGGCATCAGGGCGAGGGCCGCGGACTGGAACACGGCGACCCGCACGCGGCCCTGCACGGACGACAGGGTCTCCTCGACCTGGGACTGCGCGTGCTCGAGGACGTCGAGCACCTGGCCCGCCGCGGCCACCAGCACCTCGGCCTGCGGGGTGAGCTGGAGCCGACGCCCGGCCTTGCGGAGGAGCTGCACGCCGGCCTCCCGCTCCAGGGCGCTCAGCTGCTGCGAGACCGCCGACGGGGTGAAGTTCACGGCCTCGGCGACGGCCGCGATCGTGCCGCGGATGGACAGCTCACGGAGGAGCACGAGACGACGGACGTCGAGCATGGTCCGACGCTAGCCGGATCAGGACCGGAACGGTAGCGGAACTGAACGGTATCCATCAGGAACGCTCACTTCCGCTACCGCATCCCCGACCTCCACACTGAACCCATGACGACGCTGCACGAGGACTCCGCCATCGACCACGACGCCCTGGCGGACCAGTCCGTCGCGCTCGTCCGACAGTGGCTCGCCGAGGCCGAGACCTGCCCGGTCGACGGCTCCGCGAAGCAGCTCGCCGGCGTGCTCGCCGACCCCGCCGGACTCGACTTCGCCGTCGGGTTCGTCGACGGGGTCGTGCGCCCGGAAGACCTCGCCGTCGCCGCACGCAAGCTCCGCCAGATCGCCCCGGACGCCCCCGGGTTCCTGCCCGCCGCGCTCCGCGGACTCGTCCGGCTCGGCGGCGGCATGGCCCCGATGCTGCCGAACGTCGTCGTCCCCATCGCCCGACGGGTCCTCCGCAACATGGTCGGCCACCTCATCGTCGACGCCACCGACTCCAAGCTCGGCCCGGCCATCGCCGGCATCAAGCGCGACGGCGTCCGCCTCAACGTCAACCTGCTCGGCGAAGCCGTCCTGGGGGAGCGCGAAGCCGCCCGCCGACTCGAGGGCACGCACAAGCTCCTGGCCCGCGACGACGTCGACTACGTCTCCATCAAGGTGTCCTCGACCGTGCACCCGCACTCGCCGTGGGCGTTCGGCCACGCGGTGGACGACATCGTCGAGCAGCTCCGACCGCTCTTCCAGCGTGCCGCAGCCGCCACCCCGGCCAAGTTCATCAACCTCGACATGGAAGAGTACAAGGACCTCGACCTCACCATCGCGGTCTTCACGAAGCTCCTCGACGAGCCCGAGTTCCTCGGCCTCGAAGCCGGCATCGTGCTGCAGGCGTACCTGCCCGACGCGCTCGCCGCGATGCAGGAGCTGCAGGAGTGGTCCGCCGCCCGCCGCGCTCGTGGTGGTGCCGGCATCAAGGTCCGTCTGGTGAAGGGCGCGAACCTGCCGATGGAGCAGGTCGAGGCCTCGGTCCACGGTTGGCCGCTCGCCACCTGGCACACCAAGCAGGACTCGGACACCAACTACAAGCGCGTGCTCGACTGGGCGCTCACCCCGTCGCGCGTCGAGAACGTCCGCGTCGGTGTCGCCGGGCACAACCTGTTCGACGTCGCGCACGCCTGGCTGCTCGCCGGTGAGCGCGGCGTGCGGGACGGCATCGAGTTCGAGATGCTGCTCGGCATGGCGCAGGGCCAGGCGTCCGCCGTGAAGAACACCGTCGGTTCGCTCCTGCTCTACACGCCGGTCGTGCACCCGGGCGAGTTCGACGTCGCGATCGCCTACCTGATCCGCCGTCTCGAAGAGGGTGCGTCGCAGGACAACTTCATGTCCGCGGTCTTCTCGCTGGTGTCCTCGCCGCCGCTGTTCGCCCGCGAAGAGGAGCGCTTCCGCGCCTCCCTGGTGCCGCTCGCGACGCCCGAGGGCCTCGAAGCGCCGGCGTCCCACCGTGTCGCCGACCGCTACGCCGCCGTCGGCCGCCCCGGCCCCGGCCACTTCGAGAACACCCCGGACAGCGACCCGTCGGTCGGCGCCGTCCGCGCCTGGGGCGACGCCATCACCGCACGGGTCGCCTCGTCGACGCTCGGCGTCCGCGCCGTCCAGGAGGCCCGTGTCGACTCCGCCACGGGGCTCGACACCGCGCTCGGTCGCGCCAAGGCCGCCGGTGCGGTCTGGGGGACCTGGTCCGGTGGTGCACGTGGCGCCGTGCTGCACGCCGTCGGCGACGCACTCGAGGCGAACCGTGCCGCCCTCATCGAGGTCATGGCGTCGGAGACCGGCAAGACCATCGACCAGGCCGACCCCGAGGTGTCCGAGGCGATCGACTTCGCGCACTTCTACGGCACCCTGGCGTCCTCGCTCGACGACGTCGACGGTGCGACCTTCACGCCCGCGGCGCTGACCCTGGTCGCACCGCCGTGGAACTTCCCGGTCGCGATCCCCGCCGGATCGACCCTCGCTGCGCTGGCGGCCGGGTCGGCCGTCGTGCTGAAGCCCGCGCCGCCCGCCGAGCGGTCCGGCGCCGTGCTCGCCTCGATCATCGAGACCGCGCTCGACGCCCACGGGGCCCCGGCCGACGTGCTCGCGTTCCTGCAGGTGTCGGAGAACGACCTCGGGCAGCAGCTCATCGCGTCGCCGATGGTCGACCAGGTCATCCTCACCGGTGCGTACGAGACGGCCGAGCTCTTCCGTTCGTTCCGCCCCGACCTGCCGCTGCTCGCCGAGACCTCGGGCAAGAACGCCGTGATCGTCACACCGTCGTCCGACCTCGACCTTGCCGTGAAGGACGTCGTCGCGTCCGCGTTCGGGCACGCCGGTCAGAAGTGCTCGGCCGCGTCCCTCGTCGTCATGGTCGGCTCGGTCGCGAAGTCGAAGCGCTTCCGGAACCAGCTGCTCGACGCGGTGGCCTCGCTCACGGTGGGCTACCCGACCGACGCCGCGACGCAGATGGGGCCCGTCATCGAGCCGGCCTCGGGCAAGCTGCTCGACGGCCTGACGAAGCTCGGCGCGGGGGAGTCCTGGGCCGTCGAGCCGAAGCAGCTCGACGAGACCGGCAAGCTCTGGAGCCCGGGTGTCCGACAGGGCGTCCGCCGCGGCTCGGAGTTCCACCGCACCGAGTACTTCGGCCCGATCCTCGGCATGATGACCGCGGACTCGCTCGACGAGGCGATCGACATCGTGAACGAGGTCGACTACGGCCTGACCTCGGGCCTGCACTCGCTCGACCCGGCCGAGATCGGCACGTGGCTGACGCGGATCCAGGCGGGCAACCTCTACGTCAACCGCGGCATCACGGGCGCCATCGTCCGCCGCCAGCCGTTCGGCGGGTGGAAGAAGTCGGCGGTCGGCGCCGGCACGAAGGCCGGTGGGTTGAACTACCTGCTCGGGCTCGGGTCGTGGACGCCGGCACCGGCGGTCGCTGCGTCCGGTGTCGCCGTGTCGGGTCCGGTCTCGGCGTTCGCCCGGGCTGCCGAGGTCGCTTCGCCGGTGCTCGACCGTGCGCTGGCGTCCGACGAGCAGGCGTGGTCGACGCTGTTCGGCACCGCGACCGACGTCTCGGCGCTCTCCGCCGAGCGGAACATCGCCCGGTACCTGCCGTTCCCGTCGGTGCAGGTGCGGCTGGCCGCGGTCGCCGAATCGGACGCGGACGCTGACGCCTCCGTGGTCGAGCTCGTCCGCGTCGTCGCCGCTGCGCTCCGTGCCGGGACGACGATCGAGGTCTCCACGGCCGCGACGCTGCCGTCGTCCGTCGCAGCGGCGATCCGTTCGCTGCCGATCGTCCACTCGCTGTCGCAGACGGTGTCCGACGCGGCCTTCGCGAGCTCGGTCGCCTCGGGTCCGTCGACCCGGGTGCGGCTCATCGGCGGTGACACCTCGGCGCTGTACTCGGCCGTCGGTGGTCGTCCGGACGTCGCGGTCTACGGCGGCCCGGTGACCGAGGCCGGGCGGCTCGAGATCCTGCCGTTCGTCCGCGAGCAGGCGGTGTCGATCACGGCACACCGTTTCGGCACGCCGAACCACCTGACCGACGACCTGATCTGACCCCGGACTGCGGCGCTGGCGTTCGGGTCCAGCGCCGCTTGCACAGCCGAAGTGCCCCCGAACCGCGCGATCGCGTGGTTCGGGGGCACTTCGGTTGAGCGGCGTGCGGAACGTCGTCCACGGGGCTGTCCGGTCGCCGCACGCCCTCGGGTGCTTTGGAGGGACCGAGCGTTGCCTCGGGTGCGCGTCGCAACCACGGCGCGCAACCCCTGAGGAGCTCCACCATGACCGAGCCGTTCGCACGCCCGACCGCCCTGGCCCACGTCCGTGTCACCGTGACCGACATCCACCGGAGCAAGGCCTTCTACCAGCAGCTGCTCGGCACGGATCCGGCGATCGACTTCAGCGACCAGGTCGACGAGCCGGGTGTCCGCGAGGACCGCGAGCGTTTCTACGGCGGATCGGTGTTCCGGCTCGGTGACCAGGTGTTCGGGCTCCGTCCGGTCGCTCCCGCGGGGCAGACGTTCAACCCGGACACCGTCGGCCTCGACCACGTGAGCTTCGTCGTGGGTTCGGTCGACGAGCTGCACGAGGCGGCCGCCCGACTCGATGCCGCGGGTGTCGAGCACGGCGAGGTCACCGACCTCGGCGACGCCGGCATGGTGATCCTGTCCGTGCAGGACCCTGACGACATCAACCTCGAGCTGGCTGCACTGAAGGGCTGAGGTCGTCAGTCGGCGACGGCGGCCTGCTGCGCGACCATCGAGCCGGTCACGAGCGCGCGGAGCTCGGTGGGCAGCGGGATCGGTCGGCGGGCGCCCTCGCGGTCGATGATGACGTGCACGAACTCACCGGTGGCGAGCAGGGCGCCGTCGGACTGGCGGAACAGGCCGAACTCCCACGACAGACTCGTGGTGCCGAGGTGCTTCGAGCGCATCCCGACCTCGATGACGTCCGGCCAGACGGCGGACTCGACGAACCGGCAGCTCGACGACACCAGCACGGCGATCCACTCCGACGAGAACGGGTCGAGCCCGGCGACCTCGCGGAACCAGTACGTCGACGCGTTGTCCATCGCCGAGTAGTAGATCGTGTTGTTGACGTGCCCGAACATGTCGTTGTCGTTCCACCTGGTGGGGTACGAGCGGCGGAACGGGTACTCGTCGATGGTCATCGGTCTCCGATCGGTGGTGCGGGTGTGGCGTGCACCGCGTCGGGCCGCAGGACGTACTCGAACGCCGCACGTGCCCGGTCGGGATCAGGGGTCTCACCGGAGATGAACTCGGCGTAGGTGAACGACTCGGAGATCCGGACGAGCAGCCGTGCGAGCTCCTCAGCCGACAACGGTGCCGGATCGAACGTACCGGACGACTCCTGCTGCTCGATGAGTGCGGTGACCCGGGCGACGAACCGGCTCTGCACGTCGCTGTCCGAGGTGGTGAGCAGACGCATCGCCCGAGCGGGTTCGCGCGTCAGGAACGCCCGGAAGTACGGGGCGTCGATCAGGTCGGCGGTGAACCGGTCGAGCACGACGACGAGCCGGGCTGCTCCGGTCGCCCCGATCTCGTCGGCGGCGTGGGTGGCTCCGTCGAGGGTCGGGACTGCGAGGGACCACAGGATCTCGGACAGCAACCGGTCACGGTTGCCGACCCACCGGAACAGCGACGTGCGGTCGACGCCGAGTGCGGCAGCCAACGCCCCCATGTCGATCCGTGAGCCGGCGATGAAGGTGTGACGGGCCTCCCGGAAGGCGCGCAGCGCAGAGTCCGATGTGTACACGCGATCCTCTCTTGCAACGTTTTCGAGAATGATGCATCGTGGTTCCCATGTCAACGACGATGCCCGCGACGCCCCTGCTCGAATCGGACTTCTACGGCTTCCAGCAACAGCTCACCGAGCAGGAGCGCGCATCGCTCGGGCAGCTCCGGCAGTACCTCGAGCGCGAGGTCGCGCCCATCGCCGACGCGTACTGGGCGCGCGCCGAGTTCCCGATGCAGGTCATCGCGCCGCTCGCCGAGCTCGGCATGTACGGGCCGGGCGTCCCGCTCGTGCGGCAGTTCGAGAACTCGGCCGTGTACCGCGGGTGGGCGGCCCTCGAACTCGGACGCGTGGACGCGAGCGTCGCCACCTTCATCGGCGTGCAGTCCGGCCTGGCGATGAACTCGATCGCGGTCGCCGGCAGCGACGAGCAGCAGCGCGAGTGGCTGCCCCGTATGGCCGCGGGTGAGATCGTCGGGGCGTTCGGGCTCACCGAGCCGTACTCGGGCAGCGACTCCGCGAAGGGTCTGCGCACCACCGCCCGGCGCGAGGGCGACGAGTGGGTGCTCGACGGCGAGAAGCGCTGGATCGGCAACGCCACCTTCGCCGACGTCGTCGTGATCTGGGCGAAGGACGTCGCCGACGGTCAGGTCAAGGGCTTCCTCGTCACCACCGACACCGCGGGCTTCACCGCGACGAAGATCGAGGACAAGATCGCGCTGCGCGGCGTGCAGAACGCCGACATCGTCATGCAGGACGTCCGGGTGCCCGAGTCGCGCCGGCTGCAGAACGCGACGTCGTTCCGCTCGACCGCCGAGGTGCTCCGACTGACCCGCACCGAGGTCGCCTGGCAGGCCGTCGGCATCGCGGTCGGGGCGTACGAGGCCGCGCTCGCCTACGCCCGCGAGCGGATCCAGTTCGGCAAGCCGATCGCCGCCCACCAGCTCGTGCAGGACCTGCTCGTCAAGTCGCTGTCGAACATCACGGCCTCGATCGCACTGTGCACGCAGGCCTCGGCCATGCAGGACGCCGGGGTCGGTGGGGACGAGCACTCGGCGATGGCCAAGGCGTTCGCCACCGCGAAGATGCGGGAGACCGTCGCCTGGTGCCGCGAGGTGCAGGGCGGCAACGGCATCGTGCTCGACAAGGGCGTGGCCCGGTTCTTCGCCGATGCCGAGGCGATCTACTCGTACGAGGGCACGCGCGAGGTCAACACCCTGATCGTCGGACGGGCGATCACCGGGCAGGCCGCGTTCGTCTAGCGGCCAGCCCGGCCCGCCGCGCTACCCGAGCAGCGCCGGGCGCTCCCACTCCTGGTCGAGCACGTGCTGCCCGAGGAACGCGAACACCGTCTCGTACCAGACCACCGCGTGCTGCGGAGCGAGCACCCAGTGGTTCTCGTCCGGGAAGTACAGGAACCGGTGCGGCATCGAGCCGTCCGGTGCCGCGTGGTGCTCCGCGAGCTCGGACCAGAGCCGCAGCCCCTCGCCGATCGGCACCCGGTAGTCCTTGTCGCCGTGGATGACGAGCATCGGTGACGTGATGTCATCCACGAACCGGTGCGGGTCGTTCGCCGCGATCCCGTCGGCGTCGAAGATCGACGACCAGTACTGCGACGAGTCCGTCGTGCCGTTGAACTGGTCGAGCGCCCACAGGCTCGCGTGGGTGACGATCGCGCGGAACCGGTCGGTGTGCCCGGCGACCCAGTTCGCCATGTACCCGCCGAACGACCCGCCCATCGCGGCGGTGCGGGTCGCGTCGATGTCCGCCCGCGCCTCGACCACGTCGGTGATCGCCATCAGGTCGGTGTACGGCGCCTGGCCCCAGGCGTTCCAGCCACGGTTCACGAAGTCGAGACCGTACCCGGTGGACAGCGCGGGGTCCGGCAGCAGGACGGCGTAGCCCCGGGCTGCGAGCAGCATCGGGTTCCAGCGCCAGGACCACTGGTTCCACGAGTTGAGGGGTCCGCCGTGGATCCACAGGACGAGCGGGTGCGGCCCCTCACCCTCGGGCACGACGAGCCAGCCGCGCACGCGGGCGCCGTCGGCTGCGGTCGTCTCGACCTCTTCCAGGTGGGCGGGCACGTCCGGCAGGGGCGCCGGAGTCGCCAACGGGGTCACCGTGCCGTCCGCCGCGATCCGCACCGGGTGCAGCGGGGCCGCCCAGGAGGCCCGGAGCGCCACGACCACGCCCGTCGCCGCCGCCACGCGCAGGCTCGAGTACGCCCAGTCGTCGTGCGTCAGCTGCTCGACGGCGCCGCCGTCGAGGGGGATGCGGAAGACCGGCGCGCGGCCGTCCTGGTCGGCGACCGCCAGGAGCGCGCGGTCGCCGTGTTCGAACACGAGCTCGCTCGGCCAGCGGTCCCAGTCGGTCGCGACGCGGCGGGCGTCGGAGCCGTCGATGCCGGCGACCCAGACCTCCTGCTGGTTCGCGCCGGCCGGGGTGGATCGGACGGTGCGGACCCAGGCGATCGTCCTGCCGTCGTGGCTGAGCGCCGGCATCTCGTGGTCGACGTCGACGTCGTCGAACAGCACCGTGCGGTGGCCGCTGGACAGGTCGATGGTGACGAGCGTCGAGCGGTCCCCACGGGCCTCCCGGACGCCGACGGATACCAGCAGGACCGAGCCGTCGGGCGTGAGCGCCCCGCTGACGTGGTCGAGCGAGCGGCCGGGGGCCGGTGTGCGGTCGACGGGCTGGACGGAGTCGTCGCTGGCGCTGGCGCTGGCGCCGCCGGCGTCGCTGCCGGCCGTGTCGAGCGTCAGGACGTGCGTCTGGGCCGGCCCGAGGTCGTGGTCCCAGTACCGCACCGGGTAGGTCTCGTGCAGGATCGCGCGGACCTGCTTGTCCTTCCGGGTCTTCCGGAGCTCCGCGTCGGCCTCGAGCACCGTCGCGGGGTCGGAGCCGGCTCCCGGCAGCAGGTCGGCCGTCAGCGCGACGACGTCCGACGAGGCCGCGGTGGCCAGGACCCCACCGACGCCCCCGGCCAGGCGGGTGAGCGGACGGGCCTCACCACCGGTCGCGGGCAGCACCCAGAGCTGGGCGGCCTCGAGGTCGGTGGCGTCGGCGTCGGGCCGGGTGGAGACGAAGAGCAGGTCGCCGGTGCGGGTGAAGGCGATGCCGCCCTCGCCCTTGCCGGAGCGCGTGAAGCGGACCGGGCCTGCGGCGGGTGTGCCGGTGTCGTCCGCGTCCGCGTCCTCGGCCGGTGCTGCTGGTACCTGCCAGATCGACCGGCGGTACCCGGTGCCGTCCGGGTCGAGTGCACTGACCGTCAGTGCGACGCGGGTGCCGTCAGGGCTGATGTCGATGCCGTCGACGCGGGGGAGCGCGACGTACTGGTCGAGGTCGGAGAACGGGGTGCTCATGCGTGCACGCTCGCCAGGTCCTCGGCCCAGAAGGCGGCGACCTGCTCGGCGACCGCGGTGCCCTGGGCGTGGCCGGCCTCGGCCGACGGTGCCTGGGTGGCGAGCGAGAGCGAGTTCGTGCCGAAGGCCTGCTGGGAGGCGCTGTCCGCCACCACGACCTCGACCGACGAACCGCCGGCGCGCAGGGCCTCGACGGCGACGTCGAGCCAGGGCCCGCACGGTGACGGGCCCTCGGGCCCGCAGGCGATGACGAGCACCCGCTCGTACCCGGCGGCGGCGTCGGCGTTGGTGCCCGAGCGGACGCCACCGTCGACGTACGGGCGGCCGTCGATGGCGACCGGTGTCCAGACGAAGGGCACCGAGCAGCTGGCCGCGACCGCGCGGGGGAGCGGCACGCCGTCGGCTGCCGTCAGCAGGCGGAAGGTGCCGTCGGTGGCGTCGACCGCGGTGACGGCGAGCGGCTTCGCCGGCCATTCGGTGGACGGGAGGGTCTCGCCGAAGGTCGCCGTGCGCTCGTCGTCGCTCTGTCCGCCGACGACCTGCTGGGCGGCCTGACCGAGTCGAGCCCGGGCGTCCTGCTCGCCGGTCGCGCCCTGCAGCGCTGCGCCGATGTGCTGCTGCACGGCCTCGACGTCGATGGGGGCCGGCTCTTGGTAGGTGGTCGGCGCCGGGGTGTGCTGCTGGTCGTAGGCCTGCTGGACGGCACCGCTCCGGACGAACGCGCCGACGACGCTGCCGGCGCTGGTGCCGACGACGAGGTCAGCGGCGTCGAGGTCGACGCCGGCTTCCTGCAGGGCGACGAGGACGCCGACTTCCCACGCGATTCCGGCGACACCTCCGCCACCGAGGACGAGGGCTCTGGATCCGGGAACGGGCGTGCTGGCGTCGGTCATGGGTCCTGCTTACCAGCTGCGTGCGACGGGCCGGTGGAGGCCGGTGCGTCCTGTGGAGAACCCGCCTGTGGACAACTCCGTCCGCGTCGGTGGCGTGACCTAGCGTCGTGGTCATGGGGCAACAGCGTTCAGGACGGGTCGGCACGGTCGTGTGGCCGATCGTGGTGGCTGCTGCGCCCACCGCGGCGTTCCAGCTGCCGAACCTGTTCGTCACGCCGGCGGTCCGGCTGTCGCTCGTCGCGTTCGGGCTCGTCGTGCTCGTGGGCGCCGTGACCGTGCAGGTCGTCCGGACCCGGCGCAGCGACGCCGCCCGGTCGGTGGCCGAGGACAACGCCACCGCGGCGGAGCTCGAGCAGTCGACGGCGGTCCGGTACGCGTTCGGCCAGATCGCCACCCGGCTCGTCCGGTTCACCGAGCTGCCCCGGTCCGATCGCCACGGCGAACTCTCGGTCGTCGCCGACCGCGTCGCCGTGGCCCTGGCGTTCTACCTGCTGCCGAAGGTGCCCGACGTCCGCGCCAACGTGTACCAGCTGTCCACCGATCTGCGGGCGCTCGAGCCGATCGGTCACGGTGGGGCCGGCGACACCGCCGGGGTCTTCCGGGCGGGCACGCCCTACGGCGACCGCAACCTCGAGTGGGTGCTGGTCGGGGGATCGCCCCGGATCGTCGGCGACCGCTCGGCCGACGTCGACGTCGACCAGGACCTGCCGGGCTTCGAGCCGCGGTACACCTCGTACGTCTCGGTGGTGATCCGGTCCGACCAGTACTCGTTCGGCATGCTCACCGTCGACTCTCCGGTCCCCGACGCCTTCACCGAACTCGACGCCAAGAACATCGCGATGATGGCGTCGTTCATGGCCGTCGCGTTCTCGTTGACCTACTCGTTCCCCGAGCGCGACCGCAATCCAAGGAAAGGCCCGTGATGCTCACACGCTCTGTCGGACGCTCGACGTACGATGCCCCCATGACGACCGTGAACCCTGCTCCGCCGTCGTTCGGGCGTGCCCGGATCTCCTCGCCGAACTGGAACGACACGACCACTGACGCCGACTACGAAGACCTCGACGTCATCGCCGCCAACATCGAACGCGAGCGCGTTGCAGCCCGGCTCCGGGTCACCGCAGCGATCGCCGCGCGTCTGGGTCGCTGACCCCTCCCGCAACGTCCACGACGAACGGCTCCCACGCGTGCGTGGGAGCCGTTCGTCGTCTGCCGAGCCCGAGCCGGAGCCGGAGCCGGCGCCGCAGCTACGGCGCCTCGGTCACGTCGATGAGCACCTTGCCGACCGTGTCCTGCTCCACCGCGTCGTGCGCCTGGGTGGTCTGCCCGAGTGCGAAGCGGGTGAGCGGGAGCCCGGCGTCCTCGCCGACCGGCAGCACACCGTCGTGCAGCGCCTCGGTGACGTCCTCGGCCGCCGCGGACAGCGCCTCGTCGCCGATCGTGTAGAGCAGCAGGAACTGGTAGCGGGCGTTCACGCTCATGTTCGGGCGGATCGGCAGGCTCGCCTCGTCGCCGCCGTTGTTCGCGTAGATCGACACGACACCGTGGTTCGCCAGCACGTCGGCGACCAGCGCGGCGTTCTGCGGGATCGACACCTCGACGACGATGTCGACACCGTCCGGCGCGATCGCCCGGATGCGCTCGGCGGCGTCCTCCTCGCGGTAGTTCACGACGTGGTGGGCGCCGGCCGCCGTGGCGAGGGCTGCCTTCGCGTCCGAGCTGATCGTCGTGATGACGGTCGCTCCGGCCCAGCGGGCGAGCTGGATCGCGGCGTGCCCCACGGCACCGGCGCCGCCGGCGACGAGCACGGTGAAGCCGTCGAGGGCTCCGGGGCCTAGACGTGCGGGGCCGTCCTCGTGGGTGGTGAGCGCTCGGTGCGCCGTCATCGCGGGGACGCCGAGCGAGGCGCCGACGTCGAACGAGACACCGTCGGGCAGCGGGACCACGCGCGACTCGGGCACGACCGTGTACTCCTGTGCCGTGCCGGTCGGCCGTGACGCCGCAGCCATGAACAGCCAGACGCGGTCACCGACGGTCAGCCCGTCGACTCCGGGGCCGACGGCGTCGACGACACCGGCGCCGTCCTGGTTCGGCGTGATCTCGGGGAAGGGCAGTCCGTCGCCGTACGTGCCGCCGGCGCGGGCCTTCCAGTCGGTCGGGTTGACGCCGGAGACGACGACGCGGACGCGGACCTCACCGGCACCGGGCTCCGGGATCTCCCGCTCGACGAGTTCGAGGACGCTGCTGGCACCGGGCTTCGTGTAGACGATCGATCGCATGTCCCCAGGCAACCACTCGTCGCCGTCGGGGATTCCGAGTGCGGGGTCGCTCAGCGCGCGTCGTACCCCTCGCGCGCCTCGGCGACGTCGGGCATGTGCGAGGTGGCCCAGTCCTCCAGCGGCACGAGCACCGTGCGCAGCGACCGCCCGAGTTCGGTCAGTTCGTACTCCACGTGCGGCGGGATCTCGGGGAAGACCGTCCGTGTCACCATGCCGTCACGCTCGAGGGCCCGCAGCGTCTGGGTGAGCATCTTCTGCGAGACCCCCTGCACCCGGGCCGCCACGGCCGAGTACCGTGCGGGACCGTCGGCGAGGGCGCCGATCGTCAGCACGCTCCACCGGTCGCCGATGCGGTCGAGCAGCTGCCGGCTGGGGCAGTCCGCCGCGTAGGGGCTGTACTCGAGTGCTGACATGGTCTCCTCCGCAACGCACCGCCAGGTGCCTACTTACTCAAAGAGAGTAACTCTTGTACGGTGACTGTCAACGTCACCGACGCCCAGCACGTCCACGAAGGGAACACCATGACCAACATCGTCGTCTTCGGAGGCACCGGCTACGCCGGCTCCGCCATCACCCACGAGGCGCTCTCCCGCGGCATCGCCGTCACCGCGGTCGCCCGCGACACGAGCAAGCTCGCGCCGGCCGAGGGCCTCACCCTGGCGCAGGGTGACGCCTTCGACGCCGACTTCGTGTCCGAGGTCACCAAGGGTGCCGACGTCGTCATCGTCTCGCTCCACGCCGTGCAGGCCGACGGCAGCGAGCTGAAGGACAAGTTCCAGCACTTCGTCGACGCCGCCGCTGCAGCCGGTGCGCGGCTCGGCATCGTCGGCGGTGCCGGCTCGATGCGCGTGTCCGAGGACGGCCCCCGCCTCTTCGACACCGACGGCTTCCCGGACGCCTTCAAGGGCGAGGCGAAGAGCCACGCGCAGATCCTCGACGCCCTCCGTGCGTCGGACACCGAGGTCGACTGGTTCTACGTGAGCCCCGCCGCGGCCTTCGGCAGCTACAACCCGGGCGAGCGTCGCGGCAGCTACCGCGCCTCGGACGAGGTCCTGCTCGCCGACGCCGAGGGCAACTCGGACATCTCCGGCGCCGACTACGCGATCGCGTTCGTCGACGAGATCGTCACCCCGGCGCACCACCAGACGCGTTTCGGCGTCGCCTACTGAGGCGGTTCGACCCCGCTCCGCACAACCAGGATCGCCCGGAACCACGCCAACGCGCGGCTCCGGGCGATTTCGGTTGTGCGCAACCCCGCCACGCCCGTACCGCCCGGCGCGACCAACGGGCGGACGGGAGGCGCGGGGCGGGGCCGCCACGGGCCTCCAGGCCGGCGGGTGATCACCGCCAGGGCCCAGCGTCAGTGCGCGACGATCGCCGGCACCGGCAGGTGGTGGCGCATCCGCACCGCCAGGTGCAGGCCGCCCCGGCGGGCGAGCACGAGCGCGATCACGGCGGCGGCCGCGGCCGGCACGCCTCCGGCGACCATCATCCCCACGTGTGCACCGAAGCGGTCGACGATCTGGCCCATCAGTGGCCCGCCGATCGCCTGCCCGCCGAGCAGCACGAGGACGTAGAGCGACATCACCCGTCCGCGGATCGCCACGTTCGACGACAGCTGCACGAGCGAGTTCGACGCGGTCTGGAACAGCAGCTGCGACATCCCGACAGCAACCAGCGCGACGGTGAACGGTGCGATCGCCGGGATCGACCCCGAGACGACGAGCAGCAGGCCTGTCCAGAACACCCCGCCGACGATGGTGCGGAGCCGGACGACGGCCCTCCGGGTGGAGAGCAGTGCACCGACCAGGGCGCCGATCGCCACGGCGGAGTTGAACACCCCGTAGCCGCCGGCGCCGACGTCGTAGACCTGTGACGCGAAGGCGGACAGCAGCACGGGCATGGTCAGCGCGAACACCGAGAAGAACGCCACGAGGATCACCGGCACGATGATCGTCGGCTTGTGCACGGCGTAGCGGAGGCCCTCCACGAGCTGGCCCTTGCCGCGGGGTGCCGGTGGCGTGCGGTGCAGTTCGGAGACCTTCAGGAACCCGAGCGTCACGACGACGGCGACGCAGGCGATCGCGTTCACCCCGAACGACCACCCCGCGCCGACCGCGACGAGCAGTGCCCCGGACAGCGCCGGGCCGATCATGCCGCCCAGCTGGAACACCGACGAGTTCACGCTGATGGCGTTCCGCAGGTGCTTGTGCCCGACGATCTCGGTGACGAACACCTGCCGTGCCGGGTTGTCGATCACGGTGACCATGCCGACCAGGAAGGCGATCACCCAGATGTGCCACGCCTCGACGACGCCGGCGAGCGTCAGGACGGCGAGCAGCGCGGACAGCACCGCGAAGGCGCCCTGCGTGATCATCATGAGCGCGCGCTTCGAGAACCGGTCGACCAGGACGCCGCCGAGCAGTCCGAACAGCAGCATCGGCGCGAACTGGCAGGCGACCGTGATGCCGACCTGCGCGACCGACCCGGTCAGCTGCAGCACGAGCCAGTCCTGCGCGATGCGCTGCATCCAGCCGGCCGTCATCGCCACCAGGTTCGTCGCCGTGAACAGCCGGAAGTTCGGCACGGACAGGGCGATGAGCGTGTGGCGCCACGGCGGTCGCGTGGCCTGGATCGGGAGCGGTTCGGTGGGCGGGGGGAGGGTCGTCGGTGACGCGCTCACGGTGCGGGGTTCTCCGGACGTCGGTGTGGATCTGGTACCCCAACGAAACTACGTGGCGCGGGCCCATTCGATACCCCTATGGTGGCTATCACTCCATTGCGATGTCGAATGAGGTCGCACCGACGGAAGGCGCGACGTGCTCGATCCGGTCCTGTTGCAGACGTTCCTGGCCGTGGCGGAGACCGGCAGCTTCACGCAGGCCGGGACCCGGCTCGGCATCAGCCAGCCGACGGTGTCGCAGCACGTCCGGCGCCTGGAGACCGCGGTGGCGCGCACCCTGGTCGCCCGGGACACCCGCGGCGTCGCCCTGACCGACAACGGGGACGCGATGGCCGGGTTCGCACGGATGATCCTCGCCGCGCACGCCACCGCCGACGCCTACTTCTCCGGCGCGGCCACCCGCGGGCGGCTGCGGTTCGGGGCGGCGGACGACCTCGCCATCACCCAGCTGCCGCGGATCCTGCGGGACTTCCGACGGCTGCACCCGCAGGTGAACCTCGAGCTCACGGTGAACCAGTCGGCACCGCTGCTCCGCCGGGTGCACGCCGGCCAGCTCGACCTGGTGTTCATCAAGCAGACGGCGGGGGAGTCCGCCGAGGGCACCAGGGTCGCCACCGACCAGATGGTGTGGATGGCGCAGGACGGCATCGCCCTGGAACCCGGCGAACCCGTCCCGCTCATCGCGTACCAGGCGCCGAGCATCAGCCGGCAGATGGCGATCGACGCCCTCGAGGCAGCCGGCCGCACCTGGCGGATCACCTGCAACACCCGCGACGTCAACGGGGTGCTCGCCGCGGTGCGCGCGGGCATCGGCGTCGCGGTGTTCCCGCACTCGCTGATCCCGGCCGACCTGGTGAAGGTGTCGCAGCGGCTCGGGCTGCCGGACCTGCCGGCGGTGGACTACGTCCTCATCGCGAACCCGACGGTGCAGCGTGAGCCGATCGACGCACTGACGAACGCGATCCTGTCCCGCGGGGTCGTCCGCGCCGTCTGAGCGCTCGCCGCGCTACGGGGCGAGCGTCGGGGTCGTGCCGGTGCCGGTGACGTCCGGCAGCGTCACGCCCGCGAGCGGCAGCAGCGCCGCCGCGACCGCCCACAGCAGCACGACCGTGCCGACGCCACCGAGCACGGCGCCGAGCAGCGCGACCGGCCGCTGCCAGGTGGCCGTCCGGTCGCGCAGCGTCACGATCGAGAGCACCAGCGCGAGCAGCCCGAGCACCACGCCGACGCCGTGCACGGTCGCGGGAGCGGTGAACCACCAGGCCGCCAGACCGATCGTCGCGATCCCGGCGACGGCACCGAGCACCGCGCCGGCGGTCGCGCCGAGCGCACGGCGTGGCTCCGGCGCTGCGGCTACGGTCACAGGCTGGTCGAGCAGTTCGGTCGGGAGGCCCGCCTCGCCCCCGCCGGCACCCTGCGGCACCGTGGTGGGTGCGACCAAGGCCGTGGTCGCGTCGGCGTTCCGAGTCGCGACGGCGGGGCCGCCGGGAGCGGCGGTGGTGGGCACGGCGTGCAGCACGGCGTCGAACGACCGTGCAGCTGCGGGAGCGAGAGCGGGTGCGGCCGACCGTGCGGCGGCCTGCTGGTGGGCGAAGCGTCGGGGCGTCCGGTAGCCGATCGGGCCGACGGGCTCGGGTTCGGTGCCCTCGACGACCACGTGTTCGAGGCCGGGCACCGAGAACCGGGGCTGTCCGGCGACGGGCACCGCGGGTGCGGCGGTCGGCGGTGCCGGGGAGTCCACCGGCGAGGGGGTGGTGAGCGGTGCGACGAGCGGTGTCGCGTCCGCCGAGGCGGGTGCGGGGGCGACCGGGGAGACCGGCACCACGAGCCCGGAGGCGGGGACGACCGACGACGGCGGCACCGCGGGGGTCTCGAACGGCACGGTGTGCACGTTCGGTGACGTCGGGGCCGGGAGCAGCAGGTCTTGCTGCGGCGGGAAGTCGGGCACGGGGGCGTCGGCCTCGACCAGGGCGGCGATCGACGCGGGCTCGGCGGTCGGTGCGAGCGCGGGTGCGTCCGCGGCGGGCACGGTCCCGGCCGAGGCGACCGTGGTCGGTGGGACCGGCGCCGCGTGGGCGGCGCGTGACGAGGCGGGGGTGGGGCGGGCCTCCGGGCCGGAGGCGTTCACGTGACCGGCGGCGGCGACCCGTTCGGGCGCGACCTCGTCGACGGGCGGCGCGGTCACCCAGGCCGGGACGGGCCGACGGGGCCGGTCCGATTCGGGCATGCGATGCGCTGCCACTGCGGCGCTCCTTCCGTCGACTGATCCATGCTCAGTTGTAGCGGCAACCGCTGTGTGGATCGCAGCCCCAGTTCGGGGTCGCCGGTACGTTCGGGTGATGACCGGAATCGAACACCGTCCCCTGGGTCCCTCGGGGCTCGTCGTCTCCACCGTCGGCCTCGGCTGCAACAACTTCGGGCGGCGGGGAACCGCGTCCGAGTCGCAGGAGGGCACCGACGCCGTCGTCGCCGCGGCCCTGGACGCCGGGGTGACGCTCTTCGACACCGCGGACATCTACGGCGGCGTGCCGGGCATGTCCGAGGAGATGCTCGGACGCTCGATCCGTGGCCGCCGCGACGAGATCGTCCTCGCCACGAAATTCGGCATGGACATGCAGGGCGCGAACGGGCCGGACTGGGGCGTCCGCGGGTCCCGCCGGTACGTGCGGCTCGCGGTCGAGTCGTCGCTCCGCCGCCTCGGCACGGACTGGATCGACCTGTACCAGATGCACCGGCCCGACGAGGTGACGCCGATCGAGGAGACCCTGTCGGTCCTCGACGACCTGGTCCGCGAGGGCAAGATCCGGTACGTCGGGCACTCGAACTTCGCGGGGTGGCAGATCGCCGAGGCCGAACTCACGGCGTCGATCGCCGGCACCACCGCGTTCGTGTCCGCGCAGAACGAGTACAGCCCGCTCGCCCGGGACGCCGAGGCCGAGGTACTGCCGGCCGTGCGGGCGTACGCGCTCGGGTTCCTGCCGTTCTTCCCGCTGTACAACGGGCTGCTCACCGGCAAGTACACGAAGGCGGGCGGTCCGGCCGACGGACGGCTGACCACCTCGAAGCCGCAGGTGCTCGAGGACGCCCCGTGGGACGTGCTCGACGACTACCAGCGGTTCTGTGACGACCGGGGCGTGACGATGCTGCAGGCGACGTTCGCGTGGCTCCTGGCGCAGCCGGGGCTGTCGAGCGTCATCGCGGGGGCGACGAAGCCGGAGCAGATCACGCAGAACGTCGAGGCCGGGACCACCTGGGCGCCGACCGAGGACGACATCGCCGACATGACGACGATCTTCGACCGGGCCTGAGCGGGCGCGCTCGTTCCGCGCCGAGTTGTTTCGCGCTGAGCGACAGGTCACGGGCTGCGGAGTCCGTGAGGTGTCGCTCAGCGCGAAACGGTGGCGGTGCGGCGCCAGCGCCGGTCCGGTGCTGCGGACTAGCGCGTCGCGGCGGCCAAGGCGTCGCGCAGCTCGGCGGCGGTCATCCGCGGGCCGTAGCCGGGGGTGTCCCGCTGGATGCGCCAGCCCTCGGCGAGCGGCCCGGCGTCGACGACGTCGAAGCCGAACGCGTCGATGAGCTCGGTGACGGTCTGCTTGGCGGAGTCGTCGTCGCCGGCGATGACGAGGGCCCGACGATCAGGGGTCCCGGTCGGCGTCGCGTGGCCGGTCAGGTCGTCGGCGCCGATGTGGTTGAACGCCTTCACGACACGGGCGCCGGGCAGGTGGTCCTGCAGCATCTCGGCGGTGGTCGTGGACTGGTCGTCGAGGGCGGCGATGTGGCCGTCGCGCTCCCAGTAGTAGTTGTTCGTGTCGATGACGACCTTGCCGAGGAGGGGCTCGACGGGGATCGTCTCGATCGCGGCGAGCGGCACCGTCACGACGACGATCTCGCCCGCTGCGGCTGCCTCGTCGCGGGTCGCCGCGCGTGCGCCGTCGCCGAGTTCCGTGACCAGGTCGGTCAGGGTCTCCGGGCCGCGGGAGTTCGCGATGACGACCTGGTGGCCGTTCCGTACCGCGAGTCGAGCGAGCTGGGATCCGATGTTGCCGGCGCCGATGATTCCGATGGTTGTCATGGTGTCCCTGCAACGCTGCCCGCCGTCGTGCATTCCCCGGGGGCGCGAACGCCCCGCCGGGAGCATGATGGCGGCATGGACCCCGAGTTCCGCGACGAGACCGACCAGGACCGCTACGCGATGTACGTCGGCGGCGAGCTCGTGAGCGTGCTCGACTACCGGGTGAACGGTGACGCGGTGGCGTTCCCGCACACGTACACGGTCCCGAAGCACCGCGGCCACGGCTACGCGGCGCAACTCGTCGAGTACGCCGTCGCCGACGTCGAGTCGTCGACCACGAAACGCATCGTCCCGATGTGCTGGTTCGTCGGCAAGTGGTTCGACGAACACCCCGAGAAAGCCGACCTGCTCAGCCGCAGCGCCGCGGACTGAGCACCGAACGAAGGGGCTCCCGTGCCCACCATCACCCCGTTCCTCTGGTACGACGACCAGGCCGAGCAAGCGGCCGAGTACTACGTCGGACTGTTCCCCGACAGCCGCGTCGACAGCGTCAGCCGGATGCCCGACGGCCGTGCCCTCGTCGTGGAGTTCACGTTGCTCGGCGCCCCGTACCGCGCGATGAACGGCGGCCCCGGGCACCCGCACACCGACGCGGTCTCGTTCCAGATCGACGTGGACACGCAGGACGAGCTCGACCGGCTGTGGGACGCACTGCTCGCCGACGGCGGGAGCCCGATGGCGTGCGGCTGGTTGACCGACCGCTGGGGTCTGGCGTGGCAGGTGACCCCGTCGATGCTGGGGGACCTGATGAGCGGATCGGGTGACCCGGAGGCCAACGCCCGCGTGTTCGAGGCCATGATGCAGATGGTCAAGCTGGACATCCCCGCGCTGCAGGCCGCGGCCTCCGGTCACTGACCCCACTCCACGCGGACCCGCCGGTAGTGTGACCGGACGAGAAGACCGCCGGCCGGCGCCGGCACAGACAGGCTGGAGCCACCATGGACCACCCGAGTTCGAGGGTCCGCAACAGCGACATCAGCCGGGCGTACACCGAGCTCGCCCGCATCACCCGTCGGGCGAGCATCCGGGCCCGCGGCTCCGACCAGGTGTTGAGCGTCGTCGACCAGTCCCTCGTCGACTTCGTCGTCCAGCACCCGGGCTGCATGGCCATCGACATCGCCCGCTACCTGCGGCTGAACCGGTCGACGATCTCGCGGCAGCTGTCCGGGCTCCTCGCGACCGGGCTGGTGCGGACGACCGACGGCGGCAGCGGCAACGCGAAGCCGCTCGAGGCGACCGACGCCGGCCGCGCAGCGCTCGAGCGGTCGGTGCAGCTGCACCGCGACGCGCTCGACGAACGGCTCGCCGACTGGTCGGACGACGACATCGCGCTGCTCGCCGGGCTGCTGGAGCGCCTCGGTGCCTCGGACGAGGCCGGGCTCCCGATGCCGGCACCCACCGAGTCGTGACGACGTCGTTCGTCCTGCTGTCCGACACGCACCTGCCGAAGCGCGCGAAGGACCTGCCGCCCGGGCTGTGGGCCGACGTCGACGCGGCCGACCTCGTGGTGCACGCGGGGGACTGGGTCGACCTGGCCACCCTGGACGCCGTGCAGGCGCGGTCCCGCCGGTTCGAGGGTGTGCAGGGCAACAACGACGGTCCGGAGTTCGATGACCGGCTGCCGCTCGTCGCCCGGTTCGGTGTCGAGGACCTGCGCTTCGCCCTGGTGCACGAGACCGGGGCGTCGACCGGTCGGGAGCGGCGGATGGACGCCGAGTACCCGGACACCGACGTGCTCGTCTTCGGGCACTCACACATCCCGTGGGACACCGTGGCGCCGTCGGGGATGCGCCTGCTCAACCCCGGTTCGCCGACCGATCGTCGTCGCCAGCCCGACCACACGTGGATGCGCGGCACGGTCAACGGCACCGACCTGTCCGTCGAACTGGTGCGGCTCCCGCCGGTCGCCCGCTAGCCCCGGTCGCCCGCCGCAGCCGTCGGCGCGCCCCGTTCCCGAAAGCGACAGATCCCCGCGGAACTTCTCCGGACATCTGTCGCTTTCGCGGGGTGTTCGACCGCCGTCAGCGCAGCAGTGTCGCTTCGGCGCCACTGACCGCACCGCCCCTAGCCACGGTGGCACCGACCGCACCGCCCGCCGTGACCGCGCCGCCCGCAGCCGCGGTGGCCCCGGCACCAGCAGCCCCTGCCGTCGGCATCCGGAAGAACGCGAGCTCCCACTCCGCCGAACGCCGGAACGCCCGCGCCATCCGCCCCCGCTCGTCGGGTGTCGCAGCACGGGCTGCCTCCTCGACGAGCCGGGTCGCCTCGGCGCTCGACGCCGCGAACCCCGGGTCCCCGTACGCCGTGATCCAGTCCGCGAAGGCGTGCCCGTCCGGAGCCACCCCGAGCTGCGACCCGACCCAGGCGTAGACCCGGAAGCACGGCAGCACCGCGGCGGCGAGCACCGCACGGGAGCCGGAGTCGGCAGCCTCCTGCAGGTGTGCGAGGTACCCGGCGCACGTGGGGTGCACGGGATCGTCGGCGTGCGAGCCGGCCAGCCGACGGTGGTGCAGGTCGCGGGCCTCGTCGGCGCACCCCTGCGCAGCCGCCGCCCAGAACGCAGCAGCATCACCAGCGCCAGCGCCGGCGCCAGCGCCAGCAGCAGCGCCAGCACCAGCACCGACCCCGAGCGCCGCCAGGTGCCGCTCGTACGCCCGCAGGTAGTGGACGTCCTGCGCCAGGTAGCCCGCGAACACCTCGGGCTCGAGCGTCCCGTCCCGGAGTCCCACCAGGAACGCGCAGTCGATCGTCTCCTGCAGCACCGATGCCGCATCCGCCCACCACACGTCCGTGTACGACAGCGCCGGCAGGGCTGCCCGCGTCTGCGCCCCGTGGTCGACCGGGCCGTTGCCGCTCCCGACCGACAGCGCGTCGGCTCCGCGCAGCGCCGCCGTCAGCCACTCCTTCGCCACACCGACCGCGAGTTCCCAGTCGCCGTGCCGCGCGGCGAGCGTCGCGATCGCACTGGAGAGCGAGCATCCGGTGCCGTGCGTGTTCGTCGTCGCGACCCGGGGGCCGGTGAACACCCGCACGGTGCCGTC
This sequence comes from Curtobacterium sp. MCLR17_031, assembly GCF_003234775.2. Classification (NCBI taxonomy): domain Bacteria; kingdom Bacillati; phylum Actinomycetota; class Actinomycetes; order Micrococcales; family Microbacteriaceae; genus Curtobacterium; species Curtobacterium sp. MCLR17_031. Next base: position 1,501,143 of record NZ_CP126270.1, read on the forward strand.
CGGTGCCACGAGCACGTCGTCCGAGGTCGGCCCCTCGTCGTGCCCACCCTTCGCCAGCACCAGGACGTCCCACCGCGCCGCCACGGCATGCGCGGCATCCAGCGGCGAACCCGACGTCGATGCAGACGAACCGGAACCAGCCGCACCGGACCCGGCCAGCTCCGCCAGCACCACGAGCTCGGCCCGGTTCGGCGTCACCAGGTCGGCGAGCGAGAACAGCGCCCCCATGGCCGCGGCCGCGTCCTCGTCGAGCAGCCGGTCCCCGCTCGTCGCCACCATCACCGGGTCGACGACGACCACCGGCGGCCGGTGCTCCCGCAGCCAGTCCGTCACGACCCGCACGACGTCGGCGGTACCGAGCATCCCGATCTTCACCGCGTCGACCACGACGTCGTCCGACACCGCGTCGAGCTGCTCCCGCAGGAACCCGACGTCCGGCACGTGCACCGACCGCACCCCGTGCGTGTTCTGCGCGACGAGCGCCGTCACGACCCCCATCCCGTACCCGTCGTGCGCGGCGATCGCCTTGAGGTCCGCCTGCATCCCGGCCCCGCCCGTCGGGTCGGTCCCGGCGATGCTCAGCACCCGTGGGACGCTCATGCGTCCGCCCCGTGGTGCGTGACGTCGGCCTGGAGGGACGGATCGCCAGCACCTGACGGCCTCGCCTCCGTCCCGTGGCCGGGTCCAGGGCCCCACGCGGCCACGTAGGCCGCCGCCGCGGATCCGGGGTCGGCCGCGGCACAGATCCCCGACACGATCGCCACCCCCGCGGCACCGGCATCCCGGAGCGGTCCGACATCGTCGAGGGTCACCCCGCCGATCGCCACGCACGGCACGTCGGTCGCGGCGGCCAGCCGGGCGAACCCGTCGTGGCCCAGGGCCGGCGGGTGGTCCGCCTTCGTCGCCGTGGGGTGCACGACCCCGACGCCGAGCAGGTCCACGGTGCCGCGGGGGAGTCGCTCGACGGCAGCCAGGTGCGCGAGCGTGTTCGCGGTGAGGCCGACGTGGGCGTCCGCTCCGAGCAGGGCACGGGCAGCGGTCACGGGGACGTCGGACTGGCCGAGGTGCACGCCCGCCACCCGGTGTCCCGCGTGCCGTGCGGCGAGGGCGACGTCGAGCCGGTCGTCGACCACCACCGTCGCACGGTCCCCGACGGCGTCGGCGACGGCCGCGGTCAGCGCGAGCAGGTCACGCGCGGAGGCGTCCTTGTCCCGCACCTGCACGATCCGGACCCCGGCGTGCACGGCGGCGCGGACGACCCCGAGCACCCCGATGCCGTGCCGGTCGGCCAGGGCGCCGTCGGTCACCAGGTAGACGCCGAACCCGGCGGACTGCAGCCCGCTCATGCCGGCACCGCCCGGGTGTCGACCGCAGGAGCCGTCTCGACCGTGATCCGGGCCTCGCGGACGACGTCCTCCGGAGTCAGCGACGCCAACCGGTCGAGGAACAGCGGCTGGAAGGTCCCTGGCCCACCGGCGTCCCGCGCCGCGATCTCCGCGGCGATCGTGTGGACGGCGGTGGCGGCGACGGCAGCGGCGCCCGCGTCCTCCGGCGCGACCGACGTGAACGCGGCGACGACCGCGCCGAGCGCACACCCACCACCGGTGATCCGCGTGAGCAGGTCGGTCCCGTTCGCCACCCGGACCACACCGATGCCCGGCGCGACCAGCAGGTCGACCGCACCCGACACGGCCACCGCGGCCACGAGCCTCCCGTCCGAAGCAGTGACGGACGCGACCCGGGCGTCCTCCGTGCCCACGGTGCTGTCGACACCGCGGCCACCGGCCGAGTCGCCGAGCAGGGCGAGCACCTCGGAGGCGTTGCCCCGCAGCACCGTCGGGTGCAGCGCGAGCAGGTCCCGCGCCAGGGCGGTGCGCACCGGCAGCGAGCCGACCGCCACCGGGTCGAGGACCCACGGAGTGCCCGCGTCCCGGGCGGCGTGCACGGCCTCGAGCGCGGCGACCCGCGGCTCGGCGTGCGGGGTACCGGTGTTCACCAGCAGGGCATCGGCGACGCGGGCGAACGGCCCCGCCTCGGTCGGCACGTCGACCATCGCGGGCGAGGCCCCGAGTGCGAGCAGCACGTTCGCCGTGACGTTCTGCACGACGGTGTTCGTGATGCACTGCACCAGCGGCGCCCGGGCACGCACGGCCTCGAGCAGTTCGGCGGTTCGGTGGGCCCAGGCAGGGGAGGGCGCAGCGGTCTCCATGGACGATCCCTTCGCGAGTACGAGCTCGAGCAGGTTCGACGGGTGTGATCTCAGCCGCTGGATGCGGCACCCCGTGTCTCGAGCGACACCGTACACGACGCCCGGTGACCACTTCGAGGCCCGCTCCGGGCACCGTGTGCCAGGGTTGGACCGTGCCAGACGCAACGCCCCCCCGGGCCCCCACCCGGCCCCCGCGACCCCGGCGACGCCTGGGCGGTCGGTCCCGACGGCACCAAGGCGTGGGGACGCTTCGGCGCCGCCGGCCTGCTCGTCGACGACGGCGCCGGCCGCGTGCTCCTGCAGCACCGCGTCGAGTGGAGCCACCACGGCGGCACCTGGGGCATCCCCGGCGGCGCACGGCACCAGGGCGAAGCAGCGGTGACCGCCGCCCTCCGCGAATCCGCCGAAGAGGCCGGCGTCCCCGACGACGCGATCGCCCTGCGCCACACGGCACTGCTCGACCTGGGCTTCTGGACCTACACGACCGTCGTGGGGCGCGCCTCCCGGCCCTTCGAACCCGTCATCGCCGACCGCGAGAGCCTCGCCCTGTCGTGGATCCCGATCGACCAGGTCGACGACCTGCCCCTGCACCCCGGCTTCGGCAGGTCGTGGCCGGCGCTCCGCGCCACGATCGCGACCACCCCGCACGTCGTCGTCGACGCGGCGAACGTCGTGGGCAGCGTGCCCGACGGCTGGTGGAAGGACCGAACCGGCGCCGCATCGCGCCTGCTGGCACAGGTGTCGGCGCTCGCCGCGGGCGGGGTCGGCGCATCGTTGCTCGACCTGCCGTTCGCACGGTGGTGGCCGCGGTGGACCGTGGTGCTCGAGGGGGAGGCCCGGGCCGCTGCGGACGTGGGCGGTCCTGGTGCGGACCTCGGCGCCGCCACCGCCGCTGTCGACGTCGTCCGTGCTCCGGCCTCCGGCGACGATGCCATCGTCGCGTCCGCGCGGGCCGCGGTGCAGGCCGGCGACGGGCCGGTCGTCGTCGTGACGGCCGACCGCGAGCTCCGCGACCGCGTCGAGGCCCTCGGCGCGATCGTCCACGGGCCGTCCTGGTTGCGCGACCAGCTGTAGCCGCCATCCGGACCGCCGCGTTCCGGATGGTCACCGAGCAGCGGTCGGTCCCTGCCGGTACGCTGGCCCTCCGTCAACGGAGACGCAACACGCAGGAGGTTCCCCTTGGAGCGCATCACCAGGGCCGACGACCGAGTCCACCGCCCCGCCGGGCCGTGGACCCCCACGGTGCACCGGCTGCTCGCCCACCTGCACGAGCAGGGGTTCGTCGCAGCCCCGGAGCCGATCGCCCTCGGTGACACCCTCGAGACGGTCTCGTTCGTCCCCGGTGTCGCGGGCGAGTACCCCTGGACCGAGGACATCGCCAGCGAGGCCGCCCTCGTCACCAGCGCCCGACTGCTCCGCCAGTTCCACGACGCCGCCGCCAGCTTCCCGCGCAGCGCCGCCGACGACCTCTGGTCGCAGGCCGACCGTGCCCCCGTCGAGACGATCGTGCACGGCGACTTCGCCCCGTACAACTGCGTCTACGACGGCATCGCCGCCGTCGGCCTGATCGACTTCGACACCGCCCACCCCGGCCCCCGCGTCTGGGACGTCGCGAGTGCCGTCTACCGGTTCGCACCGTTCACCACCGGCGCCGTCGAGGGATCGACCGCCCCCGACCTCGACGAGCGGCTCGCACGGGCCGCCGAGTTCTGCCGCGCCTACGCCCTCGACGACCGCTCCCGCAGCGTCCTGGCCGAGACGATGATCGCGTCCCTCGTCGCCCTGGTCACGACGATCGAGCACGAGGCCGCCGCCGGCAACCCGAAGTTCGTCAGCGACCTGCAGCACGGCCACGCCGACCTGTACCGCGCCGACGTCGCCTACCTGGAGCAGCACGCCGACGCCGTCACCGCCGCCGTCGCGTGACCACCAGCCCCGCGCGGCTCCGCACGGCGCGGTTCGCGGCGCAGGGCATCGCGGCACCCGGACTGCGACCCACCGAGGTCGTCGCGCGGATGCTGGCGGTGCAGGGGCAGGACCTCGGCCAGGTGCTCTGGGCCATCGGGGTCCGCGCTCCCGGATCGAAGCGGGACGACGTCCGTGAGGCCTTCGACCGCGGGGAACTCGTCCGCTCGTGGCCGATGCGCGGCACCCTGCACGCCCTGCGCCCCGACGACCTCCGCCTGCTGCTCTCGCTCACCGCCGAACGGACGCTCCGCACGATCGCCCGACGCGCCGCTGAGCTCGGCATCGACGACGCCCTGCTCGGCCGGGCCCGTGGCGCGACGATCGCGGCCATGGGCGGTGGTCGCGCGCTGGTCCGGGACGACCTGTTCGCGGCGTACCGCGCTGCGGGCATCGACCCGTCCGGAGGTCGCGGCTACCACCTGGTCCTGCAGCTCGCGCAGGAAGGCCTCGTCGCGTGGGGTCCCACCGCCCGCGTCGGGCAGGGGCTCGTGCTGCTCGACGAGTGGGCACCCGCCACCGCTGAGCTGCCGGACCGCGACGAAGCCCTCCGCCGGGTCCTGCTCGGGTACCTGCGTGGCCGTGGCCCCGCGACCGAGGCCGACGCCGCGAGCTGGACGAAGCTGCCGCTCGGTGACCTCCGCCGAGCCCGGGCCGCGGCGGGGGACGCGGTCGAGGACCTCGGCGACGGGCTCCTCGACGTCGCCGACCGGCCGGCAGCCGCGCGCGTCCCCACGGGGCACCTGCTCCCCGGCTTCGACGAGTACCTGCTCGGGTACGCCGACCGGTCCGCGCAGCTCGACCCCGCCCACGCGGACCGGGTCGTCCCCGGGGCCAACGGCATGTTCCTGCCGATGGCCGTCGTCCGCGGTCGCGTCGTCGGCACCTGGAAGCGCACCGAGCGCCGGGCCGGGCACCTCCTCACCGTCACACCCTTCGGTGCCCTCGACGCGGCATCGGTCCGCGCGCTCGAGGCGGCGGCCGCGCGGTACGCGGCGTTCCTCGGTGCGCCCGTCGCGACCACGGTGGTCTGACGCGACCACCTGCGGACCGTGTGCCGAAGCTGCCCGGCCGGCGTGGGCCCAGACCGCACCCAGCAACCATGCGGCGGACTCCGACACTGCCTCCGGTAATGTCGCAGGGCCATGACGGACAGCCCGGCCGACGCCACCCCCTACGAAGTCCTCGGCGTCCCCGCGACGGCTGACGACGAAGCGCTCCGCCGTGCCTACCGGCGGGCCGCCCGCGAGACGCACCCCGACCTCGGCGGCGACGCCCAGCGCTTCCGCCAGGTCCAGCTCGCGTGGGAGCGCATCGGCACGCCGGCAGCCCGGCGCGCGTACGACGTCGGGTCCCGCGCGTACGGCGCGTCCGGTCCGTCCGGGGCGACCGCCGGCAGGGGTGACACCGGTCGCGACGCCTACGCACCCCCGGCAGCGCGTCGCGACACCCGCCCCCGGGCCCGGTCCCACGGGCACCCCGGCGGTCGGTCGCGCGAGGTCTTCCTGCAGGCCGAACGCGAGTGGGTCGGCCTCGGCGACCCCATCGAGGACCCCTACGACCCCACGCTCATCCGCTCCGCGCCGCGGCAGATCCGGCGCCTGCTCGCCGAGGCCCTGGCCGAAGAAGCGACCGCCTTGATCGTCTCCGACATGGGGATCGGCGTCACGGTGTGGCACGACCTCGACGCCGGAGCCGAGGGCAAGCTCGACCACGCCGTCCTGACCCCGAGCGGACTCTGGGCCGTCGAGTCCATCGACTGGGGCGCTCCGGTCCGCGTCGAGCACGGCGAGATCGTCGGCGAGACGCTCGCGCCGGGGGAGCGACCCGTCAAGGAACTCGTCCGCGCCGCCCGTGCCGTGCAGAAGCAGACCCGGGTGCGGTTCTCCGGGCGGCTGCTCGTCGTGCCGGACCCCGCCGTCACCGAGGACGTGCAGCTCGTCGGCTCCCCGAAGAAGCCCACCGCGCTCGTCGTCCGCCGGAGTGCGCTCGCCCAGGTGCTGAACGGCGTCTGGTCGCCGGCCGGTTCCGTCGACGTGTTCGAGATCCGCGACCGCCTGCAGCAGACCGTCCGCTTCGTCTGACCCGCTGCGTCAGTAGCCGCGGAGCTTCTCGAGGTCGCGGCGCTCCCGCTTGCTCGGCCGTCCGGCTCCGCGATCGCGCATCGGGACGAAGCCGGCCTCTTCCTTCGACAGCCGCGGCGGGGTCTTGTCCTCGAAGTGCTTCGCGGCCTCGGGGGCGCTCGTCCGCTTCAGGATGATGCCGGTGACCATGACGATGCGGTCGAAGCCGTTCTGGCGCACCCGCACCTCGTCACCGGGGCCGATCGGCTGCGCCGGCTTCGCGCGCTCCCCGTTCACCCGGACGTGACCGGCCTTGCACGCGGCGGTGGCGGCCGACCGGGTCTTGGTGATCCGGACGGCCCAGATCCAGCTGTCGACCCGGGCCTTCTCCATGCCGACACTCTAGGCGGCCCGTACCCTGGGGCGGTGCATGCGGACGAACAGGCAGCGATCGCCCGGGCCCGTGCGCTCGGGGTGCTGCGCGACGCCTCGATCGGGGACCGCCTGGTGGTCCGGGCGCATCACGGGGACGGCGCGCAGGACGCCCTCGGTGACCTGCTCGCCCGGACGCCCGACGCCGTGACGATCGCCACCCGCCGCGGCCCGGTCGAAGTCCGGCTCGCCGACGTCGTCGCCGCGAAGCCCGTCCCGCCGCCCCCGCCCGCGCGGCCTGCGCGGCGCTGACGCGCTCGGCTCGTCTGGTGCGGGGTTCCGTCCTCCGTGCGACCGCTCGTGGGGAGCACGGAGCACGGAACCTCGCACCACTCGCACAGCACCTCGCACAGCACTTCGCACGGTGCGAGCCACCCCGGCGAGCCGCAGGCCCCCGCGCCCCGCTCCCGACATACGCTCATCCCATGGCAGTCCCCGTCCCGCTCGGCACCGAGGACCGCACCGCCCGCCTCACCCTCCGCCGCCCGGACTCCTGGCGCCGCGAGGACTCAGCCCAGGCGGACCTGCGCGTCACCGGTGACGACGTTGTCCTCACCGTCCGATCCCGCCCCAGTGACCGCGCGATCGGCGACGAGAACACCGGGCTGCTCGAACGGCTGCCCGGCTCCGTCGAGGGCCTGCTGCTCGTCGGCTGCGACCCGTGGACCACCGCCGGCGCCCCGGCCCGGCTGGTCGAGTACGTCCGGCCCGACGAGCACGGCGACGTCGCCGGCACCCACCTGCTCTTCGTCACCGGTCGGCACCGCGTCGACCTGACGATCGAACGTCCGCTCGCCCGGCTGCTCGAGACCGACGACCTCGTGCTCGCGGTCCTCGAGAGCGTCCGCGCCACCGAGACGGTCCCGGTCCGCCCCGAGCGTGACCTCGAACCCCTGCCGGTACCCGCCCCGGCACCGTCGCTCGACGGCCCACGGCTCAGCACGGACGCGATCGGCACCCTGCAGAGCCTCGCCGGACGCCGGTGGAACCCCACGCTCCTCCGCACCGCGGCGGGCCGCGAACTCATCGAGGCGGGCCTCGTCGGCCGACTCGGCACCCTGCCGGAGTCGACCCAGACCCTCCTCGAACCCTGGCAGGGCGATGCCCAGCCGGTCACGCTGGAACAGCACCTGCCCGACGGGGGCGAGTCGCGCCTCCAGGCCTGGTCGCAGACCGTCGTCGACGGGACCGACGCGGCGGGCGCCGTGGTCGCGTCCGTCACGCCGGACCGGGCCGTCGCGCTGCTGGCCGGGAGGCTCGGCATCGGTCCGACGTGGACCTTCCCGTTCCGCACGGGGTCGCTCCCAGGGCACCTGCTCGGCCGCAGGCTGGCCGGCGGTCCGGACGCACCGGACCTGCCGGAGGCCCTCGCCGAGGCGGACCCGCGCCTCGCGCGGTTCTGGGCCGCGCCGTGGACCGTCTCGTACCTGCGTCGACCCGGCAAGCCGAAGCCGATCACGATCCTGCGGGCCGAGGGGCACGGGTTCGCGCGGGTGGGCGCGACGAAGGCCGGGGAGACCGCCTTCCGGACGGACTCCCCGGCCAACGTCTACCGGTCGGTGGTGCGGGCGCTGCTGGGCTGAGCGCGCCCGGGATCTCCCGCTACGCGGCGGGGCCGGCGGTCAGGGTGATCGTGACCGTCTTCGCGGCGCCGGTGCTGTCGGTGTAGCGGACGCTCACCTTGTCGCCCACCGAGTGCGACTGGACGACCTTGGTCAGCTGGTCCGAACTCGTGACCGCGGTGCCGTCGATGCTCGTGATCGTGTCCCCGGCGGTCAGGCCGGCGCTCGCGGCGCCGGAACCCTCGACCGTGCCGGCGACGGCGACGCCGCCCGTGGTGCCGGAGGTGTTGCTGACCTCGACCCCGAGGAACGCGGGCAGCCCGATGGTGATCGTGCTCGAGGACTCCCCGGCGAGGATCTTCTCGGCGATCGTCTTCGCGGTGGTGATCGGGATGGCGTAGCCGGTGACGTCGGCCGTGCCGGAGGACGCTGCCGTGGCCATGCCGACGACCTCGCCCTCGCTGTCGAGCACCGGTCCGCCGGAGTCGCCGGAGACGATGTCCGCCGAGATCTCGATCAGGCCGGTCAGGGACTCGGTGCCGGTGCCGGACTCGCTCTGCACCTGGATGTCCTGGTCGGTCGCGGTGACGGTGCCCTCGGCGGCGACGAGGTTGCCGGTGCCCTCCGCGTTGCCGACGTCCTTGACGGTGTCACCGGTGCTCGGCTCGCCGTCGTCGTCGAGCGTGACCGTGGACAGTCCGGAGGCGTTCTCGAGCTTCAGGACGGCGACGTCGTTGGTGGCGTCGGCCCCGACCACGTCGGCCTTGTACTCCTTGCCGGTGGTCTCGTCGGTGACGGTGATGCTCGTCGCGCCCTGGATCACGTGGTTGTTCGTCAGGATCGTGCCGTCGGAGGTCAGGACCATGCCGGTGCCGGCCGCCTGTGACGACTCGTCGTAGTTCAGGACGGTGTTGATGGTCACGACGCCCTTCTTGTCGGCTGCCGTCGCCGCAGTGGCGGGGGACTGGGTCGTGCCGGTGCCGGTGCCGGTGCCGGTGCTGCCGTCGCCGCTGGTGCCGCTGCCGCTGCCGTCGCCGGGCACCGTGAAGCCGTTCGTGCCGTCGCTGCTGCCGGTGCCGCCGGTCCCGTCGGTGCCGGATCCGGTGCCGGGGAGCGTGGTGGTGCCCTGCGACTGGCTCGACGTCGTGGTCGTCCCCTGCGAGGACAGGCCGAGGGCGGTGCCACCGGCCGCACCGACGATGGCGAGCGCAGCGATGCCGGAGCCGATCATCAGTCCCAGCCGACGCGGGCGCTTCGTCGTACCGGGGTGGTTCGCGGTCGCCGCCGAGTACGCCCAGGCGTGGTTCGCGCCGGCGAGGGCGGGGCTGCCGATCAGGTACGGGCCGCGGCCGTCCGGCGTGTAGGCGTAGGGGCCGGAGCCGTCCGGACCGTAGAGGTAGGGACCGGAGCCGTCGAACGCGTACGCCGGGCGCAGGGAGGCCGGGTCGGCGTGCGGCGCCTCCCAGTGCATCCCAGGAGCCTGCTGCTGCGCGGCGGGGGTGCCGTCCTCGTCGTGGTCGGCGGCTGCGGGGTTCGGGGTCTCGTTCATCGGTGCTCTCCGGTCGTCCCTCGACGGCCCGGTCGGGCGTCGATGGAGACCAGTACAGGGCGCTTCCCCATGACGAGCCTATGAACGAACCCTGCGCACGCTCCGGGCTTGCTCGGGGGACGCCGAGTGGGGCTCCGGCGTTAGGGTGGCCTTACTTCCATGCCTCCGTCGACGTCCACGCCCCCGGCTCCCAGCTCCGTCCCCCGACTCGTCGGTGCGACCGTGCTGGCGGTCGTCGTCCTCGCCGTGGCGTGTGCGCTGTCGATCGCGTACGGCTCGCGGCCGATCCCGCTCTGCACCGTCCTCGACACGGTGATGCACCCCGGTCGGAGCGACGAGGTCGGGCTCATCGTGCTCGGCAACCGCGTGCCCCGCACCGTCGTCGGACTGCTCGCCGGGGCTGCGCTCGGGGTGGCCGGGGCCGTGATGCAGGGCGTGACGCGGAACCCGCTCGCCGACCCGAGCGTCCTCGGCATCAACTCCGGTGCGACCCTGGCCGTGGTGGCCGGGATCGCGGTCTTCGGCGTGAGCGGCACGGCTGCCTACCTGCCGTTCGCCTTCGTCGGGGCCGCCCTCGCCGCCGTGCTCGTGTACGGGATCGCGACCGTCGCCCGACGCGGCCTCTCTCCCGTCGGGCTCGCCCTCGCCGGAGCCGTGGTCGCCGCGGCGCTGTCGTCGGTCACCACTGCGGTGCTCGTGACCGACCAGAGCCTGCTCGACCAGCTGCGCTTCTGGCAGGTCGGCGCCCTCGCCGGCAAGGACCTCGGCACGGCGGGGATCATCACCGCGCCGGTGCTCGTCGGGCTGGTGATCGCGTTCGGCCTCGGTCGGTCGCTGAACACCCTCGCGCTCGGGGACGAACTCGCGGCGTCGCTCGGGCAGCGGGTCGTGCTCGTCCGCGCCGTGGGCGGTCTGGTCGCGGTGCTGCTGGCCGGGTCCGCGGTGGCCGCCGCCGGGCCGATCGCCTTCGTCGGGCTCGCCGTGCCGCACGCCGTCCGCCGGCTGAGCGGCCCGGACCACCGCTGGACCATCCTGCTGTCGGCGATCGTCGCCCCCGCACTGCTGCTCGTCGCCGACGTCATCGGCCGCGTCGTGGCGTACCCGGGGGAGCTGCAGGTCGGCATCGTCACGGCGTTGATCGGGGCGCCGGTGTTCATCGCGCTCGTGCGGTCGAGGGCGGTGCGGGGACTGTGAGGCAGTTGTTCGGCTCCGGCCGCCCGCGGTCCGGCGGTCTGCGCCGCTCGGCCGGCCTGCGTCGTGAGGTCGCGGTGCTCGTCGCCGTGGTGGCGGTCGTCGTGGTGCTCGTCCTGGTCGGGCTCGGCACCGGTTCGATCCCGCTCACCCCGGGCCAGGTGCTCGCCGCCCTGTTCGGCCAGGGGGACCGGATCTCGGACTTCGTCATCGGGCAGCTCCGCGGGCCGCGGGTGCTCGGTGCCGTCCTCGTCGGCGCCAGTCTCGGCGTCGCGGGCGCGATCGTGCAGAGCGTCGTGCGGAACCCGATCGCGAGCCCCGACGTCATCGGGATCACCTCGGGGGCCAGCGCCGCCGGACTCACCGCCATCGTGCTGTTCGGTGCCAGCGGTGGCACGCTCTTCTCGGTCGTGCTCGTCGGCGCCGTGGTGGTCTCGATCGTCATCGCCGGGCTCGCCTGGCGACGGGGGATCACCGGCAACCGGGTGATCCTCGTCGGGATCGGCGTCGCGGCGATCTGCCTGAGCATCACCGGCTGGATGCTCACGAGCGGCACCGTCACCCAGGCCGGCACCGCGCTGCTCTGGCTCTCCGGCAGCCTGAACGCCGTCGACCGCGACCTGGTCGGGGTGCTCGGCGTCGCGTTCGTCGTGCTCGGCGTGCTCGCGCTGCTGCAGTCCGCCCGTCTGCAGGTCTTGAGCCTCGGGGACGAGGTCGCCGCCGCACTCGGACTCCGGCCGGACCGAGCGAAGGTGCTCCTGCTCCTCACCGCCGTGTGCCTGACCGCCGCAGCCGTCGCCACCGCGGGACCCGTCTCGTTCGTGGCGCTGATGTCTGCGCCGATCGCCCGACGCCTGGTCGGCGGCGGACGGGTGGCGCTCGCGCCGGCCGCTGCCGTCGGAGCCGCGATCACGCTCGGCAGCGACCTGCTGGCACAGTTCGCCTTCCCGGGCACCGCGCTGCCGGTGGGCGTCGTGACGGGCGTCGTGGGGGCGCCGTACCTGCTCTGGTTGCTCGCGCGGGGACGGTGACGACGGGTCCCACGGGTCGCTGACGTCGGGTCCCACGGGGCGCTGACGCGGCTCGTCCGTTCGCGGATCGCGGACGTCCCTCCACAGTCCCAGATCGGGGCTGCCGCTCGGGCCGTCGTTTCCGATACGCTGGTGGGCCAAGAGGAGGAGGTCCACCGATGCCAGATCCAGTGGTCCCGCAGCCGGGCGGTCAGAAGACCCCGGAGCAGCGGCTGGTCGACACCACGCTGACCTTCAGCATGGACATGGGCGCGGCGCTCACCGCCGAGTCCGGTGTCTCGACCGAAGAACGTGAAGCCGTCAACGCCCTGCCCTCCGGGTCGGCGTTGCTCGTGGTCCGTCGCGGCCCCAACGTGGGTGCGCGGTTCCTCCTCGACTCCGACGTCACGACGGCCGGTCGACACCCCGACGCCGACATCTTCCTCGACGACGTCACCGTGTCGCGCAAGCACGCGCAGTTCCTGCGCCACGGCACGAGCTTCAGCGTCAAGGACAACGGTTCGCTGAACGGCACGTACTTCGACGGTGTCCGCATCGACGAAGCGCTGCTCACCGACGGGGCCGAGGTCCAGGTCGGCAAGTTCCGCCTGACGTTCTACGCATCTCGGGTCGACCTGGCGCGCCTGGCGAACGCGTAGTGGCCGCACGGTCCGCTGCGGCCCGGGCGGGGTCCGCGGCACCGGACCTGCTCACCATCGGGCAGGTCCTCGCTCGCCTCAAGCCCGAGTTCCCGGACCTGTCGAGCTCCAAGCTGCGGTTCCTCGAAGAGCGTGAGCTCGTCACCCCGATCCGCACGGCCAGCGGGTACCGCAAGTTCTCCGCTGCCGACCTCGAGCGGCTCCGGGTGATCCTCGGACTGCAGCGAGACCACTACCTGCCGCTCAAGGTCATCAAGGAGTACCTCGCCGACCTCGATGCCGGACGCGAACCCGTCCTGCCCGGCGGAGGCGATGCCCCGAAGCCATCGATCCTCGGTCGCGAACGCCGGTACACCCGCGACGAGACGGTCCGGGCAGCCGGAGCCTCCCCGATGCTCCTCGCCGATGCGGTCTCGGCGTCGCTGCTGCCGGCCACCGACACCTACGGCGACGACGGCGTCTCCGTACTGAAGGCCCTGGTCGAACTGCAGCGCACCGGCATCGAGCCGCGACACCTCCGCACGCTGCGCAGCACCGCCGAGCGCGAGGTCGGTCTCATCGAGTCCGCCCTCATGCCGGTCTCCCGCCGGGGCGACGCGACCTCGCGGGCCAAGGCCACGGAGCTCGCGCGTGAGATCGCCGGGCACCTCGAGATCATCCGGTCGAACCTCATCCGCCAGGCCATCGGTCGTCTCGACGCATGACGCCGTCCGGTGCTCCGACAGGGCTTGTGTGTCAGTGGCCGAGGCGTATCCTCGACACGCCGGACGCGCCGGGTCGGATGTCCCGCGCGGGAGCGGTCGGAGTCGCTACCGTGGACCTCGGAACAACTCTCAACCCGTCGTTGAAGCTTCGGGTGGGAGCTCGATCGTCGTGGAAGGCAAGCTCATGAGTGGGAACGACACCCCTGGCACCGAGTCTGATGTGACCCGGTACGACCTCGGGCTGCTCTTCACCGATGGTCTGCCCGAGCACGACGAGCAGAACGGCTACCGCGGCACGGTCGCCGCACGGGCAGCCGGCATCTCGTACCGCCAGCTCGACTACTGGGCCCGCACCGAACTCGTGCAGCCGACGATCCGCGGGGCCGCCGGCTCCGGGTCGCAGCGCCTGTACGGGTTCCGCGACATCCTCGTGCTCAAGCTCGTGAAGCGCCTGCTCGACACCGGCATCTCGCTGCAGCAGATCCGCACCGCGGTCAACCAGCTCCGTGAGTCCGGCGTCTCCGACCTGGCGCAGACCACGCTGATGTCCGACGGCGCCTCGGTGTACCTGTGCACCTCCGACGACGAGGTCATCGACCTCGTGTCCCGCGGCCAGGGTGTCTTCGGCATCGCGGTCGGCAAGGTCCTGCGCGAGGTCGAGAGCTCCCTGGTCGAGCTCGACGCCACCGCGGCGGCCGACCCCTCCGACGAGCTCGCCGCTCGTCGCGCTTCCCGCGCTTCCTGACCTTTCGGGTCCGGCCGAGTGGATCGGGCCGAGTGGTCACGAACCGTCGTGTGCGCGTCGCCGAGTGGTCACGAACCGTCGCCTGCGACGCTGCCTGCCGACGGTTGGTGACCGCTCGGCGGACGTGAGCGGTGTGTTGTGACCGCGCGGCGAGCCGGGGCCGGGCGTGCCTGCCGGGGCCGGGGCGGGCCTCCAGGCGGTCGCCGAGTGGTCACGAACCGCCGTGTGTGCGTCGCCGAGGTGTCACGAACTGTCGCCTGCGGGGCTGCCGGCCGACAGCTGTTGACCGCTCGCCGGACGTGAGCGGTGTGTTGTGACCGCTGGGTGAGCCGGGGTCGGCGTGTCTGCCGGGGGCGGGGTGGGCCTCCCGACAGTCGCCGAGGTGTCACGAACCGTCGTGTGCGCGTCGCCGAGGTGTCACGAACTGTCGGCTGCGACGCTGCCTGCCGACAGTTGGTGACCGCTCGCCGGACGTGAGCGGCATGTCACGCGACCGCGATCACGACCGCGACCGCGTGAACACCGTCCTACGCGGCGCCACCCTCGGCGTACGGACCGATCTTGCCGGTGCGCATGATGCGCTCGAGCAGCTGGTCGAAGTTCTTCGCCATCTCCTGCGCGGACTCGCCGGGCCAGACGTGCAGCGGCTTCGCGGCACCCTGCGCCTGCTGCAGCGACGTGCGCTCCGGTAGCTGCGGGGAGAGCACGAGCGGGCCGAACATGTCCCGGAGCTCCTTGATGCGGAACTGGTGCTCGAGCGACTGCACCCGGGCACGGTTCACGATGATGCCGAGGGGCTGCAGGCGCGGGGAGAGTCCGCGGCGGATCTCCTCGATGGCGCGCAGCGCACGGTCGGCGGCGGCGACGGAGAACAGGCCAGGCTCGGTGACGACGGTGACGCGGTCGGACGCGGCCCACGCGGTGCGGGTCAGGGCGTTCAGCGACGGCGCGCAGTCGATGAGGACGAGCTCGTAGTCCTGCTCGACGTTGGCCAGGGCCTCTTCGAGCTTCCAGATGTCGCGGATCGACGGGTGCGGCCCGTCGAAGTTGATGGCGGAGGGCGACCCGACCATGACGTCGATCTTGCCCTGCGACCCCTTCGTCCAGCCCGAGGGGGCGATCGCCTGACGGACGATCTTCTCCTTCGGGTTCTCGAGGACGTCGGCGACGTTGAGGTGGCCGGCGAGGTTGATGTCGAGGCCCGTCGAGACGTCGGACTGCGGGTCCAGATCCACCACCAGCGTGCGCAGTCCCTTGGCGAACGCGGCCGAGGTCAGGCCGAGCGTCACCGTCGTCTTGCCGACACCACCCTTGAGGGAGCTCACGCTGAGTACATGCACGTTGAGCAACGTTACCGCCACTAGGGTTGTCTCACCTCAACCCGGGCTGAAAGGGACGTCGTGTTCACGAAGATCCTCGTTGCGAACCGTGGCGAGATCGCCATCCGCGCGTTCCGTGCCGCCTACGAGTTGGGGGCCCGTACGGTGGCCGTCTACCCGTACGAAGACCGGAACTCCCTGCACCGGCTCAAGGCCGACGAGGCCTACCTGATCGGGGAGCGGGGTCACCCGGTCCGGGCGTACCTGGACGTCTCCGAGATCATCCGCGTCGCCCGCGAGTCGGGGGCCGACGCGATCTACCCGGGGTACGGGTTCCTGTCCGAGAACCCCGAGCTCGCCGCGGCAGCAGCCGCGAACGGCATCACCTTCATCGGCCCGGGCGAGCACGTGCTCGAGATGGCCGGCAACAAGGTCACCGCGAAGGAGCACGCGATCGCAGCCGGCGTCCCGGTCCTCGCGAGCACCCCGGCGAGCCGCGACATCGACGAACTGATCGCCGGCGCCGACGCGATCGGGTTCCCGGTCTTCGCCAAGGCCGTCGCCGGTGGTGGTGGCCGTGGCATGCGCCGGGTGGAGACGAAGCCCGAGCTGCGCGACGCCCTCGAAGCCGCGATGCGCGAGGCCGACAGTGCGTTCGGCGACCCGACGATGTTCCTCGAGCAGGCCGTCATCCGTCCGCGCCACATCGAGGTGCAGATCCTCGCCGACGCGACCGGCACCGACGCGGGCACGATCCACCTGTTCGAGCGGGACTGCTCGGTGCAACGGCGCAACCAGAAGGTCGTCGAGATCGCGCCGGCGCCGAACCTTGACCCCGCGATCGCGCAGGCACTGCACCGCGACGCCGTGGCCTTCGCCCGGTCGATCGGGTACGTGAACGCCGGCACCGTGGAGTTCCTGCTCGACACCGAGGGCGAGCGCGAGGGGCAGCACGTCTTCATCGAGATGAACCCGCGCATCCAGGTCGAGCACACGGTCACCGAAGAGGTCACCGACGTCGACCTGGTGCAGTCGCAGATGCGCATCGCGGCGGGGGAGACCCTCGCCGACCTCGGCCTGTCGCAGGACACCGTCGCGGTGCACGGCGCCGCGCTGCAGACCCGCATCACGACCGAGGACCCGACGCAGGGCTTCCGTCCGGACACCGGCCGGATCAGCACCTACCGCAGCCCCGGCGGCGCCGGCGTCCGGCTCGACGGCGGCACGGTCGCCACCGGCGCGCAGATCAGCCCGCACTTCGACTCGATGCTCGCGAAGATGACGTGCCGCGGCCGGGACTTCCCGGCGGCGGTGTCCCGGGCCAAGCGCGCCCTCGCCGAGTTCCGCATCCGCGGCGTCAGCACGAACATCCCGTTCCTGCAGGCCGTGCTCGAGGACCCGGACTTCGCCCGCGGCGACGTCTCGACGAAGTTCATCGAGGAACGTCCGCAGCTCTTCGGCGGCCACGTCTCGAAGGACCGCGGCACGAAGGTGCTCACCTGGCTCGCCGACGTCACGGTGAACAAGCCGAACGGTGAGCGGTCGCCGCTCGTCACCGACCCGGCCGACAAGCTCCCGGCCACCGACCTGACGGCGCCGGTGCCCGAGGGACAGCGCGACCGCCTGCTGGCGATGGGTCCGGCCGAGTGGTCGAAGGCCCTGCGCGCCCAGACGGCCCTCGCGGTGACCGAGACGACGATGCGGGACGCCCACCAGTCGCTCCTCGCCACCCGGGTCCGTACGAAGGACCTCGTCGCCGTCGCACCGCACGTGGCGCGGCTCACCCCGCAGCTGCTCAG
Organism: Curtobacterium sp. MCLR17_031; assembly: GCF_003234775.2. Lineage (NCBI taxonomy): Bacteria > Bacillati > Actinomycetota > Actinomycetes > Micrococcales > Microbacteriaceae > Curtobacterium > Curtobacterium sp. MCLR17_031. The sequence goes on from NZ_CP126270.1 coordinate 1,518,350, forward strand.
CGTCGAGGCCTGGGGTGGCGCCACGTACGACGTCGCACTCCGGTTCCTCGGTGAAGACCCCTGGGAGCGCCTGTCCTCGCTGCGCGAAGCGATGCCGAACATCCCGATCCAGATGCTGCTGCGCGGCCGCAACACGGTCGGGTACACGCCGTACCCGACGGAGGTCACCGATGCCTTCGTCGACGAGGCCGCCCGGTCCGGCGTCGACGTCTTCCGCGTGTTCGACGCGCTGAACGACGTCAGCCAGCTGCGTCCAGCCCTGGAGGCCGTGCTCGCGACCGGCACGGCCGTCGCCGAGGCGGCGCTCTGCTACACCGCCGACCTCCTCGACCCCGCCGAGGACCTCTACACGCTCGACTACTACCTCCGCCTGGCGGAGCAGATGGTCGAGGCCGGCGCGCACGTCATCGGCATCAAGGACATGGCGGGGCTCCTCCGTGCCGGTGCGGCTGAGAAGCTCGTCACCGCGCTGCGCGAGCGCTTCGACCAGCCGGTGCACGTGCACACCCACGACACCGCGGGCGGCCAGCTCGCGACCCTGCTCGCCGCTTCGCGCGCCGGGGCCGACGCCGTCGACGTGGCCGCAGCACCCATGGCCGGCACGACCAGCCAGCCGAGCATGTCCGCCCTGGTCGCCGCACTGGCCCACACCGAGCGCGACACCGGTCTGTCGCTCGACGCCGTCGGTGACCTCGAGCCGTACTGGGAGTCGGTCCGTCGCGTGTACGCCCCGTTCGAGTCCGGGCTCGCCGGTCCGACCGGGCGTGTCTACAAGCACGAGATCCCCGGCGGTCAGCTGTCGAACCTCCGGCAGCAGGCGATCGCCCTCGGGCTCGGTGACCGGTTCGAGCAGGTCGAGGACTGGTACGCCGAGGCGAACCGGATCCTCGGACGACCGACCAAGGTCACGCCGTCGTCGAAGGTCGTCGGCGACCTCGCGCTGCAGCTCGCCGCGGTCGGTGCCGACCCGGTCGACTTCGAGCAGAACCCCGACAAGTACGACATCCCGGACTCCGTGGTCGGGTTCATGGCCGGCGAATTGGGCGACCTGCCCGGTGGCTGGCCGGAGCCGTTCCGCTCGAAGGTCCTGGCCGGGCGTGACGTCCGACTCGAGATCACCCCGGTGCCCGCGGACGAGCGTGCGCACCTCGAGACCCCCGGACCCGAGCGGCAGCAGGCGCTCAACCGCCTGCTCTTCCCGCAGCCGACGCAGCAGTTCCAGCGCGTGCGGGAGCAGTACGGCGACCTGTCCGTCGTCCCGACCGTCGACTACCTGTACGGGCTGCGCCCAGGGCAGGAGCACAGCGTCCCGCTCGGCAAGGGCGTCGACCTGTTCGTCGGGCTCGAGGCGATCGGCGAGGTGGACGCCAAGGGCATCCGCACGGTCATGGCGACGATGAACGGGCAGCTCCGCCCGGTCGCCGTCCGCGACCGTTCGGTCGAGGTCGAGACGAAGGCGGCCGAGAAGGCCGACGCGTCCGACCCCAAGCACGTGGCCGCGCCGTTCTCCGGCGTGGTGACGCTCAAGGTCGCCGTCGGTGACGTCGTCGAGGCCGGTACGCCGGTGGCGAGCATCGAGGCGATGAAGATGGAAGCGGCCATCACGGCGCCCGTGTCGGGCACCGTCGGCCGACTCGCGATCCCGGTGACCCAGCAGGTGGACGCCGGCGACCTCCTGGTGGTGCTGCAGTAAATTGACCGTTCGTCCCATCCGCCTGTTCGGCGACCCCGTCCTCCGCTCGCCGGCCGACCCGATCCGCCCCGAACTGCTCGGGAGCGCCGGGGTCCGTGACCTCGTGCAGGACCTCATCGACACCGTCAAGGAACCCGGACGTGCCGGGGTGGCCGCGCCCCAGATCGGCGTCGGGCTCCGTGCGTTCTCGTACAACGTTGACGGTGAGGTCGGTTACGTCCTCAACCCGGAGATCGTCGAGGTGTCCGGCGAGCCCGAGCTCATGGAAGAGGGCTGCCTCTCCGTCCCGGGGCTCGGCTACCCGACGCGTCGCTCCCCGTACGCGAAGGTGCGCGGCGTCGACGTCGACGGCGACGAGGTCGTCCTCGAGGGCACCGGCCTGATGGCCGAGGCGCTCCAGCACGAGTGCGACCACCTCGACGGCACCGTCTACGTGATGACGCTCGACCCCGAGGTCCGCCGTCAGGCACTGCGCGACATCCGTGCACAGGACTGGTTCCACTGAGCGCTTGCACAGTCCCGCGTTCGCCGGCTGTGAACAGTGGTGTGACACCCCCACGGGGGATTGTCGCTTTGTCCTGACGAGGGGGTACCGTGCTGCTGTCGGCCTCCCACCGACGACCATCCCATCCCCCCAGGACTCCCGCATGACCAGTCAGAACGACGAGCTCAGCTCGCACCGCACCCGCACCAACCGTCGACCGGCCGAGGCCACCGTCACGACCGGTTCGACCGCCGTCCTCGACGCCCCCGCGACGGAGCAGTCGCAGGAGGCCTGAACCCCGCAGGCGCCCCCGGCGCCCGCTGAACGGCCTGGAGGCCCGGATCACGTCCGTCGGACGTGATCCGGGCCTCCAGGCTGTTGCGTCCACACCGCGCGTACTTTGCGGAATCGGGCGTACGTGGTCGAAAGAACCGTCCCGGTACGCCCGAATCGACCAGGTACGCCCGAAGCTGGTTGCTCAGCGGGGTGGCCGCGCGCGTGCCTGGCGGAATCGGGCGTACCTGGTGAGAAGAATCGACCCGGTACGCCCGAATCGTCCCGGTACGCCCGAAGCTGGTCGCTCAGCGGGGCGGACCCGCGCGTACCTGGCGGGATCGGGCGTACCTGGTCGAAAGAACCGTCCCGGTACGCCCGAATCGACCAGGTACGCCCGAAGCTGCCAGCCCGCACGCGCGGCGACCGCCTGGAGGCCCGGGGCCAGCCCGGCGGGCCGGCGCCGGGCCTCCAGGCCGTTGCGTCCACGCCCGCCCGCACCTTGTGCAATCGGGCGTACCTGGTCGAAAGATCTGATCCGGTACGCCCGGAACGACCCGGTACGCCCGAATCGACCCGGTACGCCCGGACGGACCCGGTACACCCGAGTCGACCCGGCACGCCCGCTGCTGGGCGCTCAGCGGGGCGGACCCGCGCGTACCTGGCGGGATCGGGCGTACCCGGTCGGAAGAAACGACCAGGTACGCCCGGAGCTGCCAGCCCGCACGCGCGGCAACCGCCTGGAGGCCCGGCGTCAGCCCGGCGGACCGACGCGGGGCCTACAGGCGGTTGCGTCCACTACCGCGCGCACCTTGTGCAATCGGGCGTACCTGGCCGAAAGGAACGACCGGTACGCCCGGCGGGCGCTACGCGCGGTTGCGGCGCCGACCCTCGATCACCGGGGTCGCCGTCGTCTGCACCTTCGATCCGGAGTAGATGTGGTCGATGTCGGCGGCGAAGTCCTTGAGGATCACCGACCGCTTGATCGTCAGCTTCGGCGTGAGGTGCCCGGAGGCCTCGGTCAGGTCCGTGTCGAGGATCGTGAACGACCGGACCGACTCGGCGCGGGAGACCCGGCCGTTGGCGGCGTCGATGGCCTCCTGGACGGCGGAGAGCACGCGCTCGTCGTAGGCGGCCTCGTGCCCGCTCAGCGCCGGGGTGATCCCGCGGGACTCGCACCAGCCGGGGAGCATCTCGCGGTCGAGCGTCACGAGTGCTGCGACGAACGGCTTGCCCTCGCCGACGACCACGACCTGGCCGATGAGCGGGTGCTCGCGGATGCCGTCCTCGAGCGGTGCCGGTGCGACGTTCTTGCCGCTCGCGGTGACGATGAGCTCCTTGGCGCGGCCGGTGACCGTGAGGACCCCGTCGGCGTCGATCCGGCCGAGGTCGCCGGTGCGGAACCAGCCGTCGGCGAAGGCGTGCTCGGTCGCCTCGTCGTTCCGCCAGTACCGGTCGAAGACGTCGACGCCGCGGATCAGGATCTCGCCGTCGTCGGCGATCCGGACCTCGATGCCGGGCAGCGCCCGACCGACCGTCCCGATGCGGAGTTCCCGGGCACGGTTGACGGTGGCGGGAGCGGTGGTCTCGGTCAGGCCGTAGCCCTCGAGGATGAGCACCCCGATCGAGCGGAAGAAGTGCGAGAGCCGCGGGGAGAGGGGCGCCGAACCGCTGACGGCGTACTCGACCCGGCCGCCGAGGGCGTCGCGGAGCTTGGCGTACACGAGCCGGTCGAACAGCTTGAACTTCAGCCCGAGCAGGAACGGCACCCTGCCGGTTGCGAGGGCCTCGGAGTGGGCGACCGCGGTGTCGGCCGCCGCGCGGAAGATCCTGCCCTTGCCACCGAGGTCGGCCTTCTGCTCGGCGGAGTTGTAGATCTTCTCGAACACCCGGGGGACCGCGAGCAGGAACGTCGGTTTGAAGGTCGACACAGCCCGCATCAGGTCCTTCGTGTCCGGCTCGTGACCGACGAGGACACCGGCGGACACCGACATCGCGGCGATGAACCGGGCGAAGACGTGGGCGAGCGGGATGAACAGCAGGGTCGAGGCGCCGTCGGCGACGACCTCGGGCATCGCTTCGCTCGCGCCCTCCACCGTGGCGGTGAAGTTGTCGTGCCGCAGGACGCAGCCCTTCGGTCGACCGGTGCTGCCCGAGGTGTAGATGATCGTGGCGTCGTCGTGGCCGTGCACGTTCGCGGTCCGGGCGTCGAGTTCGTCGTCGGTGACGTCCTCGCCGAGCCGGGTCAGGTCGTCGAGGCCGCCGCCGTCGATCGTCCAGTGCTGACCCAGCGACGGCAGGTCGGGTGCGATGGAGGCGACGCGGCGCGCGTGCTCCTCCTGCTCGACGACGATCGCGACCGACTCGGAGTCGGACAGGATCCAGCGCACCTGGTCGGGGGAGCTCGTCTCGTACACGGGCACGGACACCAGGCCGGCTGTCCACACGGCGAAGTCGACCAGGGTCCACTCCAGACGGGTGCGGGACAGGATCGCGACGTGGGCGCCCGGTTCGAGCCCGGCGGCGACGAAGCCCTTCGCGATGCCGCGTACCCGGGCGAGCGTCTCCGCCGCGGTGAAGGTGGTCCAGGTGTCACCGTGGCGCTGGGCGAGGATCGGACGGTCGGGCGTCAGGCGGACGCGGTCGCCGAGGAGCCGCGCTGCCGAGCCGTGGTCCGGGGCGACGGGACCTGCGCTGGGCGGTGTGGCGTGCCTCCCGGCCGACGGCGTGGTCCCGGTGGCGGCGCTGCCAGCGGTGGACGTGTCGGTGGAGGCGCTGCTGCGTGCAGGACGCTGATCGTTCACGGTGACTCCCTTGTCTGCCGGTTCGACTCGAGTGCGCCTCAACACCGAGGCGACACCGCCAGCATAGGACGCGTCACCGGGCGTTCCGTGACTTCGCGGCGAACCGGTAGGCTCGTTGCTCGTGCACGCCATCGGAATCGACATCGGGGGCACCAAGATCGCGGGTGCGGTCGTGACGGAACTGGGCGAGATCGTCGCCGAGGACCGCGTGGCCACCAACGCTGCGGACCCGAACGCCATGCTCGACGACGTCGTCTCGATGGTCGAGCGACTCAGCTCGCTCCACCAGGTCGGCGCCGTGGGGGTCGCTGCCCCCGGGTTCATCGACGCCTCGCAGTCGATCGTCTACTACACGCCGAACATCCGGTGGCGGAACGAACCGCTCCGGCAGAAGCTGCAGCAGCGCCTCGGCGACCTGCACATCACGGTGGACAACGACGCGAACGCCGCCGGCTGGGCCGAGTTCCGGTTCGGCGCCGGTCGACTGGTGTCCGACATGACCATGCTGACCATCGGCACGGGCGTCGGTGGCGCCATCGTGACCGAGGACCGCCTGTTCCGCGGGGGCTTCGGCACCGGCGGCGAGATCGGCCACCTGCGCATCGTCCCGAACGGGCTGCCCTGCGGCTGCGGCGCCCGCGGCTGCATCGAGCAGTACGGCTCGGGCCGGGCCCTGCAGCGCATGGCGAACGACGTCGCCGACGCCGGTGGCATCGGTTCGGCACTGGCCGACGCCCGCGCCGACAACGGCGGCCAGCTCGACGGCAAGATCGTCGGCGACCTGATCCTGGCCGACGACCCGGGTGCCCTCGCGGCACTCCGTCGGCTCGGTCGGCACCTCGGCGAGGCGTGCGCGTCGCTGTCCGCGGTGCTCGACCCGCAGCTCTTCGTGTTCGGCGGCGGCGTCGCCAGCGCGGGGGACCGGCTGCTCGACCCGATCAAGCAGGCGTACCTCAACAACCTGCCGGCCCGCGGGTACCACCCCGAGCCGGACTTCGTGATCGCCGAACTCGTCAACGACGCCGGCGTCGTCGGTGCCGCTGACCTCGCCCGCATCCACGCCCGCACGGCGTAGGGTCGGCGCGCACACACGCACACACGAACGACCGCCCACCCCCTGGCCGTGCACCACCCGGACCTTCTCACCACCTGGAGTCGTCGATGACCTACTGGCTGCTGAAGAACTTCGTGCTCGGCCCGCTCATCCTCACCCTGTTCCGACCGTGGGTCGTCGGGCGTGAGCACGTCCCGACCTCGGGACCGGTCATCTTCGCGTCGAACCACATCTCGTTCATCGACTCGGTGATCCTGCCGGCGGTGCTCGACCGTCGACTCTCGTTCCTGGCGAAGAGCGACTACTTCACCGGCCGCGGGCTGAAGGGCTGGGCGACGAAGACGTTCTTCAACGCCATCGGCCAGCTGCCGATCGACCGCTCCGGCGGCAAGGCGTCCGAGGCATCGCTCCGCACCGGCCTGCAGGTCCTGGCGCGCGGTGAGCAGCTCGGCATCTACCCCGAGGGCACCCGCAGCCCCGACGGCAAGCTCTACCGCGGCCGCACCGGCATCGCCCGGATGATCCTCGAGGGGCGCGTGCTCGTCGTCCCCGTGGCCATGGTCGGCACGCGCGAGGTGCAGCAGATCGGGCAGCGCTTCCCGAAGATCAAGCGCGTCGGGGTCGTGTTCGGCAAGCCGCTCGACTTCTCGCGGTTCCAGGGGTTCGAGACCGACCGCTTCATCCTGCGCAGCGTCACGGACGAGGTCATGCACGAGCTCGCCGGCCTGAGCCGTCAGGAGTACGTGGACGTCTACGCCACCAGCGTGAAGGAGCGGGCGAGCTCCGCGCGCGAGGCCGTCATGCGGGAACGGAAGTCGACGCCTGCACGTTAGGCTCTGATGGTCCCGGCACCCCGCCAGGACGCCCATCGACGACGCGCGGCCCGGTGCCGGTCAGCGTCGTCGGGCCGCCCGCACAGAACACCGAGGTAACGCCCTTGCCCGAGTCGACCGACTTCGTCGCCCTGCAGGATCCGGACGTCATCGAGGGGCTCGACTATTGGCGGACGCTCCCGATCAAGCAGCAGCCGACCTGGCCGGACGCCGCCGCGGCCGAGGCCGCCTCGGCCGAGATCGCCACGCTCCCGCCGCTCGTGTTCGCGGGCGAGGTCGACAAGCTGCGCGAGCGGCTCGCCGCCGCGGCCCAGGGCAAGGCGTTCCTGCTGCAGGGCGGTGACTGCGCCGAGACCTTCGCCGGTGCCACCGCCGACTCCATCCGCGACCGGGTCAAGACGATCCTGCAGATGGCCGTCGTGCTGACCTACGGCGCCTCGATGCCCGTCATCAAGATGGGGCGCATGGCCGGGCAGTTCGCCAAGCCCCGCTCGAGCGACTTCGAGACCCGCGGTGACGTCACGCTGCCCGCCTACCGCGGCGACATCGTGAACGGCTACGACTTCACGCCGGAGAGCCGGACGGCCGACCCGCGCCGCCTGGTGCAGGGGTACCACACCGCTGCTTCGACGCTGAACCTCGTCCGGGCCTTCACGCAGGGGGGCTTCGCCGACCTGCGGCAGGTGCACTCGTGGAACAAGGGCTTCGCCTCGAACCCCGCGAACGCCCGCTACGAGCACCTCGCCAAGGAGATCGACCGCGCGATCCGCTTCATGGACGCCTGCGGTGCCGACTTCGAGGCGCTCAAGCACGTCGAGTTCTACGCCTCGCACGAGGGGCTGCTGATGGACTACGAGCGCCCGATGACCCGCATCGACTCGCGCTCCGGCCTGGCGTACGACACGTCCGGTCACTTCATCTGGATCGGTGAGCGTACGCGCGACATCGACGGTGCCCACGTGGACTTCCTGTCGCGGGTGCGCAACCCGATCGGTGTGAAGCTCGGCCCGACGACGAGCGTCGACGACATGAAGGCGCTCGTCGACAAGCTCGACCCGAACCGTGAGCCGGGTCGCCTGACCTTCATCACGCGGATGGGTGCGGGCAAGATCCGCGACGAGCTGCCCAAGCTGCTCGAGGCGATCAAGGGCATGGACGCCAACCCGCTGTGGGTCACCGATCCGATGCACGGCAACGGCCTGACCACGCCGACGGGCTACAAGACCCGCCGGTTCGACGACGTCGTGGACGAGGTCCTCGGCTTCTTCGAGGCGCACCGCCAGGTCGGGACGTACCCGGGTGGCATGCACGTCGAGCTCACCGGTGACGACGTCACCGAGTGCCTCGGCGGCTCGGAGCACATCGACGAGGCCACCCTCGCCACGCGCTACGAGTCGCTGTGCGACCCGCGCCTGAACCACATGCAGTCCCTCGAGCTCGCCTTCCTGGTGGCCGAGGAACTCGGCGCGCACCAGCCCGACCGCTCGTAACGCAGGAACCGTTTCGTCAAAGCGACAGAACCCCGCGGCACGTTCGCGGGGTTCTGTCGCTTTCGCGTGTCGGACGGGAGGCCCGTGACGGCGCCGCCACGGGCCTCCCGTCCGTCCTGAGGTCGCGTCCAGGGCCGAGGGTGCGGTGTCGGTGCCTACTGGTCGTAGGACAGGGTGATCGTGTCGCCGCGGTAGACGGTGGCGCCGGCCCCTGGGTCGGTGCCGGTGACGGGCAGCTTCGACTTCCAGTCGTAGAAGCCGCAGAGGATGTTCGTGCAGTCGGGCACGGACACCTTGAGGCCGAGGTCCTCGAGGGTCTTCGTCGCCTCGTTGATCGTGGGCCGCTCCGCTCCGAGGTCGGGCACGGTGATCGGCGTCGGACCCTTCGACACGACGACGTCCACCGCCGACCCGCGCACGGCGGGGGAGTCCTGCACGGCGGCCGAGACGATCTGGCCGGCCGGCACGGTGTCGCTGTACTCCTCGGTGCGGGCGCCGAGGATCAGTCCGACGTCGTCGAGTGCGGCGGAGGCCTCGTCGACCGTCTTGCCGACCACGTCGGGAACCGGCCCGAGCGAGACGGTCAGGGTGACCGGCCCGGTCTCGCCGTAGGCCTGCACGGTCGTGAGGTCGAGGGCCTTGCCGCCGGACGCCCGACCGGTCGCCGCGACCACGGTGTCCTTCGGGGCGTCGGCGGAGAACTCGTACCGGTCGTCCTGCAGCTCGAAGTCGTCGTCGAGCGCGGCCGTCACGGTGGAGAGCGGCTGCCCGACGATCGCCGGCAGCGGGATCATCCGGGGGCCGTTCGACACGACGATCTGCACCGCCGTGCCCTTCTGCACCTCGCGCTCCGCGGCCGGTTTCGTCGTGGAGACCTGCCCCTTCGCGACGACGGCGTCGAACCGTGTCCCGGTCCTCGACGCCGCCTGCAGGCCCTGTGCTTCGAGCAGCTGCCGGGCCTGCGAGACCGACTTGCCCGTGACTTCCGGGATCCGCACGTTGCCACCCGGCCCCGGGCCGAAGTACCAGCCGAAGCCGGCTCCGATCAGCGCGAGCACGACGACCACGGACAGCAGGATCCAGCCGCGCTTCCGACGCTTCGCGGACTGGTCGGCGAGCCGCTGTCCGGCGGGGGAGAGCACGCCCGGCTGGGCCCCGGTGCGACGGGGACCCGGAGCGTTGCCGCGCGCACGGGCGGGTGCTCGACCGCGGTCGCCGGTGTCCCGGTCGCCGGACCGGTCGATGATGGCGGTCTCGTCCGCGCCCGCGGCTCCGGCGGCCCCCACCGAGGCGGCGGCCGCTGCGGCACCGAGCGTGCCAGCGCCACCGGAGGGCAGGATCGCGGTCCCGTTCTCGGGGCGGAGCACGGCCGTGCGGTACTGGCCGGTCGCCCGCTGCTGGTTGCCCGGCATGTGGTCGAGCATCTCGCGGGCGTCACGGGGACGGTCCTCGGGGTCGCGTGCGGTCGACCAGGCGACCAGCTCGTCGAGCTCCGGCGGCACCCCGGACACGGCGGCACTCGGTGCCGGCACGGAGTCGTTGGCGTGCTGGTAGGCGATCTGCATCGGCTGCTCGCCCTTGTAGGGCTGCTCGCCGGTGAGCATCTCGTAGAGCATGATGCCGAGCGCGTAGATGTCGCTGCGCGAGTCGGCGGCGCCGCGGGTCACGAGCTCGGGGGACAGGTAGGCGATCGTGCCGAGCAGAGCCGCGCCGGTCGCGGTGTTCGCGGTCGTGGCGCGGGCCAGGCCGAAGTCGCCGAGCTTGATGCGGCCGTCGTCGGCGAGCAGGACGTTCTCGGGCTTCAGGTCGCGGTGCACGATCCCGGCGCGGTGGGCCGAGGCGAGGCCGGCCAGCACGGCGCGCAGGATGTCCGTCGCCTGCTCGGGCGTCAGGGCGTGGTGCTCCTGCAGCAGGTCCCGCAGCGTGATGCCGGGGATGTACTCCATGACGATGTAGGCGATCTCGCCCTCGGCGCCCTGGTCGTAGACGCCCACCAGGTTCGGGTGCGACAGCCGGGCGGCCGAACGGGCCTCCTGGATGAAGCGCTCACGGAACGCCTGGTCGTCGGCCAGGTGCCCGTGCATGATCTTGATCGCGACGCGTCGCTCGAGGCGCACGTCGGTCGCGAGGTAGACGGTCGCCATGCCCCCGCGCGCGATGCGGGAGCGGACGCGGTACCGCTGATCGATCATGCGACCGATCATCGGGTCCGTGGCGGCGTTGGTGGTCATCGGCGGCATTCTACGAATCGAGACCGCACTCGGACGCACCGGCGCACCGGCCGTGACCCAATCTCGATCTTCCGGATGAGGCTCAGAGGGTCGCCAGCCAGCCCTCGGCGGCGCTCGCCCAGTTGGCGTAGGCCTTCGGGTAGGCGGAGAGCTGCACGGCCTGGGCCGCGTCGGTGATGCTCATCGAGGACCAGCCGGGCACGTCGAGCAGCCCGCGGGTCTTGCCGGCGTTCGGGTTGTTCCGCCCGCCGAAGAACAGCGCGGTGGCGTGTGCCGGGTCCTGCAGGTTCAGCGCGCTGCCCCAACCCTGGCTCGGGCGCTGCTGGAACAGGCCGACCGAGTCACGGTCGCCGTGCGGCAGGTTCCGGAGGCTCGACTCCTGCATCGCGGCGGCGAGGGCCACGACGATGCCGCGGTCCGGGACGCCGAGCGATCGACCGACGGCGACGATGGTCGCCGCGTTCTGGCGCTGCTCGGCGCTCAGGCCGACGGCACCGATCACCGCGGCACTCGCGGCGACCGCGGGCGCGGCGGTGGCGTTCGACGACGGGATGACGAGCGTCTTGCCGGCGTAGATCGTGCTCGTGTACGACAGGCCGTTCGCCGACAGGAGCGACTTGACCGAGACGTGGTGCGCGGCGGCGATCGAGGCCACGGTGTCACCGGCGCTGATCTTCACGCTCGACTTGGTCGACGGGGCCGAGGCGGTCGACACCGACGGTGTCGACGACGAACCGTGCGGCACCCGCAGCGTCTGCCCGGGGTAGATGACGCTGCGCTGCGACAGCTGGTTCGCGCTGAGGAGCGCCGTGGTCGACACGCCGACACGGGACGCGATGGCGGAGACGGTGTCGCCCTGCTTCACGTGGTAGCTCGAGGTGTCCGAGCCGGAGCCGCCGGTCGACCCGGAGGTCCGCACCGCCGCGGTGGTGACGGCGGGGGTCGATGCCAGGTGGAGGGTCTGCCCGGGGTGGATGATCGTGTTCCAACCGAGGCCGTTGCGCACGAGGATCTCCTGCGCCGACAGGCCGAAGCGGGCGGCGATGCCCGAGACCGTGTCGCCGTGGTGGACGGTGTAGTTCGTGGGCACAGCGGCGGTGGGGGCCTTCGTGGTCGCGGCGACGGTCCGCACGACGGTCTGCGACGGCCGGGCGACGGCGGTGCCGAACACCGGGCGGTCGGTCACGGCGCGGTCCTGGTCGACGTGGCGCTTGTGGTTCGCGTCGGCGTCGTCGTGCCGGGTCTCGGCGTGCGCGACCGGGCCGGTCAGTCCGGCGGTCACGGCGATGGTGCCCGCGAGGACGATGGGCATGGTGGCGAACCGGGCGGATCGTGCGCGCCGGGCGACTTCGTCTGCAGCGTGGTCCACGGGTTTCTCCTGATCTCGACTGAGCCGTGCGCACGCATGCGCGCACTCACAGGTGCCACAACGCTGGCATGGCCTGATTCCCAAGTCAACCAGAGAGTCAGATGGGGTGGATGTGACGAATGTGACGAACGAGGCGGATTCACTCCGGCGGTCACTCTGGCACCATGGGCGTGTGAGTGCCGCACCCGTCGACGACCTGTCCCTCTCCGAACGCTGGCTGACCGTCCCCGAGCTGGTGGACATGTTCAGCACCAGCCCCGGACGGATCCACCGACTCTTCGAGCAGAAGACCCTGCTCGCAGCCCGCGTCGGCGGTGTGCTGCGCGTGCCCGTCGAGTTCCTCGAGGACGGCGAGCCCATGCCCGAACTCCGCGGCACGCTGATCGTGCTCGGTGACAACGGCTTCACCGACGACGAGGCCGTGCGCTGGATGCTCACCGTCGACGACGCGATGGGCACCACGCCGATCGCGGCGCTGCGCGCCGGTCGCAAGGCCGAGGTGCGTCGCATCGCCCAGTCACTGCTCTAAACGCGTTCCGGACGGACGGGAGGCCCGTGGCGGTGTCGCCACGGGCCTCCCGTCTGTACTGGGGTCGCGTCTAGGACGACCGGCGGCTGACCGTGTCGGCCAGCGACGCGAGCTGCTCGCGTGCCGACGGCGTCAGCGGCGAGGCGTCCAGCGCCGCCTTGGCGCGCTGGACGTGCCGCTCGATCGACCGCTCCACAGCGGCGACGGCACCGGACTCGGTCAGGGTCGCGCGGAGCATCTGCACCTGCTCCTCGTCGAGGTCTGGGTCGCCGAGGAGCTCGTCCAGGAGCTGCCGCGGGCCGCTCGCCAGCGTCTTGCGCGCCGAGGCGATGAGGACGGTGCGCTTGCCCTCGCGCAGGTCGTCGCCGGCCGGCTTGCCGGTGACCTCGGGGTCGCCGAAGACGCCGAGCATGTCATCGCGGAGCTGGTACGCCACGCCGAGGGGGAGTCCGAAGGCGCGGAGGCCCTCGAGCTGGGAGTCGCTCGCGCCGGCGACCAGGGCGCCGATGACCAGCGGGGCCTCGATCGAGTACTTCGCCGACTTGAAGACGATGACGCGCTGGGCGCGGAGCAGGTGCTCGGACTCGTCGATGACCGGCCAGGCGGTCTCCTCGTGCACGTCGAGGTACTGCCCCGCCGTGACGTCGAGGCGCATCGCGTGGAACTCCTGGCGGACGATGCGGGCCCGCACCGGGTCGAGGAGCGCGAGGCCCTCGTCGAAGACCGAGTCGCTCAGTGAGAGCAGCAGGTCGCCGAGGAGCAGCGCGGAGTTCGTGCCGTACTGCCCGCGGTCGCCGACGAAGCCGGACTCCTCGTGCAGGGACTCGAAGCGGCGGTGCGCGGCCGGACGCCCTCGGCGGGTGTCCGAGCGGTCCATGATGTCGTCGTGCACCAGGGCTGCGGCGTGGAAGACCTCGAGCGCTGCGGCGACCGTGACGACGGCCTCGGCGGTGGTCTGCCGGGACCCTTCGGCCAGCGGGTCGAACGAGCCCGAACGGCCCGCCACCGACTGCCATCCCCAGTAGCAGAACAGCGCCCGGAAGCGCTTGCCGCCGGACAACAGGTCTCGGGCGTACCGGTCGAACGGCGCGAGGTCGGGGCTGATCGCGAGGAGCCGTTCACGCTGCTCGTCGAGTGCCCGGTCGATACGCGCCGATACGAGGTCCACTAATCGCGTACTCTCAGCCACGATCCCTACCCTAGTGGAGTGGTCGAGGCATAGAATCGGTCCACTCAACCCGCGTTTTTCAACCCCGCGTCGATCCCAGGAACAGAGGGAACCAAGATGCCGCTCTCGGAACAGGAGCAGCGCCTTCTCGAAGAGATGGAGCGCAGCCTCTACCAGAACGATTCCGATTTCGTGGCTCGTGTCACACGTCGACAGGGTCGTCCGACGTACACAGCCATCACGCTCGGTGTCCTCGGCGCACTCGCCGGGGTCGCCATCGTCATCGTCGGCCTGGTGATCAAGGCGCCGCTGCTGGGCATCCTCGGCTTCGTCGTGATGCTCGCCGGTGTCCTGTTCGCGCTGCGCCCGGGCATGCGTGCCCCGAAGGCGAAGCCTGCTCGGCCGGGCAAGCCCGCGTCCGGTGGGTCGGCGCGTCCGTCCGCCGGTGGTGGCGGGTCCTTCATGGACCGGATGAACGAGCGCTGGGACAAGCGCAACGACCAGAGTCAGTAGCTGACGGGGGGTCAGCAGGACTCCCTCCACACTCCTCCACGGGGTCGGCCTTCGGGTCGGCCCCGTTTCGTGTTTGCAGCGGCCTGTTGCTGCTGTCTCCGGCCGGGGTCGTGCCGGGGTCGTGCCAGCGCGAGTGGTCACGACATGCCGCGCGGTGGATGCCGAGGGGGCAGGAACTGTCGGCCGGGGCCGGCGCGAGCGACGGTTCGTGACCACTCGGCGTCGCGGCGGCGGCACGTCGTGACCATGCGCTGACCGGCGGCCGGGCGTGGTGGAGCCGACCGTGCGCCCGCGTGCGCTCCGCGGCGATGGCGGGACGGGCCTCCAGGACGGGGTGGCCGGGGCGGAGCCGCCGCCGTTGCGTGCGCGAGTGGTCCCCACATGCCGCGCGGCGGATGCCGAGGGTGCAGGAACTGTCGGCTGGGGGCCGCGCGAGCGACAGTTCGTGCCCAGTCGGCGTCGTGCGCCCGCGGCGCGCCCCGAGGCGCTCCACCGGCTGCGAAAGTCCTCCACTTTCCTCCACGACTGCTCCGGCGCTCGCGAACCGCATGGATCCGGGCATCCACGGTCATCTCCGCGGGGTTCATTCCGGCTTCGATGCCCCCAGTAGGGGTGTCGCGGGCGGAAAAGGGAGCGCATTCCTGGTCGAGGGGAGGGGAGTGGAGTAAAGTGGGGCTCGCAACGGTCCGGTGGAGCGGAGGGGAGGCCCGACGTGCTGCTCGGTACTCATGCCCCGAAGCTCGACGAGAAGGGTCGCGTGATCCTCCCCGCCAAGTTCCGGGACGAACTGTCCGGCGGGCTCGTGATGACCCGCGGCCAGGAACGCTGCGTCGTGGTCTTCAGCGCCCGGACGTTCGAGGAACTCCACGAGCGCATCCGGACCGCCCCGATGACGTCGAAGCGCACCAGGGACTACATGCGTCTGTTCCTCTCGGGGGCCAGCGCGGAACAGCCCGACAAGCAGAACCGCGTGACGATCCCGCAGAACCTCCGCGAGTACGCGGGGCTCGAGCGGGACCTCACGGTCATCGGCAGCGGTGACCGTGCCGAGATCTGGTCCACCCCCGCGTGGGAGGCCTACTACGCCGAGGCCGAAGAGGCATTCGCCGACAACGACGAGGAGGTGATCCCGGGGATCTTCTGATCCGCGGATCGGGACTCCCAGCCGTGAAGCCCTGACGCCACTTCCCCGGTGTCAGGTCGCATGGATGGGGATCCGGACCCACGGCCCAGGAGACGAGGGGCTGCACATGGCCGACAACGACAACGAGACGCCACGCTTCCCGCACACGCCGGTGATGCTCCAGCGCATCGTCGACCTCTTCACGCCGACGCTCGAGGGCCCGGGCAAGGTCGTCGTCGACGCCACGCTCGGCATGGGCGGCCACTCCGAGGGCCTGCTCGAGCGGTTCCCGGAGCTCACGCTCATCGGACTCGACCGCGACACCGACGCACTCGGCATCGCGGGGGAGCGCCTGGCCCGCTTCGGCGACCGCGTCCGCCTCGTGCACACCGTGTACGACGGCATCGTCGACGCGATCGAGGGCGAGGGCTTCACGAAGGTCGACGGCGTGCTGTTCGACCTCGGCGTGAGCTCGCTGCAGCTCGACCGGGCCGAGCGCGGGTTCGCGTACAGCCAGGACGCACCGCTCGACATGCGCATGGACCGGACCGAGGGGCAGACCGCCGCCGACGTCCTGGCCACCTACGACGAGGGCGAACTCCGCCGCATCTTCCAGCGCTACGGCGAGGAGAAGCTCGCCGGCCGCTACGCCCGAGCGATCGTCGAGCGGCGGGCGACGAAGCCGTTCGAGATGTCCGGCGACCTGGTCCAGGTGCTGCACGACGCGACCCCGGTCGCCATCCAGCGCCAGGGGCACCCGGCCAAGCGCGTCTTCCAGGCGCTCCGCATCGAGGTCAACGCCGAACTGAGCGTGCTCGAGCGGGCGATCCCCGCGGCGCTCGACGCCATCGCGGTCGGCGGCCGGATCATCGTCGAGTCGTACCAGTCCCTCGAGGACCGCATCGTCAAGCGGGCCCTGGTGGAGCGCACGAAGTCGAGCGCCCCCGCCGGCCTGCCGGTGGAGCTGCCCGAGCACGCCCCGACCTTCTCCCTGATCGTCAAGGGCGCCGAGCTGGCCGACGAGGCCGAACGCGCCGCCAACCCCCGAGCAACCCCCGTGCGCCTGCGCGCGGCCGAGCGGATCCGGAACTGACATGAGCACGAACCTCGCACTCGTCGACCCTGCGGTCGTCCCGTCGCGGGCCCCGCGCCCCGACCGTCAGCACCGCCCCGAGCTGGTCGAGGTCACCCCGACCGCCGCCCAGCGCCGGGCTCGCCCCCGCATCGGGTACGCCGTGGTGGCCGTCGCCGCGCTCGGGATCCTGCTGCTGGCCCAGCTCGGCATCAGCATGGTGCTCAGCCAGGGCGCCTACACGCTCAACTCGCTGTCGGCCGAGCAGACGAACCTGTCCCGCACGCAGCAGTCGCTGTCCGAGCAGCTCCGGGTCCTCGACTCACCGCAGAACCTGGCCCGCAACGCGCAGTCGCTCGGCATGATCGCCAACTCGACGCCCGTGTACCTCGACCCGAAGACCGGTCGGGTGTACGGCACGCCGACGCCGGCGAAGCCCGACGAGGCCACGGCGTCCACCGAGAACCAGGTGCCGAACTCGCTGCTGAACGACGTCCCGCTGGCCACGAAGCCGGGGGACACCTCCACCAGCAAGGAGACGGGCACGACGGGCACGTCGGACACATCGGGCACCTCGGGATCCACCGACAGCACCGCCACGTCTGAGAAGACGAGCGGCGCCAGCGCGTCGGACCAGGGGACGGCGAAGTCGTCCGTAGAGTCCGACGCGAACCCGCTCCAGGCGCCCTCCACCCGGTGACCGGCGGGTCCGCCGCACCCTCAGCACCGCCCGGGAAGGACCGCACCGCGTGACGAAGACGATCCGCAACCGACGCCTGCGCTACAGCATCGTGATGCTCGCCGTGATCGCCCTCGTCGGGGTGTTCGTGGTGCGGCTCGTCGACATCCAGGTCGTCCAGGCGTCCGAGCTGAACAAGGCGTCTGCCCAGAAGCGCAGCATCCCCGTGACGATCTACGGCACCCGCGGGTCGATCGTGGACCGCAACGGCACCGAACTCGCCGACAGCGTGACCCGGTACAACATCACGACCTCGCCGCGCCTGGTCAAGCAGTTCAAGGGCAAGCTCGGCGGCACCCGCATCAAGGACGTCAGCGTCGGCACCGCCCTCAGCGCGTTGGCGAAGGCCTCCGGAGGCGACGTCGCGACCATGCGGAAGAACATCGCCGCGAACCCGAAGTCCGACTTCGCGTACCTGGTCAAGGGCCTCGACGTGCAGCACTACGAGGCCGTGCGGGCACTCGGCATCCCCTGGCTGTACCCGGAGCCGCAGGCGGCGCGGGTGTACCCGACCGGTGCGACCACGGGCAACCTGACCGGCTTCATGGGCACCGACGGTGCTCAGGCCGGCCTGGAGTACTCCTACAACCAGTGCTTGGCGGGCACCAACGGGTCCGAGACATACGAGCGCGGCGAGGACGGTGTGCAGCTCCCGGGCAGCACCGTGACCACGAAGAAGGCCAAGGACGGCGGCACGCTCGAGACCACGATCGACAGCGACCTGCAGTACATGGCGCAGCAGACCATCGCGTCCGCCGCCAAGACCCTGCAGGCGGAGTCCGCGACGGCGACGGTCACGAGCGTCAAGACGGGTGAGCTGCTCGCGGTCGCCGACTACCCGACGGTGGACCCGAACGACGTCGACGCCACGACCGACAAGGGCGCCTTCGGTTCCCGTGCCCTGACGGCGTCGTACGAGCCGGGCTCCACGATCAAGGCCGCCATCGCCGCCGCACTGCTCGACCAGGGCAAGTCGAACCCCACCGACCAGGCGGTCGTGCCGTACTCGCGCACGTTCCCCTGGGGCGGCACGATCCACGACTCGGAGTTCCACCCCACCGAGAACCTCACGCTGACCGGCATCCTGCAGAACTCGTCGAACGTCGGCATCACCGAGCTCGGTGCACGGCTGACCGCCCAGCAGCGCTTCGACTACATGAAGAAGTTCGGGCTGTTCGAGCCGGAGACGGCCATCGACTACCCGGGCCAGCCCTCGATGGACTACGGCACCAGCCCGAACTGGGACCAGCAGACGAACATCAACTCGATGTTCGGTCAGGGCATCTCGACGACGGCCGTGCAGGTCGCGAGCGTGTTCCAGACGATCGCGAACGACGGTGTCCGGATCCCGCTGCACTTCGTCAAGGGCTGCACCACGGCGGACGGCAAGACGATCGACGCGCCCGACGTGCAGAAGCAGCGGGTCGTCTCCGCAGCCGCCGCCACGCAGGTCACCGGCATGCTGCAGAGCGTCGTCACGGGTGGCACGCTGGTGGGCATGAAGCCGATCTCCGGCTACAACATCGCCGCGAAGACCGGCACCGCCGAGGTGGCCGAGGGGTCGCAGGGCTACGGCGGTCAGCGCATCACGTCGGTGGCCGGAATGGCACCCGCCGAAGACCCCCAGTATGTTGTCACGGTGACGTTCACGAAGCCGCAGACCAACAAGTGGTCCAGCGGGGCGGCTCCGGCGTTCCGCACACTCATGTCCCAGGTGCTCGAGAAGTACCGAGTAGCCCCCTCCGCGTCCGAGGCGAAGCTCTACCCGTCCACGTGGTGAGGAAGAAGGAACACTTGTCCGCACGGATCCCCCCGGTCCTCCGACCCGAACACCCGACCCCGAGGGCCGTCTCCGAACTCGCCAACGCGTTCGGTCTGCGAGTCGTCGGCTCGGTCGACAGCATCGAGACCACCGGTGTCACCCTGAGCGCCACCGAGGTGCAGCCGGGTGACCTGTTCGTCGGCGTGCACGGTGCGAACCGGCACGGCGCACAGTTCGCGACGGAGGCCGCCGAGCGCGGCGCCGTCGCCGTCCTGACCGACCAGGACGGCGTCGCACTGGTCGAGCCGTCCGGGCTGCCGGTGCTCGTCGTCGACGACCCCCGCGCCGCCCTCGGCGACGTCGCGGCGTGGGTCTACCGCACGCACCCCGACGAGGCCACCGACCTGCCGCAGCTGTTCGCCGTCACCGGCACGAACGGCAAGACGAGCACGTCCTACATCCTCGAGGGCATCCTCAAGCAGCTCGGCCTGGTCACCGGCCTGAGCTCGACCGCCGAGCGCCACATCGGTTCGCTCAGCGTGACGAGCCGTCTGACCACGCCCGAGGCCAGCGAGATGCACGCGCTCCTCGCCCGCATGCGCGAGAGCGAGGTCCGCGCGGTCGCCGTCGAGGTCAGCGCCCAGGCCCTCAGCCGGCACCGCGTCGACGGCATCGTCTTCGACGTCGCGGCCTTCACGAACCTGTCGCACGACCACCTCGACGACTACGCCGACATGGAGGAGTACTACCAGGCGAAGCTCCCGCTGTTCCAGCCCGAGCACGCCCGTCGCGGCGTCGTCTCGCTGGACACCGACTGGGGCCACCGCGTGGTGCAGGACTCCCGCATCCCGGTCACCACGATCACCGTGCACCCCGACGTCGAGGCCGAGTGGCACGTCGACATCGTCGAGGCGCACGCCGCCTACACCGAGTTCCGTCTGACCGGCCCCGAGGGCCGTGAGCTGACCACCCGTGTGCCGCTGATCGGATGGCACATGGCGGCGAACGCGGCACTCGCGATCGTCATGCTCGTCGAGGGCGGGTTCGAGCTGGGTGCCATCGCGCACGCGCTGGAGAGCAACCACCGCCGCTACCCCGACGAGGACGACGCGAGCGAGCGTGACGGCGAGACCCACCGCGTCTCCGCCATCGAGTGCTACCTGCCCGGCCGCACCGAGCGCGTCTCCGGCGAGCACGGCCCGAGCGTCTACGTCGACTTCGGCCACAGCGCCGACGCCTTCGAGAACACCCTCGCCGCGGTCCGGCAGTTCACCTCCGGCAAGGTCCTCATGCTGTTCGGCGCCGACGGCGACCGCGACACCACGAAGCGCGGCGACATGGCCCGCGTGGCCGCGGCCGGCAGCGACATCCTCGTCGTCACCGACCACCACCCCCGCTTCGAGGACGCCGCGTCGATCCGGAAGACCCTGGTCGACGCCGCACGTGCGGCGTACCCCGACCACGAGATCCACGAGGTCAGCCCGCCCGAGGCCGCCATCCGCACAGCCGTGAGCCTGGTCGGCGAGGGGGACTCGATCCTCTGGGCCGGCCCGGGTCACCAGGACTACCGCGACATCCAGGGCGTCCGCACGCCGTACTCCGCCCGCGACGAGGCCCGCGCGGCCCTGCGCGAGGCCGGCTGGGAGCCGAACTCCGGTCCGGCGGAGGACGTCCGATGATCGCCATGACCCTCGCCGAGATCGCCACCGCGGTCGGCGGCGAGCTGATCGGCGGCGCGCAGGCGACCGACGTCGCCGAGCCCGGCGACCTGGTCGTCGAGGGCTCGGTCGAGACCGACTCCCGCCTGGTCGGCCCCGGCAGCGTCTTCTTCGCCCTGCCCGGTGAGGTCACCGACGGTCGACGCTTCGTGCCCGCAGCGGTCGACGCCGGTGCCGCCCTGGTGATCACGCCCGAGCGTGTGGACACCACCGCGCCGCAGATCGTCGTCACCGACGGGTACGAGGCCCTCGCCGCGCTCGCGCACGAGGTCGTCACGCGCGTCCGGATGAGCACCGCGGACCGCGTCGACGCCGACGGTCGCCCGGCGCCCCTGCGGGTCGTCGGCATCACCGGCTCGAACGGCAAGACGAGCACGAAGAACATGCTCCGCACGATCCTCGAGCAGCACGGCGCGACCGTCGCGCCCGAGGGCTCGTTCAACAACCACGTCGGCGCACCGATCTCGATGCTCCGCGTCACCTACGACACCCGGTACCTGGTGGTCGAGATGGGCGCGAGCGGCGTCGGCCACATCGCCAAGCTCGTCTCGATCGCCGAGCCCGACCTCGGCGTCGTCCTCAAGGTGGGCCTCGCGCACGCCGGCGAGTTCGGCGGCATCGAGGCGACGCAGCGCGCGAAGTCCGAGATGGTCACCGACCTGCCCGCGACCGCCACGGCCCTGCTCAACGTCGACGACGACCGCGTCGCGTCGATGCGCGACCTGACGGCCGCGCGCGTGGTGGGCTTCGGCACGTCGGCAGAGGCCGACTACCGCATCACCGGCATCGAGACGGACCGCAGCGGCACCCGCTTCACCCTCACCGCGCCTCCAGGACAGCCTGGAGGCCCGGATCACGTCGACGTGCGCCTCGCGATCCTGGGTGAGCACCACGCCATGAACGCGTCCGCCGCGCTCACCGTGGCCCACCTGTGGGGCGTCCCGCTCGCCGACGGCGCCGCGGCGCTCGCGTCGATGACGCGCGCCGAGCGCTGGCGCATGGAGCTGCTCCAGGGCGGCCCCGAGGGCGTCACCGTCATCAACGACGCGTACAACGCGTCGCCCGACTCCACCGCGGCGGCGCTGCGGACCCTGGCGCAGATCGTGCGCCCGGGGGAGCGGACCGTCGCCGTGCTCGGTGAGATGGCCGAGCTCGGTGAGTACTCCGTCGAGGAGCACGACCGCATCGGTCGGCTCGTCGTCCGCCTCGGGATCGGACAGCTCGTGGTCGTCGGCCGCGGCGCGATGCCCATCCACCAGGCCGCCACCCTCGAGGGATCGTGGGACGGCGAGTCCGTGTACATCGAGGACGTCGACGACGCCGTCCGTGCCATGCAGGAGATGCTCCGCCCCGGCGACGTCGTCCTCGTCAAGTCCTCGAAGTCTGCCGAACTGCGATTCCTCGGCGACCGCCTCGGAGGTGTCACCGAATGATCGCGCTCCTCATCGCCGGCGCCACGTCGCTGGTGTTCACGTTGCTGCTCACCCCGTCCTTCATCAAGCTCTTCCACCGTCTCGGGTGGGGGCAGTTCATCCGTGACGACGGTCCGCAGTCCCACCACACCAAGCGCGGGACCGCCACAATGGGCGGCATCGTCCTGATCATCGGTGCGGTGATCGGGTACTTCGTCGGCCACCTGATCGGAGGCGACTCGATCACGCTGTCCGGCCTGCTCGTGCTGTTCCTGATGGTCGGGCTCGGGTTCGTCGGCTTCATCGACGACTTCCTCAAGGTGCGCCGTCAGCGGAGCCTCGGGCTCGGCGGCTGGGCCAAGATCCTCGGCCAGGTCATCGTCGGCGTCATCTTCGCCACGATCGCCCTGGTCGTGCCGACGTCGAACGGCAAGCCGCCGGCGTCCACGATGATCTCGGCGATCCGCGACGTGCCGTGGCTCGACTTCATGGCGCTCGGCACCGTCATCGGCACCGTGCTGTTCCTCGCCTGGATCGTCCTGCTGACGGTGTCCACGTCGAACGGCGTGAACGTGGCCGACGGACTCGACGGCCTGGCCACCGGGTCGAGCATCCTGGCGATCGGCTCGTACGTCATCATCGGTTTCTGGCAGTCGAACCAGATCTGCGGCGGGGCACGGCTCGACTCGAACACCGCCCACGCCTGCTACACCGTCTCGAACCCGCTCGACCTCGCGGTGGTCGCGGCCGCGGTCTGCGGTGGACTCATCGGGTTCCTCTGGTACAACACCTCGCCGGCGCAGATCTTCCTCGGTGACACCGGGTCGCTCGGCCTCGGCGGTGCCCTGGCCGGCCTCGCGATCCTCAGCCGCACCGAGCTGCTGCTCATCCTCATCGGTGGCCTGTTCTTCATCGTCACCGGCTCCGTCATCCTGCAGCGGGCCTACTTCAAGATCACCCACGGCAAGCGCATCTTCCTGATGAGTCCGCTGCACCACCACTTCGAACTGAAGGGGTGGGCCGAGGTGACCGTCGTCGTCCGCTTCTGGATCATCGCCGGGCTCTTCGTCGCGGCGGGGGTCGGACTCTTCTACCTCGAATGGATCGCACGCGTTGGTTGACCCGGTGTCCTCGCCGTCCCGCCTCCAGTCCCTCGACAGCTGGTACTCCGAGGGGTGGAAGGGGCTGAACGTCGCCGTCCTCGGCCTCGGTGCCACCGGGTTCTCGGTCGCCGACACGCTCGTGGAGCTCGGCAGCGAGGTGACGGTCTACTCGTCCGATGCCCCCGCCGACAGCGTCGAGCTGCTCGACGTGATCGGTGCCCGGTTCCTGCAGACGCCGCTCGACACCGTGCCGGACGCCCTCGTGCAGCAGGCGCCCGACGTCGTCATCGTGTCGCCGGGGCTGCCCCCGCACAACGCCACCGTGCAGTGGTCGGTGACGAACAGCACCGTCTGGGGCGACATCGAGCTCGCCTGGCGCGTGCGCGACAAGGTCGTCCGCGGCCCGGTCGCGGCCCCCTGGATCACGATCACGGGCACGAACGGCAAGACCACGACGACACAGCTCACGACCGCGATGTACGAGGCCGGCGGCCTGCGTGCCGTCGCGTGCGGGAACATCGGCGTGCCGGTGCTCGACGTCGTCCGCGACCCGGTCGGCTACGACGTGCTCGTCGTCGAGCTCTCGAGCCACCAGCTGCACTACGCGGCGACGTCCGGTGACGGCGCCGTGGTGCCGCTCGCGAGCGCCTGCCTCAACATCGCCGACGACCACCTGGAGTGGCACGGCTCCGCCGAGGCGTACCGCGCGGCGAAGGCCAAGGTCTACGAGCGCACCGTGATGGCGTGCGTCTACAACACCTCGGACGAAGCCACCCGGCAGATGGTGCAGGAGGCCGACGTGGTGGAGGGCTGCCGTGCGGTCGGCTTCACCCCCGGCGTCCCCGCTCCCGGTGACGTCGGCATCGTCGAGGACGTCCTGTGCGACCGGGCCTTCAACGAGGACCGCCGCAACAGCGCGCTCGAGCTGTCGACCATCGCCGACCTCGAGGCAGCCGGGCTCGCCAGCCCCCACATGACCATGAACGTCCTGGCCGCCGCTGCCCTGGCCCGTGCCGGCACCGTGCAGCCGAGCGCCATCCAGTCGGCCGTCCGGGCGTTCCGCGCCGACCACCACCGCACCGAGCTCGTCGCCCAGGCGGACGGCATCACCTGGGTCGACGACTCCAAGGCCACGAACCCGCACGCCGCCACCGCGTCGCTCGCGTCGTTCGACACCGTCGTGTGGATCGTCGGCGGTCTGTTCAAGGGCGTCGACGTCGACGGGCTGGTCGAGCGCTTCGGCCCCGGCGTCCGCGCCGTCGTGGTCATCGGCACCGACCGGACCCCGGTCCTCGAGGCATTCGCGCGACACGCGTCCACGGTCCCGGTGCTCCAGGTGGAGACGACGGACACTGATCAGGTCATGCGCGAGGCGGTCCGGCATGCCGCATCGGTCGCGAGGCCGGGCGACACCGTCCTCCTCGCCCCGGCGGCGGCGTCGTTCGACCAGTTCGGCTCCTACGCCGACCGGGGGCAGCGTTTCGCGGCCGCGGTCAACGAGCACCTGGGAGGAGAAGTCGATGGCGACGACACCGACGGATCTTCCGAACAGCCGTAACGGCCGGACCGCGACGACCCCACGACGGACGAACGGCGCGATCGTCGCCGTCAAGAACGTCTTCGTCGCGGAGTCCAGCACCTTCTACACGATCCTCGGCGTCACGCTGTTCCTCGTCGTCTTCGGCGTCGTGATGGTGCTGTCCTCGTCGAGCGTCGAGGAGTACGCGGCGACCCACGACTTCTTCGGGGCGGCGTCCCGCCAGGGCCTGTACGCCGTGCTCGGCGTGCCGCTCATGCTCATCGCCAGCCGGGTCCCGACCCGGATCTGGCGGAAGTGGGCGATGCGGCTGCTCGGTGCGGCGCTCGTCCTGCAGCTGCTCGTGTTCACCCCGCTCGGCATCGACATCCAGGGCAACCGGAACTGGATCGAGCTCGGCTCGTTCACCGCGCAGCCGTCCGAGGTCGTGAAGCTCGGGCTGGTGCTCGGCATCGGCGCCATCATCTACGTCAAGCGCGACAAGCTCGACGACTGGAAAGAGGTGTTCATCCCGATCGGGATCGCCTCGATGCTCTCGCTCGGGCTCGTCGTCCTCGGTGGTGACCAGGGCACCGCGATGGTCATGCTCATCCTGGTGTTCGGCGCGCTGTACATCGGCGGCGTCCGCGCCCGGCACCTGCTCGTCGGCCTCGTGGCGTTCGCCGTGATGCTGCCCTTCGTGACGATGGCCTCGGCCTCGCGCTCGACCCGCATCAGCGCCTGGCTGTCGGGATGCACCGACACCAGCCAGTACCAGGACATCTGCTGGCAGCCCGTGCACGGCATGTGGGCGCTCGCGTCCGGCGGCGTGTTCGGCGTCGGCCTCGGCAACTCGAAGGCGAAGTGGTCGTGGCTGCCCGAGGCGGACAACGACTACATCTTCGCGATCATCGGCGAGGAGCTCGGCCTGATCGGCGCCGTCGTGGTGCTCAGCCTGTTCGTGGTGCTCGCCGTCGGCATGATCAAGATCATCCGGCAGTCCCGCGACCCCTTCGTGAAGACGGTCACCGGTGGCATCCTCGCGTGGATCATCGGCCAGGCGCTCATCAACATCGCCGTCGTGCTCGGCCTGCTGCCCGTCCTGGGTGTGCCCCTACCACTCATCTCAGCCGGTGGATCGGCCCTCATCATGACCCTGGTCGCGATCGGCGTCGTGCTCTCCTTCGCCCGTGACCTGCCCGGCAAGAACGACCCCGGCCTGACGAACGCCCCACTCGGCCGGACCTCCACGAACGGATCACTGCGGTGAGCAAGTACCTCTTCGCCGGCGGCGGCACCGCCGGCCACGTCAACCCCCTGCTCGCGGTCGCCGACCGGCTGACCGAGCGGGAGCCGGGCGCCGAGGTGCTCGTGCTGGGCACCGCCGAGGGCCTGGAGTCCCGTCTCGTGCCCATGCGCGGCTACGAGCTGCTGACGATCCCGCGCCTGCCGTTCCCGCGGAAGCTGAACGGTGCCGCCCTGCGCTTCCCGCAGCGGTTCGCGGCGGCGGTCAAGCGGACCGAGCAGATCATCCGCGACCACGAGATCGAGGTGGTCCTCGGGGTCGGTGGCTACGCGGCAGCTCCGGCGTACATCGCCGCCCGCCGCACCGGCACCCCGATCGTCGTGCACGAGCAGAACGCCAAGCCCGGGCTGGCGAACCGCCTCGCCGCGTTCCTCACCGAGCACGTCGGACTGACCTTCTCGAACACCCGCCTGCGTCACGGCCGCGTCGTCGGCATGCCGCTCCGTCGCGAGATCGAGTCGCTCGACCGCCGTGCCGTCCGGGCCGAGGGCCTCACCGAGTTCGGGCTCGACCCGGACCGGCCCGTGCTGCTCGTGACCGGCGGTTCCTCGGGCGCGCGGAGCATCAACCGGACGATCAACAAGTCCGCCGCCGCGATCGTCGGAGCCGGCTGGCAGGTCCTGCACGTCGTGGGTGCCGCGTCGGACATCGGCCCGAGCGACCTCGACGGCTACCACGTGCTGCCCTACTGCGACCGGATGGACCTGGCGTACGCGGCGAGCGACTTCGTCGTGTCGCGCTCCGGCGCCGGCATGGTGTGCGAGCTGACCGCCGTCGGGCTGCCGAGCGTGCTCGTGCCGTACCCGGTGGGCAACGGTGAGCAGCGCCACAACGCGAAGGACGTCGTCGACGCCGGGGGCGCCGTCCTGGTGGCCGACGGGGAATTCGACCAGGACTGGGTGACGTTCCAGCTGCTGAGCATCCTGCAGGACCGCTCCCGCATCGCGGACATGACCGTGCGGGCGGGCAGTGTCGGCCACCGCGACGGCGCCGACCGGATGACCGACCTGGTCCTCGACGCCGCGAAGCAGGCCCCCAGCACCACGGAGGAACGATGACCATCAAGCCGGACCTGACCCAGCCGATCCCGGACGACCTGGGCACGGTGCACTTCGTCGGCATCGGCGGCGCGGGCATGAGCGGGATCGCGCGGATGTTCCTCGCCGCCGGGCACCGCGTGACGGGGAGCGACTCCCGCGAGACGGAGACGACCGGCACGATGCGCGATCTCGGCGCGACCGTGCACATCGGTCACGACGCCGCGAACGTCGGCCAGGCCGACACCATCGTCGTCACGAGCGCCCTCTGGCCCGACAACCCCGAGCTCCTCGAGGCGCAGCGCCGCGGTCTGCCGGTGCTCCACCGTTCGCAGGCCCTCGCCGCCCTGATCGCCGAGCACCGCCTGGTCGCGGTGGCCGGTGCGCACGGCAAGACCACCTCGACCGGCATGATCGTCACCGCGATGGTCGAGCTCGGCCTCGACCCGAGCTTCGTCAACGGCGGCGTCATCCAGTCCCTCGGCACGAGTTCGGCCCCGGGGTCGAGCGACCTGTTCGTGGTCGAGGCCGACGAGTCCGACGGCTCGTTCCTGCTCTACGACGTCGCCGTGGCCCTGATCACCAACGTCGACGCCGACCACCTGGACCACTACGGCAGCGAGGAGGCCTTCACCGAGGCCTTCGTCGAGTTCGCCGCGAAGGCGAGCGAGCGCGTCGTCATCTCGAGCGACGACGCCGGCGCGAAGACGGTCACGGCCGGCATCCGCCAGCGCCCGGACGCCCCCGAGGTCGTCACTTTCGGCGAGGCCGTCGACGCGGACGTCCGCATCGAGGGCATCACCGAGTCGGCCGGTGTCGAGGTCGACTTCCGCGCCGGTGGCGAGGCGTACCACCTGACCCTCCGCGTGCCCGGCCGGCACAACGCGATCAACGCCGTCGGCGCCTTCGCGGTCCTGACCGGCCTCGGCGTCGCCCCGGCCGACGCGGTCCGCGGGCTCGAGGCGTTCGGTGGCACCCAGCGCCGCTTCGAGCTCCACGGTGTCGAGCGCGGCGTCTCGGTCTACGACGACTACGCGCACCACCCGACCGAGGTCGCCGCGGCGCTCAAGGCCGCCCGCAACGTCGTCGGCGACGGTCGCATCATCGCGATCCACCAGCCGCACCTGTACTCGCGCACCCGCCTGATGGCCGGCGACTTCGCCAAGGTGTACGAGGAGCTCGCCGACCACACGGTCGTGCTCGACGTCTACGGCGCCCGCGAGGACCCGGAGCCCGGCGTGACCGGTGCCCTGGTGCAGGAGCGCTTCGCCGACCAGTCGCGCGTCGAGTTCCTGCCCGACTGGGACGAAGCGGCGGCCCGCGCGGCCGCGGTCGCCCGTGACGGCGACATCATCATGACGCTCAGCTGCGGCGACGTGTACCGGATCATCCCGCAGGTGCTCGGCGCCCTGGGCACGGACGGAGCGTCGTCCCGGTGAAGCGCCCCGAGGGGTTCGACGAGGGGGACGCCCGCAGGGACGCCCCGGCCGAGGCCGCGGAAGCGCCCCGGCAGCGTCGTGGTCCCTCGAAGCCGCGGCTGCCGTTCCGCGGACGCGTTACCGACGACCGGGAGGCCCGTCCCGCGCCCGACGAGTCGGCTGCGGCTGTCGAGACCCCGGCCCCCACCACCCCGGGCAGCACTCCGGCACCCGGTTCCTCCGGCACGCGCCCCCCAGCGGTCGGTGCGCCCCCGAGCGTCGGGGCGCGACGACCGTCCGCGGGCGCGGATCCGACCACCGATGCCGCCGACTCGACGCGGGACCGCGTCGGCGCGTTCGCCGGTGCGGCCGGACGTCGGTTCGGCGCCGGGCTCTCCACCGTGGCCGACCGCCTGCGCGAGTACACCCCGAACGAGGACCACCGGGACCCGGAGGCCGACCGTCGCGACGCGGAACGCCGAGCCGCCACGAGCGGTGGAGCCGACCACGACGCGACCGTGACCGACGTGCTCGACGCGACCGGTGCCTCCCGGACCGACCAGCACACCGAGGCGCCCATCGGAGCGCGGGTGCGCGCTGCCGAGACCGCCCGCGAGGCGCGCATCGCGAAGCGGCGCCGCCGACTGCTCGAGCGCGCCGAGGTCCGCCGGTTCACCCGGCGCAGCCGGCACCGTCGCGCCGCGTGGATCACGGCGGCGAGCGTCGTCCTGGTGCTCGGGGTCTCGATCCTCGTCGCGGTGTTCTCCCCGTTGATGGCGCTCCGCACGATCGAGGTCAAGGGCACGAACCGCGTCGACGAGTCCGCGCTGCGTCAGGCCCTGTCCGACCAGATCGGCACGCCCCTGGCCCGACTCGACTTCGACGCGATCAAACGGGACGTCGCCGGGTTCCCGCTCATCGAGAGCTACGTGACCGAAGAGGCCCCGCCGCACACGCTCGTCGTCACGGTGACCGAGCGCACGCCGGTGGTCGCGGTGCGCTCCGGGAGCACCTTCGACCTCGTCGACCCCGCGGGCATCGTCGTCCAGTCGTCGCCGAAGCGCCCGGCGACCATGCCGCTCGCCGACATCGCCCGTGCGCGTCTGGGGTCCTCGAGCTTCCGCACCATGACCGAGGTCGTGCTGGCGCTGCCCTCGACGGTCCGGTCGCAGGTGACGCGCGTCGCCGGGTCGACGGCCGACGACGTCACCCTGACGCTCAAGGACGGCTCGACCGTCGTGTGGGGGAGCCCGGACGACTCGGACGCGAAGGCCGAACTGCTCGCCGCTCTGGTCAAGGACCACGCGGCGCGGAACCCCGGCGTCGTCGTCGAGTACGACGTCTCGGCACCGGACAACGGCGTGATCCGCGCCAAGGACTGAATTGCCGGACCTGATCGGCGACACGCGGCGTGGCGGGGCGACACTGCGCCGAACGCACCCGTAGCGTCGGAGCCAGCACCACATCTACCAGCATTGCCCCTGAACTTCAAGTAGAGGTTGAGGGTTCTACCGGAGGCCTGACTGACGTGACCACGAACCACAACTACCTCGCCGTCATCAAGGTCGTCGGTGTCGGCGGCGGCGGCGTCAACGCCGTCAACCGCATGATCGAGCTCGGTCTCCGTGGGGTCGAGTTCATCGCGATCAACACCGACGCCCAGGCACTGCTGCTCAGCGACGCCGACGTCAAGCTCGACGTCGGCCGCGAGATCACCCGCGGCCTCGGTGCCGGCGCGGACCCCGAGGTCGGCCGTCGTGCCGCCGAGGACCACGCCGAGGAGATCGAAGAGGCCCTGGCCGGCGCCGACATGGTCTTCGTCACCGCGGGCGAGGGCGGCGGCACCGGCACCGGTGGCGCACCGGTCGTGGCGCGCATCGCGAAGTCCATCGGCGCACTGACCATCGGTGTCGTCACGAAGCCCTTCAGCTTCGAGGGCAAGCGCCGCCAGTCGCAGGCCGAGAACGGCGTCGCCGGCCTCAAGGACGAGGTGGACACGCTCATCGTCGTCCCGAACGACCGCCTGCTCGAGATCAGCGACCGCGGCATCTCCATGGTCGAGGCCTTCGCCACGGCCGACCAGGTGCTCCTGGCCGGTGTGCAGGGCATCACCGACCTCATCACGACCCCGGGCCTGATCAACCTCGACTTCGCCGACGTCAAGAGCGTCATGCAGGGTGCGGGTTCCGCGCTCATGGGCATCGGCTCGTCGCGCGGCGCCGACCGTGCGATCAAGGCGGCCGAACTCGCCGTCGCGTCGCCGCTGCTCGAGGCCTCCATCGACGGTGCGCACGGCGTGCTGCTGTCGATCCAGGGTGGTTCGAACCTCGGCATCTTCGAGATCAACGACGCCGCGCGTCTGGTGCAGGAAGCCGTGCACCCCGAGGCGAACATCATCTTCGGTGCGGTCATCGACGACACCCTGGGCGACGAGGTCCGCGTGACCGTCATCGCCGCGGGCTTCGACGGCGGCGAGCCGGCGCAGCAGCAGAAGGAACGTCGCTCGAGCTACGTCGACCCGGAGTCGAGCGCAGCGGCCCCCGTCGCCGCCTCGACCGGCGCGATCGAGGACTCCACCACGTCCAGCCCGTCCTGGGCTTCGCAGGAACACCAGCCGCCGGTGCAGCGCGCCGCCGACCCGGCGTTCGACGACGACGACGAGCTCGACGTCCCCGACTTCCTGAAGTAACCCACCCTTGGTAGCCGACACGCGCCTCCAGGCCTTGTCCCACGACGACGGACTGGAGGCGCGCGTTGCGTCCGTCAGGAGCGGCATCGCCGACGCGGCGCGAGCCGCAGGGCGCTCGCCCGACGAACTCACGCTCGTCGTCGTCACGAAGTACCACCCGGCGTCACTCGTGCGCGAGCTCGCCGCACTCGGCGTGACGGACGTGGGGGAGAACCGCCACCAGGAGGCGCAGGCGAAGGCCGCCGAACTGGCGGACCTCGGCCTGACCTGGCACTTCGTCGGGCAGCTGCAGTCGAAGAAGGCCCGGCAGGCCCGTCGGTACGCCCGCGTCGTGCAGTCGCTCGACCGTGGTTCCGTCGTCGACGCGTTCGCCCCGACCGAGGCCGAGCCGGAGCCGCCGGTCATCGACGGCTTCGTGCAGGTCAACCTCACCGACGACCCCGGCCGTGGCGGGGTGCAGCCGGACGACGTCGAGGCGATGGTGGCCCGTGTGCTCGCCACCGGGACCCTCCGACTGCGGGGTGTGATGGCGGTCGCGCCCCTGGACGAGGAGCCTCGAGCCGCCTTCGCCCGACTCCGCTCGATCTCCGAACGGGTGGTGTCGCTCGAGCCCGGCGCCACCGACATCTCGGCCGGCATGAGCGGGGACTACGCCGAGGCCATCCTCGAGGGCGCGACACACCTGCGGATCGGCACCGCAATCACGGGAAACCGGCCGCCCGCACCCTAGCCTCGTTGCAGGGCACCACGAGCACGAACCCCGGAGGAACCATGGCCAACCCGCTGAAGAAGACGATGGTCTACCTCGGCCTCGCCGATGAGGAACTCGACTACGAGGACGAGCAGCAGGCCGAGCC
This sequence comes from Curtobacterium sp. MCLR17_031, assembly GCF_003234775.2. Classification (NCBI taxonomy): domain Bacteria; kingdom Bacillati; phylum Actinomycetota; class Actinomycetes; order Micrococcales; family Microbacteriaceae; genus Curtobacterium; species Curtobacterium sp. MCLR17_031. The sequence goes on from NZ_CP126270.1 coordinate 1,550,543, forward strand.
CGCGCGCCAGCAGGCAGCTCCTGCTCGCCAGGCCGCAGCGGCTGCTCCGGCGCCCGCCGAACCGCAGGAAGCCCCCGCCGCGGCAGCAGCCCCGGCGGTCGCTCCCGCAGCGGCGCCGGCTCCCACCAAGACGCACACCCACCAGCGCGGCGCCCAGGTCACTCCGCTCCGCCGCTCGCACACGACCGCACAGAAGGCGACCCCGGTCCAGGAAATGAACGAGATCCTCACCGTCCACCCGCGCGAGTACAAGGACGCCCAGTCCATCGCCGAGAGCTTCCGCGACGGCATCCCCGTCATCATCAACCTCTCGCAGATGACCGAGGGTGACGCCCGACGCATGATCGACTTCGCCTCGGGACTGTCGCTCGGCCTGTTCGGCAAGATCGAGCGCGTCACGAACAAGGTCTTCCTCCTGTCGCCGGCCCACGTCGCAGTGAGCGGTGAGCCCGCTGAGGTAGAGTCCGACATCGAGGCGAACTTCTTCGCCCAGTCCTGAGCCGTACCCGGCACACCCGCCCCTGAGCGTCGTCTGACGACGCTCGCCCGAGACGAGCGAGCCCCATCGTGTCCGTGATCCTAGGGATCATCTCCCTCGCGTTGCTCCTGTACTTCTTCGTGATGTGGGGGCGCTTCGCGCTCGACCTCGTGCAGAGCTTCAACCGTTCCTGGCGGCCGCGCGGGGGCATGCTCGTGGTGTCCGAGTTCGTCTACACGGTCACGGATCCGCCCATCCGAGCGGTGCGACGGGTCCTCCCGCCGCTCCGCCTGGGGCCGGTGGCGCTCGACTTCGGCTGGACGATCGTGATGCTCGTCGTCATCATCGCCCGGTTCGTGGTCGCCGCTCTGGCACGCGGTATCTGAGCGGACTCCCGTCCGCGACACGCGCCACGCCCGGCGCAGGTCACGGTTCCGCCCCATCGTCGGTGTACGGTGGTCGGGATCGATGCCCGCTCCGGTGGCGCATCCGCACCGCACGGTACGACTGGTAGATTCGGTCGCACCGCACGCGGTTCCACACGTTCAGCAGTTCTATTGAGGTGACGGCAATGGCTTTGACGCCGGAAGACGTAGTCAACAAGCGGTTCCAGCCGACGAAGTTCCGCGAGGGCTACGACCAGGACGAGGTCGACGACTTCCTCGACGAGGTCGTGGTCGAGCTCCGTCGCCTGACCGCGGAGAACGACGAGCTCCGCCAGCGCCTGCAGGCGGCCGAGTCGGCCCCGCAGCCGGCGCAGGCCGAGCAGCCCGCTCCCGCAGCCGAGCCGGAGCCCACCCCGGCCCCGGTCGAGGCAGCACCGGAGCCCGCTCCGGTCGCCGCGGCGGCTCCGGCCACGACGGTCCCCGCCGACGAGGACACCGAGGGCACCACGAACCTCCTGACCCTGGCGCGTCGTCTCCACGAGGAGCACGTCCGCGAGGGCATCGAGAAGCGCGACGCGCTCATCGCCGAGGGCACGGCCCAGGCGGCTCGCCTGGTCTCCGAGGCCGAGGCGAAGCAGCGCCAGATCATCGCCGACACCGAGAACACGAACCGTCAGCGTGTCGCGGTGCTCGAGCAGGAGCAGCGCCAGCTCGAGGGCAAGATCGACGAGCTCCGGACCTTCGAGCGCGACTACCGTGCGCAGCTCAAGAGCTACATCCAGGGTCAGCTCTCCGAGCTCGACACCTCGGGCGAGCAGTCCGGTCTCACCCCGGCGCCGGCTTCGGCGCAGGGCTTCGGCAACTGACGTTGTCGCGACCAGCATCACGAGCGAAGGTCAGTGTCCGCGCGATCGCGGCACTGGCCTTCGCCGCTGTCGTGGTGGTGGCGTTCGACCAGGTCGCCAAGACGCTGGTCGTCGCGAACCTGCCCTACGGCACCCCCGTCCCGGTCCTCGGCGGGGCGTTGCAGTTCCTGTACGTCCGGAACCCGGGGGCCGCGTTCTCGTTCGCGGTGAACATGACCTGGGTGTTCTCGGTCATCTCGGCCGCGGTCGTCGTCGCGATCATCGTGTACTCGCGTCGCATCAGGTCGATGTGGTGGGCCATCGTGCTCGGCATGCTGCTCGGCGGCGCGCTGGGCAACCTGCTCGACCGGCTCTTCCGTGAGCCCGGCTTCGGTCGTGGCCACGTCGTCGACTTCATCTCGACGCCGTGGATGATGCCGGCGATCTACAACGTCGCCGACTCCTTCATCTGCATCAGCATGGTGGTCTTCGTGCTGCTGGTGATCCTCGGGGTGAACCTCGACGGCACCCGCACGCTCTCGGCCAAGCGCCAGGCGCAGCTCGACGCGGCGCAGCCGGTCGACGCGGCGGAGCCGCTCGACGGTGGGGCCGCGTTCTCGTCGACCGATGCCGCTCTCGACGAGCCGACCCGCGCCTCCAGGCCGGACGACCGCGACCGTCGCGACACGCTGGGCCACGACGCCACGTGAGCGAATCGCGTTCTCTTCCCGTGCCCGACGGGCTCGCCGGTGAGCGCGTCGACGCTGCCATCGCCAAGCTCCTCGGCTTCAGCCGGTCGTTCGCGGCCGACGTCGTCGCAGCCGGTGGCGTCCGCGTCGACGGTGTCCCCGTCGACAAGTCGGACCGGCTGCACGCCGACTCGTGGCTCGAGGTCGAGTGGACCCCGAAGGAGCCGCCGCGCATCGTGCCGGCGGCCGTGCCGGGCATGACGATCGTGCACGACGACGAGGACATCGTCGTCGTGGACAAGCCCGTCGGTGTCGCCGCGCACCCCTCGCCGGGGTGGGACGGTCCGACCGTGCCCGGGGGCCTCGCCGCCGCCGGCTTCACGATCGCGACCTCCGGCGCCGCCGAACGCGCCGGGATCGTGCACCGCCTCGACGTCGGGACCTCGGGCCTGATGGTCGTGGCGAAGACCGAGCTCGCGTACACGCACCTGAAGCGGGCGTTCAAAGAGCGCACGGTCGAGAAGGTCTACCACGCGCTCGCGCAGGGCCACCCGGACCCGACCTCGGGCACGATCGACGCCCCCATCGGGCGGCACCCGTCGAGCGACTGGAAGTTCGCGGTCACGTCGGAGGGCAAGCCGAGCGTCACCCACTACGAGACGCTCGAGGCCTTCCGTGCCGCCACCCTGCTCGAGGTGCACCTGGAGACCGGGCGCACCCACCAGATCCGGGTGCACATGGCTGCCACACGCCACCCGCTCGTCGGGGACACGATGTACGGCGCCGACCCGGTGCTGGCGGCCGAGCTCGGGCTGACGCGCCAGTGGCTCGACGCCGTCCGGCTGGGCTTCGACCACCCCCGCACGGGCGAGTGGGTGTCGTTCGAGGCGCAGTACCCGGACGACCTGCAGGCGGCGCTGGAGCAGATCCGGAGCGCGTCGCTCTGACGCGCCCGGGCACTTGCGCCGAGTGGTCGTGAGCTGTCGGCTGCGGGGCCGCCAGGCGACGCTTTCTGCGCCTGCGGCGGCCCGCGTGCGGCGTGTCCTGCCCTCTCGGCGGGGCGCCCCGCGCGCGTCGCGACCCGGTGCCGGCCTGGAGGCGCGGTGCGGCCCCGACCCGCGCCTCCAGGCCGACGCGCCCGACCGCACGCGCCGAGGGGTCACGAACTGTCGGCTGGGGCGCCGCCAGGCGACGCTTTCTGCACCCGCGGCGGCCTGCCTGCGGCGTGTCCTGCTCGCTCGGCGGAGCGCCCCGCGCGTGTCGCGACCCGGTGCCGGTCTGGAGGCGCGGTGCGGGCCCGCCCCGCGCCTCCCGTCCGCCGTGCCCGGGCGCTTGCGCCGAAGGGTCACGAACTGTCGGCTGCGGCGCCGCCAAGCGACGCTTTCTGTGCCCGTGGCGGCATGCGCACGGCGTGTCCTGCTCACTCGGCGGTGTGTCCCGCGTGCCCAGTCCGCGGTGCCCGGGCGCTTGCGCCGAGGGGTCAGGAACTGTCGGCTGCGGCGCCGCCAAGCGACGCTTTCTGTGCCCGTGGCGGCATGCGCACGGCGTGTCCTGCTCCCTCGGCGGGGGCCCCGCGCGTGTCGTGACGCGGTGCCGGTCTGGAAGCGCGCTGCGGCCCCGCCCCGAGCCTCCTGCCCGGCACGCCCGGGCGCTTGCGCCGAGGGGGCAGGAACTGTCGGCAGGGGCACCATCAGGCGACGCATTCCGCGCCCGCGGCGGAGCGCGCGCGGCGTGTCCTGCCCCCTCGGCGGGGCGCCCCGCGCGTGTCGCGGCCCGGTGCCGGTCTGGAGGCGCGGTGCGGCCCCGCCCCGTGCCTCCAGTCCGCCCCGACGCGCGCGGGAATGTGGGCGGCCGCGGTTAGGCTGTTCCCACCCCGCAGCACACCGTACGAACCGGAGGTTCCGTGTCGGATTCCGACTCCTTCGTCCACCTGCACGTGCACAGCGAGTACTCGATGCTCGACGGTGCCGCCAGGCTCTCCGACCTCGTGGCGGAGACCGCCGCGCAGGGGATGCCCGCCGTGGCGGTGACCGACCACGGCAACATGTTCGGCGCCTTCGAGTTCTGGAAGGCCGCCAAGGCCGGTGGCGTCAAACCGATCATCGGGACCGAGGCGTACATCACGCCCCGCACGCACCGCTCGGACAAGACCCGTGTGCGCTGGGGTGACGGCGGGGGCGACGACGTGTCCGGCGCCGGCTCGTACACGCACATGACGATGTTCGCCGAGAACACGACGGGCATGCACAACCTGTTCCGGCTGTCGTCCAAGGCGTCGCTCGAGGGCTACTACTTCAAGCCCCGCATGGACATCGAGCTCCTGCAGGAGTACCACGAGGGCATCATCGCCACCACGGGCTGCCCCTCGGGGGAGATCCAGACGCGCCTGCGTCTCGGCCAGTACGACGAAGCGGTGCAGGCCGCCGCCGACTACCGCGACATCTTCGGCAAGGAGAACTACTTCGCCGAGGTCATGGACCACGGCCTCGAGATCGAACGCCGGATCATGAGCGACCTGATCCGCCTGGCGAAGGACCTCGACATCCCGCTGGTCGGCACCAACGACCTGCACTACACGCACGCCCACGACGCCAAGTCCCACGCGGCACTGCTCTGCGTGCAGTCCGGTTCGACGCTGAACGACCCGAACCGCTTCAAGTTCGACGCGGACGAGTTCTACCTGAAGACCCCGGCGCAGATGCGGCACGTCTTCCGCGACAACCTCGAGGCCTGCGACAACACGCTGCTCATCGCGGAACGCTGCAACGTCGAGTTCGACACCTCGGCCAACTACATGCCGAAGTTCCCGGTGCCCGAGGGCGAGACCGAGCACTCCTGGTTCGAGAAAGAGGTCGCGAAGGGGCTGGACTACCGGTACCCGGACGGAATCTCGAAAGAGGTGCAGGACCGCGCCGACTACGAGGTCGGCATCATCAACCAGATGGGGTTCCCGGGCTACTTCCTGGTGGTCGCGGACTTCATCAACTGGTCCAAGAACAACGGCATCCGCGTCGGTCCGGGTCGTGGCTCCGGCGCCGGCTCGATGGTGGCGTACGCGATGCGCATCACCGACCTCGACCCGATCCGGCACGGCCTGATCTTCGAGCGGTTCCTCAACCCGGACCGCGTCTCGATGCCCGACTTCGACGTCGACTTCGACGACCGGCGCCGCGGTGAGGCGATCAAGTACGTCACCGAGAAGTACGGGTCGGAGCGCGTCGCGCAGATCGTCACGTACGGCACGATCAAGGCGAAGCAGGCGCTCAAGGACTCCTCGCGCGTCCTCGGGTTCCCGTTCGGCATGGGCGAGAAGCTCACCAAGGCCATGCCGCCGCCCGTGATGGGCAAGGACATCCCGCTCACCGGGATCTTCGACAAGGACCACCCGCGCTACAAGGAAGCCGTCGATGTCCGCACCGTGGTCGAGACCGACCCCGAGGCGAAGACCGTCTTCGACACCGCACTCGGGCTCGAGGGGCTGAAGCGTCAGTGGGGCGTGCACGCTGCCGGCGTCATCATGTCGAGCGACCCGCTCATCGACATCATCCCGATCATGAAGCGGGAGCAGGACGGCCAGATCGTCACGCAGTTCGACTACCCGGCAGCGGAGTCGCTCGGCCTGATCAAGATGGACTTCCTGGGGCTCCGCAACCTCACGATCATCAGTGACGCCCTCGACAACATCAAGACGAACCGGGGGACCGAGCTCGACCTCGAGAACATGGGGCTCGAGGACCCCGAGGCGTACGCGCTCCTGCAGCGCGGTGACACCCTCGGCGTCTTCCAGCTCGACGGCGGGCCCATGCGTGGCCTGCTGCGGCTGATGAAGCCCGACAACTTCGAGGACATCTCCGCGCTCATCGCCCTGTACCGTCCGGGGCCCATGGGTGCGAACTCGCACACGAACTACGCGCTCCGCAAGAACGGTGAGCAGCCGATCACGCCGATCCACCCGGAGCTCGAAGAGCCACTCAAGGACATCATCGGCACGACCTACGGCCTGATCATCTACCAGGAGCAGGTCATGGCCATCGCGCAGAAGGTCGCCGGGTTCTCCCTCGGCCAGGCGGACATCCTCCGCCGCGCGATGGGCAAGAAGAAGAAGTCCGAGCTCGACAAGCAGTACGCGGGCTTCCAGCAGGGCATGAAGGACAACGGGTACTCCGACGCGGCGATCAAGACGCTGTGGGACATCCTGCTGCCCTTCTCCGACTACGCGTTCAACAAGGCGCACTCGGCGGCCTACGGTGTGGTGTCCTTCTGGACCGCGTACCTCAAGGCGCACTACCCGGCCGAGTACATGGCGGCGCTGCTGACGAGCGTCGGCGACGCCCGCGACAAGCTCGCCCTCTACCTGAACGAGTGCCGCCGGATGGGCATCAAGGTGATGCCGCCGGACGTCAACGAGTCGATCGGCTTCTTCGCCGCAGTCGGCGACGACATCCGCTTCGGCATGGGCGCCATCCGCAACGTCGGGTTCAACGTCGTCGACGACATCGTCACGGCGCGGACCGAGAAGGGCGCGTTCGAGTCGTTCCACGACTTCCTGCGCAAGATCCCGATCTCGTCGGCGAACAAGCGCACGGTCGAGTCGCTCATCAAGGCCGGTGCCTTCGACGAGTTCGGCGACACCCGCCGAGCCCTGGTGGAGATCCACGAGGGCGCGGTCGAGGGCGCGGTGAAGGTCAAGCGCGACGAGGCCCACGGCAACGTCGGGTTCGACTTCGACTCGCTCTTCGCCGAGGCAGCCGAGGACGCCCCGAGCGCCGCGGTGTCCCAGGTGCCGGACCGTCCGGAGTGGTCCAAGCGCGACAAGCTCGCGTTCGAGCGGGACATGCTCGGGCTCTACGTGTCCGACCACCCGCTCGCGGGGCTCGAGATCGAGCTCGCGAAGCACCAGTCGATCACCATCGCCGACCTGCTCACCGCCGACGACTCGATCGAGGGCGAGACGGTCACCGTCGCCGGCCTGCTGACGAGCGTGCAGCACCGGGTGGCGAAGACGAGCGGCAACCCGTACGGCATCGTCGACATCGAGGACTTCGGCGGCCAGATCGGCGTGATGTTCCTGGGCAAGACGTACCAGGAGTTCGGCCCGTCCCTGGTGCCCGACTCGATCGTCGTCCTGCGCGGCCGCGTCAACGTCCGCGACGATGGCAAGGCCCTGCACGCGGTGAGCATGTTCCAGCCGAACGTCGGCGACGCGATGGGCTCCGGCCCGCTCACCCTGTCGCTGCCGGAACGCCAGGCCACGACGACCACGGTGACGGAGCTCGCCGCCGTGCTCGGCCGCCACCAGGGTGACACCGAGGTCCGGTTGAAGCTGCTCAAGGACGACGTCGCGCGCACCTTCGAGCTGCCGTTCCCGGTGAACCTGACCCCTGACCTGTTCGGCGAGCTGAAGAGCCTGCTCGGACCCCGCTGCCTGGTGTAGGAGCACCGACCATGGCCGGTCACCGGATCTTCGGGACGCCCGTCGCGGACGCCTACGGGCACTACCTGGCGAAGGTGGAGCGGAAGGGCCACACGAAGGCGGAGCTCGACACCGTCATCGAGTGGTTGACCGGCTTCGACGACCGGGCGCTCGCGCAGCACCTGGCCGACCGGACCACGTTCCAGGACTTCTTCGCCGGCGCGTACCTCAACCCGAACGCCCCGCTCATCACCGGGGTGATCTGCGGGGTGCGGATCGAGGAGCTCGACGACCCGCTCATGCGGCAGATCCGGTACCTCGACAAGCTCGTCGACGAGGTCGCCAAGGGCCGGCCGATGGTGAAGATCCTGCGGACCGCGTGACCGACACGCGGCCGGCGCTCCCGGACCCCGGAGTGCTCGCCGCGTTCGGTGCGGGAGCAGCCGCACCGGTGCCCCTCGTGGGCGGCCGCGGCCGCTCCTGGCGGGTGGGCGGCATCGTCCTCCGGCCCCACGACGGTGCGCTCGTGACCGACTGGCGCGCTGCGCTGCTGGCGGACCTGGGCCACACGTCGGCGTTCCGGACTCCGAGACCGGTGCCCACTCGCGCCGGTGCCTGGCGGTGCGGGGAGTGGGAGGCGTGGGAGTTCGTCGCCGGGACAGCTGACGAGACCCGTGTCGACGACGTCATCCGAGCGGGTCGGGCCTTCCACCGCGCAGTTGCCGGCGTCGGGTGCCCCGCGTTCCTCCGGACGGCCGACCCCGAGACCGACGACCCGTGGCGTCGCGCCGACCGCATGGCCTGGGGCGAGGCACCACTGCCGACCGACCCGACCCTCGATCGCCTGGCCGCGGCGCTCCGTCCCGTCCACGCGCCGGCGCAGTTGGTCCACGGGGACCTGCTCGGCAACGTCCTGTTCGCGGAGGGACTCGCGCCCGGGATCATCGATTGGCCTCCCTACTGGCGTCCGGCCGGTACGGGAGCCGCGATCGCCGCGGTCGACGCGGTCTGCTGGCACGGCGTGTCCGTCGACCGCCTCGACGATCTCGGCGAGGGCGAACACCAGTGGCGGCAGCTGCTCCTGCGCGCCCTCGTGTTCCGGATCGCCACGCTGCACCTGCTCGGTGCGTTCGACGTGGCCAGCATCGCGCGACACCGCGCGGTCGTCGACGCACTCGCGTGACGGACGGGAGGCCCGTGGCGGCGCCGCCACGGGCCTCCCGTCCGCTCGTCGGTCGTCGCTCAGGCGCCGCGGCCGGCGATCGCGCGGAGGCGGGCGACGATGCGCGGGTTGCGCGCACCGAACGTGAGCGCGGCGAGGCGTCGGACCGACACCGTCGCGCGGTGCACCAGGAGGCCGGTCGCTTCGGCGATGTCCGAAACCGCGTGCCAGCGAGCACGCAGGGACGCCGGGTCGATCTCGTTCGCGGCGGCTGTGCGGACGAGCCGGACGAGGTCGTCCCCGTCACGCCAGCTCGTGCTCTGGTTCTCGAAGCGGCGCAGGATGCGGTCGATCGCCGACGCACGGTGGTTCGCGACCGCGTGTGACCACCGGACGTCCTGCGACACGGGGTCGACGAGGATCCAGCGGGGAGCGTTGGCGTTGAGCGCGGAGAGCTGCGCGAACGTGGTCAGGGCACCGAGCGCGACCGCGACGTCGAAGATCTGCCGTGGCCGACCGCCGACGGCGATCGCAGCGCCCGGGAACGCCTCACGGGCGTCCCGGATCTGCGACTTCGCGACGATGATCGTGACGACGACGTCATCCGGCGCTGCAGCGAGGGTGCTGCGGGTCCGGGCGATGACCTCGTCCGTCAGGTCGGCCGGGAGGTGCAGCGCCACGCGGACGACGTCGTCGTCAGGCAGGAACGCATCGGCGAACACGTCGACGGCGTCACGGTACCGGGCGAGGAAGAGCGCGATCGCGCCGCCGTAGAACGGGTAGCGCTCGAGCAGGATCCGCTCGTGCTCGAGTCGGAGCGAGGGACCGCGATCCCCGCTGAAGCTCGTCGAGCCCGTGTGCAGGACCAACGCGCGGTTCGCCAACACCGAGGTGAAGCCGTGCTCGTTGATCCGCAGGCAGAAGTCGTTCTCCTCGCCGTAGCCGGGGGAGAAGACGTCGTCGAACAACCCGAAGCGGTCGACCATCTCGCGCCGGATGAGGAAGCAGAAGCCCATCGCCACGGGGGAGACCGTGTGCCGCGGGAGCAGGTACTTCGTCCGGCCGTGCAGCTCGCGGGTGCGGCGCGGTGCGAGGCTCGCCCGCGGGTTCCGCCGCGCGTAGGGGAAGGACGCGATCGTGGCGTTGTCGCTCCTCGCGCACACGACGCCGATCGAGTCGTCCGAGGCCAGGACCGCGGTCATCTCGTCCAGGAACCCCGGCATCGGGACGGTGTCGCTGTTGAGGAGCAGGACGTCGTTGCCCGTGCGGTCGAGGTCGAGGACCGCTCGGTTGCAGTTGCCGACGAAGCCGAGGTTGCGGCTGTTGCGGGTGTACTCGAACCCCTCGTGGTCACCGACGAGCTCGAGCACACGGGCCTCGATCGCGTCGACGCGGGGGCCCACGTCGTTCGCCAGGAGCACGCGGTCGACGGAGAAGTCCACCGTCTCGAGCAGTGCCTCGATGCAGCGCTCGAGACCGGGGAGGTCGTCGTAGATCGGGACGACGATCGTGACCGGACGACGGTCGCGCGTCATCGCCGAGCCAGCTTCCGGACGACGACGCCTGGCCGGGCGAGGAGTCGGCCGACGGCCCCCGAGCGGGATCGCACGCGGCTCGCGAGGAGTCCGACGGCGGCTCTGGCGCTCGTCGCACCGAGCGAGGCGTACGCGCCGGGCAGCTCGAACCAGTAGCGCGCCGCCTGGGGGAGCCGGTAGCCCTCGGTGCCGACCAGCGCGACCAACCGTGCGATGGCCGCCGCGTTGTCGTGGCCCGCACCCGTGACGGTGGCGAGGCGTTCCGGTGCAGCCGCACCGTGCCTCCTGGCCGTGTCCGGGTCGGCCGCGTACGCCGCGAGGGCGTCAGCGAGGGCGTTCGTGTCGTCGGCATCGACCAACGCGCCGGTCACACCGGGCTCCACGAGTTCCGCGCTGCCGCCCTGGCGCGTGGCGACGACGGCCCTGCCGAGCGCCATGTACTCGGCGGTGGTGCGACCGAAGGCCTCGATGGTGGACGGTGTGACGCAGACGTCGGCCGCGTGGATGAAGGGCGCGGGCGTGTGCTGCTCGCCGGCGAAGACGACGTGCGAGGCGACACCGAGCGCGCGGGCGCGGTCGGTGAGCCGCTGGTCCTCACCCGGGTGCTTCCAGCTCCCGACGAAACAGACGCTCGCGGTCACGCCTCGTCGGCGCAGCGCGCCGAGCGCGTCGACGACGCGGTGTTGCCCCTTGGACTCCTCGACGCGGCCGAGGACCGTGATCCGGAGGCCGGGTTCTGCCTGCGGGAAAGGGGCGACGGCAGGCGTGTCGTCCTTCGTCGCCAGGAGTCGGCTCGTGTCGACCGTCGGGTAGGCGACGGAGAGCTTGTCGGCGGGGATGTACTGGGCGAGGTGGTCGCGCATCGCCTCGGAGTTGGTGACGACGGCCCCGGACAGCAGGCCGATGTCGCCGAGGACGCCCGCACGGCCCGTCTGGAACTGCAGACCGTGGTCGAGGTCGCCGTACTCACGGACGAACCACGCCTGCGGGATCCCGAGGACCGCGGCGGCGAACGACGCCCACGGGGCGACGAGTGTGTTGGTGACGACGAGGTCCGGGCGCTCCCGCTCGTACTTCCGGATGATCGCGTTGACGGCGGCGTAGTCGACGGTCGCGAAGGCGGCGCGTTCGGCAGCCGGTGCGGGCTGTGGACTCGGCAGGGCCCAGCCGCGGAACCGCAGCGCGTCGTACGACCAGCCACGCTCGTCGAGGGCATCGATGAACTTGCCGCGCGGGGCCTTGGTGATGAAGGTCGGCGTCATGGCCGGGTCCTGCGCCTGCCAGTCCTCCACGAAGCGGATGAGTGACCGTTCCGCCCCGCCGAGGTTCACCGGCGCGGTGGAGTGGTTGGCGAAGCTGACGATCACCCACCAACCCTACTCAGGTTTCACCAGGTGTTCGTCTCCGCGGCACCCGCAGCGGACATGCGTCACCGAGTCGAACTTGGCAAGTGCAACCTTTGTGCGAGAATGTCTCGTCCCCGAATCCCTGTGAGGAGCGCTGCGTTGCGCCCCGGAGGAGCCTGCACCCGAAGCATGACGTACCTGAACGAGCTCATGTCGTCGCGGGAACTCCTGGCGAACCTCACCGCCCGCGAGGTCAAGGGCAAGTACCGCCGCACGGTCTTCGGGCAACTGTGGTCCCTGATCAACCCGCTCGCGACGATGCTGATCTACACGATCGTGTACTCGTTCATCTTCCGGGCGCGACTCGAGGTCGGCGACCCCAGCGGGCTCAACATCTACCCGCTCTGGCTCATGTGCGGGCTGCTGCCGTGGATCTTCGCGCGCAACGTCATCAACTCCGGCATGACGTCGATCGTCGCCAACGGCTCGCTGATCAAGAAGGTGTACTTCCCGCGGATGACGCTGCCGCTCGCGGCCGTCGGGTCCTTCGGGTTCACGTGGCTGGTGGAGATGGGGGTGCTGCTCGTCGCGCTCGCGATCGCCGGGTCGAACTTCTGGCTCTACCTGCCGCTGATCGCCCTGACGATGGTGTTCCTCGCCATGTTCTCCGCCGGCCTCGGGCTGATCCTGTCGATCATCAACGTGCACTTCCGCGACATGCAGCACCTGGTCGGCATCGCACTGCAGATGTGGATGTACCTGTCGCCGATCATCTACCCGCTGTCGCTGGTCGAGGACGCGGCGGACAAGGCCGGGCACCCGTGGATCATCCACGTGTACAAGCTGAACCCGATCGAGCGGTTCTCCGAGGTCTTCCGGAACCTCATGTACGACAACCGCCTCCCGAACTGGACCGACCTGGTCGCGTGTGCCATCGCCGGGTGCGCCTCGCTCGCGATCGGCTACGTCGTGTTCTCCCGCAACGAGAAGAAGCTGGCTGAACTCCTGTGAACGACTCCGCCGTCTCCGTCGAACACGTCTCCAAGCGCTTCCGCATGTACCACGAGCGCAACGACTCGCTGAAGAGCATGGTCATGCGCGGGAAGAAGTCCGTGCACGAGGACTTCTGGGCGCTGAAGGACGTGTCGTTCGAGGTCCCGCATGGATCGACCTTCGGCCTCATCGGCAAGAACGGGTCCGGCAAGTCGACGCTGTTGAAGTGCCTCGCCAAGATCCTCTGGCCCGAAGAGGGCTCGATCACCGCGCGTGGCAAGCAGGCGTCGCTGCTCGAGGTCGGCTCTGGGTTCCACCCGGAGCTCTCCGGTCGCGAGAACGTGTTCCTGAACGGCTCGATCCTCGGGATGAGCCGCAAGGAAGTGGCGCGGAAGTTCGACGACATCGTGTCGTTCTCCGGTGTGGGCAACTTCATCGATCAGCCGGTGAAGAACTACTCGTCCGGCATGTACGTGCGACTCGGGTTCTCCGTCGCCGTTGCGGTCACGCCGGACATCCTGGTCGTGGACGAAGTGCTGGCCGTCGGCGACGCGACGTTCCGCAAGCGCTGCCAGACGAAGTTCAAGGAGATGAAGGAGGAGGGCCGCACGGTCATCCTCGTCTCGCACTCCATGGGGACCGTCAAGGACATGTGCGACCAGGTCGCCTGGCTCAACGAGGGCGAGCTGAAGATGATCGGCCCGACCAAGAAGGTCGTGTCGGCGTACGAGGCGACCGTCTGAGCGTGCTCCTGCGCTACACCTAGGCTGGAACCGTGCAAACGGATGTTGAGGAGCTGTCGGCCTACTCGGACGACCGCGGGAACCGTATCGAGTACGTCGGCCCGAAACGGGGGAACGTCAAGATCACGTTCCGCGGGTCGAACAACGTCGTGCGGGTCCACCAACGTGCGCGTCTCGGGCGGATCGTGGTGAGCATGGACTGCGACAACGGTCTGCTCGACATCGCGGAGAACCACGGTGCGCCGGCGTTCGTCGCGAACATCAGGATCGGGCAGGACTCGTCCGTGCTCGTCGGCGCCAACGCATCCACCACCGCCAACTGCGTGATCTCGGCGACGGAGGGGACGACCGTGCGGATCGGCGACGACGTGATGATCGCTTCGCACGTCCAGATCCGGGCGGACGACGCGCACCCGATCTTCGACGTCCGCACCGGAGCGCGGGTCAACGTGTCGAGGTCGATCGACATCGGTGACCACGTCTGGCTCGCACTCGGCGTCACGGTCCTCGGCGGTACCACCGTCGGGCGCGGCTCCGTGATCGGGACCGGGTCGATCGTGACGGGCCGGGTCCCCAACAACTGCATCGCCGTCGGGACGCCGGCACGGGTCGTGCGGCGCGACGTCGCCTGGGAGCGGCCGCACCTCTCGCTGAAGGAGCCCTTCTACAAGCCGGACGCGTCGACGGTCGAGCGTTCGCCGTTCTGGGAGCTCACCGAAGCCGACGACTGATCCTCGGCGGGCAGCTCGGGCTCGGGCTCGGCTGGTCGTGGCGCGCCCGTCAACCACTCCATCATCTGGATGACGCGTTCCGAATTGCGCCCGTCCCGCGTGACGAAGGTCCGTCGCGCCCGTTCCCGGAACGTTTCCGACGGGCGGAACCCGGCCTCTGCGATCCGTTCGACAGCGCCTTCCACTTCCCGGACGGACCCGGTGACCTCGCCGAACCCGGCTTCGTCGTAGTCGAAGTACCCGCGACGACCACTGTGCGAGCCGCCGAAGAACTCGCGGAGGTCGAAGTGGAAGTACACCACCGGGACGTCGATGAAGGCGGCGTCGAAGGCCAGCGACGAGAAGTCGGTCACGAACGCGGCACTCCGCGCGAGGACGTCCTGCACACCGTCGACGGCGAAGTCGAGGATCTCCACGTCGTCGGGCAGGTGGAAGTCGGTCAGGTACGGACGGAGGAGCGGGTGCGGCATGAGCGCGAGGCGCTTCCCGGTCCGCTTCGCGAGTGCGCGGAGCTCCGGCGACGACATGAGCGCCGTGTACTCCTTGGCGAAACGGCTCTCCATGAACCGGTCGTCACGCTCCCACGCTCCGGATCCTGCGACCTGCGCCCCGACGAGGTAGTGACGCCAGGTGGGCATGACGAGGATGAGGTCGCGCTCGGTTTCCTGCTTCGCCCGGCTCTTCTCGAGGAGCGCGTCGAAGCGGGGCAGCCCGGTCAGGACGACCTCGTGCTGGGAGAAGATCCACTGCCCGTGGCCCGCGATCGCGTCCCGCTCCTGCGGGGTCGAGACCACGAACAGGTCGGGTCGCTTCGAGTTGAGCCACCGCGACAGGTCGTAGTTGATCACGCCGTGCTGCAGGAAGGTGAAGTGGAACCGCGGCTGCCCGAACTTCGACGCGGGCAGGGGCTTGGTGACGAAGTCCGCGATGTGCGACGACGCGACGTGCTCGGCGTGGAGCATCAGTTGCACCCACTCGAGCGACCGGAATGCGATCATCCGGAACCCGTCGCGCTGCAGGCGGTCCCAGTCCTTGGAATCGCGGTTGAGCACGAAGTAGGCGTTGATGTCCGGACGGTGCCGTCGAACGTACCGGTAGGCGTGTTCCGCGTTGTCGTTCGCGTCCGTGTCCCGATCGATGAACACCCACGCGCCCTGGAACCGTTCGCGTGCGCGTCGCGTGCGGGCCAGCGTCGGTGCCAGGGCGTTCCGGAGTGCGGTCTTCTGCAGGGAGTTCCGGGTCTTGATCGCACGCTCGCGCACCGCTCGCCAGACGTGCTGCTTGTTGGTCAGCTCCACCTCGTTGGGATCGACCACGCGTCGGCGCTGCGCCAGGATCTGCGGTTCGAGCTGGCGGCGGGTCAGGGTTGCGTAGTGGTTCGGCACTTCACCCCGGGCGAAGACGACCTGCTGTCCGTCCACGTGCATCTCGGTGACGTGGCCGCGGGGGATCCAGATCACGCGCCGGCGAACCAGCGGCCGACCGTAGAAGACGAAGTCCTGGACGGTCTCGAACTCGGGTACGACCTCGTGTCCGTCGACAGCGATCTGTTCCGCCGGGATCTCGCCGGTGAACCAGTACTGGAGCTGCACGAGTTGGTGGGCCTCATCGACCTGAGCGAGGTTGACGGTGTTCGGGCGGTCCGGTTCGTCCCGGTACCCGACGAGCATCGCCCGCCGCACCGCGAACTCCACGGGCAGCAGGTCGAAGGAGCGCACCGCTTCCGGACCGACCCGCTGCAGGACCGCAGCCGCCAGCTCGTGGAACTCGTCGAACGCATCAGCGGGGGCGAGGGCCGAGGGCGACCGGATCGCACGCTCGCGCCGGAAGTACCCGACGAGGTCGTAGAGGACGGTGTTCGCCACCCAACGATCGATGCGTCCGGTCGCCGACGCCTCGTCGAGGAGCCCGAGGTGACCGTGACGGAGCACGTCGGTGTACTTCCGTCGGTCCTCGTGGCTGGTCTGCATGGTGGAGCTGCCATCGCCGCGCTGACGGTAGCGGTACTTGGCCGAGGCCATCAGACCGATCCGGTGCAGTCCGTTGCGGAGCAGGTAGCGCGCGACGAAGTGGGCGTCCTCGAACGTGGGTCGGACAAGACCGTCGAACCGGAGACCCGCCGCCTCGACGAGGTCACGACGCATGAACGCCGCGTTCACGCCGGTCTGCACGATGGGGTCCAACCGCATGTCGACGATGCGCGATCCCTTCTCGAAGCGCTTGCGGGACGGGTGCCCGTCCGTCACGCCGCCGTCGTCGTCCAGGAGGAGCTGATGGGCCGCGAGGAGCGCGACATCGTCCGACGCGTGCAACTCGATGAACTTCGCGACCTCTTCGAAGTACCGTTCCTCCAGCTCGTCGTCGGCGTCGACGAAGGTGACCCACTGCCCGGTGGCACGGGTCAATCCGGTGTTCCGTGCGTCGGCGATCCAGGCGTTGTCCTGGTGGATCACGGTCACGTCGGCTCCAGCGGACCTGGCCCAGTCGTCGAGGAGCGACCCCGTCGAGTCGGTCGACCCGTCATCGACGAACACGAACTGCACACGGTCGTGGTCGAACGTCTGCCGTTCGAACGACCGCAGGAGCGTCGGGAGGTACCGTTCCACGTCGAGCGCCGCCACGACGACGGAGATGAGTGGTGTGGTCCGGATCGCTGAGTCCATCGGTCGATCGGCTCCCTGTCGTCGTGATGCACGTGCTGCGATAGTTTAGGGCTGAAGTCGAGGTTGGCTCGTCGCGCACTGCGCAACCCGAACGTGATGAACTCCAGGAGAAGTGCTGTGGGCGGACCCCTTCCTCTGCTGTCGGTCGTCGTGCCGGTCGGCAGCGTCGGCCCGTGGTTCGACGTCGCGCTGGAGGCGCTCCGGTCGCAGACCCACCGTCGGCTCGAGATCATCCTCGTGCTCGACGGGCTCAGCTCCGGGGTGACGGAGTCCGTCCGGTCGCTCTCCACCGAAGACCCGCGCATCGTCGTGCTCGAGATCGGGGAACGTGGCGGAGCCGGCAACGCCAGGAACACCGGGCTGGGCGTC
Organism: Curtobacterium sp. MCLR17_031; assembly: GCF_003234775.2. Lineage (NCBI taxonomy): Bacteria > Bacillati > Actinomycetota > Actinomycetes > Micrococcales > Microbacteriaceae > Curtobacterium > Curtobacterium sp. MCLR17_031. Next base: position 1,567,896 of record NZ_CP126270.1, read on the forward strand.
GCGACCGGCGACTTCGTCGCGTTCGCGGACGCCGACGACCTCGTGCCGCCCGCTGCTTACGAACGGCTCCTCGCCGTGTTCACCGAGTCCGGTCCGGAGATCGTCAGCGGGAGGGCTGAGCAGTTCACCGGGGACGGGCGCGAGTCGACCTACTGGACGACGGACGACGCACTCTGGACGACCGGGGGGACCGGCCTCCGACTCTCGGACACGCCGCAGCTGGCCTTCGACCACACACCCTGGAACAAGGTCTTCAACCGCACGTGGTTGCTCGAGTCCGGCGTCGAGTTCCCGACCGGCACCACCTGCGAGGACGTTTCCTGGTGGGCGCGACTCGCGGTGGGAGCGAGGGTCGACGTGCTGCCCGAGGTGGTGTACCGCCACCGGCGACACGACGGGTCGGTGACGTCGGGCATCGGCCGGGGCGACGACCTGGACGACTGGCTCGAACAGACCCGTGCAGCAGTCGAGACGTACGCGGCACACGGGGCGGACGGGGCGACGGAGGCTTTCGGACGGCGGCTGATCCGCCGAGAGGCGTGGACGAGGGTCCGCGGGATCGGCGTGCTCGACCCGGTCGGCGCCCGCCTGCTCGCCGACTTCGTGCGGTGGATCGAAACCTGGGTCGACGAGACGGAGTTCGACGACCTCAGCGCGTACCCCGGCACCGCCTACGCCCTGCTCCGGGCGAAGGAGCCGGGACTCGCGGCCGAGCTCGTCGAGACGTTCGACCGCCCGGCAGAGGACGTCGTCATGCGGTGGCGCGGACTCGCCGCCGAGTGCGAGCGGGCGCTCGGTCCCGACACGGAGCGCGGCGCAGACCTGTGGCGCGAACGCCTGTTCCGGCCGGTCGTCGATGCCGCACAGCGCGGCGATCCGCTCCCTGTCCGTCCAGAGCTCGTCGCGGCGTTCTGGGACGAGTTCGTCGGCCGTGGGCTGGACGAGCACGAACAGGTCGTGCTGTCCGCGTTGCGGGACGGAGCAGTGGACGATGTCGTGTTCCTCCGACGCAACCGTCGCGTCCGTGCGACCGCCGACCGACACCGTGGTGGTCTCCGGATCAGCATGACGGGTCTCGAGCACCCGGCACCGGGGAACGTCGTGCTCGAGCGCGACGGAACCCGGACGGCAGTGCACCGGGGCGTGCTGTCATCGGACACGGTCGTCTCGTCGGCGAGGCCTCGGCCCGGTGACCGGTGGAGCGTCGAGTTCACGCTGCGCGACAGGCGGATCCACCGTGTCGAGGTGGCCGTCGCACAGTCGGCACTGCGCCGCGTCGCCGCCGTGCTCAGGACGAGGAGTCGGCCTTGAGTGCACAGCTCTCCGTCGTCATGCCGGTGCACGACGTCGCGCCGTGGATCGAGGAGCAGCTCGACTGTGTCCTGCGGCAGGATGTCGACCTCGAGGTGATCGTCATCGACGACCGGTCCACCGACGAGACGGTCGCGATCGTGGAGCGGATCGCGTCCCGCGACCCCCGTGTGCGACTGTACCGATCCCGAGCAGCTGGGGGAGGCACCGCCCGCAACCAGGGGATCGACCTCGCGCAGGGCGAGTACGTGGTGTTCGCCGACGGTGATGACCTGATACCTGACGGGGCGTACCGGGCGCTCATCGACGCAGCCGAGCGCAGCGACGCCGTGATCGCGCTCGGACGGCACCTCAAGTTCAGCTCCGGGTCGACCTGGGAGCCCATGTCGAGTTGGTACGACGTCCTGACCGAGTCGGTGACGGACCTCCAGGCCATGCCGAGGCTCTTGGCGAACCGCGCATGCTGGAACCGGGTCTTCCGCACCGACTTCCTGCGCGCGTCGGGCGTCCGGTTCCCGAACGCCCCGCGCTCCAACGACATCGTGCCGATGGTCCGCGCGTTCCTCGCTGCGGACCGTGTCGCGGTGGTGCCGGAGGTCGTCTACCTGTACCGCGAGCGTCCGGGAGCCTCGTCCATGACCGCGAGGGCGTCGGGCATCGACGGCGTGCTGAGCTACTTCGATCAGGAGATCGAGGTGGCATCACTCCTCGCCGATGCCGCACCGGAGGTCCGCCGCGCGCACGCCGAGGTCGTCCTCGACGCCGACGGGTACGTCCACCTCGAACGGTTCCTCCGCGGCCAGCCGGATGCGCACGACCTGCACCGGGTCATCAGGGCGGTGCACGATCTGCTCGCGGTCGTGCCGACCGAAGATCGTCAGGCGCTCCGTGCCGAGCGACGAGCGCTCTGGTTCGCGGTGGCCAACGGAGCGGGGGAGATCGCCGTGCGCCTCGCGTCTGCGCTGCACGACGCGCGCGACGACCGCGACGTGCCGCCGGTGCTGCTCCGCGCCTGGGTGGACGTGATCAACTCGGTCGGTGTGCTCGGAGGGGCAGCCGTCTTCGCACTCGATCGCGGATCCCTCGTCAACGACGGGCCGTTGGTCCTGCTGGCGAACCGCGCGGAGCACACCGACGTGTCGGTGCTCGGATCCGCCGTCACGGACCTGGGCCCGCTGACGGCAGGGGTCCAAGGGAGCTCCGAACTCCTGCGTGCGATGGCGGGCGCCGTCCACGGGCAGGATCCGCTCGCAGTGCAGCTGGTCTCGATGGCGCGGCACCTCGCACCGCTCGTCGTCGACGAGGCGCACCCGGACGCCGGCGGCCTGACCCTGAGCGGATCAGTGGCCGGGCCGGTGCCTGACGGTGTGTCCCTCGACATGGTCCTGACCGCAACCCCGACCGAAAACGCCACTGTGACCGGAGCCGGGGCAGCGGGTACCCAGGCCGTCCTCCGGGTCGATCACCGCTCGTCCCGCTGGTCGCTGCGCCTGGAGAACGGCGACATCGCCACCGGCAGACACCGTGCCGTGGTCCGGATCTCGTTCCGTGGTCTCCGGCTCGACTTCCCGGTCGTGACCGCGAGGATGCCGCTCCCGCCCGTTCCGAGCGGCGTGCAACTGCAGCCCCTCGCCGACCGTGCGGACGGCTGGCGGTTCCTCGTCGACCGTCGGGTGCCGAGCGGGCACTTCGCCCGACGGCTCCTGCGCGCAGCGCGCGCCAGGCTCAGGAACTGAGGCCGGCGAGTTCGTCGGCCGGGTGCCCGGCGGTCAGGGCATCGCCGATGACCATGCGGTCGAGGTCTGCCATGAAGTCCTGGAAGAACGGTCGGCCGAAGTGCCAGGGCGAGATGCCGTAGGGGTGCGCGCCGTCGGAGTGGTACGAACGGTCGCGGTTGTCGATGGTACGGAGGTCGTGGCGGGCGGCGATCGAACGGTAGAGCGAGTCGTACCGGTCGTTCTCCCGCAGCAGCCGCTTGTACAGGTCGTCCCGTTTCTGGTCTCCGCGGTACTTCACGAACTCCAGGTCGCCGGTGCTCGTCCGGTAGTACGAGCTGTACCGGAAGCAGTTCAACACCAGCGTCGTCTCCGGGAGCGCCTGTCTCTGCCATGCCACGAGCTCGTCGACGGCCTGCTCGAGGAGCGGCACGTACTCGGCGCTCGCGTTCGCCATGTGCAGGGTCGTGAACCCCTCACCCGCCGCGAAGAAGTCCGTCTTCCGGAAGCTGTTCGGGTTGTTCGTGATGGTCGCGTCGCCGATCCGCGCGAGCCCGTACCGGACGTCGGAGTAGAGGTCGAACAGCAGGTAGTCGGGCGCGAACGACTCGAGTTCTGCGCGGTCCGACTTGGCGATGTCGCGCGCCATCGTGCGCGCCCCGTGCTCGTTGACCTTGTCACCCGGCTGGATCTGTTGCGCGATCTCCGGAGCGACGGGTGCCGACAGGAAGCTCACGAGACCGGTCTGCCACGCGAGCGGACCGAGGTCGTAGACGTCCTTGTAGTGCGGGTTGTTCCGTGTGATGAACGCTTCTCGCGTGACGCACGAGCCGATGATGGCCACCTTGATCCGTGACACCGAGTTCTCCGTTCGATCGAGCATGAGCCAGCAACAAGGGTTGATTATGCCTCAGGGCGCGTGGCGGTCCGCGTCGGCAGGCCCGCCGTCGTGTGCCGCAGGAGCGCCTCGTACCGGCGGGAGACCGCGAACGGCGCGAGCCGGGCCGTGAACCCGAGTGCGGCGCCGCGTTCCGGCAACGGCTCCGACAGCACCCGGGCGAGCGCGCCGGCATCACCGGGTTCGAACCACCGGACCCAGGCTTCACCGCCGAAGTCGCTCCGGAGGTGCGCTTCGTCGGGCAGCACGACCGGCACGCCGAAGGTCGCGGCGAGGTGGAGGCTGCCGGAGTTCAGGACGCGCCGGTACGGCAGCACCGCGATGTCCGCGGCGTCGAACCAGCGCGTGACCTCGGCGTCGGCCACGTAGTCGTGGTGACGGACGGTGCGGAGCCCTTCGGGCAGGAGCCGATCGATGGTCGCTTCGTCCTCGGCCGACGTCCTCCCGGCGAGCAGGAGGACGAACCGGCCGGCGGCGGACGCCTGCTGCAGAGCCTCGATCAGGACGTCGACTCCCTTGTACGGACGGATCTGTCCGAAGAAGAGCACGGCGACGTCGTCGTCATCGAGTCCGAAACGTGCTCGTGCCTCCGTCCGGGACCCGTTGCCGTCGTAGATGCCGCGGTAGCTCGGGTGGGGGAGGTGTTCGACCGTTCGCCCGGAGAGGTCGTAGAACGGTGCCACCACGTCGCTCGTGCGGGAGTTCATGACGTGCACCGTGTCCGCGGTCGCGGCCAAGTAGCGGTTCAGCGCGATCTCTTGCTCCTCGTGCCGGACGTCGTGCGCGAGCGCGTTGTGGATCGTCCAGACGACTCGCGCGCCGTGTGCCCGCGCTCCGTCGACCGCGGCTCGGAACCGACCGAGTCGGGCAACGGCCTCGGCGGCTTCGTCCGCACGCTGCACGATCGGAGCCGTCCAGTGCACGTGCACGACGTCTCCGGTGCCGAGGGAGCTCAGGTCGTGCTCGAAGCGCTCGAGCCTCGCGGACTCGAGGACGTCCCAGCCCGAGGCGCGGGGAGCCAGGAGCATGAGGTTCAGGTACGGGTTGTCGCGGTAGACGGGGAAGACCGCGAGCCGCGGTGGACGGCCGTCGCGAGGACGCGAGCGCGCTGTTGGAGCCACATGGCGATCCTACGAGGGGTCGCCGGTGCTCCGGTCGATAGCATCGAGGGATGTTCAGAGCTCGATCCAAGATCACCACCGATACATCGCTGACCTTCGCCGTGTCGGGTGACTCGGTCACGGCCCGCCCCGAGTCCTGGCGTGACCAGCTCGGCGATCGCCGTCTTCGGCTGGTCGGTGGCTTCGCCGAGGACGGTGCGACCTCCGAGCGTGCGTTCGGCCAGGTCCGTCGTTCACTGGCTGACGTGCTCGTGGTCATGATCGGCATGAACGACGTCCGGGAGGGCGTGCCCTTCGAGGAGATGACCGCGAACATCGAGAAGATCGTGCGGTTCGCGGAGTGTCAGACACCCCTGATCTGCTTGGTCCCGCCGAACAACCGCACCAACGGCACGGTGAACCAGCGCGCGAACGGGGTCGTGGCGAACCGGCACCTGTTCGACCTCGGATCGCGACGAGGGTGGGTGGTCGCGGATCCGTTCGCCTTCGCCCGAGCCTCCAACAACTCGTGGGGTGGCGGCATGTCCGAGGACGGCGAACACCCCCTCCCGCACGTCTCCGCAGAGGCGGCGGTCCGCATGCGCCTGTTCATCCGGCAGGCAGCGGCGACGATGGGTCTCAACCAGTGAGATGAGGTCGGTCGGCGCTCAGTCCAGCGTCGCGACGATGTACTCGGCCTCGTGCAGGACCGAGCAGAACGCCAGCCCCTCGTGGTCGAGCGCATCGCGCTTCCGGATGACCGCGCCGCACACAGCGCACTTGGTCGTGAAGGTCGACCGCATTGCATCCGAGAGGAGCGACATGCGAGCAGCCTGCTCCGGCAAGGTGAACAGCAGGCCTCGTTTGTCTCGGAACCTGGTGAACGTGCCCGAAGAATCCGCCTCAGAGTCGAAACGCGCTCAGCTCCGCGGGCTCGTGGTGTCCGCTCGCCACGCGCGTCGGGAAGCGCTCACAGCGACCGGACGACCTGCCCCGCCTCCGCCGCAGCCCCGACCACGACGGCGAAGTCCCCGTCCGCGACGGACTGCCCCTCAGCCAGCCACACGACGTTCCGCGCCCCCGGCTGCGGCACGAACGACGAACCACCCGGCCCCGAAGACGGTGCCCCCACGACCAGCACGGTCACCTCGTCCAACCCGCTGGATCCCCGGTACCAGGACGTCGGCATGTCGACCTGCACCACGTGTCCCGCGGCCTCGAGTGCGGTGACCAGTGCGGACACGTCCGCGACGCGCGTGCCGTCGTGCTTGACGGCGACACGGAAGCCTGCAGCCCCCTCCTCCCGGACGACGACCGGTCGCGAGGACCGCACCATCACGCCGTGGCCCTTGGGGAGCCCGGGGTCCACTCCGAGGTAGCGCAGTCCGGCTGCGTCGTACCGGGCGTCGGCGTCGGCGTCGGGGTACCGCCCGCGCCACCGCTCGTCGAAGATGCGGCGGTTGTCGACGCGGGCGTCGTCCCGGCCCGGCGTGCGGCTCTCGTGGTGGACGACGACCGACGACGGGACGACGACGAAGGCGGAGCCCGCCGGTGACGTCGACCGTGCGCGGAGGCACAGGTCCACGTCCTCCAGCCCGTTGGCGTACACGGGGTCGAACCCGTGCCAGCGGATCAGGTCGGCGGCACGGAACGCCGCGGCGGCTGCGGTGATCGCCGAGAACCGCACTGCGCCGGCGGAGCCCGACCCGAACACGCGGTCGGCGTCGTGTCGCGGGTGGTCGCCGAGGAAGTGCCAGGGGAGCACCTTGTCCCCGCCGAAGACCGTGCCGGCGGCCTGCACGACGCCGTCCGGGTACACGAGCAGGGGCTGCGCGCCGAGGACCGACGGGTCGTCCAGCGCGCCGACGAGCGGCCGCAGCCAGCCGGTGGTGACCTCGGTGTCGTTGTTGAGCATGACGACGGTGCCGCCCGAGGACCGGGCGAGTCCGAGGTCGCTGCCCAGGGCGAAGTTCCGGTTCCGGTCCTCGCGCTGCAGGACCACCCGGGGTTCGTCACGGAACCAGGCGCCGAGGATCGCGGAGACCGATCGCGGAGAGCCGTTGTCGACCAGGACGACCTCGACGCGGTCGCCGTCGTGGTCGGCCGCGCCGAGGACGGCATCGACGGCGCGCCGGGTCATCGTCCAGTCGCGGAACACCGGGACGACGACCGAGACGAGTCCGGTGTCGCGCGTCGGTGCTGCGGAGGCCAGGGCGTCCCAGTCGATGCGGTGGCGGGCGAGCGCGACCTCCTGCCACGACGCGGGCTGAGCGGAGGAGACCCGTCGCTGGTCCCGCACGTTGTCGTAGTCGACGCCGATGACGGGCACGTACGCAGGCACCCCGAACCGCTGCCCGATGCGGAGCAGCCACTCCCAGTCGATCCAGCGTCGGAGCGTCTCGTCGAACGGGCCGACCCCTGCGGCGACGTCACGGCGGACCACGAGCGCGTTGAGGTCGATGAAGTTGCCGGCGAGCAGGTCGTCGAGCGTGCCGTCCTCGCCGCGGTACGTCTCGACGGGCGCGGTCCGGTCGTCCGCGTTGTTCGCGCCGACCATCCGCAGACCCGTGTGCACGGCGGGCCCGTCGGTCTCGAGCAGAGCCGCGAGGGCCGCGGTCAGGTGTTCCGGACGCCAGGTGTTGTCGGCGTCGAGGAACGCGACGAAGTCGCCACGCACGGCCGCGAGTCCGGTGTTCCGTGCGGCGCCGGCACCGCCGTTCTCCCGCTCGAGGAGCCGGATGCGCCCGTCTTCGGCAGCGAGCCCGCGCACGACGTCGACGGTGTTGTCGCCGGACCCGTCGTCGACCACGAGGAGTTCCCAGTTCGTGTGCTGCTGCGCTCGCACCGAAGCGATCGCCGCACCGACCACGTCGGCGCGCCGGTACACCGGCATCACGATCGACACGAGCGGTTGCTCCGCGTCGCGCCGCGCGACACCGCGCGGGTACCGGCCGAGGGCCTCGGCGACCTCGGGCCCGTCCCACGTGGACCGGTAGCGTCGCCGGGTGCGGTGCTGCGCACCGGCGAAGGCGCGCGCATCGGCGACGGCTGCGTCGCGTGCGGCGCCCCAGGTGGGAGCGTCGCCACGGCGGCCTGGAGGCACGGGGAGCGTGGTCGCGTCGGTCGCGTTCCGCAGGAAGTGCCGGAGCGCATCGAGCGTGGTCGCCGGGCGGTCGGCTCCCGGCACCGAGGCGGCGTACACGCCTGCGTCGAAGAGCGGCCCGGTCTGGAAGAGCTCGGGGCCCTCCTGGTGCAGGGCGTCGTACCAGGACATCGCGGGGACGGGCTGGTGCTCGCGCATCCACTCGTGCTCGATGAGCGGGTGCAGCGAGAGCCCACGCTGCCCGTCGTTGTGCACGTAGAACGCGACGGCGTCGGCGTCGGTGTCGAACGTCCGTCCGGTCTGTGCCTCGAAGTACGCGCGGTCGAGCACCTCGAACTCGGCGATCCGCCGGGCCCAGCGGTCGAGCCGGTCGGTCACGGTCAGTGGTCGGTCCGGGCCCCGGAAGGGTCGGGCGAGGCGCCGTGCGACGCGGCCGATGCCCTTCGCCTCGGCCATCAGCGGCGCCCCGGCAGTCGTGCGGCGACCTTCGCGATCGCCTGGCCGGTGCGGAAGGACCTGCTCGCGCGCAGGTCGGTGAGCTCCCGGCGCAGGCGCACGACCTCGTCCGCTGCGCTGGCCGCGGCGACGTCGGCGGCCGTGAGGTCGAGGGGGAGCAGCGCCGCCCACCGACGTTCGAGCGCGTCGGCCGTGCCCGCGAGCGGGGCCGTCAGCGCATCCTCGATGCGTGCACGGGCGTCGGTGACCGCGCCCGGTGCGACGACCACGGCGAAGTGGTCCACGACGGCCGCGAGGGCGTCGGCGCCCGTCCGGTGCGCTCGCGACGACCACGGCACCGCGTTCTGCGCGGCCCGCACGACCACCAGGTGGAGCGCCCGCCGGTTGGCCGCGACGACGTCCGCGGGCGCCGGGTCCACGAGCACGGCGACCGTGACGAGGTCGTCCGGGCTGGGGTCTCCGGTGGTGACGGTCCACGCGGCCGGTGCCGGCGTACCGGCGGGGAGCCGGGCCTCCAGGTCGAAGCCGTCCCCGAAGGCCGCGTCGACCTGGCGGACGAGCGTGTCGGCGTCCTCGACGTGCCGCAGGTCCACGGCGAGCCGCGGGCGCTGCCCCGAGGGGACGAGGACGTCGGCGAACCGCTCGGTTGCCGTCATGCCGTGCCGCTGGTACGCGGCCACTGCGTCCGGCAGGAACGGGTAGCGACCCTCGAGCACGCGCTGGTGCGCGGCGCGCAGCGCGCTGCGGTTGCCGGAGAAGCTCTTGCCGCCGGCGTGCAGGACCAGCGCGCGGTTGGCGATCTTGGCGAGCCAGCCGTGGGCGGCGATCCGGAGGCAGTAGTCGTTCTCCTCGCCGTAGCCGGGCGCGAAGGCCTCGTCGAACAGACCGTGCTCGGCGATCAGCTCGCGGCGGGTGAGGAAGCAGAAGCCCATCGCGACGGGCAGGACCTGGGACACCGGGAGGAGTGGTGCGAGCTGGCCCCAGACCCGTCGCGTGCGGTCCTCGGTGCGGGCGGCTCCCCGGTTGGTCAGGCGGTAGGGGATGCTCGCGATCGTCGCGTTGTCACTGCGCGCGGTCACGACACCGGTGCGGTCCTCGTCGAGGACCGCGAGCATCGCGTCGAGGAACCCCGCCGTCGGCACGGCGTCGCTGTTGAGGAGCAGGACGGCTTCGGTGCCGGGCTCGTCGGCGCCACGGTCGAGCTCGTCAACGGCACGGTTGCACGTGCCGACGAACCCGAGGTTGTGGTCGTTCCGCTCGTACCGGAACCCGGGGCGATCGCCGATCCGGTCGAGCAGCGCCCGCTCGATGGTGTCCGCCTCGGGCCCGCAGTCGTTGACGAACAGCGCGCGGTGCCGTTCGGTGTCGAGGTGCTCGAGGAGCCCGTCGACGCACCGCAACAGGGAGTCGAGGTCGCCGTACACGGGCACGACGACGAGGGTGGAGCGGGTCATCGGGTGGACTCCTCAGCTTCGAGTGCACGTGCGAGGGCGTCCACGGCGGTCTCCAGCGGGCCGCCGAGCACCCCCGCGGCCAGGGGCACGTGCCCGGTCGGGCCGTCCGCAGCTGCCTGCCGGACGGCGTCGGCGACGGCCAGGCCGAGGGAACGGGCGTCGGCGGGGACCGCCTCGAGGTTCGGGTGCAGGTGCGCACGGGTGCCCCGGAACTCGTTCGTCACGACGCGTGCGCCGGACACCGCGCCGTCGAACGGCGGGTGGCTCGGGTGCGGGCTGTGCTGGAGCGACAGCACCACGTTCGTCGATGCGATGAACCGGAAGTAGTCGTCCCAGGGCATGGTGCCGTGCGAGACGAGCTTCACGTCGCCTCGGCCCCCGTCGAGCTCGACGTCGCCGTGCTGTTCACCGGCCGAGTGGAACTCGACCCGGATGCCGTCGTCGGCCAGCTCCTGCACCGCGACCCGCAGCGCGGCGACGCCGAGGCGGAACAGGTTCCGGTGCTTGCTCGGACGGCCGTAGAAGAGGACCCGGACCACGTCCTCGTGCTTGCGGGCAGCGGCCACGCGTTCGAGCAGCTCGAGGTCGAGGTGCGGTGCGAAGGTGTGCTCGGAGGGGACGTCGAGGCCCTCGACGTCAGCCAGGTACCGGCGCAGCGGCTCGGAGTTCACGAGCATGCGGAAGCCGGCGCGGTAGGTCGAGGCAGCGACCGCGTACTCGGTCGACCACGGGCTGAAGCCGGGTTCGTAGTCCTGCACCAGGTACACGACGCGGTGTCGGGGGACGACCCCGGCGGTGACGGCGACGTCGATCGGGTGCGCGGTCTTCCAGTGCGTGGCGACCCAGACGTCGTCGCGGCCGAACTCGGTGTCCAGGACGTCCTCGCGTCGGACCACGCGGACCCCGGGACGTCCGTCGACCCGCGACTCCGGGAACCGGTCGGCGACGAGCGCCTCGGCTGCGGCGGCACTGTTGCCGGGTGTCGTCCACCGGACCATGACGACCCGGACCCGCCGGCCGAGCCGGTCACCGAGCGCCAGGGCGACGGCGAGGGCGGTCTGCACCCCGGCGAAGGCGGCACCCTCGCGGAGTTCGTCGACCACGAGCACCACCTCGGGATCGCGGTCCACGGTGCGGATGCCGGCGAGCGACAGGCTCGTCTCCACCAGGCCGTCGAACGGGCGCGCGGCCAGCGGCGCACGATCGCGTTCCCGCCGAGCCACACCGACGTCGACCCGGGACACCGTCCGGCCGAGTCGCTCACGGACGTCGTTGCGGTAGTGGCCGTCGCGTGCGTACCGCTCGTTCACCCGGACGAGGTCGCTCACGAGGCGCCGTGCCTTCTCGAAGTTCATCAGCCCTCACGTTACTGGGCGTCGGCGTTCGGCTCGGTAGGATCGGACCCCTCATGATGCAGCGAATCGACCTCCGCGGTGGCCTCCCCGCCCGTGCCGAACTCCTCCGACTCATGCCCCGCGCCGCCGGTGACGTGTCGCACGCGGTCGACGCCGCGCGCGAGTTGATCGAGGACGTCCGACACCGCGGGGCCGCGGCCCTGCACGACCAGGCCGAGCGCTTCGACGGCGGGGCTCCCGCGAATGTTCGTGTGCCCGCTGCCGAGATCACCGCAGCCGTGGCCGGGCTCACGCCCGAGGTCCGGGCAGCCCTCGACGAGGCCATCCGCCGTGTCCGGGCCGCGAGTGCCGCGCAGATCCCCGCCCCGTCCGTGACCACCCTGGCCGACGGCGCCGAGGTCCACCAGCGCTGGCAGCCGATGCGCCGTGTGGGGCTCTACGTGCCCGGGGGCAAGGCCGTCTACCCGTCCAGCGTCGTGATGAACGTCGTCGCGGCCCAGGTCGCGGGCGTGCCGTCGATCGCCCTCGTGTCGCCGCCGCAGCGTGACCACGGCGGCGCGGTGCACCCGACGATCCTCGCCGCGGCGGGGCTGCTCGGCATCGACGAGGTCTACGCGATGGGCGGCGCCGGAGCCGTCGGCGCGCTGGCGTACGGCGTCGCCGAGATCGACCTCGAGCCGGTCGACCTGGTCACCGGGCCTGGGAACAACTACGTCGCCGCCGCCAAGCGCCTGGTGCGCGGGGTGGTGGGCATCGACTCCGAGGCCGGGGCGACCGAGATCCTCGTGATCGCGGACGACACCGCGGACGCCGGGTTCGTGGCCGCCGACCTCATCAGCCAGGCCGAGCACGACGAGCAGGCCGGCAGCGTGCTGGTGACGACGTCCGCGGCGTTCGCCGACGCGGTGGAAGCCGCCATCCCGGAACGCACGGCGGTGCTCGGGACGGCTGCGCGCCTCCAGACCGCCCTGGACGGACCGCAGTCCGCGATCGTCCTGGTGGACTCGCTGACGGACGCCGCGACCGTGAGCAACGCCTACGGGCCGGAGCACCTCGAGATCCAGACGGTCGACGACGACGCCGTGCTGGCCGACATCGACGCCGCCGGTGCGGTGTTCGTCGGTCCGAGCACGCCGGTGAGCCTGGGGGACTACCTGGCCGGGTCGAACCACGTGCTGCCGACCGGCGGCCAGGCCCGGTTCGGGTCCGGGCTGTCCGCGTCGACGTTCCTGCGGCCCCAGCAGATCGTCCGGTACACGCCCGAGGCCCTGGCCGAGGTCGCCCCGCACATCGTCGCGCTGTCCACCGAGGAGCAGCTCCCCGCGCACGGGGCCGCCGTGACGGAGCGCACGAACCGATAGCCTGGGGAACGACATGTTCTGCCCCTTCTGCCGCCACCCGGACTCCCGCGTCGTCGACTCACGGACGAGCGACGACGGAACCTCCATCCGCCGCCGTCGACAGTGCCCCAACTGCGGTCGACGGTTCTCGACCACCGAGACCGCATCGCTCAACGTCGTGAAGCGCAACGGCGTCACCGAGCCGTTCAGCCGCGACAAGATCGTCTCCGGCGTGCGCAAGGCGTGCCAGGGGCGCCCGGTCACCGACGGTGACCTGGCCGTGCTCGCGCAGCGCGTCGAGGAGACCGTGCGGTCCTCCGGGTCCAGCCAGATCGACGCGAACGACATCGGCCTCGCGATCCTCGCGCCCCTCCGGGAGCTCGACGAGGTCGCCTACCTGCGGTTCGCGAGCGTCTACCAGGCGTTCGACTCGCTCGAGGACTTCGAGGACGCCATCGGCCAGCTCCGCCGCGACCACCACGCGGCATCCGACACGGCCGCCGGGTCGTCCACACCGTCCGGCACGCGCGCGTGAGCGGCATCGCCGAACGCATCGTGCGCGGCGGCTACCGCGTCGTGTTCCGCTCCGTGTTCGCGAACATGGACCCGGAACGTGCCCACCACCTGGCCTTCGCCGTCATCGCCGGGCTGCCCCGCGTGCCGTTCCTGAGCGGCGTCGTCGAGCGGTACTGCCGTCCCGCGGCGGCCGACGGCATCACCACGATGGGCATCCACTTCCCGTCGCGCTTCGGTCTGGCGGCCGGGTTCGACAAGGACGCCCGCGGCATCGCCGGTCTCGGCCTGCTCGGCTTCGGCCACGTCGAGGTCGGCACCATCACCGCCAAGCCGCAGCCCGGCAACGAGCGCCCGCGCCTGTTCCGGCTGATCGGCGACCGCGCCCTGATCAACCGCATGGGCTTCAACAACCACGGCGCCGCAGCGGCCGCCCGGCGCCTCGAGCGCGCCCGCCGCAACCCCGGTCGCCCCGTCATCGGCGTGAACATCGGCAAGAGCCGGGTGGTCTCCGTCGAGGACGCCATCGACGACTACCTCGAGTCGACCCGTCGGCTCGCGACGTTCGCGGACTACCTGGCGGTCAACGTCAGCTCGCCGAACACGCCCGGTCTGCGCGGACTGCAGGAACTCGACCAGCTCCGACCGCTGCTGTCCGCGGTGCGTGACGCCGCCGGCCGGACGCCGGTGCTCGTCAAGATCGCGCCGGACCTGACCGACGAGCAGATCGACGCGATCGCGGGCCTCGCGGTCGAGCTCGGGCTGTCCGGGGTGATCGCGAACAACACGACGATCTCCCGCGACGGGCTGACCGCCGATCCGTCCGACGTCGAGGCGATGGGTGCCGGGGGACTCTCCGGTGCGCCCGTCGCCACCCGCTCGCTCGAGGTGCTGCGTCGCGTCCGTGCCGCGGTGCCCGCCGACTTCTGCGTCATCGCTGTCGGTGGCGTGACCACCGAGCAGGACGTGCAGGACCGCATCGACGCCGGGGCCACGCTCGTGCAGGGCTACACGGCGTTCCTCTACGAGGGACCGACCTGGGCCGCGCGGATCAACCGGCTGCGCCGTCGGCGGCTGCGTCGCGCCGCGCGGTAGGCGCGACCACCTGACGGACTGGAGGCCCGTGGCGACACCGCCACGGGCCTCCAGTCCGTCGTGTGGGTGCGCCCACGGCCGCTTCGTGAGCAGGAATGGTCGGGTGCGCCGCGCCCACCCGACCATTCCTGCTCACGAAGCACGAGCGGGGGAGTGGGGGAGTGGGGGAGCGGGAACGACGAAGCGCCGCCCGGCAGGCCGGGCGGCGCTTCGTCGTGTTCGTGTGGCTAGAGCGTGGGGTACTGCCCGCGCCGGACCTGGGGCTTCGGCAGCCGCAGGAAGCGCAGCTGCCACGCCCGCGTGAGGATGTAGAGGAACGTGCCGCGCTGGAACTCGCCGAACTTGTTGGTGAGCTTGCGGCGGAGCGACAGCCACAGCACCACGCAGTCGATGATGAACAGCGCCACGAACGCCCACACGAGCAGGAGCGAGTAGGACGCGATGACCGTCTGCGCGGCCGCGAACCCGACGATCAGGAACAGCACGAGCACGGGCATCATGACCTCGCCGACGTTCCAGCGGGCGTCGATCCAGTCGCGGACGAAGCGTCGCTGCTCACCACGGTCCTTCGCCGGCAGGTAGCGCTCCTCGCCGTTGGCCATGCCGACCCGGGCACGCTCACGCTCCGAGTTGAGGCGGGCGCGGGCGGCCTTCTTGTCGACCGGCGTGTTGCCGACGAGGGGGCGGCGGTTCGCTGCCTCTCGCTCGCGGCGGGACGGCGTGGGGCGGCCCTTGCCCTGCTCGAGGAGCTCGGCCTCGGTCGGGTTGACGGTCGTGTTGGTCTTGGGGGCTGCCTTCGCCACGGTGCGTTCCTAACGGCGGTGTGCGTGCGGGATCTCCTCTAGATTACCGGGCATGACCGACAGCGAACAGCACAGCCCCGCGACCGACCCCGCGCTCCTCGACGCCCTGCGCGAACACGTGCAGGGTGCACTGCCCACGACGATCGCCGACCTGTCCGCGCTGGTGCGCCTGCCGTCGGTGTCCTGGTCGGCCTTCGACGCGTCGAACGTGCGCGCGAGTGCCGAGGCCGTCGCGGACCTCGCCCGGTCGACCGGGGTCTTCGGCGCGGACGACGTCCGGATCGTGCGGTCCGCGGTGTCCGGGTCGACGGCCGACGTCGCCGAGGCCGACGCGGAGACCGAGCTCGGCCAGCCCGCGGTGCTCGCGGTGCGCCCGGCGCGGAACGGCAAGCCGACGGTGATGCTCTACGCCCACCACGACGTGCAGCCGCAGGGCGACGAGGCCCTGTGGGAGACGCCGCCGTTCGAGCCGACCCTCCGCGGCGACCGCCTGTACGGCCGCGGCGCATCGGACGACAAGGCCGGTGTGATGACGCACATCGCGTCGCTCCGCGCGGTGCACGCCCAGTTCGGTGACGACCTCGACCTCGGGATCGTGCTCTTCGTCGAGGGCGAGGAGGAGTTCGGCTCCCGCTCGTTCCGCACGTTCCTGCGCGAGCAGAAGGAGCACCTCGCCGCCGACGTCATCGTCGTGGCGGACAGCGACAACTGGTCCACCGAGGTCCCGTCGATCACGGTCTCCCTGCGCGGCAACGTCACCTTCAAGCTCACCCTGACCACGCTCGAGCACGCCAGCCACAGCGGCATGTTCGGGGGAGCGGCCCCGGACGCGATGATCCCCATGGTGCGGCTGCTCGCCTCGCTGCACGACGCCGACGGGTCGGTCGCAGTCGAGGGGCTGTCCTCGTACGAGGCCGACGTGCCGGAGCGCACCGAGGACGAACTCGCCGTCGACGCCGCGCTCGTGCCCGGTGTCCGCCCGATCGGCACCGGCGCCGTGCTGTCCCGCATGTGGTTCCAGCCGTCGATCACGGTGACCGGCATGGACGTGCCGAGCGTCGCGAACGCCTCGAACACCCTGCTGCCCACGGTCTCGGCACGGGTCTCGGTCCGCGTCGCCCCCGGTCAGGACGCCCGGCAGGCGTCCGCGGCCGTCGAACGGCACCTGCGCGAGCACGTCCCGTTCGGCGCACGGATGGAGATCACCGAGCCGGACAGCGGCGACGGGTTCCTCGTCGACACCGCCGGCTGGGCGGTCCAGGAGGCCCGAACGGCCATGCGCGAGGGGTGGGGCGCCGAGGCGGTCGAGCAGGGCATCGGTGGGTCGATCCCGTTCGTGTCCGACCTCGCCGCGGAGTTCCCGGACGCGCAGATCCTGGTCACCGGCGTCGAGGACCCGGACACCCGCGCCCACAGCCCGAACGAGTCCCAGCACCTCGGTGTCCTGCACCGTGCCATCGCGTCGGAGACGATCCTGCTCGCCAGGCTCGCGACGCGCAGCTGAGGGTGCTTACAATCGACGCCAGGCGCGGTGACCAGCACCGCCCGGAGGGAGACGCGCGATGAGCGACACCATCACCGAAGCACCGGCGACCGAGACCCCGTCGCACGGCGTCCTCCTGAGTGACGCCGCTGCCGGCAAGGTGGCGAGCCTGCTCGAGCAGGAGGGCCGTGACGACCTGCGCCTGCGCCTCGCCGTCCAGCCCGGTGGCTGCTCCGGCCTGATCTACCAGCTCTACTTCGACGAGCGCCTGCTCGACGGTGACGTCACCGCCGAGTTCGACGGGGTCGAGGTCGTCGTCGACAAGATGAGCGTCCCGTACCTCGACGGCGCGACGATCGACTTCGAGGACACGATCCAGAAGCAGGGCTTCACGATCGACAACCCGAACGCGCAGGGCAGCTGCGCCTGTGGTGACAGCTTCCACTGATCGCCAGCGATCCGACACGCGAGCGGGGAGCGACCGGAAGGGTCGCTCCCCGCTCGCGTTCGTGTGACCGGACGTGGCCCGCTGGGGCGCGGTGTGACCGGGCGAAATCGTGCCCGCAGACGTGCGGATCGAGGCCAGAACCGTGTCGTGTGTGCGCGAGCGGTACCGAGCTGCGAGTAAGCTAGGAGTGTTCCAATCAAGCTGGGAGCCAGCCATGCGCCGCCTTCGTGCGGCTCGCCGTCGGACTCGACGGGCTGATCTCCGAAGCTCACGTCTTTTGCGAGAGGTAACAGTGCGTTCGAATCGCCGTATACGTTGGGCGGCCGTCCCGGTGGCCGTCGGTCTGGTCATCGCACTGGCTGGCTGCACGCAGCAGCAGATGAACGGATGGCTCCCCGGCACGGAGGAGACGAAGAACGTCACCAACCACACGAGCCGCATCGTCGGCCTGTGGACCACCAGCTGGGTCGTTCTCCTCGCCGTCGGTCTCATCGTCTGGGGCCTGATCATCTGGGCTGCGATCGTCTACCGCCGCCGGAAGGGCCAGACCGGCCTGCCCGTGCAGATGCGGTACAACATGCCGCTCGAGATCTTCTACACGATCGTGCCGCTGATCCTCGTGCTCGGCTTCTTCGCCTTCACCGCGAAGGACCAGGCCGCGATCGAGAAGCCCTTCGCCGACCCGGACGCCACCGTGCACGTGTACGGGAAGCGCTGGGCGTGGGACTTCAACTACATCAACAAGGACAACCCCGAAGAGAGCGTCTACTACCAGGGCATCCAGGCCCAGGAAGAAGAGAACGCCAACGGGGCGATCGACGAGTCGCAGCTGCCGACCCTCTACCTGCCGAAGGGCAAGAAGGTCGCGATCGAGCTCTCCTCGCGCGACGTCGACCACTCCTTCTGGGTCATCGACTTCCTGTACAAGAAGGACATGCTCCCGGGCAAGACCAACTGGGAGTACTTCATCCCGGAGAAGCTCGGCACGTACCAGGGCAAGTGCGCGGAGCTCTGCGGTGAGTACCACTCGCTGATGCTCTTCCAGGTGAAGGTCGTCACGCCGGCGCAGTACCAGGACTACCTCGACACCCTGAAGGACCAGGGCAAGGTCGGTCTGCTCGGTGACGAGTACAACACCAACACCAACGAACCGAACAACAAGGCGCCGGTCGAGGCGTCCAGCGAGAACAAGTAGGGGCTCGTCAGATGACAACGTCACTCGTCGGCCAACCGACCCAGACCTCGTCGCCGGACTTCCAGGCGTCGAAGGTGGGTCGGAAGGGCAACATCGTCGTCCGGTGGATCACCTCCACCGACCACAAGACCATCGGGTACATGTACCTGATCGCGTCGTTCATCTTCTTCCTGCTCGCAGGTGTGATGGCCCTCGTGATCCGTGCCCAGCTCTTCGAACCCGGCCTGCACGTGGTCGCGACGAAGGAGCAGTACAACCAGCTGTTCACGATGCACGGCACGATCATGCTGCTGATGTTCGCGACGCCGCTGTTCTCGGGCTTCGCGAACGCGATCATGCCGCTCCAGATCGGTGCGCCCGACGTCGCCTTCCCGCGACTCAACGGCTTCGCCTTCTGGCTCTACCTGTTCGGCTCGCTCATCGCGGTCGGCGGCTTCCTCACCCCGCAGGGCGCTGCCTCGTTCGGGTGGTTCGCCTACGCGCCACTGAGTGACACGACGTTCACACCAGGGCTCGGCGGCACACTCTGGGTCTTCGGGCTCGGCATGACCGGCTTCTCGACGATCCTCGGCGCGGTGAACTTCATCACCACCATCATCACGATGCGTGCCCCGGGTCTGACCATGTTCCGCATGTCGATCTTCACGTGGAACACCCTCGTGACGGCGCTCCTCGTCCTGATGGCCTTCCCGGTCCTCGCGACGGCGCTCTTCGGCCTCGGCCTCGACCGCGTGTTCGACGCGCAGATCTTCAACCCGGCCAACGGCGGGGCTCTGCTCTGGCAGCACCTGTTCTGGTTCTTCGGGCACCCCGAGGTCTACATCATCGCGCTGCCGTTCTTCGGCATCGTCTCCGAGGTCTTCCCGGTGTTCAGCCGCAAGCCGATCTTCGGGTACAAGACCCTCGTCTACGCGACCATCTCCATCGCGGCCCTCTCGGTCACGGTGTGGGCGCACCACATGTACGTCACCGGCGGAGTCCTGCTCCCGTGGTTCTCGCTCATGACGATGCTCATCGCGGTCCCGACCGGCGTGAAGATCTTCAACTGGGTCGGGACGATGTGGCGCGGTTCGGTCACGTTCGAGACGCCGCTGCTCTGGGCCCTCGGCTTCCTGATCACCTTCACCTTCGGTGGTCTGACCGGTGTCATCCTGGCGTCGCCGCCGCTCGACTTCCACGTGTCCGACTCGTACTTCGTCGTCGCGCACTTCCACTACGTGGTCTTCGGAACCGTCGTCTTCGCGATGTTCTCCGGCTTCTACTTCTGGTGGCCGAAGTGGACCGGCAAGATGCTCAACGAGCGTCTCGGCAAGATCCACTTCTGGCTCCTGTTCATCGGGTTCCACACCACGTTCCTCATCCAGCACTGGCTGGGCGTCATCGGCATGCCGCGTCGCTACGCGACCTACCTGCCGAACGACGGCTTCACCTGGATGAACCAGCTGTCGACGATCGGCTCGATGATCCTCGCGATCTCGTTCCTGCCGTTCATCTTCAACGTCTACGTGACCGCCCGGAACGCACCGAAGGTCGCCGTGAACGACCCGTGGGGCTACGGCCGCTCGCTCGAGTGGGCGACCTCCTGCCCGCCGCCGCGCCACAACTTCACGTCGATCCCGCGTATCCGTTCGGAGTCCCCGGCCTTCGACCTGAACCACCCCGAGGCCGGTGTGCCGATCGGTGTGGGTCCCGCGAAGGACGCCCCCGATGCCCCGACCTACGACGCCGCGAAGGGCGAGGTGAAGTAACGCCATGCGCGCGAACACCAACCTGTTCTGGATCCTCTTCGGGTTCTTCATCCTGGCGGACGCCGCCTACACGATCTGGGCGCTGATCTACTACGGCGAGCCCGAGTGGGTGGGCACCGTCGCCATCGGTCTGACCGGCCTGATGTCCGCGTTCATCGCGTTCTACCTCGGCAAGGTGATGTCGTCCCAGGGCGGCGTCCTGCCCGAGGACCGCCCGGACGCCAACATCGAGGACGGCGACGCCGAGCTCGGGCACTTCAGCCCCTGGTCGTGGTGGCCGATCCTGCTGGCCGCCGCGGTCGCCGTGTGCTTCCTCGGTGTGGCCGCCGGCCTGTGGATCGTCCCGATCGGACTCGTCCTCGTGGCGATCACCCTGGTCGGCTGGGTCTACGAGTACTACCGCGGCAACTTCGGGCACTGACCCGGCGCTGCAGCGCACCTGACACTTCGGGCGGCACCAGAACGGTGCCGCCCGAAGTGCGTCCAGGAGACGATCTCCGGTCCCGATCCGGAACAAACGGGCCCGCCCGCGACTTGACTGGAGCGGACCTCCCACCACAGCGAAAGGAGTCACCTCAGGTGACCGACAAGCGCACCCTCATCATCTTCGGCGCGACGGGCGACCTCGCCTCCCGCCTGCTCCTGCCGGGCCTCGGCACGTTCCTGCAGAGCGGCCGTGCCGTCCCCGTGCAGCTGATCGGCACGGGCCGCAGCGAGCGCAGTCCCGAGAAGTGGAAGGACATCGTCACGCAGTCCTTCGCGTCGCAG
The DNA here is from genome assembly GCF_003234775.2 of Curtobacterium sp. MCLR17_031. Taxonomy (NCBI): domain Bacteria; kingdom Bacillati; phylum Actinomycetota; class Actinomycetes; order Micrococcales; family Microbacteriaceae; genus Curtobacterium; species Curtobacterium sp. MCLR17_031. The sequence continues at coordinate 1,588,681 of NZ_CP126270.1, forward strand.
GACGTCAAGGGGCCGGAGGTCGACGCGACCATCGAGTCGACGCAGTTCATCCAGGGCGACCCCACCGACCCGAAGCACCTCGAGGCGCTCCTGGCCGCGGCCGAGTCCGAGCCGATCCTGTACTTCGCCCTCCCGCCGCAGATCGCCTCCGACATCTGCGAGGCGCTCGAGCACGTCGAGCTCCCCGAGGGCACGACCCTGGCGTTCGAGAAGCCCTTCGGCACGGACGTCGCCAGCGCCCAGGCCCTCAACGAGACGGTGCTGAAGCTGGTCCCGGAAGAGCGCGTGCACCGCACCGACCACTTCCTCGGACGCACCACGGTCCTGAACATCATCGGTCTGCGCTTCGCGAACCGCCTGTTCGAGCCGATCTGGAACGCCGACAACATCGAGAAGGTCGACGTCTTCTACGACGAGACCCTCGGTCTCGAGAACCGCGCCCAGTACTACGACGAGGCCGGCGCGATGGTGGACATGATCCAGTCGCACCTGCTGCAGATCCTCGGCATCGTGACGATGGACGCCCCGGCGGACATCGACGCGGTCGAGTTCCGCTCGTCCCTGGCCCGGGTGCTCCGTTCGACCCAGCTCAAGGGCGGCGACCCGAAGATCGCGTCGCGTCGCGCCGTCTACACGGCCGGCACGATCGACGGCAAGGAGCTGCCGTCGTACCAGGACGAGGACGGCGTCGACAAGTCGCGGAGCACCGAGACGCTCGCCGAGATCTCGGTCGAGGTCGACACGGCCCGCTGGAAGGGCGTTCCGTTCACACTGCGGTCCGGCAAGGCACTCGGCAACAGCCGGAAGGAGGTGCTGATCACCTTCAAGCCGGTCACCCGCCTGCCCTCCGGTCTGAGCGGTCGCCCGAAGGCGGACACGCTCCGGATCGTCCTGAACCCGGACGAGATCGAGCTGACCGTGTCGGCCAACGGCGGTGGCAACCCGTTCGAGATGGGCCAGGTCACCCTGTCGTCGTCGTTCAGCGACGGCGAGCTGACCCCCTACGGCGAGGTCCTGAACGGCATCTTCCACGACGACCCGCTGCTCTCCATCCGCGGTGACGTGGCCGAGCGCTGCTGGGAGATCGTGGAGCCGGTCGTCGCCGCGTGGAAGGCCGACGAGGTCCCGCTCGAGGAGTACCGCGCCGGTTCGCGCGGCCCGGCGGACTGGGAGTCGTCGTCCTGACGGACGCGCTGCCGACGTCCTGAACGGACGCCCTCACGGACGGGAGGCCCGGTGCCAGCTGGCACCGGGCCTCCCGTCCGTCGTGGAGTCGCCATCAGGGCATGGCGAGACGCATCAGGCGGGGGAGCCGGCGCGCTCACCCTCGCCGGTCCACGACCGGGTGCCGCCGTCGTGGACGGGCAACCGCGTGCGGTGCCCGACGGTCGCGCCACGGGCGCGCTCGATGGCGTCCGCTGCCGACACGAGCGTCAGGTGCGACAGCACCTGCGGGGTGTTGCCGATGTGGTGTCCGGTGGCGACGTCGATCTCCTCGGAGAGCATGCCGACGTCGTTCGCGTACCCGACGAGCACGTCCATCAGGCGCTCGGCGTCCTCGACCCGGCCCGAGGCAGCGTACTGCTCCACCAGCCAGAACGAGCACGCCAGGAACGGGTGCTCGGCGCCGGACAGCCCGTCGAAGCCGGCCGTCGTGCGGTAGCGGAGCACGAGGCCGTCGTCGCCGACCCGCAGGTCCTCCTCGATGGCGCGCACGGTGCCCGTCATCCGGGGGTCGTCGGCGCGGCAGAACCCGACCTGCGGCAGGACGAGCAGGCTCGCGTCGACCTCATCGGTGTCGTAGTGCTGGCGGAACGAACCGCGCTCGGCGTTCCAGCCGTGCTCCTCGATCTCGGCGCGGATGGTGTCGCGCAGGGTACGCCAGCGGTCGACGGGGCCCTCGAGGCCGAACTCCTCGACCGCGGCGACCCCGCGGTCGAACGCGGCCCAGATCATCACCCGCGAGTGCGTGAAGCTCCGCCGCGGCCCCCGCATCTCCCAGATGCCGTTGTCCGGCTCCTGCCAGTGCTCCTCGACGTAGCCGAGCAGTGCCCGCTGCAGCGCCCAGGAGTCGGCGTTCTCCTCGACCCCGAGCTCACGGGCGTCGTGCAGTGCCGCGAGCACCTCGCCGAAGACGTCACCCTGGTACTGCGTCGAGGCGCCGTTGCCGACGCGCACGGGTGTCGACCCGAGGTACCCGGGCAGCTCGGGCAGCTCCCGTTCGGGCAGCTCGCGTTCGCCGGCGATGCCGTACATGATCTGCACGTCGGCGGGGTCGCCCGCGATCGCGCGCAGCAGCCAGCCGCGCCAGTGCGTGGCCTCGTCGCGGTAGCCGTGCGCGATGAGCGACGCGAGCGCGAGGGAGGCGTCGCGGAGCCACACGTAGCGGTAGTCCCAGTTGCGTTCGCCACCGGGGTCCTCCGGCAGGCCCGTGGTCGCGGCGGCGACGACGCCACCGGTCTCGCCGTGGGTCATCGCGCGGAGGAACACCAGCGACCGTCGAGCGGCGTCGGCGTACCGGCCGGTGGTCTGCGCCGGGGCGGTCCACGCCGTCCACCACGAGATGGTGTGGGCGAGGGCCGCGTCGACGTCGAGCGGCTCCGGCGGCTCGCGGTGCGACGGGTACCAGGTGAGCACCGTGTCGAGCACGTCGCCGTCGTGGATCGTCGTGACGGCGGTGTGCCGGTGGTCGTCGGCGCGGAACTGCGGCCCCCGGACGATCACCGAGCCAGGACCCGCGGTCGCGAGCAGCGCCGGTTCGTCGTCGTCCCCGATCTGCCGGATCCACGGCAGGGCCCGCGAGTAGTCGAACCGGATCCGGAGCGTCTGCCGGAGCTCGACGGTGCCGCGGAGCCCGCGCACCCGGCGGACGATCGAGGGGCGGTGCGCGCCGACGGGCATGAACTCGGTGACCTCGACCACGCCGTCACGGGTGGTCCACACGGTCGAGAGCACCAGGGTGTCACCGTGGTACCGCCACTCGGCGGTGGCGTCGTCGTCGACGGGTCGCAGGGTCCAGTGCCCGTGGTCCTCGGTGCCGAGCAGCGAGGCGAAGGTGGACGAGCTGTCGAAGCGTGGCAGGCACGCCCAGTCGATGGTCCCGTCGCGACCGACCAGGGCAGCGGTGCCGGTGTCGCCGATCAGGGCGTGGTCCTCGATGCGGTTCGGCGGTGTGGTCGGTGCGGCTGGGTGCGGTGCGGCTGGGTGCGGTGCGGCTTCGGGTGATGCGGCTTCGGGCTGTGCGGCCGGCTCGGTGCTCATGGACCGATCGAACACCCGGTGCCCGAGCGCCGCGGTCGACCACGAGGTTGCCGGGCGGCGATCGTGATGAAGGGTCGCTCAGGCCGGGTCGGAGGCGTCGGACTCGATGATGCCGACCCGCGCGAGTTCGCTCCACAGGCCGGCGCCGTCCGGTGCGTACACCCAGGGCGCCGACGAGTCACGGGAGCGTTCCTGCGCCCGCGACCGGCCACCGGCCAGGACCGCTTCGCTCGTGGACAGCTGCCGGATGGCGACGCCCGCGACGTTGTCCGGATGCTCCCGCGAGAAGTCGCCGTAGAGGCTCTCGTCGTGCTGTCCGTCGTCGCCGACCAGGAGCCAGCGGACGTCCGGGAAGTCCTTCGCGAGCCGCCGCAGGTTCTCCTGCTTGTGCAGCTGCCCGCTGCGGAAGAAGCGGTCGTGGGTGGGACCCCAGTCGGTGAGCAGGAGCGTGCCGGACGGGTACATGTTGCGCGACAGGAAGCGCTGCAGCGTCGGGGCGACGTTCCACGCTCCGGTCGACAGGTAGACCGTCGGTGATCCTGGGTGCTGCGCGAGGATCCGTTCGTACAGCACGGACATGCCGGGCACGGGGCGGCGGGCGTGCTCGGTCAGCACGAACGAGTTCCAGGCGGCGAGCATGGGGCGGGGGAGCGAGGTCACCATGACGGTGTCGTCGATGTCGGACAGCAGCCCGAAGCGGGTGTCCGGGTGCACGACGAACACGTCGGCCTCGACGTCGCGCCCGCCGCCCGCCGACAGCCGTACGGTGCGCCAGCCGGGCTCGAGGTCGATCGGGACGATGGTGTCGACGACGCCGCCACGGTCGGTCTGCACCACGTGGGAGACACCGCCTGCCGTGACGGTGACCTCGGCGTGGTCGACGGCGACGCTCGTGAAGCTCTTCCAGCCGCGGACGCCCGCGTAGGAGACGTCGGAGGCGAGACCGCGGCGCGTCAGCAGCACACGGCAGAGGATGCGCACCCAACCGGGGGCACCGTAGCCGGTGTACGGGACCACCGTCGGGACGAGTCCGCGACGGCGCGCACGGTGCTCGCGGAACTCCTGGACGGCGTCCTCGATGCGGGCCGCGCGGTGCAGGAGCGGCTCGGCCAACGACGGCTCGTGGGGCGTCGGGTCGGGCATGGCGTCATCCTCCCACGGGCGCCTGACGAAACCCGCGCGCTGTACAGAACTGGTGCGTCGCAAGTGGTGAGTCGCAGCCACGTTCCAGGTGCGTTCTGCGAAAGTTGTCCCCGTCACACCAACCAACCGCGCTGGAGCGCAAGAGGAGAACACGTGCTCGTCACCGAGGTAACGAACGCTCTGCCGGGGGGATCATCACTGCTCAGGAACGAGCCGGTCCAAGCCCGCAGTTCGGCGCGCCTCGCCGGCCTCCTCGACGCCGCAGCCGCGGTGATCGACGAGATCGGGTTCGAACGGCTCACGACCGCCATGGTCGCCGAGCGCGCGGGGGCGTCGATCGGCACCGTCTACCGGTACTTCCCGGACCGCATCGCCGTGGTCGAGGCACTCGCGATCCGCTGCACCCAGCGGCTCGCCTCCCGCTTCGTCGAGGCGCTCGACGCCAGCGGCGCCGAGACCTGGCAGGACGCCAACGACGCGCTCATCGACATGACCGCAGAGATGTACCGCACCGAGCCCGGCTTCCGGGCCATCCGCTTCGGCGACCCGGCGGACACCGGAACGGGCGACGCGGAGGACCGCATGGGTGCGCTCGGCGCGGCCGTCGGCCAGATCATGCGCGACCGTTTCGGCTTGCCGGACGACGAGCGCATCACCCGCGCGTGGGTCGTCCTCGCCGAGTCCGGCCACGCGGTGCTGGCGCGGGCGCACCGCGATCGCGAGCACCCCGACACGGAGCTGATCGAGGAGTACCGCCGGATGAACCGCGCGCACCTGGAATCGGTGATCGCCGCGTCCTGACGATCCCGTCGGACCGGCGCGACACGCCGGAGACCGAACCGACCCGCCCGCGCCTCCGAACACCGAGGCGCGGGCGTCGTCGTCCCCCGTCGGATCGCGCAGTACCGGTGGTGTCCGCGGAACGAACCGTGGTCCGGAACCCGTCACGCGGCGTCGCGACCGAACCGATGTCGGCACCCCCGGGTACTCTCATCCGGAGTCGGGCTACCTCCGAACAGAAGGGCACCCCATGATCGAGTTCCGCTCGGTGCGCAAGACCTACCCGGACGGCACGACTGCGGTCGAGCACTTCGATCTGGTCATCCCGTCCCGGACCACCACCGTCTTCGTCGGATCCAGCGGCTGTGGCAAGACCACGCTGCTCCGCATGATCAACCGCATGGTCGACCCCACCTCCGGGACCGTCGAGATCGACGGCTCGGACGTCGCCGGGATCAACCCCGTCGAGCTCCGTCGCCACATCGGGTACGTCATGCAGAACTCCGGACTGCTGCCGCACCGCAAGGTCGTCGACAACATCGCGACCGTCCCGCTGCTGACCGGCGTATCCAAGGCCGACGCACGCAAGCGTGCTCTCGAGCTCATGGACACCGTCGGACTCGACCGTGCCTTCGCCGACCGGTACCCGTCACAGCTCTCCGGCGGCCAGCAGCAGCGCGTCGGTGTGGCCCGCGGGCTCGCCGTCGACCCGAACATCCTGCTCATGGACGAGCCGTTCGGTGCCGTCGACCCGCTGGTGCGGAACGACCTGCAGGACGAGCTCATCCGCCTGCAGCGCGAACTCGGCAAGACCGTCGTGTTCGTGACGCACGACATCGACGAGGCGTTCAAGCTCGGCGACCAGGTCGTCATCCTCAAGAAGGGCGGCGAGATCGCCCAGCAGGGGACGCCGGCCGAGATCCTCGCCGCACCCGCCGACGACTTCGTCGCCACGTTCATCGGTGCCGGCCGCGGGCGCCGCGCGCTCCGCGTCGAGCAGACCCCGACCGGTCCGATCGTCGTCGACGGTGAAGGCCGCGCAGCCGGCGTGCTGACGGGCCCGGTCGGGGTCGTCGACGCCGCCGAGGCCGTTCCGCAGTCCGATTCCCGAGCAGCAGAGGCCGGAGCGTCCCACGACGCACCGGGTGCCCCGGCGCAGGGTGGGGGCACCCGGTGAAGTGGGTGCTGGCGAACCTCGACACGATCTGGGACAACACGGTCTCCCACCTCGCGATCGCGATCCCGCCGATCATCGTCGCGTTCCTGCTGTCGATCCCGATCGGGTGGCTGGTGGTCCGGCTGCAGCGCCCCGGTGGGTCGCGCTTCGCATCGGGTGTGGGCAGCAGCATCGTGACCCTCGCCGGTCTGCTCTACGCCATCCCGTCGCTCGCCCTGTTCGTGGCACTGCCGAGCATCATCGGCACCGGCCTGCAGAGCCCGATCAACGTCGTCATCGGGCTGACCCTGTACGGCCTCGCCCTGATGGTCCGTTCCACGGTGGACGGGTTGACCTCGGTCGACTCCGAGACCAAGTCCGCGTCGACCGCCATGGGCTACTCGCCGGCGCAGCGGTTCTTCCGTGTGGAGCTCCCGCTCGCCGGTCCGGTCCTGCTGGCCGGCCTCCGGGTGGTCTCGGTCTCCACGATCTCGCTGACCACGGTCGGGGCGGTCCTCGGCATCCCGAGTCTCGGCCTGCTGTTCACCGACGGCCTGGGGCGCGGGATCTACGAGGAGATCCTCTCCGGCATCGTGATGGTGCTCGTGCTCGCCTTCGCCCTCGACGGCCTCCTCGTGCTGCTCGGGCGCCTGGTCATGCCGTGGACCCGGACGAACTCGGTGTCACGCCGACAGGCTCGCCGAGTCCTGCAAGCAGCGGAGGTCTCCTCGTGATCATCGGTCAGGCCTTCGCGTGGGTGTTCGACCCCACGAACTACGGCGGGTACAACGGCATCCCCACGCGCCTCTGGGAGCACGTCTGGATCACCCTGCTCGCGGTGCTCATCGCCGCGGTCATCGCCGTGCCGGTCGGGTACGCGATCGGTCACACCCGCCGCGCTCGTGGCTTCTCGATCGCGGTGTCCGGCGGGGTGCGGGCGCTCCCGACGCTCGGCGTGCTCTCGCTGTTCGGGCTGCTGCTCGGCATCGGGCTGCAGGCTCCCTTGCTCGCCCTCGTCATCCTGGCGATCCCGTCGGTGCTCGCCGGTGCGTACTCGGGCATCGAGTCCGTCGACCCGGGGGTCGTCGACGCCGCGAAGGCCCAGGGCATGACCGGCTGGCAGATCCTGTGGAAGGTCGAGATCCCGCTCGGGCTCCCGCTGCTGATCGGTGGCATCCGCGCCGCGGTGCTACAGGTCGTCGCGACGGCCACGCTCGCCGCGTACGTCGGGGCCGGCGGCCTCGGCGGCTACTTCTTCCTCGGCCTGAAGACCCAGGACTACGCCGAGATGCTCGGCGCCTCCATCCTCGTGATCGCCCTCGCGATCGCGTTCGAGATCGTGTTCGCCGTGCTGCAGCGGGCGGCGGTGCCGAAGGGCACCGCGGACCCGTCGGCCCGACAGCGTCAGGGGTCGCGTGAGCGAGCCCGCAATCCACTCCCGGAAGGAAATCCCTCGTGATCACAGCACCCAAGATCCGCGCCGGTGTCGCCGCCGCGATGGCGGTGGGCGTCGTCGCCGCCCTCGCCGGCTGCGCGTCGAGCGACCCGCTCGACAGCGGTTCCAGCGACTCGTCCGACTCGAAGACCATCGTCGTCGGCTCGCAGCAGTACTACTCGAACGAGATCATCGCCGAGCTGTACGCGCAGGTCCTCGAGAAGGACGGCTTCGACGTGAAGCGCAACTTCAACATCGGGCAGCGTGAGGTCTACATCCCGCAGCTCGAGAAGGGCGCCATCGACGTCATGCCCGAGTACAGCGGCAACCTGCTGCAGTACTTCGACAAGGACTCGGACGCGAAGACCGCCGACCAGATTGACGACGGGCTCGACAAGGCCCTGCCGAAGGGCCTCCGGGTCCTCGACGAGGCCGACGCGACCGACCAGGACAGCTACACCGTCACGAAGAAGTTCTCCGAGGACAACGACGTCACGAGCCTGGCCGACCTGAAGAACGTCGACGAGAAGCTCACCGTGGGGGCCAACTCCGAGAACCAGACGCGGCCGTACGGCCCGAAGGGGCTCAAGTCGGTCTACGGCGTCGACGTCGACTTCAAGGCGATCGAGGACGGCGGCGGCGCCCTGACCGTCAAGGCACTCAAGGACGACACCGTCCAGCTGGCCGACATCTACACCGCTGACCCGAGCATCAAGGCGAACGGCTTCGTCACGCTGAAGGACCCGGAGAACCTGATCCTGCCGCAAAACGTCGTGCCGGTCGTCTCGAAGAAGGTCAACGAGAAGGCTGCGGACGCGATCGACTCGGTCAACGAGAAGCTCACGACCGATGCCCTGATCGAGCTCAACACCAAGAGCACGGCCGACAAGGAGAAGGCGTCCACCATCGCCGAGGACTGGCTCAAGGCCGAGGGTCTGCTGTAACCACAGCCCTGCGAACAAAGCGACAGGCGTCGGGTATCCACCCGGCGCCTGTCGTCGTTCGTGGAGCAGGCAGCGCGAACATCCGTGCCGCACGGTTGTGCCGTGCAGGGGCTCTGCACGTTTGTGCACGGACTCGTTCTACAACTTGTCGAAGTGCGATGCAGCGCGATAGCGTTGGGGTGTCCCAAGGGCTGTGACACCTGATGTATCCGTTCCACAGGAAGCAACTGACGTGCACGAACAGCGCGCGGCCACCCGTCTCGGAATCGCCGCATGAACGACCTCCTCGATCCGCTCCTCCTGTCGCGGTGGCAGTTCGGTCTGACGACCATCTACCACTTCCTCTTCGTCCCGCTGACGATCGGCATGGCAGCCGTGGTGGCCGTGTTCCAGACCGCCTGGTACCGGACCGGCCGCGCGCACTACCTGCAGCTGACGCGGTTCTTCGGGCGGATCTTCCTGATCAACTTCGCGATGGGTGTCGTGACGGGCATCGTGCAGGAGTTCCAGTTCGGCATGAACTGGTCGAACTATTCGCGCTTCGTCGGTGACGTCTTCGGCGCACCGCTCGCGCTCGAGGGGATCCTGGCGTTCTTCTTCGAAGCGGCCTTCATCGGCATCTGGATCTTCGGCTGGGACCGCCTGCCCAAGGGGTTGCACCTGGCGAGCATCTGGTGCGTGAGCGCCGGCACGATCATGTCGGCGTACTTCATCATCGCCGCGAACGCGTTCATGCAGCACCCGGTCGGCTTCGCGATGAACGAGGCCAAGGGCCGTGCGGAGCTCACCGACATCTGGGCGGTGCTCGGCAACAAGGTCGCCCTGGCCGCGTTCCCGCACACGCTCTTCGCCTGCTTCATGGTCGCCGCGGCGGTCATCATCTCGGTCGCGGCCTACCACCTGGCCCGCAACCAGAACCTCGAGACGATGCTGCCGGCGCTGAAGTTCGGCATGTGGACCATGCTCGCGGCCGGCGCGCTGACCGTCCTGACCGGCGACCAGCTCGGGCTGACGATGGTCGACACGCAGCCGATGAAGATGGCGGCGGCCGAGGCGCTGTACAACACCGCGACCGGCAAGGACGCCTCGTTCTCGATCTTCACGCTCGGCACCCCCGACGGTGTGCACGAGCTGTTCTCGATCCGGGTGCCGTACCTGCTGTCGTTCCTGTCGACGCACACGTTCAACGGCACGGTCGAGGGCATCAACGACCTGCAGGCGCAGTACACGCAGGTGTACGGCCCCGGCGACTACAAGCCGATCATCTGGGTCACCTACTGGTCGTTCCGCTGGATGATCGCCCTCGGCGTCGGCGCGGTCATGGTCTCGCTGGTCGGGCTGTGGCTGACCCGCAAGGGCCGGTTCCCGACCCAGCGCTGGGTGTGGCGCATCGCCACCTGGACGGTGCCGCTGCCGATGGCCGCGATGATCGTCGGCTGGGTCTTCACCGAGATGGGCCGCCAGCCGTGGCTCGTGTTCGGGCTGCTCCAGACGAAGGACGGTGTGTCGCCGAACGTGACCGGGCTCGAGGTCCTCATCTCGCTGCTGGTCTTCACCCTGATCTACGGCTCGCTGGCCGTCGTCGAGTTCAAGCTCATCAAGAAGGTCGCGCAAGAGGGGCCCGCCGACCCGGACGAGGTCGACGAGGAGACCGGCGAGGTCAAGCACGAAGTGACGGTCTACTAGAAATGGACGCTGCCTGATGGATCTCCCCGTTCTCTGGTTCGCGATCGTCGGCGTCTTCTTCGTCGGCTACTTCGTCCTCGACGGATTCGACTTCGGTGTCGGTATGTCCCTGCCGTTCCTCGGCAAGGACGACACCGACCGTCGGGTCCTGATCAACACCATCGGCCCGGTCTGGGACCTCAACGAGACCTGGGTCATCGTCGCCGGGGCCTGCCTGTTCGCGGCGTTCCCGGAGTGGTACGCCACGATGTTCTCCGGCTTCTACCTGGCGCTGCTGCTCATCCTCGCTGCACTCATCCTGCGAGGGGTGTCGTTCGAGTACCGGCACCAGAACAAGCACCTCGAGTGGAAGCGCCGCTTCGACCTGATGATCATCGTCGGCAGTGCCGTGCCGTCGTTCCTGTGGGGCGTCGCGTTCGGCAACGTCGTCCGTGGGATCCCGATGGACGCCGGGCACAACTACACCGGCACGATCTTCGACCTGCTCAACCCGTTCGCGCTGCTGACCGGTGCCGCGACGCTGCTGGTGTTCTTCACCCACGGGGTCGTCTTCGTCGCGCTGAAGACCGAGGGCGACATCCGCGTCCGCGCCAAGCGCCTGGCGACCCGGGCCGGCATCGTCACGATCGTCGTCGGCGCCGCGTTCCTGGTGTCGATGGCCTTCGTCCGGGCCACCCCGGCCTCGCTGGTGCTCTCCGTGGTCGCCGCCCTCACCCTGGTGCTCGCGGTGCTCTGCAACGCCTGGGGCAAGGAGGGGCGTGCCTTCACCCTGATGGCGGTCACCATCGCCGCGATCGTGCTCGCGATGTTCACGGCGATCTTCCCCGACGTCATGCCGGCCTCGAACGACGTCGCGAACAGCCTGAACGTGTACAACGCCTCGTCCGGGTCGTACACGCTGACCGTGATGAGCTGGGTCGCGCTGATCTTCGTGCCCCTGGTCTTCGCGTACCAGGCCTGGACCTACTGGGTGTTCCGCAAGCGCGTCTCCCGCGCCCAGGTCACCGCGGCCGCGCACTAGGCAGACGACGATGAAGCCCCTCGACCCCAGACTCCTGCGGTTGTCCCGGACGGCGCGCGGCTTCATCGTCGCCGCCGCCGGCACCGGTGTCCTCCGCACGCTCGCGACCATCGCGATCGCGTGGGGGATCGCTGCGGCCGTCACCCTCGGGGTCGACGCCGTCGGCGACGGCAGGGTGCCGACGGCGTTCGGGCAGGCGCTCGCGCTGCTCGGCGGGGCGTTCGTCCTGCGTGCGGTGGCCGCGTGGGCGACGGACGACCTGGCGGCGCGCGCTGCTGCGAAGGTGAAGAGCGAGATGCGCACGACGGTGCTCGCCCGCGCCGCCGAGCGCGGTCCGTCGTGGCTCGCGGGCCGGTCGAGCGCCGGCTTCGCCACCACACTCGGTCCCGGGCTCGACGCACTCGACGCCTACTTCGGCCGGTACCTGCCGCAGCTCGCGCTCACCGCGATCGCGACGCCGATGCTCCTGGTCGCGATCGGCCTGGGCGACCTGACGAGCGGGCTGATCATCCTGTTCGCCCTGCCGGTGATCCCGGTCTTCATGATCCTGATCGGCCTGGCCACGCAGTCGCTGCAGCGGAAGCAGTCGGACGCCCTCGCGAAGCTCGGTGGCGCCTTCACCGAGGCGGTCGAGGGGCTCGCCACGCTCAAGGTCTTCGGTCGTGCGCGCCGCCAGGTCGGTCGCATCGGGGCGGTCACCGACGAGTACCGTCGCGGCACGATCGCCGTCCTCCGGCTGTCGTTCATGAGCGGCTTCGCGCTCGAGCTCGCGGCGAGCCTGTCCGTCGCACTGGTCGCCGTCTCGATCGGCATCCGCCTGGTGGACGGCTCGCTCGGCCTCGGCGCCGCGATGTTCGTGCTCGTGCTGGCACCGGAGGCGTTCGCCCCCATCCGTCAGGTCGGCGCCGACTTCCACGCCGCCCAGGACGGCGTCGAGGCATCGGCCGCGGTGCTCGACGTGCTGGCCGACGACGAGACCGCGTCGCCGTCTGCGACCGGCAGCAGCGGCGGCAGCGGGACCGACACGGACCCCGCAGCACCCGCATCCGTCGTGGACGTCCGAGGGCTCGACGTCCGCGGGCTCACCGTCCGCCGACCCGACGTCGTGATCGGGCCGTTCGACCTGCACGCCGAGCCCGGCACCGTCGTCGTGCTGGCCGGCCCGAGCGGTTCCGGCAAGTCGAGCATCATCGCCGCACTCCGCGGTGTCCTACCGCACGACGGTGTCGTCACCGTGCCCGGCCCGGCCGGTGCCTCCGTCGCCGAGCGCACCACCTGGGCCGACCAGCGGCCGCGTCTCGTCCGCGGGACGATCGCCGAGAACGTCGCGCTCAGCGCGACCCCCGACGACGCCGACGTGCGCACCGCCCTGGGCGACACGGGGCTGGGACTCGACCCGGGCCTCCCGGTCGGCGCCGGTGGCAGCGGACTGTCCGGCGGCCAGGCCCAGCGTGTCGCCGTCGCACGCGCGCTGTACCGCGCGCGCCGCGCCGCCACGCCCCTCGTGCTGCTCGACGAGCCGACGTCCGCGCTGGACGCCGAGTCCGAGGAACGCGTCATCGCGGCAGCCCGAGGCTTGGCGGCCGACGGCGCCGTCGTCGTGGTCGCCAGCCACCGACCCGCGGTCGTCGCCGCGGCCGACGTCCGCGTGGACGTCGGCGCCGGCGGGTCCGTGACGGTCCGCAGGGGGGTGCGCGCATGAGCCGGGAGGCCCGTGGCGGCTCCGTCCTACGGCTCGCGATGCCGCACGGGTCGGGTTGGGCGAAGGCGGTCGCCGCCGGGTCGCTCAGCGCGGTCTGCGCCGTCGCGCTCCTCGCCGCGAGCGGCTACCTGATCACCCGTGCCGCCGAGCACCCGCCGATCCTGTACCTGACGCTCGTGATGGTCGGCGTGCGTGCCTTCGCGCTGGGGCGTGCCGTGCTCCGGTACGTCGACCGGCTCGCCGGGCACGACGCGTCCTTCCGGCAACTGGCCGTGGTGCGGACGGAGATGTACCGGCGGCTGGCGTCGATCGCTCCCGCCGGACTCGGGCGGACCGGACGCGGCGACCTCATGACGCGCCTGGTGACCGACACCGACCGGCTGCAGGACCTGCCGATCCGCGTCGTCGGGCCGCTCGTCTCCGCCGGGGTCGTCGCGGTGCTGTCGGTCGTCGCCGTGGCGCTCGTGTCGGTGCCGGCGGCGCTCGTACTCGTCCTCGCGCTGGCGGTCGCGGCCCTGGTCGGCACGATCGTCACCCGGGCCATCGCCGAGCGCTCGGACCGCGAGACCGCCGCCGACCGGGGTCGCGTCGCGGACCTGGTGCTCGACACCGTCCGGACGCTCGACGTCTTCGCCGCGTACGGCACCCTCGACGAGCGGCTCGCGCACATCGCCCGGCTCGACGCGGGTGTCACCCGGGCCGTCCGGCGCCGTGGCACGGTCGAGTCGCTCGTCGGTGCCCTGGTCGGCCTGGTCGGTGGCGGTGCGGTGATCGGGATCCTCGCCGTCGGTGCCCCCGCGGTGGTGTCCGGTGCGCTCGACGGTCCGCTCTGGGCACTGGCGGTCTTCGTGCCGCTGGCGCTCTTCGAGGTCGTCGGGACCGTCCCGCTCGCCGTCCTGACGCTCCGCCGGGTGCGTGCTGCGGCCGAACGGGTCGAGCAGGTCGTGCCCGCCGAGGTGCCCGTCGGCATCGTCCCCGAGCCCGACGAGGACGCCGACCCGGCGTCGCTCGTGGTCGAGGGGCCGGTCACGCTCGCCGTGCAGGACCTGACCGTCCGCTGGCCCGGTGCTGCCGAGCCCGCGGTCGACGGGGTCTCGTTCACGCTCGCACCCGGTGAGGTCGTCGTGCTCCAGGGGCCGAGCGGTGCCGGCAAGTCGACCCTGGTCGACGCGCTCGTCCGGTTCGTGGAGCACGAGGGCTCCTACACGCTCGACGGCGTCGAGGCGAAGGCGATGCACCCCGACGCGGTGCGGGCCCGGGTCGGCCTGATCGAACAGGACCCGTTCGTGTTCGACCAGTCGGTGCGGCAGAACCTGCTCTTCGCCCGTGAGACCGCGACCGACGACGAACTGCTCGCCGTGCTCGACCGGGTCGGCCTGGGGGACTGGGTCGTCCGGCGGGGCGGACTCGACGCCTCGGTCGGGGAACGCGGCGTCCTCGTGTCCGGCGGCCAGGCCCACCGGCTCGCGCTCGCCCGCGCACTCCTGCACGCGTTCCCGGTGCTGGTGCTCGACGAACCGACCGCCGACGTCGACCCGGACCTCGGGGACACCGTGCTGCGCGACCTCGTCACCACGGCCCGCGCAGCGGGTCGGACGGTCGTCATCGTGTCGCACGTCCCGGTGGCGCCGGACCTGGTCGACCGCACCCTGCGGATGCGGGACGGACGCCTGCTCGCCGGGTGAGCCGACAGGCGGACGCGGGACGGGCCTCCCGGCTTGTATCGTTGACGACCGTGACCACCGAGCAGCACGCCGAGGACCCGAACGCCTACGACTTCCGTCGTATCCAGGAGAAGTGGCAGCCCCGCTGGGAAGAGCTCGGGCTCTTCACCACCGACCTCGACGACACCCGTCCGCGCAAGTACATCCTCGAGATGTTCCCGTACCCGTCCGGCGACCTGCACATGGGGCACGCCGAGAACTGGGCGCTCGGGGACTTCGTCGCGCGCTACTGGCGTCAGCAGGGCTTCAACGTGCTGCACCCGATCGGCTGGGACTCGTTCGGGTTGCCCGCCGAGAACGCGGCGATCAAGCGCGGGGTGGACCCGAAGGACTGGACCTACGCGAACATCGAGCAGCAGAAGGCGTCCTTCAAGCGCTACGCGCCGTCGTTCGACTGGACCACCGAGATCCACACCTCGGACCCCGAGTACTACAAGTGGAACCAGTGGCTGTTCCTGAAGATGTACGAGAAGGGCCTGGCGTACCGCAAGGACAGCTGGGTCAACTGGGACCCGGTGGACCAGACCGTGCTCGCGAACGAGCAGGTCCTGCCCGACGGCACCTCGGACCGCTCCGGCGCCGTCGTCGTGAAGAAGAAGCTCACGCAGTGGTACTTCAAGATCACCGAGTACGCCGACCGGCTGCTCGACGACCTGAACCAGCTCGAGGGGCGGTGGCCGGCGAAGGTCATCGCGCAGCAGCGCAACTGGATCGGCCGCTCGGTCGGTGCCGACGTCGACTTCGTGATCGAGGGCCGCGACGAGCCCGTCACGGTGTTCACCACGCGTCCGGACACGATCCACGGGGCGACGTTCCTGGTCGTCGCGCCGGACTCCGACCTGGCTGCTGAGCTGGTCGCCGACCCGTCGGTGCCGGCCTCCGTCCGTGACGACTTCGACGCCTACCTGACGGCGACGCAGAAGACGTCCGAGATCGACCGGCAGAACGCCGACCGCCCGAAGACCGGCGTGCCGCTCGGCCGGTCCGCGATCCACCCGCTCACGGGGGAGCGCCTGCCCATCTGGGCTGCCGACTACGTGCTCGCCGACTACGGCCACGGCGCCGTGATGGCCGTGCCCGCGCACGACCAGCGCGACCTCGACTTCGCGCGGGCGTTCGACCTGCCCGTCAAGGTGGTCGTCGACACGAACGCCGCCGTCACCGGGGCGATCCCGGTCATCCCCGAGGGCGCGACGCTCGACGACTTCGACGTGCCGACCCTCGACCCGGTCGCCACCGGCGAAGCGCTGACGGGTCAGGGCCGGATGATCAACTCCGGGCCGCTCGACGGCATGTCGAAGCAGCACGCCATCACCGCTGCCATCGCGCTGCTCGAGGAGCGCGGCACCGGCCGTGCCGCCAAGACCTACCGCCTGCGCGACTGGCTCATCTCGCGCCAGCGCTTCTGGGGCACCCCGATCCCGATCATCCACGGCGCCGACGGCACCGAGCACCCGGTGCCCGAGGACCAGCTGCCGATCGTGCTGCCCGACACCGAGGGGCTCGACCTCAAGCCCAAGGGCACGTCCCCGCTCGGTGGCGCGACCGACTGGGTGAACGTCCCGAACCCCGTCGACGGCACGCCCGCGCTCCGCGACACCGACACGATGGACACCTTCGTCGACTCGTCGTGGTACTTCCTGCGGTTCCTGTCGGCGAACGACGACACCCAGGCGTTCGACCCGGCAGCCGCACGCCGCTGGGCTCCGGTCGACCAGTACATCGGCGGCATCGAGCACGCGATCCTGCACCTGCTCTACGCCCGCTTCGTCACGAAGGTGCTCTTCGACCTCGGGTACCTCGACTTCACCGAGCCGTTCTCGGCACTGCTCAACCAGGGCATGGTGCTCTCCGGTGGCTCGAAGATGTCGAAGTCGAAGGGCGGCGTCTCGCTCGGTGACGAGCTCGATGCGAACGGCGTCGACGCCATCCGCCTGGTGATGGGCTTCGCCGGCCCGCCCGAGGACGACATCAACTGGGAGGACGTCTCCCCGTCCGCCTCGGCTCGCTTCCTGGCGCGGGCGTACCGCCTGGCGCTCGACGTCACGTCCGCACGCGACGTCGTGTGGGCCGACGGCGACCGGGCTCTCCGCCAGGTCACGCACCGGTTCCTCGCCGACGCCCCCGGGATGATGGAGTCGTTCAAGTTCAACGTCGTGATCGCGCGACTGATGGACCTGGTCAACGTCACCCGCAAGGCGATCGACAGCGGTCCCGGTGCCGGTGACCCCGCCGTGCGCGAGGCCGTCGAGACCATCGCGCTCGGGCTGAGCGTCTTCGCGCCGTACACCGGCGAGGAGATGTGGGAGAGGCTGGGCTACGAGGCCACCGTCGCCACGTACGGCTGGCGGAAGGCCGACCCGACGCTGCTCGTGCAGGAGACCCTGACGGCCGTCGTGCAGGTCAACGGCAAGGTGCGTGACTCGTTCGAGGTGTCGAAGTCGATCGAGGCGGACGAGCTCGAGCAGCTCGCACGGTCGTCGGCGAACGTGCAGCGGTACATCGGTGACCGGGAGATCGTGAAGGTGATCGTCCGGGCGCCGAAGCTCGTGAACATCGCCATCAAGGGGTAGCGACCGTCGCTGGCGTCGTCCCTCACAGCAGGGGCGTTCGCGGCACCCGTCCACGGGTGTGACTTCCGGGGCCCGGCCGATCGGCCGGGCTCCGTAGCGTTCGGGGCATGTCGTCCCCGTCGTCTCCCGGACCGTGGTGGTCCCGTCTCGCGTTGTCACCGCGGGCCGCCGTGGTGCTGGCGGCGGTCGTGGTGGTGGTCGCCGTCGTCGTGGTGCTCGTCGGGGCGTTGGTGTCGGGTGGCGGCGAGGGTGCCGGAGGGACGGGCGGGGTCGTCGTGCGTGGGGCGCCGACGGCCGGTGCGGCGTCGGGCGGCCCGTCGCCGTCGGCTGGTGCGTCTGCCGGTGCTGCTCCGTCCGCTCCTGGTGCCGGGCGCGTCGTGGTGCACGTGCTCGGGGCGGTGCGGCGGAGCGGTGTGGTCGAGTTGCCGGCATCGAGCCGGGTCGGTGACGCGCTCGAACGTGCCGGTGGGGCCAACGATGACGCCGACCTCGACCGGCTGAACCTGGCGCGGGTGCTGACGGACGGCGAGCGGTTGTACGTGCCGCGGGTCGGGCAACAGGAGGTACCTGAGGCGCTCGGGCCGGTGGCGGACGGTGCTGCCGCCGGGCCGACTGCCGGGGCCGGGGCCGGGGCCGGAGCCGGGAGCGGCGGTGGCTCGGCGGGCACCGGGGGCGAGGGGGCCGCCGTCGTCGACCTGAACACCGCCGACCAGACCGCGCTCGAGACCCTGCCCGGCATCGGACCGGGGCTGGCCGGGCGGATCATCGCCTGGCGTGACGAGCACGGCCGGTTCACTGCGGTCGAGGACCTGCTCGACGTCAGCGGCATCGGCGACGTGCGCTTCGCCGAGCTCCGCGATCGCGTGCGGGTCTGAGGGGCGACGGTGCAGCTCGCGCCGAGTTCGATCGACCTCCGGGTCGCGGTGCCGGTGACCGTTGCCTGGATCGCGACCGCCCTGCTCATCGGCGTGCCCGACGTGGCACCCGTGGTCGCCGGGGCTGCGGCGCTCCTGACGGGCGTCAGCGGCATCGTGCTCCGGTGGCGACGGGGCACCGGGGTCGTGGTGGCCGTCGCCGGGCTGCTGCTCGTCGCGGGGGCCCTGACGACGCTGCTCGCGGTGTCGGTCACCGCGGGGGAGTCCCGGCGGGCTCCGGAACCGCTGCGTGCGCTCGTCGCCGGTCCGGGGGCGGGGCACGTCAACGTCGAGGCGGTGCTGACCCGCGACCTCGTGCCGGGCGACCGCTCCGTCACCGCGTCGCTCGTGCGCGCCGACGAGCTCGACGGGCTCCGCGTGCCGGTCCGGCTCGTCCCCGACCAGCACGGCGGTGCACCGGGTGCCGTGCTGGCAGCCGGTGCCCGGGTCACCGTGACCGCCGCCGTGCAGCCGGACGAACCCGGATCGGCGACCGCGTTCGTGGCGTTCGTGCGCGGCACGCCGTCGTCGATGCCGCCCGACGGACTGCTCGGCGCCACCGCCACCGCGCGACAGGCCTTCGTGCGGGCCACTGCCGACCTGCCGCAGCCCGGAGCGGCACTGCTGCGCGGACTCGCGATCGGGGACCGCTCCGGCCTCGACCCGACGACCGAGGCGGCGATGGAGACCTCGGCGCTGACGCACCTGACGGCGGTGTCCGGGGCGAACTGCGCGGTGGTGGTCGGCCTCGTCGTGGTCCTCGGCCGCGCCTGTGGTCTGCCGAGAGGCCCCCGGGCCGCGGCGGCCGTCGGCGTGCTCCTGGTGTTCGTCGTGCTCGTGCGGCCCGACCCCTCGATCGTCCGGGCGACGGTGATGGCGATCGTGGTGCTCGTCGTGCACCTGGCCGGTCGACCGGTGCGGGGCGTCCCGCTCATCGCCCTCGCCGCGGTCGGCATGCTGGTTGTCGACCCCTGGTTCGCCCGGTCGTTCGCGTTCGCCCTGTCCGTGCTCGCCACGAGCGGGATCGTGGTGCTCGGCCCGCCGCTCACCGAGCTCCTGGCTCGTCGTGTGTGGCCGCCGCTCGCCGCCGCACTCGCGATCCCCGTCGCGGCGCAGGTGGCGTGCTGGCCGGTGACGATCCCGCTGTCGGCGGCGCTCCCGACCTACGCGGTGCCGGCGAACCTGCTGGCGGAGCCGTTCGCGCCGGTCGTCACGGTGGTCGGACTCGCCGCGTGTGGCCTCGCTCCGGTGTGGCCGGTGGGTGCGCAGGGGCTCGCGGCCGTCGCGTGGGTCCCGGCCGCCGCAGTCGGGGGCATCGCACACGGAGCGGCGGCCCTGCCCTACGCCTCGGCACCCTGGCCTGCCGGGGTGCTCGGTGTGGCCGCCGCCGTGCTGGTGTGCGGCTGCATCGCGGTCGCCGTGCTGGTCCGGGGGCGGCTCGGCTCCCGGCTGCTGCTCGCCGCGGGGGTCGTGGTCGTGGTCGGTGTCGCAGCGGTCACCGTCCCGGTGCTCGTCGTCCGGGGATCGGTGCCGGGGGACTGGTCGGTCGCCGCGTGCGACGTCGGGCAGGGGGACGCCGTGCTGCTCCGCGGCGATGACGCCGTCGCGCTCGTGGACACCGGCGACGACGAGGAACGGCTCCGGGCGTGCCTGGACCTGCTCGGGGTCACCCGGATCGACCTGCTCGTCCTGACGCACTTCGACCGCGACCACGTGGGCGCGGTGGGCGCGGTGGCCGGCACCGTCGAGACCGCCTTGGTCGGACCCGTCGGACGTGCGTCAGACGAACGGGTGGTCGACGACCTCCGACGTGCCGGTGTCGACGTGCGGACGGCCGACGACCGGGTCTCCGGAACCCTCGGGCCGCTCGCCTGGCGTGTCGTGTGGCCGCTGGTCGGCGACCGTGCCGCCGGCAACGACGCGAGCATCGTTCTGGCCACGGGGCCGGCGGACGGAGACTCCTGTCCGGCGTGTCTGACCGGGGTGTTCCTCGGCGACCTGGGGGAGTCGTCGCAACGTCGCCTCCGGAACGCCGGGGAGCTGCCGGTGGGGCCGATCGACGTCGTGAAGGTGGCGCACCACGGCTCGGCGGACCAGGATCCGCAGCTCTACCGGTGGCTCACGGCGCGGGTCGGGCTCGTCGGAGTCGGCGCGGACAACACCTACGGACACCCGACGGCATCGGCCCTCGGCATGCTCGAGGCCGCGGGGACGCTGCCGCTCCGCACCGACGAGCTCGGCACCGTGGTGCTCGCCCGGTCCGGCAGCGACGAGGTGCGGGTGTGGACGGAGCGCTCGTCGTCGGCGGCCGCCCGTAGGATCGACGGTGCACCACTCGACCCGGCACCGTCCGGGCCGGCACCACCGGAAGGACCACATGGCCGCCAAGAAGCCCGCGCGCGCCGCAGCGAAGATCGACCAGGTGCCCTGGTCGGGGATCCGTCCGGCGCCCGTCGTGCTCATCACGGGCCCCGAAGCGTTCCTCGCCGACCGCGCCCGCGGGGTGCTGAAGGACCTGCTGCAGGGCGAGGACCCCGCGCTCGAGGTGCACGACCTCGAAGCCGACCAGTACGCCCCCGGGCTCCTCGCCACCCTCGCCAGCCCGTCGCTGTTCGGCGAGCCGCGACTCGTGCAGGTCACGAACGTCGAGAAGTGCACCGACGCCTTCATCACCGAGACGATCTCGTACCTGCAGGCCCCCGCCGACGACGTCACCCTGGTGCTCCGGCACGGGGGTGGTGTCCGCGGCAAGAAGCTCCTCGACACGATCCGCAGCGGTGTCGGCGGCGGGGTCGAGGTGCTGTGCGACGAACTCAAGCGCGAGACCGACCGCATCGACTTCGTGAACGCCGAGTTCCGCGCCGCACGCCGCCGGATCGCGCCCTCCGCCGTCCGGACCCTGGTGACCGCGTTCGCCGACGACCTCGCCGAACTCGCCGCCGCGTGCCGACAGCTCCTGGCGGACGAGGCCGAGGAGATCACCGACAAGGTCGTCGACAAGTACTACGGCGGCCGCGTCGAGACGAACGCGTTCAAGGTCGCCGACATCGCCCTCGCGGGCCGGTCGGCACCGGCGATCGTCGAGCTGCGGCACGCCCTGGCCACCGGCGAGGCACCCGTGCCGATCGTCGCCGCGTTCGCGAGCAAGATCCGCACGATGGCGAAGGTCAGCGCCTTCCGGGGCCCGAGCGGGCAGGCGGCCTCGGCGCTCGGCATGGCGCCGTGGCAGGTGCAGCGCGCGCAGCGTGACGTCGCCGGCTGGAGCGAGTCCGGGCTGGCCAACGCGATCATCAGCATCGCCGAGGCGGACACCGCGGTGAAGGGTGGCTCGCGCGACGCGCACTACGCGCTCGAGGTCATGGTCCGCACCATCGCCCGACGCGGCGAGCCCCGCTGAGGCGAGCCGGGCCTCCTGGCTGTCCCGCGCCTGTCGGCCGGCGCTTCGTGAGCAGAAACGGTCGGGTCCGCCATCGCGACCCGACCGTTTCTGCTCACGAAGCGAACCCAACGCACCCCACGCCGACCACCCCACGCCGACCACCCCGCCGGACAAAGCCCCACGCACGACGAAGGCCCCGCACCAACGGTGCGGGGCCTTCGGACCAGAAGGGTCAGGACGTCAGAGCGACGAGACCTTCTTCGCGATGGCCGACTTGCGGTTCGCGGCCTGGTTCTTGTGGATGACACCCTTGCTCACGGCCTTGTCGAGCTTCTTCGACGCGAGGGCCAGGGCAGCAACGGCCTTGTCCTTGTCACCGGCGGCGACGGCGTCGTTGGCACGACGGATGTGCGTCTTGAGCTCCGACTTGTACGCCTTGTTGCGCTCGGTGGCCTTGAGGTTGGTCTTGATGCGCTTGATCTGCGACTTGATGTTCGCCATGAATTGCTCCTGCTCGTCTCGTACGGGTGGGCGCGACCGCAGGGTAGAGGGGCCCTTGGTCGCATCGCGTTCCACCCGTGGGCGGGGAACGCGGAAGCCAGCCACCAACACTACCAGGCAAGCGGGCTGCCACCAAAGCACGAAACACCGCCGGATCGGCGGAAGCCCGCGGCCGACCGCGCCGAAACCCCACGGCAACACGCACCGGATACCGTGACGGACATGCCCTCCCTCGCACCGCGCATCGACACCGTGCCCGCCTCCGGCATCCGGAGGGTCTTCGAGCAGGCAGCCCTGCTGCAGTCGAGCGGCACCGACGTCACGATGCTCGTGATCGGCGAGCCGGACGTCCCGGTGGCGCCGCACATCGGCGAGGCGGCCCGTCGTGCCTGGACCGAGGACCGCACCGGGTACACCCCGAACGGCGGGATCGCGCCCCTCCGCGAAGCCGTCCGCGACAAGCTCCGCCGTGAGAACCGGATCGAGGCCGACCTCGAGCAGATCTGGATGACGATCGGTGCGACGCAGGCGCTGTTCCAGGCGATGACGCTGACGCTGAGCCCGGGCGACGAGGTGCTCGTGCCGGACCCCGGCTACACGACCTTCACGATGAACGCCCACATCATCGGGGCGACCCCGGTGCCGTACCGGCTGGAGCCGCAGCACGGGTTCGAGCCCGACCTGCAGGCCCTCGAGGCGAGCGTCACCGAACGCACTCGGGTGCTGATCGTCAACTCGCCGTCGAACCCGCTCGGCTCGGTCTTCGGCGAGGAGACCCTGCGCGCGCTGCTGGCCTTCGCGAAGCGGCACGACCTCTGGGTGATCAGCGACGAGGTCTACGAGTACTTCACCTACGGCACCCGGCACGTCAGCCTGGCCGCGCTCGACGAGGACGACCGCGTGTTCTCGGCGTTCTCGCTCAGCAAGACGTACGCGATGACCGGCGTCCGCGTCGGCTACCTCGTCACCCCGAAGGGACTCGGCGCGACGATGCGGACCACGCAGGAGGCCATGATCAGCTGCGTCGCCGAACCCGACCAGTACGCGGCCCTCGCGGCGATCGTGGGGGACCACTCCGCGGTGCGCGACGCTCGGGAGCACTACCGCGCGAACCTCGAGGTCGCGAAGGAGACGCTCGACGCCGCCGGCATCCGCTACCTCGACCCGCGCGGGGCGTTCTACCTGTGGATCGACATGTCGCACGCGTCCGACGGGGACATCGCGGAGTGGGCGCTCGGGTTCCTGCAGCGCGAGCGGGTCGCCGTCGCGCCGGGCAGCGCCTTCGGACGCACCGGCGAAGGCTGGATCCGCGTCTGCCTCGCAGCGACCGCGGACGACCTCCGGCGTGGCCTCGGCGCGCTGCCGGCTCCGGCGCACGCGACCGTCTGACGCGCGATCCACACGGTCAGGAGGCCCGGTGCCGGTCGGCAGGACGGCGCACGGTGCGTGGTCCTCCACCTGGTGCGAGGCTGCTCGCCCCGTGCCGCGCAGCATCCGGTCACCGGGCGGTCAACTGCGCACGGACCCGCCGACCTCGCACCGTGCGGGGTCCAGCACGCCGGCCTGAGGGCGCACCGGGAGCGGATCAACCGCGCACCGTGCGTGGCGGACGCGCGCCGTGCCTCCAGGTCGGGTGAAGCGTGGGAGACTGTTGCGACCGTCCGACCCACCTGAGGAACCGTGAGCCCACAAGCATCCGCTCCGCTGGAGCCCGCAGCGACCCCGGCCGACGCGATCCGCAACTTCTGCATCATCGCGCACATCGACCACGGCAAGTCGACGCTGGCCGACCGCATGCTGTCGATCACCGGCATCGTCGAGGACCGCGCGATGCGTGCGCAGTACCTCGACCGCATGGACATCGAGCGCGAGCGCGGCATCACGATCAAGTCGCAGGCCGTGCGCATGCCGTGGGAACTCGACGGTGAGACCTTCGCGCTGAACATGATCGACACCCCCGGGCACGTCGACTTCTCGTACGAGGTCTCGCGCTCCCTGGCCGCGTGCGAGGGCGCGATCCTGCTCGTCGACGCCGCCCAGGGCATCGAGGCACAGACGCTCGCGAACCTGTACCTGGCGCTCGAGAACGACCTCGAGATCATCCCGGTCCTCAACAAGATCGACCTGCCGGCGGCCGAACCGGACAAGTACGCCGCCGAGCTCGCACAGCTCATCGGTGGCAAGCCCGAGGACGTCCTCCGGGTGTCCGGCAAGACCGGCGTCGGGGTGCCCGAGCTCCTCGACCTGGTCGTCCGTCGCGTGCCGGCCCCCGTCGGCGACGCCGAGGCAGCACCTCGCGCGATGATCTTCGACTCGGTCTACGACAGCTACCGCGGCGTCGTCACCTACGTCCGCATGATCGACGGCACCATCTCGCCCCGCGAGAAGGTCCAGATGATGTCGACCAAGTCGACGCACGAGATCCTGGAGATCGGGGTCTCGAGCCCGGAGCCGAAGCCCACGAAGGGGCTGTCCGTCGGCGAGGTCGGCTACCTGATCACCGGTGTGAAGGACGTCCGTCAGTCCAAGGTCGGCGACACCGTCACGAGCGCGCAGAAGCCCGCGACCCAGGCGCTGCCCGGCTACACGGACCCGAAGCCGATGGTGTTCTCGGGCCTGTACCCGATCGACGGCAGCGACTACCCGGTGCTCCGCGAAGCGCTCGACAAGCTCAAGCTCTCCGATGCCGCACTGGTCTACGAGCCGGAGACCTCGGTGGCGCTCGGCTTCGGGTTCCGCTGCGGGTTCCTCGGGCTGCTGCACCTCGAGATCATCACCGAGCGGCTGTCCCGCGAGTTCGGCCTCGACCTCATCACCACGGCCCCGAGCGTGATCTACGAGGTCACGACCGAGGACAACGCGGTGACCGAGGTCACGAACCCCTCGGAGTTCCCGACCGGGCGCATCGTCGAGGTCCGCGAGCCGATGGTCCGCGCCGCGATCCTGGCCCCGAAGGACTACGTCGGCGCGATCATGGAGCTCTGCCAGCAGCGCCGCGGCTCCCTGCTCGGCATGGAGTACCTCGGCGAGGACCGCGTCGAGATCCGCTACGAGATGCCCCTCGGCGAGATCGTCTTCGACTTCTTCGACCAGCTGAAGAGCAAGACCCAGGGCTACGCGTCGCTCGACTACGAGCCCACCGGCGACCAGGCCGCCGACCTCGTCAAGGTCGACATCCTGCTGCAGGGAGACCAGGTCGACGCCTTCAGCGCGATCGTGCACCGCGACAAGGCGTACGCCTACGGCACGCTCATGACCGAGCGGCTGCGCAAGCTCATCCCACGCCAGCAGTTCGAGGTGCCGATCCAGGCCGCCATCGGTGCCCGCATCATCGCCCGCGAGAGCATCCGCGCGATGCGCAAGGACGTCCTCGCCAAGTGCTACGGCGGTGACATCACCCGCAAGCGCAAGCTCCTCGAGAAGCAGAAGGAGGGCAAGAAGCGCATGAAGACCATCGGTCGGGTCGAGGTCCCGCAGGAAGCCTTCATCGCGGCGCTCTCCGGCGACGTCGAAGAGAAGAAGAAGTAGCGCCGGTTCAGCCGGTCCGGCGGGCGCGCGCCCGCAGGGCGGCCAGGCAGAGGGCCGGGAGGCTCGCTGCGGCCAGCCCCGCCAGTGCGGTCCGCAGGATGGCCCAGTGGGCAGCCGCGTCGAAGTCGGTCTGCTCGCCGGAGGCCACCCCGGCGATCACGGCGCCGACCACCATCGCGAGCGTCACGACCGCGAGGACCAGCGCCAGCCGGCGGCCGCGATCACGCCGCACCGCCGACACCAGCGCGGCACCGAACAGCAGCACCCCGGCACCGGCGCAGCTCGCCCCGACGGCGGCGATGACGTTCGCGGTGTCGAAGCCGTTCCACGACTCGGGGGCGATCGCAGCGGTGGCGTACCGGGCGGGCGACGCTGCGGCCGAGGTGGTCACGTCCACCAGCACCCGGGCGGTCGCCGCCACGCCGAACGCGACGAGCGTGAGCGCGGCGAGGACGGCGGTCCGTCGGTCGACGGACCGCGGGCGGGCGGGGGTGGGGCGGGGCACCTGCTGACGATAGCCGCGTGGCGGACGGTTGTCGGGCCTCCAGTTCGGGGTGCACCGAGGGTGGGCCGATCCGCCGGAGGTGAGCGCGGATCGGTTCGATCCGGGGCGGTCCGCCCAAGTACCATGGCAGCATGAGCATCCGCGGGAGCTACCGGACCGCCCTGACGTACGGCGCGGTGGGGGCGACCCAGGCGTCGGACCTCATGACCTACCCGCCGGACGGCTTCACGCCGGCGGAGTCGCGCGCGCGGATCGGACACGGTGACCAGCGGTTCGAGACCGCCGTCGTGCAGGCGCTCACGTGGCAGATCCAGGAGCGCAGCGGTGTCCGCGTGCGCGTCGAGGAGCAGCCCGACGACGACGAGGTCCGGTACAACCCGGTGACCTTCGACGACGACGGTGTGCCGATCGCCCCGGCGTCCATCGGGACGCCCCGGGTCGAGAAGTTCGCGCCCGACGGAACCCCGCTGCTGACGGCGGGGACCAGTGCGACGCTGACGATCCACGCGTTCGGGCAGACCGTGCTGGCACCGGTGCGCGTCGTGTCGATCATCGACGAGCACGACCGCAAGGGCTTCGCCTACGGCACGCTCGAGGGGCACCCGCTCTCCGGTGAGGAGTCGTTCGTCGTCGAGCGCACCCCGGACGGGTCGGTGTGGCTGCAGGTCCGGCAGTTCTCGCAGCCGGCGAGCCGGAAGTGGCGCTTCGTGGCGCCGTTCGTGCGGCGGCAGCAGAAGGTCATGGCGGAGAAGTACCTGGCGGCGCTGCGGGGCGACTAGGCGTCGCGGTCGCGGTCGCGGTCGCTGGCTGTCGCTGGCGATCGCTGGCGGTCGCTGGTGGTCGATCGCTCCCGCTGCTCAGCGGAGCGGCGGGAGTGCGGCGATCGCGTCCTCGATGAGGGCGGCGTCCTGCTGGCAGTCGCGTGCGACGGTCACGGCGTTCGTGTGCCGCAGCGCATCGACGTCGTAGACACCCGTCGCCACGGCCAGGAAGGGGATGCCCGCGGCGTCCGCGGCCTCGCCGTCGCGCGGGGTGTCGCCGACGATGACCGCCCGGGTGCCGACCAGTTCGGCGGCGGCGCGCAGGGTGACCCCGGCCCGCTCGACCTCGGTGTCGCCGAAGTACGAGTGCTCCCAGTCGAAGACGTCGGCGTCGAACCCGGCGCCGGTGAGCTTCACCCGGGCGCGGTACTCGGAGTTGCCGGTGAGCAGGCCGTTGCGCCACCCGAGTTCGGCGAAGCGGGTCAGGAGCGCCTTCGCCCCGGGGACGGGGCTGCGGTGGTCGCCGGAGGCGTGCCGTTCGGCGGTCAGGTCGTGCAGGTGCCGGCTGACGGAGGGGATCAGGGTGTCCTCGAACGCGTGGGCGCGCACGTGCTCGGCGATGAGCCCGGCGTCGGTCCGGCCGTGCTGGTGGCCGACCCGCAGGGTGAGGTCGCGGCCCACCGCCCGCTCGAGGGCGAGGTGGTAGAGGTTGCCCGGGGACGACGCGTTCATCACGAGGGTGCCGTCGATGTCCCACAGGACCGTGGTGGGGACGGGATGGTGCTCCATGGCTCCCATCATGACGGACAATGGACTCCATGCCGAGTGCTCTCCCGATCGCCGATCCAGCACCCGCGGACGGCCTGATCACCCCGTGGGCGGCAGCGGGCTCCGCTGCCGGGCCGGGGGATGCTCCCGCCGCCGGTGACGTCCCCTTCGGCGTGTACGTGCACGTGCCGTTCTGCCGCGTGCGCTGCGGCTACTGCGACTTCAACACCTACACGGCGTCGGAGCTCCGCGGCGTCCGCCGTGACGACTACGCCGGGCACGCCGTGCGCGAGATCGAGTGGGCCGCGACCGTGCTCGATCGTTCCGGCGTGCCGCGGCGCCCGGTGTCGACCGTGTTCTTCGGCGGCGGCACCCCGACCATGCTGCCGGCGTCGGACCTGGCGATGATCCTCCGTGCGATCGACGACACCTGGGGCATCCTGCCCGGGGCCGAGGTCACCACCGAGGCGAACCCGGACTCCGTCGACGCGGCGTCGCTCGAGACCCTGCGGGCCGGCGGCTTCAACCGGATCAGCTACGGCATGCAGTCCGCCGTGCCGCACGTGCTCGCCACGCTCGACCGGACGCACGACCCGCTGCGGGTCCCCGTCGTCGTCGACCTCGCGAAGCAGCAGGGACTCGACGTCTCGCTCGACCTCATCTACTCGACGCCGGGGGAGTCCCTCGCCGACTGGCGGACCTCGCTCGACGCCGCGATCGCCTGCGAGCCCGACCACGTGTCGGCGTACTCGCTCATCGTCGAGGACGGCACCGCGATGGGCCGCATGGTCGCCCGCGGCGAGCTCCCCGCCCCCGACGACGACCTGGCCGCCGACATGTACGAGCTCGCCGACCAGGTGCTCGGCGACGCGGGCTACTCCTGGTACGAGGTGTCGAACTGGGCGCGCGGTGACGCGCACGCGAGCCGCCACAACCTCTCCTACTGGAAGGGCCACGACTGGTGGGGCGTCGGACCCGGCGCGCACTCCGCCGTCGCCGGCACGCGCTGGTGGAACGTCAAGCACCCGGCCGCGTACGCGAACCGGGTGCTGTCGGGGGAGTCGCCGGCCGCCGGCCGCGAGACCATCGACGACGAGACGCGGTACGTCGAGCGCCTGCTGCTGGCGGCGCGGGTCCGCGGGGAGCTCGCGACGAGCGAGATCCGCCAGGAGGCCCGTGGCCGGGTCGCCGGGCTCATCGCACGCGGACTCGTGGACGGGTCGGCCGCGGTGCGGGGACGGATCGACCTGACCCTGCAGGGTCGCCTGCTCGCCGACGCGGTGGTGCGGGAGCTGCTCGACTGAGGGGCGTGCGCACTGCTTGCTGCGCGCTGCTTCCCGGTGCCGCTACTGCTTGATGAACTCGATCGAGAGCGGGTAGCGGTAGAACTGGCCCTGGTTCGCGGCGACCGCCGCCATGATGCTGAAGATCAGCGACACGATCGCAGCGGCGAGCACGATCAGGACCCCGATGCCGAACACCGACGTGAGCGAACCGACCACGTAGGCGATGCCCATCGTGATGTGGAAGTTCAGCGCGACGCGGGTGTGCTCCCGGACGAAGCCGCCGCGGTCGCGGAGGACCAGGTAGGCGACCAACGGTGCGATGAAGTTGAAGAAGATGCCGCCGATGTGCGTCAGCGTGGCCCACAGGCGCTGGTCCTCCGGGCTCATCGGCTGCGGCGGAACGTAGCCGGCCGGGTACTGCGGTCCGCCCGGGTACTGCGGTCCGCCGGGCTGCTGGGGCCCACCGGGGCCGTGGCCGTACGGGCCGCCGGGCTGCTCGGGTCCGGGGCCGTCGGGCTGCTGTCCGTAGGTCATGGCGGAAGCGTACCGGCCGACCGCCCGGAAGTCCCGGGCCGTCAGCGGTCGGGCGTAGGATCAGCAGTCGACACGTCCGAGTGCCAGGTCGATCGGGAAAGGAGGCGCTCGTGGTCAGTGAACGCAGCCTCGAGGTCCTCAAGGCCATCGTGCGCGACTACGTGGCGTCGCGTGAACCCGTCGGGTCGAAGACCATCGTCGAGCGGCACGCCTTCGGGGTCAGCGCCGCGACGATCCGCAACGACATGGCCCTGCTCGAGGACGAGCAGCTGATCGCCGCACCGCACACCTCGTCCGGCCGGGTGCCGACCGACAAGGGGTACCGCGTCTTCGTGGACCACCTGGCGGGTGCCCGTCCGCTCTCCAGCGCGCAGCGGCACGCCATCGAGACCTTCCTCGGCGCCCCGAACGACCTCGACGAGGTCCTCGGGCGCACCGTCCGGCTGCTCAGCCAGCTCACCAACCAGGTCGCCCTGGTGCAGTACCCCTCGATGGTGCGCGCCCGGGTGCAGCACGTCGAGCTCGTCCGGCTCGGTGACGCCCGGCTGATGGTGGTGCTCATCACCGACACCGCCCGAGTCGAACAGCGCGTGGTCGAGACCGACGTCCCGCTCGACGAAGACTCGCTGGGCGAACTCCGCACCGTGGTGAACGGCGCGACCGTGGGGCTCCTGCTGCAGGACGTCCCGACCGCGCTCCGAGCCGTGCCGCAGCAACTCCGCCCCGACGCCCAGACGCTCGGCGGGGTCGTCGTCGCCACGCTCATCGAGCAGGTCGCGGCGAACCGGCAGGACCGCCTGCTGATGGCCGGTGCGGCCAACCTGGCGAAGAGCGAACAGGACTTCTCCGGCGGCCTCTTCCCGGTGCTCGAAGCGATCGAGGAACAAGTCACCCTGCTCCGGCTGTTCGGGGAGATGCAGGTGGACGACATCGCGGTGGCGGCCAGCATCGGCGTCGAGAACGCCGAGTACGGACTCGACGCCACGAGCATCGTCGCCGGCGGCTACCTGGCCGGTGGCGAGGTGGCCCGCCTGGGCGTCCTCGGACCGACCCGCATGGACTACGGCACGAACATGGCGGCCGTCCGCGCCGTCGCCCGCTACCTGTCCAAGCTCCTGGGCGAACACTGACCAACCGACCGAACCCAACCGACTGAGGGATACGTGGCAGACCACTACGACGTCCTCGGCGTCCAGCGAGACGCCTCCGATGCCGACATCAAGAAGGCCTACCGCCGCCTGGCGCGTGAGCTCCACCCGGACGTGAACCCGGCACCCGACGCCGCCGAGCGCTTCAAGGACGTGACGCACGCGTACGACGTGCTGAGCGACCCCGAGCAGCGACGCCGGTACGACGCCGGCCCGCAGGCCGACAGCCCCTTCGGTGGTGGCGCCGGCGGCTTCAGCGACATCTTCGACGCCTTCTTCGGCGGCGGCGGTGGCGGCGGCCGTGGATCGGGCCCGCGCAGCCGTGCCGAGCGCGGCCAGGACGCCCTGCTCCGCATCGAGGTCGACCTCGACGAGGTCGTCTTCGGCACCCACAAGGACGTCGAGGTCGACACGGCGGTGCTGTGCGAGACCTGTCACGGCTCCTGCTGCGCACCGGGCACCAGCCCGCGCACGTGCGACATCTGCGGCGGCTCCGGGCACATCCAGCGCCAGGTCCGTTCGCTCCTCGGCAACGTGGTGACGAGCGCCCCGTGCGGCACGTGCCGCGGGTACGGCACCGTCATCCCGAGCCCCTGCCCGACCTGCCAGGGTCAGGGTCGCGTCCGCGCACGTCGCACCGTGCCGGTGGACGTCCCTGCCGGTGTCGACTCCGGCCTGCGCCTGCAGATGCCCGGCCAGGGCGAGGTCGGGCCGGCCGGCGGTCCGTCCGGCGACCTGTACCTCGAGATCCGCGTGCGCCACGACGACGTCTTCAGCCGTGACGGCGATGACCTGCTGGCGACGCTCGAGGTCGGCATGACCGACGCCGTCCTCGGCACGACCACCACGATCGACGGCCTCGACGGTCCTGTCGAGCTGGAGATCCGGCCAGGCGTGCAGAGTGCCGACGTCCTCGTCATCAAGGACCGCGGCATCACGAAGCTGCGCGGGAACGGCCGCGGTGACCTGCGGGTCGGCGTGCAGGTCGTCACCCCGACCAAGCTCTCCCACAAGGAACGGCAGCTGGTCGAGCAGCTCGCGAAGTCGCACAAGACCACCGCCCCGCAGCTCGCCCGGTTCCAGCAGGGCATGTTCGGCAAGCTCCGCGACCGGTTCTTCAACCACTGATGGCGTCGCTGTACCTCGTCGACTCGCTGGACGGCGTCGCCGTCGGTGACCCGGTGTCGCTCGACGGTGCCGAGGGCCGCCACGCGGTGTCCGTCGCGCGCGTCCGGGTCGGCGAGGTCCTGCGGATCGCCGACGGTCGGGGCACCGTGGTGTCCGGGCCGGTCACCACGCTCGGCAAGGACACGCTGGAGCTCGCGGTCGAGACCGTCGAGCACCAGGATGCACCGCGCCCGTCGCTGACCCTCGTGCAGGCCCTGGCGAAGGGCGCCCGTGACGAGATGGCGGTGCAGGCGGCGACCGAGATCGGCGTCGACCGGGTCGTGCCGTGGTCGGCCGTGCGCAGCGTCTCCCGGTGGGACGGCGCGAAGGTCGAGAAGGGCCGTGCCCGGTGGGCAGCGATCGCGCACGAGGCCGCGAAGCAGGCGATCCGTCCGCGCGTGCCCGTCGTCGCGCCGCTGGTGACGACCGGACAGCTCGTGTCCGCGCTCGGAGCGGGGACCGCCGTCGTCCTGCTCGACCCGACCGCGACCGTGCGACTCGCCACCTGGGAACCCCCGACGGACGCCGAGGACATCGCACTCGTCGTCGGTCCCGAAGGCGGCATCGACGGCGCGGAGCTCGACCGGCTCGAGGCCGCGGGGGCCGTGCGGGTCCGACTCGGTGACAGCGTGCTCCGCACGTCCACCGCCGGACCGGCGGCACTTGCTGTCCTGCAGGCGCGACTGGGTCGCTGGTGAGCCGGACCACGCCGTCGGGCGCGTCCTACGATGGAGCCATGAGCAGCAGCACGCCCAGCGTCTTCTCCAAGATCATCGCGCGCGAGATCCCGGCGACCATCGTCGCCGAGGACGACCGCGTGATCGCGATCGAGGACATCGCCCCGAAGGCTCCCGTCCACGTGCTCGTCGTCCCCAAGACCGAGCAGTACGCGAACGTCGGCGAGCTCGCAGCGGGCGACCCCGACCTGCTGGCCCACGTCGTCGCCACCGCGCAGCGCATCGCCGACGAGCGCGCCGACGGCCAGTTCCGACTCGTCTTCAACACCGGCGAAGCCGCCGGTCAGACCGTGTTCCACGTGCACGCGCACGTACTCGCAGGTGAACTGCAGGAAGGCACCCTTGCCGGTTAACGAACCAGTACAGCCCACCGCCGCCGACGACGAGCCCGTCTCGGTCTCGCTCCAGGTCGACGGCATCGCCATGGTGCAGCTGCTCGGCCCCCAGGACCGTCTGCTCAAGACGGTCGAGCGCCAGTACCCGGGCGTCCGGGTCGTCGTCCGCGGCAACGAGGTCACGCTGACCGGGCCCGAGCGCGACGTCGCACGCGCGAAGGCGCTCGTCGACGAGCTCGTCGGCATGGTCAGGCGTGGGCAGGAGATCGGCCCGGCAGACATCCCGATGTCCGCACGGATCCTCGACGACGACCGCAAGCCCTCCGACACCTTCGGCACCCCGATCGTGTCGAGCCGCGGCAAGTCCGTGCGCCCGAAGACCGACGGGCAGCGTGCCTACGTCGACGCCATCGACGAGCACACCATCACGTTCGGCATCGGTCCGGCCGGTACCGGCAAGACCTACCTGGCGATGGCCAAGGCCGTGCAGGCGCTCCAGCGGCGCGAGGTCAACCGGATCATCCTCACCCGTCCCGCGGTCGAGGCCGGCGAGCGGCTCGGCTTCCTGCCGGGCACGCTCACCGACAAGATCGACCCGTACCTGCGCCCGCTGTACGACGCCCTGAACGAGATGATGGACCCGGAGCTGGTCCCGAAGCTCCTGGCGGCCGGCACCGTCGAGGTCGCCCCGCTGGCGTACATGCGCGGCCGGACCCTCAACGACTCCTTCGTGGTGCTCGACGAGGCGCAGAACACCACGCCCGAGCAGATGAAGATGTTCCTGACCCGCCTCGGCTTCGGTTCGAAGATGGTCATCACGGGTGACATCACCCAGGTCGACCTGCCGGGCAACGTCTCCGGTCTCCGGCTCGTGACCCGCATCCTCGACGAGGTCGAGGACATCCACTTCGCCCGTCTCGGCAGCGAGGACGTGGTCCGCCACACCCTCGTCGGCCGGATCGTCGACGCGTACACGGTCTACGACGAGGAGCGCCTCGCCGAGCAGGCCGGGCAGCGCCCCGGTGGCCGTGGCACCGCCCCGGTCGGCAACCCCGACGGCGCCAACCGCGCCGAACGCCGTGGGCGCCCGCCGCAGGACCGCGCACGATCCCCGTACCCCCAGAACGACGCCCGAGGAGGCACCCGGTGAGCATCGAGCTCAACAACGAGTCCGGCGTCGAGGTGGACGAGGCCGCGATCCAGCGGCTCGCCGCCTTCGCCCTGGACGCGATGCACGTCCACGCCGATGCCGAGCTCGCGATCGTGCTGGTCGACGAGGGCGCGATGGAGCAGCTGCACGTGCGGTGGATGGACGAGCCCGGCCCGACGGACGTCCTGAGCTTCCCGATGGACGAGCTGCGTCCCGGCACCGAGGACGACCCCACGCCGGCCGGGCTGCTGGGCGACATCGTGCTCTGCCCGCAGGTGGCCGAGGAGCAGGCGAAGACCGCCGGGCACTCGAGCACCGACGAGATGCTGCTGCTCACGTGCCACGGCATCCTGCACCTGCTCGGCTTCGACCACGCCGAGCCCGACGAGAAGGCCGAGATGTTCGGCATCCAGGGCGAGATCCTGACCGCCTTCGCCGCCCAGCACCGAGGGCGGTAGCCGGTGGTCGTCGTCGCCGGACTCCTCGCGGTGGCGCTGGGGCTCGTCGTGCTCGGCGGGCTCCTCGCCGCGAGCGACGCCGCGCTCTCGGTGGTCTCCCGTGCCGACCTCGAGGAGATCGCCAGAGGCAACAAACGCCGCCGCGCCATCGAGGCGATCGCGGACGACGTCGGGGCGCACGTCAACGCGCTGAACTTCTTCCGCGTCCTCGCCGAGACCGCCGCTGCGGTGCTCGTGACGATCGCCCTCGTGCGTGCCTTCGACAGCTGGTGGCTCGCGCTCGTGCTCTCCGCCGCGATCATGACCGCGGTGTCGTTCGTCCTTGTCGGGTCGAGCCCGCGCAGCGTCGGACGCGCCCACGCCGAGCGGCTGATCGGTGCGACCGGCGGCATCGTCCGTGGGGTCCGCATCGTGCTCGGCCCGCTGGCCGGGCTGCTCGTCCGGATCGGCGACCGGGTCACCCCCGGCCGCGGCCGGAGCGCCTCCACCGTGTCGAGCGAGGAGCAGCTGCTCTCGCTGGTTGACGAGGCCACCGAGAGCAACGTGCTCGAGGACGAGGACCGCGAACTCATCCACTCGGTGTTCGAGTTCAGCGACACCCTGGTGCGTGAGGTCATGGTGCCCCGCACGGACATGCTCACCGTCGACGGTGCCGAGACGCTCGCCGCGGCCATGGAGCAGTTCCTGGCCGCCGGGGTGTCCCGGATGCCGGTGACGGGCAAGGACAGCGACGACGTGCGGGGCGTGCTCTACCTGCGCGACGTCGCGCGGTCGCTGTACGAACGGCCGACGTCCCGCAGTGAGCGGGTCAGCCGGCTGCTGCGGCCTGCCGAGTTCGTGCCGGAGTCGAAGCACGCCGACGACACCCTGCGGCACATGCAGGTCGCCAAGAACCACCTGGTGCTGGTGGTCGACGAGTACGGCGGTGTCGCCGGGCTCGTGACCATGGAGGACCTCATCGAAGAGCTCGTCGGGGACATCTCCGACGAGTACGACCGCGCCGTCGTCGACCGGACCGAGGTCGAACCGGGCATCTGGCGGATCTCCGCCCGACTGCCGATCGACGAGCTCGGCGACCTGTTCGGCATCGAGCTCGACGACGACGACGTCGACACCGCCGGTGGCCTGCTCACCAAGGAGCTCGGACACCTGGCCGTCTCCGGCGACACCGTCACCGTGTCCGGGGTCGTCCTGACCGCCGACCGGGTCGAGGGCAAGCGCCGCCACCTCATCACCGTGCTCGCCGAGCGCACCCACGCCCTGGCCGACGTCGAGGACGCCTTCGACGACGCCGAACCCACCACGACGGGAACCACGCACGCATGACCGACACCGACACCACCCAGGCCGGCTCGGACAAGCCCTACCGCGCGGGCTTCGTCTCGTTCGTCGGCCGTCCGAACGTCGGCAAGTCGACGCTGACCAACGCCCTGGTGGGCGAGAAGGTCGCCATCACCTCGTCGAAGCCGCAGACCACCCGGCGCGCCATCCGCGGGATCGTGCACCGGCCCGACGGCCAGGTGATCATCGTCGACACCCCGGGCGTGCACCGTCCGCGCACCCTGCTCGGCGAACGGCTCAACGACCTCGTGCAGTCCACCCTCGGCGACGTCGACGTGATCGGGTTCTGCGTGCCGGCGAACGAGCCCGTCGGTCCCGGTGACCGGTTCATCAACGACACGCTCGACCAGTACCCGCGCGCCAAGAAGATCGCGATCGTCACGAAGATCGACAGCGCCTCGAAGGACCGTGTCGGTGAGCAGCTGCTGGCCGTCTCGAAGCTCCGCGACTGGGACGCCGTGGTGCCGACCTCGGGCACCCGGGGCATGCAGCTCGAAGACCTGCTGGGCGTCGTCACGAGCCTGCTGCCCGAGTCGCCGCAGCTGTACGACTCGAGCGCGGTGACCGAGGAGACCGACGAGGAGCGCATCGGCGAGCTCATCCGCGAGGCCGCGCTCGAGGGCGTCCGCGACGAGCTGCCGCACTCGCTCGCCGTCGTCATCGAGGACATCGTCGAGCCCGACGCCGACGAGGACGCCGACGGCCCCCTGCGCATCTTCGCGAACCTGTTCGTCGAGCGGGACAGCCAGAAGGCGATCGTCATCGGACACAAGGGCGAGCGCCTGAAGGACGTCGGTTCGCGGGCCCGGGTCGAGATCGAATCGTTGCTCGGCGGCCGGCACGTCTACCTGAACATCCGCGTGAAGGTGGCCAAGGAGTGGCAGCGTGACCCGAAGCAGCTCGGACGCCTCGGCTTCTGACCGTCCGCCGCTCGCCCCCCGGGTCATCCGGGCGAGGGACGCGGGGACGAGCGGCCCGCCGTACCGTGGACGGGTGTTCCGTCCCATGCTGCGCGCGCAGGTCATCACCGACCTGCTGATCGCCGTGCTGCTCGGCGGCCTCGTGCTGGTCGCCAGCGG
Source organism: Curtobacterium sp. MCLR17_031 (assembly GCF_003234775.2). Classification (NCBI taxonomy): domain Bacteria; kingdom Bacillati; phylum Actinomycetota; class Actinomycetes; order Micrococcales; family Microbacteriaceae; genus Curtobacterium; species Curtobacterium sp. MCLR17_031. The sequence continues at coordinate 1,625,697 of NZ_CP126270.1, forward strand.
GCGCGGGATCGACGGGCCGTTGTCCGTGGTCACCGTCGTCGGGATGACCGCCGCCCTGGCACTCCGGCGCCTGTCACCTGGGCTCGCCCTGGCCGTGGCGTGGGTGTTCGCGGTCTTCGAGATGGTCACCCTGCAGGTGCCGGACGTGTCGAACGCGTTCATCGCCGGCGTCATGTACACGACGAGCGCGTACGGCAGCCGCCGTGTACGGCTGGCCGGGCTCGTGTCGGCGATCGTCGGGTCCGTGGCCGCGGCGGCGTACATGGGCTTCGACGACTACCAGAACCGGCTCACCTACGAGACCGCCTCCACGCCACTGCAGGAGTCCCTGCAGGTCACGCTCTCGTTCTTCGCCGTCGTCCTGCTCCTCCTGCTCCTGCCGTGGCTCGCCGGACTCGTGGTCCGGACCCGTCGCTCGGCGAGCATGAGTCGCGAGGCCCAGCTGCTCGCCGAACGTGACGCCGCGCGGGCCGACCGGGCCGTCGCGGTCGAGCAGGAGCGCGTGCGGATCGCCCGCGACATGCACGACATCGTCGCGCACTCGCTCGCGGTGGTCATCGCGCAGTCCGACGGCGCCCGGTACGCCCTGAAGGCCGACCCCGCCGTCGCCGACCAGGCACTCAGCACCATCTCCGCCACGGCCCGGCGAGCCCTCGGCGACGTGCGCGAACTCCTCGGCGCGCTCCGGCACGAGCAGGGGACCGCGCCGACGCCCGAGATCGACGACATCGACCGGCTCGTCGACGAGATGCGACAGCTCGGGCTCGACGTACGGGTGGAACGCGAGGGCGACCCCACCGGGCTGCCCACCACCACGCAGCTCGCCGTCTACCGGATCGTGCAGGAGAGCCTGACGAACGCGTACAAGCACGGAGAACCCGGCAGCCCGGTGCGTGCCGCCCTGACCTACCGGCCGGACACCGTCGAGATCGCCGTCGTGAACCGTCGTGCCGACGACGGCGTCCGCGGCCCCGGCACGGGCCACGGCCTGGTCGGCATGCGCGAGCGCGCCGTGATGACCGGCGGCACCATGACCGCCGGGGCCCGAGGGGACGACTTCGCGGTCGCCGTCCGGATGCCGACCGTCCCGGCGAGCGGGCAGATGCCCCGCGGCCGGATCACCCCGACCGAGCAGGAGCGCACCGCTTGATGACCACGATCCCGACCGACGAGCACCGGATCCGTGTCGCCCTCGTCGACGACCAGGCGCTCTTCCGCACCGGCATCCGGATGCTCATCGACTCGCAGCCCGACCTGCGGTTCGTCGGTGAGGCGGGCGACGGTGCCGAGGGTGTCGAACTCGTCCGACGCACCCGTCCCGACGTGGTGCTGATGGACGTCCGGATGCCCGTGATGGACGGCATCACGGCGACCGGCCACATCGTCGAGCAGTCCGGCACCGACGGCGCGAAGGTGCTCGTGCTGACCACGTTCGACTTCGACGAGGCCGCAGCCAAGGCCATCCGCGCCGGTGCGAGCGGGTTCGTACTCAAGGACGCCGACCCCGAGTTCCTGCTCGCGGCGGTCCGGACCGTGCACGCCGGCACCGCGGTGTTCGCCGCGTCGGCCACGCGGGAGCTCCTGCGACGGTACGACGACTCGGTCGGCCGCGCCGCCGCCGTCCCCGCGGCCTTCGCCGACCTCACTCCGCGTGAGCGCGAGATCTTCGACCTGGCCGCCCGTGGGTTCAGCAACAGCGAGATCGCGCAGCACGAGTACGTCAGCGAGGCGACCGTCAAGACGCACATCTCGCGGGTCCTGACGAAGCTCGAACTCCGCGACCGGGTGCGGCTCGTCGTGTTCGCCCACGAGCACGGACTCGTCACCAAGGCCGACTGACGCCGGGTCATCCGCGGGGATGACCCCTCCACAGGCAACCGAGCCGAGCGGACGATCCACAGGAGCCGAGCGGGCGACGCGGGGCGGGACCGCTGAGCGTCATCGTGGATGCATGACCACGAGCCACGCCCCGATCATCCGCCTCGACCACGTGTCCAAGCACTACGGCGACGACGCCCGACGTGTGACCGCGCTCGACGACGTCAGCGTCGACATCGGCGCGGGGGAGTTCACCGCGGTGATGGGCCCGTCCGGGTCCGGCAAGTCGACGCTCATGCACGTCGCGGCCGGCCTCGACGCCGTGTCCACCGGTCGGATCCAGATCGACGGCGTCGACATCACGGCCCTGGGCGACAAGGACCTCACCGAGCTGCGTCGTCGTCGGCTGGGCTTCGTGTTCCAGTCGTTCAACCTCGTCCCGACGCTCGACGTCAGCGAGAACATCCGGCTGCCGTTCCTGCTCGGTGGGCACAAGCCCTCGCGCGAGGAGACCGCCTGGATCGACCGGCTGGTCGAGATGCTCGGGCTGGGCAACCGGCTGACGCACCGTCCGCACCAGCTCTCCGGCGGGCAGCAGCAGCGCGTCGCCATCGCACGGGCGCTCGCTTCGCGGCCGGCGGTGGTCGTCGCCGACGAGCCGACCGGCGCGCTCGACTCCCGCACCGGGCGCGACGTGCTCGCGATCCTCCGCGGTGCCGTCCAGGAGTGGGGGCAGAGCGTCGTCATGGTCACGCACGACCCGGTGGCGGCCGCGAACGCCGACCGCATCCTGTTCCTGGCCGACGGCCGGATCGTCGCCGACCGCCCGGCGATGGACGCCGGCGCGATCTCCACGACGATGCTCGGGATGGAGGCAGCAGCGTGAACGGCGTCCGCTCCTTCGCTCCCACCGTCCTGGTCGCCGCCCTCGGCACCACGTTCGGTTCCGCCCTCGTCATCGCACCCGGGATCGTGACCGAGGCGCTCCGAGCCGCCGGGGTCGCCGACCTCGGACCGATCAAGGCGATCCTGTCGGTGGTCGGGTGGCTGTTCCTCGGCATCGCGCTCTACGTCGGCGCGATCGTCACCGCGAACACCTGCGCCACCCTGATCGCCGGACAGACCCGGATCATCGCCCTCCAGCGGCTCGTCGGCGCGACCGGTGCGACCCTGCGGGCGCGGATCACCCGCACCGGCCTGGTGGTCGGCGTGCTCGGCGGGGTCATCGGCGCCGTCGTGGGGACTGCGCTCTCGGCTCTGTTCGTCATCGTCCTGCGGGGCAACGGGGTCCTGCCCGAGGCCGAGTACACGTACGTGCCGTGGGAGCTCGTCCTGCCGGTCGTGGCCGTCGTCCTCGCCACCTGGGGTGCCTTCGCTGCCGGATCGCGACGCGTGCTCACCGTCACCCCGCTCGAAGCGCTGTCGTCGTCCGTCGAGCCGAGCCACGACGACGTCCGGTCCGGCACGGCACGCAAGGTCTGGTCGATCGTGCTCATGGCCGGCGGCGCGGTGCTGATGCTGCTCGGGCTCGCGGTGAGCTCGCTGTCCCCGATCGCGGTCCTGCCGGCGGCGCTCGGCGGGTTCGTGTCCTTCGCGGGGGTCGCCGTGGGGGCGACGATCGTGATGCCGCCCGTGCTGCAGCTGATCGGCCGCATCGGCTCGAACGATCCCGTCGTCCTGCTCGCCGGACGGAACGCGATGCGGGCACCGGGAAGGTCCTCGCGGGCGACCATCGGGCTCGTCATCGGCGTCACCCTGCTCGTCACCTTCGCGGTCGCGCTCGGCATCATGCAGCACGTGCTCGAGACCGAGATGCGGGCCATGAGCGCGGGGAGCGCCACCCCGCAGATGATCGAGGCGCAGCGCGACCTCTTCGTGCAGATCAACGCCGTCGTCAGCGTGGTCGTCGGGTTCTCCGCCGTGATCGCCGCCGTCGGCGTCGTGAACGCCCTGGCGCTCGGGGTGCTCCAGCGTCGACGCGAACTCGGGCTGCTTCGGGTGCTCGGCATCACCGGTGCGCAGGTCCGACGGATGATCGTGACCGAGGCCGTGCAGATGGTCGTCGCGGCCGTCGTCTCGGGGCTCGCACTCGGCACGCTGTACGGCTGGGTCGGCGGGCAGACGCTGCTCGGCTCGCTCGGGACGCCCGTGGCACCGGTGCTGCCGCCGCTGACCATCGGCATCGTGGTGATCGGCGCGCTGGTCCTGGCGGTCGTCGCCACCATCGCGCCGGTGCGGCGCGCGATGCGCGTCCCGCCGACCGAGGCGCTCGCGGTCGACTGACCCGTCGCCCTGGTCGCACCGCGCGACGACACGGGAGGCCCGGTGCCAGCTGGCACCGGGCCTCCCGTGTCGTCGTGTGGTCGCGCCGACGTGCCCTGCCCGGCCCCGCCACGCCGCTCACGTCCGCCGAGGTGTCACGAACCGTCGTCCAGACGCGGCCCGGACGACACAACGTGACCACTCGGCGACCGGCCCGCGGCATGTCCCGACCACTCGGCACCTCACACGGCACCCCACCCGGCACCCCTCCCGGCGCCCCGTTCGACGGCGCCGGGCAGTCCCGCGTCACACGCTTGCGCCAGCCCGCTGCTCCGGTGCTACCGTGGGTCTCGATGTACTCGGCACTCCTCCTCCTTCGCTGCCGCGACGAGGCCTGACACTCCGGCCCACCTCGTCGCGGAGTCCGTCGTGGCCGCACCACAACAGCTCACGCACACGCGACGAAAGCGAAGAACGATGCAGAACACCCAGCAGCCCTCCGGGATGCCGATCCACAAGTACGTCCCGTTCCACGAGCAGATCACCGTCGACCTGCCGGACCGCACCTGGCCCACGAAGCGCATCGACAAGGCGCCGCGCTGGTGTGCGGTCGACCTGCGTGACGGCAACCAGGCACTCATCGACCCGATGGACGCCGAGCGCAAGCGGGCGATGTTCGACCTCCTCGTCCGGATGGGCTACAAGGAGATCGAGGTCGGGTTCCCGAGCGCCTCGCAGACCGACTTCGACTTCGTCCGGTCGCTGATCGACGAGGGCGCGATCCCCGACGACGTCACGATCCAGGTGCTGACCCAGGCGCGCGAGCACCTCATCCAGCGGACCTACGAGGCGATCGACGGCGCGAAGCAGGCCATCGTCCACCTGTACAACTCCACGAGCATCGTGCAGCGCGAGGTCGTCTTCCGCACTGACGTGCAGGGCGTCGTGGACATCGCGGTCACCGGTGCGAAGCTCTGCAAGGCGGCCGAGGCGACGCTGCAGCACGACACGACGATCTACTACGAGTACTCGCCGGAGTCCTACACGGGCACCGAGCTCGAGGTCGCACTGGAGATCTGCAACGCCGTCCTGGAGGTCTTCGAGCCGACGCCCGAGCGGAAGGTCATCATCAACCTCCCCGCCACCGTCGAGATGGCCACGCCGAACGTCTACGCCGACTCGATCGAGTGGATGTCCCGCCGCCTCGCCCACCGCGAGGACGTCATCCTGTCGCTGCACCCGCACAACGACCGCGGCACCGCGGTCGCGGCCGCCGAGCTCGGCTACATGGCCGGCGCCGACCGCATCGAGGGCTGCCTGTTCGGCAACGGTGAGCGCACCGGCAACGTGGACCTGGTCGCCCTCGGCATGAACCTGTTCACGCAGGGCATCGACCCGGAGATCTCCTTCGCCGACATCGACCAGGTGAAGCGCACCGTCGAGTACTGCAACCAGCTGCCGGTGCCCGAGCGCCAGCCGTGGGCGGGAGACCTCGTGTACACGGCGTTCAGCGGCTCGCACCAGGACGCCATCAACAAGGGCTTCGAGGCGATGAAGGCGAAGGCCGCCGCCGCGGGCAAGGACATCGACGAGATCGAGTGGGCGGTGCCGTACCTGCCCGTCGACCCGAAGGACATCGGCCGGTCGTACGAGGCCGTCATCCGCGTCAACTCGCAGTCCGGCAAGGGCGGCGTTGCCTACCTGCTCAAGACCGACCACGCCCTCGACCTGCCCCGCAAGCTGCAGATCGAGTTCTCCGGCGTCGTGCAGCGGCACACCGACACCGAGGGCGGCGAGTTCTCGTCGCAGCGCATCTGGGACGTGTTCCAGGACGAGTACCTGCCGGCGTCGATCGACGACGAGAAGTGGGGCCGGTACGAGCTCACCAAGACGGCGACGTCGAGCGACTTCGAGGGCACGACCTCGCTGTCCGTGGCACTCCGGGTCGACGAGGGTGCGGTCACGGCCGAGGCCGTCGGCACCGGTCCCATCGACGCGTTCCTGAAGGTGCTCGCCGAGCAGGGCGTCCAGGTCACGCTGTACGACTACTCGGAGCACACGATGAGCGCCTCCGGTGACGCGAAGGCCGCGTCCTACGTCGAGCTCGACGTCGACGGCGTGCGCCTGTGGGGCGTCGGCATCGACGCCGACATCTCGACGGCGTCGCTCAAGGCGATCGTGTCCGCGGTGAACCGCGCGGTGCGCGCGGGTGCCGCGGCCGGTGCGGACGCGCCGGAGCTCGTCTCCGCCTGAGACGCGACCAGCCCAGGAGGCGCGGTGCCGGGTCCGTCCCGCACCGCGCCTCCTGTCTGTGCCCGGTCGTTCCCCCGTCACGCGCGATGGCAGGTCGAATCGGGCGTACCTGGTCGTTTCTTCCGACCGGGTACGCCCGATTCCACTCGGTGAGCCCGGGCCCCCGCCCGCACCGCACGCGGCTGTCGGCGGGGCGGGGGATACTGGGGGCATGCCGCTGTACCGGGACGAGTGCGTCGTGTTGCGCACCCACAAGCTCGGTGAAGCCGACCGCATCGTCACGATGCTCTCGCGGCAGCACGGCAAGATCCGTGCCGTGGCGAAGGGCGTGCGGCGGACCGCATCGAAGTTCGGCAGCCGCCTCGAACCGTTCATGGTCGTCGACGCCCAGTTCTACGAGGGCCGTTCGCTCGACATCGTCACCCAGGCGGAGTCCCTCGGCGCCTACGGGGCCCAGATCGTCGCCGACTACGGTGCGTACACCGCGGCCAGCGCCATGGTCGAGACGGCCGACCGACTGAGCGAGGCCGACGCGGGGCTGCAGCAGTACCTGTTGCTCGTCGGGGCGCTCCGCTCGTTGTCGCGCGGGGAGCACCAGTCCAGCGCGACCCTCGACTCGTACCTGCTCCGCGCGATGAGCATCGCGGGGTGGGCGCCCTCGTTCAGCGACTGTGCGGTGACGGGGGAGCCCGGCCCGCACTCGGCGTTCGTGGTGCAGCTCGGTGGTGTCGTCGCCGACCGTGCGGCACCCCCGGGGACCCCGCGGCTCGACCCGGCGACGCTCGGGGTGCTCGGCTCCCTGCTCGCCGGCGACTGGGCGACGGTCGACGCCACCGACGAGCGGACGCGTTCGCGGGCCTCCGGCGTGGTCGCGGCCTACGCCCAGTGGCACCTGGAACGATCGCTCCGGTCCCTGCCGCACGTCGACCGCTCCGAACACCCGATGCCGGTGCCGCAGACCCACGGCGGACCCGAGGCGACAGCACGTGCGGTGGCCTCGACCCCGGCACCCGCCGTGCCCGAGCCCGACCCTGATCCCGCTGTCGAAGGAGCCCCCACCGCATGAGCCCCCGCCGCCCCGACGACGTCGAACCGTTCCGCCCGATCGACTGGACCGGCGAGACGCCCCCGGCGATCCCGGCCCGGTTCGTGCCGGAGCACGTGGCCATCGTCATGGACGGCAACGGCCGGTGGGCGAACGGCCGCGGCCTGACCCGGATCGAGGGGCACAAGGCGGGCGAGGCCTCCCTGCTCGACGTCGTCGCCGGGGCGATCCAGATCGGCGTCGGGCACGTGTCGGCGTACGCGTTCTCGACGGAGAACTGGAAGCGCTCCCCGGAAGAGGTCCGGTTCCTGATGGGCTTCAACCGCGACGTCATCCGCCGTCGCCGTGACCAGCTGCACCAGTGGGGCGTCAGGGTGCGGTGGGCCGGCCGGCGTCCGCGGCTGTGGCGGAGCGTCATCGACGAGCTCGAGACCGCCGAGCGGATGACGGCGGGCAACGACGTCCTCACGCTGACGATGTGCGTGAACTACGGCGGCCGGAACGAGATCGTCGACGCCGTGCGGGGCATGGCCGAGGACGTCGCAGCCGGACGCCTGAAGCCGAGCCAGGTCACCGAGAAGGCCCTGGCCAAGCGGCTGTACGTGCCCGAGATGCCCGACGTCGACCTGTTCCTCCGGAGTTCGGGGGAGCAGCGCACCAGCAACTTCCTGCTGTGGCAGTCCGCCTACGCCGAGATGGTGTTCCTCGACCGGCTCTGGCCGGACTTCCGTCGCACCGACCTGTGGGGTGCGATCGAGGAGTACGCCAGCCGCGACCGACGCTACGGCGGCGCGGTCGACGCCCCGACGGCGTAGCCCAAGCCCCAGCCCAAGCCCAAGCCCGAGCCCGAGCCCGAGCCCAAGCCCGAACCCCGGCCCGGCCCCTCAGCCCGGCAGCGGCCCTCGAGCAGGTGGGCCGCGGAGCGCACCGCGTCGAGCGCCGCACGGACGCTCGGCACCCGGTCGGCGCCGCGGGCGACGACGACCTCGACACGCCGGGCGAGCTCGTCGTCCACCGGGTCGATCGCGACACCGGCGGGGATGACCGTCGTCGCGAGTGCCAGCCGGGGGAGCAGCGCCACCCCGAGCCCGGCGGCGACGAGCCCCACCACCGCGGCGGCGTTGTCCGTCTCCAGCACGATGTCCGGCGTGAACCCCGCGCTCGCGCACGAGGCGAGCAGGTGCCCACGGCATCGCGGGCAGCCCCCGATCCACCGGGCGTCGTGGTGGGACGCGAGGTCCACGACGGTGGAGCCGGCGGTGCGGAGTCGCTCAGAGCCTCCTGGCTCGACCGGCGTCACCAGCGCGAGCGGGTCGCGACCGAGTGCCCGGGTGACGAGGCCGGGGTCCGGCGTGGTCCCGACCTCGTCGCCGACGTAGGTGAAGGTGAGGGCGACGTCGACCTCGCCGCCGCGCAGCAGGTCGAGTGCCTCGGGCGGCTCGACCTCGACGTACGAGGTCGTCACGCCGGGCGCCGTCGCGGCGAGCCGGGCGAGCACGGCGGGCACCAGGGCGGAGGACGCGCTCGGGAACCCGGCCAGTCGCACCCGACCGCGGCTGAGCCCGCCGACGGCGTCGAGGTCCTCACGCGCCGCGGTCAGCGCGGCCTGGACGTGCAGGGCGTGGTCGGCGAGCACCTGCCCGGCGTGTGTGAGGGTCGCGCCCCGTCCGCCGCGCAGGACGAGCGCGTGCCCGAGGCGCTGCTCGGCCCGGGCCACCAGCTGGCTGACGGCCGGCTGGCTCGACCCGAGTGCGGCGGCAGCGCGGGTGATCGACCCGCCGTCGGCCACGGCGCGGAGGACCCGGAGCAACTGGGGATCGATCTCGTCCATCATCCGATGTTATCGGTGGCACAACGGATCGGCTCTGGTGTGATGGGTCGGGAACCGGGACGCTGTCCGCATGGACTCCTTCCCCGCCGGCCGCGGCTACCTGGCGGCGTGCACCGCGGGCCTGCCGACACGCGGCACCCTCGCTGCCCAGCGCGCCGACCTCGACGCGTGGTCCCGGGCCGAGACGTCGCCCGCCCGGTACGGCGCGCTGGTCGAGCAGGGGCGCGCGCTCTTCGCCGCGCTGGTCGGCGTCCCGGCGGAGCGCGTCGCGACGGGCTCGCAGACCTCGGTGATGGCCGCGGTCGTCGCTGACGCACTGCCGGACGGCGCCGAGGTGGTCGTCCCCGACGGCGACTTCAGCTCGGTCGTCTTCCCGTTCCTCGCCCAGGCACACCGCGGCGTCCGGGTCCGGAGCGTCCCGCTGGACCGGCTCGCCGCCTCGGTCGGGCCCGACACCGCCCTCGTCGCGTGGTCCGCGGTGCAGTCCGCCACCGGCGTGGTCACCGATCCCGACCCGGTCGTGGCCGCCGCTCGACGTGTCGGCGCCCTGACCCTCTGCGACCTCACGCAGGCCGCCGGCGTCCTGCCCGTCGACGCCGCCCCGTTCGACGTGACGCTCACGCACACCTACAAGTGGCTCTGCGCGCCGCGCGGCGTCGCCTTCATGACGCTCTCCGACACCGCCCTCGGTCGGCTCCGCCCGGTGCAGGCCGGTTGGTATGCCGGAGCGGACGTCTGGTCCTCCTGCTACGGCCCCGCCATGCACCTGGCCGACGACGCGCGTCGCTTCGACGTCTCGCCGGCCTGGCAGGCGTGGCCCGGTGCCGTGGCCGCGCTCGAGCACGCGGTCGCGCTCGACCATCAGGCGGTCTGGAGGCACGCCACCGGTCTCGCGGATCGGCTGTGCGACGCGCTCGGGTCGCCTCGGCAGGGCGACGGGCAGGCGATCGTGACGTTCGCGGACGCCGACGGGTCGGCCCTCCGGGCCCTCACTGCCTCGGGGCTCACCGCTTCGGGGCGTGCCGGGCGACTGCGCATCGCGTTCCACCTGTGGAACGACGAGTCCGACGTGACCGACGTCGTGGCCGCGCTGGGCGGGGTGGGGTCGGCCACGTCGGCGAGGTGAGCGTGGAGGGCGGACCCGGGGCGGGCCTCCCGGGCCAGGATCGCCGGTAGTCTTGCCCGGACCGTTTCCGCACCGAGCACCCAGCTCGGCGACCTCTGGAGCACCCTTTGGCACAGCCCTCCCGTCTCGACAGCGTCATCGCCCTGGCCAAGCGCCGCGGCTTCGTCTTCCAGTCGGGTGAGATCTACGGAGGCTCCCGCTCCGCATGGGACTACGGGCCCCTCGGCGTGGAGCTCAAGGAGAACATCAAGCGCCAGTGGTGGCAGCGGTTCGTCCGCGGTCGCGGGGACATGGTCGGCCTCGACTCCGCGGTGATCCTGCCCCGCAAGGTGTGGGAGGCCTCCGGCCACGTCGCGACCTTCACCGACCCGCTGGTGGAGTGCCTGCACTGCCACCACCGGTTCCGCGAGGACCACCTGATCGAGGCGTTCGTCGCCAAGAAGGGCCGCGACCCCGAAGGCCGCATGGCCGAGATCGCCTGCCCGAACTGCGGCACCCGCGGCGAGTGGACCGAGCCCCGCGAGTTCTCCGGGATGCTCAAGACCTACCTCGGCCCGGTCGAGTCCGAAGAGGGCCTGAACTTCCTGCGCCCCGAGACCGCCCAGGGCATCTTCGTCGACTTCGCGCAGGTCGTCACGACGAGCCGCATGAAGCCCCCGTTCGGCATCGGGCAGGTCGGGAAGGCGTTCCGCAACGAGATCACGCCCGGCAACTTCATCTTCCGCACGCGCGAGTTCGAGCAGATGGAGATCGAGTACTTCGTGCCGCCGGCCTCGGCCCAGGAGCACTACGAGCAGTGGATCGCCGACTCGGTCGCGTTCTACACCGACCTCGGCATCGACCCCGAGAACCTGCGTCGCTTCGACGTGCCGGACGGTGAGCGGGCGCACTACTCCGACGCCACCGCCGACATCGAGTACCGCTTCGGCTTCACCGGCTCGGAGTGGGGCGAGCTGATGGGCGTCGCGAACCGCACCGACTTCGACCTGAACAACCACATCGAGGCGTCCGGCCAGGACCTCCGGTTCTTCGACCAGGCCGCCAACGAGAAGTACGTGCCGTACGTCATCGAGCCGTCGTTCGGTCTGACGCGTGCACTCATGGCGTTCCTGCTCGACTCGTACCACGAGGACGAGGCCCCCAACGCGAAGGGCGGCGTCGACAAGCGCACGGTCCTGCGCCTCGACCCACGCCTGGCCCCGGTGAAGGCCGCCGTCCTGCCGCTGTCGCGCAACGAACAGCTCTCGCCCGTCGCCCGCGGCCTGGCCGACGACCTGCGCAAGAACTGGAACGTGGACTTCGACGACGCCGGTGCCATCGGCCGTCGGTACCGTCGCCACGACGAGATCGGCACGCCGTTCTGCATCACGGTCGACTTCGACACGCTCGAGGACAAGGCCGTCACGGTGCGCGAGCGCGACACCATGGGCCAGGAGCGCGTCTCGCTCGACCAGCTGCAGGGGTACCTGGCGCAGCGGTTGCTCGGCGCGTAGGGGTTCCGCGGGCGTCGCGGCGCGTCGGAACCAGGTTCCGGACACAGCACCACGAAGATCCACGGTGCGGTGTCCGGAACCAGGTTCTGCGGGAATGCGCGCCGCACGAGCGCGTTGGGGTCAGCATGAACGACTCCGTGAAGGTCGATGTCTGGTCGGACATCGCCTGCCCCTGGTGCTACATCGGCAAGCGCAAGTTCGAGGCCGGCGTCGCCGCGTTCGGCGCCTCGAGCGAGGGCCGTCCCGTCGAGGTCGAGTACCACTCCTTCGAGCTCAGCCCGGACACGCCCGTCGACTTCGAAGGGACCGAGGCTGAGTTCCTGTCCGGCCACAAGGGCATGCCCGTCGACCAGGCGCAGCAGATGCTCGACCAGGTCACGGCCATCGCCGCGGGCGTCGGCCTCGAGTACGACTTCGAGGCGATGCACCACACCAACACCGTGAAGGCCCACCAGGTCATCCACCTCGCCAAGCAGCACGGCAAGCAGCTCGAGATGGTCGAGCGCCTGTTCACCGCCTACTTCGAGCGCGGCGAGCACGTCGGACAGGAGTCCTCGCTCGCCGACCTGGCGGCGGAGATCGGTCTCGACCGCGACGAGGTCCTCAGCACCCTGCGCGACGACGCCCAGCTCGCTGCAGTCCGCGCCGATCAGGCACAGGCGCAGGCGTACGGGATCAACGGCGTGCCGTTCTTCGTCATCGACGGCAAGTACGGCGTCTCCGGCGCCCAGGACCCCACGGCGTTCGAGCAGGTGCTCCGCCAGGTGGTCGCGCTCCGCGAGACCACGCCGGAGGAGGTCGCCTCGGCGGCCGAGCGCGCTGCGGACGACGCGAGCGCGGACGTGGCGGTGACCCGATGACGGACATGACCATCAGCGACCAGGGCGCGGTGCGCCTCCAGGCCGTGACGTCGGTCCCGTCCGTGCCGGACGCGCTCACGGGGCTGCCGGGCGTCCGCGGCCTCTCCGCCGCTTCCGGCCTGGAGGCCCGTCCCGCGTTGCTGACGCTCGTCACGCCCGGCGGTGCGCCGGTCTGCGAGGGCGACGCCTGCCTGATCGACGCCGGCTCGTTCGCCGGGGCCGAGGGCGACTGGTCCGAGGTGCCGGACTGACGGCTGCGTCAGTCGCGCTGCGGTTCCTCGTCGGTGATGTCGGCGACGGTCGCGCCGTAGGCGGCGACGAGCGCGTCGGCGTCGACGAAGGCGCTCGCGCCGTGCCGGCCCGCACCCAGGGCGACGCGGCGGCCGACGATGCGTTCGTCGGCGTACACCGGCAGGTCGCCCGTGGCACCGATCGGCGTGATGGTGCCGCGCTCGTAGCCGGACGCCCCGAGCGCGGTGGCGGCGTCGGGCATCGAGAGCTTGTTGACGCCGACGACCGTGCGGAGCTTCTTCCAGGCGATGCTGCGGCCGCCGGGCACCAGGGCGAGCAGGAACCCGCCGTCGTGGCGCTTCACCACCAGGGTCTTGACGATGTCGCCGGGCTCGATGCCGAGCAGTTCGGCAGCCTCGTGCAGGGAGTCCGCGGCCGGGCGTTCGACCACCTCGACCGGCAGGCCACGGGCCTGGGCGTCGGCGTCGAACCGGGAGCTGGCGTCGGTCGTCATGTGGAGAACGCTACCGGCGCGCACCGACGTGGGAGAATGGGAGACGTATGACGATCACTGACGCACCCGGGACGGCGACCCGTCCGGCGAAGCCCCTGCGCATCGGCCCCATCGAGGTCGACGTGCCGGTCGTGCTCGCGCCGATGGCGGGCATCACGAACATGGCCTACCGCCGGCTCTGCCGCGAGTACGGCGCCGGGCTCTACGTGTGCGAGATGATCACCTCGCGTGCGCTCGTCGAACGGACGCCCGTGTCGATGCAGCTCATCCAGCACCACGAGTCCGAGACCCCGCGGTCGATCCAGCTGTACGGCGTCGAGCCGAACACCGTGGCCGAGGCGGCGTCGATCCTGGTGGGCGAGGACCGCGCCGACCACATCGACCTGAACTTCGGGTGCCCGGTGCCCAAGGTCACCCGCAAGGGCGGCGGCGCGGCCCTGCCCTGGAAGCTCGACCTGTTCCGCGAACTCGTCACCAAGACCGTGCGCGCCGCGGGCGACGTCCCCGTGACGGTGAAGATGCGCAAGGGCATCGACGAGGACCACCTGACCTACCTCGACGCCGCCCGCATCGCCCGCGACGCCGGTGTCGCCGCGGTCTCGCTGCACGCCCGCACCGCGAACGAGCACTACTCCGGGCACGCCGACTGGTCCGCGATCGCCACCCTGAAGGAGACCGTCACCGACATCCCGATCCTCGGCAACGGCGACATCTGGTCGGCCGCCGACGCGCTCCGGATGATCGACGAGACCGGCGCCGACGGCGTGGTCGTCGGGCGTGGCTGCCTCGGCCGCCCGTGGCTGTTCGGCGACCTCGCCGCGGCGTTCCGCGGCGAGGGGCTGCGGTACATGCCGTCCCTGGGCGAGGTCGCCGACGGGTTCCGCCGGCACGCCGAGCTGCTCGTCGAGTTCTTCGGCGACGAAGAGCACGCGTGCCGCGACATCCGCAAGCACGTGGCCTGGTACTTCAAGGGGTACCCGATCGGCAGCGACGTCCGGGCCGGCCTGGCGATGGTGTCGAGCCTGCAGGAGATCGACGACTTCCTCGGCCAGCTCGACCACGACGCACCGTACCCGGGCGCCGACGCCGAGGGGCCGCGCGGTCGTGCCGGGCACCCGAAGCGCACCGCCCTGCCCGACCGCTGGCTCGAGAGCCGCGACGTCGACTCCGAGTTCCGCAAGGTCCTGGCCGCCGCCGAGCTGCACCACAGCGGCGGATGAGCGCCACCGCCTCGTACGGTCCGGCGGACGCGGAGCGCTGGCTCCCCGAAGAGCACGGCAACCGCCGGTCGGACTTCGCCCGTGACCGCGCCCGACTGCTGCACTCCAGTGCGCTCCGGCGTCTGGCCGCGAAGACCCAGGTGCTCAGCCCGACGGCGGGGCTCGACTTCGCCCGCAACCGGCTGACCCACTCGCTCGAGGTCGCGCAGGTCGGCCGCGAGCTCGCCGACTCGCTCGGGCTCGACCCCGACGTGGTCGACACGGCGTGCCTGGCGCACGACATCGGGCACCCGCCGTTCGGGCACAACGGCGAGACCGCCGTGAACGCCTGGGCGACCGGCATCGGTGGCTTCGAGGGCAACGCGCAGACGCTCCGGCTGCTGACGCGGCTCGAGCCGAAGGTCTACGGCGTCCGGCCCGGCGCCGACGTCGACCGTCCGTTCGGGCTCAACCTGACCCGTGCGTCGTTGGACGCCAGCTGCAAGTACCCGTGGCCCGCTGCGCAGGGGGTGTCGGAGTCGTCGTCCGGGCGCACCAAGTTCGGCTTCTACGACGACGACCACGACGCCTTCGAGTGGCTCCGTGCCGGCGCGCCGCGCCGCCAGCGGTGCATCGAGGCGCAGGTGATGGACCTCGCCGACGACATCGCGTACTCGGTGCACGACTTCGAGGACGCCGTCGTCGCCGGGTTCATCGACGTCGCGGCCCTGGGCGACCGCGTCGGTGAGAACGACATCGTGACCGCCATGCACGCGTGGGTCGGCGACGACCTGAGCCGCGACGAGCTGCTCGAGGCGTTCGACCGCCTGCGTGCGCTGCCGCTCTGGATGACCGCGTACGACGGCTCCCGCCGGGACGCCGCACGCCTGAAGAACCTGACGTCGCAGCTGATCGGACGCTTCGCGCGCACCGCCACGACGGCCACCCGCGAGTCCTACGCCTCGGGATCGCTCGTGCGGTTCGCGGCGTCGGTCGTCACCCCGCCCGAGATCATCGGCGAGATCGCGGTGCTGAAGGGCATCGTCGCGGCCTTCGTGATGACCCAGGGCGACCGTCAGCCCGTGTACGAGGACCAGCGCCGCGTGCTCACCGAACTGCTCGACGCGCTGGCGGCGACCGGTGCGTCCGACCTGGAGCCCGGCTTCGCCGCCGACTGGCACGCCGCGGACGACGACGCCGGCCGACTGCGCGCCGTCGTCGACCAGGTCGCGAGCCTGACCGACCAGGGCGCACTCGCCTGGCACCGACGTCTGGTGGTGGGTGACCGTGACCCGGTCCACATCGCCGTCTGACCGGTCCGCCGACGTCGGTCCCACGAACTAGGATCGAGGGGTGGCTGGCAGGATCGCGCGGAACGACATCGACGAGGTCCGCTCGCGTGTCAACATCGCCGACGTCGTGGGCGACTACGTCACGCTGAAGCACGCGGGCGTCGGGTCGATGAAGGGCCTGTGCCCCTTCCACGACGAACGGTCCCCGTCGTTCCACGTCCGGCCCCAGGTCGGCCGATACCACTGCTTCGGCTGCGGCGAGGACGGCGACGTCTTCAGCTTCATCATGGCGCAGGACCACACCACCTTCGCCGAGGCCGTCGAGCGCATGGCCGCGAAGATCGGCTTCACCCTCCATTACGAAGAGGGCGACGGGCCGCGCACCGACTACAACACCCGTGCCCGGCTGATCGCCGCGAACGAAGCCGCGCTCGAGTACTTCACCGCGCAGCTCACCACCGCCGCCGCCGACCCCGCCCGCCGGTTCCTGGGGGAGCGCGGGTTCGACCCCTCGGCTGCCCAGCACTTCGGCGTCGGCTTCGCGCCGAAGTCCTACGACATGCTCAAGGACCACCTGCGCGGGCGTGGCTTCACGATGGAAGAGCTCGTGTCCGCCGGCCTCGTCAGCCAGGGTGACCGCTCGCCGTACGACCGGTTCCGCGGACGCCTGATGTGGCCCATCCGCGACGTCACCGGGGCGACCATCGGCTTCGGGGCGCGCCGCCTGCTCGAGGACGACAAGGGTCCCAAGTACCTCAACACGCCCGAGACCCCGATCTACCACAAGAGCCAGGTGCTCTACGGGCTCGACCTGGCCCGCCGCGACATCTCGAAGCAGAAGCAGGTCGTCATCGTCGAGGGCTACACCGACGTGATGGCGTGCCACGTCGCGGGCGTCACGACCGCGGTCGCCACCTGCGGCACGTCGTTCGGTGTCGACCACATCAAGGTGCTGCGCCCGATGCTCGGTGACCTGGCCGGCGCCGACCCGAACGCCAACGGCGAGGTCGTGTTCACGTTCGACCCCGACGAGGCCGGGCAGCGCGCAGCCTCGCGTGCCTTCGCGGAAGAACAGCGCTTCGCCGCCCAGACCTACGTCGCCGTGGCGCCCGGCGGCCTCGACCCGTGCGACCTCCGGCTCGCGCGCGGTGACGACGCCATCCGCCGCCTGGTCACGAACAAGCGCCCGATGTTCGAGTTCATGATCCGCCGCACGCTCGACGGCCACGACCTCGAGACCGTCGAGGGGCGCGTCGGTGCCCTGCGTGCGGCCGCGCCCGTGCTCGCCGGCATGCGCGACCGCTCGCTGACACAGGGCTACGTGCGGGAACTCGCCGGCTGGCTCGGCATGGAGATCCCCGAGGTCCGTCGGTCGGTCGAGACCGCCCGGCGCCGTGCGGGCTCCGCCGGGCAGGACGACCGATCCACAGGCGCCGGGCGCGACGGCCGCAACGGGAACGGCGCCGACGGGGCCGACACCCCCGACGAGCCCGTCGCCGGGATCCGCTCGCTGCCGAACGACCCCATCAGCCGCATGGAACGCGACGCCGTGATGGCGATGGTGCAGCAGCCCACGTCCGTCGGGGCACCGATGCTCGGGCTCGCCGCGTCGGCAACGTTCTCGACGCCGATGCTCGCCGCGGTGCGGGACGCCGTGGTCGCCAACGTCGACGTCATCGGTGCGGGGGACTGGCTCGACCGGCTGCTCGCCGACGTACCGGCGCCGCTGCGAACCCTGACGCACGAACTCGCCCTCGCACCGATCCCCGCGCGCAACGCGGAGGACCTGGCGGCCTACTGCCGGAGCATCGTCGTGGCCCTGGTCGAGCGTGACCTGCTCGCCCGCAAGGCCTCGTTGCTCGGGCAGCTGCAGCGCGCCGACCCGCACGAGCAGGCCGAGCGTCGCGCCGAGATCCAGCGGCAGCTCGTCGACATCGACGGGCAGCGGATGCGGTTGCGCGCCGACGCCGAGGCCTCCTAGCGCTCTTCGCGCTCTTCTCGCGGCAGTTGGCGAGTGCGCGGGATCGCCCCGGTCGCCCCGGTCGCACGACGCGCCGCGTGCGCTTCATCGAGGTCGCACGAACTGTCGCGCGGTGGGGCTGCAAGCGGCAGTTCGTGCGACCTCGGGGGCCGTGAGCGGTCAGGACGGCGTGTGGGGCGTCGAGTGGTCGCAGGGCGTCGGTTGGCCGGGGTCCGGCCGACGGGACGTGACCGCGCGGGTGGGGGGAGCGGTGAGTCGTGACCGGTCGGCGGGGGTGAGAGGGAGGGGCGGACGCGGGGCGGGCCTCCTGGCCCGGCGGACGAGGTCGCACGACGCGCCGCATGGGTGCCGCCGAGGTCGCACGAACTGTCGTGCGGCAGGCCCGGGAGCGGTGGTTCGTGCGACCTCGGCGGTCCGTGAGTGGTCAGGACGTGCTGTCTGTCGGGCCTCGAGTGGTCGCAGATCGTCGGTTGGCCGGGGTTCGGCCGACGGGACGTGACCGCGCGGGGCAGGGCGGGCGGGCGGACGCAGGGCCGGGGCAGGCGGACGCAGGGCCGGGGCAGGCGGACGCAGTGCGGGCCTCCGGGCCAGGGGCGAAGTCGCACGACGCGCCGCGTGCGCTTCGCGGAGGTCGCACGAACTGTCGCCCGGTGGGGCTGCGAGCGGCAGTTCGTGCGACCTCGGGGGTCCGTGAGTGGTCAGGACGTGCCGCGTGAGAGGCGTCGAGTCGTCGCAGATCGACGGCTGGCCGGGGTCCGGCCGACGGGACGTGACCGCGCGGGGTGGGGCGGGCGGTGAGTCGTGACCGATCGGCGGGGGCGAGGGGGCGCGGCGGACGCGGGGCGGGCCTCCTGGCCGGGCGGGCGTGATCGCACGCACCGTCGCTCGACAGGCGCTCTCGAGCGCCAGACCGCCCCGGTTGCACCACGCAACTTTCGTGCGTGACGCGCCGCTCGGCTCCGGCGGAATCATGCATCACGCGGCGGGCTCGTGCATTACAGCGGTGTAAACAAATCGCCCCCGGTTCGTTCTGTTCCGTGACAGGGTGATACCAATGAGCGTTCCTGGCCGGGCACACAGACGTTCCACCCTCCGGCTCAGGACTCTTGCAATCATGACCAGAGAGGCAGCGGACATGGCATCCGTGACCAAGTGGGGCAAGCGCGGCATCGCGCTCGGCGCCGGTGCAGCAGCGACGGCGCTGGTGCTGACCGGCTGCGCGAGCAGCAGCGTGAGTGACACCGAACTGAACGGCCTGAGCATCGGGACGACGGACAAGATCACGTCCCTCGACCCGGCCGGTTCCTACGACAACGGCTCCTTCGCCGTGCAGAACCAGGTGTTCCCGTTCCTGATGAACACGCCCGTGGGGAGCCCGGACGTCGAGCCGGACATCGCCACGAAGGCGGAGTTCACGAACCCGACCACCTACGAGGTCACCCTCAAGGACGGGCTCGAGTTCGCGAACGGCAACAAGCTCACGTCGAGCGACGTGAAGTTCTCGTTCGACCGCGAACTGAAGATCAACAACGAGAACGGTCCGCAGTCGCTGCTGGCCAACCTCAAGAGCATCGACACCCCGGACGACACCACCGTGGTGTTCAACCTCGACCACGCCGACCAGACCTGGCCGCAGGTGCTCTCGAGCCCCGCTGGCCCGATCGTCGACGAGGACGTCTTCAGCGCGACGAAGCTCACCAGTGCCGACGACATCGTCAAGGGCAAGGCCTTCGCCGGGCAGTACCAGATCAGCTCCTACAAGGAGAACGACACGATCCAGTACAAGACGAACCCGAAGTACGACGGCCTCCTCGGCAAGGCGAAGACCGACGAGGTCACCGCCAGCTACTACACCAAGGAGACCGACCTCAAGCTCGCCGTGCAGAAGGGCGACGTCGACGTGGCGTACCGCTCCCTGACGCCGACCGACATCTCGGACCTGCGCAAGGACGACTCCCTCAAGGTCACCGACGGCCCCGGCGGCGAGATCCGCTACGTGGTCTTCAACTTCAAGACCCAGCCGTTCGGCACCGGGCAGGACGACGCCGACGAGGCGAAGGCCCTGGCCGTGCGTCAGGCCGCTGCCGACGTGGTCGACCGCGCCCAGCTCGCGAAGGAGGTCTACAACGACACCTTCACCCCGCTGTACTCGATGGTCCCGGACGGCCTGACCGGCGCGGTCCAGCCGTTCAAGGAGATGTACGGCGACGGCGACGGCGGCGCGGACGTGTCCAAGGCGAAGAAGACGCTGTCGGACGCCGGCGTCAAGGGCAAGGTGCAGCTCGACATCCAGTACGCGCCCGACCACTACGGTTCGGCCTCGGACGACGAGTACGCCCTGCTCAAGCAGCAGCTCGAGGACTCCGGTCTGTTCACCGTCAACATCCAGTCGACGGTCTACACGACCTACGCCCAGGAGCGCACCAAGGACGCCTACCCCGTGTACCAGCTCGGCTGGTTCCCGGACTTCTCCGACGCCGACAACTACCTGTCGCCGTTCTTCACCAAGGAGAACTTCGTCCAGAACCACTACGACGACCCGGAGATCCAGGACCTCATCGCGAAGGAGCAGGCCGAGTCCGACCCGGACAAGCGTGCCGACCTGATCGAGCAGGCCCAGGAGCGCGAGGCCACCCAGATCTCGACGCTGCCGCTGCTGCAGGGCAAGTCCGTCGCGGTCGCCGGCAAGGACGTCAAGGGCCTGACCCTCGACGCCTCGTTCAAGTTCCGGTACGCCACCCTGAGCAAGTAGCACCAAGCCCCACGTGCAGGCCGCGGGCGTTCCCACGAGGGACGCCCGCGTGCCTGTGCAACGGCGACGAAAGGCACACACCCCGTGACCCTCAGCACTCCCGAGGCGACGCAGGACGTGAACGGCACCGATCCCACCAAGCCACAGGCACAACGCAGTGCCAAGAACAGTGGTGGCGGACTCGGCCGGTACATCCTCGTCAGGTTCCTCCTCATCATCCCGACCGTCTTCATCTTGGTGACGCTCGTGTTCTTCCTGATGCGCGTCATCGGGAACCCGATCACCGCGTCGGTCGGCGGTCGACTCACGCCCAGCCAGCTGCAGGAACGCCTGCACGCCGCCGGGTACGACCGGCCGGTGCTCGTGCAGTACTTCGAGTACCTCGGCAACATCCTGCGCGGTGACTTCGGCACCTCGTCGACGGACAACCGTCCGATCACCGACATCATCGTCACGTACGGCGGTGCGACCGCGGAGCTCGTGTTCTACGCGCTCATCGTCGCGCTGGTGCTCGGCATCCCGCTCGGCATGCTCGCCGCGTACACGCGTGACAAGTGGCCGGACGTGCTGCTCCGCGCGCTGGCGATCCTGACCTACGCCACGCCGGTGTTCTTCGGCGGTCTGCTGCTCAAGCTCGTCTTCTCGGTGTGGCTCGGCTGGCTGCCCCTCGGCGACCGTGCCTCGACCCGGGTGTCGCTCATCCTCGACGGCATCCCCGGTGCGAGCGGCATCTACATCATCGACGCGCTCCGCACCGGCAACGCCCAGGTCATCGGCGACGTGCTCCAGCACGCCGTCCTGCCCGCGCTGACGCTCGGCCTGCTCACCGCCGGCATCTTCCTGCGCCTGGTGCGCGCGAACATGATCGGCTCACTCGGCTCCGAGTACGTCGACGCCGCGCGTTCCCGCGGTGTGCGCGAGTCGCGGTTGGTGCGCACCCACGCGTTCCGTCCGGCCCTCGTGCCGATCATCACCGTGATGGGGCTGCAGATCGCGATGCTCCTGGGTGGCTCGGTGCTCACCGAGACGACCTTCGGGTGGCGCGGTCTGGGCTTCGAGCTCAACCAGTACCTGTCGGCCCGTGACTTCGTCGCGGTGCAGGGCATCGTCGCGATGCTGGCGGTGATCGTCGCGGTGACCAACTTCATCGTCGACGTCGTCGCCGCCCTGATCGACCCGAGAGTGAGGTTCTGACGATGGTCGACACCACCCTCGTCGACCGCCACGAGCCGCTCTGGAAGCGGCTCCCCGTGGTGGTCCAGCTGCGCCGGAGCACCGGCTGGCAGCGCGCCATGCTCATCGTCGGCGTGGTCATCTGCGCCCTCTACCTGCTCGTCGCGGTGTTCGCCCCGCTCCTCGCCCCGTACGGCTTCGGCCAGCTGCAGGGCGCGGACGGGCAGAGCTTCCCGCGCACCGGCGCACCGAGTGCCGAGCACATCTGGGGCACCACGGTCGGCGGCTTCGACGTGTTCAGTCGCGTGCTCTACGGCGCCCGCACGGCCGTGCTCGTCGTCATCGTCGCCGTGATCGTCTCGATCATCGTCGGTGTGCTGCTCGGAATGGTCTCCGGGTACCTGGGCGGCTGGCTCGACCGCGTCCTGGTGGTGGTGGCCGACGCCATCTACGCGTTCCCGTCGCTGCTGCTCGCGATCATCGTGTCCATCGTCATCTCCGGCGGCAACTCGAGCTACTCGGGCGGCATCATCGCGGCGGCGATCTCGATCACCGTCGTCTACGTGCCGCAGTACTTCCGCGTGGTGCGTGCCGAGGCCGTCCGGCTGAAGAACGACGCGTTCGTCGAGTCGGCGCGTGTGATGGGCACGAACCCGTGGCGCATCATGACGCGGCACGTCCTGCGGAACTCGACCCGTTCGCTGCCGCTCATCCTGACGCTCAACGCGAGCGACGCGATCCTGACCCTGGCTGGCCTCGGCTTCCTCGGGTTCGGCATCGGCCCGACGTCCGGCGCCGAGTGGGGCTACGACCTGAGCCGTGCACTCTCGGACGTCGCGAGCGGCGTCTGGTGGACCGGCGTCTACCCGGGTGTCGCGATCGTGGTGCTCGTGCTCGGCGTGACATTCATCGGCGAGAGCCTGAACGACATCTCCGACCCCCGCCTGCGTGCACGCCGACGCCTGAAGCAGCTCGTGTCCACGCGCGAGACGCGCGACGCCGCCACAGCCCGCGACACGCGCAACCCCGAGGCACCGCGCACCGCCGGGAACGACACGGAAGGGACGGGCGCATGACCCCGACCACCCGCCTGCAACCGGGCGACACCACCACCGAGCCGGTCGTCGTCGTCGACGACCTGACCGTCACCTTCGCGACCGACGGCGGCGCCGTCGACGCGGTCAAGGGCGTCAGCCTCGACGTCCGTCCCGGCGAGGTCCTCGCCCTGGTCGGCGAATCCGGGTCCGGCAAGTCCGTGACGGCCCGCAGCATGCTGCGGCTCATGCCGGAGACGGCGACACTCGGCGGTGCGGTGCTGCTCGACGGCACCGACGTCGTGTCGGTCGGCTCGCAGAAGCTCCGCGAGCTCCGCGGGACCGCCGGCGCGATGGTGTTCCAGGAGCCGTCGACCGCCCTCAACCCGGTCTTCACCGTCGGGTGGCAGATCGCCGAGGGGCTCCGTGCCCACGGTGGCGTGTCCAAGAAGGAGGCACGGGCGAAGGCCATCGACTACCTCGGCCGCGTCGGCATCCCCGACCCCGAGACCCGCGTCGACCACTACCCGCACCAGTTCTCCGGCGGGCAGAAGCAGCGCGTGGTCATCGCGAGCGCGCTGGCCCTCGAGCCGAGCGTCATCATCGCGGACGAGCCCACCACGGCGCTCGACGTCACGGTGCAGGCCGAGATCCTCGACCTGCTGCGCCGCTGCCGCGACGAGTTCGGCACCGCGATCGTCGTCATCACGCACAACATGGGCGTGGTCGCCGACCTGGCCGACCGCGTCGCCGTGATGTACCAGGGCGAGATCGTCGAA
Source organism: Curtobacterium sp. MCLR17_031 (assembly GCF_003234775.2). Classification (NCBI taxonomy): domain Bacteria; kingdom Bacillati; phylum Actinomycetota; class Actinomycetes; order Micrococcales; family Microbacteriaceae; genus Curtobacterium; species Curtobacterium sp. MCLR17_031. The sequence continues at coordinate 1,649,340 of NZ_CP126270.1, forward strand.
GAGGCCACGGCGTCGGCGCTGTTCGCGACGCCGCAGGCCGACTACACCAAGCGGCTGCTCGCGGCGGTGCCCCGGCTCGAGGCGTCCACCGGGGTTGCCCGGCGCGCCGCGATCTCCGAGGACGTCACGCCGCTGGTCGAGGCGAAGGGACTCGAGATCGAGTACCCCGGGCGGCTCGGCTCGCCGGCGTTCAAGGCGGTCAAGGGCGTCGACCTGGCGATCCGTCCCGGTGAGGTCCTCGGCCTGGTGGGGGAGTCCGGCTCCGGCAAGACCACCATCGGCCGGGCGATGGCGGGCCTGACGAAGGTCACCGGCGGCTCGCTCAAGGTCCTCGGCGCCGAGATGCTCGGGTACCGCGAACGCGACTTCAAGCACCTGCGGAAGGACATCGGGTTCGTCTTCCAGGACCCGGCGACCTCGTTCAACCCGCTGCTGACGATCGCCGAGTGCGTCGCCGAGCCGCTGGTCGTGCACAAGGAGGTCTCGAGCCCGCGTGCCGCGCGCAAGCGGGTGGACGAGCTGCTCGAGGCCGTGCAGCTGCCGGCCGCGTACGGCGACCGCTACCCGCACGAGCTCTCCGGTGGGCAGCGCCAGCGCGCGTCGCTCGCCCGGTCGCTCGCGCTCCGGCCGAAGCTGCTGATCGCCGACGAGCCGACGAGTGCGCTCGACGTGTCCGTGCAGGCGCGCGTGCTCGAGCTCTTCCTCGAGCTCCAGCAGGACCTCGGCTTCGCCTCGCTGTTCATCAGCCACGACCTCGCGGTCGTCGGCGCGCTCTCCGACCGGATCGCGGTGCTCTACCGCGGTGACCTGGTCGAGACGGGCACGACGGCGCAGGTCCTCGGCGCGCCGCAGCACCCCTACACGCAGCGGCTCCTCGCGTCGCTGCCGGTGCCGGACCCAGCCGAGCAGGCGGAGCGACGGCGTACGCTGGAGCGACTGGAGAACGTCGGGTCCTGACCCGACGTGACCCACCCTGGAGGCCCGGCCAGCGTCGTCGACGCACGCCGGGCCTCCAGGGTGGTCGGCTCCACTGCTGTACGCACGACGGACCTGCCAGGGCGGCCCGTCGCGAACCGCCGCCAGGGGGCGGCGTGGAAGGGGACCCATGATCGCGGTCAACGGACCGGCGGTCGTCGCGGACGACGTGTCGATCGAGTACCGGGGCGGACGCGGGGGCGAGTCCATCCGGGCCGTCGACGGCGTGAGCCTCACGGTCCGGCAGGGGGAGATCCTCGCCCTGCTCGGTGAGTCGGGATCGGGCAAGTCGACCTTCGCCGCCGCCATCGCGGGCCAGCTCGGATCCCACGGCGAGGGCGAGGGTGCCCTCCGTCGGCACATCGTCGGCGGCGAGCTGACCGTGCTCGGCCAGAAGACCCGGGGCCTCCGTCCCTCGTCGCGCAAGCTCGAACGGCTGAGCGGCCGGATCGGCTACCTGCCGCAGGACGGCGCCGACCGGCTCAGCCCGGACCTGACCGTCGGCGAGGCCGTCGCCGAACCGATCTACGCCCGCGACCGCCGGTTCGACCGGCGCGAGGCCGGGCTCATCGTCGCCCGGCTGCTCGACGCGGTGCACCTGCCGCTCGGGGCGATGCGCCTGAACACCTGGGAGCTCTCGAGCGGGCAGCGTCAGCGTGTCGCCCTGGCGAAGGCGCTCGTGCTCGAGCCCCAGCTGCTGGTCGCGGACGAACCGGCGCGTGGCGTCGACGTACTCGTGCGGCAGTCCGTGCTCGAGGCCCTGGCGACCCTGCAGCGCGGCCGGCAGTTCTCGGCCGTCGTCGTGTCCAGCGACCTGCGCGAGGCCCGCGCCCTGGCCGACCGCGTCGCCGTGATGGCCGATGCCCGGCTCGTCGGGCTCGGCACCTTCGACGAGGTCCTCGACAACCCGGTCGACCCCTACGTGAAGACCCTCGCCTCGACCGCGGCCCGCGGCGTGAAGCGTCGTCCGGCACCGACGACGGCCCGCCGTTCGTCCGCGCCGCGCCGTCCGCTCGCCGCCGGCACCGGCACCGGCCCGCGCACCGACCGTCAGGAGAACGCGTGAGCACCACCGACCAGGGCCCCCGCGGCCACCGCGCCGTCGTCCCCACGTCGGGTGCACCGCTGCCGATCGACGCCCCGCAGCCCGGGCCGGTCGCCGTGCTGCCGGAACCGACGGACCTGCACGTGGACGCCGTGACCGAGGCCGGGGGCACCGTCGCGCCGCTCGACGCCGACACCCGCGGGGTCGTCTGGCTCGACCCCCGCGACCCGGCCGGCCTCGCCGACGCGCTGTCCTCGGCACCTGGGGTGGGTTGGGTGCAGCTGCCGTTCGCCGGCGTCGACGCCTTCGCGCACCTGATCCAGGAGCACGGCGACCGCGTGCTGTTCACCTCGGCCAAGGGTGCCTACGCGGAGCCGGTCGCCGAACACGCGCTCGCGTTGACCCTCGGCACGCTCCGGGTCCTGCAGAAGCGCGCTCGTGCGTCGTCGTGGGCGACCGAGCCCGAGGGTGTCTCGCTGTACGGGCGGAACGTCGTCGTGATCGGTGCCGGCGGGATCGCCCTCGAGTACCTCCGGCTGCTCGCGCCGTTCGACGTCGACGTCACGGTCGTGCGCCGCTCGCCCGAGCCCGTGCCCGGAGCCGCGCGGACCGTCACCACCGACGAGCTCGACCGGGTCCTGCCCGACGCCGACGTCGTGATGATCGCAGCGGCGATGACCTCGGGCACCGCGAAGCTCTTCGGTGAGGAGCAGTTCCGGATCATGAAGCCGTCCGCCCGGCTCGTGAACATCGCCCGCGGCGGACTCGTCGACACCGACGCGCTGGTCGCCGCCCTGCGGACGGGGGAGATCGCCGCGGTCGGCCTCGACGTCACCGAGCCCGAGCCGCTGCCCGACGGGCACCCGCTCTGGTCGGAGCCCGGTGCGGTCATCACCCCGCACCAGGCCGACACCCCGGAGATGGTCGCACCCCTGCTCGCCGAGCGCGTCCGGCTCAACGCCGCGGCGTTCCTCGGGGGCGACGGCGGGGGCTTCGTCGGCGTCGTCGACCCGGTCGCCGGCTACTGACACGGGGGCCTCGAAGCGCGGCGCGCCCGGGCGGCGTGTCCGATGCGGTGGAGGGCCTCGGCGTCCTGCTATGCTGTTACCCGTTGTTCGCACGTCATTCGCCAGCGGACAGTGATCCTCGATAGCTCAATTGGCAGAGCAGCCGGCTGTTAACCGGCAGGTTGTTGGTTCGAGTCCAACTCGGGGAGCGACAGGTCCTCATCCCTTCGGGGGTGGGGACCTTTTGCATTGGCTGTCGTCGTGCAAGACACCGGCGTCTTCGGTGCACGCCGCCTCGTGCTCGAGACGCCTCCGGATTCTGCGGTGTCTCGACCGTCCGGAGGCGTTCAGGCGATACGCCGGCGTGTGCGTGGGACGCCGGCGTGTGCGGGTCAGCGGTCGTCGGGCTCTTCGGGCTCGATGCTGAGCGTGCCGTCGCGGTTGTTGTCGTTGATCACGCCGGTCTTCGTGACGTAGACATCGAGGTAGTCGAGCCGGAAGTGCTCGAGCTGATCGTCGTACTCCGCCAGGAACGTGCGGACCTGCTCCGGCATGGCGCGCCGGTCGTCGTGGCCGACCACCACCGCGTCGAACGGTCCGAATTGCGGCTTCTGCGTGCCACGGTCGCCGAAGTAGATGCGCCAGGTGTTCGCGCTGAACCGGGCGAACAGGACGTTCTCGTCGTCCTTGCCACGGACCTCGAGCGCGTCCGTCAGCATCGCGATGCCGCTCGGACGGGTCTGCACGACGGCGACGCCCAGCCGTGCGACGGGGATGAGCAGCGCGGCGACGAGCACTGCGGCCGTGATGCGTCCGACGGGCGGCCGGACGGTCGCCAGCCGCCCGTACCCGATCGCCGCCAAGGCGATGATGAACGGCATCCACGCGTCGTAGTAGTACGGCAGCGAGACGTTGGCGACGATGACGTAGAAGACGAGGAAGACACCGAGGGCGATGCCGAGGTACGCGACCAGGCGGTCCGGTCGGACGACGAGCGCGGCGACCACACCGATGGTCAGGACGGTGAGCAGCAACCAGCCCGTGCCGTCGGCGAGGAACGCGAAGTTCGCCCACCACGGTGCCGCCGGGTAGATCGTCCCGAGGATGGTCGTCGGGTGCCCGTGGGCGTTCTGCTGCGCCTGGAACCGGAGCATCTGTCCGATGGCCCGGAAGAGCCCGACCGGCAGGTAGACGACCACGAACACGACCACGAACGCGATGCCGCCGTACAGCGCGCCGATCCCCAGGTCGCGCAACCGACGGAACAGCAGGGGGAGTGCTCCCACGGCGAGGACGAGCACCGCCGTCGACACCTTCGAGGTCACGGACAGTGCGAGCAGCGCACCCGCTGCGGCCACCCACCACCGGTTGCCGGTCCGCATCCAACGCCAGGCCGCGGCGAGCGAGGCGACGGCGAAGAAGACCATGAGGGGTTCGAGCATCGCGAACCGGTCGATGCGGACACCGATGACCGACCCGGCTTCCGCCCAGGACGAGCCCGAGCCACGCGGCGTCAGCCACCACATCGCCGCCGCGGTCAGGCCGGTCCAGAAGCCGACCTCGCGTCGCAGCCAGAGGAACAGGACGACGCCCGTGCCGAGCATCGCGGTCGCAGCCACCAGCCTCGGTCCGAGCGGCCCCTGTCCCACCAGGAGCTGCGCCACGCCGTACACGTACTTCGCGAGCGGCGGGTGCTCGAGGTTGAGCGAGAAGTTCCCGTGCACGTAGGCCCAGCTCGCGCGGAGGTACACGAACTCGTCGTTCACGATGGTCGGACGGCCGAGGTGCCAGTAGGCGACGAACACAGCGGCCAGGGCGACGACCACGAGGGCCGTCGCACGGACGGGGCGGGAGTGCAGGCGGGGGATGAGGGGACCTCCAGGACAGGGCGATGCCCGACCATCATCGCAGGAGCCGCCGTGCGGGTCGTCCGCAGCGCTTGCTGTTAGCGTTCACAGGTGCACCGTTCCCGTTCGCCTCGACTCACGCTCCTGGGCGTCGTCGTCGCCGTGACGGCGGTGCTCACCGGCTGCAGCAGCGTCGGCCCGGACACCGACGCGTCCGAGGACCCGACGAGCTCGGACACCGGCCTGGGCTCGGGCGCGTCGCCCGTGGTCTTCGCGTTCGTCTGCGCCGCCGACGGATCGGACAGCGAGACCTACACCACCTACTCGGCGGTGTGGGAGGCCGAGCGCGCCGACTGCTCGGCGAAGCGCCTGACCGGGTCGGTGCCGTCGAGCCAGCAGCAGGCCGCGGTGGCGGCGGCGCGCGGTGACGCGACCCTCGTCGAGCTCGCGAGCACGTGCGCGGTCCGCGGCTCGGCGCCGTGGACGTCGGCGGTCGCCGACGCGCGGGGTGCGCACGTGGCCGCCGGGCTCCTGCGGTACTGCCCCGGGCACCCGGAGACCGACCGCCTGCGGGACGCACTGGCTGCCTACCGGGGCTGAGCCGGGCCTCCAGGCCGAACGCCGGACCAGCGACGGGCTGGACGGCACCGGGTGCCGACGCCGACGGGCGTCAGCCCTCGGGGTGGTCGCGCCCCGGCAACCAGGACTGGCCGGGGCCGCCCCAGCTGCTCTTGCGGATCGCCTTGGCGACCTGCTTGCCGTAGGGGTGCACCAGGCGGTCGGCGTAGAGCCAGCCGTCCAGGTGGTCGTACTCGTGCTGGAAGATCCGGGCCAGCCAGCCGTGCGCCTCGACCTCGAACGGGGTGCCGTGCTCGTCGAAGGCCCGCAGCAGGGCGCCCTCGGAGCGGCGGAGCGGGAACCGCTCGCCCGGGATCGACAGGCAGCCCTCGGACTCCTCGTCCTCGTCGAGCTCCTCGACGGACTCGGGGACCGGGGGCGTGATCCACAGGACGGGGTTCACGGCGGCGCCCCGGTGCAGCACGTCGTCGTCGTCGGTGTAGGAGTACACGAACAGGCGCTTGCCGACGCCCACCTGTGGTCCGGCCAGGCCGACGCCCGGCGCCAGGTCCATGGTCTCGAGCATGTCGGCGACGAGGGTGCGGAGGTCGTCATCGAACGCGGTGACCTCGGCTGCACGCTCGTGCAGGACGGGTTCGCCGGTGATGCGGATCGGGAGAACGGCCATTCACCCAGGTTATCCGGCGGGGGACGGTAGCCTCGACGCGTGACGACGGACCTCCAGCTGCCCGACGCCGTGAGCAACCTCACGCCGTTCCAGGCGCTGATGATCCCGGTGGCGCTGATCGGTGCGGTGTTCCTGTCGCTCGGGGCGCAGTTCCAGAGCCGCGGGGTGCAGCGGGTCGAGGCGCGTCTCGGTCGGCAGTCGAAGGGGCTGAGCGTCCGGCACGTCGTCGGGCTCGTCTCGAGTGGCTACTGGGTGCTCGGCACGCTCATGCTCGGCATCGCGGTGGTGCTCCAGCTCATCAGCATCACGTTCGCGCCCCTGATCGTCGTGCAGCCGCTGGGTGCCGTCGCCCTCGTCATCACGACGTGGTTCTCGTCGCGGTCGTCCGGTGTGCCGCTCGGTCGGCGTGCCCGGCGGGCCGTGTGGACGTGCATCATCGGTGTCGGCATCTTCGTCGGGATCGCGGCGTTCGTCGGGCACGAGAGCGCGATCACCCGTCAGCAGCTCGTCACCGTGCTGGTGATCCTGGCCGTCGTGCTGGTGCTCGTGCTGGTGTCGTTCCGTCTGGTCGCCAAGCACCGCAGTGCGCTGTACTACATCGTCGGGGCGGGGGTGCTCTACGGGTTCGTGGCGACGCTGGCCAAGGTGGTGCTGAACCGGTTCGTGAACGGCACCTTCGACTGGTTGACCGTGCTCGCCATCGTCGGGGTGGTCGTCGCGGCGTCGCTGGGCGGGTACTTCGTGCAGAACGCGTACTCGAGCGGCTCGGCCGACCTCGTGATCGCTGGGTTGACGGTGATCGACCCGATCGTCGCGGTCGGCATCGGCGTGATCGTGCTCGGCGAGGCCTCGGGGGCGCCGTGGTTCGCGGTCGCGGGCTTCGTGGTGGCCGCGGGCATCGCCATCACCGGGGTGTTCCTGCTCGCCAAGCACCACCCGCAGACCCGGGCCTGACGCCGCGCGCCCGGTGGTCGCCGCCCTCATCCGCGCGGCTGACGCGACCGTCGATCCTGGTGCGATAGCGTCACTGCCGACCAGCCATCGCCCACGAGAGGACGAACTCAGCCGTGTCAGGAGACGCCACCACCGCCACCGCCGGACCGACGGAAGCGACGGGCGGTCACCGACCGTTGCGCGTGCTGATCGCAGCGGACACCTTCGCCCCCGACGTCAACGGTGCCGCCACCTTCGCCGAGCAGCTCGCCGTCGGCCTGGCCGAGCGCGGGCACGAGGTGCACGTCGTGGCCCCGGCCTCGAGCCGCCACTACGGCACCTTCGACGAGGAGCACCACGGCGTCACGCTCGTCGTGCACCGCCTGAAGTCGTACAAGTGGCCCCTGCACCCGTGGCTGCGCTTCGTCTGGCCGTGGAGCGTCCGGAAGTGGACCGGCCCGATCCTCGACGCCGTCAAGCCCGACGTGCTGCACATCCAGTCGCACGTGGTCATCGGCCGCGGCATCGTGCACGAGGCGAACGACCGCGGCATCCGGGTCATCGCGACGAACCACTTCATGCCCGAGAACCTGCTCGAGTACACGCCGTTCGGCAAGTGGACGCTGCCCCTCGCGCTGAAGATCGCGTGGAGCGACGCCGCCAAGACCTACCGGCTGGCCGACACCATCACGACGCCGACGAACCTGGCCGCCGACTACCTGCGGAAGGCCATCGCCGGCCAGCAGGTCCTCGCGATCTCGTGCGGCATCGACGCGTCCCGGTACGTGGCGCGCGAGGGACGCCCGGTCAACAACGACATCGTCTTCGTGGGTCGTGTGGCCCCCGAGAAGAACCTCGACGTGCTCGTCCGCGCGGTGGCGCTGCTGCCCGCCGAGCTGTCCGCGACGCTGACCATCGTCGGCGACGGCGAGATGATCCCGAAGCTGACCGCGTTGGCGAAGGAGCTCGGGCTCGAGGACCGCGTGCGGTTCCTGGGCTTCGTCTCCGACGAGCGCAAGCAGGAGGCCCTGACCAACGCGACGGTGTTCGCGATGCCGTCGACGGCGGAACTGCAGAGCATCTCCTCGCTCGAGGGCATGGCCTCGGGGCTGCCCGTCGTCGCCGCCGACTCGATGGCGCTGCCGCACCTGATCGACGGCAACGGGTACCTGTTCACCCCGGGCGACGTGGACGACCTGGCGGCGAAGCTCACGACGGTGCTCACCGCACCCGAGTCGGAGTACGTGGCGATGCGGGATCGCAGTCTGGCCATGATCGAGGCACACGACATCAACCGCACGCTGTCGACGTTCGAGTCGCTGTATCGTGGTGAGCCGGTGGCCTGAGGGTCTCCGGCGAGGGGCGGTAGCCAAGCTGGTCAAGGCAGTCGGCTCATAACCGAACGATCCGCGGGTTCGAGTCCCGCCCGCCCTACGTGCACATGCCAAGGAAGCGCGACACGTCGCAGGACGACCACGCACCGACACCGAACGTCACCTTCGAGGTGACCCGTGGCGGGACCGGCGTGCGCGTGAACGCCTTCCGGATCGGGTTCATGGGCGCCATCGGGGTGCTCGTCGCGCTGCTCGCCGGGTCGATCATCAACGAGCTGAGCACGGTCCTGGTCTACATCGGGGTCGCGCTGTTCCTGGCGCTCGGTATCGACCCCCTCGTGTCGTTCCTGGAGCGGATCATCCCGCGCTGGTCCGCCATCACGATCGTCGTCGTGGTCGTCCTCGGGGCCTTCGCGGGCATCGTCTTCGCCGTCGTCCCGATCCTGGTGGAGCAGACCTCGAACCTGGTCCAGAACTTCCCCGAGATCGTGCAGGACATCTCGCAGCAGCCGTGGGTGCAGGACCTGTCGAAGCAGTTCGCCGGGTCGTTCGACATCGACCACGCGCTGCAGTCGCTGCAGTCCTTCGTCGAGAAGCCGGGCAACCTGCTCAGCGTCGGTGGCGGGATCCTGGCGGTCGGCAGCGGGATCCTGTCCGGGGTCACCGGGGCGCTCATCGTCATCATCCTGATGCTCTACTTCCTCGCGTCGATGCGGGGCATGAAGCGCGCGGCCTACCGGTTCGTCCCGGCGTCGCGTCGCCAGAACTTCGTCGACGTGAGCGAGCAGATCACGCAGGCGGTCGGCCGGTACGTCGTCGGGCAGGTGTCGCAGGCGCTCATCAACGGCATCCTGAGCTTCGTCTTCCTGCTCATCATCGGTGCGCCGCTGCCCGTGCTGCTCGCGTCGTTCGCGTTCCTCGGTTCGCTCATCCCGCTCGTCGGCACGCTGGCCGCCGCGATCGTGATCTCGCTGCTCTGCTTCTTCGCTTCGCCGGCCACCGCCCTGTTCTCGGGCATCTACTACCTGGTCTACATGCAGGTTGAGGCCTACCTGATCTCCCCGCGCATCATGTCGCGGGCCGTCCAGGTGCCCGGCGCCCTCGTGGTCATCGCGGCGGTCGCGGGCGGCACGATCGGCGGCGTGCTCGGCGCGCTCGTGGCGCTGCCCGTCGCGGCGTCGGTCATCATCATCGTGCAGAAGGTCATCTACCCCCGCCAGGAGCAGGCGTGACGAGCGGCACCGGCGCACCCGACGACGCGGTCGTCAGCGCGTTCGCCGAGCACGTCCACGACCGTGACCGCTGGGCGCGCAGTGCCCGAGGGCCGCTCGCCCTCGTGAACGCCCAGCACGTCGACCAGCCGCAGCCGGTCTGGCCGGTCCCCGGGACGTGGGCCCCGGCCGTCGGCGGACTCACCGTGACGGCCGAGGCCGCCGACGGTGTCGTCGTCGACGGCGTCCCGGTCGACGGCACGGTCCTGGTGGCCGGGGACACCGCCGTCGTGCCGTCGACCGTCGCGCTGCCGGACGGCTTCGCCGGCACCGTCAGCGGCCACAGCCTGCGCGTCTGGGACCCGTCGTCCGAGGCGATCGCCCGCTTCGCGCAGATCGCCCGCTTCGCGTGGTCCGGCGACTGGGTGACGTCCGGCACGTACGTCCCGCTGGCGGGAGACGCCCTGGAGGCCCGTGGCAGCGTCCGCGACGCCGCCGGCGACGCCCTGCCGGTCGCCGGACACGTCGAGACCGTCGTGGATGGTGCCACGGTGCGGTTCGTCGCCGTCCGGTCGGCTGCCCACCGCGGAGCCCCGCGGCTGCAGCTCATCGTGCAGGACGCCACGAGCGCCCTGCCCGAGGACGACCCGGGCAGCACCTACTCCATGGGTCGGTTCCTGTACCTCGACGACCCCGGCATGCAGGCGACGGTCGAGCTCGACTGGAACCTGCTGGTCCTGCCGCCGTGCGCGTTCTCGTACCAGTACGCGTGCCCGATCCCACCGGAGGACAACCGCGTCCCGGTGCCGATCACCGCGGGGGAGCGACACCCGGTCGACGCGGACGGTGCCGTCCTGCACTGATCGGGGTCGGTTCCTTGCCGTTCCCAGCCGCAGCGCTGCATAATGGGCGTGTCCCGTCGGGACATCACAATCGCATACCGATGGTTCCGTGGCCCCTCGGGTCAGGATCCTCCGCACCAGGTCGATGGGGAAGTCGCACCTGACGTATCGGAGGAACCGTGAACGGAACGACGACAGGAGTGCTCTACGTGCACTCCTCACCCCGCGCGCTCTGCCCGCACGTCGAATGGGCAGCAGGTCGCGCGATGAACCGCGCCGTGAACTTCTCGTGGCTCGACCAGCCCGCACAGGACGGTGCGCGCCGGACCGAGTACACGTGGACCGGTGCGGTGGGCGCCGGTGCCGCGATCGCGTCGGCCCTGCGCGGGTGGGAGCACCTGCGGTACGAGGTCACCGAGGAGCCGACGAGCGCCTCGGACGGCGGCCGCTGGATGCACACGCCAGACCTCGGTGTGTTCTACGCGCAGACCGACGTCACGGGCAACATGGTCATCCCCGAGGATCGGGTGCGCTACGCGATGGAGGTCGCGGGCAGCAACGCCCTCGAACTGCACCGTGAGCTCCGGCTCGCCCTCGGGCAGGCCTGGGACGACGAGCTCGAGCCCTTCCGCCACGCGGCCGAGGGCAACCCGGTCGTCTGGCTGCACCGCGTCGGCTGAGCCGACCGCCGGACCGGCCACCGGAACGACGGAAGCCCGCCCCGACGACGCGGGACGGGCCTCCTGGCAGGGTGGGGCGGATCAGACGCTGCGGAACGCGACCACGGCATTGTGGCCGCCGAAGCCGAACGAGTTGCTGACCGCGAGCAAGTCGCCCTCGGGCAGCGCTCGCGGCTCGCGGGCGACGTCCATGACGATCTCCGGGTCCTGGTCGTGCAGGTTGATCGTCGGCGGGGCGACGCGGTTGTGCAGCGCGAGGACGGTGAAGACCGCCTCGATCGCACCGGCACCGCCGAGCAGGTGGCCCGTCGAGGCCTTGGTCGCGGACACCACGACGTCGTCCAGGTGGTCGCCGAAGACCCGACGCATCGCGTGGTACTCGGCGACGTCACCGACGGGGGTCGAGGTGGCGTGCGCGTTGACGTGCACGACGTCCTCGATGCTCGCGTCGGCGTGCTCGAGGGCCTGCAGGACCGCACGGGCGGCGGCGCTGCCCTCGGGGTCCGGCGCGGTGATGTGGAAGGCGTCGGAGGTGATGCCGGAGCCGGCGACCTCGGCGTAGATCGTCGCGCCGCGGGCCTCGGCGTGCTCCTTCGACTCGAGGATGAGCGCCGCTGCGCCGTCACCGAGCACGAAGCCGTCACGCGTGACGTCGTAGGGACGCGACGCGGTCTCGGGGGAGTCGTTCCGGCGCGACAGGGCCTGCATCGCGGCGAACGCGGCCAGCGGGAGCGGGTGCAGCGCGGCCTCGGCGCCACCGGTGATGACGATGTCGGCGTCGCCGTCGGCGATGTGCCGGTACGCCTCGGCCAGCGACTCGGTCGAGGACGCGCAGGCGGACAGGTAGGTGCGGGCGCCACCACGGGCGCCGAACTCCATCTCGATGGCGGCGGCGGGGCCGTTCGCCATGAGCATCGGGACCGTCATCGGCAGGACGCGACGCGGACCCTTCTCGCGCAGGGTGTCCCAGGCGTCGAGCAGCGTGTTCACGCCGCCGATGCCGGTCGCCCAGTCGACGATGAGGCGCTCGGGCACGACCGACTCGTCGTCGATGCCGGCGTCGGCCCAGGCCTCGCGCGCCGCGACGAGCGACAGCTGCGACGAGGGGTCGAGGCGCTTCGACTCGGGGCGGGTGAGCTGGTCGGTGAGGAACCGGCGCGCCTGGCCGGCGAACTCCACGGGGAGTTCGAGCTCGGCGTAGCGGGGGTCCTCGATGCGGGTGATGCCGGACTTGCCGGCGAGCAGCGCGTCCCAGGTGTCCGGGGCGGTCGCGGCGAGGGGTGAGATCGCACCGATCCCGGTGACGACGACGGTCTTCTTGGTCATGGGACGACGTGTTCTTTCGTTGGGGTGAACAAGATGAGCGCCGTGGCCCGCAGGGGTCCGCGGGCCGCGGCGCTCAGGAAGCTCGTGTCAGGCCTGGGCCTTGACGATGTAGTCGACCGCGTTGCCCACGGTCTTGAGGTTCTTGACCTCTTCGTCCGGGATCTTCACGTCGAACTTCTCCTCGGCGTTGACCACGATGGTCATCATCGAGATGGAGTCGATGTCGAGGTCGTCCGTGAAGGACTTGTCGGCGGCGACGGTGTCGGTGGCGATACCGGTCTCGTCGTTGATCAGCTCGGCCAGGCCGGCGAGGACTTCTTCGTTGGACAGGGCCATGAGTGTTCTCCTTGAAGGGGGGTGTCGTTTGACCGTTGACCAGCCTAGGGCACGCGGGGTCCGGGTGCGCGGAGGCTCGTCGGGATGGGGACCGGCGCGCGGCTGCGCGACCGGGCGGGGATCAGGGGAGGACGACCACCTGGGCGCCGAACACGAGTCCGGCGCCGAAGCCGATCTGCAGGGCGAGGCCGCCCGACAGGTCCGGGTGCTCCTCGAGCAGGCGGTGCGTGGCGAGCGGGATGCTCGCGGCGGAGGTGTTGCCGGTGGTGGTGATGTCGCGGGCGATCGTCACCGTCTCGGGCAGGCCGAGCTGCTTGGCGAACTCGTCGATGATGCGGATGTTCGCCTGGTGCGGCACGAACGCGGCGAGGTCCTCGGGGCGGACGCCGGCGGTCTCGAGCGCCTGGCGGGCGACCTTGACCATCTCCCAGACGGCCCAGCGGAACACCGTCTGCCCGGCCTGGCGCATGGTCGGACGCGGTGCGCCGGCCTCCCACTCGTTGTAGGTCGCGGTCATGCCGATGGCGTCCCACTTCGAGCCGTCGGAGCCCCAGATGGTGGGGGCGATGCCCGGGAAGTCGCTCGGGCCGATCACGGCGGCGCCGGCACCGTCCCCGAGCAGGAACGAGATCGAGCGGTCGGTCGGGTCGACGACGTCGCTGAGCTTCTCGGCCCCGACGACCAGCACGTGGTCGGCGAGTCCGGACTTGATGAACGAGTCGGCCTGGGCGATCCCGTAGGCGTACCCGGCACAGGCGGCACTGATGTCGTACGCGGCGGCCGGGGTGGCGCCGATGCGCTCGGCGAGCAGCGACGCCATCGACGGGGTCGCCACGGTGTGCGTGACGGTGCTCACGAGCACGACGCCGATCTGGGACGGCTCGATGCCGGCCTTCTCGATGGCCTCGCGTGCGGCTGCCTCGGCGAGGTCGACGGCCTCGACGTCCTTGCCCGCGCGCTTGCGGGTGATGATGCCGGTGCGCTGACGGATCCACTCGTCGGACGAGTCGATCGGGCCGACGAGGTCGTCGTTCGGCACGACGTTCTCGCCGCGGGCGGCGCCGAACGCCAGGATCCGGGTGAACTCGTGGCCGCGGCGCTGCTGGAGCAGCGGGCGCGCGGATCCGGTCGGGAGGCCCGTGGGGGCGTCCGTCGGGGTGGTCGGGTCGGTCATGCGGTTGCGTCTGCTTCCTGGCCCGCGCGCTGCAGCAGGTCGATCGCTGCAGGCAGGTCGTCGGGGGTCTTGATGGCGACGGTCGGCGTGCCGCGGAGGCCGCGCTTCGCCAGGCCGACGAGGGCACCGGCGGGTGCGAGCTCGATGATGCCGGTCACGCCGGCGGTGGAGAAGGACTCCATGACCGCGTCCCAGTGCACGGGGTTCGCGATCTGCTGGACCATCAGGTCGACGAAGCGGCGCCCGTCGTCGACCCGGGAGCCGTCGGCGTTGGTCCAGATCGGCAGGGTCGGGTCCTGCACGGTGGCGGCAGCCGCGACCGGGGCGACCCGTTCGACGGCGGGGGCCATGTACCGGGTGTGGAACGCACCGGCCACGGCGAGCGGGATCACCCGGGCCTTGGCGGGCGGCTCGGCGGCGAGGGCCGCGATGGCGTCTGCGGCACCGGCGACGACGGTCTGGCCGCCACCGTTGTGGTTCGCGGGCACCAGGCCGTGCTCGGCGAGGGCTGCGGCCACCGCATCGGCGTCGCCACCGAGGACGGCGGCCATCGAGGTCGGCTCGAGCGCTGCGGCGTCCGCCATGGCCCGGCCGCGCTCGGCGACCAGGGCGACGGCGTCGGTCGGCTCGAGGATCCCGGCGACCGCGGCGGCGGTGAACTCGCCCACCGAGTGTCCGGCGACCCCGCCCACCAGGGCACGACGGCCCTCGGCGAGCAGTGCGTCGGCGGTCACCAGGCTGGCGGCCACGATGAGGGGCTGTGCGAGCGCGGTGTCCTTGATGGTGTCCGCGTCGGAGTTCGTGCCGTGCTCGGCGAGGTCGACGCCGATCGACTCCGACCACTGCCCGACTCGTTCACGAACGGTGGCGTCCTCGAGCCAGGGGGCGAGGAAGCCGGGGGTCTGGGAGCCCTGTCCGGGCGCGACGACGACGATCACCGGACAATCCTCGCGTTCTCGTCCCGCGGGGCCCGTGTGGACTTCCCACACGAATCCCCGCGGGACATTGTCGGTTCTCTACCGTCCGGAGCGCTCTAGCGTCGGGGCGTGATGCGGCGGCGGCCGGTCGCGGACTCGGACATCGCGCCGAGGATGAGCGCCGACTGCACGATCAGGGCGTCGCGGGCGTGCGTGGCGTCCCACCCGATGATGTCGGCGACCCGGCGCAGGCGGTAGCGCACGGTGTTCGGGTGCACGAAGAGCTCGCGCGCCGTGGCCTCGAGCGAACGCCCGGTGTCCAGGTAGCACCAGAGCGTCTGCAGGAGCTCGGTGGACTGGTCCTTGAGTGGGACGTAGATGCGCTGCACCAGGGCCGACCGGGCGAGCGGGTCGCCGGCCAGTGCACGTTCGGGCAGCAGGTCGTCAGCGAGGGCCGGGCGGGGCACGCCACGCCAGGCACGCGCGACGGCGAACCCGGCGAGGGCGGCCTTCGCGCTGGTCGAGGCGTCGACGACCCCGGGGACCTCGTTGCCGAGCACCAGGTGGCCCTCGCCGAACAGCGGTTCGAGGGCCTGCGCGATGGTCGTGAAGGAGACGGGCTCCTCGCCCTCGGGGACGTCGTCGCGCGGGGTGGCGCGGCCGATCACCACGACGAGCCGCGATCCCTGGACCCCGACGAGCACGTCGGCGTCCATGTGCCGTGCGGTCCGCCGGACCTGGTCGACCTCGAGCTGCTTCGGCGCGGTGCCGACGAGCACCGCGACCTCGCCGTGGCCGTGCCAGCCGAGGGCGGCGATACGGGAGGGCAGTTCGTCGTCGTACTCGCCGGAGAGGATCGAGTCGACCACGAGCGCTTCGAGCCGGGCGTCCCACAGACCGCGGGCCTCGGCCGCGCGGGCGTAGACGTCGGCGGCGGCGAACGCGATGTCGCGGGAGTACTTGAGGATCGCCTCCTGCAGCATCTCGTCGTCGGCGGCGCGTTCCTCGACCACGGTCACCACGACGCGGATGAGCTGCAGGGTCTGCTGCAGGCTCACCGAGCGCAGGAGCTCCCGCGGGGCGGACCCGAAGACGTCGGCCGCGGCGATCCACGGCGTCGACGCGGTGCCCTCGAGCCAGCTGATGAACGAGGTGATGCCGGCCTGGGCGACGAGGCCCACGGCGGAGCGGCGCCCCGGCGGCATCTCGCTGTACCAGGGGAGCGTGTCCTCGAGCCGCTTGATCGTGGCTGTGGAGAGTTCTCCGGACACCTGACGGAGCCAGGAGAGCGCGCGCTCGCGCGCGCTCTCCTGGCTCTCGTGGTCCGGGCGGACCGTCGTCACGGGTTGATCAGCTCTCGCCGCCCGCGCTGCCGGTGGTGCCGGCGGTCACGTCGTGCAGGCGGTACTTGTCGATCGCCTGCTGGACGAGCGCGCCGTCGACCTTGCCCTGGCGGGCGAGCTGCTGCAGCGTCCGCACGACGACCGAGGGGCCGTCGATGTGGAAGAAGCGGCGAGCGGCCGGACGGGTGTCCGAGAAGCCGAAGCCGTCGGCGCCGAGCGTGGCGTAGTCGGTCGGCACGAACGGGCGGATCTGCTCCTGCACCAGGTGCATGAAGTCGCTCACGGCGACGACCGGACCCTCGGTGCCGAGCAGACGCTCGGTGACGAACGGCGTGCGGGCCGGCTCGTTCGGGTTGAGGAACGCCTGCTGCTCGGCGGCCACACCGTCGCGGTACAGCTCACCCCAGCTCGTGACGCTCCAGACGTCGGCCGACACGCCCCAGTCCTCGGCGAGGAGCTGCTGCGCCTCGAGGATCCACGGCACGGCGACACCGGACGCGAGCAGCTGGGCCTTCGGACCGTCGTGCTCGCTCGCCTTGAGCCGGTACATCCCCTTGAGGATGCCCTCGACGTCGACGCCCTCGGGTTCGGCCGGCTGCACCAGCGGCTCGTTGTAGACCGTCAGGTAGTACATGACGTTCGGGTCGGCGTGCTTCGGCGAGCCGTCCTCGTTCGTGCCGTACATGCGGTCGAGGCCGGCCTTGACGATGTGGCCGATCTCGTAGCCGTACGCCGGGTCGTACGAGACGACGGCCGGGTTCGTCGTGGCGAGGAGCGGCGAGTGACCGTCCGCGTGCTGCAGGCCCTCGCCCGTCAGCGTGGTGCGGCCGGCGGTCGCGCCGATCATGAATCCACGGGTCATCTGGTCGCCGGCGGCCCAGATGGCGTCGCCGGTGCGCTGGAACCCGAACATCGAGTAGAAGACGTAGACCGGGATGAGCGGCTCGCCCTGCGTCGAGTACGAGGTACCGACCGCGGTGAAGGCCGCGAGGGCCCCGGCCTCGTTGATGCCGACGTGGATGATCTGGCCCTGCGGGCTCTCCTTGTAGGCCAACAGGAGCTCGCGGTCGACCGACGTGTAGTGCTGGCCGTTCGGGTTGTAGATCTTCGCCGACGGGAAGTAGGCGTCCATGCCGAAGGTGCGTGCTTCGTCCGGGATGATCGGGACCACGCGGTCGCCGAAGTCGGGCGAGCGCAGCAGGTCCTTCAGCAGGCGCGCGAACGCCATGGTGGTGGCGACCTCCTGCTTGCCGGAGCCCTTCTTGACGACCTGGTACTTCGAGTCGTCCGGCAGCGTGAACTGCGTGTACTTCGTGCGACGTTCCGGAACGTAGCCACCGAGCGCGCGACGACGCTCGTGCATGTACTGGATTGCCTCGTCGTCGTTGCCCGGGTGGTAGTACGGCGGCGTGTAGGGGTTCTCCTCCAGCTGCGCGTCGGAGATCGGGATGCGCATCTCGTCGCGGAACTGCTTGAGGTTGTCGAGCGTGAGCTTCTTCATCTGGTGGGTCGCGTTGCGGCCCTCGAAGCTCGGGCCGAGGCCGTAGCCCTTGACCGTCTTCGCCAGGATGACGGTCGGCTGGCCCTTGTGCTCGGTCGCGGCCTTGAACGCGGCGTAGACCTTGCGGTAGTCGTGGCCACCGCGCTTGAGGTTCCAGATCTGGTCGTCGGTGTAGTCCTTGACGAGCTCGAGCGCCTTCGGGTCGCGCCCGAAGAAGTTCTCGCGCACGTAGGCACCGTTCTCGGCCTTGTACGTCTGGTAGTCGCCGTCCGGCGTCTGGTTCATCAGGTTGAGGAGCGCGCCCTCGGTGTCGCGGGCGAGCAGGTCGTCCCACTCGCGGCCCCAGACGACCTTGATGACGTTCCAGCCCGCACCGCGGAAGAACGCCTCGAGCTCCTGGATGATCTTGCCGTTGCCACGGACCGGGCCGTCGAGTCGCTGCAGGTTGCAGTTGATGACGAAGTTCAGGTTGTCGAGGCCGTCGTTCGCGGCGACCTGGAGCTGCCCGCGGGACTCGACCTCGTCCATCTCGCCGTCGCCCAGGAACGCCCACACCTGCTGGTCCATGGCGTCCTTGATGCCGCGGTTCGACAGGTACTTGGCCTGCTGCGCCTGGTAGATCGCGTTGATCGGGCCGATGCCCATCGACACGGTCGGGAACTGCCAGAAGTGCGGCATGAGGCGCGGGTGCGGGTACGACGACAGGCCGCCGCCGGCGTGCGACTTCTCCTGCCGGAACCCGTCGAGCTGGTCCTCGGAGAGGCGACCTTCCATGTACGCGCGGGCGTACATGCCGGGGGAGGCGTGGCCCTGGAAGAAGACCTGGTCGCCACCGGAGGGGTGGTCCTGCGCGCGGAAGAAGTGGTTGTAGCCGACCTCGTACATCGCGGCGCTCGACGCGTACGTCGAGATGTGGCCGCCGACCCCGATGCCGGGACGCTGTGCGCGGTGCACCGTGATGGCCGCGTTCCAGCGGATCCAGCGGCGGTACCGGCGCTCCAGCTCTTCGTCGCCGGGGAACTCCGGCTCGTTCTCCGGCGCGATGGTGTTCACGTAGTCCGTCGTCGGGACCATCGGCACACCGAGGTGCAGTTCCTTGGACCGCTTGAGCAGGCTCAGCATGATCTCGCGACCGCGCTGGTGTCCGTGGGTCTGGACCAGCCCGTCGAGGGACTCACGCCATTCGGCGGTCTCCTGCGGATCCTGGTCGTTCGCCCCGGCGCTGTACGGGTCCTGGTCGTTCACCGTCACCCTTGACCTCGTTCGTTCTCGTGGTGGTGGACATGGTGGCTCCGGTGGTCGGGTCGCGACCGGCTGGGGCCCCGTCCACTCTAGGCCCCAGGACCGACGCTGATGCTGATGGTGACGTGCAGGTGGACGGGTGCTTGCATTCGCGTGTCGTCGGCGTAGCATGGCCGATCGTGCACACGCGATCCGCGGCGCACGGACCCGACGGGCACACCCCACGCCCGAGGAAGAAGCACACGTAGCGATGGCACTGGAGATCGGCTCACTCGCGCCGGACTTCGAGCTCCCGAACCAGTTCGGTGAGCACGTCCGACTCAGCGACTTCCGCGGCAACCGCCCGGTCGCACTCGTCTTCTTCCCGCTGGCGTTCTCGTCCGGGTGCACGAACGAGCTCTGCACCCTGCAGGACAACATCACGATGTTCCAGGACCAGCGCATCGAGCTGCTCGGCATCTCGGTCGACTCGAAGGCGACGCTCCGCTCGTTCGCCGAGACGAACGGCTACGACTTCGAGCTGCTCGCCGACTTCTGGCCGCACGGCGCGGTCTCGAAGGAGTACGGCGTGTTCCTCGAGAACAAGGGCTTCGCCACCCGCGCGACCTTCGTCATCGACGTGCAGGGTCGGATCAAGGCCTCGATCATCACCGAGCCCGGCCTGCAGCGCGACGTCGCCGAGTACAAGGCGGCCCTCGACCGGCTCGCCGCCTGCTCGGCACCCGTCCCCGTCGGCTAGCGTTCCGAATCCCTCCTGACGGACGCGTCCGCGTCGACGGTCGGACAGGAGGCCCGGTGCACGCCATCGACACCGACCCGCGTGGTCACGGGGTCACCGCCGACGCCTACGCCCCGTACCCGGTGCGTGTCACGCCCGGCGCCTGGGGGCTGACCCGCACGGTCGTGGAGGCCCCGACCGGGCCCGTCGTGGTGCACCACCGCGCCGGCCCGGACCCGCTCCTGCTGCTGCACGGCGTCGCCGGGTCCTGGTCGACGTGGACGCCGCTGCTGCATGCCGCACAGGGCGTCCGCGACCGCGGGCTGGTGCTCGTCGACCTGCCCGGCTGGGGGTCCTCGCCGGCTCCCGACGGTCCGCTCGGGCTCGACGCCGTCACGGGTGCCGTGTCGGCGGTCCTCGGTGCGCTGGGCCTCGGCGCGGTCGACGTGGTCGGGCACTCCATGGGCGCGTTCGTCGGGTTGCACCTGGCGGTGGTGGCGCCCGAGCGGGTGCGGTCGCTCGCCCTGGTGTCCGGCACCACGGTCGCGACCGCCGGCGCGGCTCGGCACCCGGTGCGGGCGCTCGGCACCCTGCCGGCGTTCACCCTGCTGCGTGCGGGCCTCACGGTGACCGGTGGCGTCGCTCGTCCGCTGCTCCGGGGGATCGCCCGGATCGGTCTGTTGCCGCTCGTCGCCGCGCCGGTGTTCACGCACGTGCGACGACTGGACCCGAGCGTGCTCGAGGCCTTCGTCGAGGAGCTCCGGCCGGAGCAGTTCACCGAGGCAGCACGGTCGGCGGCGGCGTACGACGTCGACCGGTGGCGCGCGATCACCTGCCCGGTGACGGCGATCGCCGGGCGCGACGACGTGTTCGCCCGGGTCACGGACCTCGAGGCGCTGCGGGCGCTCGTGCCGCAGGTCCGGACGGTGCTGCTCGACGACTGCGGGCACTTCGCCCACGTCGAGCGTCCCGACGCCGTCGCGCGGGAGCTCGGCCTGCGCTGAGCCGGTCCAGCCGCGTCAGGTGTGGACGGGGAACGTCGTCGCGACGCGGGAGCGCACCTCGGCGACGACCGCCTCGCGCATCGTCGGGGAGAACAGCGCGTGGTCCCCGTCCTCGACGCGGACGACGGACACCGAGCCGCGACGGTCGTCACCGGGCCAGCGCCGGACGGCCTTCTGCCCACCGAGCCGATCGAACAGGGCGGCGTCCTCGGGAGCGACGATCACGACGACGTCGGTGCCGTGCTCGACGAGCGGGCGGACGTGGCCGACGACCCCGCCCATCCGGTCGCGACGGGCGATCCGGTCGCGGACGGCCTTCGGCACGAACCGGTTGTACCGCTCGCGCACCCACATCCGGGCGGGCGACGGGGCGTCGATCGCCCGGACCCCGTCGGCGTACGAGCCGGGCTCGGCCGGGACGCGACGGTAGTCGTTCGGGCTGATCTCGACGACCAGGCGCGGGGCCTCCTCGACGGCGCGGCCCGCGACCCAGGCGCCGGCGCACATGCCGACGAGCACGAGCCGGTCCGAGGGGGTGGCGAGTGCGGTGACGACGGCGGACTGGTCCTCGACCCACTCCTGCGCGAACAGGAAGCTCCGCTCGTCCTCGTGCACGCCGGTGCTCTCGCCGGTGGCACGACGGTCGACCCGGACGACCCGGGCGCCGTCGCGGGCGAGGGCGCGGGCGAGTTCGACCTGGTAGTCGGTGGCACCCACGCGGTGCTCGGCGCCGCCGCTGTGGAGCACGACGACGGGGGCGTCGTGGTGCTGGGCGGACGAGACGGTCTCGATCCCGAACAGGCCCTGTTCGCCGAGGTGGACGATCCGCTCCGACACGCGGCCGTCGACGTCGAGGACCTCGTCGAGGACGGGGGTGCGGACGGGCACGGCAGTCTCGGGTGCCCAGGTGTCGAGCCAGGCCACGACGGTGTCGACGGCGGCTCCGGGGATGCGGGCGTGGATGCTCGTGCCGTCGAGGAGCTCGGCGCTGCCGGTGACCTCGGTCACGTCGACGCCACCGAGGGGCTTCGGCGGCCGGGCACCCGGGCGGACGAGCGCGACGGTGGGCCCGGTGCGCGGGGTGAAGGCGAGGTCCGCGAGTGCGGCGGCCTCGTCGGGCTCGACGTCGAACCCGATCAGGCTCTCGACGCCGTCGACCACGCGGTCGGCACCGATCGTGATGGTCGCGAGGGCGCGCTGCCTGCGGAGCCACCCCTTGCCCGATGCCGGTGCGTCCCAGACGACGAGGCCGTCGGTGTCCGCGGCGGCGTTCGCCGCGACGAGGGCGGCCGAGGCCAGCCCGACGAACGCGACGCGCTGCACACCGGTCGTGCGGAGCACGGCGGCGGCGTGGCGCGCGGACCGGACCTGCGCGTCGGGCGTGGTGTCGGGTGCGCCGTCACCACGTCCGGACGGGTCGTAGCGCACCGAGGCGATGCCACGGGCCTCCAGGCGGTCGGCCAGCAGACGGAGCGTGCGGTACGCGATGACGCCCTCCTGCCCGAGCGGCGGGCAGATGACGACGCCGGCGCGCGCGGCGGCGGGGAGCTGGACCGCGGCGCGGATCGCCGGCGATCCGGACCAGCCGTGCAGCGTGGTCACAGGGCGAGGGCGGCGCGGGCGGACGCCGGCCAGGCGTCGAGGTCCGTGCCGTGGGCGGCGAACAGGGCGATGGTGATGCGTTCCAGGCCGAACGCGATGCAGGCGCTGTGCGCGACCTGTCCGTCCTCGGTGCGGAGGCCGAACGAGGTGCCGAAGTGGTCCTCGTGCAGGTTCGCGGAGCTGATCGCGGTGGCGTCGTGGTCGGGGCCGTAGACCTTCGTCACGAACTCGAACTTGAGCGCCTGCTCGACCTGGTTGCGGGCGAGCATCTGCCCGACGCGGCCGAAGAAGGGATCGTTGGCCGGGACGACGTCGATCTCGAGCCCGAACGACTCGAGCAGCGCGCGCATCACCGGGATGCTGCCGTCCCGGTGGGCCGCTGCGGACGCGGGGGTGCCGACGTGCACGAACTCGTGCATGTGGAAGGCCTGCAGGCGCATCGGGTCGAGCGAGGGCTCACGGCGGAAGGAGTCGCCGAGGACGTCGAAGAACCGGCCCTGCTGCGGCACGGTGTCGCCGATCAGGCCGTAGACCGGGTGGCAGACCGCGGGGGTGAGCATGAGGTCGGCCGGCTCGAGGAACCCCTCCCAGCGCTCACCGCGCTCGCGGGCGGCGAGCAGTGCGCGGTGGGTGCGGTCGTCACCGGTGAACCCGGAGATCGACGCGGCGAGGTCCGGGAACGACGCGATGTAGTCGGTGCGCTCGAAGGACGCGAGCGGCTCGACCGGCGGGAAGCGCAGGACCTCGGCGCCGAGGTGCTGCTGGCTGCGCACCGCTGCCGCGTCGACGGCGGCGTAGACGCGCTCGAAGACCCCGGTGCGGCCGTAGAGGCCGGGCGTGCCGAGGTCGAGGAGCACGCCGTCGGTGAGCAGCCGGGCGCGGAGGGCGGCGCGGGCGGCGTCGAGCGCGGCGGCGGTGTCCGCGGCGGCGCTGTCCGCGGTGGTGGTGTCGGTGCTGTGCGTGGTGGTGTCCGTGATCGTCACAGGATCACTCCCGTCATGATGGCCAGGTCGGCGTCGTTCTTGAGGAGACGGTCGTTGCTCACCATGACGGCGGCACCGTGGGCGTCTCGGAGGTGTCGGGCGATGCTCATCGGACCCGAGGCGGCATAGCCGGCGATCCCGACGATGCGCAGCGCCTTCGTGACGATGTCGGTGACGCGTTCGGACGCACCGATCTTCAGGGCGTTGGCGGCGAGGGCGTACGCGCTCGAGGCCAGCACGTCCGGGTCGTCGGCTGCGGCGTCGAACCGTTCGGCGGCGTGTCGCACCGAGTCGGCCAGGGCTTGCAGGTCGACCAGGAGCTCGGCCAGCCGCAGGGCACCGGGCGGGGTGGTCCCGACGGCGGCGCGGGCCTGCTTGCGGACGGCGCTGCGGGCACGTTCGGCGGACGAGACCGCGATGCCGAGCCAGACCGAGGCCCAGAGCACGTGCGACACCGGCAGGACCGTCTGGGCGGAGATCGCGGCGTAGTCGTCGCGGAACACCCGGTCGGTCGTCGTCTCGGTGTCGAGGATCCACCCGTTGCTGCACGTGCCGCGGAGCCCCATGGTGTCCCAGGTGGACGTCTGCGACAGGACCATCGTGTCGGTGCGGCAGATGAGCAGTCGCTGGTCCGACGCCGGGGCGTCCGGGTCGCGGCGGGCGGTGACGAACACCGCGTCGGCCTCGGTGGCGTACGAGATCACCGGCGCGTCCTTGCGCAGGCGGATCCGTCCGTCGTCGGTCGGCTCGATGGAACAGGTGGACCGCCGGGCGTCGCCGCCGACGCCGCGCTCGGTGGTGGCGGACGCGACGAGTGCCCCGCCCCGGACGGCCTCGATCGTCTCGAGCACGCCGGCACCGTCGCCGCCGTGCCGCCAGAGCGCCATGACCTGGCCCTGGTGCATCGCGAACACCATGCCGGTCGCGGCGCAGGCCCGGCCGAGTTCGGTCGCGATCGCGGAGAGCTCGGCCACGGAGGCTCCCTCGCCACCGTGCTCGGTCGGCACCGCTGCCGCGAGCAGGCCGTACTCCCGCATCGCGGCGATGGCCTCGCGCGGGGGCCGTGCGTCGCGGTCGACCTCGTCGGCGAACTGTGCGGCGACCTCGGCCACCGCGCTCGCACGCTCGGCGAAGCGGTCGACGACCGACGGTGCCGGCAGGACCAGGGTCACGAGGCGAGCTCCGCCGCGGCGGTGATCGACTCGACGCTCGCGAAGGTGGACCGGTTCAGCACCGAGTCGGGGAACTCGACGTCGAGGTCCGACTCCACCGCGAGCATCACGTTCACGGTGGCGTGCGAGGTCAGGCCGAGGGCGTAGAGGTCGGCGATCGACGCGACGTCCCACGCGTCGACCGTCAGCCGGCCGTGCTCGGCGAGGGCGCGACGGACGGCCCGGTCGGTGGCCGGGTCGGCGATCGTCGCGGTGGTGCTGGAGGGGTTCGGGTCCTGTTCCATGACTGCAACCGTAAAGAGGAACGGCCCTCGGGAAACCGCCGTGCGGGTGCGGAAAACCGCACCCCTGTCGGGAGCGCCGGGTCAGCGCTCCGAGAGGGCCACCGCCGTCGCCACCGCGAGCCCCCGTTCGTGTGCCAACGAGACCGCGATCGGGCCGCACCCGATCGACTCCGCCAGGGCCGCGGCCGCTCCGGACAGCTCGACCGTGGGGGCGCCACCGGGGTCGAGCACGACGGCGACGTCACGCAGCGGGATCGCCTGGTCCGGAGCCGGCCGGAGCAGCTTCACGACGGCCTCCTTGCCCGCGAACCGGGCAGCGAGGCGCTCCGGGTCGTCGCCGGTGTCGGTGCGCTCCCGCAGGGTGAACACCCGGTCCAGGTACCGCTCGCCGTGCGCCGTCACGGCGTCGACGACGTCCTCGACCGCTGCGAGGTCGGTGCCGGTGCGGATGGTCATCACGAGGAGCAGGCTACGCACCGGTTGTCCACAGTGCATGCCCTGACCGGCATGGGGGACACCGGGGGTTCGTATGATCGTCGCCAGGGACCACCGAGGGGGAACGATGGCATCACCGTGGACGGGCATCATCGAGGACGCGCGGCATTACCCGTCGCCGCACAACTCGCAACCGATCGTCGTGCGCGTCGAGGACGACCGCACCGCGACCGTGTTCTACGACCTGCGACGGGGGTTGCCGGCGGAGTCGTTCGGCATCCCGTTCGGGCACGTCTGCGCCGGGGTGTTCCTGGCCGGGCTCGACGTGGTGGCGCGGGCGCACGGGTTCACCGTGCAGGAACGGCTCGACCACGCCGAGATGGACTTCGGTCGACTCAGCGCTGGTGCGGACGACCGCTTGCACCTGCTGGGCACGGTGACGTTGCGTCCGCACGTGGTCACCGCGGACGACCGGGAGGCCCTGGCCGGTTTCCTCGCACGGCGCACCTCACGCAGGCCCTACGACGCAACGCTCGTCGACGCCACCGCGATCGAGGCCGCGTCCGCCATCGCGTCGGCGGCCGGGCAGCGCTTCCGCACCACGGACGACCGGGCCACCGTCGACGAGATCGTGCGCGTCAACCAGGAGACCCTGTTCGACGACCTGCAGCACGACGCCGTGCACGACGAGATCCTGCACTGGCTGCGGTTCTCGAAGCGACAGGCAGCGGCCACCGGTGACGGGCTGTCCGCGGAGACGATGCTCATGCCCGGCCCGGTGCTCCGGTTCGCCATGGAGCACCGCGGACTCTGGCAGGCCCCGGGCATCGGCGGGGTCTTCCGCAAGGTGTACCTGTCCACCATGCGGGGCGTCCGACAGCTCGCCTGGCTCGAGGGACCGTTCAGCACCCCGGCCGAGTACGTCGAGGCCGGACGGGTCTTCATGCGCATCTGGCTCGAGTTCTCCGCACGCGGCATCGCCATGCACCCCTTCGGCACCGTCATCACCAACCCGCGGTCACACGCCGCGTTCGTGGAACGCGCGGGCGTCGACGAGTCCGACGGGCGGATGGCCTGGATGCTGTTCCGCTTCGGACACAGCGACCCACCACCCCTGGCACACCGCCGACCCGCAGCAGCGATGACCGTCGGGGGGACCCGGTGAAGCGCGCAGCGGTGTTCTCGGTGGTGTGGGTGGTCGAGACCTTCGTCGCACTGTTCATGCCCCGTGTCGGCACCCACAAGCTCCTGCTCACGCCCGGCATCGAGCCGCTCCGCTGGACCCTCGGACGCTGGCGCGCCTGGCGGACCGCGGAACGGGCTGCGAAGCGGGTCCCCGCGTACCGAGCGTTCCTGGCGGAGTCCGGACGGGCCTCCAGGCTCGACACCCGTGGCGGGATCGCCGCGGCGATCTCGGGCCTCCCCGAGATGGACAAGGACTCCTACGTCAAGCGCTGGAGCATCCCCGAGCGCTGTATCGACGGACGCCTGCCCCGACGTGGCGTCGTCGTCGACGAGTCCAGCGGATCGAGCGGCACCCCGACCAGCTGGGTGCGTGGCCCTGACGAACGCCAGGCCACCCGACAGCTGCTGCAGCTCGGGTTCTCCCGCACCGCCAAGGACCTGTCCAAGCAGCCCTTCGTGCTCAACGCCTTCTCGCTCGGGGCCTGGGCCACCGGGATGAACGTGACCGCCTCGCTCACCGAGTCGTCCATGATCAAGTCGATCGGCCCGGACCGCGACAAGATCGTGCAGACGATGCGCGAGTTCGGTACCGACTTCACCTACATCATCTGCAGCTACCCACCGTTCCTGAAGGCCTTGTTCGAGGACGACCGGCTCGACTGGAGCCAGTACACGATCGTCGCCGCGTTCGGGGGCGAGGGCATCAGCGAGAACATGCGCGCCCACATCGAGCAGTACGCGCAGGCCGTGCTCGGCTCCTACGGGGCGAGCGACCTCGAGATCAACCTCGGCATCGAGACCCCGTTCAGCGTGCAGCTGCGCCGGGCGATCGCCGCCTCACCGGAACTCTCCGCCGCCCTGACCAAGCAGAGCGAGTACGGGGTGCTCCCGATGGTGTTCCAGTTCAACCCGTTCGGCTACCTGATCGAGACGAACGACCTCGGCGAACTCGTCGTGACCATCGCCCGCTCCGAGAACATCAGCCCCCGCATCCGCTACAACATCCACGACCGCGGACACGTCGTGCGGATGAAGGAACTCCGCTCCGTACTGCGTGCGACCGGACACGCGGCGCTCGCCGCCGAGGCCGAGCTCGACCTGCCGCTGCTGTTCCACTACGGCCGGTCCGACCTGTCCGTCGACTACAACGGGGCCGTCGTCGCACCGGACGTGGTGCGGGACGTCGTGTACGGCGACCCGGAGCTGCTCGAGGCCGTCGAGAACCACCGGCTGATCAGCTACGAGGACGACCACGGTGACCGGCAGCTGCACATCGCGTTCCAACTCGCCTCGGGTGCCGGCGGGTTCGACGCGGACACCGCTCGGGGCGACGTGATCGCCGAGCTGCGGCGGCTGAACAAGGACTTCTCGAACGCGATCCGCACGGCGCCGCCCGGCACGCTGCCGACGGTCGCGTTCTACCCGTACCGGACGGGGCCGTTCCGCGAGGACGGCAAGAAGCTCAAGAACGAGTACGTGTGGCAGCTGCCGGCCGGGTCGGTCGAGCAGTGGGACCTCGACCTGTCGTGGGTCGCGGCGAAGGAGGCCTGAGCCGAGCCGGTTCCGGCGCTAGTCGTACTGCGGGGGCCAGTCGAAGGGGGCCGGCAGGTGCGGGACCTCGCCGACGGTCGTGACGACGAGGACGACCTGGCGCAGGTCCGTCAGCTCGATGGAGCGCGGGTTGCCGATCCTCCGGTGTCCGTCGACCCACACCGTCAGTTCGCCGCGCAGACCACCGACGTGCTCCGGACCGAGCGAGACGCCCCACTCGTCGAAGAACTGCCCGAGCGTGAACGTCTGCTTCGTCGGGGACTCGACGTGCACGATGCCCGACGTGTCGTGCGTGTGGATCTCCGCGGCGAACTTCCGCTCGTCGGAGTGCCCGATGTTCGCCGGGACGGTCACCGGCTCGTCGCCGTCCAGGATCGCCAGGTGCGTGTGCACGTGCTCGGCCAGCCGTTCGCCCCAGACGTTCCGGAGCCCGGCGGACTCGGCGCGGGCCGTCAGGTCGGTCGGCCGTGGCCAGGGTGGAGCGTCGCGGGTGGTGTCCGCTCCAGGTGCGGCGCACCCGGACAGCAGCAGGAGTGCGGCCACCGCGACCGCGACGCTCCGCAGGTTCACCAGCGGTCGTGGACGCTCGCGCGGAACCACGTGTCGTACAGGTCGTGCACGGTGGCGTCGAGGCCCTCGATCGGCGGCAGGTCGCCGGCGGCGGCGTTCGACCGTGCCTGCTCCGGGTTGCGCGCGCCGGGGATCGCCGCGGTGACGCCGTCCTGCGCGATGATCCACGCGAGTGCCGCCTGCGGGACCGAGACGGCGTCCGGCAGGGACGCCGCGAAGGTGTGCGCGGCACGCACGCCGTCGTCGTAGTCGACGCCGCTGAAGGTCTCGCCCTGGTCGAAGGCCTCGCCGTGGCGGTTGTAGTTGCGGTGGTCGCCCTCGGCGAACGACGTGTCGGTGGTGTACTTGCCGGAGAGCAGACCCGAGGCCAACGGGACGCGCGCCAGGATGCCGACCCCTGCCTCCAGTGCGGCCGGCAGCACGCGGTCGAGCGGCTTGAGACGGAACGCGTTGAGGATGATCTGGACGCTCGCGACGCCGGGCCGGGCGATCGCGGTGAGGGCCTGGTCGGCGGTCTCGACGCTGACGCCGTAGGCGGCGATGGAGCCGTCGGCGACCAGCGCGTCGAGGGCGTCGTAGACGGCGTCGTCCTCGTAGACCGGGGTCGGCGGGCAGTGCAGCTGCACGAGGTCGAGGGTGTCCTGCCCGAGGTTCTTCCGCGAGCGGTCCACCCACTCGCGGAAGTTCGCGGCGACGTAGTTCTCGGGGACCTGGTCGGCGCGACGGCCCATCTTCGTGGTGATCGTCAGCGGCACGTCGGGGTTCGCGGCACGCCACGCGCCGATGAGCTGCTCGCTCCGGCCGTCGCCGTAGACGTCGGCGGTGTCGAACAGGGTGACGCCCGACTCGACGGAAGCGTCCATGACGGCGTTCGCGTCGGCTTCGGAGACGGGACCCCAGTCACCGCCGAACTGCCAGGTGCCGAGGCCGATGGGGGAGACGGAGCGGCCGGTGCGGCCGAGGGTGCGACTCTGCATGGATCCGAGCGTAGTCAGACGTGCGTGGGCGGGGTTCAGCCGATCGTCGAGACGCCGCGGCGCAGGAGCGCTCGCGCTGCCCGCGCGCGGGGGATGACCCAGACGGCTGCCCACAGGGCCATCGCGCTCCAGAGCAGGATGAGCATCGTCGTGATGAGCGTGCCGTGCTGGTCGCGCATCGACCACGTCATCGCGATCCACAGCACGCCCAGGACGACCTTGCCCCAGCCGGCGCCCTCGCGGTCGGCCTGGGCCTGGACGAGTGGGATCCACTGGTCGGCCGGCACGCCGTCGGGCACCTGGCCGTCGGCGATCCACTCGCGGACGACGATCGACCGTTCGTAGCCGCCCTCGGCGCGCCAGGCGCGGCGCTGCAGGACGACGGCGATCGCGGCACCAGCCACGGCGGTCGGGATGCCGGCCGAGACCAGGACGGTGGTGGTCGCCTCGGTCCACGAGGACAGGACCAACATGACCAGGACGACGGCGAAGGCCGCGCCCGTCACACCGGCGCCGAGCAGGCGGAGCCGCCCGGCTTCGTCGAGGACACCGACTCCGACACCGTTCACGGGGGAGAGCGTACCTGCGGTGATCGGGGGCCGGGGGCGTTCGTCAGCCCAGTGCCAGCAACCAGCACATGCCGGCGGCGGCGAAGGCCATCGCCCAGCTCACCAGGCTGCCGATCAGGAAGTACTCGGCCTGGTACCCGGTCGTCTCGCGGCGGATCTCGGGGAACCGGACGATCCCCTTCGCGGCGATCAGCGCGGCCACGACGGGGAAGGCGCCGGCCAACGAGAACCCGGCGAGCAGCAGGCGCTCGATCGGGCCGATCATGCGTCCGCCCTTGAGGGTGACCGTGCGGTCTGCGTCTGCGTCCGACGCCCTGCCGGTGCGTCGTCGGCCGAAGCGCTTCGGTCGGCCGGCTGCTGCCGCCGCCGCTGTGCGCTGGGCGTCCGGGGAGAGTTCTGCTGGCAGTGCCTGGGCGACGACCACGTTGGCCGAGTCGACCAGGAACAGTGCGGACCCGATGCCGGCGACGAGCGCCGCGAGCGGCACCGCTCCGACGAAGGCCGGGCCGGCGTCACGGTGCCAGTCGACCACGAAGCCGGACGCGTCGGCAGCCGGTGCCCAGAGCAGCAGCACGGCGACGGCGACCGCGAGCAGGACGGCCGGCCAGGACCCGGAGCGTCGGAGCCAGGGGAGTGCCCGATCGCGACCGCCGGGCGCGCCACCGGAGCGCACCGGGATCGTCGTCGCGACCCACAGGGCCGCGAGGACGACCGCGACCAGCACCGACCAGACGGCGAGGCCGAGGCCGAGCACCGCCACAGTCGTCACTGCGGCCCAGAGCAGGACGATCACCGTGGTGGTCAGCACGCGCCGTGGTGCGGCGTCCGTCCCGGTCCGTGCGCGGACGACGTCGGCGAGCCCGACGAGGGTCAGGAGGACTCCGGCGAGCATCAGCGGCCCCCGTCCCCGAGGACACGCAGGCCCTCGACCAGGGCGGCGACGCCCGACTTCTGCACGGACTGGGACACCGCCGACGGGGTGATCCCCTCGTCCGCGGCGATCTGTGCCTGCGTCCGGCCCTGCACCAGACCGAGTGCGATCCGGCGGGCGCGGGGTGCGAGTCGCGAGACGACGTGGTCGCGGCTGAGGAAGTAGGCGTTCACGAGTCGCTCCGTCGTTCCGTGGCGGTCGTCGGCGTCGTGGTACCAGGACCGCAGGAAGGCGGTCCGGCCGTCCTCGCGCCGGTGGGTCTCGTTGATGGCGTCCCGCGCCGACCACCAGCCCGGGCCGTCCTGCAGCGGTCCGGTGCCGCCGGTGCCGATCGTCCGGACCTGCCCGCGGCCGATCCCGAGGCGGATCTGCACGCTCGGGGGGAGTGCGAGGGTCGCCGCCGTCGTGGCCAGTAGCGCGTCGGTGAGCGTGGCGTAGATGACCTGGAACTCGTCGCCGACGGTGGCGCGGAGGGGGTCGAGTGCGGTGATGTCCGGGGTACTGTCGAACGCGTGCTCGACGTCCTGCTGGGCTGCGGGGCGGTCCTCGAGCGTGCGGGAGTCGATCAGGTCGACGATCACGGCGATCACGGGTTCGGACTGCATGGGTTAAGCGTAGAGCTTCATATCGTCGAAAGTAAGTCTGGGGCTAAACCATTTGGGGCGGCCACTCTCGCCGGCGCATGGGTCCGCGGCTGAAATGTCACCTTCTGGACGTCTGGCGTCGAACCTGACAGCATGGGCGGACGCTGTCGGAGGGGGACGAGCAGATGGATGGTGCACGACCGGTGACGGGTGTCGCCAGGGCGGGTTCGACCGAGGCCGCGGTGCGGCGGCAGTACGGTCCACCACCCGTGCCGTCGATCGCGTGGAGCGGGGGCCGCGGGGTGCTCGCCCTCGTCGTGCCGTTCACGGCCGGGCTGCTGCTGGCCGGGGTGGTGCTCCTGCTCGGCGTGCCGGGCGGTCGCGTCGCCCTGGTGAACGGTGCGTTCGCGGCGCTCGACGGGGCCGGGGTGCCCGTGGCCCTGCTCGCCGTGGGCACGGTCATCGCGGCGCTCGGGCTCGGTTTCGGGGTGACCGCAACCACCGTGGTCATGCTCGCGGCCACGGATGATGCGACCGCGGGGCCGCGCGACGCGTGGCGGTGGTCGGTCCACCACTGGCGGCTCGTCGTCGAGGCCGCTCTCGTCGCGTTGGTGGCGGTGGCGGCGGGGACAGCCACCGCCGTGTCGTGGCGGGCAAGTGTCTGGGGCACCGTCGTGATCGTCGTGGTGCTGGCGGTCGGTGTCGTCATCGTGGCGCCGCTGCTGCTCGGGTGGGCGTTGCTCGTGGCCGGTGTGCCCCGTCGATCGGCCTTCCGTCGTGCCTGGGGATCTGGTCGGGTCGTCGTCCGTGGTGGGCACGAGGCGACGGCGACGCCGCGCCGTGCGCTCGTCGGGGGAGCGGCGCTGGTGACGGTGCTCGGGGTCGGCGTCCTGCTGGTGCTGCGCCTGTTGCCGCCGTCCGCGGTGCGGAGCAGCGTCGTCGTTGCCTGGTGCTGCGTCGCCGCGACCGCTCTGGTGCTGGTCATCGTCGCGATCGCGGTGCGCGGCGCCGCCACGCGGAGCGAGGGTGGTTGGCTCCGGTCACCGCTGACGGGGGACCCGGTGGCCGGGGGACGACGGACGTGGCCCGGTCCCGTCGGAGCGGGCGTGTTGCTCGCGCCGGCGGTGATGTTCGCTGTGATCGTGTCGAGCAACCCGCTCGGGGTCGTGCAGTACGACGCCGCGTCGGTCGATGCGCGCTCCATCTCCGGTGGAGACGTCGCCGATGTCTCGGGGAAGACCGCTGTCGTGAACGCGCCGTACACACCGCAGAGCGGCCTGCGGATGTGTCGGCACGCATCGTGCGACGAGGCCACGGGGATGCCCAGCCGGACACTCGGATCCGCGGTCGGCAGCGCGGGTGACGGTGGGCTGCTCGCCGCCCAGTGGAGGGTGCGGTTCGACGGTGAGGAAGCGAAGCAGTACGAGCTCGAGGTCGTGCACTCACGGCCGGGCCAACTCGATGCGACGCCGAAGTCGGACGGTCCCGCCTGGCCGGCGGGAAGACGGGCGGAGAAGCGCGACACCGACGACGAGCCGCCGGCCGTCGATCGCCCGGAAGGGCGACGCACCACGGTCGCTGCCGTCGACATCGTGGATGCCGACCGGGACCGCGTCAGCTACTGGATGACCGACGTCGCAGTCGCGAGTTCCGGCGATCGGCCGGTGGTGGCCGGGATCGCCCGCGGCGGTGAACCGGAAGGACGCTCGCACCTGGTCGCCGTGTTCTGCGAGGACGTGTCCTGCGTCGAACACACGGTTCGGCAGGTGGCGCTGCCGTGGATCCCGCCGCTGGACCACCAGGGTGTGGACGTCGCCGTCGCGCCGGACGGCACCGCGGTGGTCTCGCTGGTGTCGGAGACCGACGCTCGTTCGCCGACCTTCACCGCCCTTCGGCTCGTGTCATTCAGCCCGGACGGCGGCCAGCCCGTCGTCCGCGACCTGTCGCACGCGATCCCGCCGGGGGAGCCGGTCCGGGCGTGGGACGAGGCGTACGACGCACGGGGGGCGATCGGCGGCGACGGGAACCCGGTCGTGCTCGCGCGGTCGAACGGTGTCTCGACCCAACGACTGACGTTCTGCGCGGATGCGTCGTGCTCGTCGTCGTCACACACGGACATCACGCCGAACGGGCCGACGAACCTGCTTCCGGCGTTCGTCGTCGACCGATCGGGGCGGCCACTCGTCGCGGTCCGTGACGAGGAACGCGGCACTCTGGGACTGCTCTCGTGCCGTGATGCGCGGTGCACCACTTCCGAGCAGACGACGATCGCCCGGTTCCCGCGGGTGCAGGACGAACGTTCGAGCACCAGCACGCTGGCGATCGGCCTCAGCGCCGACGACACCCCGATCGTGCTGTCCGGGGGCGTTCCGGAGGACCGGGACGAGGACGCGAAGGGACTCGTGATCCGCTGCGACCGACCCCGGTGCGGGGTGTCGTGACGTGCCTGCTCGGTTCGACGACGATCGAGCGCTGACGCCCTAGGATCGTGGTGAGGGCCTTTAGCTCAGCTGGTAGAGCGCCACGTTTACACCGTGGATGTCGTCGGTTCGATCCCGGCAGGGCCCACCGTCAAGTGGTCAGATCGGTCCGTGCTGCGGCTGCATCACGAGGTACGCGATCCGGATCGAGACCGTGGTGCAGCAACGTCCGCTACCGAGACGTTGGCGGCTTCGGGCGGTCGGAACTCGTATGCTCCGACCATGGGGATGAACAAGGAACAGCAGCTCGCGGCGATCGTCGGGGGTCTGGTTGCAGTGTTCGCCGGCCTCGGTGTGATCGTCGCCTCGGCAACGGGGCTCCTCAGCTCGTAGGCGATCGCCGCCGCATCCACCGCGCCGCCGACCGGATCGCCGCTGTCCCGTTCTCTGCCTCGGTAGGACGTCCGGTCCCCGACCGCGCTCCCGCAGGGGACGGTTGGCGTTCCGACGTCCTGGCCCTCGCACTGGGGAGCTTCGCCCGCCCGCCCTCCTGATCCACGGGTCCGAAACATCCTCACGCAATTGATTTGAGGAGTGGACCCGTATGCCGATGACGACACTGCAGCAGGCCTCGTCCGCTCCGACCGGGGCGCTCGAGTCTCCGGTCCGTCGACGGAACCCAGTGAGGGAGCAGCACGCTTTCGCTCCGCCGGCGGCGCCAGCGCGAGTGGCTCCTGGCGCCGTGGACGATCGCGCGTTCGCGATGATCGTCGGGCGGAACGCTGCTCTGCTCCGAACGATCGCCGTGCGGATCCTCCGCGGGTCCAGCGAAGCCGACGACGTCGTGCAGGAGACCTTCATCGCCGCGTGGACCCATCTCGAAGAGCTGCGCGACGCTGGCGCGGTCACGGGGTGGCTCGTGACCACGGTCCGACGCCGGAGCTTCGATCGCCTCCAGAGCGCTGCGACGCGGTACCGGACGCAACTCGATGAGACGGCTCCTGTGTCCATCGACAACGCCCCCGGGGGCCGTTGCGGAGCGAGCATCGCTGGTCGCAGCGGCACGGCTGGTCATCGACGACATGGCGCCGATGCAGCGACGGTGTTGGGAGTTGCGCCATCTCGAGCGTCGGTCCTACGCCGAGATCGCCGAGGCGCTGGGTCTGCCGCACTCGACCGTGCGTGGTCACATCGCGCGTGCTCGAGCGGTGGTCGATCGTTCTCTCGCCAGCTGGCGGTGAGGCCGCGAGGGCGATCCATCAGGGGCTCCGGCCTGGCAGGGGTTTCACCGGCTCTCGTGCGGCGGAGACGTGCGCTCTCAGGAGTCGTCGGCGGCCAGGATCGAGGCCGTCGCCGCTGGCCACAGCGCATCCAGCCGCGGCCCCCATGGTTCTGCCATCACCCCACTCTGGCGAAGCGCTATCACCTCCGACAGGGAGACCCAGCGCCAATCCATCACCTCGGTCGGATCCGCTCGGACCGCTGAACCACTCGGCTCCTGCACGACGAAGAGGTCCACGAGCGCCGTCTCCTCGGTGAAGCGGCCGACGCGGCGCAGAGCTTCGGGCTCGACGGTGACGTTGGTCTCCTCGAGCAGCTCTCGGCACGCAGCTGCAGGACCAGTCTCGCCTGCGAGCGCGCTCCCACCGGGGAACTCCCACCCGAAGGCGAACTCCTTCGTCGGAGCCCGCTGCGTGAGCAGGGCGGTTCCGTCGGCTCGGTGGACGCACACCGTGACCACCAGATGGAACGCCCCGCCCGGCCAACCCGCGTCACCGCGCCGGAACGTCCCACCCGTCGGCACCCCGGCCGCGTCAACAAGATCCCACCACTCGTCCACACCGCCAGCGTAGGAGCCGGCACGCGGAACCTCGAGACGCGGTGTCCGGCAGCGGATCGCTACCGGCCGCCGGAACGACGCGCTGCTCGGGCTCGCCGTCGCTCATTCACGCCGTGCACGCCACTCGGCGTCCTGCTGATCCTGCAGTGGGCTCCGGCCCGTGCTTCCGCGAGCGGCGAGGAAGACCGGCACGACGACGACAACCCTCGGTCAGCCGCGGTCTCGCGCCATCCCGGCCTCGGTGTTGCGGGCGCCGACGACGACACCGTGCGGTGCGGCCGCCTCGATGCGATCCAGGTCGCCGGCGGTGAGCACCACGTCGGCAGCGGCGACGTTCTCCTCGACACGCGATGCCCTCGTGGTGCCGGGGATCGGCACGGTACCGGCCTGGATCAGCCACGCGAGGGCGAGCTGCGCCGTGGTGACGCCCTTCTCGTCTGCGATGACCTTGAGCGCGTCGACGATGCGGAGGTTCGCGTCGATGGCTTCGTCGGAGAACCGGGGGAGGTTCCGTCGGGCGTCGCCGGCGGGGAGGCCGTCCTTCCGGGTGATGTTGCCGGACAGGAACCCCCGACCGAGCGGCGAGAAGGGCACGAACCCGATGCCGAGCTCCCTGGCGGTGTCGAGGACGCCGTTGTGTTCGGCGTCACGCTCGAACAGGCTGTACTCCGACTGGATCGCGGTGATCGGGAACGTCGCGTGCGCACGGCGGAGGGTCTCGGCGGAGGTCTCCGAGACGCCGATGGCACGGGCCTTGCCCGCGGTGACCGCTTCACCCATCGCGCCGATGGTCTCCTCGATCGGCACGTTCGGGTCGGCGCGGTGCAGGTACCAGAGGTCGACGTGGTCGGTGCCGAGGTGGCTGAGGGAGCGGTCGATCGCGCGGCGTGCGTGCTCCGGGGACCCGTCGAGTCCGATCGGGGTGCCGTCGTCGGCGAAGTCGGTGGCGAACTTCGAGGCGACGACCACGCGGCCCCGGTCGGCGCCGAGGGCCCGGCCGAGCAGCTCCTCGTTCGCGAACGGCCCGTACGCCTCTGCCGTGTCGAACAGGGTGATCCCCGTGTCGAGTGCGCGGCGGATGGTCTCGACGGATCCGGCTTCGGTGGCACCACCGTAGAAGGCGCTCATCCCCATGCACCCGAGCCCGAGTGCGGACGTGACGAGGCCTTGCGAGCCGAGGGGGAGTTGCTGCACGGGAGTTCTCCGTTCTTCTCCGGGGAGGACCCGGGCGAGGACGACGATCCACCCTGGTGCGCACACCATGTCAAGTGCGAGACTGCGCCCTGTGCTGCTTCCCGAGGTCCACGTCGTCGAACCGGTGACGATCGGCGTCGCGGCGGACGTGCTGGGCATCACCATCGACACGATCCGCTACTACGAGAAGGAAGGCATCGCGCCCGCGCCCGACCGTGGTCCGGATGGCTGGCGGCGGTACGACACGGCGGCGCTGCGCTGGCTCGCCGGGACGGTGATGCTCCGCGGTACGGGGATGAACGTGCAGGAGATGCGTGAGTACGCGGCCGCGTACCGAGCCGGTGCCGATGACGCCGAACGACTCGCGCTCCTCGAGCGCCACCACGCGGTCGTGCTGGAGCGACAGGGGGAACTGCTCCGTCACCTGGCCGCGTTGGAACGGAAGATCGACGCCTACCGCCAGTCGATCACCGACGGGAATGTGCGACCGTCGGGCGGATCGGCTGCCTGAAGACCTCGTCCGGTCGCCGGGCCTCCGGCCCAGGCCGAGCAGCGGGCCGCAGGCCGCGGAGCAGGAGTCGGCGTGCCGGAACCTCGACCGCGTCATGCAGGACGGTCGCGACGGCCATCGCGACCACCAACGCGAGCAGGGCCAGGAGTGCGCTGGTGACGGCTCCGGCGGCCGCGCCCCGGGGTCGGAAGGCCAGCACGGCGTCGATCGTCAGGAGATGGACGAGGTAGAACGCGAACGACCTGCTCCCCAGGTGCACCAGCAGCGGAGACGACAGGCCGGTGGAGCGTCCTTCGGTGTCCGCCCTGGCGAGCGCGGGCAGGAGCAGGGAGAACCCCACGACCGTGCAGCCGGTCAGCGCGAAGCCCGAGGTGGGATGCAGGTCTGCGGCGAGGAGTCCTGCGACCGTCAGCAGGACGGGGACCGCGAGTCGTGGTCCACGCCAGGCGCCGGAGCGCACCAGGGCAGCGGCCAGGACGCCGAGCAGGAACTCCGGGAACCGTGCCGGTGGCCAGCTCGCCGGGACGGGAGAACCGGGCAGATGCGGCACGAGCACCGGTGCGACCAGGACGAGGACGGCTGCGAGCACGGCGAGGGCCGTGAGCACGGCAGGGTGAGCGCGTCGGATCGGTCGGATGAGGAACGGGAACGTCAGGTAGAAGAACGCTTCGCAGGCGAGGGACCACGACACCGGGTTCCCGGCTTGCCACCACGGGGCGTGCCAGGCGTTGACGAGCAGGACGTTCGCCACGAGGGCTGCCGGCGACGCCGTCCGGATGCTCGGCATGAGTGTCGCTCCCACGACGATCGCGGCGAGGACGGCGACCAGGTGCAGCGGCCAGATCCGCGCGGCACGGCGGTACCAGAAGTGCAGTGCTGCTCGCAGCGGTCCTGCGCGCTCCCCGTCGGTGCGGTCCGACCAGGCCAGCACGAAGCCGGAGAGCATGAAGAACAGCGAGACGCCGGTGTCGCCGCTGCCGACGACGGCGCTCAGGGTCGTCTGCGCGTTCCCCTCGAAGTACCCGAGGTTCCGCACATGGTAGGCGAAGACCCCGAACGCAGCGACCCAGCGCAGGCCGGTCAACGACGGCAGGACAGGGTTCTCGAGCGCGGGGTCGGTTCTGGACATGCCCACATCGGAACAGTCGGCACGTCAGCCGAGCGTCTGGTCGAGCGCATACGCTCCGCATACATCCGATCTGCTGTGCTGACCGGGTCCGGATCGGCCGGGGCAGCGAGGAGCGACGTGCGGGTACTGGTGGTGGAGGACGAGCCGTTCCTGGCGGAGGCGATCCGCGCGGGCCTGCGGCTCGAAGCGATCGCCGCCGACACGGTGGGCGACGGCTTCGCCGCGCTCGATCAGCTGGCCGTCCACGCGTACGACGTGGTCGTGCTCGACCGGGACATCCCCGGTCTGCACGGCGACGAGGTCTGTGCCCGGATCGTCGCTGACCCGGAATCGCCGAGCGTCCTCATGTTGACGGCGTCGACGACACTCGCGGAGCGGGTCCACGGCCTCCAGCTCGGAGCCGACGACTACCTGGGGAAGCCCTTCGACTTCGAGGAGCTCGTGGCACGGCTCCGCGCGCTCAACCGGCGAGCACGTCGCGCGGTCGCCCCGGTCCTCGAGACGGCTGGCCTCCGGCTCGATCCCTTCCGACGTGAGGCCTACCGCGACGGCCGCTACCTGCGCCTGGGGCGGAAGGAGTTCGCGGTCCTCGAGGTCCTGCTGCGTGCCGACGGCGGCGTCGTGAGTGCCGAGCAGCTGCTCGAGCAGGTGTGGGACGAGCACGCTGACCCGTTCACCAACGCGGTCCGGCTGACCATATCCACGCTGCGCAAGAAGCTCGGCAGCCCCGATGCCATCCGGACGTTCCCCGGTGTCGGGTACGCGGTGGCACAGGGGCCTGTGCGCGAGGGCCACGAAGCATGAGGGTCCCCGCGCTGCACCGTCTGTCGATCCGGGCGCGGCTCACCCTGACCTACACGGCGCTGATCCTGCTCACCGGCGCCGTCATGCTCGCGGTCGTCTTCGCAGTCCTCGCCATCGTCCCCGGCTACGCGTTCACGGCAGGCCCGTTCCCCTACGGGTCGACGCACGACGTGTACGAGATCACCGGCCGGGACGACGTCCTTCGCCTCTTCGTCATCGTCTCGGTCCCGGCGCTGCTCGTGGTCGGGGGCATCGGTGGTGTCGTCAGCTGGCTCGTCGCGGGCAGACTCCTCCGCCCGCTGCGCGACATCATCACGACCGCCGACCGGCTCGGTGCCGGGACGCTGGACGCCCGGGTGGACGTCTCCGGGCCACCGGACGAGATTCGCGACGTCGGTGCGACGCTGAACCGGATGCTCGGCCGCCTGGAGACCGCCTTCGTCAGTCGGTCGCGGTTCGCGGCGAACGCCTCGCACGAACTCCGGACCCCGCTCGCCACGATGAAGACGATGCTCCAGGTCGCCCTCCGCACGCCCGACGGTCCGGACCGGACGCAGACCCTCGAACGGCTGCTCGTCACCACGGACCAGATGATCCGGATGACGACGGCGCTCCTCGACCTGGCACGGGGGGACGAACCCATCGACGCGCGCCCGGTGTCGCTCCGCGACGAGGTCGCGGCCGCGCTGCTGGCAGTGGACGCGGAACGCCTCGCCCGGCGGATCGTCGTGTCGGTCCAGCTCGACGACGTCGTCGTGCTGGGCAACCGACCGCTGCTCGGGCAACTCGTCGGCAACCTGATCCGCAACGCCGTGGTCCACAACGTCTCCGGCGGGAGCCTGCGGGTGGTGCTCGACGATCGGTCGTCCGAGCTCCGCGTCGAGAACGACGGCGAGGTGATCCCGGCCGACGAGGCGGACGAGCTGACGGAGCCGTTCCGCCGCCGCCACCGCACGCGGACGAACGGGAGCGGGCACGGGCTCGGCCTGCCGCTCGTGGCGATGATCGCGACCGTGCACGGTGCGGAGCTGACCCTGACGCCGCGCGCTGCCGGCGGGTTGACCGCTTCGGCCCGCTTCCCGGAACGGCAGCCACCATATCCGGAAGGATCCGACCGATCGTCGCCCCGGGTCCTCGGCGATCACCCTGGCGTCCGGTAGCGTCAGCGCCATGACCGAGATGCAGCGACGCAGTCTGCTCGAACGGCTGATCGGCCGGCCCCTGCCGTGGCTCGTCTGGGTGTGGGCGGTCATCGCGCTGGTCTGGCTCGTCCTGGCCGTCGTCGAACCGTCCCGGTTCCACACGCAGATGGCGGTCATCTGGATCGTCCTCGCCGCCGTGCAGATCGGCTCGGTGTCCTACACCCGTGCGCAGGCGCGGAAGCGTGCTCGGAACGCAGGCGACGACTCGTAAGGAGCCCGACGCCCGCGCCCGGCACACGTCGCTCACGCCGCGGGGCTGCACTTCGTCGTGCTCCTGAGATCGCTCGGCGGGTCCGGACAGACCCCGGACGTGTGACCCGGGCGGCGCGCCGCTGCCGGGACCCGTAGGCTCCGATTCGGACCGACCGGTGCACGGGGCGCACGGCGGGATCCGAGGGGGAACCACATGTCCATCACATCCAGGATGACCACGGCGGGGACGGCGACCGTGATCGCCGTGCTCGCACTCTCCGGCTGCGCCGGGACCGGCACCACGGCACCGGGGACGGAGCGGGCCACACCGCGGTCGTCGGCACCGACACAAGCGCCGACCCAGGCACCGACGGAGACGCCGACCGCGCCGGCCACCGTCGACTCGGCCACGAAGGACCTCACGTTCGAGGACGGCGACGCGCTCTCGGCGAGCACGCTGCCCGCGTTCGGGCTCCAGGTCTCGGCACTCGACGGCTGGGAGCAGACCGGCGAGGACCCGACCACCGGGTCGCGGGAGTACACGAACGCCGACGGCTCCGTGGCGACGATCACGCAGCAGCGGCTCACCGACCTCGACCCGACGATCGGGGACCGCGCCGCCACCGAGCAGTTGTTCACCGCGGCGGGTCTCCCGGCCGACCGGCTCGAGGAGCAACTGCTGCCGACGATCACCGGCGGCACCGCGCAGTTCCTGTCGATCGCCGGGCACAACACGGACGGGTCGTGGTCGGCGACGGTCGCGCGTGCCTTCGCGAAGCCTGGAGCGGCGCTCATCGTGAAGGTCCGGACGACCTCGCAGGATGCGCTCCGTCCCGACCTG
Source organism: Curtobacterium sp. MCLR17_031 (assembly GCF_003234775.2). NCBI lineage: Bacteria > Bacillati > Actinomycetota > Actinomycetes > Micrococcales > Microbacteriaceae > Curtobacterium > Curtobacterium sp. MCLR17_031. The sequence continues at coordinate 1,690,997 of NZ_CP126270.1, forward strand.
CACGACATCCTGGTCAACGCGCAGGTGGTCGTCGCCTAGCGCGACCAGCGCGACCAGCGCGACCAGCGCGACCAGCGCGAGCGACGGGACGCGAGGCGGACGGGAGGCCCGGTGCCAGCTGGCACCGGGCCTCCCGTCCGTCGTGGACGCGACCTGACCGCCCCTGCCGACCCACGCGGGTCGGCCCGCGTCAGCGCTCCGCGCGGCCCGCGAAGCGGTACCGGAACCCGGGCACACCGTCCGCGGTGACGACCACGTCGTAGTACCCCCACTCGTCGAGCGGCCAGTGCATCGTCTTGCGCCCGGAACCGCGGACGTGCGCGGTCTCGCGGTGCTCCACGAAGTCGTTGGCCACGAGCACGAAGCGGAGCTCGGCCCGGCCGGTGTTCTCGAGCAGGAGCTGCAGGGTGCGCCGACCGCGGGTGTCCCGGACGACCGAGACGTGCGGGACGCCGCCGGTCGCCCGACCACCGACGGCGACGGTGCCGGCGAAGCGCCGGAGGAACCGGTCGGGTCCGTAGACGCTCACGTCGTAGGCGCCGTCGGTCGTCGTGGTGTCCCACGCCCAGTCGGCGGTCGCACCCACGGGGACGGTCTTCGGGTGCGCGGCGAACGGCATCGCGGTGTTCGGGTACACGAGGAAGTTGACCCCCTGGCGACCGTCGTTCGCGAGCGTCACGGTGACCCGACCGGTGCTCCGGTCGACGGTCGCGTCCGCGTGCTGCCGGTAGGGCAGGCTCCGGCGTCGGACGGTGCCGGGCTCCTGGACGGGCACGGTCTGCGCGCCGATCGCGGGTTCCTCGATGGGCGGCTTCGCCTGGTCGGCGTCGGCGGCAGCGACCAGCGCGCGGGTCTGCTCGATGCCGGGGACGACGTCGGCGCCGGGGATGCTCGCGTCGGGGGTGCTGAAGTCGAAGCAGCTCGTCAGGTCCCCGGAGACGGTCCGTCGCCAGTCGGAGATGTTCGGCTCGCGGACACCCGTGACGTGCTCGAGGAACTGGATCACGGACGTGTGGTCCGCCACCTGCGAGTTGACCCACCCGCCACGGCTCCACGGGGACACCACGGTCATCGGCACGCGGGCGCCCATGCCGATCGGCAGACCGTCGACGTACTCGTCGGGGGTGCCGGGTTCGGCGAACGGGGGGACGACGTGGTCGAAGTACCCGTCGTTCTCGTCGTAGTTGACGAGCAGGACGGTCGAGGCCCAGGTGTCCGGGTTGCTGAAGAGCGCCTGCACGACGGCGTTCGTGTAGTGGGCACCGTAGTCCGGGCTGGCGGCCGGGTGCTCGCTCCAGCCGTAGGGGGCGACGACGTACGACACGGTCGGCAGGCTGTTGGTCGCGCAGTCCTGCCCGAACTGGCTGAGCAGGTGGGTGACGTCGAGGCCCTTGCCGGAGTTCGGCTTCCACCCGTCGTGCAGCCCGGCACGTGCGGCGAGCTCCTGCTGGGCGGGGGCGGAGGACGCGAGCGCGCGGTGGTACTGCTCGAACAGCCAGAGCGGGTTGTCGCCGTAGTCGCCGACGTACGGGTCGGCGGAGCTGTCGCCGACCTCGTCGTTCGCGTAGGTCTTCCAGGTGACCCCGGCCGCCTGCAGGCGTTCGGCGTAGGTGGTCCAGGCGAACACCGGCTCGTAGTCCGCCGGGTTGTCGGTCGCCGGTCCGCCCTGGGTGCCGCGGGGGTCGATGGTGCCGGACCACTGGTACAGGCGGTTCGGCGTCGTCGGCCCGTTGAGCGAGCAGTGGTAGTCGTCGCAGACCGTGAAGGCGCCGGCGAGTGCGCGCTGGTAGGGGATGTCCTCGCTCGTGAAGTAGCCCATCGTCTGGGCGCTCTTCGCGTCGACCCACCGGTTCCAGGCCCCGCCGTTCCACGCGGTGTGCCCACCGCCCCAGGAGTGGTCGAGGCCGTCGGCGTTCTGCGCGTTGAACCGGGTGGTGTCGAGCCGGAACGGCAGCATCGCGCCTCCGTCGGTGCGGGCCGCCGCCGGCTGGTGGAAGACGTCGTGTCCGGTCGGCAGCTCGAGCGCCTGCTTGTCAGAGAACCCGCGGACCCCGGGCATCGTGCCGTAGTAGTGGTCGAACGACCGGTTCTCCTGCATGAGCACGACGACGTGCTTGACGTCGGCGATCGTGCCGGTGGGGACGGCACGAGCGGTCGCGGCGCTGGCGCGGTCGGCCGCGCCCGGTCCGAACGCAGACCCTGCGGCGACGCCGGCCATGATCGCTGCTGCGCCGCCGACCAGGACCGTCCGGCGGCTCAGGCCGGGGCGGACCGCTGCGGTGTACGCCGCGTCCGGGGTCAGCGGTGGTGCGGCGTCCAGGCTGACGTCGGGTGCGCCGTGTTCGGGCTTCCACGTGCTCATCGCGGGCCTTCCAGGTCGGTGGGAGTGCGGGCGCTGCGGGGGAGGAGCGCCCGTCAGCATGACAACGAGGTGCGCTGAACCGTGCCTTGCCCGGCCGTGGCGGCGGGGTGAACGCGTCCGGTGGAGTCGGGATCGACCTGTCCAGGTGCGTCGTGGCTCGGCCCAGCGGTTCCGGTGTCGATCCCACGAGGACTCCGACGCACCTGGACAGCTCGGCCGCAGCGGGGGAGGATCACCGGGTGCGACCACTGTTCCGGGACATCGCCGAGGACCTCGCCGACCGGGTGCTCCGCGGTGAGTTCGACGCCACGGGTGTCCTGCCGGCCGAGCACGACCTGGCGGCCGACTACGCCGTCGCGCGCGGCACCGTTCGGAACGCGCTCGAGCTGCTCCGCGACCGGCAGGTCCTGACGGCACGTGCCGGCTCCCGCTGGCGCGTGCGCACCACGACGCTCGGCCACGACGCCGGCGCGCTCGAGTCCTTTGGTCAACTGGCCAGGGCCCGGGGGCACGAGCCCGGCGGGCGAGTCGTGGCGGTCGAGGAACGGCCGGCCACCGTGCGCGAGCGGCGCCTGTTCCGCGCCGCGCACGACGAGCCCGTCCTGCACGTCGTGCGGGTGCGCTCCCTCGACGGTGTGGACGTCATGCTCGAGCGCACCGCCTACGCGCCGTGGGTCGCCGCCGTCATCCGGACGATCCCCGGCGGGCAGACGTCGGTGTCGGTGACCCTGGAGGACCGGTTCGGCATCAGGGTGGGGTCCGCAGTGACAACCGTGGACGCGCTGCTGGCGGACGACGCCGACGCCGCGCTCCTCGGGGTCCGGCCCGGCGCGGCCCTCCTGCAGGTGCGCCGGTCGAGCACCGCCGAGGACGGCCGCCCGCTCGAGGCGGGCGACGACCGGTACGTCGCCGGGACGGTGCCGCTCCGGATCCGGACGTCGTCCGCAACGGCACCGGCACCGCGGACCGGCACCGGGCACGACGACGCGGGATGAGACGGACGGGAGGCCCGGTGTCGGCTGGGACCGGGCCTCCCGTCCGTCTCCACTCGACCCCACGACGTGGGCCGGCAGGCGGGGTCAGCGTCGCGGGGTGCCGTCCGCGGCGACGGCCGCCGCCAACCCTGCTTCGATGACGTCGACGGGGTCCGGCAGGGCCGCGATCGACGCCGCGATCTGACGGCTGCGGGCGCGGTGGGTCGGCGTCGCCAGGACCTCGCGGACCGCCCGACGGATCGCCGCCGGTCGTGGCGTCCCGGAACGCAGGTTCCGCCCGCACCCGGCCCACGCGACCCGGGTGGCGACCTCCGGCTTGTCCTCGGTCGACCCGGCGACCACGAGCGGCACGCCGTGTGCGAGGGCACGCTGCACGCCGCCGAACCCGCCGTTCGTGACGACGACACTGCACCGCGGCAGCAGCTGGTCGTAGGGCAGGAAGGTCGCCACCCGGGCGTTGGCTGGCAGCGCCGTGCCGAGCGCGCGCTCGAGCTGGTCGACCGGGCGGCCACCGGTGGTCGCGACGACGAGGACGTCCTCGTCTGCCAGGGCGCGGAGCGTCGGCGCGATGAGTCGGCCGAGGTCGACGGTGTCGATCGTGCCCTGGGTCACGAGCACCACCGGGGTGTCGGTGTCCAGGTCGTCCCACCACGCGGGCAGGTCGGCCGCGGGCGTCGGTGCCGCGCGGGCCACGACCGGACCGACGAACCGGACCGAGTCGGGGAGCTCGCGCCGCGGGTACTCGAGCTCCGCGACGCTCAGCTGGAACAGGGTGTCGAACGCGCGGTACGCGAAGTCGAAGGTGTCGATCGTCGACGGCGGTGCCTCCACCTCGGCGAGCACGGCGTCCACCGCTCGACGCAGCGGCCGGGTGAGCACGGGGTGGATCGCGGCGGTGAGCAGCCGGTTGCGCACGCGCGCCAGCGGCCCGCGACCCGGCGCGAGTGCGGTGCCGAAGGGTGCCGCGTCGACGCTGGTGAGTGTCACCGGGGTGGTCGCGATCCCGAGCACGGGCAGACGCTCCGCGGACGGCAGGGCCAGGTACGGCGCGAGCCCGGTGAACGACGCCTCGCCGAGCACCGCGTCGAACCGGCTCGTTGCCAGCAGGGCCGTCAGCGCGCGGTACTGGGAGGGGATCGGCCGGACGAACATCGCGATGATGCCCTCGCGGACGACCGCGACCCCGCGTGCAGCCGTGGCGTCGGCGAGCCGGTCCTGCAGGTCGGCGTCGTCGAAGTCGACGTCGGTCGGCAGCCCCGCGAACCGGAGCCCGGCGCCGACGACGAGCTCGCGGTACTTGGACCCCGTCAGCACGGTGATCTCGTGGCCGCGTTCGGCGAGGTCGCGGCCCACGTCGACGAGGGGCGCGAGGTGGCCGTAGACGGGCGGGGCACAGAGCAGGTACGAGGACACGGGGCCGCTTCCGTCGGGGGGATGGCCGGACGTTCGGAGCGTAGGCGCGGCGAGCAGGCGCGTGGCGCGGCACGGACTGGGAGTGGGTGAGAGTCCTCGAGCACACGACGGCACACACGTCGGCGCCCGGCTCACGTACTGCGTCCGCAGTAGTCGGAGCGCTCCCGCTGCAGTACCGCTCGCGCTCCGGATCGGCGCACGCTGAGGACCACCACACCCCGACGAGAGGACTCCATGGACATCGCAGTCGACATGACGAAGTGCCAGAGCTACGCCCAGTGCTGCTTCCTCGCACCCGGCGTGTTCCGGTTCGAAGGGGAGGAAGCGTTGGTCTACAACCCGAACCCGAGCGACGAGGAACGCTCTCGGGTCCTGGAGTCCGCGGCGGCGTGTCCGGTGCAGGCGATCCGTGTCGGGGGAACGCGCCTCCCGGTCCGGCACGCCGACCCCGCCGTGCGCGGTGCCGCGCCCTTGACGTCGAGCGACGCGGTCGTCATCGTCGGCGCATCGCTCGCCGGCCTCCGTGCCGCAGAGACGGTGCGCGCAGCGGGGTTCACGGGCGAGCTCACGATCGTCGGGGACGAGCCGCACCGGCCCTACGACCGCCCGCCGCTGTCGAAACAGGTGCTCACCGGCGTCGTCGGCACCACCACGACGGCCCTCCCGCACGCGGACGACCTGGACGTCGACTGGCGCCTGGGCCACGCGGCGGTCTCGCTGGACACGTCCGGCCGGGAGGTCGTCCTCGACGGTGGGGAACGCATCCGGTACACCCGGTTGCTGATCGCCACCGGACGTCGCTCCCGGCCGTGGCCGGTCGAGTCCGAGGCCGCCCTGGACGGCGTCGTCGTGCTGCGGACGGCAGACGACGCGGCACGGATCCGCACCCGGTTGGAGGACCGGCCTCGTCGAGTGCTGGTGATCGGCGGTGGGTTCACCGGCGGCGAGATCGCGTCGTCCTGCAGCACGCTCGGCATCCCCGTCACCGTCGTCGATCGCGGGCCGGCTCCGATGGTGAAGGTCTTCGGGACCGCGATCGGACGGATGATGGCCGATGTCCAGCGCGAACACGGTGTGGACCTCCGGACCGGCACCGGCGTGGTGTCGTTGCTCGACGACGACAGCGGACGGCTCTGCGGTGCTCGACTCACCGACGGTTCCATCGTCGACGTCGACCTGGCGGTCGTCGCGGTCGGGGCCGTTCCCAACAGCGAGTGGCTCACCGGGTCCGGGGTCGCACAGGACGCCGGTGGAGTGCTGTGCGACGTCGCGCAGCGAGCGCTCGACACCGACGGGCAACCGATGGACCACGTCTTCGTCGCCGGCGACATCGCGCGGCACCCGAGCCCGTCGGCGGGCCCCGGCCCCTGGACGAGCGAGCACTGGGGCGCCGCGGTCAGCCAGGCCGACGTCGCAGCGCGGAACCTCGTGCACGACAGCAACGTGCCGCACGAGAGCCCCGCGGTCTTCTGGACGATGCAGTTCGGCAACGTTGTCAAAGCCGTCGGAGAGCCGTCCGTCGCGGACTCCGCGCAGGTCGCCCAGGGGTCCCTCGACGAGCGATCCGGTGTCGTCACGTTCGGCAGGGACGGACGCCTGGTGGCCGCCGTCGCCGTCAACCAGGCGAAGTGGCTGCCGTACTACCGCGCGCAGATCGCCGCTGGTGCGTCCTTCCCGCTCGAGGACCCGACCGTCGACCCGTCACGGGATCCCGGAGTGGCCGCAGCACGCTAGCGGACCGCTCCCACCACCGCCGATCAGAGCCAGACGACAGGAGCAGAACACGATGACGAACAACCCGCACACCGCGTCGACGACGTGGGACACGTTGCTCGAGCAGGACAACCGGCACGACCCCAACCCCCTCTACGCGCAGCTGCGCACCCACCCGGTGCAGCAGCTGGACAACGGCGCGTTCCTCGTCACCGGGTACGACGAGGTCGTGCAGCTCATGCACGACCCGCGGATCAGCTCCGACCCCATGGCGAAGCACCGCGCCGAGGGTGCCGATCCGGGCGAACCCGCGCTGACGTCGGCGTTCGTCATGACGGACCCGCCCGTGCACGACCGCCTGCGCCGGCAGACGATGCGCCACTTCGGACCGCCGCACGCCGCCGACTACATCGACGGGCTTCGACAGGACATCGATGCCATCACGAACGACCTCATCGACGGCTTCGCCGGACGCACCGAGATCGACATCGTGGAGTCGTTCGCGTACCCGCTGCCGGTCGCGATGATCTGCGACGTGCTCGGCGTCCCTCCGGAGGACGAGCCCCGCTTCCACGCCTGGAGTTCAGCCATCATCGCGCCGCCGGAGGCCACGGACGACGCCGACGCCGCCGTCAAGCGGCGCGAAGCAGACGAGGCCAGCCGCGAGCTGGCTGCGTACCTCGGCGCACTCGCCGAGTCGCGGCGGGGCACACCGCAGGGCGACCTGCTCTCCGGGCTCGTCAACGACCACGGCCCCGACGGGCCGATGTCGCAGACCGAAGTGCTCAACACGTCGATCATGCTGCTCGTCGGCGGGCACGAGACCACCGTCAACATGATCGCCAACGGCACCCTGACCATGCTGCGCCACCCCGACACCATCGAGCTGATCCGCGACAACCCGCACACCATCGCGCAGGTGTTCGAGGAGCTCATCCGAGTCGAACCGCCGGCGCAGGTGACCCCGAAGTACATCGCCCTCGCCGACGTCACCGTCGCAGGCGTCACCATCCCCGAGGGCGCACCCGTGTGGATCGCCTGGGCTGCAGCGAACCGCGACCCCCGGCACTTCCCCGAGCCGGACCGGTTCGACCCGCACCGCGCGGGCAACGACCACCTGAGCTTCGGCGCCGGGATCCACGCGTGCTTCGGCGCCCCACTGGCGCGGTTGGAGACCCAGATCGCCCTCGCCACCCTGTTCCGGCGGCTCGTCAACCCGAGGCTGGTGCTCGACCCGCCGCCGTACCGCCGCAACGCGCTCCTCCGGGGCCCGAGTGAGCTCCGTGTCACCTTCGACGGAGTCCGACCCGCCGCCTGACCGGAGCCGTGTCGGCGTCGTGGAGCCCGGGCACTAGGGTCGCTGCATGACCACACCCGCGGGGGCGAGTTCGGGCAACGGCTACTGGCGCGGCCAGATCGGGGCGACGGCCCTGTTCGGCATCGGCATGGTGGCGTGCAGCGTGGTGCTCTTCCGGGTGGACCCCGACGAGCCGGGGCGAGCGGTCCTGCTCGCGTTCGGGGGCCTGCTCTTCCTCACCACGCTCGGTTGGGCGGTCGACTCCGCGACCCGCTCGGACCCCCGACAGCGTGCGCTCTTCGCGTGGGCCATCGCCCAGCACGAGGCTGCGGGGCACGGCAACGACGCGCTCGCGCTGGCCGATGCGGCCCGTGCCCGCGACGGTGGGCTCGACGCCGAACGGATCCGGGCGCTGCAGGCGCTCCGCCCCGACAACCCGTACCCGGGCGGCCCGCTCGACGACGACTCTGACGGCGGGACCGCCGAGACCGCCGGGGCGAACCGACTCGGGGTCGCCCTGCTCGCGCTGTTCCTCGCGTTGACCGGGCTGTACAGCAGCTGCTGGCCGTCGGTGTTCGTGCTCGGGTGGCCGTTCCAGTTCGTCGCGTCGATCCTCGCGGTGGTCGCGATCGTGCGGCCCGGTCGCGGACGCCGACTCGGCGTCGTCGCGGCGATCGTCTCGGTGCTCGGCACCCTCGTGACGGTCGGCATGCTCGTGTGGCACGTGGTCGAGGCGAACGGCAGCTAGCTGCCCGCGGTCGCGCGTGCGGCTCGCGACGTGGGCGGGTGACGGACTGGAGGCCCGGTGCCAGCTGGCACCGGGCCTCCAGTCCGGTGTCGGCCGACCCACGGCGTGGGCGCCCCACGTTGCTGCCACTGCTGTGGCCCAGCAGGATCCTCAGCAGTCGGTCGCTGTTCACCGGCAGCCGCGGGTGGCCGTGCGCGAGGATCCAGGGGTGTCTCGTCGTGCGGCTGCTGTCTCGACCACCGTGGTGGTCGCGACCCTGCTGGTCGGTATCACCTTCGTCGCTGCTCCGTGGCTCGGCGTGGGGCGGGCTCCGGTGCTCGCCGCCGTGCTGCCGGCCCGGTCCCTCGTGACCGCGGGACTGGTCGCTGCCGGCCTCGCCCTGGTGTTCGTCGCCGTCGTCCTGCGATGGACGCGACTCGTGCGGCTCGTGCGGCTGGTTGCAGCATCGCTCGGCGCGGTCCTGCTCGTCGTCGCCGTGGCGAACACGGCGGTGCTCGGCGTGCGGGGATGGGACGTGCGGCCGGTCGACGGGGCCGCTGGTGCGCTCCGGGTGTTCGAGTGGAACACCAACGGCGGACTCGTCGGTCCGCAGGGCATCGCCCGTGCGGCGCTGTCCGCACGGGCGGACGTGGTCGTGCTCCCCGACGCGGGGGACCGACGCGCTGCCGCCGCGGTGGCGCGGGCGATGGGGCAGCACGGTCGGCCGGTGCGGCTGTTCATGGGCGGTGACGGCACGCAGGTGGCGGTGCTCGTCCGGGCGGATCGCGCGTCCGGCGCCTCGATGTCGCCCGGCGTCGATCCGGTGAAGACGATGACAGTGTCCGGGCCGTCGATCCCGACGATCGTCGCCGTGCACGCGCCGCAACCGATCGGGCGGGGCCTGGCGGGCTGGCGGACCGATCTGCGGTGGGTCGGCGAACAGTGCGGCCGCGGCGCCGACGTGGTCGTGTCGGGGGACTTCAACGGGGCGGTCGACAGCTTCGGCGGCGGGGGTCTCGGTTCGTGCCGGGACGCCGCGTCGACCGTGCACGCCGCGGCGCTCGGTACGTGGCCGACGTGGCTCGATCCGCGGCTGGCGATGCCCATCGACCACACCCTGGTCGGTCCGTCGGCCGGAGTCGTCCGGTCGTGGAGCGTGCTGTCGAGCCAGGACGAGTCCGGTGCTCGGCACCGGCCGACCCTGACGGTCGTCGGCGGCAGCTGACCCGGACGGCGGCCCCGTTTCGGCGTGCGCGGCCCTGTTCCGGTGGGCGTGCGGCGCTGTTTCGGTGGGCGCGCGGTGCGGGAGGTGGGAACAGAGTCGCAACGTCGATGAAACACGCGCGCGGTGGGGTGGATGCATGGACGTCACCACCACGGATCGTGCTCCCGCTCGCTGGTACCAGTCGCTGTTCGTGCAGATCGCGATCGGGGTGGCCCTGGGCATCGCCGTCGGGGTCTGCTTCCCCGCGGCCGCCCCGGTGCTCAACGTGGTGGGGCAGGGATTCATCCGGCTGATCGAGATGGTGATCGCACCGCTCGTGTTCATCGTCGTGGTGACGGGGATCGTGCACGTCGGCGACCTGCGGTCCGTGGGACGGATCGCCGGCAAGGCGATGGTCTACTTCCTGCTCGCGTCGTCGTGCGCGCTCGTGTTCGGGCTGCTGGTCGGCAACCTCGTGCGCCCCGGCGCCGGCCTGCGGATCGACCCGTCGTCGCTCGACGCCTCGGCCGTGGCGGCGAAGACCGCGGGCGGCACGGCTCCGGACGCGGGGACGTTCATCCTCGACCTCATCCCGTCGAGCGTCGTGAACGCGTTCGCGACGAACGACATCCTGCAGGTGCTCGTGTTCGCGGTGTTCGTCGGCGCGGCGATCGCCGCCATCGGCAGTGACCGTGCGCGACCGCTCGTGCGGGGCCTCGACCTGTGCCTCGAGGTCGTCTACCGGATCCTGGGCTGGGTGATGCGTCTGTCGCCGCTCGGTGCGTTCGGGGCGATGGCGTACGTGGTCGGGCAGTACGGCATCGACACCCTGGGGTCCTACGGGCTCCTCATCGCTGCCTGCTACGGCGCGGCGGCGGTGTTCATCGTGGCGCTGCTCGTCGGCGGGCGGCTGCTGTCCGGGGTGCCGATCTGGCGGTTCGTGTGGCACACCCGCGCCGAGATCGGGCTGGCCCTGGGCACGGCGTCGACCGAGGCCGTGCTGCCGCGGATGATCACCCGGCTCACCGAGGTCGGCGTCTCACGGAGCGTCGCCGGGCTCGTCGTGCCGACGGGGTACTCGTTCAACCTCGACGGGGCGGCGATCTACCTGTCGATCTCGCTGCTGTTCCTGACCCAGGCGTTCGGGGTGCCGCTGACGCTCGAGCAGCAGGTCGCCGCACTCGGCGTGCTCCTGCTGACGTCGAAGGGCATGGCCGGGGTGCCGGGGTCGTCGTTCCTGGCGCTGTCCGCGACGGCGACGAGCCTCGGGCTGTTCCCGGTCGCGGGCGTCGCGCTGCTGCTCGGTGCCGACCGGATCATGGACGCGATGCGGGTGAGCGTCAACCTGCTCGGCAACTGCGTCGCGACGCTCGTGGTGGCGCGGTGGCAGGGCGAGCTCGACCGTGAGCGGGTGGAGGCGGTGCTCCGGCCTGGTCGAGAGGTGCGGCCGTCGTCGGAGGCGGAGTCTGCTGCGGGTGCTGCGGGTGCAGCGGGTGCAGCCGCGGTGTCGGCACCGGTTCGGTGAGAGCTTTCGGCGCGGTCAGCGTTCGAGGACGGCGCGCTGCTGGTCGTACTGCTGGCGGGTCCGGTGTCCGCCCATCTTGCGGACGACGGCGCCCGAGGGGTCACGCGTGATCCGCCACCAGATCGCGGTGCAGAGCGCGTCGACCGGCAGAGCCGTGCCGAGTCCGACCAGGAGCTGCCTGCCGAGGTCCGTCCGCCACGGCAGACCCGAGACCTCGAGCACGGTCACGACGAGCAGGCACACCACGATGGTGATCGGGCTGAGCCAGAGCTTCCGCACGGTGCGTTGACGTGCCACGTCGATGTCCGCCAGCTGCGCCAACGGCAGCGTCGAACCGACGTGCTCGCGCGGCTCGCCATCGACGATGACGGCGGCAGGGCCGGGGGTGGTCGCTGTGTCGTCCGCGTCCGTGGCGGGTCGCCACACCACGTCGTCCAGGTATTCCACGTCGTCGTCGATGCGGAACCAGCCGCCTTCGAAGCCGTCGGCAGCGGCGTCGGGATCGGCGCGAGGCGTGGTCGTGGTCACGTCGGTCATCTTGGCAGCAACCAGGGTCGCTGCGGCACCACCGATTCGGGGGTGGGGCGGAGGCGTCGCTCGCGGCCCGGGGCGCGTTCTGCTGGCAGGATGGTCCCGACACCACGGGGCGGGGGCCGGCATGGGCACGGAACAGCAGGACTGGCGTGACCAGGGGACGGGCCCGACGCCGGGGCGAGGGAACGCGATCGCCATCGCGCTCGTGCTGCCGGTGCTGCTCGTCGTGAGCTGGGCGGTCCAGATCGGGGCGTACCTGGCGCGCGACTTCGGGTCGATGGACGACCGGCTCGGATCAGGGGGCGTCCTGACGCGGCTGGTCATCGGCGCCGTGCTCGCCGTGGGGATCCCCGTGGTGGTGCTCGTCGTGCAGGTCCGGGCTCGTCGGCGCGAACCGCGGCACTCGCTGGCCGCCGTGGTCGCGGCGATCGTCGTGCTGGTCATCGCCGTGCCGTGGAACGGCCTGGTCCTGACGTCACAGGTGCGGAGCATGGCCGCCGACGCCCGGCAGTGGGCGCAGCCGGCGACCGCCGCCGAGCGGCACTTCGCCGACGGCGACGCACGGGCCACACTCGAGCGGATCGGGGACCGCACGGTGCGGATCCTCGGCGGCGACCGGAAGTCCGCCTACCGCGATGGCGAGCGAGCCGGTGGTGCGTACAGCGAGGAGTGCCAGCTGTCGAACGCGCACCAGGGGGTGCGGTGGATGTACTGGTACGACCCGGGGGAGTACACCGACGAGCAGGGCAACGAGTTGCTGTCCGAGGACCACACCGTGATCGAGGGTGCGAACCGCGACGTGGACGGAGTCCGGGAGTACTGGGCGTCCGAGGGCATCGACGCGCGGTCGGAAGAGGACATGGTGCCCGACCAGATCGCGCCGACCGCCGACTGGCTCGAGAGCGGTTCGTCGTACACACGGCCCGGTCCGGACGTCGACTTCCGCACGATCTGCCTGGTGCGCTGAAGGTACGCGCCGTGGTGGGGCCTCCGGGCAGATGCGTCGTGGGGCCCCTTGCCCTGCGCTCGTCGGGGTATGCGTCCATCGCCTCGACCCAGCTGCCGTGCCAGAGCTCATCCGCTCTCCGTGGACGATCCCGCGCGGGGCACCGTCGCCGGAACCTCTTCCAGACCAAGTGTCTGGACACTGTTCACGCGGACGGATTCGGGGGGGGGGACTGGCGCAGCTCTCGGAGTGTCTGGTAGCCGATCCCTCAACGGGCGTGAGCGAGTTAGCCCATGGTTATGAGCGACACGCAGCGACGAGCCGGCCGAAGTACTCGCATCGCGCTGATTGCTGCACTCGTCGCGGGTATCGCCTGCTTAGTCGTCGGGTTCGCCGAAATCCTGTCGCCGACCGGTTCGACTTGGCTTGCCGTTCTGATGTTCGTCCTGGCAGCTTCGGCTGGATGGCGCGTAACGATCTACTTGCGGCTGCTCAGGCGGTCTCAGTAGGGGATCGGCGAGTGAGACGTTGTGATGCCGCGGTGAGCGTCCTCCAGACTGGTCTGGTGGTGAGTATCCGGCGGGCACGTGTCGATGACGCCGAAAGGGTCGGACTGTTCCAGACGCTGACGTGGGAGCAGACCTACCGTGGCATCGTCCCGGACTCCTTCCTGGACGCTCGGTCCCTCCGTCCAGCGACGGATCGCTGGGCAGAGCGCATCGGCACCGGCAGTCGACGCGTGTTCGTTGCCGAGTCACCCGAGGAACAAGTCATCGGTGTCGCGAGCACGAGTCGCAGTTCCGGCGACTCGAGCAGCTTGCCAAGCCTGGAGCTCTCGACGTTGTACGTATATCGAGAGGCCCAGGGCACGGGAGTTGCCTCAAGCCTCCTGAATGCTGCGCTCAACGAAGAGGATGCTCACCTCCTCGTGTTCTCGTTCAACAAGCGGGCTCAGCGCTTTTACGCCAAGCACGGCTTCGAGCGCCGAGGAAATCGACAGATCGATTCAGGGACCGGGCTCTACGAAGAACGCTGGGTGCGGGAGACGGGGAGACCGTCTCGGTGAACGGACGTGCGCTCGACCGGGCGGCACCCTGCCGCCGTCTCGGATGGGGATCCACTACCGGGCGGCGTCGGTCAGCACCTGGTCGATCCACTCGTGACGATCGAGTTCGGTGAGCTCGGCGAGGGTCGCCCACCGGGTCTCGAGCACTTCGTCCTCGTCGAGGAGGAACGACGACGTATGCAGTGAGCAGAGGTACGCCACCGTCACGTACCCAACTTGGTCGCCGTTGGGATAGACGTTCTCGAGGGCGGCGCCGCCGTAAGCCCCGATGATCCGGATGACGTCGCTGCCCACACCGAGTTCTTCTCGCACTTCGCGCAGCAGCGCCACGCGGGGGTCCTCGCCGGGCTCGATGCCGCCCCCTATCAGGCTCCATCGCCCGGAGTCGCGCTGCCGCGCCAGCAGGAACCGATCGTCGTCTCGGATGACCGCGGTCACGCCCGGAAGGAGGAGGTAGCTGCTCCCGATCCGCTCGCGCAGCAATTGAACGTACTGAGAGGCCGGCATGCTCCGAAGCTACCGTGCGCCGTTCCCGCAGAGGGATCGGCCAGCGGGACATCGCTGGCCCGTAACGTTCGATGCCGCGCTCGTATCGTTGGGCGATGGATCTCGATCACGTTTGGCCTTTGTTTGGGCTGCGCCTCATCACTCCTCGGCTGGAACTGCGGCCCCTGCGTGACGAGGATCTGCCTGGGCTCGTCGACGTGGCCCTGTCCGGTGTCCACGATCCCGCTCGGATGCCGTTCGGTGTCCCATGGACGGACGCAGAACCGACAACGTTGGCTCGTTCTCTGGCGCAGTACCACTGGAAGCTCCGGTGCGGGGTGAGCTCTGACTCGTGGGGTGTGAGCTTCACCGTGTTCCACGAGGGGACGCCGGTCGGGGTTCAGGAGCTGCACGCTCGCCGTTTCGCAGCTCGAAGGACCGTCGAGAGCGGCTCATGGCTTGCCCTCGTGCATCAGGGCCACGGGCTCGGGACTGAGATGCGGGCGGCGCTGCTGCTGTTCTCGTTCGACCATTTGGGAGCTGAGTGGGCTGAGTCGAGCGCAGCCGCTTGGAACGAGCCATCCCTACGGGTGTCCGCGAAGCTCGGTTACGAGGTCAACGGTGTCACTCGTGCCCAGACTCGCGCCGATGAGGTCGTTGACGAGGTCAGGGTGCGCTTGAGGCGGGAGGACTTCGCTCGGCCGAGCTGGAGCCTGATGACGGAAGGGGTCGAAGCAGCGACCGAGTTCTTGATGTAGTCGAGCAGGCGAGGACACAGCCGCCCGGTAGCCGATCAATCAGCGGACAACATTTGGCTTTGCCCACGCACCACTTCCCAGCATTCGACGATTCGTCGGTAACGTAGCGTCGGCGTGCGGACCGTCGGATATGGCGACGCGACACGCAAGGCTCGAGCGTCGTAATGGGGGAATCGTGGCACGTGTTCGGCAGCAAAGCAGTGATCTGGCGGGTATCGCTCGCCATGGGCGGCTGCGCACTCGTGGCGCGGCGGGGTTCGTCGTGCGCACGGCCGCGGCAGTGGCAGCGGTGGCGTTGATTGGTGCCGGGTCCGTGACTGCGATCGCTACCTGGCAGGTGCTCCAGGGGGCACGGCCATCGGTGTCGCTGGCGATGCCGGGCACGACCAGCAAGAAGGCGCCGACGCTGACCGCGCAGTCCGGCGAAGTAAACATGCTCCTGGTCGCCACCGACACCCGGGACGGCCAAGGAACCGGGTTCGATGACGAAGCCAACCAGGCAGCGAGTTCCGGTGTCGGGAACAACGACACCACGATCCTCGTCCACATCTCCCAGGACCACAGCAACATGGCCGTGGTCAGTTTCCCCCGCGATCTCATCCTCCCCATCCCGGCATGCACGAACGACACGGGGTCTGTCACCCCCGCCTCGCCGGCAGCGATGCTCAACACGGCGCTCTCCCGCGGCGGCGAAAAACACGGCCTGGCGTGCGTGGCAAACACGATCGGCTCGCTCACCGGACTGCAGATCGGCTACGCCGGGATGATCACCTTCGACGGTGTCGTCGCCATGGCCGACGCCGTCGGCGGCGTAAAGGTCTGCCTCGCCACCCCGATCAAGGACAACAACGTCACTCCCGCGCTCGACCTCGCTGCCGGGAACCGCGAGCTCTCCGGCGCCCAAGCAGCAGCGTTCTTGCGCTCCCGGCACGGTGTCGGGGACTCCAGCGACCTGGGCCGGATCAGCAACCAACAGACCTTCATGTCCGCCCTCGCACGGCAGACCGTTTCCGCAGGCACTCTCACGAACCCCGCCAAGGTGCTGCGGCTAGCGAACACGGCGTTCAAACACATGACGCTCTCCGACACCCTCACCGACGCCCCGACCCTCGCGCGTCTCGCGCTCGCGGTGAACACCGTCGGACTGTCGAACATGGTCTTCGTTCAGTACCCCGTGACCGACGACCCAGATGACGCCAACCGTGTCATCGTTGCGGACTACCCCGCAGGGCTGCTCAACACCGCGCTCCAAACAAACAAGCCCGTCGTCCTCGCAGCCGACAGCCTCGGCCGCTCCGCGGTCCGCGACCCCAGCGCGCCGACGCCCACAGCACCAACGACGACACGTTCCGCAGCGCAACCCAGCGCACCTGCGCAACCCGCATCCACCGGGACCCCGGCACCCGCCGCAACGTCGGCCGCACCCTTGCCAGCATCAGTGTCCGGACAAAGTGCCGACACGGTGACATGCGCCGCCAAGAGTTGAGAGACCCAGCGGTTCAATAGACCATCCACTATCGGGCGATTGTGGGCGCCACTCACTCGCGATCACCAGAAGTCGCGGTAGGTGATGTCGATCTGCTTGGTTGACACGGGGGTCAGTTCGAGATTGAGTCCCGCAGCAGCGACCTGTCGCACGGTTGCCGCAGGGACGGTGAAGGTGTTCTCCTTGTGGTCGGTGATGAGGGCCACCGAGAGATTGACCTCGTAGCCTTCATCGCGCAGACGAGCGAACCGGTCCGCTGCATCTTCTGGCAGCAGCCGCAAGATCCAGTGCACGCGCCCCCAGGGGGCCTGTTCGTGCTCTGCTCGGATCTCCTCGACGTGGCGGTTGCTGAACAGGTTCCAGATGGAGACGTCGAAGGTGCGAGGACCGTCGCCCTTGGGATCGCCGATCTCGTACTGCTCGTCGGGACTGACACCCAGGAGCTGCGTCACGTGCGCCGAAGAGCCACGCTGGCCGTGGATCTGCAGCTCCACCTGAATGCTCTTAATCACTCCAGCAGTCTCCCACTCGGGCAGCGGCGTCTGTGTATGGCCGCTGGCACGGTGGACGGCGCCGACCGTGCCATTGACCTCGAAAGCGGATAGTGCCGACGTCGAGTGCACGGACGACCGAGCTGCTGTCCGATAGCCGGTCGTTCACCGCTACACGACAGTTGTTGCCTTCGGCAGTCTCCGTTGCCCCTGCCGCCTGACCGGGGGTATTGCCGTATGCCTGTCCCGCAAAAATGCCCGGTGAAGGGGCGCCAAACGCTTCACAGCGGCGACGTCGATGGCAGCGACGGCGTCAGGGCTGGGAGCGGGGACTGGGCTCATCGCAAAGGCGTTGTAGTAGTTGCTCACGGACTCCACGTTCTGCCCTCACGACGTGTGAGCGTCACATCGGGGACTCTCGGACCAACCTGTTGGCCCGGTGCAACGAGCGGGCCGAGCGAAAGGGAGTGCATCCTTCCGAAGGACGAGCGAGACGCCGTCCTCACGCGTGCCTGCTGCGCTGACCATCGGGCCTGATCGGCGCTCGTCACCGCGGTGCGCGCTCACCCACCGACCAGGCGCTCGACGGCGGCGAGGACGACGGCCGGGGGTTCACCTGTCGCGATCTCGGTCCGGACCCGTCCGGCCGCGACGCGGAACGACGGCTCGGTCAGGAGTCGCGACGCAGTGGTGCGGATGTCCTCCGGGGTCGCCGTCGCGGCGTCGAGGACGAGCCCGGCGCCCAGGGTCTGGACGCAGCTGCCATTCGGCAGTTGGTCCGCACCGAGCGGCAGGACCAGCAGGGGCACCCCGTGCGCGAGCGCCCCGGTCACCGATCCGGATCCGCCGTGGTTCACCACGAGGTCCACGAGCCCGAGCACCGAGTCCTGCGGGACGTACTGCTCGACCCGGATCACTCCCGGGCCCGCCGGCACCGGGAAGGTCGTCGGGTCGACCCAGGGTCCGGTCGTCACGAGGATCCGCGCCGGCAGGGCGGCGAGCCCGTCGATGAGCCGAGCGAACAGGTCGCCTGACTTCGTGTTGAACTCGGTGCCGAGCGTGACGTAGACGCGCGGTCCGTTGCCGGCGGCCAACCACGCCGCGGCATCCGACGGTGGTGTCGACCAGGTGTCCGGTCGCATCCGGATCACCGGACCATGCAGCTCGTGCCCGGATCGCATCGACGGCGGGAACGGGACGACGGTGAGCGCGCCGCCGAGCATGTGCTGCTGCGGGTCGGGCCCGAGTCCCGCGCGTCGGCGGAGCGCCTCGAGCGGCTCTCGCACCGCGTCGCGCCAGGTCCCGCCGGCCGAGGCGAAGGCCAGGACCACCACGCACGGCACCCCGGCTCGTTCGGCGGCGGTCATCGCGCCGAAGTCGAACTCCCCGCAGACCACGAGGTCGGCCGTCCACCGAGTGACCAGCCGTCCGACGTCGACGACGGCCCCGGCGGCCGCGTCCCCCAGGAACACCTGGGGGACGCGGGTGAGCACCGTGCTCGGGTCGACCGGGGTCAGGGTGCCGGTGCCCGGCCTGCTCGCCGGCAGCTCCACGTCCCGCGGCTGCCGGTGCGAGAAACCGGTCTGTTCGAGGACCGCCTCGCGTGCGCCGCTCAGCGCAGTCCGGTGTCCGGCAGCGCCGGCCGCGCGGGCGAGCGGCAGCATCGGCGCGAGGTGTCCCCGCCCCCGTGGGAACGAGAACACGATGCGCAGGGGTTCCGGATCCCCGTAGCCGGGCCGGCCGTTCGCAGCAGACACAACAGGGCTCCGATCGTCGCGCGGACCGCCTGCCCGCTTCGTCAGACAACCGTATGGCGAACGACGGTCGCGCTCCATGAACCCTTGGTCAGCCTCGCGGGGCGCTCACACACGGACCGTGCTCACTTGCCGGCGGCCTCGTTGTAGGACTCGATCTGCTTGCCGGCCTGCTGTTCCGCGTCCTGCATCGTCGACTCGACGTCGGCACCCTCGACGATCCGGTTGAAGGCGCCGATGACGGTGGCGCGCACCGTCGGGAACGCTCCGGTGATGCAGCCGGCCGCGGCGACGCTCGTGGGGTCGTCGGCGAGCTGCTGGTACATCGTGGCGATGTTCGGGTCGGACAGGGAGCGCTTGCCCACGGTAGTGTCCTGGGCGTCGGTGTTCATCGCAACGTAGCCGGTCGCCTTCGCCCACTCGGCCTGCACGTCCGGCGTCTGGAGCCACTTGGCGAACGTGTACGACGCCTGCTGCTCGGCGGACGAGTGGCCCTTGCCGGAGATCCACAGCGCGTTGCCGCCGATGACCTGGCCGGCGTCGTCGGAGGCCGACGTGGTGGGGAACCGGGCGACGACGGACTTCGAGCCGTCCGGGTCGACCGTCGTGTAGGCGCCGGACGAGGTCAGCAGCATCCCGACCTTGTTGCTCGAGAACGCCGAGTTCTGGACGGTCGAGTCGGTGCCGGGGTTCAGGGCGGCGCCGTCCTGGTAGAGCTTCTGCAGTGTGGTCATGAACTGCACCTGGGTGTCCGAGGTGAGCGAGACGCCGGTGACGGGCTTGCCTTTCCGCCCGTTGTCCGGCGTGCAGAAGGGCTGGCCGCCCGAGGCGCTGAGTTCCTCGAGCATCCACGAGTCGCCCATGTTCATGCTCATGCCGTAGCCACCGGTCGCGGCGTGGATCTTCTCGGCCCAGGTCGCGACCTGCGCCAGCGTCTTCGGC
Source organism: Curtobacterium sp. MCLR17_031 (assembly GCF_003234775.2). NCBI lineage: Bacteria > Bacillati > Actinomycetota > Actinomycetes > Micrococcales > Microbacteriaceae > Curtobacterium > Curtobacterium sp. MCLR17_031. Next base: position 1,710,696 of record NZ_CP126270.1, read on the forward strand.
GGCTTCGTCGCGTCGAGGCCGGCCTTCGCGACGAGTGCCTTGTTCAGGTAGAGCACGGGCATCGAGACCGAGAACGGCATCGCCGCGAGTTGCTTGCCGTCGCTGTAGTACGTTGCGGCGGCCGGGGCGATCGTGTCGGTGCCTGACGTCGATCCGCTGATCTTCGCGGGCGACACCGTCTGGCCGGAGTCGATCATGAAGCCGGTCGACACGTCGTTCATCATGAGCAGGTCCGGTGTCGAGCCGGACTGCACCGCCGCCGTGTACTTCGTCTGGACGGCCGCGTAGTCGCCCTGGAACGAGGACTTCACGGTGATGTGCTGGTCGTTCTCCTTGTTGAAGCGGGCGACGAGCGCGTCGAGCTCGGTCGCCGGCGGCCCGGACATGGCGTGCCAGAAGTCGACGGTGACGGGTCCGGAGCTGTCCGACGCGGAGCTCGACGTGGAGCACCCGGTCAGGGCGAGGACCGCGACGGCCCCGGTGGCGAGTGCGGTGAGGGCGGTGGAACGACGTGCGGGCATGGTGCGTCCTTCGGGTGTGGGGCGGGCGGGAATCGGCGAGGTGCGGGAACGTGTCGTCACTTGAGCGCGCCGGCGGTGAGACCGCCGGCGAGGAACCGCTGGGCGACGAGGACGAGGACCAGGACGGGGAGGGTCACCATGGCGGCGCCGGCGAGGACCACGCCGATGTCGGCGGCCTCGGCGTCGGACAGCTGGGCGATGCCGACCTGCACGGTGCGGTGCTCCGGCGAGTTGGTGACGAGGAGCGGCCAGAAGAACCCGTTCCAGGCGGCCGTCGCGCTCACCAGGGTGACCGAGACGAGCGTCGGGCGGGTGAGCGGCAGGAGCATGGACCGGATGAACCGGAAGTGTCCTGCGCCGTCGAGCACCGCGGCTTCGCGCAGCTCGTCGGGGAAGCTCAGGAACGCCTGGCGGAACAGGAAGATCGTCAGCGCTGAGGCCACGAACGGCAGGAAGACGACCAGGAGCGTGTCGATGAGGTGCCACGACGAGACGGTCAGGTAGTTCGCGATCAGGGTCGTCTCGCCGGGGATCATCATGCTGGCGAGCAGGACGAGGAACAGGGCACGGGTGCCCCGGAGCCGACAGAACACCAGGGCGTAGGCGGTGATGATGCCGATGACGACCTGCAGCACCGTCTGGGCGAGGGTGACGGCGACGCTGTTCAGGAACTGCTGCCCGAGCGGGACGACCTGCGTGGCGCGGACGACGTTGTCGAGCGTCAGGTGGATCGGCACGAGACCGGCGAGGCCCTGGTCCAGGTACCGGGTCGGGGTGAGGGCGCCCTCGAACACGTAGTAGAGCGGGAAGCAGACGACGACGACCGCGATGACGAGCCAGGCGTAGACGAAGACGCTCCGGAGCCGGCGTGCGGTGACGGGGCGCATCAGTAGTTCACCCGCTTCTCGAGCACGCCGAACTGCACCAGCGACAGCCCGAGGACCAGCAGGAACAGCACGACCCCGAGCGCGGCAGCGAGGCCGAAGTTCGCGCTGCCGGACCCGAAGGCCTGCTGGTAGATCGCGTAGACGAGGGTCTTCGAGGAGTCGGCCGGACCGCCGCCCGTGAGGATCTGGATCTGCCCGAAGGTCGTGAGTGCCTCGACGGTTCCGGTCACGACGACGAAGAAGAGCGTCGGGGTGACGAGCGGCAGGGAGATCGACCAGAGCGTCCGCACGGGCCCGGCACCGTCCAGGTGCGCCGCCTCGATGACGTCCTGGTCGATGGCGCCGAACGCTCCGAGCAGGAGCAGCACGGTGAACCCGAGCGACCCCCAGATCGTCACGACGATGACGCTCGCCAGGGCCCACTGGGTACTCGTCAGGAACGGCACGGGCGCGCCGCCGAACTGGGTGATCACCGTGTTCAGCAGCCCGTTGCCGGGTGCGAGCATCGCCGCGAACGCGACGGACCCCGCTGACACGGACACGACCATCGGTGCCGTCAGGAGTGCGCGGAAGACCGGCAGGCCGCGGAGCTTCACGGTCAGGGGGATCACGACGAGCAGACCGAACACGATGCGGCCGACGACCACGCCGACGCAGAAGACCGCGGTGGTCAGCATCGTCCGTCCGAACGCGGGGTCGGTGAACGTGCGGACGTAGTTCTGCAGCCCCACCGAGCCCGCCGGCTGACCGAAGATGTCGGTGCCCTGGGTGCTGAGGACCAGGACGCGGCCGAGCGGGTAGAAGACGAAGACCGCGAAGGCGAGCAGCGCCGGTGCGAGGAGCACCAGACCGAGCCGGCGGTCCGAGCGCAACGAGGACCGCGTCGTCCGGGTCGCCCGGGGTGGACGCGGCGACTGCGGTGACCGCGGCGACCCTGCGGTACGCGGGGGACCGGCGACCAGGCCGGACCTGACGGGGACCGTCATGGGGCGGACTCCTCCGAGTAGGGAACGTTCCCTAACCGGGAACGACTCCACTGTGCGGCGGGGGTCGGAGACCGGTCAAGGCACGTCGACCACCCGCCGTCACCCGTTCACGCCGCGTTCAACCCCTCCGCCGATCGGGTGCCTGCGTTCACCGCCGCACGCCGCGCGTTCACCTCGGGTTCGGCCCGTCGACCGGCGTGGTTCGCCGTCCAGGGGCCTCGACGTCGTAGAACCGGGGACCATGCGAACCGTTCCTGCTCCCCAGACACTCCGGGCGATCGCCGAGGAGGCCGCGCGCACCGTCGCGCCCGACCTGCTCGCCGTGTTCCGCGCCCCGATGACGATCAGCACGAAGCGCGATGCGCACGACGTGGTGACCCTGCACGACCGCGCGGCGGAGGAGGCGATCACGGCGGTGCTCACCGCGGCTGTGCCGGGCTCCGTCGTGCTCGGCGAAGAAGGCGGCACCACCGGCGACACCGGCACCACCGGCAGCACCGCGGACCCCGTGGTCCGGTGGATCGTGGACCCGATCGACGGCACCGCGAACTTCGCCCGCGGACTCGCGTACTGGTGCATCTCGATCGCGGCCGAGGTCGACGGCGAGGTGGTCGCCGGGGTGGTCTTCGACCCGGTCGCGGACCACGTGTTCGCGGCGGACGACGTCGGCGCCTGGCTCGACGGCGCCCCGATGCACTCGTCGTCGGGGCCGGACGACGCAGCGACGGTCCTGACGAGCTTCCCCGTGCAGCAGGACCTGGACCTGCTCGGCGAAGCAGCGGCGTTCGACCTGCTCCGGGACCTGACGCTCCGGTACCGCCACCACCACAGCCTCGGCAGCGGCGCCCTCAACCTGGTGCACGTCGCCGCCGGGTGGTCGGACGTGACGATGGGCTTCGCCACGCATCCGTGGGACGTCGCCGCCGGAGCGCTGGTGCTCGAGCGCGCCGGCGGGCGGTTCCGCGGCTTCCGTGGGGGCGAGGTCGTCGACCGTGCACACCTGGCCGACGACTACGTCGCCGCCGGCGCCGGGGGATCGCACGCCGAGCTGGTGCGCCGGGTGCAGGAGCTGTCGGCCACGACCGCCGCCGACTGAGCCGCCGACCGGGCCGCCAGCCGGCCCGCCGACTGAGCCGCAGACCGGGCCGCCGACCGATTCGACGTGGGCGTCGCGAGCGGTCAGTCGAGCGGGTGCCCGGCGACCGCCCTCGCGGTGGACCCACGCGGCAGCAGGCGTGTCGAGAGCACCTCGTGCCGGTCGCCGCGACGACCCCGGAGCCGCTCGACCACGAGCTCGACCGCCCGCGCGCCCATCCGGACGCGCGGCTGGTCGACACTCGTCAGGTCGAGGCGTTCGCCGAGACCGGTGCCGTCGAACCCGGTCACCGCCGCCATCCGGGGGAGCGCGAGGCCCGCGCCGTCGGCGATCGCCACGAGCCGCGCCGCGGTCGCGTCGTTCGTCGCGAGGAAGGCCGTCACTCCGTCACCGAGGTGTCGCGCGATCCGCTCCGGGTCGGCCGACAGGGCCTCGACGTCGTCGACGCGGTGGTCGCCCGGTGCGCCGAGCTGTGCGGTGACCGCGGCGTGCGCGACGGCACGACGCGTCGTCGAGGGGTGGTCGGACTCCGCGACGAAGCACGTGCGCCGGTGCCCGAGTGCGGCGAGGTGGAGCATCAGCGCGCGCATGCCCGACTCCTCGTCGGCGCGCACGGTGTCGAGTCCGAGGCCGGCGAGCGCCGACCCGCTCGACCCGAGGACCGCGACCGGCAGGTCGCGCGCGACCGCAGCCAGCCGTGCCGGGGCGAGCCGACTGCTCAGGACCGCGACCCCGAGGACACCGTCGGCCGATCCGCGGGAGGCGTGCAGGGCCTCCAGGCCGTCGGCCAACCGGGCAGGGTCACGGAACCCGTCCACGACCCGGAGCGCGAACCCCAGGGTCTGCGCGGTCGCGCGTGCGCTCCGGAGCGCTTCGTCGTGGAACGGGTTCGCGGCTTCGGTGACGACCACCCCGAGTACGAGCGGCGCGCCCTGCGCGCGTCGCCTGGCGAGCGAACCGACCGGGAGGCCCAGCTCGTCCGCCGTCCGCACCGCGAGTTCCCGACGTGGCCGGGACACACCGTCGTCGCCCCGCAGGGCGAGTGACACGAGCGATCGCGAGATGGCGCACCGCTCGGCGACGTCGCGGAGGGTCGCGGTCACGGTCACGGTCAGACGAGCTTCCAGGTGTGGACGTGCTCCCACGTCATCGTCTGCCACCAGCGACCGGACCAGTCCGGGCTCGCGGTGCGGTAGAGCACGACGGTGTCGCCGCGGAACCCGGTCGGGACGTCGACGTCGAGCTCGCGGATGAACGCGCCGACCTCGTCGTGCAGGTCCGGTCGGCCGTACAGGTCGTGCGAGGCGAGGGAGAGGTGCGCGCGGTACTGCTCCGGGTCGTAGTCGTTCGCCAGCGGGACCTGCATCGGCTGCCGGAACGGTGCGACCACGGCCTCGATGTCGGCGGCGAGCCGGACGAAGTCGTCGTTGTGCGAGTCGTCCGGTCGGGTCGCGACGTCGTAGACGAACCCGATGCCCTGTTCGCGGACGCCGGCGTTGTGGACGTCGAACGCCGGTCGGCCGTCGAGCAGTGCCGTGACGGCCGCGACGACCTGGTCCTCGTGGCTGCCGAACGGCTGGCTGCCGACGAGCGTGGCGTGCGGCGGGAAGGCACCGGCCGACAGCAGGCCGTACTGCGCCCGGAGCTGGTCGGTGACGACCGTGACGGCTCGGCAGGTGCGGGCGTCCGGGCGCAGGTAGATGCCGTGGCGGTACGGGTCGCTCGGGTCGCGTGGCAGCTTGGCGGTGACGTTCTGGGGCATGGGTCCGTCCGTGGTCGGTCGATGGGGAACGTTCCCGATGGTCGGGAACGTTCCCCATGATCGACCGGGCGGGCTCGGATCTCACCCGTCGGTCCGTGACGGAACGGTGAACGATGGGTGTCGGCGGCGCGGGGTCGGCCGTTCTCGTCGCTCCGCCCGGCGCTCAGACCCGGGCCGCGGTCCGGCCTGGTACCAGGGTGCCGTCGACCGCGTTGTGGGTGACGCCCGTCGAGCGGCCGTCGATCTGGTCGACCACGTCGTCGACGGACAGACGACCGATCAGGCCGAGCGGCTGTCGCCACGAGGTGATGCCGAGCAGCTCGGTGGCGAGCGGGGCGACCCCGTCGTAGCCCGTGACCGACAGGTCCTCCGGCGCACGGAGGCCGCGGCGGCGCATCGACTCGAGCACTCCGACGGCCCAGCGGTCGCTCGGTGCCATGATCGCCGTCACACCGCCGGCCCGCAGGACCTGCTCGACGAACGAGTCGAGGTCCTCGGGGTCTGCACCGTGGTCCTCGGAGCGGATCCGGAGCACCTCGGCGCCGCGCGCACGGAGTCGACGCACCATCGCGTCGGTGCGTGCCGACTGCGTCAGTGACCCGGACGGTGTGACCGTCAGCACGGCGACGCGACGGTGTCCGAGGTCGGCGACGTGGTCGGCGAGGCCGCGTCCGCCGCCGCGCTCGTCGCAGTACGCGCTGCTCACCGCATCGTTCGTCTCGGGGCGCCCGGAGACCACCGTCGGGATGCGCCGGGCGAACGGCAGGACGTCGGCGATCGGCAGGGCGCCGCTGCACACGATGAGCCCCTCGACGCGCAGGGAGACCAGGGTCTCGAGCGCTCGGCGTTCCTCGCTGACCGGGAACGACCCCGCACCCGTGGCGGTGACGACGCGGTACCCGCGCGCCGCGGCCTGCAGCTGGAACGCGGTCAGCAGGTGCCCGTAGAACGGGGTGGAGGCATCGCGGACGAACACCCCGAGCGTGTGCGTGCGGTGTGCTGACATGCCACGGGCGTTCGCGTTCGCGACGTAGCCCAGGTCGAGCGCGGCGCGCTTGACCCGCTCGGTCGTCGATGGAGCCACGCCGTACGCGCCGGCGAGGGCGCGGGAGACGACCGACTTCGACACACCGGCCAGGGCGGCGACGTCGTGGATGGTCGGGACGGCGGGGTGTCCGGTCACCGCGGGCGCCGTTGTCTGGAGGACTGCACGAGTGTCACGGTAGCCGGAGGGACGCCCGGACCGGGCGACGGTGGTGGTGAACAGTTGGTCACGCCGACCGCCCGGCGCGGGCCGCGGGCGGTCGGCGTGGGTGCCGGGCTAGCGCTTCGTGGCCGGGCGGCGGACCGTCAGGCGGTACTCCTTGGTCGTGGTGCCGTCCTGGGCGGTGACCGTGATGCGTGCCGTCCGGCCGGACACGTGCGCTGCTGCGACCGCGTTCGGGTTCGTGGTGTGCACGTGGACGTCGTTGACGCGCAGCGTCCGGACCGGGGCGGTCACCGTCGCGCCGTGCGACGAGGCAGCGGCGGGCAGGTGGACGCGCACGCCCGCGACCGCGATCGAGGACACGGTGGGGTCGTTCGACACGAGGAAACGCTCGCGCAGGGCGGCGGCCTCGTGCTTGGTCACGCCGATCGTGTCGGTCAGGTACGAGCCCATGCCGCCGTACTCGGTCGCGATGTCCTGCTCGAAGGTGCCCTGCAGCAGCTGCGGTGTCGCCCAGGTCACCCCGAGCTGCGTGTTCGAGAGCAGGTAGTCGTGCAGGATGTCCGCGCTGTCCACGCCGAGCACCCGGTCGAGCAGGTCCACGACGGTGCCGGTGCGGTCCATGCCGTGCGAGCAGTGGATCAGGACCGTGCCGCTGGTGTGCGTGGCGAGGATCCGGAGCACCCGGCGGTACGCGGTGATCATCGACCCGGGGGTCGCCTGGTCGACCCGGCCCTTGTCGACCAGGTCGTGGTACATCGCGGTGTCGTCGCTGTAGTCGCCGTCCGCGCCGAACATCGAGATGTCGACGTGGCGCGCACCGGGGATCGCGACGTCCGGCTTCGCGGCGATCTGGGACGGGGTGCGCAGGTCGACGACGAGGTCGACGTGGTACTCGTCGGCCAGGGTCGTGGCCCCGGCCGCGGTGATCTTGTCGAGTGACTCGGAGCGGATCAGCCGCGGGGCGTTCACGGTCTGCCCGGACCGTCCGTGGACCGCGGCGAGTTCGCGGCCGTTGACCAGCCCGGGGACGTCGGTGATCGCGTGGTCGGCGGCGGTGAAGGCCGGCTGCAGGGTGTCGTCGGCGTGGGCTGCCGTGACGGAGAACGCGGCGGAGGCGACGACGGCCAAGCCGGCGAGGGCGGTCGCTGCGACGCGGGTGGTGCGCGGCGAACGGGTGAGTGGGGAGTGGGTGAGTGGGGAGCGGCGGAGCGGGGACACGGGGCAACCTCGATCTGATCAGGACCCGGGGGTCGTGGGGAGCCGGACGTGGTGGCGTCCGGCTCCCCGCAGGATCGCGGCGCGGGTCGTCGGCGGTGTGGCGCCGAGGTGGCCGGGGCGTGTCCGGGTCATGAGGCAGCGCTCAGTCGCCCACCCGGCGGCCAGCGCCTCAGGACGCCGGGGCCAGTCGGTACCGGAACAGCTCGGTGAGGACCTGCCGGGCGGGCGTGTAGAGCAGCACCGTCGAACCCGTCGTGCTCGTCGTGCCCGTTGCAGCCCTCGTCGAACTGCCCGAGACGATCCCGTACAGCCGGTTCGCGGCGCTGATCACCGGTCCGCCGGCGTCGCCCGGCTCGATGCCGGCGCCGGCGCCGGCGCGCGCGGCGGCGAGGTGCTGCACGCCGGGATGGCTCGCTGCCGGCACGCGAGTGGCCGTCCAGGAGCAGAGCAGCCCGCTCGCCGCACCGCTGGTGCAGAAGGGATCGGCATCTGGCTTGCCGATGCCGGTGACGGCGGCGCGTGCCAGGCCCCCGTCCACCCGGTTGAACACACGACCCGATGCCCGGGGGGTCCACGTTGCGACGGACTGGTCGCACGAGCCGGTCGCCGCCCGGGCCCGGGTGCACGCCAGGGGCGGGACGACGGCGAGTTCGAGGTCCGACTCCGGGGACTGCCAGACCACGTTGCCGACGGTCGCGCCGTCGAGCTGCACGGGTGCCTGGAGCGGCGCGCAGTGCTTCGCGAGCACGACCCACCGGGTGGCTCGCTGGTACTGCTTGCGCTGGCTCCGGAACCCCTTGGCTGTCAGCACGGCACCGACCGTGCAGGTGCCGCCGGGGACCCCGACCTCGGTGCCGGCGATGATCGGCGCTGCGACCCGGTTGGAGTCGCTCGTGGCAGCCGAGGCCGACGGAGCCCAGGTGAGAGCGGCCCCGACGACGGCCGCCAGGGACACGGCGACGGCCAGGGTGCGGGCGAGCGCCGGTTGCGCGTGGCGGGTCACGGGTCAGCCGAGCGTACGGGTGCCGTTGACGCGTCCGATCACCGACAGGGTGTCCGGGTCGGCGAGCCGGGCGTGCCAGTGCAGCGTCGTGCTGCCGTGCGGCAGGTCCGGGAACGCTGCGGTGAACCGGTAGTGGCCGCTGGCGCTGACGACGTCGTCCCCCGAGGTGACCTCGGCGATGTGCTTGTTGAACAGGCCCCGCGGCTTGCCTGGTGCGTCGTAGTAGACGATGACCAGGGTGCCGGGCTTCCCGGTCCCGGCGAAGGTGATGCCGGTGAAGCTCTTCCGGTCGGGCCCGCCGTGGGTCTTGGCGGTGAACGCCACGGCCGCAGCCCGCGTCGAGGAGTGTGTGGCGTGCGCCGTGTGGGAGATCGTGGCGGCTCCGGCCTGCGCGGGAACCAGGACGCCGGCGGCGAGCGCACCACCGAGGGTGACGCACGTCGCGAGCACGGTCAGTCGGCGGACCGACGGGGAGCGGTGGGTGGACGGGGTCGAACGCATGGGGACTCCTTTGGTTCGTGGGGGGACGGGCCGGGGTGGCCCGGTGTGCGTGAACGCTAACAATGGGCTAGACGATCGTCTAGCGAAATCCTGAAGCTGAGGGGATCAGAGGCATTGCGCCCGGCGTGACCGCTGATGACTCCTGGTCAGACGTTCGTATGATGAACCAAGACCCGACCGAGGAGTGCGATGAACCAGCGGCAGCAGGCGAAGACCCGGACCCGCGAGCAGATCATCGAGGCTGCGGCGGCGGAGTTCGCGAGCCACGGCTACGCGGGGACCTCGTTCGCGCGGGTCGCCGCCGCGATGGACCGGCCGAAGTCGGCGATCGGCTACCACGTGTTCTCGTCCAAACACGAGCTCGCCTTCGCGGTCATCGAGCGGCAGCAGGCGCGCTGGGCGGCGATCGACTCGCTGATCCGGCAGCCCGAGGGGCTCGAACACCTGCTCGTCATGCTCACGTCTGCCTGTTCCGACGCCATACGGTGTCCGGTGGCTGCCGGGGCGATCCGCCTGAGTCACGAACTCCGCGGTGCGGGGGAGGTCATCCCACGGGTCTTCACGTGGGATGACTACGTCCGTCGGCACCTGTCGGCTTCGAGCGGTGGCACCGGACCGACCACCGACCCCGAGTGGGCACGTGCGGCGGACCTCGTGCTGACGTCGACCTTCGGGGTGATGTGGGCCCGGACGAGTGCTCGTCTGACGCGGGACACCGAAGGGCAGCTCCGGGACCTGTGGGCGGCGCTCTTCACCGGGCTCGGACTGCCGGGCGTGCACGCGCTGCTCGAGCAGGTGGAGCCCGTGCGGGTGGGCGGGCATCCGGCCGAGGCCGAGGGCTGACCCCGGCGGGCGTGGCATCCCTGCCGTCCCGCCGGGGTGCCCGGCCTACTTCTTCTGCTCGGAGCCGTCCGGGTTCACGACGTACCAGACGCCCTTGTCGCCCTGACCCGTCACGTCACCCGCCTTCTTGTCCCCGACGAAGGTGTAGATGGGTCGGCCGTCGATCGTGATCTGCCGTCCGCCGTCGACGCCCGTGATGGTGCCGACCTTGCCGGTGATGCCGGACACCTTCGGCGTCGTGGTCGTCGCCTCGATCGCGGGCCACGCGGTCGCGCAGCCACCGGTGCAGGTGCTCTTGCCGGAGTCCTTGACGTCGGCGTCGAAGTAGTACGCGGTCATGCCCTTGCCGTCGACGACGACCTTGCCGAGTGTCGTCGCGGCGACGGTCACGTCGACCGACGGTGACGAGTCGGTCGTCGCGGGCGCGTCGCCCTGCGCAGCGGGGGACGGTGATGGCGAGGGTGCTGCGGATCCGGCGGTGGAGCAGCCGGCGAGGCCGAGGGTCAGGAGCAGCGCGGCCCCGAGAGCGATGGACGCGGGTCGGGATGACGGGGTGCGGTGGGGTGTCGACACGGGGGCTCCTCGAGGTCAGGTCTCGCCGCTGACTGCTGGCCAGACGTTCGTCTAGCGAACGTAACCGCAGGACGGGACGGGAGCCAGCACCCTGCGCGCCCTCTCATCGTGCCGGCCGTGGATCGGTGGTCAGCGCTCGGTGTGCTCGACGAGGTGGACGCCCTCGACGCGGCCGAGGACGGCCAGCGACGTGGGGTCGATCAGCCGGGCGCTCCAGGACGCCCGGTCGGCTCCACGGGGCAGCTCGGGCAGCGCCGCTGTGAAGGCGAACCGGCCGGTCGAGCCGACGGCGCTGCTGCCCGGCTCGATCTCCGCGACGCGCTCGTTCCCTGAGTCGTCCCCGGGGCTGCCGTAGTGGACGACGACGACGGCACCGGGGGTGCCCAGTCCGGCGAACCGCACCCTGACCACTCCGCTGGTGCCGACCGTCCGTGGTGGGCGGATCGCGAACCGGTGCGCGCCGCTCGTCACCGGCGGTGCCCCGAGTGCGGCGCCGAGTGCGCCGGATGCGCCGAGGCCGATCGTCTCGGGTCCCGGCGTGGTCGGTGACGGCGCGGGCAGGGCGATGGCGACGGCGAGCGCAGCGATCCCCACGGCGAGGACGATCGGAGACGCCCGGACCCGATCGGTGCTCCGCGGCATGGTCGGCCCCTTCGTGGACGGTGTGCGGCAGACGCCGCCACCCCACACGCTACCGGTTCGCCAGACGATCGTCTGCGCTGGCCGACGTCCTGATTCGGATACCGGGTCGCCCCGAACGCCATCGCGCGCGGATGCCGGTCAGTTGACGATCTCGCCGCGTTCCTCGGGCGGGAGCGCGACGAGCCGTTCCCGCCACTGGCGCAACGCCTCCGGGGTGAGCCGTGTCCACCCGGTCTCCTCGCCGATCACGCGGAGCGGGAGGGCACTGCGGTACGACCGGGTCGGGTTGCCGGGGAACTTCTTGTCCGTCACGTTCGGGTCGTCCTCGAAGGGACCGGTCGGCTCGACACGGTACACACGCGGCTCGCGGTCGCCGGGCACGAGCTCGGCCGCGAGTTCGGCCGCGAGCCCTGCTCCGTCGCGGGTCGCCGTGAAGTAGACGTGGTTCATCACGACGTCGGGGCGGTAGTTCGAATGGAAGCCGGGGGAGAGGAACTCCCCGGGCCGCAGGGCCGCCACGGTGCCGTGCCAGAACGGACCGGTCTCGTCTGCTGCTGCCATGGCGTCAGCCTACGAACGGCTCAGCGCCCGCGTCCGACCAGCGCGCGCCACCGCGGCTGTTCCGAGACGACGACGGCGACGCACAGGGCGGTGACGACGATCGCGACCGCCGTCGGCCACAGGACCCACGCCGCCGCGACCGCCCCCACGAGGTGCGCGAGGACCGACGCGATCGTGACCGCTCCCGGTGCCGTGACCGGCGGGTCGCCGCCGGGGCGGTCACCCGGTGTCCCGAACACCGCCGGCGGCACGACGAGGACCAGGACGGCGGCGATCGCGAGCACCGGCGAGTGGGGCCAAAGCGCCCAAGGGACGGCCACCCACGCGACGAGCTCCGCCAGGAACCGCAGGCCGCCACGGAGCGGGTCGTGACCGACGGGCCTCGACGGGCGCGCCGCCGTGGTGACGGTCACCGAGTCGTCGCGGCACGGAAGCCGCGATCCAGGAAGTCGACCATCCACGCGGCACTCGCATCGACGTCCGTGTCCATCTGGAACCCGCCGGACGCCTCGATCGTGGCGAACCCGTGCAGGACGCTGCGGAGCACCCGGAGCGCGTGGACCTCGTCGGCCGGGTCGAGCGGGTAGTCGCGGAGCGCCGCGGCGAAGGACGCCAGGGTGCGGCCGAGTGCGACCGCCAGGGGGTCATCGGCACCGGTCGGCCGGACGCCGACGGCTGCCTGGTACCGCGCCGGGTGCTCCTGGACGCTCCGGCGCACGGTCTGCACCGCCGCCTCGAGCGCACTCCGACCGCTGCGCCCCTGCATGGCGTCGCGGAGTGCGTCACCGAGCTCGTTCGCGCCGAGGATCGCGATCCTGCGGGTGAGGTCGCCGAGTCCGTCGACGTGCTTGTACAGCGACGGTGCCTTCACCCCGAGGCGGTCGGCGACGAGGCTCATGCTCAGCTGGGCGAGGCCGATCTCGTCGGCCAGCGTCGCCGCGGCCTCGGTGACGGTCGCCGGGTCGAGCCCCGCCCTAGGCAACGGGACCTGCGACGGGCAGCGTGCGGGCGAGGAACGGCAGCAGCAGGGCGAGGAGCGCTGCCGGTGTCTCGGTGTGGGGGTAGTGGCCGGCGCCGTCGATCACGGCGAGTTCCCCGAGGCCGTCCGGCAGGTCGGCGAGGATCCGCTCGCCCTCGGCACGGGGCACGGCCCAGTCCGGGTCGGCACTGCCCTCGACGACGAGCACGGGGCACCGGACGGCACCCAGCTGCTCGCCGGCGTCGGCGGGCGACGTGCGGGTCATGGCGCGGAGGGCCGCCATCCGCTCCGGTTGCCGCAGGGTCGTCTCGATGCGGCTGCGTTCCGTCGCCCAGTCGGCGGGCTTGGCGGGCACCGCGATGTCGAGGTACGCGAGCCAGCCGGGCAGGCTGCCGCTCGTCATGACCCGCGCGAGCTGGACGGTGCCGGCGCGGTGTCGGCGGTTGCGCAGGAGTCCGCCCAGGTCGACGGACTGCTTGCGCGTGAACGGCGCCAGTTCGACGATGCCCGCGACCAGGTCCGGTGCGGTGGCTGCGGCGATGGTCGCCGCGCCCCCGCTGATGGACTGCCCGACGACCACGGCCGGGCCACCGAGGTGGCGGGCCACGGCAACGAGGTCACGTGCGATGTCGGTGCGCTGGTAGCCGTCCCACCCGGTGCTCGAGTCGCCGCAGCCGCGGAGGTCGACGTTCGCCACCCGGTAGCCGGCCGCGACGAGCTCCGGCACGACGAAACGGTAGGCGTGCCGGCTGTCGCCCATGCCGTGGGCGAGGATCACGAGCGGCCCTGTTCCGGAGAGGTCGTAGGCGATCGTGCCGCCCTCGGTGTCCAGGTGTTCGAGCATGACGTGGCTCCTTCGGCTACGGGTAGTAACTCAGAGGCTAATACCCATAGCCAAAGTTGGCAAGGGGCAGTCGTCACGCATCCAGGTCGAGCGTCGTCGACAGCTCGGGGAACGCCTGCGCCTGGTCGACGAGCTGCTGTCCCTTCTGCACGATCCCCGCCACGCTGTCCGCGCCGGCGGCGAACCGCAGCGGCGGCTCGGGCATCGCGATCAGCGTCAGCAGCACCTGCGCGAGCTTCGCGGGGTCGCCGGACTGGTTGCCCCGCATGCCGCGGAAGAACTCCTTCGACCCGTCCGAGAGCGGGGCGTAGTCGTCGATCGCGACGTCGCCCCAGAAGGTCGAGTCGCCCTCGGCCAGCAGGTCGGTGCGGAAGAAGCCGGGCTCGACCACGGTGGTGTGGATGCCGAAGGGCGCCACCTCGTCGTGCAGGGCCTCCATCCAGCCCTCGAGCGCGAACTTCGACGCCGAGTAGGCGCTCCCGCCGGCGCCGGCGACGATGCCAGCGGTGGAGCTGATGCTGATGACGTGCCCGGAGCGCTGCCGTCGCATGACCGGGAGCACGGCACGCGTCACCGCGAGCGCCCCGAAGAAGTTCGTCTCCATCTGCGCGCGGAACTGCTCGGCCGAGATCTCCTCGAAGTACCCGGCCTGGAAGCTCCCGGCGTTGTTCACCAGGACGTCGACGCCGCCGAAGCGGTCGGTCGCGGCGTCGACTGCGGCTCGGACCGACTCCGGGTCGGTCACGTCGAGCGCGACGGCGAGCAGGCGCTCGTGGTCGCCGAGGACGGCGCGGACCCGCTCGGGGTCGCGTCCGGTCGCCACGACCCGGTGCCCGGCGTCGAGGGCGGTCCGGGCGAAGTCGGTGCCCATCCCGCGGCTCGTGCCGGTGATGAGGAAGGTGCTGGTTCCGGTCATGGGGTGGGGTTCCTGTTCGATGGAAGGGACACGGGGCGAGGCAGGGACGCGACGCGTGGCAGGGACGCGAGGAAGGGGGGCGGACGCCCGTCAGCCGCGCACTCGGATGGTGGCGGCGCCGGACGGCAGGTCGCGCACCGCTCCGACGTCGTCGACGGTGCCGATCGGCACGATCCCCGGGAAGCTGCCGACGTCCGTGTAGTACAGGACGATCGACTGGTCGGGCACGTAGTACGCGATGGTGCCCGCCGGCGCATCGCTCGTGCTCGGGGCGCCGGTGGTGTCGAGCGGCGCGGGGAGCCGGGCGATCTGCTCCTGCCCGCCGTAGTCGGCGAAGGTCAGCGTCGCCGGCAGCCGGGCGGCCAGCGCGCGCGCCGTCGCACTGCCCGTCAACCGGCCGATCAGGGTCTCGCCGTCGAGCTCGATGGTGATGTGCACGGGGTCGGCCTCCGTCGGGGTGGTGATCGTGGGAGCAGCAGTCGCAGTCGCGGCCGCCGATGCCGGCGCCGACGCAGGCGGCTCCGCGCGGTCGACGCCGCTGCACCCGGCGAGCGCCCCCACCACCAGCGCGACGACCGGAGCCAGCGCGAGTGGACGCAGCGCGAGGTGCGGACCCGCGCCGGGACGGCGTCTGGTGCGGACGTGCATCGGGGCTCCCTCGGTTCGTGGACACCACCATCGAAGCCCCACCACCACCCGCCCAGTGAGGCTCCGGCGAAACGGGGTCCAGCCGAACCTCCCTGTCCGCCGGACGATGCCCCTACCGTCGGTCCGTGACCACGACGACCTCCGACCTCCCCGCGACCGACCGGGCCACCGACGGCCGACTGCCCTGGTTCCCGCTCGCCCTGCTCGCCGCGATCGGGTTCCTCCTGGTCGCCATGGAGACGATGCCGGCCGGGCTGCTGCCGGCGATCGCCGACGGGATGGGCACGAGCGAGGGCACGGTCGGCCTGTTCGTCAGCGCGTACGCGATGGGGACGGTCATCGCCACGGTCCCGGCGATCGCCCTGACCCGCGGGTTCCGCCGCAAGCCGCTCATCGTCGCCGCCATCGCCGTGCTCCTCGTCGCGAACACCCTGACCGCGTTCGCGCCGAACGTCGCGGTCGCACTGGTCACCCGGTTCGTCGCCGGCGCGATGTCGGGGACGATCTGGGGCATGTTCGCCACCTACGCGCGGCGGATCAGCCCGGCCCGCTTCGCCGGGGTGTCGCTCGCGATCGTCTCGACGGGCGCGCCGGTGGGGTTCGCGCTGGGCACCCCGCTCGGGTCCTTCATCGGCAACGCCCTGGGCTGGCGGTCGTCGTTCATCGGGCTGAGCCTGGTCGGCGTGGTGGTCCTGGCGCTGATCGCGCTGTTCGTGCCGGACGCCCCGGGGCAGACGAGCGCCGCGAAGCTGTCCGTCGTGAAGGTGTTCCGGATCCGCGGCATCGCGGTCATCCTCGCCGTGATCGCGACGTGGATGGTGGCGCACAACACGATCTACACGTACATCTCGCCGTACCTGCGGGCGACCGGCACCGACCTGAGCGCCGGGCTGGTGCTGCTGGTCTACGGGATCGCCGCGATCCTCGGCGTCGTCGTGACGGGCGCGCTGCTCGACCGGCACCCCCGACCCCTGCTGCACGGCAGCGTCGGCCTGTTCGTCCTGGCGGGCGTGGTGCTGCTCGTCGGGCACACGTCGCCGGTCGCGGTCCTGGTGGCCGCGGGCCTGTGGGGGATCGGCTTCGGAGGGTCCTCCACGCAGCTGCAGGCCGCCCTGACGACCGCCGGCGGCGAGGACGCCGACGTCGCGAGCGCGTTCCTGCCGGTCGCCTTCAACATCGCGATCTTCGCGGCCGGCCTGTTCGGTGCCGCCCTGCTGACGGCCTTCGACGGGCTGGTGCTCGCCGTGGTGATGATCGTGTTCGGGGCGGTCGCGGCGCTCCTCACCGTCATCGGCCGCGGATCGGCGTTCCCCGCGAAGCTCTGACGCGATCGCGATCGCGATCACGACCGCGAAAGCGACCGGCGGCTGCGATCATGTCCGGGTGCACCACGACGACGACTACACCCGCCCGGACGTCACGACCGCCGAGATCATCGGCGGCCCGGAACCGGTCACCGTGACCCTGCACCCCGCCGACAGCGCGTGGGCTGCGGTCTTCGCGGACCACCGGCGACGCATCCTGGAGGCCCTCCCCGGCTCCGGCGCGGACGCTCCGGTCGTCGAGCACATCGGCTCCACGGCCGTCCCCGGCCTGGCAGCGAAACCCATCGTCGACATCGTGGTCGTCGTCGCCGACGTCACCGCCGAGGCCACGTACCTCGACCAGCTCCTCGCCGCCGGGTACGAGCTGCGCGTCCGCGAGCCGGGCCACCGCCTGGTCCGGACGCCGGCCCGCGACGTCCACGTGCACGTCTACGAGCGGGGTGCGACGGCGGTCGACGAGTACCTGCTCCTCCGGGACCACCTGCGCGCCGACGCCGACGACCGGGCGCTGTACGAACGGACGAAGCGGGAGCTGCTCGACCGGAGCTGGGACGACATGAACGCCTACGCCGAGGCGAAGACGGCCGTCATCACCGCGATCAAGGAGCGGGCGCGACGGAGCCGCGCGTCCTGAGACGCGCGGCTCCATCGGTCGAGCCTCAGCTCGTCGGGACGACGTCCCAGTGCTCGCGGATCAGGTTGTGGTCGACCCGGAACAGGTCGGCCGCGCCGAACGGTGCGTCGGCCTTCGCCCCGACCGGCTTCGAGAACGTCCACACCAGGTCGCCGTCGGCGAGCGAGATGACGGACTCCTGCTTCGGCAGGCTCTGCGCGGCGCTGCCGGCGAAGAACTGCTTGAGCGCGGCCGTGCCGTTCGCCGCGACCGAGTTGTGCTGCAGGTACGCCGGGTCGAACTTCTCGTCCAGCACGGACACGTCGTGGTCGCGGAACAGCCGGTCGTACGCGGTCACGGCGAGTACCCGGTTGTGCTCCTCCTGCCGCTCGGTCAGGTGACGGTCACGCTTCGCGGCCGGGTACAGGTCGCTGAACATGCTGTTCGTGTTGCCGCTGGCCGGGGTCCCTGTCGGCACCGTCTGGCGGAGTGCCCACCACTCGCTGATGCGCCCGTTGCGCATGCGGAACAGGTCGACGGCGGCGTCACCGGTGCGTTCGTCCTTCGGCTTCGCGGTGATCTGCCAGTGCACGGCTACCAGGTCGGCGTCACCGGCGATGTGCTTGATCACGGCGTGGGCACCGGGCACCCGGGAGCGGTCAGCGGTGAACTCGGCGAGCAACGCGGACGGACCCGAGGCGCTCGTCGCACCGTGGGCGACGGCACCGGTCGCGACGGCGGTCCGTGCAGCCGCACGGGCCTTCGCGGACGCGGGCGACCGGAACGCGCACCGGAACAGGTGCCGGACGGTGGCCTCGTTGCGCTGCTCGGCGCGACGGTCGAGCCGCGAGACCGCCGTGCCACCCGAGGTCGTCCGCGCCGCACGGTTCACCGTGTGGTGCGCGGAGGTCGCCGTGGTGACGGAGGTGGAGGAGGTGGAGGTGTGGAGGGGTGCCGCCACGGCCGGGCCGGCCACGAGCGACACGGCGATGGCGACCGGAGCTGCCACCGCACACGCCTTGGCGATGATGGGGAGAAGTGATGTCGTCTGCACGGCAGAACGATGGAACCGGTCCCTGGGGGCCGCCGTGCGCCTTGGAGCCGCCACTCGCTGCGACCGTGACCGGCTTCTCAGTCGCGGTGCGCGCCTCCAGGGTGGCCTGTGCGCGCGCTGCCAGGGTGACCCGCTCCCGCTGGTGATCGACGAGCCGGACCTGTGGGACGGCTCACGCGCACTGTCAGCCGATCCCTACGCTCCGGACTCGTCGATGGCCAGACGGAGCTCGGCGAGCACGGGTAGCGCGGCGCGCAGTGCGTCGACCCCATCCGGGCCCAGGCGTTCGAGCGCGCCGACCAGGACGTGCTCGGCCGAGGCGTCGTAGACCCGGAGCCGCTCGGACGCGAGCTCGGTCAGGGCGATCTCGGTGCTGCGGCCGTCACCGGTGGCGAGCCGCCGGTGGACGAGTCCGCCGCGTTCCATCGCGGTGACGAGGTTGCTGACCGTGGAGCGGGCGAGGCCGAGGGACCGGCCGAGCGCCGTCGGCGTGAGCCACCCGGCCTCGTCGAGGCGTCGCAGGACCTCGATCTGGGCGTCGGGCAGTTCCGGCAGTGCACCGTCACGGCGTGATGCGTTCAGCAGGGTGCGGCGGAACGGGCCGACCTGGTCGCTGAGCC
Organism: Curtobacterium sp. MCLR17_031; assembly: GCF_003234775.2. Lineage (NCBI taxonomy): Bacteria > Bacillati > Actinomycetota > Actinomycetes > Micrococcales > Microbacteriaceae > Curtobacterium > Curtobacterium sp. MCLR17_031. The sequence continues at coordinate 1,729,498 of NZ_CP126270.1, forward strand.
GCCGGGCGATGTCCCGGAGTCCTGCGGTGTCGTGCTCGCTGCCCATGTCCTCAGCTTAGGTCCTCGAAAAAGGTTTGCAACAAAACTATGTTTGGCGCAGGATGGGTGCATGACGATCACCACCTCAGTCGCACAGCCCGTCCCGTCGCAGGATCTCTCCGGCATCGTCGGACACCGGTTCATCTACACGTACGCCAACGGCTGGCAGTACGAGATGTACGTCAAGAACGCCACCACCATCGACTACCGCATCCACTCCGGCATGGTCGGCGGGCGCTGGGTCAAGGACCAGCAGGTCGACCTCGTGGTGCTCACCGCCGGCGTCTACAAGGTGTCGTGGAACGAGCCGACCGGCACGAGCGTCGTCGTGACCGTGGTGCCGGGGGAGCGCGTGCTGCACGGCACGATCTTCTTCCCGCACTGGGTCGAGGAGGACGGCAGCAAGACCGTGCTGTTCCAGAACGACCACCTGGACCGGATGCGCGAGTACCGCGACGCCGGCCCCACCTACCCGATCTACGTCGTCCCCGAGTTCGCCCACATCACCCTGTTCGAGTTCGTCGGCCAGGACGACGAGACCGTCGTCGACACTGCGCCCGCCGACCTGCCGGCCGGGTTCGCCGACCGGAGCAACTGAGCATGACCGCGGAACGTCCGCTGGAGCGTGCCCTGACGAGCATCCGGCTCGAACACCGGGGCGGGGCGCTCCGGGGGTGGGAGTACCGCCCGGCGTCGGCGCCCTCGGCTGCCGGCGGCGCGGTGCTGTTCGTGCACGGGTTCGGTGACTCGTCGATCGGTCCGCGCCAGCTCTTCGTGCAGGCCGCGACCGCCCTGACCGACACCGGTCTGACGGTCCGCTCCTACGACCGTCTCGGGCACGGCACGAGCGACGGACGGTTCGCGGACATCTCGATCGGCGACGAGGTCGAGCAGGTCGTCACGATGATCCGGGCGTTCTCGGCCGACCAGGGGGCACCGATCGACGTCGTCGCCCACAGCCTGGGTGCCGTCGAGTCGGCGATGGCGGCGGCGAGGGTCCCCGACCTGGTCCGGAGCCTGACCCTGTGGTCGCCGGCCGGGGTCGTGGTCGACGACATCGCCGTGCACGACACCATCCAGGGGCAGCCGCTCGCACCCGTCCGTGACCGCGGCTGGTTCGACTTCGGTGGGACCGCCCTCGGGCGCGGGTTCGTCGACGAAGTCCGGGACGGACTCGACGTCTACGCCCAGGCACGCGGGTACGACGGGCCGGTCGACGTCCTGCACGGCACTGCCGACGAGATCGTCCCGGTCGAGTACGGCCGGCGCTACGGCGAACTGCTCAGCGGGGCGACGTTCACCGCGGTCGAGGGTGCGGACCACGTCTGGTCGTCGGTCCCGTGGCGCGAGCAGCTCGTCGACCGCCTGCTCGACCGCGTCAGGGAGCGGTCCGGGCGATGAGGTCCTGCACCCGCGCGCGAACGTCGTCGCGGATCCGCCGGACGGCGTCGAGGTCGAGCCCGGCGGGGTCGGTGAGCTCCCAGTCCTCGTAGCGCTTGCCCGGGAACACCGGGCAGGCGTCCCCGCACCCCATCGTGATGACGACGTCCGCGGCACGGACGGCATCGGTGCTGAGCAGGGCCGGCTGCTCGCTCCGGATGTCGATGCCCTCCTCGAGCATCGCTGCGACGACCACGGGGTTGAGCTGGTCGGCCGGTTCGGAGCCGGCGCTCCGGACGTCGACGCGGCCACCCGCCAGGTGCTGCAGGAAGCCGGCGGCCATCTGGGAACGGCCGGCGTTGTGGACGCAGACGAACAGGACGGTGGGCATGCGGGGTGCTCCGATCAGAGGACGACGGCGCCGAGCAGGCCGGCTCCGATGACGACGGCCCACGGGGGAGCGGACCAGCGGGTGAGGGCGGTGAAGGCGGCCACGGCGAGCGCCAGTGCGGGTGCCGAGCGGACCCCCTCGGTGATGACCGGGTCCCAGAGCGCCGCGGCGAGGAGCCCGACGACCCCCGCGTTCACACCGGCCAGCACGCGCCGGGCCCACGGCAGGGCGCGGAGCACGTGCCAGAACGGCAGCGCGCCGATGACCAGGAGTGCCGCCGGCAGGAAGATCGCGACGAGTGCCACCGCGGCGCCGAGGAGCCCGCTCGGACCGCCGTCGGCGACGGCGCCGAGGTAGGCGGCGAAGGTGAAGAGCGGCCCGGGCACGGCCTGTGCGGCGCCGTACCCGGCCAGGAAGTCCGCGTGGCCCACCAGGTGCGTGGCCACGGTCTGTGACTCGAGCAGCGGCAGGACGACGTGGCCGCCGCCGAAGACGAGCGAGCCTGCCTGCGCGAAGACCCCGAACAGGCGCACGGCCCCGGTGCCGCTCGCGGCGACGGGTGCCGCGACGAGCAGGGCGGCGAACGCGACGAGCGCCGACACGGCGACCCAGCGGGGGAGGCGCACGGCGACCTCGGCGCCGGCGATGTCCTCGGTGTCTCCGACATTCTCGACCGGGCCGACCACCCGACCGAGCCACAGCACGCCGACCACACCGCACACCGCGATGACCGTGACCTGCGCCGCCGGGCCGGGGACGAGCAGCACCACGATCGCGGCGGCGGCCGCGACGGTCGCCCGACGGCGGTCCGGTGTGAGCGAGCGCGCCATGCCGAGCACCGCCTGCGCCACCACCGCGGCGGCGGCGGCCTGCAGCCCGAGCAGCCACCCGGCGCCGGCCAGGTCGGGCGTGCCGGACACGAGCAGGGCGAACGCGACGAGCAGCACCGCGGACGGCAGGGTGAACCCGCACCACGCCGCGAGGAGCCCGAGCAGTCCGGCGCGCTGCAGCCCGAGGGCCATCCCGACCTGGCTCGACGCCGGTCCGGGCAGGAACTGGCACAGCGCGACGAGGTCGGCGTAGGCGTCGTCCCGCAGCCAGCGGCGACGCACCACGAAGGCTTCACGGAAGTACCCGAGGTGTGCGACCGGCCCGCCGAACGATGTCAGCCCGAGCCGCAGGAACACCAGGAACACCGATCCCGCGGACGACCGCAGGGGCTCGGGGCTCGTCGTCACCCGCTCATCTTGACGACGGCAGATGGTTCAGTCAACATTGAACTGATGAACACCGGGCGGCAGGACCTCGAGCGGCGTGCGACGCAGTACGCGGCCCTCGGCGACGTCGCCCGCCTGGCGATCGTCGACCTGCTCGCCGCGTCCGACGCCAGCCCGAGCGAGGTGCGGGCCGCCCTCGGGATCTCCGGGCCGCTCCTGGCGCACCACCTGCGCGTCCTCGAGCAGGCCGGTCTGGTCACGCGACGCCGCTCCGACGGCGACGGGCGCCGCAGTTACCTGCACCTCGAGCCGAGCGGTGTCCCGCACGGTTCGGCAGCGGTGCGGCGACCGGTGTCCCGCGTGCTGTTCGTCTGCACCGGCAACTCCGCGCGCTCCCCGCTGGCCGCCGGCGTCTGGGCGCAGGTCAGCGAGATCGGCTCGCTGTCCGGCGGCACCCGTCCCGCGGCCGCCATCGCCCCCGGGGCGGTCGCCGTCGGGGAACGCCACGGCCTGGACCTCGGCGACCACGTCCCGCGTGCCTTCCGCGACCTCGTCGCCGACGGCGACCTGGTCGTCACGGTCTGCGACCGTGCGCACGAGTCGATCGACGACGGCGACAGCCTGCACTGGTCGCTGCCGAACCCCTCGCGCGTCGGCACGCCGGACGCGTACGAGGCCACCTACGCGGACCTCCGGTCCCGCGCCACCGCGCTCGCTGCGCGCCTCGCCGCCTGACGCGGCCCCACGAACGGAACGCCCCGATGAGATCCCCCCTCCTCATCGGGGCGTTCTCCTTTGCTCGACCGCCTGCGGACTGGAGGCCCGGGGCGGGCCCGCACCGTGCCTCCCGTCCGTCCCGTGGTGCGCCCAGGGCCGCGCGCGCTCGCGGGGGAGCCGTCACTCAGGACCGGCGGCTGCCGGCGACCAGCCGGAGGACCTGATCCGTGTGCCGTTCCGCCGTCGCGAGCCGCGCGTGCTCGATCGCGGCGGCGGTGTGCGGCCGCAGCAGCGTCCGGTCCGAGGCGAGTTCGATGATCGTCGTGGCGAGCCCGAACGCGGTCTCGTCGTCGGTCAGGACGGCGGCGGAGCCGAACTCGCTCGCCAGGCGGATGTCGGAGACGATGACCGGGCGGTGGTCCCGGAACGCCTCGAGCGCGGTCATCGGCTGGCCGTCGTGCTCGAGCGAGCAGACCACCGCCGCGTGCCCGCACAGCAGCAGGTCGTGGACGGCCTGCGACGACAGGCGGCCGTGGACGCGGACCGACACCGGCGTGCGGGTCGGGGGGACGGTCCCGCCGGCGACGTCGACCCGCACGGCGTGCGCGCCGAGTCGGATCTCCACCAGCCGGATCGCGTTGAGGAGGACGTCGAGGCGCTTGTCTGGAGTGAACCGCGATGCCCAGACGAGCCGGAGCGGGCCGAGTTCCGGCGCCGGCGGTGGTTCCACCGGTCGGCGGCCGAGCGCGTTGGGCACGACGTGGACCGGGCCGACGCCGGCCTTGCGGAGGACACGAGCCTGCCGGGTCGTCGGGGTGACGACGACGTCGGCCGCCCCGGAGACGGCCACGGCCATGTTGCGGCGCGCGTCGTCCATGGGGTGCCCCGTGAAGCGGTGCCGTGTGGGCCGGATGCCGGTCACCACACGGTGCGCGTGCCGAGCGAGGGGCGCCATCGCCGCCGCGGTCCGGCCCCGGACAGGCGCCGAACCGTGCACGGTGTGGATCGTCGGCAGCTCGAGGGAGCGCGCCGTGGTCAGCGCCGCCGCGGCGAGGCCGAAGTCCGAGTGGGTGACGACGAGGTCGATCCGTTCCTCGAGCATCAGCGTGCCGAGGCACCGGCGGACACGGACCGAGTTGCGGACCACCGGCAGGTCGCTCTCCGGCGCGCTGATCGACGGTTCGACCTCGAACAGGCGGACGCCGTGCTTCCGCAGCTCCGCGGTCTCGCTCGAGCGCGGAGTCGCCACCCAGACGACGTGACCGGTCTCGGCGAAGGCCTTCGCCTGCTCGACCAGCGCGGCGCGTTCACCCCGCATCGCCGACAGCGGGAAGTCGCTCACGAGCAGGACGGTCGCCTTCGCCGCGGCCACGTCAGCGGCCGGTCTCGAGCTCGGTGGTCTGGCGGGGGCTACGCATGCGGTCTCTCACGGTTCGGGAGCGGAACGGGGTGCTGGGAACCGTAGGCGTTCAGAAGACGATCGTCTAGTGAACTGCGACGCTGCTGAGCGGGCCTTCACGACTCCCCGGGTGGACGCTCAGCCGGGCGCGCGGCGGACGGTCGGGCACTGTCCGGTTCCTGCGGAACATGGACACGTCTGAGCCGTGGTCGACGTACAGTCTCCGGAAGCTACCCCGCCGGACCCTACCGGCGGGTGCCCGACCCCCCGTTCCCGGGCTGGCCTCGTCATGACCACCGCGTCGAACCCGACGGCGTCGTAGCGCGAGGACGTCTGCTCCTGACCCGAACTCGTGCAGACGTCCTCGCACCTTCCCGCTATCGTCGAGGAACCGCCGATCCCCGATCTCGGGGCGAGCAGCGGCCAGGGGACCACGGGGAACACCATGCAGCACCAGCGCGCCATCACCGCACTCACGACGCTCACCGCGACGATCGCCCTGGCGGTGACGCTCAGCGGGTGCACGGTGTCGACGTCGTCGTCGGCGTCACGGACCGTGACGCCGGACGCCTTCGAACGCGTCGTCGTCGACGCGTTGGCGGACGTCTCGGACGCGACGCCCGAGGTCGACTGCGGTGCGGACGACATCGCGATCGAGGACGGCGCCGAGGTGCACTGCGACGTGAACACGGCCGGCTACGACGTGGTCTACGACTCGGTGTCCACGATCAGCACCGACGGCGGCGACGACTACCACGTGGACGTGGAAGTGGCCGACCAGCCCAAGGACTGATCGGCCACTGCGCGGTGTCCGACGACTAGCGGTCGGACGCCTCGACGACGCAGCTCTCGACCTGCTCGGCGGCCTTCGAGTCGTCGGCGAACGGCGTCGGCGCATCCGAGGTGGTGGTCGTCTCGTCGGCGACGGCCTGCTTGGCGACGTCGTTCACGGCGTACAGCGGACCGTCGAAGTCGTCGGCCGTGGGGTCGGCGGTGGTCGCCCAGATGGTGACCTCGTCGTCGTTCGAGTCGTTGCTGTCCGCGGGGACGATCGCGGCACCGAGGTACCAGCCGCCGTCACCCTTCTGGATGTTCGCGAACTCGGTGGTGTCGTGCGACCCGACGGCCTTGTCGATCATGTCGACGGCGGCGCTGGCGGCCACGTCGCACTGGGCCGATTGGGACTTCTCCTCGGAGCCGGGGACCTTGCCGACGGGGTTGATGTTCTGCGCTCCGCCGGGGTCGCAGGCGGTGAGCAGGAGGGCTACGGTGGCGGCGCCGAACAGCGCCGTGACGGTCTTCGCTCGCGTGGACATGGCCCTGAACGTAGGCCGGCCCCGGTGGGCGGCGGTTCAGCCAGGAGCGTCCCCCGACGACGGACAGGAGGCCCGGCGCACGTCGTGCCCCGGGCCTCCCGTCCGTCACCTGGTCCCGTTGCCGGACCGGCGTCCCGTCACAGGATCGGGGTGCCGCCGGTCACGGCGACCCGCGCGCCGGAGACGTAGCTGCCGTCGTCACTGGCGAGCAGCACGTAGACGGGTGCGAGCTCGGCCGGCTGGCCGGGACGGCCGAGCGGCGACTGCTTGCCGAACTGCTCGACCTGCTCCGGCGGCATCGTCGACGGGATCAGCGGCGTCCAGATCGGACCGGGGGCGACGCTGTTCACGCGGATCCCGCGTTCCCCGAGCAGCTGCGCCAGCGCGGCCGACAGGTTCGCGACGCCCGCCTTGGTGACGTCGTAGGGCGCCAGGTTCGGCTTCGGGTTGTCGGAGTTCACCGAGCTCGAGCCGATGATCGACGACCCCGGGCCGAGGTGCGGCAGCGCGGCCTTGACGAGGTGGAAGTAGGCGCTGAGGTTCGTCGCGAGGGTGTGGTCCCACTCCTCGTCGCTGATCTCCTCGATCGTCTCGTGGGTCATCTGGTAGGCGGCGTTGTTCACGAGGACGTCGAGCCCGCCGAGCTCCGAGACCGCCTGGTCGATGACGGATCGGCAGTACGCGGGATCGCTCACGTCGCCCGGGAACAGCACGGCCTTCCGACCGGCCTCCTCGATCCAGCGCTTCGTGTCCTGCGCGTCGTCCTCTTCTTCCGGCAGGTAGCTGATCAGGACGTCGGCACCCTCGCGCGCGAACGCGATCGCGACGGCCTTCCCGATGCCGCTGTCCCCGCCGGTGATGACGGCGCGCTTGCCGGTGAGCTTGCCGGAGCCGCGGTACGACTCCTCGCCGTGGTCGGCCTCCGGGGTGAGTTCCTGGTCGCTCCCCGGGGGCTGCTGCTGCTCGGTCATGTCTCTCCCTGTGGTCGGTTTCCCTGGACGTCCCCGATGCTGGGCGGGCGCCACTGAACGCCTGTCCAGGGTCACGGCGTACCCCGTTCGGTGCTCGAAGATGTGTACCCGGCACGTCGGCCGCCTACCGTGGCACCGGATCAGGGAACCGTCACCGCGACGGAAGCTCCTCTTCACCAGGGAGCAACGTTGAAGTACGTGAACTACGCGGGCACCGTCCGTGTCCTGACGAGCGACTCGATCGCCGACGCGGTGATCCGGTACGCCGCCGCACTGCACCAGAGCCGACTGAGCGACGTCGTGTCGATCCCGACGGCGGACGACTTCGGGGTGGCGAGCACCGTCGAGGTGCTGCTGGCCCCGTCCGTCCCGGTGGCCGTGGAGCCCGCCCCGGATGACGACCTCGAGCCCGAGGGCGACGCGTTCCTGCTCGAGATCGCACGGCGCACCGAGGCCGTGCTCGCCGTGGACCCCAACGCGACGCCGCCGGACCTCGGGCGCTGAGCGGTCGCTCCGCGGGGGCGCTGCTTACGCCACCGGCCCCTCGGTCAGGTCCGTCCGGGTGTCCGCGTGGATCACCTCGTCGTGCTCGAACGTCAGCGCGGCGGCCCGCAGGCGTGCCACGAACACCGTGTCCTCGCGCTCGAGTTCGTCCTCCTCGGCGTCCTCGACCACGAGCTGACTCGACGGACCGATGAGGACCTTGGTGGTCGTCATGGTGCCGTCCGTCGCCACCGAGGGGATCGCGACGGTGTCCGCCCGGTTGCCACCGGCCAGGGCTGCGGCGTACTCGATCACGGCGTCGGCCACGTCGTCGCTCGTCAAGATCGTCGAACGGTCGTACTGGATCTGCTTCATGTCCGGGCCTCCATCCGCACAGCAAACAGGGCTTCGGCTGGCCGCCGTACAGGAACACGGCGCGTCGCTCGTTGCGCCGACGCCGACTTGTCGTCAGGATCATCACGTGCCCGAGACCATGCACCGCCTGCTGCGGGAGATCCAGACCGCCGAGCCGTCGGTCGCGGCCGAGGCGATGGCTCGGACGCACATCACCCACGGACTGTCGGTCGAACCGACGGACGCCGAGTTCGTGTTCGAGGAGCGCGTCCGCGGCACGGCACTGCTGTCGCTCGAGTCGACCCGCTGCACCGGGGTCCTGAGCGGCACGATCGAGCCCGGCGACGCGATGATGATCTTCTGGATGAAGTCCGGCGTCGCGCAGCTCGACGAGAACACCGTGAAGATCGGCCGGCCGACGCTCTTCCGCCAGGGGCCACAGCGCTTCCGCTGGATCGCCTGCAACAAGGACGTCCTGCGGATCGACCGCTCGATCGTCGAACAGGTCGCGGCCGAGCGCGGCGACTGGGCCCCGGGGCCCATCGAGTTCCGTCCGCGGCACGTCCCCGAGGGCGCCCCGCTCGCTGCCTGGTGGCTCATGGTGCGGTCCATCGCACAAGAGGTCCTGGCCGGACCGGACGCCGTCCCGATCGAACGCGAGCGGGAGCTCGCGCGCTTCGCCGCCGGCGGTCTGCTCACCGCGATCCCGCACTGGCCGGTCGGGCAGCACGAGCCGGTCATGGCCTCCACCGCCCGCTTCGCCCGCGCCGAGACCTTCCTGCTCGAGCACGCCACCGAGCAGATCACCGTCGACGACGTCGCCGAGGCCGCCGGCCTGAGCGTGCGCGGCGTGCAGGCGGCGTTCCAGCGGCACCACGGCATCACCCCGACCATGTACCTGCGTCGCATCCGGCTGCTGCTCGCGCGCGAACAGCTCGAGTCGGGCGACGGCCGGAGCATCGCCGAGATCGCCCGGGCCACCGGGTTCGCGCACCTCGGCCGGTTCGCGGGGAGCTACCGCGAGGAGTTCGGCGAGCTGCCACGGCAGACGGCGTCCACCGCGCGCGACGGCGCCCGCGCCTAGCGAGCAGCCGCGCGGGCCCGCAAGAATCCCGCAACCGCCCGCCGTCCGGCCGATCGCCGACGATCGTCGCCCTACGTTTGCGCTGCACGGACACGCAGCCACGACGACTGGAGACCCCATGGCCGGCTCAGCAGCACCACCCGTCCCGACCACGGCCGTCCCGCCGACGACCGATCCGTCGACGTTCGGCCGTCGGCTCGTCGAGGACGCCTCCTACGCCCGAGAACACTTCGTCTTCACCGCGCTGCTCGGATCCCCGCTGCTGCCCCGGATCGTCCGGCGGCTGCTGCTCCGTGCCGCCGGGGCACGCGCCGAGTCCGGTGTGGGGACCGGGTTCTCGCTGACGGGTGACCCGAAGCACCTCACGATCGGCCGGGGTGTCTTCTGCAACCGGAACGTGACCGTCGAGGCCGTCGCCCCCGTGACCATCGGGGCGAACACCGCGATCGGGATGCAGGTGCTCATCATGACGAGCCACCACGAGATCGACGCCCAGGGCCGGTGGAGCGACGTCGCGACCGGCCGCCCGGTGGTCGTCGAGGAGCACGTCTGGATCGGCGGCCGCGCCACGATCCTGCCCGGCGCCCACATCGAGCACGACGTCGTGGTCGCCGCCGGCGCCGTGGTCGTCGGCCGCCTGGCGGCGCACGGCGTCTACGCCGGCGTCCCCGCAAAGCGCATCCGTGAGCTCGCCCCGTCCGCGCGACCGCCGGTGGTGGACCCCGCCGTGTGACGGCCGGTGGTGGACCCCGCCGCGTGACGGCCGGGAGGCCCGTGGCGGCGCCGCCACGCGCCTCCCGTCCGGCGTCGGTGCCGCTTCGAAGACGCCGGCGTCCCGCTGCGACGCCGCCCCGCCGTCGAGACGCCGCCGAAAGTGGAGGCGTCTCGACGACCTGGCGGCGCCGAACGAAGACGACGGCGTCTCCTTCCGCGGGGACGCGCACTCTGCCAGCATGATCACGACGCGGGCGACGGCGCCCGCGCAGGACGAGGGAGACCGTCATGACCGTTCGCCTCAACCCCTACCTCGGGTTCCGGAGCGGCGCCCGCGAAGCGCTCGAGTTCTACCACTCGGTCTTCGGCGGCACGCTCACCATCGGCACGTTCGGTGAAGCCGGCATGAGCCAGGACCCCGCCGACGCCGACAAGGTGATGCACGGCCAGCTCGACGGCGACGAGGGCCTGCTCCTGATGGCCTCGGACGCACCGTCCGGCATGCCGACGCCGGCCGAGAGCAGCATCTCGCTGTCGCTCAGCGGTGACGACCACGAGCTGCTGACGCGCTGGTGGAACGGCCTCGCGCAGGGCGCGACGATCATCGAACCACTCACCACCGCGCCGTGGGGTGACACCTTCGGCATGCTGACCGACCGCCACGGGGTGTCGTGGCTCGTCAACATCAGCGGCGCGACGAGCTGAGCGGCACCGAACCCACGCGTGCCGGCACCGGCCACCGCGGCACCCAGCACCGGACCTGCTCGGCGTAGCGGCGGAAGTCGTCGCCGAACCGTTCCTCCAGGTCGGATTCCTCGAGCGGACGGACGACGCAGTTCCAGACCACAGAACCGGCCACCGCGTAGACGACGACCAGCCACGACGACAGCAGCAGCCCGACGGCGACGCCCTGCGTGATGCCGGCCAGTGCCATCGGGTTCCGCACCGACCGGTACGGCCCGGCGACCACCAGGCGGTTCGCGGTGGCCGAGGGCAGCGGCGTGCCCTCGCCCTTCGTCGACATCGCCGCTGCCGACGCGATGCCGAGCGCGCTGGCCAGCAGGAGCACGACCACACCGACGACGGTGAGGGCAGTGACGAAGGGTGCCGGCAGCTGCGGGTGGAGGCCCCAGCGGTGCTCGGCGAACGCGATGAGCAGGGGGAACACCCCGAGGAACAGGCCCCAGAAGACGACGATCTGCAGCACGGTCGCGGTGACGTGCCGGGAGCGCGGGGCGCTGGCGTCGGCGGTGCGGATCCGCAGCGGACCGCTCGTCACCCACTCCGTCGGGATGCGTCCGAGCAGCACCAGGGCGAGGGCGAGGGCCGAGCCGATCGTGGCGGCGAGCATGACGAGCACGCCCCAGCCGGCCTCGCCGGTCACGGTTGCCCAGACGCTCAGCGCGACCAGCACCAGGACGGTCCACACCGTCGTGACCACCGCGGCGGCCCGGACACCGGCGGCGGCGAGCGCCGAGCCGACGACGAACAGCGGGACGTCGAACACGGCGACGAGCACCGGGTCGAGTGAGCCGAGCGTCGCCGTGCGGACCCACGGCAGCGTCGCGACGGCGATCCACCAGGCTGCTCCGCCGACGGCTTGCAGCGCGTAGTACCGCCGGCCCCAGGACATGGGTGCACGGTAGCAGTGCGCGGCGAGGGGCCGGGCCGGGGGCGCCCTCGCTCCCGCTGGGGGGTCAGCTGGTGTGGTTGATCTGTCCGAGCCAGCGACCGAAGGACGGGGTGCGCTCGTCGTGCAGGCTGGGCAGGACGGGCTTCGGCAGGCAGGCGCGCTCGTCGGTGACGGTTCCGGCGCCGGTGCTCTTCTGGAGGTCGAGGCTCATGGTGGGCTCCTTCGTGGTCGGTGGAGTGTTCGACACCGGGCGGGGCCGTTCCATTCCCATCTGACCCGCCCCGCCCTGCGCAGTCGTCCAGCACCGCCGGGTTTGCTCGACCGCATGAGCGAGCACGACGACGAGCAGACCCGAGCCGACTTCGACGACGCGGTGAACATGACCGCCACCGAGTTGCGGAAGTGGCTCGACACCGACGAGTCGAAGTCCGTCGGGCAGAAGCCCTCGGGCGGTGGCGAGTCGACCGGGCACGAGAGCGGCCGGCACATCATCCGCATCCTCGAGACGCACAAGGCCGACCGCACCGACGACGACCTGGCGCACATGCGGAAGGTCGTCGGCTACGTCGCCCGGCACTCGGAGCAGCGGCCCGACGGCGACGTGCACGACACCCCCTGGCGGTACTCGCTCATGAACTGGGGCCACGACCCGGAGAAGCACTGACGGCATCGGGCAGAATGGGGGGCGTGAACGAGACGGGCATGCCGCGCTTCCGACGGATCTGGTCGACCGTGCAGGTCGGTGTCCTCGCGATCGCCGTCGCGTTCTGCGTCGTGATGCTCGTGATCGGGCAGGGCAAGCTCGACCGGGTCTACGCGGTCGCCGCGGTGTTCTTCGGACTCGCCCTGGTCGGGCACAGCACCTACCTGTGGCTCGTCGCCCGGGCGAACCGCCGTCCCTGACGCGCTTCTGCCTCGGCGATCGCGGCTAACCGTTCTGGTGGACCCGCAGCCAGTCGACGGTCATCTGCTGCGGGAACCGTGTCGAGGCGTCGGGCGAACCCGGCCAGTTCCCGCCGACCGCCACGTTGAGGATCACGAAGAACGGCTTGTCGAACACCCACGGGGCCGAGCCGACGTCGGCCCGGGTGACCGTCCGGTACGCGACGCCGTCGACCGTCCAGGTGATCGAGCCGGGGCGCCAGTCGACCCCGTACACGTGGAAGTCGTCGGCGAACGCTGCTCCGGACGGGTTCGTGTACGCAGCCGAGATGCCCTGCGCGCCGGAGTACCCGGGCCCGTGCACCGTGCCGTGCACGATTCCCGGCTCGTACCCGACGTTCTCCATGACGTCGATCTCCCCGCACGCCGGCCAGCCGACCTGCCCGATGTCCGCGCCGAGCATCCAGAACGCCGGCCAGATGCCCTGGCCGCGGGGGATGCGGATCCGCGCCTCGATGCGGCCGTACTGCGCGGTGTAGGTGCTCTCGGACTTCAGCCGGGCCGATGAGTACGAGCCGTCGGCCTCGCGGTGTGCGGTGATCACGAGGTTGCCGGCACCGTCGAGCGCCGCGTTCCGCCGCGAGTCCGTGTAGGTCTGCAGCTCGGCGTTGCCCCAGCCGCCAGCACCCAGGTCGTACCGCCAGATCCCGGGGTTCGGCGCGCTGCCGGTCGGGCCGTCGAACTCGTCGGCGGCGAGCAGCACGGGCGCAGCGGTCGGCGCCGCAGCTCCGGTCTCGGCCTGTGCCGAGCCATCCGGGATCGCCGTCGCGCCGAGGGCGGTCGTCGCGGCGCCGGCGAGTCCGAGCGCCATGAAGCGCCGTCGATCGATGTGCTGGTCCATGTCGTGCTCCCTGCAGCGCGATGGTGGTGTGGTCGTCGGATCATGCACCATCCGGCCGCACCTGAACAGGCCCGGATCCCGCTTCGTCCGCGGGACGCACCCGTCAGCCGAAGCGCATCGCGAGCGGCACGAGCAGGCCCGCGACCCAGACGAGCACCATCACGAGGGCGCCGACCGCGATGAGCCGTCGGCGCCGCCGCAGCTTCGGGCTCCGCTCCTCGCCCCACATCTGTGCACGGACCAGCACCCGGTTCGCCTGCTCGACGACCTTCCGCACCTCGGGGTCGTCGACGTCGAGGACACCGGCGCGGGCGTGCTCGGCGATGACCGCGGCTTCGTCGACGGTCAGGTCGTCCTTGCGCATGCTCCATCTTCGCACCGCGTGCAGGGGTACGACCCGGCTGTGCGGGAACGGACCACGGCCGGGTACCAAGGACACATGGGACATCGGTACCGCGGGAAGATCGTCGTCATCACCGGAGCATCGAGCGGCATCGGGAGGGCCGCCGCACACGAGTTCGCCCGGCAGGGCGCCACGCTCGTGCTCGCCGCACGCGGGCACGACTCGCTCGAGGCCGCAGCAGCCGAGTGCCGGAAGCTCGGCGCCGAGGCGATCGCGATCCCGACCGACGTCGCCGACGAGCACCAGGTCAAGGACCTCATCGCCACCGTGACGACCCGCTTCGGTCGCATCGACGTGTTCGTCGGCAACGCGGCCCTGTTCGTCTACGGCCTGTTCGAGCAGACCCCCACCGAGGCGTTCAAGCGCGTCGTCGACACGAACCTGTACGGGCACCTCAACGCCATCACGCACCTGCTGCCGCACTGGAAGCAGCGCGGGAAGGGCACCTACGTGCTCGTCGGCTCGATCCAGTCGCTGCTCTCGGCGCCGTACCAGTCGGCGTACGTGACGAGCAAGCACGCGGCGCTCGGCCTGGTCGACGTCCTCGGTGACGAGTTCGCGGGCACCGGCATCAAGTTCACCGCCCTGCTGCCGTCCACGATCGACACCCCGATCTACCAGAACGGCGCCAACTACACCGGCAAGACCTCGCACCCGCTGCCGCCCACCGTCTCGGTCGAGCGAGCCGGACGTGCCGTCGTGCAGGCCGCCACGCACCCCAAGCGCTACCGCTTCGTCGGACGCATCCAGGCATCGCTCGTGCCGCTGCAGTACGTGTTCCCGGGCCTGTTCCACAAGATCACGAAGCCGATGGTGGAGACGTTCGCGCTCCGTGGCAAGGGCGCCCCGACCGACGGGAACCTCTACGCCCCCGCCGACGCCGCGAACGCGACGGACGGCGGCTGGGTGGCGAAGCGACGGCGCGTCACGCGCCCCCTCGTCTGGCTCGGCGTCGCCGCTGCCGGCGCGGCGGTCGTGCTCGGCCGCTCGCGTCGGTAGACGCACCCGCGGACGGACGGGAGGCCCGGTGCCAGCTGGCACCGGGCCTCCCGTCCGTCCGTGCGTGCGTGCGTCCACAGCCGGGCGTACCTGCCCGAACCGGGCGTACCTGGCGAAATCGGGCGTACCTGCCGTGTTCTTCTTGGCAGGTACGCCCGATCTCGCCAGGTATCGCAGTCGTTCTGGGAAGGAACGGGCGGCTAGAAGAGCCTCGCGCTCGCGCGCCGGGCACCCTCGCCGAGGGCCTCGAGCTTCGCCGCGGCGATCTGCGGGTGCACGCGACCGCCGAGGCCGCAGTCCGTGCCGGCGATGACGCGCTCACGCCCGACGACCGAGGCGAACCGCTCGATGCGCTGCGCGACGAGGTCGGGGTGCTCGACGACGTTCGTGGCGTGGCCGACGACGCCCGGGACGATGACCTTGCCCTCGGGCAGGGTGACGTCCTGCCAGACGGTCCACTCGTGCTCGTGGCGGGCGTTCGCGGCCTCGAACGAGTACGCGCCGGCGTCGATCTCGAGCATCAGGTCGACGATGTGGCGGAGTTCGATGTCGGTCGTGTGCGGGCCGTGCCAGGAGCCCCAGCACAGGTGGAAGCGCACGCGGCTGGTGTCGAGGCCCTCGAGCGCGTGGTTGAGCGCCTCGACGCGGATGCGGGTGAAGGCGCGGTAGTCCTCGAGGCTCGGCTCTGGGTTGATCTGGTCCCAGTTCTCGGCGATCGAGGGGTCGTCGATCTGCAGCACGAGGCCCGCGTCGAGGATGATCCGGTACTCCTCGCGCAGCGCGTCGGCCCAGGCCCAGATGTGCTCTTCGTCGGTGGCGTAGTACTCGTTCGCGACCCGGGCCGCGGAGCCGGGGGAGAGCGCCGTGATGAAGCCGTTCTCGGCACCGGCCGCTTCGACGGCGTGCTTGAGGTTGGCGGCGTCGGTGCGTGCGGCCTCGTGGCCGGTGTAGGTGATCGGACCGGTCGTGGTCGGGAACGCGGTGGCGTTCTTGCCGGTGCCGATGCCCGACTCGGGGTCGGTGTAGGCGTCGTGGAAGATCGTCCAGTCGCGGCGGTCCGGGAAGCTCGTGAGCCGGACGTTCCCCGGGGTGGACCGGACCGGCTGCTGCGAGAAGATGTTCTCGTCGGTCAGGCTCAGGCCGCTGACACGCTGGAACGAGTAGCCCCACCACGCGCCGTAGTCGACGCTGTTCGACATCGCCTTGCCGAACTCGCCGTCACCGGGCTGCGTGATGCCCAGCGCGGTCTGCCGTGCGACGACGTCGTCGACGGCCGCGCTCGTCAGGGCACGGACCTCGTCGGTGGTCTCGAGCGTGAAGCCGTCGGCGGCCACGGGCCGTGCGGCGTTCGCGGCGATGAGCTCGGGGGTGCGGGGGAGCGATCCGGCGGTGGTGGCCTGGATGCGGTCGGTGTTCTCGAAGGGCATGCGCTGCCTTCCTCTCGATGGGTGCGGACTGTCGGGAGTCGGGGGCCGCGCGCGAGGCTTCGCGGTGCGCTGCAGTGCCACTCTGCCACGAGGGATCGGGCCCGTTACGTTCCGCGACTGTGGCTGCGTGCGGACGCCGAACGACAGGGGCGATGTCGTACGACACCGACTCCGTCGCTCGTTGCGCGCGCGGACGGTTGCAGGCGCGTGCGAACGACAGGGTCGATGTCGTACGACGTCGACGGTGTCGTTCCGCATCGGCCCGGACCGCCCGCCCCGCGCGCGCCCCGGCCCGCCGCGCCGCCGACGCACGGCGACACGATCGTCGCGCCACCGGGCCACGCGTCGTACGGTCGAACCATGAGCACGACGACCCCGACGAGCGACACCACGACGACCCCGACGCCCCCGGCCGCACCGACCTTCGCCGGAGCGTGGACCGCCTGGCACGACGACCACGAGCAGGCCCGGGCGAGCGAACACGGGTTCCTCGCGATCACGAGCATCCGCTGGCTCACCGCCACGCCGGAACGGTTCGAGGACGCCCCGGGCAGCTGGTCGACGGACGAGGACGGCCCGGTGGTCGCACTGGCCGACGACGAGACGATCGAGGTCGACGGACAGCCGGTCACCGGGACGCACCGGTTCGGCCCGCTGCCGGAGCGCTCGAGCACGAACGTGGTGTGGCACGACGGCGACGAGACCGTGGTGATCGAGATCGCCCGGCGCGGCGGCAGTGACCTGCTGCGCCCGCGGCACCCGTCGAACCCGACTCGCGTCGAGTACCAGGGCACCCCGGCGTACGCCCCTGCTGAGCGCTTCGTCGTGGACGCGCACTTCGAGCCGTTCGACACCCCGCGTGAGGTCACCGTCGGCAGCGTCGTCGACGGCCTGCTGCACGTGTACGAGGCCCGCGGCGTCCTGACGTTCGACCTCGACGGGCCACGGTCGCTCCTGGCGTTCAACGGGCACGCCGGCGGCCTGCACGTGCTGTTCACCGACCGCACGAGCGGGGTCACGACGTACGCGGCGAACCGGAGTCTCGACATCGCCGCACCGGATGCCGACGGTGCCACCCGCATCGACTTCAACCGGGCGACGAACCTGCCGTGCGCGTACACCCCGCACGCGACCTGCCCGCTGCCGCCCGCCGAGAACCGGCTCGACGTGGCGATCGAGGCGGGCGAGCAACTCCCCGCAGCCTGACCGCGGAGCACACACGGCCCGCGGGCATGCACGGCCCCGGGCGCGCACCGGCGCAGCCGACCCGTCCACGAGAATGGGGGAGCCATGCCACGACCCACCTCCCGCATCCCGCTCAACACCCTCGCCGTCCCGTTCGGCCTCGCCGGCTTCGCCGAGACGTGGTCGTACGCCGCCCCCGTGCTGCACCTGCCCGCCGTGGTGCCGCAGGTGTTCTGGGCGATCGCGGCCGTCGCGTGGGTGTGGCTGCTCGGTGCACACGCCGTCCGGGGCGCACGCGTCAGCGAACGGCTCGTCGACCAGCTCCGCCACCCGGCGCAGGGGCCGATCGCCGCGCTCGTGCCCGCGACCGCGATGCTGCTCGGCGTCGACCTCGCGCGGTTCGCCCCCGTCGCCGGGCAGGTCGTCGTGCTCGCCGCCGTGGCCACCGCGGCCGGGTTCGCCGCCTGGCTGCTGAGCACCTGGTTCGAGGGCAGGCTCGCCCTGGAGTCCGTGCACGGCGGCTACCTGCTGCCGACCGTCGCCGCGGCCCTGGTCGCCTCGGTGGCCACGCACGAGGTCGGCGTCGGCTGGCTGTCCTGGCCGGCCCTCGGCGTCGGCGTGTTCTTCTGGGGCGTCATGACCGGCCTGCTGCTCATCCGGCTGGCGTTCCGGCCGGCGCTGCCGGGGCCGCTCGTGCCGACGATGGCGATCCTGGTCGCGCCGCCGGCGGTCGCCACCCTGTCGGTGTTCGCCCTCACCGACGGAGCGGTCACCCTGCCCGTGCAGGCCATCGCGGGCCTCGGCGTCCTGATGGTCCTCGTGCAGCTGGCCCTGCTGCCGCGGTACGTCCGCCTGCCGTTCTCGCTCGGGTTCTGGTCGTTCGTGTTCCCGGCAGCCGCGGTCGCCACCGCCGCGGTGGAGTGGTTCCGGGCACTCGCGCTGCCGTCCGCCTGGATCCCCACCACCGCGTTGCTGGCGCTGCTGAGCGTGCTCGTCGCGGTCGTCGGTGCCCGCTCGATCGGCCTCGCCGTGCACCACCTGCTCGGGCAGGCCGAGCGGACCCTGCACGACGCCGACGACGAGGACGCCGCCCCCGGCCCCGTGACGGGCGCGACCCGCGTGGTCTGACGAGCGCGGCGGTCGGGCCGCGCAGGCGGCGGACGGGAGGCCCGTGGCGGCCGCGCCCCGCGCCTCCCGTCAGGTCGCGGGGACGCGTCTCCAGCCGCTGGTCGCCCGCCAGGCGGGCGCGTCGAAGTGGAACACGCTGCCCATGCCGGGCTGGTCGAGGGCGCGCGTGATCGGGACGCCGCGCAGGTGGGCCAGGAGCAGCGCGCCGACCGCACCGTGCGACACGATCGTGACGTCGCCGGTGGCGCAGTGCCGGCGGGCGGCCGCAACGATGCGCTCCTGGGCGTCGATCGCCCGCTCCCAGCCGCGGACCGACTGCTCGGGTTCGGCGAAGAACGCGTCGACGACGGCCTCGAACTCGGACGGTGGCAGGTAGCCGGTCGCGCTCCGGTCGATCTCGCCCAGCAGCGGGTCGTGCTCGACCGACAGCCCGACGGCACCGGCGAGCAGGTCGGCGGTCTCGACGGCCTTGCGCTCGGTGCTCGAGACGATCCGCCGGGAGCCCGGTGTCCACGCGAGCCGGTGTGCGGCGGCGGCCCGGACGCGTCCCTCGGGCGACAGCCCCCACGACTCGATCGGGACCGCGGGGTCGACCACCACTTCAGCGTGGGTCAGGAACGACGAGACCATCCGGCGATCCTCGCACGGTGCGAGGCGCGCCCCGGCCCCGTCTGGTGCGAGGTTGCCCACTCCGTGCCCGGTCTACTCCGACGCACGGAGTGGACAACCTCGCACCGAGCGACGCCCCGCCGCCCGCGACGCCCCCCCGCCGCGCGTCACACGGCGACACCGTCGGTCACGTTCCGCAACACCGCTTCGCCGCCCGGCCGAACCGTCCTAGCGTCGCCCCATGACCGTGCCCGACCGCATCACCCTCGTCACCGCGCTGCAGGGCGCCGGCTGGCACCCCGCCGCCTGGCGCGCCGCCGGCCCGGCAGCGCAGCGCCTCACGAGCCTCCGGCACTGGCGGGAGGTCGTCGTCGAGCAGGACCGGCTCGGTGTCGACGCCGTCACCCTCGAGGACTCGTTCACCGCCGGCCACACCGACCCCGACGGCGACCTCGACACGTCGACCGTCGTCGGCCGCCTCGACGCCCTCCTGGTCGCGAGCGCGGTCGCCCCTGCGACCCGCGCGATCGGTCTGGTGCCGACCGTCTCGGTCACGCACACCGAACCGTTCCACGTCGCCACGGGCCTCCAGACCCTCGACCACGTCTCGCTCGGGCGAGCCGGGTGGCGGATCCAGGTGAGCCCGACGACCCGCGAGGCCGCGCTGTTCGGCCGCCGCCCCGGCGGCGACGACGCGGCCACGCTGTTCGACGAGGCCCGCGAGGCCGCCGAGGTCGTCTCCCGCCTCTGGGACAGCTGGGACGACGACGCGATCATCCGCGACGTCACGACCGGCCGTTTCATCGACCGCGACCGCATCCACGAAGCGGCGTTCTCCGGTTCGTTCGTCTCGGTGCACGGCGCGTCGATCGTGCCGCGGTCGCCGCAGGGGCGCCCGCCGGTGTTCGCGCTCGCGCACCGCTCCGACGCGGCGGCGTTCGCGGTGGACGCCGCGGACGTCGTGCTGGTCACGCCCGGCTTCGACGGCCTGGAGGATCGGGGTGCGCTGGCACTCGTCCGTGACGCCGAGCAGGCGGCCGGGTCTGACCTCCGTCGTCCGGTCCTCGCGGACCTCGCGGTGCTCATCGGGTCGTCGCCGGCAGCCGCCGCCGACGAGCTCGCCGCGCTCGACGCGGCAGCGGGCGCCCCGTACGCCGTCGGCTCGGGGGCGGACACGTCCGTCCTCGCGACGACGGTGCCGGACCTGGTGACACGGATCGGGGACCTGCGGGCACTCGGGTACGCCGGCGTCCGGGTCCGGCCGCTGCGCATCCCGATCGACTCGACCGCCATCGCGCGGCAGCTCGTCCCGGCGCTCGTCACCGCGGGGCTCCGCGCCGACGTGGCGTCCCGTCCCACCGCCGACCTGCGCACGCGGCTCGGCATCGCGCCGGCGGTCAGCCGGTACGCGCGTCCTGCCGTCACCGGTGCCGGTGTCGGTGTCGGTTCCGTCTCTTCGGGGGTCTCAGCATGAGCGCCAAGCGTCAGGTCCACCTCGCCGCCCACTTCCCGGGCGTCAACAACACCACCGTCTGGAGCGACGACCGCGCTGAGAGCCAGATCGCGTTCTCGTCGTTCGAGCACTTCGCCCGGAACGCCGAGCGGGGGTGCTTCGACTTCCTGTTCCTGGCCGAGGGGCTGCGGCTGCGCGAGCAGAAGGGCCGGGTCCACGACCTCGACGTCGTCGGGCGCCCGAACACCCTCGCGGTCCTGGCCGCCCTGGCCGGGGTCACCGACCACATCGGTCTGGTCGGCACCCTGCAGACGACGTTCAACGAGCCTGTGGAGCTCGCGAAGCAGCTCGCCACGCTCGACCACCTGACCGACGGTCGTGCCGGGTGGAACGTCGTGACGAGCTCGGACGCGTTCCACGGCGCGAACTTCCGCCGCGGCGGGTTCCTCGACCACGCCGACCGGTACACGCGGGCCGCGGAGTTCGTGGAGCTGTCGCGTGAGCTCTGGGACTCGTGGGAGTCGGACGCGATCGTGGCGAACGGGTCGGGTGCCGCCGGGGCCCTGGCCACCGGCGCCTTCGCCGACCGCTCCCGCATCCACGACGTCGACCACCACGGCCCGCAGTTCGACGTGACCGGCACGTTCCCGGTCCCGCGCAGCCCCCAGCGACACCCGGTGATCGTGCAGGCCGGCGACTCCGACGAGGGCCGCGACCTCGCCGCCGGGCACGCCGAGGTGGTCTTCTCGCTGCACACCGAGTTCGACGACGCGCAGGCGTTCTACCGCGACGTGACCGAGCGACTCGAACGGGTCGGCCGGTCGAAGGACGAGCTGCTGATCCTGCCCGGCGCGACGTTCGTGCTCGGCGACACGGCGGACGAGGCCGAGGAACGTTCCCGGGCGATCCGCCGTGCCCAGGTCAGTCCGGCGACCGCGATCGCGTTCCTCGAGCAGGTGTGGAACCGCGACCTGTCGTCGTACGACGTCGACGGGCCGTTGCCCGCGATCGAGCCGGACCTCGAGGGCGCCGACATCACCCGTGGCCGCGTCCGTCACACCCGCGACGTGCCCGCACTGGTGCAGTCGTGGCGTGACCTCGCCGCGGCCGAACACCTGTCGATCCGTGACCTGGTCATCCGGGTCTCGACCCGCGGCGGGTTCGTCGGGACGCCCGCACACATCGCCGCCGAGATCGACCGGTACGTGCAGGAGCGCGCCACCGACGGGTTCGTCGTCGTGCCGCACACCAACCCGTACGGGCTCGACGAGTTCGTCGACCGGGTCGTCCCGCTGCTGCAGGAGCGCGGCGTGTACCGGCAGTCGTACGACGAGGGTGCGACGCTCCGCCAGACGCTCGACCTGCCCGGACGGGTCCTCGACCGGCAGCGGGTGCTCGCATGAGCCGGGTCCCGCTCTCCGTCCTCGACCTCGTGCCGGTGAGCAGCGGGTCGACCTCGGCCCAGGCCCTGGCGAACACGGTCGACCTGGCCGTCGCCGCGGAACGTGCCGGGTACGCCCGCTACTGGCTCGCCGAGCACCACCTCAACCCCGGTGTGGCCGGCAGTGCGCCGACGATCGTCATCGGTGCGGTCGCCGCAGCAACCTCGACCATCCGGGTCGGCAGCGCCGCGACCCTGGTCGGCAACGTCCGCGGGCTGCAGATCGCCGAGACCTTCGGCACGCTCGCCGCGCTGTACGGACCGCGCATCGACCTCGGGCTCGGCCGCTCAGGAGCACCAGCACCGGGCACCCCGAAGCCGCCGTCGCTCGCCCCGCGGACCGACCAGGTCATCGACGGCCTGCTCGTCCCCGCGCCGTTCGAGTTCCGCATCGCGCCGGGCAGCCGGTTCGCCCTGCAGGGGGAGCTGCTCGGCCGGGTGCCGGGCGACGTCGACCGGTTCGCGGGCGAACTCGACCTGATCCGCGGCCTGTTCGCGGGCACGTGGTCGCGGGACGGTGCGGTGATCGAGGCCCCACCGGCCGCGGGTGCCGCCGTCGAGCTGTGGATCCACGGCTCCACCGGCGGCGAGAGTGCCCGGATCGCCGGCGCGCTCGGCCTGCCGTACGGGGCGAACTACCACACGTCGCCGGGCGCCGTCCTGGCGTCGGTGCAGGCCTACCGTGACGCGTTCCGCCCGGGCGTGCTCGACGCGCCGCACGTCATCGTGTCGGCCGACGTGCTCGTGGCGCCGACCGCGGCCGAGGCAGACGAGCTCGGGAACGGGTACGCCCAGTGGGTGCACTCGATCCGCTCCGGCGTCGGGGCGATCGAGTACCCCACCCCGGGCCAGGCTCGGGAGCTGCGGCTCCCCGCTGAGGCCGAGGCGTCGGTGGCGGACCGGCTCGCGACGAGGTTCGTCGGCGACCCGGCGCACGTCGCGGACCGGCTCGAGACGCTCCGGCGGGTCACGGGCGCGGACGAGTTGCTCGTCACCACGATCGCGCACGACCACGAGGCCCGGGTGCGCTCCTACGAGCTGCTCGCCGCGGAGTGGGCCCGGCGCGCCGACGTGCGGGAGCCGGCCGCCGCCGCGCGCTGACCGACGCGGAACGACTCCGTCGCTGTCGTCCGACAGCGACGGAGTCGTTCGTGCGCGCAGCGCACGGTGCGGGACCGCGCAGCGCACGGTGCGGGACCGGGCACGGGGTGCGGAGTCGGGCACGGGGTGCGGAGCCGGGCACGGTACGGCCTGGAGGCATGGTGCCAGGCCGCCACGGGCCTCCCGTCAGCACCGTGGCGGCGTCGCGGACCCGCCCCGCGTTCCTGGGGCGCGCGCGGCTCGAACGGTGCGTCCCGAGCGACATCGTCGCAGTCGTGCGACGTCGACATCGTCGTTCCTGGTCGTCCGCGAAAGCCCGCGCACGCAACGAGCGACACCGCCGAGGTCGTACGACCTCGACGGTGTCGCTCCGCATCAGCACCAGGCACCGATGCGCCGAACCGGGCGAGCGCGGCCTCAGCTGTTGTCGAGCGGCAGACCCTCGGGGTTCACCTCGGACGTCTTCACGGCCTCGTTCGACAGGTTGTAGGCCGCGAGCCACTTCGCGTAGGTGCCGTCCTCGATCAGCTCGTTGATCGCCGCCGCGACGGGCTTCGCGATGCCGCTGCCCTGCTTCGTCGTCGCTGCGATGAGCCCCTGCAGTGACGAGCCGGCGCCGGAGTACGTGCCCGCGGTCTTCGTTTCCTTCGCGGTGCCCTTGCTCTGCGTGTTCTGGTAGGCGATCGTCGGGTTCGGGCCGAAGTAGGCGTCGATCTTGCCCGAGTCGAGCGCGAGCTTGATCGCGTTGCCGTCCGGGTAGTACTTGATCGTGAAGTCCTCGCCCTTCGCCCGGAGCTCCTTCTGCCACTCGAGCAGGATGTTCTCCTGGTTGGTGCCGGAACTCACGGACAGGGTCTTCCCGGCGAGCACGGACGGGTCGCCGTCGAAGCGCAGCGAGCTCGAGGCCAGCACCTGGAACGCCAGGTTGTCCTGCCGGTACGAGGCGAAGTCGTACTTCTCCTTGCGCTCCTCGGTCACCGTGACGTTCGAGAAGCCGGCGTCGTACTTGCCGCTGTCGATGCCGACGAACAGGTTGTCCCACGTGGCGTTCTGCACGTCCGCGCGCAGCCCGAGCTTCGCGGCGACGAGCCGTCCGAGGTCGGGCTCCGAGCCGGTGATCGTCTTCTGGTCGTCGCCGGTGAAGGCGAGCGGCGGGAACCCGGCGGGCAGGGCCCCCACGCCGATCGTCAACTTGCCGGACTTCCGGACCGCGGCGGGGAGCGCGTCGTGCAGCTTCGTGTCCTCGGTGACCTCGACGGTCGTCTCCTTCGCCGCACCGTTCGAGGCGGCGCCGATGGTGACGGACCCGTCGGGTGCGCCGCTCGTGTCGGCGGAAGCGCCCGCCGAGCACCCGGCGAGGGCGACGACGACGCCGGCTGCGAGGACGAGGAAACCGGCGCGGGTGCGCCAGCGGGACGGGGTGGTCGTGGACATGGTTCTCCTTGGGGTGTGTGCGGGGATCAGGGGTCAGGGGTCAGGGGTCAGCGGACGCGGGACAGGAAGTCGCGCGTGCGGGTGTGCTGCGGGTGGTCGAGCACCTGGGCCGGCGGCCCCTGCTCGACGACCCGCCCGTGGTCGAGGAACACGACGTGGTCGGCGACCTCGCGGGCGAAGGCGATCTCGTGGGTGACGATGACGAGCGTGGTGCCCGTGTCCGCCAACCCCCGGATGACCCCGAGCACCTCGCCGACGAGCTCCGGGTCGAGCGCCGAGGTCGGCTCGTCGAGCAGGACCACCGACGGCTCGAGCGCCAGGGCCCGGGCGATCGCCACGCGCTGCTGCTGCCCGCCGGACAACTGCCGGGGGCGGGCCGCGCCGCGGTCGCCGAGTCCGACCCGATCGAGCAGGGTCTGAGCCCGCGCTCGGGCCGTGGCGACGGGGACCCCGGCGGCGATCGGCCCCTCGGCGACGTTCTCGAGCGCGGTGAGGTGCGGGAACAGGTTGAAGTGCTGGAACACGAACCCGATCCGGGCACGCTGCCGCAGGATGTGCCGCTCGGGCAGCTCCTTCCAGCGCGGGACCCCGTCGCGGCCGGTGCGCAGGCGGACGCCGATGGGCTCGTCGCCGACGGTGACGACCCCGCGGTCGAGCGGTTCGAGGTGGTTGATCGCCCGGAGCAGCGTGGACTTGCCGGAACCGGAGGGGCCGAGGACGACGGTCACGCTGCCGGACGGCAGCGACAGGTCGACGCCGTCGATGACGACGCTGTCCCCGAACGCCTTGACGGCTCCGTGGATCGCGATGGCGGCGCTCATCAGATGCTCCCGTCGTCGACGGTGGAAGCAGACCCGGACGCGACCGCGCGCTCGGCGGCGGCTGCCTGTGTGCGGCGACCCGCGCCTCCAGGCCGTCCCGGACCACGTCCGGGCCCATCGCCCCGCAGCGCGCTCCGCACCCGCTGCCACGGTGTCGGCGGCAGCGCACGGACCGACCCGCGGGCCGTCCAGCGCTCGACGTAGTACTGCACGATCGAGACCGCGCTGGTGAGCACGAGGTACCAGATGGTGGCGACGACGAGCAGCGGGATGATGTCGCCCGGGTACGTGCTCGACAGGTTCTGCACCACGCCGAACAGGTCGAGCAGTGACACGTAGAACAGCAGCGACGACGCCTTGAGCAGCCCGACGACCTGGTTCACGAACGCCGGGACGATCGACCGCAGCGCCTGCGGCATGATCACCCGCAGGAACTGCCGGCGACGGGGGAGCCCGAGCGCCTGCGCCGCCTCGTGCTGCCCGTGGTCGACGGCGAGCACCCCGGCACGGACGATCTCGGACGCGTAGGCGATCTCACTGAGGCTCAGCCCGATGACCCCGATCGCCAGGTCGCCGAGCAGGTTCGCGGTCGGCACCTCGAACTGCGGCCCGAAGGGGATCCCGATGCCGATGGTCGGGTACAGCGACCCGAGGTTGTACAGGAAGACGAGCACCAGGATCAGCGGCACCGACCGGAACAGCCACACGTACCCCCACGCCAGCCCGGACAGCACCGGGTTGTGCGACAGCCGGGCGATGGCCACCAGGATCCCGCCGGCGAAGCTGATCACGGCGCTCAGCGCGGTGGCGGTGAGCGTCAGCTGCAGGCCGGTCAGGACCGCCGGACTGAACAGCCACTTGCCGACGGCGGGCCAGCCCCACTGCTCGTTCGTGAACAGCGTCTCGCCGAAGTTCAGCAGCACGACGAGCACGAGCGTGGCGGCGATCCACCGCAGCGGGTGCCGCAACGGCACGACGGATCGGTCGAGTGCGGCGTGTCCGGCCGCGTCGATGGTCGCGGTCTCCGGCCCGGAGGCGCGGCTCGCCCCGGTCGTCCGGCCCGCGTCGTCGACGCTGGTCGCCTCCCGCTGCGGGGCCCTGGTGGTGTCGGTCATGTCGCGACCGTAGGAGGGCCGGACGCCGCCGACAACGCCTCGCGCAACACCCCGCCACGCGGCGCAACACCCGGCCATCCGGCGCAACGCGGCGTCACAGAACGGTGTCCTGCGTGACGTTCCGTGACGGCCGACGGAGCGCTACCGTTGCGCCATGACAGCGCATCGTGTGACCGCCCCGGTGCCCCCGGCGGACGGCACCAGGGTGAAGGGTCCGGCGTCGTACTTCCCGAGCATCGAGACGACGTACGGACGCCCGGTGCAGGAGTGGCTCGACCTGGTCGCCGACCGACTCGACGACCACCAGCACATGGAGGTCGTCGGGTGGCTCAAGGCCGAGCACGGCCTCGGGCACGGGCACGCGAACGCCCTGGTCGCGTACGTGAAGCAGGCGCTGGCCTCCTGAGCGGTCGCGGCGCTCGCCTGTGGTGCGGCGGGTGTCGGTCGCGCCGCGTGGTGCGGCGGGTGTCGGTGGTGCGGCGGGTGTCGGTCGCGCCGCGTGGTGCGGCGGGTGTCGGTGGTCGTTCCTAGCGTGGGGGCGTGGCCGAACCCGTCGATGCGTGGTGGCGCCGCCGACAGTGGTCGCGCGGCGAAGCGGTGCCGTACGCCGTCGGACAGTTCCGCGCCGACTGGGCGCCGTACCCGGTGCTCATCCGGCAGTACCACCCCGACCGGAACCACGGCGTCGTCCTGACCCAGGTCCCCCCGGCGGCCGAGGTCCTGCTCACCTGGGAGTGCGACGTCGGGCACGTCTTCGTGGCGACCCCGTCCGAACAGCGGTCCCGCCCGGGCCGTGAACGTCGGCGATCCGTCTGGTGCCCCGAGTGCGCGGTGCAGGCACAGCCGCAGCGGTGGCCGGTGCTGCCGTCGGACTGGCCGCAGGCCGTGCCGGTGCCGCAGCGGGTCGTCCGGAGTGCCGGACGACGGACGCTGCCGGCGGCTCCGGTGCGCGGGGTCCCGGCCGGAGCCGTCGCGTCGAGCCGTTCCCGGTCCCGTCGGCCCGTCGCCGGCTCGGCCGGAGCAGCACCCCGGCGGGCCGCCCAGTCCGTTCCCCGCACGATCTGCCCGAAGACCCCGCGGCTGCCGTCGGGTGAGTCGTTCACGAGCGTCTGCGCCCCGGCGACGGCCTCGGCGGTCGAGGCCGAACTCCGGGGCATGCTGTCCGAGCGGTTCGGGTTCACCTACGACCACTCCGCCATCCGACTCGACCGCCCGTTCTTCGACCACGTCGAGGCCTGGCCGGACATCATCCTGCCCGAGCTCCGCGTCGCCATCGAGTACGACTCCACCGGTCGGCACGGCCTCGAGCACGTCGGCCCGCGGCAGGAGACCGACCGGAAGAAGGACCGCGCCGTCCGTGCCGTGGGGTGGGAGGTCGTCCGCATCCGCACCGGGCGGCTCCCCGCGCTCGGCCCGTACGACCTCCAGGTCTCCGGGATCTCCGGACGGACGGTCGACCGGCTGGCGGACACCCTGCGTGAGCTCCGGGGCGCGCTGTTCGTCGACGCGTACGCCCGGTGACGCCGACGATCGGGGTACACGCACGACCCGCCGGGGTACGGCCCGGCTGGGAGCGGTCGCGAGCGACGGGTAGGTATACATGGTGACCACCGTCTTCTGTCTCCACGCCCTCGGCGCGAGTTCCGAGGAGTTCGCGCTGCTGCGCGCCGGACTCCTCGGCGACCTCGACCTGATCGGCATCGACCTGCCCGGCTTCGGCCGCAGCCCGGCGTCGTCCGGCACCACCGTCGAGGAGATGGCCGTCCTGGTGGAGCGCGCGATCGGGGCGAGTGGCTCGACGGAGTGGATGCTCCTCGGGCACTCGATGGGCGGCAAGGTCGCCACGGTGGTGGCCGACCGCACGATCTCCGGCGCGAACGGCCTGTTCGGGCTGCGGGCCGTGGTGCTCCTCGCCGCGTCCCCGCTCGCTCCGGAGCCGATGGACGACGACCGGCGCTGGACGATGCTCTCGTGGGCTGCCGGCGGCCCGATCTCCGTCGAGGACGCCGAGGAGTTCGTCGCCGCCAACACCGCGTCGCCCCTGGCGCCCGCGCGCCACATCGCGGCGGTGCAGGACGTCGAGCGGACCGACCCCGCCGCCTGGACGGACTGGTTGTCCCGCGGCAGCCGCGAGGACTGGTCGGACGCAGCCCCGAATCCCGTGCCGGCCCTGGTGCTCGCCGGTGCCGAGGACGGCGACCTCGATGCCGACGCCCAGCGCCGCCTGACCCTGCCGCACTGGCCGAACAGCGAGCTCCACGTCGTCGAAGGCGCCGCCCACCTGCTGCCCTGGGAACGGCCCGAGGCCGTGGCCGAGCGCATCCGCGACTTCTGGCAGCGCCGGGTCACGGGGTCGCCGGTCGTCCCCGTGGAGCACGCCCGCGTGATCGCCTCGCCGCGGGTCAGCGCCCGGACGCGGGGGCTGCTGGCCCAGCGCGCCCTGCCCGACGACCCGTCGGCCGCACCCCACGCACTGACGCCGACGCAGCTGGACACCCTCCGTGCGGTCGCGCGGATCGTCGTCCCGCAGCCCGGTACCGACCGGGTCGACCTGGCACTGCGGGTCGACGCGCAGCTCGCCGCGGGGCTCGGCGACGGCTGGCGGCCGGACGGCCTGCCGGTGGACGCCGAGGCCTACCGTGCCGCGCTCGACGTGCTCGCTGCACCGGCCCGCGACGGCGTGCTCGACCAGGCCCTCGAGTCCGTCGCTGTGGGGCGCTACCGCGCCGACGGCGACCTCGACGCCGAGCAGCTGCGCGCGTGGTTCGAGGACGCCAGCGTCGACCTCGTGAAGCACTGGCTCGCACACCCCGCCACCATGGCCGCCATCGACTTCGACGGCTACGCCAACGGCGGTGACGGCGTCCGCAAGCAGGGCTTCCAGCTGCTCGCGGCGGGCGAGCGCGAGGCCTGGGAACCCGAGGCCCCCGCCGACCCCGGCACCACCACCACGATCGACACCGCACCGACGACCGGAGCTGCACGATGAGACTCGACGGACAACGTACGTACGGCACGGACGACGTCGTCGACGTGGTGGTGGTCGGCACCGGGGCCGGGGGAGCGCCGCTCCTCGCATCGCTGGCCCGCCGTGGCCTGACGGTCGTCGCGCTCGAGGCCGGCCGAAACACCGAGCCGGGCGACCACGTCCCGGACGAGGTCGCCGCCCCCGGTGACATCAACTGGATGGACGAACGGCTGAGCGGCGGCGGAGCCCCCACGGCCTTCGGCCCGAACAACAGCGGCACCGGCGTCGGCGGGTCGACGCTGCACTGGGGCGCGTTCACCCCGCGGCCGAGCGAGCACGACCTGCGACTGCGGACCGAGAGCGGCGCGGGGCAGGACTGGCCGATCAGCCACGCCGAGCTCACCCGCTGGATCGAGCAGGTCGAGCACGACGTCGGCGTCGCCGGCCCCGAGCACTACCCGTGGGACCCGTCCCGCCGCTACCGGATGCGCCCGCCGGCCCGGAACGCCTCGTCGGACATGATGATGCGCGGCACCGCGGCGGCCGGGATCACCGCGACCGATGCACCGGTCGGCCTGACCACCGAGGACCGGCACCAGGAACACCACGGGCTGCGCCAGGCCTGCGTGTCCTGCGGCTCCTGCCACCAGGGCTGCCGCAACGGCGCCAAGGTGTCGATGGACACGACCTACCTGCCCGCCGCCGTGGCGTTCGGTGCGGAGATCCGTCCGGAGTCCTTCGTGCACGGCATCGAGCTCGACGCGGCGGGACGGGTCGAGGCGGTCCTGTACACCGCCGACGGCCGCGAGCACCGTCAGCGCTGCCGGACACTCGTCCTCGCCGCGGGCGGTGTCGAGACGCCGCGGTTGCTGCTGCACACCGGTGTCGCGAACGGCAGCGGACAGGTCGGCCGGAACTTCACCGCACACGGAGCCACCCAGGTGTGGGCGCGGTTCGACGAGTCGATGCGTTCGTACCGCGGGTACCCGTCGTCGATCATCACCGAGGACTTCGTCCGACCGGCGGACGCCGACTTCGCGGGCGGCTACCTCATCCAGAGCCTGGGCGTGCAGCCGCAGACCTTCGCGACCTCGCTGGTCCGGGGCGGCGGACTCCGCGGTGCCGAGCTCGTCCGGGCGCTGCAGGACTACCCGTTCTCGGCCGGCGTCGGCATCAACGCCGAGTGCCTGCCGTACGACGACAACCGGCTCGAGCTCTCCGACGAACTCGACGAGCACGGCGTCCCGCGTGCTCGGGTGTCCTTCACCCCGGGCTCGAACGAAGAGGCGATCCGCCGCCACGCGGTCCGCACGATGACGACCATCGTCGAGGCTGCCGGTGGCCAGGACGTCCGGGTGCTCGAACGCACGGCGCACACCATCGGCACCGCGCGGATGGGCACGGACCGCGAGACCTCCGTCGTCGACCAGGACGGCCGCTCGTGGGACGTCCCGAACCTGTGGATCGCCGACAACTCGGTGTTCCCGAGCGCGGTCATCGCGAACCCGGCGCTGACGATCATGGCGCTCTCGCTCCGTACCGCCGACCGCATGCTGCAGGCCGCCTGAGCAGGAGCCCCGACCGTCCGGCCGGGGCTCAGCCCCGCAGCGCGAGCGCCTCGCTCGTCCACCGGGCGTGCAGGTCCCACGGGTCGTCGACCCCGGCAGCGACGGTGTCCACGTGGGCCAGGAGCTCCGGCGTCACCCGGAACCACTCGGTACCCGGGTACCGGCTGGCGGCGAACGTGGCGTGCCGTCGGCGTTCGAGGGTCCGGTCACCGCGCTCGAACGCCAGCAGGTCCTGGTGCGGGATCGCCGCGAGCCGCTGCCGGGGGTTCATCGTCGTGCCGATCTTGATGCGGTCGCCGAAGTCGTCGCGCATCCGCAGGTAGTAGACGACGTCGACCCGAGGGGGAGCCAGGTCGCCGTCCGGCACGTCGCCCCACCGCCACTCGCACCGGGCGCACACCACACCCGAGGGGTACCGCACCCCGATCCGTGACCCGCACGCCGGGCACGGGCCGGGCAGGGCGTCCTCGATGCCGGGGTGTTCGGCCGCGAGGTCGGCGACGAACGCGACGTGCGCGCCGCACAGGGGGACGCCCGCGAGTCCGTCAGCGAGCACGCCTGCGCAACCCGGCACGCAGCACGAGGAGGTGACCATGCGCCGAACGCTAGCCCGACCCACCGACGTGCCCCGGGCCTCCCGGCCGCTGCGCGCGCTGGTCCTACCGGGCGTCCCTGGTCGAACCGGGCGTCCCTGGTCGAATCGGGCGTACCTGGTCGAACCGGGCGTCCTTGGTCTGTTCTTCCGACCAGGTATGCCCGTTCCCACCAGCCATCGCGCCCGCCATGGGAAAGATCGGGCGTACCTGCGGGAACTCGGCGCCCCGAACGTCCGCCGAACCGGGCGTACCGACCGAGAACGGGCGTGCCGGGCGTGCCTGGTCGAATCGGGCGTACCTGGTCCGTTCTTCTGACCAGGTATGCCCGTTTCCACCAGCCATCGCGCCCGTTCTGGGAAGGAACGGGCGTACCTGCGGGAGTGGGGCGCCCCGAACGTCCGCCGAACCGGGCGTACCGACCGAGAACGGGCGTACCTGGTCGAATCGGGCGTACCTGGTCCGTTCTTCCGACCAGGTACGCCCGTTCCCACCAGCCATCGCGCCCGCCATGGGAAGGATCGGGCACGCAGGCCGCAGTCAGTCGGTGAAGATCACCCCGACGGGCTCGCGCTTCTCCTCCTGGAACTCGTCCTCACCACGACCGAGCGCCCAGTACGCCGACAACGACATCTCGCGCTTCTCCAGCCCCCAGTCGTCCTGCAGCAGCCGACGGATCGCCTTCATCGCGGTCCGCTCGCCGTGCGCGAAGACCTGGACCGGCCTGGAGGCACGCGGCAGCCCGCGGGCCGTCTCCAGCAGGAGCGTGCCCGGCTGGGCGCCGGTGGCGTCCCGGTGCAGCCACCGCAGGTCGACCCCGGCCGGGTGCCGGAGGTCCTGCTCGTCGGCGGGCCCGGCCACCTCGACCAGGGCGACCCCGGTGGCGGAGTCGGGCATCGACTCGAGTGCCGCGCCGATCGCGGGCAGGGCGCTGTCGTCACCGAGCAGCACGTGCGTGACGGCCGGGTCGGTGCTCGGCGCGTAGCCGCCACCGGGCCCGGACAGGGCGAGCCGGTCGCCCGGCTGCGCGGACGCTGCCCAGGGCCCGGCGAGGCCCTCGTCGCCGTGCACGACGAAGTCGATCGCGATGGTCCGCGTGGTGTGGTCGACCGCCCGCACCGTGTAGGTGCGGCGGGCCGGGCGGTCCTGCTTCGGCAGGGTCTCGCGCAGGGCCTCGAGATCGTACGGCGGCACGAGTCCGAGTGACGGCTTCGCGAGCAGGAGCTTGACGTACTTGTCGGTCGAGCCGAGTCGGTCGGGGTCGGCCTGGGCGACGAAGTCCTCGAAGGCCGAGCCACCCAGGTGCACGCGCACCATGTGGGGCGAGAGCCGTTCGGTGCGGTCGACGACGAAGACGTGCTGGGGGCGTTTGGGTTTCGAGCTCATCGTGGGGGAGCTTCCTCTCGCGGGTTCGGCGCCACCTGGGTGATCCCTGCTTGACGCGCGCAGCACTAAGGTTAGCCTTACCTCATGGACTCGACCGTCATCCCGTTCTCCGAGCTGCTGCGGCGTCGCACGCGGCGCTCGCACGGTGCCTCGGCCACGAGCGGCTTCATGCAGGACCTGCTCCGCGGTGACTGCGACGTCGCCGACTACGCGGACCTGCTCGGACAGTACGCCTTCGTGTACGACGCGCTCGAGCGGGCGGCGGAACGCATGGCCGACCACCCCGTTGCGGCGCCGTTCGTCACCGCGCAGCTCACCCGGATGCCGGCGATCCGTGCCGACCTCGAGTACCTGATCGGCCCGGACTGGTCCGAGCTGGTGTGCCCGCTGCCGGCGACGACCGCGTACGTGCGACGCCTCAACGAGGTCGCGGCGGAGTGGCCCGGCGGCTTCGTCGCACACCACTACACGCGGTACCTCGGCGACGTGTCCGGCGGGCACGTGATCGGGCAGGTGCTGGCCGAGCGGTTCGGGTTCGACACGAACGGTGTCCTCTTCTACATCTTCGACCAGGTCGCCGACCCGAGCGACTTCGAGCACACCTACCGGGCCCAGCTCGACGCCGCGCCCTGGACGGCAGAGGAACAGGAGCGGGTGATCGCCGAGGTCGAGCTCGCCTACGAGCTGAACCGTGGGCTGCTCGCCGGCCTCGATGCCCGCCGTGCGCCGTTCCGTCAGGAGCCGGGGGACACGACGGTCGCCGCCGTCACGGCCTGACCGCACAGCGGCGGTCGCCGAGCAGGCCAGCTCGGACCCGGCCCCGCGTCCGTCCGGACCCGGACCCGCGTCCGTCCGGACCCGGACCCTGCTCCGCGTCCGTCCGGACGGTCGACGTCATGCGCCCCAGGGTGCCGATACGCTGCTGGAACCCGGGACCAGCCTCCCGGACGACCCGGAAAGGACTCCATGACGGCGATCGACGGATCTGCACGCCACGAGCGCGCGCGGGACGACGTCAGCGGTGCGGTCGACAGTGACCTGCGCGCCGACGTCCGGTACCTCGGCAACCTCCTCGGCCGGGTGCTGCGGGAGAACGGGGGCGACGAACTGCTCCACGACGTGGAGTCGTTGCGCGCCGCCGTGATCGACGCCTACGAGGGCGACCACGCCGAGGGCGCAGCGCGTGCCCAGGCGATCGTCTCGGGCATGTCGGCCGAACGCGCCGAGGCCGTGGCGCAGGCGTTCACCACCTACTTCCACCTGACGAACCTGGCCGAGGAGCACCACCGCGTGCGGGTCCTCCGGCAGCGCGGTGACGACGGCGGCGTGGCCGGGGACTCGTTCCCCGCCACCTACGCCGAGCTCGTCGCCGAGGTCGGCGAGGCCGAGGCCGCCGAGCGCCTCCGCACCCTGCGCTTCCACCCGGTGCTGACGGCCCACCCGACCGAGGCCCGCCGCCGCGCGGTCACCACGGGTGTCCGCCGCATCACGGACCTCATCGACGAGCGCGACCGTGCCCGCAACGCGACGGCCCGCGCCGAGAACGAGCGCCGCCTGCTCGAGGAGATCACGACCCTCCTGCGCACCTCGCCGCTCCGCACCACCCGGCCGACCCCGCTCGACGAGGTCCGCACCGCGATGAGCGTGTTCGACCAGACCCTGTTCGAGATCGTCCCGCAGGTCTACCGCCTGCTCGACGACCGGCTGCAGGGCGACGACGCCGGCCGCGCTTCCGTGATCGCGCCCGCGTTCGTGCGGTTCGGCACCTGGATCGGCGGCGACCGCGACGGCAACCCGCACGTGACGGCCGACGTCACCCGCCAGGCCGCCGAGATCGCGGCGGAGCACATCCTGCTCGGCCTCGCCCGTGCGACCACCCGCATCGGCAGCGCCCTGACGCTCGACGCGAGCGACACCCCCGCCGACGCCGGGCTCACCGCCCTCGTCGCCGCGCAGGAGTCCCTCGACCCGGGCATCGCCGAGCGCATCGGCGTCCGCGCACCGAACGAGACCCACCGCCGCGCGCTCCTGTTCGTCGCCGCGCGCATCGACGCCACCCGGACCGGCACCACGCCGCTGGCCTACGACGGCCCGGAGGCGCTGCTGGCCGACCTCCGCACGATCCAGGCGTCGCTCATCGCCGCCGGCGCGATCCGCCCGGCGAACGGCGAGCTGCAGAACCTGATCTGGCAGGTCGAGACCTTCGGGTTCCACCTGGCCGAGCTCGAGGTCCGCCAGCACTCGCAGGTGCACCGCACCGCCCTGGCGGAGATCCGCGCCGGTGGCGAACTGAGCGAGACCACCGAAGAGGTCCTCGCCGTCTTCCGCACGATCGCCGGGCTGCAGTCCCGCTACGGCGTCCGCGCGGCGAACCGGTACATCGTGTCGTTCACGCAGTCCCCGGCCGACCTGGCGAACGTGCACGAGCTCGCGGTCGCCGCGCTCGGGTCCGCCGAGGCCGCGCCGGTGCTCGACGTCATCCCGCTGTTCGAGACCTTCGCCGACCTGCACGCCAGCGTCGACATCCTCGACGAGGCCGTCCGCACCGAGGCCTTCCAGCGACGTCTCGCCGCGACCGGCCGTCGGCTCGAGGTCATGCTCGGCTACTCGGACTCGTCGAAGGACGTCGGCCCGGTGTCGGCGAACCTCGCGCTGTACGACGCGCAGGCCCGCATCGCCGACTGGGCCCGCGACAACGACATCGAGCTGACCCTGTTCCACGGCCGGGGCGGTTCGCTCGGCCGGGGCGGCGGTCCCGCCAACGAGGCCGTCCTCGCGCAGCCGCCGGGGTCGATCGACGGCCGGCTCAAGCTCACCGAGCAGGGCGAGGTCATCTTCGCCCAGTACGGCGACCAGGACATCGCCGCGCGCCACCTCGAGCAGATGGCCTCGGCGACGCTGTTCGCGTCGACGCCGTCGAACGAGGCGCGGACCGCCGCCGCGGCCGCCCGGTTCGCCGACCTCGCCCAGCAGCTCGACGACGTCTCGCGCGTCGCCTTCTACGACCTGGTCAAGGCCGACGGCTTCGCGCCCTGGTTCGCCCGGGTCACCCCGATGGAGGAGATCGGCCTGCTGCCCCTCGGCTCCCGCCCGGCCCGTCGCGGCCTGTCGGTGGAGTCGCTGGAGGACCTCCGTGCCATCCCGTGGGTGTTCTCGTGGACGCAGGCGCGCATCAACCTCGCCGGTTGGTACGGGCTCGGCTCCGCGCTCGAGGCCGTCGGCGACGTCGATGTCCTCCGCGCCGCGTACGCCGAGTGGCCGCTCTTCGCCGCGATGATCAAGAACGTCGAGATGTCGCTCGCGAAGACCGACGAGCACATCGCCCGCCGGTACCTCGAGCTCGCCGACCGTGACGACCTCGCCGCGAAGGTGCTCGACGAGATGGTCCGCACCCGCGACTGGGTGCTCCGCGTCTCCGGCGGTAGCGACGTGCTCGAGGACCGACCCGTCCTCGCCCGCGCCGTGCGCCTCCGCAGCCCGTACGTCGACGCGTTGTCGCACCTGCAGCTCCGTGCGCTGCGCGCCATCCGCACGTCCGGCAGCACGGACCCGACGGACGCCGACCACCGGCTCCTGCTGCTCACCGTCAACGGGATCGCGGCCGGCCTGCAGAACACGGGCTGACGCCCCCACGGGACGGACGGGAGGCCCGGTGCCAGCTGGCACCGGGCCTCCCGTCCGTCCCCGCGCACGTCCCGGGCCCGCACTTCGTGAGCAGGAACGGTCGCCTCCGGCACCACGAACCGACCATTCCTGCTCACGAAGTGCCCGTCGAATCGATTCGGGGACGCGTAGCGTGTCCGAGGTGACGACGGAGCGCAGCCTGGGACCGACGACGACCGTGCTGCCCCCGATCGTGCCGCTGGCGCTCATCGTCGGGGTCTCGCCGTTCGCGACGGACATGTACATCCCCGCACTCCCGGCCATCGCGCGCGACCTCGGCACCACGCCCGGCGCCGTGCAGCTGTCGCTCACGGCGTTCCTCGTGGCCTTCGCGGTCGGCCAGCTGCTCGTCGGACCGGTGAGTGACGGGATCGGTCGTCGGCCGATGCTCGTCGTCGGGACCGCCCTGTTCGCCCTCGCGTCGGTCGGCTGCGCGCTCGCCCCCGACGTCGTGACGCTGGTGGTGGCCCGCGTCGCCCAGGGACTCGCCGGAGCCGCGGGTGCCGTGGCCGGCCGGGCGATGGTGTCCGACGTGACGAGCGGCACCCGGATGGCGAAGGTGTTCGGCACGCTCGCGGCCATCAACGCGATCGGGCCCGTGGTGGCCCCGCTGGCCGGGGGAGCGGTGCTGACGATCGGCACGTGGCGGCTCATGTTCGTCGTGCTGGCCGTGCTCGGCGCCGTGTTCTTCGTGGCCGTGGTCCTGCGGTTCCGC
This sequence comes from Curtobacterium sp. MCLR17_031, assembly GCF_003234775.2. Taxonomy (NCBI): domain Bacteria; kingdom Bacillati; phylum Actinomycetota; class Actinomycetes; order Micrococcales; family Microbacteriaceae; genus Curtobacterium; species Curtobacterium sp. MCLR17_031. The sequence continues at coordinate 1,766,988 of NZ_CP126270.1, forward strand.
GAGACCCTGCCGCCGGAGCGTCGCGGTGGCGTCGGGTTTGCGGCGAACGGACGGCGCATCCGTGAACTCCTGGCGATCCCGCGGTTCCGGGCCTACGTGTTGAGCGGGGTGCTCTCGACGGTGGGGTTCTTCGCCTACATCGCGACGAGCTCGTTCGTGTTCCAGTCGGAGTTCGGGTTCTCCGAGGGGCTGTACACGCTCGTCTTCGCCACGAACGCGTCGATGATGATCGTCACGACGCTGCTGTTCGGTCGGCTCGTCGGACGGTTCAGCGAGGACGCCCTGCTGACCCTGGGCCTGGTCGTCGGGACGGTCGGAGCCACGGCCGTGCTGGTGTCGGCGCTCCTCGGGCTCGGCCCGGTGCCGGTGTGGTGCTCGCTCGCGGTGGTCACGGCCGCGTGGGGCTTCGTCCTGCCGGCGGCGATGACCCGCACCCAGCACGTCGGCGCGGCGCACCCGGGTACGGCGGCAGCCCTGCAGGGCGGGCTGACCTTCGGCATCGGTGGTCTCGGCACCCCGCTCGCCGGCGCCCTGGGCGGCACCGCACTGGCGATGGGCGGGGTGATGGCAGCGCTGATGGCCGCGGCCGTCGTGGTGCAGGTGACGGCGACGCGGCGAAACCGGTCCCACACCTGACGGTCCGAGCCGGTAGGTTGCTGGTTGCAAGGCGCACCGAACTGAGGAGACCCCCCGAGATGGACATCGTCGTACACGAGGCGGAGACCGACACCGCCGTCCTGGAGTGCAGCGGCCGGCTCAACATGGTCTCCGCGCCCACGTTCCGCGAGACCGTCGCCCAGATCGTCGGCAACGGGCGTTCGCGGCTCGTGGTCGAGCTCTCCGGGGTCGAGTTCATGGACTCCTCCGGCCTCGGCGCCCTGGTCGGCAGCCTGAAGACCGCGCGGCAGGCCGGCGGCGACCTCCGCATCGCGGCACCGTCGGAACAGGTCCAGATGGTGCTCAAGCTCTCCAACATCGACAAGATCCTGCGGACGTACCCGGACGGGGACGCCGCGGTGACCGACTGGTGATGACCGCCCCCGTCGCCGAGCACATGCTCGCACTGGCGTGCCCTCCGGACGACGTGTCCGCCGTGCACGAGTTCCTGGCGGGCGTGTGGCAGCACGAGCCGTCCATCGCTGCCGAGGACCGGATGGCCCTCGAGCTCGCCCTCGTCGAACTCACCTCGAACGTCATCGAGCACGGCGCCCGCCCGGACGGTGTCTCGTGCGAGCTCCGGCTCGAGATCGGTGACGAGCGCTTCCAGGCGCTGCTGTCCGACGACGGGGTCGCGGCGACGGTGGATCCCGACGCCGCCGTGCTGCCCGACGACTTCGCCGAGGGCGGTCGTGGGCTCGCCCTCGTCCGCATGGTCGTCGACGATCTGCGGTACGAACGCGTCGCCGACCGGAACCGCTGGACGGTGCTGCGCTCCCGGCACTGAGCGGGAGCACGGCCGTCCCGTACCGACGGAGCCCACCGGTCGTCCGCCCAGCGCACTCCGTGGGCCGCAAACCGCAATGACGGGTCGGCGATTGTCGCGTTTCCCGGACACCGTGTCACGATTCGCGCGATGACTGTCGACCCAGATCCCCGGATCCGGTTCGAGACGTCCGGCGCCGGACTCGACGCGGCCGTGCAACTGTACGAAGAGGCCTACGAGAGCACGGGGTTCTCGGCGTCCCGGACCGATCGTCCGTTCGCGTACCGGTTCCAGGTCGTGGGCGACGGATCGATGACGTTCCGCTCCACCCGGTTCGACGGGCGGATGCAGGGCGAGGTCGAGGTCCCCGACGAGTACGTCGTGATGTGGACGTCGGACGGCGGTGGCCGCGTCGACGTCGGTCGCCAGGAGGTCGACTTCGCACCGGGGACCCCGCGGGTCTTCCCGACGCGGCGTCCGTTCGTGTTCGACCTGCAGGACGTCCGCCAGAGTCTCGTCCAGTTCGATCGGACGTACCTGGAGCGCGTCGCCGCCGAGGTGCACGGCACCCGGCCCGGCCCCCTCGTGTTCGACCACACCGCAGCGCCCCGGCCCGAGGACCTCCGCGCCTGGAACACCCGGGTGCAGCGCGCCGCGGCGATCGTGCTCGGCCCGGCGCCGCTGAACGAGCTGGCCCTCGCCGAGACGGTGCGGGAGACCGCGCTGGCCTTCCTCCGCACGTTCCCCCACGAGTCCATCGCCCCCGACGTCACGCTGCCGCAGGGAGCCACGGGGCGTGTGCGCGAGGCCGTGGAGTTCATGCACGCCTTCGCCCACACGCCCATCACCACGACGGACGTCGCCGAGCACGTCGGCCTGAGCGTCCGGGGGCTGCAGCAGGCGTTCCAGCGGCAGGTGGGCACGGCACCGAACGCCATGCTCCGTGGCATCCGGCTGGACCGCGTGCACGAAGAACTCCGCCGCGGGTCGGCGGGCGACCTGACGGTGGCGAGCGTGGCGTTGCGCTGGGGCTTCGCGCACCTCGGCCGGTTCTCGGCGGCGTACGCGTCCCGCTTCGGGCAGTACCCGCGCGACACGCTGCAGCAGCCCCGCGGTGCGGTCCCGCAGCTCTGAGCGGGGCCGGGCACCACGCGTCACACTCCGGAACGGTGCCTCGACGGTTCGCTACGCTGCCCGGGTGAGCAGACCGCGACCGTGGGTGATCGTCCCCGGCATCTGGAACTCCGACCCGGACCACTGGCAGTCCGTCTGGGAGCGGGAGCAGCAGGACGAGCGCGACGAGCACGGCCAGCGCGACCAGCACGACCAGTACGAGCAGCGCGCCGCCGTCCGCATCGCCCCCACCTCGTGGAGCGACCCGGACCCGGACGACTGGCGCGCCGCGATTTCGACGGCCGTGGCCTCGTGCACGGAGCCCCCGGTCCTCATCGCCCACAGCCTCGGCGTCCTGGCCGTCGCCGACTGGCTCGACACCACGGCGGATGCCTCCACGCTCGTCGCCGGTGCCTTCCTCGTCGCCCCGCCCGACCCGCTCGGCGACACGTTCCCGGACGAGGCATCGGGCTTCGTGGCGCCGCGCCCGGTGCCCTCCGCCCAGCGGGTCCCGACACGCCTCGTCGTGAGCGACGACGACCCGTACTGCAGCGCGGACCGGGCAGTCGTGTTCGCCGATGCGATGGGCGCGGACGTCGTCCGCGTCGGTGCCCTCGGGCACGTGAACGTCGCGAGCGGCGTGGGGGACTGGCCCGCGGGCCGGGAACTGCTGCGGGCGTTCGAGGACGGCCTCCGCCCACCTCGGTGACGTCGGGCGCGACACGCCGCTCAACTCCGTCGCGATATGGCAGGCGGTGCAGCGACACACCGCGGATGTCCCGCGTTTCGGCCCGCGCGATATTTATCCTTCGGACATGGAGACCCAGTCCGGCGCACGCACCCCGCTCGTGGACCCGTTCGGCCGCGAGCTCGAGGAGTGGCTCCGCGACGCACCGGCGACGCGTGCCCCCTACGTGCCGGACCTCGTCGTCCCGCCCGTCACCGGCCCCGTGCAGCGCCCCGGACACGCCGCGAGCAGCAGCACCGCAGCCACCGCCGACGCGACGACCGCCGAGCAGACGACCGCCCCGGCACACGTCGCCACCCCCGCCCCGGCCGACGAGACGACCCGGTCGGCACCCGTCGCAGCCCCCGCGTTCCGTCGCGACCGCGCCCGCCACGCCGCCGTCTGCGCCCCGTCGTTCCCGGAGCCGCCGGAGCGTCTGGCCCTGCGCATCGAGGACCTCGCGGTGGAGGTGTCCTCGTCCACGGGACGCAGCAGCATCGAGCGCATCGTCCTGCTCGAGGACGAGGTCCGCCGCCGTGACGAGGACCTCGCTCGCCTCGCCGCGTGGGAGGCCACCGTCGCCGACTCCGACGACCCCGAGGTGACCGCCGCCCGCGCCTTCGCCCACACCGTCTTCGCCGACCTGCTCACCGACGCCGCCGCCGAGGCGGACCGCCGCGACCGTGCCGCAGCCCGCCGCGCAGCGACCGCGCCGGTGGCGCTCGTCACCCGGCCGGCACCCGTGCCGACCCGCGCAGCACCGAGCGTCCCCGCGGCAGCGCAGGCAGCCGCACCCACCGCGGATGCCGCACCGGTGGTGGAACTCGTCACCCCGGAACGCGACGAACCCGTCCGACCGGTGCTGGGCCTCCCGGCCGTGTCCCCGGTGTCCGCGGCCACGCGACCCACCCCGCTCGTCCTGCCCGCCACCGGACCGACGGTCATCGACCGCGCGGCCTTCGCCGCCGCGCTCACCGCGCACCAGGGCGTCACCGCGAGCACGCCGGTCGTCCTGCCGGACGCCGTCGCCGCACCCGTCCTCCCGGCCCCCGTCGCGGACGCGACGGAAGCCGACACCGACACCGACACCGCGGCAGCACCGGCCCCGGCCGGCTGGTGGTCGCGACTGGTCGACCGCCTGCTCGGCCTGCTCGGTCGTCGCTGACGCCCCGCGGTCGCGGCGCGGTCGGCTGCACCGCTTCCGGTCACCCCGCCTCCGGCTGCACTGCCTGGAGGCCCGGATCACCCCACACGGATCGGCTGCCCCGTGCGGGGCGGTCGCCTCGGTAGACTGACGGGATGCCGACGCTCCGCGAACTCCAGGCCGTGATCGAGGACCTGTGGCCCGCCGCCGGTGCCGAGTCGTGGGACTCCGTCGGGCTCGTCGCGGGCGACCCGGACGCCACCGTCGAGCACGTGCACCTCGCCGTCGACGCGGTCCCCGCCACCGCCCGTGAAGCCGTCGAACTCGGTGCCGGGCTCCTGCTCACGCACCACCCGCTGCTGCTCCGCGGGGTGACGACGATCGCCGAGTCGACCTACAAGGGCAGCGTCCTCGCGACGCTGGTGCGTGGCGGCAGCGCCCTGCTCGCGGCGCACACCAACGCCGACGTCGTGACGACCGGCACCTCGGCCGTGCTCGCCGACCGCCTCGGGCTCACCGAGCAGCGACCGCTCGACGCGGGAGCCGACCCCGACACGGGCATCGGTCGCGTCGGTGTGCTGCCCGAGGGGACGACCCTCGGTGCCCTCGCCCGGAAGCTCGTCGACCTGCTGCCGCCCACGGCCACCGGGGTCCGCGTCTCCGGTGACTTCGACCAGCCCGTCCGCACCGTGGCGCTCTGCGCGGGCGCGGGGGACTCGCTGCTCGGCCACCCCGCCGTACTCGACGCCGACGTCTACATCACGAGCGACCTGCGGCACCACCCGGCCTCTGAGTTCCGCGAACAGGCGCTCCTCGGCGGCGGCCCGGCGCTCATCGACACCTCGCACTGGGCCACCGAGTGGCTCTGGCTCGACGTCGCCGCAGAGCAGTTGCGCACCCGGGCCGGGGTCCGCGTCACCGTGAGCGACCTCCGCACCGACCCGTGGGACTTCGCCGTCCTGCCGGCCGCCGAACCCACCACCCCCACAGAAGGAGCCTGACCATGAAGGCAGCACCCGAGGACCAGGTCATCCTCCTCGACGTCCAGCGTCTCGACAACGACGTCACCCGCATCGCGCACCGCATCACGTCGTTGCAGAAGGGTGACCAGCTGACCGAGCTGAGCAAGCAGGCCGCGGCGCTCCGGAGCGAACTCGTCGCCGCCACCGGCGAGGTCGAGGACGCCGAGCGCGACCTCGCCCGCCTGGAGTCCGACACCGCGGTTGCGCAGGCCCGTGTCGAACGCGACACCACGATGCTGCAGAACGTCGCGAACGCGAAGGACGCCGCCGGACTGCAGAGCGAGCTCGACTCGCTGCAGCGGCGCATCGGCGGCCTCGAGACCGCCGAGCTCGAGATCATGGAGAACCTCGACGGGCTCCGCGCCCGGGTCGGTGACATCGAGGCGAAGCTCGCCGACGTCGAGGCCGCCCGCGGTGGCCTGGTCGCCGAGCGCGACGCCGAGATCGCTCGGCTCAGCGCCGACCGGGAGTCCGCCGAGCAGGCCCGTGCCGACGTCGCCGCCAAGGTGCCGGCCGAGCTGCTCGCCCTGTACGACCGACAGCGTGCGCGCTACGGCTTCGGTGCCTCGCTGCTGCAGGGCGGCGTGTCGACGGCCTCGGGTGTGGCGCTCAACAACTCCGACCTGCAGACCATCCGCCGGGCTGCGCCCGACGACGTGGTGCTGTGCCCCGACAGCGACGCGATCCTGGTTCGGACGGCCGAGTCCGGGCTGTAGACGCGCGCGACGTCCGTGGCGGAGGCGCGGTGCCAGCTGGCACCGCGCCTCCCGTTCGTTCGTGGGCTGGTCGCAACGCGTCGGGTGCGTGCCGCCGAGCGGTCACGAACGGTCGGTTGCGGCCGTGCCGGCCGACAGTTGGTGACCGCTCGGCGAACCTGAGCGGGGAGTCTTGACCGCGCGCGCCGCCTGACGGGAGGCCCGTGGCGGCGCCGCACCGCGCCTCCTGTCCGTTCGTGGGCTCGTCACAACGCGTCGGGTGCGTGCCGCCGAGCGGTCACGAACGGTCGGTTGCGGCCGTGCCGGCCGACCGTTGGTGACCGCTCGGCGGACCTGAGCGGGGAGTCGTGACCGCGCGCGCCGCGCACGCCGACCGACGACGACCGACGCAGCACGGAGGAGGGGCGAATGGGCCGGCCGTACGCCGGGTTCTGTCCCGCCGTTTGCACGGCGGTGACGGCCATCTCTCTCGGACCGACGTTGCCGTCGGCCTCCAGCGGTCTACCCGAGGACTCGGCGAGCAGCCTCAACGTCCTCTGTCTGACCTTGCTCCGGGCGAGGTTTACCGAGCGGATCCGGTCACCCGGACCCCTGGTGGTCTCTTACACCACCGTTTCACCCTTACCGACGTCTCCGCCGGCGGTCTGCTTTCTGTGGCACTGTCTCGCGGATTGCTCCGGGTGGGTGTTACCCACCGCCCTGCTCTGTGGAGCCCGGACGTTCCTCGGCGCTCCCGGGGGAGCGACGCGACCGTCTCACCGACCCATTCGCTGGAGCGAGTCTACCCGGCTCCGCGGTGCCCGACGCGAGGGGAGCCCCACGCTCACGCGTACCTGATGAGAACGGGCGTACCTGGTCGGAACTTCCGACCAGGTACGCCCGATTCGACCAGGTACGCGCGACCAGTTACGCCCCCGACCAGGGACGCCCGACCAGCGCTAGACGCTGCGCGCCGCCAGGGTCGCGGCACCGATGATGCCGGCGTTGTTGCGGAGCGTCGCGGGGATGATGTCCGCCTGCAGGTCGAGCAGCGGGAGGAACTCCTCGTACTGCTTCGAGACCCCGCCGCCGACGACGAACAGCTCGGGGGAGAGCAGGGCCTCGAGCGTCGAGTAGTACTTCTGCAGGCGCTTCGCCCAGTGCTTCCACGACAGGTCGTCGCGCTCCTTGGCGGCGAACGAGGCGCGCGACTCGGCGTCGTGCCCCTCGATCTCCAGATGCCCGAGCTCCGAGTTGACGATGAGCACGCCGTCGTTGATGAGCGCGGTGCCGATGCCGGTGCCGAGCGTCGTCACGATGACCAGGCCGTCCTTGCCCTTGGCCGCACCGAACTGCTGCTCGGCGAACCCGGCGGCGTCGGCGTCGTTGACGAAGTGGATGGAGCGGCCGAGTTCCTTCTCGAACAGTGCCTCGGCCTCGAAGCCGATCCACTTCTTCGACACGTTCGCGGCGGACATCGTCTTGCCGTCCCGCACGATCGCCGGGAAGCAGACGCCCACGGGGACGTCGTCACCGGGGGCGAGCTCGCCGATGATCTCCTTGACCACCGCCGTGATGTCCTGGGGCTTCCCGCCCTCGGGCGTGGCCTTCTTGATGCGGTCCGTGGTGAGGGCGCCGGACGCGACGTCGACGATCGCGCCCTTGATGCCCGTACCACCGATGTCGACGCCGACTGCGAGGGAGGTCATGAGGTTGTCGTGCCTTTCGGTTGCCTGCCGGAGGTGTCCGGTCAGGAGACGGTGAGGAGCTCCGCGCCGCGTTCGGTGACGACGAGGGTGTGCTCGAACTGCGCGGTCCACGACTTGTCACGTGTGGAGACAGTCCAGTCGTCGGACCAGATGTCGGCCTCGATGCCGCCGAGTGTGAGCATGGGTTCGATGGTGAACACCATGCCGGGTTCGATCACCGTGTCGTACTGCGGTGCGTCGTAGTGGGGGATGATCAGGCCGGAGTGGAACGCCCGACCGACGCCGTGTCCGGTGTAGTCGCGGACGACGCCGTAGCCGAAGCGCTTCGCGTACGCCTCGATCGCGCGGCCGATCACGTTGACCTGCCGGCCCGGGGCGACGGCCTTGATGCCGCGACGCAGTGCTTCTTCGGTCCGGGTGACCAGGTCCGACACCTCGGGCGCGGCCTGCCCGACGACGAACGTCCGGTTCGTGTCGCCGTGCATGCCGTCCTTGTAGGCGGTGATGTCGATGTTGACGAGGTCGCCCTCCTGCAGGACGGTGTCGTCGGGGATGCCGTGGCAGATGACCTCGTTGAGGCTCGAGCAGAGCGACTTCGGGTAGCCGCGGTAGCCGAGGGTGGAGGGGTAGGCCCCGTGCGCGACGACGAACTCGTGCCCGATGCGGTCCAGCTCGTCCGTGGTCACGCCCGGGCGGATGGCCTCGCCGACGGCGTCGATGGCCTGCGACGCGATGCGTCCCGCGACCCGGATGCGCTCGACCTCGTCCGGCGTGTAGGTGTCACCGAGACCGTGCTCGTGGGGCTCGACCTTCCCGACGTACTCCGGACGCTCGATGTCCTTCGGGACGGCGCGGTGCGGGGAGATGCGGCCGGCGGTCAGGTGTCCGTGTTCGTCCCGGGGCATGCGGACCACTCTAGCCGCGGCGCGACGCGCCGAGCGCAACCGCCCCAGGGCGCAGCCCGACGCGCCGAGCGCAACCGCCCCGGGGTGCGGCCCGACGTGGTGGGCGCGACTGCCTGGAGGCCCGGTGCCGGTCCGCCGGACCGGCACCGGGCCTCCAGGCAGTGACGTGGGTACGGTGGGCGACATGAGCGAAGAACGCATCGAGTCCCAGTGGTGGTTCAACGACAAGACCGGCCAGGTCGAGCAGGGCCCGCAGTCCCCGCAGCGCGACCGGATCGGCCCGTTCGCGACGCGCGAGGAAGCGCAGCACGCGCTCGACCGCATCGCCGCGAACAACGAGAAGTGGGACGCCGAGGACCGCTGAGCTCCGCGGCCGGCACCCGGCCGGCGCCCCGGTGACGGCGCGTCGCACGGCCCCGCGCACACCGCCGGACCACTAGCCTGGGACGAGGCCCGCCAGCGGCCACCCGATACACGGAAAGGTCGTGCATGGACAAGCAGACGGACTTCGTGCTCCGCACCATCGAGGAGCGCGGCATCAAGTTCATCCGACTCTGGTTCACGGACGTCATCGGGACGCTGAAGTCGGTGGCGATCGCCCCGGCCGAGGTCGAGGGCGCGTTCGCCGAGGGCATCGGGTTCGACGGCTCCGCGATCGAGGGCCTCACCCGTTCGTACGAGGCCGACGTCCTGGCGCACCCGGACCCCTCGACCTTCCAGATCCTGCCCTGGCGCGGCGAGATCGACCCCACCGCGCGGATGTTCTGCGACATCACGACGCCGGACGGGCAGCCCGCCGTGGCCGACCCTCGCAACGTGCTGAAGCGCACCCTGGCGCGGGCGAGCGACCGCGGGTTCACGTTCTACACGCACCCCGAGATCGAGTTCTACCTGCTCAAGAGCCGCGAGTGGAAGGACGGCGGACCGCAGCCCGTCGACCAGGCCGGCTACTTCGACAACGTCCCCGGCGGCAGCGCGCACGACTTCCGACGTCGGTCCGTCCGGATGCTCGAGGACCTCGGCATCTCGGTCGAGTTCTCGCACCACGAGGCCGGCCCCGGGCAGAACGAGATCGACCTCCGCTACGCCGACGCACTGACGATGGCGGACAACATCATGACCTTCCGCACCGTGGTGAAGGAAGTGGCGATCGAGCAGGGCGTCTACGCGACGTTCATGCCGAAGCCGATCTCGGGCCAGCCCGGTTCCGGCATGCACACCCACGTCTCGCTGTTCGAGGGCGACCAGAACGCCTTCTACGAGGCCGGTGGCCAGTACCAGCTGTCGCAGACGGCCAAGCACTTCATCGCCGGGGTGCTCAAGCACGCGCCGGAGATCACCGCGGTGACGAACCAGTTCGTCAACTCGTACAAGCGGCTCTGGGGCGGCGACGAGGCCCCGTCCTTCGTCACCTGGGGCCACAACAACCGCTCGGCCCTGGTGCGCGTGCCGCTCTACAAGCCGAACAAGGGCCAGTCCTCGCGGATCGAGTACCGCGGCATCGACTCGGCGGCGAACCCGTACCTGGCGTACTCGCTGCTGCTCGCGGCCGGCCTCAAGGGCATCGAGGAGGAGTACGAGCTCCCCGCCGAGGCCGAGGACAACGTCTGGAGCCTCAGCGACTCCGAGCGCCGGGCCCTGGGCTACAGCCAGCTGCCCGCGAGCCTCGACCACGCCCTGAGCCTCATGGAGGACTCCGAGCTGGTGGCCGAGACGCTCGGCGAGCAGGTGTTCAACTTCGTGCTGCTCAACAAGCGGCAGGAGTGGAAGCGCTACCGCGACCAGGTCACCCCGTTCGAGCTCGACACCAACCTCGGCGCGCTCTAGAACCGAGCGCCCTGACCCCTCGGGAGCACGTTCCACATGACCGGTCGGACGACGACGTCACGTTCGGAGCTGGCCCGTCTGGGGTTCGCCGAGCTGTCGGAGAGCCTCGAGCGGGCTGCCGACCTGGAGGCCCGGTTCGGCCCCGACGTGCCGCTGCCGGTCGCCGGGTCTGCCGCGCTCTGGGGCGGCACCGCTGATCCGGACGGCGCCCTGCGGATGCTCGAGCGGTTGCTCGAGCGCGCGCCGGACGAGCTCCGGCCCGTCCTGACGGACGACGCGGCGACCGAGCGCCTGATCCGCCTGCTCGGCGCTTCGATCGGCCTCGGGGAGTTCCTGCACCGGCGTCCGGCCGAGCTGGCACTGTTGCTCGAACCGGTCGGTGAACCGTGGTCGCAGGAGCGGTACACGGCGTCGCTGACCGAGGCCGTCGACGGTGCCACGGGCGAGGACGCCCGGATGCGCCTGCGCGTGCGCTACCGCCGGCACCTGGCCCAGATCGCCCTGTTCGACGTGCTGCACGCCGTGCCGACCGATGCGTTCCCGGCCGTTGCGGCGGGCCTCGCCGACCTGGCGGGCGCCACCCTCGACGCCGCGGTCGACATCGCCCGGCGCGAGGTCCCGTTCCCGGCGGCCGACGTCGCAGCGACACCGCTCGCGGTGATCGCGATGGGCAAGGCCGGCGCCCGCGAGCTCAACTACGTCAGCGACGTCGACGTCATCTTCGTCACCGAGCCCACCGACGACGTCCCCACCGACCGGGCCGTGCTCGTCTCCACCCGCATCGCGATCGCCGCCATGCACGCGATCACCGACCTCGCCGCCGAGCCCGCCCTGTGGGAGGTCGACGCGAACCTCCGGCCCGAGGGCAAGGACGGCGCACTCGTCCGCACCCTCGACTCGCACGTGGCGTACTACGAGCGCTGGGCGAAGGGGTGGGAGTTCCAGGCGCTGCTCAAGGCCCGCCCGATCGCGGGATCCGCAGACCTGGGTGCCCGGTACGCCGAGGCCGTCGCGTCGTTCGTGTGGAACTCCTCCACCCGGCCGGGGTTCGTCGAGTCGGTGCAGCGCATGCGCGAGCGGGTGACCGAGCACATCCCGGACGCCGACGTCGACCGCCAGCTCAAGCTCGGCCCCGGTGGCCTGCGGGACGTCGAGTTCACCGTGCAGCTCCTGCAGCTCGTGCACGGCCGTGACGACCCGTCCGTGCGGGTGCGGTCGACGCTCGAGGCGATGGACGCCCTGACCGACGCCGGGTACGTCGGCCGTGCCGAGGCCGCTCGGTTCGGCCCGGACTACGCCCTGCTCCGGGTGCTCGAGCACCGCATCCAGCTCCGGCGCCTGCAGCGGACGCACCTGATGCCCTCCGACGAAGAGGAGCTGCGGGTGCTCGCCCGGTCGAGCGGTGTCGCGGCGTCGGCCCCGGCGCTCGAGGCACGCTGGCGCGCCGTGAAGCTCGAGGTCCGCGGGCTCCACGAACGCCTGTTCTACCGGCCGCTGCTGTCCGCAGTGGCCTCGACCGAGGACGAGATCGTCCTGACCAACGACCAGGTCGTCGACCGGCTCGCCGGTGTCGGCTTCGTCGACCCCGCCGGAGCCGTCGGCCACATCCGCGCCCTCACGCAGGGCACGAGCCGACGCGCGGCGATCCAGCGGAACCTGCTCCCGGTGCTCCTGCGCTGGATGGCCGAGGGACCGGCGCCGGACCGTGCGCTGCTGGCCTTCCGGCGGTTGAGCGACGGCCTGGGGGAGTCGAGCTGGTTCCTCCGCATGCTGCGCGACTCGTCCGGCGCCGCACACTCGCTCACCACGGTGCTGTCCGAGTCGGCGTTCCTGTCCGGGCTGCTCGAGCGGTTCCCGGAGGCGGTCGCCTGGCTCGACGAACCCGAGGCGCTCCTGCGTCCGCGGCCGATCGACGCCCTGCTCGCCGAGATGACCGCGACCACCGCCCGGCACGGCAACGACGTCGACGGCTCCGCGGCGCTGCTCCGGTCGGCCCGACGGCGCGAGACCCTGCGGCTCGGCATGGCCGCCGTGCTCGGCTCCCTCGACGTCGACGGCCTGGGCCCGGCCCTGAGCGACGTCACCGAGGCAACCCTCGCCGGCGCCCTCGCGCTCGCCCGCCGGGACGCCCCCGAGGGCTTCGAGTTCGGGATCATCGCGATGGGCCGGTACGGCGGGCGGGAGCTCGGCTTCGGCTCGGACGCCGACGTTCTGTACGTGTACCGCGCACCCGACCTGGCGCCCGAGGTCGCGTCCCGGACCGCCCAGACAATCGTGCGCGAGCTGAACCGTCTGACCGAGGACACGATCCACCCGCTCGACCTCGACATCGACCTGCGCCCCGAGGGCAAGAACGGTCCGGTCGTGCGGACGCTCGAGTCCTACGGCGCCTACTACGCCCGCTGGTCGCTCACGTGGGAGGCGCAGGCGCTCCTCCGTGCCCGCGGAGCCGTCGGCGACGCACAGCTCCTGCGTGACTTCGAGCACCTCGCCGACCGCACGCGGTACCCGGAGCAGATCGACGACCACCAGGTGCGCGAGGTCCGCCGGATCAAGGCCCGCGTCGAGTCGGAGCGGCTGCCCCGCGGCGCCGACCCGGCCCGGCACCTCAAGCTCGGCCGGGGATCGCTCAGCGACGTCGAGTGGTTCGTGCAGCTCCTGCAGCTGCAGCACGCGCTCGAGATCCCGTCGCTCCGCACCACGTCGACGCTCGAGGCGCTCGACGCCGCGGTCGACGCCGGACTGGTCGGCGCCGAGGACGGCGAGCGGCTCGGGGCCGCCTGGCGCTTCGCGTCGCGCACCCGCAGTGCGCTCGTGCTGTGGTCGGGGAAGACCACCGACGTGCTGCCCGTCGATCGCGTCCAGCTCGAGGGCGTCGCCCGTCTGATGGAGTACCCGCCGGGTTCCGCGAGCCGCCTCGAGGACGACTACCTCGGCGTCACGCGGCGGGCCCGACAGGTGTTCGAGCGCGAGTTCTACGGCGCCTGATCCGCACGCGACGCAGCACCTGACCCGCCGCCGAGCACCTCGCGACACGCCCGAGCGTCTGCGGACGGACCCGACCTGAGCAGCTGTCGAAGGTTAATTCCCCGTGTCGCACGACGTCCCCCGACGGCACCCTCTTCGTACCCCTGTTCGAAACGGAGCCCGGCTCGTTACCGGGCCGTGACCGAACTCCCACCGGACCGCCAGGGGACCTTTTCCGACGTCCCCCGACACGCCGCGTGACCACCTCCTGACCGGGGCTTTCCGTTGGACCCGACCCGTGCCTCCAGGCCGCACCTGTCGCCCATCGGGGCGACCCTGCGTCGAGGCGTGGTCCGCAGGAGTGCTGTCAGCACCACGGGGGACCACTCCGACCGGCCGAGAGGGGGACCGGTGTGTACCCCGTAACGCGCCCGTAACGCCCCCGGATGGGGGCCGCGTTGCGCGCGCGTTCAGGTTCTGCATCAATTGCATCACCCGAACCGGCCCTGATTCCCCGATGAAGCGGAATCTCCACCTCGAACGTTGAAGCAGGGATCAGTGTTCACCTTCATTCTGCAGATCAGGCAGATGGTCGAAGGGCACCCCGAGTTCTACCTGTTCGCCGTGTACTCCGCGGTGATCTGGTTGCTCTGGTTGCTCAAGGTCGTCATCTCCGCCCGCTACCGCCCCTTCACCGGCACCTTCGTCGGTACCACCAGCGTCGTCGTCCCCGTCGTGGACGAACCGCTCGACCTCTTCCGTGACGTGATCGGCCGCATGGTCGAGCAGCAGCCCGGCGAGATCATCGTCGTCATCAACGGTGCCCGCAACGAGGCGCTCGAGGAGGTCTGCGACGAGTTCGCCCCGCTCGTCCGCTGGACCCACACGCCCATCCCGGGCAAGCGCAACGCCGTCAAGGTCGGCACCGAGATGTCCAACGGCGACATCACCGTGCTGGTCGACTCCGACACCGTCTGGACCCCCGGCGCGCTCGAGGAGCTCCTCAAGCCGTTCGCCGACGAGTCCGTCGGTGGCGTGACCACCCGGCAGCGCATCCTCGAACCGGAGCGCAGCTGGATCACCCGCTGGGCCGACTGGCTCGAGAACTCGCGGGCGCTCTACTCGATGCCGGCACAGAGTGTCCTCGGGCAGATCGGCTGCCTGCCCGGGCGCACCATCGCGTTCCGCCGGAGCATCCTCATGCGGGTGATGGACCGGTTCATGCACGAGAAGTTCATGGGCGTGTTCCTCGAGGTCTCCGACGACCGGACGCTGACGAACCTCACGCTCAAGGAGGGGTACCGGACCGTCTACCAGTACACGTCGCTGGTCTACACGGACGCCCCGCTGCAGGTGAAGAAGCTGTTCAAGCAGCAGCTCCGCTGGGCCCGCGGCTCGCAGTACAACACGCTGCGGATGCTGCCGTGGATGCTCGGCCACGCCCCGGTCCTCGCGGCGTTCTTCATCACCGACATCATCCTGCCGTTCATGCTCTTCGGCGTGATCGCCGGCTGGATCTACCGTGCCTTCACCGGCCAGGGCGAGAACCTGTACCAGGGCATCCTTTCGCAGTACGGCTTCTCGACCGGCTTCGTCTACGTCGCGGCGCTCATGGTGATCTCGAGCGTGCTGAGCATGGCGATCCGCCAGATGCGGCACCTGTCCGAGAAGCCGAGCGACTTCTTCCGCCTGCCGATGTTCATCATCGTGTCGACGTTCTTCCTGATGCCGATCCGGCTCATCGGCTTCTTCCGCCTGGCACACGCGTCCGGCTGGGGGACCCGGGCCGGTGCCTACGCCGGTGGTCCGATGCAGGAGGACCCGGCGGACGCCGTCCAGCCGCTGTCCGCCTCGGCGCAGATCCCGGTCAGCCCGATCGACGCCGAACGTGCCCGGTCGGCCGGGGTCGACCAGGTGGCCGTGGACCGTGCGTTCGACGAGCTCTTCGGCGCCGACGCGGCGACCAACTCCACCACCACCGTGCTCGCCACCCGCCGCGAGGCCGCAGCAGCGGTCGCGCAGCAGGAGGCCCAGCGAGCAGCCGCGCCGGCTCCCGCCCGAGCCCGCCGGTACAACCCGTACGCAGCGATCCCGTACGTGATCGGCATCGCGATCTTCGCCCTGGAGGCGTTCCTCATTGTCTGACTTCATCCGTTCCTCGAGTGCTTGGTGGGCGCAGTCCAGCAAGCACGCCCGCCGGACGGCCATCGGCACGACGGCCATCGTGCTGGCGCTCGGCCTCATCACCTGGTCGGTGTGGATCTCACCCTCCGGCCCCGTCTCGACCGCCGTGCACCAGGCGCTCGGCGTCGAGGCGCCGAAGGCCAAGAAGGTGTCCGCCGCCGAGCTGCAGACGCAGCTCGACGCCGCCCAGGAGCGCATCTGGTCGCTCGAGGGCAAGCTCGACTCCCGCACGGCCCAGGCCGGGTCGCGTGGCGACCAGATCTCGGAACTCAAGGCGCAGATCGCGTCGCTGCAGTCCCAGCTCGGTGCCGCGAAGGGCTCGGGAGGCTCGTCCACCGTCAACGCCGCGGGTTCCGGCAGCGGTGGCTCGGGTTCCGGCGGGTCCGGTGCGGGTTCGGCCGGCGCGTCCGGGTCCGGCTCGGGCTCGTCCGACAACGGTTCTGGCAGCGGATCGGGTTCCGGCAACGGATCCGGGTCCGGCTCTGGTTCCGGCAACGGTGGCGGCTCGAAGCCGAACCCCGGTCCGTCGACCGACCCGGGTGCCACCCCGGTCGTCACACCGACCAAGGCCGAGATCCTCGGCCAGCAGTCGCGCTGGTACGGCCTCTACACCGCGCAGTCCCCGTTCAACTGGGCCGAGTACGACGAGGTCTCCCGTCAGGTCGGCACCGCGTCGAACATGACCGGCTTCTTCCAGGGCTTCGACCAGGAGTTCAACGCCCCCGCGGTGCAGCGCTCCTGGGCCAACGGCCGTGTCCCGCTCATGACGTGGGAGACGGTGCCGGCGCAGACCGGCAACGACCAGAAGTACGTCCCCGGGTACACCAACGAGGACATCTCCGGTGGGTCGTTCGACGCCTACCTGACGAAGTACGCCAAGGCGCTGGCGGCCAACGGGCAGCCGATGGTCATCCGTCTCGACCACGAGATGAACGGCTCCTGGTACAACTGGTCCGAGGGTGACGACCAGAAGAACCCGGCCGGCTCCTACGTGAAGATGTGGCAGCACGTGCACGACGTCTTCCAGGCGAACGGCGCGAACAAGTACGTCATCTGGGACTGGTCCCCGAGCCGCATCGACAAGCTCGGCAACCCGAAGTACCAGACGCTCGACTACATGCGGCAGTACTACCCGGGTGCGGACTACGTGGACTGGGTCGGCATGAGCGGCTACTACCGCGACGCCACCGAGCAGCCCACGTTCGGCACGACCTTCGGAGCGACGCTCGCGCAGCTCCGCCAGATCGCACCGGGCAAGGGCATCATGCTCAACGAGATCGGGGCGACCGAGACCGGCACGAGTGTCGCGAACCCGCAGAAGACGCAGTGGATCAACTCGCTCTTCGATGCGCTGGCGGACCCCGCCAACAAGGACATCGTCGGCTTCGCGTACTTCAGCGAGACCGCGACCACCATCATCGACGGCAAGCGCACCACGAACGACTGGCGTCTCAACTCCCGCGCCGATTCCCTCAAGGCCTTCGCCGAGGGCATCAAGCGCAACGACATCGACTACGACCTGCAGGAGGTCACGCAATGAGCGAGTCCAAGAAGTCGACCGCATCGGCCGACACCCGTCCCGCACCCGTCATCAGCGTCATCGGCACCGGCTACCTCGGTGCCACCCACGCGGCCGCCATGGCCGAGATGGGCTTCGAGACCATCGGTGTCGACATCGACCCGTCGAAGCTCGCCGCACTGTCCGCCGGTGAGGTCCCGTTCTTCGAGCCCGGGCTGCCCGAGCTCATCACGAAGCACGTCGCCAGCGGCAAGCTCCGCTTCACCTCCGACATCGCCTCGGCCGTCGCCGCTGCGGACGTCCACTTCGTCTGCGTCGGCACCCCGCAGAAGGCCGGGTCGCACGCCGCGAACCTGGCCTACGTCGAGAGCGCCACCCGTGGCGTCGCCGAGAACCTCACCCACCCGGGCCTCATCGTCGGCAAGTCGACGGTCCCGGTCGGCACGGCAGCGCGACTCCGCGGCATCGTCCGCGAGTTCACCCCCGCCGGCATCGATGCGGAACTCATCTGGAACCCCGAGTTCCTGCGTGAGGGCAAGGCCGTCGAGGACACCCTGCACCCGGACCGTCTGGTCTGGGGTGGCGCGTCCGAGGCCGCCGACGCCGTGATCCGCGAGGTCTACGCCGCACCCATCAGCGAGGGCACGCCGGTCATCACCACCGACCTCGCCACCGCGGAGCTCGTCAAGGTGAGCGCCAACGCGTTCCTCGCCACGAAGATCTCGTTCATCAACGCGATCTCCGAGATGTGCGCGATCACCGGCGCGGACGTCTCCACGCTCGCCGACGCCCTCGGCCACGATGCCCGCATCGGCCGGAAGTTCCTGAACGCCGGCCTCGGCTTCGGCGGCGGCTGCCTGCCGAAGGACATCCGCGCGCTCATGTACCGCGCGAACGAGATCGGTGCCGGCCAGGTCGTCGGCCTCATGCAGCAGGTCGACGAGATCAACATGGGGCAGCGCCAGCGGGTCATCGACATGGCGATCGACTCGGCCGGGGGATCGGTGCTCAACCGTCGCGTGGCCGTCATCGGTGCCGCGTTCAAGCCCCTGACCGACGACGTCCGGGACTCCCCGGCGCTCAACGTCGCCGCCGCGCTGCACCTCCGCGGCGCCCAGGTGACGCTCTGGGACCCCGAGGCGATGGAGCCCGCGAAGCGCTCGTTCCCGACGCTGAGTTACGCCGCCTCGATGACGGACGCGATCGAGGGCGCCGACGTCGTCCTCGTGCTCACCGAGTGGGACGACATCATCACCGCCGACCCGGTCGCCCTCGGCGAGCTCGTCGGGCGCCGCGTCGTGATCGACGCGCGCAACTGCCTCCCGGTCTCCGACTGGGTGAAAGCGGGGTGGACCGTCCGTTCCCTGGGACGTCCCACGCCGGTCACGGGTGCACCCGTGAGCGTCGCAGCGGGGACGAACGACGCGTTGGCCACGAGCCGCTAGTCACCGTTCGCGAGACGGGGTCCGTGCCGGGCGGCGCGGGCCCCGTTCCCGTGCGCCCGGGGCTTGGTCGTTTCGGGCGTACCTGGTCGAATCGGGCGTACCTGGTCGGAAGTTCTGACCAGGGACGCCCGATTCCGCTTTCCAGTCCGGCTGCAATGGGAAGGAACGTGCGTCGCGACCGCCTGGAGGCCCGACCCCCGCCCGCCGGACCGGCACCGGGCCTCCAGGCGGTCGCGTCCGCACCCCGCGCGCACGGTGGCAGCGTCGTCACGCGCTGAGCGACAGCTCACGGGCGGCGCAGCCCGTGAGGTGTCGCCCACCCCGAAACGTGGCCGGCACGGCGAAGGGCCCCGCACCTGACGGTGCGGGGCCCTTCGTGTGGTGTCAGCGGGACTCAGACGCCGAAGTACAGCTCGTACTCGAACGGGTGCGGGCGCTGGGCCAGCGGGAGGATCTCGTTCTCACGCTTGTAGTCGATCCAGGTCTGGATGAGGTCCTCGGTGAAGACGTTGCCCTTCGTGAGGAACTCGTGGTCCGCCTCGAGCGCGTCGAGCGCCTCGTCGAGGGAGCCGGGGACCTGGGGGATGCCCTTGGCCTCCTCGGGCGGGAGCTCGTAGAGGTCCTTGTCGACCGGCTCGTGCGGCTCGATGCGGTTCTGGATACCGTCGAGGCCCGCCATCAGCTGCGCGGCGAAGGCGAGGTACGGGTTGCCGGAGGCGTCGGGCGCGCGGAACTCGATGCGCTTGGCCTTCGGGTTGGTGCCCGTGATCGGGATGCGGATCGCCGCCGAGCGGTTGCCGGCCGAGTAGACCAGGTTGACCGGAGCCTCGAAGCCCTTGACCAGACGGTGGTACGAGTTGATCGACGGGTTGGTGAAGGCGAGCAGCGCCGAGGCGTGCTTCAGGATGCCGCCGATGTACCAGCGGGCGAGGTCCGACAGACCGCCGTAGCCGTTCTCGTCGTAGAAGAGCGGCTTGCCGTCCGACCAGAGCGACTGGTGGGTGTGCATGCCCGAGCCGTTGTCGCCGAAGAGCGGCTTCGGCATGAACGTGGCGACCTTGCCCCACTGGTCGGCGGTGTTCTTGACGATGTACTTGAACTTCAGGATGTCGTCCGCGGCGTGGACCATCGTGTCGAACTTGTAGTTGATCTCCTGCTGGCCGCCGGTACCCACCTCGTGGTGCGAGCGCTCGAGCTCGAAGCCCGCGTCGATCAGCTTGAGGGTGATGTCGTCGCGCAGGTCGGCGGTCTTGTCGACCGGCGACACGGGGAAGTAGCCGCCCTTGTACGGGGTCTTGTTGGCGAGGTTGCCGCCCTCTTCGTCACGACCGGTGTTCCAGGCGCCCTCTTCGGAGTCGACCGCGTAGAAGGACTCGTTCTGCGTGACCGAGTACCGGACGTCGTCGAAGATGTAGAACTCGGCCTCGGGGGCGAAGAACGCGGTGTCCGCGATGCCCGTCGACGCGAGGTACTTCTCGGCCTTCTTCGCCACCTGGCGCGGGTCGCGGCCGTAGATCTCGCCGTTCCGCGGGTTGTAGATGTCGAAGATCATGATGAGCGTGCGCTCGGCGCGGAACTGGTCGACGTACGCCGTGGTGACATCGGGGATCAGCTGCATGTCGGACTCGTGGATCGACGCGAAGCCGCGGATGGAGGAGCCGTCGAACAGCTGGCCGACCGAGAAGAAGTCCTCGTCGACGGTGGATGCCGGGATGTTGAAGTGCTGCTGCACACCGGGCAGGTCCGTGAAGCGGATGTCGAGGAACTTGACGTCGGTGTCCTTGATGAAGGCCAGGACCTCGGAGGAATCGCTGAACATGGGGCCGATCTCCAATGGGTTGGGTGATGTCGGAGGCACCGGTCAAGGCACCTCCGATGAGGCTATTGACACGGGGTTTCCCGGACATGACTGGTTTGTTTCGGGCGTGTTACGCCCGGGCGGTCGCCTACGCTGGGGACCATGGCCCGCAGCACTCCCAGTCCGTCCGCGCCCTCCGAGCACCCGGACGGATGGCCGGGCAAGGACCTCGGTCTGCCCGAGTCCGGGCCCCGGAGTGTCGGGCGGATCGGTCGGCGGGTCGTCGCGCTCCTGATCGACGGCGCACTGGCTGACCTGGTGGCCTACGTCACCGGGGTCTGGTCGCCGGTGAACGGTTCGGGCGACATCGCGCACTCCTGGGTGCAGATCGCCATCTTCGCCGTGCTGCAGATCGTGTTCATCTGCCTGCTGTCCGGGTCGTTCGGGCACATCTGCGTCGGGCTGCGGGTCGTCCCGATGCGCGGGGGCTACGTGGGGGTGTGGCGGCCGATCCTCCGGACGGTGCTGCTCTGCCTGGTGGTCCCGGCGCTCATCATCGACCGCGACAGCCGTGGTGCGCACGACCGCATCGCGGGGACGGTGCTCGTCCGCCGCTGATCGCGTCGGCCGGGGTCGCGGGTGCGGCGCGCGGGTCGTGGCTGTCGTCCGCCCGACCTCGCACCGTGCGAGGTTGCTCATCGGGTGCGAGTTTGCCCGCCCCGTGCGCCGTCGGAGTCCCGCACCGAGCCGACAACCTCGCACGGTTCCGGGCCGGTGCCGCGCCCTCGCACCGTGCAAGGTTGCGCGCCGGGCCTCAGCCGCTTGCCGTCGCACCGTGCGAGGTTGCGCACCGGGTGCGAGCTTGCCTGCCCCGTGCGCCGTCGGAGTCCCGCACCGAGCCGACAACCTCGCACGGTTCAGCGAAGGTCGCACGGTGCGGGCCTCGCGCACACCCCGCCCCGCGGCCCACACATACGAGAACGCCCCCGACCAGAACTGGTCGGGGGCGTCCTCGTCTGTGCGGACTTCGGTCAGCGCGGCCGTCCGGCGCGGGCCCGCATCGGGTCCATGCCCTTCGGGATCGAGGCCGCGGGGCTCTGCGTCAGCGAGTCGAGACGGTTCGCGACCGCCAGGACCTCGTTGCGGTTGAGCGACTTCTTGAGCTTGTTCATGGCACGGGGCAGCTTGTGCAGCGTCAGGCTCTCACCGGTGCCGTCACCCACGTGCAGCACGTGCACGGCGACGTTCGGGACGATGCGCTGCACCTTGCGGCGCTCCTCGTCGACCTGGCGGTTGAGGTTGCCACGCTGGCCCTCGGTGATCAGGACGACGCCCGGGCGACCCACGGCGCGGTAGACCGCTGCCTGCGAGCGACCGTGCACCGCGACCGGCATCTCGCTGGAGCGCCACTGGCGACGGAGCGAGTTCGACAGCACGGCACCGACGGCGCCGGGCTGGCCTTCGATCTGCGAGTACGCGGCGCGTTCGGCGAGACGGCCGAGCACGATGAGGAAGAGCAGCACACCGAGCAGCACACCGGCGACGATCCACAGGACGATCGCGAGCCAGTTCTGCCCCGGCAGGAGCAGCGCCAGCAGGACACCGAGGACGACCGGACCGACGAAGGCGAGGGCGAACCACCAGACCGACGACGGGTCGGCCTTTCGGGTCATCTGGAAGACCTGGAACATCTGCTTGAGACGCCCCGGCTCCTTCGCCTTCTTGTCTGTGGAAGAGCTGCGTGCCATGCGAACAGGATACGGCCTCCGTGCCCCGGGGGAGACCGTCCCGTGTCCGGCTGTGCGCGAACACGTCTTGTCCACAGGTGGTGCGGGAGAGCCTGGAGGCCCACGCGCCACCGCCACGCTGGTCACCATGGAGACGAGCACCGACCACCACCCGGATCGCTGGATCGTGACCGGTGACGAGCACGAGGTGCTCACGTGGGTGGCCGACCGCTCCGCGGCCGCACAGCGCCACCTCGTCCCGGTGGCCGCGGTCGGCCGGACCGCGACGGGGCATCTCGTGGTCGACCTCGACCGGCCGACCGGCACGCCGCTCGTGGCGGCGCTCGACCGGCTCGGCACCCCGACCACCGGCGTCGCGGTGACCCTGACGGTCCCGCTCCTGGAGCTCCTGGTGGCGGTGCACGACGGCGCGGTCCTGCTCGGTGCTGCCGGCATCGACGACGTGCTGGTGGACGACTCCGGTGCCGTCGTGCTCTGCGACCGCCCGACGAACGCGACGAGCCCGACGACACCGACGAACCCGATGACCCCGATGACCCCAACCAACGCGAGGACCCCGACGCGCACCGCACCCCCGACGCGCACCGCGCACTCGACCGACGCGACCCGGACCCTCGTGCTCGCAGCCCGGACGGTGTGGGACCGCGTCGACCCGACCGATCCCGCCCAGCAACCGGTGCTCGACGCGCTGCAGGACGCCCTCGACGGCGACGGGCCGAGCGCACGAGCGGCACTCGACGTCGTTCGTACCGCTGCCGCGCCCCGGCCGTTCCGGTGGACGCCCGTGCCGAGCGACCTCGTGTTCGCCGAACCGCCGACACCGGACGGGCATGGGCATGTCCAACTGCTCGAGCGCCTGCGGGACGTGGTCGAGCACGGCGTCCCACTCGGAGCGGACCGACGAATCCCGCTCCGCCGCGTCCTCGTGGGGCTCGTCGTCGCCGTCGGGTCGGTGGTCGCCGCCCTGACCCTGCTCGGCGGCGGATGACGCCGAACCCGCCCGTGAACGGGAACGGCCCCGGCTCCCACGAGGGGAACCGGGGCCGTCGGCCGTGCTGCTGGGATCAGTACCCGAGGTTCGGGGCGAAGTTGCCCTCTTCGAGACGGTTCTTCACCGCGACGAGGTACCGCGAGGCATCCGCACCGTCGATGATCCGGTGGTCGTACGACAGCGCCAGGTAGACGAACGACCGGATGGCGATGGCCTCCTGGCCGTCGACCTTCACGACCGCCGGACGCTTCGTGACGATGCCGGTGCCGAGGATCGCTGACTGCGGCAGGAACACGACGGGGGTGTCGAACAGCGCGCCACGCGAACCGGTGTTGGTCAGCGTGAACGTGCCGCCGGCCAGCTCGTCGGGCTTGAGCTGGTTGTTCCGGGTGCGCTCGGCGAGGTCCGCGATGGACTTCGAGAACTGCGCCAGGTCCAGCGAGGCCGCGTCCTTGATGACCGGGGTCAGCAGGCCGCGCTCGGTGTCGACCGCGATGGAGACGTTCTCGGACTCCGGGTAGACGATCTCGTCGCCCTCGACCGTGGAGTTGATCTTCGGGTGGGCCTTCAGCGCCTCGGACGCCGCGAGGGCGAAGAACGGCATGAAGGAGAGCTTCGAGCCGGTCTTCTCGAGGAACTCCGCCTTGTGGGCGTCGCGGAACTGCGCCACCTTCGTGACGTCGACCTCGACGACGCTCGTGAGCTGTGCGGTCGAGGTCATCGACTGCACGGCACGCTCGGCGACCACCTTGCGCAGGCGGGTCATCTTCTCGCGGGTCCCGCGCAGCGGCGAGACCTCGGCGACGAACGGGCCGGACGCGGCGGCGGGTGCTGCTGCTGCCGAGGCGGCCGGGGCCTTCGCGGCGGCGGCGAGGACGTCCTCCTTGCGGATGCGCCCCCCGACACCGGAGCCGGTGATCGTGGACAGGTCGACACCCTGCTCGTTGGCGAGCTTGCGCACCAGCGGGGTGACGTAGCCGGAGGCTGCGCCGTCCTGCGTGGGGTTCGGCACCGCGGCGGCGGCCGTGGTGCTCGGCGCGGATGCCGGAGCCGGAGCGGCCTGGGCCGGCACGGCTGCCGGCGGAGCGGCTGCGGGCGGCGGGACCGGTGCGGCGGCCGGGACCGGCGCTGCCGCGGGCGGGGCGGACGGTGCCTGCGGGGCGGCGGGCTGCGTCTGACCGGCGGGGGCGGGCTCGGGCTCGGTGGGCTCGGGCGCGGGGGTCTCGGCCTCCTGCTCCGTGCTCGGAGCGGCCTCGGGCTCCTCGGCGTCGGCAGCGGCGGCGTTCGCGTCGTCGGCGCCGGAGTCGGACGAGTCCGAACCGCCGTCGGACGAGCCGGAGCCGTCACCGATCTTCACGAGGGCGGTGCCGACCTCGACGGTCTCGTCCTCGGGAACGAGGATCTCCTCGACGACGCCGGCGATCGGCGACGGGATCTCGGTGTCGACCTTGTCGGTCGAGACCTCGAGCAGCGGCTCGTCGACCTCGACCCGGTCACCGACGTTCTTCAGCCATCGGGTCACCGTGCCCTCGGTGACGCTCTCGCCGAGCGCCGGGAGGTTGACGGATTCGCTCATCGGGTGGACTCCTCTTCGCGGGGGATTGCAGTGGTTGTTGATGTCATTGTCACAGTGCGGCCGGTGCCGGTCACAGCGCGTGCAGCGGCTTGCCCGCGAGGTGCAGGAACGCCTCGCCGAGGGCTTCGTTCTGGGTCGGGTGACCGTGCACCAGGGGAGCGATGTCCTCCGGGTAGGCCTCCCAGTTCACGGCGAGCTGGGCTTCGCCGATGAGCTCGCCGACGCGGGCACCGATCATGCTGACGCCGACGACGGGGCCGTCCACGACGCGCACGACCTTGACGGAGCCGGAGGTCCCGATGATGTGGCTCTTGCCGTTGCCGGCCAGGTTGTACTCGTACGAGTCGACCTTGTCGGCGCCGTACTGCTCCTCGGCCTTGGCCTGCGAGAGCCCGACCGACGCGACCTCGGGGTCGGAGTAGGTGATCTTCGGGATGTTCTTGTCCTCGATGACCACCGGGTTGAGGCCGGCGATCTCCTCGGCGACGAAGATGCCCTGCTGGAAGCCGCGGTGCGCGAGCTGCAGGCCGGGGACGATGTCGCCGACGGCGTAGACGTTCGGGATGTTCGTGGCGAGACGCTCGTTCGTGGTGACGAACCCGCGGTCCATCGCCACGCCGACCTCGTCGTAACCGACGTTCTGCGTGACCGGGCCACGGCCGACGGCGACGAGCAGGACGTCACCGTCGAAGGTCTTGCCGTCCTCCAGCGTGACGACGACGCCGTTCTCGTGCTGCTCGACGCCCTGGAACCGGACACCGAGCGAGAACTCGATGCCGCGCTTGCGGAACGCACGCTCGAGCTGCTTCGACATCGACTCGTCCTCGGCGGGGACCAGGTGCGGCAGGCCCTCGACGATGGTGACCTCGGCCCCGAAGGACTTCCAGACGCTGGCGAACTCGACGCCGATGACGCCGCCGCCCAGGATGACGACCTTGTTCGGGACGTAGTCCATGCGGAGCGCGGTCTCGGAGGTGATCACGCGGCCGCCGATCTCGAGCCCCGGCAGGGACTTCGAGTAGGAGCCGGTCGCGAGCACGATGTTCTTGCCGGTGACGGTCTGGTCGCCGACCTGCACGGTGTTCTGCGAGGTCAGGCGACCCCAGCCCTCGACCACGGTGATGCCGCGGGCCTTGATCAGACCCTGCAGGCCCTTGTACTTGGAGTTGATGATGCCCTGCTGGTAGTCGATGACCTTGGGCACGTCGACACCGGCGAACTCCGCGACCACGCCGTACTTCTCGGCGTCGCGCGTCGCGTCGGCGACCTCGGCCGCGTGCAGCAGTGCCTTCGTCGGGATGCAGCCGCGGTGCAGGCACGTCCCTCCGAGCTTGTCGCCCTCGATGAGCGCGACGCTCATGCCGAGTTCGGCGGCCCGGAGCGCAGCGGCGTACCCACCACTCCCGCCACCGAGGACAACGACGTCGTAAGTCTGTTCCGTCACCTGGTGCAACTCCCTCGTGCGTGTCGGGCCGATCGGGCCCTACGTGGACACCGCGGAGGGCGGCGTCCGACGGTCGGACCGCGTGGTTCCGGTCCCGTCCCGTGCAGTACCGGTGGGAGGCGCGTCGGTGCGCCGTTCCCACCGGTACCAAACCTACTACTCGGACTGGAGGTCTTCTGCGAGTGCGATGAGCGTCCGGACCATCACGCCCGTCGCACCCTTGCCCAACCAGGCGTACCCGCCGCCCTTGTTCTCCGACGGACCCGCGATGTCGAGGTGCGCCCAGGGGACACCCTCGCCGGCGAAGCGCTCGAGGAACTTGCCCGCGAGCAGCATGCCGCCGGCCGGGTTGCCGACCGTGGCGTTGACGATGTCGGCGACGTCGCTGGACAGCCGGGCCTCGAGCTCCTCGGGCAGCGGCATCGGCCAGATCGGCTCCGCGACGCCCTCGGCGACGGCACGGACCTTCGCGACGAGGTCGTCGCTGCCCATCAGGCCGGTGGTGCGGTCGCCGAGCGCGACGACCTGGGCGCCGGTCAGCGTGGCGACGTCGACGAGCGCGTCGGGCTGCTCGAGCGAGGCAGCGGCCATCCCGTCGCCCAGCACCAGGCGGCCCTCGGCGTCGGTGTTCGTGACCTCGACCGTGGTGCCGTTCTTCAGCGTCAGGACGTCGCCCGGGCGGGTCGCGGTGCCGGAGGGCATGTTCTCGGCGAGGGCGAGCCACGCGGTCACGCGCACGTTCAGCCCCAGGCGGGCGGCGGCGACGGTCGCGGCGAGCACCGTGGCGGCACCGGTCATGTCGGTCTTCATGCCGAGCATCGACGCCGCGGGCTTGAGCGAGAGGCCGCCCGAGTCGAAGGTGATGCCCTTGCCCACGAGGGCGAGGTGCTTCGTGGCGGACTCCGGCGCGTACCGGACGACGACCAGGCGCGGGGGACGCGCCGAACCGCGGCCGACACCGAGGATGCCGCCGAAGCCCTGCTCCTCGAGCGCCTGCTCGTCGAGGACCTCGACGGTGAGCGGCAGGTCCGAGGCGAACCCGGTCGCAACGTCCGCGACGTCCTGCGGCCCGAGGTCGCCCGCGGCGGTGTTCACGAGGTCGCGCACGAGCGACGCGGCGTCGGCGACGATCGCGGGGCGCACGGCGGCGTCGGCTGCGACGTCGGCCGGGGCGACGACCTCGATGCGCTGGTCACCGCGGGCCGGGGCCTTGGTGCCGGTGCCCTTGTGCCGGGTGAAGGCGTAGGCGCCGAGCGCCGCGCCCTCGAGGGCGGCGTCGACGAGCTCGGCGGAGTCGGTGGGCAGGGCGAGCGTGATCGAGTCGACGCGGGGGAGCTGTCGCACGGCGCTGCCGGCCGCAGCGCGGATCGCCGCGGCACCCGTGGCGGAGCCGAGCCCGATCAGCGCGACCGACTTCGCACCGACGCCGGTGGCGGGCAGGCGGACGAGCTGGTCCTTCGCGCCGGTGACCCCGATCGCGGCGAGGTCGAGGCCGGCGAGGGCGTCGAGCGTGCCGAGGGCGGTGGGAGCGAGCACGGCGGTGCTGTCGGCCTCGCCGGACGAGCCCGGGCGGACCCCGACGACGAGCACGTCGGCGGTGGTGGTCTCGGGGGGTGAACTGGTGGTGGAGAGCGTCGGTCGGACCATGCTCCAACCCTACCGACGGCCTGTTCGCTGTCGGCGTGGTCGTCGCGCACCGGGGACGTCGGAGGCCCCGCCTAGCATGGGGACGGTGAACCACCCCGAGGAGCTCTACACGTTCGACGCGGACGCCCCGACCGTGCCAGCAGGGTTGCACCTGATCGCCGGGCTGACCGGCTTCGCCGATGCCGGATCGGCCGTCGCGCAGGTGACGAACTCGATCCTCGAGGACCTCGACACCGAACTCGTCGCCGAGTTCGACCCGGACGTGCTGCTCGACTGGCGGGCCCGTCGGCCGGTCATCACCTTCGAGCACGACCACATCAGCGCCGTCGAGCCGCCCCGTCTGGCCCTGCACCTGGTGCGCGACGAGATCGGCCAGCCGTTCCTGTTCCTGTCGGGCTACGAGCCGGACTTCCAGTGGAACCGCTTCGTCCGCGCCGTCACCGGGCTCGCCGCCGACCTGCAGGTCGCCGACACCACGTGGGTGCAGTCCATCCCGATGCCGGTCCCGCACACCCGTCCGATCAGCCTGACCGTCTCCGGCACCCGGGCCGACCTCGTCGAGCAGATGAGCGTCTGGAAGCCCGAGACCCAGGCGCCGGCGAACGTCCTGCACCTGGTCGAGCACCGCCTCGCCGAGACGGGAGCGCAGGTCACCGGGCTCGTGCTGCTCGTGCCGCACTACCTGTCCGACACCGAGTTCCCCGACGCCGCCGTCGCGGCGCTGTCCGGCATCGCCGCCGCGACCGGGCTCATCTTCCCGACCGACGCCCTGCGCGAGTCGGGCCGCGAGTTCCTCACCCGCGTCGAGGAGCAGGTGGCCGGCAACCCCGAGCTGCAGCGCCTGGTCTCGGTGCTCGAGGAGCGGCACGACACGTACATGGAGGGCAACCCCGTCGCGTCGCCGCTCACCGGCGTGGACGGCGAGGTGCCGACCGCCGACGCGATCGCGGCCGAGCTCGAGCGCTTCCTCGCCGACCGGCGCACCCAGGGCGACGCGACCGACTGACCGTCGCGGGATCCGGACGTCCCCACAGGGCGGCCTGGAGGCCCGTGGCGGCCCCGCACCGCGCCTCCAGGCCGTCCTCCGGTCACCCGCACGACGTGACGCGCGTCGACGACGGTCGTCGCGCATCGACGTGGGGACACGTCGGTAGCCTGGTCCGGTGAACTCCCGTCGTGCCTTCCTGATCTGGGGCGTCGCGGTCCTCGCGTACGTCCTCGCCGTGGTGCAGCGGTCCTCGCTCGGGGTGTCCGGCGTCGACGCGCAGGACCGGTTCGCCGTCTCCGCCGCCGTCCTGTCCACCCTCGCCGTGGTGCAGATCGCCGTCTACGCGGGGCTGCAGATCCCGGTGGGGATCGCGCTCGACCGCGTCGGACCGCGCCGGCTGGTGCTCCTCGGCGCCGCGCTGCTGGTCGTCGGACAGGCGATCGTCGCGGTGTCCCCGTCGATCGGGCCGGCCATCGCGGGCCGGGTGCTCGTCGGTGCCGGTGACGCCATGACCTTCATCTCGGTGATCCGCCTGGTACCGATGTGGTTCAGCGGCCGGATCCTGCCGCAGATCTCGCAGTGGACGGGCAACCTCGGGCAGATCGGCCAGATCCTGTCGGCGTTCCCGTTCGCCGTGCTCCTGCACACGGTGGGCTGGACCCCGGCGTTCGGCGTCGCGGCCGCGGCCAGCGCTGTCGGCTTGGTGCTCGCCGCGGTCTTCGTGCGGAACGGTCCCGTGCCGGTGCGGACGGACACCATCCCGCTGCCGCACTCGTGGGGCGCCGCGTTCAGCACCTTCGGGCACGCGCTCCGACGCCCGGGCACGCAGCTCGGGTTCTGGTCGCACTACGTCACCCAGTCGTCGGGCACGGTGTTCTCGTTGCTGTGGGGCGTGCCGATGCTCCGAGGGCTCGGGTACTCCCCGGGTGAGGCTGCCGGGTTCCTCACGATCATCGTGGTCGTCGGGTTCGTCGCCGGTCCGGTGCTCGGCGTGCTCTGCGCGCGGTTCCCGATGCGCCGGTCGAACCTGGTGCTCGGCGTGGTCGTCCTGCTCGCGGTGCTCTGGACGGCGATCCTGCTCTGGCCCGGGCACCCACCGACGTGGTTGCTCGTGCTGCTCGTCGTCGCGATGGGGATCGGTGGACCCGGTTCCCTGATCGGCTTCGACTTCGCCCGGACCTTCAACCCCGTCGGATCGCTCGGCTCGGCCAACGGCGTCGTGAACGTCGGCGGCTTCCTGGCGGCCTTCGTGATGATGTACCTGATCGGCCTCGTCCTCGACATCGCTGCGCGGGCTTCGGGCACCGAGGTGTTCGCCTGGGAGAACTTCCGGATCGCCCTCACCGTGCAGTACGTCGTGGTCGGTTTCGGCGTCGGGATGCTCCTGCACGCCCGCCGTCGGACCCGCCGGGTGCTGCACTCGGAAGAGGGAATACGCGTCGGACCACTCTGGGTTGCACTCGTTGCACGCCTGCGGAAGCGGCACGTGCAATAATGATCACGGACCCGTTCGGGACCCCTGTCTGTCGGAGCACTTCGGTGCGCCGGTGAACTCGGGGGACTTGACATGGGTCCTAGTGCTGCCCGGAACGGTAGGACTCGTACGACGCGGGGGACTGCGGCGCGGGACCTGGGCGGCGAGGGAGGCCACGACCCCACGAACGTGGCACGACGAGAGAGGTGATCGCATGGCTGCCCGGAGCACGACGATCGATCCCACGAAGGACACCGAGCCCGAGGGCGCTGTGGCAGAGGACGCCACGGACACCGAGGGCACCGCAGCGCCGAAGAAGCGCGCCACGAAGGCCCCCGCCAAGAAGGCGCCCGCCAAGAAGGCGGCGCCCAAGGCGAAGAAGACCGACGCCGTCGACGAGGCGATCGCCTCCGACGAGCCCGTCGAGGAGCCGACCGACGAGGCCGACGACACCGACGACAAGACGGCCAAGCCGGACGCCGCTGCCGCGGTCGCCGCCGGTGCGCTCGTCATCTCGCAGACCGACGACGACGAGGCGCCGGTCTACTCGACGACCATCACGGGTGCCACCGCCGACCCGGTGAAGGACTACCTCAAGCAGATCGGCAAGGTCGCCCTGCTCAACGCCGAGCAGGAGGTCGAGCTCGCGATGCGCATCGAGGCCGGCCTGTTCGCCGAGGACAAGCTGCAGCACGCGACGGGGCTCTCGAAGCCCGCCGAGCGTGAACTGCGCTGGGTCGCCCGTGACGGTCAGCGTGCGAAGTCGCACCTGCTCGGTGCGAACCTCCGCCTGGTCGTCTCGCTCGCGAAGCGCTACACCGGTCGTGGCATGCAGTTCCTGGACCTCATCCAGGAGGGCAACCTGGGCCTGATCCGTGCGGTCGAGAAGTTCGACTACACCAAGGGCTTCAAGTTCTCGACCTACGCGACGTGGTGGATCCGTCAGGCCATCACCCGTGCCATGGCCGACCAGGCCCGCACCATCCGCATCCCGGTGCACATGGTCGAGGTCATCAACAAGCTCGCCCGCGTCCAGCGGCAGATGCTGCAGGACCTCGGTCGCGAACCCACTCCGGAAGAGCTCGCCCGCGAGCTCGACATGACCCCGGAGAAGGTCGTCGAGGTCCAGAAGTACGGCCGTGAGCCGATCTCGCTGCACACGCCCCTGGGCGAGGACGGCGACTCGGAGTTCGGTGACCTCATCGAGGACACCGAGGCGGTCGTGCCGGCCGACGCGGTGGGCTTCACGATGCTGCAGAAGCAGCTCGAGAGCCTGCTCGACTCCCTGTCCGAGCGCGAGGCGGGCGTCATCCGCATGCGCTTCGGCCTCGGAGACGGCCAGCCGAAGACGCTCGACCAGATCGGTGACACGTTCGGCGTGACGCGTGAGCGCATCCGTCAGATCGAGTCCAAGACGATGGCGAAGCTCCGCCACCCGTCGCGGTCGCAGTCGCTGCGCGACTACCTCGAGTAAACCGGCATGCGCTTCTTCATCCCGATCCTGATCGGGCGGATCCTCCGTGCCCTCGCTCGTGCGCGGGGCGGCGGATCCGCCTACCCGGGGTTCATCGTCCTGAAGCTCGTGCCGGACTTCCTGCAGCACGTGACGAAGCAGTTCCCGAACGGCGTCGTCTTCGTGCTCGGCTCGAACGGCAAGTCGACGACCACGCACATGATCTCCGACATCGTGCGGGCCCACGGGCTGCGGGTCTTCACGAACCCGTCCGGCGCGAACCTGCCGCAGGGCATCGCGTCGGCCCTGCTGTCCGAGGTCTCGCTGACCGGCCGGCTCAAGGCCGACATCGGCATCCTCGAGGTCGACGAGGCCTTCGCGGTCGAGCTCGCCGGCATCCTGTCGCCCTCGACGGTGACCATGCTCAACGTGCAGGTCGACCAGCTGTACCGGTTCTTCGAGACCGAGCGCGTGGCGACGATGATGCTCGACACTGCCGCACTGTCGACGGCGAACGTCATCACGAACCACGACGACCAGTTCCTCGACGGCTACTCCGGTACCTCCGGGCAGCGTGTCCTGCGGTTCGGTGCGAGTGACGAGGTCATCGCCGCAGCGCCGAACGGCCTGCAGAACGCCGACTCGTTCGACGCCGGTGACCGTGCTCAGCACACCGCCGACGCAGAGGTCGTGGCCCACACGGGCGACGGCGCGACGATCCGCTTCGCCGGCGCCGAGATCCCGGTCCGCCTGCCCGCCCGCGGCCTGCACTACGCGGTCGACGCCGCTGCGGCCACCGCGACGGCGAGTGCGGCCCTCGGTGCGCAGTTCCGCGCCGACGCCGTGACCAAGGCCTTCGGCACGATGAAGCCCGCGTACGGTCGTGGCGAGCGACTGCCCATCGCGGGTGAGTCCGCCGAGTTCACGATGTTCAAGAACGCCGCGAGTCTGCAGCTCAACCTCGACGCCCTGCCGGACCAGCCCGAGCAGGTCCTCATGGCGATCGACGAGGGCACGCCCGACATCTCCTGGATCTACGACATCGACTTCTCGAAGCTCGACCACGTGGACGTCGTCTCCGGTGACAAGGCGTGGCAGATCGCGATCGCGCTCGAGCACGCCGGTGTCCGCATCGGCCGGGTCGAGCCCGACGTCGAAGCGGCCATCAAGCACATGGAGCAGCTCGGCTCGACGACCCGCGGGACGAAGAACTTCATCGTCAACTACGAGATCATGATGATCGCCCGCAAGGCCCTCGGCCACCCGGACATGGAGAAGACCGCATGACGGCCGACCGGCTGACCATCCTGCACGTCTACGCCCGGCAGATGGGCGTCTCGGGCGACCGAGGCAACGTCGCGGCGCTGGTCCGACGTGCGGCCGCCGCGGACATCGAGACCCAGGTCCTTCAGTACGCGCCCGGTGACGGCCTGCCGACCACGGCGGACGTCGTCGTGATCGGCAACGGACCGCTCAGCGCGATGCGTTCCCTGGGCGACGACGTCACACGCATCGGCGGGGCACTCCGTGCGTTCGCGGCCGAGGGTGTGCCGGTGCTCGCCGTCGGCGGTGGGTTCGACCTCGCGACGAACGAGGTCGTACCGACCGAGGGCGCGCCGGTCGTGGGCTTCGGCGTGTTCGACGCGCGAGCAGTCCGCGGTGCCGAGCGCCGCGTGAACTACTTCGTCCTCGAGACCCGGTACCCTCTGCTCCCCGGAGCACCGAAGCGTCTCGCCGGCTTCGAGGACCACGCCACCCGCATCGAGCTCGCAGCCGGCGTCACGCCCTTCGCCGACGTCGTCTCCGGCGGCGGCAACCAGGCTGGCTCCCCGGTCGAGGGCGCGATCGTCGGGAACTCCTTCGGCACGCACACCCAGGGTCCGGTCCTGCCGCTCAACCCGCAGTTGACCGACGGCGTCCTCGCCGCGGCCACCACGCGGCTGGGCCGCGAGTACGCGCCCGACGCCGAGCGCACGGCGACCATCGACCGTTACGCACGCGAAGCGCGCGCCACGGTCGACCGCTACGTCGACAAGGCGTTCAAGCGCATCGCCTGACGTACGAAGCAGAAGGCCGGGTCCCGACGGGGCCCGGCCTTCGTCGTCTCCGCGCGTTCTGAACCGGGCTGCAGACAGACAGGAGGCGCGGTGCCAGCTGGCACCGCGCCTCCTGTCCGTGTGTCGGTCGCGACTACTTCGACTCGTAGAGTCGGCTGCTCTCGTCGTGCCACTCGATGGCGGTCGCCGCGAGCTTGTCCTTGAACTCGGCGCCGTGGTGGGCGCAGAAGTAGAGCTCGCCGCTCGACATGGTGGCTCGGATGTAGGCCTGCGCCCCGCAGCTGTCGCAACGGTCGGCGGCGGTCAGCTGGTGGTTGCTGACTTCGTCGATGGAGGGGTCCTGCACGGTCTGGGTCATTGCTGTGCTCCTCACGGATCGCAGGTGGTGCCGGGTGGTTGCACCATTTCAACACGTGATGCCTGAGAGCGACGCATTGTCGGGGCCTGTTTCGCTCAGCGCGGATCGCTTGGCCCCAGTGCGAGTGTCCACACGGTGCTGTCGGTGCCGCTCGGTAAACTCCGACGGTGAGCTCCGACTACTCCGCACGCCATCTCTCCGTCCTCGAAGGGCTCGAGGCGGTCCGGAAGCGTCCGGGCATGTACATCGGCTCGACGGACTCCCGGGGCCTCATGCACTGCCTGTGGGAGATCATCGACAACTCGGTCGACGAAGCCCTCGCTGGACACGGTGACGAGATCGGCGTCGTGCTGCACGCCGACGGCTCGGTCGAGGTCCGGGACACCGCGCGGGGCATCCCCGTCGACGTCGAACCGAAGACCGGCCTCACCGGGGTCGAGGTCGTGTTCACCAAGCTGCACGCCGGCGGCAAGTTCGGCTCGGGGTCGTACGCGGCCTCGGGTGGCCTGCACGGTGTCGGCGCCTCGGTCGTGAACGCGCTGTCGGAGCGCCTCGACGTCGAGGTAGACCGGGGCGGCAAGACCTACGCAATGTCGTTCCACCGCGGCGAGCCCGGCATCTTCGACGACAGCAAGGGCATCGGCCCGGACGCTCCGTTCGCGCCCTTCACCTCGGGCAGCGAACTGCGTGTGGTGGGCAAGGTCAAGAAGGGCGTCACCGGCTCCCGGATCCGCTACTGGGCGGACCGCCAGATCTTCACCGCCGACGCCCGGTTCAGCACCGACGACCTCGTCACGCGGGCACGCCAGACCGCGTTCCTCGTGCCCGGGCTCGGCATCACCATCACCGACGAGCGCGCGGCGTCGATCGAGGCTGCTGCTGCCCGGGCCGAGGCGACGGGCACCACCGTGGCCGCCGGGCCGGTGGTCGAGCGCTTCCGGTACGAGGGCGGCATCGGCGAGTTCGTCGAGCACCTCGCCGTCGACAGCCCTCTCACCGACGTCTGGCGCGTGCAGGGGACCGGCACCTTCACCGAGACCGTGCCGATGCTCGACGACAAGGGCCACATGGTCTCCACCTCGGTCGAGCGCGAGTGCGAGGTCGACCTGGCGCTCCGCTGGGGCAGCGGCTACGAGACGGTGTTCCGCAGCTTCGTCAACATCATCGCGACGCCGAAGGGCGGCACGCACCAGGCTGGGTTCGAGTCGGGCGTCGTCAAGGCCGTCCGTGCCCAGGTCGAGGCGAACGCCCGCAAGCTCAAGGTCGGGCAGGACAAGCTCGACAAGGACGACGTGCTCGCCGGCATGACCGCCGTGCTGACGGTGCGGTTGCCCGAGCCGCAGTTCGAGGGGCAGACGAAGGAGATCCTCGGCACCCCGGCGGTCCGCAAGATCGTCGACCAGGTCGTGTCGAAGCGCATCACCGAGATCCTCACCTCGACGCAGCGCACCGAGAAGGCACAGTCGGCCGCCCTGCTCGAGAAGGTCGTGTCCGAGATGAAGACCCGCATCTCGGCGCGGGCCCACAAGGAGACGCAGCGCCGCAAGAACGCGCTCGAGAACTCGTCGCTGCCGACGAAGCTCGCCGACTGCCGCTCGCAGGAGACCGAGGGCACGGAGCTCTTCATCGTCGAGGGCGACTCGGCCCTGGGTACCGCGAAGCTCGCCCGCAACAGCGAGTACCAGGCGCTGCTGCCGATCCGCGGCAAGATCCTCAACGTGCAGAAGGCGTCCGTGTCGGACATGCTCTCGAACGTCGAGTGCGCGTCGATCATCCAGGTCATCGGCGCCGGTTCGGGCCGTACGTTCGACATCGACCAGGCCCGCTACGGCAAGATCATCATCATGTCGGACGCCGACGTCGACGGCGCCCACATCCGCACGCTGCTGCTGACGCTGTTCTTCCGGTACATGCGGCCGATGATCGAGCAGGGCCGGGTGTTCGCCGCCGTGCCGCCGCTGCACCGGGTCGTCGTGGTGAACCGCGGCAAGCCGAACGACACGCTGTACACGTACTCCGAACAGGAGCTGCAGACGGTGCTGAAGAAGCTCGAGAAGACGGGCAAGAAGTACCAGGAGCCGATCCAGCGGTACAAGGGCCTCGGTGAGATGGACGCC
Organism: Curtobacterium sp. MCLR17_031; assembly: GCF_003234775.2. Lineage (NCBI taxonomy): Bacteria > Bacillati > Actinomycetota > Actinomycetes > Micrococcales > Microbacteriaceae > Curtobacterium > Curtobacterium sp. MCLR17_031. The sequence goes on from NZ_CP126270.1 coordinate 1,803,319, forward strand.
GACCAGCTCGCGGAGACCACGATGGACCGCGCGCACCGCACCCTGCGCCGGGTGAACGTGACCCATGCCGAAGGGGCCGCGAAGGTGTTCGAGCTGCTCATGGGCAACGACGTGGCGCCGCGCAAGGAGTTCATCCTGGCCGGCGAGGGCCTGGACCGCGACCGCATCGACGCGTAGCGCGTCGCGAAAGCGATACCGCTCGGCCGACGCGCGCGGTCCATCCTGCGGAAGCGACAGAATCCCGCCGACTGTCGGCGGGGTTCTGTCGCTTTCGCGACGGCGGACGGGAGGCCCGTGGCGGGGCCGCCCCGCGCCTCCAGGCCGGTGCGCCCTGCGTTGCCACGCGCTGGGCGACACCTCATGGGTCTCGCAGGCCGTGAGGTGTCGCCAGGCGCGAAACCAGCGCGCGCCAGCGGACGCCAGCGCGCGCCTAGGCCTCGCCGGCGGTGCCGTCGAGCGTCGCGGCGCTGCCGCCGATCGAGCCGATGACCGCCTCGAGCGGGGCACCCGACCCGTCACGCTTCGACAGCCAGTCGGGCAGGGTCCGCGCGGCGCCGTCCGTGCCGACGGCGTGCGGCGGCGCGATGCCCGCCCAGCCCACGGTGAGTCCGTCCTCGCCCTTCAGGAACGCGTGCGCCCGGACACCCTGGGTGGCACGGCCCTTCGCCGGGAACTCCGACAGGGCGGAGACCTTGGCGCGACCGGCGTCCGTGCCGGGCAGTGCGGTCGAGGTGGTGGACACCGTGGCGACCACGGCGTCGTCGGAGCGTGCGACCGAGCCGAACCAGATCACCGAGGCACCGTCGGCCAGGGCCATGCCAGCCACTCCACCGGCGGGCAGCCCCTGCGCCCGCACGACGGACGCCGGGAACCGCAGCAGCTGCGCGTTCGAGCTGATGAACACGAGGTCGTCGGACTCCGGGGCCTGGGCAGCGCCGACGACCTGGTCGCCGGGCTTCAGGCCGATGGCGACGAACTCGGGCTTGTCGGGCCAGGCACCGGGGACGACGCGCTTGACCACGCCGTGTGCGGTGCCGATCGCCAGCGAGTCCGAGGACGCCCCGGACAGGTCGACGATCGCCACGACCGTCTCGCCCTTGGTGAGCGCCAGGAAGTCGGTGACCCGGACGCCAGCGTCGAGCCGGACCGCGGCGGGCGGTACGGCGGGGACGTCGACGGGGGAGAGCCGGAGGACACGACCGGTCGAGGTGATCGCGCCGATCTGCCCCCGCACCGTGCTCACCACGGCGGAGCGGACGGCGTCGTGCTTCGAGCGCTTCGGCACACGGACGATGCCGAGCTCCGACGTCGGGATGTCGACGCGGATGAGCCGTCCGGTCGTGGAGAGCAGCACGCGGCAGGGCGAGTCGGCGATCTGCAGGGACTCCGGGTCGACCGCGGCCTTCCGACCGCCCTTCACCGGGGCGTCGGCCTCGGTGAGCAGCGTGCGGCGCGGGGTCGCGAACTTGTCGGACACCTCGGTCAGCTCGAGGGCGACCTGCGCACGGAGCCGTTCGTCGGACGCCAGGAGTTCTTCGAGGGCGGCGATGTCGGCGAGCAGCTGGTCGCGCTCGGCCTCGAGCTCCATCCGCGAGAACTTCGTCAGGCGGCGCAGTCGCAGCTCGAGGATGTACTCGGCCTGCACCTCGGACAGGTCGAACACGTCGCGCAGGCGGTTGCGCGCCGCCTCGGAGTCGTCGGAGGTGCGGATGACCTGGATGACCTCGTCGATGTCGAGGATCGCGATGAGCAGGCCCTCGACCAGGTGCAGCCGTTCCTTGCGACGCGCCAGCCGGTACTGCGACCGCCGGGTGACGACGTCGAGCCGGTGCTGCACGTAGACGTCGAGCAGCTCGCGGAGCCCGAGGGTGCGCGGTGACCCGCCGACCAGCGCGACGTTGTTGATGCCGAAGCCGTCCTCGAGCGGGGTGTGCTTGTAGAGCTGCTCGAGCACGGCGGTGGGGTTGAAGCCGCTCTTGATGCCGATGACGAGCCGGAGCCCGTGGTTGCGGTCGGTCAGGTCGTTGACGTCCGAGATGCCGACGAGCTTCTTGGACTGGACGCCGTCCTTGATCTTCTCGATGACGCGTTCGGGGCCGACCAGGTACGGCAGCTCGGTGACGACGAGTCCCATCTTGCGCGGGGTGAGGTTCTCGACGCTCACCTTGGCGCGGGTGCGGAACGAACCACGGCCGGTGGCGTAGGCGTCGCGGACCCCGGAGAGCCCGACGATCGTGCCGCCGGACGGCAGGTCGGGGCCGGGGACGAACTCCATGAGCTCTTCGAGGCTGGCCTGCGGGTTCATGAGCAGGTGCTTCGCGGCCTCGACCACTTCGCCCAGGTTGTGCGGCGCCATGTTGGTCGCCATGCCGACCGCGATGCCGGAGGCGCCGTTGACGAGCAGGTTCGGGAACGCCGCCGGCAGCACGCCCGGCTGCATGATCTGGTTGTCGTAGTTCGGGACGAAGTCGACGACGTCCTCGCCCAGACCCTCGGTCATCGCCATCGACGGCTCGGCGAGTCGCGCCTCGGTGTACCGGGCGGCAGCGGGGCCGTCGTCGAGCGAGCCGAAGTTGCCGTGGCCGTCGACGAGCGGCACGCGCATCGTGAACGGTTGGGCCATGCGGACCAGCGCGTCGTAGATCGCGCCGTCGCCGTGGGGATGCAGCTTGCCCATCACCTCGCCGGTGACGCGAGCGCTCTTGACGTGTCCGCGGTCGGGCCGCAGCCCCATCTCGGCCATCTGGTACAGGATGCGACGCTGCACCGGCTTCAGGCCGTCGCGCGCGTCGGGCAGCGCCCGTGAGTAGATGACGGAGTACGCGTACTCGAGGAAGGAGCCCTGCATCTCCTCGGAGACGTCGACGTCCTCGATGCGCTCACCGTCGGGCAGGCCGACTACGTCCGTGCGTGCCATGGCACCTTTCTGGAGAACCGGAGTCGTCTGGGAGACTCGTGGGATGGGAACAAGCGTACCGACGGCCCCCGACGCCGTCGCGAACCTCGCCGACGTCTTCCCGAGTTGCCTCGTGGCGCTCGGCGCTGCGGACGACGCGTGGTTGCGGAACGACGGCCTGGAGGCCCGGATCACCCTCCGCCCCGCCCGCTCGGCGATCGTTGTGCTGGTCGACGGCCTCGGTTCCGCCGCGCTGGCGGCGCGCGCCGGGCACGCCCGCTGGCTGACCGGCGCGAAGGGCACCGGCACCGCGAAGAAGCTGCGGAGCGGGTTCCCGACGACGACCGCGGCCGCGCTGAGCACCCTGACCACGGGCCGGTCGCCCGGCACCCACGGCGTCGTCGGCTACAGCGGCTGGAACCCGGACACCGGTGCCGTGATGAACCTGCTGGGCGGCTGGGACACCGAGGTGCCCGCCGACTGGTTCCTCACGCAGACCCTGTTCACCCGGGCCGCGGAGCTCGGGCTCGACCCCGTCGTCGTCGGGCCGGACCGGTACCGCTCGTCGGGGATGACCGCGAACGTGCTCGGCGGCGCCCGGTACGTGTCCGCGGACACCATCCCGCAGCGTGTCGACGCCGCACTGGCCGAGACCGCCACCGGCCGCTCGCTCGTCTACCTGTACGTGCCGGAGCTCGACTCGATCGGGCACAAGTACGGCTGGCAGTCCGACCGGTGGACGGCCGCCCTCGAGCTGCTCGACGGGGAACTCGCCCGCCTCGATGCCCGGGCCGCCGATGACGTGGGGGTCCTGGTGACGGCGGACCACGGTGTGCTCGACGTGCCGGACCACGCGAACATCGCCATCGACCCGCTGCTGCTCACCGACGTCGTCGGCGTCGCGGGTGACCCGCGCTGCCGCCAGCTCACCGTCGCACCCGGCACGGACGTCCGCGCCCTGGTCGGTGCGTTCCGGGCGCGCTACGGCAAGAAGGCGTACGTCGCGAGCCGTGCCGAGGCGATCGAGGCCGGGTGGTTCGGGCAGGTGTCCGACCAGGTGGTGCCGCGCATCGGGGACGTGCTCGTCGTGGCGCGCGGCTCGTGGGCGTTCAACGACGACCGTGCCCTGCGCGAGGACGAGACGCCGAAGCGCATGATCGGCCAGCACGGCGCGATGACCGACGAGGAGACGATCGTGCCGCTCCGGCTCGCCGGCGCGTTCGCCCACTAGGGACGTCAGCGCCGACGGTCGGTGGGCGTGCCGATCAGGCGGGGTCGTCGTCCGGGCGGGTGCCGAAGACGATCTCGTCCCAGCTCGGCATCGAGCGGCGGTTGCGCTTCTTGCGTTCGCCACGGCTCTCGGGCTCGGGCGCCGAGGCCGGACGGGCATCGGTCGACTGCGGTGCGGTGTCGTGCGCGCCGCCGTCCTCGAAGCCCTGCAGCGGGATGTCGACGACGCTGATGGACGTGCCGCGGGCGGACTCGTCGCGCTGCTCGCCGAAGGACGCGGCTTCGCGCTCACCGCGGCGACGGCGGAGCGCCTCGAGCAGGTCGGCGGTCTCGTTGCCGGGAGCACGCTCTTCCACGGCGGCCTGGCCGATGCGGGGCAGCGGTGCACGGAGCGGCGCGTGCTGGGACGGCTCGGGCTCCGCGGCCGGCTGCTCCGGCTCGTCGACGCGGAAGGCGCCGGAGTCGAAGCGGGTGCCGTCGTCGTCCTGCTGCTCGAACTCGACCGCACGCAGACGCGGGGCGATGCCCTCGTCGTCGGTGTGCGACAGCCGGTGCGCGTCACCGTTGTCCGGCACGAGGGTCGAGGTCTTGGGGTCGAAGTGCCACTGGGCGTCGTGCTCGACCTCGCCCGCGGTGTAGCGGACGCGGACCTGCCAGCCGCTCTCCGGGTGCTTCCAGGAGCCCCAGGTGATCGCGGTGGCCTCGCCGGCCTCGAGCTTCGCGGTGATCGCGGGGCCGAAGGTGTCGGGGGCCTCGTCGTCGACCGGGGTGACCGGCACGCGGTGCGAGGCGTCGAGGATGAAGGCACGCTCGGCGAGGACCGGGCCCTCGAAGCGGCGGACGTACTCGACGTCGACGTCGAGCGCGGCGGCCACGTCGGCGGCGTCGGCGCCACCACGGATGCGCGCCTGGACGTCCTTGGGGGAGACCCGCTTCTGCGGACCGGCGTCGGGGTTCGCCTGGCGCACCTGGCCTGCCAGCGACGACGTGACGGGCAACCGGAACTCGGTGCCGCCGTCGGTCGCCAGGAGGAGTGCGCCGGACTCGACTCCGATGACTCTCACGTCTTGCATGGTTCCGCCTTCCCAGCGTCGCGTACGGTCCTGCTGTCGTACCCCGTGAGTATGCAGGGACGACGGGCGGTTTCCGGGGAGGCGCACGGGCGTGCCGCGGACATCCGCACGGCCGATCCCGGGCGTGCGGCGCTCCGGCAACGGGTGTCGGGAATGTCCGGTTCCGGTCATGGGTTGCACAGCCAGCACGACCCGCCGCAGCACTCGGTTTGCGCTCTGGCGGGGCGTGGTGCAAACTGTCGCCGCCGATCACCCGGCGACGACCTCTCGATACGAGAAATGGATGGGCATGGCCACCGATTACGACGCCCCCCGGAAGACCGACGACAACTCTGACTCAGAGTCGATCGAGGCCCTCAAGGAGCGCGTTCCCGACAAGATGTCGGGGGTCGTCGACGATGATTCCGACAACCCCGGCAGCTTCGAACTCGCCGGGCAGGACCTCAGCGACGTCGACCTCGACGTCGTGGTGCTGCCCCCGCAGGTCGATGAGTTCACCTGCGTCGAGTGCTTCCTCGTGAAGCACCGCTCCCAGCTCGACCACGAGTCGAAGCTCGGACCGGTCTGCGCGGAGTGCGCTTCGCTCTAGCGAGCACAGCCGCGTCGCTCTCGACGCAACGATCAGCGAAGGCCCCGCATCCTCCAGGGATGCGGGGCCTTCGTCGTGCGCTGCGAGGCGGGGCCGAGCCGCGCCTCCAGGCCGTGGGCGGTGGGCCGTCAGGACCGCAGCGCCTCGACGACCTTTCCCGGGTGCCGGACGCTGACCAGCCAGTAGGGCGTCGGGTCCGCGTCGTCGCGCACCTCGACCTTGACGACCCCGCGGACGTAGCCGCGGAAGAGGGTCCAGGCGCGGGCGTCGAGTGCCGGCCCGCGCTGATCGGTGGCCGCTGCGCCCTCGAACGCCTCGGTCGTGCCGACGAGCGTGCGGGGGAGGTGTGCCTTGCCCGCGCGGAACTCGGTGTCGGTGACCTCGATGGTGGGTGCGAGTGCCCACAGGAGGACCAGGACCCCGAGCTCCATCCCGATCGCCACGAGGACGCCGGCCAGGACGCTGATGGGGAGGAAGACGAGCAGGGTGGCGGGGATGACGAGCGCCGTCGCCAGGTAGAGGGCGGGCGGGGCCCAGAGTCGTTCGCGGTACAGGGTCACGGGTCCATTCGATCACGAGCGAGCGAGGTCACGGAACGGTCACGGCTGCACTACCCTCGTCACGTGACCGAACCAGTCGACGTCCTCTGGACCGGGGAGCACGCTCCCGGCCACGCCCACCCCGGCGACGCGGGTGCCGATCTCGTCTCCACCGAGGCCTTCGTGCTGCAGCCGGGGGAGCGACACCTGGCCGCCACGGGGCTGCGCATCGCGCTGCCCGAGGGCTACGCCGCGTTCGTGGTCCCGCGGAGCGGCCTGGCGGCGAAGCACGGCATCACGATCGTGAACAGCCCCGGCACCGTCGACTCCGGCTACCGCGGGGAGATCAAGGTCGCCCTCCTCAACACCGACCAGACGGAACCGTACGAGGTGCACGTCGGCGACCGGATCGCCCAGTTGATCGTGATGCCGGTGCCGCAGGTGACCTACACCCGGGTCGACGAGCTGCCGGACAGCGTCCGCGGACAGGGCGGGTTCGGCTCGTCGGGCTACGGTGACCGGAGCGACGCCGTGACCGGTGCCGCCGCAGACGCTCAGGAAGGAACGCGCGCATGAAGTTCGGCCGACGCAAGCGGGACGAGGTCGAGGTGGCGGACGCCGTCGCCGACGACATCGAGGTCGCGGACACGTCCCCCGAGGTCGACATCGCGACGGATGCCGACGCGGACCTCGACGAGGTCGACGCGGTCGCCCCGACGGACAAGTCCGCTCCGGAGGACCGGGCCGAGAACGGCCCCCACGACGAGACCGAGGCGAACCTGGTCCGCCCCTACGTCGACCTGGGCGGGGTGAAGGTGCTCCCGCGCGAGGGCCTGCACCTGCGCCTCGAGGTCGAGGAGGGCTCGCAGCGCGTCGTCGCGGTCGGGCTCGACTACGACGAGTCCACGCTGCAGGTCCAGCCGTTCGCAGCACCGCGCTCGACCGGCCTCTGGCACGAGATCCGCGCGCAGATCGCCGAGCAGATCGAGCGCCAGGGTGGTGTCGTGACCGAGGTCGACGGCCCGTTCGGCCCCGAACTCCGCGCGTCGGTCCCGGTCGCCGTTGACGGCGACGGCGGCACCGCCGGCTCCCGCCCGGCCCGCTTCGTCGGCGTCGACGGCCCGCGCTGGTTCCTGCGCGGCGTGATCGCCGGCAAGGCCGCCGAGCAGCCCGACGACGCGAGCGAGATCGAGGAGCTGTTCCGCAGCGTCGTCGTCGTGCGCGGCACGACGCCGATGCCGCCGCGCGACCTCATCCCGCTGCACATGCCCAAGTCGACGCAGACCGCGATCTGACCGACTGACGACCAACCCCGCCTGGAGGCACGGTGCCGGACCACGACGACACCCCACGACCCGAGACGGCTGGCTCCGACCCCGCTGGTCCGGCGGCTGAGTCATCGGCGACGCCGGCGGCTGAGCCCTCGGTGGCGCCGTCGTTCTCCGCGCAGTTCCGTGACGCCGTGCAGAACGCCGGCATCGCCCGCGTGGCACCCGGTGAGGCACCGTCCGGCCGGGCGCTCCTCGGCGCGGTCGGCGGGGTGCGCGGCCTCGCTGAGTCGGTGCTGCCCGGGTTCGCGTTCCTGGTCGTCTACGCGATCACGAAGGAGCTCGTGCCGAGCGTCGTGATCCCGGTGGCCGTCGGGCTCGTCTTCGTGGTGCTCCGGCTGCTGCAGCGGCAGTCGGTGACGATGTCGTTCGCGGGCATCCTCGGCGTCGCGGTCTCGGCCGGCCTGGCGCTCATCACCGGCCGCGCAGAGAGCAACTTCATCCCCGGGATCGTCATCAACGCCGTCTGGCTCGTCGGGCTGCTGATCACGCTGGCGATCCGCTGGCCGCTGATCGGACTCGTCGTCGGCTTCCTGCTGCCAGCGAACGAGGACGGCTCGCACGTCGACTGGCGCGCCGACCCCGTCAAGCGCCGCGTGCTGACGGTCGCCACCTGGATCTGGGTCGGACTGTTCGCGGTCCGGCTCGCGGTGGAGGTCCCGCTGTACCTGACGGCACAGGTCGAACTGCTCGCCGGGCTGAAGCTCATCCTCGGCGTGCCGCTGTACGCGGCCGTGCTCTGGGTGACCTGGCTGCTGGTCCGCACCGTGTTCGTCCGACGCGACGACGTCGCCCCGGTGTAGAGTTCTCTCGACATCAAGATAGTTCTCGCAGGGCGCGCACGCGTCCTCGGGATTAGGTTTGCCTTGCTGGTGGGACGGTCCACGGCCCGCGAGGATGAGGGCAAACCGATCAGTAGGGAGGCGGCACGGTGGCTGCAGTCAATAGCTTCGGCTCGAAGGACACACTGTCGGTTGGGGGTGTCGACTACGCGATCCACCGGATCGACTCGGTTCCCGGGCACGAGAAGTTGCCCTACAGCCTGAAGGTGCTGCTCGAGAACCTCCTCCGCACCGAGGACGGCAAGAACGTCACCGAGGGACAGATCCGGGCGCTCGGCTCCTGGCGGCCCGACGCGGAGCCCGACACCGAGATCCAGTTCTCGCCGGCACGCGTCGTCATGCAGGACTTCACGGGTGTGCCGTGCATCGTCGACCTCGCCACCATGCGCGAGGCCATGGCGGACATCGGCGGCGACCCGAACAAGATCAACCCGCTGTCCCCGGCCGAGATGGTCATCGACCACTCCGTCATCGCCGACCTGTTCGGCAGCACGGACGCCCTGCAGCGCAACACGGACCTGGAGTACGAGCGGAACGGTGAGCGCTACCAGTTCCTCCGCTGGGGCCAGACCGCGTTCGAGGACTTCAAGGTCGTCCCGCCGGGCACCGGCATCGTCCACCAGGTCAACATCGAGTACCTGGCGAAGGTCACCTACACGCGTGACTTCGACGGCGAGACCTACGCGTACCCGGACACCCTGGTCGGCACTGACTCGCACACCACGATGGTGAACGGCCTCGGCGTGCTCGGCTGGGGCGTCGGCGGCATCGAGGCCGAGGCCGCGATGCTCGGCCAGCCCGTGTCGATGCTCATCCCGAAGGTCGTCGGCTTCAAGCTCTCCGGTGAGATCCCGGCCGGCGTGACCGCGACCGACGTGGTGCTCACCATCACGCAGGAGCTCCGCAAGCACGGCGTCGTCGGCAAGTTCGTCGAGTTCTACGGCGAGGGCGTCGGCGCCGTCCCGCTCGCCAACCGCGCCACCATCGGTAACATGTCGCCCGAGTTCGGTTCGACGGCGGCGATCTTCCCGGTCGACGACGTCACGCTGGACTACCTGCGGCTGACCGGTCGCGACGAGGCACAGATCGCGCTGGTCGAGGCGTACTCCAAGGCCCAGGGCCTGTGGCACGACGCCTCGGTCGAGCCGAACTACTCCGAGTACATGGAGCTCGACCTCTCCACGGTCGTGCCGTCCATCTCGGGCCCGAAGCGTCCGCAGGACCGCATCGAGCTCACGAACGCGAAGAGCCAGTTCGAGCTCGACCTGAACAACTACACGACGCCGTCCGAGCAGACCGACCTCGACGACGCGGTCGAGGAGACGTTCCCGGCCTCCGACCCGATCGCCGCCGGTTCGACCAACGAGGACACGGCGCTGCACGAGCACGTGCACGTGTCGAGCGCACCGTCGACCGCCTCGGCGCCGACGAAGGTCGCGATGGACGGGGCCGACCCGTTCACGATCGACCACGGTGCCGTCGCGATCGCTGCGATCACCTCGTGCACGAACACGTCGAACCCGTCGGTCATGATGGCCGCCGGCATCCTCGCCCGGAACGCCGCGAAGAAGGGCCTCACCGCGAAGCCCTGGGTGAAGACCACCCTCGCGCCCGGGTCGAAGGTCGTCACCGACTACTACGAGAAGGCCGGTCTCACCACCTACCTCGAGCAGCTCGGCTTCTACACGGTCGGCTACGGCTGCACCACCTGCATCGGCAACTCGGGCCCGCTGCCCGAGGAGATCTCGCAGGCCGTGCAGGACAACGACCTCGCCGTCACCGCGGTGCTCTCGGGCAACCGCAACTTCGAGGGCCGGATCAACCCCGACGTCAAGATGAACTACCTGGCGTCCCCGCCGCTGGTCATCGCCTACGCCCTCGCCGGGTCGATGCACTTCGACTTCGACAAGGACGCCCTCGGCACCGACCAGGACGGCAACGACGTCTACCTGACCGACATCTGGCCCGACGCGGCCGAGGTGCAGCAGGTCATCGACGAGTCGATCGACACCGAGATGTTCACCCACGAGTACGGCTCCGTGTTCGAGGGCGACGACCGCTGGAAGAACCTGCCGACCCCGACCGGTGACACCTTCGAGTGGGACCAGGAGTCGACCTACGTCCGGAAGCCCCCGTACTTCGAGGGCATGACGATGCAGCCCGACGCGGTGTCGGACATCTCCGGCGCCCGGGTGCTCGCGAAGCTCGGCGACTCGGTCACGACCGACCACATCTCGCCGGCCGGTTCGATCAAGGCCGACAGCCCCGCCGGCCAGTACCTCGCCGAGCACGGCGTCGACCGCAAGGACTTCAACTCCTACGGCTCGCGTCGCGGCAACCACGAGGTCATGATCCGCGGCACGTTCGCGAACATCCGTCTGCGCAACCAGCTGCTCGACGGCGTGGAGGGCGGCTACACCCGCGACTTCACGACGCCGGACGGTGCGCAGTCGTTCATCTACGACGCCTCGCAGCACTACCAGGAGCAGGGCATTCCGCTCGTCATCTTCGGTGGCAAGGAGTACGGCTCCGGTTCGTCCCGCGACTGGGCGGCCAAGGGCACGAACCTGCTCGGTGTCCGTGCGGTCATCACCGAGAGCTTCGAGCGGATCCACCGCTCGAACCTCATCGGCATGGGCGTCGTCCCGCTGCAGTTCCCGGCGGGCGAGACGGTCGAGTCCCTCGGACTCGACGGCACCGAGGTCGTCTCGATCTCCGGGCTGACCGAGCTGAACGAGGGCCGCACCCCGAAGACGGTGCACGTCACCGCGACGCCGAGTGAGCACTCGCCGGCCGGCAAGCAGCCGATCGAGTTCGACGCGGTGGTCCGCATCGACACCCCCGGCGAGGCCGACTACTACCGCAACGGCGGCATCCTGCAGTACGTGCTCCGCTCGCTCGTCTGACGCGACCCGGATACTGCCTGGAGGCGCGGTGCCAGCTGGCACCGCGCCTCCAGTCCGTTCTGTCCCCACGCGCATAGAGTGGGCCGACAGCCCCACGAAAGGAGCGCCCGTGAGCCTGCTCGCCAGCATCACGTCGCCGCGCGACCTGAAGCGTCTCTCCGACGCGCAGATGACCGACCTCGCCGCCGAGATCCGGCGCTTCCTGGTCGCCGAGGTCGCGAAGACCGGTGGGCACCTCGGGCCGAACCTGGGCGTCGTGGAGCTGACGCTCGCGATGCACCGCGTGTTCGACTCGCCCAACGACCCGTTCGTCTTCGACACCGGGCACCAGTCGTACGTGCACAAGCTCGTCACGGGGCGCCAGGACTTCTCGAAGCTGCGCGAACGCGGCGGCATCGCCGGCTACCCGCAGCGGAGCGAGTCCGAGCACGACATCGTCGAGTCCTCGCACGCGTCGTCGTCGCTGTCGTGGGCCGACGGCATCTCCCGCGCGTTCGGGCAGACCGGGCAGACCGACCGCACCGTCGTCGCGGTGGTCGGGGACGGTGCCCTCACCGGTGGCATGACGTGGGAGGCGCTCAACAACATCTCCGACGACAACGACCGTCGACTGGTCATCGTCGTCAACGACAACGGCCGCTCGTACGCCCCGACGATCGGTGGCATGGCCCGGTTCCTGAGCTCCGTGCGCACCCGCCGCGAGTACCGGGCCCTGTACGAGGGCACGCAGGCCGTGGCGGCCCGGTTCGGCGCTCCGGGTCGTGCGGTGTACCGGGGCATGCGCGGGGGCCTGCACGGCTTCCTGTCGCGGCTGACGAACAACGAGGCGCTGTACTCGAACCTCGACATCAAGTACATCGGCCCGGTGAACGGGCACGACCAGCAGGCGATGGAGGCAGCACTCCGGCAGGCCAAGGAGTACGGCGCTCCCGTGATCGTGCACGCGATCACCGAGAAGGGCCACGGCTTCGAGCCCGCGCTGCGCGACCAGGCCGACCAGTTCCACGCCGTCGGACACATCGACCCGGAGACGGGGGAGTCGCTCGACGCCGCATCGGGGCCGTCGTGGACCTCGGTGTTCGCGTCCTCCTTGGCCGATGCCGGCGCCTCGGATCCGCGGATCGTCGCGATCACGGCGGCGATGCTCCGACCGACCGGACTGCACCTGTTCCAGGAGCAGCACCCCGACCGGGTCTACGACGTCGGCATCGCCGAGCAGCACGCCGTGACGACCGCCGCGGGCCTGGCGTACGGGGGCCTCCACCCGGTCGTGGCGCTCTACGCGACGTTCCTGAACCGTGCGTTCGACCAGGTGCTGATGGACGTCGCCCTGCACAAGGCCGGCGTGACGTTCGTGCTCGACCGTGCCGGGATCACCGGCCCGGACGGCCCCTCGCACCACGGCATGTGGGACCTCGCGCTGCTGCAGGTCGTGCCGGGGATCCGGATCGCCGCGCCCCGCGATGCTGCGACCCTGCGCGAGGAGTTCCGTGAGGCGATCGCCGTCGACGACGCCCCGACCGTGCTGCGGTGGTCGAAGGGGCAGGTCGGACCGGACATCCCCGCGGTCCGTCGGATCTCCGATGGTGTGGACGTCCTGCACGCCGCCGCGGACGACGTCGAGGACGTGCTCTTCGTCGCCGTCGGGTCGATGGTGCCGGTGGCACTCGAGGCCGCGGCGCTGCTCGAGGCGCAGGGCATCGGCGTCACCGTCGTGGACCCGCGCTGGGTGGTGCCGATCCCGACGTCGCTGATCGACCTGTCGCGGACGCACCGACTCGTGATCACCATCGAGGACGGCGTGCGGGTCGGCGGCGTCGGGACCCGGCTGCGGCAGGACCTGCGCGCCGCCGGGGTCGACACCGGGGTGAACGAGCTCGGGCTGCCCGACGCGTTCATCGACCACGCGACCCGGTCCCAGATCCTCGCCGACGCGGGGCTGACGGCGCAGGCCATCGCCCGTGACGTCATCGACCAGGTCGTCGGGACGAAGCTGCCGCAGGCGAAGCCCGCGCGCTCCCGCGAGTCGGCGGCGTCCGACCGCTGACGGCTCGGCCGCGGCCGGCTGACCGTTCGGAACCAGGTTCCGGACACGGCACCACGTTCCTCCGCGGTGCTGTGTCCGGAACCTGGTTCGGTGGGAGGCCGCCTTGCCGCCGTGCTGCCATGCCGCGAGGGGCATGTGCCACGGGGACGTCTGGCAGGATCGCCACATGCGACGGGGGCTCAGGACGATGACGGTGGGGCTCTGCCTCGCCGTGTTGGCGCTGACTTCGGGGTGTTCGGCGATGAGCGACGGTTCGGTCGCGCCGGAGCTCGGTGCTGATGCCCGGGTCGGTGCCAGACAGACGATGCTTCGCGTGATCGACTGGGATGGCGGGGAAGCGGTCCACCGGGTCGATGTCACCTGGACCGACTCCTGCGGGCACGCGAGCAACTCCGGCTTCTTCCAGCCCGCTGCAGGAACCACGTGCCGGATCGACGCCGGAGTGGTCTACACGATCGACGGTGCCACCACACCGGTCGATGCGGTCCGCGCCGTCGGCCCAGCGCTTCGTGCGGGCGGCCTGACCGACGAGGACCTCGTAGCGCAGGCGATCCGGCCGGACGGATCGACACCGTCCTTGGTCGATGTCGGTGGGCGGCAGTCGATCGCACTCGGCAGCGATGTCGGCCAGGACCGGTTCGCCGTCGTCCGGGTCCGCGGTTGGGACCAGTCACTCGGACTGTGGCAGCCGGACGGGTCGTCCGTCGTGCAGTCCGCACCGGGACTCGGCGTCGACCGGCGAGACGACGCCGTGCGGGCGAGCGGGGCGGACTACGTCCTCGTCGTGACGCACAGCGCCGACTACTTCACGTCGTACGACAACGAGCCGCCCGAGCCGCCGGCACCCCGGCCGTCGGTGCCGCCGTGCTTCAGTGGCAGCAACGACTGCGTCGGCGGCTGACGTCCGGGCTGCTGTCGGAGACGGTGGCGCGCCTCGGCGCCGCACAACCAAAGTCACCCCGAACCACGGCGATCCGCGGTTTGGGGTGACTTTGGTTGTGCGGCGGTGCCGCCTTCGAGACCGAGTCGGCTCTAGCGGGAAGCGGGGCCGACGATCCGGGGCTCGTGGAACGTGCCGCCGAAGACGCGCTCGGACGCACCGGAGCGGTCGAGGTACGGGCTGATCCCACCGGCCTGGAACGGGTAGCCCGCACCGAGGATGAGCCCGAGGTCGATCTCCTCGACGTGCTCGACGACCCGGTCCTCGAGCATGCGGTGCAGCTCGTCGGCCAGGGCGTCCTCGAACCGGCGCTGCATCTCGGCGGCGTCGACCGGCTTCGCATCCTTCTTGGACGGCGCGACGAGCTTCACGGCGGCGGGGTCGTACCCGGTCGCGTTGCCCTTCTTGTCGCGGGTCAGGATCGTCCCGTGCTCGGCGATCTTCTTCAGGCCGTCGCCGGGGTAGAAGCGCTCCGGCCAGGCCGCGTGGTGCGAGTCGAGCACGTGCGCGCCGACCGGCAGCCCGACGAGCTCGAGCAGCTCGAACGGTGACATCGGCAGGCCGAGCGGTGCGGCACCCTGGGCGACGGTGTCGAACGAGGTGCCCTCTTCGACGCCGCGCATCGCCTCGCCGAGCACCCGGGCGAGCACCCGGTTGACGACGAAGCCCGGCTGGTCCGCGGTGATGATCGCGGTCTTCTTCAGGGTCTTCGCGACGGCGAGGGCGGTGACGAGGGCCTCGTCCGAGGTCTTCGCCGCGCGCACCACCTCGAGCAGCGGCATGACCGCGACCGGGTTGAAGAAGTGGAAGCCGACGAGCCGCTCCGGGTTGGTGAGCACCGACGCCATCTCGTCGACGGAGAGCGACGACGTGTTCGTGGCGAGGATGGCGTCCGGCGCGATGACCTGCTCGATCTTCCGGAGGACCTCCTGCTTGACGGTCATCTCCTCGAAGACGGCCTCGATCACCCAGTCGGCGTCGGCGAAGGCGTCGTAGGACACCGAGCCGCTGACGAGTGCGGTGATGCGGTTCGCGTCGTCGGGGGAGATCCGGCCCTTGTCGAGCAGCTTCGCGACCTCGCCGCGGATCCGCTCGACGCCGGCGTCGACGCGGGACTGGTCGACGTCGGTGATCACGACGGGGACGCCCAGGCGTCGGGCGAACAGCAGCGCGAACTGCGACGCCATCAGCCCGGCGCCGAGGACGCCGACCTTCGTGATCTTCTTCGGTTCGACGCCCTCGGGAGCGCCGACGGGCTTCTTCGCACGCTTCTGCACGAGGTCGAAGGCGTACATCGACGCGGCGAACTGGTCGCCCGAGATGAGGTCGGCGAGGGCCTCGTCCTCGTCGGCGAACCGTTCGTCGAGCGAGCCCGACTTGGCGGCGGCCACGAGGTCGAGCGCCCGGAACGGCGACTTCGGCACGGTGCCGATCTTCGACGCGACCTGTCCGCGGGCGACCTTGACGACGGTGCCCCAGGCAGCCTTCTCGAGCATGCCCGGTTCGTTCTTCCGCACCACCTTGGTCGTGCCGGTGATGACGCCGTCCGCCCAGGCCACGGCCGAGGGCAGGAACGTGACGGACGGGACGAGCACGTCGCCGATGCCGATCTCGACCGCGGCCGGGCCGTCCATCAGACGGTTGTTCTTGAGCGGGTTCTCGACGATGACGCGGAGCGCGCGCTCCGGGCCGATCAGGCGGGGGAGCAGCGTCGCGCCGCCCCAGCCGGGGATGATGCCGAGGAACACCTCGGGCAGGCCGATGCCCTGCGCCGCGGACGAGAACGCCCGGTAGGTGCAGTGCAGGGCGATCTCGAGCCCACCGCCGAGCGCCAGGGTGTTCACGAACGCGAACGACGGCACCCCGAGGTCGGCGAACTTGCGGAGCGTGGCGTGCCCGAGGGCGGCCAGGTCGTGGGCGGCCTCGCGCGACGGGACCGCCGCTGCCTGGGACAGGTCGGCACCGGCGGCGAAGCAGTACTCCTTGCCGGTGATGGCGACGCCCTGGATCGTGCCGGCGGCGGCCTCGGTCTTCAGGGTGTCGAGCACACCGGCCAGCTCACGGAGCGTGCGGGGTCCGAGGGTGTTCGGCCGCTTGTAGTCCTTGCCGTTGTCGAGCGTGATGAGCGCCAGCGTGCCACCAGAGGGCATCGTGACGTGCTTGACGAACGAGTGCGTGACGACCTCGTCCTCGCTGAGTTCGGCCAGTCGGTCGTTGTCGACGATGGTCATGGTCACGCCCCCTTCCGAGCCGAACGCTCGGCCGACTTGCTGTGGTTCGGGTTCTCCCAGATGACGGTGCCGCCCTGGCCGAGTCCGATGCACATCGTGGTGATGCCGTACTTGACGTCCGGTCGCTCGGCGAACTGTGCGGCGAGCTGGTTCATCAGCCGGACACCACTCGACGCGAGCGGGTGGCCGACGGCGATCGCGCCGCCCCAGGCGTTCACGTTCGGGGAGTCCTGGGCGATGCCGTAGTTGTCGAGGAAGGCGAGCACCTGGACGGCGAACGCCTCGTTGATCTCGAACAGGCCGATGTCGTCGATCGACAGGCCGGCCTTCGACAGGGCCTTGTCGGTCGCGGGGACCGGGCCGACGCCCATGACCTCGGGCTCGACGCCGGCGAAGGCGAACGAGACCATGCGCATCTTCGTCGAGAGCCCGTGCTGCTTCGCGCCGTCCTCGGACGCGAGCAGGCTCATGGTGGCACCGTCGTTGAGACCCGCGGCGTTGCCGGCGGTGACCCGTCCGTGGGGCCGGAACGGCGTCTTCAACGCGGCCAGCGCCTCCAGGGTGGTCCCCGGCCGCGGCGGCTCGTCGGTGCTGACGACGTCCCAGCCGTCGCCCTTGTTGACCTCGACCGGGATGACGTCCGGCTGGAGCTTGCCGTTCGCCCAGGCGGCGGCGTAGCGCTGCTGGGACTGGACGGCGTAGGCGTCCGTGCGGTCCTTCGTGATCGCGGGGAAGCGGTCGTGCAGGCGCTCGGCGGTGGCGCCCATGACGAGCGCGTCGCTCGAGACCATGCGCTCCGCGACGAAGCGCGGGTTCGGGTCGGCGTTGAAGCCCATCGGGTGCCGGCCCATGTGCTCGACACCACCGGCGATCGCGATGTCGGCGGCGCCGAAGGCGATGGCGCCGGCGAGCGTCGTGACGCTCGTCATGGCACCGGCACACATGCGGTCGATCGCGTAGCCGGGAACCGACTTCGGCAGGCCCGCGAGCATGCCGACCGTGCGCCCGAGCGTCAGCCCCTGGTCACCCTGCTGCGTGGTGGCCGCGACGGCGACGTCGTCCACTGCTGCGGTGTCGAAGGCGTTCCGGTCGAGCAGTCCGCGCATCGCGTGCACCGCGAGGTCGTCGGACCGGGTCTTCCAGAACACCCCCTTCTCGCCGGCTCGTCCGAACGGTGTGCGAACGCCGTCCACGAACACGACGTCTGATGCCTTTGGCAATCCGGGCCTCCCAGATCCTCATCGATCGGGCCGGAACGCAGGTCGCTCCGGCCTGGCCGGGCCTCGCCCGGCGACCCTCCCGACGCTATGCCCCCAGCCTGGGCGGCCGCATGCCGGTTGGGCAGTTCCTACGACTCGTCGTCGTCCGTCGCCGCGGGCCGCTGTGCAGCAGCGACAAAGGCCGACGCGATGATCGACGCGAGTTCCTCGACCTGCCACGGGCGGGCGTCGTGCTCGGCGAGGGCGGCTCCGACCAGCTCGGTCGACACGGGCGACGGCGGGGCCCACGACACGAGCCGGAGCGTCTCCGGCGTGAGCAGGTTCTCGAGCGGGATGTCGAGTTCCTCGGCACGCTTCGTCACCGCGGCGCGCGCGGCCTTGTACCGGCGGTCGGCGGCCGGGTTGCGGTCCGCCCAGGCGCGGGGCGGGGGCAGCGTCGCCTCGCCGGCACCGCGCAGACGGGGGAGGTCCTCGGTGGTGCGGCCTTCCTCGATGGCGGCCCACCAGCGGTCGAGCTCGGAACGGCTGGCGCGGCCCGTGAACGTCTTCAGCGCACCGAGTTCGGCGCGGGACTCGGGTGCCGCGGCCGCGGCGGCGACGATCGCCGAGTCGGGGATCGTGCGCCCGGGGGCGATGTCCGCCTGGCGGGCGTACTCGTCGCGGGCGAGCCAGAGCGACCGCGCGATCGCCAGTGCTCGCGCACCACGGAGCGCGTGCATGCCGGACAGCCGACGCCAGGGCTCGGCACGGGCGGGCTTCGGCGCACGGTGCAGGACCGCGTCGAACTCCTCCTGCGCGATCCGGGTCTTGCCCGCCTCGTCGAGCTTCTCGGCGAGGGCGTCGCGGAGGTCGGGCAGCAGCTCGACGTCGAGCGACGCGTACACGAGCCACGACTGCGGCAGGGGACGGGTCGACCAGTCGGCGGCCGAGTGCGCCTTGGCCAGGGTGATGCCGAGCAGCTGCTCGACGACGGCGCCGAGGCCGACGCGGGGGAACCCGGCGATCCGGGCGCCGAGCTCGGTGTCGAAGATCCGCGTCGG
Source organism: Curtobacterium sp. MCLR17_031 (assembly GCF_003234775.2). Classification (NCBI taxonomy): domain Bacteria; kingdom Bacillati; phylum Actinomycetota; class Actinomycetes; order Micrococcales; family Microbacteriaceae; genus Curtobacterium; species Curtobacterium sp. MCLR17_031. Next base: position 1,822,200 of record NZ_CP126270.1, read on the forward strand.
GACGAGGCCGACCTCCTGCAGGCACGGCAGGTCCTGCGAGGCGGCGTGGAACAGCCACTCCTCGTCGACGATGGCGGCCTGCAGCTCCGAGAAGTCGCCGATCGGGATCGGGTCGAACAGGAACGCACCGGCACCGCGGCGGAACACCTGGATCAGGTAGGCGCGCTGCGAGTAGCGGTAGCCGCTGGCGCGCTCGGCGTCGACCGCGACGGGGCCGTGGCCGGCGGCGATGGCGGCGACCGCCTCGAGGTAGTCCTCGCGCGTGTCGATGACCTTGACGGCGTCGTGCGACGCCTCGAAGGCGGGGCCGGCGGCGGCGGCAGTCGGGCCGACGGCGGCGGCCGGAGCAGTCGAACCGGCAGCCGTGGCTGCGGGCGCAGCCGGGCCGGTCGATCCAGCGGCGTCCTGGGGAGCGGGGTCGGTCACTTGGCGAGCCTCCTCGGGGCCAGCAGGGTCACGCCGTCCGATGCGGGAGGCAGACCGGCGAGCATGGCGACGATGTCCTGCCAGGCCCGGACGTGTGCGGTGAGGTCGTCGCCGCGTGGTGTCCACGACGCGCGGAGTTCCAGCTGGGCGCCGTCGCCCTGTGCGGCGAGATCGCCGTACCCGCGCGAGATGATCTTGGTGGCCGTGCCCGAGGCGTGGTCGTACGTCGCACCGTGCGACTCGAGCGCGTCGACGAGCCAGCTCCAGGTGACGTCGGCGACGAACTCGTCGACGCCGATCTCCGGCTCGAGCGGGGCCTGGGCGAACGAGACGACACGGAACGCACCGCCCCAGCCCTCGGGTTCTTCCGGGTCGTACAGGGCGATGAACCGGCCGGTGCCCAGGTCCGACTCGACGCCGTGCGTGGTGCCGGACACGTCCGCCGCCATGGCGATCGAGAACGGTGCGATCCGGGTCGGCGAGGGGATCTCGGTGACGGTGGTCTCGGCACGGCCGCTGCCGCCGGACACGAACGCGCGGAGCCGCGCGAAGGCGTCGGGCTCTCGGGTTTCGGACACACATGCAGACTAGGCTCCGGGCCATGTCCCGATCCGCGCGACCCGCCGAGGACGTCGTCCAGGAGACCGCTCGATCGGCCGGGTTCATCGCACTCGGCGCCGGTCTGGCAGCTGCCGCGGTGGGGACGGCCGTCATCGGTGGCTTCGTCGCCGCCGTCGCCCGCGCCGTCGTCACCCCCGACCGCAAGCGCAACGAACGCGTCCCGATCCACGCCGTCGACCCCGTCCGGAAGACCGTCACGATCGAGCGCACGGCCGACACCGAGCTGCAGGGCCGCTACTCGCTCTGGTTCGGCGGCGGCACCGGCCACATGCGCGTCGGCGAGGTCCTCGGCACGACCGACACCACCGTCACGCGCCGCATCATCGCGATCGACGCCGGCGACCCGACCGCCGCACGTCGCGGTCGCTGGGGCGGCTGGTTCTACCTGACCCCCGGCGAACTCGACGTGCCCGTCGAGGACGTCGACATCCCCACCCCGAACGGCCCGGCTCCCGCGTGGGTCGTCCGCGCCGACGACCCGGCAGCGCCCTGGGCCGTCCTCGTGCACGGCCGTGGCGTCACGCGTGCCGAGACGATCCGCGCCGTCCCCGTCTTCCGTGCCGCCGGCTACTCGGTCGTGCTCGCCTCGTGGCGGAACGACGGCGTCGCCCCGCCGAGCGTCGACGGCCGCTACGGCCTCGGCAGCACCGAGTGGGAGGACGTCGATTCCGTCCTCCGCTGGCTCACCGCGCAGGACGCCCAGAGCGTCGTGCTCATGGGCTGGTCGATGGGCGGCGCCGTCGTGCTGCAGACCCTGCTCCGCTCGCGCTTCGCCGGCCTGGTCGACGGGGTGGTGCTGGAGTCCCCGGTGGTCGACTGGCACGCCGTCCTGAAGTCGCAGAGCCAGCTACTGCGCCTGCCACGTCCGGTGCGCAAGGTCGCGCAGCGGCTGCTCCGCACGCCCGTGCTGCACCGGCTCGCCGGGCTCCAGGCTCCTGTGGACCTGCGCGAGCTCGACATGGTCACGCGCTCCGACGAGCTCACGGTGCCGATCCTGCTGCTGCACAGCGACGACGACGGGTTCGTGCCGTCCTCGGCCTCGCACGACCTGGCCCGCGCACGGCCCGACCTGGTCCGGCTCGAGATCCAGACCACGGCCCGGCACACCAAGCTCTGGAACCACGACGCCGACTGGTTCGACGCCCGGATCCTCGCGTGGCTGACCGAGGTGGTCCAGCGGCGCGGGGCGGCCAGCGCGCGGTAGACGCGACCGAAGGGCGGACGGGAGGCGCGGTGCCAGCTGGCACCGCGCCTCCCGTCCGTCGTTGCGTCCGTTCGGTCGCTTGGTGACCAGGAATGGTCGGGTTGCCGTCCGACATCCGACCATTCCTGCTCACGAAGCGGGTGGTCCGGCGATCGCTCCGTTCGAGGCGCTTCCTGCTGCCTCGTCGGGCGGTTCGCGAGTCTGCCGGAGCTTGCCGACCAGATCGATCACTTCGTCGAGGAGCGCGGGCGAGCGCTCATCTCGTGGGCGTGCGCGTCTGCCTCGGTCTTGTAGATCTCGCCCCATGCGATGCTCGGAGGCATGGCATGGACAGGCAGATCGACGTCAGGGAGACAGATCTGCACGAAGTGCGGGAAGGCGGGGAAGGTCCAGAGGTCTTCGTCTTCGAAGCGACCCCAGAGCAACAGCTCCCCGACGCCCAGCGGGTGGCCGAGCTCCTGACCGTTCAGCGGGGGATCGCAGGTGACCATCAGCGCATGGTGACCGTTCGGGAGCTCGATCGGTCGTTCCACTTCGCACCGGAAGACGGACGAGAACCGCTTGCTGTCCATGGACGAGAGAAAGAAAACTTCTTGCATGTCAGTTCTCCGGATCGATGCCGCTGCCGTTGGGGAGGGAGTCGCGCAACGTTGCTTCGAGCAGGAACTGCCCCGAGTTCACGCTGTGACCGGGCTCAGTCTTCCTTGACGGTAGCCCTGCGACGTCGCGGTGGTTGGCAACAGAACCAGGGTGGGAAGGCGTCCATGAGGCACCGGTCGCCTGAGCATCTCCGCCGTAGACACGGTAGATCTTCTGAGCTTCGAAGGGCGTCGGGAGCTCGTCGCCGAGCTTGTTCACCGCTGTCGGCAGGTGGACCTGGTTGAGCAGGGGACGTGATGGCGTACAGCGTCGTGAGGACCCAGACGAGCCCGGGTGAATCGAGCTCTGAGGAGAACTGGACCAGATCGGGCAGCACGATGTGATCAGCGGGGATCGTGTACGTGACCATCTCGAGGTCGTTCGGCAATGTCGTGGTCATCCGGTCTCCTCGGTCGTCTCGGTCTGGGGCGAGAGGCCGCCCACGCTCATGGCAGCGAGGACGTCGGTCCTGCCGGGCGTGAACGCCGTGAATCCGACCCATGTGTCAGCCTGCACGATGCAGAACCCCGGCTGCTCGTCGCCGAGCGGCACGAGCGCACGGGCGAACCCGTCGAGTCCGCGGACGTCGAAGCCCTTCTCGGCGGCCATCGTGTACTTCGTCAGGAAGGTCCGTGCCGTCGCCAGCGCGCCCTGATCGAAGACACGGAGCCGTTCCTCGGCCGCGCACTGCGATGCCACCTCGAGCGCCAGTTCGGCCCCCGGGGCGTCTGATGTGCGCAGGCGCGAGCACAGCTCCTGGACGGTGATGTGGACGAGTCCGACGGATCGGTCGATCGCCGTGGCCGCCACGAGCGTTCGGTCCGTCGCGCGCAACACGACCGTCACGAGTTCATCGCCGTGCTCGACCTGACAGATCAGGACGAGCTCGTCCCCGAGGGCTTCGAGTGGGTCGATGAACGCTACGAGGTTCGGCTGCTTTGTCGAATAGCTCCTCCGGATGACCGCTGCGAACGAGCGTGCGGACACGTCGGAGACGAGCACTTGCGCGTCCGATCCCACTGCGGCGAGGACCTCGACGACACGATCTGGCAGGTCCACAGTCGTTCCGTTGGTGACCGCTCGGAGATGGTGGATCGAGATGGCCGGGGGCGCGTCCGTCACCGTCTGATCTCCGCGGACGACGGGCTGTGTCGGTACCGGACCTCGCCGTCGGGCAGAACGTCGATGTCCACTCGTGCGCGCCCCGGTTCGCTGTAGTGCCAGGACGGACCTCGGCGGTTCGACCAGCCCTCGAGCAACTCACCCGAGGCGAACCGGATGGCGATCCGCGCGCCCGTGACTGCACCGTCCGAGACGACCTTGTTGTGCAGGGCAAGGAGGTCGAGCAGGGACGGTTTGTCGCCGGGATCGAGGAACGCGTGCTCCCCGTCAGAGCCTGTCAGCGCGAAGTCGGTCTCGAACCGGAGCGAAGCACCGCTCGAGAAGCGGATCGTCACGTCTGGTCCGATGCTGATGAGGTCGACGGTGTCGCCGGCGATGTCCAGCGCGAAGGGCTGGCGCGGAACGCCGCTCATCCTCGATCTCCTTCCGTGCCCGTGCCCGTGCCCGTGCCCGTGCTTCCGGTCGGCGGCTCGGTGCGGGCCGGGCGACCCTTCGGCCCGGAGACCTGCCAGGACTCGAACTCGGCATCGGGACCGGCGACGAGGGTGTCCCCGCCGTCGAAGATCAGCGTCAGTACGCCGTTCTCTGTCGAACTCCGAACGAGCTCGGCACCGAACAGCCGCAGGACCGGGAGCAGTGAGTCCTTGCGGTCGGGATCGACGACCGCGGTGCTTCCGGACAGGTCGGTGACGGTGCACTCGGATTCGAGCTGGACGCGGTAGCCGTTGCCGAACCCCAGCTCAAGCCGGAAGTCGACGCCTATGAGGTCGAGCGTGCCCGCGCGCTCAACGGTCATCGCGCCCCCGGTGGGGTCTGCCGTGTCACGGGTCACGATCGTTCACTCGTCCGAAATCTGCGCGGAGCCGACGACAGAGGGCCGGCGGAGTTCATTCCGCGTCGCATCTGTGAACCCCGGAAGTTCAAGACTGTCGACGTTCCTCTTCCTCATCCAGATCATGATCTCCCTGGTTGATTCAGGATCGTCGTTCACGGACTGCTAGTCGCCGAACAATTCGGACGACGTAGGAGTTGGACGATATCGAACTTCGTCGTAGGCCGGGAGCCACGGTTCCAGACCGAAGTGAGCACGAACCGCCTTCTCGAGGACGATCGGGGAATCGATCGTGAGCCGCGGGACCTGGGTAGCCTCCTGTCCCGTTGCCCGGCGCATTCTCGTTCCGTCGAAGTTCGTCACCCGGACTCCGTCGTAGTCGTCTGATCCGAAGCTGTAGGCGGGCAGGAAACGTGCCTGATCCGGAGCGCGGTTGCCCACTATCTGCCACATCCCCGGTCGGAATCGGGCGTCGAACGTCATCCGGGCCAGGAGTGGCGGAGTTGCGGCCACCTCGCTGAGGTCGAGGCTCTGAACTGCATCTTCAGGAACGACCAGATCGAAGACGACGACGTAGAACGAACTCCTGTACTTGCCGATCACTTGTCCGAGGGCAGCCCTGCCGTCGCCGAGGGGCACTGTGAAGATGTCGCCGATCGAGACCCTGTAGACCTGCTGTTTCGTACTCAATACGGGCTTCCTCCTGCCGCGTCGTAACGCTTGTCGCTCATCTGGTGGCGCTTGTTGGACAGGCCGCCATCCGGGTTGCCCTTGTTCGTGGGTCCGCCTTCGTTGCGAATGTGGAACTCTTCTCGACGGTCCAGGTCGACTCCCGGGTGCCCCCTGTCGATCCTCTCAAATCTGAACGCCGCATCCGGGTGTTCTCGTGCGTGAGCGGCCTGGCGCAGGAGGAAGTGGTCTTCACTCTTGGTCTGTCCGATGTAGGGCTTCAGGCCGTCGGTGATGTCCGTGCGCCGGTAGATGATGCCCGGTGGTACCGGCGTCTCGTCGCCGAGCTTCGCCACGGACGTCGGCAGGTGGACCTTCGACATCGTGCCGCCGGTGGCCGCCGACGTCGCCGCACCCTCGGCAGCGTTCCGGAGCAGGTCGCCGGGGGTCACCGGCTGGCCACTCACCGCGTAGTTCGCGACGTTCTCCGCCGCACCTTCTGCTGCGTTCTTGACCAGCTGCTTGCCGATCAGGGCTCCGGCGCCACCGCCGACGGCACCGAAGGCCCCGCTGACGGCGACCTGGCCCCAGTTGACCTCGCCGGTGGTGGCCTTCTGGATGATGGTGTCGGCACCGGCGCTGATCAGCATCATGCCGACCGGACCGCCGACGCCGGTGGCGACGAGCACCCCGCCCGCAACGACCATGGCACCGCCGGCGACGTACTCCCAGTTGTCCGCGAACCAGTCACCGGTGGCTGCAGCGGCCCGGGCGAGCGGACCCTGTTCGGCTGCCGCGTAGGCCTCCAGCTCCGCGTCGGTGACGGGCGCGAGACCGAGCGGGTCGATGGCGTGCAGCGGATCGTTGCCGGCGAACGAGTACGGGTTGCCGGCCCAGGCTGCTCCGGCGGGCGCGCTGATCGGGTCGACGGACAGGAAGCCGCGCGACGACGAGTCGTAGGCGCGAGCACCCATCCACTCCAGGCCGGCGACCTGCAGCGAACCGTCGGCGCCGAGGGCGACCCCGCCCGGCAGACCGGAGCCGCCGAGGTCGACGAGCGTCTGCCACGGGTCGGCTTCGTCGGCTGCTCTGGTCGTGCGTCGACCGCTGGTGATCCAGCGGTCGTCCACCCCGATCAGGCCGCCGGGAGCGCGGAGCACCGGCTCGTCACCGACAGCGAGGAGCGTCGGCGCGAACGCGGCGGTGTCCCAGTCGATCGGGACGCCGTCGACATCGGCGAGTTCACCGAGGGCGTCGACCTGCAGGTCGGTTGTGGTGCTGCCTGCCGCGGTGGACTCCGCCACCCCGGTGAGGTGACCCTGCGGGGTCCAGCCGTACGTGGTCGTCACGCCGTCGGCTCGGAGCGCCTGCACCCGACGACCAGCGCCGTCGTAGGCGTACTCCACTTCGGGCAATCCGTCCGGAGCGTCGACCCTGCCCAGCTGTCCGGCGGCGTCGTACGTGAACCGTCGGGCCCCGGAGTCCGTCCGTTCCTCGACCAGACGCCCCGCCGCGTCGTAAACCCAGTCCGTGCGACCACCCTCGTGGACGGCGGCCACGAGCTGTGCGGCATCGTCGTGCTCGTAGGAGACGCTCTTCCCGGCGCCGGCGCCGTCGACCCGGGTGATCCGCCCATCGGCGTCGCGTGCGACCGTGCTGACCTGCGTGCCCTCCGCGTCGATGCGCGCGTGCCGGACCACGTGTCCGTTCACGTACTCCCAGGTCTGCAGCTGATCGCCGGCGCGGGCCTGCAGGAGTCGCCCTGCCGCGTCGTGCTCGTACCGGGCCTCGCCGAAGACCGAGTGCTCGACCCGGACGACCCGCCCTGCCGCGTCGTGCTCGTACCGGGTCGTGGACCCGTCCGGGGACTGCACCGAGGTGCGGAGTCCGTCGGCATCGTGGGTCCACCGGGTCTCGCGCGCGCCGGTGGCACGGCGGACGAGCTGGCCCAGTCGGCTGAACTCGAGGACGTGGGTGGCGGGGGAGTCCGGACGGGTCTCGTCGGTGATCGTCACCGTGCGAGCACGCGCATCGCGGTCGATGCGGCCGATCAACCGGTCCCCGGCGTACTGCGCGGATTCGCGCCCGGCCGCGTCGTACTCCCACCGCAGGACGCTCCCGTCCGGGTCCGTCTGGGTGAGCTGGCGCCCGGCCGCGTCGTAGGTCGCCGTCGTCGTGCGACCGAGCTGATCGGTGGACGAGGCCACCTTGTCGAGCTGCGTGTACGTGCGGACGGTCACCCCACCCAGCGGATCGACGGTACGGACGAGGCGCCCACGCTGGTCGTACTCGTACCGGGTGGTGCCGCCGAGCCCGTTCACCGCGGCGACGAGTTGCCCGGCGGCGTCGTAGCGGAAGGTCCGCTGGCCGAAGCGGGTGTCCCGCGCCGAGACCACGCGACCGACCCGGTCGTACCGGTACCGGGCGGTGCCGACCCCGGGCACGTCGGCGTGGACGACCCGACCCTGGCGGTCGTACTCGGTCCGGGCGACCTCGCCGGTCGGCAGGGTGCGCGCAACGACCCGTGAATCGGCGTCGTAGGTCAGCGTGGTGCGTGCGCCGGCGGGGTCGATCGCGCTGACCGGGCGGCCGCACGCGTCGTACTCGTACCGGGTGGTGCGGCCCGCCGGAGTGGTCACAGCGACGACTCGTCCGGCCAGGTCACGCTCGATCCTGGTGAGTCCACCGTCCGCGTCGACGAGTTCGACCGGGCGGCCGCAGGCGTCGTACGTCGTGAGTTCGGCGGAGGCGTCTGTGTGCTCGAGCCGGGTCGGGCGCCCGAACTCGTCGGTCGTGACGGACACGGCATCGAAGGCGTCGCGAACCGTGGAGACGCCGTCCGCGCGCGAGCGACGCACTTCGGTGCGGACACCGGTCGGGTCGACCGTGGCACCGAGGGCTCCGACCGCGTCGTACTCGCGCTTCCAGGTGCCGCCGGCCGGGTCGACCACGGCTTCGAGTCGGGAGAGCGCGTCGTGCACGAACGCCCACTCGGCACCGTCGGGCAGGGTCATCGACGAGACGTTGCCGAAGGCGTCGAAGTCCTTCGTCACGACGCGACCGAGGGGATCCGTGGTGGACACGATCTCGCCGTGCTGGCCGTAGGTGACCTCGGTGCGGGCACCGGTCGGGTCGATCGTCGCCGTGACCCGACCGCCGTCGCCGTGCTCGAACCGCCACAGCCCGCCGTCCGGGTCCTCACGCGCGGTGAGCAGTCCGGCGGCGTCGTAGCGGTACCGGGTCCGGTTGCCGAGCGGTGTGGCCGCCTCGATGATCCGGCCTCCGGGGTCGCGGACCAACTGCGCGGTGTCACCGACGGCGTTTTCGACCCCGATGAGCTCACCGGACGCATCGTGGTGGAAGGAGACGACGACGCCCATCGGATCGGTCGTCCCCACGAGCAGGCCGTCCCGCCACTCGAGCAGCGTGCGACCGCCGACAGGGTCGATGACGACGGAGGGGTTCCGGTCCTCGCCCGCGTACTCGTACTCGACGACCCCGCCGTTCGCGGTGACCACCGTGGTCATGCGGTCCTGCTCGTCGTACCCGAAGGTCAGGTCGGCGCCCTCCGGTGTCACGGTCCGGGCGCGCCGTCCCCGCTCGTCGTACCCGTGGACGGTCACCTGACCATCGCGCTCGGTCACCGAGACGAGGTTGCCGTGCGGGTCGTACGACATCGACTGACGCTGCCCGTCGGTGTCGATGATCCCGACGACGCGTCCCTTCCGGTCGGCGATCCAGGTGTTCGCGTGGGCCCCGTCGACGTCCGACACCGAGGTGACCCGCCCCCGCAGGTACGTGAACCGGACCTGTCGACCGAACGGTGTGCGCTGCTCGACGACCCGGCCGCGGTCGTCGTAGGTGTTCTCGCACTCGACGACCCCCGTCGCAGCGGTCACTCGGTCGATCAGCCCGTCCGCGTTCCAGCGGTACCCGCGACTGCCGACGGCATCGGTCGCCCGGACCAGCCGGCGGGCGTCGTCGTAGTGGTACTCGACGCGTCGCCCGTCCGAGGCAGTCGTCGACGCCACGCGGTCGCCCGCGTACTCGACGTCGACGAACCGTCCGAACACGTGCGACAGGCGCGTGATGCGGTCCTGCTCGTCACGCCGCACCGTCACCTCGGTACCCGGTCCGCGATCGCTGCTCAGCCACAGCCCGGACCGCGTGAACGCCCAGCGACCACCGGCGTTGTCCTGGACGACGAGGGCGTTCCCCTCGGCCCGGAGCCACAGGTCTTCGCCGACCGCGCAGTCCCAGCCGTCGCCCTCCCGCGGGAAGTCGACCTGCCGACCGTCGTCAAGCACGACCGAAGCAACATCGTCGCTGACCTCGAGCCGGATGTCGAGGATGGAGGACCAGCCGAGCCCGAACACCCCGATGCGGCCGTCGAGCGAGTTGTACATCCGGGTGAGCCGGAGCGACGCGGCCTGCCCCGCGAAGGACAGGTCGGTCTCGGGCTCGAGGAAGTTCCCTGTCGCGGTGTTCACCGGGTCGTCGGCGAACCCGTTGGTCGGGGGCGTTCCCATCGCCGAGAACGGTCCGATGGTGAAGTCGTCACGTCCGGCGTCGATCCCCGCCGAGGACAGGGCGGCCGCGATCGCCGCATCCGACAGCGTCGCGGGCCCGGCACCACCACCGGCGGCCTCGAACTGCGCGGCGACGGTGCCCGCCCAGTCGGCGTCCTGCCCGTTCGCCGTGAGCCAGTCGTTCACCGCGGTCAGCAGCGACTGGGCGTTCAGGGTGCCCCAGCAGGGGTTGCACTCGGCCTCGTAGTCGCTCAGGGCGTTGCGGAACGTGGAGACGGCGCTCGACAGGTCCGAGTCGAGCGTCCGGGTGTTCGCCTCGAAGGAGCGGAGGTCGTCGGGGACGGCCGACGACGTCCCACCGCTGGTCCCACCACCCGCGGGGATCTCGCGCCCCTTGACGCTGACCTCCTCCGCCTGCAGTCGCGGCTCCGGCTCGGGCTCCGGCGGCTTCGGATCGTCGCCCCCGCCGAACCACGTCGAGACCTCGTGCCCGGCAGCGACGAGGAGGTTCTCCTCGCGTTCACGGTTGCGGGCGTCCCACGCCTTCGCCTGCTTCCGCCGGTCGTCCTCGTCCTTCGCTGCGTCGCGGAGTTCCTGCACGAACCCCGACAGGCTCTGCAACGACTCGACGAGCTTCGTCGCGCTGCGCGCACCGATGTCGGCGTTGTCCGCGAAGACCTCGGAGAAGTACCCCCGGAACTCCGCACTCGCGGTCGTCACCGACGACGACCGCGATCCGGACTGGCCGCCGATCGACGACGCGAGCGCCGTCGAAGCCGATTTGAGCGTGTCCGCCGCGCCGTACGAGTAGCCGGTCGGATCGTTCCCGTGGATCTTCGCCATCGTCAATTCCCCCCATGGTGTTGACCGGCCCATCCTGTCACGGCCAGCGACTGAAATGCCAGAGGACCGCATGCATCCGAAACGAGCAACGGACAGGAGGCGCGGTGCCAGCTGGCACCGCGCCTCCTGTCCGTCAGCGGGTCGCGTCTACGCGACCGCCGCCTGCACCTGACGCTGCACGCGTCCGAGCATGCCCACCATGCCGCGGATCCGCAGCGGGCTGACCGCCTCGGACAGGCCGATGGTCAGCGGGTAGTCCGTCGGGACGGCGAGCACCTGCTCGACGGTCAGGCCGGACAGGCCCTGCGCCAGGATCGAGGCGAAGCCGCGGGTGGTCGGCGCCTCGCGCGGGGCGGTGGCGTGCATCCGGACCACGTCCGGGGCGTCGCCGTCCTCGCCCACCGTCACGGTGATGAAGACGGGGGACTGGCACTCCTCCACGCGTTCGAGCTCGTCCTCGTGCCCCTGCAGGCGTGCGGGCAGTGCGGGCAGCTCGTTCGAGAACTCGAGCAGGAGCTGCAGGCGGTCCTTCTGGCCCAGGGCGAGGAAGTCGTCGCGGATCTCGGCGAGGGTGGTGGGGAGTGGTGCGTCGGTGCTGGCGTTCATCGGTTCGGAACAGTACCCGGCTCGGATCCCTGCACGATGGGGACGCGGACGGCGCTGCCCCACTCCGTCCACGAGCCGTCGTAGTTGCGGACGTTGTCGTAGCCGAGCAGGTGCTGCAGGACGAACCAGGTGTGGCTCGAGCGCTCACCGATGCGGCAGTAGGCGATGACCTCGTCGGCGTCTCCGATGCCGGCACCGTCGCGGTAGACGGCGTCGAGCTCGTCGCGTGTCTTGAAGGTGCCGTCGGGGGCGGCGGCCGTCGCCCAGGGGATGTTCACGGCGGTGGGGACGTGTCCGCCGCGCAGCGCACCCTCTTCCGGGTAGTCGGGCGCGGTCGTGCGCTCCCCGCTGTACTCCGGGGCGCTGCGGACGTCGATGAGCGGCTTGCCGAGGTGCGCGAGGACGTCGTCCTTGAAGGCGCGGACGGGCTCGTCGTGGCGCTCGACGACGGGGTACTGGACGGGCGTGACCGGGGTCTCGTCGGTGGTCAGGGCGCGGTCCTCGGCGATCCACTTGCCGCGACCGCCGTCGAGCAGGCGGACGTCATCGTGACCGAACAGGGTGAAGACCCAGAGGGCGTACGCCGCCCACCAGTTGTTCTTGTCGCCGTAGATCACGACCGTGGTGTCGCGGCCGATGCCCTTGCCACCGAGGAGCTCGGCGAACGCGGCGCCGTCGATGTAGTCGCGCTGCACCGGGTCGTTGAGGTCGGTGTGCCAGTCGATCTTCACGGCGCCCGGGATGTGCCCCGTCTCGTAGAGCAGGACGTCCTCGTCGGACTCGACGACCAGCAGGTCGGGCGCGCCGGCCCCGGCGTCGAGTTGCTCCTGCAGCCACTCGGTGGAGACGAGGCGCTCCGGGTGCGCGTAGGCGGCGAACTTCTCGGACGGGTCGACCGGTGCGGTCATCGGGGGTACCTCCAGGGGTGCGGGGGAGCGTGGTGCTGGGCGGGCTTGGTGCCCGGGTGCGTGCTGCCGGTGCCGGACTAGGATCGGGCGTCGGTGCCTGTGGGCAACGGTACGCGGACGTACCGTGCCCCTGACGCAACGTGACACCCCACGACATGCTTCCCGGAAGGGTTCCCCGATTGCCCGCTCACCTCGTCGACCGTGATCCCCAGGTGACGCCGCAGCAGATGGCTGCGGCGCTCGTGCCCCCGCCGCAGTTCACGGACGCGTCGTTCGACTCGTACCGGCCGGACCCGGACTACGACTCGCAGGCCTCGGTCCGCGATGCCGTCGCCGCGTTCGTGGCCGCCGGTCCGGCCGAGTCCCCGCGGCGCGGGCTGTTCGGTCGTCGGAAGCAGGTGGCGGAACCGGCGGCGAAGTCCGGTGTGTACCTGGACGGCGGGTTCGGTGTCGGCAAGACCCACCTGCTCGCAGCCGCCTACCACGCGGCCACCGGCCGGAAGACCTTCGGCACGTTCATCGAGTACACCGCGCTCGTGGGCGCCCTGGGGTTCCAGGGCACGGTCGACCTGCTCCGCGGCACCGCGCTGGTGTGCATCGACGAGTTCGAGCTCGACGACCCGGGCGACACGATGGTGATGACCCGGCTCATCAAGGAACTGACCGAGACCGGCACCCGCTTCGCCGCGACGTCGAACACGCCCCCGGGCGCGCTCGGCGAGGGACGCTTCGCCGCGCAGGACTTCCTGCGCGAGATCCAGGCGATGTCGGACCGCTTCGACACCATGCGCATCGACGGCCTCGACTACCGCCGACGTGCCGTGGACGAGTCGGCGCAGGTGGTGTCCGACGTGCCCGCCGCGCTGCCGTCCGGCTCCGTGACGCTCGACGACTTCGGTGCGGTGGTCGCGCACCTGGGTTCCGTGCACCCCTCGAAGTACGTCGCGCTGGTCGAGGACCTCGACGCCGTCGGGCTCACCGACGTCCGGGCGTTCACCGACCAGACCGACGCGCTGCGCTGGGTCGCCCTGGTGGACCGACTGTACGACGCGCAGGTGCGCATCGTCGCGTCGGGTACCCCGCTCGACCAGGTGTACCCCGACGTGATGCTCGAGGGCGGGTACCGCAAGAAGTACCTGCGCGCGGCGTCCCGTGTGGTGGCGCTCACCCGCGCCTGAGCACCCCTCGCCGTCCGGACCGATCTGTCCACGGCGGTCTCGTGCCCCTCGTGCAGGGGACATCGGGCCGTCGGAAACACGACGTTTACAAACGGCGTGGTCGCGTTACATCCGCGAAACAGTTCGTGCTCCCTCGTGAAACCTCGCCTCGCCAGACTCTGTGACACCCGAGGCGGTCCAAGAGCCGCTCGTGCAATCGAGAGGTGAGCAGATGCTTGATCAGGGCAACACGACGTTCGTGTTGGTGATGGCTGCGCTGGTGTTGTTCATGACACCCGGCCTGGCCTTCTTCTACGGCGGCTTGGTGAAGGCCAAGTCCGTCATCTCCATGATGATGATGTCGTTCGGTGCGATCGCGCTCGTGAGCGTGCTCTGGGTGGTCTACGGCTACGCGATCGCCTTCGCCAACCACGGCGACGGCACGGCGGTCTCCGGTGTGGTCGGGTTCTTCAGCATCGACTGGAACCAGATCGGCCTCGGCCAGGCCTTCGAGGAAGCGCAGTCCTCGAACATCCAGGCGGCGTACCCGTCGATGGCCTTCGTCGGCTTCCAGGCAACGTTCGCGATCATCACCGTCGCGCTCATCTCCGGCGCCATTGCCGACCGCGCCAAGTTCGGCGCGTGGATGGTCTTCGCCGGCGTCTGGGTCACGGTCGTCTACTTCCCGGTCGCCTCGTGGGTCTTCAACCTGACCTCGGGCTGGGCCGCCACGTGGGGCGTCATCGACTTCGCCGGTGGCACCGCGGTGCACATCAACGCCGGTGCAGCGGGTCTCGCCCTGGCGATCGTCCTCGGCAAGCGCGTCGGCTTCGCCAAGGGCGCGCACAAGCCGCACAACCCGCCCTTCGTCCTGCTCGGTGCCGCCATCCTGTGGTTCGGCTGGTTCGGCTTCAACGCCGGCTCCGAGGGTGCTGCTGACGGCATCGCCGCGATCGCCTGGGTGAACACCCTCGCCGCCCCGGCCGCCGCCATCCTCGGCTGGCTGCTCATCGAGAAGCTCAAGGACGGCAAGGCGACCTCCGTCGGTGCCGCCTCGGGTGCCGTCACCGGCCTCGTCGCGATCACCCCGGCCTGTGCCGCGCTGACCCCGGGCTGGGGCATCCTGCTCGGCTTCCTCGCCGGCATCGTCTGCTGCTTCGCGATCGACTGGAAGTACCGTCTCGGCTTCGACGACTCGCTCGACGTGGTCGGCGTCCACCTGGTCGGCGGCATCTTCGGCACGCTGTTCCTCGGCTTCTTCGCCAACGACACCGGCCTGATCTACTCGGGCTCGTTCGAGCAGCTCGGCAAGCAGGCCGCAGCGGCCCTCGCCGTCGGCGTCTACTCGTTCGTGCTCGCCCTGGTCATCGGGTTCGCCATCGAGAAGACGATGGGCTTCCGCGTCAAGACCGAGGACGAGGTCGCCGGCATCGACACCGCGGTCCACGGCGAAGAGGGCTACGTCCTCTACGAGCAGACCGACGACAGCCCGGTCAGCGTCCGCTAGACACGCTCCACCACCGCACGACGACGGGCCCCGCGCACACAGCAGCGCGGGGCCCGTCGTCGTTGCGTTGGTCGCGTTCTCGACGTGACCACGGCCGGGAGGCGCGGTGCGGGTCCGGCCCGCACCGCGCCTCCAGGCAGATGGTCGCGTCAGCGACCCGTTGGTTCCGTTGGTACCGGTGGTTCCGCTGGTTCCGCTGGTTCCGTTGGTTCCGCCGGTTCCGTCACCAGGCGTAGTCCTCCGGCGAGGTCTCGTGCCCCGGGAAGATCTCGTCGAGGCGGTCCAGCGCACGCTGGTCGAGGCGGATGTCGACGGCGCGGACCGCGGACTCCCACTGCTCCATCGTGCGGGGGCCGGTGATCGGCGCCGTGACGCCGGGCTGGTGCAGCAGCCAGGCGAGGGCCAACTCGCCGGGCGTGTGGCCGAGCTCCTTCGCGAACGACTCGTACGACTGCAGCTGGTCGCGGTGCGCGTCGACGTACTCGGCGCTGCGGCCGGAGAGCCGACGGGAGCCGTTCTCGGCCTTCTCGATGACGCCGCCGAGCAGGCCGCCCTGCAGCGGCGACCAGGGGATCACGCCGAGGCCGTACGCGCGGGCAGCGGGCAGGACCTCGCGCTCGACGTCGCGGACCACGAGGTTGTAGATCGACTGCTCGCTGACCAGGCCGAAGGTGTTCCGGCGCTTCGCTGCCTCCTGCGCCTGGGCGATGTGCCACCCGGCGAAGTTCGACGAGCCGACGTACAGGACCTTGCCCTGCTGCACGGCGACGTCGATCGCCTGCCAGATCTCGTCCCACGGCGTCGCACGGTCGACGTGGTGGAACTGGTACAGGTCGATGTGGTCGGTCTGCAGCCGCTGCAGGCTCGCGTCGAGCGACTGCCGGATGTTCAGGGCGCTGAGCTTGCCGCCGTTCGGCCAGTCGGTCATCTCGCCGTAGACCTTCGTGGCGAGGACAGTCTTCTCGCGGCGACCGCCACCCTTGGCGAACCACCGTCCGATGATCTCCTCGGTGGCACCCTTGCCCACCGAGCCGCCGTAACCGTTGGCGGTGTCGAAGAAGTTGACGCCGAGCTCGTGGGCCCGGTCCATGATCGCGTGCGAGTCGTCCTCGCTGGTCTCCGGGCCGAAGTTCATCGTGCCGAGCACGGCGCGGGAGACGGACAGACCGGTGCGACCGAGGTGTGTGTAGTCCATGAGACGGGTCTACTCGTGACGCGCTGCCGGCGCCAGGCCCTGGGAGTACCGGTCGGTGCTTGGCTCTCGTTGTGCTGGTCGGAGTAGTCAGGGTGGACCACTCGAGAGGAGCAGCCATGCCAGCCAAGGACGAGATCCCCAGCACCCTGCAGCGGTCCCCGGAGCACGCGCAGGAGATCTTCGAGAAGACACTGGACTCGGCGAACGAGACGTACGGCCCGGGTGAGCGGGCGCACCGCACCGCGTTCGCCGCCGTGAAGCACGAGTACGAGAAGGTCGGCGACCACTGGGAGGAGAAGGAGTCCTCCGGGCCGTCCGACTCCGGTGCCGCCGGTTCGCGTGGTGCTGGCTCGGGCTCATCCGGGAAGACCGAGGGCGGTGTCGACGCGAACGCCTCGAAGGCGCACCTGATGGACGTCGCGAAGCGGCTCGACGTCAGCGGCCGCTCGAAGATGACGAAGGACGAGCTGGTCGAGGCGATCGGCAAGGCGAACGACCGCGCGACCGCTGCCGCGCGGAAGTGACCATGGGTGCGTGGGTGCCGTGCATGCCCCGCTCGGCATGCGGCGGTGGGGTGAGGGGGTAACGTGCCGACGATGAACATCCCAGCACTCCGCGGCAGCCGGATCCTCGGGTTCGGACATCACCAGCCCGAACGTGTCTTGACCAACGACGAGCTGTCGACGATGGTCGACACGAACGACGAGTGGATCCGCACCCGCACCGGGATCCAGACGCGTCGGATCGCCGGGCCCGACGACACCGTGACGTCGATGGCGATCGAGGCCGGACGCCGTGCCCTCGCCGACGCCGGGGTGTCGCCCTCGGCCGTCGGACTCGTCATCGTCGCCTCCACCACCCATCAGGACCGCGCCCCGTACACGGCAGGCCGCGTCGCCGCCGCACTGGGCATGACGAACGGCCCGGCGCCGATCGACATCAACACCGCGTGCAGCGGGTTCGAGTACGCGCTCGGGCTCGCCGACCAGTCCATCCGCACCGGTTCGGCCGACGTCGCGCTCGTCATCGGCTCCGAGGTGCTGTCCGGGATCGCCGACTGGACGGACCGGTCGACGTGCGTGCTCGTCGGCGACGGGGCCGGTGCCGCCGTGCTCGGGGTCGCCGAGACGCCCGAGATCGGCCCGGTGTCGTGGGGGAGCGTGCCGCACCTGCTCGACGCCGTGCGTGTCGAAGGATCGCCGGGGCGCTTCAACCAGGAGGGTCGCTCGATCTACCGGTGGGCCATCACCGAGGCCGAGGGGCACGCCCGCAAGGTCGTCGAGGCCGCCGGGCTCACGATGGACGACATCGAGGTGTTCGCGTTCCACCAGGCGAACCTGCGGATCATCGAGCCGCTCGTCACCGCGCTCGGCGGGGAGTCGAAGTTCGTCATCCGTGACGTCGTCGAGTCCGGGAACACCTCGGCCGCCAGTGTGCCGCTCGGCCTGTCGAAGGCCTGGGAGCGTGGTGACCTGCCGGAGGGGGTGCCGGCCCTGCTCTTCGGGTTCGGTGGCGGGTTCGCCCACGCCGGGCAGGTCGTGACGACGCCGGTGCGGTCCTTCTAGGACACGGGGTTCGACACAGACACACGAACGGCCCGGGCAGCGTGCCCGGGCCGTTCTGCGTCAGCGCTTCGGACGCTGGTTCAGCGCTTCGCGCAGGGGTTCATCGCTTCATGCCGCGGTCGTCGTTGCCCGGCTCGGTCCAGAGGTCCTGGTCCTTGCCCGCGCCGCGCTTCCACGGCAGTGCGCGGCGGGTCTTCTCCGCCGCGGGGGTCACGGTCAGCACGATCGGGAACTGCGCCGGCGGCATACCGAAACCCGTCCGCGACGCCTGGATCACCTTGCGACCCAGCGCGTGGTTGCCGAGGCCACCGACGGCTGCGCCGATACCGAACGGCAGGGCCCGACCGAGCACCGACCCGCCCTGTCGGATGGCGAAGCGCTTGATGAACTGGTCTCGGACCTGTCCGCCGATGCCGTTCACCATCTGCTTCGGGAGTGACGAGGTCACCATCTCGCCCCAGAACGCGGTCCGGACCTGGCCACCGGCGATCTGACCACCGAGTTGCTTGATCAGTTGCGTCCCCGGGGCGCCGAGGATCATCGCCATCACCAGGGTGCGGGCACGCTCCGGGTCGTCCAGCGCGATCCCGTGCACCTCGGTCACCGACTGGGCGAACAGCGCCGTGGTCTCGAGGAACCCGATCGTCTCTGCACCGCTCAGTCCGAGCGCGGCCACCATCCCGACGCCCGGGATCACGGCGCTCGCACCAACTGCGGCACCACCGGTCGTCACGGCAGTGAGGTACTGCCGCTCGAGGATCTGGATGACCTCGGCGGGCGTGGCATCGGGCTTGCGGCGGCGGATCGCCTTGACGTGCGCCACGACCGCCGGCCGCTGCACGCTGATGGCACGGTCGAGCAACTTGACCCATCCGGCCGGCTGCTGTGGTTGCGGGGTTCTGGAGTCGTCTGACGTGGGGGAGACCTGGGCGTTCGGCAGGGGCACGATCGCCTGGTCCTTCGGGGAGCGGGCCATGCGCTCACCGTACGCCGGGCATGTGGGAGGCTCGCTGGATGGACAGCGACCGGACAGCGCAAGCCCTCGACATCGCTCGCCGCGCGGCCGGGTTCCTGACAGTCCACGAGGTCACCGCACTCGCACCGGACGTCCGCGTGCTCGACCCCGGGTCCGTCCTGATCGGGGCGGGTGTTTCCGTCCGGCCCGGCGCCGTGCTGCACCCGTCCACGACCCTGGAGACCCGTGACGGAGGCGTGATCTCCGTCGCTTCCGGAGCACGACTCGGACCAGGGCCGGTGACCATCGTCGCGTCTGCGGCGACCGTGCACATCGGGGCGGGCGCCGAATTCGGTCCGGGCCCCGTCACCGTCGTCGCGGACGGGTCCGACGTCGTGATCGGCGGTCGGGCTCGCCTGACGGCCGGGTGTCTCGTCGAGGGGCCGGCGCGGATCGGCGCGGGCGCGCAGGTGCTCGGTCCGGTGTCCGTGCGCGACGTCGAGCTCGAGGACGGCGGCGACCACCGCGAGCCCGACCCGGACCACCGCGGCGGCGTGGTGAAGGGCACCGGGCCGGTCCGTGGTGTGCGTGTGGGACTCGGCGAGGTCGTGGTCGGTGGGGTGGCGCACGCCGGTGAAGCGTCCGGTCGGCCGCGGATCGAGCGTCAGCGCACCTACCACCCGGATGCGCCACGCCGCCCGCGCTGATCGTCGGGCACGCCGTCTCAGCACGGGACACCCGCACGCCGGAGGGCGGCCCGCACCCGGTCGGGCCGCATCAGGTCGGCCCACGAGAGCCGCACGACCGCCCGGACCTCGGGGAACGACCGGATGAAGTCCTCACGTCGCTTCTCGCGCCAGTGCGCGTCCGCGGTGGATCGCCCGTCGAGCAGCGCCGGGTCCTCGTACTTCGCGCGGCCGTCGACCTCGACCACGACGCCCTGGTCGGGGAACCAGAAGTCCACGACCGCCGTGGCCGATCCGGCCCGGGCGAACACGTGCTGCTGCACCGGCTCGGGCACACCCAGCTCTCGGAACCGCACCCGGCACACCGACTCCGCGGGCGAACCCGACAGCGCCGACCCCATCCCCACCGCGATCCCCGCCTTGGTCCGGGCGAAGGCCAGCGATGCGTGTTCTGCGTCCAGCGCCTCACGGTCGGCGAGCCGACGGGAGAGCACGGCATCGACGACGGGGAGTGCTTCGAGCAAGGAGCGCGTCGCAGCGACGTCGATGGCTGTCCTCGCGGCCGTCGTCGTGGGGGTCGCGTGCTGATCGACGAGGACTGCGGGTGGCCGCTCCTGTGCACCGTGCCGGACGAACCACGCCGTGACGCGGGTGTGCGTCGTGGTCGGATCGGCGAGGTGCACCTTGGGTGGTGCTGCCCCGATCAACGGGAGTCCGAGGACCGCGCACGCAGACTGGTGTGAGACGACATCGGTCGCTCGGAGTCGGTGCGCCGAGGCCCGGACGAGCACGTGGTGCTGCTCACCCGGGTGCATCCCTTCGAGTGCGCCCGGGCGGACGAGGACGCCGGGGCGGAGGCGTTCGTACCGTCCTTGGCGGACATCGCGCTCAAGCGCGCGGCGTTCGGCGGGGGTCGCACCCGTCGTGCGGATCAGTTCGACGTCGTTCGCTCTGGACATGACACCAGGCTCGCCGAACCTCGTGGCCCAGCCCTCGCCATCGCCCAATCTGTGGAGAGTCGGGCGGCGACGACGACCTGTGCAGGACTGACCATCTGCAACGCGCGTGCATCGTGCGACGATCCACGCGTCGAACGACTCGTGTCTTGTCGTCACATGCACACGCAACCTCTGCGTGCACATCTTCCGACGATCCACGCGTCGAACGACTGGTGGAATGTCGCAGAACGGGTGTGAACCCGGCGCCACCTACACCCGCGCGAGCTCCGCCCGCAGCGGCAGGCCCTGCTCCTCGAGGATGACCTGCGCGCCCACGGCCGTCCGGGCGTTCACGACGATCGGCGCGAGCAGGTTGACCGTGGTGCCGGACGCACCGGGGTTCGCGACCACGAGCAGCATCGCGTCGGCGGGGTCGGTCAGCCCGAGCCCGGCGGCCTGCTCGTCGGTGAGCTCCGGCGCGTACGACGGCAGGTGCACCGCGGCGTCGAGCAGGAACAGCCGTGCGTCGTCGCCGACGAGCGTGAAGAGCCCCTCGGCGCCGTCGACCGGCGACAGCTCGAAGGCCGCGGCGGGGGCGAGCCCGAACGGCGGGACGGCGAAGGTCAGGGAGATGCTCATCGGAGGTAGTCCATCAGGGTCGGCTGCAGGACCTTCGCGGTGACGGCGAGGGCTGCCTGGTAGTTGGTCTGCTGCACCTGCAGGTCGAGGACGGCCTTCGCGAGGTCGACGTCCTCGATGTCGGCGCGACGGCTCTCGAGCGAGACGGTCGCGGACTTCAGCGAGTCCTGCGCCGTGAGCGCGGCGGCGTGCCGGATCCCGACGTCGGCCTGGGCGCCGCGGACGGTCCCGAGTGCGCCGTCCACGTCGTTGATCCGAGCGTTCACGTTCACCCCGTTCTGCAGGTCGTTGACGATGGAGTCGATCACCGCGAACACCGAGTCGTCACCGGACCCGAAGACCGCGGTGCCGGCGGTGTCGACGCGCACCGTCGTGCCGTCACCGATCCGCCGGGACACGTCGGTGCCGGCGGCCGCCCAGCCCGTGGCGGGGTCGTAGGCAGCAGCAGCGGTCGACGATCCAGCGAACACCGAGCGGGTGCCGTAGGTGGTGTTGGCACGCGCCTCGAGGTCCGCCTTGAGCGACCGGAACTGCGTGACGAAGGCGTCGCGGTTCGTGTCGCTCATCGTGCCGGAGTTCGCGGCCTGCACGGTGAGGTCGCGAACGTTGTTGAGCACCGAGTAGACGCTCGACAGCGCACTGTCGGTGGTCGCGAGCCAGGCCGCGGCGTCGTTCGCGTTCCGCGCGTACTGCGCCGCAGCGGCCTGCTCCTTGCGCACCTGCATCGACGACGCGGTACCGACCGGGTCGTCCGAGGGCTTCTGGATCGCACGCAGCGTCGTGGCCTGGTCGGTGAGCTCGGCGACCCGCGCGGCCCCGGCCTGCAGCCGGGCCGACGCGGCCGCCATCGACATCTGGGTGGTCACACGGGTGATCACGATCAGCCCCTCCCGACGAGTCCGACGCGGTTGATGATGGTGTCGAGCATCTCGTCGACCGCGGTCAGGACGCGCGCCGCGCCCTGGTACGCGTGCTGGTAGCTCAGCAGGTTGACGTTCTCCTCGTCGAGGTCGACGCCGGCGCTCGACTGCTGCTGGGTGCGTGCGTTGGTGAGTGCGAGTCCGGTCATCGTGGATTCCGACGTCGCCGACCTGGAGGCGGTGCCCACCCCCGCCACGAACGTCGCCCAGACCTGGTCGGCACCGTCCGACGACGCCCCGAGTCGCGCGAGCGCGTCGGCGAACGAGTCGTCGAGTTCCCCCGCCGCGTTCCGCGTCGCCAGCCCACTGGCGTCCGTGGGGACGACGCCGAGTGCCTGGGCGGCGGGGACGCCGGCCGCCAGGGAGAAGAAGGGTGCGCCGGTGGTGCCGGCCGGGGTGGTCCCGGCGGCGTGCAGGGTGTTCACGGTGGTGGCGAGCCGCGTGGCCACGGCGTCGTAGGACGCGGAGGCCTCAGCGAGTGCGCCGCCGGTACCGGTGCCGGACGCCGGCGCGAGGACCGCGAGGGCGCCGCCGATCGAGCCGCCGCTCAGCCCGACCGCCCCGGCCGTTCCGGTGGTCCAGGTCAGGGTGACCGCGGTGCCGTCGGCCAGACGCTCGCCGCCGCCGAGGGCGACCGAGCGGGCGTCGGTGCCCTGCACGAGCGGGTTGCCGCCGAGGAGCACGTCGACCGTGCCGTCGGCGTTCGTCCGGGTGGTGCCGCCGGCGAGCGTGGCGATCTGCTGTGTGAGCTGGTCGCGCTGGTCGAGCAGCTCGTTGGCGTTGCCGCCCGAGGCGAGCGCGGTGCGGATCCGGCCGTTCAGGTCGGCGACCTGTTCCGCGGCGCCGTTCAGCTGGGCGACCTGCCCGGTCAGGGTGCCGCGCACCGAGGACCACTGCGCGTCGACGGCCTTCGAGCCGGCGGCCAGCGCGGAGACGACGGTGCCGGCGGCCCCGAGCACGGCGCTGGCGGCACCCGGGTCGTCGGGGTGGCTGGCGAGCTCGCTCCAGGACGACCAGAACCCGTCGAGCTTGGCGCTCAGGCCGTCCTTGCCGGGCTCGTGCAACCCGGTCTCGAGGGCGGACAGTGCCGTGGCGCGGGCATCGGCGTAGGCCGAGGAACCGGCGGCGACGCGGACGCCGGCGTCGAGCGTGAGGGACGCCAGGCGGGCGATGCCGTCGACCGAGACGCCCTGGCCGGCGAGGGCCGCGGTGCCCCGCATGAACCCGGTCTGGGTCGCGGGGATCGAGTTCTGCGTGACGCGCTGCCGGGTGTACCCGGTGGTGCCGGCGTTCGCGATGTTCTGGCCGGTGACGTCGATGCCGGCACGGGCGGCGGCGAGGCCGGAGTAGGCCGTCGCGAGGGATCCGAAGGTGCTGACCACGGTGCTACAGCGTCCCCTCGAACAGGCGGGCGCCGTCCTGGCCTGCGCCGGACGTGCCACTGGCGTCGTAGGTGGCGGCACCGGTGACGGTGCCCGCCAGGGTCTCCTCGGTGGCCTGGGCGGCGGCACGGAGGAACCGGTCGTTCTCGTCGCGCAGGGCGCCGATCTGGGTGGTCAGTTCGACCATCGCGGTGAGGTGCGACGACAGGATCTCGCCCCACGGCCCGTTCGGCGCCGCGGCGACGACGTCGCGCAGGGGAGCGTCGGCGGGGACGCCCCACTCCTCGGCGACCTCGGCGCTCTGTGCGGCGCGTTCGAGACCGGTGCTGCGGAGCCGGTCGAGGACCTGCTCGACCTCGCGGCTGGCGTGCGACACCCAGCGGGAGCGGCCCGCGGTGAGCAGGAGCTGCTCCTCCTCGAGCTTGAAGGTGAGCAGTTCGAGCAGCTCGCGTTCGCGCCAGAGCACGGCGGACAGGTCGTTCACGCTCATCAGCTCCTCCCAGGTGGTGGTTCGTCGGGGTGGCCCCCGGTCCGTCATCCTGCGGACACCGGGACCTATCGACTCGGTGACCGCGACCGTAAGCCCCGGCTGCCGAGTGCCGTCCCGCGTACTCGTCGACGCTGTGACCCGATGACCCCCGTCGGGGGACAAGAACGAGCGTTCCCGACCCTGAGTCCCCCCAAATGCCGACCGAAAATCGGGCCTGACACCCCCGCACTGGGGACGGTTGTGCACCTGCTCAGCGCATTGCCAGCCGATACATTCAGAACGCACCCCGGGGGACACCCGGAACCGCGCGGGAACGATGCGGGTGCACCGCTCGGAGGGACCCGGGCGGGTCTTCGGCGTACGCACCGGCCATCCGAGGCCGGCGTCCGTCGCGCCCACGGACGGGTGAGCCGACACACGTCAGGTCGACCAGGGGAACAGCATGGACCGCACCGAACGCAACGCGATGATCGTGGAGCACCTCCCGCTCGTGGGCTATATCGTGGCCGACGTCCGCTCCCGGGCGACGCACCTGGACCGCGACGACCTCGCCGCCGTCGGGTCCCTCGCACTCGTCGCAGCCGCCGAGGCGTTCGACCCGACCCTCGGTGTGCCGTTCGGCGCCTACGCCCGCACCCGGATCGCCGGCGCGCTGGCGGACGACATGCGCTCGGCCGACTGGGCGTCCCGCGGCACCCGGAAGCGGATCCGCGAGACCCTCGCCACGCAGGAGGCCCTGTCCGCGCGCCTCGGCCGGAGCGTCGGTGCGCAGGAGATCGCCGATGCCATGGGCGTCGACAAGCAGACCGCCGTCGACGCCATGAGCGACGCCGCCCGCACCGTCGCGCCGCTCGACGAGACCGTGCACGACCTCGTCGCCGCGGACCTGCCGCTCCCCGGGGACGACCTGCTCGAGACCGAGAAGCGCCGCTACCTCCGCGCCGCGGTCCAGGCACTGCCGGAGCGGATGCGCTTCATCGTCGAGGCTGTCTACTTCGGGGACCGCTCGGTCACCGACGTCGCCGCCGAGCTCGGCATCACGCACTCGGCCGTCTCGCAGCAGCGCTCCGAGGCGATGCGCCTGCTCCACGACGGTCTCGCCGCCCACTACGGCGACGGCACCACCGTCGAGCCCGCGAGCCGCACCACCGCGGCCCGTCGCAGCGCCTACCTCGCCCGTGTCGCCACGAACGCCGCCGCCGGTGTCGCGCGCGCGGTGCACGACGCCGCAGCAGGACCGGCGGTCGCGGCGAGTTGAGACGTCGGCGGAAACTTCTCCGCCGATCCCCTAACGACTCCCGGCAACCGGTCGAGAGTCATCCATGTCAGCCCACGGACGGGCCGACGCACGACCCACATTCACGGAGGAAACCACCATGGGTATGTCCATCAACACCAACCTCTCGGCACTCAACACGTACCGGAACCTGAACTCGACGCAGAACGACCTGTCGAAGTCCCTCGAG
The DNA here is from genome assembly GCF_003234775.2 of Curtobacterium sp. MCLR17_031. Lineage (NCBI taxonomy): Bacteria > Bacillati > Actinomycetota > Actinomycetes > Micrococcales > Microbacteriaceae > Curtobacterium > Curtobacterium sp. MCLR17_031. Next base: position 1,847,499 of record NZ_CP126270.1, read on the forward strand.
AAGCTCTCGAGCGGCCTCCGCATCAACCGTGCTGCCGACGACGCGTCCGGTCTGACGATCTCCGAGGGGCTGAAGTCCCAGGTCGGTGGCCTCACGGTCGCCGCCCGCAACGCGCAGGACGGCATCTCCGTCGTGCAGACCGCTGAAGGTGGCCTCACCGAGACCCACTCGATCCTCCAGCGCATGCGCGACCTGGCCGTCCAGGCCGGCAACGACTCGAACAACGCGGACTCCCGCACGGCGATCACCACCGAGGTCGGCGAGCTCACCAAGGAGCTCACCCGCATCTCGGCGTCGACCAACTTCAACGGCATCAACCTGCTCGACGGCTCCGCCGGCGCCGCAGGCGTCCTGAAGTTCCAGGTCGGCGCGAACGGCGACGCGGCGAGCCAGATCGACGTGGACCTGTCGAAGTCGAACGTGGAGTCCGTGTCGACCGCGGTCGGCGCGCTCACCTTCGACTCGGCGACGAACGCTCAGGCTGCCATCACCGCGATCGACGAGCAGATCAAGTACGTCTCCGCCGCCCGTTCGAGCATCGGTGCAGTCCAGAACCGCTTCGACCACGCCATCAACGTGACGAACGTGGCCAAGGAGAACCTCACCGCTGCCTCCTCGCGCATCACCGACGTCGACATGGCGGAGGAGATGGTCAAGTACACGCGCGACAACATCCTCAGCCAGGCCGGCACCTCGATGCTCGCGCAGGCGAACCAGAGCACCCAGGGCGTGCTCTCGCTCCTGCGCTAGCCATCACGTGGTCCGCCCTCCGGGCCCCTTCGGGCGCGGAGGGCGGACCTCGCCGTCCTGACCACCTCCACGACGCCAGGGAGTGTCGACGATGTCCTCGTCCGTGTCATCGAGCACCAGCCTCGCGATCGACGGTCTGGTCAGCGGTCTCAAGACGACCGACCTCATCAACTCGCTGATGAGCGTCGAGGGGGTCCCGCAGACCCTGCTCAAGAACAAGCTCACCACCACCAACTCGTTCATCTCGTCACTGCAGACGCTCAACGGGTTGATCCAGGGGCTCGCCACGAAGGCCGCGGACGCCGCGAAGGCCTCGTCGCTCGACCTCTTCGCCGCGACGAGCACCGCGCCGAGCGTCACCGCCGTCACCGGTACCGGAGCGACCGCGGGCTCCATCAGCTTCACCGTCGGATCGACTGCCTCGGCCCAGGTCGGGGTGACGGCCGCGATGTCGACGTGGTCGACCGGTGCGCAGCCGATCACGATCGTCGGCGCGGACGGCAAGTCGACCACCGTGACGCCGGCGTCCGGTTCGCTCGACGACGCCGTGTCCGCCCTGAACAAGTCCGGTGCGGGCGTCACCGCGACGAAGGTCTCCGCCGGCACCGATGTCGACGGCACCAAGCTCTACCGCCTGCAGCTCACGTCCGCGAAGACCGGAGCGGCCGGCGGGTTCCAGGTGTACCGGGGCGGCGCCGACGACGTGGCAGCGGGCACCGCGACGAACGTCCTCACCGAGACCGGCGCCGCCGTCGTCACCGCGGCGACCGACGCCAGCGTCACCCTCTGGGCAGGCACCGCCGCCGCGCAGACGGTCACGAGCGCCACGAACACCTTCACCGGGCTCGTCCCGGGGCTCGACGTCACCGTCTCGAAGGCCACCACCGACCCCGTCACCGTGACGATCGCGCAGGACACCACCAAGGCCCAGTCCGTGGCCTCCGGGCTCGTCGACGCGATGAACGCGATCGCGGCCTACTACAAGACGAACACCGCGGTGTCGAGCTCGACCAGCGCGACGTCCGGCACGACGACGACGAAGGCCGGTGTCCTGCTCGGCGACGGTGCGTCCCGCGACGCGGTGCAGCGGCTCACGAGCACGATGTCCGCCCCGGTCGACGGCAAGTCCCCGTCGACGATCGGCATCGTGATCACGAAGGACGGCACGTTCACCTTCGACCCCGAGGTCTTCCAGAAGGCCCTCGCCACCGACCCGAAGGCCACCCAGGCGATGCTCTCCGGGGTCGCCGCGAACGTCGGCGCCGCGGCCACCGCCGCGTCCGACAAGTACGACGGCTCGGTCACCACGTCCATCACCGGGCAGCAGGCCGTCGCCAAGGACCTCACCACCCAGATCGACAGCTGGACCGACCGGCTGGCGATGCGCCGGGCCTCGCTGCAGACCCTCTACTCATCCCTCGAGACCAGCCTCAGCAAGCTCCAGTCGCAGTCGAGCTGGCTCGCCAGCCAGCTCGCATCGACTTCGAGCTGACGGGAACGACCATGACCTTCGACTTCCAGGCAGCCGCCTTCCGCCAGGCCGCCCAGCCGCGCACCGTCACCGACCAGCGTCGTGCCCAGTACACGAACGAGGCCGTGCTTTCGGCGACGCCGGCCCAGCTCGTGACGATGCTCTACGACCGGCTGCTGCTCGACCTGCACCGTGCCGAGGCCGCACAGGTCGTCGCTGACTGGGAGGCGGCCCGCGAGCAGCTCCTGCACGCCCAGGCGATCGTCGGCGAGCTCTCGAGCACGCTCCGGATCGACGTCTGGGACGGCGGCGAGGGCCTGCTCGCCGTCTACAACTACGCCTCCACCTCGCTCATCACGGCGAACGTGCACCGCGATGTGCAGGCCACCCGCGACTGCATCCGGATCCTCGAGCCGCTGCGGCAGTCGTGGCACGAGGCAGCCGCGTCGCTGCCCGCGACGCCCGCCACGCAGCAGCCGACCGGGGGAGCCCTCGGTGTCGCCTGAACCGTCCGACGGACGAGCCGCATGGGAGGCCCTGCTCACGTCCCTGGAGCGCGACGCTGCCGGGCAGGCGGCCGACTCCACGGCCGTGGCCGGGTGGTCGGAGCCGGCCGGGCTGGGACCGCTGCCGCGTGACCTGGTGGGACGGGCCTCCCGGCTGCTCGCCGCGCAGCGGGACCGCATGACGGTGCTCGAGGCGGACCGCCGCTCGACGCTGGAGCACCTCGGTGCCCTGCGCGCCGTCGACGCCACGCGCGAGCCCCGCGGCTCCGTGTACCTCGACGCTTCCGCCTGACCCGCGCCCCCGAGCGACGATGTCGTCGTCGTACGACGGCGACCCTGTCGCTTGCGCGCGCGTGCAACTGCCGGCGTGCGCAACGGGCGACGTCGTCGTTGTCGTACGACGGCGACCCTGTCGCTTGCGCGCGCGTGCAACTGGTGGCGCGCGCAACGGGCGACGTCGTCGTTGTCGTACGACAGCGACTCTGTCGCTCCCACGCGCGTGCAACTACCGGCGCGCGCAACGAGCGACACCGGCCCGCACCGAACCGCCCCCCGTTCGGGGCGACGCCTAACGCGGCGGACGACGGGCTCCGATAGCGCCACACGAGCACGGATCGCTCACCAGTTCGGCCAGGGATCGGCCACCACCGCACGGCGACGTCGCACCGACGACGCCTGACGAGGGGACCCCCGTGTTCGATTCCGTGACGAGCGTCGCGATGCAGAGCGCACTCGACGGCCTGTCGATGCGCCAGAAGGTGATCGCGAACAACATCGCGAACATCAACACGACGAACTACCACGCCGAGAAGGTGCAGTTCGAGGACGCCCTGGCGAAGTCGATCGTGGACGGCGACGGCGCCACCACGCCGACGATGGCGCGCAGCCTCGAGCCGACGAACACGAACGGCAACAACGTCAACCTCGACGAGGAGACGCTGTCGAACATCGACACCGTGCTGCGGTACCAGTTCGCCACGCAGGCGATGAACTCCGAGCTCACCAGCGTCCGTGCGGCGATGCGGACGAACTCGTGACGACCTTCGACGCGATCGGCATCGCGAGCACCGGCCTGACCGTGCACCGGAAGTGGCTCGACGCCGTCTCGGACAACATCGCCAACGCGAACACCGTGAAGTCGATGGACGACACCGCGTTCCAGGCGCGCTACGTCGAGGTGCAGGAGGGCGCCGGCGTCTCCGGCGCCTACGTCAAGGGCGCCGCGTTCGGCAGCGCCGCCGGCCGTGTGACCTACGACCCGGACAACCCGCTCGCGAACGAGGAGGGCTACGTCCGCATGCCCGACATCGACCTCGGCACGCAGATGGCGGACCTCATCATGGCCCAGCGCGGCTACCAGGCGAACGCCGCCGTGGTCGACCGTGCCAAGACCGCCTACGAGGCGGCACTGCAGATCGGGAAGAACTGATGCCCATCGACGCCGTGAACGGTGTGACCACCAACGCGATGACGAACGCCCTGACCAGTGTGTCGGGGACGTCCAGCGACAGCACGAACGCGACCGGTGCCGCCGGTGCGACGACCGACGGCAGCGGGTTCGCCGCGAGCCTCGGCAACGCCGTCGACGGGCTGCAGTCGTTGCAGAGCGACTCGAAGACCCTCGCGCTCAAGGCCGTGACCGGCAACCTCGACGACATCCACGACGCCACGATCGCCGCCACCCGCGCGCAGGTCACGCTTGAGCTCGTCTCCGCCGTCCGCAACAAGGGCGTCGACGCCTTCAACGAGATCATGAGGATGCAGGCCTGATGCCCGTCGCCGTCAAGAACGTCTTCGCTCGCGTCAGCGCCTACGTGCAGGGCTTCTCCGCCGCCCAGCGCACCATCGCGATCCTGGCGATCGCGGCGCTCGTGCTCGGTGGGATCGCCCTCGCGTCCTGGCTCGGCAAGGCGTCCTACGCCCCGCTCTTCACCGGGCTCGCCGCGGCGGACGCGAGTTCCATCACGGACCAGCTGCAGACCGACGGTGTGCCGTTCCAGCTCACCGACGGCGGCGCGACGATCCTCGTGCCGCAGGCGCAGGTGTACTCAGAGCGGCTCAAGGCGGCGTCGAACGGCCTGCCGTCGTCGAACGAGGGCGGCTACTCGCTGCTCGACAAGATGGGCGTGACGAGCTCGGAGTTCCAGCAGAACGTCACCTACAAGCGCGCGATGGAGGGCGAGCTCGCCAAGACCATCGGCGCGATGGACGGCGTGCAGACCGCCACCGTGCAGCTCGCGATCCCGGAGAAGTCGGTGTTCGTCTCCGAGGAGAAGGACCCGACCGCATCGGTGTTCATCGCGACCGACAACGGCGCACAGCTCAGCACCGACCAGGTGCAGGCCATCGTGCACCTGACGAGCGCCTCGGTCGAGGGCATGCAGCCCACCGACGTCTCGGTCGTCGACGCGAAGGGCCAGACCCTGTCCGCCGTCGGCACCGGTGCGACCGGCAGCGGCGCGGACCAGGCCGCCGACTACGACGCGGCGACGAGCAAGAAGATCCAGGACCTGCTCGACACCACGCTCGGCGTCGGCAACGCGACCGTCGTGGTCTCCGGGACGATGAACCAGGAGTCCGGCACCCGGACGTCCGAGAGCTACACGAGCCCGACCTCGGGTCCGGTCGCACTGAACGAGTCGAGCACCACCGAGGAGTACGGCGCGGGCTCCGGCGCGGGGAGCGGCGCGACGGGGGTCCTCGGTCCGGACAACATCGCCGTCCCGAACGGCACCGCGACGAGCGGCACCGGTGACGACGGGTACAAGAACGAGTCGGCGACGAAGAACAACGCCGTCGACCACACCACCGAGACCACGCAGATCCCCTCGGGCGGGCTCGACCGGCAGACCATCTCGGTCGCGCTGAACTCGAAGGCCGACGCCGTGCAGAACGCGAACCTGCAGAGCATCAACGACCTGGTTTCCGCCGCCGCGGGTGTCGACCAGGACCGTGGCGACCAGGTCAAGGTCGCGATGATGGACTTCGACACCAGCGCTTCCGACCAGGCCGCCAAGGCCCTGGAGGCCCAGCAGAAGGCCGACCAGCAGGAAGCACTGTGGTCGTCGATCCGCACCGCCGGCATCGTGATCGGCATCGTCCTCGCCGTCATCGCGATCATGTTCTTCGTCGCCCGTCGCAACCGGAAGCAGGAGCGCGAGGCCGTCGACCTCGGCGAGCTCGACGCCTTCGCCGGCGAGACGTTCCAGCTGCCCCTCGCGATGGACGGCGTCGACGACCGGGCGACGCTCGGTGCCGGTGACGCCCCGACCGCCGTGCTGTCCGCGATGCCCGCCGGCGACGCCCCCACCGAGGTGCTGACGACCGAGGAGATCACCGCCGAGCGCCGCCGTCAGGACATCTCCGCCCTGGCCGAGCGCGACCCGAAGCGCACCGCCGAGCTCCTGCGCGGGCTCCTGGACGACCGGGCACCGGTGTGAGCGCGCTCATGCCGAGCCCCGGCGGCGGTTCCGGTCCAAGCGACCGTGCGCTGACCGGTGCGCAGAAGGTCGCGCTCATCCTCATGCAGATGGAGACCGACCGCGCCGCCGAGGTGATGAAGCAGTTCACCGAGATGGAGGCCGAGGAGATCTCCGCCGAGATCGTCCGGATGCGCCGCGTCGAGGACACCGTCGTCGACCAGACGCTGTCGGAGTTCCACCGGATCACGATGAGCGGCCGCCTGCAGAAGCGCGGCGGCAAGGAGACCGCCCTCGGGCTGCTCGAGGCGTCGTTCGGCGCCGAGCGGGCCGCCGGCGTGATGGACCGTCTGGCCTCGAACCTCGCCGGCCAGTCGTTCGACTTCCTCGACGACGCCGAACCCGGCCAGGTCATCTCCCTGCTCGAGGGCGAGCTGCCGCAGACGATCGCCCTCGTGCTCGCCCACCTGGGTCCGGGGCAGGCCAGTGCCGTGCTCGCCGGGATCGACGAGCGTGTCCGCACCGACGTCGCCCAGGCCTTCGCCACGATGGGCAGCGCGACCCCCGAGGCCGTCGGCATCGTCGCCGGTGTGCTGCGCCAGCGTGCCGGGGCCGTCGTGTCGCCGCGCGAGAGCGTCGAGGTCGTCGGTGGCATCGCGCCCCTGGTCGACATCATCAACCGCTCGGACGTCGCGACCGAGAAGGCCGTGCTCGAGGGACTCGAAGCCCGCGACCCGGAGCTCGCCGAGGACATCCGCTCCCGCATGCTCACCTTCGAGGACATCGTGAAGCTCGAGTCCCGCGACATCCAGCAGGTGCTGCGCGGCATCGACTCGAAGATCCTCGCGACCGCCATGAAGGGCGCAGCCGGGCCGGTCGTCGAGACCATCCGCGCGAACGTGTCCGAGCGCAACCGCGAACTGCTCGACGACGAACTGCAGGCCATGGGCCCGGTCCGCGTCTCGCAGGTCGAGGAAGCCCGCGCCGAGGTCGTCCGCTCCGTGCGCGAGCTCGAGGCCCGGGGCGTCGTCACCGTGCACCGCGCCGAGGAGGACGAGCTCGTTGACTGACACCGTCGTGCACCGCGTCGCCTTCCCGGTGCTCGCCGACCCCGCCGGACGCGAGCGTGCGTCGAGCGCCGACGTCCGCGGGCACGCGGCCGGCTACACCGCCGGCCTGCGGGCCGCGCAGGCCGAGACCGACGCCCTGCGCGCCCGGCTCGAGGCCGAGCACGCCGCGCGGATCACCGCGCTGCAGGCCGACACCGCCCGCCGGATCGCGGTCCTCGACGCCGCCACGAACGCCATGCTGTCCACGGTCGCACCCGTCCTGGCGGACGCCGAGGCGTCGGTCGCGAGTGCGGCAGTCGACCTGGCCGAGGCGATCGTCGGCAACGTGGTCCGCGCCTCCAGGCCCGCACACGACGCGACCGTCACCGACGGTCCGGACGGACCGGGCAGCCGGGAGGCGCGGATCGCGTCCGGCGCCGAGGCCACCGTCCGGCGGGCGCTCGCGTCCGTCGACCGCACGGTCCCGGTGTCCGTCCGGCTCAGCCCGGCGGACGCCGCGCGCGTCGCCGGCCTCGACCTGCCGGTGCCGGTCGTCGCGGACGGCACCCTGCGCGACGGCGACGCCGTCGTCGACCTGCCGGACGGCATGCTCGACGCGCGCATCGCCACGGCGCTCGACCGCGCCCGCACCGCCCTCGGTGTGGACGCGACGGGAGCCGACCGGTGACCGCCACGCTGCTCCGTCCGCGCGGTCTCGACGAAGCGCTCCTGCGGGCCGCACCCCAGCGGGTCGGTGTCGTCACGAGCGCCGTCGGCCTGGGGCTGACGATCGCCGGGCTCGACGCCCGCGTGGGCGAGGTCGTCACGGTCGGCGCCGAGGACGGCGAACAGACCGCGGTCGAGGTCGTCGCCACCGATGCCTCGGGCGTCCGCTGCATGCCGCTCGGCCGCCTGACCGGCGTGACCGCGGGCACCCCGGCGCGGCCGACCGGCCGCCCGGTGCTCGTGCCGACCGGATCCGGTCTGTTCGGCCGCGTGCTCGATGGACTCGGCCGACCGATCGACGACCATGGGCCGCTCGAGGGTCCCGGCGGCGGACCGGTCACCTGGGTCCCGCTCGACCACGACACCCCGAGCGCGATGGCCCGGACCCGCATCGACACCCCGATGCAGCTCGGCGTCCGCGTGCTCGACACCCTGACCACCGTCGGCCGCGGGCAGCGCATGGGCCTGTTCGCCGGGTCCGGCGTGGGCAAGTCGTCGCTGCTGTCGATGATCGCGCGCGGGAGCGACGCGGCCGTCAACGTCATCGCCCTGGTGGGGGAGCGCGGCCGCGAGGTGCGCGAGTTCCTGGAGGACGACCTGGGACCCGAGGGGCTCGCCCGCTCGATCGTCGTCGTGTCGACCTCCGACGAGCCGGCGCTCATGCGCCTGCGTGCCGCGTTCGTGGCCACCCGCATCGCCGAGTCGTTCCGCGACGTCGGCCAGGACGTCGTGCTCATGATGGACTCGCTCACCCGCGTCGCGATGGCGCAGCGTGAGATCGGCCTGTCGGTGGGGGAGCCACCGGCCACCCGGGGCTACCCGCCGTCGACGTTCTCGGTGCTCGCCGGACTGCTCGAGCGCGCGGGGACCGACCGCGTCGGCAGCATCACCGGCATGTACACCGTGCTGGTCGACGGCGACGACCACAACGAGCCGATCGCCGACGCGGCCCGCAGCATCCTGGACGGCCACGTCGTGCTCGACCGCAAGCTCGCGATCACCGGGCACTTCCCGTCGATCGACGCCCTCGGCTCAGTGTCCCGCGTCGCCTCGAAGGTCACCCGACCCGAGCAGCGTGCCGCCGCCACCGTGCTGCGGAAGGTGATGGCCGCCCGTGCCGGGGCCCAGGACCTGCTCGACGTCGGTGCCTACCAGCGCGGGTCGAACCCGCTCGTGGACGCCGCCGTCGACCACCAGGGATCGATCGACGCGTTCCTACGTCAAGGCATGGTCGAGCGGGCCACGGCTGACGCGTCCTGGCAGCGCCTCGGCGGCCTCGTGCAGCAGCTGGGGGTGTCGTGATGGCCCGCCGTTTCCCGCTCGCCGGGCTCCTGCGCCTGCGCCACACCGAACAGGACCGTGCCGCCGCCACGCTGGCCACCGCGAACGAGCGCGTCCGTGACGCTGCCGACGCCCGGATCGCCGCACGCCGCAGCCTCGCGGACAGCGAGGACGCCCAGCCGATCCAGGACGCCGCGACCCTGAGCGCCGTCGCCGCAGCCCGTGCCGCGACCCGCGGGATGCTCGAGGAGCTCGACGCCGTGGTGCAGAACCGCCGCGCCGACGCCGACCGGGCGCAGCAGGACTACACCGCCGCCCGTCGCGCCGCCGTCGGCCTCGAGAAGCTCGAGGGCAAGCACACCGAGCAGCAGGCGGCCGAGGAACTCCGGACCGAACAGAACGCCCTCGACGAGATCGCGGCACGACGCCGCACGGAAGGTGGTACCCGATGAGCGTCGAAGCGGTGCTCTCCCGGATCTCGGAGATCCGGTCCCAGATCGACACGCTGCGCGGCGGGACGGCCACGGCTGCCCCGAGCGCCTCCGCCACCAGCGGTGCCGCGGGGTCCTCGGCCTTCGCCGACGCCCTCGCCACCGCCGACGGCACGACCGGCGCGGCGAGCGCTGCCGGTGCGACCGCCGCAGCGACCCCGGCGGCCACCCGTGCCCCCGCGACCTCGGTCGACGCCGGTGCCGGCACCCTCGCCACCGGCAGCGGTGCGACCGGCGCCGACGTGGTGGCCGACGCGAAGAAGTACCTCGGCGTCCCGTACGTGTTCGGCGGGGAGACGACCGCGGGGATGGACTGCTCGGGCCTGGTGCAGACGGTCTTCAAGGACCTCGGGGTCACGATGCCCCGGGTCGTGCCGGACCAGGCGAAGATGGGCGTCGAGGTCGGCTCCCTGAAGGACGCGCAGCCCGGCGACCTGATCATCCCGAAGGGCGAGGGCCACGTCGTCATCTACGTCGGCGACGGCAAGGTGCTGCACGCGCCGCGCCCCGGCAAGGACGTCCGGATCGTCGACAACTGGTACTCCCAGGGCGACATCGCGACCATCCGCCGGATCGTCCCCGCACAGGCGGCCCCGGCGGCCGTCGCCGCGCCGACCGCCTCGGCAGCGCGTTCCGCGACCGACCTGCAGACCGCCGCGCTGCTGTCCATGATGCAGTCCGGGAGTGCCGCATGAGCCTGACCATCGCCACCCAGCCGTCCGTGCCCACCGCACCGGGCTCCACCCGGGGTGCGGCGTCCGACCCCGCGGCTGCCGGGTCCTTCGGTGCGGCACTGACCGCCGCCGTCGCGACCGAGCGGCGAGCCGGCGACGGTGCTGCCGGGCGGGACGACACCGAGGGTCGAACGGCGGACGGGTCGGCTGCGACGCCGGGCACCGGTGCCACGCCGTCCGCGTCTGCGTCTGCGTCCGCGTCGGACCAGTCGGTGCCCGCGACCGAGGCAGCGCCCGTCGACGCGCAGGCGCTGCTCACCGCCGGACTCGTGGCCGCACCGATCGCTCCGGCCAGCCTCTCCGCCGAGACCTCCGACGACGACCCACACGCCGTCGTGGCAGCAGGGGCGACCGCCGGAGCAATCGACACCACGACCACGACACCGCCGTCGGTGGAGGGGGACGCCTCGACGCCGGTCCCGTCGACCCCGGCGCCGACCACCGCCCCCGCCACAGCGACCCCGCAGCAGGCACCGGCGTCGGGCGCGGCACCGGAGACGGCTGCCGCTGCGACGACCCGCCCGGCGACCACCGCCGCGACGACCTCCGCCGTGACGCCCGCCGGCACCGCGTCTCGGGCCGCGCCCGCGACGACCGTCGCCGGCGCCACCCCCGCGACGACCGCTGCGTCGACGACCAGGGCCACGAGCGACCCGGCGACCACCGCCCCGACGGCCGCTGCCGTGATCGCGGCCCCCGCCGCCACTCGCACCGCCGACGGCGACACCGCGACCGTGACGCCGGCCCAGGCGCCGGTGGTGGCGGCCGCCGCCCCGGCAGCCGGCACCGGCTCCCGAGCCGGCCACGGGACGGAGCAGCAGGCGTCGACGCCGGGTGATCCGGGCCTCCCGGCCGTCGCCCCCAGCCGCGGTGGCGAGACGCCGTTCGTCATGTCGACGACGCCGACCACCGCGCCCGCGGCGGCGACCGCACCGGCACCGGCACCGCTCGCCCAGCAGCTCGCGCGGCCGGTGTTCTCGCTCGCGCAGGCCGGCCCCGGCGAGCACGTCGTCACCGTGCTGGTCGTGCCGGACAGCCTCGGCCCGGTCACGGTCCGCGCGCACGTCACCGCGCACGGCATGCACGTCGAGCTGTTCGCCGCCTCGGACGCCGGCCGCGAGGCCGTCCGCCAGGTCCTGCCGGACCTGCGGCGCGACGCCGCCGGCACCGGTGTGAGCACCACGCTCGACCTGTCGTCGCAGAACCAGCCGCAGGACGCGCCGGGTCGCGACGAGCGTCCGGCCGCGCGTGCGCTGCCTGGCGACCCCGGCCTGGAGGCGCGGGTCACCCCGCGTCCGCAGCCCACCGCCCACACGCCCTCCATCCGCACCGCGGGACTCGACGTCCTCGCCTGATCCGGCTCACGAACAGGAACGCACCATGCCCATCGACGGCATCACCGGCAGCGTCGACCCGACCGCGCAGGCCGCGGCCCTCGCCGCGAACTCCACCGCCCAGAAGTCCCAGACAATGGACTCCGAGGTCTTCATGAAGCTGCTCGTCACGCAGCTGCGCAACCAGGACCCGTCGTCGCCGATGGACACCAACCAGATGATCGGCCAGCAGACGCAGCTCGCGATGATGGAGCAGATCACCAACCAGACCACGACGGGGAACGAGAACTTCTCGCTCCAGATGCGCATCGCCGCAGCGAACCTCGTCGGCAAGCAGGTCAGCTACACCGACGCCGACTCGGGCAAGCCCGTCACCGGGACCGCCTCGGCCGTGTCGTACGCGAACAGCGTCCCCACGGTCACCGTGAACGGGAAGGAGGTCGCTCTCGACGTGATCTCCGGCATCACCACCACCACTCCGGCGTCCTGACGCCCGCTGCTCCCTTCCTCGTTCTTCCTCGCTCTTCCTGCCTCTCCGAAAGGACGCACCATGCTCCGCTCGCTCTACTCCGGGATCTCCGGCCTCCGCTCCCACCAGCAGATGCTCGACGTCACCGGCAACAACATCGCCAACGTCAACACCGTCGGCTTCAAGTCGTCGACCACCGTGTTCCAGGACACCCTGTCGCAGATGACCCAGGGTGCCGGCGGACCGCAGACCGGCATCGGCGGCACGAACCCGGCCCAGATCGGCCTGGGCGTGCAGGTCGCCGGCGTCTCCACGAACTTCTCGCAGGGCTCGGCGCAGGCCACCGGCAAGGCGACCGACCTGATGATCTCGGGCGACGGCTTCTTCGTCACCCGCCTGGGCAACGACACCGTCTACACCCGCGCCGGTGCGTTCGACTTCGACGCGAACGGCCGCCTGGTCACCGCCGACGGCAAGATCGTGCAGGGCTACCCGGCCACGAACGGCGTCGTCAACGAGAACGGCCAGCTGTCCGACATCACGCTGCCGCTCGAAGCAGCGGCCCCGGCGGTCCGCACCACCGCTGCCACGGTCGCCGGCAACCTGCCGTCGGAGACCGCCGTCGGCCAGACCATCACCCGCGAGGCCACCGTGTACGACGCTTCGGGTGCCAAGCACACGATGTCGCTCGCCTACACGCGCACCGCCGACGGCTGGGACGTCACCGGGCGCAACGGCCAGGGCACCACCGCGACGACCTCGCTGACCTTCGGCACCGACGGCAAGCTGACCGCCGGCGGCACCCTCGCCGTCGGGGGCATCCGGGTCGACATGGGCGACCTGACCGGGTTCGCCTCGCTCAACACCGCGGCGATCGGCTCGCAGAACGGCCGCGAGGCCGGCGCGCTGCAGGGCTACTCGATCTCGAAGGACGGCACCGTCACCGGGACGTTCTCGAACGGCGCGTCACTCGCGCTCGGCCGCATCGCCCTCGCCACGTTCGCCAACCCGGCCGGCCTCGAGAAGACCGGGGCGTCGGGCTACCGCGCCACGGCGAACTCGGGCGGTGCTACGGTCGGCGGCCCCGGCTCGGCGGGCGTCGGTTCGCTCGCGGCGGGGACGCTCGAGATGTCGAACGTCGACCTGTCGCAGGAGTTCACCAACCTGATCGTCGCGCAGCGCGGGTTCCAGGCGAACGCCCGCATCATCACCACCTCGGACGAGGTGCTGCAGGAGCTCACGAACCTGAAGCGCTAGGCGCGGGGGCTCGCGTCGCGGGGGCTCGCGTCGCGGGCGCTGCGCTCGCGTCGCTGGGCGCTTGGTGAGCAGGAACGGTCGGGTGCTGAAGGGGGACTCGACCGTTCCTGCTCACCATCGTTCGTGATGCAGGGAGTTCGGCGACCGTTCGTGACGAAACGCTGTGTCGTGACGTCTCATCGGTGCGATGCGCGAGAACCACGACACCGACCACCAGTCCGACCACCGATGCTGCAGCGTCTTCGACCGCTGGCGGTGTGATCGACCACGCGGCCACGACGGCGTGCACGAGTCGCGTGCTCCCAGCGGCCGCACGAGCTGGAACGACGCGCTGACCGGGCGTCGGCTCTCGGACGTCTGAGCCCGAGCGCTGTCCGAGGGCGTGACGTGTCGTCCGGGTCGGTGGCGGTTTCGGCGCGGCCCGATGTATGGTCAGCGCATGCTGACCATTGCCTCGCGGCACGACGTGCTGAACCGTCTCGGGCGCGCGCTCGCCGACCCGACCCGCGCGCGCCTCCTGCTCCGGCTGCTCGACGGACCCGGCTACCCGGCGCGGCTCGCCGAGGAACTCGAGCTCACGCGGACGAACGTGTCGAACCACCTGGCGTGCCTGCGCGGCTGCGGGATCGTCGTCGCCGTGCCCGAGGGGCGTCGGACCCGCTACGAGATCGCGGACCGCAACCTCACCCGTGCGCTCGAGTCCCTGGTCGACGTGGTGCTGGCGGTGGACGTCGCCGACGACGACGGATGCGAGGTCGAGCGGTGACCACGGCGGCGGTGTCGCTCGCACCGGCTCGTGTCGGCGTGCTCCGGCGACGGATCCGGTGGATCGTCGCGGCGACCATCGTCTACAACGTGATCGAGGCCGTCGTGGCGATCGCCGCGGGTTCGGTGGCGTCGTCCACCGCGCTGATCGGCTTCGGGCTCGACTCGATCGTCGAGGTCCTGTCGGCAGCGGCCGTCGCGTGGCAGTTCGCCGGGCGTGACCCGGAGGCCCGGGAACGAACGGCGCTGCGGGTGATCGCGATCTCGTTCTTCGGGCTCGCCGTCGTGGTCAGTGTCGATGCCGTCCTGACCTTCACGGGTGTCCGGTCGCCGGATCACAGTCCGGTCGGCATCGTCCTGGCCGCGGTGAGCCTGGCGGTCATGCCCTTCCTGAGCCTCGTCGAACGGCGGACCGGACGCGAACTCGGTTCGGCGTCGGCGATCGCCGACTCGAAGCAGACGCTGATCTGCAGCTACCTGTCGGCGGCGGTGCTGCTCGGCCTGCTCGCGAACAGCCTGTTCGGCTGGTGGTGGGCCGATCCGCTCGCCGGACTGGTCGTGGTCGTGTTCGCCGTGCGCGAGGGACTCGAGGCCTGGCGCGGTGACGCGTGCAAGCAGCCGGTGTCGGCGCTGACGGGGGAGCGCGAGCGCGAGCGTTGCGACTGCTGCTGAACGCAGTCTGCCCGCGGCCGGCGGTTCAGTCGGCTTCGGACTCACTGACGTGGCTGACCGCGTCACCGACGATGTGGGCGATGTGCTCGTCGTGCAGCGAGTAGACGGCGTTCCGCCCGATGCGCTCGACCTGCACGATGCCCGCGAGCCGCAGCGTGCGGAGGTGCTGGGACACCAGGGGCTGCGACAGCTCGGTCGCTTCCGCGAGGGAGCCGACGTCGGAAGACTGGGAGATCAACGCCGACAGGATCCGGAGTCGGGCGGGCGAGGACAGCGCCTTGAAGAGTTCGGCTGCTGCTTCGATCCCGTCTGACATGGACTCATGTAAGCGCACGCGCATACGTGCATGCAACACGACGGCCCCGGCGCGGTGCGTCGGGGCCGTCGTGCAGGTCCGTCGATCGGTGCTGATCACGGGCCTGCGCTGATCAGGAGATCAGTGCTCGTCGTAGTGGTCGCCGTGCTGGGCGTGCTTGTGGCCGTCGTGGACGAAGTCCACGTGGTCCTCGTGCTGCACCGTCTCGTGGCCGCAGCCGTCCTGGTGGGTGTGCTCGGCGACGGTGTGCTCTGCGCTGTTCTCGTGCTCGGCCATGGTGACCTCCTGCTGATCGTCGGTTGGGATGCCCCCAGCGTAGATCACATATGCAGAAGTAGCAATACATTTATAGATGAGAACCGGTGTCAACTCCGGGTCCGAGCTCACTCAGCGCTCGATCGCCGTCGACGACCACTGCGACGGCGGGTCGATCCCGTCGGGCACCAGAGTGGCGGAGTCACCGCGTGCCGCGTTCACCTGCGCCTGTGTGAGGAACACCGCCGTGGACAGGTCGGCTCCGTCGACCCGCGCATCCCGGAGGTCCGCGCCGAGCAGGTCGACACCGGACAGGTCGACACCGCGCAGGTCTGCAGCGATCATCGTGGCTCCCCGCAGGTCGGCCCCGCGCAGCGACCGTGCGCGGAGGTCGCGCCCGGCGAGGTCCGCCCCCGGTCGCAGCAGGCCGTGCGGAGCGTCGTCCGCACCGGCGCAGTACCGGCCTCGGACCTCGGCGCTCACCTCGATCAGGACATCGCGTACTCGAGCGTGCAGGGGCTCCACATCGAGCGCGAGGAGCATCGGCCGACCGGCGTCGAGGCTTCGGCGGATCTCCTCCGCGAGGCGGGCAGCGTCGTCTGCTGAGTCCGGGGTCACCGCACGGTCCTGTGCCTCGGCAAGGTGCCAGAGCATCTCGTGCAACCTGCGGACGATCGGGAACACCCGGAACATCTCCGCGCGGGAGTCCGGGTGGTCACGCCAACTGACCCCGTCGTAGAGGGTCTGGGACACGTACTGGCCCGCACCGGAGCAGTCGAAGACGGTGCAGCCCCGGAACCCGCGCGGGCGCAGCGACTGGTGGATGGTGCAGGAGAAGTCGTCGGCGAGGTTGCCGCAGGGGGTGCCGGCGGGTTTGTCGATCGGGAAGTCGGCGGAGCGCTGGAACCCGAAGGCGGTGCAGCAGAGCGCGAAGCAGTTGCCGCAGTCCGCGCGCAGGGCGGACCGGTCGGTGGTCGTCATGGAGTGGTCTTCCTCTGGTGGTCTGGATGGTGTGCCGGGTGCGGGGGAACTCCTGGTGGAGTTCCCCGTCCGGGCGCACGAGACCACCCCCGCGCGGCGGCGGGGCGAACCGGTGGTGCTGGGTGACCGGTGGGTCACCGAGAGAGACGGAGGATCACTGCGGCCAGGCTAGCGTTCCCGGTGCGATGGGAACGCGGAACGGGCATACCTGGTCAGAACGACAGACCGGGAACGCCCGCTTCGACCAGGTGTGCCCGGAGTCGCCCTACGACGACGTGGGCGGTGACGCCACCGATTCGATGCCGTCGAGCCGCGCCTCTTCCGCGTCGTACCCGGCGCGCACCTGACGCAGCACCAGGTCGTCGATCTCGTCGGCGTCGCGCAGGCGCAACAGGGTCCTCGCCTTGTGCTGGACGAGTGCGAGCTCGAGGGCGACCGCGTTGTCGTGCCGCTGCAGCGCGGGATGGTCGTCGTCGTCCCCTTCGCGGGCCTCGATCACGTCGAGGTGCGCCTCGTAGTCCTTGCGCAGGCGATCAACGGTGGCACGATCGGCTCCGGTCGACCGTGCGAGACGGGGGAGTGCATCGAGCGCCTCCTCGATGGCGGTGCGTTCGGCGTAGCGACGTTCCTCGCTGACGGACTCGTCCTCGGGGAGCGCGGCGCGGCGCAGGACGGCCGGCAGCACGAGGGCCTGCCCGACGATCGTGACGATGACCACGCCGGCAGTGACGAAGACGATGAGGTCCCGCTCGGGGAAGTCACCGCCGGACTCGAGGGTGCGCGGCACGGCGACGGCCATGGCGAGCGACACCGCGCCCCGGAACCCGGCGAACCCGCTGACGAGCCGGTCGCGGTGCCCCTCGCGGGGTTCTCCGCCGGTGCGTCGGGTGACGAGCCAGATGGTCCCGCCCGCGGCGTTGAGGAACGCGAACCGCACGATGACGAGCAGCACCGCGACCGCGAAGACGATCCCGGTCCCGCGCAGCAGGTCGGCGGGGTCGAGTGCCCGGGCGGCGACCATCGCCTCGATGCCGACCAGGACGAACAGTGCGCCGTTGAGCAGGAAGGTCAGGAACGACCAGAACGCGCGCACCTGCTGACGGGTCTCGGCACGGTCGAGCTTGGGGCCGACCTGGCTGACGACGATGCCGGCCGCCACGACGGCGAGCACGCCCGAGGCGCCGATGGCCTCGGCAGCCAGGAACGCGGCGAAGGGCACGAGCAGGGTGACGAGGTTCTCGAGCACGACGGTGTCGACGCGTCGCAGCACCATCGTCCCGATCCAGGCGGCGGCGAGACCAGCGGCGACCCCGCCGATGTACGACAGGACGAGCATGCCGGACACGCCCCAGAACGTGAGCTCCTGCGTCCCGACGGTGACGGCCACCGCGATGCCGTAGACGACGAGGGTGGTGCCGTCGTTCACCAGGCTCTCGGCGCGGAGCACGGTGACGTTCCGCCGCGGCAGCATCTTCGTGAGCACGCCGACCGCGGTCGCGTCGGTCGGGGCGACCGCGGCGCCGAGCACCCAGGCCGGCCCCCACGGCATCCCGAGCAGGTGCAGCAGGACGGCGACGGCACCGGCGGTCACCACGACGAGCAGGGTGCCCATCAGGACGATGCCGCGCAGGTTCTTCCGGATCTCACGGAGCGACGTCGTCAGGCTCTCCCAGTAGAGCAGCGCCGGCAGGAACAGCAGCAGCACCGCCTCGGCGGGGAGCTCGACGTCCGCGAACTCCGGCACGAGCCCGAGCAGCGCGCCGAAGACCATGAGCAGCACGGGTGGTGCGATCCGGATCCGGTCGGCCACGGCCGCCGTCAGTGCGATGGCGAGGCCGAGCACGACCACCAGTTCCGGTCCCAGCACGTGCACTCCGATCGTCGTCCGACCCGCCAGTCAACGCCGATCCACGGTGGATCCTTCCAGAACAGCCGGACGACGCGCCGCACACAGCCGGACGACGCGCCGCGCACAGCCGAACGACGCGCCGCACCACAGCGCACGACGCGTCCCGAGCCGCCGCTCACACCGCTCGCGGCCGCCGCACCACCCGCCGCCACCACGCGCGCCACGGCAGGGAGCTCACCAGCGCGGACCCGATCACGACGGTCCCGAACCACCCCACGACGACGCCCGGGATCGGCACGAGCAGGCTCGCCCACAGCAGCACCGACAGCACGCCGAGCACGTACGCCGCCCCGGCCTTCAGGTACCGAAGCCGCTTCAGCCCAGCAGCCTGGTCGACCCGCGAGGTCAGGCGGGCCAGGAACACCGCGCCCACCCCGATCGCTCCGATGGCGACGGCGGCCTGCTCGAGCGCCCCGAGCCCGTCCGACCCGAGCGGCCCGGACCCCGACAGGCTGTACACGCCGTCGAGGATCTCGAACAGCATGAACACGACGAGCCCCCGCTCGAACACGACCGTCGACGCGTAGAGGTGGATGCGCCAGGCTCCGCGGCCGACCCCGATCGACGCCGTGTCCGACCCGCCGCCGGGGCCGCTGCGCAGCGCCCACGCCGCGGTCCGCTTCGACACGAGGTACGCCGCGATACCGGCCACCCCGCCGAGCGCGACCGGCAGCAGCGCACCGGCGGCCCAGCCGGAACGCGACCCGACGAGCACGGAGGTCACGACGACCCCCGTCGCAGCGGTGACCAGTGACCAGACGCGCGGTCGCGCGACGGAGGCGAGCCGCGCCTCCAGGCTGCCCAGCCACGACCTGCGTGACGCGCGGTCGGTGTTGAACAGGTACTCGGCGAAGACCTGCCAGATGAACGCGGCGCCGAAGGCGGCGAGGGCCGGACGCACCTCGGCCAGGTGTGCGGAGAACGAGCCGGGCGCGAAGACGGCTTCCTCCACCGAGCTGGCCGGGTCGGTCGCGTCACCGACCGCGACGGCGGCCGGCGGCAGGAGCAGGCGCATCGCGAGCACGCCCGCGACGATCCCGAGCGACAGGAACAGCCGCCGGGCGGGGGAGTGCAGCCTGCCGGCGATGCCGGCCATCGGCACGGACGAGTCCGCGGCCATCGCGATCTCGAGGAACGCGAGGGCGACGAAGGCGAGCGCCGCGGCGGGGCCGAGGACCAGCCAGGCCGCCGCGGCGGCCGCGACGGTGATGAGCAGGGGGACGGTCAGGAGTGATCTCGTGGCCATCTGCCCATCCAGCACGGTCGGGCTGGGCGGCGCATGGAGCGCTCCTGGGCATCGGCCTGGAGGCCCGTGGGGACCCCGCAGAACGGGTGACGGCCCGTCCCCACTTGCGGGGACGGGCCGTCAGGTCGCGCGGGTGGGTGGTCGCGTCAGTCGTGGAACGTCTCGATGGACGCGCCGAGCGAGTTGAGGCGCTCCTGCAGCTGCTCGTAGCCACGGGCGATGATGCCGACGTTGCGCAGGACGCTCTCGCCCTTCGCCGCGAGCATCGCCAGCAGGATCACGACGGCGGGCCGCAGCGCCGGCGGGCAGCTGATCTCCGCACCGGAGAAGTGCGTCGGGCCGGTCACGTCGAGGCGGTGCGGGTCGCGCAGGGTGACGCTCGCACCCAGGCGCGTGAGGTCGAGCAGGTGGATCGCCCGGCCCTCGTAGACCCAGTCGTGCACGAGCGTGGTGCCCTCCGCCATGGCCGCGATGACGACGAAGAACGGCAGGTTGTCGATGTTCAGGCCGGGGAACGGCATCGCGTGGATCTTGTCGATCGGCGCGTGCAGCTCGGACGGGTACACCGTGATGTCGACGAGGCGGGTGCGGCCGTTGGCGGCGGCGTACTCCTCGGTGACGTCGAAGCGCAGGCCCATCTCGGCCAGGGTCGCGAGCTCGATCTCGAGGAACTCGATCGGCGCCCGGGTCACGGTGAGGGTCGACGCGGTGACGATGCCGGCGGTCAGCAGGCTCATCGCCTCGACCGGGTCCTCGCTCGGCCAGTAGTCCACGACCTCGTCGATCTTGCTCTTGCCGGTGATGCGGAGCGTGGTGGTGCCGATGCCCTCGATCTGCACCCCGAGCAGCTCGAGGAAGAAGCAGAGGTCCTGCACCATGTAGTTGGGGCTGGCGTTCCGGATGACGGTCTCGCCGTCGCGGGCCGCGGCGGCCAGGATCGCGTTCTCGGTCACGGTGTCGCCGCGCTCGGTGAGCACGACCGACTTGGTGGGGACGGCCTGGTTCGCGACGTCGACCTCGTACCAGCCGGAGGTCGCCTCGACGTCCACGCCGAACGGGCGGAGCGCGATGAGGTGCGGCTCGACCGTGCGGGTGCCGAGGTCGCAGCCGCCGGCGTAGGGCAGGCGGAAGGACTCGTAGCGGCCGCTGAGCGGGCCGAGGAACATGAGCACGCTGCGGGTGCGGCGGGCGGCGTCGGCGTCGATCGCGTCGAGGTGCAGGTCGTCGGGGGCGACGATCTCGAGGGTCTCGCCGTCCTCCGACCAGGTGACGCTCGCGCCGAGGCTGCGGAGCACGTCGATGATGCGGTCGACCTCGACGATCCGGGCGACCTTGTGCAGACGGGTCACGCCGCGGTTGAGCAGCGAGGCGCAGAGCAGGGCCACGGCGGCGTTCTTGCTCGAGTTCACCGCGATGGAGCCGCTGAGCTTCCGGCCGCCCTGCACGCGCAGGTGGGCGCGCTGCGGGGCGCCGCCGATCGAGACGATCTGCTGGTCGAGGGCGTCGCTGATGCGGGTGAGCATCTCGAGGGACAGGTTCTGCCCACCCTGCTCGATGCGGTTGATGGCGCTCTGGCTGGTGCCGACGCGTTCGGCGAGCTGGGCCTGCGTCATGCTGCGGCCCTTGCGGGCGCCCCGGATCAGGGCGCCGACCTCACGGAGGGGTGCTGCGGTCGCCGGAGATGCCGGCGAGACGACGGTGGTGGTGTCGGTCATGCGCGCCACGCTAACACGCTCATGAGATAAAGCAGTGGAAGATCGACACCCGTTGCGCGCCTTGAGGTCTCGAATACGTCACAGTTGGGAATTTCGGGGGACGAAACCGCTCAGGGATCGGTCAGGGTGCCCCGGACGATCGAGTCACCGGAGTGCGCCGGATCACCGTCGTCAGCCTCGGCCGAGACGTCCACGACGGGGAACTCCGCGGTGTCGACGCCGTCGGGCACCGTGAAGCGGCCCTGGTCGCCGTCGAGGTAGCCGACGCTCACCAGTCCGCCGAGGTCCGACCGCATCATCCAGACCTCGCGCAGCGGACCGGTGCCGGAGCGACCGCGCTCTCCGTGCAGGTCGACGAGCAGGGTCACCCGGCCGTCCTGGTCACGTTCGAGTTCGGCGCGGCCGGTCGTCCCCGACCAACCGGGCAGTGCGGCGAGCTCGGTGTTCGCCAGGACGGTCTCGGTGTCGCCGCGGGGGAGTCCGGGGACGATCCCCGACGCCACACCGATGCCGAGGACGACGGCGAGTACGCCGGCGCCGGCGATCACCAGTGCCAGGGCACGGCGACGACGCGGACGGGATCGGGGTCGGCGGGCCACGGCGTGGTGCTGCGCGTCGGACCGGGTGCCGCCGGCTGCCCCGCCGGACGCGCGTTCGGCCGCTCGTCCGGGGTCGGTCGCCGGCGCCGCAGCCTGCTGCGGCGTCCGGGCGATCTCGGCCGCGATCCGGTCCCACACGTGCTCCGGGGGCGCGGCCAGCATGACGTCCTCGGACGCCCGGGTCACCGCGGCGACCCGCTGCAGCGCGGCCACCTCGTCGCGGCACCGGTCGCAGGACGCCAGGTGCTCGGCGACGTCGTCCGCGGCGACCTGGTCGGAGACCGCGAGCATCGCCAGCGTCTCGTCGTCGACGTGCTTCATTCGATCACCTCCAGACGTGTTCGGAGCCGAGCCAGACTTCGGTGGATGTGGCTCTTGACGGTGCCCAGCGGCAGTTCGAGCCGTTCGGCGATCTCACGATGGCTGAGGTCGTCGTAGAACGCCAGTCGCATCACGCGCCGTGGGACCTCGTCGAGCCGCTCGAGCTCGCCGGCGACCAGTGCGCGTTCGGCCAGGTCGAAGGCCGGTTCCGACGCCGGGGTGGTCTCCTCGACCACGTCCGGGTCGGCGGCGCTGGCGTGCCGTCGGCGCTCGTTCTGCGCGTCGGCGATGCAGTTCCGGGTGATACCGACCAGCCACGCGCCGAGCGGGGCGCGACCGGGGTCGTAGCTCGTGCTGCGCTGCCAGGCCTTCACGAAGACCTGCTGCGTGACGTCCTCCGCGGCGGCCGGGTCGGCCAGGGCGCGCAGGGCCAGCGAGTACACGAGCGACGACCACCGTTCGTAGACGGCTCGCAGGGCGTGCTCGCCCCCGGCGCGGAACGCGTCCGAGAGCTCGCTGTCGTCCGGGAGGATGGTCGTCACGTCTTCCTGTCGCTGGCGCGGTCGTCGTCGACCACGATCCGATCGTAGGGGGCGGATCGTCGCCACGGTCAGGCCGGGACCGCGGTGACGACGAGGTTGCTCTCGTAGTGTCCGGTGGCTGCGTCGAACGTCCCGCCGCAGGTCACCAGGACGAGCCGTCGTGGTCCGTCGTCGCGGAACACCTCGTCCCAGGGGAGTCCCTGCTTCTCGAGCATGCTGACGGAGTCGATCCGCCACGCGGTCTCGGCACCGTCCGCGTCGGTCAGGGTGACCCGGGTGCCGGACGGGGCGTCGCCGAGGCGGGAGAACGGGCCGATGCCGTAGCCGACCGCGTCGACGTGGGCCGCGATGACGACCGTGCCCTCGGTGGACGACGGTGCGGCACCGAACCGGTACCAGCCCGCGGTCGCCGGGTCGGGCGGGAGCGCCATCGCGCCGTCCTCGTCGACCCCCTCGGGGCGGATCGGCGCGCGGATGCCGGCGTGGTCGACCGTGATGGTGGTGGGGGCGGGGGCATCCCGGACCGGGGGGATCGTGGCGGCCTGCTGCGGTACCTCGGTCGAGAACGCCGACGGGACCGGTGTGGGGGTGGTGGTCGGCAGGACGGACGGCTGCCCGCCGGGGGTGGTCCCGGCCGACGAGCACCCGGTCAGGGCGGCGGCCGCCACGGCGACGACGAGCGTCACCGTGGCGGACCGCACGGGGCGTGGCACGTTCAGCGGCGGGTCGCTGCGTGCCGGCGGCGGAGCACCACGGCCCCGATCGCGGCAGCGGCGGCCAGTGCGGCCGCCGCTGCGCCGACCAGGGGCAGGGGGTCCTGGTCGTTCGAGGCCACGAGACCGGCGTTCCCGGCGGGGACGCCGTTCGGCGTGCCACCGAGGTCCGCGATCGTCTGCGTGGCGAGGGCGAGGTTGTCGTCGTCCAGGCTGCCCCAGGCGTAGACGATGGTCGACGAGCCCGCGGTGACCGCGACGTCCGCCGGGCCGATCACGGGGTCGGTGGTCCCGGTGGCGGCGACGGTCGCCGACACGGTGCCGGCCGGCAGCTCGAGGGCCTGCTCGTCGGGGTTCGACAGGTTCGACACGACGGCCTTCCCACCGGCGAGGACGTCGACGGCCGGTGCGGCGGCGACGTGCCGGACGACCAGGCGTCCCTGGCCGGCCGCGACGGCCGAGGTGTCGTTGGTGAACACCGTGGCGGTCGGCGACCCGTCCGTGGCGTCGTGGGCGACGGCGGTGTAGTCGCCGCCGGCGTCGAACGAGACGTCCGCCGGGCCGATGATCGGCTTCGACGCGTCGGTGGCGTCCGAGGCGGTGATCGCGAGCTGGTGTGCACCGGCCGGCACCATCATCGGGCCGGCGAGGGTGCCCGGGGTGAAATCGTCGATGGCACGTTCGCCGTCGAGGTAGACGTCGACGGTGACGTCCGGCACGGCGTGGAGGACCGAGAGCGTCGCCTCGCCGGTGGCGGCGGTCGCAGCGGTCGCGGGCAGTACGGCCGCAGCGGCGGCGAAGAGGACACCGGCGCTGAGGCCGGTGGCGAGTGTCTTGCGCATGACGTGTCTCCTTCGGGCCTGTCCGGGCCGGTGCGGACGACGTCGTCCTCGACGTCGTACCCCCACTACCGCCGGAGCACCCCGATCGGATGCAGCGATTTCCTGGGGATCGCCTGAGACGGCCCGAACGGGTCGCTAACGCACCCGTCGTACCCGCCGATAGTCCTCCGTGCAGGCCCACGGACGGGCCCGCATCCCGCCCCACGGACGGCGGCGGGACGATCGAGAACCAGGACGGGCCATGATCGTCGTCACACGACTGAACGGCAGCGGATTCGCTGTGAACCCCGATCTCGTGGAGCGCATCCAGGAGACGCCGGACACGACGCTCATCATGGTCGACGGCGCGAAGTACATCGTGCGGGAGTCGATGGCCGACGTCATCGACCTGATCGCCGCGTACCGCGCACGCATCGTCGGCATGGCCTACGGCACCGACCAGGCCCCCCGCTCGAGCACGAACACCGGCCCGCAGCCCACGCTCGCCCCGGTCGCCGCACTCCGCTCCACGCAGCACGGTCGCGCGCTGGACGGGGGTCGCTGACGTGGACATCGCAACGATCGTCGGCATCCTGCTCGCCTTCGGCGCCCTGTTCGGCATGGTCCAGATGGAGCACGTCGAGCTCGGTGGACTCTTCCTGCCCGCCCCGATGCTGCTCGTGTTCGGTGCCACCATCGGCTGTGGCATCGCCAGCACCACGCTCAAGGACGCGATCGCCAGCTTCAAGGCCGTGCCGAAGGCGTTCACCGGCAAGGTCACCCCGCCGGCGTCGGTCATCGACGACGTCGTCGGACTCGCCGAGACCGCCCGCGCCAACGGCCTGCTCGCCCTCGAGCAGGAGGCCGACAAGCACGACGACCCGTTCATGAAGAAGGCGCTGCAGAACATCGCGGACGGCACCGACGGCGACGAGCTGCGGATCCTGCTCGAGGACGAGATCGAGTCGAACGCGGCCCCGACGCGGAGCGCGAGCGCGTTCTTCATGGGCCTCGGCGGCTTCGCCCCGACCGTCGGCATCATCGGCACCGTGGTTTCGCTGACCCACGTGCTCGCGAACCTCGGCAAGCCCGACGAGCTCGGACCGCTGATCGCCAGCGCCTTCGTCGCGACCCTGTGGGGCCTGCTGACCGCGAACTTCATGTGGCTGCCGATCGGCGGCAAGCTCCGCAAGCTCGCCCAGCTCGAGTCGGACCGCCAGACGCTCCTGATGGAGGGGCTGCTCGCGGTGCAGGCCGGCAGCCAGCCCCGTCTGCTCGGTGAGCGGCTGAAGGCGATGGTCCCGCCCGCCGCACGCGCCGACACGGGCGGCAAGGCAGGCAAGAAGGCCGACGCGGCCGACGACCAGCAGCTGGCGGCCTGACCGTGAGCGCCAACCCCCGGGGCCGCGGCCGCGGTCGCGCGAAGAAGTCCCACGACGAGGCCGAGCACCCCGACGAGCGCTGGATGGCGTCGTACATGGACATGATCACGGTGCTGATGTGCATGTTCCTCGTGCTCTTCGCGATGTCCACCGTCGACCAGGAGAAGTACATCCAGCTGAAGCAGTCGCTCGCCACCGGCTTCGGCGAGGTCGACTCGCAGAAGATCGACACCGCGAGCGGCACCGTCGTGACGAAGGACCAGGTCGAGGACGGCTCCGGCTACTCGACGGACAAGTCCCAGGCCGATCACTCGACCGCCTCGTCGGGCACGAAGGACACCAACGTCGACCCCGCCTCGACGGTGGTGCCGACGACGGCGAGCAAGCAGGACCTCGCCGAGGCGAAGCGCGAGCTCGACGACCTGACGAAGCTCGAGCGTGCGATCCAGCGCAACCTGGCGAAGGCGGGTCAGACCGAGAACGTCCAGTTCACCGTGGACGCCCGCGGCCTGATCGTCCGGTTGATCGGCAGCGAGACGTACTTCGGCACGAACAGCGCGGACCTGTCCGACCAGGCGCGGTCGATCATGGACGCCATCGCGCCGGTGCTGAAGACCTCTGCCCACGACGTCAGCGTCGAGGGGCACGCCGACCAGCGGAACTCGACCGCGCCGTACGCCACCAACTGGGAGCTCAGCGCCGCGCGGGCGACCGGGGTCCTGCGCGACCTGGTCGAGCGGGGCGGGATGCCCGGCGACCACGTGCAGAGCGTCGGCTTCGGGTCGAGCCGGCCGCTGGCGAAGGGCGGCACGGACCGCGACCTCGCCCTGAACCGGCGGGTCGACATCGTGGTCCTGTCGAACGCCGACCAGGACGTCAGCGCCCTCATGCCGGCGCTGGCGAAGGCGCAGGACGGAGCACAGCAGGGCTGAGACACGCAGCGCAACAGGGCTGAGACACGCAGCGCAACAGGGCTGGGACACGCAGCGCAGCAGGGCTGACACACGCAGCGCGCGGAGCGCACCAGCGCTGACGCCACCGCCCCACTACGGGGTACAGCACTGACGGGTGCCCCACAGGTGACCGATAGACGCACCCGTGACCGAGACCCTGCCAGCGCCCGAGGTGTACGACTTCGCGCGCCCGTCGACGCTGGCCCGTGAGCACGCCCGGGTGCTCGAACTCGCCTTCGAGACGTTCGCGCGCCAGTGGGGCACGCAGCTGACGGCGAAGGTCCGCGCGGTCAGCCAGGTCACCTGCGAGCAGGTGCAGATGACGACGTACGACGAGTACGCCGCGTCGCTGCCCGCGCTCACCGGCATGGTGCTGCTGCCGATCACCGGCCTGACCCCGAAGGGCGTGCTGCAGGTCCCGCTCGACGCCGCGCTGACGTGGGTGTCGCACGCGCTGGGCGCGTCGAAGCCGCTCCCGACCCCGGACCGCACCTTCACGCCCATCGAGCAGGCCCTGGTCCGCAAGATCGTCGAGGACGCCCTCGACGACCTCCGCTACTCGTTCGGCGGCCTGCTCGCGCAGGACGTCACGGTCGGCGGGTTCCAGTTCAACAGCCAGTTCGCCCAGGCCGCGCAGAAGGGCGACCTGATGATCGTCGCCTCGTTCTCGATCCGGGTCGGCGACCGCATCGCCCCCGGCACGCTGGCCCTGCCGGCCGAGGCCGTCCTGCCGCAGCTCGGCGAGGCCGCAGCGCACGTCTCGCCCGCCGACGCCCGAGCCCTGCTCGACGCGCAGCTCGAGAGCGTGCCCGTGGGCGTCAGCCTGCGCTTC
Organism: Curtobacterium sp. MCLR17_031; assembly: GCF_003234775.2. Lineage (NCBI taxonomy): Bacteria > Bacillati > Actinomycetota > Actinomycetes > Micrococcales > Microbacteriaceae > Curtobacterium > Curtobacterium sp. MCLR17_031. Next base: position 1,875,008 of record NZ_CP126270.1, read on the forward strand.
GCCCCGGCCGCGGTCCTGCCGACGCAGGTCCTGCGGCTCGCCGTCGGCGACGTCCTGCCGCTGCCGCACCCGCAGCACCGGCCCCTCACCATCGCGGTTGACGGCGAACCCGTCGGCACCGCCGCGGTCGGCGCGAACGGCTCGCGCCTCGCCGGCATCGTCGTCACCACCACGAGCACGGAGCAGCACTGATGACCGAAACGACCACCCTCCACACCGCAGCGGCCGAGTCGCTCGCGGCGCAGCTCCCGACGGCCGCCCCCTTGACCGCGGTGCTCCTGCCTGGAGGCGCGACACCGGTCGTGCTCGACGCGGCGACGGACGCCGTGGTCGCCTCGTTCGTCGGCGGCCTGTCGGCCGACCTGGCGCTCGTGCTCACCGACCTCGAGTCGATCACGGCCGCCGGAGGCACCGACCACGGCATCGTGGCCGTCACGGACGTCCTGCGTCCGTCGCTCGAGGCCGCGGCCGGCGTCCTCGGCGTCGGGGTGCTCGGCGAGGCGAACCGCGAGTCGGCCGCGTCGCTGCTGGCCGACCCGGACACCGTCGTGTTCGAACTGACCGCCGGTGGCCTGCCCGCCGGGTGGTTCGGCATCCGGATCCGCGAGAACGGCACGGTGTCGGCGCCCGTCGTGGCGAACCTGCCCGCGGGCAACCTCGGCCGGATCAACAACGTCGAGATGACCCTGACGGTCGAGATCGGCCGCACCCGGATGTCGGTCCGCGACGTGCTCGGCATGGAGCCCGGCGCCGTCGTCGAGCTCGACCGCAGCGCCGGTGCCCCCGCCGACGTCCTGCTGAACGGCCGCCTCATCGCGCACGGCGAGGTCGTCGTCGTCGACCAGGACTACGCGGTCCGGATCACCCGCATCCTCGACGTCGCCGAGACGGTCTGACCCGCACGTGGACACCCTCGTCGTCACCCTCCGCGTCGCGCTCTCGCTCGGCGTCGTGCTCGCCCTCATGTGGGTGCTGCACCGCGCGAGCCGCAAGCGCTTCTCGGGCAAGCCGTCGGGCCGCCGTGCCGCGACCGTCGAGGTCGTCGGTCGGCAGGGCATCGGCGGCAAGGCGAGCGTCGTCGTGGTCGACGTCGAGGGGGAGCGGCTCGTGCTCGGCGTGTCCGAGCACGGGGTCAACCTGCTCACCAGCGGGCAGGCGCCCGCGCCGGAACTCACCATCGTGACCGGACCGGTGGCGCTGCCCGTGCGTCCCGCCCCGTCGGCCGACGCGTTCGGTCGGGAACTCGCGCAGCAGTCGGACGCCACCACGGGCCTCCCGGCAGGCACGGACGACGTGACCCGGGCGACCGACGCGACCAGCGCCGTCGCGCCGCTGCCGATGCGCCCGCGCAACCGTCGCCCGCAGCGCGCCGTGCCGAGCGCGCAGCAGTTGCAGGGCTCGATCCTGTCGGTCGACACCTGGCGCCAGGCCGCGGCTGCGCTGCGGAACCGGCGGGCCGGGTGACCGCGGCAGGGCCGCACCGGCTGGCACGGTCGGGTCGACTCGTCGCCCTCGTCCTGCTCGGCCTGGCGGTCGTGGCCGGGTTCCTGATGCTCACGACGACCGGTGCGCACGCCGCCGGTGTCGTCGAACCCACCGCCCCGGCGACCCCGACCGCCCCCGCGACCGGAGACTTCAGCGTCAGCGTGAACGGCCCGGACGGCACCCCGTCGTCGGCCGTGGTGACGCTCATCGGCATCACGCTGCTGAGCGTCGCACCCGCGCTGATGCTCATGATGACGTCGTTCACGAAGATCTTCGTCGTGCTCGCGATGACCCGGAACGCGCTCGGGCTGCAGTCGATCCCGCCGAACCAGGTGATCGCCGGACTGGCGCTGTTCCTGTCGCTGTTCGTGATGGCACCGGTGCTCGGGCACATCAACGACGACGCCCTGCAGCCCTACCTGGCCGGGCACCTCGACTTCAGCCAGGCCGTCGAGATCGGCACCAAGCCCCTGCGGACCTTCATGCTCCACCAGACCCGTGACGAGGACGTCGCCCTGATCACCCGCGCCGCCGGGCTGGACAACCCGAAGTCGATGGCGGACGTGCCGATGACGACGGTGATCCCGGCGTTCATCATCTCGGAGCTCCGCAGCGCGTTCATCATCGGGTTCGTCATCTTCATCCCGTTCCTGGTGATCGACCTCGTCGTCTCCGCGGCCCTGATGTCGATGGGCATGATGATGCTCCCGCCGGTCATGATCTCGCTGCCGTTCAAGATCCTGCTCTTCGTGCTGGTCGACGGCTGGGGCCTCATCATCACGTCGCTCATCGAGAGCTACCACGTTGTCTAGGGGGCACGCATGAACCAGCAGGCAGTCATCGACCTCGTGCTCCAGGCGCTCCTGGTGTCCGGCAAGCTCGCCGCCCCGGTGCTCATCACCTCGCTCGTCGTCGGCTTCGCGATCTCGCTGTTCCAGTCGGTGACGCAGATCCAGGAGGTCACGCTCTCGTTCGTGCCGAAGGCCGTCGCCGTCGCGATCGCCCTGGTGGTCTGCGGCAACTGGATGATCTCGGAGATGATCGCGTTCACGCACGTCGCCTTCGACATGATCCCCAGGCTGCTCGGGGCCGGTTGATGGAGCTCAGCATCGACGCCGACCGTCTGGAGGCGACCATGCTCGCCGGCGTCCGGCTCGTCGCGTTCTTCGTCATCGCGCCGCCGTTCTCGTACCGGGCGTTCCCGGGCACGGTCAAGGTGATCCTCGGGCTGGGGCTGGCCATCGGCGTCGCCCCGCGCGTCGCCGTCGGCTACGAGTCGCTCGAGACGGGGCCGTTCCTGCTCGCCCTGCTCACCCAGCTCGTCGTCGGGCTGTCCCTCGGGTTCCTGGTGTTCCTGGTGTTCGCCGCCGTCCAGTCGGCGGGTGCGCTCATCGACCTGTTCGGCGGGTTCACGCTCGCGCAGGCGTTCGACCCGCAGTCCCAGGTCAACGGCGCTCAGTTCACCCGCCTGTTCCAGATGACCGCGCTCGCGCTGCTCTTCACCTCGGGCGGCTACCAGCTCATCGTCGGTGGTCTGGTGCGGTCGTTCGACGCCGTGCCGCTCACCGGCACCTTCGCGGTGGACGGGCTCGCGTCGATGCTCGTGACCGCGATGTCGCAGATGTTCCTCGCCACCCTGCAGATCGCCGGCCCACTCGTCGTCGTGCTGTTCCTGGCCGACGTCGGCCTCGGGCTGCTGACCCGCGTGGCACCGGCGCTCAACGCGTTCCAGATGGGCTTCCCGATCAAGATCGGCCTGACCGTCCTGTTCGCCGGCGCGCTCTTCATGGCCCTGCCCTCGGTGGTGTCGTCGCTGACCGGCGACGCCGTCGAGGCGATCACGGGACGGGGGTGACGACGTGTCCGACAGCGGAGAACGTTCCGAACAGGCAACCCAGCAGCGGATGCGCGAGGTCCACGAGAAGGGCCAGGTCGGTCGCTCGCAGGACCTCGGCGCGTGGATCGGGATCGCCGTCGCGGCGCTCATGATCCCGGCCGCGATCGGCAACGCCGCGGCCGCCGGACAGGACCAGCTCCTCGCCGTGCAGCGGGTCATCGAGGACCCCGAGCTCGGTGCCGTGCAGGCCCTGCTCGCCGACGCCCTCGGTTCGATGGGTGCGACCCTCGGTCCGATGCTCGCGGTCGTCGCGGTCGCGGTGCTCGCCGCCGCCGTCACCCAGGGCGGGGTGCACTTCCGCAAGATGACGCCGCAGCCCGACCACTTCGATCCCGTCGCCGGACTGAAGCGCGTGTTCGGCACCCAGGCGCTCTGGAACGGCGCGAAGGCGCTGCTCAAGACCGCCGTCGTCGGGCTCGTCCTCTGGTTCGCGGTGCAGGGGCTCATGCCGGTCCTGATGACGAGCGGCTCGTTACCGCTGTCGGCCGTCCTCGAGGCCGCCGCTGCCGGGTCGGGCACCCTGCTGCGCGCCGCGATCGTCGCCGGGCTCGTCCTCGCAGCCCTCGACGTGTTCGTGGTGATCCGCCGCAACCGGAAGCGCACGATGATGACCAAGCGCGAGGTCAAGGACGAGAACAAGCGGAGCGACGGCGACCCGCTGGTGAAGTCGCAGCGCCGCTCCCGTCAGCTCGCGATGAGCCGCAACCGGATGATCCAGGCCATCGGCACCGCGGACGTCGTGATGACGAACCCGACCCACTACGCCGTCGCGATCAAGTACGAGCCGGGGAAGTCCGCGCCCCGGGTGGTGGCGAAGGGGGCCGGCCCGGTCGCCGACGTGATCCGCGCCCGTGCTGAGGAAGAACGCGTGCCGATCGTCCGCGACGTCCCGCTCACCCGGGCCCTGCACGCCGCGTGCGAGCTCGGGCACGAGATCCCCGTCGATCTGTACACGCCGGTGGCCCGCGTCCTGTCCTTCGTGATGGCGCTCAAGGCGCGCGGCACCGCGGCCGGCACGCACGCGCCGCCGCGGCCGACCACCCCGGACGAGGTCGCGAGCGTCATCGACCCCGCCACCCTGACCGGGGACCTCCGCCCCCGCAGGCTCCGCACACCGCGCACCGCAGAGAACCAGACCGAAGGACTCACCGCATGAACCGCAAGGACCTGCCGAAACTCGTCGTCCCGGTGTTCATCGTCGGCATCATCCTGCTGCTGATCCTGCCGGTGCCGTCGTTCCTGCTCGACTTCCTGATCATCATCAACATCCTGCTGGCGCTGGTGATCCTGCTCACGACGCTGTTCGTGAAGAAGCCGCTCGACTTCTCGGTGTTCCCGTCCCTGCTGCTCGTCGCGACGCTGTTCCGGCTCGGCCTGAACGTGGCGTCCACCCGGCTGGTGCTCGGCGAGGGCTTCGCCGGTGACGTCATCCAGGCGTTCGGCCACGTCGCCGTCTCCGGGTCGATCATCATCGGCGCGGTCATCTTCCTGATCCTCATCGTCATCCAGTTCGTCGTGGTGACGAAGGGTGCCGAGCGCGTCGCCGAGGTCGGGGCACGCTTCACCCTCGACGCGATGCCGGGCAAGCAGATGGCGATCGACGCCGACCTGAACGCCGGGCTGATCACCGACCAGGAAGCCAAGGAGCGCCGGGCCGCGGTGTCCGCCGAGGCCGACTTCTACGGCGCGATGGACGGTGCGTCGAAGTTCGTCAAGGGCGACGCGATCGCCGGCATCCTGATCATCATCATCAACCTGATCGGCGGCATCGCGATCGGCATGCTCCAGAACGGGCTGTCCGTCACGGACGCGCTGTCGAAGTACGGCATCCTGACGATCGGTGACGGCCTGGTCACGCAGATCCCGGCGCTGTTGATGGCGGTGTCCACGGGCATGATCGTCACCCGGTCCGGCGCGGAGTCCGAGATGGGGTCCTCTGCCGCGACCCAGCTGTCGCAGTCGCGGAACGCCCTGATGATCGCCGGTGTCGCCGCGATCGCGATGGGGTTCATCCCCGGCATGCCGATCCTGCCCTTCCTGCTCGTCGGTGCGACCCTGCTCTTCACGGGCTGGCGCATCGGCCGGAACGCCGCCCGGGCCGAAGCCGACGCCGCACAGCAGCAGGCACTCGCGGCCGCGGCACCGACGGGCGACACCCCGGAAGACCTGCTCGAGCAGATGCGCGTGCACGCCCTCGAGATCCTGCTCGCCCCCGACCTGGTCGACATGGTCTCCGGTGCCTCCGACGACCTGCTCGGCCGGGTGCGCGCCCTCCGCCGCAAGATCGCGATCGACATGGGCATCGTCGTCCCGCCGGTCCGCACCCGCGACTCGATCGACCTGCCGCCGTCGACGTACGCCATCCGGATCGCCGGGGTCGAGGCCGGTCGGGGCACCGCGCCCGCCCGCAGCGTCCTGGCACTCGGCGACCACCTCGACGGCCTGCCCGGCACCTCGACCGTCGAGCCGGTGTTCGGCCTGACCGGCAAGTGGGTGCCCGCCGAGCTCCGGCACGCCGCCGAGATGACCGGCGCGACCGTCATCGACCGGGTCTCCGTGCTCGTCACCCACCTGCAGGCGGTCATCGGCGACAACGCCGCGCGCCTGCTCACCCGCGAGGACGTCAAGGTCCTGACCGAGGGGGTCAAGCAGGTCAACCCCGCCGCGGTCGAGGAGCTCGTCCCCGGCATGCTCTCGATGGCCGAACTGCAGCGGGTGCTGCAGGGCCTGCTCGCCGAGCGCGTGCCGATCAACGACCTCGGCCGGATCTGCGAGGCCCTCACGCTCCGCGCCAAGGTGTCGACCGACCCCGAGGGGCTCGTCGAGTCCGCCCGTGCAGCCCTCGGACCGGCCCTCGCCGCCCGGCACACCGATGCCGGCACCCTCCGCGTCATCATGATCGACCCGATGCTCGAGCAGTCGATGCTCGAGGGGCTCCGGCCGTCCGAGCAGGGCAGCCAGATCGTGCTCGACGCGCACCGCATCGAGCAGGTCCTGGGCTCCGTCCGCGACGCCGTGCGCTCCGTGGAGGACCAGGGGCTCTCCGCCGTCCTGGTCTGCGCCCCGCAGCTCCGCCCGGCCGTGCACCGCATGGTCGCCGCCCAGTCGAACGGGCTCCCGGTGCTGTCGTACCAGGAGGCCACCGCCGCGGGCTCCACCATCGAGACCGTGGGAGTGGTCCGTGCCGCCGACCCGATTGCAGCGTAGCGGCGCCACGCTCGAGTCCGTCCGCGACGCGGTCCGGACCGAGTTCGGTGCGGGTGCGCGGATCGTCGCGGCCGAACGCGTGACCACGCCGGGCTTCGGCGGACTGTTCCGCAAGGCGCACGTCGAGGCCACCGTCGAGGTGCCGGAACCGGGGGACCAGCCCACCGCCCGGGTCGTCATCGCCGACTCGCCCGTGCAGCGCGTCGGCATCGCCGCGCTGCTCGCCGACGCCGAGGCGGCCGAGGCCCGCATTTCCGGCACCGACGGCACCGCGACGACGCGGGCCGACGCCTTCGCGTCGGTGCTCGACGGGTTCCAGGCGGACGGGATCACGCCGAGCGCCCCGCGCCCGACGGGCGCGCCGGCCGTGCCGGACGTGCCCACCGGGGTCGACCCGCGCCTCCAGGCCGCCGTCGACGCGCAGACGGTGGTCGACGCGCAGGCGGTGGCCGTCGCGCAGCCGGTCGTCGAGACCCGGTCGGGAGGCCCGTCCCGCGTCCTCGACGCGCCCTCGCCTGCTCCGGCGGCCCGGTCCACCGCGCCCGCCGTGCGGTCCGCGGACGGTGACCTGGTGCTCCTGGTCGGGCGGCCGAACGACGTCGACGCGGCCGCCGGGCTCTTCGCGGTGCGGCACGCGCTCCGGCCGACGGACGCCGCCGACCGCCGTGGGGCGATCCTGGCCCGGGCCGACGGCGTCCGCGACGGGCACGCCGTGCTCGCCGTCGCCGCGTGGGACGACCGGGCGACCGGCGACGCGCTGCAGGCGGACCAGGTGTGGGTCGTGGTCGACGTCGGGCGGAAGCCCGCGGACTCGGCCGCGATGGTGTCCGCGGTGGCCTCGAGGCTCCCCGTGGTCGGTGTCGTTTCGATCGGTGCGGGGGAGACCGCCACGCCCGGGTCGGTGGACCTGCTGGGGCTCCCCGTCGTGTCGCTAGGCTGAACGGGTGCTGGTACTCACGCGGAAGGTCGGCGAGCGGATCCTCGTCGGCGACGACATCGTCATCACGGTGCTCGACTCCCGGGGCGACGGCGTCCGGATCGGCATCGACGCCCCGCGCGGCGTGAAGATCCAGCGCGAAGAGGTCGTACGTGCGGTCGCCGAGGCGAACGCCGAGGCCGCCGCTGTCGGTGACGACGCCGAGGCGCAGCTGCGCGCGGCGCTCGGGGCGCGTGGCGGGGCTGCCGCGGACGGCTCGACTCCGTCGGGACCGACCGACTCCTAGCCGTCCGACGCAGCCACGCCCGTCACGGGCGCGGCTGCTCGTCGATCACGGATGCGGCTGCGTGTCCGTCACGGGCGGGGCTTCTTCTCCTGTTCGGGCAGGCGGCCGGCGGCGGCCTCGGCGGCGAACCAGGCGCGGGCCTCGTCCTGTCGGGCCTGCTCCGCACCGAGCGCGATCGGTGCGCGGACGTGACCGGGCTCGTAGCCGAAGGTCTCGATCAGCTGCGGCACGATCGGCCGGACCCGGGCGACGAGCCGGTCGATGTACGCCGACACCGCGCGGGCACGCTGCGCCGACAGTCGGCCGTGCAGCAGGTACCAGTCCAGGTGCTGCTCGAGCAGGCCGAGCGCGAACAGGTCGCGCAGCCAGACGAGCACGCGGCGGGTGTCGCCCTCGGTGACCTCGTCGAGCGCCTCGGTGAAGGCATCCCACTGCATGAGCTCGGCGTGCGCCTTCGACGCCTCGATGAGCTCGTGCTGCGAGCGGTTCAGCAGTCGGGCGGCGCGAGCGCGGTCCTTGCCGGCCGATGCCAGCCGCATGCCGATCTCGGCCACCATCGTGTCGACCCGTCCGGCGAGCAGTTCGCGCTGCGTGCGGGGGTCCTGCAGGTCGGCGACGCTGGCGGCCAGCGAGCCGCGGTCGGCCACGGTCTGGCCGAGGCGACGGATGCCGGACGCGTCGGCCAGCTTCGACGCCGCGACGGCCGCCACGAACTTCGCGGTGGACGCCGGGTCCTTCGGGGCCTTCGCGCGGAACTCGGTGAGCAGGCGCTTGCCGACGAGCTGCAGCAGCACGGTGTTGTCGCCCTCGAACGTCACGTAGACGTCGAGGTCGGCGCGGAGCCCGGTCAGACGGTTCTCGGCGAGGAACCCGGCACCGCCGCAGGCCTCGCGGGCCTCCTGCAGGGTGTCGAGCGCCGACCAGGTCGACATCGACTTGAACGCCGCGGCCTGGGTCTCCAGGTCCTCCCGGCGCTCCGGGGTGTCCTCGCGCCCGCTGAAGACGTCGTCGAAGGTGCGCAGGAGCTTCTCGTGCGCGAACGACTGCGCGAACACCGTCGCCAGGCGCGGGATGAGCCGGCGCTGGTGCCGGCCGTAGTCGAGCAGCACGCCCTCGGTGCCGTCACCGGTGGGGAACTGGCGGCGCTGCATCGCGTAGGTCAGGGCGATCTGCAGCGCGATCTTCTGGGCGACGACCGCGGCGCCGTCGAGCGACACCCGGCCCTGCACCAGGGTGCCGAGCATCGTGAAGAACCGGCGGCCGGGCGAGGCGATCGGCGACGAGTAGGTGCCGTCCGCGGCGACGTCGCCGTAGCGGTTCAGCAGGTTCGTGCGGGGGACCCGGACGCGGTCGAACGCGAGTCGACCGTTGTCGATGCCGTTCAGGCCGCCCTTGGGGCCGTCGTCCTCACCGCTGACGCCGGGCAGGAACGCCCCGTCGGCGTCGCGGAGCGGGACGTAGAACGCGTGCACGCCGTGGTCGACACCGGCGGTCACGAGCTTCGCGAACACGACGGCGGCGTGCCCGTGCAGGGCTGCGTTGCCGATGTAGTCCTTCCACGCACCGCGGAACGGCGTGTGGATCTCGAACTCCTCGGTCGCGGGGTCGTACGTGGCCGTCGTGGCGATGCTCTGGACGTCCGAGCCGTGGCCGGTCTCGGTCATCGCGAAGCAGCCGGGGATCTCGAACGAGACGATGCCCGGCAGGAACTCGCGGTGGTTCGCCTCGGTGCCCAGGTGGTGCACGGCGGACCCGAACAGTCCCCACTGCACCCCGGCCTTGATCTGCATCGACGGATCGGCGGTGACGAGCTCCTCGAACGCCGCCAGGTTGCCGCCGTGGTTGTCCTGGCCGCCGAACTCGGTGGGGTAGGGGCGCTGGATCGCCCCGGCGTCGACCAGGGTCCGGAGCTGCTCGAGCACGCGTGCCCGGTGCTCGGGGATCGGCTGGCCCTCGATCTTCTGCATCGCGGGGTCGAGCGCGAGCCGCCGGGAGATCCGGCGGTCCTCGGCCCAGCGTCCGAGCAGGAGCTCCTGCACCAGCTCGACGTCGATGTGGACGTCGGTGTCCGTCCCGGCGGTCGGGGTGCCCGCTGCCGGGTCGCCGCCGGCGTCGGCATTCGGCGCGGCGTGCTGCGCGGCGTGCTGCGCGGCGTTCTTCGCGTCGACGTTTGGCGCGGTGTCGCTGCCGCTGGCGGGGGTGGTGCGCTGGGCGGGTGCGGTGTCGACCATGGGCGGAGTCCTCCTGAACTGCGGTGTCCGTGTTGCACCGTCCACGCTAGACACCGGTGCCGACAGTGGCGGGAACGCCGTGCGGGCCGCACAACCCCGCGTCGCCGGTGCCGTCACGGGATCGTGGGAACCCTCCAAAGACATGAGCGGGGTTCGACGATTGGGCGTGCCCACCCGGCCGAGGGCAGACTGGCCGCCATGTCACGTACCACCCCCGCGGACCGCGAAGGCCGTCCCGGACGCACCTTCTTCGGGCAACCGTTCGAGCTCTCGACACCGTTCGCCGTGGAGCTCTGGGAGCGGTTCTCGTTCTACGGGATGCAGGGCATCGTCCTCATCTACATGTACTACACGGTCACGCAGGGCGGCCTGGGGATCGACAAGGGCATCGCCACCGGCATCATGGGTGCCTACGGCGGCGCGGTCTACCTGTTCACGATCATCGGGGCGTGGATCGCCGACCGGCTGATCGGCGCGGACCGGACCCTGTTCGGCAGCGCGATCGTCGTGATGCTCGGGCACATCGCCCTCGCGCTCATCCCCGGGGTGGCCGGGGTCGGGGTCGGCCTCGTGCTCATCGCGCTCGGCTCCGGCGGGCTCAAGGCCACCGCCACCACCATCGTCGGCGGCCTCTACAGCCGCGAGGACCCGCGCCGCGACGCCGGCTTCTCGCTGTACTACCTCGGCGTGAACCTCGGGGCGTTCTTCGGACCGCTGCTCACCGGGCTGCTGCAGAGCTCGCTCGGCTTCCACTGGGGCTTCGGCCTGGCCGCGGTCGGCATGGCGGCGGGCCTGGTGCAGTACGCGATCAGGCGGAAGAAGCTGCCCGAGGTCGTCCGCCACGTGGCGAACCCCGTCGACCGCCGCCGTCTGCCGCTCATCGGCGCCGGCGTCGTCGTCGCGCTCGTCGTCATCGTCGTCGCCGTGCTGACCGGCCTGCTCAACGTCGGCAACCTGCCCACCGTCGTGGTGGCGGTCGTCGTGCTGGCCACCATCGGCTACTTCGTCGTCATCCTGTCGAGCGGCATCACCCGTGACGAGCGGTCGCGGGTCTTCGCGTTCATCCCGCTGTTCATCGGCAGTGCCGTGTTCTGGTCGCTCTACCAGCAGCAGTTCACCGTCGTGACGGTCTACTCCGACGAGCGCCTCGACCGCTCGCTGTTCGGCTGGGAGATGCCCGTGTCGTGGGTGCAGTCGATCAACCCGGTCTTCATCATCGTGCTGTCCGGCGTCTTCGCGGCGCTGTGGACCAAGCTCGGCGACCGCCAGCCGTCCACCCCGACGAAGTTCGCCCTCGGCACCGGGATCATGGGGGTCGCGTTCCTGCTGTTCCTGCCGTTCACCGGATCGGGCGAGAACGGCACGCCGCTGCTGGCGCTCGTCGGCATCCTGCTGGTCTTCACGCTCGCCGAGCTGCTGCTCTCGCCCGTCGGCCAGTCCGTCGCGACGAAGCTCGCGCCGCCGAAGTTCCAGACCCAGATGGTCGCGCTGTTCTTCCTGTCGGTGTCGCTGGGCACCGCCGTCACCGGGGTGCTGTCCCGCTACTACGACCCGGCGGACGAGGCCCCGTACTTCACGATCCTCGGCCTGGTCGCCGTCGTGGTGGGCGTGGTCCTGCTGCTCCTGGCCAAGCCGGTGCTGCGGCTCATGCGCGGCATCCGGTAACCTGAGCGGAGCCACACGCCGACGCAACCAAGGAGTCACCACCCATGCTCGAACTCATCGCAGGGATCATCATCGGCGTCGGCGTCCTCGGTGGCGTCGGGTGCTGCATGGCCGTCGCGGCCATGATGAAGAGCGGCTCCGAGGAGTACTGAGTCCCTGACCCGGACTACTCGCCGCTGTCGGTCGTGACCGGCACCAGCTGACGACTGAGGACGGTCGCGCGCTCGAAAGGGCCGCGGCCGTCCTTCGTGTACGCGGGCTCATCGAAGGCAACGGTCCACGTGCGCTGTGTCCCGCCGATCTGACTCCCGCCGGGAGCCACGATCACCCCGATCGGCTCATCGGCCCACTGCTCGCCACCCCGATCGGTGTCGATGACCTGCACGAGGGCCCCGATACCGAGACCGGGAGCGTCGTCGGGGCGGGGACTGGGGGAGCGGCGGCGTCCGAACACGCCATCACCGTAGCGGCGCGTGGTCATGGAACGTCTGTGCGGCACCTGGCGACACGCTGACGGCCCGGCCGCGGGGTGGTCAGGACACCCCGCCCGCCGCGCGCCGAGTGGTCACGAACTGTCGGCTGCGCCGCCGCCATCCGACAGTTTGTGACCAGCGCGCGGAGGCGAGCGGGGTGTTGCGACCGGCGGGACGACGGCCGGGAGGCCCGTGGCGGGCCCGCACCGCGCCTCCAGGCCGCGAGCCGGGTGGTCAGGACGCCCCGCCTGCTGCGCGTCGAGCGGTCGCAGACCGTCGGCTGCGCCGCCGCCAGGCGGGCGCGTCGTGACCAGCGCGCGGAGGTGAGCGGGGTGTTGCGACCGGCGGGACGACGGCCGGGAGGCCCGTGGCGGGCCCGCACCGCGCCTCCAGGCAGCCGGCCGGGTGGTCAGGACACCCCGCCTGCTGCGCTTCGAGTGGTCACGAACTGTCGGCTGCGCCGCCGCAAGGCGACGCGTCGTGACCGCTCGGCGAACCTGAGCGGGGTGTTGCGACCGGCGGGACGACGGCCGGGAGGCCCGTGGCGGGCCCGCACCGCGCCTCCAGGCCGCTGTCGGTCGCGTCCAGAGCGCGGGCCGGGTGGTCAGGACACCCCGCCTGCGGCGCGTCGAGTGGTCACGAACCGTCGGCTGCGCCGCCGCCAGGCGACGTGTCGTGACCGCTCGGCGAACCTGAGCGGGGTGTCTTGACCCGCCGACACGCGCGACCGGACCCCGCCCGCGTCAGACGGCGGCCGGCTCCACCCGGGCGATCTCGGTGATGGACGAGTGGCCCGTCTCGGGGTGCTTGCGCATCGACAGGAGCCGCTCCATCGACGGTTCGAGCGCCGTGACCTTGTCGAGCGGCGCACTCACGACGAGCTGGAACCCGAGCCGGAGCCACGCGGTGACCGCACGGCCGGCGAACTCCGAGTCCGCCTTGATGAACGCCTCGTCGAGGAACACCGGCGCGAACCGGGGTCGGGGGCGGGTCTCGTCACCGAGCTGGTAGCGCAGCGCGGCGCCGACGATGAACGCCACGAGCTCCTGCGTCTCACCACCGGACTTGTCGCCGAGCGACGAGTACACGCCGAGGTCGTTGCCGTCGGTGTCGTACCGGACCGCCGTGATCTCCATGTGCCGGCGGACGTCGAGCACCGCGTCACGCTGGGTGGTGCGACCGCGGGCGGCGTCCGGGTCGGGCCGGATGACCGCCATGAAGCGCCGGAGCCGTCGGAACCGCGTCTCGAGCACGTCGTCGGTCAGTTCGGTGTCGACCGAGGCGGACAGGGCGCGGAGCTCCCGGCGGAAGGCGGTGACGTCCTCGCGGGTGACCCGTCGGATCTGGATCTTCAGGCGGTCCCGGTTCGCGCCGAACGGCAGCTCCCGCAGGATCTCGTTGACCGGCTCGAGGCGCTCCTCGATCTCGACGACGGCGCGGTCGAAGGCGCCGGCGAGCGGGACGAGGTCCTCGCCGCTCCACTGCGACAGGCGTCGACGCCACTCGCTCCGACGCGCGTGCAGGCCGGTCGCCACGATCTGGTCCAGGATCGCGTGGTAGTCCGGGTAGGACGCGACACCGGTGCCGAGGTTCGGGTCGGGCCAGGCGTCCTGGTACCGCTGGAACGTCAGCGTCAACGAGGTCGAGGCCGCCGCGGCGCCGTCGAGCGCCTGCGTGAGTCGCTCCTCGAGCCGGCGCTTCAGCCGTCGCGTGGCGTCGTCGAACCCGTCGACGCCGTCCGGGGCGCCGATCTCCTCGAAGGTCTCCTCGAGCAGACGGGACTGCTGGTCGTCCGGAAGCGAACCGGGCGAGGAGTCGAAGCGCTCCAGGATCTCGGCGGCCGCGTCCTGGCCGTCGACGAGCACCGCGTGGCGCTCCTCGAGCCGCTGGACGGACAGCCGTGCGGCGGAGCGACGGTCGGCCGCTTCGTCGAGGGACTTCCGGAGCCGCGCGACCGAGGCCCGCAGCGTCCGCAGGCCGTCGTCAGCGGCGAGCAGCGCCTGCCGTTCCTCGTCGAGCCGGGCGAGGGACGTCCCGAACCCGTCGACGTCGATCGCGGCCCACGTGACGTCGACCACGTGCTGGTGCGCGGCGCGGAGCACGTCGAGCGCGGTGAGGTCCTGCGCGACGTCGGTGCGGCGGGCCTCGAGCGTGGCGAGGTCCTGCGCGATCGAGGCGAGCTCCTGCTCGACCGCGGCGACGCGGGCCTCGTTCGTGAAGCCGATGACGTTCGACTGGCGGCGGTCACCGTGCGCGCCACGACGGCCGTCGCGCAGCTGCCCGGACTCGGTGACCCGGCGGCCACCACCGCCGAGGTCCGACGCCGAGGCGACACAGCGGGCGTCGGTGCGGTCGGATTCGATCCGCTCGCGCACCCAGGTGCTGAACGGCGACGGCTTGATGGCGAGCTTGCCGGAGACCATCGCCGGGTCGCCGTCGAGGTCCAGGTGCGGGCCGGTCGGCACACCCTCGAACTGCACGCGGACGGGCAGGCGCAGTGCGTCGATCGCCTCGCTGAAGTCGCCGAGGCGGTCCTGGTCGACGAGCAGCGTGCGGGCGACGGGGGCCAGGACGGACTCGATGGCCGTGCGCCAGCGCTCCTCGCCGGGCAGCACGTCGAGCAGTTCCGCCACGAAGGGCAGCTCGGCCGGGTCGATGCCGGCGGCGCGGGCCATCGCGAGCCGGGCCTCGTGCATCGGCAGCGGCATGGCGCCCTGCCGGTGCTCGAGCGACTGGCGCTCCTGCCGCAGGGACCGCTCGCGGTCGAGGAGCGGGTACTCCTCGCGGGTCAGGGCGTCGCGGCGTTCGTCGAGGGCGGTGCGCGCGTCGGCGTACGACCCGAGGAACTCGTGCGCGGCACGCTGGATCCCGATGAAGTCCTGCTCCGAGGAGACCGGGACCCCGAGCACCGCGGTGCGCTCGTCGAAGGTGGCGCGGGTGCGGACCACGGCGTCGCGCTCGCGGGTGAGCCGTTCGATGCGGTCCTCGAGCTGGGCGAGTGCGTTGCCGCCCTGGTCGCGGAGCCGGGCCTCAGCGTCGCGCAGCTCGATCTCGACGGCGGCGTGCCGGGCCTCGGCCGCGGCGACCTCGGCGCGCGATGCCGTGCGCTCGCGGGCGTTGCGCGCAACCTCGGCGTCGAGCAGGTCGCGCTTCCGCGAGGCCGTCCAGTGCGCGAACGGCGACACCTCGGCGCCGGTCGCGATGCCGTCCAGAGCCGCTGCGGCCTCGGTCGCTCGCGAGATCTCGTCGTGCAGGTCGGTGATGGGGGAGAGGATGCGGACCTTGCGCTCCTCGGTGTCCATCGCCTCGTACGCCTCGTCGAGAGCGGAGAAGTGCGCGAGGGCGCGGTCGGCCGCCTCGTACGTGCCCGGGGTCTCGAGCACGAGCGACTTGTACAGCGCGTCGACGGTCGGCAGGTGCTGGCCGGCCTGGATCCGGGCGAGCAGGCGCATCGCCCGGTTGCCGCCGCCGGAGTCGCCGATGCCCAGCCGGGTCTGCAGCGTGTACGCGAGCTCCTGGTAGGTGTCGCGGATGACGAGCCCCGGCACGCGGCCGGTCAGCTCGAGGTGGTGGAACCGCGACGGCACGAACTCCTCGAGCCGACGCAGGTCGAAGGTGTCGTCGACCGTCGCCATGGTCATCTGGATGTCGCCGACCCCGCGGGCGCGCTTCGGCACGATGTACGCACGCAGCACCGTGAAGCGCCGCTCGTCGTCGTTCCGGAACGTGACGGCCGCCGCGCCCCAGGTGGTCTGGTCGTCGCCGCGCAGGTTCACGTCGCGCAGGCTGCCGGTCTCCGGGTCGCGCCGGGTGTCGACCTTGCCGCGCAGGTACGTGAGCAGGTTGCGCTGGTCGGCGCTGCGCGCGCGGCCGGTGGTGGCGTCGTTCGAGGCGCCGTTGAACGGCACGTCGGACGGCATCATCACGGCCAGGTAGGCGTCCATCAGCGTGGACTTGCCGGTGCCCGAGGCGCCGGAGATGAGCGTCGCCGTGCCGGACAGCTCGACCTGCCGGTGGCCGTGGAACCCACCCCAGTTGACGACCTGCATCGACTCGGCGCGCCACTGCGCGACCGTGTCGAAGAGCGCCGGGATCTCGAACGTGTCGGTCACGCTTCCGTCTCGCCTTCGTCGTCGGTGTCGGTCTCGGCTTCGCCGTCAGTCGGGAGGCCCGGGTCGTCCCCGTCGGTCGGCTCGCCGCCCGGGGCGGTCGCCTCACCCTGTGCGGTGGTGGTCCGCAACCAGGTGTCCAGTTCGAGCAGGCGCTCCAGGGGGAGCAGCACCTCGACGACGCTCGCCACCCGGAAGCGGTCCGGGTCGGAGGTGCGGATCAGGATGCGCGCGGTGACGAGGCGCTCGATGGCCTTCGCGACCCGGCCCTCGTCGCGGGTGCGGTCCGTCGCGGTCGCCGGACGGAAGCCCGCCACGTGCCCGAGGATCTCGGACCGGTCGACGACGACCTGGTCCGGGCCCGGTCGGGCGTCGGCGCGCAGGCGCATCCGCAGGTAGACGAGGACGATCGTCTCCTCGCGGGTGTACGGCAGGTCGCGGAGCAGGGTCGGGAACGTGCGGCGCTGGCTCTCCGACCGCGCCTGGCGCTTCCACGCGACCTCGCGGTCGCGGTCGACGTGCAGCTCGAGGAACAGGTCGTTCAGGCGGGACCGCAGCTGGTACTCGGCGTCGAGCACCGCACGCCACTCGTCGGGGTGTGTGCGGGAGCTGACGTACGAGTGCCGCAGCAGGGCCACCAGGGCGCGTCGCTGGTGCTCGTCGAGCCGGCCCTCGTCACCCTCGAAGAGGGCGAAGCTGGACTCGTCACGCTCGTCGTCCTGCATCACGGATGCGGGGTCGTCGTAGGGGACCGTGTCGTCGACCGGTGCCGGCGTCGTGTCGCTCACCGTGCCTCCTGTGCGTTCTCGTCGTGTGTGTCGCCGACCGGACGGTGCTCGTCGTCGAGCGCAGCGGTGGGCATGTGGAAGGTGATCGCGGTGCCGTCGGGGCGGACCGTGCGGTGCTCGGCGACGTGCGCGGCGGACTCGAAGTCGTCGCGCCCCGTCAGCAGGTGCGCGAGGCCGAAGAGCTCGACCGGACGGCGCTGCTCGGGCGGCAGCCCGTGGAACGCGTCGACGCTGGAGTCGGCCTCGGCGAAGCGGAGTGCCGCGCGCAGCTCGGTGAGGAGCGGCCCGCCGTGCTTGCGGAGCATCTCGACGTCGAGGTCCTCGAAGACGTCGTCGTCGGGTTCCTCGATGGGCGGCGGCACGGACTCGGCGTCCGGGTCGTACAAGCGCTCGCGCAGCGTGCCGACCTCGGCCGCCGCCGGCAGGAGCGGCAGCGGGATCCGGTCGCGTGCACCGCCCTGGTCCATCAGGGTGGCGAGGCCGCGGTTGATCGAACGGAGCACCGCGTCGAGCTCGCGGTCGCGCACCACGTCGTGGGCGACGATCTGGTCGCGGAGCGTGGCGGTGAGCTGACGGCGCTGGGCGAGGACGTCCTCGATGCCCTGGCGCAGGATCGTCACGGTGTTGCGGAAGGCCCGACGCTCGCCGGCTCCGAGACCCTGCGCGAACGGGTGCGCCAGGATCGTCGCGATGTCGTCGCGGAGCCGCAGGAGCAGTGCGTCGTCGCGCAGCAGTTCGAAGGCGCCCTCGAAGGCACGGCCCTCGGGCGTCGCTTCCATCAGGTTGTCCGTGCGCGCCAGGTAGTCGTCGAGGATCTCGCCGATGGGGCGGACCTCTTGCCGGAAGTCCTCGACGATCGAGCGGTGCATCGTCGCGACCGCTTCCTCCACGCGCTTGAAGTCGCTCGGCAGCTGCCGGATCAGGTCGGAGATGTTCGTGTACCCGTCGCGCATCCGGTCGTCGTCGACGGCCACGACGTCGTCGCCGTGCTCCAGGCGCTCCCGCTCGGCCTGCAGCTCGGCGATCTGGGCGTCGATCCGTCGGATCTGCACGTCGGGGTCGGGTTCGGCGCGGGCGGCCCACCGGTGCACCGCGTCGACGATCATCGCCAGCCGGCTCTCGCTGATCAGGGCGCGGTCGGCCGACAGGGCGTCGACGAGGCTCAGCGCCTCGAGCGCGTGGCTCGTCAGGGAGTACTGCTCGTCGCCGTCGGGGGAGTTCGAGCGGACGAGCCACTGGGCGCCAACCCACTCGCGGCACAGCGCGCGGCCGTTCGGACGGGTCTCCTGCTCGCCCTCGGTCTGCGCGCTGTCGGTCTGCGCACTGGCAGCCGGCACCGCCTGGTCGCTCGCGGGCACGCGGGCACCCGCAGCCTGCAGGCGCGCCACGTGCTCCTCGACCTGCAGGTGCATGCGGTCGGCGGGGACGTACTGCACGTCGCGGTCGAAGACCGTGCGGAACACGGCGAGGACCGTGGCGCTGGTCGGCCGGGACATGAGCCGCAGGGTCGGACGGTCGAGGACCGCTCGGACCCGGGCGAACTCGAGGTCGACGTCGGTCATGCGCCCCTTCGTCCGATCGTGCTGGTGGTCTGGCCCGCGTGCTGCGGCCTGATGAGATGACAAGAGCCCGACGCTGCTGCGTCGGGCTCTTGTCGGTGGTGTGTGTTGCTGTGTGGGCGATACCAGACTCGAACTGATGACCTCTTCGGTGTGAACGAAGCGCGCTACCAACTGCGCCAATCGCCCCCTGCACTGTTCGTGCGGATCGATACTAGCGGAAGTCCGGCAGTGCATCGAACACGTCGCGCGGCCCGGGTGTGGCGCGCTGCCCGCAGGGGGTGTCGAACCGCCCCGATCCGCATGAACTCGGGGGACACGCCCGGTGAACGGGGAGGATTTTGGTGGAAGTGCCCCGGTGCGTATAGAGTTTACGTCGTCGCCGCGACAGCGGAACGACAAGTGCGGATGTGGCGCAGTGGTAGCGCATCACCTTGCCAAGGTGAGGGTCGCGAGTTCGAATCTCGTCATCCGCTCGAGTGTGGGTCTTCTCGAAGGCCCGCGACTCACCAGAGGGTATCCCACCGTTCGGGTACTCACGGAGACGTGAACCTCGATGGTGGGGTGGCCGAGAGGCTAGGCAGCGGCCTGCAAAGCCGTCCACGCGGGTTCGAATCCCGTCCCCACCTCCAGATCCACCCTCCAAGACCTTGATGGACTCCGGTCCACGCAGGGACTTGGGCGATTGGCGCAGCGGTAGCGCGCTTCCCTGACACGGAAGAGGTCACTGGTTCGATCCCAGTATCGCCCACCACCACGAAGCCCCCGGCAGGACCACCAGGTCCGGCCGGGGGCTTTCTTCGTTCCGGTCTGCTCGTCGTTCCCAGTCCGCCAGGACCGCGATGTTCCGTGGACCCCGCCCGGTACGGTGGTGGTCATGCAGATCGGCCGGAGGCGGAAGCGTGCCCGACGCGGCACCACGCCGGTGCTGTTCCACAAGGTCTGCGAGTGGCAGCGGGACGATCGGGACCCCGGTGACGTCGTCGTCGAACGAGGAGTCTGGCTGGCGTTCACCGCGCGCCGAGTCGCGGTCTACGAGTTCGACGGCCGTGACACCCACGCTGCCGTGCTCGAACTGGACGAAGTGCTCGGTCCGACGTGGCAGGAGATGATCGACGAGGCGCCGGCAGAATGGCTCCTGACACACCTGGAACGATTCGCGAGCGGTGTGGACGTCCGCCGGGCGGTGTTGGACGACTACGCCCTCCGACACGGCGGCGGAGCACCGCCGACCATCGAGTGGGCGATCCGGCTGTAGCGACGGAGTTCCCTCGACGGCGACCGGAATGGCCCAGATCGAGTCAGCCGGCCTCGTCGCAGGGCGCGCGGCGTTCGCTGGCCCGCGTGTCGACAATGAGGAACTGGTGGACCGGAGCGCGGTCGGCCAGGGTGGGCACGTGACCGCCCTGTCGACGACCACGCCCCCTCGGCTCGCTCCGCTGTACGCCGCGGGGTTCGTGACCGCCTTCGGGGCGAACAGCATCGCCGCGGCGGTCGGCGGCGAACACCTCGAACTCGGCCTGACGCTCGCGTGGCTGGGGCTCTTCCTGGCGCTCTACGACGTCGCCGAACTCGTCCTCAAGCCGGTCTTCGGCGCACTGTCCGACCGCATCGGCCCGCGACCGGTGATCGTCGGCGGACTCATCGTCTTCGCGGCAGCTTCGCTCGTCGGCGTGTTCGGGACCGGTCCGTTCTGGCTCGGGCTCGCCCGTCTGCTGCAGGGTGCCGGCGCCTCCGCGTTCTCGCCGGCATCGTCCGCCGCGGTCGCCCGCCTCGTGCCGGCGCACCGTCGCGGGACGTACTTCGGTCGGTACGGCTCGTGGAAGGGACTCGGCTACGCCGGGGGACCGGTCATCGGTGCACTCGTGGTGCAGTTCGGCAGCACGCAGTGGCTCTTCGGCATCCTGGTCGTGATGGCCCTCGTGACGGCGGTGGCGGTGTTCGTCGCCGTCGAACCGATCGTGCCCCTGCCCCGGCAGCGGGCCACGCTCGCCGTGATGGTCCGAGCGGCCACGGACCGCCAGTTCCTGATCCCGGTCGTCGTCCTGGCCGTCGGCAGCGCTGCGATCGGCGCGCTGACCGGGATGCTCCCGGCGCTCGGCACCGAGGTCGGCATCCCGCTCCTGGTGTCGACGCTCGCGGTCGCCGTCCTCGCCGTGACGTCGTCGCTCGTGCAGCCCGTCGCCGGTCGAATGCACGACGCCGGGCGTCTCGGCACCGGGGTCGCGGGGGTGGCCGGGACGGCCGCGGTGGCCGCTGCGTTCCTGGTGGTCGCCGTCGCACCCTCGGCGGTGGCCGTCTTCATCGCGGCGCTGCTCGCCGGGGCTGGTGTCGCCACGCTGACACCCGTCGCGTTCGCGCACCTCGCCGGGACGACTCCGCCGGATCGGCTCGGTCGCACCATGGGTTCAGCGGAGCTCGGGCGTGAGACCGGGGACGCCGTCGGACCACTCGTCGTCGGTGGTGTCGGCAGTGCGATCGGGCTGCCGTTCGGGTTCGCGGCCTTCGCAGTGGTGGCGCTCGTCGGGACGCTCGTGGCATCGCGGTTGCCGTCGAAGACCGACTCGGCACAGGACGCGTAGGGGATCGACGAACCCCATCGGGCGCTACGCGTACGGGTCAGCGGACACCGTCCCGTACACATCGGTACGACGTCGGCGATCGCGGTGCGCAGCGACCCAGCGAGCCACCGCGAGCGCGAGCAGCGCGGCGGACACCCCGGCGAACAACCACAACCACCCGTCGTTTTCCTCGATGAGCAGGCGCAGGGCCAGCAGCCCGAGCGGTGCTGCCTCAAGGATCCGTCGGAGCTCGCGCCACGACGGCTTCCACAGCGTGGTGAGGCCCTTCTTCCACCGACCGACCACGACGTACGCGATCACACATCCGGGGATGCAGAGGCCGAGCCACTTCACGATCGCCTCGACCCCGTCGTCGTAGAACGGATGCGCCACTTCGCGGAGGACGCCGCCAGCAGCAGCCGCGACGAGCAGCACCCACATGCGCGCTTCCCAGCGGCGAGGGTGCCACCAGGGCGTGCGCCACAACGGCACTCGCTCGCGGACCACCGGCATCGCGACTCCTCCCCGGTCGGGCGTCCAGCCTATGCGCGACCTCGATCGACGACGGGACCGAGAGGCTGCCGTCCCTGGCGGGAATCCGGCCCTCCGCGTACGGTGTGACGGGTAGAGACCGACACCGCAGGTCGGTCCGACGAGGGGGCACCATGAAGATCTTGAGCATCGTGGCACGGGGACTCGGAGCGTTGCTCACGACGGTCGCCAAGACGATGGGCGGGATGCTGGGCGCGAAGCCGTACATCGACTCGCACGCGGCGGAGCTCTTGCCGCGTCGTGAGGACTACCGCCCCTAGGCAGCGAGACCGTGGTTCCGCTCCGTCACCGTAGGATCGTCGAGCCGCATCCAGCGGAACGACGGGGGAGCACCTGATGGAACAGCACACCGAACAGCGCACGCGACCGCGGGTCGTCACGATCGCCGTGGCGCTCTGGTGGGCGTCCGTCATCATCAGCCTCGTGGCCGCCGCGCCCGGCATGGTCGTGACCATGCGCGAAGCCGGCGGCGCGATCATCGGGGCGTCGATCGGGCTCGTCCTCGTCCTCGCCTGGTCGGCACTGTTCCTGTGGCTGGCGACGCGGATGGGACGAGGCTCCGGGAACGCGCGTCTCTGGCTCGCGATCATCGCCGGGCTGGGTGCCTGCAGCACAGTGTTCGCCATCGCCACCGACGGCGTGGACTGGAGCTTCATCGACGCCGTCTGCGTCGTCGTCGCCGCGGTGCTCAGCTACCTGCCCAGCGCCCGTCCGTTCTTCCCGCGGGACGAACGACGCCCGCGTTCAGCGGAACCCCGCACCATCGGGTGGGACCCGACAACGGGCGAGCGCATCTTCGAGACGCCCCCGTCGGGCGACCGCGCGCACTGACGCGGACCCCGAGGTACGTTCGGAGAACGTACGTTCCCCGTAGTGGGGGTACCGCCGGACTCGGCCAGATGGTTCCATTCAGAGGTCGGCATCCTCCGGGTGCCGAACAGCCACGGACCGTCTTGCGTCGCAGTGAAGGTGGTCGCCGCTGGTTACGGTGACCACGAGGTGCCGTCGAGTCGATTCGGGTTCGACACGGCGGCGCCTCCCACACACCGGGGGACCGTCCGACCAGGAAGCAGCACCATGCGATCGCTCGTCTACACCAGCACCCAGACCCGTCCGATCACGGATTCCGAACTCGCCCAGATCCTGGCGGTCGGTCGCGAGAAGAACACCCGGCTCGGCGTCACCGGCATGCTCGCGCACCGTGACGACAACTGCATCGGGATCATCGAGGGCGAGGACGACGTCGTCCGGCAGCGCTTCGACCAGGTCCAGGCCGACCCGCGACACACGAACGTCCGGGTGCTGCTCGACGAGCCGATCGCCCAGCGCTCGTTCCCGGACTGGTCGATGGCGTACCAGTCCCTCGACCCGCTGATGCACGACGTACCGGGGTTCAGCGACCTGTTCAGCCCGGGTCGCCCGACTGATCCGGCGTTCGGGGCCTCCCGCGCTCGCGCCCTCCTGGACTGGTTCCGGAAGCACCCGCTGGCACCACTGACGAACCAGAACGCCGCCGACGAGGAAGTCCCGCGCACGCGGGCGATCAACGGTGCGATCGCGGTCATCCACGACGGGGGACTGTCACGCTTCTCGCTCGAGGGCGTCGCGTCCCGGTCGGGGATGCGGCAGGCCGAGCTCCTCGAGCTCTTCCCCTCCGAGCACGCACTGCTGGCCGCCGCGGTGATGCGGTGGACCCGCGCGGTGTCGGCACCGCTGCTGCCGCTCGCCGGTGAGAAGGGCACGGTGGCGTTCCTGCACGCGCTGCTCTCCGCTCACGCCGAGGACCCGTCCCTCATGCGCCTGATCGCCGCGACGCTGGCCATCTCGACCGACCCGTCGACGGACGGCGCCGACTACTACCGGTCCGCGTACCTGCAGTTCCGCGAGACCGTCCGCACCGCGCTGCAGGAGGACGTCCGCGCCGGCCGCGAACCGGCGACGATGGACCCGATCCGCGGGGCACAGCAGCTGCTCGCCCTCTACGACGGCATCCGCCTGCAGGCGCTGCTGACGCCGGACACCGACGTCGTTGACGCGTTCGACCGTGCCGCCGCCCGCATGCGCCGCGGCTGGTCCGAGCAGTACGAGGAGACCACCGTGTGGGACATCTCCGAGCCGGCCGTGGACTGACGTTCAGCGCACCAGACGCACGGTCCGGGGGATGGGTCCGAACGCCGACTCGGCACCGTCGGGCGTGAAGCCGTTCCGCCGGTAGAAGGCGTGCGCCCGCGGGTTGTCCGCGGCCACCCACAGCGACGCCGCACGATCGCCGAGCACGGCGTCGAGGAGTGCCTGGCCGGCTCCGGTCCCGTGCGCACGTGCCAGGACGTAGAGCGTCGTCAGCTCCTCGGGGCGGACGGCATCCGGCTCTGGGGTCGTCTGCGCCGCCGCGAAGCCAACGACCCCGGTGCTGTCCAGGGCGACCTGGACGACCCCTCGGACATCAGGGCTCGCGAGCGTCGATCGCCACATGTCGACCCGGCGACCCGCGTCGAACCACGGGCTCGTGTCCGGGTCGTCGACGAACCGGCCGTACGTCTCTCGCCACGACACCGTGTGCACGTGGGCGATCGCATCCGCATCGGCGAGCGTCGCCGGCCGGATCAGCGTCGAGACGTCGTCATCGTTCCCCACTCGCTCAGGGTAGCGACCGGCGACCGGTGCTCAGAGCTGGAGGTCCAGGTCGAAGAAGCCCGCACCGCCGAGGAACAGCGGCACGATGATCCCGAACATCGTCAACGTCGCCCCGATCAGGATCGCTGCGAACGCGATGCCGTCGCCCCGCTCACCGGTCAGTCGCACGTCGCGCCGCGCGATGAACCCGACGACGAGACCGCCGATCGGTGCCACGAACGCGAGGGCGATCGCCACCACCGCGAGCATGCTGAGGGGCGGTACCGGCACGGCTGTCGATGCGGGGGATCCGGCGGCGCTCGGCGCGGACTGGTCAGGAGCGAGGTCGGTCACGCCGGTCAGCCTAGGGGCGACGAGGTTTCCTCCGCTCACCCCTGACCGAGGTTCGTCACCAGGTTGATGGCGACCGCGATCAGCACCGTCCCGAAGAAGTACGACAGCAGCGCGTGCGGCAACGCCTTCCGCCGGGTCTCACTGTCGTCCGGCTCGACCTCTGGTGCCGCGTACGACATGCCGATCGTGAAGGCGAAGTAGGCGAAGTCGCTGTAGGTCGGCCGCCCGTCCTGCTTGACGTCGAACCCGCCGCCCCGATGGTCGAGGAAGAACATCCGGGCGTACTTCAAGGCGTAGACCGTGTTGACCAACGCCCACGCCACCATCGTGCCGAGCACACCCAGGATGACCGCCGCGACCGAGGCCGGATCTCGCGCCTGGCTGGCTTCGCTCAGCGCCAGGACGACGGCGGCGAGACTCGCGAAACAGGCCACGATGAGCGCGTTGTCACTGACCCGTGTCTCGGACTCCTCGCGTGCGAGACGCTCGGTGCCGTCGGCGTCCTGGCGCCAGCACTTGTGCCAGACCTGGACCAGCGCGATCAGGCCGGCCGTGCACCAGGCCGCGAGCGGCCCGAGGGACGGAGCCCCGGTGAAGGTCAACGCGACCCCGACCAGGACCCCGACCCCCACGATGACGAGGGCCCGGCGCGTGGAGAGTATCCGATCGTTCATCGTCGTGCCTTCACGATCGTTCCTTCCCCCTGTCCGCTGCGTGGTCGGACGTCACACGCCGGGGGTGAAGACGGCGCGGACGCAGCCGTCGTCCTTGTTCTTGAACATCTCGTACCCGCGCGGCCCTTGCGACAGTGGCATCACGTGCGTGGCGAGGTGCTCGGTGCTGATCTCTCCCGCGGCGATGCGGTCGAGGATCATCGGGATGTAGCGGTGCCCGTGCTGCTGGGCGCCGCGGACCGTCATGCCCTTGTTCATGATCGCGCCGAACGGGAACTTGTCGACGAGCCCACCGAAGACCCCGAGCGAGAACAGGCTGCCGCCCTTCCGGCAGGCGTAGATGGCCTCGCGCAGGGCAGTCGGCCGGTCGGTCTGCAACCGCAGCTGCTGCTTGGCCTGGTCGTACAGGTACAGCGGTCCGGTGCCGTGCGCTTCCATGCCGACGGCCTCGATGCACACGTCGGGACCCCGGCCGCCGGTGCGTTCCTTGAGTTCCGGGAGCACGGCGTCGCTCGTGTAGTCCAGCGTCTCGGCACCGATGTGGTCGCGCACCTGTCGCAGCCGTTCGGGCAGACGGTCGATCACGATCACCTGCTCGGCGCCGAGGAGCATCGCCGCACGAGCGGCCATCTGGCCGACGCCACCGGCGCCCCACACTGCGACGGTGTCACCCGGTGTGATCCCGGCCAGGTCGGCTCCGGTCCACCCGGTGGGTGCGGCATCGGAGGCGAACAGGGCGGCCGTGTCGGACACGCCGTCGGGGACCGTGAACGCCCCCTGGTCGGCGTAGGGCACGCGGACGTACTCGGCGTGGCTGCCTGCGAACCCGCCGAGCGCGTGACTGTAGGCGAAGCAGCCGCCGATCGACGACCCCCACATCGCCTCGGTCAAGCCCGGGTTCGGGTTGCCGTTGTCGCAGAGTGAGAACTGTCCGTGGGTGCAGTACCAGCACTGCCCGCAGGCGATGAACGAGCAGACGACGACCCGGTCGCCCACCTTGTGCTTCGTGACGGCCGATCCCGTCTCGACGACCTCGCCCATGAATTCGTGCCCCAGGACGTCTCCGGATCGCATGGTCGGGATGTACCCGCCGAGCAGGTGCAGGTCCGAGCCGCATGTGGTGCTCAGACGCACCTTCAGGATCACGTCGTGATCGTTGAGGATCTTCGGGTCCTCCACCGTTTCCACCGCGGTCTCGTTGACCCCGGTCCAACAGAGCGCCTTCACAGCACACCCTCCTCGTTGCTCCGTTTCGTCGCCACGTCCACCAACGCGCCGGCGGGTGTGGCCTTCCGTCGGCCGTGGGGGACCGGATCCACCCGGAGCACCTCGCCGACCTCGATGAGTTGCTTCGCCTCACGCAGAGCGGCCCGCAGCCGACCCCGTGAATCCGGGCCGCCGCCGCGGAACCGGGCACGGAGCTCGGTGCCACGATCGCCGGGCGCGGGACGGGCCTCCACCTCGACGTCCTGCCCGAACGCCGTGAGCGGCGCGGGGATCCGCCCGCCTGGCAGCACCGCGTCCTGCCTGCGGTTCACCGTGACCGCGTGCCAGCCGGAACGCGGTTCGGCCAGCACCTTCCGTGCGGGCCCGGGTGCGCCGCGTCGGCGGCGCGAGACGACGATGCCGACGACAGCCGTGACCATCGCAGCGGCGGCGAGGTTCCGGGCCCTCATCGTGGTGTCCCAGCGAGGAGTCGGTGGGCAGCGGACGCGTTCGCGCCACACCGCCGGGGATTCGTGTGTTCCATCGCGGCCTCCTTGAGTCGCATCGGTGCGGATCAACGGGACGGGAGCGACGACCGCGCGATCGTGCCGGTCGGGGTCGCGGGGTCGCTCCTGTCGATCCACGATGAGCGTGGCCTCCCTGGCGCCGTCCCGGGTTGTCCGTGATGCGCTGACCGGTCAACGGCGGGCATGTCGGTCGGCGCCGGTAGCGTCCGCCGCATGCGCTCGATCCGCCTGCAGGTGTCCGACGACGACCTCGATGACCTGCTTGTCCGTCTGCAGCGGGCGACTCTTCCGCAGCCGATCGGTGACGCACAGGCGAGCAGCGCCCTGCCCCTGGAGCGACTGCAGGGGCTGCTCGAGCACTGGCGGACCACGTTCGACTGGCGCCGCGTCGAGGACGAACTCGCCGCGGTGCCGCAGTTCCAGACCGAGGTCGACGGCCAACGACTGCACTTCGCCCGGCTGACCGCGACGGGGAGTCCGACGGTGCGCATCCCAGTCATCGCGTTCCACGGGTGGCCGTACTCGTTCGTCGAGATGCTCCCGTTCGCCCGGGAGCTCGCCGGACGCACGGTCCGCCTCGCCGACGGCCGGACCGCGGGGTTCGACGTCGTCGTTCCGTCACTTCCCGGCTTCGGCGCCTCGGCACCGCTGGCGGACCGTCCGTTCACTGGGCCCGTGGTCGCCGGGTTGATGCACGGGCTCATGACCGAGGTCCTCGGCTACGACCGTTGCCTGACCTACGGCGAGGACGTCGGCTCGACGACGAGCGACTGGCTCGCGGCGCTGCACCCGGAGTCGACTCTGGGGCTGTTCGCCACGCATGCCGCGTTCCCGCCGCCTTCGCGCGCGCAGGACCTCACGGAGGAGGAGTCCGCTTGGCTCCGTCAGCACGACGCTGAGTGGGTGCACGGGCTCGGCTACGCGAAGGTGCAGGCGACCCGGCCGGAGATCCTGGCGACCGCGCTCATGGACTCGCCGCTCGGGCTGGCCGCGTGGATCACCGAGAAGCTGCTCGCCTGGACGGGCGAGGGGTCGTGGTGGACCGACGACGAACTCCTGCGCACGGTCTCGCTGTACTGGTTTACTCGGAGCACCGGTTCGTCGTTCCGTCCGTATCTCGACCACCCCCGGCAGCCGGAGCTCCCGGTCGTCGACGTGCCCGTCGCGGTGGCCGTGCACACCGGTGAGCGCGGGCTGCCCCGGTCCTACGGCGCACGCTCGTACCGGGACATCCGGAGCTGGCACGACCTCGACCGCGGCGGGCACTTCACCGCGTGGCAGGTCCCGGAGACGCTCGCCGACGAGGTCGCGGCGTTCGCCGCGACGCTCGTGCAGGAGCGCGCCGAGCGCTCCGGGCCGACGGCCGACCGATCGGGGTGCTGCGGCAGGTGACGGCAGTGAGACGGACGGGAGGCCCGGTGCCAGCTGGCACCGGGCCTCCCGTCCGTCATGGGGTCGCGTCTCAGACGCGCACGGCGCGTTCGTCTGGGACGCAGTGCGTCATCATCAGGCCCTCGACGTCGCGGGAGCCGTTGTGACCGAGGTTCGCCAGGCGGGCGAGCTCGTCGTCGCTGAGCGTCTGGGACTGCAGCGGGGGCAGGTCCTTGACCTCGTCGAGGGTGATGCCGAGCCCCTCGCCCACGCGACGACCCAGGTCGTCCTCGACCATGTAGAAGTGCCAGAGCATGCGCTCCTGCACCGGACGGGCCGCCTGCGAGATGAGGTCGACGAAGTTCGCGACGAGGTCGTCGCGCTCCCAGTCCTGCAGGAGCAGGTACCGCTGGCCGGCCTGGGTGTAGTCGTTCGTCCGGGGGATCCGCTTGCGGGTGAGGCGCCCGACGATCTCCGGCCCCTGGTCGTCATGGGTCGGGTACTCCGCCTCGCGCAGGCCGCCGGTGATCGACGGCTCGTAGTTGACGTGCGGGTTCTCGCCGCCGTGGTCCTGGTGGTAGGCCATCTGCCCGTCGCGCTGGTTGGTCGCGACGGCGCCGTTCTTCGGGGCGTTCACCGGCAGCTGCAGGTAGTTCGGGCCGACGCGGTAGCGCTGCGTGTCCGAGTACGAGAACGTGCGGCCGACGAGCATCTTGTCGTCGGAGAAGTCGAGGCCGTCGACGAGCACGCCGGTGCCGAAGGACAGCTGCTCGTTCTCGGCGAAGTGGTTCGTGACGTTGCGGTTCAGGACCATCTTGCCGACGGGCTTCGGCGGGAACTCGTTCTCCGGCCACACCTTCGTGTCGTCGAGCGGGTCGAAGTCGAGCTCCGGGTGCTCGTGGTCGTCCATGAGCTGCACACGGAGCTCCCACTCGGGGTACTCACCACGCTCGATCGCCTCGTACAGGTCCTTCGACGCGTGCCCGAGGTCGCCGGCCTGCACGGCGGCGGCGTCGGCCTCGGTCATCGAGGACACGCCCACCGACGGGATCCAGTGGTACTTGACGAGCTTGGTGTCGCCGTCGGCGTTCACCCACTTGTAGGTGTTCACGCCGAAGCCCTGCTGCGTGCGGTAGTTCGCGGGGATGCCACGTGGACTGAACAGGTTGACGAGCATGTGCATCGACTCGGGGGTCTGCGACATGAAGTCGAAGATGCGCGCGGGCTCCTGGCGGAAGGTCACGGGGTCGGGCTTGAGGGAGTGGATGACGTCGGGGAACTTGATGGCGTCGCGGATGAAGAAGACGCCGAGGTTGTTGCCCACGAGGTCCCAGTTGCCGTCCTCGGTGTAGAACTTCACGGCGAAGCCGCGCGGGTCGCGGGCAGCCTCGGAGGAGTCTCGGCCGCCGATCACGGTGGAGAACCGGATCGCCAGGTCGGTGCGCTTGCCGGGCTCCTGGAACAGCTTCGCGCGGGTGTACTGCGCGATGGGTTCGTCACCCCACGTGCCGGTGGCCTCGAAGTACCCGAAGGCGACGGCACCGCGCGCGTGCACGACCCGCTCCGGGATCCGTTCGCGGTCGAAGTGGCTGATCTTCTCGAGGAACTGGTAGTTCTCGAGCGTCGCCGGGCCACGGGCCCCGACGGTGCGCTGGTTCTGGTTGTCGGAGACGGGGTGGCCCTGGCGGTTCGTCAGGATGCGGCGGTCGTCGCCCTCGGCGGGCGGTTGGCTGGAGACGTCGGTCATGTCTCGTCCTCTCTGCGGTCGCGGTCGGCTCGGGTTCCCGACCGAGTGTGGACCGGGGCGCGGGCACGCCCTCTCAGCGGCGTCGAGGACGCCGACGAGGACCGGTCGCCGGTGCGTTCGCCGCTGACGACCCGTCAGTACGAGGTGCGACCGGTGGCCGCTGAGCCGAGCACCGCGGCCGCTCCGTGGGCCAGCAGGGTGCCGTCGGTGACGACGGCGACGCGGTCGAAGCCGAGTGCGCGGAGCCGTTCGGCGCGCGCCAGGTCGCCGGCGAAGGCGCCCGTGTGCTTGCCCGCGCGGCGGGCTGCGGCGACGATCGCGGGGAGGGGGTCCGTGACGCTGTCGGCGTCGAGCAGCTCGCGCAGATCCACGCCGAGCCCGATCGACAGGTCGAAGGGACCGACGAACACCGCCGAGACGCCCGGGATCGCCAGGATCTCCTCGGCGGCACGGAGGCCCTCGGGTGTCTCGAGCATCACCCACACCTCGGGGTCGGCAGCGACGGCGGACGGTGCCGAACCGCCCCAGAGTCCCGCCATCGGCCCCCAGCTCCGCCGGCCCCGCGGTGGGTAGTGCGCGGCACGGACGGCGTGCTCGGCCTGCTCGACGGTCTCGATCATCGGGACGATCACGATGTCCGCGCCGAGGTCGAGCGCACGGCCGATGGCCACGTCCGAGCCCTCGGCGGCCCGGACGGCCACGGGGACCTGCGGTGCGACCGCGGCGAGCGCCGGCATCGTCGCCAGGAGTGTGGCGTCGTCGAAGGCGCCGTGCTGGGCGTCGAGGCCGAGCCAGGCGAACCCGTTCTGGGCGATCTGGGCGGTGGTGCGGGGTTCGCCGAGCGTGCACCACACGCCGTCGGCGCGGCCGTCTCCGAGTGTTGGCACCGTGGTCCTCCGTCTGGTCTGCCGTCGCGGGCGTCGGCGTTCGGTCGTCGGCGCGTCAGGCTACCGCCCACGGGGAACTCGACGCGCACGCGGTGGCGTCGAGGCCGGGCCGGGGGTGGCCTCATGCGCACGCATGGGAGATGGACAAGTGCTCAGCTTCGGGTGTAGTCCTGTGCGCAGGACGCACTGCACGGGCGATCACAGGTCGCCAACACCCACCAGCACCGCAGCACCAGCCGGGACCTGCAGGGAGGTCGGACGGACATGCGTGACGAACGTGACGTCGGCCAGCGGCCGGGCTCGCGTCCGCCGGCCGGCGACGGGATCCGGGTGGCGTTCGGGATCGTCGGCGCGATCGGCGTGCTCGCCGGACTGGCTGCGATCGTCCTGCCCCACGCGACGCTGTTCGCGGTGTCGTGGGTCTTCGGGATCTACCTGGTCGTGTCGGGGGCGGCGCTGGTCGTCCGGGGACTCCAGGTGCACCCTCGGGTCTGGTGGCGTCAGGTCGGGCTGGTGGTCCTCGGGGCGCTGGTGGTCGCCGGCGGTGTCGTCGCGATCGTGTTCCCGCCGATCGGGGCGCGGTGGGTGGCACTGCTGCTCGGGTTCGCCTGGATCCTCGAGGGCATCGCACTCATCTACGCACCGTGGGTGGGCCGCCGTGCGCTGACCGTGGTGCTCGCCGTGCTCAGTGTGCTGAGCGGCATCCTGGTGATGAACCTGCCGGGTCTCGGCGCGCTCGTGACGGTGGCCGCGGTGGGGAGCGTGCTCATCGTGTTCGGTGTCGTCCAGCTCGTCGTCGCGTTCAGCTGGCCGCGTGCGGAGGGGGAGCGGGCCGGCCTGCCGGTCCCCGGCCCCTGATGCTCGCCGTCCGCTGGGAGCAACAGGGACCGAAGTCGTGGGTGGCGCGCGACCACGGGACCAGCCTGGGGCTCGTGCTGCACGTCCGTGAGCGGTTCCTGGCGTTCGACCAGGACGACCGCCCGCTCGGGAGCGCAGCCTCCCTGGCGGCGGCCCAGCAGCTCGTCGCCGGTGCCGTCCGCGCGAGTGCCCCGGCCCGGCGGGACACCGTCGCGGTGGTGCTGTCGGTGCTCGCGGCGCTGACCGTCGGGGGAGCGGCCGTCGTGCTCGCCGCCCGCGCCCTGATCTGAACGGCGCCGTGCGGGTCACTCCGAGCCCACCGGACGGTGCACCCACTGCCGGAGCGCGGCCGTGACCGCGACGGGGTCCTCCCACGGCGCGAGGTGCCCGACGTCGTCGAGCACGACGACCTCGGGGTGCCCCGGCAGCGCCGTCTGCAGGTCGTACGCCTGGTGCAGGGGGATCCAGGGGTCCTGCCGCCCCCACCCGATCCGGGTCCGGCACCGCACGGAGCCCAACAGCTCGGCGACCGCCCGGGTGTCGTCGGGGGTCAGCGCCGCGATCTGGAGTGAGAACGCGACCTGTCCCTCGGGTCCGGCCCACGGCCGCGCCAGGGCCTCGAGGTCCGCCGGCGAGAAGCCCCGCGCCGAGGCACCGTCGATGTACTGCCGCACCAGGGCGGCGTGCAGGTCGCCGGGGAGTCGGTCGAAGACGTCACGGTGCTCCGCCACCAGCCGGAAGAACGGAGACCCCCAGGGGTCGAGCACGACGGCGTCCCAGAGGAACAGGCTCGCGTACTCGGCACCGTGCAGCAGGTGCGCCCGGAGCGCCACGGCGCCGCCCACGTCGTGTGCGACCAGGTGGGGCCGGTCGAGCCCCCACCGGTCGAGGAGCGCGCCGAGACGGATCGCCTGCGCTCGGAGCGTGGTGTCCACGGTCGGCCCGCGGTCCGAGTCGCCGTACCCGGGCATGTCCCAGAGGAAGACCCGGTGGTCCTGGGCGAGCGCCCGGCCGACCTCGGCCCAGACCGCGGACGACCAGGGGGTGCCGTGGCACAGGACGACGTCGCCGCGTGCCGGTCCTGCCGGCTCGAGGACCCTCGTCGCGATGGTCGTGCCGTCCACGACGACCGGGACCGGGGCGGGGAGGCGGACGGGTACGGGGAGGGGCGCTCGGCGTGGCAGCATGGTCGCACGCTAGGACCTCAGGTCGACCTGAGGTCAAGAGGAACGGACGTGGCAGTGCGGATCGGTGCAGCAGCTCGGCGGGTCGGCGTCGAGGTCCACGTCCTGCGGCACTGGCACGACACGGGGGTCGTCGTCCCCGATCGAGCGCCGTCGGGACACCGGGAGTACTCCGAGGAAGACGTCCGTCGCCTGCAGGTCGTCCGGGCCTGCCAGGGCGTCGGCATGAGCCTGGCGGAGATCCGGCTGGTGCTCCGGCGGAGTGAACCCGACCGGTCCGGAGTGATCACCGAACGTCTCCGCCGGATCCGGGCGCAGCGTGACCAGCTGGCCGATGCCGAGCGGTTCCTCGAGCACGTGATCGACTGCACCCACGACCTGCTGACGCGGTGCCCGTCGTGCTCCGCCTACGCCTCCTCGGGCACGCGGCTCCGGTCGGGGCCCTCCGCACCGGTACCGTTGCGTCCGTGAACGACGACCCCGATGCCGCCATCGCCCAGCACGTCCACGACGCCTGGGACGGTTCCCTGCGCCTGGTGCACATCACGATCTCGGACGAGGACGGTGACGCCTACCCCGGACAGGACGTCGACCGGTGGGTGATCGACGTCCGCGTCCCGATCACCGACGACGAGACCGAGGCGGTCTCCGTCGCCGAGGTCACCGCGTTCACGAGCCGTGCACCGGAGTCGCTCGAAGCGCTGGTGCTCGGCTACCAGGTCTCCGACGTCGCGGGGTCCTTCGCGTCCGCCGTCGCGGCGCAGGACGCGACGGGGGAGACGTTCTTCTCGCTGCAGACCCACGCCGCCGAGATGCTCGGTAAGCCCGACCTGCTGGCCGTCGACCGGCTCACGGTCCGTCCCGCGTACCGGGGGCTGCCCGGACTGGTGCCGGCGATCGTCGATGCCGTCCGCCACGGACCGGCCGGTCGCACCGCATCGTGGGTGCTCACGGACCCGACGGTGTGGGACGTGCCGTTCGGCGAGGACGACCGTTCCGCCGGCGGGTTCGTGCAGTGGGCCGACACCGCGGTGCTCACCTCGATGAACGCCGCGCCGGACGACCTGGAACACCTGTCGCTCGTGCCGCCGACCGGTGGCATCGTGATGGGGTCCCGGGCGGACGAGGTGCACCTCGGCGACGCGATCGACCACGCGATGACGCAGCCAGCGATCGCGGTGCCGTTCGACCTGCCGCCGAAGCTCCCCGCCAGCATCTGGGCCGCCGCGCCCGAGGACGTCCACGGCGTGCACCCGGACGAGACCACGGGGTCGATCACGGTGGAGACGCACGACGAACAGCTCGAGGTCGTCGGGTCGCCCGGCACCGCACCGCAGCTCGTGGGGATCTCGGCCTCGGCCGACGCCGCGACCCAGGAGTGGCTCCGCACCGTGCACCAGCGCTGGTGGCAGTACGAGCCGGACCTGCACGCCCGCATCCACGACGTCGTCGACGAGTACCTATCCACCGGGCACATCGAGTCGGCGTCGGACGAACTCGCCGGGCACCTGCACGCCCCCGACCTTCCGCCGTACCGGACGGAGTGGCCCGGCACCGGCACCGTCCTGCTCGAGGAACTCGGTGAGGACACCGAGCCCATCGTCTTCGACGCCGTGCTCGAGGACGGCACCCGGCACGAGCACATCGGCGTGGTCGTCGTGCACGAGTCCGGACACGTCCGCGCGTTCCTGCACGACGAGTGGGAGCCCGGGTTCCCGGCCGCCGAGGCTGCGGTCGCGCACCTCATCAGCCTGGGTGCCGGCGAGTTCTTCGCGGACGCCCTGCACGACGAGCTGTCAGCGGGTGTTGAGCACGCGATCCTGACGGGTGACGTCCGCGGTCACTGACCGGGCCACCCTGCGTCGGCTCAGACCGGGCGGTAGATCGCGATCGGCGGGGTGTCGTCGTCGCCCGCGTCGTGGGCGTCGCCCGTCGCGAGCCAGGTGCGACCCTCGTGCTCGATCGTGGTCGGCAGGTCGCCGTGCACCAGGATCCGGATCGCGGGGGCGTCGCCGTCGACCAGGTCGACGCCGTGGGCCTCGGTCCCGCCGGGATTGTCGTGCACGTAGCTCATGGTCCGATCGAACTCCGTCGACCTGACGGACCGCCCGCGCCGCGCCGGACACGCCCGGAACCTTCACCGGAACCGGTGCTGCCGCCCTTCTTCGGGTAGAGTCATCTCCGCACGGCCAGGACGGCGTGTGAATGCGGATGTGGCGCAGTGGTAGCGCATCACCTTGCCAAGGTGAGGGTCGCGAGTTCGAATCTCGTCATCCGCTCAGAACAGGAAGACCGGAACCCCCGTCGCTCGGAAGAGCGGCGGGGGTTCCGTCGTTCGGGGGCGTCGCAGCACCGGAGGCGTGGGGGCCCGGCGGGCGCAGGCTTCGGGTACCCGCGCCCACCGGGCGCGGAGGCGACCCTGCCCCCACCGGCACGCGCCGGGTGGGTGGCCCGGCGCAGTTCCGAGGATGTATCCGGAGCCGTCCCCCGTTCGGGTGGGAACCGGATCCACGGTTGCGGGAACCCGCAAGAAACCCGCACGACCCGCCGTTCGAGCCTTGTGCTACTCGATGCCGTCCGGTATCGAAGCCGACATCGTGCGGGCGCCGGGCAACCCCACCCACCGTCGGGCCCCGGACTCCACGACCGTGACGAGCACCGTGTCACACCCGCGGCAGCGCGCCACCGACCCCATGGCGGTGCGGTAGACGGTGGTCTGCCCGAGCACCCCGAGCGACCCGCACCCGGCGCACCGCAGGGCGACCACGGTCGGCTCGGGCCCCAGACTGTCGGCCAGCGTCCCCGCCAGCGCGTTGCCGTCCACGACGACCATCAGTTGCCCCCGAACCGTTCGGCGCGGACGTCACTCGTGTCGTGCCCGAGCTCGGTGAGCCAGCGCAGCACCTGCTCGACGAACGGCGTCGACCCGCACACGTAGACCAGGGCGCCCGCGTCCGGCGGGAACACCGCGGCAGCGAGCGCGTCCCGCGTCAGCCGTCCGGCCGGCACGGTCGAGCCTGGAGGCGCGGTGCGGCTGTACACGTGGGTCACCTCGAGCGGTGCCCGGCTCGCGAGCGCCTGGTCGAGTTCCGGACGGAAGAAGACGTCGTCCGGTGTGCGGACGGCCGCGAGGAGCCGGAAGGGCGCCGGGTCGTCCGCCTCGGCGTGGGCGGTCACCATCGCGACGAGCGGCACGATGCCGGAGCCGCCGGCGATGAGCTGCACCGGCCGGGTGGACTCGCCCGGCCGCCAGACGAACCAGCCGCCCAGGGGTCCGTGGACCTCGAGCGCGTCGCCGACCTCGACGGCGTCGACGAGGAACGGCGAGACCTCGCCGCCGTCCACCCGGTCGACCGCGAGCACGACGTCGGTCGCGGGGCCGGCCGACGCGATCGAGTACGAGCGCTGTGCCTGGTAGCCGTCCTCGGCGGTCAGTCGCAGGTCCAGGTGCTGCCCGGGGTCGTTGCCCGGCCAGGTGGGGACGTCGAGGACGATCCGGCGCGCGTTCGTCGTCTCGCGGCCGACGGACGCGACGGTGGCGGCGTGCCAGGCCGGCCGCCTGCCGGTGGCGGGACGAGCGACGGGGGTGATCCGTGCCTCCAGGCCGGTGTCGGGGAGCGTCACCAGTACCGCTCTTCCTTCCACGGGTCGCCGTGCAGGTTGTAGCCCGCGTTCTCCCAGAAGCCGGGCTCGTCGTCGGACTGCATGACGATGCCGCGCACCCACTTGGCGCTCTTCCAGAAGTACAGGTGGGGGACCAGCAGGCGGGCGGGCCCACCGTGCTCGGGCGTCAGGGGCTCGCCGTCGGCCTCGAAGGCGATCCAGGACTTGCCGTCGAGCAGCTCGTCGAGCGGGACGTTGGTCGTGTAGCCGCCGTAGCTGTGCACCATGCAGTAGTCGAGTTCGGTCTCGACGTCCTCGAACAGGCGGTCGAGCGGGACCCCCCGCCACGGCATGTCGAGCTTGGTCCAGTGCGTGACGCAGTGGATGTCGACGGTGACGTCCTCGACGCCGAGTGCGTGCACCTCGTCCCAGGTCCACTGGTGCAGGCCGGACTCGGTGCGGATCGAGAAGGCCCAGTCGGTCGGCTCGATGTCGGGCGTCGCCCCGGCGGACAGGACGGGCCAGTCGCGGACCAGGGTCTGACCGGGCGGGATGCGGGTGTCGTCGCGGTCGTCGCGGCGACCGCCGAACCCGCGGGTGAACGTGGCCATGGTCCTCCTCGGGGACGTCGGTGCGTTCCCGATCATGCCGTGTGCCGGGCGGTGCCGTGTAACGGGTTGGTAAACGTTCCGCCCGTGTACGGAACGGTCGTATCCCAGGCCGGATCCCCACCGGTCCGCCGTTCTCGGCGCCCTCGGCACCGACGCGACGGCTGGGAGCGGGCTTGGGGGATCGGCCGAGGACCTCTATCGTTCACCGGAACGATTACAGGAGGGGTCACCCCGAATGCAGCCCATCGTCCCCGAACCCCGCAATGCCCACGGTCCGAGCCGTCGGGCGCTCATCACCGGCGCCGCCGGTCTGGCCGGCCTCGGCCTGCTCACGCTCGCCGGATGCAGCTCCGGCGCGTCCGCCGGCACCCCCACGATCCCCGAGGCCGCGGCCACCGGCGTCGCCCGTCGCGGCGGGCGCCTGCGCATCGCACGGCCTGCGGCGTCGGCCGCCGAGACCCTCGACTCCGCGAGCTCGCTGTCGGCCTACGAGTACCTCGGCGCGCTGTACAACCGGCTCGTCAAGCTCGACCAGCAGGGCACCCCGGTGCCGGACCTGGCCGAGGAGTGGTCCGCGAACGCCGACGGCACCGAGTGGACCTTCGCGCTCCGACGGGGCGTGCCCTTCCACGACGGGTCCCGGTTCACCGCCGACGACGCCATCGCGAGCATCCGGCACATCCTCGACGAGAAGACCGGCAGCCCGCAGGCCGGCGTGCTCGGCGAGGTCATGGACGCCGACTCGATGCGCGCCGTCGACCCGTACACGCTGCGCTTCTCGCTGACGAAGCCGAACGCCGAGTTCCCGTCGCTGCTCACGGCCTACCAGTGCTACATCGTGCCGGCCGACGCCATCGCCGACATCGGCCGCACCGGGATCGGGACGGGGCCGTTCCGGCTGTCGTCGTTCACCCCCGCCGGGGCCGGCAGCGTCGAGGCGTTCCCGGACCACTTCGCCGGCCGCCCGGCGCTCGACGGGATCGACTTCTACTCGATCCAGGACACCACCGCGCGGGTGAACGCCCTGCTCGCCGGGCAGATCGACCTCATCTCGCAGACCAACCTGGACTTCGCGACCGCCCGGGTGGTGTCGGCGTCCGACCGCGCCACCGTCGCCCGGTCGAAGAACGCCCAGTGGTACACGATCCCGATGCTCGCCACGAGCGACGAGTTCAGCGACCCGCGGGTGCGCCAGGCGATGAAGCTCGCCTACGACCCCCGGAAGATCGTCGACACCGCGCTGCAGGGGACCGGTTCGGCGGGCTGGGACAACCCCGTGCCGCCGCAGCTCGCCGCGTTCGTCGACGACCACCGCGAGTACGACCCGGACAAGGCCCGGGCGCTGCTCAAGCAGGCCGGGCGCGAGGACTTCCGCGCCGCGATATACACGTCGAGCTACGAGTCGGTGTTCACCCCGATGGCCGTCGCCTACCGCGACGCCGTCGCCGACGCGGGGATCCGTCTGACCGTCCGCAACGCGAGTTCGGACTCGTACTACACGCAGATCTGGATGCAGAAGCCGCTCATGGTGAGCTACTGGTTCACGGGGCGGCCGATCGACCAGCTGCTCAACCAGATCTTCCGCTCGGGGTCGTCGTACAACGAGAGCGCCTGGTCGAACGAGACCTTCGACGGGCTGCTCGACGATGCCCGCGCCGAGATGGACGACGCCAAGCGGCTCACCCTGTACCAGGACGCCCAGCGGCTCGTCGTCGAGGACGGTGCCGACATGACGCCGATGTTCGGCGACCGGCTCGTGGGGTTGTCCCGCGACGTCGTGAACTACTCGGAGTACGGCTTCGAGTTCGACTACCTGCGGATCGGACTGCGCCGATGACGACCACGAACACGCCGTCGGACGTCCTCGTCCCCGTCCTCCGCCGCGTCGGCATCGCCGTGCTGACGGTGGTGCTCGCCTCGCTCTTCGTGTTCCTCGCGGTGCAGGCGCTCCCCGGTGACGTCGCCCAGCAACTGCTCGGGCAGAACGCCACCCCCGACGCCGTCAAGCAACTGCGCGAGACCCTCGGCCTCGACCAGAACGTCTGGCTCCGCTACCTGCAGTGGCTCGGCGGCGCCGTGCACGGCGACTTCGGCACCTCGCTCGTCAGCGGCGAACCGGTCGCCCCGACGCTGTTCACGGCCTTCCGGAACAGCATGCTCATCGCGGTGCCCGCGATGCTCGTCGGCGTCACGGTGTCCCTGACGCTCGGTGTCGTCGCCGGTGTCCGCCGCGGCCGTCCGAGCGACAAGGTGATCTCGATCGTCAGCCTGGTCGTGATGAGCGTGCCGGAGTTCATGGTCGCCACCGTCCTGGTGTTGCTGTTCGCGATCGGCCTGCCGGTCTTCCCCGCCGTCGTGCTGCGGGGGAGCGACGCCACCGTCGCCGAGCTGCTGCCCACCATCTGGCTGCCGATCATCGTGCTGACGCTCGCGATGGCCGCCTACATCGTGCGGACGGCCCGCTCGTCGACCATCGACGTGATGGCGTCGGAGTTCGTCACGACGGCCGAGCTCAAGGGCCTGACGATGCGCCGGGTGGTGTGGAAGCACGCGGTCCCGAGCGCCCTGCTGCCGACGCTCAACGTCGTCGCGCTCAACGTCGCGTGGCTGCTCGGCGGCGTCGTGGTGGTCGAGAACGTCTTCAACTACCCGGGCATGGGCAAGCTCATGCTCGAGTCGGTGTTCAACCGCGACCTGCCCACCATCGAGGCCATCGCCCTGCTGAGCGCCCTGATCTACGTCGTGTGCAACCTGGCCGCCGACCTCGTCGCGCTCGCACTCGACCCGAAGCTCCGGACCCGCCAGCGACGACCGCGCACGCGCACCCGCAGCGCCCGCAGCACCAGGAAGGCCGCCGCATGACCGCCACCGCACCCCGCCGCCGCGTCGGACGCGACGTGCTCGCCGGCGCGCTCGCACCCCTGCGCGGATCGACGGCGCTGAGCCTCGGCCTCGGCCTCATCGCCCTGCACGTCGTCCTCGCCCTGCTCGCGCCGGTCATCGCCGGGCACGACCCGGTCGCCACGAACGCCGGCGACGTGCTCGCCGGTCCGACGTGGACCCACTGGCTCGGCACCGACCAGTACGGCCGGGACGTGCTGTCCCGCACCCTGAACGGCGGCCGGTACGCGCTGTCCGTGACCTTCCTGGCCACCACGATCGCCGTCGCGGTCGGCACCGTGCTCGGCTGCGTCACGGCCTACGCCGACAACTGGTTCGACGAGGTCGTCATGCGCGTCGTCGACGCCCTGCTCAGCGTGCCGTCGATCCTCGCGCTCCTGGTCGTCGTGACGGTCTTCGACGCCGGCCTCTGGGTCATCGTCCTCGCCGTCACGGTCGTCTACGCCCCCGCGGTGACCCGGGTCGTCCGCGGCGCCGCCCGCACCGTGATCACCCAGGACTACGTCACCGCGGCCCGCGCCCGGGGCGAGCGGCCGCTGTCGATCGTGTTCCGCGAGATCCTGCCGAACGTGCTCGACGTCGTGCTCGTCGAGTACGCGATGCGGGCCTCGTGGATCGTGCTGCTCGTCGCGTCGCTGTCCTTCCTGGGCTTCGGCGCGAACCCGCCGACCCCGGACTGGGGCCTGATGGTGCAGGAGAACCGCACCGCGCTCACCGTGGTGCCGCTCGGCACCCTCGCCCCGATCGTGGCGCTCGCCACGCTGGTGATCGGACTGAACCTCGCGGCCGACGGCCTGAGCAAGTCGCTCGGTGTCGACCGCGCCAAGCAGGGAGTCAGCGCATGACCCGCACCGACACCGGCACGACGTCCGCCGCGACGGCGACCGTGCCCGACGCGATCGTCCGCGTCGACGACCTGTCCATCTCGTACGCCGCCGGCAAACGGCGCGTCCCCGTCGTCCGGGGTGTCTCGTTCACGATCGAGGCCGGTCGCACCCTCGGCCTGGTCGGCGAGTCCGGCAGCGGCAAGTCCACCGTCGCGCGGACGCTCCTCGCACACCTGCGCGCCGGGTCGGCGATCGACGGCGGGACGGTCCGCGTCGACGGCGCCGACGTGTTCGCCCTGTCGCCGGCCGGCCGCCGGGCGCTCCGCGGCGGCACCGCCTCGGTCGTCGCCCAGAACGCCGGACAGGCGCTCACCCCGTCGATGCGCGTCGGCGAGCAGATCCGCGAGGCCCTCCGCGCCCACGGCGAGCCCGACGGCCCCGAACGCGTCGCCGAGCTGGTCCGGCTGGTCCGGCTGCCGGACCCCGAGGGGATCGTCCGTCGGTACCCGCACCAGTTGTCCGGCGGGCAGCAGCAGCGCATCGCCATCGCGATGGCCGTCGCCGCCCGACCGCGCGTGCTCGTCCTCGACGAACCGACCACCGCCCTCGACGTGGTCACGCAGGCCGCGGTCCTCGACCTGGTCGCCGACCTCGGTCGGCAGCTCGGCATGGCCGTCCTGCTCGTCAGCCACGACCTCGGGGTGGTGTCGGCCATGGCGGACGAGATCGCCGTGATGCGCGACGGCGAGGTCGTCGAGCACGCCGCCACGGCGGCGCTCTTCGCCGCGCCGCAGCACGAGTACACGCGCGCCCTGCTGGCCGCGGTACCGGACGGGCGACGGCCTGGAGGCGCGGATCGCGACGCCCTGGACGCGACCGCCCCCGGGACGGTCGGCTCCACGGCCACCGGCACCGTGCCTCCCGGAAGTCCCGCCCGCCCCGTGGTGACCGCGGACGACCTGGTGATCCGCTACGGCCGCGGCCTGCCGGCCGCCGTCGACGGCGTCTCGTTCACGATCGCCGCGCACGAGACGCTCGCCGTCGTCGGCGAGTCCGGCAGCGGCAAGTCGACGCTCGCGACGGCGCTGGCCGGCCTGGTGCCGGCCGAGTCGGGGACGTTCACGTACGACGACGGCGCGACCCGCGGCGACCTGCGCGAGCCGATCGCCGGTCGCGCGCCCGCCCTGCGGCGTGCCGTGCAGCTCGTGTTCCAGAACGCGGACACGTCGCTCAACCCGCGGCGCACCGTGGGTGCAGCCGTCGCGCGGCCGCTCCGGTTGTTCAGCGGCTCGTCCTCGCGCGAGCGCGTCGGGGCACTGCTCAGCCAGGTCGGGCTCGGGCCGGAGTTCGCCGACCGCCTGCCCGCGCAGCTGTCCGGTGGGCAGCGCCAGCGCGTCGGGATCGCGCGCGCACTCGCGGCGGAGCCGTCGCTCGTGATCGCCGACGAGATCACCACGGCGCTCGACGTGCAGGTGCAGGCGGGGATCCTCGCGCTGCTGGCCGACCTGCAGCGCGAGCGGGGCCTCGCCTGCCTGTTCATCAGCCACGACCTCGCCGTGGTGCGGGGCGTGGCGGACCGGGTCGCGGTGATGACCGGTGGCCGGATCGTCGAGATCGGACCGACCGAGCGGGTGTTCACCGGCCCGAACCACCCGTACACGTCGACGTTGCTCGCGGCGACGCTCGAACCCGGCAGCACGACCCTGCCCGACGTCGGTGACGGGGTGCCGCGCTGGCGGCACGCCGACGGCTGGACCGACCACGGCGACGGACACCGCACCCGCAACTGGGAGGACGCATGACCACCGACGACGGCACCGACCACGGCACCGCCGCCACCACCTTCACCGCCATCGGCGACCCCGGCTCGCTGCCCGCGGGCGTGACGGTCCGCGACGAGTGGATCCCGATGCCCGACGGCGTGCGGCTGCACGCCCGGATCTGGGCACCGTCGCAGTCGCCGACGCAGCCGGGTGAGCCCAACGGTCCGACGCCGGTGCTGCTCGAGTACCTGCCGTACCGGCTCGACGACTGGACCGCACCGCGCGACTCGGAGCGGCACCCCTGGTACGCCCAGCACGGGTACGCCTCGGTGCGGGTCGACATCCGCGGCACCGGGTCGTCCGACGGGTTCTTCGACGACGAGTACAGCGAGCAGGAGCTGCTCGACGGCGAGGCCGTGATCGCCTGGCTCGCCGAACAGCCGTGGTCGACCGGCGCCGTCGGCATGTTCGGCATCTCGTGGGGCGGCTTCAACGCGCTGCAGCTCGCGGCCCGGGCACCCGCCGCGCTCAAGGCCATCGTGACGGTCTGCTCGACGGACGACCGGTACGACAACGACGTGCACTACGTCGGCGGTGCCGTGCTCGGCATCGACATGGCGGCCTGGGGCGCGACGATGTTCGCCTTCAACTCGCGGCCGCCCCGGCCCGAGGTCGTCGGCGCCGGGTGGATCGACCGCTGGCGGGAACGCCTCGAGGCGAACCGCCCGATGACGCCGGTGTGGCTGGCGCACCAAGAGCGCGACGACTACTGGCGGCACGGCAGCGCGGCCGAGGACTACGACGGCATCCGCGCCGCGGTGCTCGCGGTCGGCGGGTGGGCGGACCCCTACCGGGACGCCGTGCTCCGGCTCGTCGACCACGTCAGCGCCCCCGTGAAGGGCATCGTCGGCCCGTGGTCGCACCAGTACCCGGACCGTGGGCTCGCGCCGGGGCCGTCGATCGGGTTCCTGCAGGAGACCCTGCGGTGGTGGGACCGCTGGCTGCGCGGGGTCGACACCGGCGTCGAGGACGACCCTGCACTGCGGGCCTGGATCAACGAGGGCGAAGCCCCCGCGCCGTACTACGCCGGCCGCCGCGGTCGCTGGATCGGTGCCGAGGCGTGGCCCTCCGCCGCGACCCACGAGCGTGTCCTGCCCCTCGCTGCACTCCGAGGCGGTGACCTCGGGCCGGTCGTCGTGCGGTCGCCGCAGCACACCGGGGTGGACGCCGGTCGGTTCTTCCCGTTCGGCAACGCCACCGACCTGCCGACGGACCAGCGCGCCGAGGACGGCCGGTCGGTCACCTTCGACCTGCCCGTCGGCAAGGCGTTCGACCTGCTCGGCAACGTGCTCGTGCGACTGTCCGTCACGAGCGACCAGCCCCGGGCCACCCTGACCGTGCGGCTCTGCGACGTCGCACCGGACGGCTCGTCGACGCTCGTCACGCGCGGGGTGCTGAACGCCGCGAAGCGCGACGGCATGGACCGCGACGACGTGCTCGAGCCCGGGACGCCCGCCGACCTGCCCGTGCGGCTGGTCTCGACCGGACACCGGTTCGCCGCCGGACACCGGCTGCGCATCGCGGTCTCGTCGTCGTACTGGCCGTGGGTGTGGCCGCACGGCGTCGAGGCCACGGTGACGATCGACCCGACCGCCTCGAGCGTCACCCTGCCCACCTGGACCCGGGAGACCGACGACGGGGTGGTCTTCGCCGAGCCCGAACGGTCCGAGCCCCTCGTGATCGAGCGCGTCGCGCCGGCCGACCCGCTGCCGCAGCGCACGGTGACGCACGACGTCGAGACGGGGGAGTGGACGCTCGACGTCGACCCCGGGTACGGCGGCGGACGCGTCTACCCGGACGGCCTGGTCTTCACCGAGGACGCTCGCGAGACGTACCGGATCCGCTCCGACGACCCGACCAGCGCACGGGCGAGTTCCCGCTGGGCGATCGGGCTGACGAAGCCGGAGTGGGCCGCGCGCCTCGAGACGACGTCCGAGGTCACC
This sequence comes from Curtobacterium sp. MCLR17_031, assembly GCF_003234775.2. Classification (NCBI taxonomy): domain Bacteria; kingdom Bacillati; phylum Actinomycetota; class Actinomycetes; order Micrococcales; family Microbacteriaceae; genus Curtobacterium; species Curtobacterium sp. MCLR17_031. The sequence goes on from NZ_CP126270.1 coordinate 1,919,887, forward strand.
GCCGACGCCGACACCTTCCACGTCGTCAACACCGTGCGCGCCTGGGCACGCGACGGCGGACCCGACGAACCCGAGGTGCTCGTCACCGAGCGGACCTTCGTCGACGACGTCCCACGGACCTCGGCGTGACCGCGGCGGCACGCGTCCGGCAGCGGCCGGAGGTCCGGCGCGCGATGATCGTCGAGGCCGCCCGCGCGGTGATCGTCCGGAACGGTGTCGGCGCCACCGGGCTGCGCGACATCGCGGCCGAGGCCGGCGTCTCCGTCGGCACCGTGACGTACCACTTCGGCAGTGTCGCGGAGATCCTCAACGAGGTCGTGGTGCTCGAGACGGAGCGCTTCTACGGCGCCATCGTCGCGGCCGTCGACGCCGAACCCGACGTGCTCGTGGGGTTGCGGATGCTCGTCGCCCCGCTGTTCGGCGACACCGAGCAGGTCCGGCAGCACTGGCGGATCTGGTCCGACTACTGGACCGCGGTGGTCCGGCGGCCCGAGGTCGCCGCCGAGTACGCCGAACGCATCCGCGTCTGGGAGGCCTGCCTCGTGCGGGTCATCCGGCGCGGGGTGGACGCCGGGGTGTTCGGTGGCACACGCCAGGGCAGCGACGGCGGCGACCCCGTCGACGCCGACACCGTCGCGCTGCAGCTCGCCGCGTACAGCGACGGTGTCGCGACCCAGATCGCCCAGGGCGTGCCCGGCCTGACGAACACCGTCGCCCTGTCGTGGATGTGGCGCTTCCTGTCGCACGAACTCGGTGTGCCCGCTGTGGACATCGCCGGAACCGGTCGTTCCCCCTTGTGATGAGGTAAGGCTTCCCTTACCGTTGCCACATGGCACGGACCCGGCGACAGCCCAGCGAACGCATCCTCATCGCGGGCGGTGCCGAGGACCTCGTCGAGATCCACCGCCAGCTCGAGGAACTCCCCGAGAACACGTACGGGCAGGTCTTCGTCGAGGTCGCCCTCGACGAGCAGATCCGCATCCTGCCGGCGCCGCCGCGCGTCACCGTGACCTGGCTGGTCCGGAGCGCCCGCAGCTCGGCCGTCGCCCCGCTGGTCTTCGCCGACCACGGCGAAGCCCTCGCACACGCCCTGACCGGGTGGGCCGCCGAGTGGTGCGTGACGGGCTGCGAGCCCCGCACCTCGGTGTGGATCGGGTGCGCGGACAGCCCGTGGATCGAGCGCGCTCGGTCCATGGTGCAGCTCGAACTCACCGACGCCGGCCAGCAGGTCCAGGTCGAGTACGGCGGGTAAGGGCAGCCTGCTCTTCCTTGCAATGTGCAAAAGACGGGGGCATGGTTGTGCCATGACCACGCAGAGCAGCACCACCACCCCGAGCACCACGTCCCCGTTCTCGACCACGCCGGAGCTCGCAGCCGGGGTCGCCCAGTTCCTCGCCCCCGTCGTCATCGACCTCGAGGCGCTCGTCGTCAACGGCAAGCAGGCCCACTGGCACGTCCGTGGCCGCAACTTCGTCGGCGTGCACGAGCTCCTCGACGAGATCGTCGAGCACGCGCAGGACTACGCGGACAAGGCTGCGGAGCGCATCGTCGCCCTCGGCCTGCCGGTCGACTCGCGCATCGCGACCGTCGCCGCGAACACCACCCTGCCGCCCCTGTCGCAGGGCTTCCAGAACTCCGACGTCACCGTCACCGAGGTGATCGCCCAGATCGACGCCGCGCTGCTGCAGGTCCGCCGTGCGGTCGACGGCCTCGACGAGGTCGACCTCAACAGCCAGGACGTCGCGATCGAGATCGAGCGCGCGCTGACCAAGGACCGCTGGTTCCTGCAGGCGCACCTCGCCGCCTGAGTCGCGACCACACCTCTGACGGGAGGCCCGGTGCCAGCTGGCACCGGGCCTCCCGTCCGTCTCGGGTCGCGCTCCGGGCCCGCACCTCACGCGAACGGCGTGATCAGCCCGCTCTCGTACGCCAGCACGACGGCGTGCACCCGGTCCCGCAGCTGCAGCTTCGCCAGGACCCGGCCGACGTGGGTCTTCACGGTCTGCTCGGCGATGAACAGCTCCGCCGCGATCTCGCCGTTCGACCGCCCCCGCGCCATCAGCAGGAACACGTCCCGCTCCCGGTCGGTCAGCACGTCGAGCACCTCGGTCCGCGGGGCCGCCGGCTGCGGACCGGCGACGAAGGCCTCGACGAGGTGCCGGGTCACCCTCGGGGCGAGCAGGGAGTCGCCGGCCGCGACGGTCCGCACGGCCTGCACGAGCTCCTCGGCGCTCGCGTCCTTGAGCAGGAACCCGCTCGCCCCGGCACGGAGCGCGTCGAACACGTAGTCGTCGATGTCGAACGTCGTGAGCATCACCACGCGGACGGGCGACTCCGCCGGCGCCGCGGTGATCCGCCGGGTCGCCTCGATCCCGTCGAGCTCCGGCATCCGGACGTCCATCAGGATCACGTCCGGCCGGAGCCGGATCGCCATGACGACCGCCTCGGCACCGTTCGCGGCCTCGCCGACGACCTCGACGTCGTCCTGGGCCTGGAGGATCGCCCGCAGTCCGACACGGAACATCTGCTGGTCGTCGACCACCATCACCCGCGTCATCGCGTTCCCCCGTCGGCCGTCGGCGGCGACGTGGTCGCGGTGGGCTGGGTGGGCAGACTGACGGCGACGCGGAAGCCGCCGTCCGGGTCCGGTCCGTGGTCGATGGTGCCGCGGAGCGCGGCGACCCGCTCGCGCATGCCCGCCAGGCCGAAGCCGCCGTCGTCCGGCGGCGCACCGGGCACGCTGCCGGCCGGTGGCGCGGCGTTGGCGACCTCGACCGTGAGGGCCGACCCGTGCCTCCCGACCGTCACGACGGTGGTCGCACCGGGCGCGTGCCGGGCGACGTTGCCGAGCGCCTCCTGCACCACCCGGTACACGGTGAGCTGTGCGAGCCGGTCGACGTCGTCGCGGTCCGGGTCGAGCCCCTCGTCGAGTCGGAGGTCGACGGGGATGCCGGCCGCGCGGGTGGCCTGTACCAGTGCGGGCAGGTCGGCGAGCCGCGGTTGCGGCGCACGCTCGGCGTCGGCGTCGCCACGCAGGGTGCCGAGCAGCTGCCGCATCTCCCGCAGGGCCGTGCGCGAGGTCTCGGCGATCGCGGCGAACTCGGTGCGGGCGTCCGGCGGCAGGTCCGCGACGCGGTACGGGGCGGACTCGGCCTGCATGTGCACGACGGACATGCTGTGGGCGACGACGTCGTGGAGCTCACGGGCGATCCGGGAGCGCTCCTCGACCGTCCGGCGTCGGGCCTGCTCGAGCTCGGTGTCGCGGCGGGCGGCGGCGAGTTCCTCGCGCACGGTCCGGCGCTGCCCGATGACGACCGCAGCGGCGGCCACGACGAGGGTGTCGCCGGCGCTCACCACGAAGCTCGTCGCCCAGACGTCGACCTGGCCCCACCGGTCGGGCGTCACGCCGATGAGCAGCAGGGTGAGCAGTGTCGCCGCGACCCAGACCACGGCGGTGAGCCGCCACGTGGTGCGGACGCCCAGCACGACGAGCAGCACGCTCAGGCCGACGATGCTCGTGACCGAGACCGGCCAGGGCCCGATGGTGCCGGGTGCCGTCAGGACCCCGAGGCCGGCGAGGGCGACGAGGTGCGCGCCCGACGCCGTGCGGGGGAAGAGCGGTGCGAGGCCGATGCTCGCCGACAGCACCGCGGTCACGAGCAACGCGAGCGGCACGGGGACGCCGTAGAACACCGCGGTCACGGGTGCCGCGACAGCGAACAGGGAGACCGCGACGACGACGAAGCCGATCTGCACGGCGGGCCGGACCCAGGTGGGTCGGGGCTTCGGGACGACGGTCACGGGCGGGCGGTCTCTCCGGTTCGGGCGAGGCAGAGTTCGGGGGCGATGGCTGTGGCTGTGGCTGTGGCTGTGGCTGTGGCTGTGGCGGGTGTGGCTGTGGTGGCTGTGGCTGCGGCTGCGGCGCGGGCTTCGCGGGCTTCGCGGGCTTCGCGCCTGCGGCTGATGGTACCGAGCACCCGGTCGACCGCGATCCCGAGCCCGGCGGCGACCACCATCGACACCACGGCGGCGACGATCGGTTCGTGCAGCACGCTCGACGCGGCCAGGGCGATGCCGATCGACACCGCCGACCACGCCAGCCCCGCGATCGCGCTGATCGCCAGGAACCGGCGGTAGGACAGCCGGGTCGCTCCGGCGGTCATGTTGACCGCGACCCGGCCGACGGGGATGAAGCGCCCGGTCAGGATGAGGCTGGCGGAGCGGCGCTGCATCTGCCGCTCGGCGAACGCGAAGGCCGCCGCGATCCGTGGTCGCTTCGAACGGGCCAGCCGGGCGGACCCGATCCGGCGTCCGATCCAGTACGCGATCGAGTCGCCGGCGATCGCACCCAGGGCGGCGGCGACGAGCACCACGGCGAGGACGGGCTGTCCGGACGTCGCGGCGATCGCGGCGACCGCGACCAGGGCGGACTCGCTCGGCACCGGCGGGAAGAAGCCGTCCACCAGGCACAGGACGAAGAGGACGACGTAGACGAGTGGACTCGCGGCCAGCTCGACGACGAGCGGGGTGATCTGGTCGAACACGGGGTGCTCCCTCCCGCCGACGGAACTCGCCGACGAGGACGACGCTACGGAGCCGACGCGCGCTGGCCATCCCGCGGCGGTCTCGACCACCCCCTACCGCGGTATGACGTTTCCGTCCGCGAAGACCACGTCGGGTGCGTCGACACGGCGGTCGACGACGGTGGTCGGGGCCTCCAGGTGCACGGCACCCGACGGCATGATGCCCGCACCGCCGAACCGTTCCATCACCCGCCACTGCGCCACGACGTCCTCGCCGGCGTGCTCGGGCGGCAGGGTGTCCCAGAACCGGAAGCCCCCGACCTCCTCGAGCGCACGGCGGTCGTAGAGCGCGCAGGCACCGACCCACGCGACGCGGTAGGGCACCCACTCGCCGGGGTGCAGGTCGAGGTCGGCGGCGACGTGCGTCGGGTTCGCGGCGTTGTGCAGCGACCAGCGGTTGAAGCCGGGGGTCCCGCGGCGCACCACCTCGGGCACGACCGGGCCGTCCCACCGTTCGAACACCGAGGTCTCGTGCGGACGGCGGTCCTGCAGGTACGACAGGCCCTGCACGGCGCTGCCGACGAACCCGCAGCCCAGGGTGCGCAGCGCGTCGAGCATCCGCGCGATCGACCCCGGCTCGAGCCAGACGTCGTCGTCGAGGAACAGCACCGCGGCTGCCTCGGCGTGGTCGAGCAGGAACTGCCGGTGCTCTGCCAGGCCACGCCGTTCCGGGTGGGTGAGGAGCGTGACGGGCCGGCCCTGCGCCTCCAGGACGCGGAGCATCGCGGCGACCGCCGGCGCGCTGGCGGCGTCTCCGTCCGCGGACTGGTCGCTCAGCACGACGCGCAGGTCGACGTCGGTCTGGGCGGCGAGGCCGGCGAGCGTCGTGGCGAGCTCGGCCGGCCTGCCGACGGTCGGGATGAGCACGTCGACGTCGACCGTGCTCGTGTCCGCTGGATCGGGGGCCTTCGCCCAGGACCCGGACCAGCGGGCGGTCACGGTGCCGGGTCCGGTTCGGGCCGCGCAGCGGCTTCGCGGATCCGGCGCACGACGGCGCTGGTGGAGTGCTCGGGCACGTAGTCGACCATGACGACCTCGCCGCCGTAGCCGCGCACGACCTCGGTCTCGGTCAGCATCTCGGGCGAGTAGTCGCCGCCCTTGACGTAGACCTCGGGGCGCAACCGTTCGATGAGCGGGATCGGGGTGTCCGTCGCGAACACCGTCACCAGGTCGACACAGGCCAGTGCGGCGAGCACGCCGGCGCGGTCCTCGGCCGGGTTGATCGGCCGCTCCGGGCCCTTCAGCCGGCGCACCGAGTCGTCGTCGTTCAGAGCGACGACGAGCAGGTCGCCCAGGTCACGGGCCTGGCGCAGGTACGTGGTGTGCCCGCGGTGCACGACGTCGAAGCAGCCGTTCGTGAAGACCACGCGACGGCCGGCCTGCCGTGCGGCCTCGACCGCGGTGGCGAGCTCGTCGTGGTCGACGACCGTCGCCGCCGGCGCGGTCACCGAGTCGAGCAGGGCGGCGGCGGTGCAGACGGACGTGCCGGCCTCGCGGACCACGACGTCGGCAGCGGCCTGGGCGACGGCGACGGCGTCGCGCAGGGGTGCCTGCACCGCGAGGGCGACGGTCGCGGCGGCGCAGAAGGTGTCGCCGGCACCGGAGGCCTGCTGCTCCGAGGCTGGCGTCGCACGCGTGCGGAACCCCTGGTCGGAGCCGGGCTCGAGCAGCACGGTGCCGTCGCGGTCGAGCGTGACCACCGCGGCACGGGCGCCACTGCGGGCGAGCACGTCGCCACGGGCTGCGACGACGGTGCCGACGCGGTCGGCACCGGTGCCGAGCTCCGTGCCGAGCAGTGCGGCGGTCTCACCGGCGTTCGGCGTGACGAGGTCGGGGTGCAGCGCGGCCCAGCGGGTCAGGTCGTGCGCGTCGACCACGACGGCGCCGGGGCGGTCACGGTCGAGCATCGGCACGACGTCCTCGGCGCGGACGCCCAGGCCGTAGTCGCACACGACGGCGGCGTCGGCGCACCGGACGGCACGGGCCACCGAGCGGGCGAGGCGTTCGCCGTGCTCGGCGGTCGGGGTCGCGGCGAGCTCGTCGACCCGGACCACGACGCGGTCACCGCCGACCACGCGCGACTTCGTCGTGGTGCGGGCACCGGGGATCTCGACCAGGAACGACGTGTCGACGCCGGCTGCCTCGAGCCGCTGGCGCAGGACGTCACCGGCCTCGTCGTCACCGATGAGCCCGACCATGCGGACCCGGGCGCCGAGGGCGCGGGCGTTCACGGCCGTGTTCGCCGCACCGCCCGGCACCGCGATGGTCTCGGTGACGCGGACGACGGGAGCCGGGGCCTCGCGGGAGACCCGCTCGGCCTCGCCGACGGTCCAGCGGTCGAGGATGCAGTCGCCGATCACGACGACGAGGGGTTCGCGGTCGTCGATCGTGGCGACGAGGTCACGGACCAGCCGGACGTCGGCGGTCATCGGGTGCCTCCCACGGTGTCGGCGCTGCCGGCGGTGGCGCCGGCAGCGGCTGCGGGGCCGGTGGCGGTGCCGGTCGCGGTGCCGATGGTGGCTGCGGTGCTGCTGGTGGCTGCGCTGCTGCTGTCTGCTGCCGTCGACGGCTCGGCGGTGCGGCGCGGCGGTGCGGCCTCCAGGTGCACCACCGTCGTGGTCGTCATCTCGTCGAGCAGGTGCGGGCCGTACCCGAACCCGGCGCCCGAGGCACCGCGGGGCTGGGCGCTGCCACCAGGAGCGCCACCGAACACGGCGTTCACCTTGACGGTGCCCACGGGCAGTTCGGCCGCGGCGCGGAGCGCGTGCGCGGTGTCGTTCGTCAGCACCGTGGCTGCGAGGCCGTAGCGGTCGGCCGCGGCGAGCCGGAGGCCCTCCGCGAAGTCCGTCACGACGCGCACCGGGGCGATCGGGCCGAAGGTCTCCTCGGTCAGCACGAGCATGTCGTCCGTGCAGTCGGTCAGGACGGTCGCCGGGTAGAACGATCCGAGCCCGCCGGGCGTGACGCCACCGGTCCGGGCCGAGGCGCCGCGGGCGATCGCGTCGTCGACGTGGTGCTGCACGAGCTCGCGCAGCCGGTCGTCCACGAGCGGCCCGAACTCCGCGCCGGGTGCAGCCGTGCGGCGCTCCGCCTCGGCGACGAGCGCGGCGACGAAGGGCTCGGCGACGTCCTGGTGCACGTACACCCGCTCGACGCTGGTGCAGATCTGGCCGGTGTTCGCGAACGCGCCGAGGGCGACCTGTGCGGCGGCCCACTCGGGGTCGACGTCGGCGTCGACGATGACCGGGTCGTTGCCGCCGTTCTCGCGGATGACGTGGGCACGGGTGGTCGCGGCCACCTCGCTCAGGCGGTCACCGGTCGCGGTCGACCCGACGTGCGCGTAGACGTCGATGCCCTCCTGCGCCAGGAGCTGCTCGCCGGTGGTCGCGTCGCCGTCGACCCCGATGAGCACACCGTCCGGCAGGACCTCGGCGAGCAGCGCGTTGAGTCGGGCGAAGGTCGCCGGGCAGCGTTCGCTGCCCTTGTGCACCACGGTGTTGCCCGTGACGATCGCTGCGCCGAGGATCCCGCAGGCCACGGCGACCGGGTCGTTCCACGGCGTCAGGGCGAGCACCACGCCACGCGGGTGCGGCACCGACCAGTCGGCGGCACCGAACTGCCCGCGCAGGGCCTCACCACGGTGCACCGGTCCGAGCTCGGCGTACTGCACGAGCGTGCCGATGCCGGCCTCGACCCCACCGAGGGCGTCGCCGGGCACCTTGCCGGTCTCGCGGGTGTTCAGGTCCGCCAGCTCCTGCGCGTGCGCACGGAGGTGCTCGGCCGCGGCGTGCAGCAGGGCACCGCGCTCGGCCGGCGCCGTCCGGGCCCAGGCGCCGGCAGCGGCACGGGCGCGGGCGACGGCGTTGCGGACGTCGTCCTCGGTCGAGCGGCGCACGGTGGACGCGATCGATCCGTTCACGGGGTCGGTCACCACGAGGTCGTCGGCGGCGGGGGGTGCGATCGTCATGGGGTCCTTCCGGAGGCGGGCGGGGCCTCACACGGTGCTCGTGCTCCGCTGTGTGCGGTCACGGCATCGCGCTTCTCGTCCATCCGGGGGCGCTGCTGGGCGTCCGGACGGGTCCGACCGGTAGACGTGGAGCTGTGCAACAGATCGGTGTGGGCGGAGAACGGTTCGACGGTGTCAGCGAGATCGCGGTGCTCCGCGGCGGGGGACTGGGCGACCTGATGTTCGCCCTCCCGGCGGTCGAGGCCCTGGCCGCCGCGTACCCCGGAGCCCGGATCACGCTGCTCGGGGCGCCGACGGCGCGGCCGGTGCTCGAGGGCCGCACCGAGGCCGTGCACGCCCACGAGGAGCTCCCCGTCGTGCCCGGCGTCCGGGACTCCGGCGAGGGCGCACCGACCGAGCAGGACTTCTTCGACCGGCTGCACGGGCGCTTCGACCTCGCGGTGCAGCTGCACGGCGGCGGCCGGAACTCGAACCCGTTCCTGCTCCGGCTCGGGGCCCGTCACACCGTGGGCACCGCCACCGAGGACGCCGAGGTCCTGGAGCGCTGGGTCCGCTACGTCTACTACCAGCACGAGGTCGTCCGGGCGCTCGAGGTGGCCTCGCTCGCCGGTGCCGAGCCGGTCACCCTCGACCCCCGACTGCACGTCCCCGAGGCCGCGCGGGCCGGGGTCCGGCAGCGCCTCGGGGTCCGGGGACGGCTCGTCGCGATCCACCCCGGCGCCACCGACCCGCGTCGCCGCTGGAGCCCCTCGCGCTTCGCCGAGGTCGCCCGTGCCCGGCTCGCCGCGGGGGACGACGTGGTGCTCGTGGGTGACGACTCGGACGTGCCGGCGTCGTCCGCCATCGTCGCGTCGCTGCCGCCCGAGCTGCGGGAGCGTCTGCACGACCGCACCGGGTCACTGCCGCTGCGTGAGCTGCCCGACGTCCTCGCCGCCGCCGACGTCATGGTGGGCGACGACTCCGGCCCGCGGCACCTCGCCGTCGCCGTGGGCACCCCGACCGTCGGGGTGTTCTGGTTCGGCAACGTGATCAACGCCGGGCCGTTCGACCGTGGTCGGCACCGCGTGCACCTGTCCTTCGTGACGCAGTGCCCGGTCTGCGGCATCGACGTCACCCAGGTCGGCTGGACCGCCGAGCGGTGCGAGCACGACCCGTCCTACGTGGACCAGGTCGAGCCGGAAGCCGTCCTCGCCGACGTCGAGGACCTGCTCCGCACGGTCTGACGCTGCGCACGGCGCCACGAGCGCCCGGTGCGGGGTTCCACACTCCGTGGGACGCCCCGACCCTCGCACGGAGTGCAGAAGCTCGCACCGAGTGGCGGGCGCGACCGGCTTCCGGCCTGGAGGCGCGGTGCCAGCCCGGCACGAGCCTCCCGTCCGCGCCGTGGCGCGTCACGAGCGCCAGGTGCGAGGTTCCACACTCCGTGGGACGCCCCGACCCTCGCACGGAGTGCAGAAGCTCGCACCGAGCGGTGGACGCGACCGTCGGACGGCCGGGAGGCGCGGTGCCAGCCCGTCACGCGCCTCCAGGCCGCCCCGTGCCGCGTCACCAGCGCACGGTGCGAGGTTCCACACTCCGTGGGACGCCCCGACCCTCGCACGGAGTGCGGAGGCGCGCACCAGTGCCCGCCACACGAACGGACGGGAGGCGCGGTGCCAGCCGCCACCGCGCCTCCCGTCCATCAGCGGCGAGCGTTCACGGCCAGCTCGGCTCCGTCGCCGGCATGATCGACAGCTCGCGGATCTCGCAGCCGGCCGGCTGCGAGAGCGCGAAGATGATCGAGTTCGCGACGTACTCCGGCTCGATGAGCTGCGCGTCCGGGCCCGGCTTGTACTGCTCGGTCCGGTCGGCGAAGAAGTTCGTCCGCATCCCGGCGGGGATGATGTTGGTCACGCCGATGCGACCGGCGGTCTCGGCGGCCAGCGCCTGCGAGAAGCCGCGGACGCCGAACTTCGACGCCGAGTACGCGGTGCCGTCGCCGACGCCACGCAGGGCGAGCGACGACGAGATGGTGACGACGCGGCCGTGCGTGGCCTCGAGGGCGGGCAGGGCGGCGCGCACGGTCGAGGCGGTGCCGATCAGGTTGACGCCGACGATCTGCTCCCACTTGCCGGACGAGATCGCGTCGATCGGGGCGGGGGTGTCGATGCCCGCGGCGGTGACGACGGCGTCGAGGCCGCCGTGCCGCTCGGCGGCGTCACGGACCGCCTGCTCGACGGCGTCGGTGTCCGAGACGTCCACGGCGACGGCGTCGACGCCCTCGGGGACGGCGTCGATCCGCAGGTCGAGGACGATCGGGGTGCCGCCGGCCTCGGTGACGGCGGCCACGACGGCGGCGCCGAGTCCGGAGGCGCCGCCGGTGACGAGGACGCGGCCGATGGGGGTGGTGGGGACGGGCATGGATGTCCTTTGCGTAGTGGAACGGGAGGTGGTCGAACAGGTGTGTGACGGCGAGCGGACGCTCAGCCGACGCGTTCGATCGCGGCGGCGAGCCGGGTGGTCGAGCGGCCCGGGTGGAACGGCACGGTGACGACGCGGCCACCCCACTCGGCGAGGGTCACCGCCTCGGGCAGTTCGCTCGCGGTGTAGTCGCCGCCCTTCGCCCAGACGTCCGGTCGGAAGCGGCGCAGGGCCTCGTCGGGGGTGGACTCGTCGAACACCACGACGGCGTCGACGCAGTCGAGCGCCAGGAGCAGCTCGACCCGGTCGTCCTGGGTCATGATCGGCCGGTCCGGGCCCTTCAGCGCGCGGACGGACGAGTCCGAGTTGAGGCACACGACCAGGCAGTCGCCGAGTGCACGGGCGGCCGACAGGGTGCGGGCGTGCCCGGCGTGCAGCAGGTCGAAGCAGCCTCCGGTCGCGACGACGGTGCCGCCGGCGCTCCGGACGTCGTGCACCAGGCGCATGGCGTCCCGGTCGGCCCCGGGCACGGCGAGCGGCGCGGGGCCGTCGTCGGCGAAGAGCGCGGTGACGCCGCCGGCGGCCAGGTACTCGGACGCGGCGACCACGCCAGCGGAGACGGCCTCGGGGACGTCCGCGCCGGACGCCAGTGCGACGGCGACACCCGCGGCGAGCCGGTCGCCGGCACCGCAGGGGTCCCCGGCGCTGACGGACGGAGCCGGCACGAAGCGGCTGTCGCCCTGGGCGTCGGCGAGCAGTGCGCCGCGGTCACCCATCGTCACGGCGACGGCGCCGGCCTGCCACTGCTCGACGAGCCGGGCGGCTGCAACGGTCGCGAAGGGCACGCCGTGTCCCTCGACGTCCGTGAAGCGTCGTGCCTCGGCCGCGTTCGGGGTGGCGACGGTGGTGCCGGGGACGGGGGCGGCGCCCTTGGGGTGCGGGTCCCAGACCACCGGCAGGCGCTCGGCCGCACGGGTGAGGGCCTCACGGAGGGCCGGAGCAGCGGCGACCCCGCGGCCGTAGTCGGCGACGACGATCGCGTCGACGCCGTCGAGGGCGGCGGTCATCGCCTCGGTGGCACCGGGCACGGGCGGGGTCGCGCAGCCCTCGTCGATCCGGACGAGGGCGTGGTCGACGACGCGCACGCGGGTCTTCACGGGGGTGGGGACGCCGGAGGGTCCGGCGACGATCGTGACCTCGGGGAGCAGGTCACGGATCTCCTGGGCACGGCCGTCGTCGCTCAGGACGGTGACCAGGGTGACGTCGTGGCCGTCGCGGGCGAGCATCGTCGCGACGAGTCCGGCGCCACCGGCACGGCGGTCATCGGTGGCGACGTCCACCACGGGGACGGGGGCGTCGGGGCTCAGGCGCTCGCTCGTGCCGGACACGTCGACGTCGAGCAGGGTGTCCCCGACGACGGCAATGCGGAAGCGCGGAGCGGCGGCACGGCCACCGGCAGCGCCGGAACGCGGTGCGACGACAGCGGGGCCGCTCATCGACGGCCCCCGCGACGCAGCGTCGGCTCCATCGCCTTGCAGAGCGCGTGCACCAGGACGAGCTGCGCCTCCTGCACGTTGGCGGACGGCCCCTCGATGCATATCGCGTCGTCGACCAGGTCGGCGAGCGGGTTCGGTCCGGACCCGGTCAGCGCGAGGGAGCGGGCACCCACTGCACGTGCGGCCTCGGCGGCCCGCAGCAGGTTCGGGCTCTTGCCGCTCGTCGACAGCAGCACGAGGACGTCGCCGGCCCGGGCGTGCGCCGACACCTGCCGCGCGAACACCTGGTCGTAGCCGTAGTCGTTCCCGATGGCGGTCACAGCAGAGGTCTCGGCGTGCAGCGAGATGGCCGAGTACGCCGGTCGGTCGCCCTCGAAGCGGCCGGTGAGCTCGGACGTCAGGTGCTGCGCCTCGGCAGCGGAGCCGCCGTTGCCCGCGGCGAGCAGCCGACGCCCGGCGACGAGCCGCCCGGCGATGTCGTCCGCCCACTCGGCGATGTGGTCCTTGTGGTCGACGAGGGAGGCGATCACGGGGACCGACGCCGCGACGTGGTCGACGACGACGCGGGCGCTGTCGGTGACGGCGCGGTCCTCGAGCCCGGTCTGCTGGTCGATGGTCATCGTGCGGTCCTCTCCGTCGACTGCGCGGCGCGGGTGACCCGGCCGGCGTGGGTGGTGCGCGAGCGGCCGGCGGCGGGCCCGGTGGTGCTGGCGGACGAGGTCGTGCCGGCGAGCAGGCGCTCGTAGACGCGCTCGCTGTCGGCCGCGACCTTCTGCCAGGTGTAGCGGGACTCGGCGCGCTGTCGACCGGCTCGGCCGTACGCCTCGCGGCGCTCCGGGTCGTCGAGCAGTGCGCCGACGGCCTCGGCGACCGCGGTCTCGTCGCGCGGCGGCACGTGCAGGCCGGTGGCGTCCTCGACGACGGTGTCGATGAGCCCGCCGACGCTCGACGCGACCACCGGGCGGCCGCAGGCCATCGCCTCGAGCGGCACGATGCCGAACGGCTCGTACCAGGGGGCGCAGACGACGACGTCGGCGCTGCGGTAGACGGCGGGCATGTCGTGCTGCCCGAGCTGCCCGCGGAACGTCACGTGGTCGCGCACGCCGAGCGACCGGGCGAGTGCGTCGAGGCGCTGGTACTCGGGGTCGTCCACCAGGTCGGCACCGGCGACACCGGCACCGCCCACGACGACGAGTTCGACGTCACGGCCCTGTTCGACGAGCGCGGCGAGAGCGGCGATGGTCGTCCCGACGCCCTTCCGCTGCACGAGCCGTGACGCGGTGAGCACCCGGAGCGGACGGTCGCGCTGTTCGACGGGGCCGTCCGGACGGAAGAGCGACACGTCGACCCCGCACGGCACCACGGAGATGCGGTGCAGCGGGACGCCGAGTGCCTTGAGCTCGAACGCCTCGTCCGAGCACGTCGCGACGACCTGGTCGACGCTCCGGCCGACGGCGGGTTCGACCCACTCGCGCTCGGCCGGGCTGGTGTCCGCGGCACCCTGGTGCCGGCGCTTCACGACACCCAGGGCGTGGAAGGTCTGCACGACCGGGATCCGCACCCCGCCGGTCCGGGCCTGCACCTGCGTCACCGCGTCGAGGGCGGCGTGGCCGGACATCCAGAAGTGCGCGTGCACCACGTCGGGGCGGTCGAGGAACCACTCGGCGGCGAGCACCGACGCGAACGTCCCCATGAACGGGAACAGCTCGTCCTTCGGCACGGCACGCGCGGGACCGGCGTCGACGTGCACGACGTCCACACCGGGGCGCAGGGGCACGCGGACCGGCTGCGACGCGTCGTCGCGCCGCGTGTAGACGGTCACGTGGTGGCCGCGGTCGGCCAGTGCACCGGACAGTTCGGCGACGTGGACGTTCTGCCCACCGGCGTCGACCCCGCCGAGCACGGCGAGCGGACTCGCGTGCTCGGACACCATGGCGATCTTCATCGCAGGCTCCCTTCGAGCGCGGCTCCCGCCGCACGGTTCCGTCGCGCACCGCGCGCGACGGCGTCGTCGAGCAGGTCGTCCCAGTCGGCCAGGAACCGACCGAGCGCGTGCCGTGCGAGCACGGCCTCACGCGCCACGAGCCCCCGTCGACGCGCCTCGTCCGGGTCCTCCAGCAGCAGCCTGGAGGCCCGCACCAGCTCCTCGACGTCGGTCGCGATCGCCCCGGCCTCACCCGGGACCGTGCGGGCCGCGTCCGTCGTCGCGAGCACCAGGACCGGCATGGCCATGTGCATCGACTCGATGAGCGACAGGCCGAGCGAGGTCCAGCGGTTCGGGTGCACGTAGGCCCGCCGTTCGGCCAGCGCCGCGTGCATGGGGTCGGCCTTCACGTCTCCCCGCGCGACCACGCGGTCGCCGAAGCCGAGCTCCGGCAGCCGTTCGGTGCCGATGCCCCAGACGTCGACGGGGGCGACCTCGGCGAAGCGGGGGAGCAGGTCGGTGCCGACGACACGGTTGCGCCGGACGGGTTCGTTGATCACGACGCCGAGGCGCTCGAGCGCACCCGTGTACAGCGGGCCGGGGTCGACGACGCCGTGCTCGACGACGGTGGTCCGGGTGGTGCCGCAGTCCCACATCAGGGCGTTCCAGTGCGTCACGTGCGCGATCGTCAGGTCGTCGCGGTCGCGCATCGGGTGCAGGCTGTTCGGCACGTCGACCCGCGGGGCGTTGTGCTCCACGAAGACGATCGGGACGTCACGGCCACCGAGCAGACGACGGGCTTCCTCGAGCTCCTCGGTGCGCTGCAGGACGACCACGTCGACCTCGGCCTCGGCGATGTCGGCCGGGTCGATCTCGATCGCGGAGTCCGGCCAGGCGCGCCCGCCGCGGCCGAGTCCCCAGGCGTCGCGCGCCGGGGTGGTCGGGATGAGGTACTCGTGCTGGCCGCGGACGAAGGCGTCCATCCAGCCGCCGTGCACGTGCCACACGAGGATCCGCATGCAGGGCCTTCCGGTCGGTGTCGATGAGGCTGCTCCCCACCGCCGCCGGAGCAGCAGGAGAAGGAGCAGGAGAAGCAGTGGCGCACGCTACGCAGCGCCTTCTGGGCCGCCCCGCAGACTTCTCGGATCAGTCCGCGAAACGCGGTCGAGGAGCCGTTCGTGGGCCTCCAGGACGTCCGCGATGCGCACTCCGGACAGGCACGGGTGGCCGGGGACCGGGCACTCGCGAGCGCGGCTGAGCCGGCACGGTGCGGCCTGGTCGCCGAGCAGTTCGACGAGCGGGGCGTACGGCGCCCACTTCGCGGCGGGGACGACCGGCGAGAACAGACTCACGATGGGCGCCCCGACGGCCGCGGCGAGGTGGGCCGGACCGGTGTTCCCGACGACGACGACCTCGGCGCCGGCGAGGACGGCCGCGAGTTCGGCGGGGCTGGTGCGGCCGCCGAGGTCGATGCCGGTGTCCCCCGCCACGGCGGCGGTCAGCGCGCGTTCGCCGGGGGAGCCGGTGACGACGACGGGGACGCCGCGCTCGGCGTAGGCGGCGACGAGCGCACGGTGGTGGGACTCCGGCCACGACCGTGCCGGGACGCTGGCTCCGGGGTGGACGACCACGTAGCGGTCGAGCCCGGCCACGGGCGGGGGCAGGACGGCGTCGTGGCGCACCGCGAGCCTCCCGTCGTCGTCCGGCGGCAGCCGGAACCCGGCCGCCTCGGCGATCCGCAGCGCGCGCTCGGGCTCGGGGAGGTCCTCGGGCAGGTCCTCGCCGGGGCGCAGCCGCACGTCGAGCAGCGACCCGGGGTGGTCGACCGAGGCCCCGGAGACCCGGGGGACCCCGGCCAGGCGCAGGAGCAGCGCGAGGGGCAGGGGCGACTGGTGGAACGACGTCAGGACGACGGCCTCGTCGGGCTGTTCTTCGGCGACCAGCGCGCGGAACTCGGCGAGCAGGGCGTCGTCGATCGGGCGTGCGGTCTCGGTGACCCACGGTGCCGCCCACACCCGCACCCGGTCGATGCCGGGCAGCAGGTCGGCGGCCGGCGCCCCCTGCGGTCCGCACAGCATCGTCACGTGCGCGGCACCGGCGGCGACCGCGCGCACCGCGGGTCCGGCGACCAGGACGTCGCCGAACGAGTCGAGCCGGGCGACGAGGACGCGCCGACCGGCGCTCACGACCGGTCCGCCACGCTGCCGACGTGCTCGAGCACCAGGGTGACGGCCTCGTCCAGGTCCGCGGCGACGGTGTCGGCCTCGTCGATCTCCTGAGCGCGGGTGCGCGGGGTGGGCACGAGGATCCCCTGCGCGCCGGCGTTCCGCGCGGCCTGGACGTCGGCGCCGATGTCACCGACGACGACGATCGACTCCGGCGGGATGCCGAGCCGCTCGGCGGCGTCGAGGACCATCCCGGGCCGGGGCTTCCGGCAGGCGCAGTCGTCACCGGCGTCGTGCGGGCAGACGCACCACACGTCGAACGGGCCGACGAGCTCGTCGACCCGGGCGTTGGTGGCGTCGACCTGTTCGCGCGTGGCCATGCCCTTCGCGATCACCGACTGGTTCGTGACGACGCCGAGCTGCAACCCGGCGGCACGCGCCCGGTCGACGGCGCGGCGGGCACCGGGGACGGGGACGACCAGGTGCGGGTCGGCGTTGTACGGGACGTCCACCACGAGGGTGTCGTCGCGGTCGAGGAGCAGGCCGCGGATGACGCGGTCCGGTGCGAGGGACATGCTCCGTGACTACCGGTCGACGGCCGGGGACCGCCCCAGGAAGAGCCGCGGAGCGCGGGGCCCGGCAGGACCGTCAGCGTGTCAGGTCTACCGTCGCGGCGGTGACCGCCCTCGAGAACCTGCCCGACCCCGACGGACGCCCGGAACTGCTCGTCCTCCGTGCCATCAAGCTCGGCGATCTGCTCGTCGCCGTCCCCGCACTGCACGCGCTCCGCCGCGCGTTCCCCGACCACCGCATCACCCTGGCCACCACGGCATGGCTGGCGCCGGTCGTCGAACTCGTGCCGGCGGTGGACGTCCACCTGGCCCAGCACGGTCTCGACCACCCGATCGCGGTGCCGCACGGTGCCGTCGACATCGCCGTCAACCTGCACGGCGCCGGCCCGGAGTCCTCGGACCTCGTCGCCGCGCTCGCCCCGCGCCGGGTCATCGGCCACGCCGACCCGACCCACGACTACCAGGGACCGGAGTGGCCGGACGACGTGCACGAGCGCGACCGCTGGGCGGACCTGCTCACGTGGCACGGCATCCCCGCGGACGCGACCGAGGTCCACATCGACCGCCCCGCCGAACCGACGGTGGTCGCCGACGCGGCCGTCGTGCACGTGGGTGCCTTCCACGGTGCGCGGCACTGGCCGACGGACCGCTTCGCCGACGTGGTGCGCGGACTGCGTGCGCGCGGTGCCGACGTGGTCCTGACAGGAGGCTCGGACGACGTCGTGCGCGCCCGTGCCGTCGCCGACGCGGCCGGCCTGGCGCCGGAGGCGGTCCTGGCCGGCACCCTGGACCTGCAGGCCTTCGCCGCGGTGATCGCCGCGGCGCGGCTCGTCGTCACGGTGGACACCGGCGCTGCGCACCTGGCGTCCGCGTACGGGGTGCCGTCGGTCGTGCTGTTCGGCCCGGCCCCGCCCGAGGCGTGGGGCCCGCCGTCGACCGGTCCGCACATCGTGCTCACCGACGCCTCGGTCCGCCGCGGCGACGTCTTCGCCGAGGACCCGGACCCGGCGATCCTGGCCGTGACCGCGGACGACGTGCTCGGCGCGGTGGACCGGCTCCGGGTGACCGCTCAGGCGGCCGGGCGGTAGCGTCGACCGAGAGCCACCCGGACCTGCCGGATGCTCGGAGGGAGTCCTTCGTGTTCGAAGCCGCGAACATCCGTGACTGGATCGGTCTGCCGGTCGTCGACGAGGCCGACGACAAGGTCGGCACGCTCGAGAGCATCTACTACGACACCGCCACGTCCGAGCCGGCGTTCGGTGCCCTGACCACCGGCATGGTCGGGTTCCAGAAGCTCGTCTTCGTCCCGCTGTTCGGCGCCACCGTCGCCCCGAAGCACCTGCGCGTGACGTTCCCGAAGAAGCTCGTCAAGGACGCCCCGTCGATCTCGACCGATGGCGAACTCGACGCCGCGACCGAGCCCGAGCTGTTCCAGCACTACGGGCTGGAGTACCGCACCGGCAGCGGTGGCGAACGCCGACTCGACGCCGCTGAGCCCGTCCCGCCCCACCCGACCGACCCCACCCGACCGACCGATCCGCCGCACCCGCCCGGAGGCCGCAACTGCTCCGCACCGCCCGTACGACGCTGCTCGCCGCCCTGGCGGCGGTCGCCGTCGTCGGGCTGGTGGTGGCCGGGGTCGCGGCACCGGGGCCGGTGGAACCCGCGTCGGCCGCGCCGATGTGGCCCGTCCCGCAGCCCTACCCGGTGCCGGACGACCCCACCGAATCGCTCGCCGACCTCCCGCCCGGCAGCGAGTACGTCGCCCTCGGTGACTCGTACTCCGCCGGCTACGGCCTCGGCGACCGGACCCGGCTGCCCACGAGCGCGTGCGTGCAGTCGGCCCGTGACTACCCGCACCGGCTCGCGGCGCGGTTCGGCCTCGACCTGACCGACGTCACGTGCGCGGGCGCCACCAGCGAGGACGTCACGACCGGACACCAGTTCACGGGCGTCCCACCCCAGATCGAGTCGCTGTCGTCGCGCACCCGGCTCGTGACCCTGACGATCGGCGGCAACGACGCGGACCTGTTCGGCACCGCCGCGTCGTGCCTGGCGATCTCGGCCGACGGCCCGGTGTTCTCCGGACGCGACGCGCCGTCGTGCGAGAGCACGCTCGTGCAGGACGGTGAGGACCAGCTCAGCGTGAAGATCCAGTCGCGGGTCGCGCTCGGGATCGCCGACACCCTCGCAGCGGTGCAACGGGCCGCACCGAACGCCGTCGTCGTGTTCCTCGGGTACCCGGCGATCTTCCCGGACGCCGAGCACACCCCGGCGAAGGGCTGCTTCCGCTCGGCGCTCGACCTCGGCACGCTCGCGGGGTCGTTCCCCTCGGACACCTTCCCGTTCACCGACGACGACGTGGCGTACCTCCACGGCGTGCAGGAGGAGCTCGACGCGGTGTCCGCGTCCGCCGCCGACGCCGCCGGGGTGCGGTTCGTCGACGTCCTCGAACGCACCGAGGCCCACTCGGCCTGCGCCCCGGCGGACGAACGCTACGTCGCCGGCGTCAGCCTGACCGGCTCGAGCGACCTGCGACGGATCGACCTCAAGGCCGGCGCCCTGCACCCGAACGGCCGCGGTGTCGCGTACCTCACCGACCAGATGGCCGACGCGATCCGGGAACTCGCCGGCTGACCCGTCCGGACCCCGCGCTGTCCGTGTGGGCCGCCGGAGGGACGACGCACACCGGAGCCGCCGTCTCACGGACGACGTCGTGGAGCAGTGCGCCGGACAGCACCCGCACGTGCCCCCGTCCGAGCACCACGAGCGACGCCCGACGGGTGCGCGATGCGATGGCGTGCCCCGGGTGTCCCTCGACGAGCAGCGGCCGGATCCGCACCGCCGGGAACCGCGCGGTCAGGTCCGCGGTGACCCGCTGCAGCAGTTCGGCGTTCCGGGCACGCCACCGCAGCGGGTCCTCGGCGAAGTCGGTGAGCCCGGTCCGGGTCAGCACGGGCATCTCCCACGCCCGGAGCAGCGTCAGTCGTCGGTGCAGCCGGACGGCCTCGGCCACGGCGATCGAGACGGCCCGTTCGTCGATGGGTTCCTCGACGGCCAGCACCACGTCGCCGCCGATCGGGTGCGGGCCCTCGGGGACGATCACGGTCGGCACGGCCGCACGGACCGCGACGCGCGCCGGGTCGCCGCCGGCCGTCGAACCCCGTCGGTTCCGGAAGGTCCCGATCACCAGGAGGTCGCCGCCGTCCGACTCCTCGACCAGGGCGGTGGCGAAGGGCCCCGCGTGCCGGTGCACCTCGACGGTCACTCCGGGCAGAGCGGCGCGCGCGGCCTCGGCCAGGCGGTCGGCGACCGGTCCGGGGCCCTCGATCGCCGGGTCGGCTCCGATGATCCGGATCCGCTCGATCCCGCTGTCAGCGCGGGCGGCGATCCACCGCAGCGCCTCGTCGTGGGGCATCGCGGCGTCCGCGGCCAGCGTCACCGTCGTCCATCGTTCGTCCATCCCGATCGGCCTCCTCCATCGCAGGTCCTCCGGGGGCGTCACACGGCGCTCCGTGCGCCACACGGTACTCCCGGCGCGGACGTGGGGAACCGGCGGTGGAACCGGGCACGTCGGGTGGTGCGCGGCGCGTGTGTGGTGATCCGGGCCTCCCGACAGGGTCTGCGTAGTCTCGGGGCGTGGTCGTGAGCGCCGGACTGTTGCTGCACCGGACCGGTCCGTCCGGGCCCGAGGTCTTCCTCGCGCACATGGGCGGGCCGTTCTGGCGGAACCGGCCGCGTGGCTGGTCGATCCCGAAGGGGCTGGTCGAGGCGGGCGAGGAGCCGCTCGGCACCGCGCTGCGCGAGTTCGCCGAGGAGATCGGCGTGCCCGCACCGGTGACCGCCGCCGACCTGACCGACCTGGGGGAGTTCCGGCAGGCGTCGGGCAAGCGGGTGCGGGTCTTCGCGGCACGGGCGTCGGAGTTCTCGGTCGACATCGTGCGGAGCAACACCGTGCGGCTCGAGCTGCCGCGTGGGTCGGGGCGGTTCGTCGAGGTGCCCGAGGTGGACGACGCACGGTGGGTCGGCCTCGACGAGGCGCGGGAGCTGGTGGTGGCCGGCCAGGTCGCTGCGCTCGACGCCCTCGTGGCGCTGGGTTCCTGACGCACCGCTCGTGTTCGTCGAGGGGTCACGAACTGTCGTCCGGCGGCCCTCCAGCCGACACTTCTCGGCCACCCGGTGACCGGCACGCGGCAGGTCGTGACCACTCGGCGGGACCTTCTTGCTCGTGTCGTGCCCCGGACACGAGCCGCGCCCGCTGGATAGTCTGAGGGGGTGTCGGGTTCTCCGGCGCCACAGCAGGGGAGTACGCATGCGGCGCTGGCGCGCGGTCACGGCAGGGCTGATGGCCCTGGCACTCGGAGCAGGACTCGCGATCGGCGGCGCGACCAGCGCGTCGGCGGAGCCGGTCGGCAACTGGGGGACCTTCACCCTCGGCGGAGCGAGCCGGGCTTACACCGGCACGATGACGCTCGCCGGGTTTCCCGAGACGACCTTCACGTCGGACTCCCGGCAGTCGACCGTCGTCAGCGGGGCATCGACCTGGCAGTCGGTGTCGACCCCGTCGGGCGCGGTCTACGGGACGAGCCGCGGCCAGACCTACATGAACCAGCGGCCGAACGTCGACTCGCCCACGACCGGCGCATCGACGACCACCTACACGTTCGCCGAGCCGACGCCGGGCGCCGAGAGCTGGTCGTTCGTGCTCGGCGACGTCGACGCCGACCGGGCGACCATCTCGGCCACCGTCTCCGGGGGCGGCGCCGCGACCGCGGAGCAGCTCGGATACGTGCGCTCCTACAACTCGTGCTCGGCCGCCGTCGCCGGAGGGCCATCGTGCACCGCTGACCCCGACGGCACGACCGGGCAGGACCGGCCCACCTGGGACCCGGCCACCCGGACCCTCACGGGCAACACCGGCGCGGTCGACACCGCCGGCGCGACGGCCTGGTTCACGCCGACCGTGTCGCTCACCAGCCTGACGATCACGTACCAGCAGCGCAGCGGGTTCCCCGTCTACCAGACCTGGTTCGCCAACCGCACGGCCGCGATCACCGGTATCGCGACCCTCGACGGCGCCCCCATCCCCGGCGCGATCGTCCGCGTCACCGCTCCGCGCGGCACCGTGTACACGACGACGACCAACCCCGACGGCACCTACGCGTTCCCGCAGCTGCCGGTCATCGCGAACTACCGCGTCGAGATCACCCCGCCGGACGGTGCCGAGGGCCCCGTCCAGCCCACGAGGGTCTCCCTTGCCCAGGCAGGCTCACCGGGCGGCGTGGACCAGCAGGCCGACTTCGCGTTCACGTCGCCGGAGGACACCGTGTCGGTCATCGGCACCGTGGTCGACGAGGACGGCCGACCGGTCTCGAACCTCGAGGTCGTCATCACCGACCCGGACTCCGGGGACGTCCTCGTCGACACCACGACGAACAGCGACGGCGTCTACACCGGCTCGGACCTGCCGGCGGACACCGACCTCGACGTGTCCGTCGCCGACGAGCCACCCGTGACCATCACGACCGGCGACGTCGACGCGGCGCCCGCGGTCCCCGACGAGATCGATGTACCGGCTGCCTTCGTCGCGACGGTCGCGGGTGTGGTCTCGCTCGACGGTGCACCCGTGCCCGCCGGCACGGTGGTCGAGCTCATCGACGGCACAGGCGCCGTGGTCGCATCGACGGAGACCGATGCCGACGGTCGCTACGTCTTCGCCACTGCGGCGGGCACGTACACCGTCCGGACCGAACGACCCGAGCCGGGGGCGACCGGGGCGACCTCGAACACCGGTGTGACGGCCGTCGCCGGCGAGCGTGCTGCGTCCGGCCTGCCGTTCGCCTCCGCCGCCGCAGCCACCGAGGTCACGACCGACCAACCGGGCACGGTCGTCGACACGAACGGCGAACCCGTTCCGGACGTCGAGGTCGTCGCGACTCCGACGGACCCGTCGTCCGGCGATCCCGTGTCGGTCGTCACGGACGACGACGGTGCGTTCGACCTGACCGGCCTGGAGCCCACGACCGAGTACGTCGTCTCGGTCGACGTCGAGGGGGCCGAGACGGCGACCGTCGTCACCCCGGAGTCCGGGGCCGCGACGCCGCTGGCGTTCGTGGTGCGGGCCGCGGCGGGTCCGGCTCCCGCGCCGTCGCCGTCACCGTCGCCGAGTGGCTCTCCTTCGGCGGCTCCGACCGGCCCCGCTGCCGGCTCTGGCTCTGGCTCCGCGCCGGTCTCGGGCCAGGGCGACGCGGGGGACGGTGGGCCGCTGGCGTACACGGGCGCGGACCTCGGCCCGGGGCTCATCGCCGCCGGGGTGCTCGTGCTGCTCGGTGCGGCGCTGCTGACCTACCGCGCGGTGCGCAACCGCCGCCGCACGGACCACCTGCAGGACTGACCGCCCGGCGGGCGCGACCGCGGTCGCGGCGGCCGCGGTCGCACAACACGCCGCCCGCGTCCGCCGAGGGGTCACGAACCGTCGCCCGCCGAGCCGCCAGACGACAGTTCGTGCGATCCCGACGACCCACCGACGGCATGTCGTGACCACTCGGCGCCAGACCTTCCGCCTCCGCCGCGGTCGTACAAAACGCCGCCCGCCTCCACCGCGGTCGCACAACACGCCGCCCGCGTCCGCCGAGGGGTCACGAACCGTCGCCCGCCGCCCCCGCAGACGACAGTTCGTGCGACCCCGACGACCCACCAACGGCACGTCGTGACCACTCGGGGCCCGGCCACCGCGCGCGTCCCCGCAGCCGCACGACACGCCCCCGTGTCCGCCGAGGGGTCAGAAACCGTCGCCCACCGACCCGCCAGACGACAGTTCGTGCGACCTCGACGCCGCGCCAACGGCATGTCGTGACCACTCGGCGCCAGGTCTTCCGCCTCCGCCGCGGTCGTACAACACGCCGCCCGCGTCCGCCGAGGGGCCACGAACCGACGCCCGCCGCCCCCGCAGACGACAGTTCGTGCCACCCCGATGCCACGCCAACGGCATGTCGTGACCACTCGGCGAACGCCCCCGCGAACGCGCCCGCGCCAGCCCCTAACGCGTCCGCGGCCGCCGCACCGAACCCGTGACGACGCCGATCGACCCCGTGACCGTCTGGATCGCCCGCCCGACGACCGGCACCGACGTGGTGACGACCGCGAGCGACGACGTGATCGCCTCGATGGACGAGGTCGACAGGTGCTCCTGCGTGTGCGAGTGCACCGGGAACCCACGGCGCGCCAGCACGACGACCCCGAGCGCCCCGACCAGCACCGCGGCACCGGCGAACGGCAGGTACTGCAGCCCGACGATCCCGAGGGCCTGCCCACCGAACGCCGCCCCACCGGCGATGCCGATGTTCGACGCCCCGTTGACCAGCGCGCCGGCGATGTCGGGGGAGACGCCTCCGGCACGGATCGCCGCGGCCATGAAGAGCGTGCCGGTCGTGCCGTTCGCGGCCATCCAGATGCCCGCGACGACCATCGTCCCGATCAGGGAGCCGTGCACGAACGGCATCGTCGCGAAGGCCACGGCCATCACGGCGACCGAGGCGATCAGCGTCTGCCGGGGCGCACGGTCGACGAACATGCCGGCGAGCCAGAGCCCGACGACACCGGTGCCACCGAGCACGAGCAGCGCTCCGCTGACCATGCCGGCGTCGAGCCCGGCGTCGATCGCGTACGGCCCGATGTAGGTGTAGACGACGTAGTGCCCGCCGAACAGGAGCATGTCGGCGATCACGACGGACAGCAGTCCGGTGCGCGCCCAGGCCTTCGGCGACCCGATGTGCGGCGACGAGGCACCGCGGACGGCGGGCAGGAACAGCAGGGCGACGACCGCGAGTGCCGCTGCGGCGACCCCGACGGAGAACACGGCCTGGCGCCAGCCGATGTGCTGCGCGACCCAGGTCGCGACGGGCACGCCGAGCACGAACCCGAGCGAGCTGCCCGAGTACACGAACGCGATCGCGCGCCCGGCCAGCCGCGGCGGCACGATCCTCGTGGCGTACGCCGAGGCGACCGAGAAGAACAGCGCGTGTGCGATGCCGCCGACGACCCGTCCGGCGCAGACGACGGCGAAGGACGGTGCGAGCGCGACCATCAGGTTCGACACGGTGTAGCCGACGAGCGTGGCGACGAGCACGGTCTTGCGGGGCAGCTTCGCGGTGAACGCGGTGAGCGGCAGCGCGAGGATCGCGACGGCCGCGGCGTACACGGTGATGACGATGCCCATGGTGGCCTCGGTCACGCCGAGGTCGGCGCTCATCGTGCCGAGCAGCCCGACGGGCATGAGCTCGGTGGTGATGGCGAAGAACGTGGCCAGTCCGAGCACGGCGATGCCGACGATGGACTGACTGGTGACGGTGATCGGCCGCGTGTGGGTCGTCACGGCCGAGGTGGTGGTGTTGGTGGACACGCTGCTGACCTCCTCCGAGGCACGGTGGAGCGCGCGACGATGCCGATCGTTCTGACGGCGGTGACCGGGAGGGTCTGCGGGGCGCGCTCGCTGGCGGATGTGGATGATGTGGGTACGACTCCACGACGAGTGCGCTCATCCAGTGTTGCACGATGGAACGACTCTCGCGAGGGCATCCAGCAAATACATCGGAGCGCTCCAACGAAACACTCAGGTACTGGTCGCCCGCTCAGTACTCGTTCGTCACCCGGCCCTGGACCCCGCCGCCCCGTAGCTCGATCGTCAACGTGCCGCTCCTGGACTGCGCCGACATCGACACCGACCCGTGCAGCGCCGCCTGCCGCGGGAAGCACGCCGTCGACGACTCGATGCGGTCCGCCGTCGCCACCAGGCAGATCGTCGACCGGTCGGTCCCGATGCCGGCCCAGACGTTCCAGGGGGTCTCGGCGGTCCCGCCGTCGAGCGCCCGGTTCGTGAAGACCAGTCGCGTCGTGTGCAGGCTCACCGGCGCAGCGACCGGCCCCGGCAGCTGGTCGGCGTACGTCTGCGGGACGTCGAGCAGCTGTTCGAGCGTCACCGTCCCCGCCGTCGGCGTGACGCTCGGCGCCGCGGCGACGTCGGGCTGCGCGGTCCCGACGAGCGTCCCGGCGGCGAACGCGATGCCCACCGCGGCAGCCGCGCCGCCCGCGATCCAGGCACGTGGTCGCTCCGTCCACAGCCACCGCCGCCACCGCGATCGCTCGGTCGGCTCGGCCTGGAGGCCCGGCTCGTCCCCGCCGTCGCCCCGCGCGTCGTCGACGTGGTCGCCCCCACCGCCGTCGGTCGCCTCCGACACGTCGGCTCCAGCAGGCACGGCAGCCCCGCCGGCGGGCGAGGACACGGGACCGGGCGCGCGCGCCTGCGTGGGCACGGACGCGTGCCCTGGCCCCGACCGCGTCGCGGACGGGACGGACGTCCGGACCGGACCCGGGCCTCCCGGCAGGGGATCCCGCGCCGTCGACCCCGCACGCACGCGGGGTCGTCGTCCGCGTTCCAGGTCCTGCAGCGCGATCCGGGCGCGCGCCGCGTCCGCCGGGCTCGATCCTGCTCCCCAGGCGACGGCTTCGAGCCGTGCCCGTTCCGCTGCCACGTCGTCGTGGGCCATGCGCACTCCCGCTCTGCCGGTCGCGTGGACAGGTCCATCGTGGCACCGCACAGCCGTGCGCGCGCACCCAGAACGAGGGAGTAGGCGTGGTGCATGAGCACCGACCCCATGCCGCAGCACGACGCCGACGCCGAGACCCTCGAACCGCTGAGCCACGGCACCCAGTCCGGCGAGGCCGACTACGTCGCGACCAGCCCCGGCGGTGCCGGCACGGAACGTCACGTGCCGACCGCCGACGAGGAGCAGGGCCGCGGTACCGAGTACGACCCGGTCGACCAGGGACCGCAGCAGGAGGGCCAGGGCGGCTAGCGGACCACCCGGCGCAGCACGGCGCGTTCGCCGTAGGTCCAGGCCGCACTCGTCACCACGTAGAGCGCGGCGGCCAGCGGTGCGATCGCCGCGAACACGACCGTGACGAACGGCACGTACCGGCCCACAGCGGCGGTGGCGGCGGCTCCGGGGACGCCCGGTTCCGGTGCCGGCACCGGGTTCCAGTGGGCGTTCGACCGGCGGCTGAGCTCGACGACGACCGCGAGCACCGCCAGCAGGACCAGCACCACCCAGGCGTGCACCCACAGCGGCGACGTCAGGGTGACGACGAGCGAGTGGCCGAGCGGGACCCCGATGAGCGTCGCGTCGAGCGGGGCGTTCGCGGTGCCGCCGATCGAGGCGTGCGTGAACAGGGCGTAGACGAGCGACACGACGGGTGCCTGCGCCAGGACGGGCAGGCAGCCGGCCAGCGGCGAGACCTTCTCGTCGGTGTACAGCTGCTGCATCGCCCGCTGCAGGCGCTGGGCGTCGCGGCCGTACCGCTTCCGCAGCGCAGCGAGCTGGGGTGCGAGGCGCCGACGGTCGCGCTCGGCCCGCACCTGCAGCACGGACAGCGGGACGAGCACCAGGCGGACGGCCAGGGTGAGGAGCACGACGGCGATCGCCGCGGCGAACGAGCCGGCGACTGGGGAGAGCGCCGCGGTGAGGGCGGCGACGAGGTCCGCGCCGCCGTGCAGCAGCGGGCCGACGAGGGGCAGGGTGGACAGGTCCATGACGGTTCCGATCGGTGGTGGGTCAGCGGGGTTCGCGAGCGGCCCGGCCACCGGTCGGTGGTCAGGCCGGGGTCGCGACCCCCGGTGCCCGTGAGCGGACGTGCCCGTCGGCGTCGGGGTGGCTCCACCCGATCCGGGTGACCAGGTCGGGCACCGCCGACCGATCCGACACGGAGGCCGATCCGATCCCGAGGACGGCTGCCAGCACCGCGACGAGCAGCCGGGCGACGACGACGGTCACGGCGACCGCGGTCAGTCCGAGGGCTGCCACGGCCAGCAGGGGCAGCACCCCGGCGGCCGGGTCGCCGAGCACCAGCGCGGCGGTGGCGCGGAGCAGCAGCAGGACGGCGGTCATGGTCCGTTCAGCGTAACGCCCGCGTGCCGTCGAGGACCGGAAGGTGCGGCGGGGGAGGATCACGGCATGACCGCAGGTTCGCCGAGCACCCCAGCGACCGTCGCGCTCGAGGCGGCCGGGGTCCCGTACACGCCGCACGTGTACGAGCACCACGAGAGCGCCACCAACTTCGGAGAAGAGGCGGCCGCCGCCCTCGGGCTGCGCGAGGAGCAGGTCTTCAAGACCCTCGTCGTCTCCGTCGACGGCGTCCTCGCCGTCGCGATCGTGCCGGTGGCGAACCGGCTCGACCTCAAGGCGATCGCCGCCGCGGTCGGGGGCAAGAAGGCGACGCTGGCCGATCCCGCCCTCGCCGAGAAGCGCACGGGCTACGTGGTCGGCGGGATCAGCCCGGTCGGCCAGAAGACCCGGCTCCGCACCGTGCTCGACGAGTCGGCGCTGTCGTACGCGAGCATCTTCGTGTCCGGCGGACGTCGCGGCTTCGACGTCGAGGTGGCACCGACCGACCTCGCACGGATCACCGAGGCGGTCGCCGCACCCATCGCGCGGACCTGAGTCGAGTCGCCGCAAGTTTTTTCGGCACCCGGGAATGACCCGGGCCCTCCTGCGTTGCATTGAGTCGAAGGCACTCAAGTTCCCCAGGAGGTCCCTTTGCCAGAGACGTTCGGCCCGACCGGTAGCAACGACTCGTTCGACGAGTTCCTCGCCCGCCTGCTCGCGGCACAGCGCACCGGTGACCAGCAGCGCGTCCGCGCGTTCGGTCGACCGGTCGACATCACCCGGCTGCTCAGCCGCCGGACCCACGAGCTGCTCCAGCACACCGCCGAGTACGCGGTCGCGCAGGGGCAGCGCGAGATCGACGCACTGCACATCCTGCACGTGCTCGTCCGCACCGAACCGTTCGACGCCGTCGTGCGTTCCGCCGGGGTCGATCCCCAGCGACTCGCCGAGGAGATCGAGCAGCGCCTGCCGATGGCGCACGAGCCGCTCACCGAGCAGCCCGGCCGCCCGGCACTGACCGGCACCGCCCAGCGCATCCTCGTCGAGGCGACGCAGGCCGCGCGGGGCTTCGGCAGCACCTACACCGACCCCGAGCACGTCTTCTTCGCGCTCGTGATGGACCAGGAGACCGTGACCGGCCAGCTGCTCGCCAGCGCCGGGATCACCCCGCAGGTCATGCAGGACTACGCCCAGCAGGCCGCGGCAGCAGCACGAGAGGGGCGCCCCATGCCCGGAACGAACGACGCCGTCGGCACCGACCAGGCCACCGACAGCGACACCCCGACGCTCGACCAGTTCGGCACCGACCTCACCGAGCGCGCCCGTGACGGACACGTCGACCCGGTGATCGGCCGCGCCGACGAGATCGAGCAGACCGTCGAGATCCTGCTCCGCCGCACCAAGAACAACCCGGTGCTGATCGGTGAGCCCGGTGTCGGCAAGACCGCGATCGTCGAGGGCCTCGCCCAGCGCATCGTCGACGGTGACGTCCCCGCCCTGCTGCAGGGCAAGCGGGTCGTCGCGCTCGACCTGCCCGGCATGCTCTCCGGCACCCGCTACCGCGGCGACTTCGAGGAGCGCCTCACCACGGCGATGGACGAGATCGCGGCGCACGCCGACGAGCTCATCGTCTTCGTCGACGAGCTCCACACCGTCGTCGGCGCCGGTGGCGGCGGCGAGGGCGGCTCGATGGACGCCGGCAACATCCTCAAGCCCCGGCTCGCCCGCGGCGACCTGCACCTGGTCGGCGCGACGACGCTCAACGAGTACCGCCGGATCGAGAAGGACGCCGCGCTCGAGCGCCGGTTCCAGCCCGTCACGGTGGGGGAGCCGAACGTCGAGGACGCCGTCGCGATCCTGACCGGCCTCGCCCCGCGCTACGAGGAGCACCACGGCGTCGCCTACACGCCCGAGGCACTCCGCGCCGCCGTCGAGCTCTCGCACCGCTACGTGACCGACCGACACCTGCCGGACAAGGCCATCGACCTCATCGACCAGGCCGGTGCACGCCGTCGCCTCGCCCTGTCGGGCGACGTCGACGTCGAGGCACTGCGTGCCCAGGTCGCCGACCTGACGGCCCGCAAGGACCGCGCGGTCGCCGAGGAGCACTACGAGGAAGCGTCCGACCTGCGTGACGAGATCGTCGGACTGGAGGCCCGGATCACCGCCGCCTCGTCGGCCGACGCGACCCGCGCCTCCCGTCCGGAACCCGCGGACACGTCGATCACGGAAGCCGACATCGCCGCGGTGGTGTCCCGCGCCACCGGGATCCCGGTGACCCGCCTCGGCTCGGCCGACAAGACGCGGCTCGCCGCGCTCGAGTCCGAGCTGCACGACCGCGTCGTCGGCCAGGACGACGCCGTACGGGCGATCGCCAAGGCGGTGCGGCGCAGCCGGACCGGCATGGGCGACCCGCGTCGTCCGGTGGGCAGCTTCCTGTTCCTCGGCCCGACGGGCGTCGGCAAGACCGAACTCGCGAAGGCCCTGGCGTCGTCGCTGTTCGGTGACGAGTCCGCCATGCTCCGCTTCGACATGAGCGAGTTCGGCGAACGCCACACTGTGTCCCGCCTGGTCGGTGCCCCTCCCGGGTACGTCGGCTACGACGAGGCCGGCCAGCTCACCGAGCGTGTCCGTCGCAACCCGTACTCGGTGATCCTGCTCGACGAGGTCGAGAAGGCCCACCCGGACGTCTTCAACCTGCTGCTGCAGGTGCTCGACGACGGTCGCCTCACCGACGGGCAGGGGCGGACGGTCGACTTCCGGAACACCGTCGTCATCATGACGTCGAACATCGGCTCGGAGTTCCTGGCCTCCCGCTCGGGCGCACTCGGGTTCTCCCCGGTCGGCGCGACGGACGGCTACGCCGAAGACGACCTGCGGGCCCGCGTGATGGGCAAGCTGCGCGAGGCGATGCGGCCCGAGTTCATCAACCGCATCGACGAGATCGTGCTGTTCCGCAAGCTCGACCGGTCCCAGATCGCGTCGATCGTGTCGCTGCTGCTGCAGGACACGGCGCTCCGGCTGGTCGCACAGGACATGCTCCTGTCGGTGTCCGACGCCGCGGTCGACTGGCTCGCCGAGCACGGGTACGAGCCGGAGTACGGCGCCCGCCCGCTCCGTCGGCTCATCCAGCGCGAGGTCGACGACCGCATCGCGACCCTCGTGGTCGAGGGTGGGGTCGCCGCGGGTGACACCGTGCGGATCGACGTCGAGGGCGATTCCCTGACGGCGAGCGTCGCGGAGCACGCGGCGGTCTAGTCCGGTCGCACACGCACACGAAGGCCCGGTACCGATTCGGCACCGGGCCTTCGGCGTGCGCGGACCGCCGCCGTGTTCGGGAATGCAATTCCGGAGGTTTTCCGGAAAAGGGGTTGCGCTCCGAATTGCGGTGCCGATAGTGTTCACTCGTCGCGAACGGTCGAACATTCGACCCGGACGACTCCGCCAGCTCGAGACCGAAAGGGGGCCGACCATGATGATCTCCGCAACCACTCCGTTCCGTGGAATCCGTGGACGCGTCGGTACCCCGTTCCGCGTCCGCTGACCCGGAGCGTCCCACTCTCCTGACACCTGTGCCTCCGGGCACCGTGCACTGAGCCGATCAGGCTCGTGCAGCACCGGTTCGTTCGTCTGCTGAACGGCTCGTCGACTCGTCGATGCGTGCCGTCCGATCTGCGCGGACGACGCCGGAACAATGTCGGTGGACAGTGCGACGCTCTCGGTGTCGACGAGCATTCCGCGATCGTTGTCCGAACATTTCCGGACCGTCCCGGAGTGCATTCTCACGCATTCAATTCCTGCTGCCCGCAACCCGGGCGGATTCGTCCTGCCCGACACCCGGGCAGCTCTGCCGTGCCCTGAAGGGGAACACCGTGTCCACGAAGACCACCACCCGTCCACCCGATACCCGCGCGGTGCGCCGCCGGGTCTCACTCGCCGACCGCATCGCACTCCGAGTCGGGATGTCGCTCATCATCTGGAGCCGACGCACCCGCAAGGAGCGGCCCGAGGTCGACCTCGCCACGCTGGCCCGCATGGAGCGGGAACGCCAGCAGCGCGAGGCCGACTGGATCACCCAGGGCGCCGCCATGCGGATGTGGCGCTGACCCGCGGCGCTGCGCGCCGACGCCACACCGTCGCACGCATGGTGCGAGGTTCCGTACTCGGTGACCGCCCCTCGGGGTGGCACCACGTCCGGGACCTCGCACCACGCCGGGCCACCCTGACACCGTGCGCCGACGTGTCGGACGCACCCCGGGCCTCCCGTACCGTTGGCGGGTGACCGAAACCGCAGCTGCACTCGTCGAACGCCTCACCGCCCTCGTGCCGGACTTCCCGAAGCCGGGGGTGCTCTTCCGCGACGTGACGCCGGTGTTCTCCGACGCCGTCGCGTTCGGCCGCGTGTGCGAAGCACTCGCCGCACCGTTCGCGGTCGGAGCCGGGTTCGACGCGGTCGCCGGCATCGAGGCCCGCGGCTTCGCGCTGGCCGGGGGCATCGCCGCCCAGCACCAGGTCGGCGTGCTCACCGTGCGCAAAGCGGGCAAGCTCCCCGGCGAGGTCCTCAGCGAGCAGTACGCGCTGGAGTACGGCGAGGCCGAGCTCGAACTGCGCCCCGGTCAGTTGCCGGCCGGTACGCGGGTGCTCGTCGTCGACGACGTCCTGGCCACCGGGGGGACCGGCGCGGCGACCATCACCCTGCTCGAGCGCGCCGGCTACCAGGCCATCGGGTTCGCCGCCCTGCTCGAGCTCGACGGCCTCAACGGGCGCGAGCGTCTCGAGCCGCGCCTGCCCGTCGCGACGCTCGGCGCCGTCCCGGCCTGAGCGCCGGCAACCGCGCGGTCAGGGCGGCACCCGCTCTCTCCACAGGCGCGTCCCCGGCGTCCGCACGCGAGCACGTCTCGCACTAGTCTTGACGCACCATTTCGATCGAGGAGTCCCATCATCGTGACCGAGTCAGTCGCACCCGCGCCCGCCGAGCTTCCCCAGGCACCCGAGCCCCGGACCGCGACGACGACCACGACCGGCACCGAGCTCTTCGACGGTGAGCGCGGCGTCGTCGCGATCCGCGTCGACGGCGTCCTGAAGGACCTCGCGGCGGACGTGCAGGCCGGTGAGACCGCCGAGGCCGTCACCCTGCAGGAGCAGGACGGGCTCGACATCCTCCGGCACTCGGCCGCCCACGTGCTGGCGCAGGCCGTGCAGCAGATCAACCCGGACGCCAAGCTCGGCATCGGGCCGCCCGTCACCGACGGCTTCTACTACGACTTCGACGTCGCCGAGCCCTTCACCCCCGAAGACCTCAAGGCGATCGAGAAGGGCATGGACCGCATCGTCAAGCAAGCCCAGCGCTTCCGTCGCGTGGTCGTCACCGACGAGCAGGCACGCGAGCTGATGGCGGGGGAGCCCTACAAGCAGGAGCTCATCGGTCTCAAGGGTGCGGCGTCCGACGGCGACTCCGGGGAGAGCGTCGAGGTCGGTGCCGGCGAGCTGACCGTGTACGAGAACGTCGACCCGAAGTCGGGCGAGGTGCTCTGGCAGGACCTCTGCCGCGGCCCGCACGTCCCGCACACCCGCTGGATCGGCAACGCCGCCAAGCTCATGCGGGTCGCCGCCGCGTACTGGCGCGGCTCCGAGAAGAACCCGCAGCTGCAGCGCATCTACGGCACCGCCTGGCCCGACAAGGACCAGCTCAAGGCGTACCTCGTGCGCCTCGAGGAAGCCGCCAAGCGCGACCACCGCAAGCTCGGCGCCGAACTCGACCTGTTCTCGTTCCCCGACGAGATCGGTTCCGGCCTGGCGATCTTCCACCCGAAGGGCGGCATCATCCGCCGCGAGATGGAGGACTACTCGCGCCGTCGGCACGAGGAGAACGGCTACTCGTTCGTCTACACGCCCCACATCACCAAGGGCGACCTGTTCGAGACCTCCGGGCACCTCGGCTGGTACAAGGACGGCATGTTCCCGGCCATGCACATGGACGAGGCGAAGGACGAGGACGGCAACGTCACCCGGCAGGGCGCCGACTACTACCTCAAGCCGATGAACTGCCCGATGCACATCCTGGCGTACCGGTCGCAGCCCCGCTCCTACCGCGACCTGCCGCTCCGGATGTTCGAGTTCGGCACGGTGTACCGCAACGAGAAGTCCGGCGTCATCCACGGCCTCACCCGCGTGCGCGGCCTGACCCAGGACGACGCGCACATCTTCACCACGCAGGAGAAGATGAAGGAGGAGCTGACCACGACCCTCGCGTTCGTGCTCTCGCTCCTGCGCGACTACGGCCTCGACGACTTCTACCTCGAGCTCTCCACGAAGGACCCGGAGAAGTACGTCGGTGACGACGAGGTCTGGGACGTGGCGACGGAGACCCTGCGCCAGGTCGCCGAGGAGTCCGGTCTCGAGCTCGTGCCGGACCCGGCCGGCGCCGCGTTCTACGGTCCGAAGATCTCCGTGCAGGCCCGCGACGCCATCGGTCGCACCTGGCAGATGTCGACCGTGCAGCTCGACTTCAACCTGCCCGAGCGCTTCGGCATCGACTACACCGCTGCCGACGGCTCGCGCCAGCGTCCGGTGATGATCCACCGCGCGCTGTTCGGCTCGATCGAGCGCTTCTTCGGGGTCCTCACCGAGCACTACGCGGGCGCGTTCCCGGCGTGGCTGTCGCCCGTCCAGGTCGTCGGCATCCCGGTCGCGGCCGAGTACGGCGACTACCTCGACGAGGTCATCGCGAAGCTCCGCGCGCACGGCGTCCGCGCCGAGGTCGACCACTCGGACGACCGCATGCAGAAGAAGATCCGCACGCACACCAAGGCGAAGGTGCCGTTCCAGCTCATCGCCGGTGGCGACGACCGTGACGCCGGCGCCGTCAGCTTCCGCTTCCGCGACGGCCGCCAGGACAACGCGGTGCCCGTCGACGAGGCCGTGGACCGCATCCTCACCGCGATCCGCGAGCGCACGCAGGTCTGATGGCACAGTCGGGAGGCCCGGAGCAGGTCCCGGGGACCGGTCACGTCGACGACGTGGCCGGCCCCACCGCCGCCGCGGGCTCCGAAGGCGCGGACACCGATCCGCTGGTGATCCGCGACGCGGCCACCGGTGCAGCCGTCCCGGACGCGTTCCAGCGGCTCTGGAACCCGCACCGGATGGCCTACATCGACGCCGGCCGCGAAGGCCGGGGACGCGGGCACGACGACGACTGCCCGTTCTGCGAAGCCCCGCGGAAGACCGACGAGGACGCCCTGATCGTGGCCCGCGGTGAGCACGCCTACGTGCTGCTCAACCTGTTCCCGTACAACAACGGGCACCTGCTCGTCTGCCCGTACCGGCACGTCCCGCTCTACGACGAGGCGACTCCGGACGAACTGCGCGAGATCGGCGAGCTGACCCAGACCGCGATGCGGGTGCTGCGCGAGGTCTCGCACTGCGACGGGTTCAACATCGGCATGAACCAGGGCGAGGTCGCCGGTGCCGGCGTGGCCGCACACCTGCACCAGCACATCGTCCCGCGGTGGCAGTCGGACGCGAACTTCTTCCCGATCATCGCCCGGACGAAGTCCATGTCGCAGTTGCTCGGCGAGACCCGTCGACTCGTCGCCGACGGGTGGCCCCGGGCGCACTAGACTGGTCGGCATCATGAGCGACAGCACCAGCACCTCCGGCACCCCTGGCACCTCGATCACCGGCTCCGACCGCGTCAAGCGCGGACTCGCCGAGATGCTCAAGGGCGGCGTGATCATGGACGTCGTCGACGCCGAGCAGGCCCGCATCGCGGAAGAAGCCGGTGCGACCGCCGTCATGGCCCTCGAGCGCGTCCCCGCTGACATCCGTGCGCAGGGCGGCGTCGCCCGCATGTCCGACCCCTCGATGATCGAGGAGATCATCGCCGCGGTGTCGATCCCCGTCATGGCGAAGGCACGCATCGGCCACTTCGTCGAGGCGCAGGTGCTGCAGGAGCTCGGTGTCGACTACATCGACGAGTCCGAGGTGCTGTCGCCTGCCGACTACGTGAACCACATCGACAAGTGGAAGTTCACCACCCCCTTCGTCTGCGGTGCCACCAACCTGGGCGAGGCGCTCCGACGCATCACCGAGGGCGCGGCCATGATCCGTTCCAAGGGCGAGGCCGGCACCGGTGACGTGTCCGAGGCCACCAAGCACATCCGCACCATCACCAAGGAGATCGCGGCGCTCCGCAACCTGCGTGACGACGAGCTCTACGTCGCCGCCAAGGAGCTCCAGGCCCCGATCGACGTCGTGCAGGAAGTCGCCCGCACCGGCAAGCTCCCCGTCGTCCTCTTCACCGCCGGTGGTGTCGCCACCCCGGCCGACGCCGCGATGATGATGCAGCTCGGTGCCGACGGTGTCTTCGTCGGTTCCGGCATCTTCAAGTCCGGCGACCCGGCAGCGCGTGCCGCCGCGATCGTCAAGGCGACGACCTTCCACGACGACCCCAAGGTCATCGCCGAGGTGTCCCGTGGTCTGGGCGAGGCGATGGTCGGCATCAACGTCGCCGACGTCCCCGCACCGCACCGCCTCGCCGAGCGTGGCTGGTAGTCCGACGAGCGGCGCTCGGCCCCGCATCGGGGTCCTGGCGCTGCAGGGTGACTTCCGCGAGCACATCGCCTCGCTGACAGAACTCGGCGCCGACGTGGTGCCGCTCCGTCGCCCCGAGGAGATCGAGACCCTCGACGGCGTCGTGATCCCCGGGGGCGAGTCGAGCGTGATGGACAAGCTGTCCCGGGCGTTCGGCGTCGCCGAGCCCCTCGCCGACGCGATCCGCGGTGGCCTGCCCACCTACGGCACCTGCGCCGGCATGATCATGCTGTCGTCGCGGATCACCGACGGCATCAGCGGCCAGCAGACCCTCGACGTGCTCGACACCACCGTGCGCCGCAACGCGTTCGGTGCGCAGAACGACTCGTTCGAGATCGACATCCCGATGCCCGACCTCGGCGAGGCCCCGGTGCACGCGGTGTTCATCCGGGCCCCCGTCGTGGAGCAGCGCGGCGACGACGTCCACGTCCTCGGCGCGTTGCCCGACGGCCAGGTCGTCGCCGTGCAGCAGGGCAACGTCATCGCGAGTGCGTTCCACCCCGAGGTCGCGGGCGAGGACCGCTTCCACCGCCGCTTCCTCGACCTGGTGCACAGCGCCTGAGGCGTGACCGTCCAGCCGTCGCACCGGTGGGACGGAAGCCGCGCCGCGCCTCCAGGCCGGTGTTCGGCCCACAGGGCCGCTAAACTGAGCGGGACTTTCCGCAAGACGCAAGGAGAACCGTGTCCGGGCATTCCAAGTGGGCAACGACCAAGCACAAGAAGGCGGTCATCGACCAGCGCCGTGCCAAGTCGTTCGCCAAGCTGATCAAGAACATCGAGGTCGCCGCGAAGATGGGCGGTGCCGACATGTCCGGCAACCCGACCCTGGTCGACGCCGTGCAGAAGGCGAAGAAGACCTCGGTCCCCAACGACAACATCGACCGCGCCGTCAAGCGCGGTGCCGGTCTCACGGGCGAGACCATCGAGTACACGACGATCATGTACGAGGGCTACGGCCCCAACGGCGTCGCGATGCTCATCGAGTGCCTCACGGACAACAAGAACCGTGCTGCGGCCGAGGTCCGGACCGCGATGTCGCGCAACGGCGGCACCATGGCCGACCCGGGCAGCGTCGCCTACAACTTCTCGCGCAAGGGCGTCATCTCGGTCACGAAGACCGACGGCCTCGACGAGGACACCGTGATGACCGCGGTGCTGGACGCCGGTGTCGAGGACGTCATCGACCAGGGCGGCGGCTTCGAGATCATCACCGAGGCGAGCGACCTGGTCGCCGCCCGCACCGCCCTGCAGGACGCTGGCATCGACTACGACTCCGCCGACGCCGAGTTCGTCCCCGGCCTCAAGGTCCCGGTCGACGCCGAGACCGCCCGCAAGGTGTTCCGCCTGATCGACGCGCTCGAGGACTCGGACGACGTGCAGAACGTCTACTCGAACTTCGACATCCCCGCGGACGTCCAGGCCGAGCTCGACGAGGACGAGGGCGAGTAACCGTGCTCCGTGTGCTCGGGGTGGACCCCGGGCTCACCCGGTGCGGCGTCGGCGTCGTCGAGGTCGCACCGAACCGGCGCGCACGACTCGTCCACGTGACGGTCGTGCGTACCCCGCCGGACATGCCGCTCGAGCAGCGGCTGCTCCGCATCGCCGACGGCATCGCCGCCGAGATCGACGAGCACCACCCGGATGCGGTCGCCGTCGAGCGGGTGTTCGCGCAGGCGAACGTCCGCACCGTGATGGGCACGGCGCAGGCGGCCGGCCTGGCGCTGCACGCCGCGGCCGCCCGCGGCCTGCCCGTCGGGCTGCACACCCCGTCCGAGGTCAAGGCCGCCGTCACCGGCTACGGCAACGCCGACAAGCGTCAGGTGCAGACCATGATCGCGCGCGTGCTCGGGCTCGACGAGGCCCCGAAGCCGGCCGACGCCGCCGACGCGCTCGCGTTGGCCGTGTGCCATGCCTGGAGGCTCGGATCACCCGACGCCGCCGGCTCGCGTGCCACGAACCTCACCCCGGCACAGCGCGCCTGGCGGGACGCCCAGGGCGGCACCACCGACTCGCCGCTGGCCCGCGCGGCCGCCGCCGCGGCCCGCCCGCAGCGTGGCAGGTCGGCGTCGTCGGTGGGCGGCCCTAGGCTCGGAGCATGATCGCGAGTCTCCGGGGCACCTGCATCGACATCGCCGGTTCGGCCGTGGTGATCGAGGTCGGGGGAGTCGGGTACGCCGTCACCGTGACCCCCGCGCACGCGCTGACGATGCGCCATGGGTCCGAGGTGTTCGTGCGCACCGCCATGATCGTGCGCGAGGACGAGCACCTGCTCTTCGGGTTCGAGTCGACCGACGCGCTGCAGGTGTTCGACCTGCTCCGCGGGGTCTCCGGCGTCGGCCCGAAGTCCGCGATGGGCGTCCTGGCCCACATGGACCCGGCGCAGGTCGCGAACGCCGTCGCGAACGAGGACGACGGTGCGTTCCGCAAGGTCTCCGGTATCGGCCCGAAGACCGCCAAGCTCATCATCGTCGCGCTCTCCGGCAAGCTCGTGGCCTTCGAGCAAGCCGCCGTGGTCGCCGCCGCACGGGGGACCGCAGTGCACCCCGCCGCGGTCGACGTCGTCTCGGCGCTCATCGGCCTCGGCTGGCGCGAGGACGCGGCACAGTCCGCGGTCGACGACGCCGTCGCCAACGAGCCCGGTGCCGCCGCGATGGGCACCCAGGCCCTGCTCCGCGCCGCCCTCGGTGCGCTCCGACCCGCGGCAGCCGGCCGGTGAGCGGCATCACGTCCGCCGGCGCCGAGTCGCAGGAGGAACTCGCGTTCGAAGGCGCGCTCCGGCCGCGCTCGCTCGACGAGTTCGTCGGGCAGCGCAAGGTCCGCGGGCAGCTCGACCTGCTCCTCAAGGCCGCGGGCATGCAGGAGCGCACGCCCGACCACATCCTGATGGCGGGTCCTCCCGGCCTCGGCAAGACCACGCTCGCGATGATCGTCGCGCACGAGACCGGCCGACCGCTGCGCATGTCGAGCGGGCCGGCGATCCAGCACGCCGGTGACCTCGCCGCCGTGCTGTCGTCCCTGGTCCCCGGTGAAGTGCTGTTCATCGACGAGATCCACCGCATGGCCCGCTCGGCAGAAGAGATGCTCTACCTGGCGATGGAGGACTTCCGCATCGACGTGATGGTGGGCAAGGGTGCGGGTGCCACGAGCATCCCGCTCGACCTCGCACCGTTCACGCTCGTCGGCGCCACCACCCGGGCCGGCCTGCTGCCGAACCCGCTGCGCGACCGCTTCGGCTTCACCGCCCACCTCGAGTTCTACGAGAAGGACGAGCTCGAGCAGGTCCTGATCCGTGCGGCCCACCTGCTCGAACTCGACATCGACCGGACCGCCCTGCGCGAGATCGCCGGACGCTCCCGCGGCACCCCGCGCATCGCGAACCGTCTGCTCCGCCGGGTGCGCGACTACGCCCTCGTGCACCGCACCACCGACGGCATGGCCGCGGTCCAGGGTGCACTCGACCTGTACGACGTCGACGAACTCGGGCTCGACCGGCTCGACCGGGCCGTGGTCGAGATCATGCTGACCCGGTTCGACGGGGGCCCGGTCGGCCTGAACACCCTCGCCGTCTCCGTCGGCGAGGAGTCCGAGACGATCGAGTCGGTCGTCGAACCGTTCCTCGTCCGGGTCGGTCTCGTGACGCGCACGCCCCGCGGGCGCATCGCCACACCACGTGCCTGG
The DNA here is from genome assembly GCF_003234775.2 of Curtobacterium sp. MCLR17_031. Taxonomy (NCBI): domain Bacteria; kingdom Bacillati; phylum Actinomycetota; class Actinomycetes; order Micrococcales; family Microbacteriaceae; genus Curtobacterium; species Curtobacterium sp. MCLR17_031. The sequence continues at coordinate 1,960,204 of NZ_CP126270.1, forward strand.
CGGCACCTCGGCCTCACCCCGGGACAGGCCGACGGCGGGCAGCCGGGGCTCTTCGACGACCAGGACACCGACGACTGAACGCCGATCAGTCGAGTGACATGCCACGGACACCGGCGTGCCCTAGACTGCTACGGCCCGAAACCGAGCAACCAGAGAAGGCAACGCATCATGGGTCAAGAAGTCATCCTCATCGTCATCGTCGTGGCGTTCGCGGCCTTCATGTTCTACAACAGCCGCAAGCGAAAGAAGCAGCAGGCCGAACTCGTGGACAAGATGGTCCCCGGCGCCAAGGTCATGCTGTCCTTCGGCCTGTACGGCACGCTCCTCTCCGTGAACGAGGAGAAGGTCACCGCTGACGTCGAGATCGCACCGGGGACCGTCGTCACCGTGCACCGTCAGACCCTGTCGCGCGTCGTCGACGACAACGCTTCCGACGTCGAGACCACCACGACCACCGAGGACGAGCCGAAGCCGGTGGCCGAGCTCAACGGTGAGCCGGTCTACGGCGAGCGTGTCGACACCGACCGCGTCGACGAGACCGACGCCACGAAGCGCAAGTCCGACGACTGACGCCCTCGGCCGCCGGGTCGTCTGATCCGGCGGCTTCCTCTTGCCGTCGCACGGTGTGCCGACGGTCCTGAACAGAAAGACGAGACGACCGGTGGCACGATCGACACCCGTCAAGAAGGCGCTGCGCTCGCTCACCTGGTTGGTGATCCTGATGGCGATCCTCGCCGGCCTGAACACCGCCGCGTCGGTCCTCGCCGGCTCTTCGAAGGACGACACTGACAAGTGGTACCAGGGCGCGAGCTGGGTACCCGAGCTGGCTCTGGACCTGCAGGGCGGCACGCAGCTGACCCTCGCGGCGCAGAACACCGAGGGCGACTCCGTCACCTCGCAGCAGCTGCAGCAGGCGGTGAACATCATCCGTCAGCGCATCGACGCCACCGGTGTCTCCGAGTCCGAGATCAACACCCAGGGCGCGAACAACATCGTCGTCTCGATCCCGGGTCGACCCGACAAGGCCACGATCGACCGCATCGAGGCAGCCGCCAAGCTGACCTTCCGTCCGGTGCTCTTCACGGAGGCCGCCTCGAGCTCGGCCGTCGGTGGCGACGGCAAGGGCACCGCGTCGCCGACGCCCTACTCGCCCCCGGCATCGCTCGCCGCGACGCCGAGCGCGAAGCCGTCGAACGCGAGCGACCTGAACTGGGTCACGCCGAAGCTCCAGGACCTGTACACCAACTACAACTGCGCAGCGCCGGACGACATCACCGCGGCACCCGATGACGAGCCCCTCGTCACCTGTGACCAGACGGGCGCGGCGAAGTTCATCCTCGGACCGGTCGAGGTCCTCGGCGCCGACGTCAGCAACGCCACCTCGGGTCTCGCCACCGACTCACAGGGCACTTCGACTGGCCAGTGGGCCGTCAACCTGACGTTCAACGGTGAGGGCTCCAAGGACTTCCGCACCGTCACGAACCGTCTCGTGTCGCTCCAGCAGCCGCAGAACCAGTTCGCGATCGTGCTCGACGGCACGGTGATCGAAGCCCCGACGACGAACTCGGCGATCACCAACGGCAAGGCGCAGATCAGCGGGAACTTCACCGCCGAGTCCGCCAAGACCCTCGCCGACCAGCTCAAGTACGGTGCGCTGCCGATCAACTTCCAGGTGCAGTCGAACGAGAACATCTCGGCGACGCTCGGCACCGCGCAGCTCATCGGTGGCCTCGTCGCCGGTCTGATCGGCCTGATCCTCGTGATCATCTACTCCGTGATCCAGTACCGCGCCCTGGCGTTCGTCACCGTGCTGTCGCTCGGGATCGCCGCCGTGCTCACGTACCTCGTGATCGCGATCATGTCGTGGCGCGTCGACTACCGCCTGTCGTTGGCCGGTGTGGCGGGTCTGATCGTCGCCATCGGCATCACGGCGGACTCGTTCATCGTCTACTTCGAGCGCATCCGTGACGAACTCCGTGACGGACGCGCCCTCGAGAGCGCGGTCGAGTCCGGCTGGAAGCGCGCGCTCCGCACGATCCTGGCCTCCGACGCGGTGAACTTCCTCGCCGCCGTCACGCTCTACGTACTCGCGGTCGCGGACGTGAAGGGCTTCGCGTTCACGCTGCTCCTGACGACCCTCATCGACATCGTGGTGGTCGCGCTCTTCACCCACCCGATGATGCAGCTCATCGCCCGCAGCCGGTTCTTCGGCGAGGGGCACCGGTTCAGCGGTCTCGACCCGGCAGCACTCGGTGCCGTCTACCGGGGGCGCGCACAGTTCCGCGCACCCGTCGTGGACGGCAAGCGCCAGCGCAGTGCCGGTGAGGCACAGCGCCGACAGACGATCGCGGAACGGAAGGCCCAGCAGGCCTCCGGCGACAACGGCTCGACGCCGGACGGGAAGGACGACTGATGGCCAGCTTCAGCCAGTTCGGCAGCGACCTCTACACGGGGAAGCGGTCGTACGACATCATCGGGCGCCGGAAGACCTGGTACCTCATCGCCCTGGCGATGATCGTGATCTCGCTCGTCACGCCGTGGCTGCGTGGCGGGTACCAGCTCGGCATCGAGTTCACCGGCGGCTCGGAGTTCACGATCTCCGACGTCAAGTCGCTCGACCAGAGCATCGCGACCGAAACGGTCGAGGGCGTCGTCGCCGACACCATCCCTCGTGTCTCGCAGCTCGGCACGCACGGCATCCGCGTGCAGACCGGGCAGCTCACCGACGCCCAGACGACCGACGTGCAGGACGCCCTGGCCAAGGCCTACGACGTCCCGGAGAGTCAGGTCGCCGCGACCTTCATCGGCGCGACGTGGGGTGCCGACGTCCTCGCGCAGGCCATCCGTGGTCTCGTGATCTTCCTCGCCCTCGCCGCGGTCTTCATGACGCTGTACTTCCGCACCTGGAAGATGTCGCTGTCCGCGATGGCGGCGCTGCTGCACGACCTGCTCATCACGGCGGGCGTGTACGGCATCGTCGGGCTCGAGGTCACGCCCGCGGCGGTGATCGGCTTCCTGACGATCCTCGGCTACTCGCTCTACGACACCGTGGTGGTCTTCGACAAGGTGCGCGAGAACACCGCGCAGGAGTCGATCCGCACCTTCAAGCAGTCGGTCAACCTCGCGGTCAACCAGACGCTCGTCCGATCGATCAACACCTCGGTCGTGGCGCTGCTGCCGGTCGCGGCGATCCTCTTCATCGGGTCGTACGTGCTCGGCGCCGGTACTCTGCGCGACATCTCGCTCGCGCTGTTCATCGGCATCATCGTCGGCACCTACTCGACGATCTTCATCGCGTCGCCGATGTACGCGCAGCTGCGCGAGAACGAGCCGAAGATCAAGGAGTCGGACGCCAAGAAGACCGCGGCGGCCGAGAAGCGTCGGCGCGAGGTCGACGCAGCAGAGGCGATCGTCTGATGCCCATCGAGATCCAGGAGATCGACGTCGCCGAGGCCCAGCGCCGCATCGACGCCGGAGCCCGCCTGTTCGACGTCCGCGAGCAGGGGGAGTGGGACGAGGTCCACGCTCCCCAGGCCACGCTCGTGCCGATGTCGGAGTTCGTGGACCGCTGGCAGGAGATCGACGGCGGCGACCAGCCGGCCATCATCGTCTGCCACTCCGGCGGCCGTTCGTCGCGCATCGTCGCGGCGCTCGAGCAGTCGGGGGTCCCGGCCGTCAACCTCTCCGGCGGCATGCTCGCCTGGGAGCAGGCGGGGGCACCGGTGGAGCGCGACGCCGAGGGCGAACCGCGTCACGGGCACTGACCGGGGACGCGTAGTCTTGTCGGATCGAGCTCGGATCGAGCTCTCGGACCGAGTCCTGGGAGGCGCATCATGACGGACACCCGCGAAGAGCCGTCCGCGCCGAGCCGCCCGGGTTCCGCCCCGCGGCCCTCGAGCCCGATCGGTCCGAACACCACCGGCAACCTCGGTTCCCTCCGCTCGCTGCTGCCGCGCCTGTTCTCGCGCGCCCAGCCGGCCGGCGCCGTGGACACGTTGATCCGCACGGTCCGCTCGCACCACCCCAAGGCCGACGTGACGCTCATCGAGCGGGCCTACTCGGTCGCCGAGCGCGCGCACGACGGGCAGAAGCGCAAGTCCGGTGAGCCGTACATCACGCACCCCGTCGCGGTCGCGCAGATCCTGGCCGACCTCGGCATCGGCACGATCACCATCGCGGCTGCGCTCCTGCACGACACGGTGGAGGACACCGACTACCAGCTCGATCAGCTGCGGGCCGACTTCGGCGACGAGATCGCGATGCTCGTCGACGGCGTCACGAAGCTCGACAAGGTCAAGTACGGCGACAGCGCGCAGGCCGAGACCGTCCGCAAGATGGTCATCGCGATGTCGAAGGACATCCGTGTCCTCGTCATCAAGCTCGCCGACCGCCTGCACAACGCCCGCACGTGGGGCTTCGTCGAGTCGACCTCCGCCACGCGCAAGGCGAAGGAGACGCTCGAGATCTACGCGCCGCTCGCGCACCGGCTCGGCATCCAGATGATCAAGCTCGAGCTCGAGGACCTGTCGTTCGCGGTCCTGCACCCGAAGCTCTACGTCGAGATCGACAGCCTGGTCAAGGAACGCCAGCCGAAGCGCGAGCAGTTCGTCCAGAACGTCATCGGCACCCTGAAGAAGGACCTGAAGGCCGCCAAGGTCCGCGGCGACGTCATGGGTCGGCCGAAGCAGTACTACTCGATCTACCAGAAGATGATCGTGCGGGGTCGTGAGTTCGACGAGATCTACGACCTCGTCGGCATCCGCGTGCTCGTGCCGACCGTGCGCGACTGCTACGCCATGCTCGGCTCGGTGCACGCCCGCTGGACCCCGCTGCCCGGTCGCTTCAAGGACTACATCGCGACCCCCAAGTTCAACCTGTACCAGTCGCTGCACACCACGGTGCTCGGACCGCAGGGTCGTGCGGTCGAGATCCAGATCCGCACGCACGAGATGCACCAGCGCGCCGAGTTCGGTGTCGCCGCCCACTGGAAGTACAAGCAGCGCGCTGCCGGACGTGACGCCGGTACCTCGTCGACCACGGACGACCAGGACATGGCGTGGCTCGCCCACATCACCGACTGGCAGGCCGAGACCAGCGACCCGGGCGAGTTCCTCGACTCCCTGCGCTACGAGATCGGCGCCAAGGAGACGTACGTCTTCACGCCGCAGGGCAAGGTCATCGGGCTCCCCGCGGGAGCCACCCCGGTCGACTTCGCCTACGCCGTGCACACCGAGATCGGCCACCGCACGATGGGTGCGAAGGTCAACGGCCGCCTGGTGCCGCTCGAGAGCCAGCTGTCCAGTGGCGACGTCGTCGAGATCTTCACGTCGAAGAACCCCGACTCCGGTCCCTCGCAGGACTGGCTGCAGTTCGTCCGCAGCCCCCGCGCGCGCAACAAGATCAAGCAGTGGTTCACCAAGGAGCGCCGCGAAGAGGCGATCGAGCAGGGTCGCGACGCCATCGCCCGGGCGATGCGCAAGCAGAACCTGCCGCTCCAGCGCATCATGAGCCAGGACAGCATCGCCGAGGTCGCCTCATCGATGCGGTACGAGGACGTCGCCGCTCTGTACGCCGCCATCGGCGAGGGCCATGTCTCGACGCAGTCGGTGATCGAGAAGGTCCTCGGCAACGTCCAGACCGAGACCGAGACGGACGAACCCGAACTCGCGTTCCCGCGCCAGGTCACCAGTCGCCAGCTGCGCACGAGCGACAGCGGCGTGCTGGTCCGCGGTGCACCCGACATCCTCGTGAAGCTCGCGAAGTGCTGTACGCCGGTGCCGGGCGACCAGATCGTGGGCTTCATCACCCGCGGCCAGGGCGTCTCGGTGCACCAGTCGTCGTGCACCAACGTGAAGTCGCTCATGAACGAGCCCGACCGGATGATCGAGGTCGAGTGGGCCCCGTCGTCGAAGTCGGTGTTCCTGGTGCAGATCCAGATCGAGGCGCTCGATCGGTCGGGCTTGCTCAGCGACGTCACCCGGGTGCTGACGGACCACCACGTGAACATACTGTCCGCGACGGTGTCGACCTCGTCCGACCGTCTCGCGCTGAGCCGGTTCGTGTTCGAGATGGGCGACACCATCCACCTCGACCGTGTGCTCAACGCAGTGCGACGCATCGACGCCGTCTACGACGTCTACCGCGTCAGCGCCGGCTAGCGGCCCCGCCCCGCGCGGCCCCTCCGTCGACCGGTCACGAACTGTCGCCTGCGGCACTGCCAACCGACGGTTCTTGACCACTCGGCGGAAGCGAGCGCGGTGTCGTGACCGCCCGCACGCGCCGGACCGGGAGGCCCGTGGCGGCCCCGCCCCGGGCCTCCCGCCCGCCGACCGGTCACGAATCGTCGCGCGGGCACCGTCGACCGGTCACGAACCGTCGGCTGCGGCCCTGCCAACCGACGGTTCTTGACCACTCGGCGGACGTGAGCGGGGTGTCCTGACCACCTGCACATGCACCCGCACCCCGCGCCCACCCCGCTACCGCACAGCACCCCCAGCCGCGCCCTCCAGCCCCCGCAGCCGCCGCTCGGCCTGCCGCACCATGGGGATCGTCCCGAGGGACCGCAGGCGCGCCCGCAGCTCGGCAGCCGTGACCACCCCGATCGCGAGCAGCCCGTGCACGGCCGTCGCCTCGGCCTCCCCGAACGCACCGGCCGTCGGCCCCGGCGTCCGGAGCAGGTCGACCGCGGTCCGCGCCGGCAGTGTGACCCGCAGCAGCGAGCGCTCGACGGTGTCGTCGACGTCGATCCGGACCTCCCGCAGGCGCACGTCCGGCCCGACGTGGACGCGGATCTGCGGCGGGATGCAGGCCTCGAGCGGCACCGGCGGCCGCGACACCGCGCCCCAGATCCACGCGGCGGTCAGGGTGCAGGCGATCAGCCGCGCGTCCCGCAGGACCCAGGCGGCAGCGGCGGCGCGCAACGACGGCGTCTGCGGCTCAGCGGGGGAGGCCCAGCAGGGACCGACCGCGACCAGCTCACCGGCCAGGACCGCCGCACGCAGCTCGGATTCCGGCCAGTCGTCACTGGTCAGCAGTCGCGGGCGGGGCACCCGCACATCCTGCCCGACCTGCGCACGCGACCGACAGGCCTGTGGACAAGCCACCGCCCGGCCGGGAGGCCCGTGGCGGCCCCGCACCGCGCCTCCAGGCCGTCGCCGGTCACGTCCACGGCGTGGGCCGCGTCGACGACGCAGCCCACTGACGGCCGCACCCCGGATCGGGCGCGACGCGCGTGCTCAGCGCAGGACGTCGGCGCGGTGCACGAGCGCCGCGGCACCGATCAGCGGACCGTCCTGGGACAACCCGGTCGGCACGATCTGCACCTTCGTGACGAAGCCGAACTCGACGCGCTCCGCCACGGCCTGCCGGGCGTACTCGAACAGGTCCGGGGTGACGTGCGAGAACCCGCCGCCGATGGCGACGATCTCGAGGTCGACCAGGCTCGTGGCGGCGGCGATGGCCTGCCCGAGGGCACGGCCGCTCCGCTGGATCGCTGCGACGGCGATCTCGTCACCGGCGGCGTACGCGGCCGAGAGCTCCTCGCCGGTCGTGCCCGCGAAGCCCTGACGACGTGCCCAGGCCACGGTCTTCGGGCCGCTGGCGATCGCCTCGAGGCAACCGGTGCCGCCGCAGGCGCAGGGGTCGTCGTAGCCGCCGCACTCGACGTGGCCGATGTGGCCGGCGTTGCCCGTCGGTCCGCTGACGGTGCGACCGTGCAGGATCAGCCCACCGCCGACACCCGTGGAGACGATCATGCCCATGACGTGCTCGTAGCCCTGGGCCGCGCCGACCCAGTGCTCGGCGAGGGTGATCGCCAGGCCGTCCATGCGGAGCGTCACCGGGACGTCGTCCGGCACGAGCGCCGCGATCCGGTCGCGCAGCGGGTGACCACGCCAGACCGGCATGTTGAGCGGGGAGACGAGGCCGTGCTCCTCGTCGACCGGGCCGGCGGAACCGACGCCGACGCCGACGAGCGTCGCGTCGGCGGGCAGCGCGCCGAGCGCGGCCGTGACGACCTCGTCGACGGCGGCCTGCAGCTCGTCCGAGGTGCGCTGCGGCCCGGTGGGGCTGCGGAACCGGGTCGCCGGCAGCACGACGCCCTGGTCGGTGACGAGCGCGGCCTCGACCTTCGTGCCGCCGAGGTCGACGGCCAGGGCGAGGGCGGGGGACTGGGGTGCGGTGCTGGACATGCGCGCTCCGATGCGGCGGTCTGGAGGCACGGTGCGGTTCGCCGAAGCGTCGTCGCGTCCGGTGGGCACCGGCCTGGTCGTGGTGGGTCGTGCTGGGTGCGTGGGCTGGCTCAGCTGGGCTGGCTCAGCCGGGTGGGCTCAGCCCCGTCGGCTCAGCCCCGTGGGTTCAGTAAGACGTCGTGTCGTCGCCGAGCGCCGACGCGGCGCCCGTCTCGGCGCGGTGCGCGACCTCGTCGAGGATGCGGGCCGAGGCGCTCGTGCCGATGCGGTCGGCGCCCGCCTCGACCATCTCGAGCAGGGTGTCGAGGCCACGGACGCCGCCGGAGGCCTTCACGCCGGTGTCGGCACCGACCGTGCGGCGCATGAGGGCGATGTGCTCGGCCGTCGCGCCACCGCCGGCGAACCCGGTCGAGGTCTTCACGAAGGCGGCGCCGGCGGTCTGTGCCGCACGCGCCGCCGCGACGATCTCGTCATCGGTCAGGAACGCGGTCTCGAGGATCACCTTGACCACGGTGTCGCCCGCGGCGTCGACGACCGCACGGACGTCCTGCTCGACGCGCTGCCAGTCGCCCGACTTCGCGGCGCCGATGTTCTGCACCATGTCGAGCTCGAACGCGCCGTCGGCCAGGGCCTGCAGCGACTCGGCGACCTTCGCGGCGGTGGACGTGGTGCCGTGCGGGAAGCCGATCACGGTGCCGACGCCGACTCCGGTGCCCGTGAGGCGCTCGACGGCGTGGGCGACGTCGCTCGGACGGACGCAGACGCTGAAGACGCGGTGGGCGGCGGCTTCGTCGAGCTGGGCGTCGACGTCCGCGCGGGTGAGTTCGGGCTTCAGGATCGCGTGGTCGATGAGGCCACGGACGGCATCGACGGTGACGGGGAAGGCTGCGTTGTCCACCCGGCAAGCCTACCCGTCAGGCGTGCCGCGTAGCGTGCAGGGCATGCAGGTCCTCGTCACCGGCGCCACCGGGTACATCGGTGGTCGTCTCGTCCCTCGTCTCCTCGAAGCCGGCCACTCCGTCCGGGTGTTCGTGCGCAACCCCCGGAAGCTCCAGGACGTCCCCTGGAGCAGTGAGGTCGACGTCGCGGAGGGCGACCTCCAGGACGCCGAGGCGGTACGCGCCGCCGTCGACGGGATCGAGGCGGTCTACTACCTGGCCCACGCGATGGGGGCCGACGGCGACTTCGAGTCGGCCGAGCGCGAGGCCGCCGAGACCATGGCGCGCGAGGCGAAGGCGGCCGGCGTCAGCCGGTTCGTCTACCTGGGCGGGCTGCACCCGGACGGCGAGCTGTCCAAGCACCTCCGCAGCCGCAAGGAGGTGGGGGAGATCCTCCTCGGCTCGGGCGTGCCGACGGTGGCGTACCAGGCCGGGGTCGTGATCGGCTCGGGCAGCACCTCGTTCGAGATGATCCGGCACCTGACCGACGTCCTGCCGTGGATGCCCGCGCCGCGCTGGGTCCGCAACCACATCCAGCCGATCGCGGTCCGCGACGTCCTGTACTACCTGGTCGCCGCGCTCGACGTCCCCGCCGACGTCAACCGCACCTTCGACATCGGCGGCCCCGACGTCCTGCGGTACGGCCAGATGCTGAACGGCTACGCGGTCGAGGCGAAGCTGCCCCAGCGCCCGATCACGGTCCTGCCGGTGCTCACCCCGCGCCTCGCCGCGCACTGGTTCAACGCCGTCACCCCGATCCCGCGCAAGCTCGCGACGCCGATCATCGAGTCGCTGCAGTTCGAGTGCGTGCAGCGCGAGCACGACATCGACGACGTCGTGCCGCAGCCCGAGGGCGGGCTCACCTCGTACCGTCGGGCCGTCCGCCTCGCGCTCAACAAGATGCGCAGCGGTCAGGTCCAGACGAGCTGGCGCAGCGCGACGCTCTCGAGCGCCTCGGCCGACCCGATGCCGAACGACCCCGACTGGGCCGGGCACACGGTCTACGTCGACGACCGGAAGCGGCACTCCAGTGCTTCCGCCGAGGACGTCTGGCGCGTCGTCGAGTCGATCGGCGGCGACAACGGCTGGTACTCGTTCCCGCTCGCCTGGGTCGCCCGCGGCTGGATGGACAAGATCGCCGGCGGCGTCGGCCTGAACCGCGGCCGGCGTGACCAGCAGCGTCTGGAGCAGGGCGACGCGCTCGACTGGTGGCGCGTCGAACGGCTGGAGCGCGGCCGGTACCTGCGGCTCCGCGCCGAGTTCAAGTCACCCGGTCGTGCGTGGCTCGAGATGACCGTCACACCGAACCCCGACGGCGGCAGCGACTACCACCAGCGGGCGATCTACTTCCCGCAGGGCTTGGCCGGGCGGCTGTACTGGTACGGCATCCTGCCGTTCCACGGCGTCATCTTCCCCGGTATGGTCGAGCGCATCACCGCCGCCGCCGAGCGGGAGTCCGACCACACCGAGTCCACGCAGCGCAACCGGACGCAGCAGACCGGGACCCCCGAGCCGGCGCACGAGGAGGCAGCATGACCGACGACCGCAGCCCCGTCCTCTTCCTGGGGGACAGCATCACCGAACAGGGCGACTGGGACACCTGGCTCCCCGACGAGCACACGCTGAACCAGGGCATCGGTGGCGACACGACCGACGGCGTGCTGACGCGCCTCGACGCCGTCGTCGCCGAACAGCCCGAGGTGATCGTGCTGCTCATCGGCACGAACGACTTCGGCAACCACCGCGCGAGCGCCGAGCACGTGGTCCGCAACGTCGAGACCATCCTGGTCACGCTCCGCCGCGAGCTGCCGGGCGTGCGCCTGCTGCTCGTGTCGATCCTGCCCCGGCAGGCCGAGTACGCGACGAAGATCGAGCAGGCCAACCGGCACCTCCGCCAGTTCGTCGCCACGTGCCACGCGCAGTACCTCGACGCCTGGCCCGCCCTGGCCGACGGCGACCACCTGGACGCCCGCTTCACCGAGGACGGCCTGCACCTGACCGAAGACGGCTACCGCGCGCTGGTCGGTGAGCTGGTGCCGGCGCTCGAGCGCGTCCGCGACCTGCCGCCGATGTCGCGGTCGATCCAGGCGATCGACCTCGACGGCTCCGCGGACTGATGGCCGCACGCAAGGGGCGGCCCCCGGTGGGGTCGTCCCAGCACGGCGTGCCCGCAGGGTCCCCGCGACCCGCAGGGGCACCGCGACCCGCAGGGGCACCGCGACCCGCAGCCACCGCACCGGCCAGCGGTACCCGTGCCACGCCGCCCTTCACCCGGCCCGCGCTGGCGCCGTCGATGATCGCGGCGATCGTGCTGCTGGCCTGTGTCGCCATCGTCGACTCGTCGGGCTTCGTCTTCGCCCGCTGGGGCGTCACGGTGCTCGCGTTGATCGTGCTGGTCTTCAGCGTGCGCGGCAAGGTCTGGTGGGCCGCCCTGCTCATGGCCGCCGTCGCCGTCTGCTGGAACCCGCTCGTCACGGTGCCGATCCCCGGACAGGTGTGGGCGGCACTGCAGCTGGTGGCCGCCGCGCTGTTCATCGTGGTGGGCATCGTGGTCAAGGTGCCCCGCGAGTCGGACGGACGGTAGGATCGGCAGGTCGGGTACAGGACCCGGCCGCACACCCGAAGGGCATGGATGAACGACGAGACCGAGCCGGTGACCGAGAGTCCTCTGCTGAACCCTCGACCGTCCTCCGGCGGTCTCGACCGATCCGACGTCGTCGTCCGCAAGGGGCGACTGACCCTGATCAACGGACACCTCACGCCGCAGCAGTCGATGATCGAGGACCTGCTGTTCCTCGACGACGCACTCACCGCGGCTGACGTCGACCACCTGCTCATCCGCGGCAACGACCAGCGGCCGGTGATCGCCCTCGACGAGCGTGACCGTCAGCGCGCCGAGAGCGCCGTGATGTCCGCGGCCGTCAACGAGCCCTTCTACGCGAAGCCCCCGGGCAAGCCGGCCGTGCTCGTGCAGGACGACGGACTCGGCTCCGTCGAAGAACCCGTGCTCCGCGTGTTCCGCCCGCGGCTCGAGCCGCTCGGACGCCTGCGCTACGGCGCAGAGACGAGCGTCCAGCTCGAGTTCTGGCGCGTCACCGACATCGAGGTCCTCGCACCTGTCGAGAACGCCCTGATGCGTCGCAGTCTACCGATCGACGAGTTCGTCCTCGTCGACATCGAGCGCTACGGCCGCACCTGGCGCACCGTCGAGCACATGTTCGACGATCATGTGTCGGACATCCGGTTCCCGATCGACATCGTCTTCTCGTGGGTCGACGGCAACGCCATCGAGTACCAGCGCGCCCGCCAGGCCGCACAGTCGAACGCGGTCCTGGGCGAGGGCGACGACGCCCCGGCCCGCTTCCGCCAGATCGACGAGCTGAAGTACGCGCTCCGCTCGGTGCACACCTTCGCGCCGTGGATCCGCCAGATCTACATCGCGACGGACTCCCCGGCGCCGCACTGGCTCGCCGAGCACCCGAAGGTCCGCATCGTCCGCAGCGAGGAGTTCTTCGCCGACCCGTCCGTGCTGCCGACGCACAACTCGCAGGCCGTCGAGTCGCAGCTGCACCACATCCCGGGCATCAGCGAGCACTTCATCTACTCGAACGACGACATGTTCTTCGGGCGCCTCGTCGACCCGTCGGTGTTCTACAGCCCGGGTTCGGTCACGAAGTTCATCCTCGCGTCGACCCGGATCGGCCTCGGCTCCAACAACCCGGCACGGAGCGGTTTCGAGAACTCCGCCCGCGTGAACCGTCGCCTGCTGCAGCAGCGCTTCGGTGCGGTGACGACGCGGCACCTCGAGCACGCGCCGACGCCCCTGCGCGCCTCGATCATGACCGAGATGGAGCACGAGTTCGCCGACGAGTTCGCGGCCACTGCGGCATCCCGCTTCCGCGCCGCCGACAACATCTCGGTGACGAACTCGCTGTACCACTACTACTCGCTGCTCACCGGTCGGGCGATCATCCAGGAGAACGCGGCCGTCGGGTACATCGACACGACCATGGTCTCCGGACTCAAGGCCCTCGACGAGCTGCTGAAGAAGCGGAACGTGGACTTCTTCTGCCTGAACGACGGCAGCTTCCCGGAGGTCAGCGACGAAGAGCGCACGCAGCGCGTCACGGGCTTCCTGGAGCGCTACTTCCCGTTCCCCGCGCCGTGGGAGCGCCCCAGCGCTTAGGACGCGCCAGCGGCCTGCTGGGAGCGCCCCAGCGCTCAGGACGCGCCAGCGGCCTGCTGGGAGCGCCCCAGCGCTCAGGACGCGCCAGCGGCCTGCTGGGGCGATCCGGGCGAGCCTGCGAGCCCGGCGCCGGAACCCAGCCAGCTGGTTCGCACGCCACCGCACGCCGACCGGTCACGACCCCCCGCCACCCCCACGCCGAACGGTCGCAACCCGTCGCCTCCGCCTTCTGCAACCAACAGAACATGACCACGCGACACAGCACACGCGGTGAGTCGTGACCAGCCCGCGGGCCGGGAGGCGCGAGTCGGCCCCGCCACGGGCCTCCCGGCCGCCTCACGATGGCTCCGCCACCGCGGGCGCGCCCGCGCCCACACTTGGTGAGCAGAAGAGGTCGGGTCCGCATGACGGACCCGACCTCTTCTGCACTCGAAGTGCGCGACGCTACCGGTGGACGGGGGAGACGGGCACCGAGTCGAGCGTGAACACCGGGATGCTCGAGGTGACCGGTGCCGGCTCGACGGCCGCAGGGATCGTCACGCCGTGCGCGGCGAGCTTCGCCTCGGTCTCGAGCGCGGAGACGGGCTGTCCGACCGTGGCGTAGTGCCCGATCGGCACGACCGAGTGCACGACGTTGTGGCCGTAGACGTGCACGAGGTTGAACGACTGCGCACCGTCTCGCCCGCGGGTGCCGCCCTGGAACTCCGTGAGGTCTTGGGTGTAGCAGGTGGCGCTGGCGACGGACACCGGGATGCCGGCGAAGACGGCACTGGTCGAGTAGTGCAGGTGCCCGGCGATGATGGCGAGGACGTCGCTGCCCTCGACGACCTCGGCCAGGGCCTGTTGGTCGCGGAGCTCGACGAGGACGGTGAGGTCCTGGACGCTCGGCACCGGCGGGTGGTGCATCGCGAGGATGGTGCCGTGCAGCGCGGCTTCGGACAGGACCTCGGCGAGCCAGTCGAGCTGCTCGGGGGAGACCTCACCGTGGTGGTGACCCGGCACGCTCGTGTCGAGGGTGATCACGCGGAGGCCGTTGACGTCGTAGACGAAGTCGACCGGACGATCGGTGGGCTGCAGGCCGAAGAGCTCCTGGCGGAAGGCGCCGCGCTCGTCGTGGTTGCCCATCGCCCAGATGACCTGTGCGCCGATGCGCTGCGCGGCCGGCTCGAGGATCTCACGGACACGGGCGTACGCGCCCGGCTCGCCCTTGTCGGCTACGTCGCCGGTGACGACGATCGCTTCGGGACGCGTGCCCGAGGCTTCGATGTCCGCGACGATCTGCGTGAGCCGAGCGGCGGAGTCGACATCGCCGTACAGGTCGCGGCCCCCGGAGACGAGGTGCGTGTCGCTGAGGTGGAGGAGGAAGTGGTTCGGCCTGGGGTGTTCGGCCGTCCGGCTGTCCATCGGGGTCTCATTCCGTTGGCGGATGCGTGGTGCAACACGTTGCCACACCGTCCTGGACGAGTCCAGCACGCGAGAGTGAACCAGCCGTGAACTGGGGGCGGCGTGTTGCCCTGTGCACGAAGAAACCCCCGCCACTTCGTGACGGGGGTTGCTTCGTGCGCTACCGATCAGTGATCGCCGGGGCCGACCTGGGGAGCCTGGTGGCCACCCTCGAGGTTCGGGCCGTGGTGCGCGGCGTGTGCTGCCTCGAGCTCTGCCTTCGAGACCGGCTCGATGCGGTCTTCGAAGAAGAAGCGGGAGACGCCGGCGCGGACCTTCTGCAGACCCGTGATCTTGCCCTTGGCGTTCGGGCGGATCATCAGCGGCTTGTACTCGTTGAACTGCAGGAGCTTCCACCGCTCGTACTCGTCGAGCTGCTCGTGCACCTCGATGTACTCGCCGTGGGGGAGTCGGACGATGCGGCCCGACTCGTAGCCGTGCAGGACGATCTCGCGGTCCTTCTTCTGGAGGGCGAGGCAGACACGCTTCGTGATCCAGAAGGCGATGAACGGACCGAGGACCGTCGTTGCCTGGATCACGTGGATCACGTGTTCGATCGACACCAGGAAGTGCGTCGCGATGATGTCCGACGAGGCTGCTGCCCACAGGCTGGCGTAGAGCGTGATGCCAGCGGCACCGAACGCCGTGCGCGTCGGGGCGTTGCGCGGGCGGTCGAGGATGTGGTGCTCACGCTTGTCGCCCGTGACCCACGCCTCGATGAAGGGGTAGAGCAGGATCGCCAGGATGAGCAGCACCAGGACCGCGATCGGCGCCAGGATGTTGAACGACACCGTGTAGCCGAACCACACGACCTCCCAGTGCGGCGGGACCAGTCGGAGCGCACCGTCGGCGAAGCCGATGTACCAGTCGGGCTGGGTACCGGCGGACACCGGGGAGGGGTCGTACGGGCCGTAGTTCCAGATCGGGTTGATCGTGAACAGCGACGCGATGAGGGCCAGGATGCCCGCGACGATGAAGAAGAACCCACCGGCCTTCGCGGCGAACGCCGGGAGGATCGGGACACCGACGACGTTCTCGTTGGTCTTGCCCGGGCCGGCGAACTGCGTGTGCTTGTTGATCACGACGAGCACGAGGTGGACACCGAGCACCGCGACGAGGATCGCCGGCAGCAGCAGGATGTGCAGCGTGTACAGGCGGCCGACGATGTCGGTCCCCGGGAACTCGCCACCGAACAGCAGGTAAGCGATCCAGACGCCGATGACCGGGACACCCTCGATCATGCCGACGATGATCCGCAGACCGTTTCCGGAGAGCAGGTCGTCGGGGAGCGAGTAACCGGTGAAGCCCTCGGCCATGGCGAGGACCCAGAGCAGGAACCCGAAGACCCAGTTGAGCTCACGCGGCTTGCGGAAGGCACCGGTGAAGAACACGCGGGCCATGTGCAGCATGATCGACGCCACGAACAGCAGGGCTGCCCAGTGGTGGACCTGGCGGACGAAGAGCCCGCCGCGGATGTCGAACGAGATGTCGAGCGTGGACTGCAGGGCCGTCGACATCGCCACGCCCTTGAGCGGGACGTACGAGCCGTTGTAGACGACCTCGGTCATGGACGCCTGGAAGAAGAACGTCAGGAAGGTCCCGGAGAGCAGCACGACGACGAAGCTGTACAGCGCCACCTCGCCGAGCATGAAGCTCCAGTGGTCCGGGAAGATCTTGCGGCCGACTTCCTTGACGAGGCCCGAGATGCTGGTGCGCTCGTCGATGTAGTTGGCGACCCCGCCGATGATGCGGGATCCGCGCTCCGGCGCCGGCTTGTTCGTCGACGTGTTCGGTGCGGTGGTGGTGGTGCTGGTCATCAGCGTTCACGCTCCCAGAAGGACGGTCCGACCGGCTCGTGGAAGTCGCTCTGGGCAACCAGGTAGCCGTCGTCGTCGATCGCGATCGGAAGTTGGGGGAGGGGGCGTGCTGCCGGACCGAAGATGACCTCGCAGTTGTTCGAGACATCGAAGGTGGACTGGTGGCACGGGCACAGCAGGTGGTGCGTCTGCTGTTCGTAGAGCGCGACGGGGCAACCGACGTGGGTGCAGATCTTGGAGTACGCGACGATGCCGTCGTAGCCCCAGTTCTCGTGGCCCTTGGACGGGTTGAGGTCCTTCGGGTCGAGACGCATGAGGAGGACGGAGGCCTTGGCCTTCTCCTCCAGCATGTGCTCGGACTCGAGCATGCCCTCTGGGATGACGTGGAACACCGAACCGATGGTGACGTCGGAGGCCTTGATCGGCAGACCCGTCGGGTCCTTCGTCAGGCGCAGGCCCTGCTTCCAGAAGGTGTGGCGGAGCAGCTCGTTGGGGTCCTCAGCCGGAGCGAGGTCGCGGACCAGGACGATGCCGGGGAGGGGGAACGCGGCCAGGGCACCGATCATCGAGTTGCGGATCAGCTTGCGACGGCTGAAGCCCGACTCCTTGTCGGCGAGCTGGAACGCCTCGACGGCCTTGGCGCGGGTCGCGTCGGTGCCGCGGGTGCCGTGACGGAGCTCGGTGATCTCGCGGTCGACGACGAGCGACTTCGACCAGTAGACGGCGCCGAGGCCGAGGGCGAGGAGCGCGAGGGCGATCGACAGGCCCAGGAAGAGGTTCGCGGTGCGGACCGTCCCGAAGTCGCTCGGGTCGATCGGGAAGGCGACGTACGCCGCGATCGACAGGACGCTGCCGACGATCGACAGGTAGAAGTACGCGGCGACCTGGCGCTCGGCCAGACGCTGCTTCTTCGGGTCGACGTCGGTGCGACGCGGGCGGTGCGGCGGCTCGCCCGGGTTCTCGAACGGGTCGACGGGGAGGACCGCGATCCCGGGGGAGGTGGTCGTGCCGTGCTTCTCGACAGCCGAGGACGAGTTCAGCGTCTCGTCGTCGTGCTCTGCCATGGTGTTCCCTTCAGTGTCGTTCGACACGGACGATCAGTTGGACTTCGCGGTCAGCCAGACGGTCATCGCGACGACCGCGCCGAGTCCGAAGATCCAGATGAACAGACCCTCGGCGACCGGCCCCAGGGAGCCGAGTGCGAAGCCACCGGGGGACTTGTTGTCCTGCACGTACTTGAGGTACGTGATGATGTCGGCCTTCTGCTCCGGCGTCAGGTTCAGGTCGTTGAAGACCGGCATGTTCTGCGGGCCGGTGAGCATGGCCTCGTAGATGTGCTTGCCGGAGACCGTCTCGAGGTTCGGGGCGTACTTGCCCTCGGTCAGCGCACCGCCAGCGCCGGCCACGTTGTGGCACATGGCGCAGTTGATGCGGAACAGCTCGGCGCCTTCAGCAGCGTCGCCGTCCTCACCGTTGGTGAGCTCGGTGGAGGGGACCGACGGGCCGGGGCCGAGGGAGGCGACGTACTGCGCGAGTGCGTCGACCTGCTCGTCCGTGAACTGCGCGGGCTTCTCTTCGGCCTGCGGGCCCTGAGCGGCCATCGGCATGCGGCCGGTGCCGACCTGGAAGTCGACCGACGCGGCGCCGACACCGATGAGGGACGGACCCTCGCTCGTGCCCTGCGCGGAGAGCCCGTGGCAGGTGGCGCAGTTCGACGCGAAGAGCTTCTCGCCCTCGTTCACCTGCGACTGGCTCGAGGCGGCGACGGTGTTCGTGCTGTCGTCGGCGTTCGCCGTGGAGCTGAACAGTGCGTACGCGCCACCGGTGGTCATGAGACCCACGACGATGAGCGACACGGTCGCCATCGGTGAACGGCGGCCCTTCTTGGACTTGGTTCTGTTGAACATGTGCTGGGGGGTGTCCAGTTCCTACTTGAGAAGGTAGATGACGGCGAAGAGGAAGATCCACACGACGTCGACGAAGTGCCAGTAGTACGACACGACGATGGCGGTGGTCGCTTCCTTGTGGCCGAAGTTCTTGGCGGCGAAACCGCGGCCGAGCGTCAGCAGGAAGGCGATGAGGCCACCGGTCACGTGGAGCCCGTGGAACCCGGTGGTCATGTAGAACGCCGAGCCGTAGGCACTGGAGGAGAGCGTCACGCCCTCGTGCCAGAGGTTGGCGTACTCGAAGATCTGGCCGCAGACGAAGATCGCACCCATCGCGTAGGTGACGAAGAACCACTCCGTCATGCCCCAGTGGCGCGGGTTCCAGCTCGTCCGGTGCACCTGGAAGCGCTCCGCGGCGAACACGGCGAACTGGCAGGCGAAGCTGGACAGCACCAGGATGATCGTGTTCACGGAGGCGAAGGGCACCTCGAGCTTCGCGGTCTCGGTCGCCCAGAGCTCAGGGGACGTGCTGCGGAGCGTGAAGTAGATCGCGAACAGGCCGGCGAAGAACATGACCTCGCTGCCCAGCCACACGATCGTCCCCACGGCCACGGCGTTCGGCCTGTTGAGGGCCGGACCGCTGGCTGATCTGGAGAGAGAGGTGCTAGTCACGTCCTCCATTATGGCCGAAACCCCCGACAGTGTTTTCGCAGGAGACTGGCGGGTCTCTCGAATTCACTACGATCGAGCCATGCCTGACACACTTTCTTGGCCAGCAGTGATCAGCGCGCTCATGGCGCGCGAGGACCTGACGATCAGGCAATCCACATGGGCCATGGAGGAGATCGTGCACGGGCGCGCCACCCAGGCACAGATCGCGGCCTTCGCCGTGACGCTCCGCGCGAAGGGCGAGACCGTCGACGAGGTCGTCGGGTTCCGCGACGCGATCCTGGACGCCGCGGTTCCGCTCGACGTCGACCCGATGGCGCTCGACATCGTCGGGACCGGCGGCGACGTGGTCGGCACCGTGAACATCTCGACGATGGCGGCCATCGTGATCGCCGCCGCCGGGGTCCCCGTCGTCAAGCACGGGAACAAGGCCAGCTCGTCGAAGTCCGGCTCGAGCGACGTGCTCGCCGCCCTCGGACTCGATCTCACGATGGACGCCGCGCGTGTCGCGGACACCTTCCGGCGTGTCGGCCTGACCTTCGCCTTCGCCAACGCGTTCCACCCCGGTTTCGCCCACGCAGGCCCGGTCCGGCGCGAGATCGGCGTGCCGACGGTGTTCAACTTCCTCGGCCCGCTCGTCAACCCCGCACGGTGCGAGGCCAACGCCGTGGGGGTCGCCCAGCTCGACCTCGTCCCGATCATCACGGGTGTGTTCCAGACGCGCGGAGCGACGGCCCTCGTGTTCCGCGGCGACGACGGACTCGACGAACTGACCACCACCGGGCACAGCCACATCTGGGAGGTCACGGGCGGCCGCGTGACCGAGCACGACCTCGACCCGCGGGACCTCGGCATCGCCCGGGCACGGACGGAGGACCTGCTCGGCGGCGACCCCGAGCACAACGCCGGCGTCGTCCACCGGGTGCTCGCGGGGGAGACCGGACCCGTCCGCGACATCGTCCTGCTGAACGCCGCGGCCGGCCTCGTCTCGTTCCGCCTGGCGCAGGACCCGAACGAGTCCGACCGGCCGATCCTGCAGCGCTTCCGCGAGCAGCTGGTCGTCGCCGCCGAGGCTGTCGACTCCGGCGCCGGTGCGCGCAAACTGGCTGATTGGGTCGGCGCAGCTCCCGCCGCGTAGTCCACGCCGCCCTGCGCACCGTGTGCGGTCCGGCACCCGGTGCGAGCCTGACGGCTCGGTGCTGCGCCACGAGCGCGCACCAGGCGGTCACCGCTGCACCCGGTGAACAAACTCGCACCGTGCCGTGTCGGCAACCCCGTGCCGGGCTGGAGGCCCGTGGCGGGCCCGCCCCGCGCCTCCAGTCCGCACCGTGCGCGGTCCGTGATCCCGTGCCGCGTCCGCGCGAGCCGCACCGTGCGCGGTGTGTCACCCGGTGCGAGCCTGACGGCTCGGTGCTGCGCCACGAGCGCGCACCAGGCGGTCACCGCTGCACCCGGTCAACAAGACCGCACCGTGCCGTGTCGACAACCTCCCCGGCAACCACCCGCGACCGACGCGCAGGAGACGCAACACACAGGAGGCCCGGTGCCGGTTCGCGGAACCGGCACCGGGCCTCCCGTCGGTGCGTTCAGTGCACGCGGTCAGCGTGCGCGTGCGTCGTTACTGCACGTCCTCGTCGACCCAGTCGAAGGTCTTCGTGACGGCCTTCTTCCACAGGCGGAGCGTGCGCTCGCGCTCGGCGGCGTCGAGCTGGGGCTCCCAGCGCTTGTCCTCCTGCCAGTTGGCACGGAGCTCGTCGAGGTTGGCCCAGAAGCCGACCGCGAGACCGGCCGCGTAGGCCGCTCCGAGCGCCGTCGTCTCCGCGACGACCGGACGGACGACCGGCACGTTGAGCATGTCGGCCTGGAACTGCATGAGCTCGCTGTTCGCGGTCATGCCGCCGTCGACCTTGAGCTCGGTCAGGTCCACGCCGGAGTCGGCGTTGACCGCGTCGAGGACCTCGCGGGTCTGCAGCGCCGTCGCCTCGAGGGCGGCACGCGCGATGTGCCCCTTGTTGACGAAGCGGGTGAGGCCGACGATCGCACCGCGGGCGTCGGGACGCCAGTACGGCGCGAAGAGCCCGGAGAACGCCGGCACGAAGTACACGCCGCCGTTGTCCTCGACGGTCTTGGCCAGGGCCTCGACCTCCGGGGCGCTGCCGATCAGACCGAGGTTGTCGCGGAGCCACTGGATGAGCGAGCCCGTGACGGCGATCGAACCCTCGAGGGCGTAGTGCGTCTCCTGGTCGCCGAGCTTGTAGCCGACGGTGGTGAGCAGGCCGTTCTCGGAGCGGACGATCTCGGTACCGGTGTTGAAGATCAGGAAGTTGCCGGTCCCGTAGGTGTTCTTCGACTCGCCCTGGTCGAACGCGGCCTGACCGAAGGTCGCGGCCTGCTGGTCACCGAGGATGCCGGCGATCGGGACCTCGCGCAGCAGGCTCGAGGACTCGACGTGGCCGTAGACCTCCGACGAGCTGACGATCTCGGGGAGCATCGACTTGGGGACGCCGAAGTCGGCGAGGATGTCGTCGCGCCACTGCAGCGTCTCGAGGTCCATGAACAGCGTGCGGGACGCGTTCGTGACGTCGGTCTTGTGCACGCCGCCGTCGATGCCACCGGTCAGGTTCCAGAGGACCCAGGTGTCGGTGGTACCGAAGAGCAGGTCGCCCGCCTCGGCCTTCTCACGAGCACCCTCGACGTTCTCGAGGATCCACATGATCTTGGTGCCGGCGAAGTACGTCGCGAGCGGCAGGCCGACGATGGCCTTGTACTTGTCGGTGTCGCCGTCGGCGAGCTTGTCGACGAGCGCCTGCGTGCGGGTGTCCTGCCAGACGATCGCGTTGTAGATCGGCTTGCCGGTGGTCTTGTCCCAGACGACGGCGGTCTCGCGCTGGTTGGTGATGCCGACGGCTGCGACGTCGTGGCGCGTGATGTCGGCACGCGACAGTGCCTGACCGATCACCTCGCGGGTGTTGTCCCAGATCTCGGCGGGGTCGTGCTCGACCCACCCGGCGCGCGGGAAGATCTGCTCGTGTTCCTTCTGCCCGGTCGAGATGATCGAACCGGAGTGGTCGAACACGATTGCTCGGGTCGAGGTCGTGCCCTGGTCGATGGCGACGATGTAGTCGGCCATTGGTGCTCCTTACGGGTGTGTTCGGTGCGGGTGCGTGTGCGGTCGTGCGGAACGGCCGTCCACGCCTTCGGGGTGGGGGTGGGTCAGTTGACGACGGGCAGCAGCGCGAGCGACAGCACGGCAGCGAGGGCGCCACCGACGAGGGGGCCGACGACGGGCACCCAGGCGTAGGCCCAGTCGCTCGAGCCCTTGCCCTTGATGGGCAGGAAGGCGTGCGCGAGGCGCGGGCCGAGGTCACGAGCCGGGTTGATGGCGTAGCCGGTGGGGCCACCGAGGCTGACACCGATCGCGATCACGAGGAAGGCGACGGGGACGGCGCCGAGTTCGGCAGGTGCCTTGCCGTTCGTGATCGCGAGGATCACGAAGACGAGCACGAAGGTGCCGATGATCTCGGTCACGAGGTTCCAGCCGTACGACCGGATCGCGGGGCCGGTCGAGAAGACGCCGAGCTTGGCGGCCGCGTCGGGCTCCTCGTCGAAGTGCTGCTTGTAGGCGAGCCAGACGATGACCGCACCGATGACGGCACCGATCATCTGGGCGAGCCAGTAGATGAGCATGGTGCCCACGGTGATGTGGCCGAGGATCGCCTGCGCGAGGCTGACGGCCGGGTTGAGCTGTCCGCCGGACTTGTAGGACACGAGCACACCGGCGAAGACCGCGAAGCCCCAGCCGATCGTGACCATCAGGAAGCCGGCTCCGAAGCCCTTCGACTTCGAGAGCGAGACGGCGGCGACGACGCCGCCACCCAGGATGATGAGCATCGCCGTACCGACGAGCTCGGACAGGAACTTGACGCCGATGTCGTCCATCGGTGACCTCCAGTGCGTGAGGTGGGGGTCCGGCCGTGCTGCGCCGCACTCCCCGTTGAGTGATTGAGGCCAACCATAGTGACGACGCTCACGGCCGGGCGATGAATTCGTGAGCGAAGTGCGGCATCGTGCACGAACGTGCAGGACGAGTGTCCCCAGCACGATCCCGAGCCGGTGACGCGTCCTCGCCGCACTGCACGAACGTGCATCGGGAGCGGACGGCTGCCCGTGCCGTCGATGTAGATTGGGCGCACTCCGGTCGACGACGCGCGGTGTGACCGCCACGGTTCGACCCCGTACCCGTGGAGGCACCGCATGAAGAAGCTCATCAACGACCCGCAGGCCGTGGTCGAGGAGACCGTCCGGGGCTTCGCCCGGGCACACGCCGGACACGTCGTCCTGGTCGAGGACCCGATCCACCTGCACCGCGCTGGCGCACCCGTCGCCGGCAAGGTCGGGATCGTCAGCGGCGGTGGCAGCGGCCACGAACCGCTGCACGCCGGTTTCGTCGGGTACGGCATGCTCGACGCGGCCGTGCCCGGCCCGGTGTTCACGAGCCCGACGCCCGACCCGATCGTCGCCGCGACGAAGGCCGTCGACGGCGGTGCGGGCGTGCTGCACATCGTGAAGAACTACACCGGCGACGTGCTCAACTTCGAGACGGCGGCAGAGCTCGCGGCGATGGACGACGTCCGGGTCGAGTCCGTCGTGGTGGACGATGACGTCGCGGTGCAGGACTCCCTGTTCACCGCCGGCCGTCGCGGTGTCGCCGGGACCGTCGTGGTGGAGAAGTGCGCCGGCGCCGCCGCCGAGCGGGGGGACGACCTGGACGCGGTCGCCGCCGTGGCCCGGCACGTCAACGACGTCACGCGGTCGATGGGGCTCGCGCTGGCATCGGGCACCGTCCCGCACGCGGGGGAGCCGTCGTTCGTGTTGGCCGACGACGAGGTCGAGCTCGGCATCGGCATCCACGGCGAGCCCGGCCGCGAGCGGATCGCGATGGCACCGGCGGACGAGCTGGTCGACCGCGTACTCGAACCGATCCTGACCGACCTGGACGCCCCGGCCGGGTCGTCGCTGCTGCTCCTGGTGAACGGCATGGGCGGCACCCCGCTGTCCGAGCTCTACATCGCCTACCGACGCGCCGCCGAGGTCCTCTCCGACCGCGGCCACCAGGTCACGCGTAGTTTGGTCGGCGACTACGTCACGTCCCTCGAGATGCAGGGGTTCTCGCTCACCGTCACGGTGCTCGACGACGAACTCACGGCCCTCTGGGACGCCCCGGTGGAGACCCCGGCCCTGCGCTGGGGACGCTGACCGACCACGGCCGCGACCGCGACCGCGACTGCAACGGCAAGCGCGACCGACCACGGCCGCTCGACCACCGGACCACGACACCGGGCCCCACCGGGCCGGACACACACGAAGGGAACCGCATTGGCGCTCGACACCGCATGGGCCATCGAATGGGTCCGTCGCACCGCCGCGACGATCGACGAACACCGCGCCGAGCTCGTCACGCTCGACCGTGAGATCGGGGACGGCGACCACGGCGAGAACCTCGACCGCGGGTTCCGGGCCGTGCTCGAGGCCGTCGACTCCGGGTCCTTCGACACCCCGGGTGCCGTGCTCAAGACCGTCGCGACGAAGCTCATCTCGACCGTGGGCGGGGCGGCCGGCCCGCTCTTCGGCACCGCCTACCTGAAGGCGGCGCAGGCCGCCGGTGACGCGGCCGAACTCGACGCGGACACCCTCGTCGCCGTCCTCACCGCCGCCCGCGACGGGGTCGTGTCCCGCGGCAAGGCCGCGGTCGGCGACAAGACGATGGTCGACGCGTGGAGCCCTGCGGTCGACGCAGCAGCAGCGGCTGCCGGTGCCGGCGACGACCCGAAGGCCGTGCTCACCGCAGCAGCCGACGCCGCCGCGCAGGGTGCGGCGGACACCGAGCCGCTCGTCGCCCACAAGGGCCGCGCGAGCTACCTCGGCGACCGTGCAATCGGGTACCGCGATCCCGGTGCGCAGTCGACCGCGTACATCCTGCGCGCAGCGGTGGACGCAGCGTGACCGTCGGCATCCTGGTCGTCTCGCACAGCGCGGCGATCGCGACGGGCACCGTCGAGCTCGCACGGCAGATGGCCGCGGACGTGCCGCTCGTCGCCGCGGGCGGCACGGACGACGGCGGCATCGGCACCTCGTTCGAGGCGATCACCGCCGGCATCGAGGAACTCGCCCAGGCGGACGCCGTCGTGGTGCTGTGCGACCTCGGCTCCGCCTACCTGACGGCCGACACCGCGCTCGACTTCCTGGACGACGACGTCCGTGCCCGCGTCCACGTGTCGCAGGCCCCGTTGGTCGAGGGAGCGGTGGCCGCTGCGGTCGCCGCCCAGACGGGCGGCGACGCCGACGCGGTGCTGGCCGCCGCGGCGTCGGCCGCGGGTTCCGAGGCGGACGCGAGCACCGCCTCCCGTCCGTCCGGTGACCAGCCTGGAGGCACGGGGCCGGCCGACGGAGCTGCTCCCGTCGACGGCGCCGCCGGCTCCGACCGCGTCAGCGCGTCGGTCGAGCTGGTGAACGAGACCGGGCTGCACGCCCGGCCCGCCGCGGAGTTCGTGAAGACGGCGGCGAAGTACGACGCGAGCGTGCACGTCAACGGCGTGGACGCGAAGAGCCTGCTGGCGATCATGGCCCTGGCGCTGCCGAAGGGTGCGACGGTGTCGATCGACGCGACCGGGCAGGACGCGCAGTCCGCGGTCGACGCCCTGGTGGAACTGGTCCGGTCCGGCTTCGGCGAGTGACAGCGCCGCCGGGGGAGACCCCGGCGGCGGTGCCCGCCCCGGTCAACGGATCGAGATCGTCCCCGCCAGGTCGAGGTCCGAGGGGCCGCCGGTGACCCCGGCGTCCGCGAGCAGGGTGGCACCGAACACGGCGCTCCAGAACGTGCGGGCGTCCCGGGCGACGCCGCTCGGGCTCGTCCATCCCTGGTCGGCGACGACGCGCTCCAGGTAGCGCTCGGACTGCCGGAACAGCACGGCGAGCAGCAGCCGCACGCGCTCTCGCTGCGCCGGGTCGTCCCCGGCGGCCCCGAGCGCGCGCACCACGAGCGGGGTCGACGGCATCGCGAGGGCGGTGCGGGCGAGGACCTGCCGGAACGACTCCGCCGAGCGGGCACGACGGCCGGCCGCCTGCAGTCGCGTGGTGTCGCGGAGGAACAGCGCGAACGCGGCGTCGAGCACCAGGCGGTCCTTCGAGCCGTAGTGGTGCGTGATCTGGTTCGGGTAGACACCCGCGGCCCGGGCGACCTCGCTGACGGTGACGCTCCGAGCGCCTGCGCTGAGCAGTCCGGCCGTCGCGGCGAGGATCTTCGCCCGTGTCGCCGCGCCGCGTGCCGTGCCGGAGCCGTCCGCCGTGGTTGCCATGTCGGAATTGTACGTGGTACA
The DNA here is from genome assembly GCF_003234775.2 of Curtobacterium sp. MCLR17_031. Lineage (NCBI taxonomy): Bacteria > Bacillati > Actinomycetota > Actinomycetes > Micrococcales > Microbacteriaceae > Curtobacterium > Curtobacterium sp. MCLR17_031. The sequence goes on from NZ_CP126270.1 coordinate 1,986,708, forward strand.
ACTCAACTTGTTCAACGTACAAGAGGAGTTCCCGTGGACATCGTCATCACCGGCTACGGCGCGGTCTCACCCTTCGGCCACGGCGTCGCGCCGCTCTGGGACGCCCTGGTGGCCGGTCGCTCCGGCGTCCGAGCCCTGCACCGTGACGGAGCACTCTGGGAACAGGTGCCGATCCGGGTCGGGGCCGATGCCGCACTCGACGCCGAGGGGTCGCTCGGGCGGGTCCGCGCCAATCGCCTGGACCGCAGTCAGCAGCTGGCGCTCGTCGCCGCGGACGAGGCCTGGGCCGACGCCGGTGCCCCCGCGGTGGAGGGCGACCGCCTCGCCGTGGTGATCGGCACCGGGATCGGGGGAGTGGAGACGCTCCTCGACGCCCACGACGCGCTCGGTGCGTCCGGTGCCCGGCGGGTCTCACCGCGCACGGTGCCGATGCTCATGGCGAACGGTGCCGCCGCGCAGATCAGCATCGCGTACGGGGCGCGGGGCGGCGCCTACACGACGGTGTCGGCATGTGCTTCCGGCGCGGAGGCCATCGCCACCGCCGCGCGACTCATCGCCACCGGTGAGGCCGACGTCGTCATCACCGGCGGGACCGAGGCCGCGGTCACCCCGGTGACGATGGCGTCGTTCGCCCAGTCGCAGGCCCTCGCGAAGCCCGACGGCGACGACCCCACGACCCTGTCACGACCGTTCGACGCCGACCGCCGCGGCTTCGTCCTCGGCGAGGGCGCCGGCATCGTCGTGCTCGAACGTGCCGACCACGCCGCCGCCCGGGGTCAGCGGTCGCACGGCACGCTCGCCGGGTGGGGGATCACCTCGGACGCGCACCACATCACCGCACCGCTGGCGGACGGCAGCGAGCAGGAGCGGGCGATGCGCGCCGCGATCCGGATGGCGGGACTCAGCGGTGCCGACGTCGACCACGTGAACGCGCACGCGACCGGTACGCCGGTCGGCGACGTCGGCGAGGCAGCCGCCATCAGCCGGGCGGTGGGGACGGGCGCGCTGGTCACCGCTCCGAAGAGCGCGATCGGGCACATGTTCGGCGCTGCCGGCGCGGTCGAGGCGATCCTGACCCTGCGGGCGCTCGAGACCGGGACCGTGCCGCCGACCCTGAACCTCGACCGGCTCGACCCCGCGGTGGACCTGGACGTCGTCTCCGGCGCAGCCCGGACCGCGCCACTCCGTGCCGCGTTGAACAACTCGTTCGGGTTCGGCGGTCAGAACGCGTCGCTGGTGTTCACCGCGGCGTGAGCTCCTGCAGGCCGGTGACCCGGAGCAGGTCGAGCTTCGCGGCGTCCTCGGAGCCCGGCACGACCGTGTAGACGACGATCCGCAGGTCACCGCCGGGGACGCTCAGTACGTCGCAGTCGATCTCCACCGGCCCGACGGGCGTGTGCACGACCTTGCGGCTCGCACGGTGCTCGGCGATCCGGCCGGTCTCCCACCGGCGGGCGAACTCGGGGGACTCCCGCAGCAGCCGTTCGACCAGGTCCGCCAGGTCGCGATCCGCCGGGTAGCGGCCGAACGCCTGCCGCAGGTCGGCGGCGAGGTCGCTCGAGAACTCCTCCTGGTGCTCGTCGTCCCAGTCCACCCCGTCGCGCTCCTGCATGAAGTGCCGCCAGACCAGGTTGCGCTCGAGCCCGACGTACCGCGAGGGGTCGCCGTTCACCGCGGCCCACAACTCGTTCCAGAGCACGATGTCGTGGGTCGCCGTGAACACCGCGAGCGGGACGTCGCCGAGCCGGTCGACCAGCCGCTGCACGCCGGGCGTGATGTGTCGCGGCACCACCTGACGCGACGGCGGGGCGACGCCGGCCACCCGGCACAGGTGGTCCCGCTCTTCGGACGACAGCCGGAGCGCCGTCGCGAGGGCACCGAGCAGCTGCGGCGACGGGTTCGTCGCCCGGCCCTGCTCGAGGCGGACGACGTAGTCGACGCTCACGCCCGCCAGCGCGGCGAGCTCCTCGCGACGGAGACCCGGGGTCCGTCTGCCGGGGCCGGCCGGCAGGCCGACCGCCTCGGGACGCACCCGGTCGCGCCAGGAACGCAACACGTTCGCGAACTCGCTCATGTCCACCATCATCGCCCCGCGCCTCCTGTCCGTCCTGGTACTGCCGGTCCCACCGTCGCACCGTGCCTGGGGGAGCCGGGCCGGCGGGGGCAGGCTGGGCACATGACAACGACACTGATCACCGGGGCCAACCGCAGCCTCGGACTCGAGACCGCACGCCGACTGCTCGGGGCCGGCCACACCGTGTACGCCGGCATGCGCGACGCGGCCAACGGCGACGACGCCCGCGCACTCGGCGCCCACGTCGTGCAGCTGGACGTCACCGACCAGGCCAGCATCGACGCGGCGATCGCGGCGATCCCCGAGCTCGACGTCCTCGTCAACAACGCCGGTATCCTCGGCACCTCGTTCGGGGTCGACGACCTCGACGCGAGCGCGATGGCGACCGTGCTCGACACCAACGTCACCGGCATCGTCCGGGTGACCCAGGCCGCGCTGCCCCTGCTGCGACGTTCGGCGGCACCCGTCATCGTGAACGTCTCGTCGGGGGTGGGGTTCCCGCGCTGGCTGACGACACCGGGACACGACGAGTACGGGGTGCCGGCGGTGCCGTACGCGGCGTCGAAGGCCGCCGTGATCGCGTTGACCGTGCAGTACGCGAAGAACCTGCCCGGGTTCCGGGTGAACGCGAGCGACCCGGGCTACACCGCGACGGAGTTCAACGGGTTCGGCGGACACCAGACGATCACCGAGGGCACCGACGCCACGGTCGTGCTCGCGACGATCGGCACCGACGGGCCGACGGGCGAGTTCCACAACCGCGAGGGCCGCATCGAGTACTGAGGGGCAGCGCTGCGTGTGCGCCCGCGCCCCGTCAGTCGTGCACGTCGGCGCCGAACCCCGGCCCGGGACGCATCATCCAGCCGTCCGGATCGGGCAGCGGGCGGAACCCGAACCGCTCGTACAGCCCGTGGGCATCCGCGGTGAACAGGGCGAAGCGCTTCAGGCCGAGCGGCTCGACCGCCTCGGTCACGCCGCGCACGAGTGCGACCCCGACACCGCGACCCCGGGCGTCGGGGTCCACGAACACGTCGGCGAGCCACCCGAACGTCACGCCGTCGGTGATCACGCGCGCGTAGCCGAGCTGCGCGCCGGTCGTCGCGTCGTACACGCCGAAGTTCCGGGAGCCGGCGATGATCGCCTCCTGCGTCGCCCGGTCACGGCCGCGGGCCCAGTACGACTCCTCGCTCAGCCAGCGGTGCACGCGGTCGACGTCGAGGTCTTCGGGGTCGGCGGAGAAGCGCAGATCGGTCACGTGACGAGTCAACCGGTGGACGCGCCTGGGGTGCAACGGCCGATCGGGGTGCGGTGGACCGCTCGCGTGGTCGGGTGGCCGGGTCCCCGTCGGCCTGGAGGCCCGTGGGGACCCCGGCGCACGGGTCGCGTCGGGCGGTCGGGCGCGCTGGCCCGGGTCGGGCGTCAGTCGCCCTTCGTCCGGCGTCTGCCAGGATGGCCGCATGCGCGCCGTCCAGTACGCCCAGTTCGGTTCCGTCCCCTCGATCGTCGACCTGCCGGAACCGGTCGCACCCGAGCACGGGGTCGTCGTCCGGGTGGCTGCCACCGGTGTCTGCCGCAGTGACTGGCATGCGTGGAAGGGGCACGACGACTCGGTCCGGCTGCCGCACGTGCCCGGCCACGAGTTCGCCGGCGTCGTCGCGTCGATCGGGGCGGGCGTCCAGCGCTTCACCATCGGCGACCGGGTCACGGCCCCGTTCGTGTTCGCCTGCGGGACCTGCGCCGAGTGCCGCGACGGCGCCACCCAGGTGTGCACCGCCCAGCAGCAGCCCGGGTTCGACCTCCAGGGCTCGTACGCGGACTCCCTGGTCGTCCCGCACGCCGACCTGAACCTCGTCGCGCTGCCCGACGCCGTGGAATTCGCGGTGGCGGCGGCGCTCGGATGCCGATTCGGCACCGCGTTCCACGCCCTGCACGCCCGAGGGCGCGTCACCGCAGGGGAGTGGGTCGTGGTCTACGGGTGCGGGGGAGTCGGACTCTCCGCGGTCATGGTCGCCGTGGCCGCCGGCGCGCACGTCGTCGCCGTCGATGTCTCCACGGCCGCACTCGAGCGCGCAGCAGCCCTGGGCGCCGACACCGTGCTGATGGACGCCGATGCCGTCACCACGGTGCGGTCCCGCACGGGTGGCGGAGCGCACGTCTCGCTCGACGCCTACGGCAGCCGTGCCGCCTCGGTCGCCGCCGTGGCGTCCCTGCGTCCGCGCGGCCGGCACGTGCAGGTCGGGCTGCTGCTCGACGACGAAGCCGCTCCGGCGATCCCGATGGGCCGGGTCATCGCGGACGAACTCGAACTGCTCGGCAGCCACGGCGCGGCGGTCGGGGAGTACGGCGCGATGCTCGACGCCGTCGTGGCCGGACGACTGCGTCCGGAGGAGACGATCGGCCGCACGATCGGCTTCGACGACCTGCCCGAGGCGCTCGTCGCGATGGACCGACCCGCGACGTCGTCGGGCATGACCGTCGCGGTGTTCTGAGGCTCGGAGCGTCCCGTCAGCCCTCGGTCCGCGCGTCCGCGCCCCGGCGGATGCGGAGCACGACCGCGCCGATGACGAGCACTGCCAGGATCCCGACGACCCCGAACAGGAGTGCCGGGCCGCCGTGGCCGTGCGCGTGCGTTCCGGGACCCGTGTTCGGTGCGGCTCCCGCTGCCGCTGCCGTCGGTTCCGAGGATGATGTGGGCGCGGTCGTCGGGCTCGTCGTCGTGGGTGGGACGGTCGGGGACGCGGCCGGTTCCACCGAGAACGCGAGCTGCCCCTCGATCGGATGGCCGTCGGGGGAGACGGACCGCCAGACGAGGGTGTGCGGGCCGGGGGAGAGCGACACCGCCTTGGACATCGAGGTGCCTTCGACGGCCACCGCTCCGGACGACTCGTCGGTACCGCCGTCGTCGCGGACCTCGATGCGCAGGCCGGCTTCGAGCGCGGCAAGCGGCGCCTCGCTGAAGGTGAGTGTCACTCGCTCAAGGTCGGCAGCCACCGTGGCGCCGTCCGCCGGATCACTCGAGGTCAGTGCTGCGTGCGCCGACGCAGGTGTCGTCCCGATCAGCACGAGGATCGCGGACAGGGCGACGGCGAACAGGACCCGGGGCGTCGCAGCTCGTGAGCGGCGTTGGACATCTCGGTGAGCGTGCACGCGTCCACGCTAGGGAAGCGATGTCGAGCGTCCCGTCAGCCGAGCGGACCCGTGGGAACGTTCGAGTTGACATAATATGCATTATCGGCGCACCCGCGAAGGAGCTTCGTGAGCAGAAGAGGTCGAGTCCGCTGTACGGACTCGACCTCTTCTGCTCACTGGATGACGACGGCGTCAGTCGGCGGGCTTCGTCGGGACGTCGTCGGCGTCGATCTCGAGCGCTGCAGGCTCGCCGCCCTGTTCCTCCAGGGTGTCCTGGTCGGTGTCAGGCTGTTCCGGCGACTCGCTCTGGGTGGTCTCTTCGGCTGGGTCAGGCTGGCTGTAGCTCATGCGCCGGACGGTACGCCCGCGTTCCTGAACAGCTGCAAGCTCGGCGCCGGAGACACCTGGTGAGCAGCAATGGTCGAGTCCATTCGCTGGACTCGACCATTGCTGCTCACGATGCAGGCCCGCCAGGCGGGCTCTGGCTCACGCCTGATTCAAGAGCACCGCGGTGGCGATGTAGCCGATGATCCCGACGACGATGGCGACGATCGACAGGATGATGCCCGCGAGGATCATTCCCCGGCTGCCACCGCGCTTCCGCGCGAGGATGCCGAGCACCAGACCGACGATGCCCGCCACCACACCGATGATGGCGATGAAGATGCCGCCGACGGTCCCGACGATGCCGAGCACCAGGGAGACGATGGCGAAGGTGTTCGACTGCGCGGGCGCGTTGCCGGGGTTGGACATGGTGGAGCTCCTTCTGGTCAGGACGCCGATCCAGGCCGGGTAGCCGATCGTGAGCGTCGGTCAGAACGGTAGTCCTCGCACACGGCTTATGCCCAGATTCGCCGTCCGAGCCTGTCCCCCGGCTCAGGCTCCGACGTACGTCGCCAGGTGCTGCCCGGTCAGCGTCGACCGTGCCGCCACGAGTGCAGTGGGCGTCCCCTCGAACACGATCCGCCCGCCGTCGTGGCCGGCACCCGGTCCGAGGTCGATGATCCAGTCGGCGTGCGCCATCACGGCCTGGTGGTGCTCGATCACGACGACCGTCCGGCCGGCGTCGACGAGCCGGTCGAGCAGGCCGAGCAACTGCTCGACGTCGGCCAGGTGCAGGCCCGCGGTGGGCTCGTCGAGCACCACCACGCCGCCCCGGTCACCGAGGTGCGTCGCGAGCTTGAGTCGCTGCCGCTCTCCCCCGGACAACGTCGTGAGCGGCTGGCCGATCGTCAGGTAGCCGAGCCCCACGTCGGCGAGCCGGGCGAGGATCGTGTGGGCCGCCGGCAGTGCGGACTCCCCCGCCGCGAAGAACGCCAGCGCGTCGGCGACGGACATGCCGAGCACCTCGCTGATGTCCTTCCCGCCCAGGTGGTACCCGAGCACGGACTGGTCGAACCGCTTGCCGTCGCACTCGACGCAGGGGCTCGCGACGCCCGCCATCATGCCGAGGTCGGTGTACACGACACCGGCACCGTTGCACGCCGGGCAGGCGCCCTCGGAGTTGGCGCTGAACAGTGCGGGCTTGACGCCGTTTGCCTTCGCGAACGCCTTGCGGATCGGCTCGAGCAGGCCGGTGTACGTCGCCGGGTTGCTCCGCCGTGAGCCCCGGATGCCGCTCTGGTCGATGGCGACCACGTCGTCGCGCCGGGCCAGCGACCCGTGGATGAGCGTGCTCTTGCCCGAGCCGGCGACCCCCGTCACGACGGTGAGCACCCCGGTGGGGACGTCCACGTCGACGTCGTGCAGGTTGTGGGCCGACGCGCCGCGGATCGCGATCGCCCCGTCCGGACGACGGACCTCGGACTTCACGGTCACGCGGTCGTCCAGGTGCTGACCGGTCACGGTCCCGCTGGCACGCAGCCCGTCGACGGACCCCTGGTAGCAGAGCGTCCCACCGCCGGAACCGGCACCGGGCCCGAGGTCGACGACGTGGTCGGCGATCGCGATGACCTCGGGCTTGTGCTCGACGACCAGGACGGTGTTGCCCTTGTCGCGCAGCCGGACGAGCAGCTCGTTCATCCGCTCGATGTCGTGCGGGTGCAGCCCCGTGCTCGGCTCGTCGAACACGTACGTGACGTCGCTGAGCGAGGAGCCGAGGTGCTTCACCATCTTCACGCGCTGCCCCTCTCCCCCGGACAACGTGCCGGTCGGGCGGTCGAGCGACAGGTAGCCGAGTCCGATCTCGACGAAGGACTCGAGCAGGTCACGGAGTCCCTCGAGCAACGGCCCGACCCCCGGGTCGTCCAGGCGCCGCAGCCAGGCGACGGCGTCGGTGATCTGCATCGCGCAGACGTCGGCGATGCTGCGGCCCGCGATCTTCGACGAGCGGGCGGTGTCGTTCAACCGGGTCCCGTCGCACGCCGGACACGTCGTGAAGGTCACTGCACGGTCGACGAACGCCCGGATGTGCGGCTGCATCGCCTCGCGGTCCTTCTGCAGGAACGAGCGGCGGACCCGGTGCACGAGCCCCTCGTAGGTCATGTTGATGCCGGCGATCTTCTGCTTCGTCGGCTCGCGGTACAGGAAGTCCTGCCGCTCCTGCTCGGTGAAGTCGCGGATCGGGGTGTCCCGGTCGAAGTAGCCCGACTCGGCGTACAGCCGCACGTTCCACCCGTCGGTCCCGTACCCGGGGATCGTGAGCGCGCCGTCCCCGAGCGACTTCGTGTCGTCGAACAGCTGCGTCAGGTCGATGTCGTTCACCAGCCCCCGGCCCTCGCAGTCGGCGCACATGCCGCCGAGCCGCGTGAACGAGACCTTCTGGGCCGTCGCGTCCGCACCCTTCTGCACCGTGATCGCTCCCCCGGCCGTCACGGTGGCGAGGTTGAACGAGAACGCGTTCGGCCCCCCGACGTGCGGTCGACCGAGTCGGCTGAACAGCACGCGCAGCATCGCGTTCACGTCCGTGGCGGTGCCGACGGTGGAGCGTGGGTCGGCGCCGATGCGCTCCTGGTCGACGACGATCGCGGTGGTCAGGCCGTCGAGCAGGTCGACGTCCGGGCGCGCGAGCGAGGGCATGAACCCCTGCACGAACGCGCTGTAGGTCTCGTTGATCATCCGCTGCGACTCGGCGGCGACGGTGCCGAACACGAGCGAGCTCTTGCCCGAGCCGGAGACCCCGGTGAACACCGTGAGCCGGCGCTTCGGCAGGTCCACGTCGACGTCGCGCAGGTTGTTCGCGCGGGCACCGCGCACCCGGATCCGGCCGTGCCGGTCGGCAGGGTGCGCGTCGGCGCCGGTGGGGTCGTCGTCGACCGGATCGGTGTGCATGCGGGTCAGCGTACCGACGGGAGGCCCGTGGCGGGGCCGCCACGGGCCTCCCGTCCGGTCCTGGGTCGGCCGTCAGGCCGTGGTGCGGTGTTCAGGCGCCGTGTCGGCGCACCAGGTCCGGCAGCTCGGCGGGTTCGAACTCCTCGTCGGTCGCCTCGAGCTCGTCGGCGGTCCACCACCGCGAGGCGAGGATGTCGACGCGCTCGTCGTCGGTCCACTCGGCGTCGGACAGCTCGAAGCCCGGCGTGCGGACGACGTAGAACTCGGCGTGCCCGCGGTCGTGGTCGGCGAGGTCCCACTCGACCGTGAAGTCCCAGGACCACACGGGTTCACCGGGTTCGTCGATGACGATCCCGGTCTCCTCGCGCAGCTCGCGGATCGCGGCGTCGCGGTGGGACTCCCCCGGGTCGACCCCACCACCCGGCGTGATCCAGCGGTGGGCGCCGTCCGACGAGGGCGAGTTCGTGTCCATCAGGAACACCCGGCCCTCGGGGTCGAGCAGCAGGATGCGGGAGGTGCGGCGCAGGCCGGGCTTGGCGGTCACCCGCCCGACGTTAGCCGACGAAGCCGCTGACGTCGCCGACCAGCTTGGTGTGGTCGGCGGGGATCGGCTCGACGGCGGCGAGGGCGATCTCGGCTGCGAACTCGGACACGCTGTAGAGCTTGCCGACCTCCTGCCGACGACCCTCGATCGCGCCGGGGTTCAGGCGGTTCAGCAGCGTCGCGGTGATCGTGCCCTCGATCATGTCGCCGGAGACGACGACGAACTCGATGCCGGCGGCCTCGAGCTGCGGGATGAGCTCACGGAGGGCGAGTTCTCCGGCGCGCTTGCTCTTGGCGACCGGGACGTACTCGTCCATCGTCTCGGCGGTCTCGACGAAGTGGGCCTGGTGGCTCGTGACGAACACCACGCGGGACCCGGCGGGCATGTGCGGCACGGCGGTCTGCAGCATGTCGACCTGGGCGTCGCGGTTCAGGCGGAGCGCGTAGTCCTCGCCGACGCCGGACTCCATGCCGCCCGACGCGTTGAGCACGAGCAGGTCGATGCCGCCCCACTCCTGGACGACGGTGTCGACGAGGGCCTGCACGGAGTCGTGCTCGGTGAGGTCGGCGCCGACGGCCAGGGCGGAGCCACCTGCCTCGACGATCTTCTCGGCGATCTGCTCCGCGCGCTTGGCCTTGTTGCGGTAGTTCACGACGACCTTCGCCCCGGCCTCGGCGAGGTACCCGACGGTGTCGGCGCCGATGCCACGGGACGAACCGGTGACGACGGCGCGCTTGTCGGTGAGGGATCCGGGGGCGAGGGGGTTGCTCACAGTCGTGTTCTCCAGGTCTGGTTCCGGCCGGTCGGGCGCACCGAGCCTACCAATCGCCTGCACGACCGTCGGACGGCCCTGATATGTTGAACGGAGTTGTACCGGCTGTCGCGACGCAGCGAGCCGCCGCGCGCGACCGAGGGAGGGAGATCGCGTGAACGGAATCGATTGGATCCAGAGCACCGTCTGGATCGGCCTGGTGTTGCTCCTGGGCGTGGTCGAGATCTTCACCCTCGACTTCATCTTCATCATGCTCGCGGCGGGTGCCGCCGGCGGGTTGATCGCCGCACTGCTCGGCGCCCCGTGGTGGCTGTCCGCCATCGTCGCCGCGGTGGCCGCACTCGTGCTGCTGTCGCTCGTCCGACCGCGCCTGCTCGTGGCGCTCGGCCGCGGGGCCGACCCGCACCGCACCAACGTCGAGGGGCTCATCGGGCTCGCCGGCACGGTCGCGGTCGCCTTCACCTCCTCCAGTCCTGGTCAGGTGCGCCTGGCCAACGGCGAGACCTGGAGCGCGCGGTTCGCCGCGGGCTCCGTCGACCGCACACCGCCACTCGGGACCCCCGTGGTCGTCGAGTCGATCGAGGGGTCGACCGCGGTCGTGCGCCTCGCAGAAAGGGCCACCTCGTGACCAGCATCTCCCCGGGGACGATCGCACTGCTCGTGCTCGTCCTCGTCGTCGTCATCTTCGTGATCGTCGTCCTGGCGAAGGCGATCCGGATCGTCCCGCAGGCCACCGCGGGCGTCGTCGAACGACTCGGCAAGTACCACAAGACCCTCAACCCGGGCTTGAACCTTCTCGTCCCGTTCATCGACCGCCTGCGGCCGCTGCTCGACATGCGTGAGCAGGTCGTCTCGTTCCCGCCGCAGCCCGTGATCACCGAGGACAACCTGGTGGTCTCGATCGACACGGTCGTCTACTTCCAGGTGACCGACGCCCGTGCCGCGACGTACGAGATCGCGAACTACCTCGGCGCCGTCGAGCAGCTCACCACCACCACGCTCCGCAACGTCGTCGGTGGCCTGAACCTCGAAGAGGCACTGACCAGCCGCGACAACATCAACGGCCAGCTCCGCGTCGTCCTCGACGAAGCCACGGGCAAGTGGGGCATCCGCGTCGGCCGAGTCGAGCTCAAGGCGATCGAGCCGCCCGTGTCCATCCAGGACGCCATGGAGCAGCAGCTCCGTGCCGAGCGCAGCCGACGTGCCGCGATCCTCCAGGCCGAGGGCACCAAGCAGTCCCAGATCCTCGAGGCCGAGGGACAGCGACAGGCAGCGATCCTGGCCGCCGAGGGTGACGCCAAGGCACAGGTGCTCCGTGCCGAGGGTGAAGCGCAGGCCATCGCGACCGTGTTCGAGGCCATCCACACCGGTGACCCGGACGAGAAGCTGCTGTCCTACCAGTACCTGCAGACCCTGCCGAAGATCGCCGAGGGCACCTCGAACAAGCTCTGGATGATCCCGAGCGAGTTCACCGAGGCACTGTCCGGCATCGCGAAGGGCTTCAGCGCCAGCCGTGGTGGCGGCGCTGGTCCGGTCGCCGGCGGTGCCGGTGGCACGGACTTCCTGTCCCGCATCTCCAAGCTCGCGAACGAGAGCCTGGCGAACACCGCAGCCGCGGACACCACGATGCCGCGTGCGGACGCCACCGCCGCGGACATCGTTCCCGAGTCCGACCTCGATGCACGCCTGGCCGAGTCGAACCGCAGTGTCGACGCACACCTCGCGGCGGCCGACGACGCGACCGCTGAACAGGTCGCCGACACCCCGCCCACGCCGGGCGACGACGCCTCCGGTCACCGCACCAGCGACGGCTCCGGTCGGCGCTGACGCTCCGGCACCAACGAACGACGACGCCCGCCCCGGGGAACCGGGGCGGGCGTCGTCGTGTGGTCGGTGGTGTCAGGCGCCGCGTCGTGCGCGGAGGACCTGCAGGCGCTCTTCGAGGAGCTCCTCGAGTTCCTCGCGCGAGCGGCGCTCGAGCAGCATGTCCCAGTGGGTGCGGGGTGCCTTCACGTCCTCTTCGGCGACCTCGACGGGGATCCCGTCGTCGCCAAGCAGGCGGCCCTCGCGACCGGAGCGCGGCTCCGACCAGGTCTGGGGGACGTCCGCATCGGCCGAGAAGACGATGTCGAACGTCTCACCCGAATCCGTCTGGTAGACCGCGCGCTTGCGATCTGAGAGCTCGACGCCCTCTTCGCTCTGGAGACTCTGACTCCCGAGCCGCATGCCGCGGAGACTCCGATCAGCCATGTGTGTGCTCCTCTCGCTCGTCTGCCCTCCACAACACTGTCCCACGCCCCATCAATCCCGTACCGGCGCATTCACAGTCCGTTCCCAGTGGCTGGGCGCGGCGGGCCCGATCAGGAGCGGGTGCGACGGCTCCAGGGCGCGCAGGCGAGGAGCACGAGGAGCCCCCCGAGGGAGAGCAGGAGCGTGATCGAGCCGGACAGGATCGACGCGGGAGTGGTGGACGTGCCGAGCGGCACGTCGGTCACCATCGACGTCGCGGTGTACTCCGGCACCCGGTCGATCGTGCGCCCGCTCGGGTCGATGACCTGCGACGCTCCGACGGTCGAGATGTTCACCAGCGACCGACCGGTCTCGATGGCCCGCATCCGCGCGATCTCGAGCTGCTGCAGGTTCTCGTCGGTGCCCGAGAAGTCGGCGTTGTTCGTCTGCGCGAGGATCACCTGCGCTCCCCCGCGCACCATGTCGGCGGTCAGCCCGTCGTCGACGATGTCGAAGCAGATCGAGATGCCGGCACGGATGCCCGCGACGGAGAGCACGTTCGGCTTCGTCCCCGGCGTGTAGTCGCGCTGCAGCAGGCCGATCAGCGACGGCGCGAGCTTGGAGTAGAACCAGCGGTCGGGCACGTACTCGCCGAACGGCACCGGGCGCTTCTTGTCGTAGGACGACTGCCAGCCATCGGCGGTCCACACGAACGACGTGTTGTGCAGCACCCCCGACGGGGTCTGCGTGATGGCACCCGCGACGATCGGGGCGTCGAGCGAGTCGACCACCGAGTCGAGGGCGGAGGCGATGACCGGCTGCTGGCGCGGGTCGTACTCCGCACCTGCCTCCGGCCAGACGACCAGGTCCACACCCTTCGCGTCCACGTCCGTCGCAGCCACCTGCGCTGCCAGGACGTCGCCGGGCTCCGCACGGTCGAAGTAGCCCGCGGGACCGTTGCCCTGCACCGACTCGACCCGGATCGTGCCGCTCGTCGCCGTCGGCCACGCCGGCACGGCCAGGACCGCCGCGACGAGCAGACCCGCCGTCGCCACTCGCACGGGCAGCCGGAGCGTGACGCCCGGCACACGGGGTGCCACGAGCGCGAGCGACACCACGACCGCGACGCAGTACACGACGATGAACGTCAGCCCGAGGACGCCGACGTACGCGGCCAGGTGCGTGAACGGCCCCTGCGACTGTGACAGGCCGACCCGCCCCCAGGCGAAACCACCGTACGGCCAGCTCCCCGAGAACCACTCGCGTCCGGTCCAGAGTGCGGCGACGACGACCGGGAGGCCCCACACGCGTCCGGCGGTCGAGGGCACCACTCGGGCGACCCAGCGGTACGCCAGGGCGATGGCGACGCTGCCGAGCGCGAAGAACGTGGCTTCGAGCAGGGCGAGTGCGAACCACGGGACCGGGCCCAGGTAGCGACCGGCCCACGAGATGGCGGGGATCCAGAACGCCGCGCCGGCGAGGTAGCCGATCCACGCCGCACGCCGCGCTCGCTGCCCCATCACCGCGAGCAGCATGCAGGCGAGTGCCGGGTAGGCGAGGAACCACCATCCGGGCGACGGGAACGCGAGGGCGAAGAGGATCCCGCCGATGACGGCCAACGGCACCGCGGTGCCTAGCGGCAACGCGGCGAACGGGCCCGTCGCGACCGCCCCGCGGCCGACGGGAGCGTGCAGCCCGCGCACACTTGTCTCCGGAACCCGCACCGGGCCTCCTGTCAGACCGCCGCGTAGGCGACGATGCCGCGGCGAACCGCGTCCGTCGCCCGTCGGGCGGTCTGGGCGAGCTCGTCGTCGCCGGCGTTCCGGATCTGGTCGAGCAGGTCGATGACCTGCTTCGACCAGCGCACGAAGTCGCCGGCCGGCAGGTCGAGGGTGCGGAGGACGTCGTCGAGGGCCGCGCCCGAGGCCCAGCGGAACATGCCGACCGCCATCGCCGGGGTCGGCGGTTGCGAACCGGCCAGGCGCGCCGCACGCTCGATGTCGTCGAGGCGCGACCAGATGGTCAGTGTCTCGTCGAGCGCGGGGCGGAACGCACCGCGGGGCAGGGCGTGCTCCGTGCCGGGCGCGTCCTCGCGGCGGGGCTGGTAGATGATCGTCGCGGCCATGGCGGCGAGCTGTGCCGGGGTGAGGTCCTTCCAGACCCCCGCCTCGAGGCACTCGGCGACGAGCAGGTCGCGGTCGCCGTAGATGCGCTGCAGGCGACGGCCGCCCGCTGCCACCGTGGCTTCGCCGTCGCCGGCGTCCACCAGGTAGCCGAGCTCGAGCAGGACCTCGGTGACGCGGTCGAACGTCGTCGCGACGGCGCCCGTGCGGGACCGGATCTGCTGGACGAGCTTGTCGTTGGCGCGCTTGAGCTTCCACCAGCGCTCGGACCAGCGGGCGTGGGCCTCGCGTTCCGGGCAGGCGTGGCAGGGGTGGCGCTGCAGCTGGCGGCGGACCGCCGTGATCGCGGCCTGGCGTTCCTGGCGGGCGCCGTGCGATGCCTCGCGACCGCCGGGCACGTTCGTGCGCTCGAGGTCGGAGAGCTCGCGGCGGAGCGCGGAGTACTCGGTGAAGTCGCCGAGGTGGCACTGCATCGCCTGGCGGTAGCCGTCGAGGGATTCCTGCTGCGAGCGGACCTTGCGAGCGAGGTCGACCACCGACCGGTCGGCCTGGAACTGGGCGAACGACGTCTCGAGGACCTCGCGCGTGCGCTGTCGGCCGAACTGGTCGATCAGGTTGACGGCCATGTTGTAGGTCGGCTTGAACGACGAGTTGAGCGGGTACGTGCGACGGCTGGCCAGCGACGCGACGGCCTGCGGGTCGAGCCCGTCGGTCCACTGGATGACCGAGTGCCCCTCGACGTCGATGCCACGACGGCCGGCACGACCGGTGAGCTGCGTGTACTCCCCCGGCGTGATCGGTACACGGGCTTCGCCGTTGAACTTCTCGAGCTTCTCGAGCACGACGGTGCGCGCCGGCATGTTCACGCCGAGCGCGAGGGTCTCGGTGGCGAACACGACCTTCAGGAGCTTGCGCTGGAAGAGGTTCTCGACGACCTCCTTGAAGGCGGGGAGCAGGCCGGCGTGGTGCGCCGCGACCCCGCGCTCGAGCCCTTCGAGCCACTCCCAGTAGCCGAGGACGGCCAGGTCTTCGTCGAGCAGGGTGCGGCAGTGGTACTCCGCGGTCTCGCGGATCTCGTTGCGCTCCTGCACCGTCGTCAGGGACAGGCCCGAGCGCAGGACGTTGCGGACGCCCTGGTCGCAGCCGTTGCGGCTGAACACGAAGAAGATGGCGGGCAGGAGCATCCGCTCGTCGAGCATGTGCGCGATCTGTTCGCGGTGCACCTTCTCGGTGCGGGGCCCGCGACGTTCGGGGTAGCCACCACGACCGCGCCGGCCGCGGTGGCCGCCGCCGTTCCGCTCGCTCCGGGAACCGCCGCCGACCATGCGGAGCAGTTCCGGGTTCACGCGGTTCGTCGCCGCGGCACCGCTCGAGTCGAACAGGTCGACCATCTTCGAACCGACCAGGACGTGCTGCTCGAGCGGGACGGGACGGTCTTCGGAGACGATGACGTCGGTGTCGCCGCGGACGGTCTGCAGCCAGTCGCCGAACTCCTCGGCGTTGGACACCGTGGCGCTGAGCGAGACCAGGCGGACCTCGGTCGGGAGGTGCAGGATGACCTCTTCCCACACGGCACCGCGGAACCGGTCGGCGAGGTAGTGCACCTCGTCGAGGACCACCCAGGCGAGGTCGTCGAGCAGGTCCGAGTCGGCGTAGATCATGTTCCGGAGCACCTCGGTCGTCATCACGACGACGCGGGCGCGGGGGTTCACGTTCGTGTCTCCGGTGAGCAGCCCGACCTCGGACTCGCCGTAGACGTCGACGAGCTCGGCGTACTTCTGGTTGCTCAGTGCTTTCATCGGCGTCGTGTAGAAGACCTTCGCCGTCGGCTGACGCATGGCGAGCCAGATGGCGAACTCGGCCACGATGGTCTTGCCGGCTCCGGTCGGGGCGGCGACCAGGACGCTGCGGCCCTGGTCGAGCGAGTCGCAGGCGGCGAACTGGAACGGGTCGAGGTCGAACCGCAGGTCCGTCCGGAAGAGCTCGAGGTTGCGCGACCGGTTGCGCACCTTGGCTGCGGCGAACCGCTCGGCCGCACTCGTGCCACTCACAGGTCGTACTCCTCGTCGAGCTTCGCCTGGCGCTTGGCCAGACGGCGGTCGTGGATCCACGCGATGAAGCAGGCCGCGACGTACAGCACGGTCATCGGGATGGCCAGCAGGAACATCGAGATGACGTCGGCACTCGGGGTGACGATGGCGCAGAACACCAGGATGCAGAGGATCGCGACGCGCCAGCTCTTGATGATCGCGGAGGCCGACAGCACCCCGACGAAGTTCAGCAGCACGATGAACACCGGCAGCACGAAGGCGATGCCAACCGCGACGATGAGCTTGATGACGAAGTCGTAGTAGGCCTTCGCATCGACGATCGAGGTGTCCTGGCTCGACACGAAGCTGCCGAGGATGCCGACCACGTGCGGCAGGATGTACCACCCGAAGTAGCACCCGGCGAAGAACAGCGGGATCGCGGTGCCGAGGAAGCCCCAGACGTACTGCCGCTCACGCCGGACGAGCGCGGGCACGATGAACGCCCAGATCTGGTACAGCCAGACCGGGCTCGCGATGACGACGCCGATGGTGATCGCGATCTGCAGCTTCAGGTCGAACGCCCCGGTGATCATCGGGAAGTTCAGCTCGGCCGTGTGTCCGCCGACCTTGGCGAGCTCGGTCACCGGTGCCCGGAGCGCGTCGAGCACCCACGGGGTGAGGAACCAGCCACCGATCGCACCGACGACGATCGCCACGACTGCGCGGAAGAGACGGTTGCGCAGCTCGATGAGGTGCTGCCCGAGCGACATGCGGCCTTCGGCGTCGGTCTTCTGGCGCCCCTGCCGCTTCGCTCGCCCGCGCGCGGTCGTCGAAGCCATGTGCTCGATCTTACGGGGTCGGGACCGACAGTCCGCCGGGGGTCGGCGCGGCCGCGTGGCGGGTGGGAGGTGGGTGGCGGCGCGTGGCAAGCGGGCGAACGGGCGGGCGGGATCGGGTGTACCTGGCGAGATCGGGCGTACCGGGTCGGAAGATCACACCAGGTCCGCCCGGAATAACCAGGTACTCGAGGTCCACCGTGCGCGATCGGGCGTACCTGGCGAGACCGGGCGTACCGGGTCGGAAGATCGCACCAGGTACGCCCGGAACGACCAGGTACTCGAGGTCCGCCGTTCGCGATCGGGCGTACCTGGCGAGACCGGGCGTACCTGGTTGGAAGATCGCACCAGGTACGCCCGGAACGACCAGCTACCCGAGCTCACCGTGCGGGATCGGGCGTGCCGCGCCACATCGGGCTTACCTGGCGAGATCGGGCATACCTGACGGGAACGGGCATACCGGGTCGGAAGATCGCACCAGGTACGCCCGGAACGACCAGCTACCCGAGGTCCACCGTGCGAGATCGGGCGTACCTGGTTGGAAGATCGCACCAGGTACGCCCGGAACGACCAGCTACCCGAGCTTCACCGTGCGGGATCGGGCGTGCCGCGCCACATCGGGCTTACCTGGCGAGATCGGGCATACCTGACGGGAACGGGCATACCGGGTCGGAAGATCGCACCAGGTACGCCCGGAACGACCAGCTACCCGAGGTCCACCGTGCGAGATCGGGCATACCTGGCGAAATCGGGCATACCTGGCGAGATCGGGCATACCTAGCGAGATCGGGCGTACCGGGTCGGAACGTGCAGCGCTCGGACGGGCCGCAGCGGCAGACGTCAGCCCGTGGCGAGGGCAGCGGCCGCGAAGTCGCGCACGGCATCACGCGCCGCCGGCGGGTCGAGCACCACGGCACGACCGGGCAACCCCGCGACGAGCCGGACCACCCCGTCGAACCCGTGCGACGCCGCGAGCCGGATGCGCACCCGACCGTCACCGTCGGGCGCGTCGGCGGTGTCGGACAGGAAGTCGGCGACCAGGGGCAGGGACGTCGAGTCGAGTTCCACCGTGACGATGACGTCGTCGGCGGCCTGCTGGAACAGCGTGTCCGGGATGACGACCTGGTCGATCGTCTTCTCGGCCGGGCGGTCGTCGACCCGGGCCTCGGACATGCGATCGAGCCGGAACGTCCGGAGTGCCTGCCGGTCGAGGTCCCACGCGCGCAGGTACCAGTCGGTGTCGATGGACTCGACCCGGAGCGGATCGACCCGTCGGGTGCCGCCCTGGGTGCGCGGTCCGGCGTACTCGAAGACCAGGCCGCGGCCGTCGGACATCGCCCGGCGGATGGTTGCGAGGGCGACGTCGTGCAGGTCCTGCCCGACGGCGACGGTCGACGCCGCTCCCCCGGCACCGCGGGAGAGCTTGGCCATGAGCGCGCGGATCGCGTCACGGTCGGCGGCCTCGGGCAGGGCGGAGAGGTACTGCAGACCGGCGATGAGCGCCGACGCCTCACGAGCCGACAGGCGCGGTGAGTCGTCGATCGCCACCAGGTTGGTCAGCACGATCATGTCGTTCTGGTCGAAGTCGTCCCAGGCGATGTCGAACAGGTCGCCGTGCTGGTACTGCATCGTCTCGCCGGGCACCCCGGAGACCGCGATGAGTTCGACGGCACGCCGGATGCGGGCCTCGGGCACACCGAAGTGCCGAGCTGCCTCGGCGACCGAGACCCGCTCGCGGTCGATCAGGTACGGCACCAGGGCGAGCAGGAACGCGAGCTTGTCCTGCGCCTGCAGGGGTTGGGCGTCAGCCACGAACGGGGTCCTCTCCGGGGGCTGCTGCAGGGCCGTCGTCGGTGTGGTCGCGCACGAGTGCACGGAGGCGCTCGTCGACCCGTGATCGAAGGTCGTCGGGCTCGAGCACCCGGACCTCGGGCCCGAAGGCGGCGAGTTCCTCGGCGAGGATCTGCGGGTCGACGTGGTGCAGCACGAGCGCGCCGTCGGCGTCGGTCTCGGTGTCGCGGCGACGGGTGAGTCGGCGTTCGGCGTCGGAACCCGGCGTCACGGCGATGCGCGCAGTGCGCTCGGCCCAGATCCGCTCGAGCTCGGCGAGGGTGCGCTCCCCCGCGCCGACGGGAGCGGTGTGCTGCCCGACCTCGTACTGGGTGACTGGTCCGACGATGCGGGCCAGCAGGTAGTTCTTGTCCGAGTCCGTCGCGAACTCGTGGGCGGCGAGCATCCACCGGCCGCCGTGCTGCACCAGGGCGAGTGGAGCCACTTCGCGCCGACGGGCGTCGTGCTGCCCCGGCGTGATGTAGTCGAAGCGAACTGCTGCACCGCGGTCGAGCGCGGAGCGGAGCGGCTCGAACGACGCATCCCGGGCACGGAGCCGCGGAGCGTAGGCGTCGACCCCGAGCTGCAGGGCGCCGTCGTCGTCCTCGGCACCGGCCGAGCGGACCTTCAGCAGGCCACGGCGGGAGTCGGCGGACAGTGCGCCTTCACGCCAGGCCATCGCGGCCAGGGAGAGCAACGCGGATTCGTCCGGGGTGAAGCGGACGTCGACGGGCAGGTCGTACTCACCCTTCGGGATCCGGTACCGGAGCGTCTGGTTGTTGCCCGCGGCACCCGGGGTCTCGATGGTCTCGAGGGGGATGCCGAGCTCGCGGACGTCGTCCTTGTCGCGTTCGAACTGGCGCTCGAGCGAGGCGTTGTCGCCACCGGTCGAGAACCGCTGCCGGTACCCCTGCACGTTGGCCAGGATCTCGGCCTTGGTCAGCCCGGACTCCGTCGAGAGCAGCGCGAGCACGAGGCTGAACAGCCGCTCCTCGGCGGGCACACGGGGCACACGGGTCGCTGGCACGAGCCGATCCTACGGCAGCGCGGGTGCACCGGAGTGCACCCGCGCCGCGGTCCGTGGACGGTCGGACCGGGTCAGTTCGAGATCGCCCCGAGGACGTCGATCACGTACGCGTACGCGGTCCCCTGCTGGTTGACGATGGCCAGGACCTGGTCGCCGACGTGGTGGCCGACGATGGCGGTCCGGACACCCTCGTCGACCTGGCCCTTGGTGAGCGGGATGGCCTGCGCGCCGGAACCGTCGGTCCAGCTGGAGCCGGCGACGGACGGGTCGGCACCCCAGGTGACGGCGGTGTACTTGATGACCGCGGTGTCCTTCGCGGTGAGCTCGCGGCCGTCGCCCTTGCGGAGCAGGTGCGTCTCGTTCGACTTCGGGGCGCTCCACGACGGGATCGTGATGCCGGGGGCGCCGGAGGGCGCGAGCACCACGGCCGGCATCTTGTCGCCGGCGAGCTGCGGGGTGCCGGTGGCACGGGCGTCGAAGGCACGCTTGACGTCGATGACGGCGATGACGGCGTCCTCGGTCTTCTTCGACGAGGAGCTGCCTGCGGTGCCGCCTGTGCTGCTCAGGGCGCTCTTCGGCAGGGCTACCGCCAGGCGGTCACCGACGCGGGCGCACTGCAGCGAGGCGCCGAGGGCCCCGTAGTTGCTCGCACCGGCGGTGATCGGAGCAGTCTGGCCCGAGTAGCCGCTCGTCTGGGCGACCTGGCCCGTGGAGCCGTCCACCAGCGTGTACTCGACCAGGACGGGGGTGCCGTCGTCGATCGTGCGACCGGAACCCTGCTGCAGCACGGACACCTGGGTGCCCTTGGTGGTCAGGCCCTTCGGCACGTTGACCTTCGGCTCCGAGCCGAACTTGCCGGTGGCGGTCACCGCTTCGGACGCGGCGCCGGGAGCGGCACAGCTCGAGGGCGTGGTGCCGGCACCGTTCGAGGCGCAGGCGGTGAGGGACACCGCGAGACCGATGGTGACCAGGAGTGCGGGGATGGTGCGCACGGACCCTCTTTCCGTTCGATGCAGGACGGGCACGCCGTCAGCCTACCGTTCGTCCTCGACGGCCCCGGACGGAGCCGCAGCGGCATCCGACGAAGCCACAGCGCCCTCGGACGGCGCCGCAGCACCGTCCGCCGCCGACGACGCCTCGGCCGCCGCGACCTTGCGCGCCTGCGCCGCCGACTGCCGGGCGACCTTGCGGAGCTTCTTGTCGCTCGTCGCCCGCTCGCCCACGGCACCGGGGGTCCAGGCCTCGATGTCCTCGTCCGAGAACTCCGCCTTGCCCGCGCGGCGCTTCAGGTTCGGCAGCACGGTGCCGTCGGCCAGGCGTCGTGCCGTGATGAGGAACCCGGTGTGCCCGACCATGCGGTGGTCCGGACGGACGGCGAGGCCCTCGACGTGCCAGGTGCGCACCAGGGTCTCGCTCGGCATCGGGTCGGTGAAGCGTCCGGTGTCGCGGAGGGCCTCGGCCGTGCGGGACAGCTGCGTGACGGTCGCGACGTAGCAGACGATCAGTCCGCCGGGCACGAGGGCGTCGGCGGCGGCGTCCACGCACTCCCACGGCGCGAGCATGTCGAGCACGACCCGGTCGATGCTCTGCGGCTCGGTCGCGTCGGGCAGCGACTCGACCAGGTCACCGACGGTGACGGACCAGTTGTCCGGGACGGCCCCGAGGAAGGTCCCGACGTTGCCCTTCGCGATCGCCGCGAACTCCTCGCGGCGCTCGAACGACTGCAGCTGCCCGGTCGGGCCGATGGCGCGGAGCAGGAACAGCGACAGCGCCCCCGAGCCGACACCGGCCTCGACCACGCGGGCCCCGGGGAAGACGTCCGCGAAGGCCACGATCTGCGCCGCGTCCTTCGGGTAGACGATCGCGGCACCACGCGGCATCGACATCACGTAGTCGTTGAGCAGCGGACGGAGTGCGAGGTACTCGTCACCGGTGCTCGCCCGGATGACGGAGCCGTCGGGCTGGCCGATGACGTCGTCGTGCCGGAGCACCCCGCGGTGCGTGTGGTACTCACCTGCGGTCTCGAGCGACAGCGTCGTGAGCTTGCCCTTCGGACCGGTCAGCTGCACGCGGTCGCCGGCCCGGAACGGGCCGCGCGGCGGCGTGTGCGGTGCGCCGCCCGCGGTGTGCGGGAGGGCTGCGGTCGGGTCCGCGGTCGGACTGGAGGCGCTGCTCGCGTCCGCCTCGTCGCGTGCGTCGTCGGTGTGGCTCATCGGGTGACCCCTTCGGTGTCCGCAGCGTGCGCCGGGTCCGGCACCGCGCCTCCAGCCCGTGCGGCCAGTGCCGGCGTCGTCAACTCGACCAGACGGTCGACGTCGACGCCCGCCAGGGTGGTCAGGTGCACGTCGCCGCCGGCGATCTCGGACAGCGGGACGATGTGCTCGACGGCGACCGTGACGGCGCCGGAGGCGACGGCCGACGCGACGCCGGTGGCGGAGTCCTCGATCGCGACGCACGCGGTGGGCTCGACGCCGAGCTGCGCGGCGGCGGACAGGTACGCGTCCGGGAACGGCTTCGGGCGGTCGACGTCGTCGCCGGCGACGACGACGCGGAAGCCACGCTCGCCCAGGGCCTCGGCGGCGACGAGCGCCATCTTGCGACGGGACATCGTGACCAGGGCGGTCGGGATGCCGCGGGCGTGGAGCTCCTCGACGAGCTCACGGGCACCCGGCCGCCACGGCAGTTCGCCGGCGCGCAGGTGCTCCATCACGTAGTCGGTCATCCACTGGATGATCTCCTCGACCTCCATGTCGACGCCCTTGGCGCGCAGGAGCTCACCGGACCGCTCGAGGCCGGACCCGACCAGGGACAGGCCGTCCTCGTGGGTCCACTCGGCGCCGTAGCGGTTCGTCAGGTCGACCTGGGACCGCTGCCAGATCGGCTCGGTGTCGATGATCGTGCCGTCCATGTCCCACAGCACGGCTGCGGGCGGGACGAGGGCAGGAGGATGCGCGGTCACGGGCGACGAGTCTACCGGGGCCGTTCCGCTGGGCGCGGACGCGCGCGTGCGCCGACACCCCCTGGGCCTACAGTGGATGCCTGAATCGTGTCCGGCCGGGGGCATCGCTCCCGCCCCGCTCCGCTCCACCACCAGGAGGTCCGCTCCGTGCCACAGCACTCCCCCTTCAGCGACGGTCGCTTGCTCGTCGTCGCCTTCGAGGGCTGGAACGACGCCGGCGAGGCCGCGAGCGGTCTGGCGCGTCGCATCGTCGAGTCGCTCGGGCTCGACGAGCTGCGCGAACTCGACGGTGAGCGGTACGTCGACTACCAGTTCAACCGGCCCACCGTCGGCACCGACGACAACGGCGACCGCGGCGTGCAGTGGCCCCGGATCGTGCTGTACGGCCCCGGTGCCGAGGGGCGTCCGGTGATCGGCGCCACCGGCTCCCCCACCGATCGTGACGTCTTCGTCCTCGTCGGCCCGGAACCCTCGCGCACCTGGCGGGGCTTCTGCTCGGAGATCATCGACCTGGCGGACGTCTACTCGATCGACGCCGTCGTGTTCGTCGGCGCGATGCTCGCCGACGTCCCGCACACCCGGCCGATCTCGGTCTTCGTGTCGAGCGAGA
The DNA here is from genome assembly GCF_003234775.2 of Curtobacterium sp. MCLR17_031. Taxonomy (NCBI): domain Bacteria; kingdom Bacillati; phylum Actinomycetota; class Actinomycetes; order Micrococcales; family Microbacteriaceae; genus Curtobacterium; species Curtobacterium sp. MCLR17_031. Next base: position 2,010,141 of record NZ_CP126270.1, read on the forward strand.
ACGCCGGGGTCCGTGCCGCCTTCGACGTCGACAAGTCCTCGTACGAGGGCCCGACCGGCATCCTCGGGGTCCTCGCCGACGCGATGGACAAGGCGGGCCTGACCACGCTGTCCCTGTGGGCGTCGGTGCCGCACTACGTGCACAACTCGCCCTCGCCCAAGGCCACGCTCTCGCTGCTCGACAAGATCGAGGAGCTCACGGACGTCACGGTGCCGCGCGGGTCGCTGCTCGACGACGCCACCGAGTGGGAAGAGGGCATCGACGCCCTCGCCGCCGACGACGAGGACATGGCGTCCTACATCGGGCAGCTCGAGCAGGCGCGCGACACCGTCGACTCCCCCGAGGCCTCGGGCGACGCCATCGCGCAGGAGTTCGAGCAGTACCTCCGGCGCCGTGAGCGCAAGGACGGCAAGGACGGCGGCACCGCCGGTGGCGAGGGGCCGTGGCGGCCCCAGCAGTAGCCGTCACCCACTGACGGACAGGAGGCACGGTGCCAGCTGGCACCGTGCCTCCTGTCCGTGGGGGGCGTGCGGTCACGACACCCCGCTCACGTCCGGCGAGTGGTCACGAACTGTCGGCTGCGGCCCGCCTCGGCGACGGTTCCTGACCCCTCGGCGGCACGCACGCGACGTGTCGCGCTCGCGCAGGTCAGGCCAGCCGGATGCCGAGCAGCGCGTCGATCAGGTCGAGGAGCTCCGGCGTGCACGCCGTGCCGCCCGCGATCGCGGTGTCGACCGCGGCGACGGCACCGGGGGTGTCGAGGTCGTCCGACACCCGCGCGCGGATTCGTGCCGCGACGTCCGCAGCGTCGTCGGCGTGCCCGGCGGAGGCTCCGGAAGCCCAGGCGTCCCAGCCGGCGAGCCGCGTCTGGGCGCTCGTCAGCTCGGTGTCGAACCACTCCCAGTCGTCGGAGTACTTGTGCGACAGCAGCGCGAGCCGGATGGCACGGGGGTCGGCGCCGTCGTCGAGCAGCCCGCGCACGGTGACGAGGTTGCCGAGCGACTTCGAGATCTTGGTGCCCTGGTAGGCGATCATCCCGGTGTGCACGAACGCGTTCGCGAGCGGCTGGTGCGCGAGGGCAGCAGCGTGCCCGGCGCTCATCTCGTGGTGCGGGAAGACGAGGTCGCTCCCGCCGCCCTGCACGCTGATCGGCAGCCCGAGTCGGTCGCCGGCGATGACGCTGCACTCGATGTGCCAGCCGGGGCGCCCGGGGCCGATCTCGGTGTCCCAGGCCGGCTCGCCGTCACGCGCGGCGCGCCACAGCAGCGGGTCGAGCGGGTCGCGCTTGCCCGGACGATCCGGGTCGCCGCCGCGTTCGGCTGCGAGGGCGAGCATCGTCTCGCGGTCCAGGCCGCTCTCGTCACCGAGGGTCCACGCGTCGGTGGGGCGGTTCACGTCGAAGTACAGGTCGTCGCCCTCGGCGCCGTCGGTCGGGACCTCGTACGCGTAGCCGGACTCCTGCAGGAACGAGACTGCCTCGGCGACGCGCTCGACCTCGTCGGTGACGGCCACGAAGTCGTCCGGCGGCAGGATCCGCAGCGACTCCATGTCGCGGCGGAACAGGTCGACCTGCTCAGCCGCCAGCGCACGCCAGTCGACGCCGTCGCGGGCGGCACGCTCGAGCAGCGGGTCGTCCACGTCGGTGACGTTCTGCGCGTACTCGACGTCGAGCCCCGCGTCACGCCAGGCACGGCCGAGCGTGTCGAACGCCAGGTAGGTCGCCGCGTGGCCGAGGTGCGTGGCGTCGTACGGCGTGATGCCACAGACGTACAGCGCAGCGCGGTCCTCGTCGCGGGCGGGGTCCACCGGCTTGCCCGTTGCGGTGTCGTGGACGACCGGTCGGGGCGCGGCGCCGGGGACGTCGGGGACGGATGGGGCCTGCCAGGCCCTCACGGCTGGATCACTCCGAGCGACAACAACACGATGAGCACGATACCGAGTGCGATCCGGTAGACGACGAACGGCATGAAGCTGCGCTTGCTGATGTAGTTCATGAACGCCGCGATCACGACGAACCCGACCACGAACGCGACGACGGTGGCGATGAGCGTGTCGGCGAGTCCGAACGGCGAGCCGTGGTCGCCGAGGCTCGTCGCGGCCTCGTAGAACCCGGACAGGAACACCGCCGGGATCGCCAGCAGGAACGCGAACCGCGCGGCGGCGGGTCGGGTGTACCCGAGGGCGAGGCCCATCGACACCGTCGCGCCGGAACGGGACACTCCGGGTACCAGGGCGAGCATCTGCGCCAGGCCGATGAGCAGACCACCGCGGAACGTCATCTGCTCGATCCGGCGCTCCTTGCGGCCGACTCGGTCGAGCACCCCGAGCACGACACCGAACACGATGAGGACGATCGCGACGATCCAGAGGGACCGGAACGTGGTCTCGATCGAGTCCTTGAGCAGGAGCCCGGCGACCCCGATCGGGATCGTGCCGAGGATCACCAGCCAGCCGAGGCGGACGTCGGGGTCGCCCTTCGGCACGTCACGCTTGACCACCGACCGGAACCACCGCCCGATGATCCGGGTGATGTCCTTCCAGAAGTAGATGAGCACCGCGGTCTCGGTGCCGAGCTGCGTCACCGCGGTGAAGGCCGCGCCGGGGTCCTTCGCGTCGGGCAGGAAGAGCCCCACGATGCGCAGGTGCGCGCTGGAGGACACGGGCAGGAACTCGGTGAGCCCCTGGACGAAGCCGAGGAAGATCGCCTCGAGGATGTGCATCGCACGGGCCTTTCGGGGGGAGGTCGGTCAGGGCACCGCCACGACGGCGACCATGAACAATATCAGTACGTGGCGAGCAGGTCGCCCAGCACCCGCCGACCGAACGCCAGCGAGTCGAGCGGCACCCGCTCGTCCACACCGTGGAACATCGCGGGGAAGTCGACACCGGCCGGCAGCTGCAGCGGCACGAACCCGTACCCGGCGATGCCGAGCGTCGAGAGCGCCTTGTTGTCGGTGCCGCCGGACAGCAGGTACGGCAGGACCGGTGCCCCCGGGTCGTGCCGACCGAGGACGTCGCGGACGGCGTCGACCAGCGGGCCGCCGAAGTCCTGCTCGAGGCCGATGTCGCGGAACGACATGACCACCTCGACGTCGGGTCCGGCGAGCTCACGCACCCGCTCGAGCACGGACTCCTCGTCGCCCGGCAGGCAGCGGATGTCGACCAGCGCCTCGGCGGAGTCGGGGATGACGTTGTGCTTGTAGCCGGCCGTCAACACCGTCGGGTTCGACGTGGTGTGCAGCGCGGCGTGGATGAACCGCGACGCCGAGCCGGTGGCCAGCGCGACCTCGTCCGGGCCGGTCACCGTCGGGTCGACCCCGAGGAACCGCGCCACCTCGGCCACCATCGCATCCGTCGTGGCCGAGAGGCGGACGGGCCACTCCTCGCTGCCGATCCGGGCGACCGCCGCCGCGAGCTTCGTGACGGCGTTGTCGCGGATCACGTGCGACCCGTGGGCAGCGGTGCCGCGCGCGATCAGCTTCACCCACATGAGCGCCTTCTCGCCGGTCTGCAGCAGGTAGGCGCGACGGTCACCGAGCGTGATCGAGTACCCGCCGACCTCGCTGATCGCCGCCGACGCCCCCGCGAAGGCCTCCGGGTGCTGGTCGACCACGTGGTGGGACCCCAGGACTCCCCCGGCCTCTTCGTCGGCGAAGTACGCGATCACCAGGTCACGCTCCGGCGCACCGTGCAGCTCGATGACGTCCGCCAGCGACGTGAGCATCATCGCGTCCATGTTCTTCATGTCGACGGCGCCCCGACCCCACAGCGACCCGTCCTTGACCACGCCACCGAACGGGTCGACCGACCAGTTCGCCGGATCCGCCGGCACGACGTCGAGGTGCCCGTGGACCACGAGCGCCGGCTTGTCGCGGTTCCGACCAGGCACCCGCGCCACGACACTCACCCGGTCCGGCTCCGACTCGAACAACTGCGGCTCGAGACCCAGCGCCCGGAGCTTGTCCTCGACGTAGTGGGCAGCCTCCGTCTCACCACGGGACTTCCCCTCACCCCAGTTCGTCGTGTCGATGCGGATGAGGTCGCGGGCGATCGCCGCGGTGGCCTCGAGCTCGGGCACGGACTGCGGCTCGGAGGGCTCCGGGTTCGTCATGGCTCCACGGTATCGGTCGGCACCGACCCCGTCGCCGAGGCCGGACACGCAGGACTCGCCCGGGATGCGCGACCGTGTTCATCGCGCGTTCAGACCCGTGCTAGTGTCTTCTCTCGGCAGGAACGCCGGGTTCAACCCGGGAAACAGACACCAGACACCCTGTCCGGGTGGCGGAATTGGTAGACGCGCTAGCTTGAGGTGCTAGTGCCCGTATTAGGGCGTAGGGGTTCAAGTCCCCTCTCGGACACAGGAAATGCGTGCCCCCTGACCTTTCGGTCGGGGGGCATTTTCTGTTGTGTCTTCCCGGCGAGTGCCGCCATCGCTGCGCTCAGGGCGTCACCGCCTCTGGGGCGCCACTTCGCTTCGCTCAGGGCGACCACGTTCCACTTCGCTGCGCTCAGGGCATTGACGCCGCCGGCTTGCTTCGCTCCGGGCGGTCGGCGGCGGGGCAGGAGGGCGGGCTGTGGACGCGCGCACGCCACGGACTGGAGGCGCGGGGCGGGGCCGCAGCGCGCCTCCAGGCCGGAACGTGCGCGCGTCGCGGGCTGGTGCGACGTTGCGCACTCCGTGTGACGGAACAAGGTCGCACCGAGTGGGCAACGCCGCACCGCGCGCGGTCAGCGCGAGCGGCGCACCCGCCGCACCACCAGCACGACGGCGCCGAGCGCCGCGAGCCAGCCCCAGTTCGCGACCACCGGGTCGAGCACCTGGTGCCGCCAATCCGATCGACTCGACCCCAGGCGCGACGCAACGGGGTGGTTCCCACGCTCCGCCGCGACGCCGGTCTCGCTGATCACCCGGTCCGGCCGACCCCGCAGCGCGTCGGTCACCCGGTGCGTCGCGACGTCCAGGCGGTCCCCCACGACGAGCAGCATCCAGTGCGCCAGGCGGCCCTCGCTGAACCGCCGGTAGGCGTACCGCCGGACGATCCCGGCGACGCCGTGCAACGGCTGCGCGGTGCCGAACACCGGCGTCACGTGCGCGTGCTCGATCGACCGCTCCCTGCCGGCAGCGCCGGGCTGCTGCGACGGGACGTCCCAGTGCGCGCCGGTCGCGGTGCCGGCCCCGCGTGAGAGCTTCGGGACGGACGGCCGGTCCGCGGGGTCGAGGTCGCTCCCCCACCCCGGGATGCGGGCACGGAGCTCCTCGGAGGACGGCACCCGACGGGGTGGATCGGCGATGTACGGGGTGTGGTCGGACATGTCGGGCCTCCTCACGGCACGACGACGGTCTTGATGCAACCGTCGAGCTTGGACGAGAACAGGTGGTACCCCTCGGCGATGTGCTCGAGGGGGATGCGGTGCGTGATGATGTCGCTCGGCTTGAAGTGCCCGGCCTGGATGTGCTCGAGCAACCGCGGCCACTGGCGCTTCACGTGCGCCTGGTTCGTGTGGATCGTGACGCCCTTGTTCATCGCGTCACCGAACTTCACCGCGCTCGGGATCGGCCCGTACGCGCCGATCGCCGAGACCGTGCCGCCCTTGCGGACGCCGTCGATCGCCCAGTTGAGCGCCGTCGGGGCCCCGCCCTGCAGCTTGAGCTTCGAGGCGGTGACCTGCTGGGTGAAGTTGCCGTCCGCCTCGGCTCCGACGGCGTCGATCACGCTGTCCGCACCGAGGAAATCGGTCTGCTTCTTCATCTCGAGCACGACGTCGTCGACCTCGGCGAAGTTGATCGTCTCGGCGTGCGCGAAGCTCCGGGCCTTCTCGAGCCGGTACTCGAGCTGGTCGACGACGATCACCCGGCCGGCTCCCATGAACCACGCCGACGCCGCGGAGAACAGTCCGACCGGCCCGGCACCGAGTACCACGACGGTGTCGCCCTCGCGGATCGACGCGAGCTGCGCCCCGAAGTACCCGGTGCTCAGTGCGTCCGTCATGAGGAGGGCGTCGTCGTCGTCGAGCCAGTCCGGGATCACCTGCGGTCCGACGTCGGCGAACGGCACCCGCACGCGCTCCGCCTGCCCGCCGTCGTACCCGCCGGTGGTGTGCGAGTACCCGTAGATCCCTCCGACCGCGGTCGCGTTCGGGTTCACGTTGTGGCAGTTCGCGAAGAGTCCGCGGGCGCAGAACCAGCACGTGCCGCAGAAGATGTTGAACGGGACCATCACGCGGTCCCCGACCGAGAGGGTCTCGACGGACGAGCCGATCTGCTCGACCACCCCAATGAACTCGTGGCCGAACGTGTGCCCGACCCGGGTGTCGGGCATCATGCCGTGGTACAGGTGCAGGTCCGACCCGCAGATCGCGGCCCGCTCCACCCGGACGATCGCGTCGTTCGGGTGCTCGATCCGGGGATCCGGCTTCTCCTCGACGCGGACCCGGTACGGGCCGCGGTAGGTCATGGCGCGCATGGACGCTCCTCTCGTTCGTCGCGTCCACGCTGACGCGCGCCACGTTGGAACGGACCCAGGACCGCAGATCGTGGACAGGCGGTGGGCGTCCGCACAGACGGACGGGAGGCGCGGTGCCAGCTGGCACCGCGCCTCCCGTCCGTCACCGGCGTGCGTCGACCGCTCGGCGCAGCCACGCGCGGGCTCCGGCGACGTCATCGAAGACGCCGTCGTCCTGCGCCGCCGCGGACGCCACGAGGAGTTCGCGGAACGCCGGCCCCGGGGTGAGTCCCGTGTCGACGAGGTCGCGGCCGGACAGCAGCCGCACGGGTCGACGCGCGACCTGGTCCCGGAGCGCGACGTCGAACCACGACCACGCCGAGGACCGGCTCGCCCCCGGACCACGCCCCTGCGAGTCGGCTTCGCACACCCGGGCCCACGACTCCATCGCGGGCAGGGAGGATCCGAGCCGTCGGAACAGCCGCCGAGCAGCGGGAACGGACGGTGGCGCGCCGTTGGACGAGTGCGGGACCATGTGCTCGCGAACGAGCGGGACGACCCGCTCGACGATGTGGCGTGGCGCGCCGAGGCGACCGAGCAGCGCTGCTGCTGCCGCAGCGCCGGACACCTCGTGGCCCAGGCTGCGGATGCGGACCGCACCTGCGTCGTCGGCGAGGACCTGCGTGCCGGAGCCGGCCTTTCCCAGGTCGTGCAGGACGGCGGCGAGCACGATGACGACCCGGTCGTCACCCCGGATCCCGTCCGCGGTGCAGGCGCGGGCGGCAGCGTCCCCCGCCGCTCCGAGGTGGACGTGCACGGGACCCTCCGGGTGCCACCGGGGGTCCTGCGGCACGTCTCGGACCGCGGCGAGCTCGGGCAGGTGTCGCTCCCAGCCGCTGTCGTGCAGCGTTCGGAGGGCAGCCGACACGTGGTCGCCGAGTGCCAGCTTGCGGATCTCGGGCCAGATCCGCCCGGTGGCGATCGACTCGAACCGTGCCGCGATCGACCGCGCCAGACGCAGCGTCGCGGGGTGCACGGCGAAGTCGAACCGGGCGACGAGCTGCACGGCACGCAAGACCCGGAGCGGGTCCTCACTGCAGCGTTCGGAAGCGTGCCGCAGCACGCCGATGACGGCATCGTCGATCCCACCGACCGCGTCGAGGAACACGTTCGTGCGGGGGTCCCAGGCGACGGCGTTCACCGTGAAGTCCCGACCGAGGGCGGACACCGTGACCGGATCGAGCGCACCGGACTCCGCCGTCACTGCGACGTCGACGCGGGATCCGTCGAGCACCACCTTGAGGACCGGGAACCCCGCACCGGCCTCGACGACGATCGCGCCGGCCGCACGCAACGCTCCGACGACCAGATCGGTCCTGGTGCCGTGCACCTCGACGTCGACGTCACCGGTGGTGGTCGGTCCGCGCCCGGCTTCCCGGAGCAGCGCGTCGCGGACTGCTCCGCCGACCAGGGAGGGCTGCCCGATCCCACCCAGGACCTCGAGCACCGTTCGGGCTCCGGCGTCGAGGCCGAAGGCGCGGAGCGGGTCGGCCGGACCGGGGCACCGGTGGACGGTGCTGTCGTGACGCTCGGCGCCGCATCGGAGGCACGATCGGACGGAGGAGGTGGTGGTGGTGGGGCGCACGTGTCGGTCGACTTCCGGGACCTCGTCGCCGTGGGCGCCGAGGGAGTCAGTATGCCGGAGAGCGGCAGGTGGGTGCGAACGCACGTGACGGACGGACGGGAGGCGCGGTGCCAGCTGGCACCGCGCCTCCCGTCCGATCTTTGGGGGCGTCTAGCTCTTCGACGCCTCGACGAAGTTGCGGCCTGATGCCGCGTTCCGTCTCCTAGCTCTTCGACGCCTCGACGAAGTTGCGTCGCGGGTCCGTCTCCTTGATGAGCGAGGTCGCGTCGCGACCCGACACGGCACCGGTGATCCAGCCGATGATGATGCGGGCCTTCCGGTTCAGGGTCGGCATCGCGTACACGTGGTACGCGCGGTGCGCGAGCCACGCGAGCAGGTTGGTCATCTTGATGCCCTTGATGTTCGCGGCACCCTTGGCGACACCGTACGACGCGACGGTGCCGATGGAGGGGTGGCGGTACTCCTCGAGCGGCTTGCCGGTGATGGTCGCGACGATGTTGTCGGCGGCGACCACGGCCTGGCGCACGGCGTTCTGCGCGTTCGGCGGGTAGAACGCCGGCTGCTTGTCGGCGGTCAGGTCGGGCACCTGTGCGACGTCACCCAGGCCCCAGACGCCCTCGACGACCTGGTGGGTGTCCTCGGCCTCGACCTGGAGCTTCGCGTTCGCGGCGAGGTGGCCCTTCGGCCCGCGCGGCAGGTCGGATGCGTCGAGGAGCGGGTTCGGCTTGACGCCCGCGGTCCAGACGAGCAGGCCGGTGGCGAACTCGTCGCCGTCGGAGAACTTGACGACACCGCCCTCGGCGCTCGGCATGGTGGTCTTCAGGCGGACGTCGATGCCACGGGCGCGGAGCGACTCGAGCGTCCACTTGGACAGCTCCGGGCCGACCTCGGGCGCGACGCGGTCGAGGGCGTCGATGAGCACCCAGCGGGGCTGCTCACCGGCGAGCGACGGGTAGGTCTTGATGGCAGCCTGCGACACGTCGAAGAGCTCACCGATCGCCTCGACGCCGGTGTAGCCACCGCCGACGAAGACGCTGGTCAGCAGACGGCGACGCTCGTCCTCGTCACGGGTGGCAGCGGCCTTCGCGATGTTGTCGAGGAGCTTGGCGCGAACGTAGGCGGCCTCTTCGACGCTCTTGAAGCCGACGCCGTACTCCTCGAGCCCGGGGGTCGGGAAGGTGCGGGTGACGGAACCGAGGGCGACGACGAGGTGGTCGTAGCCGAGGGTGCGGTCGTCGCCGCCGGCGGTCGCGATCGAGACGGTCTTGTCCGCCGACGAGATCGCGGTGACCTTGCCCTGGATCACCCGGGTCTTGCGCAGCGCACGGCGCAGCTCGACGGTGACGTCCTTCGGCGCGATGTGGCCACCGGCGACCTCGGGCAGGAACGGCAGGTACGTGTAGTAGGTGTTCTGGTCCACCAGGGTGATGCGCATGGGCACCGTGGCCGCGTGCTTCTGGAGCTGCTTGACCGTGGTGTAGCCAGCGGAGCCGCCGCCGAGGACGAGGACGTGAGGGATCGAGTCTGCCATTCCTCCGGTCTACCGGACTTTGGCTTGGCGCGTCATGAGTTCCGCGGCCTGTCGCGGAGCCGCCACCACGCGGTCTCGGCCAGTTCGGGCCCCGTGAACACCCCGTGCGGGGTGCGGCGGGACTCGGTGAGCGAGAACCGGCGCAGTCGGTAGCCGCCGCCGAAGCGGTCGATGATCGCCTCGGGTGACGCCTCGGGGTCGCGCTTGACGTACCAGGTGCGGTCGTCGACCGGCTCGATCACGCCGGAGTCACCGTCGTCCGCCGATGCGGGAGCGCAGGATGTCGATGCGCTTCTGGATCTGCTCGATGCTCGCCTGCGCCACGGCCGGGCCACCGCTGATCCGTCGGAGTTCGGCGTGGATCGATCCGTGCGGCTCGTTCGAGTGGCGGGACCAGATCGACACGAGCCGGGCGAGCTCGGTGCGCTGCTCCTTGATCGTCATGTACATCGGGCGGTCGGGCTCGGGCGCTTTCGGCATGCCGTCCTTGGCCGTGCGGCCCTTGGAACGCTTCGCCTGCGTCGCCTGACGGGCACGCAGGAGGTCGCGAACCTGGTCGGGTTCGAGGAGCCCCGGGATGCCGATGAAGTCGAGCTCCTCGAGGGAACCGACCTCGCCGCCGGTGCCGAACTCACCGCCGTCGTAGAGGACGCGGTCGAAGGACGCCTGCGAGTCGAGTGCCTCGAACGGCTGGACCTCGAGCAGGCTCTCGGACGCGCGGTCTTCCTTGTTGGCCTCGGCGACCATCGCGTCTTCGGGGTTGTACATGCCGTCGTCGGCGTCCTTCGGGCGGTCGAGGGCGTGGTCGCGCTCGAGCTCGAGGGTGGCGGCGAGGGCCATCAGGCCGGGGACGCTCGGCAGGAAGACACTCGCGGTCTCCCCGCGGCGACGGGCACGCACGAAGCGGCCGATCACCTGGGCGAAGAACAGTGGCGTACTCGCGCTCGTGGCGTAGACCCCGACGCAGAGCCGTGGGACGTCGACGCCCTCGGAGACCATGCGGACGGCGACCATCCAGCGCGAGGTGTCGTCGGCGAACGCGCTGATGCGGCTCGACCCGGCGGCTTCGTCGGACAGCACCACGGTGGGACGCTCCCCCGTGATCTGCTGCAGTATCCGGGCGTAGGCGCGCGCTGTGGTGGTGTCGGTGGCGATGACCAGGCCGCCGGCGTCGGGCACACCACGACGGACCTCGGTCAGGCGCTTGTCGGCGGCGGAGAGCACGGCCGGCATCCACTCGCCCTCGGGTGACAGCGCGGTCCGCCAGGCCTGGGCCGTGATGTCCTTCGTGACCTGCTCGCCCAGGGAGGCCGACATCTCGTCGCCCATCCGGGTCTTCCAGCGCATCTGTCCGGCGTAGGCCATGAACAGCACCGGGCGGACGACGCCGTCCTTCAGGGCTCGGCCGTAGCCGTAGTTGTAGTCGGAGATCGAGGTGCGGATGCCCTGCTCGTCGGGGGCGTACTGCACGAACGGGATCGGTGCGGTGTCGGACCGGAAGGGGGTCCCCGACAGCGAGAGCCGGCGGGTGGCACCGGAGAACGCTTCTCGGATGCCGTCGCCCCACGTCAGGGCGTCGCCACCGTGGTGGACCTCGTCGAGGACGACCAGGGTGCGGCCGCCCTCGGTGATGCGCTTGTGCACCTCGGGGTTCATGCCGACCTGGGCGTACGTGATCGCGACGCCCTGGTAGTGCCGGCCGAACATGCCGTCGCCGTTCTTGAACATCGGGTCGATCCGGATGCCCACACGGTCGGCGGAGTCGGCCCACTGGCGCTTCAGGTGCTCGGTCGGGGCCACGACGACGATGCGGTCGACGGTGCCGCGGGCGAGGAGCTCGGTCGCCAGGCGCAGCGCGAAGGTGGTCTTGCCGGCGCCGGGGGTCGCGGCAGTGAGGAAGTCGCGGGGTTCCTTCTCGAAGTACTTCGTGAGCGCTTCGATCTGCCAGGCGCGGAGCTTCGAGGCCGTGCCCCAGGCGGCCCGGTCCGGGAACGCCGGCGACAGGTGCTGGACGGCGGAGTTGCCAGCCGCTTCGGCCAGGGCCGCGGCGTCGGCTTCGTCACGGGCGGCGTCACCCTGCGCCTGGGTTTGGTGCGCCTGGGTTTGGTGCGTCGGCGACGATCCGCCTGCGCCGGACTGGTCGTCACCCGACTCCGCCCACAGCGTGGCGGGCTGCTGGTCTTCGTACTCCGCTGCGCTCACTGAACCCGATTCTACCGCCACCGTCAGTCCTGCCGAGCGTGCGGGACGCCGCCGTCAGGAGTCCGGCGGACCAGGGATGCCGGTCGCAGCACGCCGGCGCCGAAGCGTGCGGCGACCGCGTCGACCGTGGTCTCGGTGTCGCGCCACGGCGCGTCGTCGTCCCACAGGGCGTTGCTCGCGGCCGCGGGCACGAGGTTCTCGCCGCGGACCCCGATCAGCCGGATCTGGTTGCCCGGTCGGTGCAGCACGTCGTACAGCTCGACGGCTTCGCGGTGCAGGCGCTTCGCGACGTCGGTGGGCTCCGCCAGGGTGCGCGACCGGGTGAGGGTGGTGAAGTCGGTGTACCGGACCTTGAGCGCCACGGTCCGGGCCTGCACGTCGGCCTGACGCAGGCGGACGGCGACCTTGTCGGCCAGGCGCAGGAGTTCGCGGGCGACGTCGTCGCGCTCGGTCAGGTCGCGGCCGAACGTGACCTCATGCCCGATGGACTTCTCGCCGACGCCGGTGTCGACCACGCGGGGGTCGCGACCCCACGACAGGTCGTGCAGCCGCTGCCCGCCGGCCGGGCCGAGTGCCGACACCAGCGACCCGAGCGGGGTGTTCGCCAGGTCGCCGACCGTGCGGATGCCCCGGCGTTCGAGCGTCTCCTGCGTCTTGCCGCCGACGCCCCAGAGCGCGGACACCGGCTGCGGGTGCAGGAACGCCACGGTGTCGGCGGCGGGGACCACGAGCAGGCCGTCCGGCTTCGACCGGCTGGAGGCGAGCTTCGCGACGAACTTCGTCGATGCCGCACCGACGGAGCAGTGCAGACCGGTCTCGGCGAAGACCGTCCGGCGGATCGCCTGGCCGATCTGCCACGGGGTGCCGTACAGGCGGAGGGCACCGGCGACGTCGAGGAACGCCTCGTCGATGCCGAGGCGCTCGACCCGCGGGGTGAACCGGTCGAAGATCGCCATCACCGCGGCGGACTTCGCCCGGTACTTCTCGAAGTGCGGCTCGACGATGACGGCGTTCGGGCAGCGGCGTTTGGCGATGGCCATCGGCATCGCGGAGTTGACCCCGTAGCGACGGGCTTCGTAGGTGGCGGCGGTGACGACGGAGCGGTCGGAGTCGTGTCCGACGATGACCGGCAGCCCCACCAGGTCGGGGCGGTCGAGCAGTTCGACGGAGGCGAAGAAGGCGTCCATGTCGACGTGCAGCACGGTCGCCGAGACGTCGTCCACCGGTGTGTCGGAGACGAGGCGGTTCCGTCCGTCCTGCTTGCTCACACCGAGATGATGCCAGGCGCCGCCGACATCGCCGTGCCCGGGGCCGATCGCGATCGGACGGTGCGAGGTTCCGGACGTGGTGCGAGGGAGCGCGGATGCCACCACGTACGGAACCTCGCACCGGAGTGCCCCGGAGCGCAACGCCTCGCACCGTGCGCGCAGCGCTCAGCCGACCGGACCGAGCACCGACGCGGCGATCGTCCGCGCCGCGGAGTCCCGCGACGACGGGTGGTACTGCCCCGCCCGGACGTCCCGCGCCAGCCGCGCGAGCTCGCTCGACGACCGGAACGCCGAGCCGCCGACGACGCGCATGGCCTCGTCCACGACGTGCTGCGCGGTGTCCACCGCCCGCGCTTTGGTGCCGACGAGCAGTGGGAACCAGCGGGCTCCGAGGTCGTCGAGCTCGTCGACCGACCGCGCCAACGAGTCGACCTGCAGCGTGATCGCGTCGACCGCACCGCGCAGGTCGGCGATCGCCCGGCGCACGTCGGGGTCCTGCGACCGCGGGGTGCCGTCGGCCGCGGTGCGCCCCGCCACGGCGGTCGCCGCGAGCGTGATCGCCCGCTCTGCGACCCCCACGTACACCGAGGCGATGAGGAGCTCGAACGACGCGAAGATGCCGAACACGAGCGGGTCCTGGTTCGGCCCGACCGGCAGCGACCGGACGATGCGGTCGGCGGGGACGTGCACGCCGTGCAGCTTCGTGGTGCGGCTCTGCGTCGCGCGCATCCCGAGCGTGTCCCAGTCGTCCAGGTGCTCGACGTCGCCGTCGGACCGCAGGACGAACCCGTGCACGAGCCGTGGCTCCGGCCCCGAGGTGTCCTTGCCGAAGACGCTCATGACGTCCCACGCCGGTGCGAGCGAAGTGAAGACCTTCGTGCCGGTGAACCGGTAGCCGCCGTCGCCGTCCGGCTCCGCCGTCGTCGACGAGTCGAACAGCACGGCGTCGTTGCCGGGTTCGCTCACCCCGAAGGCGAGCAGGTGGTCGTCCGCAGCGTGGTCGGTGACGGCCTGGAGGAACGACTCGCCTCGCGCACGCACGGCGCGGGCCGCCTGCACCCACACCTGGTGCATGCCGAGGCCGAGTGCCGTCGCCGGTGCGGCCTGGGCGAGGGTGCGTTGCACCCGCGCGGTGGCGCGGAGGCCCAGGCCTGCCCCGCCCTGCTCGACGGGGACACCGATCCGCAGGTAGCCGGCGGCGCGGAGCTCGTCGAGGTCCTCGGTGCAGAACGCGTTCGCGGCGTCGTAGCCGGGGGCTCGCTCGGCGATGCGGTCGAGCAGCTCGTCCGGCACCGACCAGCCGACGGCGTCCGTGTTGGCCTTCGTCATGCCACGAGACTAGGGTCCGGGACGTGTCAGATCGTCATCCTTGGACCAGGTACGTCGCGATCGGTGACTCGTTCACCGAGGGCATCGGGGACCCCGACCCCACCGTCCCGGGCGGCAACCGCGGCTGGGCGGACCGCGTCGCCGAGGTGCTCGCACACCAGACCGACGACTTCGCCTACGCGAACCTCGCGATCCGCGGGCGGTTGCTGCAGCAGATCATCGACGAGCAGGCCGAGGCCGCCGTCGCCCTGCACCCGGACCTCATCACGGTGTCCGCCGGCGGCAACGACATCATCCGCCCCGGCTCGGACCCGGACGAGCTCGCCGAGCGCGTGGACCGGCTCGTCGCCGACCTGCGCCGCGACGGAGCCACCGTCGTGCTGTTCACCGGACCGGACGTCGGGATGACCCCGGTGCTCGGCATGGTCCGTGGCAAGACGGCGATCTACAACGAGAACCTGCACGCCATCGCCCTGAAGCACGGCGCCCTGGTGGCGAACATGTGGGCACTGCGCGTGCTCCGGGACCCGCGGATGTGGGCTCCCGACCGGCTGCACCACTCCCCGATGGGCCACTCGACGATCGCCGCGGCGGTGCTCGACACCCTCGGTGTGCCGCACGGGCTCGAACCGTTCAACCCGGACCCGCTCGAGGCGCGGCCGTGGCGCGAGGCCCGCGCCGAGGACCTCGGCTGGGCCAGGGAGTACCTGGTGCCGTGGGTGGTCCGGCGCATCAAGCACACCTCGTCCGGCGACGGGGTGTCGGCGAAGCGGCCCGAGCTGCAGATCGTCACCGAGCACCCCTCCGACACCCCGTAGACGCGGCACGGGGCCCCGGGGCCGCTGGGCCGCTGGCCGTCAGTCGGCGGGGCGCCGCAGCGTGAGCGGTCCGTCGTGCAGCGGCTCGGTCTGCCAGCTCGTCGTCGTCGATCCCGTCGCGGGGTCGATCCGGACGTGCGCCAGGTGCGGGGTCTCGACGAACCGCACGTCGACACGGACCGTCCCGTCGTCCGCGACGGCACCGCTCGCGGCGAGCGGGCCCTCCACGGCCCACTCCCCCTGCCCGACCGGCACCGACAGGGAGCCGCCGTCGACGTCGAGCGTGAGCCGCCACCCGTCGCCGTCGCTGGCCAGCGGACCGACGTCGGCGAGGCCCTGCAGCGGACCACCGTCCACCGCGGGCAGTCCCAGGGAGGCGAGCCGGGCCTCCAGGGCGGATGCCGAGGACGCGTCGGACGCGCGGTCGACGGCGGGCAGCAGGTGCTCCCAGACCGCGTCGAGGACGGCCTGCATGTCGAGGCTCTGGCCGGTCATCGCCAGCACGACGTCCTGCTCCGGCAGGACGACGCAGAACTGGCCGTAGGCACCGTCGCCGCGGAAGCCGTGGCGGGCCATCCAGAACTGGAAGCCGTAGCCCTGGGACCAGTCGGGGTTGGCCTCGTCCGGGTTGGCGACCTGCGTGCTCGTGGCCTGCTCGACCCAGTCGGCGTCGAGGATCCGCTCGCCGTCCCAGACGCCGCCCTGCAGGTACAGCTGGCCGAGCTTGGCGACCGCGTCGGTCGGCGCGTAGCACCCGCTGTACCCGAGCTCCGCACCGGTGTCGTCGCGGCGCCAGGCGAGGTCGTCGATGCCGAGCGGGTCGAGCAGGTGCGGGCGGAGCCACGCGACGAGGGACCCGCCGGTCACCCGCCGGACGATCTCGGCGAGCGTGTACGTGCACGGCTGGTTGTAGGCGAAGACCGTGCCGGGTTCCGCGTCCGGCGGGAGCAGCAGGAACCCGCGCACCGTGTTCGTCGGGTCGAGGGCCCGGGCGCGGTCGATCGTCTCCTCGCGGTGGCCGCTCGCCATCGCGAGCAGGTGCCGGACGCGGATGCGGCGGCTGCGTTCGTCGGTGACGTCGGCGTCGAGCTCCGGGAAGTACGACAGCACGGTCGCGTCGAGGTCGATCAGGCCCGCTCGGACGGCGATGCCGACCCCGGCGGCGGTGAAGCTCTTGCTCAGCGAGTAGAGAAGGTGCACGCGGTCCGCGGCGTAGGGCTGCCACCAGCCCTCGGCCGCGACCTGGCCGTGCCGCAGCAACATGATGCTGTGCGGCTCCACGCCGGGCGTGGACTCGAGGGCGTCGAGCAGGGCGGTCACGCCGCCGGGATCGATGCCGAGGGCGGCAGGGGTGGTCCGGAGGAACGTCGTCATCGTCGTCACCCGACCGACTCTACGGTCGGCGGACGACGGGCGTCACGCCCCCTGGAACGGGTTCGTCCAGCGCCACCAGACGCCGGGGTCGTCGATCGTGCGTTCGAGCACGAGCGGCACCGTGACCGGGTCGTGGTCGGAGATGCGGAACCGCACCTGCCCGACCCGCTCCCCCTTCGTGCCGAAGGTCACCTGCTCGAGCTTCGCCTTCGCGGTGACGGTCGTCTTGCCCCACACGAGCACCTCGGCAGCCTTCGTCGTGACCGCGTCGGCCTCGTCCTGCCACGGGGTCGAGAAGGTGCCGAAGGTCTGCCCCTGGTGCGTGAGCGTCACCACCTGGAAGTTGTCCGCCACGGACCGCAACAACCGCTGCACGTCGACGTCGAGGGAGTCGTGGTCGACACCGCCGAGCATCACGCCGACGACGGTGACGTCCTCGCCACCGCGCTCGTACGTCGCCGCGAACAGCAGACAGGCGCCGGCTTCGTCGAGGGTGCCGGTCTTGATCCCCTCGATGCCGTCGAGCCCCAGGAGCTTGTTCGAGTTCTCGATCTCGCCGACCGTCGGGATCGTGACGTCCTGGGTGCCGACGATGTCCTTCACCACCGGGTTCGCCAGCGCGAGCTGCCCGAGCTCGACCAGGTCCGTGGCGGTCGAGGTGTTGTCCGGGTCGAGGCCGGTCGGCTCGTGGATCGTGGTGTCGTCCAGGCCGTGTTCGTCGAGCCAGTCGTTCGCCGCGCGCTCGTAGGCGGCGATCGACCCGAAGGCCCAGATGGCGAGGGCGCCGGCGTAGTTGTTCGCCGACTTCATGAGCATCACCTGGAACGTCTGGTGCTCGGTGAGCTTCAGGCCGGCGGGCATCGGGGCGACCTCGCCGTTCTGCGCCGCGTACTTGGCGTACAGGCCCTCCATCTGCTTCGTGAAGCGGATGGACGGACCGGACTCGCCCACGGCCATCGGCTTCTCGTCGAGCACCACGAGCGCCGTGACGACCTTCGTGATGCTCGCGATCGACCGGGGCTTCGTGTCGCCGCTGGTGCGCAGGCTCTCCGGGAAGTCCGTCGCTTCGACCGCCGTCGCGCCGTACCCCGGGAAGCTCAGCGCCGGGACGGTCGTCTTCGGTGCCGAGTACGTGGTGGTGCTGGCGCTCGCCGGGCCGAACGGCACGACGGCCGCGGCGACGAGGTACCCGGCCACCAGGAGCAGGACGGCGACCACCGAGATCGTGACCGGCCTCCGGACGGCGGAGCGGGGGCGGCGGACGACTCGTGACACGGGACCCGAGCGTACCGGTCCGCTCCTAGGCCGAGGCTGCGACCGGCTGGTCGGGCTGGCGTTCCGGAGCAGGAGCCGGGGTCGCTGCGACGCCGGCGTCGGTCGCGACGACCGGGTCGGCCGAAGCGGCCGGGTCGGACGAGCCTGCCGAACCGGCCGAGCCCGTCGTCTCGGCCCGGGCGAAGGTCAGGCGTCGGGACAGGTAGGCGAACACCGGCCCGAGCGCGTTCATCAGCACGACCGACACCCAGGCGGCCCAGGCGTTCCCCGGGTCGAAGCCGAAGCCGCCGAAGCAGGTCGCGAAGAACGAGGCGAACCCGAGGAACATCCCGGGGACGAGCCCGAACAGCCTCGTGCGACCGGTGTACATCAGGGCGCAGTTCACGACGAGGATGAGCAGCGCCAGCACGGTGTTCTGCGCCGCCTGCCCCTCGCCGAACAGCGTGCCGAACCGCTGGTCGAGCAGGACGATGACCAGGCCGAACGCCGACCCGATCGGCATCGCGGCCCACAGGCGCGTGGCGTTCCGCAACGTCGGCTTGCTGCCGAGCAGGAACATCCCCGCCCAGCTGATGAAGATCGCCCAGGTCGGCAGGTGCAGGGCGTTGCCCCCGATGAACGCCGTGGCACCGGCCAGGACGGAGGCGACGATCTCGTGCGGGATCCGTTCACGCATGGCTGAGTTCCTTCGATCGGTTCGTGGTGCGGCTGGTGGTGAGGCGGGTGGTCCGGGTGGTCTCGGCGACGACCCGGCCGCGCTTGACGACGAGGGCGCGGTCCGGCCGGTCGAGCAGGACGCCGTCCGGGTCGGTGGTGGAGAGCACCACGAGGTCCGCGGCGGCGCCGGGCCGGATGCCGTGGGTGTCCGCGACGCCGACGACCTCGGCCGCCCCCGTGGTGGCCATCGCGAGCACCCGGCGCAGGTCGTCCGGGCCGGACAGGTGCCCGGTCTGCGCCAGGAGCAGCCCGACGTCGAGCAGGTCGGCGTTGCCGAACGGGGTGAAGGCGTTCCGGACGTTGTTCGACGCGTACGCGCTCGTGACCCCGGCGTCCCAGAGTTCGCGGACCGGCACGACCCCGCGCCGCACGTCGTGGTCGTCGGACCGGCCGCCCAGGTGCAGGTCGGTCGCGGGCAGCGGCACGACGGCGACCCCGGCGGCCGCCAGGCGGTCGAACAACGCCCGGCGCTCGCCGCGAGGCAGGCTCGCGACCGAGGTCACGTGGCCGAGCGCCACCCGCCCCTGCAGCCCGCGGGCCGTCACGCGGTCGGCGATGTGCCCGGCGAGGGCGTACCGCGGGTCGGAGGTGTCGTCGGCGAAGTCGGCGTGCAGGTCGGCCGGCACACCGAACTCCTCGGCGAGGTCGAGGACGGTCTCGACGTGCTCGTGGCACGCGGCGAGGGTGTGCTCGTTGTAGGTGCAGCCCCCGATGACGTCCGCCCCCGCGGCGAGCGCCTGACGGAGCAGTGCGAGGGTGCCCGGTGCCTTGGCGATGCCCTCCTGGGGGAACGCGACGATCTGCAGGTCGAGGGCGTCCCGGTACTCGTCGCGCAGGTCGAGCAGCACCTCGACCCCGGTGAGCCCGACGATCGGGTCGACGTCGGGGTGTGCGCGGACGAGCGTCGTGCCGTTCGTGATGGCCTGGTCGAGCAGGGTGCGGGCGCGGTCGCGGACGGTGGCGTGGGTGAAGACGCGCTTGAGTTCCCCCGTGACGGCGATGGCGCCGGCGAGGGTGCCGTCGGGGTTCGGGCGTTCCCGGTCGAGCAGGGCCTTGTCGACGTGCAGGTGCGCCTCGATGAGCCCGGGGATGAGCACACGTCCGGCGCAGTCGACCACGCGGGCGGAACCAGCGGGAGCGGCGGCACCGGGGAGCGCGTCGGCCACGGTGACGATCACGCCGTCGGCGATGGTGACGCCGACGGATCGACCGTCGGTCAGCCGTGCGTTGGTGAGGACCAGGTCCACGTCGAACCCCTCTTCCGGTCGGTGCGGGTGGGACGTGCTCCACCATTCGCCCGCCGTGTTTCGGGTTCCGACGCCGCGTGTGACGGCCGTGTAAAAGATGGTCGTACCAATGAACCAAGCAGACCAAGCGGCCCTACGGTCGAGGGCATGCACCGTGGACGGACCCTGAGCGCGGCGACCGCCGCCCACCTCGGCACGCTCGTGCTCGACGACCTGCAGCCCGGCGACAAGCTACCGCCGGAACGCACCCTCGCCGAGGACCTCGCCGTGTCCCGCACGACCATCCGCGAGGCGCTGCAGGAGCTCGAGCGCCGTCGCCTGGTCTCCCGGACCCCTGGTCGTGGCACCGTCGTGCTGCCACGGCCGGAGGAAGCGTCCGCCCTGCTCGACCACCACCGCGACGACCTGGACCACCGGGCCGAGCACGTCGCCGAGTTCCGGACCGTCGTGGAGCCGCAGGTCGCCGGACTCGCGGCGGCGCGGGCGGGCGATGCCGACCTGCTCACCCTGGAACGCATCCTCGCTGCGACGCACGCGGGGCTCAGCCCGGAGGAGTCGCTCGCCCAGGACGTCGCCTTCCACGTGCAGGTCGCCCGCACCTCGGGCAACCCCCTGCTCGTGTCCCTGTGCGAGCTCAGCAGCGGCTGGGTGCAGGACGTCCGTGCCCGCTCGCACAGCACCAGCGAGGGGCGCCGGTCGTCGTTCGAGTGGCACGAGCGGATCCTCGAGCGGATCCGGGAGCACGACGTCGCGGGCGCGACGCGGGCGATGGCCGACCACCTCGCCGACGTGGCCCACCTGGTCGAACGGAGGACGGAACGATGACCACCACACGCGAGACCACCGCCCCCGCGGTGGCGACCCTGCAGCCCGGCACCGGACCCGTCCGCGGCGACCACGCCCTGCCCGTCGACCCGGAGACCGTCCTCTGGGGCCGACTGCCGAGCGACGGTGACACCCCGGCCCTGACGATCGGCCCCGGGGAGTCGGTCACCATCGACACCGTCAGCCACGAGGGGATCCTCCCCGACCAGGGCAGCGACCCCGTCGCCTGGTTCGGCGAACACGGCGTCGCTCCGGAGCACATCCTCGCCGACGCCGTCGCGATCGCCCGCTCCGGTCACCGCGACCCCGCGGCGGACGGACCGCACGTGGTGTCCGGGCCGATCGCGGTGCGTGGTGCCCGTCCCGGAGACGTGCTGACGATGACGGTCCTCGAGACCCTGCCCCGCGTGCACTACGGCGTCGTGTCGAACCGGCACGGCCGCGGCGCCCTGCACGGTGAGTTCCCGGTCGACGGCACGACGGTGAGCGTCTTCGCCGACGTCGTCGACACGGACCAGGGCCGGCGGGGCCGCATCCCGCTCACGGCCGCCGGCGACCGCTTCGCGCACTTCCCCCTCGCCCCGTTCCTCGGGATCATGGGCGTCGCCACCCCCGGGGAGCGGCTGCACTCCGTCCCGCCCGGTCGCCACGGCGGCAACATCGACGTCAACCTGCTGCAGGCCGGGTCCCAGCTGCACCTGCCGGTGCTCGTCCCCGGCGCGCTCGCCCACGTCGGCGACCCGCACTTCGCCCAGGGCGACGGCGAGGTGGCGCTCACCGCGATGGAGGCCTCGCTCCGTGCGACGATCCGCTTCGACCTGACCCCTGCCGCCGATGCCGCCGCGCGCTTCGGGGACCTGGTCTGGCCCGTCGCCGAGACGCAGGAGTTCCTCGTGCCCACGGGCATGGACCCGGACCTCGACGAGGCCGTCCGGCAGTGCGTCCGGCATGCCGTCGCGATCCTCGGCGCGCGCTGGGGCATGGAACGCCACCTGGCGTACGCCTACCTGTCCGCCGCGACCGACTTCAACATCTCGCAGGTGGTGGACCTGGTCACCGGGGTCCACGCCCGCATCCGCAAGGCCGACTTCGAGGAGCCCGCCCGATGACCACGCCCCCGGCGTCAGCCGCGCCCGACGCCGCACCCTCAGGCCTGCTCGAGGCCCTCGACGCCTACGAGGCCGCCCTGCTGGCGAACGACCTCGACGCCCTCGACGCCGCCTTCGTCGACTCCTCCGACACGATGCGCGGCGACGACCGCGGCCTGCTCGTCGGGCACGACGCGATCCGCGCGTTCCGCGGGGCACGGGGTGGGGTCGCGACCCGGTCGCTGACCCACGTCGAGGTCCGCCCCCTGACCGAGGACCGCGCCCTCGTCGTGTCGGTGTCCCGGTTCGCCGCGGGTGGGCAGGGCCTCCAGACCCAGCTCTGGCGCCGCGACGGCGACAGCACCGAACGCGGGACCGATGACGCCGGCACTGGCGACGGCGCCACCAGCAGCGCCGGCCCCCGCTGGCGCATCGAAGCGGCCCACGTCACCGGCCGTCCCAAGGCCGTCGACACCACCGTCTGGCGGGCCGTCGGCGACCCGCTCGTCGCCCCCACGGCCTCCGGACCGCTCGACGGCCTGACCATCGCCGTCAAGGACCTCTACGCCGTCCCCGGCCAGCCCGTCGGCGCGGGCAACCCGACGTACCTGCGCGAGGCCCCCGTCGAGACCGCGCCCGCCGCAGCGGTCGCCGCGCTCCTCGCCGCCGGCGCCTCGATCCGCGGGATCGCGCGCACCGACGAGTTCGCCTACAACCTGACGGGCCGGAACGCGCACCACGGCACGCCGCCGAACAGCGCGGCTCCCACCCGACTGCCTGGAGGCTCGTCCAGCGGATCCGCGTCGGCCGTCGGCCTCGGGACGGCCGAGATCGGGATCGGCACGGACACCGCGGGATCGGTGCGGGTCCCCGCCTCGTACCAGGGACTCTGGGGCCTCCGGACGACCCACGGAACGGTGTCCCGGGACGGGCTGCTCCCGCTCGCGCCGTCGTTCGACACCGTCGGGTGGCTCACACGGAGCCCCGGTGTGCTGCTCGCCGCCCTCGACGCCACCGTCCCGCCGCCCGCGACGGCAGGGACGCCCGACGCGACCGTGCTCGTCGTCCCCGAGGAACTCGTCGCACTCGTCGAACCGGCCGTCGCCCGGTCCTTCACCGCCTTCATCGAAGCGCTGGACGAACCCGTCGCGACCGTCCGACTGCGCGACCTCGGCATCGCGGACCCCGCAGCACTGCAGGAGCAGATGCGCCTCGTCCAGGCCGCCGAGGCACTCGCCGCCCACGACCCCTGGATCGACGCGCACCCCGGCGCACTGAGCCCCGTCGTCGGTGACCGGTTCCGGGCGGCACGGGCGAACGACCCCGACGCGACCGCAGACGCCGTGGCACGCCTCGACGAGGTCCGTACGACGATCCGCCGTGCCCTCGTCGGTCGGACGCTGCTGTTCCCGACCGTGCCCGGACCCGCACCGCTGCTCGACGCGGACACCGCTGCGCTCGAGCGCACCCGGACCGCGACGACGGCGATGACCGCGCTCGCGAGCGTCGGCGGCCTGCCCACGGTGAGTGCACCGCTGCTGACCGTGCACGGCGCGCCCGTCGGCGTCTGCCTGGTGGGCGGAACGGGCACCGATCGTGCCCTGGTGATCCGTGCCGGGCGCATGCTGCCCGACCAGGCCGCCCCGGGCCTCCCGACCGTCTCGGTGGTGCGCTAGGAGGCGAGCCGCCGGGCGTGGGTGACCGCCCACAGACCGACGGCGCTCGCCGCGGCCACGTTGAGCGAGTCGACGCCGTGCGCCATCGGGATCCGGACCGTCGTGTCGGCCGACGCGATCGCGGCCGGCGTCAGCCCCTGCCCCTCGGTGCCCATCACGAGGGCGACCTTCTCGGGCAGGTCCGCCACGAAGGCGTCGAGGTCGACCGACTCGTCCGTCAGCGCCATCGCGGCCAGGTGGAAGCCCTGCGCGCGGAGTTCCTCGCCCGCCGCGGGCCAGTCGCCGATGCGGGTCCACGGCACCTGCAGGACCGTGCCCATGCTCACCCGGACGCTCCGGCGGTACAGCGGGTCGGCACACCGCGGGCTGACGAGCACCGCGTCGGCGCCGAGGCCGGCGACGCTCCGGAACACCGCGCCGACGTTCGTGTGGTCGACGATGTCCTCGAGCACGACGACGACCTTCGCGTCCCGCACCACGTCGGCGACGCTCGGCAGCTCGGGGCGCTGCATCGCGGCAATCGCACCGCGGTGCATCCGGAAGCCGGTGAGCTCCTCGAGCAGGGCGTCCGCACCGACGAACACGGGGCCGTCGTGCTCCGCGACCAGGGGCAGGACGCTGTCGAGCCACTTCTCCTGCACCAGGATGCTCCGCGGCACGTGCCCGGCGCGGACCGCGCGCTCGATGACCGTGTTCGACTCGGCGATGTACAGGCCGCCCTCGGGCTCCGAGACCCGGCGGAGTGCAACGTCGGTCAGACGGGCGAAGTCGTCGAGGCGGGGATCGTCGAGGGAGTCGATTCGGACGGGGTGCACGGGGCTCGTTTCGGTGTGGTGCGGGGCGGCGCGGGTCCGGCGGGCCGGGCCGAAGCGGGTCCGGCGGCCCGGGGCCGGCGCGGGTCCGGGCTGCCGACGGGCTGCTCCGGGCTGTGGCCGGGCGGGTCCGCCGAGGATGCGCTCCGCCTGGGAAGCGACCGGGACGGTCGGGTGTTGAGGGTACCGTGAACAGGGTGCTGGATGATGCTGCGTCGACGACCGGACCGACCACCGGGGCGGCCGCCGGGTCGGTGACCGCCGACGACCTGGACCGCGTCGTCGAGGTGCTCGCGGGCAAGCGGATCGCCGTGCTCTCCGGTGCCGGCCTGAGCACCGACTCCGGCATCCCCGACTACCGCGGTGCCGGGCGGGTGGTGCGCAAGCCGATGACGTTCCAGGAGTTCCTGGCCGACCCCGCGAAGCGCCAGCGCTACTGGGCCGGATCCCACCTGGGCTGGCGGAGCTTCGCGGCCGCCGTGCCGAACGACGGACACCGGGCGCTCGCCGCACTCGAGGACGCCGGGATCGTCGCCGGGGTCATCACGCAGAACGTCGACGGCCTGCACCTGCGCGCCGGGTCCCGCCGCGTCGTCGAGATCCACGGCTCGATGGACCGCGCCGTGTGCCTGCGCTGCGGCCAGGTGTTCTCCCGCTCCGACCTCGCCGCCACCATCGACCGCGAGAACCCCTGGATCGACGAGCCCGGGTCCGTGCAGCTGCAGCCCGACGGCGACGTCGAGATCACCGACGTCGAACGGTTCGTCGTGCCCGCGTGCACCGTGTGCGGCGGCGACCTGAAGCCCGACGTCGTCTTCTTCGGCGAGTTCGTGCCGGCCGAGAAGTTCCGCGAGGCCGTGTCGATCGTCGCCGACGCCGACGCACTCCTCGTCGTCGGTTCGTCCCTCACCGTGAACTCGGGCGTGCGGCTGGTCGACCACGCTGCGCGCCGCAAGAACCCGGTGGTCATCGTGAACCGCGGCGAGACCCGCAGCGACAGGCGGGCGGCCGTGAAGCTCGACGCCGGCACCACCGAGACGCTCGTGCACCTGGCGGAGCGGCTCAGCGCGGCGGCGTCGACCGACTAGCGCGGTCGCTGCCGCCGGACGGGCCAGCGCGGTCGCGGTTCCCGGACGGGCCTGCCGGGCGCGTCTGCGAAGATCGACGGGTGACGACCCTCCTGTACCTCGTCCGGCACGGCGAGACCGACTGGAACGCGCAACGCCGCATCCAGGGCTCGACCGACATCCCGCTCAACGACACCGGACGACGGCAGGCCGCCGAGGCCGCCGAACTCCTGACCCGCCGGCCGTTCGACGCGGTCGTCGCCTCCCCGCTGTCCCGTGCGGCCGAGACGGGCGCGATCATCGCCGACCGCCTGGGCCTCGACGCACCGACGACGTACCCGGGCCTGGCCGAGCGCTCCTACGGCGAAGCCGAGGGGCTGACCGACGACGAGGTGTCGGCACGGTACCCGCACGACGACATCCCCGGTCGGGAGTCCCGCTCCGCGCTGCTCGCCCGCGTCACCGAGACCCTCGGTGAGATCGCGGTCCGGTTCGATGCCGGCGTCGTCGTGGTCGCGACCCACGGCGCAGTGATCCGCAGTGTCGTGAACGCCGCAGCCCCCGGCACCGCCGACCGCCGCAACACCCCGATCCGGAACGGGTCCATCCACTCGTTCCGGTGGGACCCGGAGCGCTTCCACGCCGAACTCGTCCGGTTCGACGACCCGATCGACGACGTGTCCGACGCCACCGGAGGGTCCGCGTTCGAGTACCAGAACCCCTTGGAGCGCCGGGGCTGACCGGGGACTAGGCTCCGACGCACCCGCACACCGGGGTGAGGGGAGCCACATGTCCGACGACGGAACCAACCGACACGGTCAGCGTGCCCTCGACCAGCAGGACGACGACCTCGACCGGGTGTTCGGTCCCGAGACGGCGAGCGTCCCCACCCGTACCCGGGCCCGCACCTGGTTCATCATCGGCGGGAGTGTCCTGGCGGTCGCCGCCGTCATCGCGGTGGTGCTCGGCTCGATCATCGGGAGCGTCCAGAACGGCATCGGCGGGGTCTTCCCACGGCCCGACGTGGCGCTCGACCGGTTCGACACGCGAGTGCGTGCCCTGCCCGGCGTCACCGACGTTCGGCACCACGCCCCGTCGAAGACCGCGTTCGCGAGCTACGACGCCATCGCCTCCGTCCGGGCGGACCCGGCGCTCGACCCCGCTGCCCGGCGTGACCTGGTCGCCGCCATCAGCCGTGCGGCCGACGATTCCGGCGGCAACGGTGTCCGCGTCGTCGTGGTCGCCGACCTCGGCACCCTGCAGATCGGCGTCACCGGTGCCGGCGAGGTCGCGGCGAAGCGCCTGGCACTGGCGGACACGCTCGACCACATCGGCGGTGTGACGGAGGTCCGTTGCTCGTGGGAGCGCGGCGGGGATCCGTCCGACGCCGCACGCGACCAGTCGATCGTCGTGCGGACCCCGGGTCGGGGTGCCGCGGTGCCGCCGATCGTGTCGCGGGTGACCGAGGAGACGCAGAAGGTGTTCCCCGGGGCGGACGTGCAGGTCATCGCGCCGGAGTGACGTGCGGTGGTCGCGTGGTGTGGCGCGGCGGTGGCGCGTCCGACGTGGAACGACGCGGTCGACCTCGTACGACATCGACATCGTCGTTCCGCATCGTCACGAAGGCGAGCCCGAGCCCCCGCCCCGCCCGGCGACCGCACCAGCCCTCAGCCCCGCCGGTCCCCCACGGCCCGCTCGACGGCCCGGACGACCTGCTCCGCCGAGTCCTGCCACCGGAACCGACCGGCACGCTCGATCGACTGCCGCGAGGCCTCGTCCCACCGCTCCTCCACCCGCCGGACGGCCGCGGCGAGGGCGGACGGCGACGCCGGGTCGAAGTACTCCGCAGCCGAGCCGCCGATCTCCCGGAAGATCGGGATGTCACTGACGACGACCGGGGTCCCGACGCCCATCGCCTCGACGAGCGGGATGCCGAACCCCTCGTCGTACGACGCGGTCGCCAGCGCGGTGGCCGAACGGAGCACGGACAGGTACTCCTCGTCGGTGGCGCCGTCGTGGAACACGATCGTCCCCGTGGGAGCCAGCGCCTCGAGCCGTGCACGGTCGGCGTCGGACACCCGCGACATGCAGTGCAGCGTCCAGTCCGCCCCGAGGAGCGGCAGCGCCGCCGCCAGGGTCTCGACGTTCTTGTACGGCATGAACGAGCCCATGTAGACGAGCGAGCGTCCACGTGGTGCTCCGGCCACCCGCGGGGTCGCCGGGTCGGCCGCGTTGTAGGCGACCGTCACGGGTCGCTTCGTCAGCCGGTGCTCGGCGATCAGCCCGGCGGTCGTCTCCGACACCGTCACCACCCCGTCCGCGCCGTTCAGCAGGAACCGCTGCGGCGCCCAGGACAGGTGGAACGCCCGCCAGCCGAGCCGCAGCGGCCACGAGAACTCCCGCGGGGGCGTGCGGTTGCGGTAGTAGATCAGGTCGTGCAGCGTCAGGACGAGCGCGTACCGACGACCCCGCGACCCCATCGTCTGCATCGGCGAGAACACCGCGTCGAGCCCGAGCCGGTTGACGCGCCGGGCGACGAGCGGCTCCCCCGCGTCCGTCGGCGCGGGCAGCAGCTCCCACGGCAGGTCCCTCGGCAGCGACTCGAGCTGGCGCTCGTCGCTGACGAGCAGCACGTAGTCGTGCCGGTCCGGCAGGTGCGCGACGACCCCCGCGGTGAACCGGCTGATGCCGTCGTGCCGGCCGATCCGCACGTACCGGCAGTCGATGCCGATGCGCAGGCGCGTCACGACGCGTCCGCCGTCCGGGAGGCCCGCCCTGCCCCCGACGGTCGGCTGTCCGTCGCGGCCGCGCCGCGTCCAGTGCGTCCATGGCGTCCGCCACGTCCTGTCGTGTCCGCCATCCGGCGGAGCACCGCAGCCGCCGCCGGAGCCGGCGTCTCGTAGTGCACCAGGTGGCCGACCCCCGGGATCACGACGAGCTCGGCGTCCCGCAGCCGCTCGGCGAGTGCGCGCTGTTCGGGGACGGCGGTGATGTCGTCGTGCTCGGCCGCGACGAGCAGCACGGGCACCGTGAGCCGGTCGGCGTACTCGGAGACGTCGTGGGTGACCGAGGTGCGGAACGCCTCGAGGACGCTCGTGCGGTTCGCGAAGGCCGAGAAGTACCGGTCGTGCTGGTCGTGCACCCATCGGCGGACGGCGGGGTCGTGCGACTTCAGCATCGCGATGCTCATCGCCCGGACGATCGCGCCGTTCCGCAGGATCCCGAGCCCGATCGGCTTCGGCAGGACCGCGCCGGCGCGGTAGTACCCGATCGCGATCGCGGTCCCGACGGCACGCGGACCCTGCAGTGCCGGGGCGGCGATGGGGTTCACGAGCACGAGCAGTCGGGTGTCGAGCCCGGCGGCGACGGTGGCCGACACCACGATCGACCCGAACGAGTGCCCGAGCACGACGGTGTCGCGCCCGAGCCCGAGCGCGGCGTGGAAGCCGGTCAGCCAGGCCACGTACGCGTCGATGTCCGAGACCGGCAGCGGATCGGACACGCCGAAGCCGGGCAGGTCCGGCACGATCACACGGACACCTTCGAGGTGCGCGGCGATGGTCTCGAGCCCGTGGTGGTCCCCGCGGAACCCGTGCACGGCGAGCACGGTGCGATCCGAGTCCTCAGGCCCGTAGACCCAGTAGTGCGTGGTCCGGCCGTCGACCTGGACGGCCCGGTGCACGACCGGGGTGGCGGCCATCAACGACTGGTACGGGGAGAGCACGGGCGGTTGCATCCGCGCCAGTCTAGGGAGCGAACCGCACGAAACCCCGGACACCCGCAGCATCTCGCGCCTATCGTGTCCGGGGCGGGCCGTCGACCGGTCCGTCGATGACGACGAGGAGCACGGTGACCTTCACAGCCCCGATCCAGCTGCCCGGCCTGACGCTCGACCCGCAGTGGTACAAGCGCTCGGTCTTCTACGAGTGCATGATCCGGTCGTTCGTCGACTCCAACGGAGACGGCATCGGCGACATCCAGGGCGTGATCGGCAAGCTCGACTACCTGCAGTGGCTCGGCGTGGACGCCCTGTGGCTGCCGCCGTTCTTCCAGTCGCCGATGCGCGACGGCGGGTACGACATCGCCGACTACCGGGCGATCCTGCCGGAGTTCGGCACGCTCGACGACTTCCGCGAGCTCGTGACGAAGTCGCACGAGCGGAACATGCGCATCGTGATCGACATGGTGATCAACCACACCAGCGACCAGCACGAGTGGTTCCAGCAGTCCCGCGAGGACCCGGACGGCCCCTACGGCGACTTCTACGTCTGGCGGGACACCGACGAGGACTACTCGAACATCCGCATCATCTTCGTCGACACCGAGGAGTCCAACTGGACCTTCGACCCGGTCCGACGCCAGTTCTTCTTCCACCGCTTCTTCTCGCACCAGCCGGACCTGAACTTCGAGAACCCCGCGGTCATCGAGGCGATCTACGACGTCGTCCGGCACTGGCTCGACATGGGCGTCGACGGGCTGCGGCTCGACGCGATCCCGTACCTGTTCGAGTCGGAAGAGGGCAACGGCGAGGGCGAGCCGGAGACCCACGAGTTCATCAAGAAGCTCCGCGCGATGGTCGACGACGAGTACCCCGGGCGCGTGCTCCTGGCCGAGGCCAACCAGTGGCCGCGCGAGACGGCGGCGTTCTTCGGGACCGACGAGGAGCCCGAGTGCCACATGGCGTTCGACTTCCCGGTGATGCCGCGCATCTTCTACTCGCTCCGTGCCCAGCACGCCGCCGAGCTCAAGGCGATCCTGTCCGAGACCCTCGACGTGCCGGCCAGCGCGGCGTGGGGCGTCTTCCTCCGCAACCACGACGAGCTCACGCTCGAGATGGTCAGCGAGGAGTACCGGCAGGCGATGTACGGCTGGTACGGCTACGACCCGCGGATGCGCTCGAACATCGGCATCCGCCGACGCCTCGCTCCCCTGCTCGACAACTCCCGCGCGGAGCTCGAGCTCATCCACGCGCTGCTGTTCTCGCTGCCCGGTTCGCCGTTCCTGTACTACGGCGACGAGATCGGGATGGGCGACAACATCTGGCTGCCGGACCGCGACTCGTCGCGCACGCCGATGCAGTGGACGCCGGACCGCAACGCCGGCTTCTCCACCGCCGACCCGGGCAAGCTCTACCTGCCCGTCGTCCAGTCACTCGTGTACAACTACGCGCAGGTCAACGTCGAGGCGCAGCTCGCCCAGTCGCGCTCGCTGCTGCACTGGGTCCGGAACGTCATCCACACCCGCAAGGCACACCCGGTGTTCGGTCTCGGCTCCCTGAACGTGCAGGAGACCTCCAACGACTCGGTGCTCGCCTTCGTCCGCTCGTGGGAGGGCTCCGGGCAGCAGTTCGGGCCGTCCGCCGAGGACGTCCTGTGCGTGTTCTCGTTCGCGACGAACCCGACCTCGGTCACGATCTCCGCGCCGGAGTTCGCGGGGCGCCCGCTCTACGACCTGTTCGGCGGCAGCTCGTTCCCGTCGTTCGACGAGGACGGCACCGTCACGCTCACCATGGGCACGCAGTCGTTCTACTGGCTGCACGTCGGCGCGCCGACCCGGTAGTCGGGGGTGTCGGTGCGTCCCGTTAGCCTGACCGCGTGACGTTCCCCACAGCACAGCTCGACGCGCCCGCTCCGTCCCAGGACCTCACGGGTCGGCCCTGGTGGCACGCGCTGGGCGTCTTCGACCTCGAGACCACCGGGGTCGACGTCGAGACGGCCCGCATCGTCACCGCCCACGTCGGGCTCATCGACATGACCGGGGCCTCCATCGTCGAGGGTGCCTGGATCGCGGACCCCGGCGTCCCGATCCCGGAGGGCGCCGCCGCCGTGCACGGCTACACCACCGAGCGCGCCCAGGCCGAGGGGCGTCCCGCGGCCGAGGTCGTGGCCGAGATCATCGCCGCGATCGAGGCCGTGTTCGCCCGGGGCATCCCCCTGGTGATCTACAACGCCCCGTACGACCTCACCGTCCTCGACCGCGAGGCGAAACGGCACGGGTTCGCCTCGCCAGTCATCGGCAACGTCGTCGACCCGCTGGTGATCGACAAGGCGCTCGACACCTTCCGCAAGGGCAAGCGCACGCTCGAGGCCGCGTCCGAGCTCTACGGCGTCACCCTCGACGACGCGCACGACGCCGGTGCCGACGCGATCGCTGCCGGGCGTGTCGCCCAGGCCATCGCGGGCAAGTTCCCGGACGAGCTCGGGATCTCCGCCGAAGAACTCCACCGCAAGCAGGTCGGATGGTGCGCCGAGCAGGCCGCCTCGTTCCAGGACTACATGCGCAAGAAGCGCGACCCGACGTTCACCGCCGACGGCCGCTGGCCCCACCGCAACGGCGCCTGACCGCGCTGGCGATCGCCGCACAACCAAAGTCCATGCGAACCGCGCGAGAACGCGGCGCCGACACACTTTGGTTGTGCGCCGGGATGCTGCGCCACGAGCTCTCCACCGCACGGCCCGCGCCGCACAACGCGAACGGGCGGCCCTCCCGGAGGAGGACCGCCCGTGGGCGTTGCGTGGGGGCTGCTTACTTGCTGAAGCCCTTGAAGCGCTGGTTGAACTTCTCGACGCGACCGGCCGAGTCGAGGATGCGCTGCTTGCCCGTGTAGAACGGGTGCGAAGCGGACGAGATCTCGACGTCGATGACCGGGTAGGTCGCACCGTCGAGCTCGATGGTCTTGTCACTGTTCGCGGTCGAACGCGTCAGGAACGTCTCACCGGAGGCCAGGTCGCGGAAGACGATGGCGCGGTACTCGGGGTGGGTGTCGGTCTTCATGGAGATTCCTCGATAGCGGTGATGGGATTGCGCGAACTGCGCGGGAAGTCGTCGGCTTGCGCCAGCCGTCCACGATACCAGAGAGACGGCGGGATCGCAGCGCTACGCGGCGCGTGCCGTGTAGCGACCGGCGTCCTTGGTGACCGAGAGGTCGATGCCGAACGCCTCGGTCAGGGTCTGGTCCGTCAGGACCTCGTCGATGGGGCCGGCGGCCTGCACGTTGCCGTCGGCGAGGACGAGCGCGTGGGTGAAGCCGGCCGGGATCTCCTCGACGTGGTGGGTCACGATGACGATGGCCGGCGAGTCGGCGCTCTGGGCGTAGCCGCCGAGGGTGCGGACGAGGCTCTCACGGGCGCCGAGGTCGAGCGACGCGGCCGGTTCGTCGAGGAACAGGATCTCCGGGTCGGTCATCACGGCACGGGCGATCTGCACGCGCTTCTGCTCGCCGTCGCTCAGGTCGCCGAACGTGCGGTCGGTGAAGGACCCCAGGCCCCACTCCTCGAGCACGCGCTGCGCACGGCGGACGTCGAGCTCCTCGTACTCCTCGTTCCAGCGGCCCGTCACCGAGTACGCCGCGGTGAGCACGACGTCGATGACCTTCTCGGTCACCGGGATGCGACGGGCCAACGCGGTCGACGCGAAGCCGATGCGCGGGCGGAGCTCGAACAGGTCGGCACCGCCGAGTTCGGTCCCGAGCACCTCGACGTCACCCGAGGTGGGGAACGTCTGGGCACCGGCGACCTGCAGCAGCGTCGTCTTGCCGGCGCCGTTCGCGCCGAGCACGACCCAGCGTTCGTCGTCCTGCACCTCCCACGAGATCGCGTCGAGGATGGTGGCCCCGTTGCGGACCACGGAGACGTCTGACAAGCGCACGACCGAGGGCATGCGACCAGCCTACGGGTTCTGGCCGAGCACCCGGTCGTAGACCTGCCGTGTCCTGGTGGCGATCGCGTCCCAGGTGAACTCGGTCTCGACACGGAGCCGTCCGGCGCGTCCCATGAGCTTCGCCAGCCCCTCGTCGGCGAGCACCTCGGTGAGGGTCGCGGCGAGGTCGGCCACGAAGCGGTCGGGGTCGGTCGGGGTGCCGGTGCCGTCCTGCACCTGGTCGATCGGGACGATGCGGCCGGTGAGCCCGTCGGCGACGACTTCGGGGATGCCCCCGGTGCCGGTGCCGACGACGGGGATGCCGCACGCCATGGCCTCGAGGTTCACGATGCCGAGCGGCTCGTAGACCGACGGGCAGACGAACACGGTGCCCGAGGACAGCACGTTCACGATCTCCTGGTGCGCGAGCATCCGGTCGATCCAGACGACGCCTTCACGTTCCGCGCGGAGACCCTCGACGAGATCGGTGACCTCGGCCAGGATCTCGGGGGTGTCCGGCGCGCCGGCGCACAGCACGATCTGCACGTCGGACGGCAGCGACGCCACGGCGCGGAGCAGGTACGGCAGGCCCTTCTGCCGGGTGATGCGTCCGACGAACACGACGCTCGGGCGGGTCGGGTCGATGCCGAGGGCGCGCACGGCGTCCTCGTCGACGGTCGGCTTCCACGCATCGATGTCGATGCCGTTGTAGACGACGTGGACCTTCGCCGGGTCGATCGACGGGTACGAGCGCAGGATGTCCGCACGCATGGCCTTCGAGACCGCGATGACGCCGTCGGCGTGTTCGAACGCCTCGCGCTCCATCCAGCTGGACAGGCGGTAGCCGCCGCCGAGCTGCTCGGCCTTCCACGGGCGGAGGGGCTCGAGGCTGTGGGCGGTCACGATGTGGGGGATGCCGTAGGTCAGCTGCGCGATCCGGCCCGCGGAGTTCGCGTACCAGGTGTGCGAGTGCACGAGGTCGGCACCCTCGACGTCGGCCGCGATGGCCACGTCGGTGCCCAGGGCCTGCAGCGCGCCGTTCGCCTGACCGAGGCCGTCCGGGGTCCGGTAGCCCCACACGTCGGGTTCGTCACGGAAGGCCCCGAAGGCCCGGACACGGACTTCCGTGTCCGTCCCCGACCGCAACGCGGCGGTGAGTTCGGACACGTGGACACCCGCTCCGCCGTAGACCTCCGGCGGATACTCCCTGGTCAGCAGATCGACTCGCACTGGTTCAACGTAACCGGTTCCCAGTGCTGACGCCTACTGTGAGCGGCATGGCACCAAAGAAGGTCTTCGGCATCGTGCTCGCCGGCGGCGAGGGCAAACGACTCATGCCGCTCACGGCCGATCGCGCGAAGCCCGCCGTCCCGTTCGGCGGCAACTTCCGTCTCATCGACTTCGCACTGTCGAACCTGGTCAACTCCGGTCTGCAGAAGATCGTCGTCCTGACGCAGTACAAGTCGCACAGTCTCGACCGGCACGTCGCGGAGACGTGGCGCATGGAGGGGCTGCTCGGCTCCTACGTCGCGTCCGTCCCCGCGCAGCAGCGGCTCGGCAAGCGCTGGTTCGCCGGCTCGGCAGACGCGATCCTGCAGTCGCTCAACCTGCTGCGCGACGAACGCCCCGACATCGTGGTCGTCGTCGGTGCGGACCACGTGTACCGGATGGACTTCCACCAGATGGTCGAGGCGCACATCGCCTCCGGCCGCAGTGCCACCGTGGCGGCGATCCGTCAGCCGATCGGGCTCGCGGACCAGTTCGGCGTCATCCAGGTGGCAGACGACGACCCGACGAAGATCGACGCGTTCCTCGAGAAGCCGAAGGACGCCGTCGGGCTGGCCGACTCCCCCGGCGAGATCCTGGCCTCGATGGGCAACTACGTGTTCAACGCGGACGCCCTCGTCGACGCGGTCCTGCGCGACGGCCAGCTCGAGACATCCGCGCACGACATGGGCGGCGACATCGTCCCCGACTTCGTCAACCGCGGCGACGCCGGCGTGTACGACCTGCAGCGCAACGAGGTCCCCGGGTCCACCGACCGCGACAAGTACTACTGGCGTGACGTGGGCACGATCGACTCGTTCTTCGACGCCCACATGGATCTCATCGCCCCGGTCCCGGTCTTCAACCTGTACAACCAGGACTGGCCGATCTTCAACCAGCAGACGAACCTGCCGCCGGCGAAGTTCGTCCGCGACGCCAACGGCAACACCGGGTCCACGGTGGACTCGCTCGTGTCGCTCGGCTGCCTGGTGTCGGGTGCGCAGGTCGAGCGCAGCATGATCGGGCCCTGGTGCTCGATCGACTCCGGCGCGAAGGTCCTCGACTCGATCGTCTTCGAGCGCGCCACCATCGGCGCCGGGGCGGTCGTCAACCGCGCCATCCTGGACAAGGACGTCGTCATCGCACCGGGCGCGCAGGTCGGCGTCGACCGCGAGGCCGACGAGGCACGCGGCTTCACCGTCACGGAGTCGGGCATCACCGTGGTCGGCAAGGGCGTCCGCGTCGACGCGTAGGCAGGCAGACAC
This sequence comes from Curtobacterium sp. MCLR17_031, assembly GCF_003234775.2. Taxonomy (NCBI): domain Bacteria; kingdom Bacillati; phylum Actinomycetota; class Actinomycetes; order Micrococcales; family Microbacteriaceae; genus Curtobacterium; species Curtobacterium sp. MCLR17_031. The sequence goes on from NZ_CP126270.1 coordinate 2,045,627, forward strand.
CCGGGGCGCAGCCCCGGACGGACGGCCTGGAGGCACGGCTCGCGTCACGGACGCGGCCGTGCCTCCGTCAGTCGGTACCGTTGGTACGTGCCCCGCTTCCTCGTCGTCCTCGATGCCGATTCCACGCTCCTCGAGGACGAGGTGATCGAACTGCTCGCCGACAGCGCCGGGACCCGGCCACAGGTGGCGGCGATCACGGAGCGCGCCATGCGCGGGGAACTCGACTTCGCCGAGAGCCTCCGGGAGCGTGTCGCGACCCTGGCGGGCCTCCAGGCAGACGTCTTCGTCCGCGCACAGCAGGCGGTCCGTGTGACGCGGGGCGCCGACCAGCTCGTCCGCGGGGTGCACGCCGCAGGCGGCACCGTCGGCGTGGTGTCAGGCGGGTTCCACGAGGTGCTCGACCCGTTCGCCGCGCAGCTCGGCCTCGACCACTGCCGGGCGAACCGCCTCGAGGTCACCGACGGCGTGCTCACCGGCCGCGTGCTCGGCGACGTCGTCGACGCGCACGCCAAGGCCGTCGCGCTCCGCGAGTGGGCGCACGCCGACGGGGTCGACCCGGCACGGACCATCGCCATCGGCGACGGCGCGAACGACCTCGAGATGATGCGCGTCGCCGCGCTGTCGGTGGCGTTCGACGCGAAGCCGCGCGTGCGGGAGCAGGCGGACGTCGCGGTCGTCGACCGGGACCTGTCCGCCGTGCTCGCGACGCTCGGCCTGCGCGGCTGATCAGTCCGAGGGCTAGTGGCCCATCCCGAGGCCGCCGTCGACCGGGATGATCGCACCGGAGACGTACCCGGCGCCGTCGCTCGCCAGGAACAGCGTGGCGTCCGCGACGTCGTCGACCGTGCCGTAGCGGGCGGCCGGGATCGCCTTCTTGAACTCGGCCTGCAGCTCGTCGGAGAGCGCGGCGGTCATGTCCGTCTGGATGAAGCCGGGCGCCACGACGTTGGCGGTGATGCCGCGCGAGCCGAGCTCACGCGTGATCGACCGGGCCATGCCGACCAGGGCGGCCTTCGAGGACGCGTAGTTGACCTGGCCGATCTGGCCGTAGGCGCCCACGACGCTCGACATCAGCACGATGCGGCCGAACTTGGCCTTCATCATGCCCTTCGTGGCGCGCTTGACGACGCGGAAGGTGCCCGTGAGGTTCGTGTCGACCACGCTGGTGAAGTCGTCCTCGGACATGCGGAGGAGCAGCTGGTCGTTCGTGATGCCGGCGTTCGCGACGAGGACCTCGATCGGACCGAGCTCGGCCTCGACCTGCGTGAACGCGGCGTCGACGGACGCCGTGTCGGTGATGTCGGCCTGCACCGTCAGCGCGCCCTCGGGACCACCCTGACCGCTGCGCGACGTCACGGCGACCCGGTGGCCGGCTGCGACGAACCGCTCGGCCAACGCGTGGCCGATGCCGCGGTTGCCGCCGGTGATGAGGACGGTACGGGGGGTGCTCATGGTCGCTCCGTTCGGTGGGATCTGCTCGGCACGCGGTGCCGGGGACCCGGCGGACACGCCCGGACGAGCGTACCGGAGCGGACCACCCCGCCGGTTCGCGCGCGGCGCACCCACGATCGGTCCGGCGGGATTAGGCTTGACCACGGGTAGACGGAGACCATCTGTATGAAGAGCACGCACACGAGCATCACGTCGCTGCCGGACACACCGGAGCAGGACCGGGCGCACCGCCTGTCCCGCTACGTCTGGCAGATGGCCATCCGAGTGGTCCTCTTCATCTCCGCCGTGCTCGTGTACTCGATCTGGCACTCGTGGGTCGCGGTCATCCCGATCGTCCTCGCCGCGGTGATCCCCTGGGTCGCCGTCGTCATCGCGAACGCCGGCAGCCGGACCGAGAGCGACATGATCTCCCCCGCCGGGTCCATCGAGCTCTACGACGCCGTCGACCCGCGTCTCCGCGAACAGCAGGAGGACGCCCGGGCCCAGGCCTACCGCGACGAGCAGGACCGCCTCCGCCAGCAGGCGCAGCACGCGCAGGACGAGTGGCAGCGCAACGGCGACCGATCGAAGATGTGGGGACCCCGCTGATGGGTGCGACGTTCGACCTGCAGACCGAGCCGGGATCCACCCCGGTGTGCTCGCGAGCTGGTTGCACCTCGACGGCCGGGTGGCGCGTGAACTGGCGCAACCCCCGGATCCACGCGATCGACCGCGTGAAGATCTGGGCAGCCTGCGAAGAACACCGTGACTTCCTCGCCGACTACCTGCGGTCCCGCTCGTTCCCGGTGCGCGTCACCGGCATGCACGAGGACGTCGACCACCTCGACGACGAGCGTGAGGCGACCGCGGCGCCGAAGAACGACGTCGGGGTGCGCTCCACCGGCACCTCGCGATGACCGACGGCTTCGACCCGCAGTCCCGGTACGGCCGCAAGCACGCCGCCAAGCTGCAGCGCGCCGCGGCGGAGTCCCGCTCGACCGACGACGCCAGGTCGGGCTCGTCCGGTCGGGACCCCGACGAACCGTTCGTCGGCTGGCGCTTCGTCCGGAGCCGCCGCTGGCTCGGCTACTTCGCGATCGCCGTCGCCTTCGCCATCGTGTGCGCACTGTTCGGCATGTGGCAGTGGGACCGCCGCAACGAGGCCGTCCGGCAGAACGAGCAGGTCGCGCAGAACTACGACCACACGCCCGTCCCCCTCGACCGGGCGCTGCCGAAGGCCTCGAGCTGGCAGGACGAGCAGGAGTGGCTCCGGGTCGCCGTGACCGGCCGCTACGACGTCGACTCGCAGCTGCTCGTGCGCAACCGCGTGCACAACGGGCAGCCCGGGTTCGAGGTCCTGACGCCCCTGGTCACGTCCGAGGGCCGCGCCTTCATCGTCGACCGAGGGTGGGTGCCGACCGGCAACGCCCAGGACGCCCCCGACCACGTGCCCGCTCCCCCGTCGGGCGAGGTCACCGCGATCGTCCGCCTGCAGCAGAGCGAACCGCGCATCCCCGGCCGCTCCGACCCGAAGGACACCGACCAGGTGCAGTCGGTGACCCTGGCCGACGTGGCGAACAAGGTCGACGACCCGATCTGGAGGGGCGCGTACGGGCAGCTCGCCTCCGAGTCCCCCGCCCCGACCGAGGCCCGCCCGCTCGGCTGGGAGCGTCCCAACGCCGACACGGGGCTGCACCTCAGCTACTTCATCCAGTGGTTCCTGTTCGCCGCCGGGGGCTTCGGGTTCCTGGCGTACGTGATGGTGCAGGAGTACCGGAACCTCAACCAGGACGACCCCGAGGAGCGCGAGCGCGCCCTCGAGCGCGAACGCCGCAAGAACGCGAAGCCGAAGACCGACGCCGAGATCGAGGACGAGCTCATCGCGTCACGTCGCTGACGCGCGGCCGTGTGTGGCCGTGGCGCGTCCGTGAGTGCGCGTCGGCGCACCGTGCGCACCTCGCAACCCCGTGCGCGCTTCCGCGCACCGTGCAGCGCCACAAGCGCGCGCCCAGCACGCAACGCCGCACCGGATGGCAAAACCGGAACCGTGCGGACGGGAGGCGCGACGCACCACCGGCACCGCGCCTCCAGACCGCACCGTGCGGACCCCGCAACCCCGTGCGCGCTTCCGCGCACTGTGCAGCCCCACAAGCGGACACCCAGCACACAACGCCGCACCGGATGGCGAAACGGGCACCGTACGGACGGGAGGCGCGGCGCACGACCGGCACCGAGCCTCCAGACCGCACCGTGCGCACCTCGCAACCCCGTGCGCGCTTCCGCGCACCGTGCAGCGCCACAAACGGGCACCCAGCACGCAACGCCGCACCGGACCGCGAACGCGGCGCCGTGCGGACGGGCCTCGCCCGCCCGCACGCGCGGCAACTACGCGAGCTCGATGAGCTCCGCGTAGTCCTTGTTCCAGTGGTCCTCGGTGCCGTCCGGCAGCAGCAGCACCCGCTCGGGGTTGAGCGCCTCGACCGCGCCGGCGTCGTGGGACACCAGGACGACCGCACCCTCGAAGCCAGCGAGGGCGTTGAGGATCTCCTCGCGCGAAGCCGGGTCCAGGTTGTTCGTCGGCTCGTCGAGCAGCAGGACGTTCGCGCCGGAGACCACGATCATCGCGAGCGACAGACGCGTCTTCTCACCACCGGACAGGACGCCGGCCTTCTTGTAGCCGTCGTCGCCCGTGAACAGGAACGAGCCGAGCACCCGACGGGCCTCGGTCTCGTTGAGGTCCGTCGACGCCGACACCATGTTCTCGATCACGGTGCGGTTGATGTCGATGTTCTCGTGCTCCTGCGCGTAGTACCCGATGCGCAGACCGTGACCGGGCTGGATCTCGCCGGTGTCGGGCTGGTCGGCTCCCGCCAGGATGCGCAGCAGCGTCGTCTTGCCCGCACCGTTGAAGCCGAGGATGACCACGCGCGAACCGCGGTCGATCGCCAGGTCGACACCCGCGAAGATCTCGAGCGACCCGTACGACTTCGACAGCCCCTCGGCCATCAGCGGGGTGCGGCCGCACGGGGCCGGCGTGGGGAAGCGGATCTTCGCGACCCGGTCGGCGACACGCTCGTCCTCGAGGCCGGCGAGCAGCTTGTCGGCACGCGCGACCATCTGGTGCGCGGCCGCAGCCTTGGACGCCTTCGCGCCGAACCGGGCGGCCTGGTCCTTGAGCGTGGCGGCCTTCTTCTCGGCACCCGCGCGCTCCTTGCGGCGGCGCTCCTCGTCGGCGACGCGCTGCCGCTGGTACAGCTTCCAGCCCATGTTGTAGATGTCGATGGTCTGGCGGTTGGCGTCCAGGTAGAAGACGCGGTTCACGACCTCGTCGACGAGCTCGACGTCGTGGGAGATGATGATGACGCCACCGGGGTAGGTCTTCAGGTGCTCGCGGAGCCACACGACGGAGTCGGCGTCGAGGTGGTTGGTCGGCTCGTCGAGGATCATCGTCTCGGCGTCCGAGAACAGGATCCGGGCAAGCTCGATGCGACGGCGCTGACCACCCGAGAGCGTCTTGAGCTGCTGGTCGAGGATGCGGTCCGGCAGCTTGAGGTTCGACGCGATCGACGCCGCCTCGGCCTCGGCCGCGTAGCCACCGAGCGCGTTGAACTGGTCGTCCAGGCGGCTGTAGCGGCGCATCGCCTTCTCGGCAACGGCCGCGTCGTCGCTCGCCATGTCGAGGGTCGCGAGGCGGATGCCCTCCACGAGCTCACCGAGCCCACGGGCGTCGAGGATGCGCTTCCGCGCGGTCTCCTCCGGGTCGCCGGAGCGGGGGTCCTGCGGCAGGTAGCCGATCTCCCCGCCGCGGTCGATCGTGCCGCCGTTGGGTTGCGTCTCGCCCGCGAGGGCCTTGGTCATCGTCGTCTTCCCCGCGCCGTTGCGGCCGACGAGTCCGATCTTGTCGCCCTTCTCGACACGGAAGGACACGTCTTCCATGAGGAGACGAGCTCCGACGCGGATCTCGAGTTCGTGCACGGCAAGCACAGTGGACGTCCAATCAGTTGGTGGGTTTGCACAACGGTGTGTGCGTGAGGTGCACCGCTACGCTGACGGGACCGATGGTTCCGAACGGAACCAGCAGTCCATTCTAGGAGAATCCATGACGAACGCCACCGGGTTCGCTCCCCGCGCAGTCCTCGCCGACCGTCTGCGCACGCACGGGCTGGCCACCGACGCCGCCCTCGTCGCCGGCGGAGCCCTGTTCACCGCCGCGATGGCGCAGCTCGAGGTCCCGATGTGGCCGGTCCCGATCACCGGGCAGACGCTGGCCGTCGTGCTCGTCGGCGCGACCCTCGGCGCACGCCGCGGCATGCTCTCGCTGCTCGTCTACGCCGTCGCCGGACTCGCGGGTGCCCCGTTCTTCGCCGACATGCAGGGCGGCCTGCAGGCCCTGGCCCTGCCGAGCTTCGGGTACGTCATCGGCTTCATCCCCGCCGCCGGGCTCGTCGGCTGGCTCGCCCGTCGCAACTGGGACCGCCACGTCGGCCGCGCCGCGGTCGCGATGCTGCTCGCGAGCGCGATCCCGTTCGTGACCGGCCTGCCGTACCTGGCCGTGGCGCTCGGCCAGCTCGGCGCCCCGAACGACGTCCAGTCGGTGCTCGCTGCCGGCCTGTACCCGTTCATCGTCGGTGGCATCGCCAAGGCCCTCATCGCCGCCGGCATCCTGCCGCTCGCGTGGAAGGCCGTCGGCCGCCGCTGACACCTCGCACGGGAACGGCCCTGCACCGATCGGTGCGGGGCCGTTCTGCGTCCGGTGCGTGGGCTGCGTCCGGTGTGGGTGACTGGCCTGTCGGTGCGGTCACGACTCCCCGCCGCCCGGACGCCGAGTGGTCACATTCCGTCGCCTGGCGCGCCGTCAGCCGACAGAACGTGACCACGCGGCGAACGTGAGCGGGCGGTCACGACCGATCGGCGGCGCGCCCCGCGCGTGGGGTGCGCACAGACGGACGGGAGGCGCGGTGCCAGCTGGCACCGCGCCTCCCGTCCGAGGTGGGTCGCGACTAGATCGCGAACCCGAGGGCGCGCATCATCTCGCGCCCGTCGTCGGTGATCCGTTCCGGACCCCACGGCGGCATCCAGACCCAGTTGATCCGGAAGGCGTCCACGATGCCGTCGAGGGCGTTCGCGGTGTCACCCTCGATGACGTCGGTCAGGGGGCAGCCGGCGCTCGTGAGCGTCATGCTGATGACGAGCGCGTTGGCGTCGTCGTCCCAGGCGAGGTCGTAGATCAGGCCGAGGTCGACGATGTTCACGCCGAGCTCCGGGTCCTGGACCTCCTTCAGGCCCTCGACGACCTCGTCGAACTTGTCGGGGGCGAGTGCGGCGATCATCAGGCCTGCGCCTCGGCGGCGGCGACCTGCACGTAGCGGTCGTAGCCCTCGTTCTCGAGGCGGTCGGCGAGCTCGGGGCCGCCCTGCTCCGCGATCTTGCCGGCGACGAACACGTGCACGAAGTCCGGCTTGATGTAGCGGAGGATGCGCGTGTAGTGCGTGATGAGCAGCACACCGAGGCCGGTCGCGGCCTTGGCGCGGTTGACACCCTCGGAGACGATCTTCAGCGCGTCGACGTCGAGGCCGGAGTCGGTCTCGTCGAGGACGGCGAACTTCGGCTTGAGGAGCTCGAGCTGCATGATCTCGTGGCGCTTCTTCTCGCCACCGGAGAAGCCCTCGTTGACGTTGCGCTCGGCGAACGACGAGTCCATCTTCAGGTCGGCCATCGACTGGCGGAGTTCCTTGATCCAGCCACGGAGCGCCGGAGCCTCACCGTCGATCGCCGTCTTGGCGGTGCGGAGGAAGTTCGACACCGTGACGCCCGGGATCTCGACCGGGTACTGCATCGCCAGGAACATGCCCGCACGGGCACGCTCGTCGACGCTCATCGCGAGGACGTCCTCACCGTCGAGGGTGATGGTGCCACCGACGACGTGGTACCGGGGGTGACCGGCGATGGTGTACGCCAGGGTGGACTTGCCGGAGCCGTTCGGCCCCATGATCGCGTGGATCTCGCCCTCGTTGATGGTGAGGTCGACACCCTTCAGGATCTCCTTGGTGCCCTGATCGGTGTCGATCGAGACCTTGAGGTCACGGATTTCCAGAGTGGACATTGCGTTCCTTCGGTTGCAGCTGTGTGCGGCGTCAGCCGCGGGAAGTGTTGGGGGTGCTCAGTCGACCGGGACGACGTCCTGCACGTCGACGTAGACGTCGCCGTCGCGGACCTCGACCCGGAAGACCGGGACGGGCTCGTAGGCCGGGAAGTTCTGCGGCTTGCCGGTGGCCAGTGAGAAGCGGGACCCGTGGGCCCAGCACTCCAGCGAGTCACCCTCGACGAAGCCCTCGGCCAGCGAGATGTCGCCGTGCGTGCAGGTGTCGCCGATGGCGTGGACCGTGCCGGACGAGTCCTTCACGATCGCGACCGCCGTGCCGTCGACGACCACCCGCATCGGGCTGTCCACCGCGATGTCGGCTTCGGCGCAGACCTTCTCGGCCATCAGGCGGTGGCCTCCGCGCCGTCGGACTGCGCGGCGGCGGCCTGTGCGTCGCCCGCCTCGGCCGGTGCAGCGATGACCGAACGGCCCTCGGCCAGCTCCTGCTCGACCGCGGCGATGAGGCGTTCCTCGAGCTCGGGCGCACCGATCTTCTGGATGACCTCGACCAGGAAGCCGAGCACGACGAGGCGCCGGGCTTCTTCTTCCGGGACTCCGCGGGACTGCAGGTAGAACAGCTGCTCGTCGTCGAAGCGACCGGTCGCACTCGCGTGGCCGGCGCCCTCGATGTTGCCCGTCTCGATCTCGAGGTTCGGGATGCTGTCGGCACGGGTGCCGTCCGTCAGCACGAGGTTGCGGTTCTGCTCGTACGAGTCGGTGCCGTCACCGGCGCGGCCGATCAGGACGTCGCCGATCCAGACGGTGTGCGCGCCCTGGCCCTGCAGCGCGCCCTTGTAGTTGACCCGACCGCGCGTGTTCGGCGCGTCGTGGTTCACGTAGACCTGCTGCTCGATGTACTGGCCGGCGTCGGCGAAGTACACGCCGTACATCTCCGTGTCGGCGCCCTGCGCACCGAGGTGCGTGGAGGGGTTGACGCGGATGACGTCGCCGCCGAGCGAAACCACGACGTGCTTGAGGAAGGCATCGCGGCCGACCTCGGCGAAGTGGGTCGAGACGTGCACGGCGTCGTCGTCCCAGTCCTGCAGGCTGACGACGGTCAGTCGTGCGTTCTGCTGCGCGACGATCTCGATGTTCTCGCTCAGCAAGGCGCTGCCGCGGTTGTCGAGCACGACGATGCCCTGGGCGTTCGGCTCGGCCGTGATGACCGTGTGCGCAGCGCGGGGCTGCGACCCGAAGTCGGAGCGGGTCACGGTGATGAACTCGTGTGCCTCGGTGGCCTTGATCGTGATCGCCAGGACCGCGTCACGGGCAGTCCAGGCTGCGGCCGACGCGCGGTCCTCGGGCAGGCCGGCGGAGCCGACGCGGGGGTCGTCGCTGCGACCCCACTCGACGTCGGCACCCTCGGACTGACGGGCGAGGTACGGATAGGCGGATCCGTCGAGCGCGCCGTCCAGCAGCGGCTGGAGCTTGGCGAGCGGCGCGAACTTCCAGTTGACCTCTCGGCCGGTGACCTTCGGGAACGCCTCGACGTCGCCGGACTGGAACCGCTCGGAGCGGGTCTGGACCGGCACCTTCTTGTCGGGGGCGTCCCAGCCGCCGTCGGAGTGTGCTCCGGCGCCGTGCTGGGTGCCGCCCTGCGCTGCGGCAGCGGGCTCGATCGGCTGGTCGATGTGGGGAGGGGTGGTGCTGGACATCTAGCCGACGGATCCTTCCATGCTCATCTCGATGAGCTTGTTGAGTTCGAGTGCGTACTCCATCGGGAGCTCGCGGGCGATCGGCTCGATGAAGCCACGGACGATCATCGCCATCGCCTCGTCCTCGGCCATGCCGCGGGACATGAGGTAGAAGAGCTGCTCCTCGCTGACACGCGAGACCGTGGCCTCGTGTCCCAGCTGTACGTCGTCGACACGGATGTCGATCGCCGGGTAGGTGTCGCTCCGGCTGATCGTGTCGACCAGCAGGGCGTCGCAGCGCACGGTGTTGGCGGCGTGGTGCGCGGCCGGGTCGACCCGGACCTCACCGCGGTAGCCCGCACGACCGCCACCACGGGCGATCGACTTCGAGACGATCGAGGACGTCGTGTACGGCGCCATGTGGATCATCTTCGCGCCGGCGTCCTGGTGCTGACCGGGGCCCGCGAAGGCGACGGAGAGCGTCTCGCCCTTGGCGTGCTCGCCGGCGAGGTAGATCGACGGGTACTTCATCGTGACCTTGGACCCGATGTTGCCGTCGATCCACTCCATCGTCGCCCCCTCGTGTGCGATCGCACGCTTGGTGACGAGGTTGTAGACGTTGTTCGACCAGTTCTGGATCGTCGTGTACCGAACGCGGGCGTTCTTCTTCACGATGATCTCGACGACGGCCGAGTGCAGCGAGTCGGACTTGTAGATCGGGGCGGTGCAGCCCTCGATGTAGTGGACGTACGAGTCCTCGTCCGCGATGATCAGCGTCCGCTCGAACTGGCCCATGTTCTCGGTGTTGATCCGGAAGTAGGCCTGCAGCGGGATCTCGACGTGGACACCCTTGGGGACGTAGACGAACGAGCCACCGGACCAGACGGCCGTGTTCAGCGCGGCGAACTTGTTGTCGCCGGCCGGGATCACGGTGCCGAAGTACTCCTCGAACAGCTCCGGGTGCTCACGGAGCGCCGTGTCGGTGTCCATGAAGATGACGCCCTGCTGCTCCAGGTCCTCGCGGATCTGGTGGTAGACGACCTCGGACTCGTACTGCGCAGCGACACCGGCGACGAGGCGCTGGCGCTCGGCCTCGGGGATGCCGAGCTTCTCGTAGGTCGCACGGATGTCCTCGGGGAGGTCCTCCCACGACTGCGCCTGCTTCTCCGTGGAGCGCACGAAGTACTTGATGTTGTCGAAGTCGATGCCCGTCAGGTCGGCACCCCACGTCGGCATCGGCTTGCGGCCGAAGAGCGACAGCCCCTTGAGGCGGTTCTTCAGCATCCACTCGGGCTCGTCCTTGAGGTTCGAGATGTCGGTGACGACCTCTTCCGAGATCCCACGACGGGCGGAGGACCCTGCCGAGTCGGAGTCGGACCAGCCGAACTCGTATTGGCCGAGCCCTTCGAGCTCGGGACGGTCGATGAGCACGTCGGACATGGTCTCCTCGTTTCCTTCTCGCGGGACAGCGTTACAGGTGTGAACCCGTGGCGTCTGGACGCCATTCCACCGCAGACCGCTGACATGCGGACCGGGTGCTGCTCCCTCGCAACGACAATGGTTCCACGCAGTCCGTGGGTTGATCGGCGATCTCGGCCCATTCGGAGCCGGCGCCTGCCTAGACTTGACTGCTGCTGAACCCTCGAATCCTACAGGTTCACTGCACGGAACAACAGGAAGGCACCACCCTCGTGACACGCGTCGGATCCCCCGTCGAGCAGGATCTCCGGACCGGACGGTGGTGGTCGCTCCCCCGCGTGGTCGACCGTCGCGTGGTCGCACTGGCCTGGGCGTCCTTCGTGGTCGAGGTCGTGCTGATCGGCACCGGAGGCCTCGTGCGCCTCACCGCCTCGGGCCTCGGATGCCCCACCTGGCCCAAGTGCACGGCGGATTCGCTCGTCTCCACGCCGGAGATGGGCATCCACGGCATCATCGAGTTCGGCAACCGTCTGCTCACCTTCGTGCTCGTGATCGTGGCCGTCGCGATGTTCCTGGCGGTCGTCCGGATGCTCCGCACGCGCCCCGAACTCTTCTGGCTCGCGTTCGCTCAGGGCGTCGCGATCCCGGTGCAGGCCGTCATCGGCGGCATGAGCGTGTGGACGAACCTGAACCCATTCGTGGTCGGGCTGCACTTCGTCGTCTCCGCCGCGCTCACCTCGGTGACCGCTGCGCTGGTCTACCGCACGACGCACGGCCCGCGGACCGCCCAGCGGCTCGTTCCCGGCTGGTACACGGGTGTCGTCCGCGGCACCGTCGCCGCCGTCGTCGTGACCGTCCTCGTCGGCATCCTGACCACCGGCAGCGGCCCGCACGCCGGAGCCGACGCCGCGGTCGACGGTGGGCGTCTGCACCGCACCGGGTTCGACCCCGCGGTCATGGAGCACGTGCACGCCTGGCCCGCGTACGCCCTCTTCGCCCTGACCCTGGTGCTCGTCATCGGAGCCGTCCGCCTGGGCCGACCGAGCAAGTGGCCGCTGCTGCTGCTCGTCGTCGAGTTCCTGCAGATCGCGGTCGGCCTCACGCAGGCGCGCACGGGTCTGCCCGTCGGGCTCGTCGGCACGCACATGGTGCTCGCCGGGCTGCTCGTCGGTGCGGTGACCGCCGTGGTGCTGTCGACGCGGGCCTCGGCCGGCCGAGACGCCGTCCGGGAACCCATCGACGCCTGACGCCCGGGCGCGTCGCGCGCTCGACACCCGTTCTCCGGCACCCCACGAGTCGTTCGACTCGTGGGGTGTCGCGTTCGTGGTGGACGGCTGGGCCACGCTGCTGACGCGGAACGACACCGCCGACGTCGCACGACATCGACCTCGTCGCTCGACATCCGCACCACGCGCGGTCCGCAGCGGCTCGCGTCCGCCCCGCGGCCGACGGCGGCAACGCCGGACGGGAGGCCCGTGGCGGGCCCGCACCGTGCCTCCAGGCCGCCTCGCGCCCGACGCAGGACGCCGGTGTCCTGCCGAGACGCCGCCGAACGCGCGAGACGCCGCCGGGTTCGGCGGCGTCTCGGCGGGGTGGCGGCGTCGTGCCGACACGACACCGTCAACTGGACACGACGGCGTCACTTGGACACGACGGCGTTACCTGGACACGACGGCGTCCTGCGGACCGAACGCGCGGGCGCCCGCTCGACCGCCTAGAAGGTGAAGACCTGCGGCAGCAGCGGGTCGATGCCCACGGCGATGAAGAGCAGCGTCAGGTACGTGATCGAGCTGTGGAAGACCCGCATCGGCTGCACGTGCTCGACGTGCTGGATGGCACGCGAGTACAGGCGGTGCGACTCGACGACGAACCAGATGCCGCCGGCCAGCGCGACGACCGTGTAGAGCGGCCCCATGTGCCCGACCGGGACGAGCAGGAGCGAGCAGACGAGCGTCGCCCACGCGTAGAGCACGACCTGCAGGCCGACGACGGTGCGGCCACGGACCACGGCGAGCATCGGCACGTCGGCCGCGTCGTAGTCGTCGCGGTACTTCATCGACAGCGGCCAGTAGTGCGGCGGCGTCCACAGGAAGATCACCATGAACAGGATGACCGGGGTCCACGTCAGCGATCCGGTGACGCCCGCCCAGCCGATGAGCACGGGCATGCAGCCGGCCGAGCCGCCCCACACGATGTTCTGCGGGGTGCGTCGCTTGAGCCACAGCGTGTAGACGAACACGTAGATGAGGATCGCGATGACGCTCAGCGCGGCGGCGAGCCAGTTCACCAGGAACCCGAGCACCGCGGTCGACAGGATGCCGAGCACCCACGAGAACACCAGGGCCTCGCGGTCGGACAGTTCACCGGTGACGAGCGGTCGGGTGCTGGTCCGCTTCATCAGCCGGTCGATGTCGCGGTCGATGTAGCAGTTGAAGGCCGACGCCGAACCGGCCGACATCGCTCCGCCGAGCATCGTCCAGAAGACGAGCCACAGGTCGGGGACGCCGCGTTCGGCGAGGAACATCGTCGGCGCCGTGGTGACGAGCAGCAGCTCCATCACGCGCGGCTTCGTCAACGAGACGTACGCACGGACCTTGCGGGACAGCGGCGATCGGGGTCGATCGGTGTCGGGCCGGGTCACGGTGGCAGTCGGCAAGAGAACCTCAGTCTGTTCGCATCAGCTCGCACACTCGGTGGACGACTGCGACGGCGTCCGGGCATGCGCTGACCCGGAATGTCCACGGGTCCCGATCAGTTTACGGGATGGAAGCGCCGCGACGGTGCCCCGCTCCGACATCCCGGCGTGATCCGGACGCGCTCGACACGCCCGGATCGACCGTCGACGGCCACCCCGGTGTGAACATCGGGGGTCACCTGAACCCCTTCTGAGTACCGGGTCACTATGCTGGACACGCCCTCCCGCAGTGCGCGCCCCGATGACGTCGGCCGCGATGAGCCGGTCGGCCGCCGCTAGACGGCGACACGACTCGGCCCCGGGATGGCCACATGTCCGTGCGATGGCACGAGCCCTCGCACATGTCGCATCAAGAAGGGTCAACATCCAAGTGGCTGAATTCACCTGGGACGCCATCGACCGGAAGGCCGTCGACACGGCCCGCGTTCTCGCCGCCGACTCGGTCGAGGCCGCCGGCAACGGTCACCCCGGCACCGCGATGAGCCTCGCTCCGCTCGCCCACCTGCTCTTCCAGAAGGTGATGCGTCGCGACCCGAGCGACTCCACCTGGATCGGCCGCGACCGCTTCATCCTCTCCGCCGGTCACGCCTCGATCCTCCAGTACGTGCAGTTCTACCTGCACGGCTACGGGCTCGAGATCGACGACCTGCAGCACCTGCGCAAGTGGGGCTCGAAGACCCCGGGTCACCCGGAGTACGGCCACACCGACGGTGTCGAGATCACCACGGGCCCGCTCGGCCAGGGCCTCGCGTCCTCGGTCGGCTTCGCCTACGCCCAGCGCTTCGAGCGCGGCCTGTTCGACCCGGAGACCCCGGCCGGCCAGTCGCCGTTCGACCACTACACCTACGTGATCGCCGGCGACGGTGACATGCAGGAAGGCGTGACGAACGAGTCCGGCTCGCTCGCCGGCCGTCAGCAGCTCGGCAACCTCATCGCGTTCTACGACTCGAACCAGATCTCGATCGAGGACAACACCGACATCGCGTTCTCCGAGAGCGTCGCCGACCGCTACGAGGCGCTCGGCTGGCACGTCCAGATCGTCGACTGGAAGAAGACCGGCGAGTACTCCGAGGACGTCGAGGAGCTGCACGCCGCGATCGAGGCCGCCAAGCAGGTCACCGACAAGCCGTCGCTGATCGTCCTCAAGACGATCATCGGCTGGCCGTCGCCGACCAAGCAGAACTCGGGCAAGATCCACGGTTCGGCGCTCGGCGCCGACGAGATCAAGGGTCTCAAGGAGATCCTCGGCTTCGACACCGACAAGACCTTCGAGGTCACCCCCGAGGTCCTCGAGTACACCCGCGGCGCCGTCGCCAAGGGCCAGGCCGAGCACGCCGAGTGGCAGAAGTCCTTCGACGCGTGGGCCGCGGCCAACGCCGACAAGAAGGCGCTGTTCGACCGTGTCCAGTCGAAGGAGCTCCCGGAGGGCCTCGAAGCAGCGCTCCCGGTCTTCCCGACGGACAAGGCCGTCTCGACCCGTGCCGCTTCCGGCAAGGTCATCAACGCCATCGCGCCGCTGATGCCCGAGTTCTGGGGCGGTTCGGCCGACCTCGCCGAGTCGAACCTCACCACGATCGAGGGCGCCAAGTCCTTCGGTCCGGCCGAGGCCTCGACGTCGACGTGGAGCACCGACCCGTACGGCCGCGTGCTGCACTTCGGCATCCGCGAGCACGCCATGGGCTCGATCCTCAACGGCATCGTCCTGCACGGGAACACCCGCCCCTTCGGTGGCACGTTCCTCATCTTCAGCGACTACATGCGTCCGGCGGTCCGTCTCGCCGCGCTCATGCAGGCGCCGGCGATCTACGTCTGGACCCACGACTCCATCGCCCTCGGCGAGGACGGCCCGACGCACCAGCCGATCGAGCAGGTCTCGTCGCTCCGTGCGATCCCCGGTCTCGACGTCGTCCGCCCGGCCGACGCCAACGAGGTCGCGTACGCGTGGCTCGAGATGCTCAAGCACACCGACCGCCCGGCCGGCATCGCGCTGAGCCGTCAGAACCTCCCCGTGTTCGAGCGTGGCGAGGGTGACGCGACCGGTGAGGTCTTCGCTTCGGCGAAGAACGTCGCCAAGGGTGCGTACATCCTGGCCGAGGCGCCCAACGGCACCCCGGACGTCATCCTCATCGCGACCGGTTCCGAGGTCCAGATCGCGGTCGATGCTCGCGAGCAGCTCAAGGCCGAGGGCATCAACGCCCGCGTCGTGAGCGCGCCGTCGATCGAGTGGTTCCGCGCCCAGTCCGAGAACTACCAGGACCAGGTGCTCCCGAAGGACGTCACCGCTCGCGTGTCGGTCGAGGCCGGCATCGCCATGAGCTGGCGCGACATCGTCGGCGACAAGGGCCGCAGCGTCTCGATCGAGCACTTCGGTGCCTCGGCCGACTACCAGACGCTCTTCAAGGAGTTCGGCTTCACGACGGAGCACGTCGTGGCCGCCGCGAAGGAATCGATCGCAGCTTCCTGACCTGCAAGGGCCGGGTCCGGTTTCCGGATCCGGCCCTTCTTCCGGGAGGCCCGGCTCGGTTCCGCCACGCGCCTCCCGTCCCCGAAACCCCGACTCACGGTCCTCACGGACCCGTCGATGAAAGAAGAAGAGAAACACATGGCTGAGAACACCCCCACCGCCGCCCTCTCCGCGGTCGGCGTGAGCATCTGGCTCGACGACCTCTCCCGCGAGCTCCTCGAGACCGGCAAGCTCACCGAGCTCATCGAGCAGAAGAACGTCGTCGGCGTGACGACGAACCCGACGATCTTCGCGTCGGCCCTCGCCAAGGGCGAGCGCTACGACTCGCAGGTCAAGGAGCTCGCCGCTGCGGGCACCGACGTCACCGACGCGATCTTCGAGATCACCACGCAGGACGTCGCGAACGCTTCCGACGTGTTCAAGCCGATCTACGACGAGACCAAGGGCTTCGACGGCCGTGTCTCGATCGAGGTCGAGCCGGGCCTCGCGCACGACACCGCCAAGACCATCGAGCAGGCCAAGTTCCTGTTCGAGAAGGTCGGCAAGGAGAACGTCCTCATCAAGATCCCGGCGACGCTCGAGGGTCTCGAGGCGATCACCGAGGTCATCGGCGCCGGCATCTCCGTCAACGTCACCCTGATCTTCTCGCTCGAGCGCTACCGCGCCGTCATCGACGCCTACCTCGGTGGGCTCGAGAAGGCCAAGGCCGCCGGCCACGACCTCTCCAAGATCCACTCGGTCGCGTCCTTCTTCGTGTCGCGCGTCGACTCCGAGATCGACAAGCGCCTGGACGCCGTCGGCACCGACGAGGCCAAGGCCCTCAAGTCGAAGGCCGGCATCGCCAACGCGCAGCTCGCCTACCAGGTCTGGACCGAAGCGTTCGCCTCCGAGCGTGCCCTCGGCCTGCTCGAGTCCGGCGCCAACACGCAGCGTCCGCTCTGGGCCTCGACCGGTGTCAAGGACCCGTCGCTCCCCGACACGCTCTACGTGACCGAGCTCGCCGCCCCCAACACCGTCAACACGATGCCGGGCAAGACGCTCGACGCCACGTTCGACCACGGTGAGATCCACGGCGACGCCATCGCCGGCACGTTCGACCAGGCGCAGCAGGTCCTCGACCAGCTCGCCGCACAGGGCGTCGACTACGACGAGGTCGTCGCACTGCTCGAGAAGGAGGGCGTGGACAAGTTCATCGTCTCCTGGGGCGAGCTCGTCGACACCGTCAAGGCAGCGCTCGAGGGCGCCAAGTAGTGACGGTTTCCATCGCAGCCAGCGGCGACGCCGCGCGGGCCATCGAACAGGTGGTCCCGCGGCTCGTCGCTGACCTGGTGGCCTCGGGCATCACCGCCCAGGACGCCGATCTGTGGGGAACCACCGCCGAGGCCGAGGCGTCGAAGCGCCTCGGCTGGGTGGAGGCCGTCTCGGTCTCCCGCCCGCTCGTCGCCGAGGTGACCGCGCTGCGCGAGTCGCTCCGTGCCGAAGGGGTCGACCACGTCGTCCTCGCCGGCATGGGCGGCTCGTCCCTCGCACCCGAGGTCATCACGCGCACCGCCGGCGTGCCCCTCACGGTCCTCGACTCGACCGACCCCGCACAGGTCCGCGCGGCCGTGACGACCGACCTCGAGCGCACCGTGCTCGTGGTCTCGTCGAAGTCCGGCTCGACGCTCGAGACCGATTCGCAGCGCCGTGTCTACGAGCAGGCCTTCCGCGACGCCGGCATCGACCCGGCCCGCCGCATCGTCGTCGTCACCGATCCGGGCTCCGCGCTCGAGGCCGCTGCGATCGACGCCGGCTACCGCGTCTTCACCGCCGACCCCACGGTCGGCGGCCGCTACTCCGCGCTCACCGCCTTCGGCCTCGTGCCGTCCGGGCTCGCGGGAGCGGACATCGCCGAGCTCCTCGACGAGGCCGACGCGATCTCCGCGCTGCTCTCGGTCGACCTGGACGAGAACCCCGGGCTCGTGCTCGGTGCGGTCCTCGCGGGCACCGAGCCGCTGCGCGACAAGATCGCCATCGTGCCCGACGGCACGCACATCGTCGGTTTCGGCGACTGGGTCGAACAGCTGATCGCGGAGTCGACCGGCAAGGACGGCCGCGGTCTGCTGCCCGTCGTGCTGCACGCGGACTCCCCCGAGGTCACCGCCGGCCTGCCGGACGTCCAGGTCATCCGCCTGGTCGGTTCGCGCGAGGACGAGCGTCACGTGGCCGAGGGCGAGGTCGAGATCACCGGCACGCTCGGTGGCCAGATCCTCGTCTGGGAGTACGCCGTCGCGGTCGCCGGCCGCCTGCTCGGCATCAACCCGTTCGACCAGCCCGACGTCGAGGCCGCCAAGGTCGCGACCCGCGCGCTCCTCGACGACCGCCCCGTGGCGGCGCAGCCCGCCTTCTCCGAGGACGGCATCGCCGTCCACGCGACGCCCGGACTCGCGGTCGGTGCGACGCTCTCGGAAGCCGTGTCGGGCCTCCTGTCCGCACTCGACCCGACCGGCTACGTGTCGGTGCAGGCGTACGTCGACCGCACCACGAACAGCGGCCTCGAGTCGCTGCGCGACGCGATCGCGGCGCGCACGGAGCGCCCCGTCACCTTCGGGTACGGCCCCCGGTTCCTGCACTCGACCGGCCAGTACCACAAGGGCGGCCCCGCCACGGGAGTGTTCCTGCAGATCGTGGCCGACGCAGCGGACGACCTGGCGATCCCGGGTCGGCCGTTCTCGTTCGGGCAGCTCCTCCAGGCCCAGGCAGCCGGCGACGCGAGTGTCCTCGCCGAGCACGGCCGGCCGGTCCTCACCCTCACGACGTCGGACGTCCACGCCGCCACCGCGGCGATCGCGTCCGCCGTCTCCCACTGACTCGTAAGGAGTTCACCGACTCATGTCACCGGTGGCAATCACCCCGGAGCACAACCCGCTCCGGCTGCCGACGGATCGTCGACTGAACCGGATCGCGGGACCGAGCACGCTCATCATCTTCGGCGTGACGGGCGACCTGTCACGCAAGAAGCTGATGCCCGCGGTCTACGACCTGGCCAACCGGGGGCTCCTGCCCCCGGGGTTCGCGCTCGTCGGGTTCGCTCGTCGCGACTGGGAGGACCAAGACTTCTCCCAGCTCGTCCACGACGCCGTCAAGGAGCACTCCCGCACCCCGTTCGACGAGGACGTCTGGCGTCAGCTCGAACAGGGCATCCGCTTCGTCCAGGGCTCGTTCGACGACCCCGAGGCCTTCCGGGAGCTCAAGCGCACCGTCGACGACCTCGACGCCGAACGCGGGACGCTGGGCAACCACGCGTTCTACCTGTCGATCCCGCCGAAGATGTTCCCGGTCGTC
Organism: Curtobacterium sp. MCLR17_031; assembly: GCF_003234775.2. Taxonomy (NCBI): domain Bacteria; kingdom Bacillati; phylum Actinomycetota; class Actinomycetes; order Micrococcales; family Microbacteriaceae; genus Curtobacterium; species Curtobacterium sp. MCLR17_031. The sequence goes on from NZ_CP126270.1 coordinate 2,064,736, forward strand.
ACCGAGCAGCTGAAGCTGTCCGGGCTGACCGAGAAGCGCGAGGGCTCCTGGAGCCGCGTCGTCGTCGAGAAGCCGTTCGGCTCCGACCTCCGCACCGCGCGCGAGCTCAACGCGATCGTCGAGAGCGTCTTCGCGCCCGACGACGTGTTCCGCATCGACCACTACCTCGGCAAGGAGACCGTCCAGAACCTCCTGACGCTCCGGTTCGCGAACCAGATGTACGAACCCATCTGGAACTCGAACTACGTCGACCACGTGCAGATCACGATGGCCGAGGACATCGGCGTCGCCGGGCGTGCCGCGTACTACGACGGCATCGGTGCGGCGCGCGACGTCATCCAGAACCACCTGCTGCAGCTCCTCGCCCTCACCGCGATGGAGGAGCCCGTCTCGTTCAAGGCCGCCGACCTGCGCGCCGAGAAGGAGAAGGTGCTCTCCGCCGTCCGTCTGCCCGAGGACCTGTCGACCGCCACTGCCCGCGGGCAGTACGACGGCGGCTGGCAGGGCGGCGAGAAGGTGCTCGGCTTCCTCGAAGAGGCCGGGATGAACCCGGAGTCCGGTACCGAGACCTACGCGGCGATCAAGCTCGACATCGCGACGCGTCGCTGGCAGGGCGTCCCGTTCTACCTGCGCGCCGGCAAGCGTCTGGGCCGTCGTGTGACCGAGATCGCGATCGTGTTCAAGCGCGTCCCCGAGGACGTCTACGGCAACACGCAGTCCCCGCTCGGCCAGAACGCGCTCGTCATCCGTGTCCAGCCGGACGAGGGCGTCACGCTCCGCTTCGGTTCGAAGGTCCCCGGCGTCGGCACCCAGGTGCGCGACGTGACGATGGACTTCGGCTACGGCCACGCGTTCACCGAAGCATCCCCCGAGGCGTACGAGCGACTCATCCTCGACGTGCTCCTCGGTGACCCGCCGCTGTTCCCGCGGCACCAGGAGGTCGAGCTGTCCTGGAAGATCCTCGACCCCATCGAGGAGTTCTGGGCCACGCAGGGCCAGCCCGAGCAGTACCGTCCCGGAACGTGGGGGCCGGCATCCGCCGACGCCCTGCTCGCCCGCGACGGTCGGACCTGGAGGCGTCCGTGAAGATCGACATGCCCGACACCACGGTGTCGAAGATCCAGAAGAAGCTCGTCCGCATCCGCGAGGAGGGCGGCGCCGTCGCCCTCGGCCGTGTGCTGACCCTCATCATCTCGACGGCCCTCGGCCACGAGGAAGAGGCGATCGAGGCGGCCAACGAGGCGTCCCGCGAGCACCCGATGCGCGTCATCATCGTCTCGAAGAACAGCGGTGACACGAAGTCCCCCGGTCGCCTCGACGCGCAGATCCGCGTCGGCAGCGACGCGGGTGCGAGCGAGGTCATCGTCCTCCGGGCGTACGGCGAGACCGCGACCGACGAGGAGAGCCTGGTCACCGGCCTCCTGCTGCCGGACGCACCCGTCGTGGCCTGGTGGCCGCAGACGGCTCCCGAGCAGCCCGCGGCCTCGGCCCTCGGCCGCATCGCCCAGCGACGGATCACCGACGCGGCCGCGCAGAAGGACCCCAACGGCGCGATCGAGGCACTCGGTGCGTCCTACGTACCGGGTGACACCGACTTCGCGTGGACCCGTCTGACCCTGTGGCGGAACCAGCTCGCCGCGGCGCTCGACCAGCCGCCGTACGAGCCGATCACCGCCGTCGAGGTCTCCGGAGCGTCCGACAGCCCGTCGACGATCCTCCTCGCCGCCTGGCTGCAGCTGCAGCTCCAGGTTCCGGTGTCCGTCGTCACGTCGCCGCGCGCGACGGGGTCGAGCGGCATCCACGGCGTGAAGCTCGTCCGCGAGTCCGGCACCATCGAGCTCGAGCGTTCCCTGGTGGACGTCGCGACGCTCTCGATGCCCGGGCAGCCGACGCACGACCTGTCGCTGCCACGCCGCAACCTGCGCGACTGCCTGGCCGAGGAACTCCGTAGACTCGACCCGGACGTCCTCTTCGGAGACGTCGTCAAGCACGGGGTGCCCCAGCTGCGCGAGACCATCGCCCGCTGATCAACACCCCACACGGTCGGGCCGCCTGTCTGGTGCAGGCGACCCGACCGGACCGAAGGCGGTCGGACGACCGGTCGGCCGCCACGAACACGGGAGTCACGTGACCAACGAACGGCGGGTGCTCGTGCACCCGGACAAGCAGGCCCTCGGCGCTTCGGTCGCCGCACGCTTCATCACCAAGATCATCGACGTGCTCGACGAGCAGGAGCGTGCCGACATCGCGATCAGCGGTGGATCGGTCTCCTCCCTCGTCCTCGCTGCGATCGGCCAGTCGCCGGCGCGCGAGAGCGTCGACTGGTCGAAGGTGCACGTCTGGTGGGTCGACGAGCGCTGGGTCCCGTCGGACGACGCCGACCGCAACACGATCGGCACGCAGACCGACTTCTTCGACCACGTCGACATCCCCGCGTCGAACATCCACCCGATGCCGGCGTCAGACGGCGGGCTCGACATCGAGGCCGCGGCGACCCAGTACGAGCGCGAGCTGCAGGACGCCGCGCCCGAGGGTGCCGTCGCTCCGCGCTTCGACATCACGCTGCTCGGCGTCGGCCCCGACGGGCACACCGCCTCGCTCTTCCCGGAGTTCCCGCAGCTCACCGTCACCGACCGCGCCGTCGTGTCGGTCGACGACTCCCCCAAGCCGCCGCCGCAGCGTCTGACCGTCACCTTCCCGGTGATCAACGCCTCGCAGCGGGTCTGGGTGATCCTCTCCGGTGCCGAGAAGGCCTCGGTCCTCGGGCTGGCCCTCGCGGGTGCGTCGATCGAGGACGTCCCCGTCGGTGGCGTGCAGGGTCGCAAGCGCACCGTCTTCTTCGTGGACCAGGACGCCGCGCGCGACGTCCCCGAGAACCTGATCGCGTCGACGTACTAGACGCGCGTTCCTGACGGACGGGAAGCCCGATGCCAGCTGGCACCGGGCCTCCCGTCCGTTTGTGGTCGCGCCCACTGCACGCCGCGCCCGAGCGCCTGCGTCGAGTGGTCACGAACTGTCGGCCGCGGGCGCCGCAGGCGACGGTTGGTGCCACTTCCGCGCACCGCACGCAGCGTGTCCTGACCCCTCGGCGAACCGTCGCTCCGCGCGGCACCTCGGGCGCCGAGCGGTCGCGACTCCCCGCCTTCGCGACGCCGAGTGGTCACGAACTGTCGCCCGCGGGCGCCGCAGGCGACGGTTCGTGCCACCTCCGCGCACAACCCGCGGCGTGTCGTGACCTCTCGGCGAACCGGCACTCCGCGCGGCACCTCGGGCGCCGAACGGTCATGACTCCCCGCCGGCACGACGCCGAGTGGTCACGAACTGTCGGTTGCGGGCGCCGCAGGCGACGGTTCGTGCCACCACCACACACCGCACGCGGCGTGTCGTGACCTCTCGGCGAGCGAGCCACCCCTTCCCCGGGACACACGAAGGCCCCCACACCATCGGTGCAGGGGCCTACTTCAGCGTGTGTACGCTAGCTCTTCTTCGCCGCGGTGCCGCGACGCTCTCGGAGCTGCTGGAGCGCGTCCTCGAGGAGCTGCGCTGCCTCTTCCTCGGTGCGGCGTTCCTTCACGTACGCGAGGTGCGTCTTGTAGGGCTCCGTCTTGGAGACCACGGGAGGGTTCTCCTTGTCGCGCCCGGCCGGCAGACCGCTCGACGGCGAGTCCACCGTCTCGGGGATCTCCTCGTCGGGCAGGTTCGCGGCGAAGTACCGCACGACCTCGTTGCCGAGGGCGTCCCAGTACGAGATCGCCACGCGCTCTGCCTGGACCCCGCGGTCCTGTTCGCCCATCGGTCCCGCGCCGACGCGAGACCCTCGGATTGCACTGCCTCCGCTTGCCATGGATCAGACCCCCGCCGTGAACTTGTTGATGAGACCGAGCACGATGATGGAGACGATCCAGACCAGACCGAGGATCACCGTGATGCGGTTGAGGTTGCGCTCGGCCACGCCGGACGCACCGAGGTTGCTCGTGACCCCACCGCCGAACATGTCGGAGAGGCCACCACCGCGGCCCTTGTGCAGCAGGATGAGGAGCGTGAGCAGGAGGCTCGTGATTGCGAGCAGGACCTGCAGCACGACGGAGAGTATCGCCACGACGTACCTTTCGTGTCAGTCAGCCGTACTAGTGTACCGGCCGCGCGGAGCACGGCCGGTACCTGGACGGGAGTGGTGCGGACGACTGCCCGCGACGACGCCTGTGGACTACAGCCCGACGTGCTGACGGAACCGGGCGATGGCCGCGAACTCCTGCACGTCGAGCGAAGCGCCACCGACGAGCGCGCCGTCGATGTCGGGCTCACGGAGGAACCCCGCGATGTTGCCCGACTTGACCGAGCCGCCGTAGAGCACCCGGGTGTCGGCAGCAGCCTGGTTGCCCCAGGCTGCGGCGATGCCACGACGGATCGCCGCGCACTCGTCCTGCGCCTGCTCGGCCGTGGCCGCCTGGCCGGAGCCGATGGCCCAGACCGGCTCGTACGCCACGACGATGTCGGCCGGCTTGACCGCGTCGAGCACGACGCGGAGCTGCTCGACCGGCACGACACCGGCTCCGCGCTCCTCGCGCTGCTCGCCGGTCTCGCCGACGCAGACCACCGGAACGAGACCGTGCTTGACGGCCGCTGCGGTCTTCGCTGCGACGACCTCGTCGGTCTCACCGTGCAGCGTGCGCCGCTCGGAGTGGCCGACGATGACGTACTGGGCGTCGAGCGCTGCGAGGAACGCGCCGGAGACGTCGCCGGTGTAAGCACCGGAGTCGAACTGCGACAGGTCCTGCGCACCGAAGTGGATCGGCAGCTTGTCGGCCGAGATGAGCGTCTGCACGCTCCGCAGGTCCGTGAACGGCGGGAACACCGCGACCTCGACGTCGTCGAAGTCGTGCCGGGCATCCTTGAGCGTCCACGCGAGCTTCTGCACGGTGGCAATGGCCTGGAGGTGGTCCAGGTTCATCTTCCAGTTGCCCGCGATCAACGGAGTACGGGTCATGCGGTCCACCCCAGTGCTTCGAGACCGGGCAGCGACTTGCCCTCGAGGAACTCGAGGCTCGCACCGCCACCGGTCGAGATGTGGCCGAACTGGTCGTCCGAGAAGCCGAGCGACCGCACGGCGGCAGCGGAGTCGCCACCACCGACGACGCCGAGGCCGTCGACCTCGGTCAGCGCCTGCGCGACGGTCTTCGTGCCGGCGGCGAAGGCCGGGAACTCGAACACGCCCATCGGGCCGTTCCAGAACACGGTCTTCGAACCCGAGACGGCCGAGGCGAACCGCGCAGCGGTCTCCGGGCCGATGTCGAGGCCGATGCCGTCCGTGCCGAACGACGAGGACTCGATGGCGTCCGCCGCCACGGTTTCGTGGTCGGCGTCGGCCGCGAAGCCGGAGGCCACCACGACGTCGGTCGGCAGGTCGATGGTCACGCCGAGCTCCTTCGCCCGCGAGAGGTACTCGCGGACGACGTCGAGGTGGTCGGCCTCGAGCAGCGACTTCGCGACCCCGTGGCCCTGGGCCGCGAGGAACGTGAAGAGCATGCCGCCACCGATGCAGAGGGTGTCGACCTTCGGCAGGATGTGGTCGATGACACCGAGCTTGTCGCTGACCTTCGAACCGCCGAGCACCACCGTGTACGGCCGCTCCGGGTCCTTGGTCAGACGCTCGAGCACGCGCAGCTCGGTCTCGATCAGCGAACCGGCTGCACTGGGCAGTGCGGACGCGAGCTCGTAGACCGAAGCCTGCTTGCGGTGCACGACACCGAAGCCGTCGGAGACGAAGGCGTCACCGAGGGCGGCGATGCGGTCCGCGAAGGCACCGCGCTCGGCGGCGTCCTTCGAGGTCTCCTCCGGGTTGAAGCGGAGGTTCTCGAGCAGCAGGACGTCGCCGTCCTCGAGGGCCTCGGCCGCGGCGGTCGCTTCGTCGCCGACGGTCTCGCCGACGAACGTGACCTCTTTGCCGAGCAGCTCGGAGAGCCGCTGGGCCACCGGTGCGAGCGAGAACTCGGGCTTGGGCTCCCCGTCGGGGCGGCCCAGGTGCGAGATCACGATGACGCGCGCGCCGGCGTTGACGAGGGTGTTCAGCGTGGTCAGCGACGCGCGCACGCGGCCGTCGTCCGTGATCGTGCCGTCCTTGAGCGGGACGTTCAGGTCACAGCGGACGACGACGCGCTTGCCGGCGAGGTCGCCGAGGTCCTCGAGGGTGCGGAGGGCCATGTGTTACAGACGCTCGCCGACGTACTCGGTGAGGTCGACGAGGCGGTTCGAGTAGCCCCACTCGTTGTCGTACCACGAGGTGATCTTCACGAGGCCGCCGATGACCTTGGTCAGGCCGGAGTCGTAGATCGAGGAGTGCGGGTCCGTGGTGATGTCGGTCGACACCAGCGGGTCCTCGCTGTAGAGCAGGATGCCCTTGAGGGGGCCTTCCGCGGCCTCCTTGTAGGCGGCGTTGATCTCGTCGACGGTGACTTCGGACTTGGTCTCGAGGGTGAGGTCGGTGATCGAGCCGGTGGGGACCGGGACGCGCAGCGCGAAGCCGTCGAGCTTGCCGGCGAGCTCCGGCATGACCTGACCGATGGCCTTGGCGGCACCGGTCGAGGTCGGGACGATGTTCAGCGCGGCGGCGCGGGCACGACGGGGGTCCTTGTGCGGGCCGTCCTGCAGGTTCTGGTCGGCGGTGTAGGCGTGCACCGTCGTCATCAGGCCACGCTCGATGCCGAACTTGTCGTGGAACACCTTGGCGAGCGGCGCGAGGCTGTTCGTGGTGCAGGACGCGTTCGAGATGATGTGGTGGTTCGCCGCGTCGTACTGGTCCTCGTTCACGCCGAGCACGATGGTGACGTCGTCACCCGAGGCCGGGGCGGAGATGATGACCTTCTTGGCGCCGGCGTCGATGTGCTTCTGCGCATCGGCGGCCTTGGTGAAGAACCCGGTCGACTCGATCACGATGTCGACACCCAGCTCGCCCCAGGGGAGGTTGGCGGGGTCGCGCTCGGCGAGGACCTTGATGGCCTTGCCGTCGACGACGATGTTGTCGCCGTCGAGCTCGACGGAGACGCCGAGACGGCCCGTGATGGAGTCGAACTTCAGCAGGTTGGCGAGCGACGCGTTGTCGGTGAGGTCGTTCACCGCCACGATCTCGAGGTCGGAGCCCTTCGCGAGGGCGGCCCGGAAGAAGTTACGGCCGATGCGGCCGAAGCCGTTGATACCGATCTTGACGGTCAATGGATCTCCTGGTGAGTGTGGAGCGCCCAGGGGGCGCTGCTTTCGGGAGTCGCGCACCCTGGCGGGCCCGCGTGTGGTGGACGATACGCCCCGTAACGTCGCCGTAACGACCCTAGCAGTCGGACACTGCGTGCCCGAGCGGGATGACGGTCCGTCCGGACGGTCGCCGACCAGGCCGGGAACGGGTCCGGGAACGGGCCGGGAAACGGACGGGAGGCGCGGTGCCAGCTGGCACCGCGCCTCCCGTCCGTGGGGTCGACAGACCGCTCTCAGGCCCCTTCGAGCTCCTCGGGAACGCTCGCTTCGGTGCCCGGGATGCCGAGGTCGGAGGCCCGCTTGTCGGCCATCGCCAGCAGGCGACGGATGCGGCCGGCGATGGCGTCCTTGGTCATGGGCGGGTCCGCGTGCTGGCCGAGCTCGTCGAGCGACGCGTCGCGGTGCTGCAGGCGCAGCGTGCCGGCGTACTGCAGGTGGTCGGGGACCTCGTCGCCGAGGATCTCGAGCGCACGCTCGACCCGCGCGCAGGCGGCCACGGCGGCCTGCGCGGAACGGCGGAGGTTCGCGTCGTCGAAGTTGACCAGGCGGTTCGCGGTCGCACGGACCTCGCGACGCTGGCGCATCTCCTCCCAGTCGGCGGTGGTGCGCGCTGCACCCATGACGGTCAGCATCTGACCGATGGCCTCGCCGTCGCGGATGACGACGCGGTGCACCCCGCGGACCTCGCGGCCCTTCGCGGCGACCCCGAGACGCGACGCGGCCCCGACGAGGGCCATCGCGGCCTCGTTGCCGGGGCAGGTGACCTCGAGCGCTGCGGCCCGACCCGGGTCAGTCAGGGTGCCGGAGGCGAGGAAGGCGCCGCGCCAGATGGCGGCGAGGTCCTCACGGTTGCCCGTCGTGAGGCGGTTCGGCAGGCCACGGACCGGGCGACGACGGGCGTCCATCAGGCCGGTCTGGCGGGCGAGGGTCTCCCCCGCCTCGAGCACGCGGACCAGGTAGCGGGTCCCGCGGCGGGCTGACGCGGACGAGCCCACCGACGCCTCGCTGCGCACGCCGTAGAGCTCGGCGAGGTCCTTGCGGACCCGGTGCACGATGATCCGGGTGTCGAGCTCGACCTCGACCGCGATGCGGCCCGAGATGACGTGCAGACCACCAGCGAACCGGAGGATCGTGGCCAGTTCGGCGGCGCGGACCGTGTTGCGGTTCACGGCGACCCTGGCCAGTTCGTCCTTGACCTCGGCAGTCAACGGCACAGCATCATTCCTAACGTTCGTTCAGTGGTTCCCGCAGATCCGGCGGCACGGGCGTGGGAGCGGCCGGAGGGACGGTCACTCCCGGCCGAGATCTCGGTTCTTCACACGCACGGCGACGCCAGGCATCCCGCGGAGGAGGTTCGCCAACTCGGCGACGATGGCGACCGAGCGGTGCTTCCCGCCGGTACAGCCGATGGCGATCGTAGCGTGTCTTTTGTTCTCGCGCTGGTACCCCTCGAACACCGGCTCGAGGACGGAGGCGTAGCGGTCGACGAACGGACGGGCTCCGGCCTGGGCCAGCACGTAGTCCGAGACCGGCTGGTCCAGCCCGGTGTGGGGCCGCAGTTCCGGCACCCAGTAGGGGTTCGGGAGGAACCGCACGTCGGCCACCATGTCGGCATCGGCGGGCAGTCCGTACTTGAAGCCGAAGCTCATCAGCGTGACCTGTACGCCCACGAAGTGCTCGTCGGCGAAGTGCTCGATCACGGTGTTCGCGAGCTGGTGGATGTTGAGGTCGGAGGTGTCGATCACCACGTCGGACGCCTCGCGGAGGCCGGCGAGACGCGCCCGTTCGCGGGCGATGCCGTCGAGCAGCGTGTCCTCACCCTGGAGCGGGTGGGGTCGACGGACCTGCTCGAAGCGCCGGACCAGCACGGCGTCGGTGGCTTCGAGGAACAGCACCCGGACCCGAGCGGAGGTGCTCGAGCGGACCTGCTCGACCGCGTGCTCGGGGTCGGTGAAGAACCGCCCGCCGCGGACGTCGACCACCGTGGCGATCTTCGGGATCTTCTCCCCCGCGCGGTCGGCCAGTTCGGTCAGCGGGGCCAGCATCTGCGTGGGCAGGTTGTCGACGACGTACCAGCCCAGGTCTTCGAGGGCCTTGCCGACGGTGGACCGCCCGGCCCCGGACATGCCGGTGACGATGAGGATGTCGTGCTGCGACGCGTGGGTGGTCGCGGTGGCGCTGTCGGTCATCTGGGAGTGGGCTCCGTCGTGGCGGCCCGGGCGCGTCGCCCGGGGAGGTCTCGGCTGCCGGACCAGGCTACCGCCCGGTGACGGACGGGAGGCGCGGGGTTCGTCACGACGGTCGCTGCGGACCGTCGTCGGTCACCTCGGGCACCCGCACCGGGCCTCCGGGGCCCGCGGCGGTCTGCTGGGTGGCGGTCTGCTGGGTGGCTGCGTTCTCGGTCCCGGTGTCCGCGATCGCGTCGGCGTCTGGTTCGGGGGCGCTGGACGCGCTCGTCGCCGGCGCGCTCGTCGGCGTCTGCGCCAGCTTCGACACGACCGCGGCAGCGGTCGCCGGGCCGATGCCGTTCACTTCGCCGATGTCCTCGGCCGTCGCTTCGCGCAGCCGGGCGACCGAGCCGAAGTGCTTCAGCAGGGCGTTGACACGACTCGGGCCGAGACCCGGGATCTCGGAAAGCCGCGACCGGACGTCGCGCTTCCTTTTGCTGCGCTGGTGGGTGATCGCGAACCGGTGCGCCTCGTCGCGGATGCGCTGGATGAGGAAGAGCGCCTCGGAGTTGCGGGGCAGGATGACCGGGAAGTCGTCGTCGGGGAGCCAGAGCTCCTCGAGCCGCTTGGCGATGCCGACCAGGGCGATGTCGTGCACGCCGGCTTCGTCCATCGCGCGCTTCGCGGCCTGCACCTGGGGCTGCCCGCCGTCGACGATGAGCAGCTGCGGGCGGTACGCGAACCGCTTCGTCGGCTTCGACCCCTCGACGACCTCGTCGGTCGTGACGTCGGGGACGTCCGGCAGCTCGGCGTCCTCGTCCAGCCGTGCCAGGCGCCGCGAGAGCACCTGGTACATGCTGTCGGTGTCGTCGGTGGTCTCGGCGATCGAGTACCGGCGGTACTGGTCCTTGCGCGGCAGGCCGTCCTCGAACACCACCATCGACGCGACGACGTTCGTGCCCTGCAGGTGCGAGATGTCGTAGCACTCCATGCGGAGCGGCGCCTCGGTCATGCCGAGGGCGTCCTGGATGTCGGCCAGTGCCGCGGCCCGGGTGGTGTAGTCGGCCGACCGCTTGGTCTTGTAGAGCATGAGCGCCTGCCCGGCGTTCTGCGCGGCCGTCCGCGCGAGACCGGCACGATCGCCGCGCTGTGCCGTACTGAGCTTCGTGCCGCGCCCGTTCCGGCGCTTGCTGAGCCACTCCTGGAGCGCGTCGGCGTCCTCCGGCAGCTCGGGGACGACGACCTCGCGCGGGGGCTCGTCGGTGACGTAGACGCCCTGCACGATCTGCTCGACGAGGTCGCCCGTGGCGATGTCGAGCTCCTTGTCGACCACCCAGCCGCGGACACCGCGGATGCGGCCGCCACGGACCGAGAACAGCTGCACGGCAGCGGCGAGCTCGTCCTCCGCGATGCCGAACAGGTCGAGGTCGACCGAGTCGCGGAGCACCACGGCGGACTTCTCGAGCACGGCCTCGAGCGCTTCGACCTGGTCGCGGTACTTCGCGGCCTGCTCGTACTGCATCGCGTCGGCCGAGGCCCCCATGCGCTGCCGGAGTTCGGTGATGACCCGACGGTCGTAGGAGTTCATGAAGCGCACGAACTCCTCGACGAGCGCGCGGTGCTCCTCGATCGTGACCTTCTGCGAGCACGGGCCACCGCACTTGCCGATCTGCCCCGGGAAGCACGGACGGCCCGTCTGCATCGCCTTCTTGTACGACGAGTCCGAACAGGTGCGGATCGGGAACACCTTGATCATCAGGTCGATGGTGTCGTGCACCGCCCAGATCTTCGGGTACGGACCGAAGTACTTCGCGCCCTTGATCTTGCGGTTGCGCGTCACCATCACCCGCGGCGCTTCGTCGCCCAGGGTGACCGCCATGTACGGGTACGACTTGTCGTCGCGGAACTTGACGTTGAACGGCGGGTCGAACTCCTTGATCCAGGTGTACTCCAGCTGGAGCGCCTCGATCTCGGAGCCGACCGTCGTCCACTCGACACTGCGTGCCGTCAGGACCATGCGCCGCGTGCGCTCGTGCAGCGTCGGCAGCGGCGCGAAGTAGTTGCTCAGCCGGGCGCGGAGGTTCTTCGCCTTGCCGACGTAGAGCACCCGACCGGCTTCGTCACGCCAGCGGTAGACGCCCGGGTCGGTCGGGATCTCCCCCGCTTTCGGACGCCAGGGGACGGTGTCCGCCACCTACCGAGCACCCGCCTTCTGCTTGCTCGCCTGCTTGGTCGTGCCCTGCTTCTCGTCGCCCTGCTGCTTGCCGCCCTGCTGCTTCTGGGTGGCCTGGCGTGCGCCGACCGCTTGCTGCTTGCCGACCCGGGCGTCCTGGGCGTCGAAGATCTCGCGCAGGAAGACACCGGTGTGGCTCTCCGGCACGGTCGCCACGTGCTCCGGGGTACCCGTCGCCAGGACCGTGCCGCCACCGGAACCGCCCTCGGGACCCATGTCGATCAGCCAGTCGGCGGACTTGATGACGTCGAGGTTGTGCTCGATCGTGATGACGGTGTTGCCCTTGTCGACCAGGCTCTGCAGCACGAGGAGCAGCTTGCGGACGTCCTCGAAGTGCAGACCGGTCGTCGGCTCGTCGAGCACGTAGACCGTGCGGCCGTTCGAGCGACGCTGCAGCTCGGTGGCGAGCTTGACGCGCTGCGCCTCGCCGCCGGAGAGCGTGGTCGCGCTCTGGCCGAGACGCACGTAGCCGAGTCCCACGTCGACCAGGGTCGCCATGTAGCGGTGGATCGCCGAGATCGGCTCGAAGAACTCGGCCGCCTCGCTGATCGGCATGTCGAGGACCTCGGAGATGTTCTTGCCCTTGTAGTGCACCTGGAGCGTCTCGCGGTTGTACCGCGCACCGCCGCAGACCTCGCACGCGACGTAGACGTCGGGCAGGAAGTTCATCTCGATCTTGATCGTGCCGTCGCCCGCGCAGTTCTCGCAGCGGCCGCCCTTGACGTTGAAGCTGAAGCGGCCCGGCTGGTAGCCGCGGGTCTTCGCCTCTTGCGTCTCGGCGAACAGCTGGCGGATGCGGTCGAACACGCCCGTGTAGGTCGCCGGGTTCGAGCGCGGGGTGCGACCGATCGGTGCCTGGTCGACGTGCACGACCTTGTCGAGCTGGTCGAGGCCCTTCACCCGGGTGTGCTTGCCCGCGATGTGCCGTGCGCCGTTGAGCTGGTTGGCGAGCACCTTGTACAGGATGTCGTTCACCAGCGTCGACTTGCCGGACCCGCTGACGCCCGTCACCGCGGTGAACACACCGAGGGGGAAGTCCGCGTCGATCGACTTGAGGTTGTTCGCGCGGGCACCCTGCACGGTGATGGCGCGCTTGAGGTTGACCTTGCGACGCTCGGCCGGCACCTCGATCGCGCGTCGGCCGGCGAGGTAGTCACCGGTGATCGACTCGCGGTTCTCGATGATGCCCTCGTACGAACCGGAGTGCACGACGTTGCCGCCGTTCACACCGGCACCGGGGCCGATGTCGACGACCCAGTCGGCCGTGCGGATCGTGTCCTCGTCGTGCTCGACGACGATGAGCGTGTTGCCGAGGTCCTTGAGCTTGACCAGGGTGTCGATGAGTCGACGGTTGTCGCGCTGGTGCAGGCCGATGCTCGGCTCGTCGAGCACGTAGAGCACGCCCGTCAGCCCGGAGCCGATCTGCGTCGCCAGGCGGATGCGCTGCGCCTCGCCGCCGGAGAGGCCGCCGGCACCACGTGCCAGCGTGAGGTAGTTCAGGCCGACCTCGAGCAGGAACTCGAGGCGTGCGCGGATCTCGCGGAGGACCGCAGCGGCGATGTGCGCTTCGCGGTCGGTCAGCGTCAGCTCGTCCATGAACGAGTACGCGTTGTCGAGCGACATGTCGGTGACGTCCGCGATGCTGCGGTCGTTGACCGTCACCGCGAGCACCTCGGGCTTGAGGCGGGTTCCCTCGCACACCGGGCAGGGGACCTCGCGCAGGTACCCCTGGAAGCGCTGCCGCTGCGAGTCCGACTCGGCCTCGGCGAACTTGCGCTCGATGTAGGGCATGACGCCCTCGAACCCGCTCGTGTACCGCATCTCGCGGCCGAAGCGGTTGCGCCAGGAGACCGACACCTGGAAGTCCTTGCCGGTCAGGATCGACGCCTGCACCGCGGGGTCGAGCTGGTTCCACGGGGTGTCGAGCGAGAAGCCGAGCTCCTTGCCGAGACCGCCGAGCAGCTTCTCGAAGTAGGAGTACAGCCCACTCGTCCCGGTCCAGGGCAGCAGGACGCCGTCCCGCAACGAGGCCTCGGGGTCGCCGAGCACCAGGTCGGGGTCGACCGACATGCGGGTGCCGAGGCCGGAGCACTCGGGGCAGGCACCGAACGGCGCGTTGAACGAGAACGTCCGCGGCTCGATCTCGGTGAGTGCGAGCGGGTGGTTGTTCGGGCACGAGAGGTTCTCGGAGTAGTTCCGGACCGCTCCGGGCCCCTCGTGGTCCACCAGGTCGATGCCGACGGTGCCGTCGGTCAGGCGCAGGGCGGTCTCGAGCGAGTCGGTGAGACGACCGAGGATGTCGTCGCTCGCCACCAGGCGGTCGACGATGACCGAGATGTCGTGCTTGACCTGCTTCTTGAGCTTGGGCGGGTCGCTGAGCTGGATGCGCTCCCCGTCCACGATCGCGCGGGCGTAGCCGGACGCCGCGAGCTCCTGGAAGAGGTCGACGAACTCGCCCTTCTTCTTCGAGATCACGGGTGCGAGGACCTGGAAGCGGGTGCCGGTCTCGAACTGCATGAGCTGGTCGGCGATCTGCTGCACGGTCTGCTTGCTGATCACCTCGCCACACGTCGGGCAGTGCGGGACCCCGATGCGCGCCCAGAGCAGACGCATGTAGTCGTAGACCTCGGTGATCGTGCCGACCGTCGACCGCGGGTTGCGGTTGGTCGACTTCTGGTCGATCGACACCGCCGGCGAGAGCCCCTCGATGAAGTCGACGTCGGGGCGGTCGACCTGGCCGAGGAACTGGCGTGCGTAGGCGGACAGCGACTCGACGTACCGGCGCTGCCCCTCGGCGAAGATCGTGTCGAACGCCAGCGAGGACTTGCCCGAGCCGGACAGGCCGGTGAACACGACGAGCGAGTCGCGCGGGATCTCGAGGTCGACGTCACGGAGGTTGTGCACGCGCGCGCCGCGCACGCTGAGCGTGGAGGTGCTGTGCGGAGCGGTCCCGCCGGGGAGGTGGAGGTCAGCGGGCTCGCCGAAGGCGTTCCGGCCCGACGTCGAGGTACCGGGGTCAGAGGTGATGGTCATCGTCGTCGATTCTACGAAGCGGCACCGACATTCGGCCGGGATGGAGGGTCAGACGAGTGCGTCGAGAGCGAACGCGACGCCGGATGCACGCTCACTCGCGGCCCAGAGCTGTGCTGCGACCGTGCGGTCGTGCGCCCGAGGTTCGGCCGCGACCACCGTGGCCGGGCCCCGGAGCTGCATCCAGCCCGCCGGGCCCCAGTACTCCCCCGACTGCACGTCAGCACCGACGGCGGCGTGCACGAGCGGCTGGGCGCCGACGTCCTTGCCCTGGGCGACGATGCGCTGCGCCGGGCGGATCCACTCGGGTTCGGGTCGTGCCGGGCTGATGTCCGGGCGTGCCGGTGACAGGCGGTCGAGCGACAGGCCGGGGTGCGCGACGACGCTCGACACGGACGATCCCGAGTCGGCCAGTCGCTCGGCGAGCTCGAAGCCGAACAGCATCACGGCGAGCTTGCTCCTGGCGTACTGACGGTGGCTCGAGTACCGACCGACGCCGAGCGGATCGGTCGCGTCGAGCTGGGCGAATCGATGGGCGATCGACCCGAGGTGCACGACCCGGCCGCCTCGTCGTTCGAGCAGGGGCAGGACCCGGGCGGTCCACGCGAAGTGCCCGAGGTGGTTCGTACCGATCTGCAGTTCGGTGCCCTGTGCCGTGCTCCCCCGCGTCGACGCCCCGACGACCCCGGCGTTGTTCACGACCGCGTCGACGCCGTCCGGTTCCAGCCCGGCGAGTTCGTCGGCAGCGGCACTGACCGAGTCGAGGTCGGCGAGGTCGAGGTGGACGTGGGCGAGCGAGGCGCCGTCGACGTGCCGACGGATGCTGCGCTCGGCGGCGTCCGCCCGGCCGCGGTCGCGCGTCGCCAGCACCACACGGTGCCCCGCCGCGGCAAGCTGCTCGGCGGCGTGGTACCCGAGCCCGGCGCTCGCACCGGTGACGACGACCGTGCGGGCGCCGTCAGCTGACATGTCCGGCCGACTCCATCTGGCGCAGGGCCTTCTTCAGGTCCTGCACCTCGTCGCGCAGTCGCGCCGCGAGCTCGAACTTCAGCTCCGCCGCAGCCTGCAGCATCTGGTCGTTCAGGTCGGCGATGGTGGCACCGAGCTGCGTCGCACCCTCGCCCGCGATGCCGCCGCGCTTGAGGTTCGGCGTCGGCGACCGACGGCCGTCGGTGCCGGGGCGACCCTGCAGGAGCGCCTTCGTGTCGTCGTTCTCGCGCTGCAGGACCTCGGTGATGTCCGCGATCTTCTTGCGCAGCGGCTGGGGGTCGATGCCGCGCTCCAGGTTGTAGGCGACCTGCTTCTCACGACGGCGATCGGTCTCCTCGATCGCGATCTTCATCGAGTCGGTCATCTTGTCGGCGTACATGAGCACCTGACCCGACACGTTGCGGGCAGCGCGACCGATCGTCTGGATGAGCGACGTCGACGAGCGGAGGAAGCCTTCCTTGTCGGCGTCGAGGATCGCGACGAGCGACACCTCGGGCAGGTCGAGGCCCTCGCGCAGCAGGTTGATACCGACGAGCACGTCGTAGACGCCCTGCCGCAGCTCGGTCAGCAGCTCGACGCGCTTCAGGGTGTCGACGTCGGAGTGCAGGTACCGGACGCGCACACCGGCGTTGCCGAGGAAGTCGGTGAGTTCCTCTGCCATGCGCTTGGTCAGCGTGGTGACGAGGACGCGTTCGTCCTTCTCCACCCGCTGCTTGATCTCCTCGAGCAGGTCGTCGATCTGGCCGTCGCTCGGCTTGACCACGATCTCGGGGTCGATCAGGCCGGTCGGGCGGATGATCTGCTCGACCACGCTGTCGGTGACCCCGAGCTCGTAGCGCCCGGGGGTGGCCGACAGGTAGACCTTCTGCCCGACGCGCTCGAGGAACTCCTCCCACTTCAGCGGGCGGTTGTCCATCGCGCTCGGCAGGCGGAACCCGTGCTCGACGAGGGTGCGCTTGCGCGAGGCGTCACCCTCGTACATCGCGCCGATCTGCGGCACGGTGACGTGCGACTCGTCGATGACGATGAGGAAGTCGTCGGGGAAGTAGTCGATGAGGCAGTGCGGTGCTTCGCCCGGACCACGGCCGTCCATGTGCCGCGAGTAGTTCTCGATGCCCGAGCAGAACCCGATCTGCTCCATCATCTCGATGTCGAACGTGGTGCGCATCCGGAGGCGCTGGGCCTCGAGCAGCTTGCCCTGGCCCTCGAGCTCGGCGAGCCGTTCCGCGAGTTCTTCCTTGATGGAGGCGATCGCGCGGTGCATCACGTCGGTGTCCGCGACGTAGTGCGAGGCCGGGAAGATCGACACGGCGGGCAGGTCGTCGATGACGTTGCCGGTGAGCGGGTGCAGCGAGGAGAGCGCTTCGATCTCGTCACCGAACATCTCGATGCGGATCGCGCGCTCTTCGTACATCGGGATGATCTCGATGGTGTCGCCGCGCACCCGGAACGTGCCCCGGGCGAAGTCGACGTCGTTGCGCTGGTACTGCATGGCGACGAACTTGCGGACGAGCTGGTCGCGGGAGATCGTCTGGCCCACGTGGAGCGCGACCGATGCGTTCATGTACTGCTCGGGGGTGCCGAGACCGTAGATGCAGGAGACGGTGGACACCACCACGGTGTCACGACGGCTGAGCAGTGAGTTCGTCGTGGAGTGCCGGAGTCGTTCGACCTCGGCGTTGACCGAGGAGTCCTTCTCGATGAAGGTGTCCGTCTGCGGGACGTAGGCCTCTGGCTGGTAGTAGTCGTAGTAGGAGACGAAGTACTCGACCGCGTTGTTCGGCATCAGGCTGCGGAACTCGTTGGCGAGCTGGGCCGCGAGGGTCTTGTTGTGCGCGAGCACGAGTGTCGGCCGCTGCACCTGCTCGATGAGCCAGGCGGTCGTCGCCGACTTGCCGGTACCGGTCGCACCCAGCAGCACGACGTCGGTCTCACCGGCGTTGATCCGCCCGGCGAGTTCCGCGATGGCCGCGGGCTGGTCGCCACTCGGCGAGTACTCGCTGATGACCTCGAACGGACGCACCGCTCGGGTCGGTTCGATCGCAACACCCATGAGGACAACGGTAGTCGGCACCCCTGACACCGAGGGCCCCTGCTCGCCCTCGGCGTACTGTCCGCTGCAAGCAGGCTCCAAGTCGACTGATGGTCAACGGGCATACCGTCCGATCCGTTCAGTCACCCGACTCCTTCCCACTCCCCCGAAGAGGCCTCATGACCACGGCGAACCCGGCCGCACCGATCAAGGGCACCCCGTTCCGCGGACGCATCCGCGGACGCGTGCTCGTCCTGCTCTGCTGCATGTACGCGATCTCGTACATCGACCGGACGAACATCTCGACGGCGCTGCCGCACATCACCGAGGAGTTCGGGTTCAACGAGGCGACCGCCGGCCTCATCGTCTCCGCGTTCTCGTTGCCGTACGCCCTGCTGCAGGTGTTCGGCGGCACGATCAGCGAGAAGTTCGGCCCGCGCCGGGCGCTCTTCGTCATCACGGTGATCTGGGGCGTCGCGACGCTCTGGACCGGGTTCGCGGTCGGCTTCTGGACCCTCTTCGCCGCACGGGCCCTGCTCGGGCTGAGCGAGGCCGCCGCGTTCCCGACCGCCACGCAGGCGATGAGCCGCTGGATCCCCCGCGACCGGAACGGCTTCGCCCAGGGCGTGGTGCACTCCGCGGCACGGCTCGGGAACGCCCTGGCCCCGCTCATCGTCGCGTGGGTGATCGGCGCGACGGGCAGCTGGCGCTGGGCGTTCTTCGCCACCGCGGTGCTGTCCCTGGCGTGGGCCGTCGTCTGGTTCGTCTGGTTCCGGGACAAGCCGGAGTCCGCGAAGGGCATCACGCAGGTCGAGCTCGCCGAGCTCCCGCCGGTCGAGACCCGCGCGACCCGTCCCCCGGTGCCGTGGCGGCAGATGACGAAGCAGATCCTGCCGGTCACCTTCGTCGACTTCGGGTACGGCTGGACCCTCTGGGTGTTCCTCACGTGGCTCCCGACGTTCCTCAGCTCGACCTACGGCCTGGAGATCGGCGACTTCGCCCTGTTCACCACCCTCATCCTGCTGGCCGGTGTCGTCGGGGACACCGTCGGCGGGATGCTCAGCGACCGCATCATCCACCGCGGCGGGAACACCCGGAACGCCCGCCGGACCATCCTGGTGATCGGGCTCGGCGGCTCGCTCCTCTGCCTCATCCCGCTCGTGGTCGGGCAGGGGCTGCTCGTCGCGACGATCTCGCTGGCCCTGTCGTTCTTCTTCCTCGAGCTCTGCAACGCCAACCTCTGGGCGATCCCGATGGACGTGGCGCCGCAGTGGTCCGGCACGGCCTCGGGCTTCATGAACACCGGGTTCGGCATCGCCGGTGTCGTCTCGCCCATCGTGTTCGGTCTGCTCATCGACGCCTCCGGCTGGCAGGTGCCCTTCGCGCTCTCCTGCGTCCTGCTCGGAGCCGCGGCCGTCGTCGCGTGGTTCATGAAGCCCCAGCGGCTGACGTCCACCGACGGCGTGCTCGAGATCGGTACCCCGAAGGCCGAGCAGCGCTCGGCCTGACGGCCGGCAGCCGATGCGCGGGACGTGCGCCGGCCCTGGTGGTCCGCACGCGGCGGCCGGGAGGCACGGGTCGGGCCCGCCATGTGCCTCCCGGCCGTCGCGCCACGTGTCCACTGCCCCGAACGGCTGGTGCGAGGTTCCGGACCCCGTGGGACGGCGTCACCATCGCACCACGGACGGAACCTCGCACGAGAGCTGCGCCGTGCGGGCGAGCGCTCAGCGCGCGGCGCGCCGCCCGACGTCGTCGGTCTCGCCGACGAGGGCGTCGTCCGGCTCCACCGGTTCCGGCGACCGCTGCGGCACCGCCGCGCCTGCGGCACGACGCGCCCGCGCCGCTCGCGACGCCCGCGACGACAACGACGGCCGCCCGGTCAGGGGCACGCTGAGCGGCGTCCACCGGAACAGCTCGGTCACCGCGACGGACAGCACCAGCACGAGCACGTAGGTGACGAGGGTGAGCCACGGCCGTGGCACGACGGCCTCGAGCCAGCTGTCGCCGAAGAGCAGGATCCAGATGACGAACGGGTGGCTCAGGAAGATGCCGAACGAGCGGTCGGAAGCGTAGTCGACGAACCGGGCGGTCCGGCTGCCGGGTCGCCGGCGGTCCGCCCAGGCCGCGCCGATCGCCAGGAACCCGACGAACACCGCGGTGCTCCAGACCACCTGGACCGGCTGCAGCGGCGTCCCCGCGGCGTAGAGGGACTGCCCGAGGCCCACCTGGAGGGCCCACACGCCGAGGGTCAGCCCCCCGACGCCGGCGAACGCCCACAGGACCGAGCGGCGGTGGACCCGGATGAACCGCAGGAAGGCGTCGGCGTGGTCGGCGGCGATCGCCCCCGAGACGATGAAGAAGACGTACGAGAAGAAGAACTGCTTCTGGTACCCCTGCATCCACGCGTCGCTCGCCGGGAAGTACTTGTACCCGGCGAACACCACCAGCTGGACCAGGAACGCCACGACCAGCACGGTCACGTGGTGCCCGCGGCTCCGGCGCACCAGCCAGACGATCACCGGCAGGAGCAGGTACACCTGCATCGTCACGAGCAGGAAGTACAGGTGGTACCACGAGGTGCCGGTGACGATGCCCTCGGCCGCAGTGCGCACCAGGTCGGGGACGTCGCCACGGCGGGTGGGACTCAGCAGCCACGCCGCCGCGACGTAGACGAACGACCACGCCAGGTACGGCACGCCCACGAGCAGGAACCGCTTCGGCCAGAACTGCGCCATCGGCCTCGGGCGCAAGGTGTAGCTGTACACGAGCACGAACGCGGTCAGCGAGAAGAAGACCAGCCGGGTGAAGTGCAGCAGGGCGAGCAGCGCGTTCAGCCCGACGTCGTCGGTGGCCGCGGTGTGGCTCGTGGTGTGCACCCCGATCACGCACGCGAACGTGAGGATGCGGAGCACGTCGACCTCGTACAGGTGCCGGGGCTTGCCCTCCGCCGTGCGCGTCGGCGTCTGCACCCCCGGCTCGTCGCCGGTCAGCGCCGGGGACACGCGTGATGGTCCGTTCACGAGGGTCGGGCCATGGTCCGGACCTTCGCGCGCTGCACCTTGCCGGTCGGCGCACGCGGCAGGTCGGGCACGACGATGACCTCGACCGGTCGGCGGAACCGGGTCAGCTGTGCCTCGGCCCGGGCCACGAGGTCGGCCACGAGGGCAGCGTGGTCGACGGGTTCGTCGGGCTGCGGGATCACGTAGGCGATCGGGACGGCACCGAGCACGTCGTCAGGGCGGCCGACGACGACCGCCTCGAGCACTCGGGGGTCGCCGAGCAGGACGTCCTCGACCTCGGACGGGTAGACCTTCTCGCCACCGCGGTTGATGACGTCATCGGAGCGTCCGGCCAGGGACACCCAGCCGTCGGCGCTGACCGAGCCGACGTCACCGGTGTGCAGCCAGCCGTCGGCGTCGAACCGCTCGGACGCGCGGCCACCCAGGTAGCCCCGGACGATCCCCTCGCCCCGCACCCACAGCGCACCGATCTCGCCGGCGGGCAGCACCGAGCCGTCCTCGCCGCGGACCTGCACCTCGGACCCGACCGGCACCCCGACGGTGCCGGGCCGGGCCGGTTCGTCGAGCGGGGTCGCCGTGATCTGCGAGGCGCCTTCGGTCATGCCCCAGCTCACGACGAGCGGCACGTCGCCGAGGGCGGCGCGCACCGGGTCGGGCAACGGCGCCGACGCGCTGCGCACGAACCGCAGGCCCGGCGGGAACTCGAGCGGTCCGGTCTTCGCCAGCACGGCCAGGACGGCCGGGACGGCGTTCAGCCAGGTGATCCGTCGTTCCGCGAGCAGGTCCCAGAACCCGGTACGACGGAAGCGCCGGTCGAGCACGAGGGTCGCGCCGGCGACGAGCGTCGCGAGCAGTCCGACCACCTCGGCGTTGACGTGGAACAGCGGCAAGGAGTTGAACCCGCGGTCGTCCGGCACGAGCCCGTTGTGCCGTGCGACGGCCCGGGCGACGAACAGCAGCTGCGTCTCGGACAGCTCGACGCCCTTCGGCGCGCCGGTCGACCCGGAGGTGAACAGCACGACGGACCCCTGGCCCGGCGCGTGCGGGCTGTGGGCGGGCAGGTCGCCGTCACGGACGGCGGTCGGGAGGAACGTGGCCGGGTCGATCCCGCTCGCCGGTGCCCCGGGGACGGACGCGTCCACCGCGCGGTCCGACACGACGATGGACGCTCCGCCGATCAGGTCGGCGAGACGGCCGGGCTCGGTGGCCGGCTGGCCGGTGTCGACGGGGATCGCCCGGCGACCGGAGGCGACGGCGCTCAGGTGCACGACCGCGAACGCGAGCGGGTCACCCACGTCGACCAGGACGGCACCCGACGGGGCGATGCCGATCGCGTCGAAGGTCCGCGACCAGGCGGTCACCGCGTCGTCGAGCGCACGGTACGTGAGGACCCGCTCGGAGCGAGCGTCCTCGAGGAAGTGGCGCACGCCCCCGTCGGCCGCACGGGCCCGGATGAGCGAGCGCAGGTCGGGTTCATCACGAACGGGCTGCACGCAGGAAGGCTATTGCGCGACGCTATGAGCGGTCAGAGGGAAGAGCGGGATCTGTGGAGAACCGGTGCAGCATCCACTGCCACAGCGGGAGCATCCGGGGGACGCCGTCGCGGGTGAGCGGCGTCGAGTCCTTGATGATCAGGGAGTGTGCCTTGCCCTCGCCGCCGAGGTCGGTGAGGATCGCGTGCGGGTCCGCTCCGGCGACGGGCGGTGCGGTGTCCGTCTCGAACGGCCCGGAAACACCGCTCAGTCCGAGGACGTCCCACGAACCGGTGATGCGGGGGCCGAACGTGTCACGGACGTCGTCGATGGCGTACATCCGGTCCACCGGTGTCCGGCCCGGGCGGTCCATCCACGCTGCGTGTGCCGGCCCGCGGGACTCGACGGGTGACGAGAACATCAGCGCGCCGTGGACACTGCGGATGTGGGCGATGTACGCCGCCTCTCCGCCGCCCTGCGAGTGCCCGGCCACGACGATGTCGTCCCAGACGATGCGGTCGTCGCCCTGGACGAACCGCCCCCAACCGCCGTCGGGGTCGTGGTCGTCGAGGTACGCGACGGCGTCCCGGAAGCGCGAGACGATCGACCCGGCCGGACTCACCGCACTGAACGCCGAGGGCCGCGTGCCGTCGAAGCGGTTCCGCTGCACCATGCCGTAGCAGCGTGCGTTCGCCTCACACGTGCCGGACAGGGTACGGCCCAGGTTCCAGTAGTCGAGGCCGAGCACGTGGTACCCGTCGGCCAGGGCGGCTCCGAGGAACCGCTGGTACTCCGCCGGACGGGACCGGGTCGCCGGCAGGAACAGCAGGAGCGGACCGTCGGCCGAGGTGCGCGCGGCGAAGTCGTCGCGGTTCGGGGTGAGCCGCTCGCCGTTCACGGTTCCGAGCCGGAACCGGTGGAACTCCCCCTCGGGCCCGTGTTCGTCACCCGACGGCCGTTCGTGCACCGCGACGCGGCCGTTGTCCGCCACTCGCTGGGCACCGAGGACGTTCGCGGCGACGAGCGAGGCGGCCCCGATCGCCACGAGGACGAGCGCGGCGAGGATCAGCGCCAGGCGGTGGTTCATGGAGTGATCCGCGCCCACACCTCGTCAGCGGAGCGGATCGTCTGCTCGAGCGTCCCGGTGGCGTCGACGACGTGGTCGGCGAGGGCAAGGCGGTCGGCATCGCTCGCCTGGGCAGCGACGCGACGCTCGGCCTCGTCACGGGGCATGCCGCGGTGCTCGACGAGCCGTTCGATGCGCTGCGCCGCGGGGGCGTCGACCACCACGACCGCGTCGAACCGGAGCGGACGCGACCCGCGGGCCTCGGCGAGCAACGGCACGTCGTAGACCACAAGGGCATCGGGATCGGCTGCCTCGGCGGCGTCGAACGCCTGCTGCGCGAGCCGCCAGACCTCGGGGTGCGTGATGGCTTCGAGGTCCTTCCGCGCCGCGGGGTCCGCGAACACGATCGACCCGAGCGCCGGCCGGTCGAGGGAACCATCGGCGGCGATCACCGACGGACCGAACCGCTCGGCGACCTGTGCCAGGCCCGGGCTGCCCGGTGCCACGGCATCCCGAGCCAGTCGGTCGGCGTCGACGACGACGGCCCCGTGCTCGGCCCAGCGCCGGGAGACGGTCGACTTGCCCGCGGCGATGCCGCCCGTGAGTCCGATGATGTGCACGGCAACAGGGTAACGACCCCGATGCCCGGAAACGCCGGAAGCCCGGCACCCTGTCAGGGGTGCCGGGCTTCCGGTCGGGACGAACCGCTCGATCAGTTGTTGGTCGAGCTGAGCTTCTCGCGGAGTGCAGCGAGCGACGCGTCGTCGGCCAGGGGGCTCGCGCCACCCGTCTCGCCGGCGAACGACGAGGTCGACGACGACGAGGAAGCCGTGGCCGGGAGGTCGAAGCCACCCTGCGCCTCGTCGGCGATGGTCTTCGCGACCTGCGCCTTGTGGGCTTCCCAACGCCCCTGGGCGGCCGCGTACTGGCCCTCCCACTCGGTGCGCTGCGTGTCGTAGCCCTCGAGCCACTCGTTGGTCTCCGGGTCGAAGCCCTCGGGGTACTTGTAGTCACCCTTGTCGTCGTACTCGGTCGGCATGCCGTAGAGCGCCGGGTCGAACTCGTCGCTCTCCGGGTCGACGCCCTCGTTCGCCTGCTTGAGGCTGAGCGAGATGCGGCGACGGTCGAGGTCGATGTCGATGATCTTGACGAAGACCTCGTCGTTGACCGAGACGACCTGCTCGGCGAGCTCGACGTGCTTGTTCGAGAGCTCCGAGATGTGCACGAGGCCCTCGATGCCGTCGGCAACGCGGACGAAGGCACCGAACGGGACGAGCTTCGTGACCTTGCCCGGTGCGATCTGACCGATCGCGTGGGTGCGGGCGAAGACCTGCCACGGGTCCTCCTGCGTCGCCTTGAGCGAGAGCGACACGCGCTCGCGGTCCAGGTCGACCTCGAGGATCTCGACGGTGACTTCCTGACCGACCTCGACGACCTCGCTGGCGTGCTCGATGTGCTTCCAGCTGAGCTCGGAGACGTGGACGAGACCGTCGACGCCACCGAGGTCCACGAACGCACCGAAGTTGACGATCGAGGACACGATGCCCTTGCGGACCTGGCCCTTGTGGAGGTTGTTGAGGAACGTCGTCCGGGACTCGGACTGCGTCTGCTCGAGGAGCGCACGGCGCGACAGGACCACGTTGTTGCGGTTCTTGTCGAGCTCGAGGATCTTCGCCTCGATCTCCTGGCCGAGGTACGGCGTGAGGTCGCGGACGCGACGGAGCTCGATGAGCGAGGCGGGGAGGAAGCCACGGAGGCCGATGTCGACGATGAGACCGCCCTTGACGACCTCGATGACCGTCCCGGTCACGACGCCGTCGGACTCCTTGATCTTCTCGACGTCGCCCCACGCACGCTCGTACTGCGCGCGCTTCTTCGACAGGATGAGGCGGCCTTCCTTGTCCTCCTTCTGGAGAACCAGGGCCTCGACCTCGTCGCCGACCTCGACGACCTCGTTGGGGTCGACGTCGTGCTTGATCGAGAGCTCGCGCGAGGGGATGACGCCCTCGGTCTTGTAACCGACGTCGAGGAGGACCTCGTCGCGGTCGATCTTCACGACGGTGCCGGAGATGAGATCACCGTCGTTGAAGAACTTCAGGGTCTTCTCGACCTCGGCCAGGAAGTCATCAGCCGAACCGATGTCGTTGATGGCGACCTGCTTAGGAGCCTTGGTCGTAGTGGTTGTCATGTAGAGATTGCTCCGAACGGACATGAGTCGGGCCATGGCGTGCGGGGACTCGGCCCCCGTGGTGCACCGCCGTGGCGATTGATTGAGTGGCGCGGATTGCGCCGCACAAGTCTAACCGCACCGGCGGAGGCCCCACAACCGGGCGTGTCGACGGCGCGTCACCCGACCAGCGCGGTCCGCAGGGTGTCGAGCCCGATGCTGCCGAGCGAGAGCGCACGGTGGTGGAACGCCTTCAGGTCGAAGTCGGCTCCCTCGCGGGCGGCGACCTCGTCGCGGATGGACTCCCAGACGCGCTGACCCACCTTGTACGAGGGGGCCTGGCCCGGCCACCCGAAGTACCGGGCGACCTCGAACCGGACGAACGCCGGGTCCATGTTCACGTTCTGCCCCATGAAGTCGAGCGCGTACTCCCACGTCCAGCCGCCGCCGTCGGGGTTCGTCTTCTGCAGGTGCACGCCGATGTCGAGCACGACGCGGGCCGCCCGCATCCGCTGCCCGTCGAGCATGCCGAGGCGGTCGCCGTCGTCGTCGAGGAACCCGAGCTGCTCCATCAGCCGTTCGGCGTACAGCGCCCAGCCCTCGACGTGCCCGGAGGACCCGGACAGCTGCCGGCGCCACGTGTTCAGTTCGCCGCGGTTGTAGACGCCCTGGCTGATCTGCAGGTGGTGTCCGGGGACACCCTCGTGGTACACCGTCGTCTTCTCGCGCCAGGTGCCGAACTCGGTGACGCCCTCGGGCACGGACCACCACATGCGGCCGGCACGGGAGAAGTCGTCGGAGGGGCCGCTGTAGTAGATGCCGCCCTCCTGGGTCGGGGCGATCCGGCACTCCAGGCGACGGATCGGGTCCGGGATGTCGAAGTAGGTCCCGGCCATCGCGGCGATCGACGCGTCGCTCGTCTCCTGCATCCACCGCTGCAGGGCGTCGGTGCCGTGCAGGATCCGGGACGGGTCGGTGTCGAGCACCTCGATCGCACGGGCGACGCTCGCGCCGGACTCGATGCGGTCGGCGATGCGCTCCTGCTCGTCCCGCATGCGCGCGAGTTCCTCGAGGCCCCACTCGTACGTCTCGTCGAGGTCGACGACCGCGCCGAGGAACCGGCGCGAGTGCAGCTCGTAGGCCTCGCGACCGACGGCGTCGACGGGGGTGGCGAGCGGCAGCAGCTCGTGCTCCAGGAACTGTCCGAACGAGCGGTAGGCCGCCGCGGCGACCTCGGCACCGCGGTGCAGGTCTGCTCGGAGCGTCTCCGGCACGGGGACGCCGCCCTCGAACGCGGCGGAGTCGGCCAGCTGACGGAACATCCCGCCGTCGGCGCCGGTGCGCGCCGCCTGCTCGGCGATGAGCGCGACCTGGCGCTTCGCCGGGGTGACGTCTTCACGCGTGCCCTCGAGCAGTGTCTCGCGGATGCCCTCGAGGGCGTCGGGCAGCGCGTGCAGTCGGCTCGCGATGTCCTGCCAGTCGCCCTCGGTCGCGGTCGGCATCAGGTCGATGATCTCGCGGACCGACTGCGCCGGGCTCGCGATGACGTTCAGGTCGCGGAGGTGCAGCTTGCGCTCGTACGACTCCTGCACCAGGTCCAGCTCGGCGCCGAGGTCGGCCTTCGTCACCTGGTCCACGGAGTCGACGGCGGGAGCGGCGTCGAGCGCACGCTTCGCACCGCGCGCGGCCTCGGCCATCGCGGCTGCGCCGGCGGGCGAGGTGTCGCCGTACTCCCCCGTGCGCCCCGGGACGCCGATGTACGTGGCGGTCGTCGGGTCGAGGTCGACGAGGGTGGTGACCCAGTCCTCGGCGACGCGGTCGACGGCGGACGGCTGGCGGACAGGACGCTCTTCGCTCATGCCCCGACCCTACCGACCCTCGGGTCGACAGGACCCCCGGGCCGCCCGGGTCAGTGGGCGGCGCTCTCCCAGTTCGGCCCCACGCCGACCGAGACGTCGAGCGGGACGCTCAGCTCGGCAGCGCTGCCCATCCGGGTGCGGAGGATCTCCTCGACACGCTCCTGCTCACCGGGCGCGACCTCGAGGATGAGCTCGTCGTGCACCTGGAGCAGCAGGTGCGACTGCAGCTCGCCGTCGCGCAGGTCGTCGGCGACCCCGAGCATCGCGATCTTGATGATGTCGGCGGCCGAACCCTGGATCGGGGCGTTCAGCGCGGCGCGTTCGGCGTTCTCGCGCAGGACCCGGTTCGGGCTCTTCAGGTCGGGGAACGGACGACGGCGACCGAAGATCGTCTCGGTGTAGCCGTCCTCGCGCGCCTGCTCGACGACGTTGCGCAGGTAGTCGCGCACCGCACCGAAGCGGGCGAAGTACTCGGTCATCAGGGTGCGGGCCTCGGACTGCTCGATGCGCAGCTGCTTCGACAGACCGAAAGCACTCAACCCGTAGGCCAGGCCGTAGGACATCGCCTTGACCTTGGTGCGCATCTCGTTGGAGACCTCGGACGGGTCGACGCCGAACACCCGCGCGCCGACGAAGCGGTGCAGGTCCTCGCCCTCGTTGAAGGCCTGGATCAGGCCCGGGTCGCCGGAGAGGTGCGCCATGATCCGCATCTCGATCTGCGAGTAGTCGGCGGTGACGAGCGTCGTGTACGGCTCGGCCACCGCGAACGCCGACCGGATCCGGCGACCGACGGCCGTCTTCACCGGGATGTTCTGCAGGTTCGGGTCGGTCGACGAGACCCGGCCGGTGCTCGTGCCGGTCTGCTCGTACCGGGTGTGGATGCGCCCGTCGACCACGGCGGCGTCGAGCGTGTCGACGATCTGCCGGAGCTTCGTGGCGTCGCGGTGCTGCAGCAGGAGACCGAGGAACGGGTGCGGGTGCTGTTCCTGCAGGTCGGCCAGGCTCGCGGCGTCGGTCGAGAACCCGGTCTTGGTCTTGCGGGTCTTCGGCATCGCGAGCTCGGTGAACAGGACTTCCTGCAGCTGCTTCGGCGACCCGAGGTTGACCTCGTGCCCGATCTCGGCGAAGGCCTGCTGCGCGAGTTCGGCGGCGCGCTCCCCGAGTTCCTTCGACAGGCCGGTGAGCACCGGGCGGTCGATGCCGACGCCGATGGTCTCCATGCCGGCCAGTACGGACACGAGCGGCAGCTCGATGTCGTCGAGGACCTGCAGCGAGGACGCGTCGATCCGGGCGCGCAGGGCCGTGGTGACGCGGAGCACGAACCACGCGTGCACCCCGACGTTGACCGGGTCGGTCTCGGGGACCAGCTGGTTCGGGTCGGCCGTCGGCAGTTCTTCGCCGAGCTCCTGGTAGACGAGGTCGGACAGCGGCTGCCCCTGCTTGCCGGGCTGCGCGAGCCACCCCATGATCCGCGCGTCGCCGGCGATGCCGTTCACGACGAAGCCGGCGGTGCCGAGCGCCTTGATGGCGGCCTTGGCGTCGTGGAAGTGCTTCGGCGCGTCGGAGGCGAACCAGGCCGAGAGCTGCTCGTAGTCCTTCGCGCCGCTGCCACCCGGCACCAGCACGGCGTCGTCGTGGGTCGCGATGCCGATGGCGCTGAGGCGTCCGTCGATGACCTCGACCGCGACGCCGTAGCCGTTCGCCGCCTCGGTCGCGTTGCGGCGCTCGAGCCAGTACCCGAGCTCTTCGTCGATCAGGGTCTTGACGGGCGGCGGGGTCGGCGCGCCGTCGGCTACTGCACCCTCGGCCGCGGGCTCGGCGGGGTCGCCCGACCCGGCGACCTTGAAGACGCGGTCGAGCAGCGTGCGGAACTGCAGCTTCGCGAAGAGCTCGCGCACCGCGGTCTCGTCGACCGGGCGGAGCGCGACGTCGGCGGGACCGACCGGCAGCTCGACGTCGGTGACCAGGCGGTTGAGCCGGCGGTTCCGGATCGCCCGGTCCTGCTGCTCGCGCAGGTTGTTGCCGACGACGCCCTTGATCTCGTCGGCGTGCTCGAGGACACCGTCGAGCGACCCGTACTGGGTCACCCACTTGACCGCGGTCTTCTCGCCGACCTTGTCGATGCCGATCAGGTTGTCGCTGGTCTCGCCGACGAGGGCGGCGATGTCCGGGTACTGGTGGGGCTCGATGCCGTACCGCTCGTAGACCTTGTCGCGGTCGTAGCGGGTGAGTTCGGAGACACCGCGGACGGACGGGTAGAGCAGCGTGACGTCGTCGTTGACGAGTTGGATCGAGTCGCGGTCACCGGAGACCACGTAGACCGTGAAGCCCTGGTCGGCACCCTGCTTGGAAAGGGTCGCGAGGATGTCGTCGGCCTCGTAGTCCTCTTTCGTGACGGTGGTGATGCCCATCGCCTCGAGCGCCTGCTGCAGGAGCGGGATCTGGCCCTTGAACTCGGCCGGGGTCTCGGAGCGGGTGCCCTTGTACTCGGCGTACTCACGCGTGCGGAACGAGAACCGGGAGATGTCGAACGCCACCGCCAGGTGGGTGGGCTTCTCGCGCTGCAGGAGCATCAGCAGCATCGAGATGAAGCCGTGGATCGCGTTGGTGTGCTGCCCCTCGCGGTTCACGAAGCTGTCGACCGGCAGCGCGTAGAAGGCCCGGAAGGCGAGCGAGTGGCCGTCGATGACCATGAGGGTAGGCTTTGCGGAGTCCGACACCCGGACAGCCTACCGACGCCCGCTGACACGGAAGGTCGACGCAGACCGTGACCGACGACACCGCATCGACCACGATCGATCCCCGCCTCGACGAACGCGGCATGGGTGAGCTGGCCGAGAAGATGGGCATGGTCATCACCGAGCTCTCGGCCGAGCGGGCGGTCGGTTCGATCCCCGTCGAGGGCAACCGCCAGCCGGTCGGCCTGCTGCACGGCGGCGCCTACGTCGTCCTCGCGGAGAGCCTCGGTTCGATGGCCGCGAACGTGCACGCCGGGCCCGGCCGCTACGCCGTCGGCATCGAGCTCAGCGCCTCGCACTCCCGCAGCGCCACGAGCGGCATCGTCACGGGCACGTGCACCGCCATCCACCTGGGCGGCACGCTCACCACCCACGAGATCGTCCTGACCGACGACCAGGGTCGTCGCTGCTCCACCGTGCGGATCACGAACATGATCCGCGAGCGTCGCTGACCGACGGAGCGACGGACCGACGACTCAGTCCTCCGGCGGCCGCTGCAGCAGCAGGCGGGCGTCGCCGAACCCGAGCCTCCGGTAGAGCCGCTCGCCGTCCACGCTCGAGTGCACCGACGTCCGCTCCACGCCGAGTTCGTCGGCGACCGCGAGCAGCGCCGTCACGAGGCGTCCGGCGACGCCGGAGCCTCGCAGCTCCGGGTGCACGTAGACCGTCTGCACGTCAGCGGTCAGTCGGCGGCCCGGCCGGTCCGGCAGCGGCGGTCGCGCGATGAGCCCGAGCCACGCCATGCCGAGCACGACACCGTCCCGCTCCGCGACGACACACCGGTGCGACTCCGTGTGGTCGGCGGCGAACGCCGTCATGGCA
The DNA here is from genome assembly GCF_003234775.2 of Curtobacterium sp. MCLR17_031. Classification (NCBI taxonomy): domain Bacteria; kingdom Bacillati; phylum Actinomycetota; class Actinomycetes; order Micrococcales; family Microbacteriaceae; genus Curtobacterium; species Curtobacterium sp. MCLR17_031. The sequence goes on from NZ_CP126270.1 coordinate 2,095,578, forward strand.
TCGCGGTAGGCCTCCACGCTCGCCGCCGGCTGCGCGCCGCCCTCGTCGACGCTCCACCGCCACCGCAGGTCCGCCACCGCCGGCATGTCGTCAGGCCGGGAGGCCCGGATCACCACGTCGTCCATGGCTCCAGCCTGCCAGGTGGTCGCGGCACACGCCCCGCTCCCGGACGCAGGAACGCCGCCGACCCCAGGGGGTCCGGCGGCGTTCCGTGAGCGACGGTGGTGCGCTGGACTACTTCTTGGCGCTGAGCTGCTCGATGATCGCCTTCGCGACGTCGTGCATGGTCAGGCGGCGGTCCATCGAGGCCTTCTGGATCCAGCGGAACGCCTCGGGCTCGGTGAGGCCCATCTTCTCGTTCAGCAGGCCCTTGGCACGGTCGACGAGCTTGCGGGTCTCGAAGCGCTCGACGAGGTCGGCGACCTCGGCTTCGAGCGTGATGATCTGCTGGTACCGCGAGAGGGCGATCTCGATCGCGGGGAGCAGGTCGTTCGGGGTGAAGGGCTTGACCACGTAGGCCAGCGCGCCGGCCTCGGTCGCGCGCTCGACGAGGTCCTTCTGGCTGAACGCGGTCAGCAGGACGACGGGCGCGATGTGGTTCTTCGACAGCTTCTCGGCTGCGGAGATGCCGTCGAGCTGGGGCATCTTGACGTCCATCACGACGAGGTCGGGGCGGAGGTCGGTCGCGAGCTGGACGGCGGTCTCACCGTCACCGGCTTCACCGACCACGTCGAACCCGTTGTCGCGGAGGATCTCCACGATGTCGAGGCGGATGAGCGACTCGTCCTCGGCGACGACGACGCGACGGGGTGCTGGTGCTGTTGCTTCTGTGTCACTCACGGACGAAAGCCTACTAGACGACGGAAGTGCCGTATCCCAGACCCACCGGTTTGGTACGAGTGGCGGGACGCGGGTCCGAACTGCCCCGCACGCCGTGAGCATTTTCGTACGAGTGGCGGGACTTGAACCCGCACGCCGTGAGGCAGAGCATTTTGAGTGCCCCGTGTCTGCCGATTCCACCACACTCGCGAGGAGGCCAACACTACCAGCCCGACCCGCGCCTCCCGGCCCGTCACCGATCGTCTCAGGAGCCCTCGAGCGCCTCGATCGCCGCCACGAGACCCGCCCGTCGCGGCGACCGCCGCGGCAGCACCTCGAGCAGCGCGCGCAGCACCAGCGCGTCGGTCGCACCGTCCGGGGTGCGCGCCCACGCGAGCAGGGCGTCGACGCCGCCGTCGGCGACGACCGACTCGCGGAACCGCAGCCGCACCAGGTCACGGACCGCGTCGACGCCGGGTGCGGCGGAGCCCGGCAGGACCGGTCCGGCGTACCGGTCGACGGCCTGGAGGCGCGCCCCGCGTTCGAGCGCGGACAGCACGCCGTCGACGTCGGTCCGGACCCCGGTCACCCGGTACGGCCGCGACGTCACGGTCACGTCCGGCGCGTGCTGCGCGAGGACCCGGCGCAGCCGGACGACCTCGGCGCGCAGGGTGACGACCGCGCCCGGGTCACCGTAGACGGCGGCGGCGAGGTCGGTCGCTGCGAGGCCGGCGGGGTGCGCGGCGAGCACGACGAGCAGTTCCGAGTGCCGGGCGGACAGCTCGACCCGGCGGTCGGCGATCCGGAGCACGGCGGTGTCGGTCCCGAGCACGGTCAGCTCGGCCGACGGTACGCGGGGGGTCCCTGCCCGGGGGCGGACCGCGGCCAGGGCGAGCTGGGCCTCGGCTGCGGCGACCGTGGCGGCGAGCAGCGACAGCGTGTGCCGCTCGACGGCGCGGTCGTCGCCCGTCAGGTCGAGCACGCCGACGGTCGCACCGCTCGCGTCGTGCACCGGGACGGCCGTGCACGAGAACGGCTTGACGGCGTTCGCGTAGTGCTCGTCGGAGCGGATCTGCACCGGACGGTCCAGACGCAGTGCCGTGCCGGGCGCGCTGGTGCCGACGCGGTCCTCCGACCAGTCGGCCCCGGGGACGAAGCCCATGTCCTCGGCGGCGCGACGCGTGGAGCGGGCGCCGTCGACCCAGACGAGACGACCCGCGGCGTCCGCGACGGCGACGACACAGCCGGCCGAGCGGGAGTCGTCGAGCAGCAGCCGGCGGACCACCGGCAGCAGGGTGGCGAGGGGGCCGTCGTGCCGGACGGCGTCGAGTTCGTCGTCGCCGAGGGCGAGGACCGGGGTGGCGTCGGGGTCGACCCGGGCGGACCGCTGCCACGATGCGGCGACGAGCGGGCGGAGCCGACCGGGTGCGCGCATGCATCCTCCGATCGACCCCACCCGCCGCTCCGTCGCGACGCGTGCGGTCAGCCTACGTCCGGGCCACCCGCGGGACCAGGCCGAGATCGGCGAGCTCGTCGTCGTCGAACATCCTCGACCGGGTGAGGAACCGTTTGCCCTCGGGGACCTCGACCGAGAACCCGCCGCCCCGACCGTCGACGACGTCGATCGTCAGGTGCGTGTACTTCCAGTACTCGAACTGCGACACCGACATGTAGACCTCGACCGGCTCGAGGCCGTCCACCTGCAACGCGCCGAGCAGGACGTCCCCCGGACCGGTCCGGAACATGCCGACGGGGTAGCACATCGGACTCGAGCCGTCGCAGCAGCCGCCGGACTGGTGGAACATCAGCGGGCCGTGCCGGGCGGTGAGGGTCCGCAGGAGCTCCCCCGCCGCCGGCGTCACCGCGACGCGTGCGGTGCCGGGCATCAGAAGAAGCCCATCGGTCCGTCGGCGTAGGAGACGAGCAGGTTCTTCGTCTGCTGGTAGTGGTCGAGCATCATCTTGTGGTTCTCGCGCCCGATGCCGGACTGCTTGTAGCCGCCGAAGGCCGCACCCGCCGGGTACTGGTGGTAGGTGTTCGACCACACGCGCCCGGCCTGGATGTCCCGTCCGGCGCGGTACAGGGTCGTGACGTCACGGCTCCACACGCCGGCGCCGAGCCCGTACAGGGTGTCGTTGGCCGTGGCGATCGCGTCGTCGTAGCCGCTGAAGGACGTCAGGGCGAGCACGGGCCCGAAGATCTCCTCCTGGAAGATCCGCATCGAGTTGTCACCCTCGAACACCGTCGGCGTGACGTAGTAGCCACCCGAGAGTTCGCCGCCCAGGTCTGCGCGCTCGCCACCGGTCAGGAGCTTCGCGCCCTCCTGCTTGCCGATGTCGATGTAGCTCAGGATCTTCTCGAGCTGGTCGTTGGACGCCTGGGCGCCGATCATCGTCGACAGGTCGAGCGGGTGTCCCTGCTTGACGGCACGGACGCGTTCCAGGCCGTCGGCGACGAACCCGTCGTAGATCTCCTTCGCCACGAGTGCCCGGGACGGACACGTGCAGACCTCGCCTTGGTTGAGGTTGAAGAACGTGAAGCCCTCGAGCGCCTTGTCGTAGAAGGAGTCCTGCTCGGCCGCCACGTCGGGAAAGAACACGTTCGGGCTCTTGCCGCCGAGCTCGAGCGTCACCGGGATGAGACTCTGCGACGCGTACTGCATGATCAGCCGCCCGGTGGTGGTCTCGCCCGTGAAGGCGATCTTCCGGATGTCCGGGTGCTGCGCGAGCGGTGCGCCGACCTCGATGCCGAAGCCGTTGACGACGTTGAGCACCCCGGCGGGCAGCAGGTCGCGGATGAGCTCGACGAGCACGTGGATGGACGCCGGGGTCTGCTCGGCGGGCTTCAGCACGACGCAGTTGCCGGCGGCGAGGGCCGGCGCGAGCTTCCACACCGCCATCAGGATCGGGAAGTTCCACGGGATGATCTGCCCGACGACGCCGAGCGGTTCGTGGAAGTGGTAGGCCACGGTGTCGTGGTCGATCTCGCCGGCGGAGCCCTCCTGCGCACGGATCGCCCCGGCGAAGTACCGGAAGTGGTCGATCGCGAGCGGGATGTCGGCGCCGAGGGTCTCGCGGATCGGCTTGCCGTTCTCCCACGTCTCGGCGACGGCGAGCATCTCGAGGTGCTCCTCCATGCGGTCCGCGATCTTGTTGAGGATGACCGCACGTTCAGCCGCGCTCGTCCGTCCCCAGGCCGGGAACGCCTTCCATCCGGCGGCGACGGCCCGGTCGACGTCCGTGGAGTCACCGCGGGCCACCTCGGTGAACACCTTGCCCGTGACGGGGGTGGGGTTCTCGAAGTACTGCCCGCTGGCGGACGGCACGTACTCGCCGCCGATGAAGTGGTCGTACCGGGATCGGTACTCGACCAGGGAGCCGGGCTCGCCGGGTGCGGCGTAGCTGGTGGGCGAGGGTGCGATGGTCATGGTGGTGCCCTTTCGACGACGCTGTCGGGGCGCACGGGTCGCGCGCCTGCTCCGCACGGTACGACCGCGGGGGTTGCAGGTCGTTGCACGGCCCGCGGCTCCGACGGGTAGCGTGCTGGACACCAGCGCTGGCGATCAGGGAGGAGCGCTCGTGGATTCTCGTGCCGTCAGGACGTTCCGGGTGTTCGTCGTCGTCACCGCCGTCGTCGCCATCGCACTGGGCATCGTGGCCATCGTCTGGCCCCGCCCGTCGCTCGTGCTCGTGGCGCTGCTGTTCGGCGTGTACCTCGTCGTGGCCGGAGCGCTCCGGGTCTTCGCCGCGGTGCGGGGACACGGCACCCGTCCGGTGTGGCGGTGGACGTCCGGCATCGTCGGCGGCCTCGTCGCGGTCGCGGGGCTCGTGACCCTGCTCGACCCGGCGATCCCGCTCGTCGTCTACGCCGTGCTCGCCGGGGTCGGGTTCCTGTTCGAGGGGGTCGCCGCGATCGTCGGCGGGTTCGTCGGCCACCCGGGGTCGTCACGCGTCCCGACCGTCGTCAGCGGCGTGCTGTCGATCATCGGGGGAATCGTCGTGCTCGTCGCACCCGGACTCGCGCTGACCGTCTTCATGGTCTTCGCCGGCATCGCGCTCATCGTCGTCGGGGCCGCTGCCCTGCTGCTCCTGCCGCCGCGCGCCGCCGTCCGCCGGTAGCCGCCGCGCGCCGCCGTCCGCCGCTAGGCCGACCCGGTGCCGAAGAGCAGTCCGAGCGCGTAGGTGACGATCGCCGCACCGAACCCGATGGCGAGCTGCCGGAATGCCCGCTTGCCGGGAGACGCTCCGCTCAGCACGCCGACGACGGCACCGGTGCCGAGCAGCGCGATGCCCACCAGCCCGCCGGCCACCGCGATCGCCGGCCAGCCCTGCATGCCGAACAGGAACGGCAGCACCGGGATGATCGCGCCCGAGGCGAAGAAGCAGAAGCTCGACACCGCGGCGCTCAGCCCGGTACCGACCGCCTCGTGGTCGTCCGCGACCGCGGTCGAACCGGTCGCCGGCCGCCGTTCACCGATGCCGGACAGCACCTGCGCGGCGTGCTCGGTCGCCTCGGCCTCGGACATCCCGCGCGCCCGGTAGACCAGGGCGAGCTCGTTCGCGTCGACGTCGAGGTCCGACACCGCCTTGCCGGCCTCGGGGTGCGGCGCGGACGCCTCGAGCAGTTCGCGTTGCGACCGGACTGAGACGTACTCCCCCGCCCCCATCGACAACGCGCCGGCGAGCAGGCCGGCGATGCCGCTCAGCAGCACGAAGTGCCGGTCGGCCCCGGAGGCACTGATGCCGATGATGAGCGCCAGGTTGGACACCAGGCCGTCGTTCGCGCCGAACACCGCCGCCCGGAACGTGCCGGACAGCCGCATCCGGCCCCGGTTCGCGAGCCCGCGTACGACCTCGCCGTGGATCCGCTCGTCGGCGGCCATCCGCGCGGTCGCGTCCGAGTCGTCGGCGTACGGGGAGCGGTCCTCGGCGCGCTGCATGAGCGCGAGGACGAAGACCGACCCGAACCGCTTGGCGAGCACGGCGAGCACCCGGGTGCGGAGGCTCCCCCGCTGCGGCCGTCCGACGTCGTCGCCCAGCAGGTCGAGCCAGTGGTCGGCGTGCCGTCCCTCGGCCTCGGCCAGCGCGACGAGGATCTCGCGCTCCTCGCCGGAACGGCGGGCAGCGAGGTTGCGGTACACGGCCGCCTCGGCACGTTCGTCGGCCAGGTAGCGACGCCAGCGGTGGACGTCGGCGCGCGGCGCCGGGGTGTCGGATCGGAGGCTCACAGCGACCATCCTGCCGCCTGCGGCCGACGTCCGGTCACCACCAGGGCCGTGGAGACGCGGCAGGGCGCGGACCGGAAGCGGTCGACGCTGCGCGCGCCGGGCCTCCAGTCCGCGCCCTGGTGGCGACGGATCCCTCGGATCAGTCCCGGACGTACGCCGGCGCGGCCTCGGCGTGGGCGTCGCCCACCCGGTGCACGCGCAGGTCGTTCGTCGAGCCCTCGATGCCGGGAGGGGACCCGGCCGTCACGATGACGCGGTCGCCGGGGGCGGCCAGGCCGTTCTCGAGGAGGACGTCGTCCACCTGCGAGAAGAGCTCGTCGGTGTGGGTCTTCCGCTCCACCAGGAACGAACGGACCCCCCAGGTGAGGGCCATCCGGCGGCGCGTGGCCTCGTTCGGGGTGAAGGCGATGATCGGCAGACCGTGGCGCAGGCGCGACATGCGGCGGGCCGAGTCGCCGGACTCGGTGAAGACGCAGAGGTACGACGCCTCGGTGAACTCGGCGATCTCGACGGCGGCGAGGGTGATCGCACCGCCGAGGGTGCGCGGCTTGGTGCCGAGCGGGGCGATGCGCTCGAGCCCGTGGTCCTCGGTGGACTCGACGATGCGGGCCATGGTGCGGACGGTCTGCACCGGGTACTCACCGACGCTCGTCTCACCGGACAGCATGACCGCGTCGGCACCGTCGAGGACGGCGTTGGCGACGTCGGACGTCTCGGCGCGGGTGGGGATCGGCGACGAGATCATCGACTCGAGCATCTGCGTCGCGACGATGACCGGCTTCGCCATGCGGCGGGACAGCTCGACGGCGCGCTTCTGCACGATCGGGACGGCCTCGAGCGGGAGCTCGACGCCGAGGTCACCGCGGGCGACCATGATGCTGTCGAAGGCGTCGATGATCTCCTCGAGCGCGTCGACGGCCTGGGGCTTCTCGACCTTGGCGATGACCGGCAGGCGCTTGCCCTCTTCGTCCATGATCTCGTGGGCACGCACGACGTCGCTCGCGTTGCGCACGAACGACAGCGCGATGAGGTCGGCGCCCTGGCGGATCGCCCAGCGCAGGTCGGCTTCGTCCTTCTCGCTCAGCGCGGGGACGTTGACGGCGACACCGGGCAGGTTGATGCCCTTGTTGTTGGACACCGTGCCGGGGACGACGACCTCGGTGCGGACCCGCACGCCGTCGGTGTCGAGGACACGGAGGCGGACACGGCCGTCGTCGATGAGCAGCGGGTCGCCGGGCTTGACGTCCTGCGGCAGGCCCTTGAACGTCGTGCCGCAGATCTCCTTCGAGCCGGGGACGTCCTCGGTCGTGATGGTGAAGACGTCACCGACCGCCAGGTCGTGCGGGCCGTCGGCGAACCGTGCCAGACGGATCTTCGGACCCTGCAGGTCGACGAGGATCGCGACGGGCTTGCCGAGTTCTTCGGCGGCACGACGGACGTTGACGTAGTTGGCCTCGTGGACGCTGTAGTCACCGTGGCTGAGGTTGAGGCGGGCGACGTCGACGCCCGCTTCGATGATCTCCTTGACGGTCTCGTAGTCCGACGTTGCCGGTCCGAGCGTCGAAACGATCTTTGCGCGTCTCAATGGATTCCTTCGTGGTGGTGGATGGAGCTTGGGTTTCCGCGCTGTGGGGCCGCGCGGAACGAAGCGAGGCCACCAGCACCCTACCGAGTGCTGGTGGCCTCACGCTCACGGGAGCGTGAGCATCTGGTGGAGACGGTCCGCCGTCTGGCGGCGGTCCGACATCTGGTGCGCGTCCGACATCAGACGGAGATCGCCCGGTCGGTCGCCTTGACCGGTGCCGGCAGGATCGTGGAGCCCTCGAGGTACTCGTCGACCTGCGCGGCCGCGGCACGGCCCTCGGCGATCGCCCACACGATGAGCGACTGACCACGACCCGCGTCGCCGGCGACGAACACGCCGGCCTCGTTGGTCGCGTAGTCGGCACGGCGGTCGAGCGCCCCGGAGACCGTGGTCGGCAGACCGAGCTGCGGCTCGATCGTGTCCGACTCGGGACCGGTGAAGCCCATCGCGATGAGGACGAGGTCGGCCGGGATCTCCCGCTCGCTGCCCGCCTTCGGGACCCGTCGGCCGTCGAGGTACTCGGTCTCGGCGACCCGCAGTGCGCGGACCTCGCCGGCGTCGTTCGACAGGAACTCGACGGTCGAGGCGAGGAAGTGCCGCTCGCCGCCCTCTTCGTGGGCGCTCGTGATCTCGAACACGGTCGGGAACATCGGCCACGGCTGGTCGGACGGACGCTCGAGCGGCGGCTGCTTGCCGATCGCCAGGTTCGTCACGCTCAGCGCACCCTGACGGTGGGCGGTGCCGATGCAGTCCGCGCCGGTGTCGCCGCCGCCGATGACGACGACGTGCTTGCCCTCGGCCGTGATCTGGTTGTCGACCGTCGTGCCCGCGTTCGCCTTGTTCTGCTGGACCAGGTAGTCCATGGCGAAGTGCACGCCCTCGAGGTCGCGCCCCGGGATCGGCAGGTCGCGCGGGACCGTTGCACCGGTGGCGACCACGACCGCGTCGTAGCGCGACTTCAGGTCGTCCCAGGTGATGTCCTTGCCGATCTCGACCCCGGCACGGAACCGGGTGCCCTCGGCCTGCATCTGGGCGAGGCGCGCGTCGATCTGGCGCTTCTCCATCTTGAAGTCCGGGATGCCGTAGCGGAGCAGTCCGCCGATGCGGTCGTCCCGCTCGTAGACGGCGACCGTGTGGCCGGCACGCGTGAGTTGCTGCGCGGCGGCGAGCCCGGCGGGGCCGGAGCCCACGACGGCGACGGTCTTGCCCGTCAGGCGCTCCGGCGGGTGCGGGGTGACCCAGCCGTTCTGGAAGGCCTGGTCGATGATCGAGACCTCGACCTGCTTGATCGTCACCGGGGGCTGGTTGATGCCGAGCACGCACGACGACTCGCACGGGGCCGGGCAGAGCCGACCCGTGAACTCCGGGAAGTTGTTCGTCTCGTGCAGGCGCTCGATCGCCTGGCGGCCCTCGCCGCGCCACGTCAGGTCGTTCCACTCCGGGATCAGGTTGCCGAGCGGGCAGCCCTGGTGGCAGAACGGCACGCCGCAGTCCATGCAGCGGCCGGCCTGGCGCTTCAGGACACCGGACTCCTGCTGCTCGTAGACCTCTTTCCAGTCCATGAGTCGCACGGGCACGGGTCGCCGGGGCGGGAGTTCGCGTTCCTGGACCTTCAGGAATCCCTTGGGGTCAGCCACCGGTCACCTCCATGATCCTGTTCCACACGATGTCACCGTCGGGGTCGAGCCCCTCGTCGACGGCCTGTCTGCGTGTCTCGAGCACCGCCGCGTAGTCGCGCGGCAGCACCTTGACGAAGTCGCTCAGGTCTCCGGACGCCAGCAGGTCGGACGCGAGCGTCGAACCCGTCTCGTCGGCGTGCCGGGTGAGCAGGTCGGTGACGATCTCGACGTCGGCGCTGTCGAGCGCCTCGAGCCGGAGTTCACCGGACGCCAGGGCGTCGGTGTTCACGTGCTCTTGGCGCAGGCCGCGGACGTACGCCGTTCCACCGGACATGCCGGCACCGAGGTTCCGGCCGGTCTCGCCGAGGATGAGCGCGAGCCCGCCCGTCATGTACTCGAGCGCGTGGTCGCCCACGCCCTCGACGACGGCCGTGGCACCGGAGTTCCGCACCAGGAACCGCTCACCCACGATGCCGCGGATGAACATGCTGCCCTGGGTGGCGCCGTACCCGATGACGTTGCCGGCGATGACGTTCTCGGCGGGGTCGAAGCCCGAACCGGCGTCGGGGCGGACGACGATCTGGCCGCCGGAGAGCCCCTTGCCGACGTAGTCGTTGCTGTCGCCGATCAGCCGCAGCGTGATGCCCGCCGGCAGGAACGCGCCGAGCGACTGCCCGGCGGAACCGCGCAGGGTCACGTCGATCGAACCGTTCGGCAGGCCGTGCTCGCCGTGTCGCAGGGTCACCTGGTGGCCGAGCATGGTGCCGACCGCGCGCTCGGTGTTGCGGATGGGCAGGTCGAGCGCGATCGAACCGCCGTGGTCGAGCACGTCCGCGGTCTGCTGGATGAGCTGCACGTCGAAGTGCTGGTCCAGCTCGTGGTCCTGCTCGCGGTGGTGGCGGCGCGGTTCGGCGTCGTCGAAGTGCGGTCCCTTGAGCACCGGCGCGAGGTTGAGGCCCGACGCCTTCCAGTGCTCGACGGCACGGTCGACGTCGAGCGCGTCGGTCTGCCCGATGGCCTCGTCGAGGCTGCGGAAGCCGAGCTCGGCGAGCAGCTCGCGGACCTCTTGCGCGATGAACTCGAAGAAGTTCACGACGAACTCGGGCTTGCCGGAGAACCGCTTGCGGAGCTCGGGGTTCTGCGTGGCGACGCCGACCGGGCAGGTGTCCAGGTGGCAGACGCGCATCAGGATGCAGCCCTCGACCACGAGCGGCGCGGTCGCGAAGCCGTACTCCTCGGCCCCGAGCAACGCGGCCACGACCACGTCGCGTCCGGTCTTCATCTGCCCGTCCACCTGCACGACGACGCGGTCGCGCATGCCGTTCAGCATGAGCGTCTGCTGGGTCTCGGCCAGGCCGATCTCCCACGGGGTGCCGGCGTGCTTGAGCGAGTTCAGCGGGCTCGCGCCGGTCCCGCCGTCGTGGCCGGACACGAGCACGACGTCGGCCAGGGCCTTCGTCACGCCGGCCGCGACCGCACCGATGCCGGACTGGCTCACGAGCTTCACGTGGACGCGTGCGGCTGGGTTGGCGCGCTTGACGTCGAAGATCAGCTGCTTGAGGTCCTCGATGGAGTAGATGTCGTGGTGCGGCGGCGGCGAGATGAGGCCGACGCCCGCGGTGGCGTGCCGGGTGCGAGCCACCCAGGGGTAGACCTTCGCCGGGGGCAGCTGCCCGCCCTCGCCGGGCTTCGCGCCCTGCGCCATCTTGAGCTGGATGTCGGTGGCGTGCGTGAGGTACATGCTCGTCACGCCGAACCGGCCGGAGGCGACCTGCTTGATCGCGCTGCGGCGCTCGGGGTCGAGCAGGCGGTCGACGTCCTCGCCGCCCTCGCCCGTGTTCGAACGGCCGCCGAGTCGGTTCATCGCGATGGCGAGCGTCTCGTGGGCCTCCTTCGAGATGGACCCGTAGGACATCGCACCGGTGTTGAACCGCTTGACGATCGACTCGATCGACTCGACCTCGTCGAGCGCGATGGGCTTCCGAGCGCCCTGCTTGAACCGGAACAGCCCGCGGAGCGTCATGAGCTGCTCGGACTGGTCGTCCACGGCGCTCGAGTACTCGCGGAAGATGTCGTAGCGGCGGGCGCGGGTGGCGTGCTGCAGGCGGAACACCGTGTCCGGGTTGAACAGGTGCGGCGGACCCTGACGGCGCCACTGGTACTCGCCACCGATCTGCAGTCGCTCGTGCGAGAGCACCGCGCCGTCCTGCGGGTACGCCTGGGCGTGCCGCTCGGCGTTCTCCTTGGCGATGACGTCGATGTCGACGCCACCCAGGATCGACGAAGTGCCCGTGAAGTACTTGTCGACGAACTCCTGGCTGAGCCCGACGGCCTCGAACGCCTGCGCACCGGCGTAGCTGGACACCGTGGAGATGCCCATCTTCGACATGATCTTCAGCACGCCCTTGCCGAGCGCCTTGATGACGTTCTTGACGGCCTGCTCCGGGGTGATCCCGGGGATCATGCCGGCGCGGACCAGGTTCTCGCAGGTCTCCATCGCCAGGTACGGGTTGATCGCCGAGGCGCCGTACCCGATGAGGGTGGCCACGTGGTGGACCTCGCGCACGTCGCCGGCCTCGACGATCAGCCCGACCTTCATGCGCTGCTCGGTGCGGATCAGGTGGTGGTGGACCGCGGCGAGGAGCAGGAGGCTCGGCACCGGTGCCTGCTCGGAGTTGCCGTCGCGGTCGGACAGCACGATGAACTGCTTGCCGGACTCGATCGCAGCGTCGACCTCGTCGCACACGGCGGCGATGCGCTTCTGCATCGCCTTCTTGCCGGCGTCGACGCGGTACAGGCCCTTGATCGTGACGGTCAGGTGGCGACCCGACTCGGTCTCAAAGTGCTGGACCTTGGCGAGCTGGTCGTTGTCGATCACCGGGAAGTCGAGCGTGATCTGCTTCGCGTGCTCGGGACCGGCGGAGAGCAGGTTGCGCTCCGGTCCGAGCCCCATCCCCATCGAGGTGATGACCTGCTCGCGGATCGAGTCGAGCGGCGGGTTGGTCACCTGCGCGAACTGCTGCGTGAAGTAGTCGAAGAGCAGGCGCGGCCGTTCCGACAGCACGGCGATCGGGGTGTCCGAGCCCATCGCGCCGAGGGGTTCGGCACCCGCTGCCGCCATCGGGCGCAGCAGGATGCGGACCTCTTCCTCGGTGTACCCGAACGCACGCTGACGACGGGTGACCGACGCCGGGGTGTGCACGATGTGCTCGCGCTCCGGCAGGTCGTTGAGGTTGATGCGTCCGGCTTCGAGCCAGTCGCCCCAGGGCCCCGAGGCGGCGAGCTCGCGCTTGACCTCGTCGTCCTCGATGATGCGGCCGGCCTCGGTGTCCACCAGGAACATCCGGCCCGGACGCAGGCGACCCTTGCGCACGACCTTGGCGGCCGGCACGTCGATGACCCCGGTCTCGGAGCCCATCACGATGAGGCCGTCGTCGGTGACCAGGAAGCGTCCGGGGCGAAGGCCGTTGCGGTCGAGGGTGGCGCCGACGAGCGAGCCGTCGGTGAAGGTGATCGCGGCGGGGCCGTCCCACGGCTCCATGAGCATCGAGTGGTACTCGTAGAACGCGCGGAGGTCCGGGTCCATCGCGACCTGGTTCTCCCACGCCTCTGGAACCATCATCGACACGGCGTGCGGCAGGGTCCGGCCGGTCAGGGTCAGCAGCTCGAGGACCTCGTCGAACGAGGCCGAGTCACTCGCCCCCGGGCTCACGATGGGCAGCAGCGGGGCCATGTCGCCGAGCAGTTCGCTCTCGAGCTGCGACTGGCGGGCGCGCATCCAGTTGCGGTTGCCGCGCACCGTGTTGATCTCGCCGTTGTGGGCGATCGTCCGGAACGGCTGGGCGAGCGGCCACGACGGGAACGTGTTCGTGGAGTAGCGCGAGTGCACGATCGCGAGCTTCGAGGCGAAGCGCTCGTCGCTGAGGTCCGGGTAGAACGGTTCGAGCTGCAGCGTCGTGACCATGCCCTTGTAGACCATGGTGCGGCTGGACAGCGACATGAAGTACAGGTCGTTGTCGTGCTCGGCGCGCTTGCGGAGGCGGAAGGCCTGACGGTCCAGCGCGATGCCGCTCCACGAGGCACCGTGCACGTCGTGCCGGATGGAGGCGACGAAGAGCTGCTCGAACGCCGGCATCGCGGCACGGGCCAGCGTGCCGAGGACCTCCGGACGCACCGGGACCTCGCGCCACCCGAGGACCTTCAGGCCCTCTTCGCGGGCAAGCCGCTCGACGGCGCCCTTCACCGCGTGGCGGGCGTCGTCGTCCAGGGGCAGGTAGGCGGTGCCGACGGCGTACTCCCCCGCTGCCGGCAGCTCGAACGGCACGACGGCGCGCAGGAACTCGTCGGGCACCTGGCACAGGATGCCCGCGCCGTCACCGGTGCCCGCGTCGGAGCCCACAGCACCGCGGTGCTCGAGGTTCCGGAGCGCACCGAGGGCCGCGTCGACGATGTCGTGCCCGGGCGTGCCGCGCAGGGTCGCGACCATCGCGAGACCGCAGGCGTCCTTCTCGTTCGCCGGGTCGTACATGCCCGTGGCGTCCGGGATCGCGGAGAAGCGGCGGTGCGGCGGCACGAGGCTCGTCGGTGCCGAGGGCTGGGTTGGCTGGAGCGCCATGGGGAACCGTCCTCACGAGGAAGTGGAACAGGGACAGCGGTGGCCCGGTGGTGCGTTCCGCCCGAGCGGGCGGGACTGGTGCCCGTGCCCGCCGTCAGTGAGTTGCCCTGCCGGCCGGCGAGGTTGCTGGGCCCCGCTTGTGGCGGAGACCGTCTGGTGCTGCTGCTGCTGGTGGTGCTGCACGTGACCGGTGGTCGTCGGGAGCGGGTGCTCCCATCACGGGATCAGCGAGTGGTCGTGACCGGTTCGTCGCTCGTGACGCCGTCTGCTGCGTCGTCATCGTGCTCCGAGAAGGTGTCCTCGGAGTCTACAACGGAGGTCGGACGGGGCCCGCGACCCGGCAGGTACGGGCTCGGCTCCTTGCCGGTGTGCCGGCGGCTCTGCACCACGAAGATCAGGATGCCGATCACGACCGCGGCGAGGGCCACCCACACGTTGGTGCGGACACCGAAGAAGGTCTCGCTCGTGTCGACGCGGATGGACTCGAGCACCGAGCGTCCGGCGCCGTACCAGATCAGGTACAGGCCGAGGACCTTGCCCCACTGCAGCGTGAACTTGCGCGCCAGGAAGAGGATGACGACGACGCCGAGGACGTTCCAGATGATCTCGTACAGGAACGTCGGGTGGAACAGCGTGCCCTCGGGCAGGCCCTTCGGGAACGCGGCGTTGCTCGAGTCGATCTCGAGGCCCCAGGGCAGACTCGTCGGCATGCCGAAGAGCTCCTGGTTGAAGTAGTTGCCCAGGCGACCGAAGGCCTGTGCGAGCAGGACGCCCGGCACGACGGCGTCGATGAACGACGTGAACCGCAGGCCCACCTGACGGCAGCCGATCCACGCGCCGACCGAACCGAGGATGAGCGCCCCGAAGATGGCGAGCCCGCCCTCCCAGATGTACAGGAAGGACAGCGGGTCGATGCCGGGGCCGAAGTAGTCGGACACGTGGGTGAACACGTGGAAGAGACGTCCGCCGATGATGCCGGCGGGCACGGCCCAGATCGCGATGTCGATGATGATCCAGCGCTCGACGCCGCGGGCGTTGAGTCGTCGGTTCGCCAGGACGACCGCGGCCACGATCCCGATCAGGATGCAGATCGCGTACGCGTGGATGCGGAAGTCGAGGGGCAGCGACCATCCGAACGCGTCGCGCAGCCAGGCGGTCAGGTCGAAGTACTGCCAGGCGGTGCTCGGGCTCGGGATGCTCAGGAGGGGCATGGAGGTGCTGTCGCCTTTCGGAACTGACGGGGCGCGGTCGACGTGGCGTCGGCCTCGCTCACTGTAGCGCGGCTCGCGGGCCGGACAGGAACTGGACTAGCGGCGGCGGGCGCCGGTGGCGAGGTCGGCGGCACGGTCGGCCACACCCTGCACACCGAGGTCGGCCAGCGCACGGACGAACGCGGACCCGACGATGGCACCGTCGGCGTACTCGAGCACCTCACCGACCTGCTCGGCCGTCGAGATCCCGAGACCGACGCAGGTGCGCTCGACCCCGGCGTCGCGCAGACGCGACACCACCGTGCGTGCGGCGACGTCGACGCCGACCCGGGCACCGGTCACACCCATCGTCGAGACGGCGTACACGAACCCACGGCTGGCCTCGACCGCCTGGCGCATGCGCTCGTCCGATGAGGACGGTGCGGCGAGGAAGACCCGGTCGAGCCCGGTCCGCTCGGAGGCCTCGGTCCACGCGGAGGCCTCGTCGGGGATGAGGTCGGGCGTGATGAGGCCGGCTGCACCGGCGGCGACGAGGTCGTCGGCGAAGCGGTCCACGCCGTAGCGCAGCACCGGGTTCCAGTAGGTCATGACGAGGACCGGCACGTCGGCCCGTTCAGTGATCTGCTGCACGGCGTCGAAGACCTGTGCGACCCGGAAGCCGTTCGCCAGGCTCTCCTCGGCTGCCCGCTGGATCACGGGGCCGTCCATCACGGGGTCGGAGTACGGCAGACCGAACTCGATGACGTCCACGCCGTTCTCGGCGAGGGCGACGGCGGCGTCGACGCTGGTCTGCAGGTTCGGGTACCCGGCGGGCAGGTAGCCGACGACGGCTCCGGCGCGCTCGGCGTTGGCCGTGTCGATCGTCTGGGCGACGGTCTTGTTCGTGGTCACAGCTGCACCGCGTTCTCGTCGAGGATGCCGAAGTAGCGACTGGCGGACGCGACGTCCTTGTCACCGCGGCCGGACAGGTTCACGAGCACGACGCCTTCGGGCCCGAGCTCCTTGCCGAGCTTCATCGCACCGGCGAGGGCGTGGGATGACTCGATCGCCGGGATGATGCCCTCGGTCTGGCTCAGCAGGCGGAACGCCTCCATGGCCTCGGTGTCGGTGATCGGCTGGTACTTCGCGCGGCCGATCGACGCCAGGTACGCGTGCTCCGGTCCGACGCTCGGGTAGTCGAGTCCGGCGGAGATGCTGTGGCTCTCGATCGTCTGGCCGTCCTCGTCCTGCATCAGGTACGACTTCGCACCCTGCAGGACGCCCTCGCGACCGAGCGTGATGCTCGCCGCGTGCCGACCGGTCTCGACGCCGTCGCCCCCGGCCTCGAAGCCGTGCAGTGCGACGGACTCGTCGTCGAGGAACGCCTCGAAGATGCCCATCGCGTTCGAGCCGCCGCCGACGCAGGCCGCGACGGCGTCCGGCAGGCGCCCGACGCGGTCGAGGACCTGCTGGCGCGCTTCCTCGCCGATGACCTTGTGGAACTCGCGCACCATCTCGGGGAACGGGTGCGGACCGGCGACCGTGCCGAGCAGGTAGTGCGTCGACTCGACGTTGGCGACCCAGTCGCGCAGGGCGTCGTTGATGGCGTCCTTCAGGGTGCGGGAACCGGTCTCGACCGGGATCACCTCGGCACCGAGCAGGCGCATCCGGGCCACGTTGAGGGCCTGTCGCTCGGTGTCCACGGCGCCCATGTAGACGACGCACTCCATGCCGAACAGGGCTGCGGCGGTCGCGGTCGCGACGCCGTGCTGGCCGGCACCGGTCTCGGCGATCAGGCGGGTCTTGCCGAGCCGACGGGCGACGAGGGCCTGGCCGAGGACGTTGTTGATCTTGTGGGACCCGGTGTGGTTCAGGTCCTCGCGCTTCAGGATGACCCGGGCGCCACCGGCGTGCTTCGCGAAGCGCGGCACCTCGGTGATGATCGAGGGGCGCCCGGTGTAGTCGCGCTGCAGCTCGTCGAGCTCCGCACGGAACGCCGGGTCCGCCCAGGCCTGGCGGAAGGCGGCCTCGAGCTCATCGAGCGCGAGGACGAGGGACTCGGGGACGAAGCGTCCGCCGAAGTCACCGAAGTAGGGGCCGTGCAGGTCGCGGAGTGAGGTCACGATGTGTCTCCCGGGACGAGTCCGACGCGGCTGGTCGGCCGCGTCGGACGGGTGGAACGTGCGGCCGCGGTCGGCGGCCTCGATACGTGGGCGGAGCCGGTCAGGCCCGGTCGGCGGCGTCGACGAACGACGCCAGGGTCGCGGCGGGGTCGTCCCCCGTCACGAGCGCTTCGCCGACCAGCACGACGTCGGCGCCCGCCGCACGGTAGTGGGCGACGTCGGCCGGACCGGAGACCGCTGACTCGGCGACCCGCACGACCCCGGTGGGGATGCGGTCGGCGAGCGACCCGAACAGGTCGCGGTCGAGCGAGAAGTCGGTGAGGTCCCGCGCGTTGACGCCGAGGATGCGGGCGCCGGCGTCGAGGCCGCGTGTGACCTCGTCACCGGAGTGCGCCTCGACCAGCACGCGCATGCCGAGTTCTTCGGCCAGGGTGTGCAGCTCGACCAGGCGGGCCTGCTCGAGCGCCGCCACGATGAGCAGCACGACGTCGGCACCGGACGCCCGGGCCTCGATCACCTGGTACGGGTCGGCGATGAAGTCCTTGCGCAGCACGGGCACCCCGACGCGGGCCTTCACGGCTTCGAGGTCGGCGAGGCTGCCGAGGAACTTGCGGCCCTCGGTCAGGACGCTGATCGTCGAGGCCCCACCACGCTCGTAGTCGGCAGCGAGGGCAGCGGGATCAGCGATCGCGGCCATCGACCCGCGGGACGGGCTGGCGCGCTTGACCTCGGCGATGATCTTCACCCGGTCACCCGGGCTGAGGAACGCGAGGGCGTCGAGCGGCGACGCCACCCGGTCGAGGTCGCGTTCGACGTCCGAGTACGGACGGTCGACACGACGGGCGGCGGCGTCCTCGAGCGCGCCCGCGACGAGGGTCTCGAGCACGTTCGGCATCGGGAGACCCCTACTCGCCGTGGTGCTTGGGGACGAACTTCGGACCGTCGACGCCGTAGCCGGCCTTCTTCATCACGCCACCGACGATGAGGCCGATGAGGACGACGCCAGCGGAGGCCCAGACGCCCCACGGCTGGTCGAACCAGAAGAACAGCGTGCCTGCCGCGAATCCGATCAGCATGATCACGACGGCGGTCCAGGCGGCCGGCGAGTGGCCTTCGCCGAGTTCTGCGGGCTCAGTGTTGCTCACGGTGCTCCTCGTTCTGCTCCGGCGTCGTCGGTCGAGCGACGCCCTGTCGATCCTACCGTGTCGTCACTCGGCGCCCCCGCGCCCGCGCCGTCGGCGGTGGTCGGGTCCACGCCCGCGCTCAGGTCGTCCCAGTCGACGACCGCGTCGCGCTGGACGGGTGCTGCTGCACGTGCTGCTGCGGCTGCTCCGGCGGTGGCGGCACCGTACTTCCGGCTCGGGCCGGGCCAGGCCCGCTGGACCACGATGACGACCACGCCGAGCAGCACGGCGAGCACGCCGCCCGCGATCCCGACGGCGGGCCACGGGCTCACGGAGACGCTCGACACGACACCGCGGACGGCGCCGAGGTCACTGACCCCGGCGACCTCGCCGACGGCACCGCGTGCAGCGGCGATCGGGTCGCCGAGGGCGGTGATGCCGCTGACGACCACACCGAGGCCGAGCAGGATCTCGACGGCGGCGAGCACGATGCGCAGCACCCGCCCCGCGATGGTCATCGCCAGGAAGAGCGCGAGGCTCGCGATCGCCAGCGCGGTGTACTGCGGCACGACCGCCGCCCCGTCGGCCGAGACCGTCGAGGTGACGGCGGCACCCGCGTGCAGGCGGACGGTGAACCAGGTCTGGGTCCAGGCGAGCATGATGACGCCGGCGACCAGGAGCCCGGCGACGACGACGATCGGACGAGAACGCTTCACGAGCGGACCTCGCGCATCCGGTTGGCGGTGGCGACGGCACGCAGTGGGGCAGCGGCCTTGTTGACCGCCTCGACGTGCTCGGTCTCCGGGTCGGAGTCCGCCACGAGTCCGGCCCCGGCCTGCACGCGGGCGATGCCGTCCTTGATCAGGGCGGTGCGGATCGCGATCGCCAGGTCGGCGTCACCGGCGAAGTCGAAGTAGCCGACGACACCGGCGTACGCACCGCGCTTCGCCGGTTCGAGCTCGTCGATGATCTGCAGCGCACGCGGCTTCGGCGCACCCGAGAGCGTGCCGGCCGGGAACGTCGCGCGGAACACGTCGATCGCCGAGGCGTCGGGACGCACCCGCCCCTCGACGCTCGACACCAGGTGCATGATGTGGCTGAACCGTTCGACGGTCATGAACTCGGTGACGCTGACGGTGCCGGGCTCGCACACCTTCTGCAGGTCGTTGCGGGCCAGGTCGACGAGCATCAGGTGCTCGGCGCGCTCCTTCGGGTCGCCGAGCAGGTCCTCGCCGAGGTTGACGTCCGCTTCCGGGGTCGCACCACGGGGGCGGGACCCGGCGATCGGGTGCGTGATGGCGCGGTCGCCCTGCACCTTCACCAGCGCCTCCGGCGATGCGCCGACGATCCAGAACCGCTCGTCGGCGGTGTCCGCGAGGGCGAGGAAGTACATGTACGGGCTCGGGTTCAGCGTCCGGAGCACCCGGTAGACGTCGAGCGGGTCGGCCGTGACCTCGTGGTCGAACCGCTGCGAGATGACGACCTGGAACACGTCACCGTCGCGGATGAAGTCCTTCGAGCGCTCGACGGCCGCCATGTAGTCGGCCGGGCTCGTGCGGTGGGTGGGGGTCGGCTCGGCGATCTCGAAGGCCTCGGCCACGGTCGCGATGCTCGGCTGCACCAGGTCGGCCTGCATGCGATCGAGTCGCTGCTGCGCGTCCGCCCAGAGCGTGTCCGCGTCGTCGGTGCCGTCGTTCAGCACGCTCGCGACGAGCAGCACGAGACCGGTGCGGTGGTCGAGCGCGGCGAGTTCGGAGACGAAGGACAGCGCCTGTCCGGGGACGTCGAAGTCGGCCGGCGGCACGTTCGGCAGGTGCTCGAGCTGGCGCACGGCCTCCCACCCGATGAAGCCGACGGTGCCGCCGACGAGCGGCGGCGAGCCGGGCACGCGGGGCGTCGCCCAGCGCTCGTGCAACCGCGCCAGGACCTCGAGCGGGGCGCCGTCGAGCGACCCGACGGCGCGCTCGGCGTCGATGCCGGTGTCGATCCAGGCCGCACGGTCGCCGTCCTGGGTGAGGACGCCGAAGCTCCGCACGCCGACGAACGACCAGCGCGACCACAGGCCACCCTGGCCGGCGGACTCGAGCAGGAAGGACCCGGGGCGGCCGTCGGCGAGCTTGCGGTAGACGCCGACCGGCGTCTCGCTGTCGCCGTACAGCGCGCGGACGACCGGCAGGACTCGGTGGTCGCCGAGCAGGCCGTCGAACTCCGGTCGGGAGGTCGTGTGCGGGGTCTCGGAGATCGTCGCGGTGGTCATCGGGTCGGCTCCACGGCCGCGTCCGCCGGGGCGGACGTGGTCACGGGCGCGAGCGGGTCGACGTCGAAGCACCGGTGCGCACCGGTGTGGCACGCCGCCCCGACCTGCTGCACCGTGACGAGGAGCGTGTCGTCGTCGCAGTCCAGCGCGGCACCACGGACGTACTGGGCGTGTCCCGACGTGTCGCCCTTCCGCCAGTACTCGTTCCGCGACCGCGACCAGAAGGTCACACGGCCTTCGGTGAGGGTGCGGCGGAGGGCTTCCCGGTCCATGTAGCCGAGCATGAGGACGTCCTTCGACGATTCCTCCTGCACGATGGCGGGGAGCAGGCCGTCCGCACCGAAGTGTGCGCGGTCGAGGACCGCCTCGGTGTCGGTGCTGGTGCTGTCGGTCATGAGGCTCCTAGCCTACGGCGGCGGATCAGCGGACGGCGTGACCGGTCGCGCGGAGCGCGGCCTTGACGTCCCCCACGGTCATCTCGCCACGGTGGAAGACGCTGGCGGCGAGGACTGCATCCGCACCCGCGTCGACGGCCGGGGCGAAGTGCTCGACGCGACCCGCGCCTCCCGAGGCGATCACCGGGACCGACGAGACGGCGCGCACCGCGGCCACGAGTTCGAGGTCGAACCCGTTCTTCGTGCCGTCGGCGTCGATGGAGTTGACGAGCAGCTCCCCCGCGCCGCGCTCGACGGCCTCGCGTGCCCACGCGATGGCGTCGAGGTCGGACTCGGTCCGCCCGCCGTGGGTGGTGACCACGAAGCCCGAGGGCATCCGGTCGGACCGCTTGACGTCGAGCGACAGCACGACGGCCTGGGCACCGAACCGGTCGGCGATCTCACCGATGAGCTCGTGCCGGGCGATCGCTGCGCTGTTCACGCCGATCTTGTCCGCGCCGCACTGCTGCAGCCGCGAGACGTCGTCGACGCTGCGCACCCCGCCGCCGACGGTGAGCGGGATGAAGACCTGCTCGGCCGTCCGGGTCACGGTGTCGTACATCGTCGCCCGGTTCTCGACCGTGGCACCGACGTCCAGGAAGGTCAGCTCGTCGGCACCCTGCTCGTAGTACCGAGCCGCGAGCTCCACGGGATCACCGGCGTCCTGCAGGTCCAGGAAGTTCACGCCCTTGACGACGCGGCCGCCCTTGACGTCGAGGCACGGGATGACCCGGACCGACACGCCACCGGGGGTCACAGGCGTGCGGCGTGGATCGGGCTGACGAGGATCGCCCGGGCGCCGAGGTCGTAGAGCGCGTCCATGATGAGGTTCGCGTCGTCGCGCGGGATCATCACGCGGACCGCCGCCCAGTCGCGGTCGTGCAGCGGTGAGACCGTGGGCGACTCGATGCCGGACGCCACCGCGGTCGCCTGCTCGAGCAGGGCCGTGGGGACGTCGTAGTCGAGCATCACGTAGCCACGGGCGACGAGGACGCCCTGCAGGCGTCGGCGGAGCACGTCGATGCCCGGGATGGTCTCGTCGGTGGAGACGAGCACCGCGGTCGACTCGAGGATCACCGGGCCGAAGATCTCGAGGCCCGCCTGCCGGAGCGTGCTGCCCGTCGACACGACGTCGGCCACGGCGTCGGCGACCCCGAGCCGCACGGCGCTCTCGACGGCGCCGTCGAGCTTCACGAGCGTGGAGCTGACCCCGTGCTCGGCGAGGAAGGCCCCGACCAGGCCGGGGTAGCTCGTGGCGACCCGGACGCCGTCGAGGTCCTGCAGCGAGCCGAACCGACCGGGCGTGCCGGCGAACCGGAAGGTGGAGTCGGCGAAGCCGAGCGCGTCGACCTCGTGCGCCTCGGACCCGGAGTCGAGCAGCAGGTCGCGGCCGGTGATGCCGACGTCGAGCGCGCCGGACCCCACGTACGTGGCGATGTCCCGCGGGCGGAGGAAGAAGAACTCGACGCCGTTGCGCTCGTCGAGCAGGTGCAGCGCCTTCGGGTCGCGGCGGCCGGCGTACCCGGCCTCCCGCAGCATGTCGGACGCGGTCTCGGACAGGGAGCCCTTGTTGGGCACGGCGATGCGGAGCATCAGGGGTCTGCTTTCTGGTCGGGGTCGTGGCGGATCGAGGTCGGTGCGCGGGCTGGTGCCCGAGCGCGTCCTACAGATGTCGCCAGACGTCCGCCGGGGTGAGCCCCTTGGCGACCATGAGGACCTGGAGGTGGTAGATCAGCTGCGAGATCTCCTCCGAGGTGCGCTCGTCGCCCTCGTACTCGGCCGCCATCCAGACCTCGGCGGCTTCTTCCACGATCTTCTTGCCGATCTGGTGCACGCCGGCGTCCAGTTCGGCGACGGTGCCGGAGCCCTCGGGGCGCGTGCGCGCCTTCTCGGTGAGCTCCTGGAACAGGTCGTCGAACGTCTTCACAGGGTCCAGGCTACCGGTCTCCGCTGACGCTGCCGACGCACCGTCCGGACGGGAGGCGGTGGTCGCCTCGCTCACGCCGGTACCGGCCGGCGTTCCCCCGGTCACGAGCGTGCCCGAGCGGCAGCCTCGCGCAGGTCGGCGATGCGCGCGGCGGGTTCGCCGCCGTACACCGCGGAGCCCGCGACCAGCGTGTCGGCACCGCTCCGCACGGCCTCGGGCACGGTGTCCACGGCGATCCCGCCGTCCACCTCGAGCCACACGTCGAGCCCGGACGCGTCGACGGCGGCGCGGGCGTCGGCGAGCTTCGGCATCACGGACGGCATGAAGGACTGGCCGCCGAACCCGGGCTCGACGGTCATCAGCAGGATCATGTCGTAGGCGTCGAGGTGGTGCAGCACCTGCGTGATCGGGGTGCCGGGCTTCACGGCGACGGCCGCGCGGGCACCGTTCGACCGGATCGCGGCTGCGGTCGCCACGGGGTCGTCGGCTGCCTCGAAGTGGAACGTGACGCTCGATGCACCGGTCTCGGCGTACTTCGGCGCGTTGCGGTCGGCATCGGTGATCATCAGGTGCACGTCGAGCGGCACCGGCGACACCTGCTGCAGGCGCTGCACGATCGGCAGCCCGAGCGTCAGGTTCGGCACGAAGTGGTTGTCCATCACGTCGACGTGCACCAGGTCGGCGGTCTCGATGCGCTGGAGTTCGCGTTCGAGGTTCGCGAAGTCGGCGGACAGGATGCTCGGCGAGATGCGGATCGTCACCGGGCAAGCCTACCGGCGTGCCACTGGAGGCCCGCGGTCATCGCCACAGCGACGTCGCGTTCCAGTCCACTGGCGCCCCCGTCTGCTCGAAGGGGACCAGCGCGATCGGCGGGTAGGCGACCATCGTTCCGACGAGCAGCCGGGATGGCCCGATGCCGCTGGCTTGGCGGAGGTACTGCACCAGCGTCAGCTGGCCGTAGGTCCGGTTCATCGCGTGCGCGGCGAGGTCGAGTCCGTCGTGCGTCCCTCCGCGCGGCAGGCGGGGGCGTTTCGGGTACACCCGGTTGAACAACCGCCCGTGATGGGCACAGGCGTTTCGGACGACGTTCAGCGCACGGAGCCACGAGGAGAACTGCGGCGGCCTCAGCCCGAACGCTCCAGCGACCTCGGTCTGCACCATCGGCGGTGCGAACCCGAAGAGGCGGCTCAGACTCCCCCAGTCCATGAGCTCGACGGCGGCCCACACGGGCAGGGTCCCGCCGTAGGCGAGCCGGTGGTGCTCCACGAAGTCCTCTCGGGACCGCCCGACCTCACGGTCGTGGCGACGGCGCCAGTCGGCGTACTGGTCACCCGACCGGGCGAGCACGCCGAGCAGCGCCGGTTCCAGGTGGGCACACGGATCGAGCCGCCCCAGTTCATGGCCGAGTGCGGCTCGGACGGCGAGTTCGATCGGCGCGATCGCGTCGAAGACCGTCGTCCGGAGGCGGGCGTCAAAGTCGTAGAGGGAGACCACGTCAGCGAGACGAGTGCCCGCCGCGAAGTCGTCGCTCCGGTGCCCGGATCGCAGACGACGGAACGAGTACCAGTACCCGCTGAGTCGGTAGTAGCTGACCCGTCGCAGCAGTTCGACCGCGGCGTCGTGGTCTCCGACGTCCATCCCGCGGGCCTCGAGCAACGCGACCTGTTGTCTGGTCGACCGGAACGCCTTGACCTCGCTCAACGCACCCCTCACACGAAGAGGACCGGCCCTGGACCTGCTTTCGCAGGCGGAACCGGTCTTGTGGAACCAACATATCAGAAGAGTTCCGGTGGAGCAACCGCCTCAGTCGACGCGACGGAACAGCGCGATGAACATCGCGTCCGTCCCGATCCGGTGCGGCCACAGCTGCGCCGTGGCGCCGTCGGCGATCTCGGGGTCACGTGCGGCGACACCGCGGACGATCGTGGCGGTGTCGAGCTGCTCGAGCCGGTCGCCGTGCCGCCCCATCAGCGCGTCGACCTGCCCGCGGGTCTCGGCCAGGTGCGGCGAGCACGTCACGTACGCCAGGGTCCCGCCCGGCGCCAGGACCCGGACGGCGGCGTCGAGCAGTTCGGTCTGCAGGGCAGCGAGCTCCTCGACGTCCTCGGGGAGCTTCCGCCAGCGGGCTTCCGGTCGGCGACGCAGCGCGCCGAGCCCGGTGCACGGGGCGTCGAGCAGGATGCGGTCGAAGGTCATCCCGGTGCCGTCGCGTCCGTACCGACGGGCGTCACCCTCGACGACCCGCACGTGGTCACCGAACACACCGAGCGCGTTCCGCACGAGTCCGGCGCGGGCGGGCACGAGCTCGTTGGCGACCAGGGTCGCCCCGCCCTGCTGCGCCTCGGCGGCGAGCAGCGCGGCCTTGCCTCCGGGGCCGGCGCACATGTCGAGCCACCGCTCCCCCGCGCGCACGTCCGACGATCGGCTCAGCGCCAGCGCGGCGAGCTGCGACCCCTCGTCCTGCACGCGCAGGCGTCCGGCGGCGACGCCCGGCACGCGCGCCGGGTCGCCGCTGATGCCGCGGATACCGACGGGCGACACCGGCGCGGCGTCCGCCTGCACGACGGGCTCGTCGGCCCGGACGGGAGGCACGGTGCCGGTCGCGCCGTCGGCCTCCGGTTCGTCGTCGGCGGGCACCAGGGCCGCAGGCACGTCGTCCGCACCGGTCGCGTCGGCGAACGCGGCATCGGTGTCGTCGTCCGGGGCGGTGCGGGCGGTCGCGGTGGCGATGTCCTCGTCGGTGGCGAGTCCGGGAAGAGCGGCGAGCTGCACCCGGGGTGCGGCGTTGTCGGCGGCGAGCAGGGCGGCGAGCTCGTCGCGGGAGCGTTCGGCGGCCAGGGCGTCGCGGAGCGCCGAGACGACCCAGACCGGGTGCGACCAGCGGGTGGCGAGCAGGGCGTCCCCGGCGCGGCCCTCGGTGATCAGGGCGTCCCACTCCTGATCGGTGCGGGCAGCGATCTTGCGCATCACGGCGTTCACGAACCCGGTCGCGCGGCGGGCACCGACCTCGCGGGCGAGCTCGACCGTGGCGTCGACGGCGGCGTGCGTCGGCGTGCGCATGGCGAGCAGCTGGTGCGCACCGAGACGCATCACGTCGAGGACGTCCGCCTCGATGTTCTCGGCCCGGCGACCGGATGCCAGCGCGATGATGACGTCGTAGCGGCCGAGCATCCGGATCGACCCGTAGGTGAGCTCGGTCGCGAACCCGGCGTCGCGGGCGGTGAGCCCGGCGCGGCGGATGCGCGTCGGCAGCAGCAGGTTCGCGTAGGCGTCGTCGACCTGCACGGCGCGGAGCACGTCGAACGCGACGCGGCGGGCACTCGCCGGACGCGGGCCGCGGCGGGCGCCCTGGGGCTTCGTCTGGGGGCTCATGCGAGGACCTTCCCGTCCAGTTCGCCGAGGCCACGGGCCCAGGCGGCGGCGTCCATCGCCTTCTTGCCCGCCGGCTGCACCTCGAGCAGCACCAGCGGGGTGTCGGCGGTCCCGACCAGCAGCCGACCGCCGTGGAGTGCGAGCGCACCCGGCGCGAGCGACGGGGCGGGGTCCTGCGTGCCTCCTGGCCGGAGCGTGCTGCGGAGCAGCTTCACGCGGGTCTCGCCCAGGTGGGCGTACGCGCCGGGCTCGGGCGTGACCCCGCGCAGCCGCGCGTGCACGGCGGCGGCGGGCGCGGCGAAGTCGATGCGGCCGTCGTCGATCGTGAGCTTCGGGGCGAGCGTGGGCTCGCCGGACTGCTCGGTCGCGACGGCGGTGCCGGCGGCGATGGCGTCCACGACGTCCGCCACCACGTCAGCGCCGACCTCGGCCATCGCGGCGAGGACCTCACCCGAAGTCGCCTCGGGGTCGATCTCGAAGGGCAGGGCGGCGTAGACCGGGCCGGCGTCGAGCGCCTCGACCAGCTGGAAGACCGTGGCGGCGGTCCGGGTGTCGCCGGCCATCACCGCACGCTGCACGGGAGCCGCACCGCGGTACGCCGGCAGGTCGGAGAAGTGCAGGTTGATCCACCCGTGCCGCGGGGCGTCGAGCGCCGGGCGGCGGAGCAGTGCGCCGTAGGCGACGATCACGCCGAGGTCGACGTCGAGGTCCGCGATCCGGGCGGTGACGGCGTCGTCGACACGCGAGGCCTCGATGACCGGCAGGCCGAGCTCCGCGGCGACGACGGCCACCGGGGTCGGCGTGAGGACGCGCTTGCGGCCCTGCGGGGTGGCCGGCCGCGTGAGCACCGCGACGATCTCGTGGTCGGACGCCGCCAGACGGCGGAGGGTGGGGACGGCCGCAGCGGGGCTGCCGGCGACGACGAGACGCATGGGTTCGATCCTCCCACGCGCGAGCCACTGCGCCGTGCCCGGTCGCCAGCGCCACGGTGCGCGTTCCGGCTCACCTTGGGGACAGCAGAGCATCGGCTGCGTACCGTCTGGGGCACATCAGGAAAGGAACCACCATGAGTGACGTCACCACCGCCACCAACCGCTACGCCGGTTCGTCCGTCCAGAAGGCCGCCCTCGTGGTCGGCATCGTGTTCCTGCTCGTCGGGAACGCCGGGTTCGTCCCCGGCATCACGACCGGCGACCTGGCCGGGGCCGGACACGAGTCGATGGGCATGCTGCTCGGCATCTTCCAGGTGTCCGTGCTGCACAACATCGTGCACCTGCTGTTCGGCGTCGTCGGACTGCTCGCCGCCAACCGCGCCTCCGGCTCGCGGATGTACCTGGTGCTCGGCGGGATCGTCTACTTCGTGCTGTGGATCTACGGCCTGTTCACCGCCGGCCACAGCTCGGGTGCGAACTTCGTCCCGCTGAACAACGCCGACAACTGGCTGCACCTCGTCCTCGCCATCGGCATGGTCGCCCTCGGCGTCGTGCTGCCGCGCGAGCGTCGCCGGCCCGCCAACGCCTGACCGAGCCGCACCTGCCTGGCGCCACCCGGCGGCAGACCCCGAACGACACCGCCGACGTCGCACGACGTCGACGGTGTCGTTCTGCGTCGTGCAGCAATCGGGCCCACCCGGGGCGGGCGCGGTCAGACCTCGGAGAACGGTTCCGCGTCGTCCAACCGCACCCGCAGCGTCGGAGCGGCCCGTCGGCGGTTGCCGCCCTTGAGCACCCGCCGGGTCGACGAGCGCCGGATCACCTCGGCCTTGAGCGTCGCGGCGACCTCGGCCCCGTGCGCGTACGGGAACCGCACGATGGCCCGGACCGTGCCCGGCAGGGCGTCGTCCTCGACCGGGACCGGGCCGAGCACCGGACCGACGACAGCGTCGCCGAGGGCCTCGACCGCAGCGGTGACGGCCTCGTCGGTGCCGGTCATCGTCGCCACCCGCACCGCCGGCGGGAAGTGCAGTTCGCGGCGGTCGGTGAGCTCGTCGTGCGCGGGACCGTCGAGCCGCCACAGGGCCATCGCCGACGCCAGCCGACCGCCGATCCCGACCAGGTACACCTCGGCACCGGGGGCCGACTTCGCGGCGGCGTTCGTCCAGAAGCGCAGCACGTCCTCCTGCACCCGCAGTCCTTCGCGGGCGAGCATCTTCTCGCCGTCGAGCAGCAGCACGCAGGCGTACCCGCCCGGCACCGACGGCTCGGCCCCACGGGTGGCGACGACGACCGATGGCTTGGCGGGAACCTCGTCGAGCGGGCGGGAGCCGTCCGCGACGATGATCCGGGTGCCGGGGAACGCCCGCCCGAGCTCCTCCGCGGTGCGCTGTGCCCCCTGGCCGACCGGCTTCACGGTGCCGTTGCCGCACGTCGGGCAGCGGAACCCGACGGCCAGGGCGCCGCAGAAGCGGCACTGGGGCGTGGCGCCGCGGTGCGGGCTGCCGAGCGGCCCCCCGCAGACCCGGCAGTGCGCGCGTTCGCCGCACTCGGCGCAGACCAGCCCCGTACCGAAGCCCGGGCTCGCGACCTGCACCAGGACGGCACCGTGCTGGCTGGCCTCGCGCGCGGCACGCCAGGCGGAGCTCGGGATGCGGGCCTGTGCGGCGAACCCCTCGGCCCCGGTCTGCTGCACGGTGGGGATGACCTTCGGCGTCTTCACGCGGTAGGGCACGACGTCCTGCAGCCAGTGCAGCTCCACCAGCCGTTGCACGTCGGTGCTGCGCGCGTGTGAGACGAACAGCAGCGCGGCCCCGGACTGGGCGGCCCGCACCAGGGCCACGTCACGCGTGTGCACGTAGGGGGCCCGCTGCTCGATGAACGAGGCGTCGCCGTCGTCCCACATCGCGATCAGCCCGAGGTCGGTCGCCGGCGCGTACATCGCCGTGCGGTTGCCGATCGCGACCACCGGGTGCGTGCGGGCCTGCAGCAGGGCCTTCGCGCGCTGCCCGTTCGTCTGCTTGGCGTCGAACCGCACCACCCGTTCCGGCGGCAGCACCGCGAGCAGGGCGCGCTCGAGGTCGATGACGTCGCGGAAGTCCGGCACAGCGACCACCGCGGACTGCTCGGCCGCCACCGTGTGTGCGGCGGCCTGGGCGAGCGTCGCGGCCCACCCTGGAACCCAGACCGGTGCGTCCGCGTCACCCACCGCCACGGGCTGGGGCACGGCGGCGACCGCGGCGCGTCCGTGCTCCGTCACCACGGCCTCCAGGACGCCGTCGGCGTAGCCGGTGACGGGCGGGGCGGTCACCGGCGGCGGCGACCACGCGGTGTCCCGGGCGAGCCAGGCCTTCTCGGCGCGCACCTGTCGCGGCGGCACGGCGAGGCGCAGGACGTCCGAGGCGACACCCGCGGCACGGTCGGCGACGGCGCGCGCGAGGGTCCAGATCTCCGGCGCCAGGACGGGCACCGGGGAGAGCACGGCCTCGATCTGGCTGAGCTCACCCGGGTACTCGCCCTCGGTGACGATCTCGACCACGTAGCCGTCGGACATCCGGGCACCGGTGCGCAGCGGCACCTTGACGCGGACCCCCGCGACGCAGTCGTCCTCGAGCTCGGCTGGTACCCGGTAGTCGAACAGACGGTCCAACTGCGGGAGTGGCGAGTCGAGGACGACGCGCGCGACGGTGGTCACGCGGTGCTTCAGACGGTCGCGGCGACGAGTCCTGCGGCGGCGCGGAGTTCCTCGACACGGTCGAGCTGCTCCCACGTGAACCCGGGGAGCTCGCGGCCGAAGTGGCCGTAGGTCGCGGTCTGCGCGTAGATCGGTCGGAGCAGGTCGAGGTCGCGGATGATCGCGGCCGGACGCAGGTCGAAGACCTGGCGGATGGCGGCCTCGATCGTGGCGTCGTCGACGTGTCCGGTGCCGAAGGTCTCGACGTACAGCCCGACGGGCTTCGCACGGCCGATCGCGTAGGCGACCTGCACCTCGAGCCGGTCGGCGAGCCCCGCGGCCACCGCGTTTTTGGCGACCCAGCGCAGCGCGTACGCCGCCGAACGGTCGACCTTCGACGGGTCCTTGCCGCTGAACGCGCCGCCACCGTGACGAGAGGCCCCGCCGTAGGTGTCGACGATCACCTTGCGGCCGGTGAGCCCGGCGTCGCCCTGGGGGCCACCGATCTCGAAGCGACCGGTCGGGTTCACGATGACGTCGACGTGCGACGAGTCGAGGTCGACCAGGTCGAGGACCGGACGGATCACGTGCTCGGTGATCGCCGCGGTGAGCTCGTCGAGCGTGACGCTCGGCGAGTGCTGCGTCGAGAGCACGACGGTCTCGACGGTCTTCGGGACGACGCCGTCGTACCCGATGGTGACCTGGGTCTTGCCGTCCGGGCGCAGGAACGACAGCTCACCCGACTTCCGGACCGCGGCCAGGCGCTCGGCCAGACGGTGCGCCAGCCAGATCGCGACCGGCATGTACTCGGGGGTCTCGTTCGTCGCGAACCCGAACATGATGCCCTGGTCGCCGGCGCCCTGACGGTCGAGTGGGTCGACCGCGCCGGTGCGGGAGTCGAGCGACTCGTCCACACCCTGCGCGATGTCCGGCGACTGCGCGCCGATCGAGACCTCGACACCGCACGTGGCACCGTCGAACGAGACGTCCGACGAGTTGTAGCCGATGCCGGTGATGACGTCACGGACGAGCTTGGGGATCTCGACGTAGCCGGAGGTCGTGACCTCGCCGGCGACGTGCACGAGCCCGGTGGTCACCATCGTCTCGACGGCGACGCGAGCGTTCGGGTCGACCGTCAGCAGTGCGTCGAGGATGCTGTCCGAGATCTGGTCGCAGATCTTGTCGGGGTGCCCCTCGGTCACCGACTCGGACGTGAAGAGGCGGAGAGCAGCTGCAGTCACCGGGATCAGTCGGTGGGCTGCTGCTGCTTGGTGACGGTGAGCTTGTCCTCGTTGATCTCGTGGAGCGCGACGGACAGCGGCTTGTCGTCGATCGTCGAGTCGACGAGCGGTCCGACGTTGTCGAAGAGCGAGCCCTCGTGCAGGTCGGCGTAGTAGTCGTTGATCTGGCGGGCGCGCTTCGACGCGAAGATGACGAGCGCGTACTTCGACTCGACCTTGCTGAGCAGGTCGTCGATGGGCGGGTCGATGATGCCCTGGGGGTTGGCCATGGTGTCTCCTCGAAGTCAGTGCACCCGTCAGGGCGCAGAGAACAAGTCTACGACCTCACGTGCCGCGGTGCCGACATCGGAGTTCACGATCCGCACGTCGAACTCGTCCTGCGCGGCCAGCTCGACCTTCGCGGTCTCGAGGCGACGCGCCTGTTCCTCCGCGGATTCGGTGCCGCGGCCGATGAGTCGGCGCACCAGTTCCTCCCACGTCGGGGGCAGCAGGAACACGAGCACCGCCTCGGGCATGGCGTCGCGGACCTGCCGGGCGCCCTGCAGGTCGATCTCGAGCATGACCTTCTCGCCGGCGTCGAGCGCGCGGTCGATCGGCGGGCGCGGGGTGCCGTAGCGGTACGAGTTGTGGACGGTCGCCCACTCGAGCAGCTCGCGGTCGCGGATCATGCGGTCGAACTCGTCGTCGTCCACGAAGTAGTAGTGCACGCCGTCCACCTCGCCGGGGCGCGGCTTCCGGGTGGTGGCGGAGACGCTGAGGTTGACGTCCGGGTAGTGCTGTCGGATGTGCGCGCTGACCGTGCCCTTGCCGACCGCGGTGGGTCCGGCGAGCACGACGAGCTTCGAGGCGCCACGCTTGCGACCGCGGGCGGCGAGCCAGTCCGCCAGGGCGGTCCGCTGCCGGGTCCCCAGGCCGCCGAGGCGCTTCGACGGGGCGATCCGCAGGGTCCCCATGATCGCCTCGGCTCGTGCGGGGCCGATCCCCGGCAGGCTGACGAGCAGGTCACGGACCCGCAGCGAGCGTTCCGCCGAGGTCGTCTCGACCAGCGAGTCGTCCCACGCGGCACGGGCGACGTCGAGTGCCGAGCGCTCCCCCGACGCGATCGCGGCCTTCACCGCGGCCCGGGCGCGTCGCGCGGCGACGGCGGCCTTCGCCGCGGCGACCCGGTCCACCTCTGGCGGGGTGCGGTGGGCGGGCAGGCCCTCGTGCTCGTCGGTCACGCTGCCGCCGCCAGTGCGGTGCGGATGCGGTCGGCGCGGTCGGTGACGAGCGCCGTGACGCCGTCCGGACCGTCGGTCAGCAGGCCGCGCGACTCGCTCACGAGCACCTGCTCGGCACGGGCGCCGTACAGCGCACGGAGGTCCTCGATACGGGCACCCTGGGCACCGAAGCCGGGGGCGAGGACCGGCGCGGTGCCGATCGCGTCCGCGTCGATGCCGAAGTCGTCGAGGTGAAGGGTCGCGCCGAGCACGAGCCCGACGTCGCCGAGGGCCTGATCGCCCACGGACCGGTTGTCGTCTGCCACGTCCAAGACGATACCGGCCGCGACCGTCCGGCCGGTACGCGGTCCTTCCGCGAGCACCGCGGTCTGCAGCACACGGGCCTCGGGGTTGCTCGTCGCCGCGAGCACGAAGACCCCGGCACCGTTCCGGCGCGCGACGTCGATCGTGCCCCGGAGCGAGCCGTACCCGAGGTACGGCGACACCGTCATGGCGTCGGCCGCGAACGGCCCGGCGCGGTCGAGCCACGCCAGTGCGTAGTCGTCACCGGTCGTGCCGATGTCGCCCCGCTTCACGTCGGCGACGACCAGGAGGCCCGCATCGCGCGCCCGGCGGATCGTCGCGTCGAGCGCACGGTAGCCCGCGACCCCCGCCGCCTCGAAGAAGGCAACCTGCGGCTTCACGATCGCCGCGCGGCCGGCGGCCGCGTCGACCAGGGTCGCGCCGAACGCCGTCAGGCCCTGCTCGTCGCGGGCGAGCCCCCACGCCGCCAGGGTGGCGGCGTGGGGGTCGATCCCGACGCAGAGCGGTGAACGCTCCCCCATGGCGGACGCGAGGCGGTCGCCGAAGGAGGCCGGGCCTCCCGACCGGGTCGTTGCCACGCTGGCAGCCGTCACCAGGTCGCGCGCTCGAGCGCGTAGTCCTGCAGGCTGCGGACGTTGAGCGGCGAACCGATCGTCTCGATCGCCGCGACGGCGGCCCCGATCTGCGCGATCGTCGTGAACAGCGGCTTGTCCGCCGCGACCGTGGCCGCACGGATCTCGTACCCGTCCGCACGACCGGCGGCACCCGACGGCGTGTTGATCACGATGTCGACCTCGCCCCGGGCGAGCAGGTCGACGACGCTCTCGCCGCCCTGGCTGTACTTGCCGACGATCCCGACCTCGATGCCGTTGCGGCGGAGGATCTCCGCCGTGCCCTCGGTCGCGATGATCGTGAAGCCGAGCTGCTGCAGGCGGTGCACCGGCAGCACGATCGCGCGCTTGTCGGTGTCGGCGACGCTCACGAAGACCGTGCCGCTGGTCGGCAGGCCGCCGTACGCGGCGTCCTGCGACTTGAGGAACGCCCGCGGGAAGTCGCGGTCGATACCCATGACCTCGCCGGTGGAGCGCATCTCGGGGCTGAGCACCGAGTCGACGACCTGGCCTTCGCGGGTGCGGAAGCGACGGAAGGGCAGCACGGCCTCCTTCACGGCGACCGGCGACTGTGCAGGGACGAACGCCCCGTCACGCTCGGGCAGCATGCCCTCGGCGACGAGCTCGGCGACCGTGGTGCCGGTCATGATGCGGGACGCGGCCTTGGCCAGCGGGATGCCGAGCGCCTTCGAGACGAAGGGCACGGTGCGGCTGGCGCGCGGGTTCGCCTCGAGGACGTAGAGCACGCCGGCGCCGATGGCGAACTGGACGTTGAGCAGGCCCTGCACACCGATGCCGCGGGCGATCTTCTCGGTCGCGTCGACGACGCCCTGGATCTCCGCGCGGCCGAGGCCGACCGGGGGCAGGGTGCAGGCCGAGTCGCCGGAGTGGATGCCGGCCTCTTCGAGGTGCTCCATGATGCCGCCGATGTAGAGCCGCTCGCCGTCGAAGAGCGCGTCGACGTCGATCTCCACGGCGTCGTCCAGGAACCGGTCGACCAGCAGCGGGAGCTCCGGGCCGATGATCGCCTGGTCGGCCATCCGGTCGAAGTAGTCCGCGAGCGACGGGGAGTCGTAGAGGATCTCCATGCCACGGCCGCCGAGCACGAACGACGGGCGGACGAGGACGGGGTACCCGATCTCCTCGGCCACCGTGGTCGCGCTCGCCAGGTCGTGGGCGGTGCCGTTCCGCGGTGCGAGCAGGCCGGCGGCGTCGAGGATGGCGGAGAACTGTCCGCGCTCCTCGGCCGAGTCGATCGCGGTGGGGCTGGTGCCGAGGATCGGGATGCCCGCGGCCTCGAGCGGCTTCGCCAGGCCGAGGGCGGTCTGGCCACCGAGCTGCACGACGACGCCGACGAGTTCGCCGGAGGCGGCCTCGGCCTCGATGACCTCGAGGACGTCCTCGGCCGTCAGCGGTTCGAAGTACAGGCGGTCCGAGGTGTCGTAGTCGGTCGACACGGTCTCGGGGTTGCAGTTGATCATGATCGTCTCGAACCCGGCGGCGCTCAGCGCGAAGGACGCGTGCACGCACGAGTAGTCGAACTCGACGCCCTGTCCGATGCGGTTCGGGCCGGAGCCGAGGATGACGACCTTCTTGCGGTCGCTCGGCGTGATCTCGGTCTCGGTGTCGTACGAGGAGTAGTGGTACGGCGTCAGGGCGGGGAACTCGCCGGCGCAGGTGTCGACGGTCTTGAAGACCGGTCGGATGCCCTGGGCGTGCCGCTCGTCACGGACCTGCTGCTCGGAGACCGGTGCCGCGTCCGTGCTGCGCAGGCTCGCGATCTGGGTGTCGCTGAAGCCGTGCTCCTTCGCCCAGCGCATCGTGTCCGCGTCGAGGGTGTCGGCGGCCCGGACCTCGTCCGCGACCTCGTTGATGAGCACGATCTGGTCGATGAACCAGGGGTCGATCTTGGTGGCCTCGAAGACCTCGTCCGCGGTGGCACCCGCGACCAGGGCCTGCTGGACCGTGACGATGCGGCCGTCGGTCGGGATCGACGACTTCGCCAGCAGGGCGTCCTTGTCGAGCTCGGACGCCGGGGTGTCCCAGTGGAAGCTCGACCCGCGCTTCTCGAGCGAGCGCAGCGACTTCTGCAGTGCGGTGGCGTAGTTCCGGCCGATGGCCATCGCCTCGCCGACGCTCTTCATCGTCGTGGTCAGGGTGGCGTCGGCGGCCGGGAACTTCTCGAACGCGAACCGCGGGGTCTTCACGACCACGTAGTCGAGCGTCGGCTCGAAGCTCGCCGGGGTGACCTTCGTGATGTCGTTCTCGATCTCGTCGAGCCGGTAGCCGATCGCGAGCTTCGCGGCGATCTTGGCGATCGGGAAGCCCGTGGCCTTCGACGCGAGGGCCGACGAGCGGGACACGCGGGGGTTCATCTCGATGACGATGACGCGGCCGTTGGACGGGTCGACGGCGAACTGGATGTTGCAGCCACCGGTGTCGACGCCGACGCGACGGATGATGTCGATGCCGATGTTCCGCATGTTCTGGTACTCGCGGTCGGTCAGGGTCAGCGCGGGGGCGACCGTGATCGAGTCACCGGTGTGGACCCCGACCGGGTCGACGTTCTCGATGGAGCAGATGACGACGGTGTTGTCGTAGTTGTCGCGCATCAGCTCGAGCTCGTACTCCTTCCAGCCGAGGATGGACTCCTCGAGCAGGACCTCGGTCGTCGGGCTGGACTGCAGCCCGTCGCCGACGAAGCGGACGAGTTCGGCCTCGTTGTACGCGAAGCCCGAGCCGAGGCCGCCCATGGTGAACGACGGGCGGACGACCAGCGGGTACCCGAGGTCCTTCGCGAACTCCTTGGCTTCCTCGAGCGTGTGCGCGATGTGGCTGCGGGCGACGTCGGCACCGGACTCGAGCACGAGCTCCTTGAAGAGCTGGCGGTCCTCGCCGCGCTGGATCGCCTCGACCTTGGCGCCGATGAGCTCGACGCCGTGCTTCGCGAGGATGCCGGCCTCGTCGAGCGCGATGGCCGCGTTCAGGGCCGTCTGGCCGCCGAGGGTCGGCAGGACGGCGTCCGGCTTCTCGATGCGGATGATCTCCTCGAGCGACGCGTTCGTGATCGGCTCGATGTAGGTCGCGTCGGCGAAGTCGGGGTCGGTCATGATCGTCGCCGGGTTCGGGTTGACCAGGATGACCCGGACGCCCTCGGCCCGGAGGACGCGGCACGCCTGGGTGCCGGAGTAGTCGAACTCGGCGGCCTGACCGATGACGATCGGGCCGGAGCCGATGACGAGGACGGAGTTGATGTCTGCGCGCTTGGGCATCAGTTCGCTTCCTTGGTGATGTCTGCTGCGGGGGTCGTGGCGTCGGCAGTGGCCGCGTCGAGCGGCTCCCCGTCGCGACGCTCGCGCACCATGTCCGCGAACCGGTCGAAGAGGTACATGCTGTCGTGCGGTCCGGCGGCGGCCTCGGGGTGGTACTGCACGCTGAACGCCGGCACGTCGAGCGCGCGGAGGCCCTCGACCACGTTGTCGTTCAGCGAGTAGTGCGAGACCTCGACCCGACCGAACCCGGCCGGGGACTCGAGGACCTCACCGAGGGGCGCGTCGACCGCGAAGCCATGGTTCTGGCTCGTGATCTCGACCTTGCCCGTGGTCGTGTCGAGCACCGGCTGGTTGATGCCGCGGTGACCGAAGGGCAGCTTGTAGGTCCCGAAGCCGAGCGCGCGGCCGAGCAGCTGGTTGCCGAAGCAGATACCGAAGAACGGGCGGCCGGTGCGCAGGCTGTCCTGCAGCAGCTCCACCTGTGCGTCCGACGCGGCGGGGTCGCCGGGGCCGTTCGAGTAGAACAGAGCGTCCGGTGCGAGG
Source organism: Curtobacterium sp. MCLR17_031 (assembly GCF_003234775.2). Lineage (NCBI taxonomy): Bacteria > Bacillati > Actinomycetota > Actinomycetes > Micrococcales > Microbacteriaceae > Curtobacterium > Curtobacterium sp. MCLR17_031. The sequence goes on from NZ_CP126270.1 coordinate 2,132,666, forward strand.
GCTTCCAGCTCCGCAGCGGAGATGTCCTGCGGCACCACGTGCACCTCGAAGCCGCGGGCCGCGAGGTACCGGGTGGTCGAGGCCTTCACGCCGAGGTCGAGCACGGCCAGGGTGCCGATCTGCTCGCCGACGGCGGGGACGACGTAGGTCTCCGGCGTGGACACGACCGCCGAGAAGCTCGCGCCGGCCATCGTCGCCTGCGACACGACCGCGTCCAGCTGCGACTCGGCCGACAGCGCCGCGTCGGCGCCGCTGAAGACGCCGCCCTTCATGGCACCGGCGTCGCGGATCCTGCGGGTGAGTGCTCGGGTGTCGATGCCGGAGATGCCGACGATGCCGTCGCGCACCAGGTGGTCGTCGAGCGTGGCGTTCGCGCGGTGGTTCGACACCACGCGGCTGGGGTCGCGCACCACGTACCCGGCGACCCAGATGCGACGGGACTCGGGGTCCTCGTCGTTCACCCCGGTGTTGCCGATGTGCGGCGCGGTCTGCACCACGATCTGTCCGGCGTAGGAGGGGTCGGTCAGCGTCTCCTGGTAGCCGGTCATGCCGGTCGCGAAGACCACCTCGCCGAGCGTGCGCCCGCGGGCGCCGTAGGCCCAGCCGTCGTACCGGGTGCCGTCTTCGAGGACCAGGACGGCCCGTTCGCGTGTCATGCTTTCTTCCCTTCGCCCGCGGTTCGCGGAGCATCGGCCGCAGTCGCCTGCGGCCCGGTCTCGGTCAGTCCCTGCAGGGCGTGCAGCGCGGCTGCGTCGCCCTCCGGGAACCGGAAGTAGGTGTCCAGGTCCGTCGCACCTGCGGCGCCGGTCGCCGTCCATCGCAGACGGACCAGTCCCCCGGGTTCGACCACTCGGTCGATCGCCCACGTGGAGCGGTCGGCGCCGCGGACCGCGTCGCGCGCGATCCAGCGGTCGTCGGTACCGGCGAGGCGCATCACCACGCCGGTCGCGTGGACCGTCACCCCACCGCGGCCGCGGAACCCGAGGCCGCCTGCGGTGATGCGTTCCAACGGCTGGTCGGCGCGGGTCGTCGCGACGGTGAACCCGTCCCACGACCCGACCGCCGGTGCCAGGTCGGCCGGCACCCGGACTGGAGGCACGGCTTCCGCCTGCTTCCTGGTCCGCGTCCGCCAGGTGCGCGCCATCGCGACGAACAGGGCGGCGACCGCGAGCAGGATCACCGCGCCGAGGAGCCAGCGCTGCGCGTCGCCGCTCATGCGCGCGCCCCTGTCCGGAGGGCCGCGGCGTGCGCCGCGATCGTGTCCGCGTCGACGACCCGGCCGTCGAGCACCGTCGCGTACCCCTGGTGGAAGGTCGCGACGACCCGGCCCGGCAGGGTCATGCCGAGGTACGGCGAGTTCTGCGACTGGCCGGCGAGGTCGGTGACCGCGAACTCGCGGCTGGCCGACGGGTCGTAGAGCGTGATCTCGGCGGGTGCTCCCTCGGCGATGCGCTGCCCGTGCCCCTCGACCTGGCCGATCCGCGCCGGCGCCTCGGACAGCACCCGGGCGACGTCGGCCCAGTCGAGCCGGCCGTCGTCGACCACGGCGGACTGCACCACGCTCAGCGCCGATTCGAGGCCGACCATGCCGTTCGCGGCGGCCGGCCACTCGCAGCACTTCGCCTCGGCGGTGTGCGGTGCGTGGTCGGTCGCGACGATGTCGATGGTGCCGTCGGCCAGGGCCGCGCGGAGCGCCTCGACGTCCTCGCGGGCGCGGAGGGGCGGGTTCACCTTGTAGCGGGCGTCGTAGCCCGGCGCACCGTCGTGACCGGCGATGAGGTCCTCGGTGAGCACGAGGTGGTGCGGGGTGACCTCGGCCGTGACGTCGATGCCGCGGGACTTCGCCCACCGGATCACCTCGACGCTGCCGGCCGTCGAGACGTGGCAGACGTGCAGGCGTGCTCCGACGTGGTCGGCGAGAAGGACGTCGCGGGCGATGATCGCCTCTTCCGCGACGGCGGGCCACCCGGCGAGGCCGAGCTCCGAGGACAGTCGGCCCTCGTTCATCTGCGCGCCGATGGTCAGCCGGGGCTCCTGGGCGTGCTGCGCGAGCACACCGCCGAAGCCCTTGATGTACTCGAGTGCGCGGCGCATGAGCAGCGGGTCGGCCACGCACGAGCCGTCGTCCGAGAACACCCGGACCTTCGCACGGGAGGTCGCCATGGCGCCGATCTCCGACAGGTGCGTGCCCTGCAGCCCCTGCGACACGGCACCGATCGGGCGGACCGTCACGTAGCCGGCGTCGTCACCGAGGGCCTGGACCTGCTCGACGACCCCGGCGGTGTCGGCGACGGGGCTCGAGTTCGCCATGGCGTTCACGGCGGTGAAGCCACCGGCGGCCGCGGCACGCGAGCCGGTGAGGACGGTCTCGGACTCCTCGTGACCGGGCTCGCGCAGGTGCGTGTGGAGGTCCACGAGACCGGGCAGGGCGATGAGGCCGTCCGCGTCCACGGTGGTGGCGCCGGCCGTGTCGAGACCGGACCCGACCGCGGTGATGCGCCCGGCCTCCAGACGGATGTCGGCACGCGAGCCGTCGACCAGCTGCGCGCCACGGATCAGGTGAGCGGTCATGCGGCGGACTCCTTCGCGTCGGTGCCGGTTCCGGCACTGCCCGTCAGGGCGAGGTAGAGGACGGCCATCCGGACCGAGACGCCGTTCTCGACCTGCTCGACGACGGTCGAACGGGGGTCGTCGGCGGCGATGCCGGCGATCTCGAGACCGCGGTTCATCGGACCGGGGTGCATGATCAGCGTGCGCTCGGACAGCCGACCGAAGCGCGCCGCCGTCAGACCCCAGTGCCGCGTGTACTCGCGCGGGTTCGGGAAGAAGGCGTCGTTCATCCGCTCCTGCTGGATGCGGAGCGTCATGACGACGTCCGGGTCCTCGGCCAGGGCGGTGTCGAGGTCGTGGTGCACCGCGGCGCCGAACGGGGTCGGGGTGGCGGGCAGGAGCGTCGGCGGCGCGGCGAAGGTCACGCTCGCGCCGAGGGTGCGGAGCAGCCAGGCGTTCGACCGGGCCACCCGGCTGTGCAGCACGTCGCCGATGATCAGGACGCGCACGCCGTCGAGGCCCTGGCCGCGCGAGCCGGCGCCGTGCAGGCGGCGGCGCATGGTGAAGGCGTCGAGCAGCGCCTGCGTCGGGTGTTCGTGGGTACCGTCACCGGCGTTGACCACCGGCACGTCGATCCAGTCGGCGTCGGCGAGCACCCGCGGCGCACCCGATGCACCGTGGCGCATGACGATGCCGTCGATGCCCATCGCACCGAGGGTCTGGACGGTGTCCTTCAGGGATTCGCCCTTCGAGACGCTCGAGCCCTTCGCGGCGAAGTTCAGGACGTCGGCGGACAGGCGCTTCGCGGCGGCCTCGAACGAGATGCGCGTGCGCGTGGAGTCCTCGAAGAACAGGTTCACCACGGTCTTGCCGCGCAGGGCCGGGAGCTTCCGGACCTCGCGCGTGTTGACCTCGGCCATCTCCTCGGCGACGTCGAGGATGTGGACGGCCTGGTCGCGGGACAGGTCGGCGGTGGAGAGCAGGTGCCGCATCACGCCACCCCCTGCTCGATGAACACGGTGTCGTCGCCGTCGGTCTCGGCCAGGTGCAGCGTGACCCGCTCGTCGGACGCCGTCGGCAGGTTCTTGCCCACGTGGTCCGCGCGGATCGGCAGCTCGCGGTGGCCGCGGTCGACGAGCACGGCGAGCCGGACGGCACGCGGCCGACCGATGCCCTGCAGCGCGTCGAGCGCGGCACGGACGGTGCGACCGGAGTACAGCACGTCGTCGACGAGCACGACGACCTTGCCGTCGATGCCGCCCGCGGGGATGACCGTCCGGTGCGGCGCGCGGCCGATGCCGTGACCGAGGTCGTCGCGGTGCATGGTGACGTCGAGCGTGCCGACACGCTCCGTCCCGATGCCGCCGGCGGCCGAGGACCACTCCGGCTCGATGCCGGCCAGGATCCGGCCGAGGCGTTCCGCGAGGACGGCGCCGCGGGTCGGGATGCCGAGGAGCACGAGGTCCGAGCCCCCGTGGTTGGCTTCGAGGATCTCGTGCGCGATGCGTGTCAGGGCACGCGTGATGTCGGGCTGTTGCAGGACCGTTCTGGTTCCCACGTCGACCCCCTTCCCCGCCTCACTGGACGGCATTAAAGGATGCTGACGTGGTCAACCCTACCGGGACTCCTGGTCTCCTGCGACCGTCCGACCGGACGGTGCACGACCGCCGGCGACGGCCCCGAGCACGCCGTTGACGAAGCCGGCCGAGTCCTCGGTGGACAGCGACTGCGCGAGCTCGACCGCCTCGGCGATGGCGACGGCGTCGGGCACCTCCGGGTTGAACCGGAGCTCCCAGACGGCCATCCGCAGGATGCACCGGTCGAGGACCGGCATCCGGGCGATCGACCAGCCCTGGGCGTGGTCGACGATGACCGAGTCGATCTCGTGGCGGGCGTCGTCGACACCGGTGACGATCTGGCGGGCGTAGTCCCAGCTGGAGGCACGCTCCGGCTGGTCCAGGTGCCGGACCGTCTCTGTGGCGAGCACGTCCGCGATCGGCAGCTCCCGCACCTCGGCCACGTACAGCATGTCGAGGGCGCGCTTGCGGGCCTTCGAACGAGCACTCATACGGTCAGCGCCTAGGAGTTGACGCGGCCGAGGAAGCTGCCGTCGCGCGTGTCGATCTTCACCAGGGTGCCGCTCTCCAGGTACAGCGGGACCTGGATGCGGTGGCCGGTCGCGATGATGGTCGCGTCCTTGGTGCCGCCGGAGGAACGGTCGCCCTGCAGGCCGGGCTCGGTCTCGACCTCGGTGACGATCGACGTCGGGAGCTCGACGTACAGCGGGTTGCCCTCGTTCATCGCGATGGTGACCATCGCGGACTCGAGCAGGTAGTTCTTGGCGTCGCCGACCACGGTCGCGGAGACCGGGATCTGGTCGTACGTGTCGGTGTCCATGAACACGTAGGAGTCGCCGTCCTCGTAGAGGAACTGGTAGTCACGACGGTCGACGACGGCGGTGTCGATCTTCGCGCCGGCGTTGAACGTGCGGTCGACGACCTTGCCGGAGACGACGTTCTTGAGCTTCGTGCGCACGAAGGCGCCGCCCTTGCCCGGCTTGACGTGCTGGAACTCGACGACCGACCACAGCTGGCCGTCGATGATGAGAACGGCGCCGTTCTTGATGTCTGTGGTACTGGCCATGAGTCGTCGGTGTCCCGTTCGGTCGTGTTGTGAAGTGTCCTCGGGCCGCGGCCGGCCCCGGACGAGTGTAGCGGACGCCCGCCCGGCAGCCGGAGCGGTGCGCGTGCGTGCCGGACGCGCCGGTCCCGGGCGGGCGCCGGGCCCGGCGGGCGCCCGGCCCGGGCTCAGCGTCGCCGTCGAGCGAGCCAGGCGTCGATCGCCGCCCAGCCGAGCAGCACCACCGCCGCTCCCCCGAGCAACCCGCCCGCGACCCCCGTGGACAGGGCCGCCGTCGGTCGTGCCGGCAAGGACAGGTAGACGATCGCCAGGATCCCCGCCCCCGCACCGAGCAGCACGAGCAGGATGCGCCGGATCATCCCGGACACGAGCTGCCGGTCGCGGCTGTCCGCGAAGAGCCGGATGTTCACCGTGAACCGGCCGGTCTCGATCGCCTCGCCGATGCGGTCCACCCGGCGGGGCAGGCGACGAGCAGCCGACACGACGCCGAGCAGTTCCTTCGCCGCCAGGTCGCGGAGCTTGCCCGGCCGGAGCTGGTCGGTGATCTGCTCCCGGGCGAGTCCGCGGGACTCCTCGAGCAGGTCGAACGACGGCGCGAGTGTGCGGAGCGTGCCCTCGAAGATGGCCAGGGCGCGTGCCGCGGCGACGAAGTCCGGCGGTGGCTTCAGCCGGTACCGCCCGAAGACCTCGACCGCGTCGTCCACGGTGTCGACGCCGATGCGCGCACCGGGCCCGAGCTCGTCCGCGACGAAGCGGGCGATGTCCCGACGGAAGTCGGGCTCGTCGTGCGCATCGCGCACGGGTGCCATCCGCAGGACCGCATCGGCGATCCGCGACGTGTCGTCCTGCAGGTACGCGGCCAACAGGTCCTGCACCGTGTCCCGGAGACCCGGGTCGAGCCTCCCGACCGATCCGAAGTCGATCAACGCGGGCCGACCATCGGGCAGCACCAGGACGTTCCCCGGGTGCAGGTCCGCGTGGTACAGGCCGTCGAAGACCACCTGGCGCAGGAAGGCGCGGAGGATGGCGCGCATCGGCGCGTCCAGGTCGCGCTCGGAACGCTCGGCGCGGATCGCGCTGAGCGTGTCGCCCTCCAGGAACTCCATCACGAGCACACGCCGGCCGGACAGGTCCGGGTAGGGGTCCGGGAACCGGACCTCGTCCGGACGCGCGCTGCGGGCCTGGGCCGCACGCAGCGCGGTGAGGTTCCGGAGCTCGGAGACGAAGTCGACCTGCCGGATCAGGTCGTCCGCGTACTGGCCGGCGATGTCCTGCACGCCGACCTGCCGCGCCTCGGTCGACCACCGGGCCATGAACCGGACGACCCGCAGTGCGATGTCCACGTCGCGGCGCACCGCTGCGTCGATCCCCGGCCGCTGCACCTTCACTGCGACCGCGGTGCCGTCGGGCAGCCGGGCGCGGTGCACCTGCGCGATGGACGCCGCTGCGACGGGCACCGGGTCGAAGGTCGCGAAGACCTGGTCGACCGGGGCACCGAGCTCCTGCTCGAGGAGCGCACGGACCTCGTCCGCCGGCGCCGCCGTGACGTTCCGCTGCAGGTGGGCGAGTCCCTCGGTCCACTCCTCGGGCAGCAGGTCGTCACGGGTGGACAGCAGCTGGCCCATCTTCACGAATCCACCACCGGCTTCCTCGAGCGCCCGGCGCAGGTGCTCGGCCTGGTCGCGACGCAGGTCCGAGGTGGCCGGGTCGTGCGAGAAGTCGAGACGACGGAAGGGCACCAGGTGGTGGCGGCGGGCGATCGAGAGGAGTTCGGTGAAGCGTCGACCACGGGAGCGCAGGCTGCCGGTGTCGGCGTCGCGCGGGCCGGAGAGGTCGCTCAGTCGGGGTGGGGTGGGCACGCCCGTCAGTCTGCTCCCCGGTGCTGGGTCCGCAGCGTGCGGGTGGTGCCGTCCGTCACGTCGTCCCATCCTCCTCCACAGCCTGGAGGCTCGGCGCGGCCTCCACAGGTCCGCGTGGGTCCGGCGCGGGGCTCGGACCTGGAGTGGATTCGTCAGGTCCTGCGCTGACCGAGCAGGCTAGACGCCGACCTCCTGGTAGGCGGTGAAGAGCAGGTGGTCCTCGGGGCCCTCGAGCACGACGGGCTTGCCGACGCCGTCCAGGATGATGAACCGCAGCATGCCGGCACGGGCCTTCTTGTCGCGACGCATCGTGGCGAGCAGGCCCTGCCACCGCCCGACACCGTACGAGGTCGGCAGGTCGAGCGACTCGAGGATCGCCCGGTGGCGGTCGACCGTGGCGTCGTCCAGGTGCCCGGTGAGTCGGGCGAGTTCGGCGGCGAACACCATGCCGACCGACACCGCCGCGCCGTGGCGCCACTGGTACCGCTCGGCGTGCTCGATCGCGTGCCCGAGGGTGTGCCCGTAGTTCAGGATCTCGCGTCGGCCCTGCTCCGTGAAGTCGTCCGAGACGACCTCGGCCTTGAGCGCGATGGCGAGCTCGACGACCCGGCGGAACTCCGGCGTCGTCGGGTCGGTCACCCGGTCGACGTCGGCCTCGATGATGTCCAGGATCTCGGGCACGGCGATGAACCCGGCCTTCACGATCTCGGCGAACCCGGTCAGGATCTCGTTGCGCGGCAGCGTGCGAGCGAGGTCGAGGTCCACGACGACGGCACGGGGCGCGTAGAAGGCGCCCACCAGGTTCTTGCCCTCGTTCGTGTTGATGCCCGTCTTGCCGCCGACGCTGGCGTCCACCATGCCGAGCACGCTGGTCGGGACGGCCACGTACGGCACACCGCGCAGCCAGGTCGCGGCGACGAAGCCGGCCAGGTCGGTGACCGCGCCGCCCCCGAGGCCGATCACCGCGTCGGTGCGGGTGAAGTCGGCCTGCCCCATGATCTGCCAGCAGAACGCCGCGACCTCGACGCGCTTGGCGCCCTCGGCGTCGGGGACCTCGGCGATCAGGGCTTCGAGCCCGGCCTCGACCAGGAGCGCGCGGAGCTCGTTCGCCCGGGCACCGAGCGTCGGCGAGTGCACGATGAGGACCTTGGCGACACGCGGGCCCAGGATCGCGGGCAGGGCGCCGAGCAGGTCCGTGCCGACGGCCACCGTGTAGCCGTCGTCACCGCCGACCCGGATCTCGGTGGTCCCGGCGGGCAGGGTCGACTCGGTCACGGTGCTCCTTCGGTGCTGGTGGTGCTGCTGGTCGTGCCGCCGGACGCGGCGGTGGCGCCGGCGTCGCTGCGCAGCCACGTGACGACCTCGTCGACCACGCGGGACATCGGCCGGCGCGACGTGTCGACCACGACGTGCGCGAGCTCGGCGTAGGTGGCGGCCCGCTCGTCCATGATCGTCTGCCAGGCGTCCATCCCGCCGTTCGCCAGCAGGGGCCGGTCGGACCCGGCGATCCGGTCGGCGACGGCCTCGGGCGAGACGGTGAGCAGGACGATGCGCGCGCCGCTCAGGGCTTGCCGGGTGTCCGCGTGGGTGACGGCTCCCCCGCCCACGGCGATCACGCCGCCCGTGGCGAGCGCTGCCCGGACCGCCTGGGCCTCGAGCGCGCGGAACGCCGGCTCACCGCGGTCGGCGAAGATCCCGGGGATCGGACCGTGCTCGCGCACGATGACCCGGTCGGTGTCCGTGAACGGGACGCCGAGGGCCTTCGCCACCCGCTTGCCGACGCTCGACTTGCCGGCACCCATCGGGCCGATGACGACCACGGGCGCGTCGGCGCGTCGGACGTCGGTGCTCACAGGTCGGTCGACGTCGCCGACGGTTCGGTCCGGCGCGTGCGCAGGGTCTCCGGGATCGCCGCGAGGTAGGCGTCGAGGTTGCGCTTCGTCTCGACGACGTTGTCGCCACCGAACTTCTCGAGCACCGCGTCGGCGAGCACCAGGGCCACCATCGCTTCGGCGACGACACCCGCAGCCGGCACGGCGCAGACGTCCGAGCGCTGGTGGTGCGCCGAAGCGTCCTCACCGGAGACGACGTCAACCGTGTGCAGGGCGTGCGGGATGGTCGCGATCGGCTTCATCCCGGCGCGGACGCGCAGCACGGTGCCCGTGGACATCCCGCCCTCGGTCCCACCGGCGCGGTCGCTCGTGCGGTAGATCTCGCCGTCCTCGCGGTACAGCTCGTCGTGCGCGGCGGAGCCCCGGCGGCCGGCGGTCGCGAAGCCGTCACCGACCTCGACCCCCTTGATGGCCTGGATCCCCATGATCGCCGCGGCGAGGCGGGCGTCGAGCCGGCGGTCCCAGTGCACGTGCGAGCCGAGGCCCGGCGGGACGCCGTAGAACAGCACCTCGACGACGCCGCCCAGGGTGTCGCCGTCCTTCTTCGCGGCCTCGACCTCGGTGACCATGCGGGCAGAGGTCTCGGCGTCGAAGCAGCGCAGCTGGTCCTCGTCGAGGCGGTCCACGTCGTCGGGCAGTGGCAGGTCCGTACCGTCGGGGACCCGGACGGTCCCGACCTGCAGCGTGTGCGCCACCGAGCGGATGCCGAGTTCGGCCAGGAACGACTTCGCGACGGCGCCGAGCGCCACGCGTGCGGCGGTCTCGCGGGCGCTCGCACGCTCCAGGATCGGGCGCGCCTCGTCGAAGCCGTACTTCTGCATGCCGACCAGGTCGGCGTGACCCGGACGCGGTCGGGTGAGCGGGGCGCTCCGCCCGCGGGACATCTCGGTGGACTCGATCGGCTCGGGGTTCATGACCTCGACCCACTTCGGCCACTCGGTGTTGCCGATGCGGATCGCGATGGGGCTGCCGAGCGAGTAGCCGTGTCGGACGCCGCCGGACACGTGCAGTTCGTCCTGCTCGAACTTCATCCGCGAGCCACGGCCGTAGCCGAGCTTGCGGCGCGCGAGATCGGCACGGATGGACTCGAACGACACCGGGACACCCGCGGGCAGGCCCTCGAGCATGGCGATCAGTTCGGGTCCGTGGGACTCACCAGCAGTCAACCAACGAAGCATGTCGCAATCCTCCCACAGCGTTGGTCCGTGCGACGTCGTCGCCTACTGGTAGTCGGGGTGCGCCCGCAGCCACGACTGGAACTGCTCGACCGCCACCAGGTGCTGGTCGTAGGTGTCCGAGAAGACGGTCTCGCCGGTTTCCAGGTTCACCGTCACGAAGTACAGCCACTTGCCCGGGGCCTCGTTCGTCACGGCCTTGATCGCGATGTCACCCGGGTTCGAGATCGGTGCGGGCGGGAGCCCCTCGTGCACGTAGGTGTTGTACTCGTTCGAGGCGTCCGCACGCTCGGCGTCCGTGGTCGTCACGGTGTGCGTGTTGCCCGTGCCGTAGGCGACCGTGGCGTCGGACTGCAGCTTCATCCCCTGGTCGAGGCGGTTCTGGAACACGCGGGCGACCTTGGGGTAGTCGGCTGCGAGACCGGCTTCCTTCTGCACCAGCGACGCGAAGACGATGGTGCGCTCCTGGTCGGCCTCCTTGACGCCGGCGGCGGACAGGTGCTCCTTCATGGTGTCGACCATCGACTTGAAGTACTGCTCGGCGGTCCAGCCCGGGTTGATCGGGTAGGTCGCGGGGAAGAGCCAGCCCTCGAGCGTCGTGACGCCGGACGGCAGGTCGTAGGCAGACAGGTCCTTCGCGGCCGCGTCGACCTGCTTCTCGGTCAGGCCGGCCTTGGAGACCATCCCGGCCTTGATGTCGGCGAGTGCCGTGCCCTCCGGGATGATGATCGACGCCTGGACGCGGTTGTCCTTGTCCTGCAGGGCGGCAAGCGCGGACTTCGAGCTCATCTGCTTCTTCAGCGCGTACGAACCGGGCTGGAACTGCACGTCCGGCGAGGCCAGCAGGAGCTTGTAGAACACCTTCGAGTCCTTGACGACGCCGCTGCGCTGCAGCGTCGCGGCGACGTTCTCGCCGATGTCGCCCTGCTTGATGGTGATGGTCACCTTCGAGGTGCCGTCGCCGGTGTAGTCGTCGGGTTCCTGCGCGCCGCTGATCGCCGCGATGAGCTGCTGGAACTTGGGTGCGGCGAACGTGTACGCCCCGACGCCGGCGGCGAGCACCACCGCGACGATGACGAGTCCGGCGACGAGCGGTCCGCGTCGGCGCTTCGGCCGTGGCTCCCGGGGCGGCCTGGAGGCGCGGCCTCCCCCGCCTCGTCCCCCGCGGCCACCGCCTCCCGCGGCGCCACCGCCGCCGGTCACGTCACCGTCGTCCGTCCCGTCGGCCCCGGATCCGCCGCCCGCAGCGGTCGCCGCGGGCTCGGTCGGCAGCTCGCCGGTCAGCAGTGCGGCGACCTCGGGGTGCAGTTCTTCGGGACGGGTGGCGATCGGTGCGTCGGCGGGCGACGCCGGGCGTTCGTCGCGTGCGGCTGCCGGCGCGTCGTTGGTCCGTTCGGCGACCGGCGCGTCGTTGGTCCGTTCGGCGGCCGACGGCTCGTCGGTCGCTGCGACGCGGGCTCGTTCAGCCTCGAGGGCGCGGGCTTCGCGTCGGGACATCGGGGGCGCCGGCGGTGGGGTCACCCGACCAGCGTCGTCGCGGTCATCGGTGCCTGTCGTGCGGTCGGAAGTCGCCTTCCGCCGCTCGGCGTCGTTGCCGGGCGCGATGATCGCGTTCCAGTCCAGATCGTCTGCCAACGTCCTCGGTCTCTCGGTCGGGAACTCCACCTGGGCACCGTCGTCCTCGCAGCTGACGACGAGAGCACCCATGTGCGGTACCGGGCAGCCCTGTCAGGGAAGCGTGGTGCCCGGAGGGGCACCGGCACTGCGCTCGTGGTCGAGCGCGTGTTGCAGAATGATAACAGCGGCTGCTTGGTCGATCACGGCCCGGGACTTCTTCGTGTTCTTGCCGGCCTGGTGCAGCCCTCGCTGGGCGGTCACGGTCGACAGTCGTTCGTCGACCAGGCGCACCGGTCGACGCGCCGCGATCCGGGCCGCGAACACGCGGGCGTCCTCGGTGGAGGCCGTGTCGCCACCCGACATCGACAGGGGCAGCCCGACGACGACCTCGAGCACGTCGTACTCGTCCGCGAGCTCCAGGATGCGCCGGAGGTCCTTCGAGTCGTCACGACGGACGGTCTCGACCGGCGTGGCCAGCAGGCCGTCGCGGTCGCACACGGCGACCCCGATCCGGGCGCGTCCGACGTCCACGCCGAGCCGCCGCCCGGACCGGATGCCCACGGTCAGCCCGCGAGCCGTGCGGTCACGGCACGCAGCGCCGCGGGGAGCGCTGCTGCGTCGGTCCCGCCGCCCTGCGCCAGGTCCGGCTTGCCGCCGCCACCGCCACCGAGCACGCCGGCGGCCTCCTTCGCGAGGGGGCCCGCCTGCACGCCCGCAGCACGAGCGGCGTCGTTGGTCGCGACGATCACGATCGGCTTGCCGCCCACGACGGCACCGAGCACGACGACGGCCGCGCCGTCACCGAGCTGGCCCCGCACGCCGGTGGCGAGCGAGCGCAGGTCGTCACCGGACTGCAGGCCGTCGACCGTCTCGGCGACCACGGTGGTGGCACCGACGGTGGTGGCGTTCCGGGCGATGGCGGGCACGCGCTGCTGCAGGTTCGCCGACTCGTACTCGGCGAGCTTCTTCTGGGCGGACCGGAGGTCCTCCATCAGGTTCTGCACACGGGCCGGCAGGTCGGCACGGGGGGCCTTGAGCGCGCTGGAGAGCTGCGACACGATCGTGCGCTCGACGGCGAGGTCGCGGAACCCCTCGAGCCCGACCAGTGCCTCGACGCGGCGGTTCGTCGAACCGACGCTCGACTCCCCCACCAGGTTGACGAGCCCGATCTGCGCGCTCGAGGCGACGTGCGTGCCACCGCAGAGCTCGCGGGACCACGGGCCGCCGATGTCGACCATGCGGACCTCGGCGCCGTACTTCTCACCGAACAGGGCCTGCGCGCCGAGGGCCTTCGCCTCGTCGATGGGCAGGATGCGCGTGGAGACCTCGAGGTCGGTGCGGATCGCGGTGTTCACGACCTCCTCGATCTCGGAGCGCGTCTCGAGCGAGACCGGCTGCGACCACGAGAAGTCGAGGCGCATGTAGCCGGACTTGTTGTACGAACCGGCCTGCAGCGCCTCCGGCCCGAGGATGTCGCGGAGCGCCGCGTTGACCAGGTGCGTCGCGGAGTGTGCCTGTGTCGCGCCGCGGCGGTACTCCGCGTCGACGACGGTGCTCGCAGCGTCGCCGACGCCGACCTCGCCGGAGCGGACCTGCACGGTGTGGCTCCACAGCCCGGAGACCGGTCGCTGGACGTCGAGGACCTCGAGGTCGAACCCGTTGCCGACGATCGAGCCCTGGTCGGCGTCCTGGCCGCCCGACTCGGCGTACAGCGACGTCTCGCCGAGGATCACCTCGGCGATGTCACCGGCGACCGCGCGGTCGACGCTCACACCGCCGACGATGATGCCGAGCACGCGCGTCTCGGCCTCGAGTGCGTCGTAGCCGAGGAACGTCGTCTCGCCCTTGGCCCGGAACGCGCTGTACACGCTCAGGTCGGCGATCGCGGTCTTCTTGCTCTTCGCGTCGGCCTTCGCCCGGGCACGCTGCTCGGACATCAGGGTCTCGAACGCCGTGCGGTCGACGTGGACCCCGGCTTCCTCGGCCATCTCCATCGTCAGGTCGATGGGGAACCCGAAGGTGTCGTGCAGCAGGAACGCCGTGTCGCCGCCGATCGACGGGGCGCCGTCCTGCTTCGCACGCTCGACGGCGACGTCGAGGATGGTCGTGCCCTGCGCCAGGGTGCGGAGGAAGGTCTCTTCTTCCGCGTAGGCGATGCGGGAGATCCGGTCGTAGTCGGACGCCACCTCCGGGTAGGCGTCGCGCATGGCGTCGCGGGACGCCGGGAAGAGCTCGGGGAACGTGGGCGCCTCGACACCGAGCAGGCGCATCGCGCGGACGGTGCGACGGAGCAGACGACGGAGGATGTACCCGCGGCCCTCGTTCGACGGGCTCACGCCGTCGGCGATGAGCATCAGCGAGGAACGGACGTGGTCGGCGATGACGCGCATCCGCACGTCGTCCTCGTGCACGGCACCGTAGCGTCGGCCGGAGATCTCGGCCGCGCGGTCGAGCACCGGGCGCACCTGGTCGATCTCGTACATGTTGTCGACGCCCTGCTTGATGAAGGCGACGCGCTCGAGCCCCATGCCGGTGTCGATGTTCTTGTTCGGCAGCTCGCCGGTGATCTCGAAGTCGTACTTCGACCGCACGTCGGCGATCTGGTACTGCATGAAGACGAGGTTCCAGATCTCCACGTAGCGGTCGTCGTCCGTCGCCGGGCCGCCGTCGATGCCGTACTCGGGGCCACGGTCGAAGAAGATCTCCGAGCAGGGACCCGCGGGTCCGGGCTGTCCGGTCGACCAGTAGTTGGTGTCCTTGCCGAGGCGCTGGATCCGCTCGTCGGGCAGCGACGAGTGCTGCTTCCAGAAGCCGATCGCCTCGTCGTCCTCTTCGTAGACGGTGACCCAGAGGTCGTCGGGCGAGAAGCCGAGTCCTCCGTCGGTCTCCGGCTTGGTCAGGAACTCCCAGGCGAACTGGATCGCCTGCTCCTTGAAGTAGTCGCCGAACGAGAAGTTCCCGTTCATCTGGAAGAACGTGCCGTGGCGCGGCGTCTTGCCGACCTCTTCGATGTCGTTCGTGCGGATGCACTTCTGCACGCTCGTCGCCCGCGGGAACGGCGCCGGGATGAGACCGGTCAGGTACGGGATGAACGGCACCATGCCGGCGACCGTGAAGAGGAGCGACGGGTCGTCGGAGACGAGGGACGCGGACGGGACGACGGTGTGGCCGCGGTCACCGAAGTACTGGAGCCAACGGCGGCGGATCTCTGCGGTCTGCATGGTGCTTCCTGGGTTCAGGTCGTGGGTGGAGGAGGGTCGAGGCTGCTCGGTCGGAGCACTCAGACGTCGGTACGGAGCTCGGCCTCGCGCGACCGGTAGCCGTCCGCGACGGCACCCGTGAAGGCCTTCGTCTTGGCGTTCACCTCGGCGAAGAGCCGGGCGCCACCGGAGGTCTGGGCGACCCGGTGTGCGACGGCGAACCCGATGACGATGCCGACGGCGACGAAGAACAGCTGCTTCACGGTGCCTCTCCCTCTGTGCACCCGGGCGGTGCATGCCCGGACAAGCTTAGTCGCCGGTGCCGGAACGCCGAACGGCGGGTCGCCCTCGAGAGGACGACCCGCCGTTCGGGTGTGATCAGTGGATCAGCGAGCTGCGTAGTACTCGACGACGAGCTGCACTTCACAGGTCACGGGGACCTCGGCGCGCTTCGGGCGACGCACGAGGCGGGCCTGGAGCTTCTCGATCTCGACCTCGAGGTAGCCCGGGACCTTCGGGAGGACTTCCTGGTGGCCACCGGCAGCGGCGACCTGGAAGGGCTCCATCGACTCGGACTTCGCCTTGACGTGGATCAGCTGGCCCTCCTTGACGCGGAAGGAGGGGCGGTCGACGAGCTTGCCGTCGACCAGGATGTGGCGGTGCACGATCAGCTGACGGGCCTGCGCGGTGGTGCGGGCGAAGCCGGCACGGACCACGAGGGCGTCGAGGCGCTGCTCGAGGAGCTCGACCAGGTTCTCACCGGTCAGGCCCTTCGTCTTGCGGGCCTCTTCGAAGACGATGCGGAGCTGCTTCTCGCGGATGCCGTACTGGGCGCGCAGACGCTGCTTCTCACGGAGGCGGACGGCGTAGTCGCTGTCCGCACGACGGCGCGTACGGCCGTGCTCACCGGGCCCGTAGGGGCGCTTCTCGAGGTAACGGGCAGCCTTCGGCGTCAGCGGGATGCCGAGTGCGCGCGACAGGCGGGTCTTGCTGCGGGTACGTGACTTGGTAGACACAGGGTCCTTTTCTCTGTTCGAACTGAATACTCACCGGAGGCCGGGCACGCGAGTGCCGGTGGCCCCGACGACGGGATCCAGAGGGATGAGCCTGTGGGATCGGACGGCTACAGTCCGAACCTCTGCCCCCGTACCACCGGAGTGGCACTCTGTCCTCGACGCAGCCGTGCTCGAGGACCAGGACGTAGGCCCGGCAATGCTAGCAGCATCGGGGCGAGCGCAGAAGCACCGACGCTAGTGGCCGCGTGTGATCTTCCGGAGTCGTTCGAGCCGCGGCCCGACCTCGCGCTCGTAGCCGTTGGCCGTCGGCGTGTAGTACTCGGTGCCCTCGAGGGCGTCCGGCAGGTACTGCTGCTCGGCGACCCCGTGCTCGGCGTCGTGGGAGTAGACGTACCCCTTGCCGTGCCCGAGGCGCTTCGCCCCGGCGTAGTGCGCGTCACGCAGGTGCATCGGGACCGTGCCCATCCGCCCGGCCTTGACGTCGGCCATCGCCTGGTTGATGCCGTTGTAGGCAGCGTTCGACTTCGGCGCCGTCGCCAGGTACACGACGGCCTCGGCCAGCGGGATCCGCCCCTCGGGCATCCCGATGAGCTGCACGGCCTGGGCCGCGGCGACCGCGATGGGCAGCGCCTGCGGGTCGGCCATGCCGATGTCCTCGGACGCGGAGATGATGATCCGCCGCGCGATGAACCGGGAGTCCTCGCCGGCCTCGATCATCCGGGCGAGGTAGTGCAGGGCGGCGTCGACGTCGCTCCCCCGCACCGACTTGATGAACGCGCTGATGACGTCGTAGTGCTCGTCGCCCTGTCGGTCGTAGCGCAGCAGGGCCCGGTCGACCGCAGCCGCGACGGTGTCGGCGTCGACGACGGGCACGGTGTCGTCGTCCTCGTCCTGCGCGGCGGTGGCCGACGCCGCGGCGGCCTCGAGCGCGGTGAGGGCACGTCGGGCGTCACCGGACGCGAGCCGGATGATCGCGCTGCGGGCTTCGTCACCGAGGACGACGGCACCGCCGAGCCCGCGGGGGTCCTCCACCGCGCGGTCGACGAGCATGCCGAGGTCGGGATCGGTGAGCGGTTTGAGCGTCAGGAGCAGTGAGCGGGACAGCAGCGGCGAGATGACCGAGAACGACGGGTTCTCGGTGGTGGCCGCGATCAGGATCACCCACCCGTTCTCGACCCCGGGCAGCAGGGCGTCCTGCTGGGCCTTGCTGAACCGGTGGATCTCGTCGAGGAACAGCACCGTGGTCGACCCGTACAGGTCGCGGTGGGTCAGCGCCTTCTCCATGACCTCGCGCACGTCCTTCACGCCGGCGGTCACGGCGGAGAGCTCGACGAACTCGCGACCGGACTGCCGAGCGATGGCCTGCGCCAGCGTGGTCTTGCCGGTACCGGGTGGGCCCCACAGGATCACGGAGACCCCGCCGGGGTTCTCACGCGTACCGGTGGCCAGCTGCACCAGGGGCGAACCGCGGCCGAGCAGGTGCTGCTGACCGGCGACCTCGTCGAGGCTGGTGGGGCGCATGCGGACGGCGAGCGGGACGGAACCCTGCGCGAGACCGGCGCGACCACCCGTGGTGGGCGCGTGCATTCCCGAACGATCCGCTGCCATCCTGCAATCGTAGGCCGGTCCACCGACGCGGGCCGCGCCTCCCGGCTGGTGACGGTGCCCCTTCGGCTACGCTCGTTGCACACTGCGACGAGAGGGCAGACCAGCACCGTGGCACCGAAGAACCCAGCGCGTGACAACCGTGAGGCGCGCGAGCGCCTCCGCCTCTACCAGGCCCGCCAGGGCCTCCACGAGCGGCAGCGACGCCGCCGTGTGCGGGACAACCTGATCGGCGCCGGTGCCCTCGTCCTCGTCGCGGCCCTCGCCACCGGGTCGCAGCTCGCCTTCGCTGGATCACGGGGGTCGGACGCCCCGGCCCCGAGCGCCTCCGCGTCGTCGACGGCCACGCCGTCGGCCAGCGCCACGGCCGGCAACACCGGCGACGTGCCGAGCAAGTCGATCGCGAAGGGCGCGACCTGGACCGGCAGCCTCACGCTCAACAAGAGCATCGACCTCGGCATCGAGCTGGACGGTGCGAAGGCACCGCAGGCTGCGAGTGTGGAGATCTCGTTGATCCGTCAGCAGTTCTACAACGGCACCACCTGCCACCGGCTCGCCGACAGCGACGGCCTGAAGTTCCTGCAGTGCGGCTCCGCGAACGGCGACGGCACCGGCGACGCCGGCTTCGAGTACGGCCCGCTCGAGAACGTGCCGGAGGACGGCGTCTACGAGAAGGGCACCATCGCGATCGCGCGGTCGGACTCCCCGTACTCGCAGTCGACGCAGTTCTTCATCGTCTACGGGGACACCACGCTCGACAGCTCCACCGGCGGCTACACGGTCGTCGGCAAGGTCACGAGCGGTCTGTCTGAGCTCGAGTCGAAGATCGCCGCGAAGGGCATCGCGTCCCCCGGCAGCGACGGCACCGGTGAGCCGAAGGTGGCGACGAAGATCACCGACGCGACCATCGCGGAGCAGAAGTAGTCCACAACCCGTCGCACCGGTCGGGCGGCGGAGCCCGTCCGTGCAATAGGCTGACGACCTGACCGTGCCGACGGTGACGTCGGCGATGCACGACCACGATCGAGGCGAGACCTGTGGGATCTGACGAAGCAACGACCTGGGGGCGGGTCGACGAGAACGGGACCGTGTACGTCCGGTACGAAGAGACCGAACGTGCTGTCGGTGAGTACCCGGACGCCACCCCCGAAGAAGCCCTCGCCTACTTCGCGCGGAAGTACGCCGACCTCGAGGGGCAGGTGAAGATCGCCGAGCAGCGCGTCCAGCGCGGTGCGTCGGCGAACGACGTCGCCCGGACAGTCGAGCACCTGACGGCCCTGGTCGCCGACGCGCGGGTGGTGGGCGACATCAAGTCGCTCGAGACCCGCGTCGGCGTCCTCGCCGAGCAGCTCGGCTCGCTCACCAAGGAGCAGGCGGAGCAGGCGCAGCAGGCCCTGCAGGACGCCCTGGCGCACCGAACCGCCCTGGTGGAGGAAGCCGAGGCACTCGCCGCGGTGGACCCCGCACGCGCGCAGTGGAAGCAGATCACGGCGCAGCTCGACGACGTGTTCGCGCGCTGGCAGCAGCACCAGCACGACGGGCCGCGGATCCCCAAGAACGAGGCCAACGACCTGTGGAAGCGGTTCCGCGCAGCGCGGTCCACCGTCGACCAGCACCGTCGTGCCTTCTACTCCGAGCTGGACGCACAGCACCGTGACGCCCGGACCCGCAAGCAGGAGCTCGTGGCGCAGGCCGAGGCCCTCGCGCCCCGCGGTTCCGACGCGATCCCGGACTACCGCCAGCTGCTCGACGACTGGAAGAACGCCGGACGTGCCGGCAAGCGCCACGACGACGCACTCTGGGCGCGCTTCAAGGCCGCCGGAGACGTGCTGTTCGAGCAGCGCCACGCCGAGAGCGCAGCCGAGAACGAAGAGTTCTCCGCCAACCTCGAGGCGAAGCAGGCCCTGCTGACCGAAGCCGAGCCGCTCCTGCAGGCGACCGACCGGGTCGCCGCGCGCAAGACCCTCACCGGTATCCAGCGCCGCTGGGACGAGATCGGCAAGGTCCCCCGCGGCGACGTCCGTCGCGTCGAGGACCGGCTGCGTGCCATCGAGGACCACGTCCGTGGCCTCGAGGACGCGCACTGGAAGGAATCGAACCCGGAGCGCAAGGCCCGTCAGAACGGCCTCGCGAGCCAGCTGGAAGACGCGATCGGCAAGCTCCAGTCCGAGCTCGCCGCGGCGCAGGCCACCGGTGACGCCCGGAAGATCAAGGACGCGCAGGAAGCCCTCGACGCCCGCAAGATCTGGCTCGACGCCCTGGGCGGCTGAGCTTCCGCCCCGACGAACGACGCCCCCGTGACCGATCGGTCACGGGGGCGTCGTCGTACGGGGGAACCAGTGTGCTCAGCAGGTCAGACCGGCGCGGGCAGTCCGAGCAGCAGCCGGATGTCGAGGTCGTCCTGCCGCATCTGCGCGGCGAGCTCGTCCATCGACGAGAACTTCACCATGCCGCGCACGTACGACACGAAGAGCACCGAGATCCGATCGCCGTACAGGTCGATGTCGACGTCGAGCAGGTGCGCCTCGATCTGCTTCGCCGGCACACCCTCGAACGTCGGGTTGTTGCCGACCGACACCGCTGCCGGGTAGACGGTGCTGTCGTGCAGCACCCGGGCGGCGTAGACGCCGTCGGCGGGGACGAAGCCCTCGCACGCCGGGTCGAGGTTCGCGGTGGGGTACCCCATCGCCCGGCCGCGCTGGTTGCCGTGCACCACGACGCTCCGCACGGCGTGCTCCCGCCCGAGGAGTCGTGCGGCCTCGGCCACGCGGCCCTGGCCCAGGAGCTCCCGGATCCAGGTGGAGGACACGCGGCGCTCACCGTCGGGTCGGACGTCGTCGATGAGGTCCACGTCGTCGATGAGCTCGACGGTGAAGCCGTGCTGCTCCCCCAGGGTCCGGAGCAGCGCGACGTCACCGGCACCCTTCGCACCGAAGCGGAAGTCGCTGCCGACGAAGACGAGCCGGGCGTGCAGGGTGTCGACGAGGATCTCGGACACGAACGCCTCGGGCGACTTCGACTGCAGTTCCTGGTCGAACCGGAGCAGCAGGGTCGCGTCGACCCCGGCGTCCTCGAGCAGTTCGCGGCGCTGAGCGGTGCTCGTCAGGGCCGGCGGGACGTGCGGCGGGTCGATGACGTTGAGCGGGTGGCGGTCGAACGTGACCACGGTGGCCACGAGGTCGTGCTCGCGGGCGGCACGCTCGAGGTGTGCGATGACGGCTCGGTGCCCGACGTGCACGCCGTCGAACTTGCCGATGGT
The DNA here is from genome assembly GCF_003234775.2 of Curtobacterium sp. MCLR17_031. NCBI lineage: Bacteria > Bacillati > Actinomycetota > Actinomycetes > Micrococcales > Microbacteriaceae > Curtobacterium > Curtobacterium sp. MCLR17_031. The sequence goes on from NZ_CP126270.1 coordinate 2,153,479, forward strand.
GACGGCGCTCGGCCCGAACCCGTCCGCCACGTCGGCGGTGTCCTCGTAGAACTGCACGGTGGCTCCTACTCGCTCGCCGGGGCGGTGGACGAGGACGCAGCCGGTGCCGACGGCTCGGTGACCGCGGTGCGGTGGTGCTTGCGGAGCCACCAGAGCCCGGCGATCGGCAGCACGAGCGGCGCGAAGGCGTAGCCCAAGCCGTAGTACGACCAGATGGTGTCGTCGGGGAACAGCTGGCGGTCGAACAGCGACAGGGTGCCGATGACGAGCACGCCGGTCATCTCGAACACGATCGTGACGCAGGCGACCCGGTACCAGAACCGGCCGGGCACGATGAGGGCGATCATCGCGACGATGTAGACGACGGCAGCGATGGCACTGAGCGTGTAGGCGAACGGTGCGAACGAGAACTTCTCGATGATCTGCACGACGCTGCGTCCGGTCGCCGCCAGCGCGAGGATGCCGTACACGGCGATGAGGACGCGGCCGATGCCGGTCGCGAGTGAGGATCTGGTCGCCATTGCACCGATTCTACCGACGCGCGGCTGCGCGCATGACCTCCGGCGTCAGTTCAGCGCGAACCAGATCTGGTACATCCGGTAGACCATCACCGCGACGGTGAAGGCCCCGGCGCCGAGCACCACGGTGCTCCACTTCGTGCGGTCGATCAGTGCCCACACGACCGCGGCCGGCGGGACGAGCAGGACAGAAACGGCGTACACCCCGAACTCGAGCGCGTTGCCGTCGGGCGGACTGCCCGTCGCCGGCAGCACGATCGAGATGACGCCCTGCGCAAGGAGCAGCAACTCGATGAGCACGAGCGCGCCGACCGTGTAGTCGTTCGGCTTCCAGCCGATGAACCCCACGACGACCGCGAAGAGCCCCACCACCACGGCGAGCACCAGCTGCACCCACATGTACCACTCGATCACGCGCGGGCTCCGGTCTGCGAGGAGGACGACGCACCGGGCGTCGGGAAGTTCGTGATGACCCGGAGCAGTCCGCGGCGGACGGAGACGAGGCCGACCAGCCGGTCGTCGGACGCGGTGACCGCTGCCACCGGTCCGTCCGAGTCGGGGTGCTCGGCCGCGACGCGCTTGCCGTCGGTGAGGTCCTTCGCCGAGGCTGCGTCGAGCGTCACCGACGAGAAGAGTCGCCGGGCGATGTCCGCCGGACGTGCGAGGGCGGCGCGGACGTCGACGGCGTCGTCCTCGAGGTCGATGGCGTCCTGCACGTCGAACGGCCCGACGCGTGTCCGACGGAGGGCGACGAGGTGCGCCCCGGTGCCGAGGGCAGCGCCGACGTCACGGGCGAGCGCGCGGACGTAGGTGCCCGACGAACAGGTCACGACGACGTCCAGGTCCACCACGGCGACGTCGGTGCCGTCGACGGCGACGGTCCGCTCGTTGCGCGTCGTGACGTCGAACCGCGAGACGGTCACCGTGCGGGACTTGAGCTCCACCGCTTCGCCCTTGCGCGCCAGGTCGTAGGCACGGCGCCCGTCGACCTTGATCGCGCTGACCGTGGACGGGATCTGGTCGATCACCCCTCGCTGTGCTGCGACGGCGGTCTCGACGGCCTCGTCCGAGACGTCGGCAGCGGCCACACCGACCGCAGCGGTCGGCGTGCCGTCGGCGTCGTCGGAGTCGGTGGAGACACCGAGCCGGATGGTCGCCGTGTAGGTCTTGTCGAGGCCCACCAGGTGCGTCAGCAACCGGGTGGACGGCCCGATGCCGAGCAGCAGCAGCCCGGTGGCCATGGGGTCGAGGGTGCCGGCGTGGCCGACCTTCTTCAGGCCGAGGCGCCGACGGGCGATGGAGACCACCCGATGGCTGGAGATCCCCTGCGGTTTGTCGACGAGGAGGATGCCGTCCGGCGCGGTTTCGAGCACCAGGCGAGATTACCAGCGCCGGTCAGCAGGCGTCGTTCCACTCGCGGCGGGGGTGCTCGGGATCGGTGACGTCGAGGACCGCGGAGGCCGCGATCTTCACGTCGGCACGGCGCTCGAGACGGCCGGACTCCTGCTCGACCCACAGCGACCAGCGCCACAGCGTACGGACCCCGGGGGCCAGGATGCCCCGCCCGTGCACGATCAGGACACCGTCACCGGCTCCGGTCGTGCGGAAGGGCGTCACCAGGTCGGACCGGAGCGTGTCCTGGTCGGCGGACGGCGCGGCGGCCGCCATCGCGGAGATCCCGTGCTGCTCGAAACCGGTGACGAGTGCGGCCGCGACCCGCTCGAGGTCGGTGCCGTCCTGCCCGTCGATGCCGATGACGGTGCGGTTCGTACCGACCTGCGCGATCGCCTCTGCGGCGATCGCAGCCATCGTGTCGGTCTCTTCGGGTGCCCAGCGTGCCATGCGTCCACCGTAGGCTGTCGAGGTGAACGCGAGTCGGGCCTCCAGACCGGATGTGGACAAACCGACCGCGCGACGCGGTGTGCAGGAGCCGGCCACGCCGGAACGGCCCGACATCGCGACCCCGCTGATCGCGTGGTTCCGGCAGCAGGCGCGGGACCTGCCGTGGCGCCGACCCGGCTTCCCCGCGTGGGGGACGCTCGTCAGCGAGATCATGCTGCAGCAGACGCAGGTCGCGCGCGTGGTCCCCCGACTGGAGGCGTGGCTCACCCGGTGGCCGACGCCTCGCGACCTCGCGGACTCGCCCCCGTCCGAGGCGGTACGTGCCTGGGATCGGCTCGGCTACCCGAGACGCGCGCTCGCGCTGCACGCGGCGGCGACCGCGATCGCGACCGAGCACGGCAACGTCGTGCCGCGCGATGTCGACGCCCTGCTCGCGCTGCCGGGCATCGGCGACTACACCGCGCGGGCCGTCGCGGTCTTCGCCTACGGCGACCGGCACCCGGTCGTGGACGTCAACGTGCGACGCGTGCTCGCACGTGCGGTCCTCGGCCAGGGCGAACCCGGGCCGGCGAAGGCGAAGCAGGACCTGCCACTGATGGAGTCCGTGCTGCCGGCGGACCGCGACGACGCCGCCGCCACGAACGCCGCCGTGATGGAGCTCGGCGCGCTCGTGTGCGTGTCCCGCTCCCCCGCGTGCGATGCGTGCCCGATCGCGGACCGCTGCGCGTGGCGTGCGGCCGGGTACCCGGAGCACGACGGGCCGCGGGCTCCGCGGCAGGCGAAGTTCGCCGGCAGTGACCGCCAGGTGCGCGGCCTGATCATGGCCGAGCTGCGCGCCAGCGACGTGCCGGTCACCCGGTCCGAGATCGAACCGGTGTGGCCGGACGCCGACCAGCGGGACCGGGCGCTCGCGTCGCTCCTGCGTGACGGACTGGCCGTCGGGGACGACGCGAGCGGCTACCAGCTGCCCGGGATCTAGGAACGCGGCTCGGCGGAGCCGTCGGTCTCGGCAGCGTCGTCGGCGGCGTCGTCCTCGTCGCGCTTGTACGGGTCGGCGTCGCCGGCGTACGTCGCGCCGACCGAGGCTGCGCGGACCTGCTCGTCGCGCACCTGGGCCTGCACGAGCAGGTCCTCCATGTGCGCCGAGGTCTCGGGCAGGGCGTCGGCGATGAACTCGAGCGACGGCGTGAGGCGGGCGGTGATGTTCTTGCCGACCTCGGACCGGAGCATGCCGGTCGCGGCCTTGAGCGCCGCGGCGGAGTCCGCACGCTCCTCGTCGGTGCCGTAGACGGTGTAGAAGATCGACGCGTGCTGCAGGTCACCGGTCACACGGACGTCGGTGATCGTGACGAACCCGAGTCGCGGGTCCCGCAGACCCTTGTCGAGTCGACGTGCGACGACTTCCTTGATGCGGTCCGCCATCTTGCGTGCGCGCTGCGGATCGGCCATTGGGTGCCTCCTGAGGCAGTGGCGGGACGCTTCCCGCCGGTGGTCCTGCGTGGGAAAGGGGTCGGGCCCCGGCCTCCCGCGTGGGGAGGCCGGGGCCCAGAGGAGTCACGCGATCAGTCGCGCGGCTTCTCGACGAGTTCGGTCGTCTCGACCTCGTCGCCGATCTGGATGTCGTTGAACTTGCCCAGACCGATACCGGCTTCGAAGTCCGTGCGGACCTCTGTCACGTCGTCCTTGAAGCGACGCAGTGACTCGATGGCCAGGCCATCGGCGACCACCACACCCTCGCGGATGACGCGCGCCTTGGCGTTGCGCGTGATCGTGCCGGAGCGGACGATGACACCCGCGATGTTGCCGAACTTCGAGGAACGGAACACCTCGCGGATCTCGGCGACGCCCGACTGGACCTCTTCGTACTCGGGCTTGAGCATGCCCTTGAGGGACTGCTCGATGTCGTCGAGTGCGTTGTAGATGACCGAGTAGAAGCGCACGTCGATGCCTTCGCGCGCCGCACGCTCACGGGCCTTGACGTCCGGACGGACGTTGAAGCCGATGACGATGGCGTTGTCGATCGTGGCGAGGTCGATGTCCGACTCCGTGATCGCACCGACACCGCGGTGCAGGATGCGCAGCTGGACGCTGTCGTCGACCTCGATGTCCAGGAGCGACTGCTCGAGTGCCTCGACGGCACCGGAGACGTCACCCTTGATGATGAGGTTGAGCGACTCGACCTTGCCCTCTTCGAGCGCACGGGTGAAGTCCTCGAGCGAGATGCGCTTGCGCGACTTCGCCAGCAGGGCGTTGCGCTCGGCGGCTTCACGCTTCTCAGCGATCTGACGCGCCGTGCGGTCCTCTTCGGTGACGAGGAAGGTGTCACCGGCGCGGGGCACCGAGGACAGACCCTGCACCTGGACCGGGCGGCTCGGCGTCGCGGCCTTGACCGCGACCCCGTTCTCGTCCGTCATCGCACGGACTCGGCCGTAGGCCGTGCCCGCCACGATGGCGTCACCGACGTGGAGCGTGCCGGACTGGATGAGGACCGTGGCGACTGCACCGCGACCCTTGTCGAGCCGGGCCTCGATCGCGACACCACGGGCGTCCTTGTCGGGGTTCGCACGCAGGTCGAGACCGGCGTCCGCGGTGAGCAGCACGGCGTCCAGGAGCTCCTGGATGCCGATGTTCTGCCGCGCCGACACGTCGACGAACATGACGTCGCCGCCGTACTCCTCGGCCACCAGGTTGTACTCGGTGAGCTGCTGGCGGACCTTGGCGGGGTTCGCGCCTTCCTTGTCGATCTTGTTGACCGCGACGACGATCGGCACACCGGCCGACTGCGCGTGGTTCAACGCCTCGATGGTCTGGGGCATGATGCCGTCGTCCGCCGCGACCACGAGGATCGCGATGTCCGTCACCTGGGCACCACGAGCACGCATGGCCGTGAAGGCCTCGTGACCCGGGGTGTCGATGAAGGTGATCGGGCGGTCGATGCCCTCGTGCTGCGCGACGATCTGGTACGCACCGATGTGCTGGGTGATGCCACCGGCCTCGCCCTCGACGACCTTCGAGTTGCGGATCGCGTCGAGGAGGCGGGTCTTGCCGTGGTCGACGTGACCCATGACGGTGACCACCGGCGGCCGCTGCTGCAGCACGTCGTCGTCTTCGTCCTCGAGTTCTGCGTCGAGGTCGATGTCGAAGCCCTCGAGGAGCTCCTTGTCCTCGTCCTCGGGCGAGACGATCTGGATCTTGTAGCCCAGCTCGTCACCGAGGACCTCGAACGTGGCCTCGTCCAGCGACTCGGTCGCGGTCGCCATCTCACCGAGGTGGAACAGCACCGTCACGAGGTTGCCGGGCATGGCGTCGATCTTGTCCGCGAAGTCCGAGATGCTCGCACCACGACGGAGTCGGACGACCGTGTTGCCGTCGCCGCGAGGGACCTGCACACCGCCGAGCGACGGGGCCTGACGCATCTCGTACTCGGCGCGCTTCGTCCGCTTCGACTTGCGGGCACGGCTCTTGCCGCCACCGCGACCGAACGCACCGGCGGTACCACCACCGGGGCCACGACCACGGCCACCGCCACCGGCGGGACGCGGGCCGCTGAAGGCCGGACGCGGGAAGCCGCCACCGGCACCGCCGCCGGCACCCGGACGGGCACCGGGGCCGCCACGGCCACCACCCTGGCCCGGGCGCTGCCCGAAGCCGTTGGGACGGTTGCCCTGACCGGGACCACCCGGACGCGGAGCACCCGGACGGGGCGTACCCGGACGCGGGGGCTGCGGACGCGGGATGCCACCGCCACCGGCTGCGCCGGCGGCCGGGCGCTGGCCCATGCCCTGGTTGGACGAGTACGGGTTGTTGCCGGGGCGCGGCGGGCGCGAGCCCATGCCCTGGTTCGACGAGTACGGGTTGTTGCCCGGACGTGCACCGGGCTTGGGGCCACCCGGCTTCGGACCGGCTGCCGCGGGAGCCTTCGGGCTGGTGCCCGGCTTCACGGCGTCGGACTTCGGAGCAGCGTCGGTCGACCCGCCTGCCTGCTCGGCGGCCTGCTGCTCAGCGGCCTGCTTCTCGGCGCGGGCCTTCTGCGCAGCCTCTGCCTCGGCCTGTCGCTGCGCGACGGACTTCGGTGCGGCCGGTGCGGGGACGTCGGCAGCGGGTGCTGCCGGGGCCTCGGGCTCGGGAGCCGGGGCCGGACGAGCCGGACCCGGACGGGGGCCGCCGGGCTTGGGTGCACTCGACTTCGGCGCGCTGGCCTTGGCGGGTGCGCTCGGCGCGGAGGCCGAGGCGGCGGGCTTCGCCGCGGGGGCGCCGTCTGCCTGGAGGGCGGCACGGAGCTTCCGTGCCACGGGGGGCTCGATGCTCGAGCTGGCACCCCGGACGAACTCGCCGAGCTCCTTGAGCTTCTCGAGTGCGGTCTTGCTGTCGACGCCGAGTTCGCTTGCGATCTCGTGTACGCGTGGTTTAGCCACTGTTCTCCTTCACGGGTCCCACCCCGTGAAGGGGCAGGACTCAATGGATGACGGGTCTCATTTCGAGCCGCTCATCAGTTGTCCATAAGCCGTTCAGCCTGTTCTGTCATGTCCGGGCGCTCGGCCGGTTCCTGTGGGAGACCGACGATGTGGTCGAGCACCGCGGACGTGTCGGGATCGCGATCCAACCGGAGCGCACGGCGGAAAGCCCTGCGCTTGACGGCCAGATCGTAGGCATCGACGGTCGGTGTGAGCCACGCTCCCCGGCCCGGCATGACTGCCTTCGGATCCGCCACGACACGGCCATCGCTCAGGGCGACGACTCGGAGGAGGGAGGATCGGGAAGCGCGACGACGACTGCCGATGCACGTTCTGACGGGAACCACTCTACTCCTTGCCTCGGACGTGCGCGATCCGGCGCGCCCTCGCAGGGCGCGCCGGGAGCGAAATCGTCCTAGTCCTCGCCGTCCAGGATGGAGTCCGGCTGGATGTCGATGCGGGCGCCGGTGAGCTTCGCGGCGAGGCGGGCGTTCTGCCCCTCCTTGCCGATCGCGAGCGACAGCTGGTAGTCCGGCACGAGCGCGCGGACGGCCTTCGTCGAGGCGTCGAGCACGAACGCGCTCGTCACCTTGGCCGGCGACAGGGCGCTCGCGACGAACGAGGCGAGGTCAGACGAGTAGTCGACGATGTCGATCTTCTCGGCACCGAGCTCGTTCGTGACCGCACGGACACGTGCGCCGAGCTCGCCGATGCAGGCACCCTTCGCGTTCACACCCGGCTCGTTCGCCTTGACGGCGATCTTCGTACGGTGGCCGGCCTCGCGGGCGAGCGAGGTGATCTCGACGACACCGGACGCGATCTCCGGGACCTCGAGTGCGAAGAGCTTCCGGACGAGGCCCGGGTGGGTGCGCGACACGATGATCTGCGGACCCTTGTTGCCACGGGCGACGCTCGTCACGTAGACGCGGATGCGGGAGCCGTGCTTGTACGACTCCCCCGGCACCTGCTCCTCGGGGGGCAGGATCGCCTCGATGGTGCCGAGGTCGACGTGCACCATCTTCGGGTTCGGGCCCTGCTGGACCACGCCCGCGACGATGTCGCCTTCCTTGCCGCGGAACTCGCCGAGGATCTTGTCGTCGCCGATGTCGCGCAGGCGCTGGTTGATGACCTGCTTCGCCGCGAAGGCCGCGATGCGTCCGAAGTCGCTCGGCTGGTCGACGGCTTCACCGATGACGGTGCCCTCGTCGTCGAGCTCGGGAACGTAGACGCTGACCTCGCCGGACTTGCGGTCGAGCTCCACGCGCGACTGCGCGTGGGCCGGCTCGCCGTTCTCGTCGGCGTGCTTCTGGTAGGCGGTCAGGATGGCAGATTCGATGATCTGGACGAGCTCGTCGAACGGGATCTCCCGCTCGCGCTCCATGAGTCGCAGGACTGCGAGATCGATCTTCACCGAGGTGCCTCCGTATTCAGATGAGTCGCTCCTGCGGGGTGGAACTGCGCAGAAGTCGGCCACAAGCGTACCCCAGAACCAGGAGACGGACAGGAGGCCCGTGGCGGCGTCGCCACGGGCCTCCCGTCCGTCAGGGGTCGCGTCTAGATCGCGCGGACCGCGTCGAGCAGGTCGGCCACCGGCACGTCGCGGCGGTCGCCGGTCGCGCGGTCCCACAGCTCGACGACGCCCTCGGCGGCGCCGCGGCCGGCGACGACGACGATCGGCATGCCGAGCAGCTCGGCGTCGCGGAGCTTCACGCCGGGCGAGACCTTGGGGCGGTCGTCGTACAGCACGTCGAACCGCTCGCCCTCGAGCTCGGCGACGACGGAGGCCGCCAGCTCGTAGGCGACCTGGTCACGGCCGGTGGCGACGATGTGCACGTCGAACGGCGCGACGTTCTTCGGCCAGACCAGGCCCTTCTCGTCGTTGTGGGACTCGGCCAGGATCGCGAGGATGCGGGTCACGCCGATGCCGTACGAGCCCATCGTGACCGTCGCGAGCTTGCCGTTCTCGTCCTGCACCTTGAGACCGAGCGCCTCGGCGTACTTGCGACCGAGCTGGAAGACGTGCCCGATCTCCATGCCACGCGCGGTCTCGAGGGGGCCCGAGCCGTCCGGGGACGGGTCACCCGCGCGGACGTCGGAGACCTCGACGACACCGTCGGCCACGAAGTCCCGGCCGGCGACGAGGCCGGACACGTGCACGCCGCGTTCGTTGGCGCCGGTGATCCAGCTCGTGCCGTCGACCACACGCGGGTCGACGAAGTAGCGGAGGCCGGTGGCGCTGTCGGCGCCGAGGACCTGCGGGCCGATGTAGCCCTTCACCAGGCCGCGGTGCTTCTTGAAGTCGTCGTCGCCGGCGGCCTCGACCTCGGCCGGGGCGAACGACACCTCGGCGCGCTTCAGGTCGACGTCACGGTCACCGGGCAGGCCGACGACCACGACCTCGCGCGTGCCGTCGAGGTGGGTGAGCGCGAGGACGACGTTCTTCAGCGTGTCCGCCGCGGTCCACGGGGCGCCCTCGCGCGGCGCGACCTGGTTCGCGTGGGCGACGAGGGTGTCGATCGTCGGGGTGTCCGACGCCGGCAGCAGCACGGGCTCGGGCTGACCCTCGATCGGCAGCGGCTCGGGGACGGGGGTGACGTAGGCCTCGACGTTGGCCGCGTAGCCGCCGGCGCTGCGGACGAAGGTGTCCTCGCCGACGCCGATCGGGTGCAGGAACTCCTCGGACTTGGAGCCGCCCATCGCGCCGGCGTCGGCCTTGACGATGACGTAGTCGAGGCCGAGGCGGGCGAAGATCTTCTCGTAGGCATCGCGCATGACCTGGTAGCTGCGCTCGAGGCCCTCGTCGGTGAGGTCGAACGAGTACGCGTCCTTCATGGTGAACTCGCGGCCACGCAGGAGCCCGGCGCGGGGGCGGGCCTCGTCGCGGTACTTGTCCTGGATCTGGAACAGCGTGACCGGCAGGTCCTTGTAGGACGAGTACAGGTCCTTCACCAGGAGCGCGAACATCTCCTCGTGCGTGGGGGCGAGCAGGTAGTCGGACCCCTTGCGGTCCTGCAGGCGGAACATGCCGTCGCCGTACTCGGTCCAGCGGTTCGTCGCCTCGTACGGCTCACGGGGCAGGAGCGCGGGCAGCAGGACCTCCTGCGCACCGGCTGCGACCATCTCGTCGCGGATGATCGCCTCGATCTTGGCGCGCACCCGGAGGCCGAGCGGCAGCCAGGCGAAGATCCCCGGGGACTGGCGACGGACGTACCCGGCGCGGACGAGCAGCTTGTGGCTCGTCACCTCGGCGTCGGAGGGGTCGTCGCGGAGCGTACGGAGGAACAGATGCGAAAGCCGTGTGACCACGGGGCAAGCCTAGTGGCGACGGGCCGACGCCGCGGGTTCCGTGCGGTGTCCCCGCCGCTGGGCGCGAGCGGCGCCGGCGCCGCCCGAGGACGGACCGGAGGCCCGGTGCCAGCTGGCACCGGGCCTCCGGTCTGAAGGGTGGTCGCGCCTACGGCGCCATGATCACCTGGGGCGTGCCGGTGGCGGCGGCCGGACCCATCTCGTCCGCGATGCGGTTCGCCTCGTTGATGAGCGTCTGGACGATCTCGGCCTCGGGCACGGTCTTGACGACCTGGCCCTTGACGAAGATCTGCCCCTTGCCGTTGCCCGAAGCGACGCCGAGGTCGGCCTCGCGCGCCTCGCCCGGGCCGTTGACGACGCAGCCCATGACGGCGACGCGGAGTGGGACGGTCATGCCCTCGAGCCCCTTCGTGACGTCGTTCGCGAGCTGGTACACGTCGACCTGCGCGCGACCGCAGCTCGGGCAGGAGACGATCTCGAGCTTGCGCTCGCGCAGGTTCAGCGACTGCAGGATCTGCAGGCCGACCTTGACCTCTTGCGCGGGCGGGGCGGAGAGCGACACGCGGATCGTGTCGCCGATGCCCTCGGCCAGCAGGATGCCGAACGCGGTGGCGCTCTTGATCGTGCCCTGGAACTCCGGGCCGGCCTCGGTCACACCGAGGTGCAGCGGCCAGTCACCGGCGGCGGCGAGCTGCCGGTAGGCCTTGACCATCACGATCGGGTCGTTGTGCTTGACCGAGATCTTGAAGTCGTGGAAGTCGTGCTCCTCGAACAGGGAGGCTTCCCACACGGCGGACTCGACGAGCGCCTCGGGGGTGGCCTTGCCGTACTTCTGCAGCAGACTCGGCTCGAGCGACCCCGCGTTCACACCGATGCGGAGCGAGACGCCGGCGTCCTTGGCGGCCTTGGCGATCGCGCCGACCTGGTCGTCGAACTTGCGGATGTTGCCCGGGTTGACGCGGACGGCCGCACAGCCGGCGTCGATCGCCTGGAAGACGTACTTCGGCTGGAAGTGGATGTCGGCGATCACGGGGATCTGCGACTTCTTCGCGATGATCGCCAGCGCGTCGGCGTCGTCCTGCGTGGGGACGGCGACCCGGACGATGTCGCAGCCCGACGCCGTGAGTTCGGCGATCTGCTGCAGCGTCGCGTTGATGTTGGTGGTCTGCGTCGTGGTCATCGACTGCACGGACACCGGGGCGTCGCCGCCCACGAGCACCTTGCCGACCCGGATCTGCCGCGACTTGCGACGCGGAGCGAGGGTTTCGGGGGACTTGGGCATACCGAGGTTGACTGCGGGCACGTGAGCACTCTACGCGCTCGGTCTGACCGTGCCGGGTCCGGTCCCCGTGCGTCCGTTCAGAGCTCCCTGACCGAGTCCACGACCGTGATGAGCGGGGCGTAGAGCCGCATCACCGCGAGTGCGCGGTCGTGGTCCTCGTCGCTGGCGCCGGCACAGGCGTCCGCCACGACGGTCACTGTCGCACCGGCGTCGGCCGCGGCCAGCGCGGTCGACAGCACGCAGCAGTCGGTCGACACCCCCGTGAGCACCAGGTGCGGGTGGTCGCCGACGACGGCCTGGAGGCTCGACCCCCACTTGCCGAAGGTCGGTTCCGTCACGACGGGGTCGTTCCGGTCCGCGGCGGCCGACGCGAACGGCTCGGTGAGCGCGTACAGCGGGTCGGTGTCCGGGACCAGTGCGAAGGGCCAGTCGCGGAAGTAGGGCACCCACGCACCCTCCGGCTCCGCCGGTGCCACGAAGCGGGTGAACACCGTGCGGCCCGTGAACCGCGGGAGGAGCCGCTCGATGCCGGCGCCGGCGTGGTCGTACCGCGGGGCGGCCCACGGGTTCTCGCCGGTGAACACCTGCTGCATGTCGATCACGACGAGCCAGGCGTCGTCGGGGATCTCCGCGCTCATCGCAGGTCGTCCGGGGTGCTCGGTGCTCCCGGTGTGCTCAGGGCTTCCTGGCGGCGGACCGACCCGCGCGCGAACAGCAGCGTGCCGAGGAACCCGACGACCAGGGCGACGAGGACGCCGAGGTTCGCGTACGCCCAGGGGCCCTCGCGGCCACCGAGGCCGAACGGGCCGAGCAGGTAGCCCTGCCAGGTCAACCACGGGGGTGACGCCAGCGTGACGAGGCCCCACCCGAGCGCAGTGCCGACGACGACCAGGGCGATCGCGCCCCACCGGACGTCACCGTACCGGCCGCGGCGGTCGTCGAGCTCGGCCTCCGCGTAGGCGCGTCGGCGCAGCAGGACGTCCGCGACGAAGATGCCGGCCCACACCGCGATCGGCACGCCGAGGGTGATCAGGAACGCCTGGAACGGTATGACGAACGACTCGGCGAAGAACGCGATGTAGATCGCCCCAGCCACCATGAACACACCGTCGACCCCGGCGGCGACCGGCCGCGGGATCTTCACGCCGACGCTCAGCAGCGCGAGGCCCGACGAGTAGATGTCGAGGACCGCTCCCCCGACGAGCCCGAGGATCGCCACGATCGCGAACGGGATGAGGAACCAGATCGGCAGGATGGTGGTGAGCGCGCCGATCGGGTCGTCCTGGATGGCAGCGTTCAGGTCCGGCGACGACCCGGCGAGCAGGACGCCGAAGACCACGAGGATCGCCGGGGCCAGCGCGCCGCCGAAGGTCGTCCACCCGACGACCCCACCGGTGGACGCGGCCCGCGGCAGGTACCGGGAGTAGTCGGCAGCCGCGTTCACCCAGCCGAGGCCGAAGCCGGTCATCACCAGGACCAGGGCCCCGATGACCTGCTGACCGCTGCCGGCGGGCATCGCGGCGATCGCGGCGAAGTCGATGGAGGGCACCGCGAGCACGATGTAGACGACGGTGAGCACCCCCGTGATGACCGTGATCCAGGTCTGCAGGCGCATGATCACGTCGAAGCCCGCGACGCCGGCCCCGACCACGAGCGCGGCGACGACGACCAGCGCGACGACCTTCGTCAGCACCCCGCCGTCCCAGCCGAGCTCGGTGAAGACCGTCGAGGTCGCCAGGACCGCCAGGGCGGCGAGCGAGGTCTCCCACCCGACGGTGAGGATCCAGCTGAGGAACGAGGGCACCCGGTTGCCCCGCACGCCGAAGGCCGCACGACTCAGCACCATCGTCGGCGCCGACCCCCGCTTGCCGGCGATCGCGACGACGCCGCACAGCAGGAACGAGAACACCACCCCGACGACCGAGACGGCGGTGGCCTGCCAGAAGGAGATGCCGAACCCGATGACGAATGCCCCGTAAGCGATGCCGAGGACGGAGATGTTGGCGGCAAACCACGGCCAGAACAGCCCCCTCGGGGTGCCCTTCCGGTCGGTCTCGGCGATGACGTCGAGGCCCTGGCGCTCGACGGTGCGAACCTCGGGAGGGTTCGGGGCGGCTGTGGTCATCCGCTGAGCGTAGCGCCGGAGCGACTACCCGAACAGGTTCACCGGCCGCACGATGTCGGCGTAGATGAGCAGCGCGCTCATGCCCGCCAACAGCACCACGACGACCATCGTCAGCGGCATCGTCTTCGCCAGGTCGATGGGCCCCGGGTCCGCCTTGCCGACGAGCTTGAACGACCGTCGTTTGATCGCTTCCCAGAGCGCACCCGCGATGTGTCCGCCGTCGAGCGGCAGCAGCGGCACCATGTTCAGCACGAACAGGCCGATGTTGAGCGAGGCCAGCAGCCCGAGGATCGTGTACGCCTTGTCGACCACGGGGACGCCGCTCATCGACGAGACCTCGCCGATCGCGCGGCCCACGCCCACCACCGACACGGGGCTGTCCTGCGACCGCTCCTGGGCACCGAACGCGGCGTTCCACACGGCGACCAGGCGCTGCGGCAGGTCGATGATCAGGTGCGCCGACGCCGCGATCTGGGCCCCGGTCGCGGGCAGCACCTCGGCCGGGGACTGCCGCACCAGGGACTGCCCGATGCTGACGCCGACGACGCCGACGCGCTGGGTCTTCGTGGTGCCGTCGTTGTTCTTGACGACCTTGCCCTCGGCGTCGTAGACGTCGCGGGTGGCGGTCGTCGGGGTGATCTCGAGGGTCTTGCGGGCACCGTCGCGCTCGACGACCACGGTGACCTGCTCACCGGCGGACTCCTGGAAGACCTCGGAGACGCGGGTGATGGTGGGGTCCTGCTCACCGTTCACGGAGAGCACGACGTCGCCGGACTCGATGCCCGCCTGCTTCGCCGGGGACACCGCGTCGCCGGGCGAGCACTCGGTCGTCTGGCTGTTCGGCAGCACGCACCCGACGCTCGACGTGAAGGTCGTCGTCGGCGCCCCGAACCCGCACAGCAGCACACCGAACAGCACGATGCCGATCACCAGGTTCATGGCCGGGCCCGCGACCATCACGATGATCCGCTTCCACGGCGTCAGGCGGTAGAAGGCGCGGGAGTCGTCACCGCCGGAGTCCGCGATCTGCTCGGCGCTGGCCTGGCGGGCGTCCTGCACGAACGCGCCGTACATGCCGGTGTTCGTGATGGCGTTCGCTCGACCCGAGGCGCGCGGCTTGAGCATGCCGACCATCGAGATGTACCCACCGAGCAGGATCGGGCGGATCCCGTACTCGGTCTCACCCCGCTTGAACGACCACATCGCCTTGCCGAAGCCCAGCGAGTACTGCGTCACCTTGACGTTGAAGAGCTTCGCGAAGGACAGGTGCCCCAGCTCGTGGAGTCCGATCGAGACCAGCAGGCCGATGATGAAGACGACCACGCCGAGGACGAAGAGCAGGACGGATTCGACGGTCACCGGGAAAGAGTACGGGACTGATTCCATGACGGAGCCGAGCGCCGTCTGAGAGGTGATCCGGGCCTCCAGGCCTGTGCGTCACGTCCGCGGTCTGCCGCCTCCGCGTCGGACGGGAGGCGCGACTCGCGTCAGCGGGTCAGCGCCTGGTCCGCAGCGGTGCGGGCCCACTGCTCCGCGGCGAGCACGCCGTCGAGTGACGGCTCCCCCGCGGTGTGCTCCTGGACGACGCGCTCGACCGTGTCGACGATTTCCAGGAAACCGATCGCGCCGGCGTGGAACGCGGCGACGGCTTGCTCGTTCGCGGCGTTGAACACGGCCGGGAACGTCCCGCCCAGCTCGCCCACCCGCTTGGCGAGGGCGACGGCGCCGAAGGCGTCCTGGTCGAGCGGCTCGAACGTCCACGTGCTCGCGGTCGTCCAGTCGAGCGGCACGCCGACGCCGGGCACCCGGTCCGGCCAGGCCAGGCCGAGCGCGATCGGCAGCCGCATGTCCGGCGGCGACGCCTGGGCGATGGTGGAGCCGTCGACGAACTCGACCATCGAGTGCACGATCGACTGCGCGTGCACGGTGACGTCGATGCGGTCGTACGGCACGTCGAAGAGCAGGTGGGCCTCGATGACCTCGAGTCCCTTGTTGACCAGGGTCGCGGAGTTCGTCGTGACGACGAGACCCATGTCCCAGGTCGGGTGCGCCAGTGCCTGGGCGGGGGTGACGTCACGGAGCTGCTCGCGGGTGCGCCCACGGAACGGACCGCCGCTCGCCGTCAGGACGAGCCGCTGCACCTCGGCGTCGGCGCCGGAGCGCAGCGCCTGCGCGATGGCGGAGTGCTCGCTGTCCACGGGCACGATCTGCCCGGGCGCCGCGGCCTGCTGCACGAGGGAGCCGCCGACGATCAGGCTCTCCTTGTTCGCGAGGGCGAGCACGGCACCGGTCTCGAGGGCCGCGAGCGTCGGGCCGAGGCCGACCGAGCCGGTGATGCCGTTCAGGACGACGTCGGCCTCGACGCTCCGGACGAGCTGCTCCGAGTCGGCTGCGCCGAACGCCGTGTCGCGGACGCCGAACCGGGCGGCCTGCTCGGCGACGACGTCGCGGTTGCTGCCGGCGGTGAGCCCGACGACCTCGAACCGATCGGGGTTGCGGGCGACGACGTCGAGCGCCTGGGTGCCGATCGAGCCGGTGCTGCCGAGGACGACGATCCGCCGACGATCAGGACCGGTGGTGCCGAGGCGGCCGTCCGTCACGGTCAGCCCTTGGCGAGGATGTCGACCACGAAGACGAGCGTGGCGTTCTTCGGGATGCCCGAGCCCTCTTGCGGGTTCGCGCCGTAGGCGTCCTCCGGCGTGGCGACGATCAGGACCTGCGAGCCGACCTTCTGCCCGACGAGCCCGGTGACGAAGCCCTTGATGAGCGCGCTCTCCGACACGGTGAAGGTGGTGGGGACACCCTTCGACCACGAGGAGTCGAACTCCTTGCCGGTGTCGTAGACGACGCCCTTGTACTGCACGAGTGCGGTGTCGCCGTCGGCGATCTCGGTGCCGTCGCCCTGCTTGAGCACCTCGACCGTGGTCTTCGTGGGCGCCTTCACGCCGTCGGGGACCGTGATCTCCGGCTCGCCCGAGGCCTTGTCCTTGACCGTGGGCAGGCCCGGGTCTTGGTCCTGCGGGGTGCCGGTCGCCTTGGTCGGGGTCTGCGCGACGACGTCGGCGACCACGACGATCTCGCCGCCGGTGTTGAAGCCGAGTGCGGAGGACTGTCCGACCGCGGCGACGCGGTCGCCCACCTTCGAGCAGGCGAGGAGCGCACCGAAGCCCGATCCGCCGACGGAGAGCACCTGCGGGTTGCCCTCGTCGAAGCCGACGGTCCCGAGCTTCTTGGCGTCCGAAGCCTCGTACACGCTGTAGGAGACCTGTGCGTAGTCGCCCTCGTCGAGCGCCGCGCCCTTGCCCTTCACGAGGCGGGTGGCCTGCGGCGTCTTGGCGGACAGGCCGGACGAGAACTTCACGGTCGGGGCCTTCGGTCCGCCGAACGACCCGATCGCCTTGATGGCATCGGACGACTTGCCCGGGTCGGGGCAGGAGGTGATCGCCGAGGCCGTGGCACTGGCCGACGGGGTCGGCGAGGCCGAGGACCCGTTCGAACCGGAGCCGGAGCAGGCGGCGAGTCCCAGCACGACGGCGGGGACGATGGCGATCGGGAGCAGGCGGAGACGCTTCACGAGGACCTAGTCTGCCCCACCTGTCGAAGAGTCCCCTGCCAATGACGCAGGTCGGACGACCAGCTGCGGCTCGTGGTGCACCGGGAACGCCACGGACCGCGCGATGAAGCAGAGCTCGTTCGCGGTGACGTGTGCTGCTTCGGCGTCCGCGACCCGGTCGGCTTCGAGGATCGTGACGACCGGGTGCAGGGTCGCCTCGGTCAGTTCACCCGAACCGTCGCGGTTCAGGCGGAGCGACGCGGTCGCGGTGTCCTGGTAGTCGACGACGGTGAAGCCCTTCGTCACCGCGACGTGCAGGTAGCTGAGCATGTGGCACTGGGCGAGCGCCGCGACCACCATCTCCTCGGGGTTCCAGCGGTCACGGTCCCCGCGGAACGTCGGGTCGGCGGAGCCGGGGACGTCGGGCTTTCCGGTCGCGGAGACCACGTGTTCGCGGCCGTAGTCGCGGTACCCGGAGGTGCCGGTCCCCCGGTCGCCGGTCCATTTGACGGAGACCTCGTAGGAGTGGTCGTGCACGGGTGCGCCCCTTCGCCTTGGCTAGCATGGCGGCATGACGGTGAGCCCCGAAGTCCGCAGTGATCGCCATCCTCTCACCGCCGACGGTTCCGTCGAGCTGGCGGTGCTCGAACGCTCAGGGTTCGACGAGAGCCGGCACGTCGGCGCCGGCGTCGTCGTCGACGCGAGCGGCACCGTGATCGACTCCGTCGGCGACGTGACAGCGAGCATCTACCCGCGTTCCACCATGAAGCCGTTCCAGGCCCTGGCCGTCCGCCGTGCCGGTGCACTGTTCTCCGACGAGGAACTCGTCCTCACCACCGCGAGCCACGCCGGCACCGCGGCCCACCAGGCGCTCGCCCTGCACATGCTCGAGTCCTTCGACCACGTCGAGGCCGACCTCGGCTGCCCGCCCGACATGCCCTTCGACCGCGGGACCGCCCGGACGATGGACGGCCCCCGCCGCCTGGCGATGAACTGCTCCGGCAAGCACGCCGGCATGCTCGCGGCCTGCCGGGTGAACGGCTGGGACGAGGCCACGTACCTCAACATCGAGCACCCGTTGCAGCAGCGGGTGCGTTCCGTGGTCGAGGAGTACACGCACGAGACCGTCGACCTGGTCGGTACGGACGGCTGCGGCGCCCCCGTCTTCCCGCTCACCCTGACGGGGCTGGCACGCGGGTTCGCGGGTGTCGTGGCACGGGCCGACGACGACTCCGCCGCGCTGACCGACGCGGTCCTGGCGCACCCGTGGGCGATCGACGGCGTCGGACGCGCGAACACGGTCACGATCGAGCGGCTGCAGGTGCTGGCGAAGCTCGGTGCCGAGGGCGTCATGGTCATGGGGTTGCCCGGAGGCGCGGCCGTGGCCGTGAAGGTGCTCGACGGCTCGCAGCGGGCCGGCACCCTGGCGGCCCTGGCGCTGCTCGAGCGGAACGGGCTCGTCGCGTCGGACGGGGTGGCCGAGGTGCTCGAGGCGACCGGTGAGCGGGTGCTCGGCGGTGGCGTGCCCGTCGGCGCGGTGCGGGTCGGCGCCGGGTTGCGCTGATCGTTGGTCGGCGCTGGTCAAGGGTCGGCGCTGGTCATCGCTCGGGGCTGGTCAAGAGTCGGCGGTGGTCATCGATCGGCGCTCACGGGGTCGGGGACGAGGACCGGGAGCGCCGGGGACACCCGGACGACCGCGTGGTCGTCGGGTCGACGGACGGAGCAGCCGTACCGCGAGACCTCGACGGTGACGTCCCGCTGACGAGGCGCCGATCCGAGTCCGGCCACGAGCACCACGGAGCCGTGCGGTCGACCGTCGGCCCCCATCCGCACCGCGACCGAGGTCCCCGACGGCAGGACGTGCACTGACAGGGCGCTCGCTGATCGGGTGCTCGCTGACCGGGTGCTCGGGGCTGGATCGTCGTTGCCGGACCCCAGGGCGTCGAGGAGCTCGGGAGCAGCGGCCCAGCGCAGGTGCTCGTCGGTGTGGACGGCAGCGGCTCGGAGCTGCTCGGCGAGCCCGCGGAACACCGCGACGGCGAGTGCTCCGGCACCGACGACCACGACGTGGGACGCGTCGTCGACCCGGAGTACGCTGCCGCCCGGACCGTGCCCGAGGACGAGTGCCGGCATGCCGTCGCCGTCCTCAGGAACGGTGCCCGTCAGCGTTTCCGGCGCACCGAGCGGTTCGGGCTCGGCGGGCTGGTCGGCGTGGTCAGGCCCGCGGGGAGCGACGACCACGACCGGGTCCGGCGAGGCCGAGCGGTGCAGCACCACGTCGACCAGCGCGCAGCACGCACCCGCGCCGAGCAGGACGCCCTGCCCCACGCCGCTGATCGGCGCGAGGACCCCGGCCACGACGAGCGCGACCGCGGCCCCCACGATCACGCAACGAGCGGTGAACCGGGACATGCCCCCATCGCACCAGGAACGAGCAGCTCAGCGCTGGCCCGGGACCCGATCTGTGGAGAAGTCGCCTACTGCACCAGGAAGAACTGCTCACCGATGTCGACTCGAGCGCCACGCTCGACGCGGTACCGGCGACCGGGCTCGCAGCGGCGGATCGATCCGTCGATGTGCCGGACGACCGTGCCGTTGCCGGAGAACCGGTCGGAGACCCACAGGTCGTCGCCGTCGCGGCCGAGCTCGAGGTGCGTCTTCGACACGGACTTGCCCGGGTCGTGCACGGTCAGCAGGTCGTCGTAGCGCTCCCCCGGCTGCGGCCGCGGCAGCCGGCCGAGCAGGCCCGTGCCGTGGACGCCGAGCCGCTCACCCGTGCTGAAGTGCAGCACGAACGGTGCCCGGGTCGGGGTCTTCGCGACGATGCGGGTCTCGTCGACGTCCTCGTCGAGGTCGTCGAGCGCGCCGGCCGCTGCGGGCGACTCCGACCGGTCGACGGGCGGGAGCGGCAGCGCGGGTCCGGTCGCTCCCGGGATCGGGGGCAGCGGTGCGGCGGAAGGCGCGCCCGCGGTGGGGGCGGACGGTACCGACGAGGGGACGGTGGCGGAACCGGGCACCGGCGGGATCGGCGTATGCGGCACGGCGGACGCCTCGGTCGGCGGATCGGGCTCGGTCACCGGGGCAGCGTGCGCCCCGCGGGGACGTCGGCCGGCATCGGACTGCTCGACCTCGGTGCGGAGGGACTCGTCGTCCACCGGGATCTCGTCGTCCGGCTCGTCGCCTGCAGCGCGCTCGTCGGACTCGTTCGGACCCGCGGGCTCGGCGGAACCCGCGTCGGGCTCGTCCGGCTCGTCCGCAGCGTTGCCCGCGTCGGAGGCCTGCGTGCCGTCGGACTCCTCGGCGGCCCAGTCGGGTCGGGTCATCGGCAGCGGCATCACCGGGCCGGTGAAGGCCGCGGTGACCGCCGGACGGACGGCTCCGCACTCGCCGCAGAAGATGTCGTCCGGTTCGAGACGGTTGCCGCAGACGTGGCAGATGGTCGTCTCGTGCATACCCGGGGTGACGAGCGGGGCAGGACGGGGCGGTCGACGGTCGATCAGCGGCTCGACCACGGCGGTGTCCCCGGGCTGCGGGGGCGACACGACGGCCGACTGATCGTCGGTGGCGCTCGTCTCCGACGCGCCCACGATCGCCTCGTCGGGCTCCGGCTCGGAGGCGTTCCGGGCACCCTGTGCGTCCTGGGCTTCCTGTGCGTCCCGGGGTTCCTGGGCGTCCTGTGCGTTCTGGGCTTCCTGCGCGCCGAGTTCGTCGGGCGCAGGAGCCGCAGCATCCTGCTCGGGAGCAGGTTCGGCGGGTGCTCCCGGCATCGGCGGGACGACCGGCTCGGCGGGCGCCTCGGCAGCAGGGGTACCGCGACCGACCCACCAGGACGGACCGGCGGGTGCCGCCGGGGGTGCGGTGGCAGCGGGCGGCGCCCACACCGGCACGGAGGGCTCGGCAGCGGGCTGCGGCTCGACGGGCTGGGGCATGACGGGCTGGGACTCGACGGGCTGTCGCGCCGCCTGGTCCGAGACCGACGACGGAGCATCGCGGATCGGGTCCTCGGGCGTCTCGGGGCGACCGGGAGCCGGGGCGATGCGGGTGCGCTCGGGGTCGTCGGCATCGAGGGCTTCGGACGGGTACGCGTCGGGGTCGAGGGGAGGCTCGGACTCGCCCGGCGCGCCCGACCAGTCCGCGAGCCCGGACCCGGCACCGTGCACGTGGGAGGGGGCCTGGCGCGGCGCGAAGTCGTCGGGACGCTGCACCGGCACGGGTGCCGGCGGTTCGGTCCCCCGACGGTCGGCACCGGTGAGCCAGGCACGCGTGGCGGGGTCGAGCGTGGCTTCGGGCAACCAGGCGTCGGAGGCCGGGTCGGACCGTCGGCCGTGGGCGTCGGGCTGCTGCAACGGTGGCGGCGGTGCCTGTTCGACGGGGGTCGGCGCGACCGGGCGACGGCTCGCGGCGGCGGTGACCGCGCGTCCGCACTCACCGCAGAAGATCGCTCCGTCCGGGAGCATCGATCCGCAGTGTTCGCATCTGATCACGTGGTGCCTCTGTCCTCACTCGGCCGTCCACGACGCTCGTCCGGCCTCTGGACATCGTAGTCGCCGCGCCCCGACGCAGCCTGGCGGTCGGTCCTCCGACGGGACCGTGCCGTCGGACGGCGTCCCGTTCCCCGCAGTGACCGGAGCGAGACGGCGGTGCGGAACCGCTCCCGCCGGGTCCGCCCCGTCCGGAGCGAACCGATCGCGTCGTCGGTCGCCGCCCACATGCGGTCGGCGGTGGTCTGGTCCGCGTCACTCGGACCGAACACCGCACGGTCGGCCAGCGCGGCGAGTCCGGTGCCACCGTCGCCCGGTGCACCGACCACGGCTTCGCGTCGGGTTGCTGCGTGCCGCACGTCGTGCCCGCGGTCGAGCAGTGCGTCGCGGTACTCGTCCCAGGCGCCGACGATGCGGCCGCGGGGCGTGGTGGCGTTCCGTCGTCGGCGGCGCCGCAGTCGCTTCAGCAGCACGATCACGGCGAACGGCAGCAGGACGAGCGCGACCACGCCGAGGGTCCCGAGGGCCCAGGGCAGCACCGCGAGCAGGATCTGGAGCCAGAGCGGCTGCACCGGCGGTGTGTTCCGGTCGCTCTCGGGGGGCGTCTGCTGGTCCTGGTCCTGTCGGTCGACCGGGGGCGGCGGCACCACCGTCTCGGGTCGGGTGACCGGCTGCGGGGTCTGCTGCTGCTCGTTCGGGATCTCGCGCACCTCGGGGTTGGGGTTGAGCATCACCCATCCCCACTGCGCGGTGTCCACCTCGATGCGGGCCGTGACGTCGGACCCACGGAAGGTCGTCGTCCCGCCACGCGCTGCGGTGCCGTCGCGGCCCGAGTCTCCCCCGGCCGTGAAGCCCATCACGACCCGTGCCGGGAACCCGATCTCGTCCGCCATCAGTGCAGCCGCCGCGGCGTACTGCTCCTGGTCCCCGATCATCAGGGGTGCGGTGAGCAGCTCCTGGACACGGTCGGCACCGTGACCGGACCGACTCATCCGGTCGTCGCCGACACCGTGGCTGACGTACCCGTTCCGCTGCAGGGACTGCACCGCGGCGAGGAGCTTCGCACCGGGTGCCGACACGTCCTTCGTCGTGGACTCCACGGTGTCGCGCACGGCGTCGGGGACGTCCCGTGCGGTGGGCACGGCGGCGCTCCCCGGCCGGGCGGTGGCCAGCTGCCGTTCCGTCGGCTGGTCGGGCAGCACCGCCGTCAGGTCGTAGGACGTGCCGTCCCCCACTCCGCCGACCACGGCGCCGGTACCGGTCGATCCGTTGTAGAAGAAGGCGCCGCGCTCGTCGTCGGCGTCCTGCCCGGTGAACTCCACGCGCTCCAGGTCACCGACCGTCGGCAGCCACACCCCGCGGTACCCGTCGACCGTCACACCGACGTCGACCGTGGTGCCCCGGACGCCACGGACGTCGACCGCGGTCGGCACACGTTCGAAGGTGCCCGAGCCGGCCGAGCCGTCGGCCCCGCCGACGCGGTAGACGACGCCGTCGTAGGTGTCGAGCGTCGCGATGCGGACGAACCCGCCCTCGGGCAGGCCGGTCACCCGGAGCTGGGTCGCGTCCGAGGCGGTGGACTCCTCGTAGGCGCGGAACCCGCTGAGCGGACTGACGTAGTCGCGTGGGTCGAACGGCTTCACGACGTCGGTGCGTGCGACCGTGCGCTCACCGGACGGAGGTGCCACCAGGCCGAGTCCGGTCGCGACGACCGCCGCGGCCACGATGGTGCCGGTTCCCACGAGGGCGGGGCGGACGATCGACCGCGCGACCGGTACGCGTGCACCGATGGTGGTCGCCACCGCGACGGCGCGCCGTGCGTGCCGCACGGTCAGCGCCCAGACGAGGGCGAGGCCCACCAGGACGACCGCCGTCACGATCGACGTGTCGAGCCGGCTCGGCCCGACGACCACCCCCACCGCGAAGAGCACCAGTGCCGGGATGCTCGCGAGTTCCTGCCTGGAGGCGCGGGTCGCCACGCTCACGGCGGTCACCGCCGCCACGAGCAGCGTCACGGAGTAGGGCACGAGGAGCGCTTCGTAGGACCCCACCGGCAGGCTGATGGTCACCAGCTGCTTC
The DNA here is from genome assembly GCF_003234775.2 of Curtobacterium sp. MCLR17_031. NCBI lineage: Bacteria > Bacillati > Actinomycetota > Actinomycetes > Micrococcales > Microbacteriaceae > Curtobacterium > Curtobacterium sp. MCLR17_031. The sequence goes on from NZ_CP126270.1 coordinate 2,177,119, forward strand.
CAGCCGAGGGCGACGCCGGCGAAGAGGTCGAGGAGTCCGCGTCCGGTGGGCAGCAGGCCGTTGGCCTGACTCGGCACGGCGGCGGGGACGCCCGTGAGTGTGAAGGCGGCGACGGTCGCGACCGCCACGACGGCCGTCGGGAGCCGGAACAGGGTGCCGAGGAGCGCGACGACCGTCCCGATGACGATCGCGGTCACCGCGGCGGTGATCATCGCGCCGTCCCGGTACACCGGCCACCAGGACGTGCTCGCAACAGCCAGCAACAGCCAGACCGCCAGCGTGCCGCCGGCGAGCCGGAACGGCACGAGCCGCCGTGCGTCGCGACGGTCGGAACGTCGGGTCGAGCGCCTCGCCCGGTCCGCGGCGGGGGCCGGGGTGGTCACGGGTGCGGCGCTCATGCTGCCGACGCCGATCGGTGCAGGGCGTGCCGGAGGTCGTCCAGGTAGCCGATGGTCATCACCGTCAGACCCGCGACGCGCAGGAACCGCGGCTGGGCCTCGGGCTCGCAGATCACCGCGACGACCTCCACCCCGACGGGGAACCGAGTGGCGGCGAGTCGGAGCGCGGGCAGGCCGACGGTCGACCCCACCACGAGGAACGCGACGGAGATGCCCTCGGTGTCGCTGCCGACGATCCGGGAGACCTCGGCGATCGGCAGGCACGCGTCGGCGAGGCCGACCGAGGCGAAGTCGTCGAGCAGGCGCGTCGGCGTGACGGTGGGGAGCGTCCGCACGGCGTACACGGCACGCTTCGCGAACTCGGGCGTGCGCTGCGACACCACGACCGAGACCTCACGGCCGTCGCGGATGGCCCGCGCTCCGAGGGACGCGGCCGCGCTGACCGCGAGCTCGAACTCCTCGTCGTCGGCGAACTCACCACGGGCGATGCCGAGCGCGACGACGAGGTGCGAGCGACGGGTGTCCTCGAACTGCCGGACCATGAGCGCGCCGGACTTGGCGGTCGACTTCCAGTGGATGGTGCGCGGATCGTCGCCGGGCATGTACTCGCGGATGGCGTGGAAGGCGATGTCCGCCGGTGACAGGTCCGTCGTCGCCTGCCCCTCGAGGTCGCGCACCAGGCCGGTGCTCGTCGACGGGATCGCGATGGTGCGCGGGTGCACGATGACCTGCTCACGGGCGGTCCAGACGAGCTCGCGGCGCACGAGTCCCACCGGGTCGGCGCGGACGCCCGTCACGGGACCGACGTCGAGCACCCCGCGGCGGAGCGTCGGGACGGGGACCTCCCGCTCGAAGGTGCCGTGCGGACCGATGGCCGGGATGGCGACGTCGACGAGGCCGGATCCCACCGGGACCTCGACGGTGGTCGGCACCGACGGCAGACGCGTGGGATTCTCGGCCGTGATGATCACGCCGGCGTCGTCGCCGACCGCCACACGGTGCTGCGGCAGCCGCATCCGGATCACCAGCCGCGACCGGCCGATCAACGCCACCGCGGCGACCACCGCGAGCACGGCGCCGGCGAACCCGACGACGACGATCTCGCGCAGGCCGAACCGGTAGCCGGTCACGAACGCGACGAGCGTCAGGGCGGCGACCGTCCACCCGAGCCCGGTGACGACGGACGAGACCTCGCCCCAGAGACGCAGGACGAGCCTCCAGGCCGTTGCCCAGAGCCGGACGATCCCGATGACCGCATCCGCTGCCACGCCCTCGCGGTCACCGACGATGCGCGTCCGGACGTTGGTCATGCCGGTGACCGTCCCCGTGCGCTCGTACGCCGTCGTGCCACGACGCGACCGCGTCGAGGACGGACGGCGCGAGCGCGTGGAGACGGGCCGGCGGTCCGTCACGTCGTGACTCGGTCGGCGGGTGGCGGGGTCTCCACCAGGAGCTGCGCGATGACGCTCGGTGCGCTGACACCGTCGAACTCGGCCTCGGCGTCGAGCACCAGGCGGTGCGCGAGGACGGGAACGGCCAGTGCCTTCACGTCGTCCGGCGTGACGTAGTGGCGACCGCTCAGCGCCGCGAGGACACGGGAGGCACGGATCAGGCCCATCGCCCCACGGACGCTGACGCCGAGCCGGACCTCGCTCGCGGAGCGGGTCGCGTCCACCAAGCGCGCGACGTAGTCGGCGATCACCGCGTCGACGTGCACGGTGCGGGCCAGTGCGGCCATCTCGGTGATGGTCGCGGCGGGCACGACGCTCGCCAGCGGGACCGACGCCGACGGAGCCGACGAGGTCTCGAGGATCTTCACCGTCGCGGCGTGGTCGGGGTAGCCGATGGACGTCTTCATGAGGAAGCGGTCGAGCTGCGCCTCGGGCAGACGGTAGGTGCCGGCCTGCTCGATCGGGTTCTGGGTCGCGATGACCATGAACGGAGCGGCGAGACGGTGGTTGACGCCGTCGACCGTGATCGCGGACTCCTCCATCGCCTCGAGCAGCGCGGACTGCGTCTTCGGGCTCGCCCGGTTGATCTCGTCGGCGAGCACGATGTTCGCGAAGACCGGCCCGCGGTGGAAGTCGAACTCCTGCGTCCGCTGGTCGTAGACGCTGATGCCGGTGATGTCGCCCGGCAGCAGGTCGGGGGTGAACTGGATGCGGTTCGTGGTGCCCTGCACGCTCTGCGCCATCGCCCGGGCGAGGCTCGTCTTGCCCGTTCCGGGGACGTCCTCGAGGAGCAGGTGCCCCTCGCTGAGCATCGCCGTGACCGCGAGGCGGATCACGAACGTCTTCCCGAGGAGCACCTGCTCGACGTTGGTCACGATGCGGCCTGCGACGTCGGCGAACCAGGTGGCCTGCTCCGGGGTCATGCTCATGCGGGGTGGTCCTTCGGTCGTGGCGGGAGGTGTGCGGCGGCGGGAGGGTCGGGGCAGGTCGGGCGGGCGTCAGCCGCCGGGGGCGGGTTCCGGGGCGGGCTGCTCGGGGGCGGGCTGCTCCGGTTCGGGTGCCGCTGCGACCGGGAAGGCGTCGGTTGCTTCACCCGCCTGGGTCGAACCCGATCCGTCGGTCGCGGTGACGTACGCGCGCACCTTGACGGACTTGGCGAAGAAGGGTGGCTCCGGAGGAGTCCCACCAGCGTCCCAGCTCGACGTCGTGGGGAAGCCGTTGCCGTCGTCGCTGGCGTACCAGTACGCCGTGTACCGCACCGTGATCCCGCTGCCGCTCGGCCCCGTCACGGCGATCGGCTGGCCCTGTTGAGCAGTCGCCACCGAGAGGTTCGCGTCGAGCGCCGTGGCGTTCCCCGTCCACGAGTCCGCATCGGACGAGCAGAAGCTGCTCCCCGGGCCACCGCAGGCGCGGACGGTCAACGGTGCCGAGACGTTCCGGGCGCCGGACCCGGGCACACCCGTCCAGGTCTGGCCCGGCTGCAGCGTGATCGGCTGCCCGCCGGCCTCGAGCTGGTAGTGGTGTGCTGGCCGCGACGAGGCGGTGACGCTCACGTTCCAGAGGTTCGTGCCGGCCGGGACGACGTCGACCGAGGGCCTGCCGGTGCCGGACGGCCGCTCGTAGGTCACGGCGTCGACGTAGTCCACGTTGCAGAAGTAGCCGTTGGTCACGGTCACCGCGTACCGGGTCGAGCCGCCGCCGACGCCCGAGTCGCGCGTCGGACTCGAACTGCCGAGCGAGTTCGAGGGCGGAGCAGCACAGTCCACGTTGCCGGATCGGAACACGGCGTACCGCAGGCCGGACCCGCCGGCGGCGTCCCCGGCGCTCCAGCTCACCGTCACCGTCGACCGGCCGGACGAGTCCGCCTGGTCCCCGGCGACCGCCTGGAGGTTCGTCGGCTTGCCCGGTGTCCCGACGGCACTGCCGGTGGCGGACGCGGAGTTCCACTGCACGACGGTGCCGTTGCGGTCGGCGTCGTTGCGAGCGGACACGGTGACCTTGTACTGGGCAGCGCTCTGGGCGCCGGTGAACGAGGTGTTCGTGGCGGTACCGGTGTGCCGCGTGGTCGACAGGCCCGGGCCCTCGATCGTGACGATGTAGTCGTCGACCGCGCTGCCGTTGTTCGGCGCGGACACCTTGCCCCACTTGACGTCGAGCTGGTTCGGCGTCGCCTTGCTGGGCGTGACCGTGATGCCCTTCGGCGGTGCCGGCACGAAGTCCGCACTCATCGGACCCGAGCGGGACGAGGGCTTCGAGTCACCGATCGCGTTGGTCGCCACGACCTGGAACCGGTACGACGCCTTCGGGTCGAGTCCGGTCAGTGTGCACACCGTCGCGGTCCCGCAGTTCTTCGAGACGCCGTTGGTCCCGACGACCCGGTAGCCCGTGATGGGCGAGTTGTTGCCCTGCGGGGTCGACCACGTCAGCGTGACCTGACCGCCGTCGTAGGAGCCGGTGCGGGTGGGTGCACCCGGAGCGTCCGGGACGTCCTGCACCGAGATCGTGACGTCGCCCCAGACGTACCGGTCGGGGTCGTTCGTGGCGTCCGCCACCTGGTACTGCAGGTGGGCGTCGCCGGGCTTCGCGGTGTCGGCGACCGAGACCTGTAGGCGCGTGCGGTCACCGCTCGGCGTGACGGTGACGCCGCTCGGCAGCCCGCCGGACAGCCCGCGGATGTTCACGACGCGCAACCGCTCACCCGGGAACGGGTTGGTCGGCTGGTCGTTCGTGAGCACGTCGATGGTGGTGGTCGCCCCGCGCTTCGTCACCGACCGGTCGGGACCGGGCTGGACCACGGGACGGGTGGAGGCGACGACGCCGACGGTGACGGTGCCGGCGCGACCGGTGTTGGCGTCGTCCGCGACACCGATCCCGATCGACGCGGTGGTGTTCTTCTTCGCGGTGTCGGCGACCGAGATCGTGAGCTGCTGCTTCGCGATCGAGGCGGTCGTCCCCGCGGCGGGCCGGCCGACGATCGAGTACCGGAGCTCGGGCAGGTCCCGGGGGTACGGGTAGTCGGTCAGCTTCGTCAGGTCGATCTTGCGCGTCTCGCCCGGCTGCATCTCGACCGAGGAGCCCGTGAACGCCGGCGGCTGGTTCGACCGGGGCGTGACCGTGATCGGGAGCACGAGCGTGGCGACGCGGCCCTTGCCGCCGTTCGCCGACGAGCCGTCGGTGACCTCGAACGAGATCGACGCCTTGCCGTAGTAGAGCTTCGCCGACGTGAACTGCAGCGTCGAGGAGTCCACCACCAGGCTCTGCCCGTTGGCGTGGGTGGCCTTGACCGTGCCGCGGTCGGTGATCTTCGCGGTCTCGCCGTTCGCCGTCACGACGAAGTCCTGCAGCGGGATGCGGACGGTGGCCTCGCTCTTCACCGTGACCGCACCGGCGCTGCGGTTGATCTGGGGCAGGGCGTCGTCGAAGCCCGGCACGTTGATGAAGCCGTAGGAGACGATGTCCGGGTGGTCGGCCCGGGCGACCGAGAACGGGATCACCTGCGAGTCGTCGGTCAACCGGACGGTGATGCGGCCGTCGTCGGTGGGCGTCGCCGTGTCGCCGTAGCCGGGGACGACCCCGACCCGGAGGTCGGCCGCGGTGCCCTCGGCGAAGAAGACGTTGTCGAGCACGTCGACGGTCACGCTCTGCCGGTGCAGGATGTCCTGCAGGTCGAGGGTCGTGTCGTCGACCTCGGGCCGGAGGGGCTGGGCGTCGGGGTCGACGGTCACCGTGAGGAAGGCCGTGCTCGATCCCCCGCTGCTGTTCGCGACGGTGTAGAGCACCGCGAAGTCACCGCTCTTCGCTGACTCCGGAGGCGTGACGCGGATCTGCTGCTTCCGGAGGACCTTGGCGGTGACGTCCTCTGCCGTCGGCTCGGCCTGCGCGACGGTCAGCTGCCCGCCTTCGGGGTCGGAGTCGTTCTGCAGGACGCGCACCGTCACCGACCCACCGGGGCGGATCGTGACGTGGTCGGCCTCGGCCACGGGGTTCGAGGCCTGCTCGGCGCGGGGTGCGATGCCGACCCGCACGGTGCCGGTGGCGCGGGCCCCGAGGGCGTCGACGACGGTGTAGGTGAACTCGTCGGTGCCGGCAGAGTAGTCGCCCGCCTCGTAGGTCAGGGCGTCCGAGGCGACGTCCGAGACGGACCCCTTGTCGGGGTTGGAGCCCACGCCGACCAGCTGGACGGAGTCGCCGTCCGGGTCGATCCCGTTCAACGGCACGCTGACCCGCACCGACGACCCGGCGACGACGCGCGCGGTGACGGTCTGCGGGACGGGCGGGTTGTTCGTGGCGGCGTCACGTTCGCGCACCGAGATCGACACGGCGGCGTCGGCGTACTGGCCGTCCGGGCCGGCGACCCGGTAGACGGCGGTGTAGTTGCCCGGCGTCTTCGGGGCGAGGTACCGCAGGTGGTCGCCGGAGACGAACAGCAGGCCGCCGTCACCGGGGACGTTCTGCACCAGTTCGGGCTGCAGCGTCAACGGCTCGCCCTCGGGCTGGGTGTCGTTGTCGAGCACGTCGATGTTGGCGACGTCGCCGACACGGACGGTGGCGCTGTCCGGTTGGGCGACCGGCGGCTGGATGCGGTCGGGCTTCGGGATCTCGACGACCGTGATCGTGCCGGGTGACGACGCCAGGCCGTTGGTCTCTGTGTACCCGAACGAGACCGGACCGTCGAGGGGCGCCGTGAGCGTGACACGGACTGTGTGCTGGTCGAGGATGCTCGCCTGCACGCCGCTGCCCCGTGGGGGTCCGTCGAGCGCCGTCACGAGCAGCACCCCGCCCGCCGGGTCGATGTCGGTCGCGGTGACGTCCGTGTCCTTGGTGGACAGGGTGTTCACGAACACCGTCTTCGGCGTGGTGATCGGAGCCGTCGAGGCGTCCGGTGGCGCGAGGACGGTCACCCGGACGATGCCGCTCGAGGTCTTCACGCCGTCGGTCACCGTGTACTCGAGCTGGTGGTCGCCCGCCCGCTCCCCCTGCACCCGGAAGGTCCCGGCGTCGTAGCTCGGGGTGACGGTGAGCCCGGACGCCGACGACACGCTCGTCAGCGTCACGGTGCCGTTGCCACCGCGCACGTGGTCGAGCGGCTCGACCGTGAAGGCCTTGCCGGCGTACCCGGACACCGGGAACGGATCGGCGCGCAGCGGGACGGTGCCCTGCTTGGCGACCCGGACCGTCACAGCTCCCCGGCCGTCGGCGCGACCGTCGCTCACGACCAGCTGCACGGAGCGCTCACCGGTCCGGCCGCTGTCGTTCCGGAAGTCGAGCAGGCCGTCCGGTGTGGTGGACACCCGGTCGCCGTTCGATGCGGTCGCCGACTCCAGGTAGACCGGGTCGCCGTCCGGGTCGACCCAGTCGCCGAGGACGTTCGAGACGACGTGCCCGTTCTGGACGACGTCGGCCGAGGTGTCACGGACCTGCCGCGGCGCCTCGTTCTGACTGTCGGGGCGCACGCTGATCCGGACGGTCGCGGTGTCCGATCCGCCGTTGCCGTCGGTGATCGTGTACGGGAACGTCACGGTCCCGGTGGCACGCGACGACAGCGTGACCTGCAGCCGTTGGCCGTCGCCGACGATCGCGACGCGGCCGGCGGACTTCGAGATGGTGCCGACCTCGCTCACGATGATCGGGTCACCGTTCGGGTCGTAGTCGTTGAGCAGGACCGGGAGGCTCGTGGTGCGTCCCGGACGAGCGCCCAGTTCGTCGTCCACCGCCACCGGCGGCTTCTGGTCCTTGTCGACCTCGGGGTCGTCGTCGGAGACCTGCTCCTGCTGCTGCTCGTCGTCCTGCTTGATCAGGTCGGCCCAGTTGTCGATGAGCTGCCCGCTCCGGTCGATCGCCCAGGAACGGCCGCTCGTCGGGTCGTTGGCGACGACGGTGTCGCCGTTGTGCAGGATCTGCAGTTCGCTCGTGCCGCCGGTGCTCGCCAGCCGCTGCAGCGCGTTGCCGTCACACGTGTCGATCGCCTGCCCGCCCGCCCACGCCGCGTACGTGCAGGAGCCGTCGACGTAGGGCCGCGCGGCTCGTCCGGCCACCTGGAGCGCGGTGGCGTCCACGGTGCCGGAGGCGCTGACGCGGACCAGGCCAGCCGTGCCCGCGACCGTGACCTGGGCCGTGCTGTCGGAGGACCGCTGGAGGGCCGGCGACGATCCCACCCGGTCGCCGAGTTCGACGGTGCGGCCGTCGACCGACAGGGCTCCGCTCGTCCGGTCGAGCACGGCGAGGTGCCCGTCGAACGTGGCGACCTGGAAGTCGTCGCCCCGGTCCATGTCGACCTTCCACCGTTCGTCGACGGTGAGTGTCGTGCCGACGTCGACCAGCGAGGCCGTCCCGGTCTTCGCGGAGTAGACCGCGACGTGGCCGTCGGAGGCGTCGAAGACGGTGTCGGCGCCCAGGGTCAGGTCGGCCTTGGCCGACGCGTCGAACTCGGCGAGGTCGTTCGCGGGGGTCGCCCAGAGCTCGCCCGTGTCGGCGTTGCCGATGACCGCGGTGTCGCCCGCGAAGAAGACCTGCGGCGCCCCCGCCGGCAGCGTGATCGCATCCCCCACGGAGGCGTCGGCGACGTCGACCCGCGCGACCGTGCCCTTGGTCTCGTCGACGCTGTACACCGTGGAGCCGCGCTGCAGCACTGACAGGTCGTCGCTGGCCGTCTCGACCACGGTGTTGAGTTGCAGGATGCCGGTGTTCGCCCGACCGACGGCGCCGTACTCGGCCGAGGGCACCCAGACCGTGCCGTCGCCGAGGTCGACGCGTTGCGTGTGGTACCCGGTGGAGACGATGGCGGTGGTCGCGACGACGGCGGCGACGAGCACCGAGGCACCGGTCGTCACGGCGGCGGAGCGGTGCTTCGCGAGGAGGGCGCGGATCACCCGGCGCTCCCGATCGTCGCGCACTTCTGCGCGCTCGCGGCACCCGTCTTGCCGTCGCGGTTCACGGCGACGGCGATGCACTCCTCGTCGCCGCGTTCACCGGAGACGACGAACGTCGTGCCGGTCTGCTGGCTCGACGACCCGTTGGACGAGATGACGTACGTGTCGCCGCTGCGCAGCCCCGGGTCGGTCCAGCTGAAGGAAACGGACTGCGGCGACGGCTCGGCACGGACCTCGGCCACGACCGGGATCGCCCCGGCGCCGAGCCGCCCGACGACGACGACCGTGGCGATCGCGAGGGCGGCGACCACGACGACGGCCAGGGACGTCGCCAAGACCAGGGTCGAACGGGTTCGGCGCCGGGCACGGGTCACGGACCCGGTGCGGTGCACGGTGCCGACGCTGTGCGAACCCCCGGCCACGACCCCGCCCTGCACCGCGCGGCGGGTGCGACGACGCCCGCCGACCCGGGTGGGTGGCTGCAGTTCGCGGATCACGGTGCGCTCACCGTGCGGGGTCGGCGTCGAGATCGCCCAGGCCTCGACCGCGACGTCGGCGGACGTCTGCGGGATGCCGAGCTCGGCCTCGACCTGCTGGAACCCGCGGACGAGTTCCATCACCGTCGCGGGGCGTCCCTGCGGCTTGCGGGACAGCGCCGAAGCGAGCAGGCGCTCCAGCGACGGCGGCACGTCGGTGCGACCGGTGGGCTTCACGCCGCCCTTGTCGATCCGGTGCATCAGGTCGTTCGCACCGTTCTTGCCGCCGCGGACCTCGAACGGGCTGCGCCCGGCGAGGAGCGAGTACACGGTCGCCGCGAGTGAGTACACCTCGGACTGGATCGTGCCACGCGACTCGTCGATCAGGACCTCGGGCGCGGACCACGGGATCGACATGCCGATCGGCTCGTCGGGGTCGGTGCCCCCGATCGTCGCGGCGATGCCGAAGTCGGAGAGCACGGGGTTGCCGTAGGCCGTCAGCAGGATGTTCGACGGCTTGATGTCGCGGTGCAGCACGCCCTCGCGGTGTGCGGTCTCGAGCGCCGACCCGATGCGGATACCGATCGACAGCACCTCGGACACGGGGATCGGTTCGCGACGGTAGCGCTCACTGAGGGACGAGGAGCAGAGCTCCATGACCAGGTAGGGACGGCCGTCGGCGGCGACGCTGGCCTGCAGGACGGTGAGGATCGACGGGTGCGTGCTGAGCCGGGCCATCAGGTTGGCCTCGGCCTGGAACATCTGGCGGACGCGGTCGTCGACGACCTCGTCCAGCAGCACCTTCACCGCGACCTGTCGTCGGGGCATGTCCTGCTCGTAGAGGAAGACGTCGGCGAAGCCACCGGACCCGAGGACGTGCACGGGACTGAAACCGCCGATCACGGGCGGGTTGGACGGCAGGCGTCTCGCCATGGTCTTCTCCTCCCCCGGCCGAGCGGCCAGCTCTCTCGACGTGGCCATGTCATTGTACGAAGCGTGGGTGACCGACATTCCGCACGCCGATCCCCCACAGCTCGACGTGTTCCCCCAGTTCGGGGGCCAGCTAGTGGCGCGGCAGCGTGTCCTCGAGGTCGCCGTCGTCCGGTGCGGCATCGACCTGCAGCACCACCACGGTGACGTTGTCACGACCGCCGGCCACGACGGCGTCGCCGACCAGGCGCTCTGCCAGGTCCTGCGCGCCCGGCTCACGTGCCGCGATCCGCGCGATCCCGGCGTCACCGAGCTCCTTGGTGAGCCCGTCGGAGCAGACGATGTAGCGGTCGCCGGCCCGCAGGGGCAGGGTCCACCAGTCCGGCGCCGGCGGTTCACCGAAGCCGACCGCACGCGTGATGACGTTGCTGTCCGGGTGCTGCTCGGCGTCCTCGGCACGCAGCAGGCCGGCGTCCACCATCTCCTGCACCACCGAGTGGTCGACGGTGACGCGCCGGAGCACACCGTCCTCGATGCGGTAGGTGCGGGAGTCGCCGACGTTGAACACGAGCGCCGCGGGCTGCCCGAGCGACGCCACGAGCGCGATCCCGGTGACGGTGGTGCCCGCGCCGATGGCGTTGCCGCCGGCTGCACGCTCGATGTCGGCTGTCGCGAGGAGCAGCGCACGCTGGATGCCCTGACGCGTGGTGAACGGTTCGGCCGTCACCTGCTCGAGCCGACGCACGACCGCGTCGCTGGCACGGTCGCCCGCGAGGTGCCCGCCCATGCCGTCGGCGACGACGAAGAACGGCGCGCCCACGATGTAGCTGTCCTCGTTGTGGTCACGCCGCCGACCGACGTCGGTCGCAGCTCCCCACGAGAGTGTCAGGGTGGCGCCGTCGGCACCGGGGACGTCGATGGCGTGCGCAGTGGCTGCTCGGCCGAGTTCGGTCACGTGTCAGGATCGCTCTCTGGTGGGTCGGGGCGTGCCGTGTGCTGTCTGATCGGAGGGCCACGGGGGAACCGGAGGCAGCCCCTCTGCCGTCGGTGCGACCCGGAGGTACGGCGAGAGGACCTCGATGGCGTTGCCGTCACCGATCTCGACTACCGTACCCGTCAGCGCGACGATCGACGCACCCGATGCCATGCGGTAGGCGGGTGCACCGGCCGGGCGGACGACGGTCCCGTTGGTGGACCGGAGGTCCTGCACGACGACGGCTTCGCCCTCGGCGTGCATCCGGACGTGCGACGACGACACCTGCCCGTACGCCGACCGCACGGTCACGAGTTCGGGCTGCGGGCCACGGGTGACCCGCGGCAGCGACGGCCGTCGGCCGATGACCACCGGGTGGTCGAGCCGGAAGGTGCGGTCGCCGATGCGGATCGAGGGCACGCGTGCCGTGGGCGCGGCGGGCACCGCCGGGACGGCCGGGAGGCCCGGGGCGGCACCCACGAACGGGCTCGCTCCGGCGCCGGGTCGCGCCGGCACCCGGACGACGGTGTCCTCCGGATCGACGTCGTCCACCGCCGCGGGTGGCTGGTCGGTTGCCCCGGGCGCGGGCCGGATGACCGTGTCGCCGAGGACCCCGTCGTCGGATGCGGGGACGGGGTCGGAGGCGGGGCCGGCTCCCGGGACGACGGGACCTGCGCCCCGGATGACGGTGTCGTCGACGGCGTCCGCCGTCCGGTCGCCCAACGGTCGTCGGGGTCGCCGGATGACGGTGTCCTCGATGTCGTCGTCGTACAACCGGAGCCCTCCCAGTGTGGTCTCCCCCACCGTAGACGATCCGGTCGACCCCACGTCATCGACGCTCCCACGACGGCCCGCTGCCCGCGACGACCGAGCGCAGGACGAGCCCCGCGAGCGGGTCGTCCGCGCGGGTCTCGAGGGCGTACCGGGCACGCGTCTCCGCCCGGGCCCAGGACCCGAGCGCCCACGCACACCAGGCGCCGAGCGACAGGGCGCCGGCAGCGCCCGACGATCCGTCGAACGGGCCGTCCTGCGCGCGCCACACACGCCACGCGTCGGCACACCGGTCACCGGCGAGCCGCATGCGGGCACGATCGGGAGCCGGGCCGAAACCGTGGAGCGCCGGTGGTGTCGGGTCCGCGAAGGGGTCGAACACCCGGATCGACCGGGGGTCCGGTGTGCCATGCGCCGCGATGAACGGCACCAGGGCCATCCGGGGCGCGAGTGCGCCGCACGCGGTCACCACGGCCGTCGCAGCCGACGTCGACAGGTCGGCGCGACCGGGCGCGACCAGCGCGGCCGCCGCAGCGGGGAGGGTGACCGCCGCGGCGATCTCGCGAGGGAAACGGACTGCGGAGCCGGGGCCGGACTGTGCCGTCAGAGGGATCATGCACGCCATCGAAACGTGCTGGGGGCCTCCAGGCAGGGTCGCCCCGGCCATCTGTGGACCGGAGCGACCCCGCTCACGCCTGTGGAGGACGAGCCGACCCGGCACCCGCTCAGGCGGCGACGGGCTCCAGGCTCTCGGCGACCAGGTCCCAGCCGCCCTCGTTGCGCTCGACGACCACGCCGTTCGCGGCCGCCCAACCGACCAGGTCGTCCATGGTGCCGATGCTCGCACCGGTGCGGGCGAGCAGCGCCACCAGGCGACCCTTCGCGGTCTTGTTCCAGTGGTTCAGCGCACGACGACGACCGGAGCCGTCGACGCTGACCACCCGTGGTGCCACCGCTCCGGGCACGGGACCGAGCTGCCGGTACCCCTCGGACCGCAGGTCGAGCACCAGGCCGTCCGCACGGGTCAGCAGGGAACGGGTCGACACCGCGGGCCAGAGCGCGGCCAGTCGGATCGACCCGAGCCGGGAGTCGTGCGAGAGCCGGTACGCCGGGATCGGGTCACCGGCACCGATGGGGCCGAACATCGCGGACTGCACGATCACGTGTTCCGCCCACCACGCGCGGATCGCAGCATCCGCGTCCTGCGCGCCCAACGGGTCGTAGAGGACCCCGGTGTACCGCTCGATCGCGGGCATGGTGCCCGAGGTGTCGAGCTCGAGGTTCCGGAGCCGCTCGGCGATCGACTTCGGACCGAGCTTGAGCGCCGTCCTGGCCGAGGACTCCTCGGAACTGACGAAGCGGGCCGCGGTGATCACCGCGGCCCGCTCATCGGCCAGTTCCGGGAACGAGAGTGCACGCAGATCGAGCGTGCGGCTCGTGTCCCCGCCCTCCCGCTTCGTCTCCGAAGGCGGGAGCAGGACGGTCAGTCCGGTCAGGACGCCAGCGCGGCCTGCCGCGCGACGATCGTCACCGTGTCGTGCTCGACCGACAGGAAGCCGTCTTCGGCGTCGACCGCGACGGTCGACCCGTCGGCCCGCGTGATGCGGACCTGACCCTGCGCCAGGATCGCGAGCATCGGCTCGTGTCCGGCGAGGATGCCGATCTGGCCCTCTGTCGTCCGTGCAACGACCATGGTGGTGTCGCCCGACCAGACCTCACGGTCCGCCGAGACGACGCTCACGCTGAGACCCGCCATGTCAGCGGTTCTCCTTCTGGATCTGAGCCCACTTCTCTTCCACGTCGTTGATGCCACCGACGTTGAAGAACGCCTGGGTCGCAACGTGGTCGAACTCGCCGTCGGCGATGGCGCGGAAGGACTCGATGGTGTCCTTGAGCGGCACCGTGGAGCCCTCGACACCCGTGAACTTCTTCGCCATGTAGGTGTTCTGCGAGAGGAACTGCTGGATACGACGAGCGCGCTCGACCGTGATCTTGTCCTCTTCGGAGAGCTCGTCGACACCGAGGATGGCGATGATCTCCTGCAGTTCCTTGTTCTTCTGGAGGATCTGCTTGACGCGCGTGGCCGTCTCGTAGTGGTCGGCACCCAGGTAGCGCGGGTCCATGATGCGCGACGTCGAGGCCAGCGGGTCGATCGCGGGGTACAGACCCTGCGATGCGATCTCACGGGAGAGCTCGGTCGTCGCGTCGAGGTGCGCGAACGTGGTGGCCGGAGCCGGGTCGGTGTAGTCGTCAGCCGGCACGTAGATCGCCTGCAGCGAGGTGATCGAGTGACCACGCGTCGAGGTGATGCGCTCCTGGAGCACACCCATCTCGTCGGCGAGGTTGGGCTGGTAGCCCACGGCGGACGGCATGCGGCCGAGCAGGGTCGAGACCTCGGAGCCGGCCTGCGTGAAGCGGAAGATGTTGTCGATGAAGAGGAGCACGTCCTGCTTCTGGACATCGCGGAAGTACTCCGCCATCGTCAGCGCCGACAGGGCCACGCGGAGACGCGTTCCCGGCGGCTCGTCCATCTGGCCGAACACGAGGGCCGTCTTGTCGAAGACACCCGCCTCTTCCATCTCACCGATGAGGTCGTTGCCCTCACGGGTACGCTCACCGACACCGGCGAACACCGACACACCGCCGTGGTCCTGCGCGACGCGCTGGATCATCTCCTGGATGAGGACGGTCTTGCCGACGCCCGCACCACCGAAGAGGCCGATCTTGCCACCCTGCACGTACGGGGTGAGGAGGTCGATGGACTTGATGCCGGTCTCGAACATCGAGGTCTTGGACTCGAGCTGGTCGAAGGCCGGGGCCTTGCGGTGGATCGGCCAGCGCTCGGTGATCTCGAGCTTCTCGTCCGTGTTGAGCACGTTCCCGAGGACGTCGAACACCTTGCCCTTGGTGACGTCGCCGACGGGGACCGAGATCGGAGCGCCCGAGTCACGGACCTCCTGGCCACGGACCAGGCCGTCGGTCGGCTTCAGGGAGATGGCACGGACGAGGTCGTCGCCGAGGTGCTGCGCGACCTCGAGGCCGATCTCCTGCGACGAGTCACCGATGGTGATGGTCGTGAACAGGAGGTTGTACATCTCCGGGATTGCGTCGTGGGGGAACTCGATGTCGACGACGGGGCCCGTGACACGGGCGATCCGGCCGACACCGGGCGCCGACGACGTCTCGACCGCGGTGGTTGCGGTGTCGGTCATGGCTGGTGCCTTCCTGAGGGTGGGTATCTGTCCGCGAACGACGCGGACTACTTCTTCTTCGACGAGAGGGCGTCGGCGCCGCCGACGATCTCGGAGATCTGCTGGGTGATCTCCGCCTGACGCGCGTTGTTCGCGAGTCGGGTGAAGTCACGGATCAGCGAGTCGGCGTTGTCGCTGGCCGCCTTCATCGCCTTCTGACGCGCGGCGTGCTCGGAAGCAGCCGACTGCAGCATGGCGTTGAAGATGCGGCTCTCGATGTAGACCGGGAGCAGCGAGTCGAGCACCGCATCGGCGTCCGGCTCGAACTCGTAGAGCGGCAGGGGCTCGTTGCCCTCGGGCTCGTCGATGCCCTCGACGACCTCGAGGGGCAGCAGGCGAACGACCTGAGGCTCCTGGGTCGCCAGGCTGATGAACCGGTTGAACACGATGTGGATCTCGTCCACGCCGCCGTCAGCGGTGTCCTGGAGGAACTTCGCCACGACGGCGTCGCCGATCTCCTTGGCCGTCGAGAACTCCGGCTGGTCGGTGTTCCCAACCCACTGCTGCTCGGACGGACGCTCACGGAACGCGAAGTACCCGACGGACTTGCGGCCGACCAGGTAGTAGACGACGTCCTTGCCCTCGCTGCGGAGCAGGGAGGCGAGCTCCTCGCCCTGCTTGAGGACGTTCGTGCTGAACGCGCCGTTCAGGCCGCGGTCCGAGGTGAAGAGCACGACGGCTGCACGGGTCGACGACTCCGGCTCGGTGGTCAGCACGTGGTCGACGTTCGAGAACGTCGCCACGGCCGACACCGCACGCGTGACGGCCCGCGAGTACGGACCGGACGCAGCCATGCGGGCCTGCGCCTTCTGGATCCGCGACGCCGAGATCAGCTCCATGGCGCGGGTGACCTTCTTCGTGGTCTTCGCCGACTTGATCCGCTGGCGGTAGACCCGGACCTGCGCTGCCATCTAGCGACGACCCTTGACGATCTGCTCCTGGTCGACGTCCTCGGCGTCAGCCGCGTCGAACTGCTCGGAGCCGAGGGTCTTGCCGTCGCTCGTCTGGAAGCTCTTCGTGAACTCGTCGATCTGCTTGTCCATCTCGGCGACGGTCTCGTCGCTGAGCTGGTTCGTCTCGCGCAGCGTCGTGAGGACGTCGGAGTTGCGACGCAGGTGGTCGAGCAGTTCGGACTCGAAGCGGAGCACGTCCGGCACCGGGACGGTGTCGAGCTTGCCGTTCGTGCCGGCCCAGATCGAGACGACCTGCTCCTCGACCGGGTACGGCGAGTACTGCGGCTGCTTGAGGAGCTCGGTCAGACGCGCACCGCGCTCCAGCTGACGACGCGACGCCTGGTCGAGGTCGGACGCGAACATCGCGAACGCCTCGAGCGAGCGGTACTGCGCCAGCTCGAGCTTCAGCGTGCCGGAGACCTTCTTGATCGACTTCACCTGGGCGTCACCACCGACGCGGGACACCGAGATGCCCACGTCGACGGCCGGACGCTGGTTCGCGTTGAAGAGGTCCGACTGCAGGAAGATCTGGCCGTCGGTGATGGAGATGACGTTGGTCGGGATGTACGCCGAGACGTCGTTCGCCTTGGTCTCGATGATCGGGAGACCCGTCATCGAACCGGCGCCGAGCTCGTCGGACAGCTTCGCGCAACGCTCCAGCAGACGGGAGTGCAGGTAGAAGACGTCACCCGGGTAGGCCTCGCGGCCCGGCGGACGACGCAGGAGGAGCGACACCGCACGGTAGGCCTCGGCCTGCTTCGACAGGTCATCGAAGATGATGAGGACGTGCTTGCCCTGGTACATCCAGTGCTGGCCGATGGCCGAACCGGTGTACGGGGCGAGGTACTTGAAGCCGGCCGGGTCGGAGGCCGGAGCGGCGACGATGGTGGTGTACTCCATCGCACCGGCGTCCTCGAGCGCACCCTTGACGGAGGCGATCGTGGAGCCCTTCTGACCGATGGCGACGTAGATGCAGCGAACCTGCTTCTCCTCGTCGCCGGACTCCCAGTTGGCCTTCTGGTTGATGATCGTGTCGATCGCGATGGCCGTCTTGCCGGTCTGGCGGTCGCCGATGATCAGCTGACGCTGACCACGGCCGACGGGGATCATCGCGTCGATGGCCTTGATGCCGGTCTGCAGCGGCTGGTGGACCGACTTGCGGGCCATGACGCCGGGAGCCTGGAGCTCGAGGGCACGACGGCCCTCTGCGGCGATCTCGCCGAGACCGTCGATCGGGGCGCCGAGCGGGTCGACGACGCGACCGAGGAAGGCGTCGCCGACGGGGGCGGAGAGGACCTCACCCGTGCGGGTGACCTCCATGCCCTCCTCGATGCCGCCGAACTCGCCGAGCACGATGGCGCCGATCTCGTCTTCGTCGAGGTTCTGCGCCAGGCCGAGCGTGCCGTCCGCGAAGCGGATGAGCTCGTTCGCCATGACGCCGGGGAGACCCTCGACGTGGGCGATGCCGTCACCGGCGTCGGTGACGTGCCCGACCTCGGCCGTGGAGGCCTTCGTCGGCTCGTAGTTCGAGACGAAGTCCTTCAGGGCATCACGGATCTCATCGGGGCTGATGGTGATGTCTGCCATGGGATTTTCCTTGTGGTTTTCCGGGGCCCTTCGGCTCCGAGAGGGTGACGCTGCCGGACTCGGCAGTTCCCGTTGTGGACTTGGGGAGGAGCGGCTTCGACCGTACGCCTAGCCGGCGAGCTGGAGCCGGAGCTCCGAGAGTCGCGTGGACACGGTGCCGTCGATGACGTCGCCGCCGATCTGCACCCGGACCCCGCCGACGACCGTGGGGTCGACGACCTGGTTGATGCTGATGTCCTTGCCGTACCGCTCGGACAGACCGCGCGTGACGCGGGCCGACTGGGCGGGGGTCAGTGGCGTCGCCGTGACGACGGTCGCGACGAGCTTGCCGGCCTGCTCGGCCACGATGCGCGAGGCGTCGCGGACGATCTCACCGATGCGGCGGCCGCGGGGCTGCTGCACCAGGGCCGACACGATCGTGATCGTCTGCTCCGAGGCCTTGGCACCGAGGAGCCGCTCGACGAGCGCGCCCTTCTGCTCGGGGCTGCCGAGCTTGGTGCCGAGCGCCAGCTCGAGGCCGGCGTCCGAGCGGACGGCGGTCTCGAAGGCGAACAGCTCCGACTCGATCGACGAGTCCGGACCCGCGGTGGCGGCGACGGCGCGGATGCCCGCGTCCTCGATGCCCGCGAGCAGGTCCTGCTGCGAGGACCAGCGCGAGCCGGCCACCGCGGTCAGGACCGCACGCGTCGCGTCCGACTGTCCGGCGAAGACGCGGTCGATGAGGACCTTCTTGCCGGCCGCGTCGGCCGTGGGGTCGGACAGCAGCCCGAGCAGCTGCGGCGCACCGGCGATCGCACGCCCGGAGGCGAGGATCTCGGCACCCGCGGCCAGGCCGGCGCTCGGACCGAGGTCCGACAGCACCGCCCTGGTGGACGCGAGTGCTTCTCTGGTAGCGCTTCGCATGCTCAGTGCTCCCCCGTCTTCGTGGCCTGCGAGGCCTCGAGGTCGGCGAGGAAGCGGTCGACCACTGCGGTCGACTTGGCGTCGTCCTTGAGGGACTCACCGATCACACCGGACGCGAGGTCCAGCGCGAGGGTGCCGACCTCGGACCGGAGTGCCTGGACGGCGCTCTGGCGCTCGGCCTCGATCTGCGCCTGGGCGTTGGCCGTGATGCGTGCTGCATCGGCGGCCGCCTGCTCGCGGACCTCGTTGCCGATCGCCGTGGCGTCGGCACGGGCCTGCTCGCGGATGCGCGAAGCCTCGGCACGTGCATCGGCGAGCTGCTTGTTGTACTCGTCGAGCGCAGCAGCGGCCTGCTCCTGAGCGGCCTCGGCCTTCTTGATGCCGCCCTCGATGGCCTCGGTGCGCTCATCGAGCATCTTCGTGATGCGCGGCGTGACGACACGCCACATCACCAGGAAGATGATGACGAAGGCGAGCGCCGACCACACGATGTCGTACACCGGCGGGATCAGCGGATTGTGCGCTTCCTCCGCCGCGATGATGAGTGCGTTCTGCATCGAGGAACCTTAGTTGGTGAAGATGAAGTACGTGGCGATACCGATGAAGGCCAGGGCCTCGGTGAAGGCGATACCGATGTACATGAGGGTCGTCAGGCGGCCCTGGAGCTCGGGCTGGCGAGCGACGGACTCGATCGTCTTACCGACGACGATGCCGACACCGATGGCCGGGCCGATCGCTGCGAGGCCGTAGCCAACCGTCGCGATGTTGCCGTTGATCTCCGCGAGAACGGTCGTTGCGTCCACGTGTTTTCCTTTCGAGGTGCGGGTCCGACGGTCGCCGGTCCCGTAGGGGGTCAGTGAGGAATCAGTGCTCGTCAGCCAGCGCCAGCTGGATGTAGACGGCGGTGAGGAGCATGAAGACGTAGGCCTGCAGCAGCGCGACGAGGACCTCGAAGAAGCTGAACGCGATGCCGAACGCGATGGTCCCGACGCCGAAGGCCTTGAAGCCGAGCGAAGCGTCGAAG
The DNA here is from genome assembly GCF_003234775.2 of Curtobacterium sp. MCLR17_031. Lineage (NCBI taxonomy): Bacteria > Bacillati > Actinomycetota > Actinomycetes > Micrococcales > Microbacteriaceae > Curtobacterium > Curtobacterium sp. MCLR17_031. The sequence continues at coordinate 2,196,705 of NZ_CP126270.1, forward strand.
AAGAAGAACTGCGTGGCCGAGAAGAACAGCACGAGGAGCAGGTGCCCCACGACCATGTTCATCAGGAGTCGCAGCGTCAGGGTGACCGGACGGAGCACGAAGGTGGAGACGAGCTCGATCGGCGTCACGATGATGTACAGCGGCCACGGCACCCCGGGCGGGAAGAGCGAGTTCTTGAGGAACGTTCCCGGGTGCTTGCGGAGACCGGCGTAGATGAACGCGAGGTACGCGACGATCGCGAGGATCATCGGCATCGCGATGCGGCTCGTGCCGGCGAGGTTCATGCCCGGGATCAGACCGGTCAGGTTCATGAACAGCACGCCGAAGAAGATCGTCGCCAGGAGCGGCAGGAAGCGCTTGCCGTCCTTCTCTCCGAGGTTGTCGAAGGTGTTGCGACGGACGACGTCGAACGCGTACTCGATGAACGCCTGACCGCGGTTCGGCACCAGCTTCAGTGCACGGGTACCCACGAACGCGAACACCAGGAGCACGGCGACGGCGAAGAAACGGATGAGGACGAGCCGATCGATCTCGAACGGCGTCCCGGCGAAGAAGATCGCATCCGGGAAGAACTCGTTGATCGACGGACCATGGAACTCGGCGGCCTTGCTGCTCCCCGCCGCGACGGTGTCAACCGCAGCGGAGAGGGACAGGGGAAGAGCGTGGGATAGCAGCGCTGTCTCCTGTGTCGGCGCGCGCACATCATGGCACGCGATGGTGGACGTTGTGGAGGCTCGTCCGCCCCGAGCGAAAGGCTCCGGTAGCGGACTTCGAGAAGCCTATCAGGTGCGAGAGGCTTCCCGGCTTCTCAGACGCGGGGGGTCGGGTTCCCAGCGTCCGCGGAGTCGTCGAGGCCGTCGCCCGGCAGCCGGACGCCGATCGGGGTGCGGGCCTTCGCGACGGCGACGACGTCGATCACCAGGGAGCCGACGACCCCCGCGATGATCACGATCGCCAGCACCGGGAAGTCGACCCAGTCGCGGTCCTTGAGCAGGACCAGCAGCACGATGAAGACGATGAACTTGAGCAGCCAGGTGCCCATCACGATGCCGAAGAAGGCACCGGAGATCATCTGGCCCTTCGAGACGCGCAGCGCGACGAGGACACTGACCGCGGTGAGCCCGAGGAACACGACGCTCAGCACGGCGCCGAGCAGTCCCCCGACCAACCCCGGGCCGTCCGCGACGAGGAACCCGATGAGCCCGCCGACCACCGCGAGGGCGACGGCGAGGACCGCACCCCAGGTGATGATGCGGCGGAACACCGGCCGGACGTGGTCGAGCGCGTTCGGTGCGGTCACGTGATATCTCCAGGGATCGTGCGGTCGTTGGCGGCCCGGTCGAGCGGGTCGAGGCTGGCGTCCACCACGGCGGCGGAACGGTTGGCGGTCTGGGCGGCGATCTCGGTGCGTTTCCGGCCGAGCGGCGCGAACGTCGCGACGGCGCAGACGGTGAAGCCGACGGACACGAAGACGACGACCCAGTACCAGTCCACGAAGAGGAACAGCAGGCACCCGAAGGCGACGGTCGCGGTCCACGCGTAGAAGATCAGCACCGCGTGGAAGTGCGAGTGCCCCATGTCGAGCAGGCGGTGGTGCAGGTGCTTCCGGTCCGCCGAGAACGGCGACTTGCCCGCGCTGAGCCGTCGGGTGACCGCGAGACCGAAGTCCAGGATCGGGACGATCAGGATCGCGAACGGCAGCAGGATCGGGATGAACGCCGGCAGCAGCGCCTGGCGTGTCTGCACCGCGGCCGGGTCGATGTTGCCCGTGACCGAGACCGCGCTCGTGGCCATCAGGAACCCGACGAGCAGCGCGCCGGCGTCGCCCATGAAGAGCTTGGCGGGGTGCCAGTTCAGGATGAGGAAGCCGAAGCAGGCCCCGACGAGCACCGCGGTGAGCAGCGACGGCAGGTTGAAGAAGAACTCGGTCTGCACGACCACGCGGTTGATGAAGAACGTGTAGAGGAAGAACACCCCACCGGCGATGATCGCGACGCCGGCCACCAGGCCGTCGAGGCCGTCGATGAAGTTCACCGCGTTCATCACGAGCACCACCGCCAGCACGGTGAAGATCAGGCTCATGTACGACGAGCCGACGCCCAGCGTGTTGCCGATGGGCAAGGAGACGATCGCGACGCCCTGCCAGGCGAGGATGCCCGCCGCGATGATCTGCCCGGCGAGCTTCGTCATCCAGTCGAGGTCCCAGATGTCGTCCGCGACACCGAGGACCACGATGATGGTCGCTCCCCCGAGCACCGCGAGCACGCGACCCGGTTCGGAGAACACGAGCCGGAAGTAGTCGGTCCCCGCTATCGACGGGAACAGGAACCAGGCCGCGAGCAACGAGACGATGACGCCGATGTACATCGCGATGCCACCGAGCCGCGGCGTCGGGGTGCGGTGCACGTCCCGCTCGCGGACCTGCGGGTACCACTTGTACTTCAGCCCGAGCTTCCAGACGATCACGCTCATCACGAAGCTCACGACCGCGGCGATGGCCCCCGCGAGCAGGTAGTACTTCATGTGACGAGGTCGGCTCCGACGACCCGGATGATCTCCTCGTCGGGGATCACCCCGTGCCGGACGATGCGGAGCTTCCCGCCGTCCGACAGCCCGGTGGCGTCGACGATCGTCGAGCCGGTGCTGGCCTCGAAGCCGTCGTGCACCTCGACGGGTCCGCCGTCCAGGTAGATCGCGACACTGTCACCGAGCATCCGCTCGGCGGCGTCGACGTCCATCGCGGCCGGGTCACCCGTGGAGTTCGCGGACGAGACCGCGAGGGGCCCGACCTCCTGCAGCAGCTCGAGGGCGATCCGCGAGTCCGGCATCCGCAGCGCGACCGTGCCGCGCGTCTCTCCGAGGTCCCAGTCGAGCGACGGCTGTGCGTGCAGGATGACGGTCAACCCGCCCGGCCAGAACTCCGCCACCAGGTCGCGCACCGGCTGCGGGACCTCGCTGGCGAGGGCGTCGAGCGTGGGTGGACCGGGGATGAGCACGGGCGGCGGCGACTGCCGCGTGCGGCCCTTCGCGTCGAGCAGCCGCTGCACGGCCGTCGCGCTGAAGGCGTCCGCGGCGAGGCCGTAGACGGTGTCGGTGGGGACCACGACGAGCTCTCCGCGTCCGAGGGCGGCACGTGCGAGCCGCATCCCGGTCAGGAGCCCGTCGGAGTCGGTGCAGTCGTATCGGGATGCCATGACTCGACGATGATAGTGCGACACAATGGTGGACATCGTGAACGAGACGCCCGCACCCCCGCTCCTGTTCCTCTTCGACATGGACGACGTCCTGGTCCGGTACGACTGGCAGGTGCGCATGGCCGCACTCTCCGAGTTCACCGGACACGAGTTCCAGGAGCTCCGTCGCCGCTGGTGGGACTGCGGTCACGAGATGCGTGCCGAGGCCGGTGGGTTCGCCGACGGCGACGAGTACCTCGCCGCGTTCGAGCGCGCGATGGAGTGCGACGTCCCCGAGGCCGACTGGGCCCGGATCCGCGGATCCGCCATGACCGAGCTGCCCGAGCGCATCGAGGCGGTCCGGATCGCGAGCGAGCACGGGCGTGTCGGGCTGCTCACCAACAACGGTCCGCTCGCCGGTCGCTGGATCCACGAGTGGGCGCCGTCCCTGCCCGAGGTCTTCGGCGAGCACCTGGACACGTCGAGCAACTTCGGCGCCCGGAAGCCCGAGCCCGAGGTCTTCCAGCGCGCGATCGCCCACCACGGCGTCCCCGCGGAGCACACCTTCTTCGCGGACGACATGCCCGAGAACATCGCGGGTGCGCGGAGCGTCGGCATCCACGCGGTCCTGGTCGAGCACGACACCGACCTGCGGGAGCACGTCCGCGCCTTCGTCGCGGCGCAGCAGCGCGAGGCCTCCCCCGTCGCGTAGCCCGCCACGCCCGTTCCTTCCCATCGCGGGCGCGCTGGAAAGCAAGAACGGGCATACCTGGTCGTTCCGGACGACCCGGTACGCCCGATCCCACCAGGTACGCCCGGATCCACCCGGCACACGCACGCACTGCCGAGCGACGGGAGGCCCGCCCCACGCCCGCCACGCCCGTTCCTTCCCATCGCGGTCGCGCTGGAAAGCAAGAACGGGCACACCTGGTCATCCCGAACGACCCGGTACACCCGATCCCACCCGGTACGCCCGGATCCCGGCACACGCACGCACGGCCGAGCGACGGGAGGCCCGGCTCGGCTCCGGCTAGCGCGTCGCGGTGGTCGTGCGGTCGCGCCCCGTCAGGTCGACGTGCGTCTCCGGGGTACGGAACCCCCGGCGCGCCAGGACCTGCCGGACGCCGGCGCCCTGCGGCTCGGCGTGCTCGACGACCAGGACTCCCCCGGGCACCAGCAACCGCCAGGCCGTCTCGGCGAGAGCCCGGACGGCGTCGAGGCCGTCGGGCCCGCCGTAGAGGGCCATCGCCGGGTCGTGGTCGCGGACCTCGGGGTCGATCGGGATCGCGTCGTCCGGCACGTACGGCGGGTTCGACACGACGACGGACACGGTGCCGTCGAGTTCCGGCAGCGCGTCGGCGAGGTCGCCCTCGACGAGCCGGACCGTCCCGCCGTGGGCGTCGACGTTCCGCCGGGTCCAGGGCAGGGCCTCGGCTGACCGCTCGACGGCGTAGACCACGGCGTTCGGCACCTCGGTGTCCATCGCGATCGCGATCGCACCGCTGCCGGAGCCCAGGTCCACGGCGATCGGCTCGGGCACCGCGGTCGCCCGCAGCGCGTCGATGCCGAACTGCACGACGCCCTCGGTCTCCGGACGGGGCACGAACACGCCCGGTCCGACGGCCAGGGTGAGCGCGCGGAAGTACGCCTGCCCGGTGATGTGCTGCAGCGGCTCACGGGTGGCACGGCGGGCGACGGCGTGCCGGAAGCGCTCGACGTGCTCCGGCGCGATGCCGCCACCGATGAGCGCACGGGCCTGGACGGCACCGCGCGAGGTGTCGGTCGCCCACGCGAGCAGCAGCTCGGCGTCGACCCGGGGCGTCGGCACGCCGACGGCGACGAGCGCCGCGGTCGCCTGCTCGAGCAGGCGATCCGCGGCGTACGTGAGGGGCGTGTCGGCGGTGATGCGGGCCTCCAGGCTGGGGGTGCGCTTACGCGTCCTGGTCGCCGATGGCGGCCAGACGTGCCTCTTCGTCCGCCTGGATGGCGGACTGGATGACGGGCTCGAGGGCACCGTTCATCACACGGTCGAGGTCGTACGCCTTGTAGCCGGTGCGGTGGTCCGCGATCCGGTTCTCCGGGAAGTTGTACGTGCGGATGCGCTCCGAACGGTCCATCCCGCGGATCTGCGACTTGCGCGCGTCCGAGGCGATCGCGTCGAGCTCCTCCTGCTGACGCGCGAGGATGCGTGCGCGGAGCACGCGCATGCCGGCCTCGCGGTTCTGCAGCTGCGACTTCTCGTTCTGCATCGCCACCGTGATGCCCGTGGGCAGGTGGGTGATGCGGACCGCGGAGTCCGTCGTGTTGACGGACTGCCCGCCGGGGCCGGAGGACCGGTAGACGTCGATCTTGAGGTCGTTCTGGTTGATCTGGACCTCTTCGGGCTCGTCCACCTCGGGGAACACCAGCACGCCGGTGGTCGAGGTGTGGATGCGCCCCTGCGACTCGGTCTGCGGCACACGCTGGACGCGGTGCACACCGCCCTCGTACTTCAGGTGCGCCCAGACGCCCTGGGACGGATCGGTCGTGTTCGACTTGATCGCGACCTGGACGTCCTTGTAGCCACCCAGGTCGGACTCGGTGCGCTCGAGGAGCTCGACCTTCCAGCCCTTGGTCTCGGCGTAGTGCGAGTACATGCGCAGGAGGTCGGCCGCGAACAGGGCCGATTCCTCGCCGCCCTCGCCGCCCTTGATCTCCATGATGACGTCACGGCCGTCGTCGGGGTCGCGCGGGATGAGCAGCCGGCGGAGACGCTCCTGGCGCTCCGACAGCTGCTCCTCGAGCCCGGGGACCTCGTCCGCGAACGCTGCGTCTTCACGCGCGAGTTCCTGGGCGGCGGCGAGGTCGTCCCCCGCCGCCTGCCAGGCCTCGTACGCGGACTTGATCTGGTTGAGCTCGGCGTACCGCCGGTTCACCTTCTTCGCCCGGGCCGCATCGGCGTGGAGCGCGGGGTCCGACAGCTGCTGTGTCAGGTCCTCGTGTTCCGCCAGCAGCCCCGCTACCGACTCGAACACGCGTTACTCCTGGTGGCCGTTGTGGTGGGCGCCGGTCGAGGGGACCGACTTCTGCACCTGCACCAGGAACTCGACGTTCGACTGCGTCTCCTTGAGGTTCCGCAGCACGATCTCGAGGGCCTGCTGCGGGTCGAGCCCGGCGAGGGCCCGGCGCAGACGCCAGGTGATCTTGACCTCGTCGGCGGAGAGCAGCTGCTCCTCGCGACGGGTACCCGAAGCGTTCACGTCGACGGCGGGGAAGATCCGCTTGTCGGCGAGGTGACGGTTCAGGCGGAGCTCCATGTTGCCGGTGCCCTTGAACTCCTCGAAGATGACCTCGTCCATCTTGGAGCCGGTCTCGACGAGCGCGGTCGCGAGGATGGTCAGCGAGCCGCCGTCCTCGATGTTGCGCGCGGCACCGAAGAAGCGCTTCGGCGGGTACAGCGCCGCCGAGTCGACGCCACCGGAGAGCACGCGGCCCGACGGCGGGGTCGACAGGTTGTACGCACGGCCCAGGCGGGTGATCGAGTCGAGCAGCAGCACGACGTCGTGGCCCAGCTCCACCAGGCGCTTCGCACGCTCGATGGCGAGCTCAGCGACGGTGGTGTGGTCCTCGGCGGGACGGTCGAAGGTCGAGGCGATGACCTCGCCCTTCACCGTGCGCTGCATGTCGGTGACCTCTTCGGGCCGCTCGTCGACGAGGACGACCATCAGGTGCGCCTCGGGGTTGTTCTTGGCGACGGCGTTCGCGATGGCCTGCAGCACGACGGTCTTGCCGGCCTTCGGCGGGGACACGATGAGACCGCGCTGGCCCTTGCCGATCGGTGACACGAGGTCGATGATGCGGGTCGACAGCTTGCCCGGCTCCGTCTCGAGGCGCAGGCGCTCGTTCGGGTACAGCGGGGTGAGGTCGTTGAAGTCGACACGGGCCGCGGCCTCGTCGGCGGACTGGCCGTTGATCGACTCGACGGCCACGAGCGCGTTGTACTTCTGGCGGCTCTGCTGCTCGCCGTCACGCGGCTGCTTGATCGAACCGACGACGGCGTCGCCCTTGCGCAGGTGGTACTTCTTCACCTGGCCGAGGGAGACGTAGACGTCGCTCGGGCCCGGCAGGTACCCGGTGGTGCGGACGAAGGCGTAGTTGTCGAGGACGTCGAGGATGCCCGCGATCGGGATCAGGACGTCGTCCTCGGTGACCTCGGGCTCGAAGTCGTCGTTCTGGCCGCCACGGCCGCGCTTGCGGTCGCGCTGGCGACGGCTGCGGCCGCTCTCGGCCTCGTCGGCGTGCTGTTGCTGCTGCTGCTTCTGCTGGCCGCTGGTCTGCTGCTTCTGCTGACCGGCGTTCTGCTGCTGCTTCTGGTCGGCCTTGTCGTCCTGCTTGGCCTCGGCCTGCTTCGGCTGGTCGTTCTGCTTCTGGCCGCCGTTCTGCTGGCCGTTCTGCTGGTCGGCACCGTTCTGCTTCTGCTGGCCGCCGTTCTGGCCGCCGTTCTGCTGGTCGGTGCCGTTCTGCTGCTCGCCGTTCTCGGCGTTCTGCCCACGGCCGCGACCGCGACCACGGCTGCGACGACCGCGACGCGAGCCACCCTCGCCCTGCTCGGAGTTCTGGTCGCCCTGGTCGTTCTGGTCGCCGGACTCGTTCTGGTCCTGGTCGGCCTGGACGGCGGACGTCGGAGCCTGCTGGCCCTGCTGGCCCGCCTGGCTCGGCTGCTCGGCCTCGGCGGGTGCCGACGCCTGCTGGCCCTGGTCGGCGGCGCGCTGCTCGGCGCCACGCTGCTCGGTGCCACGCTGCTCGGTGTTCCGCTGGCCACGGCCACGGCGCTGGGAGCCGGACTGCGCGGCTTCCTGGGCGTCCTTCTCGGCGCGGACCTGGTCGAGCCCGGCGAGGAGGTCCTCGGTGCCGGTCTGGCCGTGGTTGGTGTGCTCGGCGGCCGAGGTCGGCGCGGCGTTCACGGTGCCACCGGACGATGCGCGGCGCGAACGACGGGCACGGCTCGGGGCTGCCGACTCGGCGGGGGCCTCGGGGTCGGCGACGGGTGCCTCGGCAGCGGGCTGCGCGGGGGTCTCGGCGGGCTCCGGCAGGGTCGGCTGCTCGGTGGCGGCCGGCTCGGCGGGGGTCTCGGCGACGATGGCGGCGGCCGGGGCGGCCGGGGCGGCCGGCGTCTCGTCGACGGGACGCTTGTCCTCGATGGAGGCGATCAGGTCGCCCTTGCGGAGCTTGGAGAGCCCGGTGATGCCGAGCGAGGAGGCGATGCGCTGGAGTTCCGGGAGACGGAGGGCACGCAGGTCGCTGGGGATCTCCACCTGGGCGGAGTTGTTGTCGGTCAAGGTCGGTGTTTCCTTTCGAACCGCAGAACGCGGAGAGTTTCCACCGTCCCGGATGCAGGGTGAGCATCGACCGCCGTTCAGACGACGGATCGGGATTCGGTGATCAGAAAGAGATGCACACTCGCGCACCGGACCCTGCGACGACGCAGGAGCTGTCCTGAGGACGAGCGATCCGTACGGTTACGCGGGTTCGGCTTCGAGCGCCGAGTGCGCTGCCACTGTAGCACCACCGAGATCGACGGCCAGCATGAGCGGCCGCCAGTCGGATTCGGCGTGTCGCTGCACCAGTTCGGCTGCGGTCAGGCGCTGTGCCGGGTCGCTGCCGAGGACGAGCAGGCTCGGCCCGGCGCCGGAGACCACCGCGGCGAGGCCGTGCTGCCGGAGCAAGCGGATCAGGGCGTCGGTCTCGGGCATGGCGCTGGCGCGGTACGCCTGGTGCAGACGGTCCTCGGTCGCGGCGAGCAGCAGCTCGGGGCTCTGGATGAGCGCCGCGACGAGCAGCGCCGAGCGGGAGACGTTGAACGCGGCGTCGGCGTGCGGGACCTGCTCGGGCTGCAGGGAGCGCGCGAGCTTCGTCGACAGCGTCGAGGTCGGCACGAACACCACCGGGGCGACACCGCGGTGCACCAGGAGCCGCTTGTACGCAGGGCCCTCGGCGGTCATCCACGCGATCGTCAGGCCGCCGAAGAGCGCCGGCGCGACGTTGTCCGGGTGGCCCTCCATCTCGGTGGCCAGGGTCAGGAGCGTCGAGGCGTCGAGGTCGACGATGCCCTCGAGGAGCCCCCGGGCCGCCATCAGCCCGGCGACGATCGCCGCGGCGGAGGAACCGAGACCGCGGCCGTGCGGGATCGCGTTCGTGGCGTGCAGCTCGAGACCGGGCTGGTCGACACCGGCGTGCTCCAGGCCCCGGCGGACCGCACGGACGACGAGGTTCGTGTCGTCGGTGGCGACCTCGCCGGCACCGACGCCCTCGACCGTGACGGTCGCGCCGGGTTCGGAGCGGACCCGCACCACGACCTCGTCGTAGAGCGAGAGCGCGAGGCCGAGCGAGTCGAAGCCCGGGCCGAGGTTCGCCGACGTGGCCGGCACCCGGACGCGGACCGCCGATCCGGTCGGCAGCGCACGGACCGCCCGTCCGGCCGGTACAGCACTGCGGGCGGTCATGCCCTCACCCGGTCCGGACGAGCGGTCGGAGATCACTGCTCGCTGACCAGACCGAGCACGTCGGCGATCGACTTCGTGTCGACCGGCACGCTCGTCGGGGTGACCTCGCCGCCGTCCGGCGTGCGGAGGGCCCACTGCGGGTCCTTCAGGCCGTGGCCCGTGACCGTGATGACGACCTTCGCGCCCTTCGGCACGACACCGGCGTCGGCACGCTCGAGGAGCCCGGCGACACCGATGGCCGATGCGGGCTCGACGAAGACGCCGACCTCGGCCGACAGGATGCGGTGTGCCGCGAGGATGGCCTCGTCGGTGATGGCACCGAAGTAGCCGTCGGTCTCCTCCCGCGCCTCGAGCGCGAACTGCCACGAGGCCGGGTTGCCGATGCGGATCGCCGACGCGATGGTGTCGGGGTGCCGGACGACCTCGCCGTGCACGATCGGGGCGGAACCGGCGGCCTGGAACCCGAACATGCGGGGCAGCTTGGTGCTGCGGCCGGCGGCGACGTCCTCGCGGTAGCCGCGCGAGTACGCGGTGTAGTTGCCCGCGTTGCCGACGGGCAGGAAGTGGAAGTCCGGTGCGTCACCGAGGACGTCGACGACCTCGAACGCGGCGGTCTTCTGCCCCTCGATGCGGTCGTTGTTGACGGAGTTGACGAGGTGCACCGGGTAGTTCGCCGCCAGGTCGCGGGCGATGTCGAGGCAGTCGTCGAAGTTGCCCTGCACCTGCAGCAGCTGGGCGTCGTGGGCGACGGCCTGGCTGAGCTTGCCCATGGCGATCTTGCCCTCGGGCACGAGCACCGCGGCGGTGATGCCGGCGTGCGTGGCGTACGCGGCGGCCGAGGCGCTGGTGTTGCCGGTCGAGGCGCAGATGACGGCCTTCGCGCCGTGCTCGACGGCCTTCGAGATCGCCATCGTCATGCCGCGGTCCTTGAACGAACCCGTCGGGTTCATGCCCTCGAACTTCACGTAGACCTCGGCGCCGGTGCGCTCGGAGAGCCGACGAGCCGGGATGAGCGGCGTGCCGCCCTCACCGAGCGTGACGATGGGCGTCGCCTCGGTCACGTCGAGTCGGTCGGCGTACTCGCGCAGGACTCCCTGCCACTGGTGGGCCATCAGGCTTCTCTCTCTGTCCGGTGGGGTGGATCTGGTGGTGGTGCGGCTGGGTGGGCCGGCTGGTCGGCCTGGAGGCCCGTGGTCGCGTCAGCGACCGACGACGCGCAGGACGCTGGTGACGTCCAGGACGACGTCCTCGCCGCGGAGGGCGACGACGGTGTCGGCCAGGTCGGCCTCGCGCGCCAGGTGGGTGCCGATGACGAGCGTCGCGGTCCCCTCGGCTGCGCCGGTGGTGGTCTGTTCGACCGTCTCGACGCTGACGCCGTGCTTCGCGAGCACGCCGGCGACCGTCGACAGCACGCCGGGGGCGTCCGTGACGTGCAGGGTGATCTGGTAGCTCGTGCGGACCGTGCCGATCGGGAACACCGGCAGCTCGGACTGCGTCGACTCGGCGACCCCCGGGCCGCCGATGACGTGCCGACGGGCCGCGGAGACCAGGTCGCCGAGGACCGCCGAGGCCGTCTCGACGCCACCGGCACCCGCGCCGTAGAACATCAGGTCGCCGGCGGCCTCGGCCTCGACGAACACGGCGTTCTTCGCACCGTGCACGCTCGCGAGCGGGTGCGACTCGGGCACGAGGGCCGGGTAGACGCGGGCGCTGACGCCCTCGCGGCCGTCCTCGTCGGTGAGCCGCTCGGCGGTCGCCAGTATCTTCACGACGTAGCCGGCCTTGCGGGCGGCGCGGACCTGGTCGATCGTGACGTGGGTGATGCCCTCACGGTGCACGGCGGCGAGCGGCACCGAGGTGTGGAACGCAAGCGAGGCCAGGATCGCTGCCTTCTGCGCGGCGTCGTAGCCCTCGACGTCGGCGGTCGGGTCGGCCTCGGCGTAGCCCAGCTCCGTCGCGGTGGCCAGGGCATCCTCGAACGTGGAGCCCTTGCGGTCCATCAGGTCGAGGATGAAGTTCGTGGTGCCGTTGACGATGCCCATGATCCGGACGATGCGGTCACCGGCGAGCGAGTCGTGCAGCGGGCGGATGATCGGGATCGCCCCGGCCACGGCGGCCTCGTAGTAAAGCTGCGCGCCGACCTGCTCGGCCGCGGCGAAGAGCTCCGGGCCGTGGGTCGCGAGCAGCGCCTTGTTGCCGGTGACGACGTCCGCGCCCGACTGCAGGGCCTGGAGCACGAGGGTGCGTGCCGGCTCGATGCCACCGATGAGCTCGACGACGATGTCCGCGCCGAGGATGAGCGATGCCGCGTCCGTGGTGAAGAGCTCCGCCGGCAGGTCGACGTCGCGCTGGGCGTCCACGTCGCGCACGGCGATCCCGACCAGCTCCAGCCCGGCACCGGCGCGCGAGGCCAGCTCGTCGCCGTGCTCGAGGAGCAGTCGCGCGACCTGGGAACCGACCGAGCCGGCCCCGAGCAGCGCGACACGGACGTTGCGGTATTCGATCATCTGGTAGCGGTTCCTGTCGGTGGGGGTGCGCCCTGCGGGGTGGGCGGACCCGGTCGGGTCGGGGGTCAGCGGCCGGTGCCGTCGGCGGGCACGGCGGCGACCCCGGTGTCACGGGCGAGGAGGTCGTCGATCGTCTCGCCCCGCACGAGGATACGGGCTGTGCCGTCCGCGACGGCGACGACCGGCGGGCGGCCCACGTGGTTGTAGTTGCTCGACAGCGCCCAGCAGTAGGCCCCGGTGGCCGCGACGGCGAGCAGGTCACCGCGCTGCACGTCGCCGGGCAGGTACTCGTCGTTCACCACGACGTCGCCGCTCTCGCAGTGCTTGCCGACGACGCGGCTCAGCACCGCGGGGGTGTCCGAGGTGCGGACGAGCCGGGCCGTGTAGTCGGCGCCGTACAGGGCGGGACGGATGTTGTCGCTCATCCCGCCGTCGACCGAGACGTACGTACGGGTCGCGCTGCCGCCGTCGTCGGTCTCGAGCGTGACGGGCTTGATCGTGCCGACGCGGTACAGCGTCACCCCGGGCGGGCCGATGATGTAGCGGCCCGGCTCGACGGCGATGTCCGGCACCGGGATGCCGCGCTCGGCGCAGGCCTCGCCGATGATCGTGGCCAGCGCCTCGGCGACGTCCTCGGGGGCGAAGGCCGAGTCGGCCTCGGTGTAGTCGATGCCCCAGCCGCCGCCGAGGTTCAGCTCGGGCACCGGCCCGGAGGCCACGAGCGTCGCGTGCACGTCCATGAGGCGACGTGCGGCCTCGCGGAAGCCGGCGTCGTCGAAGATCTGCGAACCGATGTGCGAGTGCAGCCCGACGAAGGCGAGCGAGGGCTCGGCGCGGACGGCTGCCGCGGCCTCGACGGCCTCGGACAGCGGGATGCCGAACTTCTGGTCCTCGCGGGCGGTCGCCAGGTACTCGTGGGTGGACGCGTGCACACCGGTGTTGATCCGGATGCGCACACGCTGCACGACCCCGGCGTCGGCGGCGGCACGGGCGACGCGCTGCACCTCTTCGTGGCTGTCGAGCACGACCGTGCCGATGCCGACCTCGACCGCGCGGGCGATCTCGGCGTCGGACTTGTCGTTGCCGTGGAAGCCGAGTCGGCCGGGGTCGATGCCTCCGGCCAGGGCGACGGCGAGCTCACCGGCGGTGCAGACGTCGACGCGCAGGTCGGCCTCGGCCATCCACGCGACGACCTGCGTCGTCAGGAAGGCCTTGCCGGCGTAGTAGACGTGCGCGTGGCTGCCGATGCGCTCGAACGCCTCGGTGAACGCGTTGCGGACACGGACGGCACGGGACTGGACGTCCCGCTCGTCGACGACGTACAGGGGCGTGCCGAACTGCGCGACCAGGTCCGTCGCGCTGATGCCGCCGATCGCCAGGCTGCCGTCGTCGGTCCGCGTCGCGGACGCGGGCCAGATGCGGTCCACCAGTGCGGAGGCGTCCGTCGGGAACCGCAGCCGCGGCGGTGCAAGGGGGTTCTCGCTCACGGGACCCGATCCTACCGACGCGAGCCGTTCCTCCAGGCCGCGTTACGCACCCGTCCGCTCAGCCGCAGCTGCCGACCGTCCGCAAGCCGTCCTCGTTGAGCGGCAGCGCGTCCGCGGTGATGCGGACCGTCGCGTCCGATCGCGACACGTCGAGCGAGCGCACCCGCAGGGCCTCGGGCAGGAACTGCGCGGTGCAGACCTGCACCGGGACGCCGGTGACGCCCGGGATCGAGTCGACCTTCAGGCCGAGGTCGGAGTTCGTGATCCGGACGCTCTCCGGGGTGATCGAGATGCCGCGGCCGTCGTCCTGCGCGACGACGGCGCCCTTCGCCGCGTAGGTGATGTCGTAGCCGAGCACCGACGACGACCCCGTCAGTTCGACGCCACCGTCGACCAGGTTCAGGCGGTCGAACAGCGGGCTGTACTTCGCCAGGTCCTTGACGCTCGACGACGCCAGGGTGACCGTGCCGTCGACGTCCCGGACGTCGCCCTTGCCGTCCACCGGGACGTCCTGCGCGGTGACGTCGGCGGCGAGCGGGATGCCGTCCACCGTGAGCTTCGCCGAGGAGATCTCGACGCGGTCGAGCGTGCCGCTGATGAGCTGCGGGATGACGATGCCCTCGGCGTGGGCGTCGACCTCGCCGGTCGTGCCGTCCGGCAGCGACTGCTCGACCTGCTGGGCGATGATCCGGTCGACGACGCCGCGCAGCACGAACTCGGCGACGACGACGAGGGCGGCGAGCACGACGAGGACCACGAGCAGGACGACGGGCCAGCGGCGGCGCGTGGTGGGGCGTTCGGTGGCTGCGGGCATGCGTCCTACCCTGCCAGCCCGTCCCGGCAGCCTGCCTGGAGGCCCGGTGCGCGCCCGGCGCAGCGGCCTGCTGTGACACCGTGCAACGGACACAGCACCGCGGATCTCCGCGGTGCTGTGTCCGGAACCTGGTTCCGGGTCGACGGGGCGACCGCTACATGCGGGACGGAGCCGACACGCCGAGCAGGCCGAGGCCGTTGCGGACGACCTGGCCGGTGGCGTCGTTCAGCCACAGGCGCGTGCGGTGCAGGTCGGTCACGGGCTCGTCGCCGAGGGGCGTGACACGGCAGGAGTCGTACCAGCGGTGGTACAGGCCGGCCAGCTGCTCGATGTACCGCGCGATGCGGTGCGGCTCGCGCAGTTCGGCGGCGTGCCGGACCACCCGCGGGTACTCGGCGAGGGCTCCGAGGAGCGCGCTCTCCGACTCGTGGGTCAGCAGCGAGGCGTCGAACACCGACCGGTCGACCCCGGCCGCCGCGGCGTTCCGGGCCACCGACTGGGTGCGGGCGTGGGCGTACTGCACGTAGAAGACGGGGTTGTCGTTCGTGCGCTTGGTGAGCAGGTCGAGGTCGATGTCGATCGCGGTGTCGCTGGCGAACCGGACCAGGGCGTACCGGCCGGCGTCGACACCGACGGCGTCGACGAGGTCCTCCATCGTGACGATGGTGCCGTTGCGCTTCGACATGCGCATCGGTTCGCCGTCCTTGAGCAGGTTGACCATCTGCCCGATCAGGATCTCGAGGTTCTTGCCCGGCTCGTCCCCGAACGCGGCACACATCGCCATCATGCGGCCGACGTAGCCGTGGTGGTCGGCGCCGAGCATGATCAGGTTCCGCTCGAACCCGCGCTCACGCTTGTCGAGGTAGTACGCCAGGTCGCCGGCGATGTACGCGGGCTCGCCGTCCGACTTGATGACGACGCGGTCGCGGTCGTCGCCGAAGTCGGTCGTGCGGAGCCACTCGGCACCCTCGGCCTCGTACATCACGCCGGCCGACCGCAGTCGGGCGATGGCACGCTCGACGGCCTTCGACTCGTGCAGGGCGTTCTCGTGGAAGTAGACGTCGAAGTCGACGCCGAAGTCGTGCAGCGACGACTTGATGTCCGCGAACATGAAGTCGACGCCCTCGCGACGGAAGAGCTCCTGCGCCTCGTCGCGCGGCAGGTCGCGGACGTCGATGCCCGGCTCGAGGGTCGCGATGACCCGTGCGGCGATCTCGGCGATGTAGGCGCCGCCGTAGCCGTCCTCGGGCGTGGGCTCACCGAGTGCGCTGGCGACGAGGGAGCGGGCGAAGCGGTCGATCTGCGCGCCGTGGTCGTTGAAGTAGTACTCACGGGTGACGAGGCCGCCCTGCGCCTGGAACACGCGGGCCAGGCTGTCGCCCACTGCGGCCCAGCGGACGCCGCCCATGTGGATCGGGCCGGTGGGGTTGGCGGAGACGAACTCCAGGTTGATCCGGACGCCGTCGTAGAGGTCGCCGGTGCCGAAGGACTCGCCGCCGTCCACGATGGTGCGCGCGATCTCGCCAGCGGCGGCCGCCTCGAGCGTGATGTTGATGAAGCCGGGGCCGGCGACGTCGACGGAGTCCACACCGTCGAGCTCGGTCAGCTCACCGGCGATCTCGGTCGCGAGCTCGCGCGGGTTCGTGCCGAGCCGCTTCGCGAGCTGCATGGCGGCGTTCGAGGCCCAGTCGCCGTGGGCGCGGTTCTTCGGACGCTCGAGCACCACGTGGGACTCCTCGATCGTCACGGTCTCGGACGCGCCTCGGCGCTCGACGATCCCGGTCAGGATCGACAGGTACGCGGCGGAGAGTTCGGCAGGAGTCACGAGGACCGATCCTACCGGGACGCCCAGGTCCGCACCGGTCGATGCAGCATCATGTCGGGATGACCCCCCGCAGCCGTGCCCGGGCGCTCACCGTCGCCACCCTCACCACCGCAGCAGCCGTCGTGCTCGCCGGGTGCTCGGGCGGCGGGGACAGCACCCCGTCGGCCAGCGCGACACCGGCGGGCAAGCCGGTGTCGCAGACCTGCGCGGAGCTCCTGCCGACGAGCGCACTGTCGGTCTACGGGCAGACCTTCGAGCTCGACGACTCCTTCACCCCGGCGAAGGGCTCCCCCGCCGCGACCATCGCGAAGCAGCAGGGCCGCGTCTGCCGGTTCGTCAGCACCGACGCGGACGCCACGGCGATCACGCTCGCCGTCGCCGACCTGCCTGAGAAGTCGCTCACGAACCTGAAGGACGCCCTGTACGAGCGGGGCGGGTCCGTCCCCACCTACCGCGTGGAGGGCTACTTCGCCCTGAGCGGCGACGTCGGCCGCGCGGACGCCTTCGCCGACCCGTACTGGATCACCGCGCAGTCGACGCTGTTCACCGAGCCGGGTGGGGCGCAGCCCGTCGTGGACGCGGTGCGGGCCGCGCTGCAGCCGTCCGCGTCGACGACGGCGACGCCCGCGGGCTGACGGGGCCGCGCCGGCACGGTGCGGGGCCGCGCCTGGTGCGAGGTTGCGTGCGTGGTGCGCGCTTGCAGCGCCGCACGGAACGCGGAACCTCGCACGGGATCTCGACGGACGCACGGTGCGGACGGGGAGGGCCGTGGCGGGCCCGCACCGCGCCTCCCGTCCGGCGGCGGCCACGCACCGTGCCGGGTCCGCCGTCCGGTGCGAGGTCGCGCACGTGGTGCGCGCGTGCAGCGCCGCACGGAACACGGAACCTCGCACCGGATCGCGACGGACGCTCCGTGCGGACGGGAGGCCCGTGGCGGGCCCGCGCCGCGCCTCCCGGCCGGCGACGACCACGCACCGTGCCGTGTCCGCCGTATGGTGCGAGGTTGCGCACGTGGTGCGCGCTTGCAGCGCCGCACGGAGCGCGGAACCTCGCACGGGAACGCGTCGCTCGCACCGTGCCGGGTCCGCCGTCCGGTGCGAGGTTGCGCGCGTGGTGCGCGCTTGCAGCGCCGCACGGGACACGGAACCCCGCACGGGATCGCGACGCTCGCACCGTGCGGACGGGAGGCCCGTGGCGGGCCCGCACCGCGCCTCCCGGCCGTGCCGACGGCACGTCCACGGCGCGACACGCGCTGTCCAGGACCACCCGCCGGACCTGCTACGGTTGTTGACACCCCTTGGCCCCCATAGCTCAGGGGATAGAGCACTGCCCTCCGGAGGCAGGGGCGGAGGTTCGAATCCTCCTGGGGGCACAGTCACATCCCCGCGCAAGCGGTTGTCTTCGCTTCGCTCAGGCGGCTGCGCGCGATGTCACCTCCGGCGACCTTCCCCGTCGAGATTCCTCCGGGTTCGTCGGTCAGCGCTTCTCGGCGCGGACGCCGAAGAGGTTCCCGAAGGGATCGAGCAGTTGGCAGAGCCGCTCTCCCGTGAACACCGTCTTCGGCCCCCGGTGCGCGACGGCGCCGTTGGCGACCCAGTCCTCGACGACGGCGTCCACGTCGGCCACCGTCCAGTACGGCACCGTGCCGGACGGCCCCGGCGTGTTCAGTTGGTCGGTCCGGTGCAGCGTGAGGCGGACGCCCTCGATGTCGAACGCGACGAGCGCGCCACCACGCACGACCGGTTCGCGGCGGAGCCTGGCCGCGTACCAGGCGACCGCGGCCTCGAGGTCGTCGACGAACAGGAAGACGTTGCCGACCGGGCCGATCGGAAGCGGTGCTGTGGAGTCGTCGGGCACGGGGATCCTCCTTCGTCGCGCGCCGCTCAGCGGCGCGCGACCCCGAGCGTCTGCGCGAGGAACGCGAGCGATCCGGGCAGCGCGTGGTCGGTGTACCCCTCGGCGTGCCGGAGGCCGGGGATCAGCTGCAGCGTGTTCGGCACGCCGACCGCGGCGAGCGCCGCCTGCAGGGCGATCGGGTCCGACCGCGGGACCCACTCGTCCAGCGAGTTGGCGAGGTAGACGGGGCCCGTCGACGCCGTCACGTGCTCGATCGTTGACGCCGCGGCGAGCGCCGGCCGGTCGCCGCCGACCTCCTGCAGGATCACCCACCGGAGGAACGGGTCGTCCCGCCCGGTCTGGTCGATGTCGGCGCTGCGCATCGCGTCGAGGTCCTGCGTCGTCGGCGCGGCGGAGACCGTGCCGTCGGTGGCGCGGATGATCTCGGCGAGGCCGAAGATCCCGGACCAGCTCACGGAGGGACGGCCAGTCGCGATGCCGCCCTCGACGGCGAGGTTCCCCCCGGCGGACCCGCCGAAGAAGGCGACCTTGCTCCGGTCGAAGGGGATGTCGGACTGCAGCGCCCACTCGTGGGCGGTGAGCACGTCGTCCCTGCTCGCGGGGAACACGTCCGTCGGTGCCAGGCGGTAGTTCGGGACGAAGACCGTGTACCCGGCCTCGACGAGTCGGGCGGACAGGCTGTCTTCCTTGGACTTGTCCCCACGGAACCAGCCGCCACCGTGCACGAGCACGACGGCGCCGGTGCTCGGGGGCGATCCGGGGGCCGGACGGTGGACGTCGAGGACCAGGGCGTCGTGCTGGTCCGAGTACCGCACGTCGCGGTCGATGTGAGGAGGCGGCTGGGTGGGCATCGGTGACGACCTTCCTCGGGTTCCCGACGCCGCGACCGGCGGCGGTTCGTGGAATCCGATTCTCATCGACCTTGTCACGGGGCGATTGGGTCGGATGACTCGATGCGGGTCGGTTCCGGGGCGACGAGCCGTACAACCGGGTCCGGGTCGAGGTCGGGGTCGGCCCGGTAGCGTTCCGGCATGACGATGACGTTCCCGGTGCCCGGAGTCCACGCGCTGCGGGGCGGACCCGTGCTCCGGTGGGGTGTGATCGGCCCCGGGGAGATCGCGAACGACTTCACCGCGACGCTGCACGCGAACTCCGACCAGCGCGTCGTCGCCGTGGGGTCCCGCTCCCCCGAGCGTGCCGCGGCCTTCGCCGCCCGCCACGGCGTGCCCGGTGTGCACGGGGCGTACGAGGCCCTCGTGGCGGACCCGTCCGTCGACGTGGTCTACGTCGCCTCGCCGCACCCGCAGCACCTCGGGCACGCGTTGCTCGCGATCGCCGCCGGCAAGCACGTGCTCGTCGAGAAGCCGATGACGACCTCGGCGGCGGACACCCGCACCCTCGCCGACGCCGCACGGGCTGCGGGCGTCCTCGCGATGGAGGCGATGTGGACCCGGTACCTGCCGGGCACGACCGTCGTCGCCCGTCTGCTCGCGGACGGGGTCCTCGGCGACGTCCGGCTCGCGACGGTCGACGTCGGGTGGCCGCACGACCCGGACCCGGCGGACCGGATGTTCGATCCCGCAGCAGGTGGGGGTGCCCTCCTCGACGCCGGCGTGTACGGGCACTGGTTCGCACGGTTCGCCACCGGCGCCCCGGTGACCAGCAGCACGACGGGGGCGGTCTCGGACCGCGGGGTGGACCTCCAGTCCGTCACGGTGTCGACGGCGGAGGGTGGCGCGCAGTCGGTGGTGACCACGTCGATGACGGCGTGGACGCCGGGGCTGGCGGTGATCGCCGGGAGCCGGGCCACGGTCCGCTACACCGACCACTTCGTGTTCCCGGC
This sequence comes from Curtobacterium sp. MCLR17_031, assembly GCF_003234775.2. Taxonomy (NCBI): domain Bacteria; kingdom Bacillati; phylum Actinomycetota; class Actinomycetes; order Micrococcales; family Microbacteriaceae; genus Curtobacterium; species Curtobacterium sp. MCLR17_031. The sequence goes on from NZ_CP126270.1 coordinate 2,216,693, forward strand.
GTCGTTCGCGGTGCACCACCGGGGTGGGGAGGACCACTGGGCGGAGCCGACGGGGCTGCGGGGTCGTCAGGGACTCGTGTGGCAGGCGGCGGCACTCGCGCAGTACGTGGCGGAGGGTCGCACGGAGTCCCCGGTGCACTCGCTGGACGACTCGGTGGGGATCGCGACGGCGCTCGACGCGGCCCGTGCGGCGCTCGGACAGTCCGGTGCGGCACTCGGACCGACCGGTGCGGCACCGTCCGTTCCCGAGCAGGACACCTCGACCCTCTAGGATCACGGGCCGGTCGTCCCGCACGCGACCGGGAAGAGGCCTCGATGACCACCGGCACCGGGAACGCGCAGCTCGAACTCGCCCGCGGCGGCGACGCACCCGCCCCACGGACCCTGTTCGACGTCCTGGCGGCGACCGCGTCGACCCACCCGGACGCGACCGCCCTCGAGGACCCCGCCGGCAGTGTCGACTACTCCGCCCTGCTCGACCTCGTGCGCGCGCAGGCCGACGACCTGGCCCGCCGCGGTGTCCGACGGGGTGACCGGGTGGGGGTGCGCATCCCCTCCGGTGGGCGTGACCTGTACCTGTCGATCCTCGCCGTGCTCGCCGCCGGAGCCGCGTACGTGCCGGTCGACGCCGACGACCCCGAGGAACGCGCCACCCTGGTGTTCGGCGAGGCCGGTGTCGTCGGGGTGATCGGTGCGGGTGGTGTCCTGCGAGACCGTGACGGCACCGAGCTGCCGGTGACGGACCCTGCGGCGAGCGCGGAACTCCCCCGTGAGACCGACGACGCGTGGATCATCTTCACGTCCGGGTCGACCGGGGTGCCGAAGGGTGTGGCGGTCACCCACCGCAGTGCAGCGGCGTTCGTGGACGCCGAGGCGCGGATGTTCCTGCAGGCGGCGCCGATCGGTCCGGGTGACCGGGTGCTGGCGGGGCTGAGCGTGGCGTTCGACGCGTCGTGCGAGGAGATGTGGTTGGCATGGGGGCACGGCGCCGCGCTGGTGCCGGCACCCCGGTCGTTGGTGCGGACGGGGGTGGACCTGGGGCCGTGGCTCATCGCGCACACGATCACGGTGGTGTCGACGGTGCCGACGCTCGCGGCGCTGTGGCCGGACGATGCGCTGGAGCAGGTGCGGCTGGTGATCTTCGGTGGAGAGGCGTGCCCGCCGGAGCTGGCGGCGCGCATCGCGAGTCGTGACCGGGAAGTGTGGAACACGTACGGGCCGACCGAGGCGACGGTGGTGGCGTGCGGGTCCCTGCTCGACGGGAGCCAGCCGATCCGGATCGGCTTGCCGCTGGACGGGTGGGACCTGGCCGTGGTGGACGGTGCCGGGCAGCGGGTGGAGCCGGGCGGCGTCGGTGAGCTCGTGATCGGCGGGGTCGGGCTGGGCCGGTACCTCGACCCGGCGAAGGACGCGGAGAAGTACGCGCCGTTCCCGGAGCTCGGGTGGGAGCGGGCGTACCGGAGCGGGGACCTGGTTCGGTACGAGCCCGAGGGGCTGGTGTTCCAGGGGCGCGCGGACGACCAGGTGAAGCTCGGCGGCCGGCGCATCGAGCTCGGGGAGATCGACGCGGCGCTGCAGGCCCTGGACGACGTGGCGGGTGGTGCCGCGGTGGTGCAGCGGACCCCGGCGGGCAACCAGGTGCTGGTCGGGTACGTGGCCCCGGTGGCCGGGGCGACGGTGGACGTGGCCGCGGCGAACGCCCGGTTGCGGCAGGAGCTGCCGGCGGCGCTGGTGCCGTTGGTGGCCGTGGTGGAGTCACTGCCGACGCGGACGTCGGGCAAGGTCGACCGCGCGGCGCTGCCGTGGCCGTTGCCCGGTGCCTCGGACGCGGCGATGCTGCCGGACACGGTGGCGTGGATCGCCGAGCGGTGGTCGGCGATCCTGGGGGTGCCGGTGGCGAGCGTCGACGACGACTTCTTCGCGCACGGCGGTGGGTCGCTGACGGCGGCGCAGCTGGTGTCGGCCATCCGGGAGCGGTTCCCGACGACGACGGTGGCGGACGTGTACGACCACCCGCGGATCGGGGCGTTGGCGGCGGCGCTGGACGAGTCCGGCCCGGTCGAGGCGTCGTCGCGCGACGTCACGCCGGTCCCCCCGGCGACGGGGCTGCTGATGACGCTGCTCGGGCTGCCGGTGCAGGTGCTCCGGGGGTTGCGGGTGCTGACGTGGACGGCCCTGGTGGCCGCGGTGCTGCACGCGACGACGCTGCCGTTCCTGCCGGTGCTGCCCTGGCCGGTGCTGGTGCTGGCGCTCCTGGTGTTCGTGACGCCGATCGGCAAGATGGCGCTGACGGTGGTGCTCGCGCGGCTGCTGCTCGCCGGGGTCCGGCCGGGGTCGTACCCCCGTGGCGGTTCGGTGCACCTGCGGGTCTGGCTGGCCGAGCGCATCGCCGAGGCGGTCGACGGCCCCTCGACGGCGGGCGCTCCGTGGATCAGCTACTACGCTCGGGCCCTCGGCGCGCGGATCGGCAGGGACGTCGACCTGCACACGCTGCCGCCGGTGACCGGGATGCTCACGATCGGCAAGCGTGCCTCGGTCGAGCCCGAGGTCGACCTGGCCGGGCACTGGCTCGACGGCGACGTGTTCCACCTGGGGCACGTCCGCGTCGACGAGGACGCCGTGGTGCGCAGCCGGACGACGCTGCTGCCGGGGGCGCACGTCGGCGCGGGTGCCGAGATCACGGCGGGTTCCGCCGTCGGCGGCCCGGTGCCCGCGGGCGAACGCTGGGCAGGGGCACCTGCGGAGCGCACCGGGTCGGCTCGTGACGACCGGGAGGCCCGCCCCGCGACCCGACGACGCTGGCTGCTCGCGTACGGGGCCGGGTCCCTGGCCGTGGCCGGGTTGCCGGTGGTCGGTGTCGCGGTCGGACTGCTGGTCGCCCTCGCCCTGGTCGGGCGGGCGTCGACCCTGGGCGACGCGGTGCTCCGTGCGCTGCTGACGGTCCCCCTGGCGACGGTCGTCGCCGGTGCCGTGTACGCGCTGCTGGTGGTGGTCGCGGTGCGGCTGCTCGGCATCGGCCTGCACGAGGGGCGGCACCCGGTGCGCTCCCGGATCGGCTGGCAGGTGTGGTCGACCGAGCGGGTGCTCGACGCGGCGCGCACCCTGCTGTTCCCGTTGTACGCATCGCTCGTGACGCCGGTGTGGCTGCGGCTGCTCGGCGCCCGGGTCGGTCGGGACACCGAGATCTCGACGGTGCTGCTCATCCCGGCGTTGACGCAGATCGCGTCGGGGGCGTTCCTGGCCGACGACACGATGGTGGCGACGTACGAGCTCGGCGGCGGTCGGGTGCGGATCGGTCGCTCGAAGGTCGGCCGTCGGGCGTTCCTCGGCAACAGCGGCATGACGGGCGCCGGACGCTCGGTGCCGCGCGAGGCCCTGGTGGCGGTGCTGTCCGCGGTGCCGAAGAAGGCCAAGCGCGGGTCGTCGTGGCTCGGATCACCCCCGGTGCGGCTGCGGCGCGCGGCGACGGAGTTCGACGAGGCGCGCACGTTCCGTCCGTCCAGGCGGCTCAAGGTCGCCCGCGGCTGCTGGGAGCTGCTGCGCCTGGTCGCCCCGATGGTGTCCGCCGCCATCGCGCTCGGCGTCGCCGGAGCACTGCTGGCGCTCTGGTCGGCCGTCGGGATCGGGTGGACGGTGCTGCTCGCCGGGCCGGTGCTCATCGCTGCCGGTGCCGTCGCCGCCGTGGTGTCGACGATCGCGAAGTGGGCGTTCGTCGGCCGGATCACCGCCCGGGAGCACCCGCTGTGGTCGTCCTTCGTGTGGCGCAACGAGGTGCAGGACACCTTCGTCGAGACCGTCGCGCGCCCCTGGTTCGCCGAGCAGGCCACCGGCACCCCCGCGCTGGCCGTCTGGCTGCGGAGCCTCGGTGCGACGATCGGCCGCGGCACCTGGCTCGAGACCTACTGGCTACCCGAGGCCGACCTGGTCACCATCGGCTCCGGGGCTTCGGTGGCGCGGGGCACGGTCGTGCAGACGCACCTGTTCCACGACCGCGTGATGCAGCTCGACACCGTCCGGCTCGACGCGGGTGCGACGCTCGGGCCGCACAGCGTGGTCCTGCCGGCGGCCGGCATCGGTGCCGGGGCGACCGTCGGGCCGTCCTCGCTCGTGATGCGGGGCGAGCAGGTGCCGACGGGCTCCCGCTGGTCCGGCAACCCGATCGCTCCGTGGACATCCGCAGTACCCTCGGTGACCGCCCCACCGGCGCCATGAGGTTGACTGTCCACGTGCCCTCCGATCCCGCCGCAGACCCGTACACCCCGCACAGCGGCGACCGACGGTGGAGTGCCGAGCACTACGAGCTCCGTCTCGACTACCGCGTCGCCACGAACCGCCTGGACGGCACCGCCACGATCACCGCGCGCGCCCTCGAGCCGCTCGAGAAGGTCGTGATCGACCTGCACGGGCTCACGGTCGACCGGGTCGACGTCGACGGACGCCGGGCGAAGAAGGTCTCGACCGCGACGCACAAGGTGACGGTCACCCCAGCCGACCCCATCGCCGCCGACACCGTGTTCAGCGTGCACCTGCGGTACCGCGGTACCCCGCACCCCGTCCGGAGTGCGTGGGGGCAGCTCGGCTGGGAGGAACTGTCCGACGGCGTCATCGTCGCCGCCCAGCCCACGGGAGCGCCGTCGTGGTTCCCGTGCAACGACCGCCCCGACGACAAGGCGACCTACCGGATCGAGATCGCGGCCGAGGCGGCGTACGACGTCCTGGCGAACGGGGAGCTGCTCGCCAAGGAGCGCGACCGCGTCGGCACCCGCTGGACCTACGCCACCACCGAGCCGATGGCGACCTACCTGGCGACCGTCCAGATCGGCCGGTACCGCACCACGAAGCTGCGCACGAGCGGGGTCCCCGTCACGCTGCACCACCCCGCCGACCTCGCCGCCGCCGCGAAGACCGACTTCGGCCAGGTGCCGGAGATGCTCGCACTGTTCGGTGACCGGTTCGGCCCGTACCCGTTCGCGGCGTACGGCGTCGTGGTGACCGACGACGACCTCGAGATCCCGCTCGAGGCCCACGGCCTGGCGGTGTTCGGCCGGAACCACGTCGACGGCGAACACGGCACCGACCGCCTCATCGCCCACGAGCTCGCCCACCAGTGGTTCGGCAACTCCGTCACGGTCACCCGGTGGCAGGACATCTGGCTGCACGAGGGGTTCGCCTGCTACGCCGAGTGGCTCTGGTCCGAGGACCGCGGCGACGACACCGCCGACCAACTGGCCGAGCGGTACCGGCAGGGACTGCTCGAACAGCCGGAGGACCTGGTGATCGGTGACCCGGGCGCGAAGGACATGTTCGACGACCGCGTCTACAAGCGCGGCGCCCTCGCCCTGCACGCCGTCCGCCGCACGTTCGGCGACGACGCCTTCTTCGCCGGACTGCGGAGCATCACCGAGCGGCACCGGCACGGATCCGTCACCGTGCCGGACGTGCTCCGTGCGTTCGCGGACGCCGCCGACCGCTCCGTCGCGGACGTCGGTGCGGTGACCGGGCCCTGGATCGACGAGGCGTCCGTGCCGGCACTGCCCGCTGGCTAGCGGGCTCCGCCGTGGCGCCGGTCAGCAGGCTCCGCCGCCGCGTCGGTCAGCAGGCTCCGCCGCGCCGGCTAGCCAGCCAGCTCGCCGTCCGCCGGGTCGCAGCTGACCTCGGACCACACCGCGTCGAGCGACAGCCCGACCACCCCCGCGACCGACGCGATCGTCGAGAACGCCGGCGTCGCGATGCGGCCGGTCTCGATCTTCCGCAGCGTCTCCGGCGAGATCCCCGCAGCCAGGGCGGTGTCCACGATCGACCGCGGACCACGGGCACGACGCAGCAGCCCACCGAGGCGACGACCGCGCGCGACCTCGTCGGGACGGAGTGGGAGACGGACCATGACCACATAGTAATACCGGTATGATCATCCGCGTGATCGAGATCCTGACCCCCGCCGAGGTCGACAAGGGCCGCGCCACCGGAGCCCTCGTCGGCACGATCCTGCAGACCCTGCGCGAACGCACCCGCGTCGGCACGAACCTGCTCGAGATCGACCGGTGGGCGAAGCAGATGATCGAGGCCGCCGGTGCCGACTCCTGCTACGTCGACTACGCACCCTCGTTCGGCCGCGGCCCGTTCGGCCACCACATCTGCACGGCCGTGAACGACGCCGTCCTGCACGGGCTGCCGCACGACCAGGTGCTGCAGGACGGCGACCTGCTGACCCTCGACCTCGCGGTGTCCCTGGACGGCATCGCCGCCGACGCCGCGATCAGCTTCGTCGTCGGCACCGCACGCCCCGAGGACCTCGCACTCATCGACGCCACCGAACGCGCGCTGGCCGCGGGCATCGCCGCCGCCGGACCGGGCGCCCGCATCGGTGACCTGTCCCACGCGATCGGCACCGTGCTCGAAGCCGCGGGCTACCCGGTGAACGTCGAGTTCGGCGGACACGGCATCGGCTCGACCATGCACCAGGACCCGCACGTGTCGAACACCGGGCGCCCCGGCCGCGGCTACACGCTCCGGCCCGGACTCCTGCTCGCGCTCGAACCGTGGGTGATGGCGGACACCGACGTCCTGGTCACCGACGCCGACGGGTGGACCCTGCGGAGTGCCACGGGAGCGCGGACCGCCCACACCGAGCACACCATCGCGATCACCCAGGACGGCGCCGAGGTGCTCACGCTCCCCCGCTGACCGTCCCGACGACCTCGACGGGCAGGCCACCCGCCGCGACGACGAGCACGACGTCCGGCGCGGGGTACAGCACGGTGAGCGGCTGTTCGGCACCCTCGAACCGGGCGGTGCCGGCGGCCACGTCGACCTCCACCGCGAGCGGGTCGACGCGCAGCCCGCGTCCGTCGCGTTTCAGCACGGCCTCCTTGGCCGCCCACGCTGCGGCGAGGAGCGCCGGGTCCCCGTCGGCTCGACGGAGCTCGTCCGGGGTGAACGCGTCGAGCGGCGCGGCGGCGGCCCGCGAGACCCGTTCGACGTCGACACCGAGTGCCGACGGTCCGACCGCGAGGGCGACGACCCCCGGTGCGCGCGACAGGCTCACGCCGACCGGGATGCCCGCGACGGTCGCCCACGGACGACCGTGGTCGGTCCCCGCGCAGTGCGGGCAGACGCGCCCCGCGCGCACCGCGACCGGCTCGGCGCCGGTCGCCGACACGACGGCGGCGACCAGGGCCTCCCGGTCGTCCGCGCGGTCAGCAGCCGGCGTCCGGAGCGTCACCGTGACGGTCTGGAGGCGCGACCCACCGACCGGGGCAGCGCCCGTCGGTCGTGTGGTCGCGCCCAGAGCGGATCAGGCGTGCGTCAGCGCGATGAGCGCGACGTTCATGGTGCTGTACTGCCCCTCGGAGCGGGTTGCCTGGCGAACTCGTCCGCGCAGGACCTCGTAACGGCCATCGTGCTCGCGCACGAAACCGATCACACCCGTCGCCGGAGTCGACACCCGGTGGTAGCCGTCCTCGAGCGGGACGACCTCGGTGCTCGTGGTGCGTTCCATCGTTCTTCCCCTTCCGTTCATCCTCGAACAGTGGCGCCAGCATACCCCGGTACGGGGGACAAGACGTCCACAGGAAGCACGGTCCGGAGCGTTCCCCCAGAGTCTGGCGGTGCCCCTGCGTGGCCTGGATAGACTCCGGGCGACAGCGCACTCGTGGCGCGGTCCGGTGCGGTGCCACGGGGTACCGACCGGCGACGGACGGAGGACGGATGCGAGCGGTCCAGCACGGATCGGGCACGGACGGATCGAGCGGGCACAGGGGGACAACGCGGCTGTGGAGCCGTGTGACGGCCGCCCTCGTCGCGATGCTGATCGTCCTGGCTCCGGCAGCGACCGCCCACGCCACGGCGCCCGTCGACCTGGGCGGCGCGTACGTCCTCGACGAGGCCGACGCGCTGACCGCATCCCAGCAGGCGAAAGTCGAGCAGGCCGTGCAGGACCTGTACTCCGAGACCCAGACGCAGCTGTACGTCGTGTTCGTGCCGTCCTTCACCGACCCCACCGACCACACCGAGTGGGGTCGGGCGGTGCTCGAGCAGAACCAGATCGACAGCGACGGCATCCTGCTCTCGGTCGCGGTCACCGAGCGCAACTACGACGTCCAGCAGACGAACGAGACCGCGATCTCCTCGTCCGACGTGGAGAACGCCGTCAACGACGCGCTGCTCCCCGAGCTCAAGCAGGGCGATTGGTCCGGCGCCGCCGTGGCCTTCGCCGACGGGCTGACCCAGTCGCAGGCCCCGGTGGACCTCACCTGGCTGTGGATCCTGCTGCTCGTCGTGGTCGTCGGGCTCATCGTCGTGGTCCTGGTCATCCGGACCCGCAACAAGCGCCGCACCGCCGCAGCGACGAAGGCGCAGGAAGCCTCGCTCGCCGACCTCGAACGCACCGCCGGCGGTGCCCTGGTCACCATCGACGACGAACTCCGCACCGCCGAACAAGAGGTCGGGTTCGCGAGCGCGCAGTTCGGCCCCGACGCCGCCAAGCCCTTCGCCGACGCCGTGCAGGCCGCCCAGCGCGAGGTCCGCAAGGCCTTCACGATCCGGCAGCAGCTCGACGACGAGATCCCCGACACCCCGCAGCAGCGCGCCGAGTGGGCGAACCAGATCATCGTCATCTGCGAACGGGCGCACGCCGCGATCGAGGAGCAGACCGAGGCGTTCGACCAGCTCCGCTCGCTCGAGGACGGCATCGAGGACGCCGCCGCGTCGCTCGCCCAGGCCGTGGCCGCCGCGCCGGCCTCGGTCGGAGCCGCCGCCGCCGCACTCGACCGCGTCCGCGCCCGCTACACCGGCCGCACCCTCGCCACCGTGGCGAACAACGTCGACCAGGCCCACCAGGTGCTCGCCTTCGCCACCGAACGCTCCAACGCCGCCACCGCGTCGATCGCGGCCGGCGACAAGGGCGAGGCGGTCGTCGCCGTCCGCGACGCCCAGCACGCGCTCGCCCAGGTGCAGCAGCTCACCGACGGCGCACTCGCCGCCGAGCAGTCCTTCGACGAGGCCACCGCCCGCGCCGAGGCGATGCGCATCGACATCCAGGGCGACGTCGCCGCCGCCCGCAGCCTGCGCTCGGGCGGGCCGGACCTCGCCGCCGCGGTCACGCGCGCCGAGGCCGTGCTCCGCCAGGGGCTCGACCCGAAGGACCCGGTGGCGGCCGTCGACGCGCTGACCCGGGCGAACACCGAGATCGACCAGGCCATCGCCGCGGCCCGGGGTGCCGAGGAACAGCGCCAGCGCGCCACCCAGGCGCTCGACGCGGCCCTGCGCGATGCCCGGAACCGGATCAGCCAGGCCCGCGACTACGTGTCCCTGCACCGCGGCGGCATCGGCCCGACCGCCCGGACCCGGCTGTCCGAGGCCCAGCGCGCCTACGACGACGCCGTCGAACTCGCCCCGAGCAACCCCGGCCAGGCGCTCAACGCCGCCCGCGCGGCCGAGCAGTACGCGGCCGCCGCGATGGACGCTGCCAACGACGACCTCGGCGGCTGGGGCGGCGGCGGCTTCTCCGGCGGCGGCCGCTTCTGACCCGACGCACTCCCCCGGCACCCAGAACCAGACACGACCCGACAACACCGTCCACAGGACTTCCACGAAAGGGAACAGCAATGGCCAAGCAGACCATCTTCGGACGCATCTCCACCCTCGTGCGCGCGAACATCAACCAGATCATCGACGACGCCGAGGACCCGCAGAAGATGCTGGACCAGCTCGTCCGCGACTACACGAACAACATCGCCGACGCGAAGACCGCGATCGCGCAGACCATCGGCAACGTGCGCCTGCTCGAGCAGGACCACGAAGAGGACAAGAAGGCCGCGGTCGAGTGGGGCCAGAAGGCCGCCAACGCCTCCGCCGCCGCCGACAAGTACCGCTCCGAGGGCAAGTCGGCCGAGGCGGACAAGTTCGACAACCTCGCCAAGATCGCGATCGGCAAGCAGATCGCCGCCGAGCAGGAGGTCAAGGACGCCGAGCCGAACCTGGCGTCGCAGAACGAGGCCGTCGAGAAGCTCAAGACCGGTCTCGCCGGCATGGAGCAGAAGCTCGAGCAGCTCCGCGCGAAGCGGGACAACCTCGTCGCCCGCTCGAAGACCGCCGAGGCGCAGTCCCGCGTCAACGACGCCCTCGGCAACATCGACGTGCTCGACCCGACGAGCGACCTCGGCCGCTTCGAGGAGAAGGTCCGCCGCGAAGAGGCGAAGGTGCTCGGCCAGCAGGAGCTGCAGTCGTCGAGCCTCGACGCGCAGTTCGAGAGCCTCGAGGACGTCGGCAAGGACGCCGAGGTCGAGGCACGGCTCGCCGCGCTGAAGTCCGGTGGATCCTCGAGCATCTGACGAACGCCCTGACGACGCCGGACCCCAGCTGACAGACTGAGACGATGCACTTCCTCGTGGTCGGTCAGTGGCAGGGTTCGGCGTCGTCGCGCGCGATGCGCCTCGGGGACGGCGCGTCGGCGATCGCGGCCGACCTCCCCCGGGCGTCCACCACCGTGGTCGACGTCCCGGCCGGAGCGGGTGACCGCCTCGAGACCGCCGTCGCCCGCTACACGTCGGTGCTCGCGGTCGCCGAACGCGTCGCCGAGGAAACAGCCGTCGCCACCGAACCGGTGCTCGTCGTGGGCGGTGACGGCGCCAGTGTCCTCGGCGCGACCGCCGCCCTGGCACCGGACACCGCGTTCGTCCGCATCTCCGGGTCCAGCGGGTACCGCGCACTCAACCGGGCGCAGCCCGTCGCCGCCGAGACCGCCGCCCTGCGCCTGCTGGTCGACCGCCCCGACGACCTGTTCCCCGGCCTGCCCGTGGTGCCGGCGTCCTCGGTCGTCGTCGCCGGGGTCCGCGGGGTCGAGGACGCCGAACGAGCCGCCCTCGACAAGGCCGGGATCGTGCACCTCGACGTCGACGCCGCCACCCCGGACGCCCTCGCCGCAGCGGTCGAGCGGACCGGTGCCGCATCGGTCTTCGTGCACGTCGACCTCGACGTCCTCGACCCGTCCGAGGTCGACGGGCTGCTCGAACCCGTCCCGTTCGGCCTCGACGGCGCAGCGCTCGTCGAGCGCATCCAGGCCGCGACCCGCGGCCGGCGCCTGGTCGGCGCCGCGCTCACCGGATTCGCCCCCGTCGACCCGGACCGGGCGGTGGACGACCTCGGCGTGATCCTGCGCGTCGTCGGAGCGGTGACCAGCGCCTCCCGGGTGGGCTGACCACGGGCACGACGCGACCGGCGGAACCCATGCCGGTCCGCGTACGCTCGGCAGCATGACGGACTACGACCTCATCGTGATCGGAGCCGGCGCTGTCGGCGAGAACGTGGCGGACTACGCCAGGAAGCGCGACCTGTCGGTCGCGATCGTGGAGGCCGAGCTCGTCGGCGGCGAGTGCTCCTACTGGGCGTGCATGCCCTCGAAGGCGCTCCTGCGCAGCGGACACGCCCTCGCCGCCGCCAAGCGGCTCGACGGTGCGAAGCAGGCCGTGACCGGCACGCTGGACGCCGCCCACGTGCTCGCCCGCCGCAACTCGTTCACCTCGGACTGGAAGGACGACAGCCAGGTCTCGTGGCTCGAGTCCGCCGGCATCGACCTGATCCGCGGGCACGCCCGCATCACCGGCCCGAAGACCATCGACGTCGACGGCGAGACGCACACCGCGCGCGCCGCCGTCGCGGTCGTCACCGGTTCCCTGCACACGCTGCCCCCGGTGCCCGGTCTCGCCGAGGCGAAGCCGTGGGGCACCCGCGAGGGCACCAGCGCCCAGCAGGTCCCCGAGAGCCTGCTCGTCATCGGCGGCGGCGTCTCCGGCTCCGAGCTCGCGACCGCGTGGGCGTCCCTCGGCGCGAAGGTCACCCTCGTCGCCCGGCACGGTCTGCTCGGCGGCATGGAGCCCTTCGCCGGGGAACTCGTCGCCGACTCCCTGCGCGAACTCGGCGTCGACGTCCGCACCGGCGTCAACCCGGTCCGGGTCGACCGCGACGAGCACGGTCTCGTCACCACGGAGCTCGACGACGGCACAACGGTCATCACGAGCGAGGTGCTCGCCGCCACCGGCCGCGCCGCCCACACGCGTGACCTCGGGCTCGAGACCGTCGGCCTGACCGCGGGCGACTGGCTCGACGTCGACGACACCATGCTCGTGCACGGCACCGACTGGCTGTACGCCGTGGGTGACGTCAACCACCGCGTCCTGCTCACCCACCAGGGCAAGTACCAGGCGCGTGCCGCCGGCGAGGCGATCGCGGCCCGGTACCAGGGCACGCCGCTGCACACCGAGCCGTGGGGTGCACACGTCGCCACCGCCGACCACGCAGCCTCGCCGCAGGTCACCTTCACCGACCCCGAGGTCGCGAGCGTCGGCCTGACCGAGGCGAAGGCCCGCGAGCAGGGGCTGAACGTCCGCGCGGTCGAGTACGACCTCGGTGCGATCGCCGGGTCCTCGCTGCAGGCCGACGGCTACACGGGCCGCGCGAAGATGGTCGTCGACGAGGACCGCGGGGTCGTCGTGGGCGTCACGTTCGTCGGCCAGGACGTCGCCGAGATGCTGCACGGCGCCACCGTCGCCGTCGTGGGCGAGGTCCCGATCGACCGCCTGTGGCACGCGGTGCCGGCCTACCCGACGATGAACGAGATCTGGCTCCGCCTGCTCGAGACGTACGGCCGCCCGGCCTGAGCGTGCGCAACCCGCTGCTCGACTCCCCCGTGTCCCGGGCGGGGTGGGTCTGCGCGACCGCCGTCGGGCTCGCCGTGGGCGTCCCCCTGTCGACCGGGCGGATCCGGGTGGAGGACGGGCTCGTGGTCTGCACGGGGCTGCCGCGCTGGGTGTTCCGGCGCGGAGGCACCTGCGTCGGGTCGGTGTACCTGACCCGCGACAACGACGGCCCGCGGGTGCTCCGGCACGAGCGGGTGCACGTCGAGCAGTGGCGCCGGTACGGCATGCTCATGCCGCTGCTCTACGCCGTGGCCGGGCGGGATCCGCTGCGGAACCGCTTCGAGGTCGAGGCCGGCCTGGAGGACGGCGGGTACCGCTGACGCGTGCGGGTGCGCGTGCGGGGCGGGGCGGGGCGGGTGCGGCGCGGGTGTGCTGCGGTCGCACGACACGCCGCGTGCGCGTCGTCGTGGTCGCGCGAACCGTCGCCCCGACGCCGGCCGGGCGGCAGATCGTGCGACCTCGGCGCGTCTGCCGGCCGGGGCTCCGTCGGTCGCAACACCCCACCTACCCCGCGGCGAGCGGTCGCAGACCGTCGCCTGCGGCGCCGCCAACCGACAGTTCGTGACCGCTCGGCGCCCGGCCCACGACGTGTCGTGACCACTCGGCGGCGGGGCAGCCAGGCGACGGAACGCGACCGGTCGACGGCCTGGAGGCGCGTGGCGGCGCCGCCCCGGGCCTCCAGGCCGCCGCGCCCCACCCCACCGCGCCAGCCCGCCGGTCGCAACACCCCGCCGGGCGCGCGGCGAGCGGTCGCAGACCGTCGCCTGCGGCGCCGCCAGCCGACAGTTCGTGACCACTCGGCGCCCCACCGACGACGAGTCGTGACCACTCGGCGGCGGCACGTGACCGAAGTCGCGCGACACGCCGCGTCCACGTCGCCGCGGTCGCGCGAACCGTCGTCCCGACGCCGAGCAGGCGGCAGATCGTGCGACCTCGGCCCGGCCCGGCGCCAGCCGCCCGGCGTCAGGCCGCGCGCCGCCGCGGCACCACGAGGGGCGTGCCGGTCTCGGGGTCGGGGACGACGACGCACGGCAAGCCGAAGACGTCCTCGACGAGGTCCGCGGTGAGCACCGACGACGGCCTCCCCGCTGCGACGATCGCCCCGTCGCGCATCGCGATGACGTGGGTGGCGTACCGGGCGGCCTGGTTCAGGTCGTGCAGCACCGCGACGACCGTGCGACCGGCGGCGTGCAGCGTGGAGGCCAGCTCGAGCACGTCGTACTGGTGCGCGATGTCGAGGAACGTCGTCGGCTCGTCGAGCAGCACGATGTCGGTCTGCTGCGCGAGCACCATCGCGATCCACACGCGCTGCCGCTGCCCGCCGGAGAGCTCGTCGACGCTCCGGTCGGCCAGTTCGACCGTCGACGTCTGCTCGAGTGCGGCCTGCACGGCCTGCCGGTCGGACCCGGAGGACGGGTGCAGCAGGTCCTGGTGCGGGAACCGGCCCCGGGACACCAGGTCACGCACGGTGATGCCGTCGGGGGCGATCGGGGTCTGCGGGAGCATCCCGACGCGCCGGGCGACGGCCTTCGGGCGGTACGAGTCGATCGGCGCCCCGTCGAGGAAGACCGTGCCGGCTCGTGGCTTCAGGGTGCGGGCGAAGGACTTCAGCAGCGTCGACTTGCCGCAGGCGTTCGGCCCGACGATGACCGTCAGCTCGCCGTCGGGGATGTCGACGTCGAGCGTGTCCACCACGACCCGGTCGTCGTAGGCCAGGGTCAGCCCACGGGCCCCCAGCGCGGTGGTCGGGACCGGACCGAGCGCGGTGCCCGCGGTCGGCATCAGTGCTCGGCCTTGCCGTGCCGCCAGTACCCCATGAACGCGACCTGCTTGCGGTCGATGCCGACGCCCCGCACCAGGTGGCGGCGGAGTTCCTTGACGCAGCCGGCCTCGCCCGCGATCCACGCGTAGACGGGGCGCTCGTCGACGGGCGCGGGCACGTCCCACAGCACCTGCTCGTCGACGTCGACGTCGGTGAGCTCGGCGGCCGGCTCGCACGCGGCGGCGGAGGACGGCGCGACGGTGGAGGCCCAGGCGTGCACCTGGTCGGTCATCCGGACCCCGTGGGTGGCGCCGTTGCGGGCGATCCAGCGGACCTCGACCCCGGCGGGCGCGGTGACCGGCAACCGGTCGGCGTCGGTGGGCACCTCGATGAAGACGTGGCCGACGGTCGAGACGTCGAGGGCTTCGAGGATGGCGCAGATGGCCGGTGCGGCGGTCTCGTCCCCGGCGAGCAGGATCCGGTTCGCGTGCCCGGGAGCGAACTCGGCAGCCCCGGTCGGCAGGTCCTCCGGCGACTCGGGGACCCGCGGCCCGACGATGCGCAGCTCGTCACCGACGCGGCAGGCCGACACCCAGCGCGACGCCGGACCGGTGTCGCCGTGCGCGACGAAGTCGATGTCGAGTTCGCGGGCGTCCGGCCGGAACGAGCGGACCGTGTACGTGCGGAGCGGGTTGCGGGCGTCGTCCGGCAGCGCGCGCCAGGCGGCGTACCAGTCCTCGTCCTCCGGCAGTTCGGAGAAGCCGATGCCGGGCAGGGGCAGCACGATCTTGATCCGCTGGTCGAGACCGACCGAGGAGAAGTCGGCGAGCGCGTCGCCCGTCAGTGTCACCCGGACGAAGTTCGGGGTGAGCGACGTGACGGCGGCCACGCGGACGAAGAAGACGCGATACCGGGTTGCCACGGAATCGAGTATGGCATGCCTTACCTAACGTCTCCAGGCCCCCGGAACGGTGCGAGGATCGTCCCCGTGTCCGAAGCCCCCGACGACGAATTCGCCGACCTGCCCGCCCTCGCCAGCGCGAGCGGCGTGACCACGCCGCTCCGCGCCTCCAGGCAGGTGGTCCGCACCGCGGACGGGCAGGAGACCTCCGCGATCCGGTGGGGCGACGACGGTCAGGAGGCCCGGATCACCTACCTGCACGGGCTCGGCATCGACGCCCACAGCTTCGACACCACGGCACTCGCCGTGGGCGAGCCGGCGGTCGCCCTCGACCTGCCCGGCCACGGCCGGTCGTCGTGGCGGGAGGACGCCGACTACGCGGCGGCCGCGACGGCGCCGAGCGTGCTCGCCGCGCTCGACGCGCTCGCGGTGCCGGCGGGCATCGTCGTCGGCCACTCGCTCGGTGCCATCCTGTCCGCTCGACTCGCGGCCACCGCGCCGGAGCGGGTGACCGGGCTCGTGCTCGTCGACATGTCGCCGGACTTCGCGCAGCGTGCGGTGGACCGGATCGCCCGCGCGCTCGAGGCGGAGGAGCCGTTCGAGTCGCTCGAGCAGGTCGTCGACCGGGCGATCGAGGCGCGGGTCGGCGACGACCGGCAGGTGCTGCTGCGCGAGGCCCGGCACACCACGGCCCTCGGTGCGGACGGGCGACTCGTTCGCCGCCACCACTTCCCGCACCTGCCCGCCGGGCGGACGTCGTCGGTGGGACGCTTCGCCGATGCGTGGCCGGACCTCGAGGCCCTGCGCGTGCCGATCCTGCTCGTCCGGGGTGACCGTGGGTACGTCTCCCCGAAGCTGCACGCCGGGTTCGCCGAACGCCTGCCGGACGCCGAGATCGTGACGGTCACCTCGCGGCACGCGGTGCAGAACCAGGCACCCCTCGAACTGGCGTCGGCGATCCGGGCATGGGCGGAGCGGCACGGATTGTTGCACCCGATCGAAGAACCGTCGCCGGACGGCACCAGCCGCCGGTACCCTCGTGCGAGCGCGAGGCCCGATCCCAGCCCTCGTGCCCGGAAGGAACCCACCACCCCATGAGTCCGCTCCTGCCCCGTCGCACCGCGCGCGCCTCGCGCATCGGGCGCGCTGCCCTCGCCACCACGGCCGTCGCCGTCGTCTCCGCCCTGGCGCTGACCGGCTGCTCCGGCTCGTCCGACACCACCGGCGGCAAGGACGCCACGGTGCGCGTCGGGCTGGTGCTCGAGCCGACGAGTCTCGACATCCGCACCCAGTCCGGGGCGGCGCTCGACCAGGTGCTCATCGACAACGTGTACCAGGGGCTCGTCGGCCGGACCGCCGACGGCGACATCCGCGACGTGCTGGCCTCGTCGCACGAGGTCTCGAAGGACGGCCTGACCTACACGTTCACGCTGCGGGACGGCACGACGTTCCAGGACGGCAAGCCGGTCACCGCGGCCGACGTCGTGTGGTCGCTCGAGCAGGTCAAGTCGAACGACTCGTACGTCGACTCGGCCAAGCTCGCGGGCGTCACGTCGATCACCTCGCCGTCCGAGGACTCCGTCGTGCTGCAACTCGCGAAGCCCGACTCCGACCTGCTCTGGAACCTGACCGGCCGCTCCGGCCTGGTACTCGAGAAGGCGGCCGACAACGACCTGTCCGACAGCGCCAACGGCACCGGTCCGTTCGAGGTCGCGAGCTGGAAGCAGGGCGACTCGCTCACCTTCGACCGCAACGAGGACTACTGGGGCACGAAGGCGAAGGTCGCGAAGATCGTCTTCCGGTACATCACGGACCCGTCGACCGCCGTCAACGCGATGGCGAACGGTGACCTCGACGTCCTGAACCCCGTCGACGGCACGCTCAAGAGCCAGCTGCAGGGCAACGCCGACATCGCGCTGCACAGCGGCAAGACGACCGACAAGTACACGCTCGCGTTCAACGACCGCAAGGCACCCTTCACGGACGAGCGCGTGCGCCGGGCCATCCGGCAGGCGATCGACGCGAAGGCGCTCATCAAAGCGATCGGCGGCACCGGCGTGGAGCAGGGCGGCCCGATCCCGGAGCTCGACCCCGGCTACGAGGACCTCACCGACATCGACGCGTACGACCCCGCGAACGCGAAGAAGCTCCTGGCCGCCGCCGGCCAGCAGGACCTGAAGCTGACGCTCACCTACGCGAACATCTACCCGACCACGATCGGCGACGTGCTGAAGTCGCAGCTCGCCGACGTCGGGATCACCCTGACGGTCAAGCGTGTCGACTTCGCCACCTGGCTGTCCTCGGTGTTCCAGGCGCCGAAGTCCGGCGAGCGGGACTTCGACCTGTCGATGGTCGACCACGTCGAGGCCCGTGACTTCGGCAACTGGGCGAACCCGGACTACTACTTCGGGTACGACAACCCGAAGGTGCAGGCGCTCTACGCCCAGTCGATCGCGGCGACCGACGAGGCCACCAAGACCGAGGCACTCCGGAAGGCGGCACGGATCGTCAGCGAGGACGCGGCCGGCGAGTGGCTCTACACGGCGACCGAGATCACCGCGGTGCGCTCCGGCGTGACGGGCTTCCCGGTGGACGGCGGCAACTCGCGCCTCGACCTGGCGAAGCTCGCGGTCAAGTGACCCGGAGCGGCCGCGGCGGGGTGTCCGTCCCCGTAGCATCGGTGTCGTGACCCGGTTCCTCATCGGGCGGGTGCTCCTGCTCGTCGTCGGCCTGCTCGTGGCGAGCGTCATCATCTTCGCCACGCTCCGCGTGCTGCCCGGTGACGTCGCCCAGGTCGTCGCCGGCACGCAGTCGACCCCCGCGCAGGTGGAGCAGCTCCGGCAGCAGCTCGGACTCGACCGGCCCGTCGTGGTGCAGTACCTCGACTGGATCGGCGGGGTGTTCCGTGGTGACCTCGGCCGCTCGCTGGTGACGAACGGTGCCGTCGCACCGGAGATCGCGCAGAAGCTCGCGATCACCCTGCCGCTCGCCGCGATGTCCCTGGCGACCGCGCTGGTGATCGGTGTCCCGCTCGGGGTGGTCGCCGCGGTGCTCCGTCGCCGCCCGGGTGGTGCGGTGATCGGGTTCGCGGCGCAGGCCGTCGCCGCCGTGCCCGTGGTGTGGGCCGGCATGCTCCTCGTCGCCCTGTTCGCGGTGACGCTGCACTGGCTGCCGACGCAGGGCTTCCCGCTCGACGGCTGGTCCGAACCCGGGCGGGCGTTCGCGTCGCTCGTGCTGCCCGCGCTGACGATCGGTGCCGTCGAGGGCGCCGTGATCCTCCGGTTCACCCGCTCCGCCACGTTGTCCGTCCTCGACGCCGACCACCTTCGCACCGCCGCCGCCGTCGGACTCACCCGCACGCAGGCGCTGCTCCGCCACGGCCTGCCGAGCGTCGCCCTCACGGTGCTCGCCGTGCTCGGGGTGCAGATCGCCGGGCTGCTCGTCGGGGCCGTCGTCGTCGAGCAGCTGTTCTCGCTGCCCGGGGTCGGTCGGATGCTCGTGACCGACGTCGGCCGCCGCGACATCACGAAGGTGCAGTCGGAACTGCTCGTGCTCACCGGGCTCGTGCTGCTGGTCGGGTTCGCCGTCGACGTCGTGCACCGCACCCTCGACCCCCGACAGCGCGAGGTGCAGGGATGATCCGCCGTCTGGTGGCCCGCCCGACCGGGGTCTTCGCCGTCGTCGTGCTGGGCCTGTTGCTCGTGCTCGCCGCCGTGTCGCTCGTCTGGACACCGCAGAACCCGTTCCGCGCCGACCCGTTCCACCAGTGGGAGGGGCCGAGCGCCGCGCACTGGTTCGGCACCGACGCCGCCGGCCGCGACATCGCGAGCTACCTGCTCGCCGGCACCCGCACCACCGTACTCGTCGCCGTCGGCTCCGGGGTGATCGCGAGCGTCGTCGGGATCGTCCTCACCGCGATCGGTTCGCTCACCGCCCGCTGGGTGCGCGAGGGCACCGCGGTCCTGCTCGACATCCTGGTGGCGTTCCCGACCCTGCTCACCGCGATGCTCCTGACCGCGGTGTTCGGCGGGTCGCTCGGCGTCGTCATCGTCAGCGTCGGGCTGTCCTTCGGCGTGACGATCGCCCGCGTGGCCCGCGGCGAGATCCGGCGGATCGCCCGCAGCGACTACGTGACCGCGGCGCGGGCGTCCGGCGTCGGCGGTGCCGGGGTGCTCTTCCGCCACCTGGTGCCGAACGCGGCGCCGCTGTTCACCGTGCAGCTGTCGCTCGCGATGGCCACGGCCGTGCTCGCGGAGGCCGGGCTGTCCTACCTGGGCTACGGCGCCGGATCGGACACCGCGTCGTGGGGCAGCCTGCTGTCCGACCTGCAGACCTACATCGGCGTCCACCCGTGGAGTGCGACCTGGCCGGGAGCCGCCATCGCCCTCGTCGTCGCGGCACTGTCGTTGCTCGGCGACGCGGTGCGTGATGCCTCGGACCCGCGGCTGACGACGAGCGACCGGAGCGCCGACCCGGCGACGACCACGCCGGGGGTGACCGCATGACCGACCACGCCCCCGGCCCCACCGGCGCAGCCGGCACCACCCACGCCACCGCAACCTCCGGACTCGAGGTGCGCGGGTTGTCGGTCCGCATCACGGGGCGGACGATCCTCGACGACGTCACCTTCACCGTGCCTCCCGGCCAGCGCGTCGGCGTGATCGGCGCGAGCGGATCCGGCAAGTCGATGACCTCGCTCGCCCTGATGGGCCTGGAGCCCACCGGCGCCGTCGTGACCGGCAGCGTCCGCCTGGACGGCACCGAACTCGTCGGCCTGCCCGACCGTGAGCGCGCGCGACACCGTGGATCGGGCATCGCGATGGTGTTCCAGGAGCCGGGCACCGCGCTCGACCCGCTGCGGCGGGTCGGCGCGCAGATCGCGGAGCCGCTCCGGCTCCACCGCGGGCTCGACCGACGCGCGGCACGCGCGGCAGCCGTCGACCTGGCGGCGTCCGTGGGCCTGCCCGACCCGGAGTCGCTGCTGCGGCAGTACCCGCACCAGCTGTCCGGCGGACAGCGGCAGCGGATCTGCATCGCGATGGCGATGGCGGGCGAGCCGTCGTACCTGGTGGCCGACGAGCCGACCACGGCGCTCGACGTCACGACCGAGGCCCGCATCCTCGACCTGTTCGAGCGCCTGCCGGCGGGCATGGTGTTCGTCACCCACGACCTCGCCGTGCTCGCGCGCATCGCCGACACCGCCGTGGTGCTCGACGCCGGCCGGGTGGTCGAGCAGAGTCGCGTCGCGGACCTGCTCGCCGCACCGCGGCACCCCGCTACGGTCGCGCTCGTCGACGCCGCCCGCGCCACCGCCAGGAGGACCGCCCCGTGACCCTCCCCGTCCTCGAGGCCACCGGTCTCCACCGCACCTACCGACTCCCCCGCCGCGGCCCGTTCGAGCCCGGGCCGGTCCGCACCGCCGTCGACGGTGTCGACCTGACGGTCGCCCCCGGCGCACGGCTCGGCATCGTCGGCGAATCGGGATCCGGCAAGTCCACACTGGTCCGGCTGCTCGCAGGCCTGGAGGCCCCTTCCGCCGGCACCGTCGCCGCCTCCGGCCGTCCGGTGGTCGCGTCCCGGTCCGCGCGTGCGTTGCGCTGGTTCCGTCGCGAGACCGGGGTGGTGTTCCAGGACCCGTACGCGTCCCTCGACCCGCGGATGCGCGTCGGCGCGATCGTCGCCGAGCCGCTGCGGGCCCTGCAGGTCCCGGGCTCGCACGACGACCTGGTCCGTGCCGTGCTCGAGCGCGTCGACCTGCCCGCCGACACGGTCGACCGGTACCCGCACGAGTTCTCCGGCGGGCAACGGCAGCGGATCGCGATCGCCCGGGCTGTGGTGCACTCGCCGCGGATCCTGTTCGGCGACGAGCCGATGAGTGCCCTCGACGTGGTCGTCCGCGCACGGGTGATCGAGCTGTTCCGGTCGCTCGCCGACGACCTCGGGCTGACGCTCGTGCTGGTGTCGCACGACATCGGCGTCGTGCAGCGGCTGTGCGACACGGTCGCGGTGATGTCCGACGGCCGCATCGTCGAGCACGGGCCGGTGTCGCTCCTCGATGCGCCGCAGCATCCGGTGACGCGGGCATTGGTTGCGGCGGCGCCGACGCTGCCGTAGCGGGCGCGGGGCGGGCGGCGGGGCGGGCGGCGGGGGCGGGGCACGCGTGCTCACGTCGAACGACACCGTCGACGTCGTACGACACCGACATCGTCGCCCGCCCGCGCGTGCAACCGTTGCGGACGCGTTGGTGCGACAGGATCGCTGTCGTACGACGACGACTTCGTCGCACCGGTTCGACGCACCTGACGCACGAGCACGCCGCGCGCGTCGGGCGGGACCCTCGCGACGACCCGGCCCCGGGCCTCCCGTCAGGCGGTCCAGGCGGCCGGGTGCCGCCGCTGCCAGCGCAACCGGCGCTCGAGCTGCGCGCCGATCGCGAGCAGGACGCGTTCGCCGCCGGGGCGCCCGATCAGCTGCACGCCCATCGGCAGCCCGTCACCGTCGGGGTGGTCGTCGTCGGTCACACCGACCGGCAGGGTGATCGCGGGGAGCCCGGACACGTTCGCCATCGACGTCCACGGCGAGTAGGCGCACTGGCGGCGGAAGTCCTCGTCCGGGTCGTCGCCGTACCAGCCGATGGGCCGCGGCGTCATCGCGAGGGTCGGCGTGAGCACCGCGTCGAACCGGTCGAACGCGCCGATGAGCGTCGTCGAGAAGGCGTCGAGCGTCGACATCGCCTCGAGGACCTGCGTGCCGGAGAGCGCCTGTCCGCGCGCCACGAGCCACGCCACGAGCGGGGTCAGCGACGACAGGTCGATGCCGGGCACCTGCGGCAGGCGGGCGGCCGAGCTCTCCCACGCCACCCGGAACGCGCCGGCGTACGGCACGCGGGGCATCCGGACGTCCTCGACGCCGTGCCCGACCTCGCCGAGCACCCGCACGGCGGTCTCCACGGCGGCCCGGGCCGCGGGGTCGACGACCACATCGACGGTGTCGTCCCACGGCGAACCCTCGAGCACCCCGACGACGAACCGGCCCTCGCCGCGGACGGCCGCCGCGGTGAACGGCCCCTCGCCGACGTCGGGGGTGACGAGCGCGTAGGGCGACGGCTCGGGCAGCCCGGTCGGCGCGACCAGCGCGTCGAGGAGCATGCCCGCATCGGCGACGGACCGGGTGAGCGGCCCGGCCACGGACAGGCCACCGACGCCGGAGCGGCCGGGCATCGACGGCACGCGGCCGCGGCTCGGCTTCAGGCCGACGAGCCCGGTCGCCGCGGCGGGGATCCGCACCGATCCGCCGCCGTCCGACCCGACCGCGGCGGGCACGAGTCCGGCGGCGACGGCGACGGCCGCTCCGCTCGACGACCCGCCCGGCGCGCGCGCGGTGTCGTAGGGGTTCCGCGTCACGCCGAGCCGGGTCTCGGACGACGAGGACATGCCGAACTCCGGTGACGCGGTCTTGCCGAGGCTGACGGTGCCGGCCGCGTCGAGCGCGGCGACGAGCGAGTGGTCGGCCGACGCGGGACGCTCCGGCAGGCTCGCGGTGCCGTTCCGCGTGGGGACCCCGGCGCGGTCGTACAGGTCCTTGTCGGCGGACGGGAGGCCCCACAACGGTCTCGACGTCGGCACCAGGTGGCCGAGGCGATCGGCTCGGGCCCGGGCCGCGTCCGCGGTGACCGTCACGAAGGCGCCGAGTCCGGCGTCCAGGCGTTCCACGCGGGACAGGTAGTGCTCGGTGACCTCGAGGGCGGTCGCCTCGCCCCGGCGGATCCAGTCCCAGAGTTCCTGTGCGGAGAGGTGGTGGAGTTCGAACACGGCTCCGAGCCTAGGCGGCGGTGGCCCGTATCCTTCGACGGTGGACACCACTCTCCCCTCCGGCACGACGAAGCGCCGGATCGAACTCCGGCTCGTCCGGCCCCTGTTCGCCTGGTTCGCCCGGCCGACCGTCACCGTCGACGGGGTGGGACACCCGGCGCAGTGGGGCACCGGCACGTGGGCGGTGCCGGACGACGGCGACACGGTGATCGGCGTGTACCTGTTCAACCGCGCGTGGCGGTTCGGGGCGGCCTCGGTGTCGGTCGGCGGCGCGACGGCGCTCGAGTACCGGGGTGGCCTGCTGCCGGTGGGTGCGGGTCGGCTGGTACCCAGGGGCTGAGGGTCGCGCCCGGCCGGGCAGGGTCTGCTCGGGCGGCTACTCGAACATCTCGGCGAGGAGCGCGTGCGGGTCACCGTCGACCACGTGCGCCGATCGTCGCTCCGGCCAGTGCGTCGTGGCGTCGTCCGGCCAGCACGGCACGACGTGGAGGTGCAGGTGCGGCACGCTCTGACCGGCGTCCGGACCCGATGCCTGCAGCACGACGGTCCCGGTCGCGCCGAGGGCCCCCTTCATCGCGCGGGCGACACGCTGCGCCAGAGCCGTCGTGGCGGCGAGCGCCGCGGGTCCTGCACTGAGCAGGTCAGCCGTGTGCTCGACCGGCACGACCAGGGTGTGGCCCGGAGCGAGCGCCGAGTCGGGCAGGGGTGCGAAGGCGACGGCGTGCTCCTCGCGCTCGACCCACACGGCGGGTTGGTCACCGGCGATCACGGCACAGAAGACGCAGGAGTCCATCGGCCCAGTCTGCTGCACGTGGGGTGCCGCTCCCGCGTGGGACGATGGGCGCATGACCGCCACGCTCGTCGCCAAGGGCCTGTCCGGCGGGTACGCCGCTCGCACGCTGTTCGACTCCCTCGACCTGACGGTGGCGCCGGGCGACGTGATCGGGGTCGTCGGCGTGAACGGTGCCGGCAAGTCCACGCTGCTCCGGCTGCTGGCCGGGGTCGACGAGCCGCTGGCTGGCACGGTCTCCCTGGCCCCGACGGACGCGTTCGTGGGGTGGCTCCCCCAGGAGCACGAGCGCATCGCGGGCGAGACCGTCGCGGCGTGCCTCGGGCGGCGGACCGGCTGCACCGAGGCGACGGTGACGATGGACGCAGCGGCTGCGGCGCTCGGGGACCCCGATGCCGGCGACGCAGCAGCCGACCGGTACTCGGCGGCGCTCGACCGCTGGCTCGCCGCAGGGGCCGCGGACCTGGAGGACCGGATCCCGGCGGTGCTCGCCGACCTCGGCCTCGAACCCGGCACCGGCGACTCCGGAGCGGACGGCGTCGGCCCGGACTCCCTGATGACCGCGCTGTCCGGTGGGCAGGTCGCCCGCGTCGGGCTCGCCGCGCTGCTGCTGTCGCGGTTCGACATCGTCCTGCTCGACGAACCCACCAACGACCTCGACCTGGACGGCCTCGACCGGCTCGAGGCGTTCGTGCGCGGGCTGCGCGGCGGGGTGGTGCTCGTCAGCCACGACCGCGAGTTCCTGGCGCGCTCGGTGACCTCGGTGCTCGAGCTCGACCTGGCGCAGTCGTCGAACCGGCTGTTCGGCGGTGGGTACGACTCGTTCCTCGAGGAGCGGGAGATCGCCCGGCAGCACAAGCGTGACGCGTACGACGAGTTCGCGTCGACGAAGGCCGACCTGGTCTCGCGGGCACGGACGCAGCGCGAGTGGTCGAGCCAGGGTGTCCGGAACGCGATGAAGAAGAGCCCGGACAACGACAAGATCCGCCGTCGTGCCGCCTCGGAGTCGAGCGAGAAGCAGGCGCAGAAGGTCCGGCAGATGGAGTCCCGCATCGCCCGGCTCGACGAGGTCGAAGAGCCGCGCAAGGAGTGGCAGCTCGAGTTCACGATCGGCAGCGCACCCCGGTCGTCGGCCGTCGTCGCGACGCTGTCGAACGCCACGTTCACCCAGGGCGACTTCACCCTCGGCCCGGTCTCGCTGCAGGTCGACGGCGGTGACCGGATCGGCATCACCGGACCGAACGGCGCCGGCAAGTCCACCCTGCTGCGGGCGCTGCTCGGCAAGCAGGCGCCGACGACGGGCACGGCCTCGCTCGGGTCCAGCGTCGCGGTCGGCGAGGTCGACCAGGCGCGTGCGGCGTTCACCGGTGACCAGCCCCTGGCAGCGGCGTTCGAGGCGATCGTCCCCGAGTACACGACCGCCGACGTCCGGACGCTGCTCGCGAAGTTCGGGCTGAAGGCGGACCACGTCGGCCGACCGGCCTCGGCGCTCTCCCCCGGCGAGCGCACCCGGGCCGGACTCGCGCTGCTGCAGGCCCGCGGGGTGAACGTGCTCGTCCTCGACGAACCGACCAACCACCTGGACCTCACCGCGATCGAGCAGCTCGAGCAGGCACTGGAGTCCTACGACGGGACCCTGCTGCTCGTCACACACGACCGGCGCATGCTGGAGACCGTCCGACTCGACCGGCAGTGGCGGGTCGATGGCGGCACCGTCACCGAACGCTGACGGGTCTACCGAGGGGGGAAGCACCATGCGACGCAACACCTGGATCGCGACGACCGCCGGGGTGGTGGTGCTCGCCGTCGCCGCCGTCGTGGTGGGCGTGACCCTCGGGGCGCCGGCACCGGAGCCGACCCGTGCGGCCCGGGCCACGATGACACCGACCCCGAGCGCCACGCCGAAACCGAGGCCGACGCTCGCGGCCGTCCCCGCTGCACCGTCCGACGCGGCCCTGGCCGCGCTGCCGTTGGCGTTCCACGACGCCGTCGTGCCGCAGTTGCTCGACGGCGGGGACGTGGAGCCCGAGGACACGTGGCAGATCGCGACCCCGCGCACGCAGCTCGTCGCCCTGTACGCGAGCCCGTCGAGCCGCGCCCGGCCGGTGGCGACCCTGTCCCACCTGGTGTCGACGATCAACCGACCCGCGGCGACCGCGGTGTGGGGTCGCTCCCCCGGCAAGGACGGCGGGATGCTCCTGGTGTCGACGCCGTCCCGCAACCGCACCCCCGGTGACGGCGGCGACCCGGACGCCCCGAGCGCGACGTTCGCCTGGGCCCGGGCCGCCGACTTCACCGTGACGCGCACCGACCGGATGATCACGGTCGACGTCGCGGCGAGCACCGTGTCCGTCGTCACCCGGTCGGGCAAGGTCACCGCGACCGAGCCCGCGCGGCTCGGCACCCCGGAGGACCCGACACCGGCCGACACCGCCACCTACGTCGAGGCGGCGTACGTCGACACCCGCGTCGCGTACACGCAGGGCAACCCGATCATCCTGACCGGGGCGCACTCGTCCCGGATCCCGTCGTACGGCGGCAACGCTGCGCTCACCGCGTTGCACTACTACCCGGACCCGACCGGTAGTTCGCACGGCTGCGTCCGGATCTCGGCGGAGATGACGAAGACGCTCGCGGCGCTGCCCGTCGGCACCCCGATCCGGTTCAGCTGAGCACCGGCACCACCCGATCAGCTTCTCGGAGTCCGCACCAACCCGAGCCGTGCCACGACTTCGGCACTCTCCTCTTCCGGGGTGCGGTCGGCAGCGATCGTCACGTGGGCCTCGTCGGGCTGCGGCGGCTCGAGCGTGGCGAGCTGCGACTGCAGCAGCGACGTCGGCATGAAGTGCCCGGAACGCTGCGACATCCGCTCCTCGATGAGCGCACCGTCACCGGCCACGTGCACGAACACCACCCCGGGGGCCCGCAGCACGTCGCGGTACGAGCGCTTCAGGGCCGAGCAGGTCACGACGCCGTTCGTCCCGGCGGCCAGGTGTCCGCGGATCCAGTCGGCGACGACGTCGAGCCACGGCCAGCGATCTTCGTCGGTGAGCGGGGTGCCGGCGTGCATCTTGTCGACGTTCGCCGGCGGGTGCATCGCGTCGCCCTCGGCGAACTCCCACCCGACCTGCTCCGCCACCATGGCGGCGACGGTCGACTTGCCGGACCCGGAGACCCCCATCACGACCAGGACGCGGGCATCCAGCCCGGCGTCGGACGCACCGGCAGCAGCGGCCGCACCGAGGTCTGCGCCGCTCATCGGATGAACACCCCGGCCAGCAGGACCCCGAGCAGACCGAACACCGAGATGAGGCACTCGAGCACCGTCCACGTCTTGAACGTCTGCCCCACCGTGGTGCCGAGGTACCCCTTCACCAGCCAGAACCCGGCGTCGTTCACGTGCGACAGGAACACGGAGCCTGCACCGATCGCGAGCACGAGCAGCGACGTCATCGGCGTCGACAGGTCGGCGGCGATCGGCGCCATGATGCCGGCGGCGGTCACGGTGGCGACCGTGGCCGACCCGGTCGCCACGCGGACCAGGGCCGAGACGACCCAGGCGACGAGCAGCACCGAGACGCCGGAGTCCTTGACGGCGTCAGCGATCACGCCGCCGATGCCTGTGTCGATGAGCACCTGCTTGAAGCCACCGCCGGCACCGACGATGAGCAGCACCCCGGCGATCGGGGGCAGGGCGCTCTCGAGCGACTTCGACACCGCCGAGCGGTCCATGCCGCCGCCGATCGCGAAGAAGACCATCGCGTAGACGGCCGCGATGCCGATGGCGATCATCGGCGAGCCGAGGAAGTCGAGCAGGCTCACCCACGAGCCGGCGGCCTCGGGGGCGGTGGCCTCACGGATCGCCTGGGCGAGCATGAGCACGACCGGCAGCAGGATGCCGATCAGGGCGACGGTGAACGACGGGCTGCGCGGCTCGCTGATCACGCGCGTGAAGTCGCTCTTGCCGTTGGGTAGGGACGCGGTGTCCTGCGTGGCGGGGCCGCGCCGGGCCTCCCGTCCGGGGTGTGCCGGGTCGTCGGCGAAGGCGGCGGACCCGGAATCCGACCCCGAACCCGGGCCGGCGGTGGCGACCGCCCCGCGCGACCCGAACATGTCCGGGACGGGGATGTCGACCCAGCGGGCCGCGAACCGGGCGAAGAGCGGCCCGGCCAGGATGATCACCGGGATCGCCAGCACGATGCCGAAGGCGAGCGTGGTGCCGAGGTTCGCACCGACGGTGGAGATCGCGACGAGCGGGCCGGGGTGCGGCGGGACGAAGGCGTGCATCGTCGACAGTCCGACCAGGGCGGGCACGGCGATCTTCATGATCGGCACCTCGCTCCGCTTGGCGACCAGCACGATGATCGGGATGAGCAGGACGAGGCCGACCTCGAAGAACATCGGCAGCCCGATGAGCGCACCGATCAGGGCCATCGTCCACGGCAGCGCCGCCTTCGACGACTTCCGCACCAGGGTGTCCACGACGCGGTCCGCTGCGCCGGAGTCGACGAGCATCTTGCCGAACATCGCCCCGAGCCCGACGAGGATGCCGACGCTCGTCATGGTCGCGCCGAAGCCGTCACCGAAGCTGGTGACCGCCTTGTCGGGAGCGAGCCCCGCGCCGATGCCGACGCCGAGTGCGCCGATCGTGAGCGCGATGAACGGGTGCACCTTCAGCCAGGTGATGAGCGCGATGATCACCACGATGCCGACGAGCGCCGCGATGATCAGCTGCGGGATCGAACCGGACGGGTCGACCGTCTCGGTGGTGCCACCCGCGGCGAGCAGGTGGTCCGGGAGAGCGTGAGGCATCAGCGCCCCTTCCTGGAGTCGCTGCTGCGCGGCTCCGTCGCCTTAGTGTCGAGGGTGGACTGGCGCGACGAACGCCGACCCTTAATAATCTGATTAATCAGACTATACGACGTCGTCCCGCGCGCCAACCGCCCGTCCCCGGAGTCTGCCGCTTCGATGGGACCGGCGTCACGACGACCGCGTGACCCGTACTGCACGGAGGAAACGATGCCCACCGCACGCGGACTGCACGCCCACGTGCTCGACACCCTGGGCCAGCGGATCGTCGACGGCGACCTGGCCACGGGTTCCGTCGTGCGACCCGAACTGGTCGCCGACGAGTTCGGGGTGTCCCGCTCCGTCGTCCGCGAGGCCCTGCGCGTCCTGCAGTCCCTCGGCCTGGTCGAGCCCCGGCAGCGGGTCGGCACGCTCGTCCGCGACATCACCGCGTGGGAGCTGCTCGCCCCCACCGTGATCCGGTGGCGCGGTACCTCACCGGCGTACTTCGTGCAGCAGCGGGAGCTCGTCGAACTCCGGCTCGGCGTCGAACCGGTCGCGGCGTCCCTGACCGCCGGCTCCGCGGGCGCGGACGCCGTGCTCGCCGCCGCCGAGGACATGCTCGACGCCTGCGGACGCGAGGACAGCCGCGCCTACCTGGAGGCCGACGTCCGCTTCCACCGTGCACTGCTCACCGGGTCGGGGAACGCCGTGTTCGCGCACTTCGCCGGCACCGTCGAGGCGCTCCTCCGCACCCGCACGTCGGAGTCACGCGACCCCATCACGCGCTGGACGCGCGAGGCGGCACTCCGGCACCAGGCGGTCGGGCGCGCAGCGGTCGACGGTGACGCGGACGCCGCCGCGGCGGCGGCCACCGCGCTGCTCCGCGTGACGCGGGACGAGTTCATCACCGAGGCGCCGGCGGGCTGACGCGACCGGGCGACGGCCTGGAGGCGCATGCCGGGGCCGCCACGGGCCTCCCGTCCGCCCCGCGGCCGCGTCTCGAGCGTGACGCGCGTCGACCGCGTCGGCTCCGTCAGCGTCGTCGCGCGAACAGTCGCGGGCCGCGCAGGCGGAGCCGCATCGTGACCGTGCCGAGCCAGCGGTCGTACTTGTAGCCGACCTTGCCCATCCGGCCCACTTCCTCGAAGCCGAGCCGCTCGTGCAGCCGGATCGACGCCTCGGCCTGCCGGTCCGCGATGACGGCGACGACCTCGCGCACGCCGGCCGACCGGCACTCGTCGAGCAGCGCCTCCATCAGCGCACGACCGAGTCCCTTGCCACCGGACGCGGCGCCGAGGTAGATCGAGTCCTCGACGACGTGGTTCGAGCGGTCCCGCGGGTTCCACGCGTCGACCAAGGCGTAGCCGAGGATCTGCCCGGCGGGGTTCTCCGCCACCAGGAACGGCAGGCGGCGCTTCCGGATGTCGTCGTAGCGCTTCTTCCACGCGGCGTACGTGAACGCCGCCGGGTCGAAGGTCACCGACGAGTTGCGGACGTAGTGCGTGTGGATCTCGCGCACGTGGGGCAGGTCCCCCACCTCGGCCGCACGGATGCGGTACTCGAAGGCCGTCTCGGTCGCCGCCGGGGCACGCAGGTGTCGCGGCAGGACCCGCCGTCGCTGGTATTCCTCCTCGAGCACGTGCCGAGCCTACTGAGCGGGCAGCGTCCAGTCGACGGGCGGTGCGCCCTGCGACTCGAGCAGCGCGTTCACCTGCGAGAACGGGCGGCTGCCGAAGAACCCGCGCGACGCGCTGAGCGGGCTCGGGTGGGCCGACGCGACGACCGGGGTGTCGCCGAGGAGCGGTCGCACCGAACCGGCCTGGGCGCCCCAGAGCACGGCGACGAGCGGGGTGCCACGGGCGACCAGGGCGCGGACGGCCTGGTCGGTCACCGACTCCCAGCCCTTGCCGCGGTGGCTGCCCGCCTCGCCCGCCTGCACGGTGAGCACCCGGTTGAGCAGCAGGACGCCCTGGTCGGACCACGCACGCAGGTCGCCGTGCGGCGGGGGCGTCACCCCGAGGTCGTCGGCGAGCTCGCGGTAGATGTTCGCCAGGCTCCGCGGCACCGGACGCACGGCCGGGTCGACGGCGAAGGACAGACCGATCGGGTGGCCGGGCGTCGGGTACGGGTCCTGCCCGACGACCAGCACCGTGACGGCGTCGAACGGGCTCGTGAACGCGCGCAGGACGTCGCCGCCCGCGGGCAGGTAGTGGCGACCGGCCGCGGTCTCGTCGCGGAGCCACGCGCCGATCCGGTGCACGTCGGGCTCGACCGGCGCGAGGGCATCGGCCCAGCCGGGGTCGACCAGGTCGGCGAGTGGCCGTGGTTCCACGTCGGCTACGCGCCCATGGTGGCGACGGCCACCGACTCCTCGCCGGCCATCACGCGCCAGACGCTGCCGGTCCCGCGGACCTCGAGCGCGCCCTCGCCGACGACGAGCGTGGTGTCCTCGTCGATCGCGAGTCCGGCGGTGACGAACTCGGCCTCGGCGCTGGCGATGAGCCGCGCGAGCGTGCCGGCCTGCACCGCGTGCACGTCGATGGTCAGGTCGACCAGGCCGAGGCCCTCGCGGAGCTCGACCTCGTCCAGCCCCTCGGACGCCGCCTCGGGGCAGATCTCGACGCCGCCGATGCGCCAGCCGCCCACCAGGGCACGGTCGGCGGCGATCATCGCACCGGCCGAGTAGCCGAGGTAGGGCAGACCGTCGGAGACGAGCAGCCGGAGCTGGTCGACGAGCGGGGCGATCGCCGCCAGGTAGTCGGGGGTGACGCCGCCACCGATCACCAGGGCGTCGACGTCGCTCAGGACGGTGGTGTCGAAGACCTGACCGGCCGCGACCTCGGTGACGAGCACCTCGGCCGTGCGCGGGCCGCCGAGGACCTCGGCGATGTCGGCC
Source organism: Curtobacterium sp. MCLR17_031 (assembly GCF_003234775.2). Classification (NCBI taxonomy): domain Bacteria; kingdom Bacillati; phylum Actinomycetota; class Actinomycetes; order Micrococcales; family Microbacteriaceae; genus Curtobacterium; species Curtobacterium sp. MCLR17_031. The sequence continues at coordinate 2,248,339 of NZ_CP126270.1, forward strand.
GTCGACGACGGGCTGCCGCCGTCCGGGCCCGCCACGGACAGCAGGGCGATGCGCGGGACGCTCCGGCCGACCGCCGCCGAACGGGCGGTCGCCTCGGCGAGGAACGGCGCTGCGGCGTCCGAGGCGGCGAAGAGACCGCCGCCGACCAGGTGGATGCTCACGACTCGGCCGTCACGGGGGCGAGGGCGCTCCACGGGAACGTGATCCAGCCGTCGACCCGGCGCCACACGTGGTCGGGCTCGAGGACGGTGCCGGGCTTCGAGTACAGGCAGGCGCTCCGGACGTCGGCACCGGCGTTCCGGATGATGTCGACGACCAGGCGCAGGGTGCGGCCGGAGTCCGACACGTCGTCGACGACGAGGACCCGCTTGCCGGCCAGGCTCGGGGCGTCGAGGGCGGGGGCGAGCACGACCGGCTCCTCCAGCCGCTGCTCGACGTCGGTGTAGAACTCGACGTTGATCGAGCCGCACTCCTTGGTGCCGAGGGCGTACGCCACGGCGCCGGCGATGATCAGTCCGCCGCGGGCGACGGCGACGACGACCTCGGGCTCGAAGCCGCTGGACAGGACGTCCTTGGCGAGCAGGCGTGCGGCGTCACCGAACTCGAGCCAGCCGAGTACCTCGGGCCCGCTCGTCACGGTCACGGTGGACGGAGCCGCGGGCTCGGGTTCGCTGCTGATCGGCATCCGACCACGGTACCGGCAGGGAGCCCGCGCCCGCGACCCGCGGCAGCAGCCCGGGCGCTGCGCGGGTCCTGCGCGGGTCGGCTCAGCGGGGCGTCAGCGGGCCGCGCGCCAGCTTGTGCTGCGCCGACTGCGCCACCGGCCGGATCGTCACGAGGTCGAGGTTCACGTGTGCCGGCAGCTCCACCGCGTGCACGATCGCCTCGGCGACGTCGTCGGCCACGAGCGGCTCCGGCACGTCGTCGTACACCGCGGCGGCCTTCTGCTCGTCGCCGCGGAACCGGGTGAGCGCGAACTCGTCGGTCTTCACCATGCCCGGCGCGATCTCGACGACACGGATCGGCTCGCCGTTCAGCTCGAGCCGGAGCGCGCCGACCAGGGCGTGCTCGGCGAACTTCGCCGCGTTGTAGCCGCCACCGTTCTCGTACGCGACGAACCCGGCGGTGCTGGTCACCGTGACGATGTCCGCTCCCCCGGACTCCCGAGCGCGGTCGCGCAGGTGCGGCAGCAGCGCCGAGACGACCCGCTTCGTGCCGATCACGTTGACCTCGAACATGGCGCGCCAGTCGTCGACGTCGGACTCCTCGACGCTCGCCGAACCGAACGCCCCACCCGCGTTGTTCACGAGCACGTCGGCGCCGCCGAGGTCCGCGACCCGCGCGGCGAGCGCCGCCACGTCGTCGGCGTCCGTGATGTCGGCGACCAGGGTGTCGGCCCCGGTCTCCGCGGCGAGCGCCTCGAGCTTCGCGGCGCGACGGGCCACGGCGAGCACGTCCCAGCCCCGCGACCGGAACAGCCGGACGGTGGCCGCCCCGATGCCCGAGCTCGCTCCGGTGACGACTGCGCGCCGTGCTGCCATGTGATCTGCCTCCTGCGTCGGTGACCGGGGCACGTGGTTGCCCGGTCCGCCCACCGTACCGAGCGGGACGGTTCCGGCACCGCACCGGGCCGTCCAGATCACGATCCGGTAACGTGACCAGCGATGACGACGGATGCCGCCCCTCCCGCCCCCTCGGCCCCGGCGACGCAGCTCGAGCCCGGTCGAGCCCCGCGCCGGATCCCGATGTGGGACACCGCGCGGTTCGTCGCGGTCACGCTCGTGGTCATCGGCCACGCGATCCAGCGGCAGACGCCGGCGAGCGAACACGCCCTGGCGCTCTACACGTTCATCTACGCGTTCCACATGCCGGCGTTCGGCGTGATCAGCGGGTACTTCTCGTCGGCGGACACCCCGACGGCGAAGCGCATGCGCCGGACGATCACGGACATCGTCGTGCCGTACATCATCATGCAGACGATCTGGACCGTGGTGCAGGGCATCGTCGAGGGCGGCAAGGACTTCAACCCGACGCAGCCGACGTGGACCCTGTGGTTCCTGCTGGCCCTGGGCATCTTCAAGCTGATCCTGCCGTACCTGGCGCAGCTGCGGTGGCCGCTGTTCTGGGCGGTCGTGTTCAGCATCGGCGTCGGCTACTTCGACAACGTCGACTCCACGCTCTCGCTGTCCCGCGCGATCAGCCTGCTGCCGTTCTTCCTGCTCGGGTGGCAGGTCAAGCAGTGGGGTGTCTTCGACCGCTGGTACGAGGCGTCCCGCCGCACCGTCGTCCGGGTGCGGATCGCCGCCGTCGTGGTGTTCGCCGCGTGGGCGGTGTCCTGCGCGGTCTGGATCCCGCAGTTCAAGGAGTTCGACCTGCACCACTGGTTCTTCTACGACGACTCGTACTCGGGGCTCGGCGAGGACGCCTGGTGGGCGGGTGCGGTGCGCTTCGGCCTGATGCTGCTCGCGACCCTGCTGACGGCGTCGTTCCTGGTGCTCATCCCCCGTCGGAACATCTGGATCACCCAGTTCGGCGCGGCGACGATGTACGTCTACCTCCTCCACACGTTCGTGCTCTACCCGATCCGGGAGTCCGGCGTCCTGGCCGGCGAGCACTCGGCCTGGCCGTTCGTGCTCCTGATGGTCGTCATCGCGTGCGCCGTCAGCCTCTTCCTGGCGCAGCCCTTCGTGCGGCGCGGGATGCGGTGGCTGCTCGAGCCCAAGGTCGACTGGCTGTTCCGCCGCGACGGGTGAGGGCCGTCCACGAACGGTGCGAGGTTCCGTCCGTGGTGCAGGGGGCGCAGGCTCGCACCGAGTCCGCAACCTCGCACCACAGGTGACCTCGCACGGTGCGACCCAGCGTCGCGCTCCGCGGACGGGAGGCCCGGGGCGCGTCGGGCGCGCGCGTTACGTCCCGAGGCGGGTGCGGTGGTGCGGGCCCGGCCACCTGCGTACCGTGACACCCGACGCACAGCCGCGCCGCGCCTCCAGGCCGAGCGCAGGGCGACCCGACGACCAGCCGCACCGGACAGGAGCACCAAGATGACCGAGCACGACGCCGCGCAGTGGCAGTTCGAGACCACCCAGGTCCACGCCGGCGCACAGCCGGACCCGACCACCGGGGCCCGAGCGACGCCGATCTACAAGACGACCTCGTACGTCTTCGCGAACTCGGACGAAGCGCGCGACCTGTTCGCGCTCGCCAAGCCGGGCAACATCTACTCCCGGATCATGAACCCGACGAACGACGTCGTCGAGCAGCGGATCGCCGCGCTCGAGGGCGGGTCCGGGGCCCTGCTCGTCGCGTCCGGCCAGGCTGCCGAGACCTACGCGGTGCTGAACATCGCGGGGGCGGGTGACCACATCGTGTCGTCGTCGTCGATCTACGGCGGCACGTACAACCTGTTCAAGTACACGCTGGCGAAGCTCGGCATCGAGACGACGTTCGTCGAGGACCAGGACGACCTCGAGGAGTGGCGCCGCGCCGTCCGCCCGAACACGAAGCTGTTCTTCGCCGAGACCATCGGGAACCCGAAGATCAACGTCCTCGACATCACGGGCGTCAGCGACGTCGCCCACGAGTCCGGCGTCCCGCTGATCGTCGACAACACGATCGCGACGCCGTACCTGATCCGTCCGTTCGAGCACGGCGCGGACATCGTGGTGCACTCGGCCACGAAGTTCCTCGGCGGCCACGGCACGGTCATCGGCGGGATCATCGTCGACGGCGGGAAGTTCGCCTGGTCGCAGCACGCCGACCGGTTCCCGGAGTTCAACACGCCCGACCCGTCGTACCACGGCGCGGTCTTCGCCGAGGCCGTCGGCAACGAGCTCGCGTACATCGTGAAGGCCCGGGTGCAGCTGCTCCGCGACCTCGGTGCGTCGAACTCGGCGGACACGGCGTTCGCGCTGCTGCAGGGCATCGAGACCCTGTCGCTCCGCATCGAGCGGCACGTCTCCAACGCGCAGGAGATCGCGGAGTGGCTCGACCAGCACCCCGACGTCGCCACCGTCGCCTACGCCGGGCTGCCGACGTCGCCCTGGTACGCGGCCGCGAACCGGTACGCGCCGAAGGGCGTCGGCGCCGTGCTGTCGTTCGAGCTCAAGGGCGGGGTCACCGCGGGCAAGGCGTTCGTCGACAACCTGCAGCTGTTCTCGCACCTGGCGAACATCGGCGACGTCCGCTCGCTCGTCATCCACCCGGCGTCGACCACGCACTCGCAGCTCACCCCCGAGCAGCAGCTCACCACCGGGGTGACGCCCGGCCTGGTGCGCCTGTCGGTCGGCATCGAGAACATCGCCGACCTGAAGGCCGACCTCGAGGCCGGGCTCGCCGCGGCCCGGGCGATCGCGCAGGAGAGCCAGCGCGCGTAGCGTTCGCCCGTCCGGGGGCACCGACTCGGAACGACAAGGTCGACGTCGCACGACGTCGACCTTGTCGTTTGCCCGCCCGTGCAACAGTTGCCGACGCGGCGGTGCGACTTCCTCGATGTCGTACGACGTCGACGTTGTCGCACCCGCCCACGCACCAACCCGCAGATGCCCGGACCCGCCCGACGCGCCCACGGCCCGGACACCCGGCCACGCGCCGGGCGTGACGTAACACGGCGGCGGCGACCCGCGCCTCCCGGCAGACTGGACGCACGATGGACTGGCAGACGACCCCCGAGGACTCCGTGCCGTCCACCCTGGTGCCCGGCACCGAACTCGGCACCCTCGGCAAGCCGCCCGTGACCGGTGCCTGGCGTCCTGGTGACCACCCGGGTGCACGCCACTTCGAGTCGCTCGGCGAGCAATGGGTGCGCGGCGGCCGCCTGCCGTCCGTGCGCGTGGCCTACGAGACGTGGGGCACGCTCAACGCCGCCCGCGACAACGCGGTGCTCGTCCTGCACGCCCTGACCGGGGACTCGCACGTGACCGGTGCCGCCGGCCCGGGCCACCGCACCGCCGGCTGGTGGGGCGACGTCGTCGGCCCCGGCCGGGCGATCGACACCGACCGGTGGTTCGTCATCGCGCCGAACATGCTCGGCGGCTGCCAGGGCACCACCGGGCCGTCGTCGGTGTCGCCGACGGGCGCGGAGTGGGGCTCGCGGTTCCCGTTCGTGACGGTGCGCGACCAGGTCGAGGTGCAGGCGCAGCTCGCCGACCGGCTCGGCATCGAGACCTTCGCGGCCGTCGTCGGCGGGTCGATGGGCGGCATGCACGCCCTCGAGTTCGCGGTCTCGCACCCGGCGCGCGTGCAGCGGCTGGCGGTCCTTGCGTCGACGGCGCAGACCACCGCCGACCAGATCGCGGCGAACTCGCTGCAGCGGGCGGCGATCCAGATGGACCCGGCGTTCGCCGGCGGCGACTACTTCGAGGCCGAGGCCGGCGAGGGACCGCACCGGGGGCTGTCGCTGGCCCGGCGGATGGCGCTCATGACCTACCGCGCGTCGGACGAGCTGAACAGCCGCTTTGCGCGGTCCTGGCAGAGCGACGTCTCCCCGCTCGGCGACGACGGCCGGTTCTCGGTGGAGAGCTACCTCGACTTCCACGGCAACAAGTTCACGCGGCGGTTCGACGCCTCGAGCTACGTGACCCTGACGTACGCGATGGACTCGCACGACGTGGGCGCCGGGCGCGGCGGGGTGTCGGCGGCACTCGGGTTGGTGACCGCGCGGACACTGGTCGTGGGCATCTCGAGCGACCGACTGTTCCCCGTCGAGGACCAGCACCGGATCGCCGCGGGCGTGCCGGACGCGCTCGACGGGGACTCCGCCGCGGTGATCGAGAGCGAGTTCGGACACGACGGGTTCCTCATCGAGCACGAGCAGGTCGGGGCGCACCTGCGGCGGTTGCTCGGCTCCTGAGCGGGCCCGCCTGCCACCACGGCGCGCCGAAGACCCCCCTACGGGTGGCGCGCGTGGAATGATGGCGTGGAGCTCGGCACTGACCGACGCTCGGTTTCCCGCACCGCCCAGATCGTCACCAACCAGGACATCGATGGACTTCATCGCACAGGAACGCGACCGCTTGCTGCGGTCGGCGACCCGTGTCGTGGGCATCGTCTGCGCGCTCGTCAGCGTCGTGGGCATCCTCTCCGCCGCCGCCGTGCCCACGCTGCCCCTCATCGGCGCACTCCTCTGCATCGCCGCGATGATCACCGCGCTCGTGTGCTTCGGCCGCGGCGGTGAAGTGTGGTGGACCGCCGCCATCGTCGTCGCCGGGCTCGCCACGATGGTGCTGCTCTTCACCGGCGTCGACGACTCGGCGAGGCCCCTCGTCGCCAGCGCCGTCATGCCCCTGGCCGCAGGCGGGCTCTCGGCACCGCTGATGGCCCAGCGCGGGCACCCGGTCGGTCTCGGCATCACGATCGCCGGGGGCGGCGCCGTGGTGGTGCTCATGGTCTGGGGCTCGGGCTCGCTCCTGTCGACCCCGGTCAGCGGCGCACTGCTCGGGTGGATCCTGATGGCCGTCGTGGCGATCTGGATCTCACGCAGCATCCCCCGCGTCGCCCGTCGCATCTACAGCATCGGCACCGCCCACCGCGCCGAACGGCAGGCCAGCGAGACCGAGGCGCAGCGCCGCCAGGGTGCCCGCCTGCTGCACGACACGGTGCTCGCGACCCTGACGCTGCTGGCGCACTCCGGCGTCGGCGTCTCCGAGCAGGCGATGCGCGAGCAGGCCGCCGAGGACGCCCGACTGCTGCGGCACCTGCGCCTCGGTGCGACCCCGCAGCCCTCGCAGTCCGGTGACTACTCGCTCACCCGCGAAGAGGAATCGCCGCTCGGACAGACCCTCGAGTCGGTCAAGCAGCGCTTCGGCCGGATGGGGCTCGAGGTCAGCTGGCACGGCACCGGGCAGGTCCTGCTGCCGTCGAACGTGCTCGACGCGTTCCTGCTCGCGCTCGGCGAGTGCCTCGAGAACGTCCGTCGGCACGCCGGCGTCGGCGAGGCCCACGTCACGATCGTCCACGACAACGAGGTCGTCCGCGCGATGGTCACCGACTCCGGCGTCGGCTTCGACCTCACCACCGTCAGCGCCGAACGACTCGGCTTCAAGGAGAGCGTCGTGAACCGGCTGCGCGAGGTCGGCGGCGACGCCAAGCTCTTCTCCGCGCCGGGATCCGGCACCACCGTCGTCCTGGAGGCACCGCGATGACCCGGGTCCCCGAGGACACCATCGGCCGCAGCCTGCCCGGCGAGACCGCTCCACCAGCACCCCGGACCCGCCGCGAGGCGCGCGAGCGGTACCGCACGAGCGAACGGCGCCAGGCCCGAGGGCTCCCGTCGACGTCGACCGGTGCCCGGTCGCTGCGCCAGGCCGCCAAGCCCGGCGCGTCGCTCGGTGCCGGGTACCTCGGCCTCGGCGCCGCGGTCCTCACCGCGATCGAGGCCGTCGCCGGCATCGCGTTCTTCCTGGTGCGCTGGAACGAGTACTCCGACCCGTGGTTGCCCGCGGTCGCCTGGGGGCTCTACGTCGTCGCCGCCGTCGGGGTCGGACTCAGCGTCCTGACCTACGGCGAACGGCTGACGGGTCCGGCCTTCGCGTTGATCTGCGTCGTGCTGGCGTGCGTGGTCACGCTCGACTTCATCGGCATCTGGCCCGAGCACGACATCGCGCACACCGCGACCGCGTCGATGGCCGCCGGGTTCGCCCTGCTGCCGATCGCCACGCTCCGACCCGCCCGCGAGGTCGCAGCCGCCATCGGTGCGCTCGGCATCGCGTTCATCGTGATGGCCGTCGTGTCGACGCCGATCACGCACGACACCATGCCCGGCATCGTGTCCCTGCTGTCGCTCGTCGTGGTGCCGCCGTCGCTCGCGCTGTACGTCGTGCAGCGGTTCCGCCAGCTCGTGCAGCGCGAACTCGACCGGGTGCTCGTGCAGAGCAACGTGCAGGCGCCGCAGTTCGCCGTCGGCATGCTCGCCTCGGACGAGCTCGCCCGGCTCGACCTGGCCGCCGAGAAGCTGCTCGACGCCGTCGCCAACGGCACCGACCCGCTGCCGCTGTCCGACGCCTCGAGCTCCGTCGCCGCGTCGCTCGCCACCGAGCTCCGCCTGCACCTGATCGAGGGCCGTCGCGAGACCTGGCTCTACCACGCGATCACCGAGTCCGACCACCTCGGTCGCTCGGTGAGCGTCGCCGACCCGACCGCCCTGGCGGGGCACCTCTCCCCCACGCAGCGCGACGGGCTGCTGCAGGCGATCTGGCAGATGGTCGGCGACGGCCGCACCGCGCAGCCCGGCATGCCCGTCGTCTCCGTCACCCTCGGCCCGATCGGCTCCGACGGTCACCCGGTCAGCGACGACACGATGGACGTCCCCGTCGTCATCGAGTCCCGCGGGGTGCCCCGTCGCAGCCTCGGCCCGACGGCGTGGAGCGCCCTGCAGCGCATCGGCCCGTACACCGAGACCGTCCGTGACGGCGCGCTGCACATCGTCGCGCACTGCGTCGTGAACCGACATCCGTCGATGTAGCCGCCGGACACCCGCACGCCTGACCGACTTCCGGCCCGCATCCTCCTAGGATCGGCCGAGCAATCCGCACCGAGAAAGGACGCCAGCATGGCGACTCCAGAGGAACCGATCCGACTCGCACTGGTCGACGACCACAGGATGCTCCTCGGCGCGCTCACGGAGTGGATCCGGAACGCGGCCGACGACATCACCCTGGTGGCCGCCGTCACGACCTGGCCCGAGCTCCTGACGAGCCCGGCGTTCCCGGTCGACGTGGTGCTGCTGGACCTGGACCTCAAGGACTCCATCCCGGTGTCGCTGAAGATCTCGACGCTCAAGACCGCGGGCGTCAAGACCGTCGTGATGAGCACGTACTCGGAGCCGAACGTCGTGCGCGAGGCCCTCGGCGCCGGCGCCCTCGGGTACCTCGTCAAGAGCGAGGACGCCGACATGATCGTCGAGGCGATCCGCTCCGCCCAGCGCGGCGAGCAGTACGTCTCGGCCGAGCTCGACCTCGCCATCAACAGCGGCGACGTCGGCGGTGTCCCGAAGCTCAGCGCCCAGGAGCGTCGCGTGATGGCGCTGTACGGCGGTGGCGAGCCCGTCAAGAGCGTCGCCTACCAGCTCGGCATCTCCGAGGAGACCGCGAAGAGCTACCTCAAGCGCATCCGCGAGAAGTACCGCGTCGCCGGCTTCGACGTGGGCACGAAGGTCGCGCTGCGGAAGCGTGCGATCACCGACGGCATCATCGTGCAGGACGGCAGCCCCCTGGGCCTGTAGCGCGCGCTGCGCGTTGCGCGTTGCGCTTCGTGAGCAGCAATGGTCGGGTCCCGTCACGGGACCCGACCATTGCTGCTCACCATGTGCGGTGGCCGCGCCATACGACGGACGGGAGGCCCGTGGCGGCGTCGCCACGGGCCTCCCGTCCGGTGGGTGCGTGCGCGCACCCCGCGTGTCAGGCCGTCGGGACCGGTGCGGTGATCGGACCGGTGGACGGCGACGAGGAGCGGACCGCCGCGCGACGGGTGCTCCGCCGCTCGACCGCGTAGCTGACCATCGTCACCAGGACGCCGAGCAGCGCGAGGCCGATGCCGAGCCAACCCGGTGCGAGGAACCCGAAGCCGGCCGCGATGACCGCGCCGCCCAGGGCCGCACCGATCGAGTTGCCGATGTTGAACGCCGAGTGGTTCAGCGCCGCCGCGATCGTGCGGGCATCCCCCGCGACGTCCATCAGGCGCGACTGCACCGCCGGCGGGATCGCCGACGAGGTCGCCCCGAGCAGGAACGCGCCGAGCAGCATGCCCCAGAGCCACTGCGCCGTCAGGACGGTGATGAGCAGGGCTCCGATGAGCGAGAACATACCGACGTAGATCGTGCGCTTCACGCTGTGGTCGGCCAGGTGTCCGCCGAGCACCCCGCCGACGACCATGCCGATGCCCACGACGACGAGCACGATCGGCACGAACGACTCCGGCATCCCGGTGACGTTCTGCACGAGCGGGGAGATGTACGAGTACACCGCGAAGAAGCCGCCGAACCCGACGGCACCGAGGCCCATCACGATCCACACCTGCGGCACGCGGAACGCCCGGAGCTCACGGCCGATCGTGGCGTGCTCGTCGCGGGCGCTCTTCGGCACGAAGGCCGCGACGGCCAGGAACGTCAGGGCGAACAGCGCGGCGACGACACCGTAGGCGACCCGCCACCCGGCCACCTGTCCGACCCACGTGATCGCCGGGACGCCGACGACGTTCGCGACCGACAGGCCGAGCAGCACCATGGCGATGCCCTTGCCGCGCTTGCCCGGGCCCATCATGTCGCCGGCCACGATCGACGCGATGCCGAAGTAGGCGCCGTGCGGCAGCCCCGCGACGAAGCGGGCCACGAGCACCAGGCCGAACGAGGGCAGTAGCGCGCTCGCGATCGTCGCGACGACGAACCCGACGAGCAGCACGAGGATCAGGCCCTTGCGCGGGAACCGGGCGGACATCGCCGCGATGGTCGGCGCGCCGACCACCACCCCGAGGGCGTACGCGCTGACGAGCCAGCCAGCATGGGCGATCCCGGCGTCGGGGTCGATGCCGTACTGCTCGGGGAGCAGGGCCTGCGCGATGTTCGGCAGCAGCCCCATCGCGACGAACTCGGTCGAGCCGATGGCGAACCCGCCGAGGGCGAGCGAGATGAGCGCGAGGGTGCGACGCGCAGGCGTGAGCTGTGACATGGGGCCTGTTCTCGTGCGGGCGGAGCGGGACGACGGTGCAGCACCCCACCGGACGGGGCGGCCGTGATGTCCTGGTCTGTCGAGTGTAGACCGCTCCAACGAACCAGCGAAAGCCCGCGGGAGCTCAGGCCGCCTGGCGCTCCGGGGTGCGGGTCCGTGCGGTGGTCTGCTCGGGCAGCTCGTCGCGGTGCACCCATCCGGTGCCGCACTCCGCGCAGCTCGCCCAGGCGTTCTCCCCCTGCTCGTCCGTGTCGATGACGACCGTTCGCAGGTCGCAGTCGGGGCACCAGCCGTCGTGCATCATCACGCGCTCCTCGTCGTCTCGCAGGCCACCCGAAGTGGCTCGATGCAGACCATGAGACACCCGACCACCGACATCCGAGGGACCGATGCGGCGTGTCGGGCGACGCTGCGGTGCAGGATGACGACGTGTCCACCGTCACGACCGTCCTGGCCTCCTGCGCCGCCGGCGCGCCCGCGAACTGCGAGGACGTCACCGACCCGCTCGGGATCGTCGTCGTCGTGGTGTTCGCGGTCGCCGGCCTCGTCCTGCTGACGGTCGCCGCGGTCCTCGGGACCGACCCCCGTCGCCGCAGGCGTCCGCGTCGGCGCCGCTGACCGCTACTCGCCGAGCGCCGCCTCGAGCCGTTCGAGCTTGCCGTCGATCTCGCCGGTGTGCCCGGGGCGGATGTCGGCCTTGAGCACGAGCGACACCCGGGTGCCGTACTCCCCGACGGCCTCGGTGGCGCGCTTGACGACGTCCATGACCTCGTCCCACTCCCCCTCGATCTCGGTGAACATCGACGAGGTGCGGTTCGGCAACCCGCTCTCGCGCACCACGCGCACGGCGGCCGCGACGGCGTCGTGCACGGACCCGTCGGACGTTGCAGCGGGACCACCGGACGGAGCGACGGAGAAGGCGACGATCATGCGTCCATCCTGCCCGGCTCGGGCTGGTCGCGCACGGACGACGACGAGCGCGCCGACACCCGTCCGGACCCCGCAGCCCGCCCCATCCGCACCAGTGCGACCACGCTCCACACCAGGATCGCGACCTCGAGCACGTTCCGGACCGTGAGCACCACGAGGATCCACGGCTGCACACCGAGCAACTGGTCGTAGTAGCCCGGGTAGATCACCTGCGTGAGCAGGGCCATCGGCAGCGCGGTCACCGCGATCGGCGCGAACCGGCGCGCACTGGGGGTGCCGGCGGCGAGCCCCCACACGATCGGCACCGCGAACCAGCCGATGTACTGCGGCGACCCCACCTTGTTCGTCGCGATGAGCGCCGCGACGAACAGCAGCGCCAGGACCGGCGCGAGCTCGGCCCGACGGGCACCTCGGCGCGCAGCCCAGAGCGCGAGCACGACCCCGGCCACCACGACGACGGCCATCAGCGGCGTCGACACCGCGGCGGCGGCGGACGTGCCGGCACCGGACACCTCGAAGGTCAGGATCTCCTGGTCGTAGAACACCGCCGCTCCGGGGACGCCGAAGGCTGCGGCCCACATGAAGGGCGTCGCGAGCGGTGACTCGATCTGCAGCCCACGGCCGGTCTGCTCACCGACGAAGGACAGCAGGTACGGCGCACCGCCCCACAGCACGTCGACGAGCACGATCAGGGCGCTCAGCACCAGGGCCCCGGCGAGCACACCCCGGCGGTGTCCGCGACGCAGGAGCAGCAGCACCGCGACGAGCGCCGCGGGCCACACCTTCGTCCAGGCACCGGCGGTGAAGAGCGCGGACGCGACGGCCGGCCTCGAGGCCACGAACGCCACGCCCACCAGCGCGAACACCGTCGCGACGGTGTCGATCCGACCGAGCGCGATCGGCCCGAGCGCGAGCAGGAACAGCAGCCACCACCAGACGACCCGCACCCCGTGCACGCGGAAACGGTCGGACGATCCCACACGCGCCCGGAACCGCCACAGGAACGCGCACGCCGCGGCGTCGAGCAGCACCATCAGCAGCAGCCAGCCGGTGCCGATCGACGCGACGCCCCCGAGCGCCGCCGCGGCCATCGGCACGATCGCCAGGATCGGGTACACCCAGGCGCCGTCGATGCCGACCCAGAAATCCGCGGTCCGCCCGGTCTCGATCCAGCGGCTGTAGGTGATGGTCACGTCACCGAGCGGCAGGTTCGCCGACACGAGGGTCAGCCACCACAGGAACCCGTGCACGGCGACGAACGCCAGGACGAAGCCGGCGAGTTCGAGCCACCGGGTCGAGGTCCTCTGCACCGGACGAGCGTAGCGGCCGGACCGGGGGCGATGGCCGCCACGGACTCAGGGTCTCCCGAGCATGACGTGTCACCGTTCTGCCCGTGACCTCCGACACCCCGCGCAAGCGCCGCAAGGCCGTCATCTGGATCTCCGTCATCGCCGTCGTCGTCGTCCTCGGCGTCGTGGGCGCGGTGGTCTTCACGAACGTCTACACGAGCACCGAGAACGCGAAGGCCTCGGCCGCGCCGTCCGTCGCCGCCACCCGCGAGGCCTCCACCCTCGACGACACGGACCTGTCCGGCGAGTGGACGGTCGGCGGCGACTCCGAGGCCGGGTACCGCGTCCACGAGGTCCTGAACGGCTCCGACGTCACCGTCACCGGCCGCACCGACAGCGTCGCCGGCACCGCGACCGTCGAGGGCACGAGCATCACCGCCGCGAAGATCACGGTGCAGGTCGCCGACATCACCACCGACTCCGACCAGCGCGACGCCTACTTCCGCGACTCTGCGATGGACGCGGCGGCCTTCCCCGAGGCCACCTTCGAACTCACCGGACCGATCGCCGACGCGGTCCCGAGCGGTTCCGACACGACGACCGTGACGGCTCCGGGGAAGCTCACCCTGCACGGCGTCACGAAGGACGTCACCGCGAAGCTGCAGGTCGGCCTGAACGGCGACGGCGTCGACATCTCCGGTTCGGTCCCGATCACCTTCTCGGACTACGGCGTGCAGGCCCCGAGCCTGGGGTTCGTCAAGGTCGACGACGCCGGTTCCGTCGAGTTCCTGGTGCACGCGACCCCCGCGAGCTGACGTCCACGACGCGCGTCACGCCCGTGACGTGACCGCCGACGGCCTGGAGGCGCGGTGCCAGCTGGCACCGCGCCTCCCGGCCGTCCGTCGTCGCGTCCGGGGCCGCTCCCGCGCAGGTCACGCGCGTTGCGTCCGCAACCGGCGACACGGTCGTCGTCGTACGACGTCGACCCTGTCGCTGCCGCGCGTCCGCAACGGTGCGCCTGCGCAACGAACGACGACGTCGATGTCGTACGACGTCGACACCGTCGTTCCGCGTCGGTGACTACCCGCGCGCGTCCCCGTCCACGACCAGGTCCCGCACGACCCCCGGCAGCTCGGCGATGAGCGTCGTCATCGGGAACGGCCCGCCGCCGGACGCCCGCCGTGCCGCGAGCCCGTGCACCACCGCGGCCGACGCGGCCAGGTGCGCGAGGTCCGACGGCGTGAGCGACGAACCGGCCGCCTCGACGGACCCCTGCCGCGCGGCGACGAGCGCTCCGAGGACCCCGCCCAGCACGTCCCCGGCACCGGCCGCCGCGAGCCACGGCGTCGCCGAGGACGCCACGAGCCGCACCGAGCCGTCCGGGGTGACCACGTGGGTCCGCTCCCCCTTGAGCAGCACGACGCTGCCGGTCCGCTCGGCCGCCCGGAGCGCCGCGGCGGCCGGGTCCTGCTCGATCTCGGCGCGATCGACCCCCAGGAACGAAGCGAGCTCACCGGCGTGCGGGGTGAGCACGGCGAGCGGCCCGAGGTCGACGAGCGGAATCGCCCCGGCGTCGACGACGACCGGCACGCCGTCGTCAGATGCGTGCGAGAAGCCCGACGCGGTCGTCTCGTCCAGGTCACCGAGCGACGGCGCCGAGATGCCGGAGCCGACGAGCCAGGCCTGCACACGGCCGACGCCGGACACGACCTCGGGGCGGCGGGTGAGCACGTGGTCGGTGGCGCGTGCGGGTCCGACGTACCGGACCATGCCGACGCCGGTGTGCACGGCGGCGTCGACCCCGAGCACCGCGGCGCCAGGGTACTGGTCGGACCCGGTCGCGATGCCGAGGACCCCGCGGCGGTACTTGGTGGACTCCCCCGTCGGCGCGGTGACCCACGCGGCGGCATCGGACGGTCGGACGGGCACGAAGTCGTTCACCGGCCCCACGTTACGGTGGAGCACATGAGCCTGTTCCTGCCTGGTCGCGTGGTGGTCTTCGACTACGGCGAGGTGATCAGCCGGACGCCGCACGCCTCGCGGGACGCCCTCGTGGCCGCCACCGGGGTCCCGGCCGACGAGCTGTTCCCGGTGTACCAGGAGCTCCGGCACGACCTGGACCGCGGCGACCTGTCCGTCGTGGCGTACTGGCGTGCCATCGCGGAACGGACCGGACGGACCTGGAGCATCTCCGAGATCCACCGGTTCTGGGCGATCGACTTCACCGGGTGGTTCGAGGTCGAGCCGGAGACGCTCGAGATCGTCGAGGAGCTGCACGACGCCGGTACCCGTGTCGCCCTGCTCTCGAACGCGGGCTTCGACTTCGGTGACCCGTACCGCCGCTCCCCGATGGGCTCGTTGTTCGAGACCGTCGTGGTGAGCGCCGAGGAGCACGTCCTGAAGCCCGCGGCATCCATCTACCGCGACACCTGTGCGCGCTTGGGAATCGACCCGGGTCAGATGGTGTTCGTGGACAACAGGGCCGAGAACGCCACCGGTGCGGAAGCGATCGGGGCGGTCGGCCACCACTACACGTCGCCGGCGTCGCTGCGGTCGTTCCTGACGGGACTGGCCGAGGCGCCGGCACCCGTCCTCTGAGGAGCCCGCGTGACGCACGCCCTGTTCGACCCGATCACCGTCCGTGACCTGACCGTCCGCAACCGCATCTGGGTCTCCCCGATGTGCCAGTACTCGGTGGACCAGCAGGACGGCGTCCCGACGCCGTGGCACCTCGTGCACCTGGGCGGCTTCGCCAAGGGCGGCGCCGGCGCGGTCGTGGTCGAGGCGACGGGCGTCGTGCCCGAGGGACGGATCACCCCGCAGGACCTCGGGCTGTGGAACGACCAGCAGCGCGACGCGTTCAAGCCGATCGTCGACTTCCTGCACGAGCAGGGGGCCGCGGCGGGCATCCAGCTGGCGCACGCCGGCCGCAAGGCGTCGACCCACCGCCCCTGGGACACCACGCACGGCACCGTCCCCGCCGACCAGGGCGGCTGGACGACGGTCGCGCCGTCGGCCGTGGCCTTCGACGGCTACGACGTCCCACGCGAGCTCGCGGTCGAGGACATCCGGGTCGTCGCCCTCGCCTTCGCGCAGTCCGCCCGCCGCGCCGTGGAGGCCGGGTTCGACCTGGTCGAGATCCACGCGGCCCACGGCTACCTGCTGCACCAGTTCCTCTCGCCGCTGAGCAACCAGCGCACCGACCAGTACGGCGGCTCGCTCGAGAACCGTGCCCGCGCGCTGCTCGAGGTCGTGGAC
Source organism: Curtobacterium sp. MCLR17_031 (assembly GCF_003234775.2). NCBI lineage: Bacteria > Bacillati > Actinomycetota > Actinomycetes > Micrococcales > Microbacteriaceae > Curtobacterium > Curtobacterium sp. MCLR17_031. The sequence goes on from NZ_CP126270.1 coordinate 2,264,474, forward strand.
GCCGTGCGCGCCGAGGTCGGCCAGGGATTCCCGATCGTCGTCCGGTTCTCGGCCACCGACTGGGTCGACGGCGGGCTCACGCTCGACGAGACCACCGTCGTCGCCCGCTGGGCCGCCGAGCACGGCGCCGACCTGGCCGACGTGTCGACCGGCGGCAACGTCGCGAGCGCACCGATCCCGGTCGGCCCCGGCTACCAGGTGCCGCACGCCGCGGCGATCAAGCGCGACGCCGGCATCCCGACGATCGCCGTGGGCATGATCTCCGAGGCGTTCCAGGCCGAGCAGATCGTCGCGACCGGCCTGGCCGACGTCGTGATGATCGGTCGCGAGATGCTCCGCGACCCGTCGTTCGCGCTCCGTGCCGCCGTCGAACTCCGCGTGCCGGTCGACTACGAGCCGCAGCAGTACCACCGCGCGCGGATCACGGCCTAGGCGCGGTCGGTTCTGTACGGATTCACGGTTCAGCGACCGCGCAGGCAGTACGATTGGCAGCACTGTGGACGATCCCCCGAATAGTTCTTCGCCTCACTCATCCGCCGCTCACTCGGTGAGCTGCACGTCATCCCTGTGCGCGAACGGGGGTGAATCATGAGTCCGATCGACATCGTCATGCTGATCGGCGGCATCCTGCTGACCCTCGGCACGGGTGTCTTCGTCGCGTCCGAGTTCGCGCTGGTCAACCTCGACCGCGCCGACGTCGAAGCGCGGCGCGACCGCGGTGAAGCCGGCCTCGCACCGGTCATCGGCGCGCTGAAGGTCACCTCGACGCACCTGTCCAGCGCACAGCTCGGCATCACGCTGACCACGCTGCTGACCGGCTACCTGCTCGAACCCTCGATCGCGAAGCTGCTCGAGGCGCCGTTCCTGGCGATGAACCTGCCGGAGGGCATCGTCGAGACCGTCGGCTCGATCGTGGCGCTCGTCATCGCGACCCTGCTGTCGATGATCCTCGGCGAGCTCGTGCCGAAGAACTTCGCGCTCGCGCTGCCCCTGCAGACCGCCAGGCTCGTGGTGCCGCTGCAGATCGCGTTCACGACGGTCTTCAAGCCCGCCGTCGCACTGCTGAACGGCACCGCGAACGCCGTGCTCCGGTCGCTGGGCATCGAGCCGCAGGAGGAACTCTCCGGTGCCCGCAGCGCCGAGGAACTCACCTCGCTGCTGCGCCGCTCGGCGTCCGAGGGCTCGCTCGAACAGGACACCGCGACGCTCCTCGAGCGCACCATCTCGTTCTCCGAGCTGAGCGCCAGCGACGTGATGACCCCGCGCCCGCGGCTCTCCACCATCCGCGTGTCGGAGTCCGCCGAGGACGTCATCGCCCTCGCCCGCAAGACCGGCTTCAGCCGCTTCCCCGTCATCGAGGAGGACGCGGACGACGTCGTCGGCATCGTGCACGTCAAGCAGGCCGTCGCCGTGCCCCGCGAGAAGCGTCCGGAGGTCCCCGTCGGGGCCCTCATGACCGACGCCGAACGCGTGCCGGAGACCATGCCCGGCGACACCCTGCTCGCCGAGGTCCGCGGTCGCGGCTACCAGATGGTCATCGTCGTCGACGAGTACGGCGGTACCGCCGGGGTCGTCACGCTCGAGGACCTGATCGAGGAGATCGTCGGCGAGGTCTCCGACGAGCACGACCGCGCCCGCATCGACGTGGTCCGCTCCCGCGACTGGCTGACCTTCCCCGGCCTGCTGCGTCCCGACGAGCTCGAAGACCGCGCCGGCGTGAAGGTGCCCGAGGAGGGCCCGTACGAGACCGTCGGCGGGTTCGTCATGTCGACGCTGGGCCGCCTGCCCGTCGTCGGCGACGAGGTGCCCCTGGACGGCGGGGTGTTCCGAGTCGAGCGGCTGGACGGCCGTCGGATCGACCGCATCCGCTGGACCCCGACGCGCCCGTCGACCGACACGGCGGCAACCGCGATCATCATCCCGTCCACCAAGAGCACCCCGACCACCACGAAGGCCTCGGCCACCACGACGAAGGGCAGCACCCGATGAGCTCCGACTGGTGGGGGATCTTCTGGCTCGTCGTCCTCTTGATGGGCAACGCGTACTTCGTCGCGGCCGAGTTCGCGGTCATCTCCGCACGCCGCTCGCAGATCGAGCCCCGCGCGGAGGAGGGCTCGAAGGCCGCGCAGATGACGCTGTGGGCGATGGAGCACGCCACCCGCATGCTCGCGACGACCCAGCTCGGCATCACGGTCTGCTCGCTGCTCATCCTGAACGTGTCCGAGCCGGCGATCCACCACCTGCTCGAGGTCCCGCTGCACCTGACCGGCTGGAGCGCCGAGGTGATCGGCACCGTGGCCTTCGTGTTCACGCTGCTGCTCGTGTCGTTCCTGCACGTGGTCTTCGGCGAGATGGTGCCGAAGAACATCTCGTTCTCGATGCCGGACCGCGCCGCACTGCTGCTCGTCCCGACGCTCTGGTACATCGGCCACGGCCTGCACTGGGTCATCGTCGGCCTGAACGAGGTCGCGAACGCCGTGCTGCGGCTGTTCCGCGTCGAGCCCAAGGACGAAGCGGTGAGCGCCTTCACGGTGGAGGAGGTGCAGACCATCGTTGAGCAGTCCCGCCGCGAGGGCACCCTGACCGACGACGGCAAGCTCGCCCTGGCGTTCGAGTTCACCGAGAAGAAGGTCCGTGACGTCGCCGTGCCGATGGCCGAGCTCGTCACGCTGCCCGACGACGCCACCCCCGCCGACGTCGAGCACGCCGTGGCACAGCGCGGGTTCTCCCGCTACGTGCTCGTCGGCGAGGACGGCTCCCCCACCGGCTACGTGCACGTGAAGGACGTCATCGACCTGCGACCGGACGAGTTCGACGATCCGGTGCCGCCGAAGCGCATCCGCCAGCTCATCTCGCTGTACACCGAGATGGACCTCGAGGACGCGCTCGCGACCATGCGGGCCGCCGGCCGCCACGTGGCCCGCGCCTTCGACGCGGACGGCCGCACGATCGGCGTGCTGTTCCTCGAGGACATCCTCGAAGAACTGGTGGGCGAGGTCGAGGACGCGACCCGACGCCGGTAGACCCACCGGCAGGCGGACGGGAGGCGCGGTGCCAGCTGGCACCGCGCCTCCCGTCCGTTCGTGGTCGCGACCAGGGCGACGCGCCCCGTCCGCGCTACCAGCTGACGGGCAGGGGCTTGCCTTCCTCGTACCCGGCGGCGGACTGGATGCCGACCAGCGCGCGCTCGGAGAACTCGGCGAGGGACGACGCGCCCGCGTAGGTGGCGGAGCTGCGGACGCCGGTGGTGATCATGTCGAGCAGGTCCTCGACGCTCGGGCGCTCCGGGTCGAGGTAGATCGTCGACGACGAGATCCCCTCGGCGAAGAGCGCCTTGCGGGCCCGCTCGTACGGGTCGAGCCGCTCGAAGCGCTCGCGGACGGCCTTCGCCGAGGCCATGCCCCAGCTCTCCTTGTACGCCTTGCCCGCGGCGTCGCGGCGCAGGACGCCGGGGGCCTCGAGCGTGCCGGCGAACCACGAGCCGATCATGACGGCGGACGCCCCGGCTGCCAGCGCCAGGGCGACGTCGCGCGGGTAGCGCACCCCGCCGTCCGCCCAGACGTGTGCGCCCAGCGAGCGGGCCGCCGCGGCGGTCTCGAGCACCGCGGAGAACTGCGGACGACCGACGGCCGTCATCATGCGGGTGGTGCACATGGCGCCCGGTCCGACGCCGACCTTGATGATGTCCGCTCCGGCCCCGACCAAGTGCGCGACGGCGTCGGCGGTGACGACGTTGCCGGCGACGAGCGGGATGCCGAGCTGCAGCGACGCGACCGTGCGGAGTGCGCGGAGCATGCCGTCCTGGTGACCGTGCGCGGTGTCGAGGACCAGGACGTCCACGCCCGCGGCGGCCAGCGCCTTGGCCTTGGCGGCGACGTCGCCGTTGATGCCGAGCGCGGCGGCGACCCGGAGCCGGCCGGAGGCGTCGACGGCGGGCGTGTAGATGTCGGAGCGGATCGCGCTCGTCTGGCTCGTGGTCCCGACGACCCGGCCGTGCCGCATGACCGGCGCGAAGTCGACCTCGGCGGCCGAGAGCACGTCGTACACGTGGCGGGGTGTGCCGGCGTCCTCGGCGTCGATCGCGGTCGAGGCGCCGTGCAGCAGGTCACCGACGACGGCGTCGGGGCCGGCGGTGCCGAGGCGGGTCGCGGGCACGCAGCCGAGGTACTCGCCGTCGGCGTCGCGGACGACCACACCACGGCCGGCCACCGGCAGGAGCTGCTCGAGGGCCTCGGCGACGGTGGTCTGCGCACCCATGTCGTAGGCGGTGTCGAAGTCGACCGGCTGGTCCTTCACCCAGCGGATCGCGGCGTCGAGGTCCTGCAGGTGCATGTCCTGCGGCAGCACGCCCAGACCACCGCGGCGGGCCAGGGTGGCGGCGAGCCGGGGGCCGGTGACGGAGTTCATGTTGGCGCTGACGATCGGGATCGTGGCACCGCTGCCGTCGTTCGCCGCGAGGTCGACGTCGAAGCGGCTCGTCACGCCGGAACGGCTCGGGACGAGGAAGACGTCGGAGTAGGTCAGGTCGTGCGTCGGCCGCGTCTCGTAGAACCTCATGCGCTCCACTGTACGGCTCCCGTCAGGGCCCCGACCGGGTGCTCGGGGACTGCCGACTCGCGCCGCGGCTGACACGGAACGGACATGTCGGAGCGGCTAGGCTTGGCACCTGTGCGGCGCAGGGTTGCTCCGCACGACACACACGAGCATCTATCGACGGAGAGTGGGCGATCGGCTGTGTCGAGCCATCTGACCGGAACGGACGAGACCGCGGGCGAATTCGGGGCGAACGAGTGGCTCGTCGACGAGCTCTACGAGCAGTTCGTCACGGACAAGGAGTCGGTCGACAAGTCCTGGTGGCCGGTCCTCGAGAGCTACCACCGCACGCAGGTCGCTGACGCTTCGGCTCCGGCGGGGGCCCCCGGGCAGCAGGTGCCGGCTGGGCAGCAGGCCCCGGTTTCGCAGCAGGCACCGACCCAGCAGCAGTCGTCGACGCAGCAGCCGGCCACCGGGGACACCCCGGGCGAGGCGAAGTCGGGCCCGATCCAGGCGAAGACCACCTCGCGCCAGCCGGCACCGCAGCCGATCCCGGCCGAGGCGAACGACGCCGCCGACGACCACGAGGAGACCCACGAGGACGTGGCGACCCCGCTCCGGGGCATGGCGAAGACGCTGGCGTCGAACATGGACGCCTCGCTGACGGTCCCGACCGCCACGAGCGTCCGGACCATCCCGGCGAAGCTGATGATCGACAACCGGATCGTCATCAACAACCACCTGCGGCGCGCCCGCGGCGGCAAGATCTCCTTCACGCACCTGATCGGGTGGGCGATGGTGCAGGCGCTCAAGGACTTCCCGAGCCAGAACGTCTTCTACGAGGAGCGCGACGGCAAGCCGTTCGTCGTCGCCCCGGCGCACGTGAACCTCGGCATCGCGATCGACGTCCCGAAGAAGGACGGCACCCGCTCGCTCCTGGTGCCGAGCATCAAGCGAGCAGAGACCCTGACGTTCGGCCAGTTCCTCTCCGCCTACGAGGACCTCGTCAAGCGCGCCCGCGACAACAAGCTCACCCCGGCGGACTTCCAGGGCACGACGATCTCGCTCACCAACCCGGGCGGCATCGGCACCGTGCACTCGGTCCCCCGTCTGACGAAGGGGCAGGGTTCGATCATCGGTGCCGGCGCCCTCGAGTACCCGGCGCAGTTCCAGGGCTCGGCGTCGAAGACCCTGGTCGAGCTCGGCATCGGCAAGACCATCACCCTGACGAGCACCTACGACCACCGTGTCATCCAGGGCGCCGGTTCGGGCGAGTACCTCAAGCACGTGCACGAGCGCCTGATCGGCGAGCACGGCTTCTACGACGGCATCTTCGCCGCGCTCCGGATCCCCTACAAGCCGATCCAGTGGGCGAACGACATCAACGTCGACCTGGCGCACCGGGTGAACAAGACCGCGCGCGTGCAGGAGCTCATCAACAGCTACCGCGTCCGTGGACACCTGATGGCCGACATCGACCCGCTCGAGTACCGCCAGCGCACGCACCCCGACCTCGAGATCGAGAGCCACGGGCTGACCTTCTGGGACCTCGACCGCGAGTTCGTCACCGGCGGCCTCGCCGGCACCACCTCGGCACCGCTCCGCGACGTCCTGGGGATCCTGCGCGACGCCTACTGCCGCACGGTCGGCATCGAGTACATGCACATCCAGGACCCGGAACAGCGTCGCTGGGTGCAGGAGCGCATCGAGGTGCCGTACTCGAAGCCCTCGAAGGAAGAGCAGCTCCGCGTCCTCGGCAAGCTCAACGAGGCCGAGGCGTTCGAGACCTTCCTGCAGACCAAGTACGTCGGCCAGAAGCGCTTCTCGCTCGAGGGCGGCGAGTCCACCATCGCGTTCCTCGACACCCTGATCCAGCACTCCGCCGGAGCCGGGCTGGCCGAGGTCGCGATCGGCATGGCCCACCGCGGCCGCCTGAACGTGCTGACGAACATCGCCGGCAAGACCTACGGGCAGATCTTCCGTGAGTTCGAGGGGTCCTCGCTGCCGGGCACGGTGTCCGGTCAGGGCTCCGGCGACGTGAAGTACCACGTCGGCACCGAGGGCGTGTTCCGCACGTCCGACGGCTCGAGCATCCCGGTGACGATCGCCGCGAACCCGTCCCACCTCGAAGCCGTCGACGGCGTGCTCGAGGGGATCGTCCGCGCCAAGCAGGACCGCGAGGCCCCCGGCAGCTTCGGTGTGCTCCCCGTGCTCGTGCACGGTGACGCGGCGATGGCCGGCCAGGGCGTGGTCGTCGAGACGCTGCAGATGTCGCAGCTCCGCGGCTACCGCACCGGCGGCACGGTCCACCTCGTCATCAACAACCAGGTCGGGTTCACCACCCCGCCCGAGTCCGCGCGCAGCTCGGTGTACTCCACCGACGTCGCGAAGACGATCCAGGCGCCGATCTTCCACGTGAACGGTGACGACCCCGAGGCCGTCGCCCGCGTCGCCGAACTCGCCTTCGCGTACCGCGAGGAGTTCCACCGCGACGTCGTGATCGACCTGATCTGCTACCGCCGTCGTGGGCACAACGAGGGCGACGACCCCTCGATGACGCAGCCGCTGATGTACAACCTCATCGAGGCGAAGCGCTCCGTCCGCACGCTGTACACCGAGGCCCTCGTCGGCCGCGGCGACATCACGCAAGAGGAGTACGACGAGGCGCACCGCGACTTCCAGGACCGCCTGGAACGCGCCTTCGCCGAGACGCACGAGGCACAGACCGGCACCATCCCGGTCATCGAGGTCGACGACGACGGTGCGGTGCAGGGGCTCGAACGCCCGGCCGCGCAGCGCGACGACTCCGAGGTCGAGGTCCACGAGACCGCCGTGTCCGAGGAGCTCGTCCGGGCGATCGGCGACGCGCACAGCAACCCGCCCGCCGGGTTCTCGATCCACCCGAAGCTGCAGCAGCTGCTGACCAAGCGCACCGAGATGACGCGCAACGGCGGCATCGACTGGGCGATGGCGGAGCTCATGGCGATCGGCTCGATCCTGGTCGAGGGCAAGCCCGTCCGCCTCGCCGGACAGGACGCCCGACGCGGCACCTTCGTCCAGCGCCAGTCGGTGTTCCACGACCGGGTGAACGGCCAGGAGTGGCTGCCGCTGTCGAACCTCACCGAGGACCAGGCCCGGTTCTACGTGTACGACTCACTGCTGAGCGAGTACGCGGCGATGGCCTTCGAGTACGGCTACTCGGTGGAACGACCCGAGTCCCTCGTGCTCTGGGAGGCGCAGTTCGGCGACTTCGCGAACGGCGCCCAGATCGTCATCGACGAGTTCATCTCGTCCGCCGAGCAGAAGTGGGGACAGCGCTCCGGCCTCGTCCTGCTGCTGCCGCACGGGTACGAGGGCCAGGGGCCGGACCACTCGTCGGCGCGCATCGAGCGCTACCTGCAGCTGTGCGCCGAGGACAACATGATCGTCGCGCGTCCGTCGACCCCCGCCTCGTACTTCCACCTGCTCCGCCGGCAGGCCTGGGCCCGTCCGCAGAAGCCGCTCATCGTGTTCTCCCCGAAGGCGATGCTCCGGCTCCGCCAGGCGACGAGCGCGGTCGAGGACTTCACGACGGGAACGTTCGAGCCCGTGCTGGACGACGCGCGGATCTCCGACAAGAGCGCCGTGCGTCGCGTGGTGCTGCACTCCGGCAAGGTGCACCACGACCTGCGTGCCGAGGTCGACAAGCGCGGCGTCACCGACGTCGCACTCGTCCGCCTCGAGCAGCTCGCCCCGCTCCCCCTCGACCGCATCCTCGAGGTCCTGGCGGGCTACCCGGACGCCGACGTCGTGTGGGCGCAGGAGGAGCCGGAGAACCAGGGCGCCTGGCCGTTCGTCTGCATGAACCTGTCGCCGCACCTGGGCGGTCGGCCGTTGTCCGTCGCGGCCCGCTCGGCGAGTGCCGCGCCGGCCACGGGCTCCTCGAAGCGCTCCGCGCAGGAGGCCGCCGACGTCATCGACACGGCACTGAGCGCGTCGGCCTAGTCGCGAGCAAGCGCCCCGTGCGGGAGTCCGAGGGACTCCTGCACGGGGCGCTTCGACGTTCGCCAGGTCGGCGGCGCTACGCGATCTTCGTGTACCGCACCCCGGCGTCGTGGTACCCGCGCTTCTGGTAGAACCGGTGCGCGTTGTCCGTCGCGGCCGCACTGACGGCGCTGAGGCGACGGGCGCCCTGCTCGACCGCCCATGCTTCGAACGTGCCGATGAGCGCCGAACCGGTGCCGAGCCTCCTGGCCGTGTCGTCCACGACCAGCAGCAGCAGCTGCGCCGTCGGCTCGTCGCTGGCGTACGCCCACGTGACCTGCGCGCCGGCGACCGCGACGACCCGGCCGTCGTCTCCGCGGACCACCCACGTGCGGTGCCCGGCTTCGGGGGTGAGCCGGTCGAGGCGGGCGCGCATCGACGCGTCGTCGACGTCGTGACCGAGCAGGCGGACGAGAGCGGCGACGTCGGCGACGTCCGTGTCGGACCAGGTGGTGGTCGACTCGACGGAGAGGGTCATGTCGGCCAACCTACCCGGGCCGTCGGTCGTGTTGCGACGGGGTTCCATAACAACTGATATTCATATACGCTGCTGTCATATCACCCGCCGGGTGAACCAACCGACAGGACAGCCATGCACATCACCTCCCGCCACGGCCGCACCGCCGCCTGGATCGCCTTCCCGCTCGCCGTCGTCGCGAGCGGCGCTCTCATCGCCACGGCCTCGTACGCCGCCTTCTCGAGCAGCACCGACAACGCCGCGAACAGCTGGCGCACCGGCGCCGTCTCCCTCAGCGACGACGACCAGGGCGTCGCGCTGTTCGACGTCGAGGACCTGGTGCCCGGGTCCGCCGGCTCGAACTGCATCACCGTGACGGCGAACACCACCAACGCCTCGACCGTGAAGCTCTACGCCGCAGACGGAACCGACGCCGACTCCCTCGCCGAGCACGTCGGACTGACGGTCGAGCGCGGCAGCCTCGGCACCCCCGGCGACTGCAGCACGTTCACCACGACGACGACCGTGCACGACGGGACGCTCGCCGGCCTCATGGCGTCCGAGTCCTTCGGCACCGGCGTCGACGCGTGGCAGCCCGCGACGGGCACGGCGAGCACGACCTACCGCTTCAGCTACGACCTGAGCGAGGGCGCGCCGAACACCGTGCAGTCGTCCGAGGCCGGCACCACGTTCGTGTGGGAAGCGCAGACGGACTGATCCCCGTCCCCGTCCCCGTCCCGATCCGTCCCGCCAGAACCGCCCGTCCCGCCCGTCCCGCCCGACCCGAGGAGCAGCCGATGCCGAACGTCGCCACCCGCCGTCACGTCCGATGCGTCGGCGACCTGCCTCGGCTGCTCCTCGCGGTCTCAGCGCGGACGGTCCTCTGGTCGGTGCTGCTGCTCGCACTGTGGGCGTCGCTCCCCGCGGCGCTCGGGTGGCACGTCACGACGGTCGTCTCCGACTCGATGGCCCCCGGCATCCGGACCGGTGACGTCGTCGCTGCGATGCCCGTCGGACCGGACGACCTCGAGGCCAGACGGGTGCTGCTCGTCGAGGACCCGGACCACCGGGACCGACTCCGGCTGCACCGGCTCGAGCGCGTCGAACAGGACGGGGCCCTGCGTCTGCGCGGGGACGCCAACCCGACTGCCGACCGAACGGCCGTCGCTCCGGACGCCGTCCTCGGTGTCGGCGTCCTGCGCTTCCCGGGCGTCGGGCTCCCCGGAGTCTGGGTCCGCGAGCGGTCCTGGACCATGCTCCTGCTCGCCGCCGCTGCCGCCGCGGTGCTCGTCGTCGCCGCTCGCGCGGACCGGGGGGTCATCGCCGGGCTGCCGTGCCCGCGGTGCGGTGCACCCCGATGGGACACCACCAGTCCGGCGGTCGCCCCCGGGGTCGCGTCCGCGCAGAGCTCCTCGTGGGCGCTGCCGACCATGGCCGCAGTCGCAGTCACGGCGGTCGCCCTGACCGTGGTCGCCGGAGCCGGGTTCAGCGGCACGACCGCCACCGCATCGTCACTCCGGACACAGTCGTTCCCGTGCTTCGCTCGACCGCTCGACGCGCCCGTGCTGGCGTGGGACTTCGACGAGAAGGGCGGGAACGCCGTCCGGGACACCAGCGGCCACGGCGCGGACGGCACCGGGCGACTCGGGCCCGTCCGGAACGACGGCCCGTGCTCCGGGAACCCCTCGATGCACTTCGAGACCGACGACAGCCGGGTGGCGACGAACACCCCGACGGCAGCACCCCAGGTCTTCTCGATCGAGGTGTGGTTCCGCACCGACCGCGCCGGTGGCCGGATCCTCGGATTCAGCTCGAGCCAGGACTCGGCCTCGTCCTACAAGGACCGACACCTGTACGTCGGCGCCACCGGCCAGCTCATGTACGGGGTGCAGGGACCTGCGAACGGCTTCCGGTTCGCGACCGGATCGACAGCACGGGTGGACGACGGACAGTGGCACCACGCGGTCGGCACCCTGCGGGTCGGTCGCGCCGAGCTGTGGCTCGATGGCGTGCTCGTCGGCACGCGGACCGACGTCAGGGGCGCGCACCAGTACGACGGCCACTGGCGGGTCGGGCGTGAGTCACTCGCGCCCTGGCCCGGCCAGCCCACCGACTACACGTTCCGCGGCGACGTCGACACCGTGCGGGTGTACGACCGGGTCCTCGACCCGGACGCCATCGCCGCACACCACCTGGCCGGCCGCTGATCGCCGGCCCGGCGCGGCGTCAGTGCGTCGCCTGCTCCACCCGGATCCGCGCGAGGATCTCGCTGCGCAGCTGGTCGGGAGCGGTCTCCTTGCAGGCACGACGCACGGTCTCCATGAGCACGACGCCGACGCGGTGCTCGGTCTGGCAGTCCTCGCAGCCGTCCATGTGCTCACGGATGTCCGCAGCGTCCTCGTGCCGGAGCTCGTCGTGCAGGAACTCCTCGAGCTCGGCCTTCGCCTTCGAGCAGTCGCAGCCGCTCATCGTGCGTCCTTCCGTCCGGTGCGACCCGTGGCCGCGGTTGCCTTCGTCGTCTGTGCCGCGCCTCGTCCCCGTCCACGCATCGTCGCCGTCGACGCTGCGTCCGGGACGATGCCGGTCTCACGGGCGTGGTCCGCCAGGAGCCCACGGAGGAGCCGGCGGCCACGGTGGAGGCGGCTCATGACCGTCCCCACGGGGGTCTTCATGATGTCGGCGATCTCCTGGTACGAGAAGCCTTCGACATCGGCGAAGTACACGGCCATCCGGAAGTCCTCCGGGATGGCCTGCAGTGCGTCCTTCACGGCGGAGGACGGCAGGTGGTCGATCGCGTCGGCCTCGGCGGACCGGGCGGAGATCGACTGGGTGACGCTCTCCGCGCCGCCCAGCTGCCAGTCCTCGAGCTCGTCGATGGTGCCCTGGTACGGGTTCCGCTGGTTCTTGCGGTACGTGTTGATGAACGTGTTCGTGAGGATCCGGTACAGCCAGGCCTTCAGGTTCGTGCCCTGCTTGAACTGGCGGAACGCGGCGAAGGCCTTGACGAACGTCTCCTGCACCAGGTCCGACGCGTCGGCCGGGTTGCGGGTCATCCGCATGGCCGCACCGTAGAGCTGGTCCATGAAGGGCAGGGCCTGGTCCTCGAACAGGGACCGCAGCTCCGCCTCGGAGACGGTCTTCGCGTCCACCGGCTCGTCTGCGGCGTCGTCGAGGGCTTCGTGCTCCTCTTCGACGGCGTCGAGCTGCACCTCGGTCTCGTCGACCAAGTGGTGCGGAGCTGCCTGCGGTTCGTCGGTCGTCATCGCCGCCAAGTCTAGGCCGAGCGTGCCGAGCGTCGTCGGCACAGCGGTCAGCACGGTCGCCGTGCCGGTCCGCTCTCGTGCGAGTGTTGCTGTCGCCACTGATCCTCCCGGTGCGTTCAGTACCCTGGTGAACCGATGGCAGACACGACGCATTCCCACAGCGGGGCCCAGCCCGCCGACCCCTGGATCGCCCCGGTCGCAGGGGGTCCGCTGCGCGGTGACGTCGCGCTGCCCGGGTCGAAGTCGCTGACGAACCGGGAGCTCGTGCTCGCGGCCCTCGCGGACGGCCCCTCGACGATCCGGCTCCCGCTGCACTCCCGTGACTCGGCGCTGATGATCGCGGGCCTCCGTGCGCTCGGCGTCGGCATCGAGGAGCTCGAGCCGGCGGCCGGCACCGCCCCGAACCCCTACGGCCCGGACCTCCGGATCACGCCCGCCCCGATGCACGGCGACGTCCGCCTGGACTGCGGGCTGGCCGGCACCGTGATGCGCTTCCTGCCGCCGCTCGCCGCCCTGGCCGTCGGTCCCGTCACGGTCGACGGCGACCCCTACGCCCGCAAGCGGCCGATGCACGCCATCGTGCAGGGACTCGTGGACCTCGGTGTGGACGTCACGGACGACGGCGGCGGTTCGATGCCGTTCTCGTTCACCGGCACCGGCTCGGTCCGCGGTGGCGCCCTGACGATCGACGCGTCGGCGTCCTCGCAGTTCGTCTCCGGCCTGCTGCTGTCGGCGCCCCGCTTCGACGAGGGCCTGCACCTCACCCACGTGGGCGAACGCCTGCCGAGCATGCCGCACATCGAGATGACCGTCGCGGCGCTCCGCGCCCGCGGCGTCCGGGTCGACGAGCCGTCGGTCGGCGAGTGGGTCGTGCACCCCGGCCCGATCGGCGCGCGTGACGTCACGATCGAGCCCGACCTGTCGAACGCCGCGCCGTTCGCGGTCGCCGCGCTCGTCGCCGGCGGCACGGTGCGCATCCGCACCTGGCCCACCGAGACGACGCAGGTCGGTGCCGACCTCGAGACGCTCCTGCCCCTGTGGGGGGCGAGCGTGGCCCGTGACGGTGACGACCTGGTCGTCGACGGCGGCGTCGGGATCCGCGGTGGGGCCTCCTTGCCGGGTCTCGAGCTCGACCTGAGCCGCGGCGGCGAACTCGCTCCGGCGCTCGTCGCGCTGGCCGCGCTGGCGGACGGACCGAGCGAGATCACCGGGATCGGCCACCTGCGGGGGCACGAGACGGACCGCCTGGCCGCGCTGGCGGCGGACCTCAACCGGTCTGGAGGCGCGGTGCACGAATTCGACGACGGCCTGCGGATCGAGCCGGCGCCGCTCCACGGCAGCGCCTGGGGCGCGTACGACGACCACCGGATGGCGACCGCGGGGGCGATCGTGGGCCTCGTCGTCGACGGCGTCGCCGTCGACGACATCGGGTCGACCGCGAAGACGCTGCCGCAGTTCCCGGAGCTGTGGGCCGCGCTCGTGGCGTCCTCGGTGTCCGCTGCACCGGTGAGTGGGGACTGACGCATGAGCTGGTGGGACGACGCCGACGGTGACGACTCCGACGCGGACGAGCCGTACGGGCAGTACGACGAGTCGAGCGTCCGGGTGCGTCCGAACCCGAAGGGCAACCGACCGCGCACGAAGACCCGGCCGACGTACGACGATGCCCCCGTCGGATGGGTGACGAACGTCGACCGCGGGCGGTTCGGCGTGCTGATCGACGACCACGTCATCACCGCCACGAAGGCCCGCGAGCTCGGCAAGAAGTCCGTCGTCACGGGTGACCACGTGTCGCTCGTCGGGGACGTCTCGGGCGACCCCGGGTCGCTCGCGCGCATCGTCAAGGTCGCCGAGCGCACCACCCTGCTGCGACGGAGTGCCGACGACTCCGACGAGGTCGAGCGCGTCATCGTGGCGAACGCCGACCAGATGCTCATCGTGGTGGCCGCCGCCGACCCCGAGCCGCGCACCCGCCTGATCGACCGGTACCTGGTGGCCGCGTTCGACGCCGGCCTCGACCCGATCCTCTGCATCACGAAGACCGACCTCGCCGACCCGGCTGCGTTCCTGGCGCACTTCGCGTGCCTGGATCTGCGGATCGTGACGAGCCGATCGGACGACGTCCCGTTCGAGGCGCTGCACGAGCTCCTCGACGACAAGGTGACCGTGACCGTCGGGCACTCCGGTGTCGGCAAGTCGACCCTGGTCAACGCCCTGACCGGGTCGACGCGCGCGATCGGCGTCGTGAACTCCGTGACCGGTCGCGGGCGGCACACGTCGTCCTCGTCGATCGCGCTGCGGGTCCGCGACGGCGGGTGGATCATCGACACGCCGGGTGTGCGGTCCTTCGGCCTGGGGCACGTCGACCCCGCGAACGTCTTCCGGGCGTTCGCGTCGCACGCCGTGCCGGTGCTGCCCGCGCGGGACGGCATCCCGTTGGCGCAGGCGCACGACTGGGAGATCGTCGACCGGGTGCAGGACGGGGAGCTCGGGCCGACCGGCGTGGAGCGGCTCGACTCGTTCCGGGCGCTGCTGACCGGGATGGGCGCGTCCGACCCCGGTTCCGAGTAGCCCGGCGGGCGGTGCCGGGGTGGCGGCCGGTGGTCGGCGGCTGGTCGGTCGGTGGCTGGTCACGACACCCCGCCGTATGTGCGCCGAGGGGTCACGAACTGTCGGCTGGAGGGGCGGCACCCGACAGTTCGTGACCGCTCGAGCGCCGGCGCGCGGTGAGTCGTGACCACTCCGGTTCCCGCTCGCACTGTGACCCCTCGCACCGCGCCCCCTCGCACCGCGCCCCTCGCACCGTGCGAGGGGCGCACGAATGGTGCGAGGTTGTGCACTCCGTGCGGGTTCGCGGGCCTCGCACGGAGTGGGCAAGCTCGCACCGGACGGCGCCTCGGCACCAGCCTGGCGTCGACAAGCACGCATCGGGGTTGTACAGTTGCGGTCGTGTCTGAAGTTGCAAAGTACAACTTTGCGCCGACCCCCGCTGTCGACGCCCCGTCCCCGAGCACGACGACGACGTCGCACGCGCACCACTCCCCCACCCACAAGTCCCCACGAGCCCCGAAGCCGCAGCGGTCCGACAGCGTCCTGCGCCCCGCCGGCCTCGGTCGCGTGCTGCTGACGTTCGCCTCGCACATCCTCGTGCCGCTGTTCCTGGCCGCCGGCATGGGCCTGGCCTACCTCGGTGCCTTCCACGCCCCGGCCCCGCAGGAACTGCCCGTCGGCATCGTCGGCCAGGGCGCGGCCACCCAGGTGTTCGCCCAGACCGTGACCGACCAGTCCGACGGTGCCCTCGTTGCCCACGTCGTCGCATCGACGAAGGCTGCCGAGCAGCAGGTGCGCGACCGCGACCTCGCCGCCGTGTACGCGCCGACGGCGACGGGCGCCACGCTCTACGTCTCGACCGCCGCGTCGGAGACCACCGCGAGCGCCGCGCAGAAGGTCTTCCTGCCGATCGCCTACGACCAGCACGTGCCGTTCCGGGTCGTCGACGTCGTGCCCACGGGCGACCAGGACACCACCGGCCAGGGGCTGTTCTTCCTGCTCGTGGCCCTGAGCGTCGGCGGGTACGCGTCCGCGATCGCCGTGGCCTCGGTCGCGACGAAGCTCCGTGCCGTGTGGACCGCGGTCATCGGACTCGCCACCGCGGGGGTCGTCGCCGGCATCGGTGTGATCGTCGCCGGACCGATCTACGGCGTCATCACCACGCACCACTGGCAGGTGTTCCTGTTCGCCTGGCTCTACGACGCGATCATCGTCGCACTCGGCGTTGGGCTGCACCCCGTGCTCGGCCGGTGGACCACCCCGATCCTCACGATGCTGTTCGTGATGCTGAACTTCACGTCGTCCGGCGGGATCTTCCAGCCGGCGTTCCAGCCCGGGTTCTTCGCCGCCCTGCACACCTTCTGGAGCGGTGCCGCGTGGCTGCAGGCCGCACAGGACCTGCAGTACTTCCCGGACGCCTCGCTCGGGCGTTCGTCGCTCGTGCTCGCCCTCTGGCTGGCCGCCGCGCTCCTGCTCTGCGTCGTCGTGCACGGACTCGTCGCCCGCCGGACCCGCATCGCCCGCGAGCGCGAGGTCACCCGGCTCGAGGAAGAAGAGGTCGTCGCCGCGTAGCGACGGTAGGTTGGGCGACGTGGACCTCAGCGCCGACCTCGACTTCGCCCGCTCCCTCGCCGACACCGCCGACGCGATCAGCCTCGAGCGCTTCCGTGCCGCAGACCTGCACGTGACGAAGAAGGCCGACAGCACGCACGTCACCGACGCCGACCAGGCCGTCGAACGTGCCCTGCGCGAGCGGCTCGCCGCCGAGCGACCGGACGACGCGTTCCTCGGCGAGGAGACGACGGCGGACACCGGGGCCGAGGCCGTCAGCGAAGGACACCGCCAGTGGGTGGTCGACCCGATCGACGGCACCGCCAACTACCTGCGCGGCGTGCCGGTGTGGGCGACCCTCATCGCGCTCGCGGTCGACGGCCGCCCGGTGCTCGGCGTCGTCAGCGCCCCCGCCCTCGGCAAGCGCTGGTGGGCGGCCGAGGGCTCCGGCGCGTTCTCGATGGACGGACCGCTCCGGGTCTCCGGGGTGTCCGAGCTCGCCGACGTGAGCCTGAGCTACAACAGCATCCAGCAGTGGGACGACGACGACCGCCTCGAGCCGCTCGTCGATCTGTCGCGTCGGGTCTGGCGGACCCGGGCCTACGGCGACATGTGGTCGTACATGATGGTGGCCGAGGGCGTCCTCGACGTCGCCGGCGAACCGGACCTGAAGCCGTGGGACATCGCAGCCCTCGTCCCCATCGTCGAAGAGGCCGGTGGCCGCTTCACCTCGCTCGACGGCGATCCCGGGCCGTGGCACGGCAGCGCGCTCGCATCGAACGGCCTGGTGCACGACGCCGTCGTCGAGGTCATCCGCCGCGACTCCTAGGCACGGTCGGCGGGCAGGTCAGCCCCGCTCGGCGGACCCCGGCGCCTCGGTCCGCTCGGCGGATCCGTTCGCCCCGGCGCGCTCGGCGGACCCCGCAGCCGCGTCCGAGTGCTCGGCGTCCCCGTCCGACCGCCGCGCCGCCCGACGACGCGCCACCAGGTCCGCACCGGCCAGCACGAGCGCCAGCGCCATCAGCGACACCGTGAACGTCGTGCCGCTGCGGAACGCGTCGTGGTACGCGTCGAGACGAGCGCCGGAGCCACCGGAACCCGAGCCCGCCGCCTCGCTCCGCACGATCCCGTAGAAGATGCTCGTGGCGACGGCGGTGCCGATCGCGGTGCCGACACGCTGCCCGAGCTGCTGCATCGACCCCGCCACCCCGGACTGCTCGACGGGGATCTCGGCCAGGGTCAGGGTCTGGTTCGGCGACACCACGAACCCGCCACCGAGTCCGCCCACCAGGAACGCGCCCGCCATCGCCCACGGCGTGACCTCCGGCGGGGTGGCGACGGCGGCGACCATGAGCAGCAGGAAGCCGACGACGACCATCCCGAGCCCGGCGACGACCAGCGCCCGCCCGACCCGGTCGACGATCCGTCCGCCGACGTAGGAGCCCACGGCGCTCGTCGCGGCGAAGGGGATGCTCACCATGCCGGCGAACAGCGGCGAGAGCCCGAGGCCCTCCTGCAGGTACAGCGTGACCATGAGGAACGACGCCGGCAGCGCCGCGAAGTAGACGGCGACGATCGACAGCCCGTTGCGGTACGACGACAGCCGGAAGAGCTCGAAGTGCACCACGGGCGACTTGCCCTGCCGCTTGAACCGCTGCTCCCAGAGCACGAACAGCACGAGGAACACCGCGAAGCCGACCAGCCAGAACCAGCGGGTCGCGGAACCACCCCCGCCGCTGGTCAGCACGAACGGCAGCATCAGGGTGATGATCGCGGCGCCGAGCAGCAGGATGCCGACGATGTCCAGTTCACGGTCCTGCGCCTTCCCCTGGGCACCCTTCGGCAGCAGGCGGACGGCGAAGAGCAGTGCGGCGATCCCGAGGGGCACGTTCATCCAGAACAGCAGCCGCCAGCCGGACTCCTCGCCGCCGATCGCGATGAGGCCACCGCCGATGGTAGGCCCGAGGGCGGTGGAGATGCCGATCATCGCCCCGAAGAGCCCGAACGCGCGGCCCCGCTCCGGCCCGCGGAACAGCTGCTGCACGAGTCCGATGACCTGGGGCATCTGGATCCCGGCGGCGAAGCCCTGCAGGATCCGCGTGACGATCAGGACCTCGATGTTCGGTGCGACGGCGCACAGCAGGCTCGATCCGGTGAACGCGCTGAGCCCCACGATGAACATGACCCGTCGGCTCTTCAGGTCCCCGAGCCGACCAGCGGGCACGAGGGCGAGGCCGAACGCCAGCGCGTACCCCGCCACGATGAGCTGGAGCGACGAACTGGTGGCCCCGAGGGACTGCTCGATCGAGGGCAGCCCGACGTTCACCTTGGACAGGTCGAGGATCGTCAGGGCCGCCACCGCCACGCACACGGCGAAGGCCCGCCACCGGGTGCGGTCATCGAGGCGGGCGTCGGTCGGTTCGGCGTTGGACATCCCGTCCTGGCTACACCTGCGACGACGAACGAGGTCCGGACAGACCTGTACCCCGGTTCCGTCCGGAGGACCCGGATCGGGGTCAGGAGGGCGGGTGCCACTCCCCCGTCGTGGCCCCCCGTACTGGGGGCACCGTTCTGGACATCTGGTCGCGGGAGTCCGCCTCGCGGACCGGTACCTGAGTTATCGTGCTCCAGACGGCAGGTCACGTGATGCTCTCGGATTCCCTAGATCCGGACGGCGGAACAGACCGGTCGTGTTCGTCCGAAGACCCTAACCCGAGGGGTGATACAGACGATGACATCATCGTTCCCGAGCGGAACCGAGTGCACCCACACTCGTCGACCGCATCCAATCCACGACAGTTCCGGCGCGCGCTCAGTTGCCGCCGCTCGTCCGCACTCCGCCACGGTCACCCGCCGTGCAGCAGTCCGGTCCGCCTCCGTGCGCCCCGTCGCAGCGACCCCCGCGTTCGCCGACGCCCTCCTCGCAGCATCCGCCTCCGGACCCGGAGGCCGGTGAGTCATGGCACTCACCGGTCGACGTCTCGAGGTCGACCGGATCGCGACCCTCGCAGTGCTCCCACGGGAGTCCGCGATGGTCGTGGTCGGCGACCCTGGTTCCGGACGCAGCAGCGTCCTCGACGCGGTCTCGAACCGCGTTTCCCTCCCCGTCGTCCGGGTCGGTGTCAACGGGAGTGAATCCCGTTGGCCACTGGCCGGGGTGACCTCCCTGTTCACCGCGCTCGACGACCCCCGAGCGACCGCGCACATCGCCCACCTGCTGCAGGCCGGCGGGACCGCGGCCGCCGTGACGGCCGGGCTGGCGGCGGCGCACGACTTCCTCGACGCCGTGCACGCCCTGACCCTCCCGCCGACGCTCGTCCTCATCGACGACCTCGACCGGATGGACGCGGAGAGCCAGGAACTCATCGCGTTCCTCGCCGGACGACTCGCGGGCACCGCCCTGCGCGTCGTGGCGACGGTCCGTTCGGTGCCGTCGGACGGTCCGCTCGCGGCCCTGCCGACCCTGCGCATCGAACCGCTGGCATCGGACGAGGCATTGATCCTCGCCCGGGCCATGGCACCGGCCGAGGCGAACGACGGCGTCCTCGCCGTCCTCGCCGAGGAGACCGGCGGCAACCCCGGCGCGCTCCGCGAACAGCTCGCGGTGCTCACCCGGGAGCAGCTCACCGGCGCGGAGCCGATCGTGCTCCCGCTCCGACCCACTCCGACGACCGAGGCCATCGCGGCACTCGCACTCGGGCCCGCCGCGGGACGCGATCTGGACGTCCTCGCGAAGCTCGCCCTGGTGCCCGTCGCGAAGACCACGGCGTGGGACCGCGACGAGCTGGACGACCTGGTCGGGGCCGGTCTCGCGACCGTCCGCGGCCAGAGCGTCACCGTCCGGCACCCGCTGGTCCGTTCCGCGCTCTACTGGCGGATGCCCGCCCGTGACCGTCGTGCGGCACACGCCGAGCTGGCGACGGCGAGCGCGGAGACCGACCCGAGGTCGGCCGCGTGGCACCGGAGCTTCGTCGACGACGTCCCCGACGTGGTGGCGCTGCTCCAGGCCGCACGGTCGTACGTCGTGGACGGCAACGTGCACGCCGCGATCGCCCTGACCGAGCGTGC
Organism: Curtobacterium sp. MCLR17_031; assembly: GCF_003234775.2. Taxonomy (NCBI): domain Bacteria; kingdom Bacillati; phylum Actinomycetota; class Actinomycetes; order Micrococcales; family Microbacteriaceae; genus Curtobacterium; species Curtobacterium sp. MCLR17_031. Next base: position 2,284,919 of record NZ_CP126270.1, read on the forward strand.
ACTGCACGTCGGTGGCGGGACCGAGGACGAGCACGTCGCGCTCCTCGGGGTCGCGGAGGCCATGCTCGGCAAGCGCCTGCTCGGCTTCGCCGCGCGGTACCTCGCGGCGCTCCGTCCGTTCCGGACGACGCCGAACGAGGTCCGCCGGCTCCGCCTGCAGTACTCGGCCGAGTACCTCAGCGGTGACGCCGTGCACGCGGACGAGCTGCTCGTCCCCGTCGACGCGACCGACCCGGCCGAGGTGGACGCCGTCGCCGGGCTGATGGCCATGGTGGCGTGCTTCCGTGCCGAGGCGTGGGAGCTCGACCAGGCCAAGGACCTGCTGCACCGGATCGAACCGCTCGAGGGGTCGGCGTCCGCGCACACCCTCGAGATCGCGACGACCGCGCGGGAGCTCATCGCCGCCGTGGACGGCGTGCTGCCGCCCGACACCGAGCTGCACGACGGGCTCGCGACGTCGGAGCTCGTGGCGATGTCCGACCCGGCCCTGCTGCTCCTCGCCCACGCGCTGAGCATCGGAGAGCGCTACCGGAGCGCGCGACGGGTGTTCGCACTCGTGCTCGCCCGGGGGCAGGAGACCGCAGCGGTGTGGACCGAGGCGGCGCGCTACCTGACGGCCGAGAACGAGGTGCGCTCCGGGAACTTCCGGCAGGCGCTCCGCGCGATCGACGTGTGGGAGTCCGGTTCGTCCGTCGCCGAGCGGTTGCGTGAGCCCTCCAGGGCGATCACCGTCGCGTGGCGGCACTTCGCCGAGGGCCGTTCCGCCGAGGCGCTCGACGTCGTGGACCGGTGCCTCGCGCACCGTTCGACGAGTCGGCTCTGGGGTGCGACGGCGAAGCTGCACGCGCTCCGCGGCAAGGTCCTGCTGCTCGACGGCCGCCTCGACGAGGCAGCCACCGCGCTCGAGGCAGCCGACGCCATCGGTCGGTCGCTCCGGAACCCCGCGGTGCTCCGGCACCTCGGCGACCTGGTCGAGGCGTACGTGCGGCTCGGACGGATCGACGACGCCCGGACGATCACGGCCCGCCTGGCGGCGGACCACCACGCCCGGCCCGGACGCTGGGGTGCCCTGGTGCTGGCGCGGAGCCTCGCGCTCGTCGCCGACGACACCACCCGCGAGCCGGCCCGTCGCCGTGCGCTGGAGCTGTTCCAGCCGCACGACTCGCAGTACGAACGGGCTCGCACGTTCGCGGCGTTGGCCGCGGTCGGCAACCCGGCGGAACGGCCGCGTCTCGGCGCGGCGGCCGCAGCGGCGTACGAGGCGGCCGGCCTGCGTCGACCGCTCGTGACCCCGGCGCCGGCTGCGGCGATGCCGCAGTTCGGCACGGGCTCGTCGTCGATCCGGTCCGCACCGGTGCTCTCGCCGGCGTTCCCCGGGACGCCGCGCAGCGCCCCCGACGCGTCGGCGGTGCTCACGTCACTGACCGCCGAGGAGCGTGCGGTGGTGCAGAAGGTCACCGAGGGCTACCGCAACCGCGAGATCGCCTCGTCGCTGTTCATGTCGCAGCGCACGGTGGAGCTGCGGCTCACGCAGATCTACCGCAAGGTCGGCGCGCGGTCGCGATCGCACCTGGTCGCGCTCCTCACGTAGGAGACGCACCACAGGACGGACGGGAGGCCCGGTACCAGCTGGTACCGGGCCTCCCGTCCGTCGTCCCTCGCGTGGTGCGACGACGGTTGCGGGAGTCCGCACGCGACCGCAGCGCGGTGCGCCACCGCACGCGGGGAACCGCAAGAGCGTCCGACGGGTGTTGCCGTGTGGTCGGCGGCGGGTGAGGCTTCTCCTGCACCGACCGCCGTGCCCCTCCCCCGGGGGCCAGCCCGCGGTACCCCGTCCGGTACCCGAACCCCTCGGCCCAACGACACCGACGTCCGTCCTCGCCTGATCCGAGGACGGGCGTCGGATCCCGGGCCGGGAGGCCCCGGACGCGCGGCAGACCCGACGGCGGTCGGTGCCGCACCAGTCCCACCTCCCCGTTCCACCCACCCTCGTTCCCCCGAAGGGACAGCCGATGTGCGGCATCATCGCGGCCCGCGTGTCTGACGACGCGACCCCCTACCTGCTCGACGGACTCGAACGACTCGAGTACCGCGGGTACGACTCCGCCGGCATCGCCGTCCGGACGGCCGGCGGCCGCACCGAGACGATCCGCTCGGTCTCCCGCGTCGGCGACCTGCGGACGCTCGTCGCTGCACGCTCCGGTGACGCGCTCACCGGCGTCGGCATCGGTCACACCCGCTGGGCCACGCACGGTGCCGTGCGCGAGGCGAACGCACACCCGCACGCCGACTGCACCGGCCGGATCTCGATCGTGCACAACGGCATCGTCGAGAACGCGGAGCGGCTGCGGCAGACGCTCGAGGCGCAGGGCCACCGCTTCCGGTCCGACGTCGACTCCGAGGTCATCGCGCACCTGGTCGAGCGGGCGCTGGCGGTCGACCCGGACCTGATGCTCGCGGTGCAGATCGCGACGGCGCAGCTCGAGGGCTCGTGGGCGATCGTGGTCCTGGACGCCCGGGACGGCCGCATGGTCGTGGCGGCGGACCGTTCGCCGCTCGTCGTCGCCCGCTCCGGCCGCGGTGACTTCGTGGCGAGCGACATCGGCGCGATCGCCGAGTGGTGCGAGACCTTCGTGGCGCTGCGCGACGGCGACGTCGTCGAGCTCGGCGAGGCCTGGACCTGGTCGTCCGACGGCATCACGGTGCCCGTGCCGTTCCCCACGCCGTCCCCGTTCGCCGCCGCCGCGCTCGACCTCGGCGACCACACCGACCACATGGCGAAGGAGATCGACGAGCAGGCCGACGTCGTCGCCACGATCCTGGACCGGGTGACCCGCCGCACCGCCGACGGCAGCATGTGGGTGGGCCTCGGCCTGGCCGGCTTCCACCGGCTGGCGATCGTCGCCTGCGGCACGTCGCTGAACGCCGGCCAGGTGATCGCGACCGCACTGCGCGGGATCGGTGGTGTGCCGACCGACATCGTCGTCGCGAGCGAGGCCGACCAGGCCGTGCTCGGTCCGGGCACCCTGGTCGTCGCGATCAGCCAGTCCGGTGAGACGGCCGACGTGCTCCGCGCCCTGGACCGGTTCGAGGACCGCCACCCGGTGCTCGCGCTGACGAACAACATGCACTCCTCGCTCGCCCGACGCGCCGACGCCGTGCTCGACTGCCACGCCGGCCCGGAGATCGGGGTCGCGGCCACGAAGACGTTCACGGCGCAGGTCGTGGTGGGCGTCGCGGCGATGATCTCGGCGATGGTGGCGTCCGGCCGCATCGAACCGTCGCGCGCCCAGGTGCTCGTCGACGAGCTGCTCGACCTGCCCGCACGGATCGAGCACGCCGCGCGGGTGTCCGCCGAGCGGATGCCGCTGCTGGTGTCGAGCGTCAAGGAGGCCACGGGCTTCCTGTTCCTCGGCCGCGGTGCCGGGCTGCCGTACGCCGCCGAGGGGGCCCTGAAGCTCAAGGAGCTCAGCTACCGCTGGGCCGAGGCGTACCCCGCCGGCGAACTCAAGCACGGGCCGCTCGCCCTGGTGGACGACGGCACCCCGGTGGTCGTCATCGACCACGGTGAGCCGAAGATCCAGTCGGCGATCGCCGAGGTCCGGGCCCGCGGCGGCTTCGTCATCACGATCGGCGGCGAGTCCGCGGACATCCCCGCGCTCGGCCGCCGTGGCACCGGTGACCTGGCCTGGGGCGCGATGACCGCCCCGTGGGGTCCGCTCGAAGCCGTCGTGCCGCTGCAGATGCTGGCCCGCGAACTGGCCCTGCAGCTCGGGTGCGACGTCGACAAACCCCGGAACCTGGCGAAGTCGGTGACGGTCGAATAGCCGGGCGCCGACGCGTGAACCGTCTGACGGTCTTCCTCGCCGTCCTCACCGCCCTGGCGATCGCCGGCACCGTGGTCCTGGTCACGGTGGTGCTGACGACGCCCGGGCTCTCCTGACCGGATCCCGCAGGGTCTTCCTGGGCGGGGCTGCGATGCTGGTCACTTGACCACCGCAGCCCCGCCCCTCGTCTTCGTCGCGCTCCTCGTCGGCGCCGTCCTGCCGTTCGTGCCGTTCGTCGGCCGTGTGGCCCGCATCGCCGCGACCATCGCGCACGAGGTCGGGCACGCGATCGTCGTCGTGCCGTTCGGCGGGCGGATCCAGCGGATCGAGCTGCACCCGGACGGGTCCGGCGAGGCCTGGGTCCAGCTCGGCCGGGTGCCCGGCGGCATCCGGTGGCTCGTCCGGATCCTGAACCTGTACGCCGGGTACAGCGCACCCCTGTGGGCGGGCGTGCTCCTGGTGACCGGGGTGCTGCACGGCTCCCGCTGGCTGCCCGTGGTGGTGCTCGCGGTCATCGGGCTCGTGGCGCTGGCGTTCGTCCGGAACTGGTTCGGCCTGCTCGTCGTGCTCGGCTTCGACGCGCTCGCCCTGTGGGTGGCCGTCCGCCCGTCCGAGGCCACCGTCCTGGTGGTCGCCGCCGTCGGGGCGTTCTTCGTCGTCGACGGCCTGCGCTCGGTGGTGCAGGTCGGTCGCTGGCTCGTCACCGGCGCCCGGGTGCAGACCGACTTCCACATCGCCGCGGCCGAGATGCGGGTGCCGGCGTCCCTGTGGTTCGTGCTGTTCGTCGCCGTGAACGCCGTCGCCGTGTGGCTGGCGCGCGAGCCGCTGCTCCAGGTCTGGGACACCGTCGTCGCCGGAGTCCGCGCGCTCGTCTGAGGGGTCGCGGCCACGTAACCGGGGGCCGCAATCGCCTGTCCGCGCCGAGGGGCTGCGAGGCTACCGCCAGACGACCCCCGGAGGTGTCCCATGGCGACCGACGACCACGGCTTCGCGACCGAGCAGGTACACGGCGGCTTCGTGCCCGATGCCGGGCACGGCGCCCGGGTCCCCGCGATCCACATGTCCTCCGGGTTCCTGTTCGACGACTTCGACCAGGCCCGTGACCGCTTCGCCGACACCGACGACGGCTACACCTACACGCGCCTCGGCAACCCCACGAACGCGGACGTCGAGCGTCGCGTGGCGCTGCTCGAACGCGGTGTCCAGGCGATCCTGGTCGGCAGCGGTCAGGCTGCGGCGACCGTGGCGTTCCTCGGTCTGCTGCAGGCCGGCGACCACGTCGTCAGCGCCCGGAGCATCTACGAGGGCACGCGCGGGCTGCTGCTGCAGAACCTCGGCCGGCTCGGCATCGAGGTCGACTTCGTCACCGATGCCCGCGACCTCGACGCCTGGGCCGCCGCGGTCCGACCGAACACGAAGGCGTTCTTCGCCGAGACGATCCCGAACCCCAAGAACGACGTCCTCGACATCACCGGCGTCGCCGAGACCGCGCACCACGCCGGCGTCCCGCTGATCGTCGACAACACCCTCGCCACGCCGTACCTGGTGCGCCCGGTCGAGCACGGTGCGGACATCGTCGTGCACTCGGCGTCGAAGTTCCTGTCCGGCCACGGAGCCGGACTCGGCGGTGTGGTCGTCGACGGTGGCCGGTTCGACTGGTCCGCCGCCCCCGAGCGCTGGACCCACCTGACCAGCCCCGAACGGTCCCTCGGCGGCGAGAGCTACGTCGAGCGGTACGGCAACCGGGCCTTCGCCGTGTTCGCGCGCGACGTCGTCGCCGCACGCATCGGCCCGGCGCCGTCGCCGTTCAACGCGTTCCTGCTCCGCCAGGGCATCGAGACGCTGTCGCTGCGGGTGGAACGCCACTGCGCGAACGCGCTGGCCGTCGCGTCCTGGCTGGACCAGCAGCCGGAGGTGACGAGCGTCGACCACGCGGGCCTGGCCTCCAGTCCGTTCCACGACCTCGCCCAGCGCTACCTGCCCCGCGGGGCCGGGTCCGTCTTCGCCTTCACGCTCGCCGGTGGCGAAGCCGCCGCGCGGGCGTTCATCGACGCCGTGCAGCTGTTCAGCCGGATGACCCACCTGGGCGACGTCCGCTCGCTGATCCTGCACCCGGCGACCACCACGCACGCCGGCCGCACGCCGGAGGAGCGAGCCGAGCAGGGCATCGACGACGGCCTGATCCGCCTGTCGGTCGGCATCGAGGACGTCGCGGACCTGCTCCGCGACCTGGAACGCGGGCTCGACGCGGTGCGGTCCGCAGACGCCGCCGGCGGCCTGGAGGCACGTGGAGCGTCCGACGCGCACCGCACGGCGGTCGGTGGGCCGGCCCTCGATCGGCAGGGGCGCTGAATGGCCGAGCTGCAGCACTTCGGGTACTTCTTCTCCCGCGGCTTCGGCCCGCAGGCCTGGGGCCGGTCCGACTGGGACTGGGGCCACGACTGGACGAAGCCGGACCTGTACCAGCAGTCCGTCCGGACGCTCGAGCAGGCCGGCATGGACCTGGTCATCGCCGAGGACGCCGTCTCGCTCGGCTCCCCCGCCACCCTCGACCTGCGCATCCGGCAGGCGTACGGCGGCCCGAAGCACGACCCGCTGCTGCTCGCCCCGTACCTGTTCGCAGCGACCTCGCACATCGGCATCGCGCCGACCGTCAACGCGGGCATCACCCCGCCGTACCTGGCGGCACGGCAGTTCGCGACCCTGGCGCACCTGTCCTCGGACCGTCTGGGCATCAACGTCGTCACCGACGTCGGCAGCGCACGCCACGCCGGCCTGCCGCCGCTGCCGCACGACCAGGCGTACGACCGCGCCGAGGAGTGGATCACGCTGCTCCGTCGGCTCTGGCACTCGTGGGGCGACGCGTACGTCGGCGCACCGGACTCGTGGCACTTCGCGGACGGCGACGCGCTCGACGCGTTCCACCACGAGGGCACCCACTTCACCGCCGACGGTCCGCTCAACGCCCTGCCGCTGGCGTCGGACCCCGTGGTCGTCTCCCCCGGTGGCTCGGGCCGAGGGCTCGCGTTCGCCGGGACCCACTCGGACGTGCAGCTCGCGCTCGCGCCGCTGTCCGCCGCCGCGGTGACGGAGTACCGAGCCCGCGTGATCGCGGCAGCCGAGGCCGCAGGGCGCTCCACCGCGGACCTGCGGATCCTGTTCGTGCTCAAGCCCGTGATCGTGTCCTCGCCGGAGGAGGCCGACCGCATCGTCGCGGCATCCGAGCACCCCTCCGACGACGCCCTGCGTGCGGCGGCGATCGCGTGGTCGAGCGACTCCGAGACCGACCTGCTCGCGCTCGACCTGGACGCCCCGGTGCCCGACGGGACCTTCGGGGAGCACGTCTCGGCCGGCACGATCCGTGGGTTGCTCGGGGACACCCCGGACGCACCGCTGCGGGAGCTGCTCACCCGCAAGGCGCGGCAGGGGCGGATCGCGCCGGGGTCGGGATCACGGTCCGGGTTCGTCGGGACGGCGGACGAGTTCGCGGACTTCATCGAGGAGCTCGGCAGCGACGCCGACAACGACGGGATCATCTTCTCGGGCGACCTGCACCCGGCGCAGATCCACCGGATGTTCGGCGACCTGGTGCCGGTGCTCCGGCGCCGTGGGCTCCTGCGACGGGAGTACGGCGCCGGAGGGATCCGGGCGAACCTGTTCGACTTCTAGCGGGGCGGCTGCGAGCTACTTCTTCTTCTTGGACTTCTTCTTGCCGTCGTCGTCCTTCTTGGACTTCTTCTTGCCCTCGTCGTCCTTCTTGGACTTCTTCTTGCCCTCGTCGTCCTTCTTGGACTTCTTCTTGCCGTCGTCCTTCTTGGACTTCTTCTTCCCGTCGTCCTTCTTGGACTTCGCCTTGCTCGCACCCATCGGCAGCGGCAGGACGGCCGACACGGCCTCCGGCTCCGCCTGCGAGGCGTCGTCGGACGCAGCCTCGGTCTCCGGCGACTCCACCCCGTCGATCGGCTCGACGACCACGGCCGAGCCGGTGTCCAGCTCGACGTCGACCGCGTGCTCCTCGAGCACCGGCGCCAGGGCGTCGGCGACCCGCTCGACCGTCAGCACCGCGTCCGCCTCAGCGAGCCGGAGCAGGGCCTGCGCGGTCCGCACCCGGGTGGTCGCCTTGCGCGCGAGGACGTCGGATCGTGCCCCCTCGAGGAACGTGCGCAGGTCGCGTTCCACGGCGGAGCGTCCGCGCGGGGCAGCGCGGTCGAGCCGATCGAGTTCTCCGGCGACCCCGGAGACGTCGTCGGCGACGTGCTCGTGGCGGACCGACTCGATGAGCGCGGCGAGGGCAGCGGCGGCACGTTCGACCCCGGCGGAGCGCTGGTCGAGCACGACGAGCATCTCGACCACCGAGCCGTACGTGACGGTCTCGAGCCGCACCGGTTCGGCACCGCGGCCGCGCACGACCAGGCGGGTGTCGGGGTTCGGCAGCCATGCGGCGAGGGCGGCGACCGTGGCGACGGAGCCCACGATCCGCTCGTACTCGCTGAGCACCACTCGTTCCTGCTCCCGCAGACGGACACGGATCGCGATCTCCTGCACCACGTGCTGACCTCTCGTTCGGGTTCGACGCGAGCGTGTTCTGCGCGCCTGCTCCGGAGCGTAGTCCTCGGACGTGGCGGAACAGCGAACGCCCCGGCACTGTCCAGGGGACGGTGCCAGGGCGTTCAGGTGGCGCAGCGTGACAGCGGTTCGTCGTTCGGCGAATGGTGGAGATGGGGGGAATCGAACCCCCGTCCATCGCTGCAATTCGACGTCTTCTACGGGCGTATCCGGATAGTTCGTTCTGCTCGGCCCCGTCCTTTGCTACCGGCTTCTAGGACGACGGGCCCAGTCTCAGTGCAAGTCCCGCACGGCCCTGAGGCGCAACCGTGCAGCAAGTCCTCTGGATGACGTCGGGATCAGGTTAGAAGACGGTCACCTGGCCGACGGACTTCATGTGCTGGGCTGCTTACGCAGCGAGAGCGAAGTCAGTGCGCTTGGAATTGGCACTTGTTGTTTTCCACGGATCGTTTACGAGATAACCGTGGGTCCTCGGCCCGCTTCCCGTCGGCACACAGGCAATGTCGAAACCGATCATCCCCATGCGGGCCGGACGTGCGAGCCGCTGTCACGCTGTTGAGTTGCCAATGCCCCTGTCGGAGCAGTCCCTCAGTCTAGCCGAGGAGGTGCGTCGGCGCTACTCTCCGACGCGGTTCCGGGTGCGCATGGCCCGCTCGGCCTCACGCTTGTCGGTCTTCTCGCGCAGGGCCTGGCGCTTGTCGAACTCGCGCTTGCCCTTCGCCACGGCGATCTCGATCTTGGCCCGACCGTCGTGGAAGTAGATCTGGAGCGGCACGAGGGTGTAGCCGCCCTGGGCCGTCTTGTGCGAGATCTTCACGATCTGCTGCTTGTGCAGGAGCAGCTTGCGCTTCCGCCGCGGAGAGTGGTTGTTCCACGTGCCCTCGGTGTACTCCGGGATGTGCACGGCGTCGATCCACGCTTCGCCACCGTCGATGTAGGCGTACCCGTCGACCAGGGACGCGCGCCCCATCCGCAGGGACTTCACCTCGGTGCCGGACAGGACCATGCCCGCTTCGTACGTGTCCTCGATGAGGTAGTCGTGCCGGGCGCGACGGTTCGTCGCGACGATCTTCTCCCCGCGTTCCTTCGCCATGACGACTCCTCTCGATGGTGACCGGTGCAGTGCGCTGCGTGGGTGGTTCCGCGCAGCCCTACAGACTACTCAACACGAAGCGGGCGGCGCACCTTCCCGGCGCGCCGCCCGTTCGCGGATGCTGTGCTGCGTCAGACCTTCAGGTACCGGCGGATGGCGATCGACGCCGATGCCGCGGCGAGGAGCACCCCGATCACGATCACCGCGGGGACCACGATGGCCGCGTCTCCCATGCCGATGAACGCCGTGCCGGTGAAGCGCTCCGCCAGGAAGTTCCGGACGAAGAACCAGACCACGGCGGTGATGGCGCCTCCGGCCAGGACGGCTCCGATGGCGGCGGCGATCACCCCCTCGAGCACGAACGGTGTCTGGATGAACCGGTTCGACGCACCGACGAGCCGCATGATGCCGAGCTCTCGCCGTCGACTGAACGCCGACAGGCGGATCGTCGTCGCGATGAGCAGCACCGCGGCCACGAGCATGAGCGCCGCGATGCCGATCGCCGTGTACGACGAGGCGTTGAGCAGGTTGAAGATCGGCTGCAGGTACCCGCGTTGGTCGACGACGCTCTGCACGCCGGCGACCTTCGACAGGCTCTCGACCAGGACGTCTGCCTGCGAGGGGTTCTTCAGGTTCACCCAGAAGGTCTCGTTCAGGTACTCCGGCTTGACGAACTCCGTCGCGGCCGAGTCCTTGAACTGCTCCTTGAACCGGGTGAAGGCCTGGTCCTGGTTCTCGTAGTAGGTCTTCTCGATGTACGGCTTGAGCGTCGACGAGTCGAGCTGCGCCTGGACCTGCTCGCGCTGGTCCGCGGTGGCCTTCGCGCCGGTGCAGTTGCCCGTGGTGTCGGTGTCGGTGCACAGGTAGACGGCGACCTGCGCCCGGTCGTACCAGTACCCCTTCATCTGGTTGATCTGCATCTGGAGCAGGATCGCGGTGCCGACGAAGGTCAGGGAGATGAAGGTCACGAGGACGACGGAGACGACCATCGACGCATTGCGCCGCAGGCCCGAGCCGACCTCGGACATGACGAGCCCGAGCCTCATCGGATGAGCCCCGGGATCGTCTGGATGCCGGTGGTGTTGGACACGGTGCCTCGCTGGATCGGGACGGCCTGGGTCTGGTAGCCGCCGGACTGCTCGTCGCGCAGGACGGTGCCGTTCGAGAGCTCGATGACCCGACGCTGCATCTGGTTCACGATGCTGGCGTCGTGCGTCGCCATCAGCACGGTGGTGCCTCCCTGGTTGATGCGTTCGAGGAGCGCCATGATGCCGGCGGACGTGGTGGGGTCCAGGTTTCCGGTGGGCTCGTCGGCCAGCAGGATCGCCGGCTTGTTCACGACGGCGCGGGCGATGGCCACACGCTGCTGCTCACCACCGGAGAGTTCGTGCGGCATGCGGGAGGCCTTGCCGGCGAGACCGACGAGCTTCAGCACGTCGGTCACGGCCTCGCTGATGAAGCCCTTGCTCTTGCCGATGACCTGCAGCGAGAACGCCACGTTGTCGAACACGTTCTTGTTCGGCAGCAGACGGAAGTCCTGGAAGACCACGCCGAGGTTGCGGCGGAAGTACGGGACCTTCCGCGAGGCCAGGGACCCGAGGCGCTGCCCGAGCACGTGGATCTGCCCGCTGGTGGGCTTCTCCTCCTTGAGCACGAGGCGCAGGAAGCTGGACTTGCCGGAACCGGACGCGCCCACGAGGAACACGAACTCGCCCTTGAGGATCTCGAGGGTGAGGTTGTCGAGCGCCGGACTCGGGTTGCCCGAGTAGACCTTGGTGACCTGGTCGAATTTGATCATGACCGGATCAGGGTAGGTCGCCCCGCTTGGAAAGCAAGCGAGGCGCGCGGCTCAGGAACCCCTACTCGGCAGCGGATTGCTTGCGCCAGCGGATGCCCGCGTTGATGAAGCCGTCCAGATCGCCGTCGAACACGGCTGAGGGGTTGTTCACCTCGTGCTCCGTCCGGAGGTCCTTCACCATCTGGTACGGCGCCAGGACGTAGGAGCGGATCTGGTCGCCCCAGCTCGCCGTGATGTTGCCGGCGAGTTCCTTCTTCTTCGCGTTCTCCTCTTCCTTCTTCAGGAGGAGCAGGCGCGACTGCAGCACGCGCATGGCGGCCGCACGGTTCTGGATCTGCGACTTCTCGTTCTGCATCGAGACGACGGTGCCGGTCGGGATGTGCGTCAGGCGCACCGCGGAGTCGGTCGTGTTGACGGACTGCCCGCCGGGGCCCGACGAGCGGAACACGTCGACGCGGATGTCGTTCTCGGGGATGTCGATGACGGCGGTCTCCGGCATGAGCGGGATGACCTCGACCGCGGCGAAGGACGTCTGGCGCTTGCCGGCGGCACCGAACGGCGACATCCGCACCAGGCGGTGGGTGCCGGCCTCGACCGACAGCGTGCCGAACGCGTGCGGGGCGTCGATCTCGAACGTCGCGGACTTGATGCCCGCCTCTTCGGCGTACGAGGTGTCCATCACCGTGGTCTTGAAGTTGTGCTGCTCGGCGTACCGGAGGTACATCCGGAGGAGCATCTCGGCGAAGTCCGCCGCGTCGACCCCACCCGCGCCGGCGCGGATCGTGATGACCGCCGGGCGGTCGTCGTACTCACCGTCGAGGAGCGTCTGCACCTCGAAGTCGCCGATCATCTTCTGGATCGCCTTGAGCTCGGCGAGCGCTTCGTCGGCGGACTCCTGGTCGTCGCCCTCGTTCGCCATCTCGACCAGCACCTCGAGGTCGTCGATGCGCTGCTCGGTGTCGGTGATCTTCTTCAACTCCGACTGGCGGTGCGAGAGCGCGCTCGTCACCTGCTGCGCGTGGTCGACGTCGTCCCAGAGGTCCTGGGCCCCGGCCTGCTCGCTGAGGTCGGCGATCTCACGCTGCAGGCGGTCGACGTCGACCACCGAGCGGATGTTGCCGAAGGTCTCGCGAAGGGCGGAGAGCTGCTCGGTGAAGTCCAGTTCGACCATGGTCATCGATCCTACCGGCGCGAGTCCGACTCGGCCGACCGGGGTCAGTAGTCGATGTGCTCCGTCCGTGCCGACGACAGGGCACGAGTGGCCGCCTCGGCGATGGCCTGGGCCCTGAGCCCGTCCTCCAGGGAGACCGGCGGCTCGGATCCGGACTCGAGCGACGCGACGAAGGCGGCGAGCGTCGCGGCGTAGGTGGGCTGCACGCGCTCGAACCAGCCGTCGTGGAGTCCGTCCGCGACGATGTGCCCGTCGGTGTAACGAGCGACGTTCCCGCGGTGGTTCCGCCGCGACTCGACGAGTCCGGACGACCCCATGACCTCGATGCGCTCGTCGTAGCCGTAGCCGGTGCGCCGCACGCTGTCGATCTGCACGAGCGCGCCGGAGGGCATCGTGAGGGTCGTGACCGATGTGTCCACGTCGCCGAACTCGCGGATGGCCGGGTCGACGAGCGCCGAACCCGCCACCGCGACCGTCACCGGATCCTCGCCGGTGATCCACCGCACGAGGTCGAAGAAGTGCACGGTCTGGTCGCGGAGCTGGCCGCCGGAGACCCGCAGGTAGTCGAGCGGCGGCAGGGACGGGCCACGGGAGCTGAGCTGGAGGAGCTCGACCGCACCGATCTCCCCCGCGGCGACGATGCGTTGCAGCTCGGCGTGGTCACGGTCCCACCGCCGGTTGAAGTCGAGCATCGCCGGCACGCCGCTGGCACGCACGTGCTCCACCACCGCGACCGCGTCGGCGTACCCGGCAGCGATGGGTTTCTCGCAGAGCACGGCGATCCCGGCGTCGGCGGCAGCGTGCAGGTGCTGCGCGTGGGTGTCGGTGGAGGAAGCGACGAAGACCGCGTCGACCTGCGCCGCGTCGAACGCCTCGTCCTGGGTGAGCGCCCGCGTGCCGTGCCGTGCCGCCAGCGATGCAGCGCGGTCACGGTCGACGTCGTGGATCCCCACGAAGTCGACGTCGGGATGCGCTGCGAGGGACGCGGCGTGCACAGCGCCGATGAACCCGGCACCGACGAGTGCGAAGCGTTGCGTCATGATCAGCCCACCAGGATCGCGGTCAGGTCGTGCATGGTGCGTGCGACGACGGCGGGATCCTGTTCGTTCGCCCGGTCGGAGAACATCTCGGTGACCCACCATCCGTCGTACCCGGTGGCCTTGATCGCGTCGACCCACTGCTGCAGCGGGATCGCACCGCCTCCGATGACGACGTTCCGGTGGACGGCTTGGTCGGGAACCGTCCGGTCACGGTCCAGGTCGAACCCGTCCGACAGGTGGACGGCCTTGATGACCGACGCGGGTAGCGCTCGGACCTCGGCCAGCGTGTCCCCGGTCGTCCAGAAGTGCCAGGTGTCGAGTGCGATCCCCACGTTGTCGCGCCCGGCCTCCTCGATGATGTCCAGCGCGTGCCGGCATCGGTTGAGGTGCGCCCAGGCGAGGGGCTCCAGGTAGACCTCGAGCCCGTGGTCCGCGGCGATGTCCGCCGCCAGACGGACGTTCGCACCGGTGATGCGGACCGCTGCGTCCTCGTCGAGTCCGAGCGTCGCCCGGTACCGGGTGTCGTCGTCGGCCAGCCGGCCAGCGCGGTGGTCACGGACGACGGCGGAATCGACCGGCCCGGTGCACAACTGCACGATGGGCGCACCGACGGCGGTCGCCACACCGCACATGCGCTCGACCTCCGCGATGAAGTCGTCGCGACCGGCGCCTTGACGCTCGATGTCGAGCACGGCACCGAGCCCTGTCACTTCGAGACCCTCGAGCAGTGGCGGCAGTGTCTGGACGTCGTAGCCGGCATCGAGGTACCGGTAGAGCTTCGGGCTCTGCAGCTCGATGCCGCCGTAGCCGGCTTCCTTCGCGAGGCGGACGTCCTGGACGACGTTGCCGTGGAACGTCGTCGTGACGTTCATGGAGATCTTCGGGGGCATCTGCGCTCGCTTCGTTGGACAGCAATGGAACAAACTGGACCGGTCCAGAATAGGACTAGCCTGCTCTCATGTCGAGACCGCACCACGCTCCGACCATCCGGGACGTCGCCGAGCGCGCCGGGGTCTCGAAGTCGCTGGTCTCACTCGCGCTCCGCGGCGACCCAGGGGTCAGCGACGCCCGTCGGGCGGCCGTCGAGCGAGCAGTCGACGAACTCGGCTACCGACCGAACCGCGCAGCCAGGAGCCTCGGCGAGCAGCGGACGGGCACGGTCGGGGTGCTCCTGAACGACCTGCGGAACCCCTGGTTCGTCGACCTGCTCGCCGGCCTCACCGCGACACTCGACACCGTCGGACTGGCACCCATCCTCGTCGACTCGGCGACCACACGGCGCGTGGGCGGTTCGCCCGTGGACATGCTCCTGCGACAACAGGTGGACGGCATCGTCGTGGTCGGCACCACAGAGGACGACGCCGCCCTCCGTCGGGCGGTCCAGGAGGTCCCGGTGGTCCTCGCCGGGACGTACGAGCCTGACGACCTGCACGCCGACGTGGTCGTGAACGACGACCATGCCGGCGCGTCGATCGCGACCGAGCACCTCCTCGCGCTCGGACACACCCGGATCGGTCACCTCGTCGGCCCGGGGCGCGTCGGAGAGCTCCGCGAGCAGGGTTTCCGCGCGACCATGACCCGCCACGGTGCCGACGCCGTCGTGGTGCCGGCCGGCATGAGCGAGGAGAGCGGGTACGCGGCGGCCCGACGAGTCCTGGGCACGGCCGGCCGGCCGACCGCGCTCGTGGCCTACAACGACCTCGTCGCCATCGGCGCGTTGTCCGCGGCCGACGACCTCGGCCTCGTCGTCCCGGACGACGTGTCACTCGTCGGGTACGACGACACCTACCTCGGCAGCATCCGGCACATCTCGCTCACCACGGTCGACAACGGGACGTTCGCGATCGGGGCCCAGGCGGCACGGTGGCTCGGTGAACGCGTGCAGGGGCGAGACCCGGAGCCGCGCGTGCACCGAGTACCGGTGTCACTCGTGGTGCGGCGCACCACGAGCGGTCCGAGACCGACGGACGGCGACCGCTGACGACGACGTCGCCGACGGTCCGGGGTCCCAGCGCGCCCGCCTGTCCGGCGTGCACCCGGAAGGCCGACAGGGAGGCCCGGTGCGGGTCCGTCCCGCTTGTCGCGGTCTTCCTCCGCACGCCTCGCACCCCCGTCCCGGCCCCGTCATCCGGGCCTCCGGTGCGACCTGGCGATCGCGTACCGTCGCAGCCGCACACCCCCGCGGCGCTCGGTCGACAGCAGGACGGCGTCGTAGTGCTCCAACACCCCGACGGAGCCGTCGTTGTCATCACGGCAGACGGCGATCACCGGGTCGATCCCGACGCGCGATGCGTGCGCGAGCACCTGGCCCAGCGCCCAGGTCGCCACGCCTCGGCCCCTTGCCGAGGGGCGGATCCCGTACCCGACGTGGCCGAACCGCTGCACGCCGGCCGCGTCTCCCGGCGCCCGGAGTGCGATCCCGCCCAGGACGCGGCCGTCCTCGACGATCCACCAGAGCGCCCCAGGTCTGGCGTGCAGTCGGCCGACCCAGGTGCGGAACCCGTCCTCGTCGCCGACGTCGTCCTGCGCGGTGATCCCGAACCCGTCCTCGTGCACACCCGGCCCCCACTCGGCATGCGCTTCGGCCCACGCCTCGTACAACGCCGTCTGTGGCCTCACCAACTCGAGCATGTCCAAGTATCACAACGAAGCGGGTCGGTGGCGATCCCCTCGTGCGGATCAAACGGCAGTCGCTTCCGGAGTCGCACGCGCGACCCGGACCGACCGTGCGCCGTAGAGTCGAGAGACTCTCGACGTCAGGACCAGAACGATGACCAGCCCCGCAACCGACCCGGCCGGAGCCGAGCGGTGGGCAGCCGCCGCCCGGCTCGCCGACGGCCAGAGCGACGACGGGCTCCGCCGCCGCCGGACGGGCGTGTTCGTGTGGGTGGGGGCACTCGTCCTGGTCTCGTGGGCCGTCGGGGTGGTCCTGGCACTGGTGCTGGTGCCGGCCGCCGGGAGCAGCCACGCGAGTGGCGGCGGTGGCGTGCAGCTGCTCGTCCAGCTCGTGCTGTTGCTGCTCGGGCTGGTCGTCGGCATCGTCGGTTTCGTGTGGGCCTTGCGCTCCGGTCACTACGTCACTCGCTGGCGATCGGTGAGCAGCCCGCTCTCCCGCGCGGAGCAGCGGTCAGTGCGGCGCCAGATCGCCGGCAAGGAGCCGATCGACGCCGAGCACGCGGACATCGTCGCCGCGGTGGCCGCGGAGAACCGTCGAGCCACGCTCGGGATCCTGCCGATCTTCGGCGCCGTGATGCTGTTCGGCGCCTCGACAGCGGTGAGCACGGACAGTCTGCCCATCAAGCTGGTCGAGCTCGTCGCGTCGTTCGCGGTGGTGCTCGGGCTCGTGCAACTGGCCGTGCAGTACCGACGAGCCGGGCGGTTCCTCTCGGAGCGCCCCGTCAGCTGATGTCGTCCGGCTGGCCGCCCGCACCGCTCGACCGTCGGCGGCGTCGGCTCCTCAGGACGAGCAGGAGACCGACCAAGGACGCGGCGCTCCCGAGGAACACCCCCGCCCCGACCCACGTCGTGACGGACGTGCCGTGCCCGAAGAGCGCGTTGATGAGCATGCCGAGTCCGACGGCCACGCCGGTGAGCAACACCGCGCAGGTCGGTTCGAGCCACGGAGGCGACAGGAGCGACCGTCGGTCGACCGGGAAGCCGCTATCCAGTCGAGCACGTGCAGCTCGCTCGCGGTCCTGGATCGCGATCCCGATCGTCGGCCCCCAGAACGCCACCGTGGCCTGGCTGCCGTCGGGATCGACCAGGACCAGGATCGCCAGCGTCGCCACCGCACCGCCGAGGTACCACCAGGGGAAGACCCGACGGATCGGGACGGCCCAGCGGCTGTCCCGCCGGGTGCCGTTCCGCGGGTGGTGCTCGCCGCCACTCGTGGCCACGGTCAGCGCTCCCGGCGCAGCCCTCGGATGAGCAGGGCGGTGCACACCAGCATCGTGCCGGAGACCAGCACCGCGGCCCCGAGGACGGCTGTCGGCGTACTTCCTGCGGACACGAGCAGCACGATCCCGATGAGCGCGAGCGGAGCACCGGCGAGCAGACCCACCAGGTCGGCACTGCCCTGCGGTTTCGGAGTGGTCACGGGCTCAGGCTACCGGCGTGAGGGCCGGGATCGCGGCCGGGCGAACAGCGCATGCCCGGAGGGCTCCCACTACCGCCCGAGCAGCGGCTCCCGCGACGCCATCCCCGCGGCACCGGCCCGAGCGACGGCATCGGGCAGCGCCGTCAGGAACGCGTCGACGTCGGCATCGGTCGTCGTGTGGCCGAGCGTGATCCGGAGCGCACCACGGGCGTCCTGCTCCGACAGCCCCATCGCGAGCAGCACGTGCGACGCCTCGGGCACACCGGCCTGGCACGCCGACCCGGTCGAGACCGCGACCCCGGCTGCGTCGAGCAGGAACAGGAGCGAGTCGCCCTCGCACCCGGGGAACGTGAAGTGCGCGTTGCCCGGCAGCCGGTCGAGCGGGTCCCCCATCAGCACCGCTGACGGCACGGCCGCACGCACCCCGGCGACCAAACGGTCCCGCAGGGCGACGAGCGACGGGTGCGGCATCGGCTCGGCGACGACCGCGCCGGCCGCGACACCGAAGGCCGCAGCCGCCGGGGCGTCCTGCGTGCCGCTCCGCACCTGCCGCTGCTGCCCACCGCCGTGGATGAGGGGTTCGACGGTGGCCTTCCGTCCGAGCACGAGCGCACCGATCCCGACGGGCCCGCCGATCTTGTGCGCGGAGACGCTGAGGGCGTCGAGGCCGGACCCGGCGAACGACACCGGCACCTGCCCGTAGGCGGCGACCGCGTCGCTGTGCACGGGCACGCCGGCGGCGTGCGCGAGCTCGACGATCCGTGACACGGGCTGGATGGTGCCCACCTCGTTGTTCGCCCACAGGAACGTGACCAGGGCGACGTCCGAGGCGTCGGCGAGTCGCGCCTCCAGTCCGGCGAGGTCGACGCGACCCTGCGCGTCCAACGGGACCACGTCGATGACAGCGCCCTCGTGCGTCTCCAGCCAGGTCAGGGTGTCGACGGTGGCGTGGTGCTCGCCGCCCGGGACGACGATGCGGGGCCGCTGGCGGTCGCGCTGGCGAGCCCAGAACAGGCCCTTCACGGCGAGGTTGATGCTCTCGGTACCGCCGGAGGTGAACACGACCTCCACCGGGTCGGCGTCGAGCGAGCGGGCGACGGCGGCGCGGCCGTCCTCGAGCAGCATCTTGGCGCGCTGGCCGGCGCTGTGGATGGACGACGGGTTGCCGACGGTGCCCAGGGCATCGGTGAAGGCGGCGAGCGCCTCCGGCAGGATCGGCGTCGTCGCGGCATGGTCGAGGTAGACCGACAAATGCACCCCCTGGATCGAGCAGTGTCCAGGATACGCGCCGGTCCTCGTACCCTTGTCGCGTGCACGAGACAGCGATCGACCTGACGCCGGGGTTCTCCCTGGGCGGGACCGTCCCCCGGTTCACCCTGCGGTCCGCGACGGCGACGGGCGTCGTCCTGGTCGTGGCGAGCGCGGGGAGCGCCGACGGAGCCGACCCTTCCGACGTGCGGCCGACGCGGTACCCGCTCGAGCGCGTGCCGGACACGGACGAGTGGACCGGCGAGGTCCCCGGGATCGTGCCCGGCGACCGCTACCACCTGCTCGTCGACGGACCGGTCGGGCCGCGGCACGAGTTCGACCCGACGCGTCCGTTGCTCGACCCGTACGCGCGGGGCATCCTGCCGACCGGCGACGACGAAGCGGTCGGCCCCCGGTGGACCAGCGTGGTCGTCGACGACGCGTTCGACTGGGGCGGCGTCGTGAAGCCGCAGGTCCCGCTCGACCGTGCCGTCGTCTACGAGGCGAACGTCCGCACCCTGACGGCCGCGAACCCGCACCTGCCGGAGCACCTGCGCGGCACGTACGCCGGGGTCGCCCACGAGAGCACGATCGCGCACCTGCACCGCATCGGCGTCACGACGCTCGAACTGCTGCCCGTGCAGGCGTTCGACACCGAGCGGTGGCTCCGCGACGCCGGCCGGCAGAACGCCTGGGGCTACAACACGCTCGGGTTCTTCGCCCCGCACGCCGCGCACGCCTCGGCACCGGCGCAGCAGGAGGGCGCCGACGCCGTCCTGCGCGAGTTCAAGGGCATGGTCCGGCTGCTGCACCAGGCCGGCATCCAGGTCGTCCTCGACGTCGTCTACAACCACACCGCGGAAGAGGGCCTGGGTGGTCCGACGACGAGCCTGCGCGGCATCGACGGTGCGAACCGCTACCGCTGGGCGCGCTCCGCGTCACCGTACCGGGACAGCTACTACGACACCACCGGGTGCGGGAACACGCTGGACACCTCGGTCGAGGCGACGGCGGACCTCATCGTCGACAGCCTGGTGTACTGGGCGCGCGAGGTGCAGGTCGACGGGTTCCGCTTCGACCTGATGGCCGCCCTGGCCCGCGACGGCGAACACCGGTTCGACCCGTCGCACCCACTGCTCGAGCGCATCCGGAACCACCCCGACCTGCAGGACACCCTGGTGATCGCCGAGCCGTGGGACGTCGGCCCGGACGGCTGGAAGACCGGGGAGTTCGGCGCGGCCGGGCACCGCACGAGCGAGTGGAACGACGGGTTCCGCAACACGGTCCGCCAGTTCTGGCTCACCGACATCGCCGAGGAGCGCCGCACCGGCCTGCCGCAGACCGGGATCGGTGCGCTCGCCGGAGCCCTGACCGGCTCGCGTCACGTCTTCGGCGCCGATCGCGGCCCGCTGGCGAGCGTCAACTTCGTCACCGCGCACGACGGCTTCACCCTGCTCGACCTGGTGTCGTACGACGGCAAGCACAACGAGGCCAACGGCGAGGACAACCGCGACGGTTCGAACGACAACCGCTCGTTCAACCACGGCATCGAGGGCGACACCGCCGACCGCGGGGTCCGTGCCGCGCGCGGCCGGTCGATGCGCAACCTGGTGGCGACCCTGATGCTCTCCGCCGGGGTGCCGATGCTCACCGCCGGCGACGAGCGGAGCCGCACGCAGCACGGCAACAACAACGCCTACGTGGTGTCCGACGACCTGACCCCGGTGGACTGGTCCGACGACGAGGACGCCGAGACGATGACCGAGGCCGTCGCCGCGCTGGCCCGGTTCCGTCAGGCGCACCCGTCGCTCCGCCCCACCCGCTTCGGCGTCGAGGGACAGGAGACCCCCGGGGCCTCGCGGATGTCCTGGTACGGGCCGGACGGGCACCCGATGACGATCGAGGGCTGGGACCAGCCCGTGCACCGCGCCCTGCAGTACTTCGTCGAGTCGACGCCGGAGCACGAGCCCTTCGACCGCGTCCTGGTGGTCGTGCACGGCAGCGGCCGCACCCGCGACCTGACCCTGCCGGTGCGCGAGGACGTCCTCGGGTACCGCCTGGCCTGGTCGAGCGAGAAGCACCGCGACCACGAGCGCCTGCGTCCCGCCGGGCAGGTCTTCACCGCCTACGGCCCCGGCATCCACCTGTTCGAGGTGGCGTAGCGCCGAGCGGGCGGGTACGGCCCGGCGTCGCGACCGGATGGCGGACGGGAGGCCCGTGGCGGCCCCGCCACGGGCCTTGCGTCCGGTCCTCAACAGGCTCCACGGCGCGCCCGGCCCTCCACAGCGGGCCGATTCCGGGGAACGCGGAGCCGCTCGCCGGGTAGCGTCGCTTCCGTGGCCACCGCAGACCGACCCCGCCGCCCGAAGATCGGGCGCATCCCGATCACCGAGCTCGCCCCGAGGACGCCGAACGGCTTCCCCGGCAAGGCATTCGACGGCGAGGTGATCACGTTCGGTGCAACCGTCTTCCGAGAAGGACACGGCATCATCGGCGCCGACCTCGTCCTCGAACGCCCAGACGGTGGAACCCGCACCGTCCCCATGACCCTCGGTGCCCCCGGCACCGACCGCTACGAAGCCACGGTGCAGGTCGACCACGTCGGCGTCTGGACCTGGCACGTCGAGTCGTACTCCGACGACTGGGCGAGCTGGCTCCACGGCGCACGTCTGAAGATCGCGGCCGGCGTCGACACCGAGGCGACCCTGCTCGACGGTGCCGTGCTGCTCGACCGGCTGGCCGAGGAGACCGACTCCCCCGCCGCCACCCGTGCCGCCGCACGCGTCCGCGACACCGACCTCGACCCGGCCGAACGCCTGGCCGCCGTCGACGACCCGCGGATCGTCGCCGAGGTCGAGGAAGCCCCGCTCACCTCGCTCCGGACCCACTCCGCCACCCAGCTGCTCGACGTCGAACGCACCCGCGCCGGCGTCGGCGCCTGGTACGAGTTCTTCCCCCGCTCCGAAGGCGCGAAGAAGAACCCCGACGGCTCATGGAAGAGCGGCGACTTCCGCACCGCGGCCCGCCGCCTGCCCGCCGTCGCCCGGATGGGCTTCGACGTGATCTACCTGCCGCCGATCCACCCCATCGGCACCACCGCCCGCAAGGGGCCGAACAACACGCTCACGCCCGGGCCGAACGACCCCGGCAGCCCCTGGGCGATCGGCTCCCCCGAGGGCGGGCACGACGCGATCCACCCCGACCTCGGCACCGAGGACGACTTCCGCGACTTCGTCGAGACGGCGAAGAACACCGGCATGGAGGTCGCGCTCGACTTCGCACTGCAGTGCTCCCCCGACCACCCCTGGGTCACCCAGCACCCGGAGTGGTTCACGCAGCGCGCCGACGGCTCCATCGCGACCGCCGAGAACCCGCCGAAGCGCTACCAGGACATCTACCCGATCCAGTTCGACACCGACCCCGAGGGCCTGGTCACCGAGGTCGAGCGTGTCCTGCGCCACTGGATCGCATTCGGCATCCGCATCTTCCGCGTCGACAACCCGCACACCAAGCCGCTCTGGTTCTGGGAACGGGTCATCCGTGAGATCCGCGACGAGCACCCCGACACCGTGTTCCTCGCCGAGGCGTTCACCCGCCCGGCGATGATGCGCGCGCTCGCCGAGGCCGGGTTCCAGCAGTCGTACTCGTACTTCACCTGGCGCAACACCAAGGACGAGATCGAGGACTACTTCACGGAGCTCTCGCACGAGACGAGCGACTACCTGCGCCCGAACCTCTTCGTGAACACGCCCGACATCCTCACCGAGTACCTGCAGTTCGGCGGCCGTGCCGGCTACAAGGTGCGCGCGGCGCTCGCCGCCACCGGCGCTCCGACGTGGGGCATGTACGCCGGGTACGAGCTGTTCGAGGACGTCGCCCGTCCGGGCTCGGAAGAGAACATCGACAACGAGAAGTACGAGTACAAGCCGCGCGACTTCGCCCTGGCCGAGGCCGAGGGTGCGTCGCTCGCGCCGTACGTGACGATGCTCAACCGCCTCCGTGCGGCGCACCCCGCGCTGCGACAGCTGCGGAACCTGCACGTGCACGCCGCCGACGATCCGGCGATCGTCGTCTACTCGAAGCACCTGTCGGGCGAGTACATCCGGTCAGGACGCCCCGACACCGTGATCGTGGTCGCCAACGTCGACCCGCACTCCGCCCGTGAGACCACCGTGCACCTGGACCTCGCCGCACTCGGTCTGCCGACCGAGGGCCTGTTCGACGTCCGTGACGTCGTGACCGGTCAGCGCTGGACCTGGGGCGCGTCGAACTACGTCCGCCTGGACGCGTTCCAGGAGCCCGTGCACCTGCTCGTCGTGGAAGGACCCCACCGATGACCCCCGAACCGACCGACCCCACGAAGCGCGGACCGGCCGTCCCGCCGGTGCCGCCTCCGCCGCCGGCCGTGCCGCGGTACGAGCCGAAGGTGTCCGCGCCCGACGAGGACCTGCCCGGCGCTCCGCCGGTGCAGCGCGAGGCGCCCGACCGCGGCGTGGCGGAATCGGCCACGCTCGCCGGGCACCCCGCCGACCCGACGCACCCGCGGCAGCCGTCCGTGGCAGCCGCAGCATCGTCCGACGTCCCGACGGCCCCGACCGGAGGCGCTGCACCCCTGGTCCGCCCGGCCTCCGTCGACGCGCCCGTCGCCCCCGGCGCCGCTGCTTCGGCGCCGACTGCTGGCTCGGCTCCGGCCGCCGCTGCCGCCACCGGTACTGCCACGGATCCGCGTCCGGCTCCGATCGAGGACTGGCTGCGTCTGCAGGTGGCAGAGGGCCGCTGGTCCCAGCCGCACGACGTGCTCGGCCCGCACCCGGTCGACGGCGGCACCAGCGTCCGCGTCGTCCGGCACCTGGCCCGCGCGGTGCGCCTCGTGCGCCCCGACGGCGACGACATCGAGCTCACGCACGAGGGCGACGGGCTCTGGGCCGGCGCCACTGCCGAGACCCTCGGTCGCTACCGCGTCGAGTCGGAGTACGACTACGACGAGTCCACGGACGAGGACGACGCCACCTGGACCACCGACGACGCGTACCGGTTCGCCCCGACGCTCGGCGAGCTCGACCTGCACCTGTTCGGCGAGGGCCGTGACGAGCAGCTCTGGCACCACCTCGGCGCACACGCCCGCACGGTCGACGGTGTCGACGGTGTCGCGTTCGCCGTCTGGGCACCCCGGGCCACCGCCGTCCGCGTGATCGGTGACTTCGAGGGCTGGGAAGGCCGCACCACCGCGATGCGCCGTCTGAGCGACCTCGGCGTCTGGGAGCTGTTCTGGCCCGGCGCAGTCGTCGGCCAGCGCTACAAGTTCCAGATCCTCACCGACTCCGGCTGGGTGGAGCGGGCCGACCCGTTCGCCCGCGAGGCCGAGATCGCGCCCGCCACGGCCTCCGTCGTCACCGAGTCCACGTACACGTGGTCCGAGGGCGACGCCGCGTGGATGGAGCGCCGCGCGCAGACCACCACGCACGACGCCCCGATGAGCGTCTACGAGGTGCACCTCGGCTCGTGGCGCCCCGGCCTGTCGTACCGCGAGGTCGCCGACCAGCTCATCGGGCACATGGAGTACACCGGCTTCACGCACGTGGAGTTCCTGCCGCTCGCCGAGCACCCGTTCGGCGGGTCGTGGGGCTACCAGGTCACCGGGTACTACGCACCGACCGCGCGCTTCGGTTCGCCGGACGACCTGCGCTACCTGATCGACCGCCTGCACTCCGCCGGCATCGGCGTGATCATGGACTGGGTCCCCGGGCACTTCCCGAAGGACGAGTGGGCCCTCGGGCGCTTCGACGGCTACGCGCTGTTCGAGCACCCGGACCCCCGCCGCGGCGAGCAGCTCGACTGGGGCACCTACGTGTTCGACTTCGGACAGCCGCAGGTGCGCAACTTCCTGGTCGCGAACGCGCTGTACTGGTTCGAGGAGTTCCACATCGACGGCCTGCGGGTCGACGCGGTGGCCTCGATGCTGTACCTCGACTACTCCCGCACCGACTGGCTGCCGAACATCCACGGCGGCCGCGAGAACCTCGACGCGATCTCGTTCCTGCAGGAGACGAACGCGACGGCGTACAAGCGCTACCCCGGCATCGTGATGATCGCCGAGGAGAGCACCTCGTGGCCGGGCGTGACCCAGCCGACGAGCGCCGGCGGACTCGGCTTCGGGCAGAAGTGGAACATGGGCTGGATGCACGACTCGCTCGAGTACGTGCAGCGCGACCCCGCGTACCGCAGCTACCACCACGACGAGATCACGTTCTCGTTCGTCTACGCGTTCAGCGAGCAGTTCACGCTGCCGATCAGCCACGACGAGGTCGTGCACGGCAAGGGCTCCCTGTACGGCAAGATGCCCGGCGACGAGTGGCAGAAGCTCGCCAACGTGCGCGCCTACCTGGCGTTCATGTGGGCGCACCCCGGCAAGCAGCTGCTCTTCATGGGCCAGGAGTTCGCCCAGCCCGCCGAGTGGTCCGAGGCGAAGGGCCTCGACTGGTGGCTCCTCGACCAGCCCGGCCACCGCGGTGTGCAGGACCTCGTCGCGGAGCTGAACCGCGTGTACAAGGACTCCCCGGCGCTCTGGACACACGACTCGACGGCCGACGGCTTCGAGTGGCTCGAGGGCGGCGACGCACCGCACTCGACCCTCGGGTTCCTGCGGAAGGACGGCGACGACCGGGTCGCGGTGTTCGTGAACTTCTCCGGCGTGCCGGTGGAGCGTCGCTTCGGGCTGCCGACCGCCGGCGAGTGGCACGAGGTCCTCAACACCGATGCTGCCGAGTACGGCGGCTCCGGAGTCGGCAACCTCGGCGTCGTCACCGCAGAGGACACCCCGTGGGCGGGCCGCCCGGCCTCGGCACACCTCGTGGTGCCGCCGCTCGGCGCCGTCTGGCTGAAGCTCGCCCAGTAGCCCGGCCAGCGTCCGCGACGCGACCGACGGACAGACGGGAGGCCCGGTGCCAGCTGGCACCGGGCCTCCCGTCTGTCTCGTGCCGGGTCTAGTACAGCGCGTTCGCCAGGCGGCGACGCGCCGCGACGACGCGCGGGTCCTCACTGCCGATGAGCTCGAAGTACTCGACGAGCCGGACGCGCAGGGCCTCACGGTCGTCGCCGAACACCGTCGGCACCAGGTCCAGGAGACGCCCGAAGGCGTCGTCGACGTGCCCGCCGGAGATGTCGAGGTCGGCGACCGCGAGCTGTGCCTGGACGTCCTTCGGGCCGGCGGCAGCGGCCGCACGGATCTCGTCGGCCGTCCGGCCGCTCAGCCGGTCGAGCAGCGACACCTGTGCGAGCCCGGCCACGGCCATCTGGTCGTGCGGGTCCTGCAGGATCGCGGTCTTGTACTCCTCGATCGCGGTGGCGTAGTCGCCCTGCTCGATCGCGTCGTACGCGGCCTGGTGGTGCGGCGGGAGCGGCTCCGGCTCCGGCTCGCCCTGCTCAGCGTCGACCTCGGTCGCAGCGCCGTCGACGGTCACGCGACCGGCCACGCCGTTCTGCTCGGCGGCCTGGAGCACCTGCTCGTAGACATCGCGGACCTGCGCCTCGGGCAGTGCCCCGACGAAGAGCCCGAGCGGGCGTCCACCGATCACGGCTGCGACGGTCGGGATCGACTGCGCCTGGAACGCCTGCACGAGCTGCGGGTTCGTGTCGGCGTCCACCTTGGCGAGCACCACGCGGCCGTCGTACTCCGCGGTGAGCTGCTCGAGGATCGGCGAGAGCTGCTTGCACGGCCCGCACCACTCGGCCCAGATGTCCACGATGACCGGGACGACGTTCGACAGCTCCAGGACGTCCTGGAACGTCGCGTCGGTGACGTCGATCACGAGCGACGGGACGGTCAGGTCTGCACCGTTCACGGTGCCGGCCTCGGTGCCGGGAACGGCTCCGCCGGCGGAACCCGCCGAGGCCGGAGCACCGGACGGCTGGGGCGGCCGCTGTGCACGGTCGACGAGGGACGACAGGTCCACGGCTCCGCGGAGCCCGGACGGGGTCGGGGGGATGTTGCTCATTGCACCTCACTCGCTGCGGTCAGGCCCTGTGTGAACCCGAGCAGGACCACTTTGCCATCCGAGGCGACCGGCGGCACGTAGAAGAGCAGCTGGACGCTGTAGGTCGCGCTGATGCCCTTCTTGCTCGTGTCCACACCGGACAGTGCCTTGACGGCACCCTCGGTGTTCACCTCGGCGCCCGACGCGGTCGGGGTCACCTTCTCGATCTCGTCCAGGTCCGCGGAGACCAGGGCACCGGCGTCGTCGGTCGCGATCGCGACGGCGGAGTCGGCGGGCACCTCGGACGAGTACTCGATCTTCGCCGTGTCCGGCAGGGCCTTGGCCTTCTTGTCCTTGTACGCCTTGCCGATGGTGGTGCGGAGCGCATCGCCCTCGGTCGCGAACAGGTCGGCGTACTCGCTGGCGGTGTCCTTCGACAGGATGTCGCCGTAAGCGGTCGCGACCTGGTCGGGCTGGATCGTCAGGAGCTTCGACTCCGGCGCGAGCAGTGCGGCGCCGATCGTCGTCGGGGCGAGGCTCGGGATCTTCGCGTCGGCTTCGAGCGAGACGTCGTACGCCACCTTGTAGGGATCGCGGGCGGTGTCCTGCACCAGGGTCAGGGCCTGCGGCGCGGACTTGGCGTCACAGTCCTCGGCGACGATCGTGAAGACCGTCCGGGGCCAGGTGTCGGTCTGCTGCGGCAGCGCGACGCACACCTGCGCGGCCGAGATCGCTGGCGGTGCCTTGACGTCCGAGTCCTTGCCGCGGATCGAGTAGTTCGCCAGACGGAGGTCGAGCGCCGCTCCGGAGAACCGGGTCCGGACCAGGTCACGGTCGCGCGCCCCGTCGGCCTGCTTCGCGACGGCGGCGGTGCGCTGCACGATGCGGGTGATCTGCTGCTTGGTCGCAGCCGTCGGCTCGGTCGTCTCAGCAGCCCCCGTGGCGGTGGCCGTCGGGGTCGGCGTGGCGAGCGACGGGTCGCCGCCCTGCGGCCAGTAGTCCGAGGAACAGCCGGCCAGGGTCAGGGCGCCGACGAGCAGCACCGGGACGCCGACGAGGGCGCGCGTGCCGCGACGACCGCGGCGCGGTACCTGCGCTCCGGCGGCGGCGGCTCGACGGGACGCACGCACCCGCGGCGGGCGGCTGCCACCACTGCGACGGCGGGGACCGCGGCCACGGCGCTGGTGCAGGAAGGCGAGGACGAGCAACACGAGGCCTCCGAGGACGAACACGCCGCCGGCCACGAGCAGCGGACCGACCGCCGGCGTCGCGGTGTCCTGCGGCCAGGTGACGGACACGTCGCTCGGAGCCGCGGCCTTGCCGTCGCTCACGACGAGGACCGAGACGTCCTGCGGCAGGCGGACGGTGAACTGTCCGGCACCGTCGTACTCCTGGTACCAGAGGTCACTGCCCTTCGGCGAGGGGACGCTGGTCTCGCTGCCCGAGGTCGACCCGACCAGCGAGCCCTTCTCGGCGTCGAAGCGGAGCGTGGTGTGCTCGGCGTCACCGATCCAGGCGTCGACGTCGGCGGTCTTGCCGTAGGCCGCGAAGACCTTGCCGGAGCCGGACACGTTGATGCGCTGGTAGCCGGGGTTGGCGTTGAGCGTCGTCCCCGGGATCACGGTCACCGGGGCGGAACTGGTCGTCGAGCTCTCGGCCACGAGCGAGGACGGCGGCGCGAACACGGTCCGCTGTCCCACCGCCAGCGCCACGAGCAGCAGACCGATGACGAAACTGACGATCGCCAGGACGAATCGCACGAACTCTCTCCCTACCGCGCCGGGGTGGGGATGTCGGCGCGCGAATCAGCGACTCAGGATAGCGAGCAACGCTGGACAGCGCATCAATCCGCGCTGTCGCCGGACTCAGACGACCCGCTCCGGCCGCCACTACAATCGACCGCGGGCCGATCCAGGCCCTCCGCCGAGCACCCAGGAGCGACACGTGGCGAACGACGAGGCCGAGTTCGGGACCGAGCTGCGGGGGTACCGCCGCGACGAGGTGGAGCGTTCGCTGAACGACCTGCGCCGCGAGCTCATCAAGTCGAACAACGACCGCGCCGACGCCGCGAAGGAGATCCGTCTCCTGCAGGCCCGGGTCTCCGAACTGCAGGGCGAGCTCGACGAAGCCGGCACCCCCACGTACAGCGGACTGGGCACCCGCCTC
Source organism: Curtobacterium sp. MCLR17_031 (assembly GCF_003234775.2). Lineage (NCBI taxonomy): Bacteria > Bacillati > Actinomycetota > Actinomycetes > Micrococcales > Microbacteriaceae > Curtobacterium > Curtobacterium sp. MCLR17_031. Next base: position 2,313,897 of record NZ_CP126270.1, read on the forward strand.
GAGTCCACCCTGCGTGTGGCCGAGGAACAGTCGACCCGCCTCATCAGCCAGGCGGACATCGACGCCCAGCGGCTCCGTGCCTCGAGCCGCGCCGAAGCCGAGCGCACCGTCCGCGAGGCCCAGGAAGAAGCGCGCGACACCCTCGAGGACGCCCGCACCCGCGCCACCAACGAACTGACCCGCGCCCGCGCCGAGGCAGCCGACACCGTCGAACGCGCCCGCGCCGAGGCCGGTCTCCTCACGCAGGACGCCCGCAACGAAGCCGCCGCGATCCGCGGGGCAGCCGTGACCGAGGCCGCCGAGGTCCGTTCCGTCGCCATCCGCGAGACGAACGCGCTGCGCGCCCAGGTCGAGCACGAGGTCGCCGAGCTGCGCGAGATCGCCCAGCGCGAGTCAGCCGACGCCCGCACCGCCGCCGCCGAGCTCGACCGCGAGACCGAGCACCGCCGTTCGGTCTTCGAGGCCGACCACGCACGCCGTACCGAGGACCTCGACCGCGAGGAGACGACCCGACGCGAGGCCCTCGAGCGCGAGGTCACCGAGGGTCGTGCCGCCTGGCACCGCGAGCGTCACGAGGAGCAGCAGGCACACGCGCTGGCACTCGAGACCGGTCGCGCCGAACTCGAGTCCGAGGTCACCCGCCGTCGCGCCGAGCTCGACACCGAGGTCGCCGACCGCCGCCGCGAGCTCGACGAGGAACTCGCTGCCGCCCGAGCCCAGTGGGACCGCGAACTCGCCGCAGCCCGCACCGCACTCGAGCAGGAGATCGAGGCGGCCCACGCACAGCTCCGCGTCGACGAGGAGCAGACCCGCGTCGAGAACGCACGACTGGTGCAGGAGACCGCCGACCGGATCGCCCGTGAGCTCGAGGAGCACGACGCCCGGATCGCGCAGGAGCGCGCCGAGGCCGACGCAGCAGCCGAGCGTGCCGTCCGGGAGCACGAGAACGCCATCGCCGCCCGACGCGAGCGCGAGCACGCCGAGGTCGACACCGAGATCGCCGACCGCCGCACCGCCGAGCTCGGGGTGCTCGAGGCCGAGCGCACCGCCCTGCGGCAGGAGATCGACACCGCACGCGCCGCCCTGGTCAAGGAGCGCGACGAGGTCCGTGCCGAGATCGCCCGGGAGCGCGACGAGGCCCGCACGACGCTCGAGTCGGAACTCGCGTCCCGCCGCGACGACGCCGAGCAGGACTACCTGCGGAAGCACCACGAGACGGTGACCGAGACGCAGAAGTACCTGGACGAGGCCAACCTGCAGCTCGCCGAGGCCACGCGCCGCGCGACCGAGGCCCGCGAACGCGCGGAACGCCTGCAGCAGGAGGCCGACGACCTCGAGCGCACCAGCACGGCCGAGGCCCAGGAGCACGCCCGCACCATCGTCGCCGACGCGCAGGACCGGGTGCACCGGATGGTCGCCGACGCAGAGGAGCGTACCGCCGGCGTCATCGCCGAGGCCGAGGACCGCCTGGCGGCGATCCGCACCGAACGCGAAGCCGTCGCGGGCTACCTCGAGAACCTCCGCGGGGTCCTCACGAACGCCACGAGCCTGCTCGGCACGGCACCCGCCGCAGCGTCCACTGCGGACGCTTCCGACGACGTGGACGCGACCGACCGCTGACGGTCCACGGCCTGGAGGCGCGACCCGCGCCTCCAGGCCGTCCCACCTGGTGCAGGTGGCGGGCCGCAGGGCGTCGTGCAGACGTGCTCAGACGGGCCAGTGGGTCGGCAGCGGGGCGCTGCCCGGCACGACGAGGTCGGCGATCGCGTCGAGGACGATCCGCACGTACCGCTCCCCCACCCACAGGTGCTTCGCACCGTCGACGGGCACGACCCGAACGTTCGGGGCGAGCGCGAACCGTGCCGCCGCGGCCTCGGGCTGCAGGAAGTCGTCGTGCTCGGGGACGAGCGCCACGACCGGGACCCCGACGGCAGCCCAGCGGGCGAGCTCCTCGTCCGAGGTGCGGTGCAGCGGCGGGGACAGCAGGACGACACCGGCGACCGTGCCCGCCTCGACGTGTTCGAGCGCGTGCTTGAGGATCACCTCGGTGCCGAAGGACCACCCCACCAGCCACGGCGTCGGCAGGCCGCGGTCGACGACCTCGGCGACGGCGGCGCGCAGGTCGAAGCCCTCGGACACACCCTCGCCGAAGACGCCCTCGGACGTGCCGCGCGGGGACGTGACGGACCGGAAGTTGAACCGCAGCACCGCGATGTCGGCGAGGGCGGGCAACCGTGCAGCGGCCTTCTTCAGGACGTGCGAGTCCATGAACCCGTGCGCGGTCGGCAGGGGGTGGAGCGTGACGATGGTCCCGCGGGCCGGGGTGTCGGCCGGCTCGGCGAGTTCACCGACGAGCGTCAGGTGGTCGTCCGTGACGAGCTCGACCTCGGTGCGACGGGCCGGCAGCACGGTGGCGGATCGGATCTCGGTGTCGTGCGTCACGTCGTGCTCGGTCATGCGATGCTCCAGCAGTGGTTGTGCCAGTGCCGGCGCGACGCCAGGTCGGCGGCGTCACCGAGCACGCCGTCCGCACGCCAGACCACCACGTGGGCGGTGCCGGGAAGGACGCTTCCGCCGCACCCCGGGCAGATGTACTCCTTCTGCGCCGACGCGGCCGAGATCGGCTGCACCTGGTACTCGCGACCGTGACGGACCTCGGTGCGCTTCCACGAGCTCATCAGCCGGTCGAGGGTGGTCTCCTCGTCAGGCTCGACGTCGCGACCACGGGGACGCCGCGGTCGGTTGCTGCGCGGCACCCGAGCAGCCGATCAGTACCAGTTGTTGGCCTGGCTGTGTCCCCAGGCACCGCAGGGGGTGCCGTAGACGCCGGCGATGTAGTTGAGACCCCAGGTGATCTGCGTCGCCGGGTTGGTCTGCCAGTCGGCGCCGGCCGTCGCCATCTTGCTGCCGGGGAGGGCCTGCGGGATGCCGTACGCACCGCTGGGGTTGTAGGCGTTCACCCGCCAGCCGGACTCCTTGTTCCACAGCGAGACCAGGCAGTTGTACTGGTCGGTGCCCCAGCCACGAGCCGTGACCTGCTGCAGGGCGATCGCCTGTGCGCTGCCCGGGTCGGGCGTCGCGGCGGTGGCGGCGAGCGTGTTGGCGGCCGAGACCGGCTGGGTCTCGGTGGCCGCGGCGTCCGCGCTGTCGTCGGTGGTCTCGGCGTCGGCCTCGTCCTCTTCGATGACGGGCTTGACGACCTTCGGGGCCGGGACGGTGACGTCGTAGCCGTCACGGTCGGCGGCGGCCACGGCGTAGGTGCCGTGCGCTGTGTACTGCTGCGGCGCCGGCGGCGTCTTCACGAGCACCGGGGTGTCGACGGCGGCCTGTGCCACGTCGGCCTGCAGCGGGTTGAACAGCGAGCCGCCGACGAACAGGAACACGCCGACGAAGGACATCATCGGGGCGACCGCGCGCTTGCGGGCGACGGCGTTCACCGACGACGTGGTGGGCTTCACGAGCTTCGGCGTCGCACGGCGCTGCACCGTCGCGGTGCGCTGCTTCGCGGGACGCTGGTCGGCGTCGACCAGGGCGTCGTGGGCGAAGGACGCCACACGCTCGTCGGAGACGCGGTTCGCCGCCACCGACTTCGGCGTGGCGACCGGACCCGTCGTCGCGGGCGCTGCCTGCGAGGTCACCCCGAACGCCGACGTCTCCGTCGTGCGGGTTCGCTGCATTGCCGCGCGGCGCTCACCGGAAGCCTGGAGGCTGAGGTGCTCGCGGGTATCGCGGTCGGAGCTTGAGTCTGCCGTGTGCCTGCCCATGAGTAGGACCAGGGTAACGGAACGATCACGGAAAGCGAAGCACCTGGGGACAGCGCGTCGTCAGCGGACAGCGAGCATCACTTCGACGACGGCGTCGAGCAGTGCGTCGACCTGCGCCTCGCGGTACCCGCCGTGCTTCGGGCGGAAGACGATCGAGCGGACCTCGGTGAGGCTGAGCGGCTTGCCTTCGCGGAAGTACCCGGCGAGCCGGGCGGCGAACGCGTCGACGTCCTTCGGGTGGTAGCCGGTGCCGAGCACGCTGACCCGGCTGAACCGCTGCCCGTCGGGCCGCTCGAGCCGCGCCACGACGTCGGAGGCCTTCGTCCGTGCCTCGGCGTACCAGGCCTTCTTGCCGACCTCGCTCATCTCCCGCTCACGCTCGCGGGCCGCGAAGGCGTCCTCGAGTCGCTCGAGTGCGGCGTCGACGTGCGACGTGGAGTAGCCGCCCTTGCGCATCGAGAACGCCGTGGCGCGGATCTTCGCGGCCTCGATGCCGGGGGCGCTGTCGTCGGCGGAGTACGCGCGCCGGGCGTCCTCGAGGAAACGCTCGACTTCGTCGACGTCGTAACCGAGGGCGGAACGGGCTGCGGTCGGGAAGGTGGTGGCCACGGCGTCATTCTGCCAGTCCGGACCCCCGGCACAACCTGGACGCGCTGAGTGCGGCGTTCAGCCCGGCACGTGCGCGGTCAGTGGTTGACGACGAGGTACAGCACGTAGGCCACCGCGGCGGACGGCAGGATGCTGTCGATGCGGTCGAGCAGGCCGCCGTGACCGGGCAGGAACGACGAGATGTCCTTGATGCCGAGGTCGCGCTTGATCATCGACTCGGTGAGGTCGCCGAGCGTGGCCGAACCGGAGATGAGCACACCGAGCAGGACACCGGTCCACCAGGGCAGCCCGAGCATGAACACGGTCACCAGGATGCCGACGACGATGCTCGCCGCGACGGACCCGGCGAAGCCCTCCCACGTCTTCTTGGGACTGATGCGGGGTGCCATCGGGTGCTTGCCGAGGTTGAGGCCCGTGGCGTACGCGCCGGTGTCCACCGCGACCACCACCAGGATGAAGCCGATCACCCAGAGGTTGCCGGCCGGCTGGGCGGAGAGCAGCACGACGCACGCGCCGAGCAGGGAGATGTAGGCCTGGACGAACAGCCCGTTCGTGAGGTCACGGGCGACGTTGCCCGCCGGGGGCTTCTGCCGCGCGACGGCGACCTCGAGCAGTCGCCAGACGCTGATCAGGACGATGCCGCCGAGCAGGGTGAACAGCGCCGCCACCTGGCCGAGCAGGAACGCCGCCGGCACGATCGCGATCGCGACGGCGACGCTCGGGATCCGCGGGACGTCGCGGCCGGCGAACCGCATCGCGCTCGTGAGTTCGTAGACGCCGACGCCCAGCAGGAACGCCGCGACGACCATGAAGGACGGCGGCCAGAGGAGCAGCGTGCCGAGCATCACGACCGCGAACGCGAGCGCGATGCCGATCGCCGCCGGCAGGTTGCGCCCGGTCCGCGCGGTCAGCGCTTCGTTGCGCGCGCCGAAGTCGGCCTTCCGCTGGCGGAGCTGCGCCTCGAAGTCGGTGCGCGCCGCTCGTGCGCGCGCATCGAAGTCTTGACGGAGCCCCTTCTTCACGGGCCCGCTCGACGCGGGCCCGTGCTCTGCTGTGGGGCGGTCATCGCCCTGGTCGGAGCGACGCATCAGACCTCGAGGAGTTCGGCTTCCTTCTTCTTCAGCGACTCGTCGATCTGGTCGACGTGCTTCTTCGTCAGGGCCTCGAGGTCCTTGTCGCCGCGCGAGATCTCGTCGTCGGAGATCTCACCCTTGAGTGCGTCGAGGTCGTCCTTGGCCTTGCGGCGGATGTTCCGGACGACGACCTTGTGGTCCTCACCCTTCGTCCGCACGAGCTTGACGAACTCCTTGCGGCGGTCCTTCGTGAGCTCGGGGATCGTCACGCGGACGATGTCGCCGTCGTTCGTCGGGCTGGCGCCGAGGTTCGGGAAGGTCGCGATCGCGCGCTCGATCTCCTTGAGCGCCGTCTTGTCGTACGGCGTCACGATGAGCGTGCGGGCCTCGGGCGTCTGCAGCGACGCAAGCTGCGCGAGCGGCGTCGGCGTGCCGTAGTACTCGACCGGGATCTTCTGGAAGAGCGCCGCGTTGATGCGGCCGGTGCGGACGGTCGAGAAGTCGTCCTTGGCGACCTCGACAGCCTTCGCCATCTTCTCGGTGGCTTCGGTCAGGACATCACTGATCACGGTGTTACTCCTTCGGTACTGGCGTCGAGTCTAGTCAGCGCCGGGGGTCAGTTGCTGACGACGGTGCCGATGCGCTCGCCACGGATCGCGGCCTGGACGTTGCCGTCGCCCTCCATGCCGAAGACGTGCATCGGCATGCCGTTGTCCATGCAGAGCGAGAACGCGGTGGCGTCGACGACCTTGAGGCCCTTGAGCAGCGCGTCCTGGTAGGTCACGTGGTGCAGCTTCTCGGCGGTGGCGTCCTTCTTCGGGTCGGCGGTGTACACGCCGTCGACGCCGTTCTTGGCGACGAGGACCTCGTCCGCCTTGATCTCGAGCGCACGCTGCGCCGCCACCGTGTCGGTGGAGAAGTACGGCAGTCCGGCACCGGCGCCGAAGATGACGACCCGGCCCTTCTCGAGGTGCCGCTCGGCGCGCCGCGGGATGTACGGCTCGGCGACCTGGGTCATCGCGATGGCGGACTGCACGCGGGTCGCAGCGCCCGCCTGCTCGAGGAAGTCCTGCAGCGCGAGTGCGTTCATCACCGTGCCGAGCATGCCCATGTAGTCGGCCCGCCCGCGGTCCATGCCGCGCTGCGAGAGCTCTGCTCCGCGGAAGAAGTTGCCCCCGCCGACGACGATCGCGATCTCGACCTCGCGCGCGGCGACGGCGATCTCCTTGGCGATGGTGCCGATCACGTCGGGGTTCACCCCGAGGGAGCCGGCGCCGAACGCCTCTCCCGACAGCTTCAGCAGAACGCGGCGTCGTCCGGTCTTCTCGTCGGTCATCTGGTCCGCACCCTTCGTCGTGGTCTCGTGGAAATGTACTCGCGGATGTGTCGCGCGCGTGTCGTGCCGGCGCGCGCGAAAAACGGGGCCAGGAACCTGGTTGGTTCCTGACCCCGTCACGGGTTCGTTACGCGCCGACCTTGACGCGGGCGAAGCCCTGGATCGTGATGCCGGCGTTCTCGGCGGCCTTCGCGACGGAGATCTTGTTGTCCTTCGCGTAGTCCTGGTCGAGGAGCGACACCTGCTTGATGTAGGCGTTCACCCGGCCCTCGACGATCTTCGGGAGCGCAGCCTCGGGCTTGCCCTCTTCGCGCGTGATCGCCTCGACGGTCGCACGCTCCTTCTCGATGGCCTCGGCCGGGACCTCGTCGCGGGTCAGGTACGTCGGGTTCGCGAACGCGACGTGCTGTGCGATCGAACGTGCCTCGGCGGCGTTGTCACCCTCGTACGCGATGACGACGGCGATCTGCGGCGGCAGGTCCTGGCTGGTCTTGTGCAGGTAGATCTCGAAGGCCGAGCCCTCGACACGGCGGACCGTGCGGACCTCGAGCTTCTCGCCCAGCGCGGCAGCCGACTCGTTGACGACCTCGAGGACGGTCTTGCCGTCCAGCGGTGCGGCGTTGGCGGCAGCGACGTCGGCGGCCCCGGCAGCGGCGACCGCGCCCAGCACCTTGTCGGCGAGGGTCGTGAACTTCTCGTTCTTCGCGACGAAGTCGGTCTCGCTCGCGAGCTCGACGACCGTGGCGGCGCCGTTCTCGGAGGTCGCGACGACGACGCCCTCGGAGGTGGCACGGTCGTCGCGCTTGGCGACGGCCTTGGCACCCTTGATGCGGAGCAGCTCGACGGCCTTGTCGTAGTCGCCGTCGGCCTCGACGAGCGCGTTCTTCGCGTCCATCATGCCGGCGCCGAGGTCCTCGCGGAGCTTCTTCACGTCAGCAGCGGTGAAGTTTGCCATTGACTGGAGTCCTTTCTGGACTGTACGTGTGTGGAGAGTGGAGTGCAGTCGGGGCGCCGGACCCGGTGGGGTCCGACGCCCCGGCGACTCACTCGGCGGGGGTGGTCTCCGCGGCTGCCTCGGCCTCGGCCGTCGGCTCCGCGTTCTTCGCCTCGTCGGCGATCGGCTCGCCGATCTCCTTCGCGGCGACCTGCGCGTCAGCGTCGTTCTCCTCGACGGGGGCGGCGGGCGCCTCGGTCGTGGCGGCGGTCTCGCCACCGAGGAGCTCCTGCTCCCACTCGGCGAGGGGCTCGCTGGCCTCGTCCTCGTCGCCACCGTTGTGGCGGGTCTTCAGGCCCTCGGCCGCAGCGTCGGCGACGATGCGGGTCAGGAGGCCGACGGAGCGGATCGCGTCGTCGTTGCCCGGGATCGGGTACGTGATCTCGTCGGGGTCGCAGTTGGTGTCGAGGATGCCGATGATCGGGATACCGAGCTTCTGCGCCTCGTCGACTGCGAGGTGCTCCTTCTTGGTGTCGACGATCCAGAGCGCGCTCGGGGTCCGCGTGAGGTTGCGGATACCACCGAGGGTCTTGTGGAGCTTGTCCAGCTCGCGCTTCTTGATGAGGAGCTCCTTCTTGGTGAAGCCCTTCGTCGTGTCGTCGAAGTCGATCTCCTCGAGCTCCTTCATGCGCGCGAGGCGCTTGGAGACCGTCTGGAAGTTCGTGAGCAGACCGCCGAGCCAACGCTGGTTGACGTACGGCTGGCCGACGCGGGTCGCCTGCTCGGCGATGGAGCCCTGGGCCTGCTTCTTGGTGCCCACGAAGAGGATCGTGCCACCGTGCGCGACCGTCTCCTTGACGAAGTCGTACGCGCGGTCGATGAAGGCCAGCGACTGCTGCAGGTCGATGATGTGGATGCCCGAGCGCTCGGCGAGGATGAAGCGCTTCACCTTCGGGTTCCACCGACGGGTCTGGTGTCCGAAGTGGACGCCGCTGTCGAGCAGCTGGCGGATGGTGACGACGGCCATGTGCCGTCCTCCTTCTGTGTTCTCGGCGCGCAGCCGTGCTCTCGCACGTCGCTGCGGACCTGTTGCGGTTGTGTCGATCACGACCGTCGGTCGTGGTCCCTGGTGTCCTGGCACGCGACCGCCCGCTCGTGAGAGCGGGACCGGTGGTCGGGTACCGAGCCCGTGAGGGCCTGGTGGACACGCGAAGTCAGCGCGCATCAGCACGCTGCTGGATAGATGCTAACAGAAGGGAGGCCCGGATCACGCGCGCCTCGCGGCTGACGTGATCCGGGCCTCCTGTCCGGTCGATCCGGCGGATCCCGGCGGATCCGGCCGTCCTGATCAGGCCTTGGCGTTCACCGTGTCGCCGTCGGCGGAGATGCCCATCTCCTCGAGCGAGCGGCCCTTGGTCTCCGGGATCTTGGCGATGACGAAGAACAGCGACAGCAGCGCGAACAGCGCGTAGATGCCGTAGGTGACCGTCAGGTTGAAGCCGGACAGCACGGGGAACGAGATCGTCACGATGAAGTTCGCGATCCAGTTGGCGGCCGAGCCGATGCCCAGCGCCGTGGCGCGGATGCGGTTCGGGAACATCTCGCCGAGCAGGACCCACATGAGCGGGCCCCACGTGGCGCCGAAGGACACCACGAAGAGGTTCGCGAAGATCAGCGCGATGACGCCCCACGAGCCGGGGAGGCTCGGGCTGCCGTCGACGATCGTCGCCTGCGAGAACGCGATGGCGACCATGGTGAGCGAGACGAACATGCCCGCGGAACCGGCGACGAGCAGCGGCTTGCGGCCGACCTTGTCGACCAGGAAGATCGCGATGAAGGTGACGGCGACGTTGACCACCGAGGTGATCGTGGAGATGAGGAACGAGTCTTCTTCCTTGAAGCCGACGGCCTGCCAGAGCGTCGTCGAGTAGTAGAAGATCACGTTGATGCCGACGAACTGCTGCAGCACGGCCAGGATGATGCCCACCCAGACGATCGGCTGGAGCCCGAAGCGGTTGCCCCGGATGGAGCCCTTCTTCTCGTTGGCTTCCTTCTCGATGCCGTCCTGGATCTCCTCCAGGCTCGTGTTCACGGTGTCGCGCGGGACGATCTTGCCCATCACGACGCGCGCATCATCCGCACGGCCCTTGGTGAGCAGGTAGCGCGGGGACTCCGGCAGCGTGATCGCCAGGACGCCGTAGACGACCGAGGGGATCACCCCGACCAGGAACATCCAGCGCCAGGCGGCCAGGCCCCAGACCTCGGCCGAGGCGCTGCCCGCGGTGACGGCGAACAGCTGGTCGGACAGGAGCGCCGCGAAGATACCGAGCGTGATCGCCAGCTGCTGGAACGAGGCCAGCCGGCCGCGGATCGCCTTCGGGGAGACCTCGGAGATGTACGCCGGTGCGATGACCGAGGCGGTACCGATGCCGAGACCGCCGACGAGACGCCAGATCACGAGGTCCCACGTCGCGAACGCGAACGCCGAACCGATCGACGAGACGAAGAACAGCACGGCGGCCCAGAACATGATCCGGGTGCGGCCGTAGCGGTCGGCGAGGCGGCCGGCGAAGTAGGCGCCGAACGCGCAGCCGATCAGGGCCGATGCGACCGCGAAGCCGCTGGCCGCGTCGGAGAGGTTGAACTCGCCCTTGATCGCGTCGACGGCGCCGTTGATGACGGACGAGTCGAAGCCGAACAGGAAGCCACCGACCGCCGCCGCGATGGCGAACAGGGTGACCTTCCCCTTGAACGCACGGTCTTCGCCGTGCCCGGTGGTCGTGGTGGACACGATGCTCCTGGGTTCTGCCGCCGTGCCGGTGTGCAGCACGGTGCCCCGGCGGTCGGCTGGTTCGCCGTCCGAGCGGCGTTGCGTGTTCCGGAGCGGCCCCGACTGTACTCCTCGCTCGGGATCTGGTCATAACCGGGGGCGTGATCGGGACGGCGCGGGGTCGGGCGGGCTCGCTTGGGCGCCGACGCGGAACGACACTGTCGCCGTCGTACGACGTCGGTTCTGTCGTTTCCGTCCTCGGCACGTTCCTCCCCAGGCCTGGAGGCGCGACTCCCCCTCCACAGATCTCCTCGGTCCGCCCCGGGGCCGGGTTCCACTGCCCAGGCTGGTGACATGCGATCGAGCGCACGTCCCGTCCTGCTGTCCGTGGTGTGCGCGGCGGTGCTGGGCGGGGCCGTGGTGGTCGGTGCCGTGCCGTCGACGGGAGCCGGGGCGTCGGTGGGGTCCGGGGCATCGGTGGGCACTGCGACCGATTCGGGCCGGGTCGAGGCTCGCTGGGTCTGGCCCACCGGATCGCGGGTGGTCGAGCGCGCGTGGGAGGCACCGTCCTCGGACTACGCCGCCGGCCACCGGGGCCTCGACGTCCCGGCCGCCCTCGGCAGCACTGCCTCGGCGGTGGACGACGGCACCGTGGCGTTCGCCGGCGCGGTCGGTGGACGCACCGTCGTCACCATCGACCACGGCGACGGACTCGTCAGCACCCTCGACTCGGTGACGCCCCTGGTCGCCGCCGGAGACGAGGTCGTGCAGGGCTCGCCGGTCGGGCGCGTCTCGGTCGGGCACTGTCCGGCGTCGGCGCCGTGCCTGCACCTCGGTGCTCGTGTCGACGGTCGCTACGTCGACCCGATGGCGTACCTGCCAGCGGCTGAGTGGCCGGTGCTCCTGCCCGAGTCGGCCTGGCCCGGGTGAGCGGAGCCGCCCGGAGACCTCCCGGAGACCGACCGAAACCGACCGAAACGACCGGGAACCGACCGGAACGCACGTCGCTCCGCCGTCAGGCGCGCGGGTGCGCCGTCCGGTAGACCTCGCGCAGCCGCGCCGACGACACGTGCGTGTAGATCTGCGTCGTGCCGAGGCTGGCGTGGCCGAGGAGTTCCTGCACCGCGCGCAGGTCCGCTCCCCCGTCGAGCAGGTGTGTCGCCGCGGTGTGCCGGAAGGTGTGTGGCCCGCTCGGGCCCTCGCCCGGCAGGTCACCGAGCAACCGCGCCACCACGCGGTACGCGCTGCGGACGCCGAGTCGGGCACCACGGTCGCCGAGGAACAGCGCCGTGCTTGCAGGTCCCTCCACCCGTGCGGCGAGGGTGGGCCGTCCGCGCTCGAGCCACGCCTCGAGTGCGTCCCGCGCCGGCACCCCGAACGGCACCACGCGTTCCTTGCCGCCCTTGCCGAGCACCCGCACGGTCAAGCGTCCGCGATCGACGTCGGTCACGTCGATCCCGACGAGTTCGCTGACCCGGATGGCCGCCGCGTACAGGAGCTCGACCAGGGCCAGGTCCCGCAGCGCCGTCGGGTCGTCCGTCGCCGCTCGTGCACCGAGCCCGTCGAGCAGGACGCGCACCTGGTCGGCTGACACGACGCGGGGAAGGTGCGCCCCGCCCTTCGGCGCACGGAGCCGGACCCCGGCGTCGGTCGTGGTCACCCCGGTCTCGCTCGCCCACCGCGTGAACGCCCGCACGGACGAAGACCGCCGAGCGATCGTCGACCGAGCGAGCCCCCGGTGGTCGGCGTCCCACAGCCAGTCGCGCAGGAGCTCGAGCTCGACGTCGGCGACGCGGTCGACCCCTCGGGCGTCCGCGAAGGCCACGAGCTGCTCGAGGTCGTTGGCGTACGCGCGCAGGGTCTGCTCGCTGAGGCCACGCGCGTGCCGGGCGTGCCCGAGGAAGGTGTCCACCGCCACCACGAGTCGACCGTCCGTCCGCGCAACCACGACGCCAGCGTACGGCTGTCGACCGTCATGCCCGGCCCCACCCGCCGCCGCTCGCGACGACGAGTCCTTGCAGCTGCGCCAGGGCGAGCGCGTCGGCGACGTCGGCCGTCGACATGCCCGACCGGCGGGCGATCTCGGCCTCGGGCAGAGCGCGACGACCGAGCGCGTCGAGCACCCGGAGCACCTCGGGATCCTGCCGGCCGGACAGGAGCGGTTCGTCCCGCACCGCTCCACCCCTCGTCCCGGTCGCCGGTCTCGTCGCCGCGACCGGATCGCCGGGGTGCACGACGATCTGCGCCCGCCCCTGTGCGATGAGCCGGTGGCACCCGACCGATGCCGAGGACGCGAACGCTCCCGGCACCGCGAACACGGGCCGGCCGAGCTGTGCGGCGTGGTGGGCGGTGTTGAGCGCCCCGGAGCGGGCGCCCGCTTCGACCACGACCGTGACGTCGGCCAGCGCGGCGATCAGCCGGTTCCGGGCGAGGAAACGCCACCGCGTCGGTCGCGTCCCTGGTGCCGACTCGGCGAGCAGCGCCCCCTGCCGCGCAACGTTGTGGAGCAGCTGCGCGTTGCCCACCGGGTAGAGCTGGTCGATGCCGCCCGCCAGGACGGCGACCGTGGGCGTCCCGGCGGCGACGGCGACACGGTGCGCCACCGCGTCGATGCCGTAGGCACCCCCGCTCACGATGAGGCATCCCGCGTCCGCCGCCGTCGAGGTGATCTCCGCCGCGGCCTCGGCACCGGCCACCGTGTTCGCCCGGGACCCCACGACCCCGAGCGCCGGCATCCCGTCGCCGAGGCGTGCACCCGTGCTGCGTGTCCAGAGGACCACCGGGGCGTGCGGCCCGAGGTCGTTCATCGCGGACGGCCACCCGTCGCTCTCGGGGACCAGCAGTCCGGCACCGACCGCACCGGCCGCCGCGAGCACGTCGCCCACCTCGACAGCGGCCATTCGGGGCCGCCAGCGTTCCACCGCAGTCTGCAGCACGCCGAGCAGCACCGCTGGGTCCTCGGCACCCGGCACCTCGGCGTCGACGCAGCATCCCAGCAGCGAATCGAAGTCTCCGTCGGCGGCGAGCAGCACCGCACCGAGTGCGCGCTCGGGTCCGAGGCCGCTGAGGAGCTCTCCGGCGACGGAGTCCCCCGGTTCGACGATGGCCGACCAGGCAACCCGTGCCGCGGCCTGCACCGGATCCACCGCGGCACCGCTCCGTCCCAGCAGGCGCGCCACGGTGTCGAGGAGCTCCGTGCCCGCCGGCATCACAGCGCGCTCCGCAGGGCCAGGGCACCCCGGACGTGCGCTGCTGTTGGCCGCTCCACCGCGTCGAGGTCGGCGAGTGTCCACGCCAGGCGCATCACACGGTCCCACCCGCGCATCGTCAGGGTCCCGAGGTCGAGTGCGCGGTCGAGGTCCGCCGTCGACCCGGGTTCGATGCGTCCCTCAGCTCGGAGCCACGTCCCGGTGACCTCGGCATTGCGCGTCCATCCTGTGCCGTGCAGTCGCTCCGCCATGCGGGCTCGTGCTGCCGCGACCGCCGCACGCGCGACCGCCGTCGTCGGGGTGCTGCCGTCCGCGTCCCGCATCCGACCCGTCGTCACCCGGGGCACCAGCACCCGGATGTCCATCCGGTCGAGCAGCGGCCCGGACATGCGGCCGAGGTACCGGCGGACGGTGCTCGGCGAGCACTCGCACGGCTGCCCGTGCGCACCCCCGGCGTTGCCGCACGGACAGGGGTTCGCCGCCAGGACGACCTGGCAGCGTGCGGGGAACTCGGCCGCTCCCGCCGCACGGTGGATCGTGATCCGCCCGGACTCGAGCGGTTGCCGGAGCGCGTCGAGCACGGCCCGCGGGAACTCCGGCGCCTCGTCGAGGAACAGGATGCCCCCGGTGGCGCGCGACACGGCTCCGGGACGCAGGACCCCGGATCCACCGCCGATGAGCGACACCGCCGACGCGGAGTGGTGCGGGGCTTCCCACGGTGGCTTCGTGCTCCACGACGCGGGGCCCAGCCCGGCGACGGACCGGACCGCGGCGACCTCGAGCGCGGTCTCGTCGTCGAGGTCGGGCAGCAACCCGGGCAGCCGTTCGGCGAGCATCGTCTTGCCGGCGCCCGGCGGCCCGAGCAGCAGTGCATGGTGCCCACCGGCCGCCGCCGCGATGAGCGCTCGGACGCCGACCGGGTTCCCCACGACGTCCGACAGCTCGGCCACGGGACGCGGCACCGCTGTGACCGGGACCGGCAGCACCGGGTCGACCTCGACCGTCGGCAGGAGCGCCCCGGCGTCGATCGCCGCCGCCCGCAACGAGTCCACGCCCCGGATCCGGACCCCGCCGACCACACGGGCCTCGGTCAGGTTGCCGACGGGCAGCACGACGCGGTCCACACCGGCGTCGCGCGCGGCGAGCAACATCGGGATCACGCCGGGGACCGGACGCACCCGCCCGTCGAGGCCGAGTTCGCCGATGTAGACGATGCGCTCCGAGACGTCCGGCGCGAGACCGGCACCGGCGAGCACGGCCATCGCGATGGCGAGGTCGAACCCCGAACCGCGTTTCGGGATCGCCGCCGGGGTCAGGTTCACGGTGATCCGGCGGGCGGGCAGCGGACACCCCGCGTTCGCCGCCGCGGATCGCACGCGTTCCCGTGCCTCACCCAACGAGGTGTCGGGCAGACCGATGATGCTGAACGCCGGGAGCTGACTGGTCAGGTGCGCTTCGACCTCGATGCGGCGACCGGTGACCCCGAGCAGCGCGACCGCGGCAGCGCGACCGATGCCCGTCACAGCACACCCGCCAGGTGCTCGACGACGGTGCGGGGACCGTCGACGTGGACCGCGACGACGTCCACCCGGACCGCGCGCGCCGAGACCTCGGGATGCGCGTCGAACCACTCGGGCACGAGTCGTCGCATCCGGGTGAGCTTCGCCGCAGTGATCGCCTCGAACGGGTGACCGGTGGCGGCACCGGAACGGGTCTTCACCTCGATGAAGGCGAGCGTGCAGGAATCCCACGCGACGATGTCGATCTCACCGCGCGCACATCGCCAGTTCCGCTCGAGCACGCGGAATCCCCGGGCTTCGAGCCAGGCCACCGCTCGCTCTTCACCGAATCGTCCGAGTCGGCCGTTCCGGAGCGACCGCCCCGGTGCTCGTTGCACGTCTTGTTCCATGTCGTTGCCTCCACGACAACGATCTCCGGAACGCACACACCGATCGGCGAACTCGGAGACTCTGTGGAATCAGTGCGGACGAATTGCCCCTGTGGAGGAAAGAAGAAGGACCCGGGTGATCGAGATCACCCGGGTCCTGCTGCAACGAGCGTCAGTGCGCTGCTGCGTAGGCTTCCTGCACCTGCGTCGAGATGCGCCCGCGGGAGGAGACCTCGTACCCGTTCTCCTTGGCCCACTCGCGGATCTTGCCGAGTTCTTCGGAGTTGCCGCGCTTCGGGGCGGACTTCGGCGCGGAACCGCCGCCGGTGCGACGACCGGAGACCTTGCGCGCTGCGGCGATGTAGTCGGAGATCGCCTCGCGGAACTTGTCGACGTTGTCGTTCGACAGGTCGATCTCGTACGACGAACCGTCGAACGCGAATTCGACCGTCCGGCCTTCACCGGTGGTGATGGGGGAATCGTCGAGGTCGTCGACGAGCTGGACGGTGACCTTCTGTGCCATGGGGTGCTCCTGTTCGTGGGGCTGTTGTTTCCCCATCAGAATAGCGCGCGCATTTCCCGGACGGTCCGGATCAGCGGCGATTCACCGAGAAAGAAGCAGGAAAAAGGAAATTGACGATCACTCGTCGAGTGCGAGTTCCTTCGGCAGTTCGAGTTCCCGCGTCGTGAGTTCCTCGACATTCACGTCCTTGAACGTGAGTACCCGGACACCCTTGACGAACCGGTCGGAACGGTAGACGTCCCAGACCCAGACGTCGTTCATCGTCAGTTCGAAGTAGAAGTCGTGCTCCGTGTCACGGCGCACGAGTTCGACCTCGTTCGCCAGGTAGAAACGGCGCTCCGTCTCGACCACGTAACGGAACTGCGACACCACGTCGCGGTACTCGCGGTACAGGGCCAGCTCGACCTCGCGGTCGTAGTCGTCGAATTCGTCCTCATCCATTGCGCCCACAGTCTACGGCGACGGAGGCCCGTGCGGACGACGGGCTCAACCGGCGAGGGCGTCGAGTTCGTCGAACCCGTCCAGCGCGACGCTCGAGGCCTGGTGCAGCCACGACTTCCGGTGCAGCGCGTGCGCCCCGATCGCCCGGATCGCGTCGTAGTGCGCCGTCGACCCGTAGCCCTTGTTCGACACCCACCCGTAGTGCGGAGCCTCGTCGTGCGCGGAGATCATGAGCGCGTCACGAGCGACCTTGGCCACCACGGACGCCGCGGCCACCGAGGCGCAGTCGCGGTCGGCCTTGACCCGGACGACGACCTCGAGCGGATCGGCGGCCGGACGGAGCGACGCGGGCAGCGCACGGCTCAACCAGTCGAACGAGCCGTCGAGCACCACCACCGCGCCGTCGAGGGACACCCCGTCGGCGACCAGGGAGCCGAGCGCCTGCGCACCGGCTGCACCGAGAGCGGGCACGATGCCCTGCTGGTCGACGAAGTCCGCCGAGGCCATGCCGACCGCCGTGCGCGCCCAGCGCTGCACGACGGGCACGAGGTCGGTCCGGCGCGCCTCCGACAGCAGCTTCGAGTCCGCGAGCCCCTGGGGCACACGACCGATGTCGAGCGTCACCGCGGCCACACCGACGCCGACCGGACCGGCGATGGCGCCACGGCCGACCTCGTCCATGCCGATGACCGTCACGCGGCCCTCAGCGAGCAGACGTTTCTCGACCCGGAGCGACGGACGGACGGCGGTCACTCGTCGCGCTCCTCCACGCCGGCGAACACCTCAGGGTGGTCGTCGAGCCACGTCCAGCGGCTCGCCGGCCACGAGATGACGAACGCGCGACCCGTGACGTCGGACATCGGGACGAAGCCCTTCGACGGGGTGTCGCCGTTGTACCGGGAGTCCTTCGAGTCGTTCCGGTTGTCGCCCATCACCCAGATGGTGCCCTTCGGCACGGTGACCGAGAAGTCGGTCGCCGAGGCCGGTGCGCCGGCGGGGAGCTTCAGGTACGGCTCCTTGATCGGCACACCGTTCACCGACATCTGCCCGAGGTCGTTGCAGCAGGACACCTTGTCACCGGGCAGACCGATGACGCGCTTGATCAGGTGGTCGTCGCTGTCACCGGTGCCGAGACCGACCTGGGTCAGCGCCCAGTCGATGGCCTTCGCGGGCTGGGTGTCCGGCGTGACGCTCGGCACCTCGGACCCGGTGAGCCAACCGCCCGGGTCCTTGAAGACGACGACGTCTCCCCGCTTCAGCGCCACGGCGCCGGGGACGAGCTCGTTGACGATGACGCGGTCGTTGATCTGGAGCGTGTTCTCCATCGACGCCGACGGGATGTAGAACGACCGGATCAGGAACGTCTTCACCAGGAACGACACGAGCAGTGCCGCGATGAAGATGATGACGAGGTCGCGGAGGAATGTGAGGACACCGTTCCGTTGCTTCTCGGCACGTGGCCTGCGCCCGGAATCCTCTGTCGTGTCCGTCATTTCCGCTCTCGTTCGAACCACTGACTCCCCGCAAATGGGAAGAGCCCCCCGTCGATGCACAACCGTACATGGACGAGGGGCTCGCAGCGGCGTCCGGCTCGCGGACGTTCACTGTGAAGGCGATCAGGCGTCGCGCTTCTCCTTGATCTTGCGGCGGGCCGCCTTGCCGCGGAGCTCGCGCAGGTAGTAGAGCTTCGCACGACGGACGTCACCCTTGGTGACGATCTCGATGTGGTCGATGATCGGCGAGTGCACCGGGAACCAGCGCTCGACGCCGACCTGGAAGCTCACCTTGCGGACCTTGAAGGTCTCGCCGATGCCGTGGCCCTGACGGCCGATGACGACTCCCTGGAAGACCTGGATACGCGAGCGCGTGCCTTCGATGATGTTGACGTGCACCTTGATGGTGTCGCCGGGACGGAAGTCCGGGACGTCGGTACGCAGCGATGCTGCGTCGACGTTGTCGAGGAGCTGGCTCATGGTGGGTTTCACTCTCTGCGGACGCGCACGGGTCGCCGCGGATCGAAGGTTCGGAAAGTGGTGGTGCGTGCCCGGTGTCGGCGACTCCCCCGTGGCAGAGTCCAGCCAGGGCACAGCGTTCAATACTGCCACAGAGAGCGCGGGAGACAAAACGACGAGGATGGACCCATGATCGAACTCCGCACCCCCGCCGAGCTGGACGGACTGCGCGTCGCCGGCCGGTTCGTGGCCGACGTCCTCGACGAGCTGCTCGAGACCGTCGACGTCGGCGTCAACCTGCTCGACCTCGACCGCGTCGCGGCCCGGATGATCGCCGACCGGGGTGCCGAGAGCTGCTACGTCGACTACCACCCCTCGTTCGGCATGTCGCCGTTCGGCAAGAACCTCTGCACCTCGGTCAACGACGCCGCCCTGCACGGCCTGCCGCACGACCAAACCCTGCAGGACGGCGACCTCGTGAGCCTGGACTTCGCAGCGAGCGTGGACGGCTGGGTCGCGGACTCCGCCGTCAGCATCCAGGTCGGCACGCCGCGCGACGAGGACCAGGCACTGATCGCCACGGTCGAACGGGCACTGGCCGCCGGCATCGCCCAGGCAGCTCCCGGCAACAAGCTCGGCGACGTCTCGCACGCCATCGGTCACGTCGCACACCAGGCAGGCCACAAGGTGAACCTGCAGTTCGGCGGGCACGGCGTCGGTCGCACGATGCACGGGGACCCGCACGTGCCGAACGACGGCCGTCCGGGTCGCGGCCTGATGCTCCGGCCGGGTCTGGTCGTCGCGATCGAGCCGTGGCTCATGCAGACCACCGACGAGCTCTACCAGGACGACGACGGCTGGACGCTGCGCAGTGTCGACGGCTCACGTGCCGCGCACGTCGAGCACACCGTGGCGGTCACCGAGGCCGGCCCCGAGGTCCTGACCCTGCGTCGCGCCCAGCGCGACCAGTAGCGAGCCTGGAGGCGCGGCACCAGCTGGCACCGCGCCTCCAGTCCGTCACGCGTCGTCCCCACCCCACGGAGGCGACAGATCTCGCGGCCGCGGACCGTCACAACAGCGAAAGCGACAGATGTCCGCGGATGTTTCGCGGACATCTGTCGCTTTCGCGAGATGGGTGGCGCTACTCGTCGGGCAGCAGGTCCGGACGGACGCGCCGCGTCCGCTCCAACTGTTGCTCGTGCCGCCAGGCACCGACGCGGGCGTGGTGCCCGCTGAGCAGGACATCGGGGACGTCGAGGCCGCGCCACGACGCGGGCTTGGTGTACGAGGGGTACTCGAGCAGGCCGTCCTCGTGGGACTCCTCGACCAGCGACTCGGGGTTGCCGACGACGCCGGGGACGAGTCGTCCGACGGCCTCGATCATCGCCATCGCGGCGACCTCGCCGCCGTTCAGCACGTAGTCGCCGAGCGAGAGCTCGACGACGGTGGCGCGTGACGACGCCCACTCGAAGACGCGGGCGTCGATGCCCTCGTACCGCCCGCAGGCGAACACGAGGTGCTCCGACGTCGACGCGAGCGACCGTGCGATCGACTGTGTGAAGGGCGTGCCGGCCGGCGTCGGGACCACCAGGGTCGACGAGCCGTCGGGGCGGAAGAGCGCCTCGAGCGCCTGCGCCCACGGCTCCGGCTTCATCACCATGCCGGCGCCACCGCCGTACGGGGTGTCGTCGACGGTGCGGTGCCGGTCGGTCGTCCACGACCGCAGGTCGTGCACGTGCAGGTCGAGGAGACCGCCGGAGCGGGCCTTGCCCAGCAGGGACACGTCCAGCACGGAGAAGAACTCCGGGAAGATCGTGACGATGTCGATCCGCACGGGGACTAGTCCGTGACCGTCTCGGGGCGCGAGGTGTCCTCGGGATCCTCGAACAGGCCCTGCGGCGGCGTGACCGTGACGGTGCCGGCGGAGATGTCGACCGCGGGCACGATGGCCGAGACGAACGGCACGAGGACCTCGCCGCGGGACGGCGTGTCGATCGCGAGCAGGTCCTGTGCGGGCATGTGGTCCACACGGGCGACCGTGCCGACCTCGACGCCGTCACGCAGGACCTTGAGCCCGACGAGCTGGTGGTCGTACCAGGCGTCGTCCTCACCGGTCTCGGCGTCGGCGTCCTGCTCGACCCAGAGGATGATGCGAGCCAGGGACTCGGCCGCGGTGCGGTCGTCGATCCCGGCGAAGAACGCGACGGGGTGACCGTTGTACCAGCGGAGTTCGTCCAGCTCGAGGGTCTTGCCCGACCACGGTGAGTCGTCGGGGACCTGGAGCGTGAAGGTGGCGCCCGGGGTGAACCGACGATCCGGGTCGTCGGTGTAGAGCTCGAGCTTGATGCCGCCCTTGAGCCCGTGCGCCTTCGTGATTCGACCCACCCGGAGCTGGGTCGTCTCCCTAGGAATCGGTGTCCACCACGTCGACCCGCACGCGCTTGCCGTCGGCCAGGGCCGTGACGAGCGTGCGGAGCGCCTTGGCGGTGCGCCCGGCGCGACCGATCACGCGGCCGAGGTCCTCGGGGTGCACGCGCACCTCGAGGACCTCGCCGCGTGGGGAGGTGGAGCTGGCGACGCGCACGTCGTCAGGGTGATCGACGATCCCCTTGACGAGGTGCGTCAGCGCGGATTCGAGCAAGGACTACGCCTCGGTCGTCTCGTCGGCGGTCTCGGCGTCGTCGGCCTTGGCGGCGGGAGCCGTCTTCTCCGACTTCGGCTTGAGCACGGCCTTCTTCGAGGAGTCGACCTGGAAGGCCGGCTTCGGCTCGGCGACCTTGACCTTGGACTCGGTGTCCTTCTCGCCCTTGAACTTGGCCCAGTCGCCGGTCAGCTTGAGGAGGGCCGCGACCTGCTCGGTCGGCTGCGCGCCGACGCCGAGCCAGTAGAGCGCACGCTCGGACTCGATCTTGATGACCGAGGGCTCCTCGGTCGGGTGGTACTGACCGATCTCCTCGAGGACACGACCATCGCGCTTGGTGCGCGAGTCGGCGACGACGATGCGGTAGTAGGGCGCACGGATCTTACCGAGACGCTTCAGACGGATCTTGACAGCCACAATTGCTCCTGTTTGCTTTCGTTGTGGTTGAACTGGAACCGCGGGCGTGGGGGCACACACGGCGAAAGCTCGAGAGAGATCGCTCACAGCTGGATAGAGGGTCGAGCTGCGGCGATTCGACCGTTCATTCTTGCAGATTCCCGGCCGTGATGCGAGCCGACTCGCTACGGCGCGAGCCGCCGCACCGCTTCGAGGGCTTCGGACGTCGCCCGGACCGCGTCCACGCTCCGTGCGTCCCGCGCGCCACCGACGACGGCGTAGGGCACGCCGGCGGCCTGGAGGCCCGTGGCGAGTCCGTCGGGCGCGTCACCCCCGGCGTCGCTCGCGCGCTCCTGCCCGGCGCAGACCACGACGGTGTCCGCCGGCACGCCGACCTCGTCCCCGTGCTCGTCGCGGATCCAGAGCACCCCGGGTTCGATGCGCAGGTACTCCTGCACGCCGCCGACCATCCGCACCCCGGCGTCCCGCAGCCGACCGATCGCGACCCAGCGCGAGGTGATGCCGATCCCCTGGCCGAACTTGCCTGAACGCCGGAGCACCGTCACCTGCGACCCCGGTCGGGTGGTGCGCCGTACCGCGGGGAGGCGCTGCGGCACGTCGCCGACGAGCTCCTCGGACACGTCGAGGTCCCAGCGGGCCGCGAACTCGGCGGCCCGGACGACCTCGTCGGGTGACTCGGTCAGGAACGCCGCGGTGTCCACGCCGATGCCGCCGCCGCCGATGATCGCGACGGTGCCCTCGGGTACGCCGTTCCGCAGGGCCTGCTCGTAGGACAGCACGTGCGGCAGGTCGCTGCCGGGGACGTCGATGCTCCGCGGGACGACCCCGGCCGCGAGCACGACGGCGTCGCTGTCGACGAGGTCCCGAGCCGTCGCCGGGCGTCCGAGGTGGATCGTGGCGCCCCGCTCCGCGAGTTCGGCGCGGGCGGACCGCACCGTGGCGGCGTAGTCCTCCTTGCCCGGGACGAGTGCGGCGAGACCGAACTGGCCGCCGAGGCGGTCGGACGCCTCCCAGACGGTGACGTCGTGGCCCCGGCGGGCGGCGTCCACCGCGGCGGCGAGCCCGGCCGGTCCGCCACCGACGACGTCGACGCGCTTCGGGTCGGTGGTCGGGCGGGCGGGGAACGCGACCTCGCGGGCGGCACGGGGGTTCACCAGGCAGGACACCGGTGCGCCGATGATCGAACGGTCGAGGCACGCCTGGTTGCAGCCGATGCAGGTGTTCACCAGGGCGAACTCGCCCGCGAGCGAGCGCGACACGATGGCGGGGTCGGCGAGGAACGGTCGGGCGAGGGCGACGGCGTCGATGGTCCCGTCGGCGAGGACGGCCTCACCGTCCCGCAGGTCCGTCATCCGGTTCGAGGCGATCACGCGGACGTCCGGGTACGGGGACGCGCGCACCACCGCGGCGATCCGTGTCGCGTACGCCAGCCAGGCCCCGTGCGGCACCGAGGCCTGCACGGTCGGGGTGCGGGACTCGTGCCAGCCGATGCCGACCGAGATGCCGTCGAGCCCGAGCGGCAGCAGGTCGTGCACGAGCGCGTCGACCTCGTCCTCGGTCGACGAGCCGGGCATCAGGTCGGCGCCGGACAGCCGGATCGTCACGGCGAGCTCGGGCACCGCGGCGCGCACGGCCCGGACGACCTCGATCGCGAAGCGCCGACGCCGTTCCGCGTCACCGCCCCACTCGTCGTCGCGCAGGTTCGTCAGCGGCGACTGGAACTGGTTGATCAGGTACCCCTCGGACGCCATGATCTCGACGCCGTCGAACCCGATCGCGCGCGCGGTGCGGGCCGCGGCGGCGAAGTCCTCGATGGTCCGCACGACCTCGGCCGACGTCAGCTCGGTCGGCACCACCCCGCGGGCGGCCGCCCACGGCAGGGCCGAGGGCGCCACGACGCGCTGCGGGTCGCCGTGCCGGTCGACCATGCCCGACGCGAGCGCGTACCGCCCGGCGTGGAACAGCTGCGCGAGGATCGTCCCGCCCTCGTCGTGCACGGCGTCGACCGCCACCCGGAACCGCTCGTCGGCTCCCCCGACGCCGAACACCGCGAAGTCCGGACCGCCGCGGGCCTCGTCGTTCACCGCGATGCCGCCGGTGATGATGCACGCCGCCCCGCCGGCCGCCCGTTCGCGGTAGAAGGCGGCCATGCCTGCTCCGCCGTCGTCGTGCACCTCGAGCCCGGTGTGCATCGACCCCATCACCACCCGGTTCGCCAGGTGCAGGGGGCCGAGGGTCCAGGGTGACGCGACGGTCCGGAGGGACTCCGGCACGACGGGGGCGGAAGCGACGCTGCTCATGCGCCTATTCTGCGGTGTCCGCGGCCGGAGCGTCTGCCGGCAGCACCGCGTCGCGGAGGGGCGACGTCGTGTCCGACCAGTACGGCGGGGCGATGACCGTCAGCCCACCGTCGACCGAGAGCACCTGCCCGGTGATGTACCCGGCCTTGTCGGACAGCAGGAAGTCGACGGCGTCGGCCATGTCGTCGGCCGTCCCGGGGCGCTGCAGCGGGAGCTTCTCGAGCACGGTGTCCATCGGGGCCTGCCCGGGGACCTTCGTGTAGAAGTACTCGAGCGAGTCGGTGTCGATGAGGCCGCCGTTCACCGCGTTGACCGTGATCTGGCGCGGGCCGAACTCCACCGCCATGTACTTCATGTACGCCTCGCTCATGGCCTTGGCGGCACCGAGTGCGGCGTAGGTCGGGAACGCCCGGAGCGATCCGTACGACGTCACGACGACGATGCGGCCACCCCGGTCCATGAGTTCCGCGGCGCGCTGGGCGCCGAGCACGAACGAGCGGGCGTTCGTGGCGTAGCTGCGGTCGAGGTGGTGCAGCTTGAGGTCGGCGACGGGCTTGAACGCGCTGGCGGCGGCGTTCGCGACGAACATGTCGAGGCGTCCGTAGGTGTCGCGCACCAGGTCGAACAGGGCGTCGATCGACTCCGGCTGCTCGATGTCCACCTGCGCCGTGATGCCGTCGCCGCCGGCCGCCTTGACGTCGGCCAGGGACTCCTCGGCCAGGTCGGCGTTGCCCTTGTACGTCACCACGACGGTGACGCCGCGCTGGCCGAGCTTCTGCGCGAGCAGGCGGCCGATGCCGCGCGAAGCGCCGGTGATCAGTGCGATGGGCGAGCTGAGTGCGATGGGTGCGTTGGTGCTGTCGGTCACTGCGGTCCTTCAGGTGAGTGGGAGACGGACGGGAGGCACGGGGCGGGCCCGCCACGGGCCTCCTGTCCGGTGGTTGGGTGCGGTCTAGAACCCGGCCTGGCCGGTCACGACGGCGCGGCCGACGATCAGCTTCTGGATCTCGTTGGTGCCCTCTTCGAAGCGCTGCGCGCGTGCGTCGCGGTAGACGCGCTCGATGGCGTTGCGCTTCCAGTAGCCCTGCCCGCCGTGCACCTGCAGGGCCTTGTCGGTGACGCGCGCGAGCATGTCGACGGCGACCATCTTCGAGGCGCTGGAGAGCGTGCCGGCGTCGGGGCGGTCGTCCTCGTAGGCGCGGGCGGCCTCGAGCACCAGGGCGCGTGCTGCAGCGATGTCGGCGTAGTTCTCAGCCAGGTAGAACTGGATCGCCTGGCGGCTGGAGAGCTGTTTGCCGAAGGTCTCACGCTTGTTCGCGTACTCGACGGCGAGCTCGTTCGCCCGCTCCGCGAGCCCGACGGCGCTCATCGCGACGGACACCCGGCTCGGCAGCAGGAAGCCGCCGAGCGCGACCTCGAGGCCCTGGCCCTCCTCGCCCAGGCGGGCGCTGGCGGGGATCGGGGTCTCGGTGAACCGCAGGATCGCGTGGTCGGTGCCGCGGATGCCCATGGTGTCGGAGTCGTCGATCACCTCGGCGCCCGGCAGCCCGTTGTTCGGCATGAGGAACGCGACCGTGCCGTCCTGGCCGCTCGTCCCCTCGAGGCGGGCGGCGATGAGCCAGTGGTCGGCCTTGACGCCGAAGGTGATGAGGTGCTTCTCGCCGTTCATCACGTAGGTGTCGCCCTCGCGCCGGACGGTCGTGCGGATGTCCGCTCCGGTGCCCGCGGTGGCCTCGGTGAGGGTGAACGCGACGAGCGTGTCCCCCGCGACGGACGGCTTGACGACCTGCTCGATCTGCTCCGGCGTCGCGTAGGGAGCCATCGCGCGCCAGGTGCCGTTGATGACGTGCACGAGCATGCGGATGGAGGCGTGCGAGCGGGAGACGACCTCCATGATCTCGAGGTAGCGCGAGAAGGGGATCGCCCGTCCGCCGAGCTCCGTCGGGGCGGCGAGGCTGAGCCACCCCTTGTCCTTGAGCTCCTGGAACAGCTCGGGGGCGACCCGGCCGGTGCGCTCGATCTCGTCCGCCCACTCCTCGCCGGGGCCGCGGACCCACTCGGTGACCTCGGCCTTGAGCTGCTGGAAGGCGGCTTCGTCGAAGCCCGTGCTCGTCTGCTCGACGATCGTCATCGTGTCTCGTTCTCCTTCGTCGCGACGAGCGCGGCCGCCTGCTCGCGCAGGATGTTCTTCTGGACCTTGCCGACCGCGTTGCGCGGCAGCTCGGTGGTGTACTCGAGTCGTTCCGGCCAGTAGTACTTGCTCACGCCGGCCGTGTCGAGGTGCTGCTGCATCCCGGCGAAGTCGAGCGGCTCGTCCGCGCGGGCGTTCACGACCCAGGCGCAGGCACGCTCGCCGAGCCGCTCGTCCGGCATCGCGACGATCGCGACGTCCGTGACCAGCGGGTGCTGGTACAGCAGGTTCTCGATCTCGACGACGGGGATCTTCTCGCCGCCGCGGTTGATGACGTCCTTCACGCGCCCGGTGATCGACAGGAAGCCCTTCTCGTCGACCTTCGCCAGGTCGCCGGTCCGGTACCAGCCGTCCGCGGTGAACACGTCGTCGGTCAGGTCCGGGCGGTCGAGGTAGCCCGCGAACATCGTCGGCGAGTGCAGCTCGAAGTTGCCCTCGGTCCCGGCGGGCAGCTCGATCCCCGCGTCGTCGACGATGCGGATCGCGATGCCCGGCAGCGCCCGGCCGTCGTGACCGTACGCGTCGGCGGGGTCGTCGCTCGGGCTGGACAGGGCTCCGAGACACGTCTCGCTCGTCCCGAAGGCGCCGAGGATGGCGCTGCCGAGCACCGTGCTCGCTCGCTGGGCCAGTGCGCGGGGCACCGCGGCGCCCGTCGGCACGAAGATCCGGAGCGACTCGGGCTGCGGAGCACCGGCCTCGACCAGGTCGACGAGGTCGGTCAGGAACGGCGTCGCGCACTGCACGAAGGACGCCCGGGCGACCCCGAACGCCTGCTCGAGTGCGACGCGGCCGTCCCACACCGGCTGGATGACCTGCGGGGCACCGAGCCGGAACGCCAGCAGCATGCCGTACAGGAACCCGGTCTGGTGGGCGAGCGGCGACGGGATGTAGATGCGGTCGGCGCTGGTCAGACCGGACTGCGCCACGTGCATGGCGGTCGCGAGCCCGAGCGTGCGGTGCGGGTGCTGCACGCCCTTCGGCTCCCCCGTGGTGCCGGAGGTGAAGAGCAGCTGGCAGACGTCGTCCGGCCCGGGAGCGTGCGACGCGATCTCGTCCACGTCGACGTGCACGGCGGCGAGGGCGTTCTCGAAGTAGCGCCAGTGCCAGTCGCTCGCCACGACCCGTTCCAGGGCGTCGGCGGGCAGCGGCGGCTGGTTCGTCGGGGTGTCCCCCTGCCCGCGGGCCTCGGCGCGGAGCACGATCACGTGCTCGAGCGACAGGCGACGGTCCTGCGCGGCGGCCTCGTCGATGACGTCGAGGAGTTCGAGCGCGGGACGGCGCTTCCGGAACACGTTCGGCAGGAAGACCACGCGGGCCTTCGAACGCGCCAGCGTCATCGTGGTCTCGCGGGGACCGAACACCGGCATGATCGGGGTCGCGACGGCGCCGATCTGGATCGCACCGAGGGTGATCGACACGAACTCGCGCCAGTTCGGCAGCTGCATCGCGACGGATTCACCCGTGCGCACGCCGAGTTCGAGCAGCAGGGCGGAGACCCGGTCGGCCTCGTCCTGCAGCTCCTTCCACGTGGTGTTCGCGGGGGTCGCACCGCCGACCTCGATCACGGCGAGGCCGTCGGGGTCGGTCTGGGACAGGGCACGGACCCGCTCGCTCAGGACGAGCGGGTCGGCGTCGACGCCGGCGAGCTCGGGCACGGCGACGGCGGGCTGCGGGGCGGTGGCCTGCGCGGCGGGCTGCGGGGCGGTGGCCTGCGCGGCGGGCTGCGGGGCGGTGGGCTGCGCGAGCGGCTGCTCTGTTGGCTCGGGCGCCGCGGACGTCTCGAGGGGCATGCCCAGGTGCGTGCGGACCCCGTCGGCCTCGGCGGCGTCGATCCGGTCGTCCCGCGCCACCTGGGCTGCGAGCCGGTCGCCGACGGACATGTCGAGCCCGACGGAGTTCATCGCCTCGAGGAACGTCGGGTAGGAGATCCGGTAGGCACGCGGGTAGGTCAGGCCGGACACCCCGTCGGCACCCGACGCCGCGACCGCGAGCGACATCAGCACGCGGTGGTCGTTGAACGAGGACATCGGCGCACCGTGCAGCCCGGCCGCACCGACACCGGTGACCCGCAGCTCGTCCGCGCCCTGCTCGGCACGGCCGCCCATCCGGTTCAGCTGGAGCATCGCCGCCACGCGGTCGGACTCCTTCAGCCGGATGTGCGCCACGTTCCACAGTCGGCTCGTGCCCTCGGCGAAGGTGGCCATCGTCGACAGCACGGGCAGCAGGTCCGGGATCGGACGGCAGTCGACGTCGAGCGGCCGGAGCGGGGACCCGTCGTGCTCGATCCGGACGAAGCCGGTCTCCTCGTCGATCCGCATCGGGACGCCCATCGCGGTCGCGAGGTCCAGGAACTCGCTCTCCGGGTGGTCGGTCTCGGCCGTCGTCGTGGCCGTCATGCCGCGCAGCAGCACGTTCGACTCGCGGGTGCCGGCCGCCGCGATGCCGAACGCTGCGGAGCCGATGTCGGGCGGGATGACGTAGTCGTGCGGGGTGGCCTGCTGGCCCGCCGGGATCCGGTACTCGAGCCAGTCGTCGGAGACCTCGACCGTCAGGCCGAACTGCCGCATCATCCGCACGGTGAGCTCGACGTAGGGCTGCTCGTTGAGCCGCCCGCCGGTGATGTGGATCCGGGTCTCGTGCTCGGCGAACGGTGCCACCAGCAGCAGCCCGGACACCCACTGCGACAGGGTGCCGGCGATCGTCACGTCACCGCCGCGCGGACGCTTCGGCTGCACGGTGACGGGCGGGCAGTCGTTCGTCGCCTCGAGCTCCACCCCCATCTGCGTCAGCGAGGTGAGCAGCGCCTTGATCGGCCGGCGCTGGAAGTACTTCATGCCCGACAGGGTCATCGGGCGGTCGGCCAGCGAGGCGAGCCCGGTCATGAAGTAGAGCGTGGTGCCCGAGGACCCCATGTTGAGCAGTCCGTCGGCACCGCGCGAACCGTGGTCCACCACGTCGGTGGCCTGGTACCGGCCGCCCAGCCCGGTCACGTGGTACGCGTTCCCGCGCCGCTTGACGTCGACGCCGAGCGCGCGGAGCGTGCCCACGGTCCACTCCACCTGTCGCGTCGCGCTCACCCCGGAGACGACACTCGTCCCCTTCGCG
Source organism: Curtobacterium sp. MCLR17_031 (assembly GCF_003234775.2). Lineage (NCBI taxonomy): Bacteria > Bacillati > Actinomycetota > Actinomycetes > Micrococcales > Microbacteriaceae > Curtobacterium > Curtobacterium sp. MCLR17_031. The sequence goes on from NZ_CP126270.1 coordinate 2,343,050, forward strand.
AGCGACGCGAGCACCAGCGCGCGGTGCGCGTGGTACTTCGAGACCGGGATGTCCAGTTCTCCGACGAGCGGGGCGTTCGTCCCGCGCACCACCAACTGCATGCGTACCTCTTCCCTGTAGGAACATTTCAACGGTACGCCCACAGTGGAACTAGTTGCAGGACGATCCGCACGATCGGGACAACGCTTCGTTGTGCGTGTCCGACAAGGACCCGGGCAGGATGGACGGCATGGACATCCGCTTCACCGAGTCCCGCCCGTCGACCATCGGCGTCGAGTGGGAACTCCCCCTGGTCGACCGGTCGACCGGCGACCTCGCTCCCCGCGCCCCCGCCGTCATCGCCGCCGTGCACGAGCGGCTCGGTGACCACGACCGCGTCACCGAGGAGCTGCTGACCAACACGGTCGAGGTCGTCTCGAGCGTCCACGACCGCGTGGGGGCTGCGACCAGCGAGCTGTCCGGCATCATCGGCGAGGTCATCGACGCCGCCGAGCCGCTCGACGCCCAGGTGATGTGCTCGGGCACGCACCCGTTCGCGGTGTGGGACCAGCAGGAGATCACCCCGGACAGCGAGCACTACACGACCCTCATCGACCGCACCCGCTGGTGGGGACGCCAGATGCTCATCTGGGGCGTGCACGTGCACGTCGGCATCGACGACCGCGACAAGGCCGTCCCGATCATGAACGCGATGCTCGCCTACGTCCCGCACCTCCAGGCGTTCACCGCGTCGAGCCCGTTCTGGGGCGGCACCGACACCGGGTACGCCTCGAACCGCGCCCTCATGTTCCAGCAGCTCCCGACCGGCGGGCTCCCGCCGCAGCTCGGCGCCTGGGCGAACTTCGAAGAGGTCGTCGGCGACCTCACGCACACCGGCGTCATCGACGGCGTGAAGGACCTGCGCTGGGACATCCGCCCGTCGCCCGGCTGGGGCACCCTCGAGAACCGGGTGTCCGACGGCATCTCGACCCTGCACGAGGTCGGCGCCGTCACCGCGCTCGTCCAGTGCCTGGTCACCGCCTGCTCGGACCGGCTCGACGCCGGTGAGACCCTGCCCACCATGCAGCCGTGGTTCATCCGCGAGAACAAGTGGCGCGCGGCCCGCTACGGCATGGAGGCCGAGATCATCACGAACGTCGCCGGCGACGAGCGGCTCGTGACCGACGAGGTGCACGACCTGGTGCAGCGGCTCGACCCGATCGCCGAGCGGCTCGGCTGCCAGGACGAACTGCACCACCTCGACACGATGATCGAGCGCGGGGCCTCGTACCAGCGGCAGCTGCAGGTCGCGCAGGAGAACGGCGGCGACCTGCGCGAGGTCGTCCGCCACCTGGTGACGGAGTTCCGCGAAGCGCTCTAGCCGCGACCGCCCCGGATCGGGCGTACCTGGTCGAATCGGGCGTACCTGGTCGTTCCTCCCGACCAGGTACGCCCGATTCCACTTTCCATCGCGCGTGCGATGGGAAGGAACGTCGCGGCGCGACCACGAACGGACGGGAGGCCCGGTGCCAGCTGGCACCGGGCCTCCCGTCCTGGGGGCATCGGCAGTCCACGGCGAACGCTACAGTTCCCCTGTGGCGGGGGAGGCAGCACAGCGCGGACCGGCGACGGTGATCCGTGCCGGCGCGCTCGTCGACGCCGGTCGACCGGAACAGGCACTCGCCGAGGTCAGGGCGGTCGAGCACGACGAAGGCGAATCGATCGCCGGACAGCGCGTACGCGCCCTGGCGCTGCTCGCGCTCGACCAGCCGGATGCGGCGTGCGAAGCTGCTCGACGAGCGGTCGCTCTCGCGCCGGGTGACAGTACCTCCCTCCGCGTGCTGTCGACCGCCCTGCTCCGCTCTGGGGACCGGATCGGAGCGGTCGAGGCCGCCCGTCGTTCGGTCGCCGCGGACCCGGGATCGTGGCAGGCGCACGCTGCGCGAGTCGATGCCCTCTGGCTCGGCGAGCAGAACCGCTTGGAGGCGATGCGGGCGAGCTTCGAGGCCGTCCGCTTGGCTCCCACCGAACCGTTCGTGCACCGCCAGCACGGCGACCTCCTGCTCGCCGTCGGACGGCAACGGGAAGCGCAGGACGCGTACCGCCGGGGGCTCGCGCTCGCTCCGGAGGACCGAGGGGCACGGCACAACCTGGCGGTGTCACGGCTGCGACGTGGCCACGAGAGCGAGTCCGCGCTGGTCTTCGCGGGCATCCTGTCGACGAACCCGACGGACGCCACAGCACTGCGGAACCTCATGATCGGCGTCGTCAACCCACTCGCCCGCATCCGGGTGGCCCTCGGCGGCGCGGCAGTGATCACCGCCTTCGGCTTCCTGGCGACGATCGACAGCGGGGATCCGGGGACGGAGCGCTGGGCGACCACCTTCCCGCCGGTGACCGCCCTCGCCGTGATCGCCTTCATCGCCCTCCGGTTCACCTCCGAGGCACGGCCTCGCCTCGCCTTCCTCGTCTCGGTCGCTCGACGAGCGGTACCGGGTTGGGGACTCGTGGCGCTGGTCCTCGGTGTCGCGACCGCGATCTCCGTGACCGGGCTGTTCCTCCCACCGGTCGTTGCCCTCGTCGCGCAGGGTCTCGTGTTCGTCGGGGTCGTCATCGCGTCCGTCCTGATGAAGCGCATCCTGCGCGCCTTCCCGAGGACCCGCCCAGCGGTGCACGAGGACGACGATGACGACGGGTGACGAGCTCGCCCTCGCGACCGAACTGCGCCTGGCCTGACGCCGCGTCGCGCGACACCACCGAACCGACCGCTCCGAGAGGACTCCCGATGAACGACGACCCGGTCCACGACGACCCGGTGATCGGCGCGCTCCGACGCGCGGTCGACGGCGCGCCCCACGACGTCGCACTGCGTGTCCACCTCGGTCGTCTGCTCCTCGAAGCCGGACGTCCGGCTGAGGCGACCGCCGAAGCGGCAGCCGCACTCGCCATCGCACCGACCGACGCCGCGGCGGGCGCGCTCATGCTGGCGGTGCTGCGCCCGGGTGCCGCCACGGCACTCCCCGCGGACGCGCCGACCGACGCTCCCGCCGCTGGTGCGCCGTCCGACTTCGACTGGCACGCCGCGGAAGAGCAGGTCGAGCACATCGTCGAACCGTCCTTCGTCGAGGACTCGGCTCCCGACCCGGACCTGCCGTCGGCGTTCTCGGTCGAGCCGTCGGAGGTCCGGTTTGCGGACGTGGGCGGGATGGAGGCCGTCAAGCAGCGGCTCACCGTCGCGTTCCTCGCCCCGCTCGCGAACCCCGAGCTCCGGGCGTTGTACGGCAAGAGCCTCCGCGGCGGTCTGCTGCTGTACGGCCCTCCGGGGTGCGGGAAGACGTTCATCGCCCGGGCTGTCGCCGGCGAGCTCGGCGCACGCTTCATGAGCGTCTCCATCACCGACGTCCTCGACCCCTACCTCGGCGCGAGCGAGCAGAACATCAGGGCGGTCTTCGAGGCCGCACGCGCCGCGGCTCCATGCGTGGTGTTCTTCGACGAGGTCGACGCGCTCGGCCAGCGACGGAGCCAGACCCGCAGCTCGCACGTGCGCGGGATGGTGAACCAGCTGCTCACCGAACTCGACGGCGTCGACGGCGGGAACGAGGGCGTGTTCGTGCTGGCTGCGACGAACCAGCCGTGGGACGTCGACCCCGCGCTCCGTCGTCCGGGTCGGCTGGACCGGACGGTGCTCGTCCTGCCGCCGGACGCCCCGGCACGCGACGCGATCTTCCGCGGGCACCTCCGCGACCGACCGGTCGAGGGCATCGACCCCGCAGCGCTCGCCAAGCGGACCGAGGGCTTCTCCGGTGCGGACATCGCCTACGTGTGCGAGGTCGCCGCCGAGCACGCGCTCATGGACAGCATCACGACGGGCACTGCACGGCTCATCGGGATGCCGGATCTGCTCGCCGCCCTGAGTGAGGTCCGGCCCTCCACGAGCGCCTGGCTCGAGACGGCGCGGAGCGTCGTCCTGTTCGGCGAGGACGACGGGACGTACGCCGACCTGCGCGCGTACCTCAAGAAGTCCAAGCGCTGAGTGACGGACGGGAGGCCCGGTGCCAGCTGGCACCGGGCCTCCCGTCCGTCAGATGGTCGCGATCGCGAGCCGCGTCAGCGACCCAGGAACTTCTGCAGCGACGCGAGCTCTTCCTCGGTCGGCGCCTTGCCGCCCTTGGCGCCGCCGAGGCCGAGGCCGGACCCCTGTGGTGCCTGCTGCGGCGCGGCCGCCGCGCCGGCCGCGAGGGCTGCGCGCTTGGCGGGGTTGCCCACCTTCGACTTCTTCTTGCCGCCCTGCTGCTGCTTCTTGCCGCCGTGCATGCCCGGGATCGGCCCCATGCCCGGCATCTGCGGCACACCACCGCGGGCGACGGTCTTCATCATCTTGGCGGCCTGCTCGAAGCGGTTGACCAGCGCGTTGACCTCGGTGACCGTCGATCCGGCACCGCGCGCGATGCGGAGACGGCGCGAACCGTTCAGGAGCTTCGGGAGCTCGCGCTCCTGGGGCGTCATCGACTGGATGATCGCCTCGGTGCGGACGATCTCGCGCTCGTCGAAGTTGTCGAGCGCCTCGCGCATGCCCTTCGCTCCGGGGAGCATGCCGAGCATGCCCTTGATGGAGCCGGCCTTGCGGAGCTGCTGCATCTGCTGCAGGAAGTCGTTCAGCGTGAAGTTGTCGGTCGCGATCTTGTCCGCGACCTTGCGCGCCTCTTCCTCGTCGAAGGCGCCCTGCGCCTGCTCGATGAGGGACAGGATGTCGCCGAGGTCGAGGATGCGGCTCGCCATGCGGTCCGGGTGGAACGGCTCGAAGTCGTCGAGCGACTCACCCGTCGACGCGAACATGATCGGCCGGCCGGTCACGCTGGCCACCGACAGGGCTGCACCACCGCGGGCGTCACCGTCGAGCTTGGAGAGCACGACACCGGTGAAGTCGACGCCTTCCTGGAACGCACGCGCCGTGTTGACGGCGTCCTGACCGATCATCGCGTCGATGACGAACAGGACCTCGTCGGGGTCGACAGCCTTGCGGATGTTCGCGGCCTGCTTCATCAGCTCGGCATCGACACCGAGACGACCTGCGGTGTCCACGATGACGGTGTCGTACTGCTGGTCGATCGCGGCCTTGATGGCGTTCTTTGCGACCTTGACCGGGTCGCCGACACCGTTGCCGGGCTCGGGCGCGAAGACGTGCACGCCGGCCTGCTCGCCGACGACCTGCAGCTGCTGCACGGCGTTCGGACGCTGAAGGTCCGCCGCGACGAGCATCGGGGTGTGGCCGTCCTTCTTGAGCCACTTGCCGAGCTTGCCCGCGAGGGTGGTCTTACCGGCACCCTGCAGACCCGCGAGCATGATGACCGTCGGCGGCTTCTTCGCGAACTCGAGCCGTCGCTGCTGCCCGCCCAGGATGCCGACGAGTTCCTCGTTGACGATCTGGACGACCTGCTGTGCCGGGTTGAGCGCGCGGTTGACCTCGTCGGAGAGGGCACGCTCGCGCACCGATGCGGTGAACGCCTTGACGACCTCGAGCGCGACGTCGGCGTCGAGGAGCGCCCGCCGGATCTCGCGGACGGTGCCGTCGACGTCGGACGGAGTCAGCCGACCCTTGCTCCGCAGATTGCGGAAGGTCTCGGTCAGCCGATCGGAGAGTGAACCGAATTGCGCCATGATCCGTCGATTCTACAAGGCTCCCGCCGACGGCACCGGCCCGTTCACCGCAGGAGGACACCCTCGGTCAGTTCGAGCGGCACCCCGAGCCCCACGTCGATGACCACCGGCGCGCTCGACGGGCTCCGGTCACCGGTCGGGAACCAGCGTCGGTCGGGCGACACCAGGATCACGAGACCGTCCACGTCGCCGACCGCCGCGAAGGACTCCCCCGGCGGGTTGGCGTACGGATCGAGACCGGCGCGTCGCAGGGCCTCGACGGCGCCGAGGACGTCGGGGACGGGGACGCCGACCTCACTGACGGAGACGAGCGGGACGGCCGTGTTCTCGCCCACGTCTACGGGCAGGTCCCGCCGCTCGATGAGCTCGAGGAGCTGCTGGTCGGGCCCCTCGAAGTAGACCGACCGCGAGTTCCAGTTCGGCGGCCCCTCGAACTCGTCCTGGTCATCCGTACCGAGCACCGTCGTCAGCCCGGCGATCCAGGCCTTGGCCGCGTCGAAGGCCCCCGTGGGGATCGTGATCGCCAGGTGCAGGGCTCCGGTCATCTCCGGCAGTTCGCGGAACACGAGGAGCGTCGACCCCACCACGACGCGCACCGTGGCGTCGACGGCCTCCACCGGACACCCCAGTCGTTCGTAGAAGCGGGCGGTGTCGGCGAGCGATCGGGTGGCGAGCTGTACCTGTCGGATGTCCATGTCCACATCGGACCATCTCAACCTTTGTTGAGGTCAAGCACAAGGTTGTTGGACGCCGTCCAGAAACTGTCGTACGCTCGCGGCATGCCGGAACTCGAGATCGTGCGCCACCACGGCCCGCTGACCTACGCGGACGGCCTCGCCCTGCAGCGGGACCTGCACGCCGACGTCGTCGCCGGCCGCTCCCCCGGGGCCCTCGTCCTCTGCGAGCACCCGTCCGTGTACACCGCCGGACGCCGCACCGAACCGTCCGACCTGCCGACGAACGGTGCCCCGGTGGTCGACACCGACCGCGGTGGCCGCATCACCTGGCACGGCCCGGGGCAACTGGTCGCCTACCCGATCGTCCGGCTCGCCGAACCCCTCGACGTCGTCGCCTGGGTGCGCGACCTGGAGCAGGTCGTTATCGACGCCGCGGCTGCCGTCGGAGTGCACGCCGAACGGGTCGCGGGTCGCAGCGGCGCATGGGTTCAGGGGACGGACGGGTCCCCCGCCGCCAAGGTCGGCGCGATCGGCCTGCACGTCGCCGAGGGCGTGACGAGCCACGGCATCGCGATCAACTGCGACAACGCCCTCGACGCCTACGCCGCGATCGTCCCGTGCGGCATCGCGGACGCCGGGGTCACGACGCTGAGCGCCGCGGCGGCGCACGTGGGGCTCGCTCCCGTGACCGTCGACGACCTCGCACCCCTGGTAGCGCACGGCGCCCAACAGGCCGTCGACGGCATGCACAGCGGCCACCGGATCAGCACGACGACCCCCAGCACCAGCACGAGCACCAGCACCGCGCCCGCCCGACAGGAGACCCTCGTATGACCCTCGCCCCCGAAGGCCGCCGCATGCTCCGGGTCGAGGCCCGGAACGCCGAGACCCCGATCGAGACGAAGCCCGCGTGGATCAAGACCCGTGCCACCCAGGGTCCGGAGTTCCGCGAGCTGTCGAGCCTGGTGCGCGACAAGCAGCTGCACACCGTCTGCCAGGAGGCCGGCTGCCCGAACATCTTCGAGTGCTGGGAGGACCGCGAGGCCACCTTCCTGATCGGCGGCTCGCAGTGCACCCGTCGCTGCGACTTCTGCCAGATCGACACCGGCAAGCCCGAACCCCTCGACCGCGACGAGCCCCGCCGGGTCGCGGACTCCGTGGCCGAGATGGGCCTGCGGTACGCGACCGTGACCGGCGTCGCCCGCGACGACCTGCCCGACGGCGGCTCCTGGCTCTACGCCGAGACCATCCGGGCGATCCACGAACACTCCCCCGGCACCGGCGTCGAGATCCTGGTGCCGGACTTCAACGGACGACCGGACCAGCTGGGCCCGGTGTTCGACGCCCGCCCCGAGGTCTTCGCTCACAACGTCGAGACCGTCCCGCGGATCTTCAAGCGGATCCGGCCGGCGTTCACGTTCGAACGCTCCCTGGACGTCATCACCCAGGGCCGCGACGCCGGACTCGTCACGAAGTCGAACCTGATCCTCGGCATGGGCGAGGAGCGCATCGAGATCGAGGACGCCCTGCAGCGCCTCTACGACGCGGGCACGGACATCATCACGCTGACGCAGTACCTCCGCCCGTCGCCCCGGCACCTGCCGGTCGCGCGCTGGGTCAAGCCGGAGGAATTCGTCGAGCTCCGCCAGGTCGCCGAGCAGATGGGCTTCGCCGGGGTGCTCGCCGGACCGCTGGTCCGGTCGTCGTACCGGGCGGGCCGGCTCTGGGCGCGGGCGACGGTGGCCCGCGGCGGCTCGGTTCCCGAGCACCTGGCCCACCTGCTCGACGCGACCCCTGGTCGCCAGGCCGTCTGACGCGCGCGCGGCGCGGCCGGCGTTTCGCGCTGAGCGACAGTTCACGGGCTGCCGAGCACGTGAACTGTCGCTGAGGCCGAAATCCCGTGCGTGCGGACGACGCTCCGGACAGACGGGAGGCGCGGTGCCAGCTGGCACCGCGCCTCCTGTCCGTCAGGTGGTGACGGCTACTTCGCGTCGGCCTCGACCGACTCCTTCGGCTGGCCGGTCGGGGTGAGCCCGCGCTCCTGGCGGCGCTTCGAGACCACCAGCGACGCGGTCGTGGCGACCGCGATCGTCAGCGCGATGAAGCCCAGCGAGAACCAGATCGGGATCTCCGGCGCCCACTCGATGTGCTCGCCACCGTTGATGAAGGGCAGCTCGTTGACGTGCATGGCGTGGAAGACGAGCTTCACGCCGATGAACGCCAGGATGACGGCCAGGCCCTGGCCCAGGTAGATGAGGCGCTCGAGCAGGCCGGCGATCAGGAAGTACAGCTGCCGGAGACCGAGCAGCGAGAACGCGTTCGCCGTGAACACGATGAAGGCGTCCTGCGTCAGCCCGAAGATCGCGGGGATCGAGTCGAGCGCGAACAGCACGTCGGTCAGGCCGATGGCGACCATGACGAGCAGCATCGGGGTGAACAGCCGCTTGCCGTCGACGCGGGTGGTCAGGCGGTCGCCGTCGTAGTGGTCCGAGGTCGGGATGATGCGCTTGAGGATCCGGATGAGCCGGGATTCGCCCTCGCTGCCGTGGTCGTTGCCGCTGCGGGCCTGTGACCAGGCGAGCCAGAACAGCAGCGCACCGAAGAGGTAGAAGACCCACGAGAAGTTCTCGATGATCGTGACGCCGAGGGCGATGAAGACGCCGCGGGCGACGAGCGCGATCGCGACGCCGACCAGCAGGACCTTCTGCTGGAACTCCTTCGGCACGGCGAAGCTCGACATGATGATGAGGAAGACGAAGAGGTTGTCGACCGACAACGCCTTCTCGGTCAGCCAGCCGGCGAAGTACTCGCCACCGGCCTGTCCGCCGCCGAACACCAGGATCCCGATGCCGAACAGGATCGCCAGCCCGATGTAGAAGGCCGACCAGAACGCGGATTCGCGGATGTGGGGCACGTGCGGCGTACGCACGTGCGAGTAGAAGTCGAACACCAGCAGCGCGAGGATGCCGGCGATCGTGATGAGCCAGACGAAGAGTGGGACGTCCACGGTTTCCTTCAGGTAGGGCGCGCCGCTGCTGTGCGGGTACGCCGAGGCCTGAAGGTCTCTTCCGTCGCCCCGCACCGGAACCGGTGCCGCACGACCGGCGCCCCGGGGCCGGATCGTTCCGGACCGTACTGACGGGGTCACCGAGAGGGAATACTCCCCTTCGTGATCCCGAGCATACCGGGCACAGCGGACATGTGCCGCGCTCTAAGCTGGGAGCATGGCGAGTTCTTGGTCACTGTCCACACGGCTGCGCGGCCTCTTCCAGCGCAAGACGATCGACGAGACCACGTGGGAGGACCTGGAGACCGCCCTCATCGGCGCCGACTTCGGGCCCGACATCTCCGAGGAGATCATCGAGGACCTGCACGCCCGCGTCGACCGGTACGGCACGACCGACCCCGCCGACCTGCAGCGCATGCTCCGCGAGGTCCTCGAGGAACGGCTCTCCAAGCTCGACACCACCCTGAAGCTCAGCGCGCGGCCCGCCGTGGTGCTCGTCGTCGGGGTGAACGGCGTCGGCAAGACCACGACGATCGGCAAGTTCGCCAAGTTCCTGAAGACCTACGACCGCACCGTCCTCGTCGGCGCGGCGGACACGTTCCGCGCCGCGGCGGTCGAGCAGGTCGCCACCTGGGCCCAGCGCGCCGGTGTCGACGTCGTCCGTCCGTCGCAGCCCGGGCAGGACCCCGCGTCGGTGGCGTACCAGACCGTCGAGAAGGCGATCCGGGACCAGACCGAGATCGTCGTCATCGACACCGCCGGGCGGCTGCACACCAAGGCCGGCCTGATGGACGAGCTCACCAAGATCAAGCGCGTGGTCGAGAAGCAGACCGAGATCAGCGAGGTCCTGCTCGTCCTCGACGCGACGACCGGCCAGAACGGCCTCGCCCAGGCCCAGGCCTTCATCGAGGGAGCGGGCGTGACCGGGCTCGTCATCACGAAGCTCGACGGCTCGGCCAAGGCCGGCTTCGTGCTCAGCGTGCAGGAGAAGACCGGCATCCCGATCAAGCTCATCGGGCAGGGCGAGGGCATCAATGACCTGACCGGCTTCACGCCGCACGTGTTCGTGCAGAACCTCGTCGGCTGAGCGAACGCATCGGCACGCCGAGGAGTAGCGTCCCTGACGGTCCGGGCATCTGCTCGGTCTCGTTCCAGGGATAGGAGACCCTCATGCCCGCACTGCTGATCATCGCGATCATCGTCGGCCTCGTCCTGCTCTTCAGCGGCATCTTCGTCGGTGCGCTGAAGTTCCTGCTCTGGGTGGGCATCGTGCTCATCCTGCTGGCGGTCATCGGCTGGCTGCTCCGGACGATCCGCGGTCGCGCGTAGCGACCCGGCGTCCTGTCCGGACGCACCTGACAGAACGGGAGGCGCGGTGCCAGCTGGCACCGCGCCTCCCGTCTGTCCGTGGTGACGCGCACGGCTCTCCGAAAGCGACAGATCTCGGTACCGGCCCGAGGCGATCCTCGCGAAAGCGACAGATCGCCGCGAACTGTCGGCGGAGATCTGTCGCTTTCGCGAAACGGGGTGCGAAGCTCGGGCGGCTACGCGACCGCGTCGGCCGGCTCGCGCTTCTGCACCCGCTGGCCGACGACGGCGGAGACGCCGTCCTGCCGCATCGACACCCCGTACAGGGCGTCGGCGATCTCCATCGTCCGCTTCTGGTGCGTGATGACGATGAGCTGCGACGACTCGCGGAGCCGCTCGAACACGGTCAGCAGGCGGCCGAGGTTGGCGTCGTCGAGCGCCGCCTCGACCTCGTCCATGATGTAGAACGGCGACGGCCGAGCGGTGAAGATCGCGACGAGGAGCGCCACCGCCGCCAGGGACCGCTCGCCGCCGGACAGCAGGGTCAGGCGGTCGATCTTCTTGCCGGCGGGCTTCACCTGCACGTCGATCCCGGTGCCGAGCAGGTCGGTCGGGTCGGTCAGGTTGATGGACCCCGAGCCGCCCGGGAACAGGATCGGGAAGATGACGTCGAACGCTTCCTTCGTGTCGTTGAAAGCGGACTCGAAGATCGTCTGCATCTTCGTGTCGAGCTCGTCGATGATCGTCAGCAGGTCCGTCCGGGTCTTCTGCAGGTCCTCGAGCTGCTCGGCGAGGAACGCGTGCCGCTGCTCGAGCGCCTGGAACTCCTCGAGCGCGAGCGGGTTCACCTTGCCGAGCTGTCCGAGGTCGCGCTCGGCGGCCTTGAGTCGGCGCTCCTGCTCGGCACGGACGTAGGGCACGGTCTCGACGTCGGCGGGGTCGACCTCGTCGGTGGTGTCGAACTCGGGCAGGGCGGGGCCGCCGGGCAGCGTGGACTCGGCGTCCACGAGGGTCAGGTCGTCGGCGTCGGGACTCGCTTCTGCAGTTGCTTCCTCCGGTGCCTCCGGTTCGGTCGCACCCGCGGCCTCGGCCGCGGCGGCCGCCGCTGCGCGCTCCGCCTCGCGGTGCTTCCGCGCGCGCACCCGCGGGTCCACGAGCACGTCGACCGGCACCGGCACGTGCGGCCCGTACTCGGCCACCAGCACGGCCTCGGTCAGCCCGAGCTCGCTCTGCGCCCGGTCGAGGACGCCGGACACGTGCAGCTTCTTCTCGTAGATCTCCATCTCGAGCGAGTGCACGCCGTCGGTGATGGTCTGCAGGCGGTCGCGGAGCTCGCGCTCCTCGTTGCGGATCGTCTGCAGCTCGGTGTTGCGCTTCGACCGCTCGGCTTCTTCCGTCGCCAGCTGCACCCGGGCCTCGGCCAGCGAACGGTCGACCGCACCGAGCACCCCGGGCAGGTCGGCGAGCACGGCTTCCGCGGTCCGGATCTGGCCGCGTCGGATGACGGCGAGCCGCGCGGCCTCCTCGGCAGCGGCGCGCTCCGCCTCGAGCTGGCGTTCGAGCTGGTCGGCGCGGTTCCGTTCGGCGCGCACACGCTCGCGCACGGTCTCGACCTGGATCCGCTGCTCGACCTCGGCGGCACGTGCGGCCTCGAGCGCGTCCTGCAGCGCGGGACGCTCGGAGGCGTCGACCACGGGACGCTCCTGCTCGGTGAAGGCCCGGTGCGCCGACTCGGCTTCGGCCAGCACCGCCTCGGCGGTCTCGACGGCGCCGTCGGTCTCGGCCAGCGCGGCACGCAGCCGCTCGACCTCGGCCGCGGCGTTCTCCGCCTTCGCCCGCGACGACGCGCTCGTGCGGTCGTACTCGGCCTTCGCCCGCGTGTACGCGCGGGATGCTGCGTCGGCCTCGTCCGCACGGCGGCGTGCGTCCTCGACGGCACTGCGTGCGGCCTGGAGGCCCGTGGCCGCGTCCTCGGCGTCGGTCGCGATCGCGTCGCGGCGGGTCACGGCGTCGTCGCGCTCCGCGACGAGCTCGATGCGCGAGGTCACGCGCTCCCCGCCGCCGGTCACGCGGACCGCACGGACGAGGTCGCCGGACCGCGTGACCACCGTGGCGTGCGGGGCGGCGGTGAGCACCGCCTCCAGGTCGAGGTCGTCGGTCTCCGCGACCAGCATGTCGCGCAGGATCGACGCGAGCGCCGGCGGTCCCTGCACCAGGTCGGTGGCACGGCGGACGCCGGTCGGCAGGGTCTCGGGCAGGGCGGTGGTGACGGACGCGGCATCCGCGACGACGACGTCGATCCGGCCGAGGTCAGCAGCGCGGGCGTGGTCGACGGCGTCGAGCGCCGCACCCCGGTCGTCGGCGAGGACGGCGTCGGCGAGTCCCTCGAGCGCGGTGGCGATCGCGGCCTCGAACCCCGGCGACACCGTCAGGCTGTCGGCCAGGCGACCGACGATGCCCGCGCGACCGGCGTCGATCAGTGCCTGCGAACCGTCGCGGACCTCGATCGACATGCCGAGCGCGGTGACCCGGGCGTCGAGGGCGTCCCGCTCGCGTTCGAGGGTGTGGAGGCGGTCGCGCTGCTCGTCGCGCGTGGTCTGGGCCCGTTCGAGCTCGGCACGCGCCTGCTCCAGGGTCTGCGCGAGCGCGGTCTCGTCGACACCCTCGGACGGGTCGACACCGAGTTCGGCGAGGGCCGCCGCGGCACGCTCGGCACGCTCCCCGGCCTCGGCCAGTGCCCGCTCCCGCCGCTCGCGGTCGGCGACGGCGGAACCGCGCTTCGACCGGGCGACGTCGACGGCGCTGGCGAGCCGCTGCGCCTCGAGGTCGTGCTGCGAGACCCGGGCAGCCTGGACGGCGATGCGTTCGTCCAGGGCGTCCAGCGCGGCGCGTGCGTCCTGCACCGCGCGGGCGGTCGTCGCCGAGCCGCCCTGCATCTCGTCGGCGCGGGCGGCGAGACGGTCGGCCTCGGCACGGACCCCGGCGACCTGCTCCTGGGTGACGGTGGGGCCCTGCTGCGGGGCGTCGGCCTGCTGCGCGAGGAACATCAGGCGCTGGTTCGCCAGGCTCGACAGGCCGCGGAGGCGCTCCTGCACGCTCTCGAGCCGGTGCACCACGGTGCGGGCGCGGTCGACGTCGTCGCCGACCATGCTCTGCTCGACGTGCTGCTGGCGCACCCGGGTCTGGTCGAGCCGCTCGGTCAGGACGATGCGCTCGGACTTGCGGCCCGCCTCGACCTCCTGATGGTCGTGCAGCTCGCGGCGCAGGCGCACCACGTCGTCGGCCAGGATGCGGGCCTTGGCGTCGCGGAAGACCGCGGCGACCGACTGGGCCTTGCGCGCGACCTCGGCCTGGCGCCCGAGGGGCTTCAGCTGCCGCCGGATCTCACCGGCCAGGTCGGACAGGCGGGTCAGGTTCGTCTGCATCGCGTCGAGCTTGCGGAGGGTCTTCTCCTTGCGGCGACGGTGCTTCAGGATCCCCGCCGCCTCCTCGATGAAGCCGCGGCGGTCCTCGGGGGTGGCGTGCAGCACCTTGTCGAGCTGCCCCTGCCCGACGATGACGTGCATCTCACGGCCGAGGCCGGTGTCGCTCAGCAGCTCCTGCACGTCGAGCAGCCGGCAGTTCTCGCCGTTGATGGCGTACTCGCTGCCACCGTTGCGGAACAGCGTGCGCGCGATCGTCACCTCGGAGTACTCGATCGGCAGCAGACCGTCGCTGTTGTCGATGGTCAGCAGCACCTGGGCCCGACCGAGCGGACCGCGGGTCGAGGTGCCGGCGAAGATGACGTCCTCCATCTTGCCGCCGCGCAGGGTCTTCGCACCCTGCTCCCCCATCACCCAGGCCAGGGCGTCCACCACGTTCGACTTGCCGGAGCCGTTCGGGCCGACGATGCACGTCACGCCCGGCTCGAACGCGAACGTCGTCGGCTGCGCGAAGGACTTGAACCCCTTGATGGTCAGGCTCTTCAAGTACATGCGGTCTCCGGATGCTCTGGTTGGCGTCAGGCTAACGCGTGCGGGCGCGGGGACGGGGTTGGCACACGGGGCAGATGTGGCTCGACCGGTTCATGAAGGCCTCGCGCACGATCGTCGTGCCGCAGCGTGGGCACGGCTTCCCCTGCTGCCCGTAGACGTTCAGGCGCTGCGAGAAGTACCCGGACTGCCCGTTGACGTTGACGTACTGGGCGTCGAAGCTCGTGCCGCCGTCCTCGAGCGCCCGGCGCAGGATGGCGCGGACCTCGTCGAGCAGTCGTCGCAGGTCGGCACGGGTGAGGCGGTCGGCGGCGCGGTCGTAGTGCAGCTTCGCGGCCCAGAGCGACTCGTCGGCGTAGATGTTGCCGATGCCGCTCACGACGCCCTGGTCGAGCAGCACCCGCTTGATGCCGCTCGAACGCTTCCGGGCCATCGCGGTGAACCGGTCGTCGTCGAACGCGGGGTCGAGCGGGTCACGGGCGATGTGCGACACCTGCCCGGGCACCCACCGGCGCCACACGGCGTCGGGTTCGATCGCGTCGACCTGCCCACCGAACCCGGCGGGAGCACCGTCGATCGTCGGCACCATCGCGTCGATCGCCATCGAGCCGAACGTGCGCTGGTCGACGAACTCGAGTTCCACCGGGGGCTCCGCCGCACCCGAGCGGTCCGTGCCCGCGGGCTGCACGTCGATGAGGATCCGCCGGTGCTTGGCCGCCGGTCGACCACGGCCGAGCAGGATCTGCCCGCTCATGCCGAGGTGGGCGACGAGTGCCTCGGGGCGGTCCCCGTCGTGCTCGGGCTGCAGCGGCATCCAGAGGAACTTGCCCCGGCGGACGGCGGCGGCGATCGTGCGACCGATCAGTCGGTCAGCGAAGTCCTCGGCGGGGCCGTCGTGCCGGGTGAGGGCACGGTCGTCGACCACGTCGACGTGCAGGACCCGCGCGCCGCTGACGGCGGGTTCGAGGCCGGCGCGGACGACCTCGACCTCGGGGAGTTCGGGCACGCGGTCAGGCCGCTCGACCGGACAGCCGGGTCCAGGCGTCGAGCGCGGCGGCCATCTCGGCGGCCTTCTTGCTCGACCCGGTGCCGGTGGCGATGTCCTCGCCCTGCAGGACGACCGTCGCCATGAAGGTCTTGTCGTGGTCAGGGCCGGTCTCGGTGACGCGGTACGCCGGGTTGCCGAGCGAACGGCTCGAGGCGAGCTCCTGCAGGCTCGTCTTCGGGTCCATCGCGGCGCCGAAGCGGTCCGGGTCGATCATGAGGGGTTCGACCAGGCGGAGCACGAGCTCGGTGGCCGGGTCGGGACCGGCCGACAGGTACGTCGCGCCGATGACGGCTTCGACGGTGTCGGCCAGGATCGACGACTTGTCGCGCCCGCCGGTCTGTTCCTCGCCCTTGCCGAGGCGCAGGTAGCGGCCGAGCCCGATCATCCGGGCGATCTCGGCCAGCGCCACGGTCGACACCAGGCTCGCCCGTCGCTTGGCGAGGTCACCCTCGTCGAGGTCGGGGAACGACCGGTAGAGCTTCACGGTCACGGCCTGGCCGAGGATCGAGTCCCCGAGGAACTCGAGGCGCTCGTTGTGCTTGATGCCCCCGTGCTCGTAGGCGTAGGAGCGGTGCGTCAGGGCGAGCTGGAGCAACTCGAGGTCGATGTCGGCCCCGAGGATGCCCTGCAGACGAACGACGTCCGGCCCCGCGGGGCGAGACCCCGCAGCGCCGGACGTTGTCGTCATGCGTTCGGTCCGATCAGACGTCGGCGACCTTGCGGCCCTTGTACTCCATGTACAGGGGCGTGCCGGCCGAGTCCTCGACGACCTTCGCGCGGTGCGGGAGGCTGTAGGTGACCTGACCGTTCTCGATCGTCTTCACGAGCTGGATCGGCGTGGCCTTCCACTGCGAACGACGGGCGTGCGTGTTCGCACGGGACTGCTTGCGCTTGGGAACGGCCATGGTGAATCTCTTTCGGTTGGTCGGTGGTCGGTACGGGGGCTGGCGGTGTCGGGACCTACTCGGTCTCGGCCCGCTCCTCGCCCTCGGTGGTCTTCGGTGCGGTGGTGTCACCGTCGGTGCTGTCGTCGAGCTCGATCGCGCTGAGCGCTGCCCAGCGGGGATCCAGCACCTGACGAGCGGGCTGCTCGCCGAGGTCGGCCAGACGCTCACCCGTCACCGGGTCGAGTCCTGGGCAGTCCGGTCGGCAGACCGGCTGGAACGGCAGCGACAGCACCACCGCATCTCGAACGACCTGTTCGGTGTCCACGTGGTCATCGCGAACGAAGAAGTCGAAATCCTCCGAGGCATCATACGCGAACAGCTCGGCGAAATCGACCTCGATCGGTTCGCTGATGTCGATGAGGCAGCGCGAGCACTCCCCCGTGGCGTCGGCCGAAGCGTGTCCGGACACGAGGACGCCCTCGTGCAGGCCTTCGAGTTTGACGTCGATGTGCAGTTCGGCGCCCTGTCGGACGCCGATCAGACCGGCCCCCATCGCGTCGGGCACCTCGATGTCGAGCGAGTGCTCGCGCATCTCACCCGGCCGGTGCGCGAGGTCGCGCACGCGCAGGGCGTAGGGGCTGTTCACGGGGGAAGACACGATCGACAAGCCTAGCGCGATCGGGGCCGAGAGTCGAGGTGGCGACAGGCGTGTCCGGACGCGGTGGGCGCGGTGCGCGTGCTGGGCAGGCTGGCGGGTGTTCTCAGCGGGCGTGCTCAGCGGGCCGCGAGCGCGTCGGCGACCGTCTTCGGCACGTAGGGCGTGACGTCACCGCCGAGGGACGACACCTGGCGGATCAACGAGCTCGACACGTGCGCCCGCGACGCCTCGGGCAGCAGGAACACCGTCTCGACGTCGGCCAGGTGGCGGTTCATGATGGCCATCGGAGTCTCGTACGCGACGTCCTCGCCGGACCGCACGCCCTTCACCAGGACCTTCGCCCCGACCTGCCGGCAGTAGTCGACCAGCAGCCCGGACGTCCACTCGCCGACCGTGACCGTCTCCGGCGCGCCGACCTCGACCAGCGAGTCCTTGATGAGCCGGACCCGGTCGACCGCCTCGAACATCGCCGGCTTCTTGTCGGGGTTGTGCACCACGAGGACGTGCACCTCGTCGAAGAGCCCGGCCGCGCGGCCGATGACGTCGAGGTGCCCGAGGGTGACGGGGTCGAAGGAACCGGGGACCACCGCGATCTGCGCCATGGCAGCGACGATACCGCCCGCGACGCTGTGCCCCGGGGTCAGTTCTTGCCGAGGAACGCCGCGTCGGACTCGTCGAGGCGCCGGGCGAGGGCGTCGCGGAGGGCCGGGGACCCCTCGAGCTCGGGATCGGGTTCGAGCACGCGCTCCGCTTCTTCCCGCGCGTCGACGATGAGGTCGGCGTGCTCGACCACCCGGAGCAGGTTGAGCGAGGACCGCCCACCGGACTGCCGTTCGCCCAGGACGTCGCCTTCACGTCGGAGTTCGAGGTCGACCCGGGCGAGCTCGAACCCGTCGTCCGAGGCGGCCACGGCGTCGACGCGCTCGCGCGAGGTGGTCTCGAGCTCGGCCGAGGTGACGAGCAGGCAGACACCGGCCCACTGCCCACGACCGATGCGGCCGCGGAGCTGGTGGAGCTGCGAGACGCCGAACCGGTCGGCGTCGAGGACGGCCATCATCGCCGCGTTCGGGACGTCGACGCCGACCTCGATCACGGTGGTCGCCACGACCACGTCGAGGTCGCCGGCGGCGAAGGACGTCATCACGCGGTCCTTCTCGTCGGCGGTCATCCGGCCGTGCAGGACCGCGATCGAGCGCCCTTCGAGCACGGGCATGGTGCGCATCCGCTCGGCGGTGGCGAGCACGGTCGCCGGGGCGCGCTTGGGGGCGTCGTCCTCGCCCTCGGCCGGCTCCGGCTCGCCGTCGTCCTCGGTGTGCGCGTCGTCGATGGCCGGGCAGACGACGAACGCCTGGCGGCCCTTGGCGAGTTCCTCGGCCATGCGGGACCAGATCCGGGGTTCCCACCCGGGGTGCTCCGCCAGCGGGACCGTGAAGGTCTCGACGCCGGCGCGCCCCGACGGCATGCCCGTGATGGTCGAGACGTCGAGGTCGCCGAACACCGTCATCGCGACGGTGCGCGGGATCGGCGTCGCGGTGAGCACGAGCACGTGCGGCGGGGTCGTGCCCTTGGTGCGGAGGGCCTCGCGCTGCTCGACGCCGAAGCGGTGCTGTTCGTCGACCACCACGAGCCCCAGCTCGGCGAAGTCCACCCGGTCGCCCAGGAGCGCGTGGGTGCCGACGACCAGCCGTGAGCTGCCCGACACCGCCGCGAGCAGGGCCCTTCGACGTTCGTCGGTGGACTGCGACCCGGTCAGGATCACCGGTCGGAGCTCGGCGGCCAGGTCCGGCCCGAGGAACTTCACGATGGAGCGCAGGTGCTGGGCCGCCAGCACCTCGGTCGGGGCGATGAGCGCGGACTGGCCGCCGGACTCGGCCACCGTGAGCATCGCCCGGATCGCCACGAGGGTCTTGCCCGAACCGACCTCGCCCTGGATCAGCCGGTGCATGGGCCAGGTGCGGGCGAGGTCCTGGTCGATGTCGGCCCCGACGGCCCGCTGGTCGTCCGTCAACGTGAAGGGCAGGGTGGCGTCGAAGCGCTCGAGGATGCCACCGGGGGCGGCCACGCGCGGGGTGGCCGCGGTGCGACGGGCCGCGATCCGGCGCTGCACCAGGGCGGTCTGCAGCACGAACGCCTCGCGGTAGCGCAGGGCATCCTGCGCGCGCTTGAAGTCCGCGACCTTCTCGGGACGGTGCAGCAGCTCGAGGGCACGGCGGAACGGCACGAGATCGAGCCGGGACCGCGCGGACGCCGGCACCGGGTCGGGCAGGTCCGGCAGGGTGTCGAGGACGATCCCGATGGACTTCGCGATCTGCCAGGACGTGAGCGAGGCCGTCGCCGGGTAGATCGGGATCGGCTGGCGCGACCACCGGATCGCTTCGTCGGAACCGGGCTCCGCCGTGGCGCGGGGGTCGTCGGGGTCGAACAGCTCGTAGTCCGGGTGGGCGAGCTGCCGGGCACCCCGGTAGTCGCTGACCTTGCCGGAGAAGATCCCCCGGGCGCCGGGGACGAGGTCCTTCGTGCGCCACCCCTGGTTGAAGAACGTCAGGGTGAGCAGGCCCTTGCCGTCGCCGATCTTCGCTTCGAGGATCGAGCCGCGGCGCGCGCGCATGGTGCGTTCACGGACGTCGACCACCTCGGCCACGATGGTGACGGGTTCGCCGATCGCGAGCGAGTCGAGGGCCGTCAGGGCACCACGCTCGGCGTAGCGGCGGGGCGCGTGCTCGAGGAACTCCCCCACCGTGCGGTAGCCGAAGGCCTTCTCGATCGCGGTCGCCGTCCGACCGCCGAGCACGTTCGCGAGCCGCGCGTCGAGCGGCGCCGGACCGAGGTCGGGCGCGGCCGGCGCAGCGGGGGTTCCGGAGGTGACCACGTTCCAACGGTACCGGGCACGACCGACCCCACCCGCGCCTCCTGAGCGGCTTGTGGAGAACGCCGGACCGGACGCGTCGGGCCGATACGGTGGCTGCATGACCCGCATCATCGCCGGCGCCGCCGGCTCCCTGACGCTCCGGGTGCCGAAGTCCGGCACCCGCCCGACGAGCGACCGCGTGCGCGAGGCGCTGTTCTCGTCGCTCGAGGCACGGGGGCTCGTCGAGGCCACGTCGGTGGCCGACCTGTACGCGGGGACGGGCGCGCTCGGGCTCGAGGCGGCGTCCCGCGGTGCGGCCGAGGTGGTCCTGGTCGACCGGGCGTCCGCCGCCGCGCAGGCCTGCCGGGCGAACGCGAAGGCCGTGCAGCAGCGGGTGCCGGGCGTCCGGATCGATGTGCAGCCGCAGCCGGTGCTCGGGTACCTGCGCGGGACCGTCCGCACCTTCGACCTGGTGTTCATCGACCCGCCCTACGACGTCACCGAGCACGAGCTCGCCGAGGTGCTCGAGGCCCTGTCGCCGAAGCTGACGCCGGATGCCGTCGTCGTGGTGGAGCGGAGCAAGCGCTCCCCCGAGCCCACCTGGCCGGCGGGGCTCGCGCCGTTCAGCAAGCGCAGCTACGGCGAGACCGTCGCGTGGGAGGCCGTCGCCGCCGACTGAGGCAGCCGGTCAGCCCGGTCAGCCGGCGGCGCCGTCCCAGTCCGCGTAGGGGTCCCAGCCGGTCGTCGGCACCGGCGACCCGGCACGCAGCAGGTCCGCCTCAGCACGCTCCCGGACGACACCGATGCGCCGGAAACCCCCGGGCAGAGCCGTGCCTGCCGGGAACGTGGCGAGCAGTCCGTGGTCTTCGCCACCGTGCAGCGCGACCTCGTCGAGGTCGGTGGCGGCATCGAGTTCGAGCGTCACCCGGCTGGCACGGGCGAGCCGACCGGCGTCGATCGCCAGGCCGTCGGACAGGTCGAGCATCGCGGTGGCCCCGGCCCCGGCCGCGAGCGGCCCGTCAGCGATCGGGGGCACCGGGCGGCGCTGGCGTCCGACGTCGGCGTCGACATCCGCGCCGCTCACGACCGTCGCGGTGCGGTCCGGCTCGCCCCGGCCGTCGACGCCGTCGCGGAACAGCCGGGACAGCCCACGGGCGGCACGTCCGAGCTCGCCGGACACCGCGAGCACGTCACCGACGCCCGCGCCCGACCGCAGCACAGGCGCGCGGCCGAGCAGGTCACCGAAGGCGGTGACGGCCACGGTGAACGTCGCCGAGGTGGACAGGTCTCCCCCGACGACCCCGCACCCCGGCGCGAGTGCGTCGACGGCGAGCCGGAAGCCGTCGGCGATGCCTTCGAGGACGGCCACGGGGGTGTCCTGCGGTGCGGCGAGGGCGATCACGAGGCCGCTCGGCACGGCACCCATCGCGGCGACGTCGGAGAGGTTCGTGGCGGCCGCCTTCCAGCCGATGTCCGCCGGCGACGACCACGCCCACCGGAAGTCCGGACCGTGCACCATCATGTCCGTCGTGACGACGAACCGGCCGTCCGGAGCGGCCACGACCGCGCAGTCGTCACCGGGGCCGAGGATCGGCGTCCCCGCGGGCAGACGGCTCGTGATCCGGTCGAGGACGACGAGTTCGCCGAGCTCCCCCACCGTCGGTCCGGCCCAGGCGTCGTCCGTCGCATCCACACGAGAACGGTAGCCTGGACGGCGATGGACACCGCGCGCCGCACCCCTCGCACCCTCGCGATCGTGGGGGCCGTGATCACCCTCGCCGCCGGGCTGACCGGGTGCACGAACGCCGTGTCGATGTCGGCCGCCCCGTCGGCGAACGCAGCGGCGTGCGCGGCCGTGCAGGTCCGACTGCCCGCGACCGTGGACTCGAAGTTCGACCTGCGGAACACGAACGCGCAGGCGACCGCTGCCTGGGGCGACCCCGAGGTGGCGATCTACCACTGCGGTGTCGCCGTCCCCACCGTGTCCGACCTGCCGTGCTTCTCGCAGGGCGGCGTCGACTGGATCCGCGACGACCGCGGCGACCAGGTCGTCTACACGACGTTCGGTCGGTCACCGGCGGTGCAGGTCGTGGTCGACTCGACGAAGACCACGTCATCGGTCGTGCAGGAGCTGTCCGACGCCGTGTCGTCACTGCCGAAGGACGGACACGAGTGCCTCGACCCCGCCGACGTGCAGGGCTGACACCCGTCAGCGGACGGCGGCGCGACCCAGCTCGATGAGCTCCGTGATCAGCTCACCGTAGGACACCCCCGACGCCGCCCAGCAGCGCGGGTACATCGACAGCGGCGTGAAGCCCGGCATCGTGTTGACCTCGTTCACGACGAAGCCGTCGTCGGTCAGGAAGCAGTCGACACGAGCGAGCCCCGAACCACCGATGGCCTCGAACGCGCGGGCACCGATGGAGCGGATCTCGTCGGTCTGCTCGTCGGTCAGCGGTGCCGGGCAGAGCAGGGACTCGTCGCCGCCCAGGTACTTCGAGGCGAAGTCGTAGAAGCCGTCCTCGGCCACCACGATCTCGCCCGGCAGGCTCGTGCGCGGTACACCGTCACGACCCTCGAGCACGGCGACCTCGACCTCGCGGCCGACCACACGGGGCTCGACGATCACCTTGGAGTCGTGCTCGAACGCCAGGTCCATGGCAGCACCCAGCTGCGACGGCTCGTCGACGCGCGAGACACCCATGCTCGACCCGGCGCGGGCTGGCTTGACGAACAGCGGCCAGCCGTGGGCGGCGATCGTCTCGGCGATGTCCACCGGGTCGGCCGCCCACTGCCGACGGAGCACCGTGGTCCACGGGGCGACCCGGAGCCCGGCGTGCTCGAGCACGGCCTTGGCGACGTGCTTGTCCATCGCCAGGGCGCTCGCGAGCACGCCGTCGCCGACGTAGGGCAGCCCGGCGATCTCGAGCAGGCCCTGGATCGTGCCGTCCTCGCCGAAGGGGCCGTGCAGGATCGGGAACACCACGTCGACCGGGATCGCGGTGACCGTGCCGTCGGGGTGGGACACGACGAGTTCGTTGGTGGCCGGCGAAGTCGGGAACGCGATCCGCGTGCCGTTGTCGGGCACGGTCGGCAGCGCACCGTCGCGGATGGTCCACTGCGCCGGGTCGTCCGACTGCAGCGTGAAGGCACCGTCCTGGGTGATCCCGATCGGCACGAGGTCGTACTCGGCCCGGTCGACGACGTCCATGATGCCGCCGGCGGTCACGCAGCTGATCTCGTGCTCGCTCGAGCGACCGCCGAAGAGCACGGCGACGGTGGTCCTGGGCATGGGGGTTCCCTCGGGGATCGTGGGCACGGGAGTCCCTTCGTGACTCGGTGCGGGACCGGTCACTCGCCCTGCGGCTCGTCGGTCTCGGTGAGGTGCGGCGCGATGTTGCGCGGATCGAGCCTACCGGCGAGGACCTCGCCGACCTGGCTGACGATGGGCATGTCGACGCCGTTCGCCGCGGCCAGCTCGAGGATCGGGGCGACCGAGGCCAGCCCCTCCGCCGTCTGGTTCATCTGGCGGACGACCTCGTCGAACCGGTAGCCCTGGCCGAGCAACCGCCCGGCGGTGTTGTTCCGCGACAGCGGTGACTGGCACGTGGCGATGAGGTCGCCGAGGCCCGCGAGCCCGGACAGCGTGGACGACTGCGCGCCGAGCGACACCGCGAAGTCGGTCATCTCGGCGAGGCCGCGCGTGATGATCGAGGCCTTGGTGTTCTCGCCGTACCCGACCCCGTCGACGATGCCGATCGCGACGGCGATGAGGTTCTTCAGCACACCGCCGAACTCGGTGCCGATGACGTCGGTGTTGATGAACGACCGGAAGTACGGGTTCGTCGCGACGGCGGCGACGTCGGTGGCCGTCTCCAGCGAGGACGACGACACCACGGCGGCGGTCGGCTGCCGACGGGCGATCTCGAGCGCCAGGTTCGGGCCGCTGGCCACGGCGATGCGGTCCTGGTCGATGCCGAGGCCCTGCAGCAGGACCTCGCTCATCCGCAGACCCGTGCTCTTCTCGACGCCCTTCATGAGGCTGACGACCGGCACGTCGGCGGGCAGCAGCTCGCGGATCGCGGCGAGGTTGGAGCGCAGGGTCTGCGAGGGCACCGAGACGTACACCTGCGAGGCGCCGTCGAGCACGCGCTCGAGCGACGTCGAGGCGGTCAGGGTGCGGGGCAGGTTGATGCCGGGCAGGTAGTCCGAGTTGCGCTTGGTCTCGGTGATCTCGCGGGCGACCTCGGGGCGTCGTGCCCACACCACGGTGGAGGCACCGCCCTCGGCCAGCACCTTCGCGAACGTGGTGCCCCAGCTGCCGGCACCGATCACGGCCACCCGGGGCTTGTCGGTGGACTGCATGACCACCCGGATCGCGGCGGTGTCGAAGGCCCCCGGAGCCGCAGCGGCGGGGTCGGGTCGGTCGTCGTGGGGTCGGAGGTCACTCAAACCGGCCGGTCTCCTTCTGGTTGTTCGCCGCCGGGTCCCAGCGGGTCGCGGGTGCCCGTTCGCCACGGAGCACCTCGAGCAGCGCGGTGATCTCGCGCATGACGAGTTCGGTGGCCTCGCCGAGCATCTGCTGGTCGATCTGCCGACCGCGGTACGCCGAAAGGTCGACCGGGTCACCGATGATGACGTCGACGCGGGACGGCGGGAACAGCCGGAGCTTCTTGCCGTACCTGGCCATGATGTTCTGCGTGCCCCAGTGGGCCATCGGGATGAGCGGCACGTCGTTCTCGAGCGCGATCCGCACCGCGCCCGTCTTGCCGCGCATCGGCCACAGGTCGGGGTCGCGGGTGAGCGTGCCCTCGGGGTAGACGATGATCGCCCCACCCTGCTCGACCAGGGACCGGCCGCCACCGAGCGGGTCGCTCAGGCGCGTCCGGCCGGAGCGTTCGACCGGGATCTGCCCCATGCCGGACATGAGCTTGCCGACCACGGGGACCTTGAAGAGCGACGCCTTCGCGAGGAAGCGCGGCGCCCGCTTCGAGATGTACACGGCGGTGCCGACGACCAGGGGGTCGATGTTCGTGAAGTGGTTCGGCGCGAGCACGAACGCGCCCTCCGCCGGCAGGCGGTTCGGGCCGTGCCAGTGGTAGCGCGCCGAGAACCGGAACGTCGGGATGACGATCGAGGCGACGATCCGGAACGCCGTGTTCAGCTCGCCGCGGCGCCACCGGCGCCCACGGACGGGGAGGCCGGTCGCGACCTGCGCGTCGGAGCCGCCACGGGCCTCCAGATCGTCGCCATTTCCTTCTACCGGCACTGTGCCTACCCAGCGAAGTCGAAGTCGGCGCCGAGCTTGCGCAGCTTCGGGATGAAGTGCTCGTAGCCGCGGCTGATGATGCCGACGTTGGTGATGTGCGACTCGCCGTCGGCGGTCAGCGCCGCGATGAGGTGGCTGAACCCGCCGCGCAGGTCGGGGACGCGCACGTTGGCGGCGTGCAGCTTCGTCGGACCGGTGATGACGGCGGCCTGCTCGAACGGGCGGCGGGCGACACGGCGGTCGTGGCCGGGCAGCCCCTCCTTGTGCACGACGATGTCGGCACCCATCTCGTTCAGCGCGTCGGTGAAGCCGAAGCGGTTCTCGTAGACGGTCTCGTGCACGATGCTCTGGCCGTCGGCCTGGGTCAGCGCGACGATGAGCGGCTGCTGCCAGTCCGTCATGAAGCCGGGGTGCACGTCGGTCTCGATGACGACGGGCTTCAGGGTGTCCAGCTCACGGTAGAACCGGATGCCGTCCTCCTGGATGTCGAACCCGCCGCCGACCTTGCGGAAGACGTTGAGGAACGTCATGAGCTCCTGCTGGTTCGCGCCCTCGACGAAGATGTCGCCGTTGGTGGCGAGCGCGGCGGAAGCCCAGCTCGCGGCCTCGTTGCGGTCGTTGATCGCGCGGTGCGTGTAGCCGCGGAGCGACTCGACGCCCTCGATGAAGATGACGCGGTTCGGCTCGACCGAGACGATGGCGCCCATCTTCTGCAGGATCGCGATGAGGTCCATGATCTCGGGCTCGATCGCGGCGTTCCGCAGCTCCGTGACGCCCTTGGCGAGGGTCGCGGAGAGCAGGACCTGCTCGGTGGCGCCGACGCTCGGGTACGGCAGCTCGATCGAGGCGCCCTTCAGGCCGTCCGGGGCCGTCAGGTGGATGCCGTTGACCTGCTTGTCCACGACCGCACCCATGGCGCGGAGGGCGTCGAGGTGGAAGTCGATCGGGCGGTCGCCGATGCGGCAGCCGCCGAGGTCGGGGATGAACGCCTCGCCGAGCTTGTGCAGCAGCGGACCGCAGAACAGGATCGGGATGCGGCTCGAGCCGGCGTGCGCGTCGATCTCGGCGAAGTGCGCCGACTCGACCCGCGACGGGTCGAGGATGAGTTCGCCTCGTGCAGGATCGGTGATGCGCACGCCGTGCACCTCGAGCAGCCCGCGGACCACCTTGACGTCGGAGATGTCCGGCACGTCACGGAGGATCGACGGGGTGTCACCGAGCAGCGACGCCACCATGGCCTTGGTCGCGAGGTTCTTCGCCCCACGGACCTCGATGCGTCCCACGAGCGGCTTGCCCCCGCGGATGACGATCTCGTCCGACTTGAGGCCCACGCGCGCCCCTGCGGCCGCTGCGTCCTGTACGAGAGAGTTCACTACTTCACCGGCAATGTCTTCGGCCGCCAACTGGAGCGGCGGGATTCGAACTCCGTGATCGAGGTCTCGTCACGGAGGGTGAGCCCGATGTCGTCGAGCCCTTCCATCAACCGCCAACGAGTGTAAGCGTCGATCTCGAAGGGGACGTCCACATCCCCCAGCGACACGCGCTGCGTCACGAGGTCGACCGTCGCCTCGATGCCCGGGTTCGCCTCGATGGCGGCCCACAGGCGCTCGACCTCCGGTTCGGTCACGATCGCGGTGACCAGGCCCTGCTTGCCGGCGTTGCCCCGGAAGATGTCCGCGAACCGGGGCGAGATCACGACCGAGAAGCCGAAGTCACGGAGCGCCCAGACGGCGTGCTCGCGGGACGACCCGGTGCCGAAGTCGGGGCCGGCGATCAGGACGCGGGCACCCTGGTAGCGCTCCTGGTTCAGCACGAAGTCCGGGTCCTGGCGCCACCCGGAGAACAGGGCGTCCTCGAAGCCGGTCTTCGTGACGCGCTTCAGGTAGACCGCGGGGATGATCTGGTCGGTGTCGACGTTCGACCGCTTGAGCGGGGCCGCGATGCCGGTGACGGTGGTGATCTTGTCCATCAGAAGGTCCCCTCGGTGGCGGTGGCGGACGTCGCCGCCGCGATCTCGTCGTCGGTCTCCAGGTCCCACGGGCTCGACAGCGTGCCGCGCACCGCGGTGGCCGCGGCGACGAGCGGCGACACCAGGTGCGTGCGGCCGCCCTTGCCCTGGCGGCCCTCGAAGTTGCGGTTCGAGGTGCTCGCGCAGCGCTCCCCTGGTGCCAGCTGGTCCGGGTTCATCCCGAGGCACATCGAGCAGCCGGCGAACCGCCACTCGGCGCCGAACTCGGTGAAGACCTTGTCGAGCCCCTCGGCCTCGGCCTCGAGCCGGACGCGGGCGGAGCCGGGTACGACCATCACCCGGACGCCGTCGGCCTTGGTGCGGCCCTTGATGATCGACGCGAAGGCCCGCAGGTCCTCGATGCGTGAGTTCGTGCAGGACCCCATGAAGACCGCGTCGACGGCGATGTCCTTCATCGGGGTACCGGCGGTGATGTCCATGTACTCCAGGGCGCGGCGTGCGGCGGCCTGGTCGTTGGGGTCGCTGTAGGCGGCCGGGTCCGGCACGCTCTCGGACAGCGAGACGCCCTGGCCGGGGTTCGTGCCCCAGGTGACGAAGGGCTCGAGCTCGTCCGCGTCGATGAACACCTCGGCGTCGAACACGGCGTCGTCGTCGGTGGCGAGGGTCTCCCAGTACGCGACGGCGTCGTCCCAGTCCTGGCCGGTGGGCGCGTGGTCGCGGCCCTGCACGTAGTCGTAGGTGGTCTGGTCGGGGGCGACCATGCCGGCGCGGGCGCCGGCCTCGATCGACATGTTGCAGATCGTCATGCGGCCCTCCATCGAGAGCGCACGGATGGCGGAGCCGCGGTACTCGAGCACGTAGCCCTGCCCGCCGCCGGTGCCGATCTTCGCGATGACGGCCAGGATGATGTCCTTCGCCGTCACCCCCGGGCGCAGCGTGCCCTCGACCGTGATCGCCATCGTCTTGAAGGGCTTGAGCGGCAGGGTCTGCGTCGCCAGGACGTGCTCGACCTCGGACGTGCCGATGCCGAACGCCATCGCACCGAAGGCCCCGTGGGTGCTGGTGTGCGAGTCGCCGCAGACCACGGTGATGCCGGGCATGGTCAGGCCGAGCTGCGGGCCGACCACGTGGACGATGCCCTGCTCCTTGTCCCCCAGGGAGTGCAGCCGGACGCCGAACTCCTCACAGTTGCGACGGAGGGTCTCGATCTGGATCCGGCTCGTCGGGTCCGCGATGGGGCGGTCGATGGCGAGCGTCGGGGTGTTGTGGTCCTCGGTCGCGATCGTCAGGTCGAGGCGACGCACCGGTCGCCCGGCCTGCCGCAGGCCGTCGAACGCCTGCGGACTCGTCACCTCGTGCACGAGGTGGAGGTCGATGTAGAGGAGGTCGGGGTTGCCGTCCTCGCCCTTGACCACGACGTGGTCGTCCCACACCTTCTCGGCGAGCGTCTTTCCCATGAGCTCAGCCCTCCTCGTCCTCGTCGTTGCGCCGCGACCGCGGCGCGATCAGGCGACTCTACCATTGGTATACCAACGCGCGGCACCCCGCCCGCCGCGGGTCCGTCACCCCGCCGTCGCACGCCCGTCACCCTGTGACGGCACGGCCTGGAGGCCCGTGGCGACTCCCCGACACCTGTCGCGGTGGGAAGATGGTGACGACATGACGACACCTGCGCACTCGACCCGGACCATCAACCTCGAGGGCGCGGCACGCGCCGCGATCGCCGGTGGCGCACCGCTCGCGCTGCTCATCGCCCTCGGCATGCCGGGGTACGCCGCCTTCGCCATGTTCGCCGGGTTCACCGCCATCTTCGGTGCGACCGAGCCCTACCGGCAGCGTGCCGTCACCACCGGTGTCGCGGGCGCACTGCAGGCGCTGTGCATGTTCGCCGGTATCGGTGTCGGGCTCGTCGGGTCGCCGCTCTGGCTGCAGGCCGTGGGTCTCGTCGTCGTCCTGGTGGTCGCGGTCTGCACCCTCTCCACGCTCCGGGCGATCCCCGCGCAGCCGATCTTCCCGGTGTTCGCGTTCGTCGTGTCCGCACTCGTGCCGATGCGCCCGGCGGACGTCCCGCTCGTCACGACGATCATCGTCTGCTCGGTGGTCTGGGCCTGGCTGGTCGCGATGTCCGGTTCGGTGCTCCGCCGGGTGCTCCACCCGCACGCCCCGCACCGGTTCCGCCCGCTGGCCGACCGCAAGCACCGGTCGCTCGCGGTCCTGCGCACGCCGGCGCTGTGGGAGACCGTCGCGCTCAACGTCGTCGGGTCACTGGTCGCGGGCGCGGTCGCGGAGTCGATCCCCGGGCTCGGGCACCCGTACTGGGCGGTCATCGCGGTGGTGTCGACCCTGCCGGCGATCCGGCAGCGGCACACCGTGGTCCGCGCCGGGCAGCGTGTGGTCGGCACGATCGGCGGCACGGTGATCGCGGTCGGCATCCTGCTGCTCGAGCCGTCGGCGTGGTGGATCGTCGTGCTGGCCGTCGTCGGGCAGTTCTTCGCCGAGATCTTCGTCGCCCGGAACTACGCCGTGTGCCTGCTGTTCCTCACCCCGCTCGCCCTGGCGGTGTCGTGGCTGAGCCTGCCCGAGGCGCCCCAGCTGCTGGCGCTCGACCGCATCGCGCAGACCGTGCTCGGCGCCGTGGTCAGCGTGGGGCTGCTGCTCGTCGGGCGTGCGATCGAGCGCCGGCGTGGCCGCGCCCTCGGTGCGACGAGCGCGATCCGGACCGTCTGACGCGCCCGGTCGTTCCGGGCGTGCCTGGTCGAACCGGGCGTACCTCGTCGAATCGGGCGTACCGGGTCGATCCGGGCGTACCTCGTCGGATCGGGCGTACCGGGTCGATCCGGGCGTACCTCGTCGGATCGGGCGCACCAGGTCGTTCCTTTCGACCAGGAATGCCCGATTCCGCCTGCCATCGCGCGTGACAGGGGAAGGAACGTGCGCGGACGGCGGACGGGAGGCCCGTGGCGGCGCCGCCACGGGCCTCCCGTCCGTCCGTGGTCGCGACCACTGCCTCCTGCAAAAGCGACAGATCGCTGCGGAACAACCGCGGAAGTCTGTCGCCCTCGCGGACGGGACGGCACCGCGTGCCGCGGGTCTGTCGCTTTCGCGACCACCACACGCCCCGCCGCGTCAGTCGCGCGGCTGGATGTTCCAGGCGTCGATGACGGGGCGGCCGTGTTCGTAGCCGAGGATGCTGACCGAGGCGGTGCCGAGCTTCAGCACGGCGCCGTCCTGCGGCGCGAGTCGGATCCATGCGGCACCGAGCGCCCGCAGCACGTGGCCGTGGGCGATGAACACCGCGTCGTGGCCCTCGGCGAGCACCGGACGGGCACGGTTCAGGATGCGCTCGACGCGGACCCGGACCTCGGCGGCGTTCTCCCCGGGGGTGTCGCCGGCGGGGACGCCGTCGGTCCAGAGGTCCCACGGCCCGTGGCGCAGCACCTTGATCTGCGGGGTGGTGAGGCCCTCGTACGCGCCGTAGTCCCACTCGTACAGGTCCTCGTCGAGCTCCGGCTCGACGCCGATCAGGTGCGCGGTGTCGCGGGCGCGCTGCAGCGGGCTCGACAGCGCCAGCGCGAACGACCGGTCCCCGAGGTACCGGCCTGCACGCTTCGCCTGCTCGACACCGTTGTCGGTGAGCGGGATGTCGGTGCGGCCGGTGTGCTGCCCGCTCTTCGACCACTCCGTCTCTCCGTGACGGACGAGGACGAGTTCGCCGGGGCGTTCCGAGGTCATGAGTTCCTTCCGATCCAGAGGCCGAGCGCAGCTGCGCCGACCGAGACGACGAGCATCCCGAGGCCGTTCAGGACGGCGAGCCGGGTCTTGCCGGATCGGAGGAGCTGTACGGTCTCGACGCTCGCCGTCGAGAACGTCGTGTACCCACCCATCATGCCCGTCCCGAGCACAGCGACCGTCGAGGCGGGGATGGTGCCGGCCTGCCCGAGGCCCGTCAGGACCCCGAGCACGAGCGATCCGGACACGTTGATGAGCAGGGTCCCGACCGGGAACCCGGCGAACCGCGACCCGGCGACGCGGCCCTTGACGAGCCCGTCGAGCACGAAGCGCAGGGCGGCGCCGGCTCCCCCGCCGACGGCGACCAGGATCAGTTCCACCGGGGTCATCGGGCGTCCTCTCGGGGTTCGGGGCGGGTGCGGGGCCGGGTGGCTGCAGCGACCCACAGACCGAGGACGACCGCGACGAGTCCGAGCACGACCGACAGCAGCGCGTACCCGGTGCCCGCCGTCCAGCGCCCGAGGTCGAGCAGCTGCGCGGTGTCGTCCGCGAGCGTGCTGTAGGTCGTGAAACCGCCGAGGACGCCGGTGCCGACGAACAGCCGGACCGCGCGACGACGACCGACGTCCGGGCCGCGGCGTGCGAGCGCGTCGAGCAGGAACCCGAGGCAGAACGCCCCGACGACGTTGATCCCGAGGATGGTCCAGCTGATCCCGGCCTGCGCGGGGATCGCCGCAGCGAGCAGTGCGCGGACGGTGGTCCCGATCGCGCCGCCGAGGGCGACCAGGGCGATGAAGCCCCATCGCAGGTGTGGTGGGCGCTCATCGGTCATCGGTACTCCTATCGCCGAGCACGCCGGATCGTCTCCGTGCGTGCGGTGTTCGGGATAGGGACCGTTGGCGGCTGGTGCGCGGTTGGGTCCGGCAGGCCCCACTGCCGGGTCTGGCGACGTCGACAGCGTACCGCCCCACCCGCGGCGCCCGCGATCGCCCGCACCTGGACGGTGTGTGGATGCGCACATGTGCCGAGCCGGGTCGACACCGTCTGTCGGACGGGACGACGAAACCCCCGCAGAGCAGGAGCTCGGCGGGGGTTTCGTGTGCTGGTGACCCCAGCGGGATTCGAACCCGCGTTACCGCCGTGAGAGGGCAGCGTACTAGGCCGCTATACGATGGGGCCGCGGCTGTTGTCGGACTCGGAGCATGTCACCTGTGGTGACCCCAGCGGGATTCGAACCCGCGTTACCGCCGTGAGAGGGCAGCGTACTAGGCCGCTATACGATGGGGCCGTTCCGACAACTCGACAAGTATTGCACAAGCCCTGCATCCGTACCAAAACGGGGCGTGTCGCCCGGGTGCGCCGTCGTGCTGCGCCCGGCATACGGCGCTCGCTGCGCGTGCAGATTCCGACGGAACACCGGTCGAACGACGTGCGTTCTGTCGCATCCTGCACACGCATCCGTTGCGTGCGCATCGGTCGCGCGGCCGTGGACGCGACCGCCCCTCGGACGGGAGGCGCGTGGCGGGCCCGCCACGGGCCTCCCGTCCGACCGCGTGCCCGTCCGGAGCCGCACTTCGTGAGCAGGAACGGTCGCGTCGGTCACGCCCACCCGACCCGTTCTGCTCACGAAGCGAGCAGGGAGCCGCCCCACGCCGCCCCGCGCGGTCAGATCGTGAGCGACTCCCCCGGCCGCAGCACGACGAGCGACCCCGCGGGTTCGACGGCCTCGCGAAGCCGCCCCGTGTGCATGTCGTAGCCGACGTCGGAGAGCGTGGCCTCGTGGATCGGGTACGCGCGGGACGGCGCGATCGCCGCGACGGCGTCCATCATCTCGCCGACCTTGAGCCACGGTGCCCCGACGGGCGCTGCGAGGACCTCGACGGGGACCCCCGGGTCCGTGTACGAGTCCCCCGGGTGGAACAGCCGGCCGTTCACGAGCACGCCGGTGTTGTCGACGATCGGCACCGAGGAGTGGATGAGCTGGTGTCGGGTGCCGTGGAAGGAGAGCTCGAACGGGCCGACGGTGCGGTGGTCGCCGTCGGTCACGACCTCGACCGCGATGCCGGAGTCGGCGAGCGCCGCGCGGACGCCTTCGGGGCCGAACACCACGGCGTCGGGGTTGGCGGCGAGGATCCGGTGCAGCTGTTCGGGCGTGACGTGGTCCGGGTGCTCGTGGGTCACGGCGACGGCGACGACACCCGTGACGT
Source organism: Curtobacterium sp. MCLR17_031 (assembly GCF_003234775.2). NCBI lineage: Bacteria > Bacillati > Actinomycetota > Actinomycetes > Micrococcales > Microbacteriaceae > Curtobacterium > Curtobacterium sp. MCLR17_031. The sequence continues at coordinate 2,376,265 of NZ_CP126270.1, forward strand.
CGACCGGGCGGGTGAAGTTGCCGGGGTCGAGCACCAGGCGGGTGTTGCCCTCGGTGATGATCTGGCAGGCGTGTTCGAGTTTCGTGACCTCCATGCGGGCGAGGCTACGCCGAGCCGAGCGAGGGAGGGCCGCGGGGGCTGCGTCGACTCGGAACGACATCTCCGTTGTCGTACGACATCGGGAACGTCGTTCCGAGTCGATCACGCCCACACCCACGCCACCCACGCGCCGCCGGCCTCACCCCGGCGGCGGCCCCGTGGTCGCGCGGACGACCAGGTGCGCGGGTGCCGCCGCGATCGGGCCGGCGACACCGCCGTCGACCTCGGCGAGCACCGCCCGTGCAGCGGTGCGTCCCTGCGCCACCGGGTCCTGCGCGACGGTGGTGAGTCCGACGGTGGCGCCGTACTCGTGGCCGTCGACCCCCATCACGGACACGTCCTCCGGGACCGCGAGTCCGGCTCGGCGTGCGGCGAGCAGGACGCCGAGGGCCATCTCGTCCGAGGCGCAGAGCACCGCCGTCGGTCGCTCCGACGCGGGCTCGGCGAACAGCACGGCCCCGGCGGCGGTCCCGCCGGCGAACGAGAACCGGCCGTCGAGCGACCACCGTTCCGGTACGGCCCGTCCCGACGACCGCACGGCGTCGAGGAACCCGTCCCGCCGCAGGTGCGGCACGGCGACGTTCATGCCGGCCTCGTCCTGCCCGCCGACGTAGGCGATGCGCCGGTGGCCGAGGCCGTGCAGGTGCTCGACCGCGATCCGGGTGACCTCGCGGTCGTCGACGCCCACGTTCCGCAGGCCCGGTGCCGGGCCGCCGATGACGACGATGGGGTGCCGGCTGAGTTCGAGTTCGGCCAGTTCGGTGGCGTCGAGCACCAGGGAGAGCAGCACGAGGCCGTCGACGCGGTGCCGCAGCATCGAGCGTCGGAACGCCCGGTCGCGGTCGCCGCCCGGGCCGCCGAGGTTGTAGAGGACCAGGTCGTACCCGGCCTGGCGGAGCTCCGCGTCGACACCGCCGAGTGCCTTGACGTAGAACCAGCGGTCGATGACGGGCACGACCACCCCGACGGCGCGCTGACGCCCGGTGGCGAGGCCGGCCGCCGCCGAACTCGGGACGTACCCGAGCTCGTCGGCGACCCGCTGCACCTGCTCGATCGTGGTGTCGGCCACGTTCGACATGCCGCGGAGTGCCCGCGACACCGTCGACTTCGACAGCCCCGTGACGGTCGCGATCTCCTGGATCCCCATCGGTGCGACCCGGGAGGCCCGTCAGCCGTCCGTGCCGTGCGTCACGTCCGCCGGTGCGTCGGGTCCACCCCGTCGGGCCGCCACCGCGGGCACGCCGCGGTCCGCCCGGCGTTGCGGGACCCGTGCGGGGCGCGCCGGCCGTCGTGCAGCAGCCGGTGCGACCTCGTCCCAGCCCGCGTGTTGGTGCACCCGTCCGTCCGCGCCGGGTCGGGGTCGGCGACCGGTGGGGTCGGTGACCGACGTGTGCACCGGGGCGACCGCGGGCGCAGCACCGACGCCCCGGGGTGCGGACGCACCCGTGCCGTCCTGCGGTGCGGTCCGGCGGAGGACGGCGACCCGCCACCGGTCCAGGGCGACGACGCCGAGCACGCACACGAGCAGGGTGAGCGCCCAGCCGAGCGCCGGTCGCCCGGTGAGCTCGCAGAACACCGTGACGCCGAGGAACAGGACGCCGAACATCCCGACGAAGCCGATGGCCTCCTCGATGTGGGCGGTGGGACGGGTGGGTCCGCGCTGGGCCATGGTCCTCAGCCCTTCACGCCGCCGGCGGTGAGCCCCGCCACGATGCGCCGCTGGAAGATCAGCACGAGGATGACGAGCGGGATCGTGACGATCGTGCCGGCGGCCATCACCGCCGTGTAGGGCTCCTGGTGCGGCTGCGACCCGGCGAACGAGGCGATCGCCACGGTCACCGGCTGTGTCGCGTCGCTCGAGAGCTGCGACGAGATGAGGTACTCGTTCCAGCTCGAGATGAACGCCAGGATCGCCGTCGTGAACACCGCCGGCGCCGCGAGCGGCAGGATGATCCGCCGGAACGCCTGCACCCGGGTGCACCCGTCGATGCGGGCTGCCTCCTCGAGGTCCCACGGCATCTCGCGGAAGAACGACGCGAGCGTGTACACGGTCAGCGGCAGCACGAACGAGATGCTCGGCAGGATGAGCGCCTGGTACGACCCCATCCACCCGATGTCGGTGAACAGCTGGAACAGCGGCGAGATGAGGGCGACGCCGGGGAACATCGACGCGGCCAGGATCGCGCCGGCGATGAGCGACTTGCCGCGGAACTCGAGCCGGGCGAGCGCGTACGCCGCCGTGGTGCCGACGAGCAGGGCGATGACGGTCACCGCGACCCCGATGAACACGCTGTTCAGGAGCGCTCGGCCGAGGTGGTTGCCCAGCGCGGTCGAGAACGCGGTCGCGTAGTTGTCGAGGGTCACGTGGGTGAACCACGGGGTGGCGTCGAACGTGTACCCGACCTCGCGGAAGCTCGTGACGACCATCCAGTAGAACGGCAGGAGGCACCACACGGCGATGACGACGGCCTGCACGGCGGTCCGGAGCTTCGGGCCCGTCTCACGCCGGACCCGCACGTCGGGACGGTCCGTCGCCCGGTCGCGGGTCGCGGCGGTGCGGCGGGGACGATCTGCTGCGAGGGTCACTTGAGTTCACCCTTCTGCTGGGCTGCCTGCGTCTGCACGACGTTCGCGCCGAGGAACCGGACGAAGACGAACGCGACGATGAAGACGATGAGGAACGTGATGGTGGACAGGGCCGATGCGGCGTTGAACCCCTGCCGGATCTGGTCGACGACCAGCACCGACAGCGACACGGTCGCGTTCCCGGAACCACCACCACCGCCGGTCATGATCGCGATGAGGTCGTAGATGCGCAGGGCATCGAGGACACGGAACAGGATGGCGACCATCAGGGCCGGCCGGACGAGCGGGAGCGTGATGAGGAAGAAGCGCTGGAGGGTCGAGGCGCCGTCCATCTTCCCCGCCTCGTAGACGTCCTCGGGGATGAGCTGCAGGCCAGCCAGGATGAGCAGCGCCATGAACGGCGTGGTCTTCCAGGTGTCGGCGATGACGATCGCGAACCGTGACGCCCATTCGTCGGAGAACCAGAGGACCTGGTGCCCGATCACGTGGTTGAGCACACCGTTCGCGTCGAAGATGAAGTACCAGAGCTTCGCGGTGACGGCGGTCGGGATCGCCCACGGCACCAGGATCGCGGCACGGACGAGGGCGCGGCCCTTGAAGTTGCGGTTCATGATGATGGCCATCCACAGACCGATGACGGTCTCGAGGATCACGGTCACGAACGTGAAGAAGAACGTGTTCCCGAAGGCGACCCAGAACTGGGAACCGAGGTTGCCGGGCGGGCACGCGACGTTGCCGCACCGCTGGCCGAGCCAGTGCGCGTAGTTCGTGACGCCGGCGAACCCGCCCTGCACGAACAGGCCGGTGGCCTTGTCGAGGCCCTGGTCGAGCTGGAACGACTGGATGACCGCGCTGACCACGGGGTACCCGATGACGACCGCGAGGAGCACGATCGTCGGGCCGATGAGGTACACGGCCCACCGGCCGTGCTCGGCGTTGAGTCCGCCCTTGCGCCGCCGGCGCTTCGGTTCCGTGCCCGTCGGGTTGGGGATGGCTGCGGGGATCTCGGTTGCTGCTGACACGTGTCGGCCTCCTTGCCGGGGGTGTCGGAACGCAAGTAGGGGGCGGACGGGAGGCCCGTGGCGGACCCGCCACGGGCCTCCCGTCCATCAAGCGGCGTGCGCCGCTAGCTGCTGGTCGCCGACTTCAGGGCGTCCTGCATGTCCTTCATGGCTTCGTCGACCGACTTCGATCCCTTGAGCGCCGCGTAGGTGTTGTCCTGGATCGCCTTCGTGACCGCCGGGTAGAACGGCGTGACCGGGCGCGGCTCCGCCGACTCGATCGACTTCAGGAGCGTCGGCAGGTAGGGCAGCTGCTTCGTCAGCTCGGGGTCGGTGTACAGGTCACCGACGACCGGTGCGAGCGAGCCCTGGGTCGCGAAGAACTTCTGCGTCTCGTCCGAGGTCAGGAACTCGAGGAAGTCGTGCGCCGTGGCCTTGTGCTTCGAGTACACGCTGATCGCCGCGTTGTGGCCGCCGAGCGTGGAGGCACCGACGCCGTCGGCACCGGGGATCGGCGCGATGCCGAAGGTGTCCTTGACCTTCGACGAGCCGTCGGTCTTGGCGAGGCTGTAGACGTACGGCCAGTTGCGCAGGAACAGCAGCTTGCCGGCTTCGAACGCGGTGCGGCCCTGCTCCTCCTGGTAGGTGATCGCCTCGGCCGGGATGTTCCCGTCCTCGAACGCGTCCACCAGGTTCTGCAGGCCGGCCTTCGCCTTGTCGGTGTCGACGTCGGGCGCACCGTCGCTGCCGAGCACCGAACCGCCGGAGCCGTTGATCGCCTCGGAGGCGTTCACCGTCAGGCCCTCGTACTTCGCGAACTGCCCCGCGTAGCAGCCGATGCCGGCGTCCTTCGCGATCTTGCAGTCGTCCATCATCTCGTCCCACGTCGTCGGGGGCGTCTTGACGAGGTCCTTGCGGTAGTAGAGCAGCGCGCCGTCCGACGTCTGCGGAGCGGCGTAGAGGGTGTCGTTGTAGGTGGCGGTCTTCACCGTCGACGGCAGGAGCTTCGAGGTGTCGATCTCCATGTCGCCGGTCAGCGGCGTCAGCCAGCTCTTCGCGGCGAACTCGGCGGTCCAGACGACGTCCACGTCGACGACGTCGTAGTTCTCGTCCTTCGCCTGGAAGTGCTGCACGAGGTCGTCGTGCTGCTGGTCGGCCTGGTCGGACTGTTCCTTGAAGGTGACCTTCTCGTCCGGGTGGGCCTTGTTCCACTTCGCGATGAGCGGGCGGACGACGTTCGAGTTGTCCTTGCCCTGCACGTAGGTGATGGGGCCGCGGCTGTCCTGGCCGCTCTTGGCGTCGTCCGATCCGGCGCCGGAGCTCCCGCTCGAGCAGCCGGTGAGCACGAGGCCGATGACGGCGACCCCGGCAACGGATGCGAACCGCACCCTGGAGCGTGTTGTCTTCACAGCGTTGTCTCCTCGTTGAGATCACCAGGGGGCATCGACCGGGTTCGACGACACTGCCCTGGAGCAGGCGCCGCTGCCTGCTGGTGGAGGAAGCTACGCCCGGTCCAGCGGGAGCGCAACCGGTTGCATCGGTTCCGTGTCCTGAGCGTGACCCATGAGGTTCCCGTGGCTTCCTGGGTGAGCGCTCACCCTCGTCCGGGGCACACGCACCGCACTGCGGAACCCCGCACGAACCCCGCCACTGCTGGTCCGCTCCGTTGTCCGGACACCGCGGGCGGTCGTAGCGTCCCGACCATGACCCTGCACTCCTCCGTCACCGTGCCCGGCCCCCGTCGGGTCGTCAGCGTCGACCTCGACGCTCCGCTGCCGCGCCTGGTCGCCGACGAGTCGGGTTCCTCCGCGCTCGTCGTCGGCTACCGCGACGGCTTCCCCGTCACCACCCTCGACGTGCTGCTCACCGCGGACCCGGCCGACGCCGCACGCGCGATGGCACCCCTGGTCGACGGCATCGCACGGACCTCCGGTGCGACGGAGACCCCCATCCCCGACCTCGAGCTCCCGCTCATCTCGATCGTCGTGTCGACCATCGTCACCCGGGTCGAGGACATCCGGAAGCTGCTCGACTTCCTCGAACACCTCGACTACCCGCGGTACGAGGTCATCCTCGTCGACAACCGCGTGAAGCTGCCCGAGGTCGACGCCCTGCCCGGGCTGCTCGAGGGCCGCGACGTCCGGCTGGTCACCGAACGCCGTCCGGGCTGCTCCGCCGGCCGCAACGCCGGAGTCGCGGCAGCGCACGGAGAGATCATCGCGTTCACGGACGACGACGTCCGGGTCGACGCACAGTGGCTCCGGTCAATCGGCACGCGCTTCGTCCGCGAGCCCGAGGTCGCCGCGGTCACCGGGATGATCCTGCCCGTCGAGCTCGAGACCCCCGCGCAGATCTGGTACGAGGCGTACTACGGCGGCTTCAGCGGCGAGCGCACCTTCCAGCCGGTGACGATCGTGCCGGACGACGTCCCCGGGGTCATGCGTCACGCGCAGGCCCGGGCCGTCCGACCCGACGGCTCGGTGCAGAAGCACTTCGCCGTGTACGGCATCGGCGGCTACGGCGCCGGCGCGAACTGGGCGGTCCGACGGTCGGCGTTCGACGCCGTCGGCGGGTTCGACCCCGTGCTCGGTGCCGGTGTGCCGGCCCGCGGCGGCGAGGACCTGGCGATCTTCATCGACATCCTGTGGAGCGGTGGCCGGATCGGCTTCGAACCCCGTGCGGTCGTGCACCACCGGCACCGGCAGGACCTCGCCGGGCTGCACGGGCAGCTCCACTCGAACGGCGTCGGGTTCACGGCGCTGATGTGCGAGCTCATCGCGAAGGACCGCCGGCACGCGATCGTGCTCGCGCGGCTGATGCCCCGCGCCGGCAAGATCAAGCTGAAGCAGCTGGTGTCGCGACTGGCCGGCCGGCGCGACGCCGCGGCCGAGAGCATCACCGAGGCCTCCACGACCCGGATCCCGCGTTCGCTGGCGTACCACGAGTTCCGCGGCTTCCCGGCGGGTCCGGCGGCGTACTTCCGCAGCCGTCGGTTCTGGCGCGAGGTCGAGGAGGGCCGCTTCCGCCCGTAGGCGGTGTGCAGGAGACGTCCGCACCGGACGGACGGGAGGCCCGTGGCAGCGTCGCCACGGGCCTCCCGTCTGTCCGGTGCGTGCGGTGCACGCGGTGTCTGCCGTGCGCGCCGCGCACGCGGAGCGCGGTCGCCCGCGCCGCGGTCACCCGCGTCGCGACCGCCCGACGACGTACCGCCACGGGCCACCGAGCGCCGCCACGAGCTCGACGCGCTTGAGACCGACCGTCGCCTCGCGGAACGCGTCGTCGACCGGCCACCCGCCCACGGCGTCCACCGCGGCGGACACCTGGTCGGCGTCGGCACCGGTGCCCTGTCCGAGCGCGCCGAGCTGCCGCAGCGCCCCGCCCGCCCGACGCAGCACGGCCAGTGCGGTGCGCGGTCGCAGCATGAGCTTCGCGACCCACGCGCCGAGGCCGGTGCCGTAGCCGAGCGCCTGCGAGCGCAGCGCCGCACGGTCCGGCCGGTGCTTGTGCCAGACGACGGCCGAGGGCTCCACGGCGAGCGCGCCGCCGGAGAACAGCACCCGGGTGAACAGGTCGGGGTCCTCGCCGGCGCGGGCCAGGGTGCCCGGGCCGAGCGCGACGTCGAACCCGCCCAGGGCGAGCGCGGCCGAGCGGCGGAGCGACATGTTGGCCCCGGTGCCGAACGCGCCCACGGAGAACGGGAACAGCGGCAGGTCGGCCGGCGGCGCCGACGTGCGGAACACCCGGCGGTCGGTGTTGCGCGCCCAGGTGACGCGCTCGTCGAAGTACCGCTGCGTGGGGGTCCGGAGTTCGCCGCTGGGCACGAGGCCGGTCACGCAGACGACGTCCGCGTCGCGGGCGTACGCGTCGGCGAGCGCTGCGAGCCAGTGCCGGTCGACGACCACGTCGTCGTCGACGAAGGCGACCACGGCCCCGGAAGCGAGGGCGAGTCCGGCGTTCCGTGCGCGCGAGACGCCGGGTCGGGCCTCCAGGACGTACCGCAGGCGCGGGTCCGCGAGCGACGTGACCACGTCGCGGGTGGCGGTGGTGGTGGGTGCGTTGTCGACGACCAGCACCTCGAAGTCGTCGTGCTCGGACGCGAGCACCGAGCGCACGCAGCGGCGCAGGTCGTCCGGCCGGTCGCGGGTGCCGATGACGACGGAGATGCGCCCGAGCGGCGTCCCCGCGGGGGCGGCCGGGAGGCCCGTGGTGCGCAGCGCGCGCAGGGCCGGTCCCAGCTCGGTCGGTTCCACGCCGCCGTCCGCGTCGACGCTGACGTCGACGAACCCGGCGATCTCGCGTCCGTCACGGACGAGCAGGCGGGCGCGGCGGAAGCCGGTGGCACCGGCGAGTTCGACGACGGACGCGGCGAGCGCCTCCTGCCGGTCGACGGCGCCGACCCAGGCCGCGCCGGCCCAGGCGGGCACGTCCGGGGACGGCATCGCGGGCGTGAGCGTGAGCACGCGGGTGGTGGTGGCCTGCTGGTCGGTCATGGTCCGATGCTCCGGTGGGCCTGCTGCGGGGTCAACGGCGGCCGCCCGCGGTTGCGGCGACGGACGTCCGACTTGCGGTTTGCCGCCAGTGCACACCCCCGGACGGTAGGATCGTGAGGACGACTCGGCGGCAGCACGCCGGGCACGAGGAGGACGCATGTCGATGGGCCCCACCGACGAGCTCGGCGCCGTGCTCCCCTCGGAACAGAGCGTCTTCGTGGTCGACGCCGTGACCTGCGTCTGCGGCCACGTGCAGGACGCCCACGAGCACTACCGTCCGGGCACGGACTGCGCCCTCTGCGACTGCCAGAAGTTCCGCAAGAAGCGCTGATCCGGCGCTTTCGAGCACTGACCGATCGGGGGCGGTGCGGGAAACCGCCGCTTCCCCGCAGACGGACAGGGGTCGCCTTGTCGGCCCCGGAACGCCGCGGTTAGCGTCGCGTCCATGGCCATCTCCCCCGCGGTCCCCGCGTGCATCGTCCTCGCCCACGAGGACCCGGCACACGTGCGCCGACTCGTCGAGGCGCTCGACCCGTTCCCGGTGTTCCTGCACTGCGACGCGCGCACCCCCGAGACGGTGTTCCGCGCCATGACCGACGGACTGCCGGACCGCGTCCGGCTGCTCCCCCGCATCCGGACCGGCTGGGCACGCTGGGAGAACGTCGCCGCCGAGGTGTCCGGCTACCGGGCCGCCCTGGCCGAGACCGACGCCTCGCACGTGGCCGTGCTGACCGGCAGCGACTACCCGCTCGCGAACCCCACCGAGATCACAGCCCTGCTCGAGGCCCACCGGGAGGAGTCGTTCATCTCGGTCAACCCGCTGCCGTTCGCACCGTGGGGCCGTGACGGCGGCATCTCCCGCATCCGGTTCCGGCACTGGGCGTGGCGCAAGCACATGCTCCGGCTGCCGGTCCCCCGCCGCGTGCCGGCGAACGTCTCCTTCGCCGGGGGCTCGCAGCTCAAGGTCCTCGCGCGCCGGCACGCCGCCGCCGTCGTGGACACCGTCGACCAGCGCCCCGACCTGGTCCGGTTCTGGCAGCGCACCTGGGTCGCCGACGAGACCTTCGTGCCGTCGGTGCTCAACTCGCCGTCGCTGACGCCGGGGTTCGCCGACGAGCACGTCTCCCAGCCGCTCTGGTGGATCGGGTGGGACGGCACCGCGCGGAAGAGCCCGCCGTGGTTGACCGTCGCCGACGCGGGGCAGCTGCTCGAGCGTCGGACGGACGCGGACGTCGAGGTGCAGCACCTGTTCGCGCGGAAGTTCTCGACCGACCGGAGCGGTGACCTGCTCGACGTCGTGGACGCTGCCTTCGGGCTGCGCCAGGGCGCGGGCGCGGGGTCGGGGTCGGGGTCGGCGTCGGGGTCGGGGTCGGCGTCGGCGTCCGCGTCCGCGTCCGCACGGCAGGATGCGGCAGCGGTGATCGCGCCGTGAGCTTCCCCCCGCAGACCCGCCGTGAGGCCCGCGCAGCGCGCGAGGCGCCCGTCCCCGTCGCCGCCGTGCCCGAGTCGCTCGACACCGGGTCGGTCGCGGTGCGGAAGGGCGCCTCCGTCCTGTTCGGCCGCGGCCTGCTGTACGTCGTCGTCTGGTCGATGCAGCTCGTCGTCTCGTCGCTCATCTCCCCGGTGCTCGCGCACCTCATGCCGCCGGCCGAGTTCGGCGTCCTCGCCTCGGCCATCGCCCTGTACCAGGCGCTCGTCGTCCTGGCCGTGCTCGGCATCGACCAGGCGTCGGTGCTGCAGCGCGCCGAGGACGGCGACGACCGCCGGGCGCGCGGCCTGCTCGCCGTCGGCATGGTCACCGCGGTCGTCGTCACCGTCGCCGCGCTCACCACGATCCCGGTCTGGGCCGACGCCGCCGGCTTCGTCGGCAACCACCCGCTGCTCCTCGTCGCGGTGCTCTGGACCGGCCCGGCCGCCATCGTGCAGATCTCCCTCGCGCTGCTCGTCGCCCAGGACCGCATCCGGGTCTTCGCGGTCACGAGCCTGCTGTCCTCGATCGGTGGCTCGGTCATCGGCCTCGGGCTCCTCACCTGGGTGCAGGCCGACGCGACCACCTACGCGTGGGGCGGCGTCGTCGCCCAGGGCGTGGCGATGGTCATCGGCATCGCGGCGACCCGCCCGCGTCTCGCCGGCCTGTTCGACCGCAAGACCACCGCCCGGGCGTTCCGCCTCGGCGTGCCGATCGCCCTCGGCAACCTGTCGTACTTCGTGCTGAACGCCGGCGACAGGATCGTCGTCCAGCGGCTGCTCGGCCCGGACGAGGTGGCCCGCTACCAGATCGCCTACGTCGTCGGCTCGGCCGTCATCCTCCTCCTGACCTTCACGAACCAGGCCTGGGCGCCGCACTTCGCCGCCCTCCGCGACCCGGTCGCCCGCCGACAGCTCGCGATGCACTCCCGCGACGAGCTGTACAAGATGCTCGGACCGGTCCTGCTCGCCGTGACCCTGGTGTCACCGGTCGCGCTGCCGATCCTCGCCCCGGCGTCGTACCGCGTGCAGGAGCTCTCCGTCGTCGTCTTCGTCGTCGCGATCACCGCGTTCCCCGTGGTCGCCAGCGGCGCGACCGGACGTCTGCTCCTGGTCGAACGCCGCGGTGTCGCCGTCGGGGTGATCGCCGCGATCGCCGGCGCCGTGAACATCGGCGCGAACCTCGTGCTCGTGCCCGTGCTCGGCATCGCCGGCGCGGGTCTCGCCACCGTCGTCGCCTACGCGATCCTGGCCGCCATGCAGCTGCTGGCCCTGCCCGATCGCCGCGAGTGGCGCGGACCGGGAGCCCGGATCGTCCTGACGACCCTCGCCGCGCTCGTCGTGGCCGCCGCGTCCCTGCTCCTGCCGCAGGACGTGCTCTGGAACTGGGTCCGCATCGCCGGGGTGGTCGCCTGCCTCCCCTGGTTCCTCCGCCGACTGAAGACCGCAAGGGGTGGTGTCTCGTGAGACCGCGACAGACTGCACACGACGGCACCCGCCGACTCCGCGTCGGCGTGCTGGTGACCGGACTCGCCATCACCGGCGGACTCGAACGCTGCGTGCTCGAGGACACCCGCGAGCTCGTCGCCGCCGGCCACGAGGTCGAGGTCTGGCACCGGAACGCCCAGTCCCCGCGCGCCGCCGAGGGCCCGCCGCCCTACGAGGCGATGGGCGTGCGCCTGGTGGAGGCCACCGACTACCGGTTCGGCATCACCACCGCGCTCCGCGACGCCTGGCGGTTCGCCCGCGAAGGGCTGCGGATCCGACGATCGCACCTCGACGTCCTCTGGTTGAACCGCCCCGAGTACCTGCCGTTCGGCCGCGTCGCGTCGCTCGTCTCCGGGGTCCCGCTCGCGGTGCACCTGCACCACGCGCCGAACTACCGGCGGCTCGGACCGATCGCCGGCGGCCGCACCCGCTACTTCGCCGTCTCGCACGCGATGGCGCGCGCCTGGGCGGCGTCCGGCGTACCGACGGACCGCATCACGATCGTGCCGAACGGCGTCGACACCGACGCGTTCCCGGCCGCGACCCCGGCGTCCGTGCACGACGCCCGCGCGGCACTCGGCATCGCCGAGGACACCCCGACGGTGCTCTACTACGGTCGGCTCACCCGGTCGAAGGGCGTGCTCGCCCTCCTGGAGGCGTGGGGTCGCGTCCGTACGACCGCCGCGGCACGCATGCCGGTCACCACTCCCCCGGTGGCCGGTCACACGGCGCCCGCGCCGCTCCTCGTGCTGGCCGGTGCCCTCTACCCGGAGGAAGCCGACGCCGTGCACGCCGCGATCGACGCGCTCCCCGCCGGTTCCGTGCTCGTGCTCCCCGAGCGGGACGACGTCGTCCCGCTCCTGCACGCCGCCGACGTCGTGGTGGCACCGTCCATCGAGCCCGAGGGCTTCGGCCGGGTCGTGGTCGAGGCGATGTCCGCCGGCCGTCCCGTCGTCGCGGCCGCATCGGGCGGCACCGGGGAGATCCTGTCGGGTGACTGGGCGCGGTACACCGTCGACCCGGCCGACCCGGACGCACTGGCGGAGAAGCTGCTCGACACCCTCGACGACGCCGAGCTCGACCCGTCCCTCGCCGCCCGGTGCCGCGCGTGGGTGCGTGACCGCTACGGGCGCGAGCCGCACGTGCGAGCGCTGCTGCAGGCGCTGCTGGCACACGCCCGGCGCTGACCGGGCCGGGCCCGGCGTCGTCTGCGCGCACCGGGCGGCGGCGTCGATCTGCGCCGGGCTCGGCGGCGTCAGCCGGCGGTCGGTTCCGTGGACGGCAGCGTGGCCCGGGGGCTCTCGCCGTCCGCGGGCACGTCGATCGTCATCCAGTCGACCAGCAACGACCCGGCGGCGTCCCGGGGCGGTAAGCCCTCGAGGGATCCCGTCTGCACGACCAGGTGCATGCGTTCCACAGGGATGTCCTGGGTGGTGCTCCCGACGACCTCGTCGTCGACCAGGAACGACATCCGTGAGGGCGTCCACTCGATCGTGTACGTGTGCCAATCGGCCAGCGATGCGTCGGTCTCGTGGTGGATGCACTTCTCGGCCGGGTCGACCAGGCAGTGCACGTTGAGCCAGGCGGGCGCACCGAGCGCACCCTCGGGGAAGTCGATCTCGCCGTGCGCCCAGACGTTCTCGTCACTCCAGAGCAGCACCGCCACCCCGTAGCCGTCGACCTCGTCGCTCTTCATCCGGATGCTGTACCGGCCGGAGGTCTGTCCGCCCCATCGTCCGTCGACGAGCGGCACGACCCCGCCGGCGAGCGGGGTGCCCGCCTTCGTCGTGCGGAGGTGCATGTCGAGCATCCCGTCGTGGGCGCTCAGCGTGGACGCCTGGTACCGACCGGTCCCCGCGGTGTCCGCGAAGCCGTGGTAGACGGTGAACCGGTCGTCGTAGGCCGCCTCGAACCCGCCGGACGGGGCGGACTCGTCGAAGTCCTCGGAGAACACCCGCTTCCAGCCGTCCCCGTCCCCGTCGCCGGTCGGCATCGCGACCCCGCTGGGTCCGGGGCCGACGGAGGTCGTGCCGGTGGTCGCCGCGGCGACGGCACCGACCGCGACCACCAGGGCGGCGGCCACGATCGCGACCCGTCGTCCCCGTGTCCGGAGCGGGGTGCGGTGACGGGAGGTGCCGAGGCCGTGCGCGGGTGGGGCGCCGTGCGCGGCGGCCGACTGCTCGGCGACGGGGCGGGGGCCGTCATCGTCCGGGGTCATCCAGCTGTCCATGCGCGGACCTCCGAGAGACCGACGTTGATCGTGCTGTTCGACACCCCGGTGGTGGTGAACCGCACCCACGTGACGTTGCGGGCGGTGAAGTCGACCGTCCGGGCGCTGCCGTCGTTCGGGAGCTCGCCCACGGCGACCTGGCTGCCGTCCGAGAACGTCAGCGTGCCGCTCGTGATCTGGTCGTCGCTGTTCGGACGGTCGTGCAGGACGATGCGCTGGAGCGCGACCGGGGTGGCCCAGTCGAGCTGGATCCAGATGCCGGTCCGTCCCCAGGGCACGGCCCACTCGGCGGTGTGGTCGACCGGGTGACCCGACACCACGCCGTCGACGGCCTTCGCGACGGTCTGGCCGTCGGCCGGGTTGTCGGCGATCGCCGTCGGGGTCGCCGAGCCGGTGACGTCCCGCAGGCCCGGAGTGGGCGTCGGCGTCGGGGTCGGCGTCGGCGTGGGGGTCGGGGTCGGCGTCGGCGTGGGGGTCGGCGTCGGGGTCGGGGTCGGGGTCGGGGTCGGGGTCGGCGTCGTACCGCCGCTGCTCGCCGGGGAGAACGCCCGGATCTCGGCGAGGCCCACGTTCTGCGTCCCGCCACTGACCGAGGTCACCGTGAACCGCACCCACGTGACACTGCGCGCCGCGAACGTGATCCGCTGCACCGCACCACCGTTGCTCAACGCCGGCACCGTCACACTCGAGCCGTCCGAGAACGTCAACGTCCCGCCCAGCACCTGGTCCACCGAGTTCGGCCGATCAGCGAGGTCGACCGCGTCCAACGCCGTCGCCCCCGCCCACCCGAGCTGGATCCACGTCCCCGCACGACCAGACGGCGCGACCCACTCCGCCGTCGGCGCATCCGGGTACCCGCTCACCACACCGTCGACCGCCTTCACGGCCGTCTGACCATCAGCCGGGTTCTCCGCACTCGCCGTCACCGACGCCGAACCCGTCACGTCCGTCCGGGTCGGGGCCGGCGGTGGCGTCGTCGTGTCGGCCGGGGCCAGCGCGCGGATCTCGGCGAGGCCCACGTTCTGCGTCCCGCCACTGACCGAGGTCACCGTGAACCGCACCCACGTGACACTGCGCGCCGCGAACGTGATCCGCTGCACCGCACCACCGTTGCTCAACGCCGGCACCGTCACACTCGAGCCGTCCGAGAACGTCAACGTCCCGCCCAGCACCTGGTCCACCGCGTTCGGCCGATCAGCGAGGTCGACCGCGTCCAACGCCGTCGCCTTCGCCCACCCGAGCTGGATCCACGTCCCCGCACGACCAGACGGCGCGACCCACTCCGCCGTCGGCGCATCCGGGTACCCGCTCACCACACCGTCGACCGCCTTCACGGCCGTCTGACCGTCAGCCGGGTTCTCCGCACTCGCCGTCACCGACGCCGAACCCGTCACGTCCGTGTGGGTGGGGGTCGGGTCGGTGGGGTCGGTGGGGTCGGTGGGGTCGGTGGGGTCCGTCGGCACCGGCGAGCCAGCGGTGTACTGCCGGCTGAGCCACGAGGTCTCGGGTCGCGCCGAGCAGGCCTCGTACGAGGCGCAGGTCTCACTGTCGTGCGCGGCGTAGGTGAAGAACGCGTCGGCCTTCGCCTGGGTCTCGGCCATCGTCAGGTTCGCCGGACGGTCGGCGATCGGGTACCCCATGTACCCGGTGAAGCCGTGCGTGCCGGTGTACTGCTGCTGCACCTGGTCGGTCAGGTACGCGACCGTGTGGTGGTCGCTGTGGTCCCCGTCGCCGTACTCGCCCTCGTGGTCGAGGGTGTGGATGTCCGTCGGTGCGAAGTCCTGCACGATCCCCTGCAGCGTCGCCCGGAGCTGCGCGAGCGTGTACGTGGCGGCGTGCGGGGCGTCCGCGACGGTGTGCAGCGTGTCCATGTCGCCCGTGTACAGGCGCTGGAGGCTCTCGTAGCCGTTCGCCCAGAAGCCGTTGCCCTCGACGTTGCCGTCCGGCAGGTCCATGAAGACCAGGCTGATCCGCGGGTCGGCGGTCAGGGTCTCGGTGAGCAGGGTCCGTCCGGCGACCGTCGTGGAGCCGGTCGTCGACGCCGGGTCGACGCCCGCCATGCTCGCGTAGGCGGCCATCAGTCCCACCTGGCGTTCCTGCCAGTACCAGTCGGGCTTGCCGGCGTCACCGGCCGTGACGATCACCGAGCGCACGCAGCGCCCCGCGTCGATGTCCTTCCGCAGGTCCGTGCCCTGGAAGAGCAGGTCGTCGTCGGGGTGGGCGACGACGTTGAGCACCCGCCCGGCGCTGCAGTCCGCAGCCGCGGCCACGGCGGGTTGGACGGCGAGGTTCGGCGCGACCAGCACGGCGAGCACCGTGGCGAGCACGCCCGCGACGGACGCGACGGTGGCCCGTCGCGTCCGTCGCGGTCTGTCGGAGGTCGGTTCAGTCGGTCGCATGGCGCAGGCCCTCCGTCGTCAGCTCGTACATCGCGGTCGTCCCCGACGACCAGACACGCTTCCAGTAGGGCGAGGACGCCATGGCGGCGGCGAGCTCCTGGTAGTCGGCGTCGCTCTGGTAGCCGTACCGCTCGTCGTAGGCGCCGAAGGGCTCCGCGACCAGGGCGTAGTAGCCGGTGGCCGACCAGTTCACGACGAGCTCCCGCGTCACGTTCGACAGGTCCGCCTCGGCGTCGTAGCCGCCGGTCGGGTCCGGGTACGGGCCGAGTGCTTCGCGGGACAGGTAGCCCACGTCGAAGTACCGTGCGCCGGTGTTGCTCGGGACGGCGTTGGCCGACCCGGTGAGCAGCATCACGGAGCCCGCGGGTGCCGTGCGGTCGTAGTACTGCGTCGCCGCGGACTGGCTCCGGGTCATGACGCGGTTCCAGTCGAGCGAGGTCTGCCCGAACGCACCGATCGCGACGAGCGCCGCCACCGCTGCTCCGGCGACCGCGAACCGGACGGCGGACGGGCGCATCCCCCGCTGCAGGACCGCCCCGACCGGGGCGAACCGACCGGCGGGCATCGGGAGCGCCGCCGCCAGGATCGCGATCCACGGCGTCGCGAAGAGCACGACGCGGAAGACGCCCTCCTGGCCGTAGTTCGTGGCGACGAGCAGCGAGATCGGGCTCGCGGCGGTGGCGAGGAGCGCCCAGTGCGTCCGGTCGCGCCGCATCAGCACGGTCACCAGGGCGATGAGCCCGAGCACCACGAGCGCGGCTGCCGGGATGTCGAACGCCAGGCGCGTGACGAGCGGCTTCGGCAGGACCGTCATGTCGTGCGCGGGCGGCTGCACGTTGTCGAGCACGCGTCCGACCGCCGCGAGCGACAGGAACCGTCCGAGGATGTCACCGTTCAGCGCGGCGAAGACCACCGCCGGCACGAGCACGACGACGGGCAGCCACCAGGGGCGGAGCATCCGGAAGACGATGAGCGTGACGAGTGCGGCGACCGTCAGGTACGGCGAGATCTGGTGCGTCACGGCGAGCACGATGCCGATGAGGGTGATCGCGACGATCCGCGAGAGCCCCACCCGCCGTGCCCGCGGCTTGGCGGCGACGGAGCCGTCGGCGGTGGTCACGGCGGCGTCGCGCAGCGGTCCGGTGGCGAGCACGAGGATCACGATCGACATCAGGATGCCGGTCGACTGCGGCGAGAAGTACGTGGTGTTGAGCGAACCGGTCATCGCGGTCAGCAGCGCTGCGATCCACGGCCGACGGGCGCCGGGCAGCCAGTGCGCCGCCAGGACGCCGACCGCGATGGTCGTGCTGAAGGCGAGCAGGACCGGCACCCACGCGGCGATGAGGATCGTGTTGACGATGCCCCCGACGTCGGCGACCCAGGCGGCGCCGGCGAACAGGCCGGACCAGGTCTGGAAGATGTCGGCCGACGGGTTGGTCCCACCGAACTGGCGGATGTACTCGACGACACCGATGTGCCGCGCGGCGGCGGTCACGGTGGGCACGCCGTACGTGATCGCCTGGGCGAGCTGCACGACACCGCCGAGCACGACGACGGGCACGGCGAGCGCGCGGCCGCGGACCAGGGCGATGACCGCCGCTGCGACGACGAGCACGAGGCCGACGACCAGGCCGGGGCCGAGCGAGCCGAACAGGCCTGCGGGCACCGGGTCGCCCATGTGGGTGAGCGCGGCGACGACCACCACGACGAGTCCGCCGAGCGAGAGCGCCGTCACCGTGGCGGTCGTGCTCCACCGGGGCCGGGCGGTCTCGCGGCGCACGAGGCCGGCGCGACGGAGCTCCGCCACGTCACGGGGTACCGAGACGGCGAGCGCCGCCGCGGTGAGCACGACGACACCGACGAAGGGGACCGTCGGCGCCCAGATGTGGAAGGTCGCCATGGTGTAGCCGATGCCGATCGTGCCGACGAGCGACCCGGTGACGGCGAGGACGGCGAACCGGGCGAGGGACATCGGACGGACGAGCAGCATCGGGGCGACCCCGAGCAGCGCGAACAGGAAGACCGCGACGGCGCTCGCCCGCAGGGTGGGCAGCGCGACGACGCTGCCGACGGCGGCCAGCACGAGCGTCAGCACGACGATCGCGGCGGCACCGAGTCGCGCCGACGGGCTCATCGCGCCACCGGGGGTCGGTCGTGCCGGCCCCGCGGTGTCGAGGCCGCGCTGCAGCTCGTGGCGACCGTGCGCCGTCCGGTCGATCGTCCCCGCGCCGCCCATGCGTTCGCGGAGCGCCAGGACCGGTGCGGTGAGCACGGATCGCCGCTCGACGCGACGCAACCGGCGCTTCGTCGCCGCGAACTCCGCGTCGACGGCGTCGACGGTGTCCGCGTCACGCGCGGCGCCCGTCCCGTGGCCGTTCGCCGGAGCAGCGTCGGCAGCGTCGTCGCCCTGCTCGAGGCCGAGGCGTGCGAAGGCGCTGATGGCCTCCGGAGCCGCGTCCACCGAGGCGGTCAGCGTGTCGCGGTCGAGTGCGTTCTTGGTCATCCAGGCTCCGAGTCCGTGGCCGTGCGCGGCAGCGGCGGCGCGGAGCGACGCGACGTCGTCCGCCGATCGCTGCCACGCGATCGCGGCCGGTTCGACGGCGATCGCGGATCCGGCGAACAGCAGTCGTGTGAAGAGGTCGAGGTCGTCGCCACCGCCGACGCGCGTGCCGGGCCCGAAGGCGGTGTCGAACCCACCGATCCGGAGCGCGGTCGCGCGGTGCACGGCGAGGTTCGCGCCGGTGCCGTAGGCCGAGGCGGCGAAGGGGTGCAGCGGGAGGTCGTCGACCGGGTCGTCGAGCCGGAAGACCCGCCGGCGGACGGTCCGCCCACCGGGGGTGCGGTCGTCGTGCCAGCGCTGCGCCGGCGTCCGGAGCTCGGCACTCGGCACGAGCCCGGTGACGCAGGCCACGTCGGGGTCGGCCGCGAAGGCACGGGCGATGGCGGCGATCCAGTCGCCGTCCACGACGGCACCCTCGTCCACGAACGCGACGACGTCGCCGGTCGCGACGAGCAGGCCGGCGTTCCGCGCGGCGGCGAGGCCGCCCTCGGGCGCCGGGATGGTGGTGACGCGACGTCCGCTGATGTCGACCGTCGCCACGCCGCCGTCGTCGGCGCCGTGCGAGACGACGACGACGTCGAAGTCGGGGTGCCCGTTCGCGAGCACCGACCGCATGGTCGTGCCGGCGGCGCCGTCCGTGCAGAGCACCACGGTGACGGACGGCAGCACCAGACCTGCTGCCGGCCGACGCTCGGGTGCCGGCATGGGCCGGATCGCGCGCAGGAGCGCACGGACGTCGATGGTGCCGCCGATGCGGCGGCGTTCGGTGATCTCGGTCTCGACGAAGCCGAGCGGCTCACCGTGGTCGCGGACGAGCAGGCGGGCACGCCCGTACCCGGCCGATCCCTGCAGGGCGATGACGTCCCGGTGGCTCGATGCGTGCACGTCGGCACGGTCGACCTCGCCGACCCAGAGCGCGCCGTCCCAGGTGGGGACGAGCGGCCCGGTCACGACCGGCGAGAGGACCATCGCCAGGGTCGCGCGGGTCACGGGGTGCCCACCGGCTGCGGGAGCGGTGCGGGTGCGGGCGGGGTCCGCACGACGACCGTGCCGAGGACCCGGCCGACGGCGTAGCCCGCGACCGTCGAGACGACGGAGAGCGCGATGGCGTACGCCCGCAGGCCTCCGCCACGACCGACGTGGCGCAGTTCGCGCAGCACGGCGCCCGGGATCACCCGGGTCAGGTAGGTCGACTCGCTGGCGAGCGAGTCGCCGGTGCCGACCCGACGGCTCAGCACGGCCTTCGAGATGCCCTCGTAGTAGCTGCGGCGGCGCAGGTAGCGCATCGTCACACGGTCCGGGGAGACCCGGTGCGAGACGTTCGAGCGCGGTTCGTGCCGGATCCGCGTGCCGGGACGGGCCTGGGCGATGCGGATGCAGAGTTCGGTCTCCTCGCAGCCGAGCGGCTGGTTGCCGACGCGGCCGATGCCGGAGCGGAAACCGCCGGCGAGCAGGATCGCGTCGCGGCGGAACGCCATGCTCGACCCGATGACGTTGCGGACGTCGCCCGGGGTCTCGGGCAGCCCGCGGTACGAGCACCCGACGATCCAGAGCAGTTCGTCGGCGTACGGGCCGGCGCCGGTCGCGGTCGGCCAGGACGGCGTGGCACGACCGCCGACACCGACGACGTCGGGGTCCTCGAGCGCGGTGAGCATGTACCCGAGCCAGTCGGGGTCCGCGGTGGCGTCGTCGTCCAGGAACGCGACGACGTCGGCGTCGGTCAGGGCGACACCGGTGTTCCGGGCCCCGGAGAGTCCGCGGTCCTCGGTGTTCGGGACGACCCGGAGTTCCGGCCAGCGCGCGGCGGCGCGGGCCAGGAGCTCGGGCTCGTGGTCGATGACGACGACGACCTCGGGGCCCTCGGGCTGGCGCTTCGCCGACTCGACGCTGTCCTGCAGGTCACCCCAGCGCTGCTGGGTGTAGGCGCAGATGACGACCGCGACGGTCGTCACGCGACGTCCTCCTCGAGGGCGACGACGGACGCGACGACGGCAGCCCCGGCGACGGCGGACGCGGCGACCGGGGTCGCGACGGACGCACCGACCGGCGCAGCGGCGACGGGCGTCGCAGCGACGGGAACAGCGACGGGAGCAGCAGCAACCGGCGCAGCAGCCGGCGCGGCCAGCTGCTCGGCCGGCGGCACGACGCTCATCGCCGCGCGGCGGACCTCGGCACGGCCGATCGCGGCACGACGACGCTCGTGCATGATCGACTTCAGCACGCGGATGCCGTCGGTCACGGCGTTGAGGTTGCTGGAACCGTGCACCCGGAGCTTCTCGTGGCTCGGCACCTCGGTGATCGCGAGCTCGGCAGCCGACCAGCGGCAGGTCAGGACGGTCTCGATCTCGAACCCGTCGCCCCACAGCATCGAACCATCGGCCGGCTTCGGCAGCTCGGACGACAGCAGACCGATCTCCGGCAGGACGTCCGCCCAGAAGGCGTTGTAGCCGTAGCAGAGGTCGCTGTAGCGGGTGCCGAGGATGATGTTGCAGAGCATGTTCAGGCCGCGGTTGCCCATGTTCCGGACGATCGTGATGTCGTCGCTGCCACCGCCGAGCGAGTACCGGGTGCCCTTCGCGACGTCGGCGCCGTCGACGAGCGCCTGGACGAACCGCGGGATCTCGTCGGGGTCCGCGGAGCAGTCGGCGTCGAACATGACGACGATGTCGCCGGTGACGGCCTCGAAGCCGCAGGCCAGAGCGTTGCCCTTGCCCTTGCGGGTCTGGTGCACGACGCGGATGTCGGGCATCACGCGCTGGGCGGCGGCGATGGTGTCGTCGACGGAGTTGCCGTCGACCAGGATCACCTCGTACACGGGCGGGAGCTTCGGGAGGATGATCTCGAGGTTGCGGGCCTCGTTCCGTGCCGGGATGACGACGGAGACCCTCGGGTCTGCAGGGCGAACGGTACGTGCGGGCATGGCGCGGTCCTGTCGGGTCAGGGTTGCTGTCGGGTGGTGGCTCGTCGAGACGAGCGGCGCGTCCTCGGATGACGCATCGACGACGGTGACCGTCGTCGGTCGAGCAGCGGGACGCGGGTACGACGCCGCCTGCTTGCCGCGGGTGAGTGGGTACTCTCCCCCGCGGTTCCAACCATCGCCGTGGCCAGCGGGAGGGTCAATGCGCGGTGCGGTCCCTTGCGGACACCCGGGTGCGGATACGGAAACCCGCAACGGTCGTGCAGGTTCGCGGTCCGGCGCGGCGGCCGGCGGGTGGTGGACGCAGGACGAGCGGACGGGCGCGCCCCGCAGAGCGGCAACGCGAAGCGTTGCGCGGGGCGCGCTGACCGAGCCTGCGAGGGAGGTGTGCCAGCTGGCACCGCGCCTCCCGTCCGCCCGTGGGCCGGTCTCAGACCTGCGGCACGTCCGCCGTCTCGAAGGCGGCCCGCAGCGCCACCGCCAGCTCGGCGACGTGCGGTTCCCGCAGCAGCGACGTGTGCTCGCTCGCGATCCGCACCATCTCGGTGGGCCCGCGCAGCAGGGCGGACCACCCGGCGGCGTCGGGGTTGGCGTCGGCGAGGACGTAGGTGGCGCGCCCGTGGAACGGCGTCGGGTGGTGGCGCCTGGTGACGATCTCGGCCTGGTCGAAGAAGGCGTCGAAGTCCTTCTGCCCACCGTGCCGCAGCACGCCGGCGGTGTAGGCACGGAGCCGCTTGGCGAACAGTGCCCCGTACGGCACACCCGCGGGCAGGACCCGCCGGACGGCGCGGTCGAGCCCCCGCTGCACGGCACGGACGGCGGTGTTCGGCTGGTCGCGCGGCTCCATCCGGCCGAAGTGCAGGCGGGCCTGTTCGGACTTCGTGCGGGGCAGGTAGGTGTCGAGCAGGACGACGTGTTCCACCTGCTCGCCGCTCTCGGTCAGGAGCCGGGCGATCTCGAGCGCGACGAGTCCGCCGAGCGAGTGCCCGACGAGCAGGTAGGGGCCGCGGGGCTGGACGATGCGCATCAGGGCGAGGTAGCGGCGGGCGCTCCGCTCGATGTTCCAGTCCGGCACCCCGCGGCGTTCGAGGGCGTGCTGCTGGAACGCGTACAGGTCGTGCGCGGGCAGGTGCCGCGAGAGCGGCAGGAACGTCAGCGCCAGGGCACCGCCACCGGCGAAGCAGAACACCGGCGGACGGCCGCCCTCTCGCGCCTCGGACACCTTCACGACGTCGGGGTGGCTCGGCAGCGCGCTCGTCCCGCTCCGCACCCGTCGGGCGAAGGCGCGGAGCGTCGGGTGCTCGAGCACGTCCGAGGAGCGCAGGTCGACCCCGAGCCGGTCCTGCACGACGGCGAGCATCTCCTCGGCGGACAGCGAGTCGCCGCCGAGGGCGGAGAAGTCCTCGTCCAGGTGCACACCCCGGAGCCCGAGCACCTCGGCCCAGATCTGCCCGACGACGAGCTCCCACTGGTCGTACTCGCCCTCGACCATCTCGGTCTCGACGCTCGGCGCCCCGGGGAGTTCGGCCCGGTCGACCTTGCCGCGCTCGTTCCGCGGCAGTTCGGTCATCGGCACGATCGACGCCGGCACCATGTACTCGGGCAGCCGCTCACGGAGCGCCCGTCGGAGCGCACCCGGTGCCGGGGTGCGGTGCCCCGGGCGACCGACCACGTAGGCGACGAGCCGGGTGACGGAACCGGGGTCGACCTGTGCCGTCACGACCGCGTCGTGCACCTCGGGGACCGCGCGGAGCGCCGCCTCGACCTCACTCGGCTCGACCAGGTAGCCGCGGACCTTCACGGCGTCGTCGGATCGGCCGAGCAGCACGAGCCGCCCGTCGGGGTCGACGCGTGCCAGGTCGCCCTGCCGCCAGCTCGGGGTCCCGACGGGGATGCCGGCAGCGGCCTCGGCCTCGCCGGTGCGTCCGGCCCGTTCGGCGGTCTTCTCCGGCGCACCCCAGTAGCCCGCGGTCAGGGCGTCGGAGACCACGACGAGCTCGCCGGTCTCCCCCGGGTCGGCAGGGCTGCCGTCCTCGCGGAGCACGAGGACCGTCTTGCCGGGCAACGGCCACCCGGCGGGCACGACGCCCTCGGGCACCGGCTCCCCCGGGGCCACCGGGCAGTACGCGACGCACGCGGTCTCGCTCGAGCCGAAGGCGTTCAGGAGCAGCGTGTCCGGGTCCAGGTGGGGTCGGGCCGCGGCGAGGTCGGCGCCCGTGACGGACTCGCCCGTGGTCATCAGGAAGCGCAGTCCGCCGAGCACCGGTGCGGTCCCGGCCGCCGTCCCGTGCGACCCGGGGGCGTTCTGCGACCCGATGATCGAGCGCAGCAGGTGCGGGGTGCAGACGAGCACGTTCACGTCGTCGTCCCGGAACCGCCCGAGCAGCCGCTCGACACCGAGCTCACGCGGCTCGAGCAGCACGATGGTGCCGCCGCAGAGCAACGTGTCGAACGAGAACAGGAGCCCGGCCGCGAAGGAGAGCGGCAGGACGACACCGAGCCGGTCGCCGGGGCCGAGGCCGAGCGCGACCGCGTCCTGCTCGGCGTCGGCGATCTGCTGCCGGTGCGTCAGGACGACGCCCTTCGGCATGCCGGTCGAGCCGGAGGTGAAGACGATGGCGAAGGGGTCTCGCCCGCCGGGGCGCACGCCGACGGTGTCCGCCGACGGGGCCGCGCCCGGTTCACCCGCGTCCAGCAGTTCGCCGAGTGCGTGCACCCGGCCGCCCCGTTCCGCGACGACGTCGGCGGCCAGCGTCGCACGCTCGGTGTCGGCGACGATCTCGTCGACGCCGGCGAGGCGGGCCACGTGTGCCAGCCGTGCTGCGGGCAGGTGGTCGTCGAGCACCACCACGGTCCGTCCGGCACGCACCAGTGCGAGGATGCCGATCACGGCCTCGGTCGACTGCCCGGCCATCAGCCCGACCGGCTTCGATGCCCCGCCCGGGGTGTCGCCGACACCGGCGCCGCTGTGGTCGTCGGGTCGGAGCGTCACGGACAGGGCTGAGGCCAGCGCGCGCGAGGCCCGGTCCGCTTCGGCGTAGGTGTACGGACGGCCGTCCCCCGCGAGGGCGGCGGCGTCGCCCCGGAGTGCCACCACGCGGTCCCAGCGGTCCAGTACGGAGTGGTCGGCCGCCGCGGGCACGGCTGCGGGGTGGTTCCAGGGATCGACGGTCGTCAGCGGGTCGACGGAGGTCACGATGACACCTCGGGTGCTCAGCAGCGGACCGCCACGACTCCCGCGACGGTCTTCCGACCGTAGGTCCGCGTTCCCCCGCCCGCGAGCAGGCGTCTGCCCGGTGCGGGGAACCGCAACCTGCCTGGAGGCGCGGCCTGCGCCCGCCAAGGACGGTACGACTCCGGAACGACCGGTCCACCGCCGTGGGCGCCTCCCGCACGGCGGCTCGCCCGGCTCGGGGATCGTGCGGTTCCGCGCAACCTCCGGATCAGCCGTGGTGTGACCGTGGATGCGCCGTGCATCGCCGATGAGGACGCTCGGAACGAGAAGGTCCCGGAAACGAGAACAGCCCCCGGGATGTCCCGGGGGCTGTTCGTAGAGTGCTGGGGTACCTGGACTCGAACCAAGAACGACGGTACCAGAAACCGCTGTGTTGCCAATTACACCATACCCCAAAAGGCCTGTCGGCCTTCTGGCCCGGTCACCCGGGGCACGATCAACTACTGTACAGCATCCCGGAGGTCCGCAAGACCACCCACCAGGTCTCGGTGCACGGCGGCGGCGGTCGCGGCTCCGTGTCCGGCGGCGACGATGAGCTGCTCCGGCCCGGGAGGTGTGACGTCTCCCACGGCGTAGAGCCCCGGGACGGACGTCCGGCCCACCCGGTCGACCACGAGGAGTCCCTGCGTGTCGCGCTGGAGCCCGTCGAGCGCCTCGGGCGTGTCGTCGTTCGCGGCCGTGTTCCCGCTCGTTGCGCTCGGACTCGTGGTGGCGCTCGTTGCGCTCGGACTCGTGGTGGCGCTGGTGCGCAGCCAGTCGAGGTCGGCGTGCCACACGGGTCGGACGAACCCGCCGGCCCGTGGCTCGACGTGGCCGTCGGCGAGCCGGACACCGGTCATCCCGGTGCGATCGCCCTCGAGGTCCTCGACGACCCGCTCGTCCACGACGACCCCCGCGGCCGCCAGTCGAGCGCGGCCGGCGTCGTCGAGCGGTGCCACGCCGTTCGTGTAGACGATCAGGTCGTCGGTCCACGCGGCGATGAGCAGTGCGCGGTCGACGACGTCGTCGGTCTCGCAGATGAACGCGAGCGGCTGCCCGGCCTTGTCGTACGCATCGCACTCGACGCAGCTGTGCACCGCGGTGCCGTAGAACGCACGCAGCATCGGCAGCGCCGGGAACTCCTCACGCAACCCCG
The DNA here is from genome assembly GCF_003234775.2 of Curtobacterium sp. MCLR17_031. Taxonomy (NCBI): domain Bacteria; kingdom Bacillati; phylum Actinomycetota; class Actinomycetes; order Micrococcales; family Microbacteriaceae; genus Curtobacterium; species Curtobacterium sp. MCLR17_031. The sequence continues at coordinate 2,401,872 of NZ_CP126270.1, forward strand.
TCGCCACGACGACCGTCCGGGCCCGGGCCTCGAGCTCGGTGCCCCGCCACGAACCGTGCACCCGCCAGGTGTCCGTGTCGGGGTCCGGGGTCACCAGGTCGACGACGGACTGCACGACCGTCGCCTCCGGGTACCGCTCGACCTCGGTCCGCCCGAGCTTGCGGAGTTCGAGCGGCGAGATGCCATCGCGCGTCAGGAACCCGTGCGACCGCAGCGTCGCGGCGTTCCGGGGTCGGTTCGCGTCGACGAGCAGCACGGTCCGCTTCGCCCGGACCAGGTTGAGCGCAGCGCTCAGCCCGGCCGGCCCGGCGCCGATGACCGCGACGTCGTGCACGACCTGGTCGGCGTGCTCCGTGCTGCTCACGGTCGGTCAGCGCGCCGCGAGGGCGCGGAGCCGAGTCAGGGTGGACTCCTTGCCCAGGATCTCCATCGACTCGAACAATGGCGGACTGATGCGACGCCCGGACACTGCCACGCGCAGCGGGCCGAAGGCGACGCGGGGCTTCAGGCCGAGCTCGTCGATGAGGGCCGAACGGAGCGCACCCTCGATGGCCTCGGTGGTCCAGTCCTGGACACCCTCGAGCGCGGCGGTGCTCGCGTTCAGGACCGTCGCCGTGTCGCCCTTGAGCGAGGCCAGCGCGTCGTCCTCGACCACGAGGTCGGCGTCGGAGGTGAACAGGAAGCCGAGCATCGCCGGTGCCTCGCCGAGCAGCTGCATGCGCTCCTGCACGAGCGGAGCCGCCTTGGTCAGGACCTCGAGCTGCTCCGGTGTCGCCGGGTCGCTGATGAACTCCGACAGGTACGGCAGCAGGCGCGACCGGAAGTCCTCCGGCGCCAGCAGACGGATGTGGTCCCCGTTGATCGCCTCGGCCTTCTTGTGGTCGAAGCGGGCCGGATTCGGGTTCACGTCGGTGACGTCGAACGCCGCGACCATCTCGTCGATCGAGAACACGTCGCGGTCGGGGCCGATCGACCAGCCGAGCAGCGCCAGGTAGTTGACGAGCCCCTCCGGGATCATGCCGGCGGCGCGGTGGTGGAACAGGTTCGACTCGGGGTCACGCTTCGAGAGCTTCTTGTTGCCCTCCCCCATCACGTACGGGAGGTGTCCGAACACGGGGATGGAGGGCGCGAGGCCGATCTCGTACAGCGCCTCGTACAGGGCGATCTGGCGCGGGGTCGACGACAGCAGGTCCTCGCCCCGGAGCACGTGCGTGATGCCCATCAGGGCGTCGTCGACCGGGTTCGTGAACGTGTACAGCGGCGTGCCGTTCGGGCGGACCACCACGAAGTCGGGGAACGTGCCCTGCTTGAAGGTGATCTCGCCGCGCACCAGGTCGTCGAAGCTCAGGTCACGATCGGGCACCCGCAGCCGGAGTGCCGGCTCGCGGCCCTCGTCGCGGAAGGCCTGGCGTTCGGCATCGGTCAGGTCACGCTCGTGGTTGTCGTAGCCCTGCTTGGGGTCACGCCCGGCGGCCTTGTTGCGGGCCTCCATCTCGTCCGGCGTGACGAAGGACTCGTAGATGTGACCCGACGCCTTGAGCTTCGCGATCACGTCGTCGTAGATCGCGGTTCGCTCGGACTGCCGGTACGGTCCGTGCTCGCCGCCGGCGTCCACGCCTTCGTCCCAGTCGAGCCGCAGCCAGCGGAGCGCGTCGAGGATCTGCGCGTACGACTCTTCGCTGTCGCGGGCGGCGTCGGTGTCCTCGATGCGGAACACGAGCTTGCCGCCGGTGTGGCGGGCGTAGGCCCAGTTGAAGAGCGCGGTGCGGATGAGCCCCACGTGCGGGGTCCCCGTCGGGCTCGGGCAGAAGCGGACGCGGATGTCGGAGCCGGAGGCAGTGGTGAATGGCGCAGTCATGACCCGACAACCCTACCGCGGCGTCTGTCCATGCCACCTGCCCTGTGGACGGGCGGGAAACGCAGAAAACCCCTGACCACGAATGGTCAGGGGTTCCCTGGTGTTACTACGTTAAGTCCGGCGGCGTCCTACTCTCCCACAAGGTCCCCCTTGCAGTACCATCGGCGCTGAGAGGCTTAGCTTCCGGGTTCGGAATGTGACCGGGCGTTTCCCTCTCGCTATGACCACCGGAACACTCTCGACCAGATAATACATTGGTCTCAAAGCTGTCCCGACTACCACCCTCCGTGAAGAGGGCAGAGCGGTGTATTCAGTCTCGATTCCCGATCGTCTGTCGGGAACCACAAAGTGGACGCGAGCCCGTGCAACAAGTGCACGGAAATCAGTGTGTTATCAAGTCTTCGGCTTATTAGTACCGGTCAGCTCCACGGGTCGTTAGTCCCCGCTTCCACATCCGGCCTATCAACCCAGTAGTCTGCTGGGAGCCTCTCACACTCAAGGTGCATGGAAATCTCATCTCGAAGACGGCTTCCCGCTTAGATGCTTTCAGCGGTTATCCGGTCCGAACGTAGCTAATCAGCGGTGCCCTTGGCAGAACAACTGACACACCAGAGGTTCGTCCATCCCGGTCCTCTCGTACTAGGGATAGATCTTCTCAAATTTCCAACGCGCGCAGCGGATAGGGACCGAACTGTCTCACGACGTTCTAAACCCAGCTCGCGTACCGCTTTAATGGGCGAACAGCCCAACCCTTGGGACCTACTCCAGCCCCAGGATGCGACGAGCCGACATCGAGGTGCCAAACCATGCCGTCGATATGGACTCTTGGGCAAGATCAGCCTGTTATCCCCGAGGTACCTTTTATCCGTTGAGCGACAGCGCTTCCACAAGCCACTGCCGGATCACTAGTCCCGACTTTCGTCCCTGCTCGACCTGTCAGTCTCACAGTCAAGCTCCCTTGTGCACTTACACTCGCCACCTGATTGCCAACCAGGTTGAGGGAACCTTTGGGCGCCTCCGTTACTCTTTGGGAGGCAACCGCCCCAGTTAAACTACCCATCAGGCACTGTCCATGAACCCGATCAGGGTCCTACGTTAGACATCCAAAGTGACCAGAGTGGTATTTCAACAATGACTCCACGAACACTAGCGTGCCCGCTTCACAGTCTCCCACCTATCCTACACAAGCCACTCCGAACACCAATACCAAACTGTAGTAAAGGTCACGGGGTCTTTCCGTCCTGCTGCGCGTAACGAGCATCTTTACTCGTAGTGCAATTTCGCCGAGTTCGCGGTTGAGACAGCTGGGAAGTCGTTACGCCATTCGTGCAGGTCGGAACTTACCCGACAAGGAATTTCGCTACCTTAGGATGGTTATAGTTACCACCGCCGTTTACTGGGGCTTAAATTCAGAGCTTCGCCCAAAGGCTAACCCTTCCTCTTAACCTTCCAGCACCGGGCAGGCGTCAGTCCGTATACATCGTCTTGCGACTTCGCACGGACCTGTGTTTTTAGTAAACAGTCGCTTCCCACTGGTCTCTGCGGCCTTCAACGCTCACGGAGTAAATCCGGTCACGTGTCCGGCCCCCCTTCTCCCGAAGTTACGGGGGCATTTTGCCGAGTTCCTTAACCACGATTCTCTCGATCTCCTTGGTATTCTCTACCTGACCACCTGAGTCGGTTTCGGGTACGGGCGGCTGCAACCTCGCGTCGATGCTTTTCTCGGCAGCATAGGATCACTGATTTCCCCTTACGGGTACGCGTCGGATCTCAGGCATACAGACGACGGATTTGCCTATCGTCAGCCCTACATCCTTACACCAGGTTCACCTTACGGATACCATCGCCTGGCTCAGCTACCTTCCTGCGTCACACCTGTTCATACGCTAACCGCACCAGCATGGGGTCGAGCGTTAGACCGGCCACCATCACCCCGAAGGGATCCGGTTGTACCGGGTTAGGACTCTTAGCACCACTGGATTAGCTTGGGCGGTTGTTCGCCGGTACGGGAATATCAACCCGTTGTCCATCGACTACGCCTGTCGGCCTCGCCTTAGGTCCCGACTTACCCAGGGCGGATTAACCTGGCCCTGGAACCCTTGGTCTTTCGGAGGACGGGTTTCTCACCCGTCTTTCGCTACTCATGCCTGCATTCTCACTCGTGTAGCGTCCACGGCTGGATCACTCCGCCGCTTCACTCGCCACACGACGCTCTCCTACCACTCCGCACGACTGAACCACGAAGGCTTGTCTATAGTGCGAAATCTACAACTTCGGTGGTGTGCTTGAGCCCCGTTACATTGTCGGCGCGGAATCACTTGACCAGTGAGCTATTACGCACTCTTTCAAGGGTGGCTGCTTCTAAGCCAACCTCCTGGTTGTCTGTGCAACTCCACATCCTTTCCCACTTAGCACACGCTTAGGGACCTTAGTTGGTAGTCTGGGTTGTTTCCCTCTCGACGATGAAGCTTATCCCCCACCGTCTCACTGCTGCGCTCTCACTCACCGGCATTCGGAGTTTGGCTGACGTCAGTAACCTGTTGAGGCCCATCGGCCATCCAGTAGCTCTACCTCCGGCGAGAAACACGCAACGCTGCACCTAAATGCATTTCGGAGAGAACCAGCTATCACGAAGTTTGATTGGCCTTTCACCCCTATCCACAGCTCATCCCCTCCATTTTCAACTGAAGTGGGTTCGGTCCTCCACGACGTCTTACCGTCGCTTCAACCTGGCCATGGATAGATCACTTCGCTTCGGGTCTAGAACATGCGACTCAAACGCCCTATTCAGACTCGCTTTCGCTACGGCTGCCCCTCACGGGTTAACCTCGCCACATATCACTAACTCGCAGGCTCATTCTTCAAAAGGCACGCCGTCACCCCTACTAAGGAGGCTCCGACGGTTTGTAAGCAAACGGTTTCAGGTACTATTTCACTCCCCTCCCGGGGTACTTTTCACCTTTCCCTCACGGTACTTGTCCGCTATCGGTCATCTGGGAGTATTTAGGCTTATCAGGTGGTCCTGACAGATTCACACGGGATTTCTCGGGCCCCGTGCTACTTGGGATACACATCCGGCCATAACACCATTTCGTCTACGGGGCTGGCACCCACTACGGCCCGGCTTTCAAACCGGTTCGACTATGATGCGCTGTAACCGTCCCAGTCCGGCAGAACTGAGTGACGTGTCCCACAACCCCGACCATGCAACGCCCGCCGGCTATCACACATGATCGGTTTAGCCTCATCCGCTTTCGCTCGCCACTACTCACGGAATCACATGTTGTTTTCTCTTCCTGTGGGTACTGAGATGTTTCACTTCCCCACGTTCCCTCTACCCGCCCTATATATTCAGGCGGGAGTCACCAGGTCGCAAAAGCGCCTGGCGGGGTTTCCCCATTCGGAAATCCTCGGATCGAGGCTCGATTATCAGCTCCCCGAGGCTTATCGCAGATTTCTACGTCCTTCATCGGCTCCAGATGCCAAGGCATCCACCGTTTGCTCTTAGAAACTTGACCACAAAGATTAAAATTGCGATCCAACGTCACCACTCAACAACCCGAAGGCTGATCATGGATGACGCGAATCAAAGATGCTCGCGTCCACTGTGTAGTTCTCAACATACGATCGGCACCAGCACTCCCCCACCACAACAGTAGGTTCACCCTGGCCCGACGAAGGACCCGTAGGCCCAACCCCCACCACCACTCACGTAGCAGCAGGAAGCCTGGTCCCTCAGGACCCAACAACGTGCACCAGCTGGCAGCTCCACCCCGACCCGTCCCAACCCTGCAAGCAGAGCGTACTGAGGTCGGAAGCATCACTCCCAACTGCACTGTCAATGTTCCACCCATGAGCTACCCGTCGGACACGTTCGGTCCGAAACAGGCGCCTGGACCAGCAACCAACCACCCATGATGGGCGACCAGCACTGACCAGATGCTCCTTAGAAAGGAGGTGATCCAGCCGCACCTTCCGGTACGGCTACCTTGTTACGACTTAGTCCTAATCACCGATCCCACCTTCGACGGCTCCTTCCACAAGGGTTAGGCCACCGGCTTCGGGTGTTACCGACTTTCATGACTTGACGGGCGGTGTGTACAAGGCCCGGGAACGTATTCACCGCAGCGTTGCTGATCTGCGATTACTAGCGACTCCGACTTCATGAGGTCGAGTTGCAGACCTCAATCCGAACTGAGACCGGCTTTTTGGGATTCGCTCCACCTTACGGTATCGCAGCCCTTTGTACCGGCCATTGTAGCATGCGTGAAGCCCAAGACATAAGGGGCATGATGATTTGACGTCATCCCCACCTTCCTCCGAGTTGACCCCGGCAGTCTCCTATGAGTCCCCGGCATAACCCGCTGGCAACATAGAACGAGGGTTGCGCTCGTTGCGGGACTTAACCCAACATCTCACGACACGAGCTGACGACAACCATGCACCACCTGTACACCGACCACAAGGGGGCGACCATCTCTGGCCGTTTCCGGTGTATGTCAAGCCTTGGTAAGGTTCTTCGCGTTGCATCGAATTAATCCGCATGCTCCGCCGCTTGTGCGGGCCCCCGTCAATTCCTTTGAGTTTTAGCCTTGCGGCCGTACTCCCCAGGCGGGGCGCTTAATGCGTTAGCTACGACACAGAAACCGTGGAAAGGTCCCTACATCTAGCGCCCAACGTTTACGGCATGGACTACCAGGGTATCTAATCCTGTTCGCTCCCCATGCTTTCGCTCCTCAGCGTCAGTTACGGCCCAGAGATCTGCCTTCGCCATCGGTGTTCCTCCTGATATCTGCGCATTCCACCGCTACACCAGGAATTCCAATCTCCCCTACCGCACTCTAGTCTGCCCGTACCCACTGCAAGCCCGAGGTTGAGCCTCGGGATTTCACAGCAGACGCGACAAACCGCCTACGAGCTCTTTACGCCCAATAATTCCGGACAACGCTTGCACCCTACGTATTACCGCGGCTGCTGGCACGTAGTTAGCCGGTGCTTTTTCTGCAGGTACCGTCACTTTCGCTTCTTCCCTACTAAAAGAGGTTTACAACCCGAAGGCCGTCATCCCTCACGCGGCGTTGCTGCATCAGGCTTTCGCCCATTGTGCAATATTCCCCACTGCTGCCTCCCGTAGGAGTCTGGGCCGTGTCTCAGTCCCAGTGTGGCCGGTCACCCTCTCAGGCCGGCTACCCGTCGTCGCCTTGGTGAGCCATTACCTCACCAACAAGCTGATAGGCCGCGAGTCCATCCCCAACCAAAAAATCTTTCCACCACCAGACCATGCGGCCAGTGATCATATCCAGTATTAGACGTCGTTTCCAACGCTTATCCCAGAGTCAGGGGCAGGTTACTCACGTGTTACTCACCCGTTCGCCACTAATCCACCCAGCAAGCTGGGCATCATCGTTCGACTTGCATGTGTTAAGCACGCCGCCAGCGTTCGTCCTGAGCCAGGATCAAACTCTCCGTAAAAAAATACAGACCCAACACCCGAAGGCATCAGACCGAGTTGATTCTGACTGTTGACTGTCTACTGACAATCTTCAATCCAAAAGGAATTGCTTCATGACCCGGTCAGCAAGCCGACCAGGCACGAGGTCAATCAATAAATTGGCATTGACAATGTGCACGCTGTTGAGTTCTCAAGGACCAGACGCACTCCCCGCTCGACCCCGAAAGGTTCCGCCAGAGAGGCATTCGTCTTGCACAACATCCTGGGCGCACAACCAGAGGTCGTGTTTCCGAGGAGTTGGTTGCCTGAGCGGGACCCCGTCCGGACTGCATCTCCAGGTGTTCAACCCGGTGATCGTCTCGGCCGTTCCGTTCTCCGCCTCAGCGGCAACGAGTGATTACTTTACGCAGAGGTGAACGGCAGCGCCAAGCCGGCCCACATCCCGGGCGTGTCGCCCTCTGCGCCGCTGTTGGGGTACTCCCCCGGCAACGACGAACGGCCCGCTCCCCACCAGGGGGAACGGGCCGTTCGGGAGCGCTGTCAGTGCCGCGCGATGACCGGGTTCTTGAGCGAACCGATGCCGGAGATGGTGACCTCGACGATCTCGCCGTCGCGGATCTGCCCGACACCGGCCGGAGTCCCGGTCAGGATGACGTCACCGGGCAGGAGGGTCCAGATCGAGGACACGAACTCGACGAGCGACGGGATGTCGTGCACCATCTCGTTCGTCGAGGCCGCCTGCCGGAGGTCACCGTCGACGCGGGTCTCGATGCGGATGTCCGACGGGTCGATCTCGGTCTCGATCACGGGGCCGAGCGGGCAGAAGGTGTCGAAGCCCTTTGCCCGGGTCCACTGACCGTCGCGAGCCTGCAGGTCTCGGGCGGTCACGTCGTTGGCGATCGTGTAGCCGAGGATGACGCTCGCGAAGTCTTCACGTCGGACGTTCTTCGCGAGTGAGCCGATCACGATGGCGAGTTCGCCCTCGTGGTCGACGCGTCCGATGTCGGCGGGGAGGCGGATGGGCTCGTCCGGACCGATCACCGAGGTGTTCGGCTTGAGGAACACCACCGGGTCGTCGCCGGCACGCTCGTCCATCTCGGAGGCGTGCTCCGAGTAGTTGAGCCCGACGCCGATGACCTTCGACCGCGGGATGACGGGGGCGAGGAGCTTGGCGTCGGCGAGTGCCACGCGCTCCCCCGTGGTCTCGAACCCCTGGTACATCGGGTCCCCCGCGAGCACCACCAGAGCGCGCTCGTCGAGGATGCCGTACCGGGGGTCTTCACCCTTGCTGCTGAACCGTGCGATCTTCACCGTTCGACCCTACCCACGCCCGCCGGTCGATCAGGACGCGGCAGTCAGCTTGGTCATCCACCCGTGCGGGTCGGGACGACGGCCGTACTGGATGTCGGTGAGTTCATCGCGCAGGGACATCGTGAGTTCCCCGGCCCCCACGGTCGGCGAACCGATCGTGAACCCGTCACCCCGGAGTTCGGCGATCGGGGTCACCACGGCGGCGGTTCCGCACGCGAAGGCCTCGGTGATCGAGCCGTCGGCGACGCCGTCCCGCCACTCGTCGAGGGTCACGCGGCGCTTCTCGACGGTCAGGCCGCGGTCCTCGGCCAACTGCAGGATCGAGTCACGCGTGATCCCCTCGAGGATCGAGTCGGAGTCGGGCGTGACGAGGGTGCCGTCGGACTTGACCAGGACGACGTTCATCCCGCCGAGCTCTTCGAGGTACTTGCCCTCCACCGAGTCGAGGAACATCACCTGCTGGCAGCCGTGCTCGTAGGCCTCTTGCTGGGGCAGCAGCGACGAGGCGTAGTTGCCGCCGGTCTTCGCCGCACCGGTCCCGCCCTTGCCAGCGCGCGCGTACTGCGTCGACAGCCAGATCGACACCGGCTTCGGGCCCGAGGTGAAGTACGCACCGGCGGGGCTCGCGATGCAGTGGTACGCGACGGCCTGTGCCGCGCGGACCCCGAGGAACGACTCCGTCGCGATCATGAACGGCCGCAGGTACAGGCTGGTCTCGGGTGCCGAGGGCACCCAGTCGACGTCGGTCTGCACGAGCTGCCGGATCGACTCGACGAACGCCTCGACCGGGAGCTCCGGGAGCGCCAGGCGTCGGGCGGACCGCTGGAAGCGTCGGGCGTTGGCGTCCGGCCGGAACGACCACACCGAGCCGTCCGCGTGCCGATAGGCCTTGAGTCCCTCGAAGATCTCCTGGGCGTAGTGCAGGACGCTCGCGCTCGGGTCGAGGGACAGCGGCCCGTAGGGGTGGATCGACGCACTGTGCCAGCCGTCGTCGAGCGTCCACTCGACCGTCGCCATGTGGTCGGTGAAGTGCTTGCCGAAGCCCGGGTCGGCGAGGATCTGCTCACGCTCGGCGGCCGCGCGGCGGTCGGCGGACGGGGTGCTGGCGAACTCGAGTCCGAAGGCGGTGTCGGTGCTCATGGGGAGGACTCCTTCTCAGGCGGTGGTGGTGCGTGCCGTGGCCGCGGCGGCGATCGCGTCGCCGATCTCGGCCGTGCGACGCGGCGTGGTGCCCCGGTCGGCGAGGTCGGACTCCACCGCAGCTGTCACCGCGGCCGCCAGGTCACCGCGACCGAGGTGGTCGAGCAACAGGGCGACGGAACGGATCGCGGCGGTGGGGTCGGCCAGCTGCTGACCTGCGATGTCCGGCGCGGAACCGTGGACCGGCTCGAACATGCTGGGGAAGGTGCCGTCCGGGTTGATGTTGCCCGAGGCCGCCAGACCGATGCCGCCGCTGATCGCGCCGGCCAGGTCGGTGATGATGTCGCCGAACAGGTTGTCGGTGACGATGACGTCGAACCGTGCGGGGTCGCGGACCATGTGGATGGTGACCGCGTCCACGTGCTGGTAGTCGACCGTGACGTCCGGGTACTCGGCGCCGACGGCCGCGACGGTGCGCTGCCAGAGGGCTCCGGCGTGCACAAGGACGTTGCTCTTGTGCACGAGGGTCAGGTGCCGACGCGGGCGTCGGTCCGCCAGCGCGAAGGCGTACCGCACGACCCGTTCGACACCGAAGGCGGTGTTCAACGAGACCTCGGTCGCGATCTCGTGCGGGGTACCGGTCCGGATGGCACCGCCGTTGCCGACGTAGGGGCCCTCGGTGCCTTCGCGGACGACCACGAAGTCGACCTCGCCGGGGTCGGCGAGCGGCGTCGGGACGGCCGGGTGCACCGTCGTCGGCCGGAGGTTCACGTAGTGGTCGAACGCGAAGCGGAGCTTGAGGAGCAGCCCGCGCTCGATGATGCCGCCGGCGAGCCGCGGGTCACGCGGGTCACCGCCGACAGCACCGAGCAGGATCGCGTCGTGCTGCGCGATCGCCGCCATGTCGTCGTCGGTCAGGACGTCGCCGGTCTCCAGGTACCGTGCGGCACCGAGGGAGAACGGGGTCTCCTGCACCACGAGGTCATCCGGCAGGACCGCGTGCAGGACCTTCAGGGCCTCGTCGACGACCTCGGGGCCGATGCCGTCCCCACGGATGACCGCGAGTCGGATCGTCTGCGCGCTGCTCATGTCCGCCACTCCCCTAGAGCGTGATGTCGATCTCGCGGAGCGAGGACGCGTCGATCGCCGAGCGGACGTGCTCGAGGATCTCGGCCGGGACCGGCGAGTCGACGGTCAGGACGCTCAGTGCCTGGCCACCGGCGGCTTCGCGGGAGATCTGCATCGCGGCGATGTTGATGCCGGCCTGGCCGAACTCCTTGCCGTAGACCGCGACGATGCCCGGACGGTCGGTGTACTCCATGACCACGTGGTGCCGGTCGAGCGGCACCTCGACGTCGTGCCCGTTGATCTCGACGAGCTTCTCGACCTGCTTCGGGCCGGTGAGCGTGCCGGAGACGCTGATCGCCGGGCCGTCCGACTGGGCACCGCGGATCGTCAGCACGTTGCGGTACTCGGGGCTGTCGGTCTCGGTGATGAGGCGGACGGTGACCCCGCGCTGCTCGGCGATGAGCGGAGCGTTGACGTAGGAGACCTGGTCGCTCACGACGTCGGTGAAGACGCCCTTGAGCGCCGCGAGCTTCAGCACGCTGACGTCGTACTCGGCGAGTTCGCCGTGCACCTCGACGTCGATGCTCGTGACCGGTGAGGTCGCGAGGGCGGTGAAGACCTGGCCGAGCTTCTCGACGAGCGGGATGCCGGGGCGCACGTACGGGTCGATGACCCCGCCGGCGACGTTGACCGCGTCGGGCACGAGCTCGCCGCCGAGGGCGAGACGGACCGACTTGGCGACCGAGACGCCTGCTTTCTCCTGCGCTTCGTCGGTGGAGGCGCCGAGGTGCGGCGTCACGACGACGTTCGGGAGCGCCAGGAGCGGCGAGTCCTTCGGGGGCTCGGCGACGAAGACGTCGAGGCCGGCGCCGGCGATGGTGTTCGACGTGAGGGCCCGGTGCAGGGCGTCCTCGTCGATCAGGCCACCGCGGGCCACGTTCACGACGAACGCGGTCGGCTTCATCAGGGCGAACTGGGCGTCCGAGATCATGCCGAGGGTCTCCGGCGTCCTCGGCATGTGGATCGTGGTGAAGTCCGCCCGACGCAGCAGGTCGTCGAGGGAGACGAGCTCGACCCCGAGCTGCTGCGCACGTGCCGTGGTGACGTACGGGTCGTACGCGATGACCGTCACGCCGAAGGCCTGCAGTCGCTGGGTGATGAGGGCGCCGATGCGGCCGAGGCCGATGATGCCGACGGTCTTCTCGTAGAGCTCGACACCGGTGTACGACGAGCGCTTCCACGCACCGGCGGCCAGCGAGGCGTGGGCGGCCGGGATGTGCCGCGCGAGCGACAGGATGTGCCCGACCGTGAGCTCCGCCGCCGAGATGATGTTCGAGGTCGGGGCGTTCACCACCATCACGCCGGCGGTCGTCGCGGCCTTGATGTCGACGTTGTCGAGGCCGACGCCGGCACGGGCGACGACCTTGAGGACCGGTGCCGCGGCGATCGCCTCGGCGTCGATCTTGGTGGCGGACCGCACGAGGACGGCGTGCGCGTCGGACAGCGCCGCCAGGAGCGCCGGACGGTCGGTGCCGTCCACGTTCCGGATCTCGAAGTCGGGCCCGAGGGCGTCGACCGTTGCGGGCGAGAGTTCTTCGGCGATCAGGACGACCGGCTTCGACACAGCAGCTGTTTCCTCACTCGAGACGGTTGGTATCCCACCATGCTATCGACGCGGGCCGGTGGTTACGACCGCGGGAGCGGTCCTGTGGAGAACCACACGACGGCCGGGAGGCGCGGGGCGGGGCCGCACCGCGCCTCCTGGCCGTCGGCGGGTCGCGTCAGAAGTCCAGCAGCGTCGGGACGAACAGCTGGAGGTCGAGCCAGAGGGCGCCGGCGCCCGCGAAGGCGACCACGAACACCGCGATCGTGACGGGCAGGCTCGAACTTCGGGTGATGACGATCGCCGCGACGAACGCGACCGGCGCGATGAGGATGTCGAGCACGAGCCACAGCCACGGGGTGCTGGTCTGCAGCGAGTCGCCGCCCGAGGTCGTCTGGAGGAACGCGTTGAAGGCGTCCACCCGCTGGTTGATCTGCGTGAGGTTGCCGACGGCCTGCACCGTCATGTACGCGAACAGCGCCGCGAACACGACCCAGACCACGATCTTCGCGACCACGGGGGCGCTGCTCCGGCGGGTCGTCGCCGGCACTGCCCCGGTCACCCGAAGCTCCGCGTCAGGAGGAACGGCCAGGGGAAGAGCACGACGGCACCGAGGAGCATCCAGAGCAGACGGGTCCGCGTGCGGCTGCTGCGCGCCGCCCACAGCACCACCGTGAACCAGAGTGCCGGCGCGAGGATCGCCAGGAAGCGGAGTACCTCGACGAAGAGCGTGAGGACCGTGTCGACGCCGGAGACGTACGCGGTCGACGCGGTGAGGAGCCAGGCCACAGTGTAGAGGAGGTAGAGGCCCCCGAAGACACCGAACCCGACGAGCGCGCCGGAGGTCTCGGGCGCCTCGGGGTCCCGCTCGCCGCGCTCGCGCACCGCCACCGGGTTGTGCGCCGCGTCGACGTGGGTGGCGTCGTCGGCGTCACCCCAACTGAGAGCGGCGTCGTCGGTGTCGACGGCGTTCGGCACGTCCGGGTCGATCGACCCGTCTGGTGGGGATGCTGCCGTGGTCATGCCCCGATTCTACGAGGGACACGACACCGGGAGGACCAGCGACGGCCGGGAGGCCGAGGTCAGACGTCGGCCGGCTGCGTCGCGAGGACCTCGGCGACGACGTCGCGGACGGCCGGGAAGAGCGGGTGGCTCTCCATCAGGCCCGTGAGGATCTCGGTCAGCGCGTGCGCGGTCGCCCCGGAACGCAGGAGTGCGTGCAGCTCGATCGACTCCGGGTCGTTCTCGTCGTCGAACGCGAGCGCCACGCGGACGGCACCGAGCAGGTGCTCGACGGGCAGGCCGCGCTCGGCCAGCTGCGACGCCGGGCCGACGAAGCGTTCACGACGGCCGAGCTTGCGGAGCGGGTTGCGGCCGACGCGCGCGGTGGAGTCCGGCAGGTGCGGGTTCGCGATGCGGGAGAGGTTCGCGGCGACGTAGCGCGCGTGGTCCTCGGGGTCGAAGCCGTGCTTCGCGATCAGCAGTGCGGTGGTCTCGGCCAGCACCCCGTCGACCTCGGCGCGGACGGCGTCGTCCTCGAGTGCTTCGCGGATGAGCCGGATTCCCCGCACGTAGCCGTGGTAGGCCGCGGTGGCGTGCGCCGTGTTGACCGTGTAGAGCTTGCGCTCGACGAACGGCTGCAGGTCGTCGACCCAGGTGACGCCCTCGATCGTCGGCGGTTCGGCGTCGGAGCCGAGGAACGGGGTGCGCTCGATGACCCACTCGTAGAACGGTTCGAGCACGACGTCGAGGCCGCCGGACTGACCGAGCACCCCGGACTGGTCCGGGACGATGCGGTCGATCGCGCAGTTCGCGAAGACGGCGGCGATGTCGCGGTCTTCGAGGATCGGGGCGCGGCGGATGCTGGCGTGCAGGGAATCGGTCGCGTTGAACGCGTTCTCGCAGGCGACGATCGTGACGTCACCGCGCTCGAGCGGGCGTGCCGCGAGCCCTTCGGCGATGAGCGGCGCGACGAGCGGGAGCGTGCGTGCGCCCACGGCGGTGGTCACGACGTCGGCCTCGGCGATGGCCTGCACCACACGCTCACGGTCGGTCTTGCTGCTGAGCGCACGGAACCCGTAGACGAGGTGCTCGACCGGCATCTCGCCGACCTCGTGCACCACGAACCGGCCGGCTTCGTTCAGGGCCGAGACCACGCGTTCGTCGACGTCGACGAAGGTGAGCTCGTAGCCGCTCGCCACGAGGAACTGGCCCACGAACCCGCGCCCGATCTTGCCGGCGCCGATGTGGACCGCTCGCTTCGTCACCGCCATCCGACGATCATCCCATGCTGGTCGGGGCGGTCCTGACCGCGGGTGCGCACCACGGCCGACGGGTGTCGGGAATCGTGCGCGCGCACGGCGGAGGGACGCCGGTCCGCGGCGTCGGGGCTGGAGAAGAGCTGCTGCATAACGTTCGGGTCACATCGCGAGGCGGCGGTGCAGGTGCACCGCCGCCTCGACGTCGAGTGGTCCTCGGAAGACTACCGCGCGGCCGAGCCGTCCACGTAGTCGCCGTCGTTCTGCTTCCACGCGAAGAGCGCGCGGAGCTCACGGCCGGTGGCCTCGATCGGGTGGCCCTCGCCCTTGGCACGGAGCGCCTTGAACTCCGGAGCGCCGGCGTCCTGGTCCTCGATGAAGCGCTTCGCGAAGGCACCGTTCTGGATGTCCGCGAGCACCGCCTTCATGTTCTCCTTGACGTCCGGCGAGATCACGCGCGGGCCGGAGACGTAGTCACCGAACTCGGCGGTGTCGGAGATCGACCAGCGCTGCTTGGTGAGGCCGCCCTCCCAGATGAGGTCGACGATGAGCTTGAGCTCGTGCAGGACCTCGAAGTAGGCGATCTGCGGCTGGTAGCCCGCCTCGACCAGGGTCTCGAAGCCGTACTGGATGAGCTGCGAGGTGCCACCGCAGAGGACGGCCTGCTCGCCGAACAGGTCGGTCTCGGTCTCCTCGGTGAAGGTCGTCTTGATGCCGCCGGAGCGGAGGCCACCGATGGCCTTGGAGTACGACCACGCGAGGTCCCAGGCGGAACCGGACGCGTCGACCTCGACGGCGACGATCACGGGGACGCCACGGCCGGCCTCGTACTCCCGGCGGACGGTGTGCCCCGGGCCCTTCGGCGCGACGAGCGACACGTCGACGCCCTCGGGCGCCTCGATGTAGCCGAAGCGGATGTTGAAGCCGTGGCCGAAGACGAGCGTCGCGCCCGGCTTGAGGTTCGGGCGGATGTCCTCGGCGTAGACGATGCGCTGGACCTGGTCCGGCGCGAGGATGACGACGACGTCGGCCCAGGCGGTGGCGTCGCCCGGGGTGTGGACCTCGAAGCCCGCCTCTTCGGCCTTCTGCCGGCTCTTCGAGCCCTCCTGCAGGCCGATCTTCACCTCGACACCCGAGTCACGGAGGTTGAGGGCGTGGGCGTGGCCCTGCGAGCCGTAGCCGATGACGGCGACCTTCTTGCCCTGGATGAGCGTCAGGTCGGCGTCGGCGTCGTACACGATGTCAGTCACGAGGGTGTGTCTCCTTGGTTCTGTGGTCTGTGCCGGGCACCATCGGCGCCCGGGAGGGGTGTGACGGGCGCTCAGCGCACCCGGTCGGTGATGCTCTTCGGTCCGCGGCCCATGCCGAGGAGGCCCGCGCGGGCGAGCTCCTTGACGCCGTAGGGCTCGAGCACGCGGAGGATCGCCTGGATCTTGCCGGGGTCGCCGGTCACCTCGACGATCAGGGAGTCGGTCGCCACGTCGACGACCTGGGCACGGAACAGGTTCACTGCTTCGAGCACCGCCGAGCGCGTCTGGTTGTCGACGCGCACCTTCACGAGCATGTGCTCGCGCTGGACCGACTGCGAGAAGTCCAGTTCGACGATCTTGATGACGTTCACCAGCTTGTTGAGCTGCTTCGTCACCTGTTCCAGCGGGAGGTCCTCGACGTCGACGACGACGGTGATCCGGCTGAGGCCGTCCACCTCGGTGTTGCCGACGGCGAGCGACTCGATGTTGAACCCGCGGCGCGCGAAGAGTCCGGCCACACGGGTCAGCAGACCGGGCTTGTCCTCCACGAGGAGGGAGAGGACGTGGCTCATGCGGTTTCTCCCGTCATGTCGGCGTCCTCGTCGTCCCAGGTGGGCGCGAGTGCCTGGGCGTACTCGATGGACGAGTTGCTGACGCCCTGCGGGACCATCGGCCACACCATCGAGTCACGGCTCACGACGAAGTCGATCACCACCGGGCGGTCGTTGGTCGCGAGGGCGAGCTCGATCGCGGCGTCGACCTCGTCGGCCTTCTCGACGCGGATGCCGAGGGCACCGTAGGCGTCGGCCAGCTTCACGAAGTCCGGGACGCGGCGCGAGGCGTGCCCCGTCTCGAGGTCGGTGAAGGAGTGCCGACCGTCGTAGAACAGCGTCTGCCACTGCCGGACCATGCCGAGCGACGAGTTGTTGATGATCGCGACCTTGATCGGGATGTCGTTGATGACGCAGGTCGCGAGCTCCTGGTTCGTCATCTGGAAGCAGCCGTCGCCGTCGATCGCCCAGACCACCCGGTCCGGCTGGGCGACCTTCGCGCCCATGGCCGCGGGGACCGAGTAGCCCATGGTGCCGGCACCACCGGAGTTGAGCCAGGCGTTGGGCCGCTCGTACTTGATGAACTGCGCGGACCACATCTGGTGCTGGCCGACACCGGAGGCGTAGACGGCCTCGGGACCGGAGAGCTCACCGATGCGCTTGATGATGCCCTGCGGCGCGAGGAGTCCGTCGGTCGGCTCGGCGTACCCGAGCGGGAAGTCGGTCTTGAGCTGGTGGAGCTTCGCCCACCACTCGTCGGTCGACGCGCGGTCCTCGACGGCGATGCCACCCCAGGCGTCGAGCAGGTCGACCAGGACCTCGCGGGCGTCACCGACGATCGGGACGTCGGCGAAGCGGATCTTCGAGATCTCGGCCGGGTCGATGTCGACGTGCACGACCTTGGCGTCCGGGGCGAACTCGTCGGCCTTGCCGGTCACGCGGTCGTCGAAGCGTGCCCCGAGGGCGACGATGAGGTCGCTGTCCTGCAGGCCGAGCACCGCGGGCACCGTGCCGTGCATGCCGGGCATGCCGAGGTGCTGCGGGTGCGAGTCCGGGAACGCGCCGCGCGCCATCAGGGTCGTGACGACCGGCGCACCGGTCGCCTCGGCGAAGCGGAGGAGCTCGGCGGTCGCGCGGGAGCGGATGACGCCGCCGCCGACGTAGAGCACCGGGCGCTTCGCCTCGGACAGCAGCTGCGCCGCCGCGGTGATCTGCTTGCCGTGCGCCTTGGTCACCGGGCGGTAGCCGGGCAGGTCGATCTTGGGCGGCCACACGTAGGGCGCCGACTTCTGCTGGGCGTCCTTCGTGATGTCCACCAGCACGGGGCCGGGCCGACCGGTCGTCGCGATGAGGTGCGCCGCGGCGAGGGTCGCCGGCACGTCGGCCGGGTCGGTGACCAGGAACGAGTGCTTCGTGATGGGCATCGTGATGCCGACGATGTCGGCTTCCTGGAACGCGTCGGTGCCCATCAGCGTCGAGAACACCTGACCGGTGATCGCGATGAACGGCACCGAGTCCATGTAGGCGTCGGCGATGGCCGTGACGAGGTTCGTCGCGCCGGGGCCCGACGTGGCGATGGCGACGCCGACCTTGCCGGACGACGAGGCGTAGCCCTCGGCGGCGTGGCCGGCGCCCTGCTCGTGACGGACGAGGATGTGGCGGATCGTGGTCGACGCCATCAGCTCGTCGTAGAACGGGATGATCGCGCCGCCGGGCAGGCCGAAGACGTCGGTGATCCCGAGGTGCTCGAGCGTCCGGAGGACGGCTCCCGAGCCGGTGAGGATCTCCGGCGACCGGCGTGCACCGGCGGCCGCGGACAACGGAGTTGCTTCCGTGGGCATGAGTGGTCCTTGCCTGAGTGGTGGCGGTGGTGCGGGTGTCGGACGCTAGCCCGTGACCGCGCCCTGGGCGGCGGACTTCACGAGCTTGGCGTACTTCGCGAGGACTCCGCGGGTGTAGCGCGGGGGCAGCGGGGCCCAGCCGTCACGGCGGGCCTCCAGCTCGGCCGGGTCGACCAGTAGGTCGAGCGAGCGAGCCGCGATGTCGACACGGATGCGGTCGCCATCACGAACGAAAGCGACTGGACCTGCGTCCACTGCTTCCGGTGCGATGTGGCCGATGCACAGGCCGGTTGTGCCGCCTGAGAATCGACCGTCGGTCAAGAGTAGTACATCCTTGCCGAGGCCCGCGCCCTTGATGGCCGCGGTGATGGCGAGCATCTCGCGCATGCCCGGGCCGCCCTTGGGGCCCTCGTAGCGGATGACGACGACGTCGCCCTTCTCGATCCCGCCCTCGGTCAGAGCGTCCATCGCCGCGCGTTCGCGGTCGAACACGCGGGCAGGGCCCTCGAAGACGGAGGCGTCGAAGCCCGCGGTCTTCACCACGGCACCCTCGGGGGCGAAGGAGCCCTGCAGGACGGTGAGGCCACCGGTCTCGTGGATCGGGTTGTCGAGCGTGCGGAAGACCTCGCCGTCGAGTGCCGGCGGGTCGATCTCGGCCAGGTTCTCGGCGACGGTCTTGCCCGTCACCGTCATGCAGTCGCCGTGCAGCAGGCCCGCGTCGAGCAGCGCCTTCATGATCACGGGGATGCCCCCGTTGCGGTCGACGTCGACCATGACGTACTTGCCGAAGGGCTTCATGTCGGCAAGGTGCGGGACCTTGGAACCGATGCGGTTGAAGTCGTCCAGCGACAGCTCGACCTCGGCCTCGTAGGCGATCGCGAGCAGGTGCAGGATGACGTTGGTCGAGCCGCCGAGGGCCATCGCGACGGCGATGGCGTTCTCGAAGGCTTCCTTGGTGAGGATCTGCCGCGCGGTGATGCCGTGCTCGAGCATGTTCACCACAGCCTCGCCGGAGCGGTGCGCGTAGTAGTCACGGCGACGGTCCGCGCTCGGCGGAGCTGCGGAGCCCGGGAGCGACATGCCGAGGGCCTCGGCGACGGAGGCCATCGTGTTCGCCGTGTACATGCCACCGCAGGCACCCTCGCCCGGGACGATGGCGCACTCGATCTTCTTGAGCTCTTCCTCGCTCATCGTGCCGGCCTTGCAGGCACCGACACCCTCGAAGGAGTCGATGATCGTGACTTCCTTCATCGTGCCGTCCGCCTGCTTCACGTAGCCCGGCATGACCGAACCGGCGTAGAGGAACACGCTCGCCAGGTCGAGGCGTGCGGCGGCCATCAGCATGCCGGGCAGCGACTTGTCGCAGCCGGCGAGCAGGACCGTGCCGTCGAGGCGCTCGGCGTTGACGACGGTCTCGACGCTGTCCGCGATGACCTCACGCGAGACGAGGGAGAAGTGCATGCCCTCGTGGCCCATCGAGATGCCGTCCGAGACGGAGATGGTGCCGAACTGCAGCGGGTAGCCGCCACCGGAGTGCACGCCCTCCTTCGCACCCTGTGCGAGGCGGTCGAGCGACAGGTTGCACGGCGTGATCTCGTTCCACGAGGACGCGATGCCGATCTGCGGCTTGCTCCAGTCCTCGTCTCCCATACCGACGGCCCGCAGCATGCCACGCGAGGTGGTTGCTTCGATCCCGTCGGTGACGACCCGGCTGCGCGGCTTGACGTCGATATCAGGCATGGGATGAGTCTAGGACGGTTTGGGATACCAGCCGTGCACCCCCGTGCTTTCTCATGCTCCGGGGCCGCGATCAGCGGGTGGCGCGGAGCCTCGCCAGCTGCTTCAGGACCCCGGTCAGGGCCGCCGGGTCGGCGATGCGGTACCCGGCGCGGGTCTCCCCCGGCCCGACCTTCACCCCGACGTCGCCGTCGCCGAGCACGCGGAAGGCGTCCTCGTCGGTGACGTCGTCGCCGGCGAAGAACACCGCGTCGGCACCGTGCAGGTCGCGGAGCCGGGCGATCGCGTCGCCCTTCGTGACGTGGCGCACCGCGAACTCGACGATGTCCTTGCCACCGCGCTCGAGCACCTCGGGGTCGGCCTCGTGCGCCGCGCGGCTCGCCGCCGCGTTCGCCTCGGCCGCGACCTCGGCGGAGACACGGCGCGTGTGCACCCCGTGCCCGGCGGGCTTGTGCTCGATGACGACACCCGGGAACCGTTCGCCGACCGCGTCGAGCGCCGCACCGATCCGTGCCACACGCTCGACCTCGTCATCGGACAGCGCGGCCTCGTCGTGGCCGGCCACGCGCCACTCGACACCGTGCGAGCCGACGAGCGCCATGTCCTCGGGCGCGTGGGTCACCGCGGCCAGGCTGCCGAGGGGACGCCCGGACACGAGCACCACCTCGGTGTCCTTCGCACGGTGCAGGGTCAGGACCGCGGCCCACGACCCGGGCAGCGCCCCGACCTGCGAGGGGTCGTCGGCGAAGGGGGCCAGCGTGCCGTCGAAGTCGAGGGCGACGATCAGTCGCGGCGCAGCCGCGAGCGTCTCGAGGGCCGCGTCGATGGCGGACTGGTCGGTGGTGGTCTCAGTCATCACGTGCCTCCCGGGTGTCCTCGGCAGCCCTGGCGGACTGCGCGTCCTGGTCGAAGATCGACATGTTGTCGGTCTGCGCCTCACGGTGCTGTTCGCGCGGGTCGGCGGCGGACGGGTCGATCTGGGCGTTCCGCGGCGCGTGCCGGTCGAGCGCCTCGAGGAACGAGCGCGACCAGCGCGCCACGTCGTTGTCGCGGACGCGCTTGCGGAGCGCGCGCATGCGCGTCGACCGCTCGCGACGCGGCATCTGGATGGCGCGCTCGATCGAGTCCTTGAGCGCACCGATGTCGTGCGGGTTGACGATCACGGCCTGCTTGAGCTCGTCGGCGGCACCGGCGAACTCGGACAGGATGAGCACCCCGTCGTTGTCGAAGCGGGCGGCGACGTACTCCTTCGCGACGAGGTTCATGCCGTCGCGCAATGCGGTGACGAGCATGATGTCGGCGGCCAAGTAGAGCGCCACCATCTCCTCGCGTGGGTAGCCGTGGTGCAGGTACGAGATCGGCTGGTGGCCGATGACGCCGAGGTCGCCGTTGATGCGGCCGACGCTCAGCTCGATCTCGTCACGGAGCGCAGCGTACGAGTCGACACGCTCGCGGCTCGGGCTCGCCACCTGGATCAGGGTGGCGTCCTCGACCGCGATGCGGCCGTCCTCCACCAGCTCGCCGAACGCCTTGATGCGGTGGCGGATGCCCTTGGTGTAGTCGAGCCGGTCGACGCCGAGCAGCACCGTCTTCGGGTTGCCGAGGCTCTCGCGGATCTCGCGCGCACGCTCCTGCACCTCGGGCTTGCGGGCGATCGCCTCGAAGCTCTCGGCGTCGATGGAGATCGGGAAGTGCCTGGCCTCGACGTGGCGGACCGTGATGCCCTTGCGGCTGCGCGGGGCTGCCGGGTCGTCCACCGGGACGTCGATCGTGGTGCCCTTGGTCGTGTAGCCCTTGATGTGGCGGACCGCTCGGAGGAAGTCGCTGGCGTCGTCGTGGCGCTGGAAGCCGATGACGTCGGCGCCGAGCAGCCCGTCGAGGATCTGCGCACGCCACGGCAGCTGCGCGTAGATGCCGACCGGCGGGAACGGGATGTGGTTGAAGAAGCCGATCGTCAGGTCGGGGCGCTTGGCGCGGAGCAGGGCCGGCACGAGCTGCAGCTGGTAGTCCTGCACCCAGACGATGCCGTCCTGCTCGACGATCTCGGCGATCTGCGCGGCGAAGCGCTCGTTCACGCGCTTGTACGCGTTCCACCAGTCACGGTGGTAGCTCGGGTGCTCGATGACGTCGTGGTACAGCGGCCAGAGCGTGTCGTTGCTGAAGCCCTCGTAGTACTCCTCGACGTCGTCGTCGGAGAGTGGGACGGGGACGATGTGGATGCCCTCGTTGTCGAACGGTGCGACCTCGACCTCGGCCTGCCCCACCCAGCCGACCCAGGCTCCGTCGTTCGCGCGCATCACGGGTTCGAGGGCGGTGACGAGGCCGCCCGGCGAGTGCCGCCAGCCCTCGTTGCCGTCCTGGTCGACGACGCGGTCAACCGGGAGTCGGTTGGAGGCGACGACGAACGAGTAGCGGGTCTGTTCGGTGCGGTCTGCAGGCATGGGGTGGTGTGATCTCCGTTCCGCCCGGCCGGGGCCGGGTGCGTCGGGTGCGTCGTGCGTCGGGTGCGACGGCCGGCGTGGTGCGCCGGGTGGTCCGGCGTGCTGCGCCGGGTGCGCTGCCGAAGTTACCAGCGTGGGGACAGCGTATTCACGGCGGATCGGCGGGTCCGCTACGCTGCAGGCACGTGTCGGGGGGACACGGGTGCTGGAGTGCGGCGCCGGCCTCCCGGTCGGAGAGGACCCCCAGCCGTGAGCGAGAACCCGCCCAACCAGCCCGTCCCGCCGTCGCAGCCCGGTCCGGGCCAGCCCGGTACCGGCCAGCCCGCCTGGAACGGCCAGCCCGCTTCCGGCCAGCCTGCCTGGAACGGCCAGCCCGCCTGGCAGCAGCAGCCTGGAGGCCCGCAGCAGTGGTCGGGTCAGCCCGCCCCCGCCGCGCAGCCGTCCGATGCGTTCGGTCGCTTCCTGCGGTCCGTGTCCGGTCGCGACTGGCTGGCGGCCGTGCTCGCCGCCGTCGGCGGCTGGGTCGCGGCGTACGTCGTCGCCGGGCTCTCGCTGCTCATCACCGTCGGACTGCTCGCGTCGGGCGGCAGCGGGTCGGCCGCTCCGTCCACCGGGTCCGGCACCGACCTCGGCGCGGGCTCGGCTCCCGACGTGGAGTCCCTGCTCTCCGGCGTGAGCGTCCTGCTCGGCGCGCCGGCGCAGCTCGTGGCCCTCGCCGACCTCGGCCGACTGCACCTGTCCGGGTCGATCGGGTTCCTCGGTTCCGGCTCGGGCTCGCTCGCCGTGGTGCCTGCGCTGGTGCTCGCCGCGCAGGTCGTCCTGGCCGTCGTGCTCACCCGCCGGATCCGCACGCGTGGCCTCGGCCGCACGCAGGTGCTCGTCACCGCGGTGGTCTCCGGCCTCGTCACCACCGTGCTCACGAACGTCGCGGCCGGCCTCTTCGCGATCCGGTTCCCGTCGGTGTCCGGCGCGGTCATCGAGCCGGTGCACGCCGTCGGTTTCGGCAGCATCATCGGTGCGTTCGTCATCGGGGCCCTGGCGGCACTCCTCGCCCGGCCCTCCGTCCTCGCCGGGCGCAACGTCTTCACCGCCCGCCTGCTCGGCACGCTCCGGGTCGCCGCGTCGCAGCTCACGGTCCTCGTCGTGCTGGTCGCCCTCGTCGTCATCGTCGTCGCCCTGATCGCCCAGCCGTCCTACGGCTCCGCGTTGCCGCTGCTGCTCGGGAACGTCGCGATCGGACTGACCGCGCTCGGGTTCTTCGGTGGTGTGGGGACGTCCGGCTTCGGGTCCGCCAGCGACACCGCCTCCGTGTTCGGCGGAGCCGGCGGCTGGACCTGGCTCGTCGTGCTGTTCGTCGTCGTCACCTCGGTCGCGGCCGGGCTCGCCCTCGCCGTCCGCCGCAACGACCGGATCCGCACGACGCTCGACTGGGTCGTCACGCCGCTGGTGTGGTTCGCACTCGGTCTGCTCTGCTTCGTCCTCGGCACCGGCGTCGTCTCGTACCAGGTGAGCAGCACGAGCTCCGTGGACGGGTCGGGGTCGATCGGCATCGCACCGTGGACGCCGATCGTCTTCGCCCTGTGGGGCGGCGCGATCGAGGTCGTCGCCCGGTACCTCGCCCCGGTGCTCCTGCCCCGCCTCGGCGGAGCCGTGGTGCTCCGGACGTCCCGCCTGGTCGGAGCGGACCCCCGCCCCGTCGTGCCGCCGGCGTTCCCGGCCGGGCCCGCCGCCGGCCCGGGTGCGCCCGTCGCGCCCACCGCGACCGTCGACCCGGCCACGCCCGGTGCGCCCGGCGCTCCTGCCGCCGCCGACGCACCGGCTGCCGCCGCGTGGAACACTCCCCCGGCCGCCGACCAGCACGTGCCGTACCCGCCGGCCGGGCCCGCCCAGGAGCCCGCGTACGGCGTGCAGTCGATCTCCGGCGCGCAGCCGGCGGCCGGGTCGCAGCCGCCCTACGGCACGCTGCCCCCGTACGGCGCACCACCGGCCGACGGGTCGCAGCCGTTCATCGGCGGTGGTGCCCCCGCTCCGGCACCGATGTCCCCGCGGGCCAAGAAGATCCTGGTCCGTTCGCTCATCGCCGGTGGCGCCGTCATCGTCGTCGTCATCGCCGGTGCGGTCACGACGAGCGTCCTCCGCGCCAACGTCTGGGGTCCGGCACCGACCGTGAAGTCCTACGTGCAGGCCATCGCCAGCGGTGACGCCGACACCGCCGCCGACCTGAGCGAGATCCCCGACGACGCAGCGATGCTCGACTCGAAGGTGCTCGGGAGTGCGAAGGACCGCCCGTCGGACATCCGCGTCGGCCGGGTCGCCCGGACCGGTGACACCGCCATCGCCACCCTGAGCTACACCCAGGACGGCAAGAACCGCTCCGGCCAGGTGTCGCTGCGGCGCACGGGCACCTCGTTCCTGGTGAAGGACGAGTGGCGTGTCACGCAGCCGCTTGCCCAGCAGGTGACCCTGACGGCCTCCGACGTCCTCGAGGGTGCTCCGGTGACCGTCGGCGGCAAGGAGATCGGGAAGATCAGCGACGGCAAGTTCACGTCCCTCGCCTACCCCGGCACCTACCAGGTCTCGGTCGGCGGGACGAAGTACTTCACCGGCGGCACCGAGAAGGTCGCCGTGGGTGCGGTCACGTCGGGCTACGTCGACTTCGCGCCGAAGGCGACCAAGGCACTCGAGCAGGACGCCGAGCAGTACGTGACCGACCTCATCGACGACTGCGCCGAGAAGACCGAGCTCCGGGCCCTGAGCGGCTGCCCCTGGTACGGGCCCTACGACGCCGACGGCGGCGTGCAGTACGACGTCACGTCGATGCCCGAGCTGGAGGTCGAGGCGTCCCGCGCCGGCACCGTGATGGTGACGAGCACGAAGGACGGGAGCGTCTCGTACAGCTACACCTCGTACCTCGGTGACAAGAAGCGCGGCGAGGACTCGTTCGATGTGAACCAGTACCTGAAGGTGGAGGACGGCAAGCTCGTCTCCGCCTACTGAGCAGGAGCCGGCTGAGCAGGAGCCGGCTGACGGCTCCGCAGCACCACGACGGCCGACCCGGGAGATCCCGGGTCGGCCGTCTCAGTAGGCTGACGAGCATGGTCAGGACACGGGCGTGGTGCAAGGGCGACACGGTCGAACGGGACTTCCCCGTCGACCGGATCTCCGACCTCGTCGCCGACCCGGACACCTTCGTCTGGATCGACTACACCGACCCGACGGCGGCCGACCTCGAGCAGATCGAGGAGGAGCTCGGCATCCATGCGCTCGCGGTCGAGGACGCCGTCGAGCACGGACAGCGGCCGAAGCTCGACCGGTACCGGGACAGCCTGTTCCTGGTCGTCTACGACGTGGGCGGCACGGACGACGAGGGTGACCTGATCACGCACGAGGTCAAGGCCTTCGTCACCGAACGGGCGCTCGTCACCATCCACGGGTCCGACGTCGACACCACCCCGATGGAGCACCGGCTCACGGCGAACTCCGACATCGCCGAACACGGCGTGCCCTGGCTCGTCTGGGCGCTGCTCGACGCGGTCGTCGACCGGGCCACCGACACCGTCGAGGACCTCGAACGACAGATCGATGCGCTCGAGGACGACCTGTTCGAACCGGGGGACCCCCGCGAGCAGCAGATCCAGCGGCGGTCGTTCCGGCTCCGCAAGACCCTCGGGGTGCTCCGACGGCTGGTCGTCCCGACGCGGGACAGCGTCGCCTCGTTGCTGCACGGTGACGCGGAGACGATCTCGAACGGCATCCGGCCGTACTTCCGCGACGTCGAGGACCACCTCGTCTCGATCGCCGACTCCGTCGAACAGCTCCGTGACGCCGTGTCGAGCGTGCTCGACACGACCCTGAACCTGGCGTCGAACCGGCAGAACACCGTCATGAAGAAGGTCACGAGCTGGGCGGCGATCATCGCGATCCCCACCGGTGTGACGAGCTTCTTCGGGCAGAACGTGAAGTTCCCGGGCGAGGGCGCCTGGAGTGGTCTCTGGGCCTCGCTCGCGATCATCACCGCGTCGTCGCTCGTGCTCTACCGCGTCTTCAAGACCCGCGACTGGCTCTGACCGCGCACGGCACCGGTACCGGCACCGCCTCGGCACCGGGCTCCGCCGGCGTCAGATCGCGAGCGCCAGGACCCCGGCGACCACGGTGAGCGGCGCGACGACGCACCCGAGCGCCATGTACCGGCCCCAGGACAGGTGCACGCCCTCGGCCGACAGCCGTGCGTGCCACAGCAGCGTCGCGAGCGAGGCCCACGGCGTGATGAGGCAGCCGGCGTTGACGCCGATGAGCAGTGCCGCGTACCGGACGGCCTCGTGCCCGGCGGCCGGTTCGAGCACCAGGTAGGCCGGCAGGTTGTCGATGCCGTTCGCGGCGACCGCGCCCGCACCGCCGAGCAGCAGCAGCGGACCGGCCCCGGTGCCGCCCTGCAGCGCGTGCACGATCGGGTCGGTGATGCCCGTCGTGTGCAGCGCCTCGACCACCACGAAGAGCCCGGCGGCGAACAGCAGGGTCGACCACGGCACGCGGGACACCCGGAGTTCGGACGGTGACCGGAACGCCGCGACCAAGACGAGCACCACGGCGGCCAGGACCGCGGCGATCCACACGGTCACCCCGGCCGTCAGGGCGACGACGAGCGCGACGAGCACCGCGGAGGCAGCCCAGAAGAACACCGGGTCCTTCGGCGTGCGGACGGACACCGGCGAGTAGCGGCCGAACAGCTTGCCGCGGAACACCACGAGCAGGACGACGCACGGCACGACCACCCCGGCGACCGCGGGCCAGGCCATCAGCCCGGCGAACGGCAGCGGGCCGCCGAGCCCCATCCGGTCGACGGCGAGCAGGTTCGTCAGGTTCGACACCGGCAGCAGCAGCGAGGCCGTGTTCGCGAGCCAGACCGTGGTCAGGGCGAACGGCATCGGGGGCAGCCCCACGCGCCGTGCGAGCGAGATGACGATGGGGGTGAGGAGCACCGCGGTGGTGTCGATCGACAGGAAGACGGTGCAGAGCACGGCGAGCACGACGACCGCGCCCCAGAGGCCGATGGTGCGCCCGCCACCGACCCGGGCGGCGACGTCGGCGAGGCGGTCGAACACCCCGGCGTCCGCGGCGAGCTCGGCGACGACGGTCAGCCCGAGCACGAACCCGAGGACCGGCAGGACCCGGTCGGCGAGCACGGCGAGGTCGTCGAGGGGCAGCAGCCCGAACACGACGCAGACCGCGCCGACCACGAGCAGGGCCGCTCCGATGACCGCTTGACGCACGAACACTCCTCCGGCAGACACCGCGGCAGGGTGACCGGCGGCGCTCCAATGTACGGGCCGGTAGCGTTGTCAGCACGACGACAGGAGGCCTCTGTGCGCAAGTTCATGTTCAACGGTGCGGTGTGGAGTTCGCTCATCAGCGGCTACAGCGTGCTGCAGACCACCCGCCAGGGACCGCGTGACTGGCGGCTCGCGCTGACCTGGGTCGCGTGGCTCGCCACGACGATCGTGGCGATCGGCACGGTCGTCGAGGACGACCGCGCGGTCAAGGCGCGCCAGTAGCTCGAGACGCGGCAGGGGGTCGCGGACGCGACCGGCCTGACGGACGGGAGGCCCGGTGCCAGCTGGCACCGGGCCTCCCGTCCGTCGTCCGTCCCGTGCACGGCACGCGGTCACGTCACCGGGTCAACGCTCGGACTCCGGGATGCCGGACGTCTGGATCGGTCCGGTGAAGAGCGCGCCGCGCTCGTCGTCACCGAACAGCTGCGAGTCCCCCTCTGCCGGACGTCCGCGTCGGCGCGGTGCCGCCGCACCCGGCTGGGTGAGCTGCACCCGCTGGACCGGCAGGGCGTCCGGGTGGGTGCGCTGGATCCACTCGACCATCTCCTCGCGGACGTAGCAGCGGAGGTCGAACAGGCCGCCGGCGTCGGGGGCCGTCACGAGGATGCGAACCCGGACCAGTCCTCCGACGGCGTCCGTGACCTGGAGCACCTTGACCCGGCGGTCCCAGATCGTCGAGGTGTCGAGGATCCGGTCGAGCTCCGCCCGCATGTCCGCCGGGCTCACCCGCCAGTCGAGGTCGAACTCGACGGCACCGAGCAGTTCGCTGCCGGTCCGGGTCCAGTTCTCGAACGGCGTGCTCGTGAAGTACGTCGACGGCAGCACGAACCGACGGTCGTCCCACAGGTGCACGACGACGTAGGTCAGCGTGATCTCCTCGATCCGTCCCCACTGCTGCTCGACCACGACGACGTCGTCGACCCGGATCGACCCGGAGAACGCCAGCTGCATGCCGGCGAACACGTTGCCGAGCGTGGACTGCGCGGCGAGGCCCGCGACCACGGAGATGAGGCCGGCGCTGGCGAGCACGCTCGCGCCCGCGGCCTCGACCCCGTCGAAGGTCAGCAGGATCGCGCCGACCGCGATGATGACGAGCAGGGCGACGGTGAGGCGCCGGATGATGAGCACCTGGGTGCGGATGCGACGCGCCTGCCGGTTGTCGGGGACGTCGATGCGGAAGCGGTGCAGCCCGAGGTCCTCGAGGAAGATCGCGACGTGGCACGCGAGCCAGCAGCCGACCGCGATCGTGACGATGAGGAAGCCGTGCACGACCTCGTCGCGCCACGGGTAGGCGTCGGGGTTCCGCGGGATGCTCGACGTGAACGCGATCCAGAGCAGGACCACCAGCAGCACGGTGCGGAAGGGGTGCTTCGTCCGGCGTGAGAGCACGCCGGCCCACCGTTCCCGGCGCGCGATCGCCCGGAGGACCAGGTGCAGGACGAGGGCGACGACGGCGGTCACGAGCAGGGCGAACCCGATCGCGACGAGGAGTCGGAGGAGGATGTCCATCCCTCCATGCAAGCAACGGACGACGGTCGTCGTTCAGGTTCGGGCCGCCGTCGGCTGTGCGGACGTTCAGCAGCTGCGGTTCGACCGAGCCGGGGTTTGCGTGACGCCCCGGTCCGGTGCGCATGTAGGTTCTCTCGCATGACAGCGCAGAACGACACGGGTGGCAACCGAGCGCCGGCGAACGACTTCTCGCACGAGCAGGAGGGCTACCAGCACGGTCTGAAGCCCCGGCAACTGCAGATGATCGCGATCGGCGGCGCGATCGGCACCGGCCTCTTCCTCGGTGCCGGTGGACGCCTGCACACCGCGGGCCCCGCGCTCGCGCTGACCTACCTGGTCGCCGGGATCTTCGCCTTCTTCATCCTGCGGGCCCTGGGCGAGCTGGTGCTGCACCGCCCGTCCTCGGGGTCGTTCATCTCGTACGCCCGCGAGTTCTACGGCGAGAAGTTCGCGTACGCCGCCGGCTGGATGTACTTCCTGAACTGGGCGATGACCTCGATCGTCGACACCACCGCCGTCGCGATCTACCTGCAGTACTGGTCGGCCTTCACCGCGGCGCCGCAGTGGCTGCTCGCGCTGATCGCCCTGATCGTCGTCCTCGCGGCGAACATGGTCGCCGTGAAGGTGTTCGGCGAGCTCGAGTTCTGGTTCGCCCTGATCAAGGTCGCCGCGCTCGTGGCGTTCCTCCTCGTCGCGATCATCTGGCTCGTCTTCGCGTTCCCCGTCGAGGCCGGTGGCGAGGCCGTCCGGACCGGCTTCACGATCTGGGGCGACAACGGCGGGCTGTTCCCGAACGGGCTGCTCCCCGCGGTCATCGTGATCCAGGGTGTCGTCTTCGCCTACGCCGCGATCGAACTCGTCGGCACGGCATCGGGTGAGACGCAGAACGCCGAGAAGGTCATCCCGCGCGCGATCAACTCCGTCGTCTTCCGCATCGCGGTCTTCTACGTCGGATCGATCATCCTGCTCTCCCTGCTGCTGCCGTACACGGCCTACAAGGAGGGCGAGAGCCCCTTCGTGACGTTCTTCTCGTCGCTCGGCAACCCGCACGTCGGCGCGATCGTCGGCGGCATCATGAACTTCGTCGTGCTCACCGCCGCGTTGTCGTCGCTGAACGCCGGCCTGTACTCCACCGGACGCGCGCTCCACTCGATGGGCATGAACGGTTCGGCGCCGAAGTGGACCACGAAGATGTCGAAGGGCGGCGTCCCCTACGCCGGCATCCTGCTCACCGCGGCGTTCACCGTCGCGGGCGTCGTGCTGAACTACTTCGTCCCGAAGCAGGCGTTCGAGATCGCGCTGAACATCGCCAGCCTCGGCATCATCACCGCGTGGGGCACGATCATCCTGTGCCAGATGCGGCTGCGCCAGTGGGCCAAGCAGGGGCTCGCGAAGGAACCCTCGTTCAAGCTCCCCGGGGCGCCGGTCACCGCCTGGCTGACCCTGGCGTTCCTCGCCTCGGTCATCGTCCTGATGGCGATCGACTACCCCGTCGGCACGTACACGATCGCGTCGCTCGTCATCATCATCCCGCTGCTCGTCGTCGGCTGGTTCCTGCAGCGTGACCGCATCCTGCGCATCGCCGCCCTGCGCGAGGGCGTCACGGGCCCGTACCCGATCGGCGTCCGCAACCCCGCCGCCTCGGTGCGACGCGACGGCGACGGGAGCTAGCGCTCCGCTTGTCCCCGGAACGCAAGGCCCCAGCGCCGAACACGAGCGGTCCGGCACCCGTCGCTACCATCAGCGGGTGCCGGACCGCTCTCCTTCTCCCACCCTCGACCTGCAGCTCAGCTGGCGAGGTGCCTACGGACGCCTCCGGGTGTTCGCGGATCGTCTCGAGGCCGAGACCGACTACCAGCGCGAGACGCGCACCGTGGTGCCGATGGACGCGGTGCAGGGGTGGCGCCTCGGACCGTGCGACGAGGACGCCGTCTGCGTCGAGTTCATCGCCGGGCAGGACACCTACCGGGTGCTGCTCGACACCCCGGACGAGCAGCTCGCTGCGCTGGCGATCCGGAAGGTGCTCGGCCCGCCGCTGGAGTCCTGAGGGCGCCGGGCCCCGGTTGCCCGGTTGCCCGGTTGCCCGGGGGTCCGGGTCAGTCGTCGGTGTCGACGCGGTCGGTGACGACGTCACCGGAGCCGGCGTCGATGCGCACGCTGTGCTTGGTTCCGGACAAGTCGAGCACGTCACCCTCCCAGACGACCGTGCCGACGTGGTCGTCGAGTCCGAGCTCGGTCACGGTCCCCGCGTGCAGGTCCTGGAAGGCGTCGACGGCCTGCTTGACGCTCAGGTCGGCGGCGGCGACGAAGCGCTCGTGCTCGGCCTTGTCATCGGCGTCGGCGGCCTCGGTCTGCGGGGTGCCGGCGACCGCGGAACCGTCGGCGTTCGTGTGCACCTCGTGCTCGGTGCCGTCCTTCGTCACGACCAGGACCTCGTAGGCGGAGGCGCCCTGCTCCTGCTCGACCGAGATGACGGTGCCCGAGCCCACCTCACCGCGTGCGGTGGCGACGGCGGCGAGCAGGGCCTTGTTCGAGCCGGCGGACGCCGAGCCGGACGACGACGTGCCGGTGCCGGTGCCGGTGCCGGTGCCGGCCGAGTCCGTCGCCGACGAGCCGACCGAACCGGAGCCGGCCGAGCCGGTGTCGTCGTCGGAGTCGTCGCTGGCGCACCCGGTGAGTGCGAGCGCCGCGACGATCGGCAGGGCGGCGAACGCGGCGATGCGGCGGGCGGAGGGCTTCTGGTGCTGGGTACGGAAGTTCATGTGGACGAGCATCGCGGCGGGGTGCTGAAGCAGCCCTGAAGCCGCCTGTTCAGCCGCCGAGTGCGATGCGGACGACGAACCGTGCGCCACCGAGCGGGGACGCGACCACGGTCGTGTCGCCGCCGTGCGCCCGCACGGCGTCGCGGACGATGGCGAGGCCGAGCCCCGCGCCGCCGGCATCGCGGCTGCGGGCCTCGTCGAGACGGACGAACCGCTCGAAGACGCGCTCGCGCTCGTCCTCGGGGACGCCGGTGCCGTCGTCGTCGACCGTGAGCACCGCGGACCCGTCGTGCTCGGTGAGCGACACGGCGACGCGTGTGCTCGCGTGCCGGACGGCGTTGTCGACGAGGTTCCGGACCACCCCCGCCAGCACGCGCTCGTCACCGAGGACGCGCGCTGCCGAGATCGCCGAGCCGTCCACCCGCACCGTCGGGGCGTCGCCGTCCCGCGCCGGCGCGACACCGGCCGTCGACCGCGCCCGAGCCCGAGCCACCGCGTCGAGCGCCAGGTCGTCGAGGTCGACGGGGCGCCGCGTGCGGATCCCGCCCTCGTCGAGGCGGGAGAGCTCGAGCAGCCCGGTCACCAGGTCCTGCAGGCGCACCGCCTCGGAGCGGACGACGTCAGCGAGGTCCGCCACCTCGGTCCGTTCCGGGTGCGCGACGGCGACCTCGGCGTGCTGCCGGATCGACGCGATCGGCGACCGGAGTTCGTGGGAGGCATCGGACACGAAGCGCCGCTGGCTCTCGGCGGACCGTTCGAGGCGGTCGAGCATGGCGTTCATGGTGCTCGCGAGCCGGGCGACCTCGTCGCCGGTGTCCGGCACGTCGACCCGGGCGTCGGGACGGGCCGCCCGGATCGTCTCGACCTCGGTGCGCATCCGTTCCACCGGCCGCAGCGAGCGCCCGGTGACGGCCCAGGTGACCGCGACCAGCAGGAGCACCAGCACGGGCACCCCCACGGCGAGGAGCACGACGGCGGTGCGGACCGCGGTGTCGGCCTGGTCGAGCGTGGCGCCGTAGACGAGCGTCGCCTCGCCGCCGCCGGGCAGGTCCACGTCGTCCGCCACGAGCAGCCAGCGTTCGCCGTCGTGCGTCCACCGGGACTCGTCGGCGGTCGGGAGGGCGTCCCCGTCGGCGTCCTCGCCGTGTGCGAGCACCGCACCGCCGTCGCCGATCACCTGCACCAGGACGTCCTCGTAGCCGGTCACCGCGGCCGCACCGTCCGCCTCGACCCGGGAGGACACCTGCTCGAGACCAGCCTCGGCCGAGGTCCGCACGCCGTCGAGCAGCACGAGCCGCAGCACGACGACGAAGGCGACGGCACCGATCACCAGTGCCGCGAGGACAACGGCACCGGCGCCGAGCGTGGTGCGGGCCCGGACCGACCGGGCGCGCCGTGGCCTGCTTCGTGCGGCTCCGCTCGCACGCGGCTTCGGCCGCTCAGCCACCGTCCGCCGCCAAGCGGTACCCGGCACCACGGACCGTCTCGATCGCGGCGCGCCCGAACGGTCGGTCGAGCTTCCGGCGCAGGTGCCCGACGTACACCTCGACGATGTTCGGGTCGCCCTCGAAGTCGACGTCCCAGACGTTCTCGATGACGTCGCGCTTCGACCGGACCTGTCCCGGGTGCCGTGCGAGGTACTCGAGCACGGCGAACTCTCGGCTGGTCAGTTCGACGGGGGTCTCGCCGCGGGCCACGGTGCGCGCAGCGGGGTCGACCACCAGGTCGCCGAGGGTCAGCACGGTGGGGCGCTCACGGGCACCCCGTCGGACGAGCGCCCGCAGCCGTGCGACGAGCACCGGGTGCGAGAACGGCTTGGTGACGTAGTCGTCGGCCCCCGCGTCGAGCGCCTCGACCTGGTCCCACTCGCCGTCCTTGGCCGTCAGCATGAGCACGGGGGTCCAGTCGCCGTCGGCGCGGAGCTGCGCGCACACGGCCCAGCCGCTCAGGCCCGGCATCATCAGGTCGAGCACGATCGCGTCGTAGCGGAACTCACGCGCGTGCCACAGACCGTCCACGCCGTCGTTCGCGACGTCGACCGCCCACCCCTCGGCCTCGAGGCCGCGGCGCACGCCGTCGGCGAGCCGGACCTCGTCGTCGACCACCAGCACCCGCATGGGGTCGATCCTGCCGTGCCCCGCTGAAGCAGGGCTGAAGCGGCCCGCCAGCGCGGCTCGCGACGGTGCCCGGGGCGGACGGGAGGCCCGTGGCGGCGCCGCCACGGGCCTCCCGTCCGGCGGTGGTCCGGACCAGGGCCGCCGACCCGGCGTGCTCAGACCAGCAGCAGGATCCCGGCGATCACGGACGCGACGGCGATCGCGAGCGCGATGAGCAGGAGCACGAGGTGCACCGTGTAGAACGTCGTCGGCTTGCCGGCGGCGTCGCGGGCACGCGAGTCCTTCGCGACGCGCTGGAAGAAGCGCGGCCAGGTGACGACGTTGAAGACGGCGCCGATGAACAGGACGACTGCGGCGAAGACGAGCACGGGACGATCCTAGTGAACGTCGGCGACGACGATGCCGGGCGGGTGGTGCTCGGCCGCCCCCAACGCGGCCGAGTCCCGACCCGGCAGGCCACAGGATCTGTAGCACTTGCTACAGACTGTACACGGCCTGTTCGGCAGCGTCGAGGGACTACGCCGTCTCGAGCGCGGCCTCGGCGTCGGCGAGGGCGGCACGCTCGGCGTCGGTCAGGGACGCCCGTGCTCCCCGGACGCCGTCGTTGATCTCGACGATGCGGCGGCTGAGCCGGGTCGCGGGGTCGTCGGTCGGCGGGTAGGCGTTGTCCACGCCGATCCGTTCGTGCAGCGGCGCCAGGCGGCGGAGCGCATCGTCCACACGGCGGGCACGGCGGCGGCGGGAGATACGGTGCCCGACGACGAGCAGGAGCATGCCGGACGCCACGCACAGCACGGCTCCCGGCGTGGTGACGTCGTAGGGCAGCGAGAGCGCGTGCGTGACGTCCAGGTCGCCGGCGACGTGGGCGACGTCCATCACGACGACCACGACCATGCGGACGACCCCGAGCACCCCACCGAGGACCAGGACCCACAGCCCCACCAGGTCGGTGGTCGTCCGGGCTTCGCGCAGCCGGAGCACGCAGATGAAGCCCGTCGCGCCGAGGGCCACTCCGAGGTACACCGTCTGCGCGATCGAGTAGACGGTGGCCGCCGGGTGGGAGCCGGCGTCGAGCATGAAGGTCGTCGTGGTCGCGGGTTTGTCGAGCACGGTGAACGCGACGACGACCACCACGACGACCACGGCGAAGGACACGACGACCGCGTTCCGGAGCCAGGGCCGCGCCGCGCCGACCGCCTTCGCCACGCCCCACAGCAGCGTGCTCGTGCCGGCCACCATCAGGCAGTCGCTGATGACGGTCACGACGTTGAACCCACCGAGCAGCGGGTCGAGCCACCGGTACAGCGGGTCGACGTTCGTCACGATGGTGGCGGCGAAGAGCAGGA
Source organism: Curtobacterium sp. MCLR17_031 (assembly GCF_003234775.2). Taxonomy (NCBI): domain Bacteria; kingdom Bacillati; phylum Actinomycetota; class Actinomycetes; order Micrococcales; family Microbacteriaceae; genus Curtobacterium; species Curtobacterium sp. MCLR17_031. The sequence goes on from NZ_CP126270.1 coordinate 2,437,446, forward strand.
ACGTGAACGCCAGGGTGCGGTCCTGCCCGCGTTGCAGGACCAACAGCACGATCGTCCCGACGATGAGCAGCACCGCCTGGACGACGGCGACGATCACCCGAAGACCCCGCGGAAGGCGCTCGGGCGGCCGCGGTGCTGGCGGATCACGGTGGCCAGACGGTCGGCGAAGACCTCGGCCTCGTGCTCGTAGGTGTTCGAGAACAGCCCCCGGGCGAGCGCCCGCTCGACCTTGTACTCGGGCAGGTCGGGGATGACGTCACGGATGTAGGCGCTCTGCGGGGCGTGCTCCTGGTGCCGGTGCAGGACGTGCCCGAGCTCGTGCCCGATCACGAACGACCGGAACGTCGGCGAGGTCGTCGGCGAGATCATCACGAGGTGCGCGTGCTCGAGGGTGGCCACGAAGCCGCACACGGGTTCCGCGGCCAGGAACGACTCCTCGCGCACCACGATCGGCTTGCCGACGACGTCAGCGGCGGCGGCGACGGCCTGGTCGACGTCCGACCACCCCTCGGCGGCACCACGAGCCCAGAACGCCTCGACGAGGGCGTCGGTCATGCGACGCTCCCCCGCTGCGATTCCTCCTCGAGCACCTCGGCGATGCGCCGCAGCGCGTCGGGTGAGAGCTCACCGGGGAAGGTCCGGGCCGCGAAGCCGCTCACCCGGGCGGACCGCAGGGACCGGACGAGGGCGAGCTGGGCACCGATCCGTTCCGGTACCTCGCTGTCCTCGAGCAGGAAGCGTTCGTCGACCTCGAAGTACCCGGCCAGCAGGCGCAGGAGCTCGGTGTCGCGGTTGCGGCGGCCGTCGCCGGAGAGCATGTAGGTCCACTTCGCCCGCGACAGCGAGCCGCCGTGCGCCGCGACGTACTCCTCGATCGAGGAGAACGGCACCGGGGCGCCACGCTGCGACTCCTCGAAGTCGAGGAGCAGGTTGAGGCGGCGCGCGAGCTCGGCGGCGTCGAGCGCCCCGCCCTTCAGATCACCCGTGTCCATCTCGGACTCCTCCCCAGCCGTGTCCGCGCGACCTGTGGGTCCGGCGCGTGGACGCCATGCTAGCGCGGGTGCCCGGCACGCGCGCCGCTACCCTCGTGGGCATGCCCCGCCGCTTCCCCGCCACCGTCGCGGCACCGGTCGAGCACGAGATCGTCATCACGAAGTCGCGGTTCATCACGACCGTGGCACCGGTCTCCGGCGTCGAGGACGCCGACCGCGTGATCGCCGAGGTCCGCCGTCGGTACTGGGACGCCCGGCACAACTGCACGGCGATGGTCACCGGCGTGCTCGGCGACCAGGCCCGTTCCTCGGACGACGGCGAGCCCTCCGGCACCGCGGGCGTCCCGATGCTCGAGGTCCTGCGACGCCGCGGGCTGACCGACGTCGTCACGGTCGTCACGCGGTACTTCGGCGGGGTGAAGCTCGGTGCCGGCGGACTGGTCCGGGCCTACTCGACCTCGGTGTCCGAGGCGCTCGACACGGCGGTCGTCGTCCGTCGCGAGGCCCTGACGCAGGTGCGCTTCGACGTCGACCACGCCGACGCCGGGCGGCTCGACAACGTGCTGCGCGACTGGGTCCGGCACCACCACGCGACGCTCGGCCCGACCGACTACGGGCAGGCGGCGACCTTCGAGGTGTGGGTCCCCCACGAGGCGCTCGGCGCCCTGACCGCCGACCTCGCCGCCGCGTCGGCCGGTTCGCTCGAACCCGTCATCGGCGAGGAGCGGATCGTCGACGTCCGCGCCGGCTGACGTCCCCGCGGACGCAATTCGCGGTTCCTGCACGCCTCGGGCGTGTCTCCGCGTCGGCGTGGAAACCTGCCCGGAACGCACGAACGCCCCGACTCGATGAGCCAGGGCGTTCGTCCTGCGGTGCACCCCCTCGGACTTGAACCGAGAACCCACTGATTAAGAGTCAGTTGCTCTGCCAATTGAGCTAGAGGTGCATGTTCCGGCTTCCGTGCCGCAACGGGAATCAACAATAGCATGGGTTTCGCGCGCCCACGACCACTCGCGGGCGCACGACGCGAACAGGAGCACCATGACCGACCGTCTCGTCCCCGGCGACACCGCCCCCGACTTCACGCTGCCCGACCAGGACGGCGTCGAGCACTCCCTCGCTGCCCTCCGCGGCAAGAAGGTCATCGTGTACTTCTACCCGGCGGCGTCCACCCCGGGCTGCACCACCGAGGCCTGCGACTTCCGCGACAACATGTCCTCGCTGCAGGCCGCCGGCTACGAGGTCCTCGGCGTCTCGAAGGACGAGCAGGCGAAGCTCAAGACGTTCCAGCACGAGCAGGCGCTGACCTTCCCGCTGCTGAGCGACCCCGACCTCGCCGTGCACAAGGCCTACGCGGCGTGGGGTGAGAAGAACAACTACGGCAAGATCGTCACCGGCACGATCCGGTCCACGATCGTGGTCGACGAGGACGGCACCGTGCAGCTGCCGCTCTACAACGTCAAAGCCACCGGGCACGTGGCGAGCCTGCGGAAGAAGCTCGGCCTGGTCTGAGGGCCGGCCACGCACTGGAGGCCCGGTGCCGGTTCCGAGAACCGGCACCGGGCCTCCAGTGCGTGGCGGACCAGACCGTCTACTCGGCCGGACGCGCGAGCGCGGCCGTCACCGACCGCGACAGCACCAGCGTGATGCCGAGCAGGGCCGGGACGAGCAGCACCCAGCCGACCGCGGCGACCCGGAAGACGCCCTGGAACGCCCCGATCGCGATGGCGCCCTGCAGGACCTGCCAGACGATGATGCCGGAGCGCACCCACGCCCGGCCCTGCCACAGGCCGTTCAGCAGCGCACCGAGCCAGAGCGCAGCGATGGCGACGAGGACGGTGAGGGCGATGCCGGACGCGATGCTCGTGGCCGGGGCGACGACCAGTTCGACGACCAGGACGACGGTCACGACCACCACCGCGAGGAACTCGAGGCCGACCACTGCGAGCAGCCCCAGCATCGCCGGCGACCGACGCGCGACGGGTGCGGAGGGTTCGGTGTCGTTCGGGGTGTCGTCGTGCACAGTGATCCTCCAGCATCGGAACCCTTGATTTGGCCCTACCAGTATGGAACGATATTGGAGGTCGTTTGGACGGCACGATGTGGTGTGCGTCTCCCGTGGTTCATCGCTCCTCCCCCGAGCGTCTCGCGGGCGTCAGACACGCTTCCTGCGGACTCCTCCCCACAGTTGTCCCCTCCATGCCGCATGCATGGTCAGCGGTCCGATCCCCCGAGCCACGGCCCCGGCCTGCCGTTCGAGCATCGACATCAAGGAGCACCACACATGGACTGGCGTGACAAGGCTGCCTGCCTCACCGCAGACCCCGAGCTCTTCTTCCCCGTCGGGAACACCGGGCCCGCCGTCGACCAGATCGAGAAGGCCAAGTCGGTCTGTGCGCGTTGCACGGTCACCGAGATGTGCCTGCAGTACGCACTCGAGAACAACCAGGACTCGGGTGTCTGGGGTGGTCTCAGCGAGGACGAGCGTCGCGCGCTGAAGCGTCGCGCCGCCCGCGCTCGCCGCGCGTCCTGACCCCGGTCGTCTGACACCACGACGCCCGTCGTCCCCTCGGGGACGGCGGGCGTCGTCGTGCGCGCGGGGCGGGATTCTGCGGCACCCGGACTACGCGGCGGGGGCGGTCAGCCAGCGGAACGGGATGGTGATCGTCACCTCGGTGCCGCTGCCCGTCAGGGTGTGCCAGTCGATGGTGCCGCCGAGCTCGCCCTGGATGAGCGTGCGGACGATCTGCGTGCCGAGCCCCGAGCCGACCTTGCCCTCGGGGAGCCCCACGCCGTTGTCGCGCACCTCGATCTCCAGGTGGTCGTCGAAGCGGCGGGCGACGATCTCGACCTCGCCGTCACGGCCGTCCAGCCCGTGCTCGACGGCGTTCGTCACGAGCTCGGTGAGTCCGAGGGCGAGCGGCGTCGCGGCCTCCGACGGCAGCACCCCGAACTCGCCGGTCTTCTTCGGGTGCACGGTGGTGTTGTGTGACGCGGCGACCTCGGTCACCAGCTTGAGCACCGAGTCGAACACCTCGTCGAAGTCCACCGTCTGGCTGAGCCCGCTCGACAGGGTGTCGTGCACGACGGCGATGGCGGCGACACGGCGCATGGCGTTCTGCAGCGAGGTCCGCGCCTCGTCCGAGTGCGTGCGACGTGCCTGGATCCGCAGCAGGGACGCCACCGTCTGCAGGTTGTTCTTCACGCGGTGGTGGATCTCGCGGATGGTGGCGTCCTTGGTGATGAGCTCGCGCTCCTGGTGCCGCAGCTCGGACACGTCGCGGCAGAGCACGATGGCACCGATGCGCTCACCGTGGTCGCGGAGCGGGATCGAGCGGAGCGACACCGTGACGCCCTTCGACTCGATGTCCGCCCGCCACGGTGCGCGGCCGGTGACGACGAGCGGCAGGGACTCGTCGACGTCGAGCTGGGCACCGATGAGCTCGGTGGTGACCTCGGCGAGGGACTTCCGCTCGAGCTCGCCCTCGAAGCCCATCCGGTTGAACGCGCTCAGGCCGTTCGGGCTCGCGAACGTGACGATGCCGGCGGTGTCGAGGCGCAGCAGGCCGTCGCTGGCCCGGGGCGCACCACGACGGGGGCCGGCCGGTGCTCCGAGGTCGGGGAAGTCACCGGTGGCGATCATGCCGAACAGGTCGTTCGCGCTCGCGGTGAAGTTGAGCTCCTGGCGGCTCGGGGTCCGCATCTCGTCCTGGTTGGAGTGCCGGGTGACGACGGCGATCGGCCGCTCGGTGGTCTCGGCGCTCTTCGCGCTCAGGCGGCGGAGCACCGGGATCGCGCGGACGCGGGTCGGGGTGTCCTCGTACCAGTCCGGCTCGGCGGAGTCGACGACGCGTGACCCGGCGAAGCTCTCGGTCACCTGGCCGCGCCACTCCTCGCGGATCTCCTGGCCGACGATGTCCCGGTAGAACAGCGTCGCCGCGGAGCTCGGGCGGGCGTGGGCGACGGCCACGAACGAACCGTCCTCGGCGGTCGGGACCCAGAGCACCATGTCGGCGAAGGACAGGTCGGCGAGTAGCTGCCAGTCCCCCACGAGCAGGTGGAGCCACTCCACGTCTGCTTCCGAGGAACGGCCTTGCGCGAGGACGAGGTCACTGAGGGTCGACACCCAGCCAGTCTAGGTCCGCTGCCTTGTGGAGAACGTCGCCCTCTCCACAGGGCAGACCAGTGTGTATTTCGTATGTCGCACGCCCCATACGCTCGCTCCAACGACGGAAGGGGCAGGGGTGGCAGAGCAGGCACGCCGCATCGATCACGAAACGACGACGGCGCACCCGCCGCCGCTGCGGATCGTCGAACCGGCACCGGAGCCCGCCGTGACCGGCCTCGCGGACCCGGCGACGACCGCACGGGCGCTCGGGCTCTGCGTCGCCGAGGTGCTCACCGGCGCACGGGAGGTCGACAGCATCGCCCGGTGGATCAGCGACGACGTGCAGCGCCACCTGCAGCAGCGGGCCGCGGTGGCCGCGCACGCCCGGGGCTCCGGTCGGCGGGCACGCGGACGACCGGTGCTCCGGGTCGGTAGCGTCCTCGTCTGCCGCCCCGCGGCGGGCGTCGCCGAGGCGACGGTGGTCGTGCACACGCGCAGTCATGCGCGAGCGGTCGCCATGCGGCTCGAAGAGCGGCACGGAAGGTGGCAGGCGACCGCGATCGGCGTCCTGTAGCCGGGTGGCGGACGGACGGGAGGCCCGGTGCCAGCTGGCACCGGGCCTCCCGTCCGTCGTCGGTCACGCTTGGTGAGCAGGAATGGTCGGGTCCCGACATGGGACCCGACCATTCCTGCTCACGATGCGCTCGCGCGCGGACGCTAGTTCTTCTTGGCCGCCTGGCGACGCTCGGCGCGGTTGCTCGCCGCGGCCTGACCGGAGGCGGTGGCCGCGTTGCCGAACGCGGAGCCCTGCTCCGGCTCGGCGGCCGCTTCGGCCTCTGCCTGGGCTCGCTGCGCACGAGCGGTCGCGGCCTGCTCGAGGCGACCCTTCTCGTCGCGGACCTCGACCTCGCCGTCGATCGACGGTGCCGAGTACTCGAGGCCGGAGACTTCGTCCTCGCCGAGACCCTTGGCCTCGATCACCGCGTTCTCGCCGTCGGACTGCACCTGGACCTCGAGGTTGAACAGGTAGCCCACGGACTCTTCGCGGATCTGCCCCATCATCGTCTGGAACAGGGCGTAGCCCTCGCGCTGGTACTCGACCAGCGGGTCGCGCTGCGCCATCGCGCGGAGGCCGATGCCGTCCTTCAGGTAGTCCATCTCGTACAGGTGGTCGCGCCAGCGGCGGTCGATCACCGAGAGCACCACGCGACGCTCGAGCTCACGCATCGCCTCGTCGCCGAGGAGCTCCTCGCGCTGCTGGTAGGCCAGCTTGGCGTCGGAGAGGATCTCGCGGGCCAGGAAGTCACGCGACGCCTTGCCCTTCGAGCCGGCCTCGGTGATCACCTCGTCGATGGAGATCGAGATCGGGTAGAGCGTGCCGAGCTCGGTCCACATGGCGTCGAGGTCCCAGTCGTCCGGGGAGCCTTCGCCGGTGTGGCTGTCGATCACGTCGTCGATAACGGCCTTGAGGAACGACTGCGCGCGGTCGTGCAGGTCGTCGCCCTCGAGGATGTGGCGGCGGTCGCTGTAGATCGCCTCGCGCTGGCGGTTCAGGACGTCGTCGTACTTCAGGACGTTCTTGCGGATCTCGGCGTTGCGGCCCTCGACCTGCGCCTGGGCGGACCGGATCGCACGGCCGACGAGCTTGTTCTCGATCGCCAGGTCGTCCGGCACGTTCGAGCGGCCCATCAGGCTCTCGGCGGCACCGGAGTTGAACAGGCGCATCAGGTCGTCGGTCAGCGACAGGTAGAAGCGGCTCTCGCCCGGGTCACCCTGGCGGCCGGAACGACCACGCAGCTGGTTGTCGATGCGGCGCGACTCGTGGCGCTCGGTGCCGAGCACGTACAGGCCGCCGACGGCGCGGACCTTGTCGCCCTCTTCCTCGACCTCGGCCTTGACGCGGGCGAACACGTCGTCCCACTCGGCCTCGTACTCGTCGGGGGTCTCGGTCGGCGAGAGGCCCTTGGCGTGCATCTCCTGCACGGCGAGGAACTCCGCGTTGCCGCCGAGCATGATGTCGGTACCACGACCAGCCATGTTCGTCGCGACGGTCACGGCGCCGAAGCGACCGGCCTGGGCGACGATCGCGGCTTCACGTGCGTGGTTCTTCGCGTTGAGGACCTCGTGCTTGACGCCCTGCTTGGCGAGGAGCTTCGACAGGTACTCGGACTTCTCGACGCTCGTGGTGCCGACGAGGACGGGCTGGCCCTTCTCGTGGCGCTCCGCGATGTCCTCGGCGACCTGCTCGAACTTCGCCTTCTCGTTCTTGTAGACGAGGTCGGTCTGGTCGATGCGCTGCATCGGCTTGTTCGTCGGGATGGGCACGACGCCGAGCTTGTAGGTCGACATGAACTCGGCCGCCTCGGTCTCGGCGGTACCGGTCATGCCGGAGAGCTTCTGGTAGAGGCGGAAGTAGTTCTGCAGCGTGACGGTGGCGAGGGTCTGGTTCTCGGCCTTGACCTCGACACCTTCCTTCGCCTCGATCGCCTGGTGGATGCCCTCGTTGTAGCGGCGGCCCATCAGGATGCGACCGGTGTGCTCGTCGACGATGAGCACCTCGCCGTTCATCACGACGTAGTCCTTGTCCTTCTTGAACAGGGCGACGGCCTTGATGGAGTTGTTCAGGAACGAGATGAGCGGGGTGTTCGCCGACTCGTACAGGTTCTCGATGCCGAGGTAGTCCTCGACCTTCTCGATGCCGGGCTCGAGGACACCGACGGTGCGCTTCTTCTCGTCGACCTCGTAGTCCTCGCCCGGGGTGAGGCGCTTGGCGATCGAGGCGAACTCGGTGAACCAGCGGTTGGCCTCGCCCGAGGACGGACCGGAGATGATGAGCGGCGTGCGGGCCTCGTCGATGAGGATCGAGTCGACCTCGTCCACGACGGCGAAGAAGTGGCCGCGCTGCACCATGTCGGACGCCTGCCACGCCATGTTGTCGCGCAGGTAGTCGAAGCCGAACTCGTTGTTCGTGCCGTACGTGATGTCGGCGGCGTACTGCTCGCGGCGCTCGGCCGGGGTCTGGTTCGCGATGATGCAGCCGGTGGTCATGCCCAGCGCGCGGAAGACGCGCCCCATGATCTCGGACTGGTACGACGCCAGGTAGTCGTTGACCGTGATGACGTGCACGCCGCGCGACGGGATCGCGTTGAGGTACGCGGCGGTCGTCGCGACGAGGGTCTTGCCCTCACCGGTCTTCATCTCGGCGATGTTGCCGAGGTGCAGTGCCGCGCCGCCCATGAGCTGCACGTCGAAGTGCCGCATGCCCAGGGTCCGCTTCGCGGCTTCACGCACGGCGGCGAACGCCTCGGGCAGGAGGTCGTCGAGGGTCTCGCCGTTGGCGTACCGCTCGCGCAGCTCCTTGGTCTCGTCGTGGAGTTCCTCGTCGGTGAGGCTCGAGAAGTCGTCCTCGAGGTCGTTGATGGCCGAGGCGTACGCCTTCAGCCGGCGGAGGGTTCGTCCTTCGCCGATGCGGAGGACCTTCTCCAGCACGTTTGCCACGTGAACTCCTTACGAGGTCGTCGCGCGCGACCTGCACGCCCGATCGACCAGTCATGCTAGCAACCCGCGAACCCACGGCGCTGTGAGCGGCGCGGCTGTCGCGGACACGGGTGTGCGCGGCCCGCGAACGGACCGCGCACACGGTGCGGGACCGGAGGTCCCGAGTCGGATCAGGCGATCGCGGCTGCGCGCTCCGCGTCGGCGTCGACCGCGGCCGGTGCCTGGCCTGCGGGCACCTCGTCGATGCCGATCACGCCGTAGTCCCAGCCCTTGCGTCGGTACACGACACTCGGACGGCGGGTCTCGGCGTCGAGGAACAGGTAGAAGTCGTGCCCGACGAGCTCCATGTAGTACAGGGCGTCGTCGACCGTCATCGGGGCGGCCTCGAAGACCTTGTGCCGGATGACGACCGGGCTGTAGACCTCGTTCTCGTCCTCGGCGGCCTCTTGGTCGACGACCGGGACGGCACCGGTCGCGACGTCCTCGATGAGCTTGCCGTCGGCCGGGACGACGCCCATGCCGTCGAACCCGCTGCCGGCGGCCTCGGCGACCGAGGTGGGGCGGTGCCGGCCGTGGTGCACCTTGCGGCGGTCACGCGCCCGACGGAGGCGTTCCATGATCCGCGCGAAGGCGAGGTCGAAGGCGGCGTACTTGTCCGACGCCGCGGACTCGGCCCGTACGAGCGGCCCCGGTCCGATCAGCGTGAGCTCCACGCGGTCCTCGCCCTGGCTGCCGCTCGACTTCTCGTGGTGGCGGCTGATGCGCACCTCGAAGGCGAGGGCGCGGTCGGCGAGCACGTCGATCTTCTCGGACTTCTGTTCGACGTAGGTGCGGAAACGGTCGGTGACCCCGACGTTCCGGCCCGTGATCGTCACGTCCATGTGGCGGCTCCCATCCAGTGTCGGCGCGTCGCCTCCGTCCGGCGACCCGAACGCCTTGTCGCGAGGCTAGACCCGGCGCACCCTCGGCGTCACGGGGAGGCGGCGAGTCCGTCGGACACTCACCGGACACACAGCGGCCACCGGGTGTTCACCGATCATCAGTCGTCGACGCTCGCCACGGCGACGCAGCGCACCACCCGACCGCCCGCCGCCCGCACCGCTCGGACGCCCTCGGCCATCGTGACGCCCGTCGTCACGACGTCGTCGACGAGCACGACGTCGCGGCCGTCGACACCGGTCGCCCGCAGGGTCCCGACGGTCGCGGCGACGCGTTCCACCGCCGACCGCTCCTTCTGCCCCCGTCCGGATCGCCGTCGTCCGGCAGGGGTCCGGCCGAGGCGCCCCGTGTGCCGGACACCACCACGGGCGAGCAGCAGCACCACCGGGTCGAACCCACGGCGTCGGGCACCCGCGCGGGACGGAGGCACCCGGAGCACCACGGTGCCGTCCGGGGCCGCGGCGAGCGCCGCACGGACGAGGGCACCGAAGCGGACGCCGAGCGGACGGGCGACGTCGACCCGGCCCCGGAGCTTGAGTTCGAGCACCAGGGTGCGGACCAGCCCCTCGTACTCGAAGGCCGCGTCGAGCCGGACGCCGGCGACCAGCCGGACACGCCGGGGCCGTGCGTCGAGCGCCGCGCGGCAGGGCGGGCAGAGCGCGCGGTCCGGGCGGCCGCAGCCCAGGCAGGCGACGGGCAGGAAGAGCGCGAGCACGGCGAGCAGGGCGTCACGCCACGGGGTGGGGGCGTCGTCAGGGGGCATGCCACGAGTGTGGTGGTGACCGGACGACGGCGGTGGGCCGGCATGCCGGACGGTGGACGGGCCTCCAGGCCGGGTGGGGTGTGGAGGACGGTGTGTCAGCGCTGGACGCCGAGCACGTCGGCGGTGACGCCCGTCGAGTCCCAGCCGCCCCCGGTGGACTGCAGGACGTCGCCGCTCGACATCCGCAGCAGCAGGGCGCCGCCGCTGCCGCCGCTGATCGCGGTGGCGCGCCCGTCGGGCTTCGGCAGGGTGCTCGACTTGCCGCCGATGGTGGTGCGGACGATGTTCGGACCGGTCGGCGTCTGCCCGACCGAGGCGACGTCGGTGTCGTTCACCCACGTGGCGTCGACCGCGGTGCCGCTGGCGGCCTGCACCCGGACCGGGGCACCGAACGAGGTCGGTGACCGGTCGGAACCGCGGATGATCGCCATCACGTAGAGGCCGGGGCCGTCCGCGGTCTCGATGAGTGCGAGGGCCCGGGTGGAGTCGCGGGACACCTGGAACGACACGAGGTCGCCGCGCGGCAGGGTGGTGCGCACCTGGTGGGGGTCACCGCCGAGGCCGTAGGCGGTGATGTGACGGGTGTCGGACTGCTGCCCCACCCAGACGAAGCCGAGGTCGTCGACGGCGGGGGCGACGAGGTCCTCGCGGGCGTCGACGCGCAGGCGGTCCTTACCACGCACGACGACGACGCCGTCCCGGTTGCCGACGGCTGCGGTGGTGCCGGACGCCGACAGGGCGATCGAGGTCGGGTCGAGGCCGGCGATCGCGGCCCCGACGCCGCTGCCGAGTTCGGCGACCTTGCCGGTGCCCGAGGCGGCGTAGCCGACGACGCCGTCCTCGTCGACCAGGGGTCGGGGGTCGACGTCGGGGTTCTGCTGGGCGTCCGCTCCCCCGGAGTCCGGCACCGACAGCGTCGCGCCCTCGATCGTCATCGACACCGACGAGATGGTGGCGACCGAGGCGAGGGACTTGCTGAGCTGTTCGCGCATCCGGACCTTGTCGATGGTGCTCGCGCCCAGGGCGTCCCTCGACAGGTCGACCAGGGCGGTGCCGCTGTCGATCGTCACGGCGTTGAGGGACAACTGGGTGCCCTCCGGGAACGACGAGACGACGGCGCCCTTCAGCCAGTCGGCGGGGCCGGCGAGCAGGGCGCTGGCGATGCGCGTGCTCGTGGAGGAGCGTGCGAGGAACCAGCGCTGGTCGGGCACCAGGAAGCGGTAGGTCGGGTCGTAGAAGTACAGGGCGTGCGCCTGGAACACCGACTCGAAGCTGACCGGCGACAGGATGATGCCGTCCGGGGCGTAGGCGATGCGCCACTCGCCGTCCTCGCGGACGAACTGGAACGTCAGCGTCGACGAGGTCGGGCGGACCGCCTGGGTGTACTCCCCGTCGGAGTCGACCGTGGCGCTGGCCGTCATCGTGTAGGTGAGCTCGCGGTCGTCGGCGCGCTCGACGGTGCCGCTGCCGTCCCGGATCGTGACGCCCTGCCGCGGGTTCCACCGCTGGGCGAAGTCGGCTGCCAGGAACTGCCGGGCGATCGCGTAGTTGTCCTGGGCGCCGGTGGCGGCGGCGATGAACCCGCGGAGGATCGCGGTCTGGTCGGAGCCGGTGATCGGCTTGTCCGGCCGGAAGTCGACGCCCGAGAGCGACTCGTCCTTGATGGTCTGCCCGGTGCGCACGGCACCGTCGGTCGGGATGGCCGCGCAGGCGGTGACCGCGAGCAGGCTGACCGCGGCGAGCGCGACGGCGAGGACGTGGCGGATCCGGTGGCGCATCAGGACTCCTCTCGCACGGCGCGGGGGCCGTCGTACGACTCGTCGAGCTCGGGCAGCGGGATGGCCGAGGTGGCTGTGGTGCCCTGTTCGTTGCGGGGCAGGGTGAGCACGAACGTCGATCCCGCGCCCGGTCGGGACCACACGTCGATGCGCCCGCCGTGGAGCTTCGCGTCGCCGAGGCTGATCGCGAGGCCGAGGCCGGTGCCGCCGATGGTGCGCTTGCGGCTCGGGTCGGCCCGCCAGAAGCGGTCGAACACCCGTGCGGCGTCCTCCGGCGGCATGCCGACGCCCTGGTCGCGGACGGCGATGGCGACGGTGCGTGCGTCGCTGTCGACGACGACCTGCACGGGCTTCGCGTCGCCGTGCTCGATGGCGTTGCCGACGAGGTTGCGCAGGATCCGTCGGACCCGCTTGGCGTCGAGCCGCATCGTGGTGTGGCCGCCGGGGGTCGCGAGCTGCAGGTCGATGCCGGCGCGTTCGGCCAGCGGGCGGAACTCCTCGACGATGTCCGCGGCGAGGGAGGCCGGCACGACGGGTGCGGTGTCGAGCTGCACGGCCTGGGCGTCGTACCGGGAGATCTCGAGCAGGTCGGCGAGGAGCATCTCGAAGCGCTCCACCTGGGCGTGCAGGAGCTCGGCGGACCGGCCGACCGACGGTTCGAACGCGTGCCGGGAGTCGTAGAGCATGTCGCCGGCGAGCCGGATCGTGGTGAGCGGGGTACGGAGCTCGTGCGACACGTCGGAGACGAACCGCTGCTGCACGCGGGAGAGCTCGGCGAGCTGGGTGATCTGGCGGCTGACCGCCTCGGCCATCCCGTTGAAGCTCCGTGCCAGGGTCGCCAGGTCGTCCTGGCCGCGCACCGGGATGCGCTCGTCGAGGCGCCCCGCGGCGATCTTCCGGCTCGTCTCGGCGGCACCGCGGATCGGCACGACGACGAGCCGGACGACGAGCGAGGTGACCAGGGCGATGAGCACCATGAGCGCCACACCGCCGATGGAGAGCGTCTGGGAGACGAAGTCCAGGGTCTGCTGCGCGTCGGAGAGGTCGTAGACCAGGTAGAGCTCGTACTGGCCGGCGCTCGGGATCTGCAGCGTGGACCCGACGGCGAGGCCCGGCACCCGGCGCCCGTCGTCGTCGAGCTCGACGGGCTGCAGGCTCAGCCGACCGGTGTTCTGCGCGACCTCCTTGCGCAGGGCGTCGGTGATCACCGCGTCCGGGAAGCCCTGACTGGCGATCGTCTGCAGCGTCTGCGGGGTGGACTGGTCCGGGCTCCGCTCGATCGCGATGCTCGTGCCACCCGGACTCGTCGTGTTCGACAGGATCGCCTGCCGTGCCTCGTTCTGCAGCGTCTCGAGCTCGGACTGGTTGTTGTCCTCGCCCGCGGTCGCCGCGTCGAAGATCCCCTGGGCGACGATGGTGGCCCGGGCCGACTCCGACTCGATCTGGTCACGGCGCTGCGAGTAGACGTTCGTCGAGATGCTCACCATGACCGCGGTGCCGATGATCCCCACCGCGAGCCCGGTCGTCATCACGGTGATGGCGACGGAGCGGAACATCAGCGAGCGCCGCCACAGGTAGGCGATCGGACGCCAGGCGCGTCGGAGCCAGCGCCGCATCCGGCGACGGCTGCGGTCGACGACGCCGATCGAGACGGTGGTGCTGCCGGACCCACCGGCGCCGCCGGCCCCGCTGACACGGCCGGCCCCGCCGGCCCGGCCCGAGCGTGCCGAGCCCGACGGGCGCGTCGAGGGCGGCACGGTGCTCAGGCTCCTCCGGCGCGGTACCCGACGCCGCGGACCGTGGTGACGGTCTTCGGGTTGTCCGGGTCGTGCTCGATCTTCGCGCGGAGCCGCTGCACGTGCACGTTGACCAGGCGGGTGTCCGCCTTGTAGTGGTAGCCCCAGACCTGCTCGAGCAGCATCTCGCGGGTGAACACCTGGTTCGGCTTCTCGGCGAGCGCCCGGAGCAGGTCGAACTCGAGCGGCGTGAGCGCGATCACGGTGTCACCGCGGCGCACCTCGTGCCCGGCGACGTCGACCGTGACGTCGCCGACGTGCAGGACGGTGGCGTCGGACGCGCTCGGCCGCAGGCGGGTCCGGATGCGCGCGACGAGCTCCTTCGGGTTGAAGGGCTTCACGACGTAGTCGTCGGCACCGTTCTCGAGCCCGAGGACGACGTCGGCGGTGTCGCTCTTCGCCGTGAGCATGATGATCGGCGTGCCGCTCTCGGCACGGATGCGCTTGCACACCTCGATGCCGTCGATGCCGGGCAGCATGACGTCGAGCAGGACGAGGTCCGGCTTGGTGGCGTGGAACGCGTCGACGGCGTCGTTGCCGTCGGCGCTGAACTCGGGTTCGTACCCCTCGGAGCGGAGCACGATGCCGATCATCTCGGAGAGGGCCTGGTCGTCGTCGACGACGAGGATGCGCGGTGTCATGTGATCTGGACTCCGGGTGGCGTGCGGGTGCCGTGGTCGGCACGTGTCCCCACACGATAGCCGAGGCCCCGCCGCGCCGGGTTTTCCGCCAGGATGGGGGTGGACCGTGCATCGCTGGCTCGGTCCGACACGACGAGGGGGCTGGAGTCATGTCCGAATGGCACACACCGGGCGGTGGGCAGCAGGGTGCGCCGACGCCGCCGGCGTCCGGACCGGCGCAGGGACCAGGACCCCAGCCTGGAGGCCCGCCCCGCTTCTCCGTGCCGCCGCAGCCCGCCCCGCGGCCGGGTCCGGGGCGACCGGGCGGCCCGTCAGGTGGCTCGCGTCCGGTGATCCCGCTGCGCCCGCTCGGTCTCGGTGACATCCTGGCCGGCGCGTTCACGGTCTTCCGCCGGAACGCCCGCGTGCTGCTGCTCTGGAGCGTGCTGCTGAGCGGTGTGCTCGGCCTGCTCTCGACGCTGGCCAGCACGTTCGGGCAGCAGGCGCTGCAGTCGCGGATGTTCTCCGCCCTCGACGGCGGCAGCGGTGCCGACTCGGTGGTCGCGGGCACGCTGACGCTCACGGCACTGCTCTCGGTCGTGCTGCCGTTCCTCGCCTACCTCGGTCGCGGGTTCCTGGTGGCGCCGGTCGCCGCCGACACCGGGCAGCGGGTCCTCGGCCGTCGCGCCACGTTCCGAGGGCTGTGGGCGCTGCTCGCCGGCCGCCGGTGGTCCGTCGTCGCGTGGATGCTCGTGCAGATCGGGGCCGGTGCGGTCCTCGCGATCCTGGCCGGACTCGTGTTCTTCGGGGTGTTCGCGGCCATGGGTGCCGCCGGCTCCGGCACCGGGTGGTTCGTGCTGGCGCTCGTGCTGTTCGTGCTCGGCATCGGTGTCGTCGTCGTGTGGCTCGCCACGCGCTTCGTGCTCACCGTCCCGACCATCGCGCTCGAGGGCCGGCCGGTCTTCGCCGCAGCCGCACAGTCGTGGCGCCTGACCCGCGGGGCCTTCTGGCGGACCTTCGGCATCCTGCTGCTCGTGCAGCTGATGTTCGGGTTCGCGGCGTCCATCGCGTCGATCCCGCTCACCATCGGCGCCGTGCTCGTCGGGGGCACCTTCGACCCCCTCGGGCAGACGGACGGCACGTCGGGAGCCGGCACCGGTGCGGTCATCGCCATCGTCGTCGGCAGCCTGCTCGCGATCGCGGTGCAGTGCATCACCGACGTGCTGAGCGCCTCGATCACCACGTTCCTCGCCATCGACCGGCGGATCCGCACCGAGGCCCTCGACCAGCGGATCGCATCGCACCTGGACTCCGGGCAGCCGACCGACCCGTTCGCGCCGTCCGAGCCCGTCGCACGCCCGCCGTGGCCGCCGCAGCAGCAGTGGGGTGGCCAGCAGTGGCAGGCGCAGCAGCAGCAGTGGCCGGGGCAGCAACAGTGGCAGCCGGCCCAGCAGCAGCCGTGGCAGCCCGGTCAGCAGCAGCAACCCTGGCAGCCCGGTCAGCAGCAGCAGCCGTGGCAGCCCGGTCAGCAGCAGCAGCCGTGGCAGCAGGGTCCGGGCCAGGCGCCGCCGAACGGCTCCGCGTGACGGCGGTCGACCCGGACGAGGCGCGTCGCCTGCTCGAACGCGAGCTCGACCGGTCCGCCTACGACGCTGCCCGGCCGACGTGGTGGGACCGTGCCTCGCGCTCCTTCCTCGACTGGCTCGGGTCGCTCCGCGCCGACGGCATCGACTCCCCCACTGCGGCCCGCACCGCACTGGTGATCGCGATCGTCGTGCTCGTCGCGGTCGTCGTGCTCGTCGTCGTCGCACGCGGACTCCCCCGCCGGCGCGCCCGGGCCGGTGACGGTGACACCGGCGGGGTGTTCGACGCCGACGACCTGCGCTCCGCCCGGGAACTCCTCGAAGCGGCCCAGGCCGCCGTCCGTCGCGCCGACTGGTCGGCAGCGGTGCTCGACGGGTTCCGCGCGATCGCCAGGGGGCTCGGCGAACGCGACCTGGTGCCCGACGTGCCCGGAGCCACCGCGCGGACGATCGCCGCGCGGGGTGCCGTGCCGTTCCCCGCGTCGGCCGGTGCACTCGACGCGGCAGCGACCGCCTTCGACGCGGTCCGGTACCTCGGTGCCGAGGCCGACGAAGCCGCGGCCCTGCGCGTGCTCGACACCGAGCGGACCGTCCGGCAGGCCCGGCCCGCCCGGGCCGAGGAACCGGTGGTGCCGGCATGACGACCGACACCGCCACACGGACGAGCGCCGGACCGACTCCTGCTCGGGCTCCGGCTCCTGCTCCGGCCGAGGGACGCCGGTTCCGCATCGGGTTCTGGGTCGCGATCGTCCTGGTCGGCGTCCTGCTCGCCGCGCTGACCGCCCTCGTGCAGGGCACCGACCCGGACGCACCGCGCGCACTCGACCCGACCTCGACGACGGCCAGTGGTTCGGCCGCGCTCGTCCGGGTGCTCGAGCAGCGGGGCACCGCGGTCGCCGTCACCGACACCGTCGACGGCGTCGGCGGGATCGACGGCGGCACGGTGTTCATCGACGACGCCGACGGGGCGCTCGACCCCGCCGTCGCGGAACGCATCGCCCGCACGGCCCGGCACGTCGTGGTCGTCGGGACGAGCGGCGCAGCCCTCGATGCGCTGCTCGGGTTCCCGGTCGACCCGCCCGCCCAGATCGACGGTGACGCCACCGTCTCGACGGCCTCGTGCGGGATCCCGGCGGCGGCCTCGGCAGCGCGGGTGACGACCGCCGGCTCCGGGTACACCGTGCAGGACGCGACCGCCGAGCGGTGTGCGCCGACCGGCGAGGGCGCCTCCCGGGTCTGGGGCCTCGTGCGCACCACGACCCCGGGCGGCGACGTCACCCTGCTCGGCACGACCTCGGCGTTCCGGAACGACACGATCGCCACCGCCGGGAACGCCGCGCTCGCCCTCGGGCTGCTCGGCGCCGACGAGCGACTCGTCTGGTACACCCCGGCCGTCGGCACCCCCGACGCCGCACCGACCCTCGGCGAGCTCGCCCCGCCGTGGGTCCCGAGCGCCCTCGCACTGCTCGCCCTCGTCGCCGTCGCGGCCGGTGTCTGGCGGGGCCGACGGCTCGGCCCGCTCGTCGTCGAGCGGTTGCCCGTCGTCGTCCGTGCTGCCGAGACCACCGAGGGTCGCGCCCGCATGTACGCCCGCACCCGTGACCGCACCCACGCCCTCGACACCCTGCGCGTCGCAGCCGTCCGCCGCATCGGCCGGATGCTCGGACTTCCCCGATCGGCCCACGTCGACGAGGTCGTCCGGACCGCGGCCCAGGCCACCGGCATCCCGCACACCCGTGTCGGCGCCGTGCTCGTCGGCGGGACCACCGACGACGACCGTGCACTCGTCGACGGCACCGCCGCGCTCGACGACCTCGAACGCGCCGTCCGCCGGGCGACCTCCGGTGACCGACCGACCTCCGACCCCGACCGACCAGGAGCACGACCGTGACCGACCTGCCCCCTGCCACCACCGAGCACACCGCACCGGAGCACGACCCGGCGACCGCGGCCGGCACCGACCTGCGCGACGCGTTCGGCCGGGTCCGCACCGAGGTCGCCAAGGCCGTCGTCGGCCAGGAGGGCGCGGTCTCCGGCATGATCGTCGGACTCCTCGCACAGGGGCACGTGCTGCTCGAGGGTGTCCCCGGTGTCGCGAAGACCCTGCTCGTCCGCAGCCTCGCCGCCGCGATGACGCTCGACACGAAGCGCATCCAGTTCACGCCGGACCTGATGCCCGGCGACGTCACCGGGTCGCTCGTCTACGACGCCTCGACCGGCACGTTCCCGTTCCGCGAGGGCCCCGTCTTCACGAACGTCCTGCTCGCCGACGAGGTCAACCGCACGCCGCCGAAGACCCAGTCGGCCCTGCTCGAGGCCATGGAGGAACGCCAGGTGAGCGTCGACGGCGACGCCCGGGCCCTGCCCGACCCCTTCTTCGTCGCCGCGACGATGAACCCGATCGAGTTCGAGGGCACCTACACGCTGCCCGAGGCGCAGCTCGACCGGTTCCTGATGAAGCTGACGCTCGACATCCCGCCGCGCGACGTCGAGTGGCAGGTGCTCCGGCGCCACGCCGACGGGTTCGTCCCGCGCGACGTCCGGTCGGCCGGCATCACCCCGGTGGTCGGCGTCGACGAGGTCGTCCGTGCGCAGCGTGCCGTCCGCGGCGTCGGGGCCCGCGACGACGTGCTCGCGTACATCGTCGACCTCGCCCGGGCCACCCGGCAGGCACCGTCCGTCCGCGTCGGGGTGAGCCCCCGCGGAGCGACGGCACTGCTCGCGGCCGCCAAGGCCTGGGCCTGGCTCACCGGCTACGACGCGATCACCCCGGACCACGTGCAGGCCATGGCCCTGCCGGTCTGGCGGCACCGCCTGCGGGTCGCTGCCGACGCCGAGCTCGAGGGCGTCGGTGCCGACGGCGTGCTCCAGCAGGTGCTCGAGCAGGTGCGGGTGCCGATCTAGTGGCGGTCTCCGGCCGGTTCGTCGCGCTCCTCGCCGTCGCCCTCGTGCCCACCGTGCTGCTCGGCAGCGGGTGGGCCGGTCTGGCGTGGGTCGGGGTGGTGCTGCTCGCCGCGGCGCTCGACGTCGTGCTCGCCGCCGACCTGCGACGGGTCCGCGTGGAGCGGCGGATGCCCCGGCTCGCTCGACGCGACAGCACCGCGGACGGCACCCTCGTGCTCGCCAACGACGGCTCCAGGACGGTCCGCGGTGTGGTCCGCGACATGTGGGAGCCGTCGGCCGGCCACCGTCCCCGTCGGATCCGGATGACCGTCCCCGCCGGGGAGCGACGGACGGCCCGGATGCGCTTCACACCGTTCCGTCGTGGTCGACGCCGCACCACCGGGGTCGCCGTGCGGTCCTTCGGTCCCCTGGGCCTCGCCGCACGCCAGCGGGTCCTCGCGGCACCGGGCGAACTCGTCGTGACGCCGCCGTTCCGCTCCCGGCGGCACCTGCCGTCACGGTTGGCACGGCTCCGCGAGCTCGACGGCGAGACCACGCTGCAGCTCCGCGGGCACGGCACCGAGTTCGACTCGCTGCGCGACTACGTGCGCGGTGACGACGTGCGCTCCATCGACTGGCGCGCCACCGCGCGGCGGCAGGACCTCGTCGTCCGCACCTGGCGACCGGAACGCGACCGACGCGTCGTCGTCGTGGTCGACGCGGGCCGGGCGGGTGCCGGCCGCGTCGCCGACGAACCCCGACTCGACACCTTCATCGAGTCGGCGCTGCTCCTCGGTGCCCTCGCGGCAGCCGCCGGTGACCGCGTCGACCTGGTGGTCCTCGACGACACCGCACACGACCGCGTGCACGGCGCCACCCGCACCGACGTCGTGCAGCGCTTCGGTGAGGCCCTCGCGATGGCCGAGCCCGGGCTCGCCGCGACCGACTGGGCTTCCGTCCCCGCACTCGTCGACTCGATCACGACCTCGCGCGCCATGGTCGTCCTCGCCTCGAGCCTCGACTCCGTCGGCGCCTCGGGCGACCTGCTCGCCGTGCTCCCCCGACTGTCCCGACGGCACGCGGTCGTCGTGACGAGCATCGAGGACCCGGCCGTCCAGCGGATGGCGCGCGGCGGGGTGGACCCGACCACGGCGATCCGCACCGCGCGGGGCGGACGGGTGCCGGGCCTCCCGACCGGCGCGGAGCGCGACGTCTACCGACGCGCCGCCGCCGAACGCACCCTGCTCGACGCGGACGGTGCGGCCGACGTCGCACGGCGCTCCGGCGCCGAGGTCGTGCGCGGCGCACCGGCGGACGTCCCGCCGCTCGTCGCCGACGCCTACATCCGGGCGAAGGCCACCGGCCGGCTCTGAACCGGGACGGACGTCAGCCGGCCACCAGAGCGGTGGAGCCGCGCTCGAACTCCTCGAGGTCGCCGCGCTCCCCCGCTCGGTACGCGCGGCCGCCGAGCACCCACTGGTAGGCGAGCACCGCGACCAGGGCGAGGGTGCCGATGCCGATCTTGATCGGCCACGGCCAGTCCTGCCGCGTCACCACGCCCTCGACGATGCCGGACAGCAGCAGGGTCAGGGTCAGGCCGATCGCGATGGTGATGAGTGCACGGCCGTCCTCGGCGAGGGCCTGGGCGCGCGTCCGTCCGGGCCCGGGAGCCACCCACGACCAGAAGATCATCAGCCCCGCACCGCCCGCGAGGAACACCGAGTAGAGCTCGAGCTGCCCGTGCGGGGAGATGTAGAGGAAGAAGTCGGCCAGGCGGCCCTGGGAGTGCATGATCGCGGCAGAGACCCCGAGGCTGACGGCGTTCTGCATGATCGAGAACGGCACGAAGACCCCGGTGATGCCGAACGCCACCATCGTCGCGGCGATGTAGGCGTTGTTCGTCCAGACCTGCGCGGTGAAGGCCCCGAGGCCACGGTCGGAGTAGTAGTCGACGAAGTCCTGCGTGGCGTACCGGCGCAGGGCCTCGTCGCTGCCGAACGTCGCCGTCGCACCCGGGGTGGTGGTGATCCAGACGGCGACGATCGCCCCGATCGCCACCGTCGCGAGTGCGACCCAGATCGTCACCCAGCGGATCCGGTAGAGCGCCGCGGGCAGCTGCCGCGTGAAGAACAGGGCGACGGCGGTCAGCGGGTCGACGGGCGTGCCGGTGAAGCGCAGACGGGCGCGGAACAGCGTGAGCGAGAGCCGGTCGCCGGTCACGGTGCGCGGTGCGGCGCCCCGGATGCGGGCGAGGTCGGTCGCGGCCTCCTGGTAGCCGGCGACGAGCCGGTCGACGTCTGCGCCGGACCGGTGCCGGGCACGCGCCAGACGGTCGAGCTCCTGCCACCGGTCACGGTGCACCTCGGTGTAGGCATCCAGGTCCACGTGTTCCCCCTCAGGTCGCGCGATCTCCGACAGAATGATCCCATGCCGAAGCCCCGCACGCCGCGTGACCTCGCCGACGCCCGGTTCTCGCGCGACCTCGACGAGACCGCCGACGAGCTGGTGGTGGGCGAGGGCGTCGCGCTCGACGTCCAGCCCGCCGGACTCGTGCTGCGGCTCGCGGCCGCGCTGCTGGACGGCCTGTGCGTCCTCGTCCTGTTCGTGCTCGCGCTGTTCGGCGTCTGGCGGCTCTGGCCGAGGGGACTCGAGCCGGCCTGGGGTGCTGCGCTCAACATCGTGCTGCTCGTCGTCGTGCTCGTGCTGGTGCCCGCGGCGGTCGAGACCGTGACGAAGGGGCGGAGCGTCGGACGGTTCGCCACCGGCACCCGCGTCGTCCGGCTCGACGGCGGCGCGATCGGGTTCCGGCACGCCTTTACCCGGTCGCTCGTCGGCCTGTTCGAGCTCTGGATGACGTTCGGCTCGGTCGCCCTGCTCGTCGCGCTGTTCGGCAGTCGGCCTCGGCGCCTCGGGGACCTGCTGGCGGGCACGATCGTGCAGCACGAGCGGCTGCCGAAGCAGCGGGACCCCGAGGTGCTGCTGCCCCCGGAGCTGACGGCGTGGGCCGGTGTCGCGGACGTCTCGGCGCTGCCGCAGCGGTTGGAGAACCGCCTCGGTGCGTTCTTCCGCTGGGCTGCACTGATGCGCCCCGAACTGCGCGAGGCGGCGGCGCAGGCCCTGGCGGCCGAGGTGTCCCCGTTCGCACACCCGGTGCCGCCCGTCCCGCCGGAGGTCTTCCTGGCCGGGGTCGTCGTGCTGCGGCGTCGTCGGGACGTCCGGGCGCTGGGTGCCCGCGCGGAGCTGCTGACCGCCGCGGGGGCGACCGCGGCGGCACCCCCGCCGGGCTTCCCGCGCTGACGCGCGGAGCCGCGCTGACTGCCCCCGCGCAACACCGCGGAACGGACACAGCACCGCGGAGATCCACGGTGCTGTGTCCGGAACCAGGTTCAGCCGGCCCCAGGCCGCCCCGCCGCGCTCAGTAGCGGTAGTGGTCCGGCTTGAACGGGCCCTCGACCGGCACACCGATGTACGCCGCCTGCTCCGGTCGCAGCGACGTCAGCTGCACCCCGAGGGCGTCGAGGTGCAGCCGCGCGACCTTCTCGTCCAGGTGCTTCGGCAGCACGTACACGCCGGTCGGGTACTCCTCGCGCCGGGTGTGCAGCTCGATCTGCGCGAGCACCTGGTTCGTGAACGAGTTGCTCATCACGAACGACGGGTGCCCGGTCGCGTTGCCGAGGTTCATGAGCCGTCCCTCGGACAGCACCAGGATCGACCGCCCGGTCGGCAGCCGCCACTCGTGCACCTGCGGCTTGATCTCGACCTTCGAGACACCGGGCAGGGCCTCGAGCCCCGCCATGTCGATCTCGTTGTCGAAGTGCCCCACGTTCGCCACGATCGCCAGGTGCTTCAGCCCGAGCATCTCGTCGACCCCGACGACGCCCAGGTTGCCGGTGCACGTGATGACCATGTCGACGGTGTCGACGACGTCCGCCAGGCGCGCGACCTGGTAACCGTCCATCGCCGCCTGCAGCGCGCAGATCGGGTCGACCTCGCTGACGATGACACGGGCCCCCTGCCCGCGGAGCGCCTCGGCCGCACCCTTGCCGACGTCGCCGTAGCCGACGACGAAGGCGACCTTGCCGCCGATGAGCACGTCGGTGGCGCGGTTCAGGCCGTCGGGCAGCGAGTGCCGGATGCCGTACTTGTTGTCGAACTTCGACTTCGTCACCGAGTCGTTGACGTTGATCGCCGGGAACTTCAGCTCGCCGTTCCGGAACAGCTCGTACAGGCGGTGCACGCCCGTGGTGGTCTCCTCGGTGACGCCCTGGATGTCCGCCGCGATGCGGGTCCAGCGGTCCGACGACGTCTCGAGCGACCTCGCGACGGTGTCGAGCACGATCTTCCACTCGGTGCTCGCGTCCGGCTCGGCGACCGGAGCGGCACCGGCCGCCTCGGCGTCGGCGCCGGTGTGCACGAGCATCGTGGCGTCACCGCCGTCGTCGAGGATCAGGTTCGGCCCGGTCCAGTCGGCACTCGCCGCAGCGGCTTCGTCGCTCCAGTCGAAGATGCGGCTGGTGCACCACCAGTACTCCTCGAGCGTCTCGCCCTTCCACGCGAACACCGGGACGCCGGCGGGGGCGTCCGGGGTACCGGTGGGTCCGACGGCGACGGCGGCAGCGGCCTCGTCCTGGGTGGAGAAGATGTTGCAGCTGGCCCAGCGCACCTGCGCGCCGAGGGCGACGAGCGTCTCGATGAGCACCGCGGTCTGCACCGTCATGTGCAGGGACCCGGCGATGCGTGCCCCGGCGAGCGGCTGCGCCGCGGCGAACTCGTCACGCAGGGACATCAGGCCCGGCATCTCGTTCTCGGCGAGGCGGATCTGGTGCCGGCCGGCCTCGGCGAGGGACAGGTCGGCGACGCGGAACGCAGCAGCGGTGCGGGTTTCGGTGGGCATGCCCACCAGTCTTCCATGCCGGGAGGCGCGGATCACCAGCCGATCCCGGTCACGTTCCCCGGGCCTCCAGGTCGACCCCCGCACCCACGTCGCGGACGTGCGCCGTCAGTCGGCGTCGCGCGGGAGCGGCTCGCGCCGCACCACCTGCCAGCCGCGCGGGACGCGCAGGGAGGCAGCGTGCCGGGCGCAGAGGTCGTAGCCGTGCGGCTCGACCCGGGTCGACAGCGGACCGACGACCACCATGGAGTCGCCGTAGTCGTACGTCAGGGTCGACGAAGCGCTGTTGGCACACGCCACCTTGCTGCAGATCCGCACGTCCATCTCGACAGGGAGCCTAGCGGAGCGTCCGGCGCGCACCCGTCCCCGCGTACGATGTGGGGATGCGTCGGAAGCCTCGCCTCGTCACCCCGGTCGACCGCGGTCGGGGGCGCTCCCGGCACGGCCGCGGTGGGCGCTCGAGCGTCACCGGCCCCGAGCTCGCGCCGATCATCACCCGCGCCGAGGCGTTCGAGCGGATCGTCGGCGACAGCGCGCACTACCTGCTCGGACTCTGGCCCGAGGAGCTCTCCGGCGTCGTGTTCCAGGTGGCGGACATGCCGAGCGACACGACCCTGCCGGACGAGATGCCGCGCTGGCGGATCGACCGCGACACCCGCCGCGTGACCGTCTTCCGGATCCCCGTCGAGCGGGTGAACCGGAGCCCCGAGAAGGACGACTCGGACCGCCGCATCATCATCGAGACCGCGGTGTTCCGCGCGGTCGGCGAGCTGATCGGCAAGGACCCCTGGGACCTGGCGCCGGACCGCTACCGACACTGGTGAGCCGGGCGGACCGCGCCGGGCGTCAGGGGTAGACGCGGACCGGGGTGGAGACGTCGGTCGCCGGACGCACCGGGAACCCGGCGATGCCGTCGGCCCCGCGGTAGGTCACGCCCGCGACGATGCCCTCCGTCCCGGTCAGCGTGAGCTGCTTCGCGGTCTGCACCGGAAGCGTCACGGTCGCACCGGACAGGATCTTCAGCGTGCGCCGCTCGTCGCCCGACCGCACCGTGACGGAGCGGTCCTGGCGGGTGGGGTTCACGAAGTTCAGCCGCACGCCCTCGCCCGGGGCGATGGCGGTGATCGTCCGGTCGCCCAGCGGCTCGGCCGAGGCGAACCACCCGAGGTCGGTGCCGCTGCTCGCACCGTCGGTCGGCGTCGTGGTGCGCGCACCGGTGACGACCGGCTCGGTCGAGGTGACGGTGAACGAGTAGCGGCCGTCCGGGAAGTCGTCGAGCGCGACGTCAGTGACGACCCCGGGCTCGGCGGTGGCGTTGACGGTCGTGCCGCCGCCGTCGGCCGTGCTGATGCCGAGCGTGACGCGCGCCGACTTCGTGCCGGGGACGAACAGCCGGACGATCGGCGCCGCGTCGGCCGTGTCGTCGCCGCGCTGGGCGGCCTGCGCATCGGCGAGGACGACGGCGGGGATCACCTGCGAGCGGGACGGCGCGGCCCCACCGGAGACGATGTCGTAGCCGCCCGGGGTGAGGGTGCGGACGACGGACTCCTGCATGTGCGCGACGATCTGGCCGCCGGACGACGTGACGTGCACGACGGTCGAGGCGGCGTCGGACACGAAGCCCGACAGCGGGACGACCTTCTGCGTGTTCGGCGCGACGACGATGCCGGTGGTCCCGGGTGCACTGACCGTCCCCGAGCCGTCGAAGATCGACAGGTCGACCGTGGCGTTCACGTCGGTCGGGTTCGAGAGCGTGACGAGGCTCGTCCGACCGGTCTCCGTCGAGCCGCCGACGAGCCACGTGGACTGGGTCGGGTCGTCGCACGAGGCAGCGCCCGCCCCCACGAGGTCGCCGCTCGAGACGCTCTGGAAGCTGCTGCCCGCGACCTGCGGCGTCGTCTCGCCAGCGGGGGCGGTCAGGAGCCGGGGGTCGCTGCCGCCGGTGGTCGAGGAGTCGAGCGAGGACCGCTCGACCGTCGAACCGGTCGTCGCGGTCGCGACGGTCGCGGTGCCGACGGTGCTCGCCTGCGTCGCGTCGTTGCCGGCGTCGTCGGACAGGCGCAGCGCACTGCCGGCGCAGACACGCTCGGCAGCCGCGGGGACCGGCGTGACGGTGCGCCCGGCCGGTCGACCCGGTTCGGACTCGGTGCCGATGGCGTGGGCCGCGGTGACGGCACCCGCGGCGACGACGACGGCGACGGCCGTGGCGGTGCCGCGGACGATCCAGCGACGGACCGAGGAGGGGTTGGTGCTCATTCGTCGCGCTCCTCGTCGAAGGTGGTGGCGGGTTCCTCGGCCTCGATGACGTTCGAGGTGGCACGGCGGCGGCGCGGGGCCGTCGGGACCGCGAGGAGTGCCGCGGCGCCGAAGACCACGCCGAGCACGACGAGGTACAGCACGTGGGTGGCCTGGGTCGCCGCGGAGCCGGAGCGGGTGCGGTCGACCTCGCCCTCGTAGTGGAACAGCTGGCCGTTCGTGGTCTCGCCGATGCTCGTGAAGAGCGCGTTCTGACCGATCGCGCCGGCGGCCCGGTCGTGCACGGTCTGCGCCTCGGGGTCGTCACCGGCGTCGTCGATGAGCACGAAGCTCACGCCGAGCTCGCGGAGCGCCGGCCGGGGGTCGTACCCGCTGCGGCTCGCCAGGTTGCCGGCGAGCGTCGTCAGCCGTGCGCCGGACTCGCTCAGCCGGAGCGCGGTGGCGTCGAGCGTCGACTGGTCGTCGAGGGTGGAACCCTGCCCGCGCTCGAGCGTGACGGCGAGCGAACCGTCGTCCTGCGGGACGACCACGAGCGTGCCGACGTCCGGGTTCGCCTGGGCCTCGGCGTTCACGTACGCGCTGAGCACCCGGCCGGTGGTCGGCTCGATCGTGGCGGTGCCGAGGTAGAACGCCGCGAAGGCCGGAGCCACGGCCACGCCGGCGAGCACGGTCGCGACGAGCCCGGTGACCGGAGCGGCCTTCGGCAGCACGTCGATGCCGATGCAGGCCGCGACCACGAGGGCGAGCCAGTACACGGACAGCCCGCTGCCGGGCCAGACGATGGTGGTGGTCGACCCGACACCGGTCACCGTGACGTGGGTGGCGGCGAAGGCCGTGGCGAAGCCGAGGAGCGCGATGACGAGCGCCGAGCCCGCGACCGCCCAGCGGTGGCCGAGCATCGCCCCGATCGCGGCGGCGGCCACGGGGAGCGCGAGGACGGCCATCACGATCGGCAGGACCGTGGCGACCAGTGCGAGTCCGGACGTCGCGGGGAGCCAGCCGCTCCAGTCGGGCAGGGGCTGTCCGATGGCCAGCTGGAGCGCGGACGGCGCCCGGGTCGCGGACGGCGCACCCGGATCGGCGAACACCGCGAGCAGGTTGCCGCGTGCCACCTGCGCCAGGATCAGCGGCAGGAAGAGCACCGCGGTCGGGACCGGGATGAACAGACGACGGTGGGCCCGGCGCCAGCCGACCAGGAGCGCCACGAGCCAGCCGACCAGCAGGACCGGCAGCAGCGACGGCGCCGAGGCGGCGACGACGGCGAACAGGAGCGACGCTCCCGAGGCCCAGGCCCACGAGCGGTGCGCCTCGAGCACGGCGACGAACAGCCACGGCAGCACCAGGTGCGCGATCACGGCGCCGAGGTGACCGGTCGTCACGGCTCCGACGAGCGACGGGGCGATCGCGTAGAGCGACGCACCGATGACCGGCACCCAGGTGCGGGTCGTGACCTTGCGGACCGCGAACCAGGCGCCGAGTGCGGACAGCGGGAACGCGACGAGCATGACGAGCACGACCGCGGTGGACGGCGACCAGAACACGATCGAGCCGAGCACGGCGAGCACCGCGGCGAAGGGGTCCGACGGGCCGGTGAAGCCCGTACCGAGCGAGTGGAAGCCGTACCCGACGTTCTGCCAGAGCTGTCCCGGCGTCGCGGAGAGCGGCAGGAGTCCCCCGCCGGTCAGGGCCGGCGACCCGAGCAGCGGGTAGAGCGTCACGACGCTGAGGACCGCCGCGGCCAGGACCACCCAGATGCCGCCGTCGCTCAGGAACGACGCCCGGGCGATCGGGGCGTCCTCCGCCCGGGCGAGTTCGACGTCCCGCGAGGTGGTGCGGTGCTCGTGCACCCGACGCCAGCTCACCCGGAGCGGTTCGACGGCGGCCCAGCCGAGCTTCTTCGTGCGGGCGAGGTTCTTGCGCGCACGCCCCGTGCCGCCGCCGAACGCGACGGCGAACGCGGCGGAGAGCTCGGGGACCACGGCGGCGGGGTGCTTCGCGACCAGGTGTCCGAGCGCGCGGCCGATCGCGAACGGCACGAGCGTGAGCCAGTGCAGCCAGACCAGCGCGGCGGGCGCGTACGTCATCCGGCGGTGCAGCTGCGCCTGCCGGTGCATCCGGACGCGCCGCGCCTCGGACACACGCTTGCGGCCGAACTCCTCGATCGGTCCGGCGCTGGTGACCTTGGCCTCCGGTACGAGGGCGACGCGGTGTCCGGCGAGGCGGACCCGCACCGAGAAGTCGAGGGCCGCGTCGACGTCCGGCAGCGCCGGGTCGAAGCCGCCGAGTTCGATCCAGACCGAGCGGCGCACGAGCATGCCGCCCGCGGCGACACCGAGGACGTCGGTGTTGCGGTCGTGCTGGCCCTGGTCGAGCTCGTCCTGCACCAGCACGATCGACCGGCCGAAGCGGGTCATGCTCTCGCCGAAGGCGCGGATGAGCGAGGGGTCGTCGTCGGCGACGAGCTTCGGACCGGCGACGACGACCGACGGCGCGATCTCGACGGCGGACAGCAGGTCGGCGAGCGCGGTCGGTGCCGGCGCGTTGTCGTGGCCGAGGACCCACAGCCACTCGTCGACCGGCTCGTCGGTCGCCACGGGCGGCGCGCTGCGCTCGCCCTGGCGGACGGCGTCACCGAACGCGGTACCGCCGGGCAGCCGGACGAGCTGCGCGGACCCGCCGAAGGACAGTTCGGCGGTCGATCCGTCGGTCGTGCCGACGTCGACGACCACCAGGTTCTCGGGGTGGCGGGTCTGGGCGGCGAGCGCGTCCAGGGTCCGGTCGAGGTGGGCCGCCCCGTTGGCGGCGACGAGGATCGCGGTGACTCTGGGCTGCATGACGGGCGTCACTCTACGGTCTGGAGGCGCGGTGTCGGCTGCGGACGGCGGCGCGCCGTGAACCTGTGGGCGCGCTCACTGCACGGTGCGGGGCGGGCGCTCCACGCGCCTCCCGGACGGGGTGGGGCGGCTACGCCCTTTTCCGCAACTTGCGGCGTTCGCGCTCGGAGAGGCCACCCCAGATGCCGAAGCGTTCGTCGTTCTCGAGCGCGTACTCGAGGCACTGCGCCCGCACCTCGCACGAGGTGCAGATCTTCTTCGCCTCGCGCGTGGAGCCGCCCTTCTCGGGGAAGAACGCCTCGGGGTCGGTCTGCGCGCAGAGCGAGTCGACCTGCCAGGCGAGCGGGTTCTCCTCGTCGTCGGTCTCCGGACGTCGGACACCCGGGACGCCGAGCGCCACGGGATCGACGTGCCAGTCCTCCGGAACTCCGGCGTGGAACTCGGAACCGTTCACCCTGATCACCCCTGCCGCCTCGACAACGAACCCCAACTCTTGCGGCCGTTGCCTGTAATTACAGCGGTGTCATTCGCCTGAGTCAAGTCGCGGATCATAGAAGGCACTGACCGCTCCAGCGTGTCATGTCCCCCGTTTGGGCGTGTCGCTCCGCTCGGGTGGGCCTTCCGGGGGACAACTGACTCGTCCTCAGGCGCTCAGGAGGCGCTGCGACGGGCCTCCCAGGCGCTCGACACCATCTCGTCGAGGGAGTGCCGCATGGCCCACTCGAGGTCACGGGCGGCGGCTTCGCCGGTCGCGACGATGCGGGCCGGGTCGCCGGGGCGCCGCGGTGCGATCTCGGGGTCGAAGGCGATCCCGGTGCCCGACGCCATCGCGTCCATGATCTGGCGGACGCTCACGCCGTCGCCGCTGCCGAGGTTGTAGGCACGCTCGAGCGGCTCCCCCGCCTCGAGCTTCCGCGCGGCCACCGCGTGCGAGTGCGCCAGGTCGGCCACGTGCACGTAGTCGCGGACGCAGGTGCCGTCCGGGGTGGCGTAGTCGTCGCCGTTGATCCGCGGGGTCCGGCCGGCGAGCAGCGCGTCGAAGACCAGCGGGAACAGGTTGTGCGGGCTGGCGTCGTACAGGTCGGGCTCCCCCGAACCGACGACGTTGAAGTACCGGAGCGACGTGGTGGTGAAGCCCGCGGCGACCTCCATGTCGCGCAGCAGCCACTCGCCGATGAGCTTCGACTCGCCGTACGGCGACTCCGGGTTCTTCGGGGTGGACTCGACCACGGTCTCGACGTCCGGCGTGCCGTAGACCGCCGCGCTGGACGAGAAGACCGCCTTGGTGACGCCGGTCTCGGCCATCGCGCGCAGCAGGGTCGCCATGCCGGTGACGTTCTGCTCGTAGGTGTGCAGCGGGCGCTCGACCGAGACGCCGGCGTACTTGAACCCCGCGACGTGGACCACGCCGGTGACCTCGTGCTCGCGCAGCGTGCGTGCGACGAGCTCGCCGTCGAGGATCGTGCCCTCGACGAACGGCACGTCGTCCGGGACGAACGCGCGGAAGCCGCTCGACAGATCGTCGAACGCGACCGTGTCGATGCCGGCCGAGCGCAGTGCTCGGACGACGTGGGACCCGATGTACCCGGCACCGCCGGTGACCAGCCAACTCATGCTCGCCACGCTAGCGGACGTCGGCGACGCCCCGGTGGCGGTGTGCGGGTCCACGCCACGGCGTGCGGCCCCGCGCCGGTCCCGGCGCCGGTCCGCGCCCCTAGGCGCCGGTGGCGATGAACACGGTCGACGTGATGCCGTCGGAGGAGTCCGCCTCGACCGTCACGTCGCCCTCGTCCGGGGTGATGAAGCACGCCTCGCCCTTGCGGAGCAGGGTCGCCGACTGCGCGCCGACGAGCGTGACGACGCCCTCGGTGCAGATCGCGATCGACGGCCCCACGAGCGGGGCGACCCCGCCGGTGCTCAGTCCCACCGGGCGACCGTCGCCGTCCACCCGCAGCAGTGCGAAGCCGACGCCGTCCGGCGCGAACCGGTCGACGCCCGGGGCGATGCGCTCGGCCTCGAGCACCGGCGCCGGGTACGCGGTGAAGTCGAGCACCCGCAGGAGCTCCGGCACGTCGACGTGCTTCGGCGTCAGCCCGCCGCGCAGCACGTTGTCCGACGGCGCCATCAGCTCGATGCCGAGCCCGTCCAGGTACGCGTGGATGTTGCCGGCGGGCAGGTACATGGCCTGCCCCGCGGTGAGCGTCACCCGGTGCATGAGCAGGGAGACGACGATGCCGGGGTCACCGGGCCAGCTGGTCGCCAGGTCGCGGACGGTCGCGGTGTTCGGGGTGAGCCGGTCATCGTCGAGCGAGACGGCCAGGTCGCTCGCGGCCTGCACCACGGCGAGCGCGGACTCGTCGGCGGTCTCGAGCCAGCGGACGGTGTCCTCGAGCCCGTGCAGCAGGTGTACCTCGAGCGGACCGAGGCGTCCGGTGCCGGCGTCGAGCACGCGGACCTCGGCCAGGGTCTCCTCGACCGGGCGGAAGCCGCTCAGCGCCTCGAACCGCTCGCTCAGCGCGACGACGAGCTCGGGCTTCGGGAACGGGTCCTTGTAGTTGCGGGCCGGGTCGTCGAGCGGGATCCCCTCGCGCTCCTCGCGGGCGAAGCCCTCCTCTGCCTGCTCCGGGGTCGGGTGCGCCTGCAGCGAGAGCGGTGCCGCAGCCGCGAGCACCTTGAGCAGGAAGGGCAGGCCGGTGCGGTCCGGACCGAGTGCGGTCTCCGGCTCGTCGGCGATCCAGTCGCGGAGCGTGTCGGCCCCGCCGACCATGGCAGGGTTGACGACGACACTGGGGCTGCCGGCGTGGGCGCCGAGCCAGAGCTCCGCCTGCGGGGCACCCGTGACGGTGCGGCCGAGGAGCTCCGGGATCGCGGTGACCGAGCCCCAGGCGTAGTCGCGGGGGGTGTTCGTGATGCCGAGGAACATGGGCCAGAGCCTACCGGCGCTGCCGGTGGAGTCCTGCGGACGGCGACCGGCCGGTAGCCTGGCGTCGTGACGAACACCTGGCCGCTGGCGCGCGGGACCGTACCGGAGCGCGAGGCGTTCGCCTTCGGGGCGACGACCCTGTTCGTGCTGTTCGCGGGCGACGCCGTGCCGAACACCCTGACCTGGGTCGGGGCCGGCGTCCTCTGGGCCCTCGTCGCGGCGTGGGGCATCACGATCCTGGTCCGGGCGAAGCCACCGCTCGTCCGCACCCCCTGGGCGCTCTGGGCGTTCCTCGGCTGGTGCCTGGTGACCCTGGTCTGGTCGCACTGGCGCTTCGCGACGATCTCGAGCCTGACCGTGCAGGTGATCTGCGCGGCCGTGGCGTTCACGATCGCCTCGACCCTGACGTGGCGCCGGATCACCGATGCCCTGAGCCTCGCGCTCCGCTGGGTCCTCATGCTCTCGCTCCTGTTCGAGGCCGCCGTCGCGGTGTTCGTCCGGCACCCGATCGCTCCGATCTGGACGGACTACGGCGACCGCGACGTCCCCGACGCCTTCTACTTCTCGCGCGCCGAGCTCTTCACCGGTGGTCGGATCCAGGGGCTGCCCGGCAACGCCAACCTGCTCGCGATGGTGGCCCTGCTGGTCGCGATCGTGGTCGCCGTGCAGTTCGCCGAGGGTCGGATCCGCCGGAACCAGGCGATCGGCTGGCTCGTCGTCGCGGCACTCGGCTTCGTCCTCACCCGCTCGTCGACGGTCATCGCCGCCGCACTCGTGGTCGCCGTGGTCGCACTCGCCGCCGTCTGGATGCGCCGCGTCCCGACGGAGCGCCGCACCCCGCGCTACCTGCTGCTGGCCGTGGGTGCCGTCGTCGCCGCCGTCGCCGCGTTCGTGCTGCGCGGCCCGGTGTCCGAGCTGCTCGGCAAGGGCTCGGACGCCACCGGACGCGGGGAGATCTGGGCCAAGGTGCTCGGCCTGATCGACCAGCACCCCGTGGGCGGCTGGGGCTGGATCGGGTACTGGTGGCCGGGCATCCCGACGCTCGCCGACCTGGCGCAACGCAAGGGCGTCACGTACCTGCAGGCCCACGACGCCTACCTGGACGTCTGGATGCAGACCGGGATCATCGGCCTGGTGCTCTTCGCGATCTACGTGGTCACGACGCTGTCCCGCTCGTGGGCCTGCGCGACCCGCATCGGGTACGACGCCGCGCTGCGTCCGCGGCCCTTCGACCCGGTGTCGCTCCTGCCGCTCCTGGTCGTCGTCGCGCTGCTCGTGCAGTCCGTCGCCGAGTCCCGCCTGCTCTACCAGGGGAACTGGGTGCTCTTCGCCCTGCTCGCGATCAAGACGCGCATCGTGCTGACCGGCGAGGAGCCGGTGTCCACCGGCGACGGTCCGCGCACGCCGCCCGCCAAGCGCGAGTTCCGCTGGGCCGGCACGCGCTGACCCGGACACTCCCTCAGCGCGACAGCCACGAGCACGACACCGGGGACGACCACGGGTTCGACTTCACCCGGGCGACCTCGAGCGTCGGGTCCGCGTCGCACGCCGCCACCGCCGCCGGCAGCTGCCCCGCCCACACCGGGCCGCCGCTCCGCCGCGTGTCCGTCGGCGCGACGTGCAGGACCGCCGACGCGACGACGGCGGTGACCACGCACCAACCGGCCAGCGCGCCGACGAGGCGACCCGGGCCTCCCGTCCGTCCGGCAGCACGCGACCAGCTGCGAGCGTCCACGAGCGCGGCTGCGGCGACCACCGCGGCGCTCACCAGCAGCAGGCCGGCGGCCGCGGCGTAGCGCTGCGGCGGCACGGCGGCCATCGCGGCGACCGGCGCCGACCAGCGGAGGCCGTCACCGCCGTTGGCGAGCAGGGCCACCCACCACACCGCGACGGAGCCGACGGCGAGGGCTGCGACCATCCACCGGGTGCGTGCCGGCCCGACCACGACGGCCGCCACCAGGACGACGAGCAGCAGGGCTGCGGGCACCACGACCACCGCCCAGCCGTGCTCGACCACCGCCGTCAGCACAGCACCGAGGTCCGGGTCCCAGGCACCCGCCACGGGACGCAGCAGATACCCCGCGAGCACGTCGCGCGCCGCCGGCGACCCCGTGGCGAGGGCCCGCGGGCTCGTCAGGGTCGTGATGCCCTGCACCGCCAGGGCGACGACCACGACGAGCGTGACCGGCAGCGCGGTCCACCGGCCAGCCGGTCCGGGCGCACGGCCACGCGGCGTCCAGGCGAGCAGCAGCAGGGGCGCGAACAGGGCGGTGAGCGGTTCGGTGAGCACGGCCGCACCCGCGACCACGGCGAGTGCCCCGGCCGCCCACCACGACCGAGCACGCCACGCGAAGACCCACGGCACCAGGACGAGCAGGAACCAGTGCAGGTTCGCCGCGTTGCCGCTGATCTCGTACGGGGCGAGCGGCAGGACGACGGGGACGGCGGCGAGCACCAGCCGCAACGGCCACGGGCGGACGACGTCGCGGGACAGCACGAACACCAGGGCGCAGACCCCGCCGACGACCGTGCACGCGGCGAGCGCCACCACCTGCGCGTACCGCTCGGGCGGCAGCGTGTACCCGAGGTCGACGATGAGCCGGGGCAGCAGGTGCACGTACCCGGCGTAGGGGTGCAGCAGGGTGTCGACGGGACCCATCGCGATCCGTTCGCGCAGGAACACGCC
Organism: Curtobacterium sp. MCLR17_031; assembly: GCF_003234775.2. Taxonomy (NCBI): domain Bacteria; kingdom Bacillati; phylum Actinomycetota; class Actinomycetes; order Micrococcales; family Microbacteriaceae; genus Curtobacterium; species Curtobacterium sp. MCLR17_031. Next base: position 2,471,996 of record NZ_CP126270.1, read on the forward strand.
GCCGTCCTCGGCCCAGACGGTGTTCCGCGGCACCGGGCCGAGCCGGTACCAGGCCAGGGCGGTCGTGAGCAGGCCGACGACGACCGCGACGAGGGGGACGCCGGCGACCCTGCGCGCGAGGTCCATCCGGTGAGGATAGTTCGGTCATCACGCATCGTCGATACAGCCACACCGCGATGCGGTGTGCTCGTCACAAGGTCGTGCGCCAAGATGGACGCGTGACGGACGGCCGGGTGAGCAGACAGGTGCTCGGGCGCCGGTACCTCTCCGCCTGGATCGGCTTCTCGGCCGGTGGACGGTTCAGCCAGGCGCTCGCGACGGTCATCGTGCTGTTCGGGTTCGGCCAGCCCACCGTCGAGGCCCTGGTCGGCCGGGCGGGGACCTGGGCGGTGCTCGTGACGCTGTTCGTGCTCGCGGGGCTGAGCCTGCTCGGCCAGCGCTACCGGATCGAGTGGCACGGGGTCCTCCCCCTCTCGCTGCTGGCCTTCGTCGGCTACTGCGCGTTGAGCGTGCTCTGGAGCGAGTACTCCTGGGTGGCGCTCCGCGGACTGGTGCAGACCGTGTGCTTCATCGGCCTCGGGCTGTACCTGGCCCTCGGCCGCGACCTGGTGCAGGTGATCCGGGCCTCGGGCGACGCCTTCCGGATCCTGCTCGTGACGGCCCTCGGACTCGAGGTCCTGTCCGGCCTGGTCCTCGACGTCCCGTTCCCGGCGTTCGGCATCCGCGGCGACATCGCGTACGGCGGCCCGATCCAGGGCATCGGCGGCACCCGCAACTTCATGGGCTTCATCGCCGCGATGGCCCTGGTCACCTTCGTGGTCGAGTTCCTCACCCGGTCGGTCACGGTCTGGCGCGCGATCGCCTCGACGTCGCTCGCCGTCATCGCCCTGATGCTCGTGCAGTCCCCCATCACCGGGCTCGCGATGATCGCGCTCGCCGTCACCGCGCTGGCGCTCTGGTCGCTCCGGCACGCACGACCGGCGACCAGACCGGTGGTCAACGGCGTCCTCGGCGCGGTCGTCCTGCTGACGCTGGCCGTCGGGGTGCTCGCCCGGCACCGCCTGCTCGCCGAGATCGGGGCGGCCGGCGGCACGGCCACCCGGACGGACCTGTGGTCGCAGATCCGGGTCCTGGTGGAGCGCTACCCGATCCAGGGCTGGGGCTGGGTGGGCACGTGGCCGACCGAGCCCGTCGTGCCCTACGTCACGCTCATCGACCCCGCCGGCGTCCGGTTCACCTCGGGCCTCAACGCCTTCGTGGACGCCTGGCTGCAGATCGGGTTCGCGGGCACGCTCATCCTCGGCATCACGGCGCTGCTCGCGTTCGCGCGTGCCTGGGTGACGGCGACGACGTTCCCCGGGGTGGCGTACGTGTGGCCGGCCGCCGTGCTCGTGCTGCTCGCCGTCACCAGCACGGCGGAGAGCTACCTGCTGCACGGTGCGGGCCTGATGTTCTTCGTGACGGTCCTCGTCATCGCCGCGCGGCGCCGCTCGTGGCGCCGGCACCTGCCACGCGTGTAGCGCGGACGCTGCGCGCTGCGCGCCGTGGCGCTTCGTGAGCAGGAATGGTCGCCTCCGCGGAGGCGACTCGACCGTTGCTGCTCACGAAGCGGCGGTACGGCGCGACCCACCGCCGGCCGGGAGGCCCGTGGCGGCCCCGCACCGCGCCTCCAGGCTGTCGCGCCGAGCGTTCCGTGCCCGCGCATCGTGAGCAGGAACGGTCGCCTCCGCGGAGGCGACCCGACCGTTCCTGCTCACGAAGCGAGCGAGCGAGCGCCCTACGGGCGCGTGCGGCGACCGAGGCGGCGCTGCACGCCCCACTGGGTGACGCGGAGCATCGCCTCGAGGACGATGGACCGGCTCATCTTGGAGACGCCGTGCACGCGGTCACGGAAGCGGATGGGCACCTCGACGATGCGGCCGCCGAGGGCGTCCACGCGCAGCGTCATGTCCACCTGGAAGCAGTACCCCTTCGAGTCCACCAACCCGAGGTCCATCCGCGCGATCGCCGACGAGCGGTACACGCGGTAGCCGGCGGTGATGTCGCGCACGTCGAGCCCGAGCACCAGGCGGGCGTAGGTGTTGGCCCCGCGGCTGAGCGCCTGGCGCCGGAGCGGCCAGTCGACGACCGACCCACCGGGGACCCAGCGGGACCCGATGGCGAGCAGGACGTCGTCGGACGCGGTCACGGCGTCGACCAGGGCCGGCAACCGGTCGGCCGGGTGCGAGCCGTCCGCGTCCATCTCGACCAGCAGCGGGTACCCGCGCTCCAGACCCCACCGGAACCCGGCGACGTACGCCGTGCCGAGCCCGAGCTTGCCGGAGCGCTGCAGCAGGTGCACCCGGTCGTCCGCGGCCGCCAGGGACCGCACGATGTCCCCGGTGCCGTCCGGGCTGCCGTCGTCGACGACGAGCACGTGGGCACCGGGCACCGCCGCCAGCACGGCGGCGGTGATCGCACGGATGTTCTCGGCCTCGTCGTACGTCGGGACGATGACGAGGGCGGTGGTCTCCCCCGGGGTCACCGGTTCAGGCGCCGCTTCACCTTGCCGGCGACGCTCCGGGGACCCTCGGTGCGCAGGTAGTGCACGGCACGGCCGAGGTCGTAGCGGACGCCGGAGAGCTTCTTGCGCTCCGGGACGCGGACGCGCATCTTGTGCGGCTCGATCGACGACGCGGTGTCGCGCACCGACTTGTCCGCAGCGCGGATCGGGTTCCGGCAGAACTCGACGAGGGGGGCGAGGACGTTCTCCCACGTGAACTGCTCGCGCACGCGGTCGACGTTGCGGATGAACTCGGTGCGGGCCTTCTTGTCGAAGAGCGCCGTCTCGAGCGCGGTGGCCAGGCCGTCGATGTCCTGCTCGTGCACCGCGATGCCGAGCTTCTCTTCTGCGACGAGGTCACCGAACGAGTCGCCGGCCGTCGTGACGATCGGCAGACGTGCCCACAGGTAGTCGAGGATGCGGGTCCGGAACGAGAAGGTGGTCTCGAGGTGCTCGTAGTGCGTCGAGACGCCGGCGTCGGCCTCGAGCAGGTAGGCGCCGCGCTCCTCGTACGGGATCCACTGGTCGTTGAAGAACACGTGCTTGCCGGTGAGACCGAGCGCGTCGGCCTCGGCGCGGACCTTCGCGACGATGTCCATCTCGGGGACGTCGGGGTTCGGGTGCTGCACGCCCATGAAGAAGAGCTTCACCGACGGACGGCGCTCGGCGAGCTGGGCGATCGAGCGGACCAGGGTGATCGGGTCGAACCAGTCGTAGATCCCACCGCCCCAGACGACGAGCTTGTCGTTCTTGCCGATGCCCGGCACGACGCCCTTGACACGCTGCTGGTCGTGGACCGGCGGCGTCGAGGACAGGCCGAACGGCACGACGCCGATGAGCGAGCGCAGGTCGGCGTCGCGCGAGTAGGTGCGGGCGTTCACGCGGCCGGAGCCGGCGAGCTGCCCGAGCCAGAACATCCGCTGGCGCTCGGAGGCGCAGATGAAGTAGTCGCCGAGCTCGAGCTGGTGGTTGAGCGTGTCCGAGGCGTCGAGGATCTGGCGGTTCCACTTGTCGACGTCGTCGCTGCGGCCCTGTTCGAGCTGCTCGAGGTGCAGCGGGTCGTAGACGTCGACGACCAGGATCTTGCTGGTCGACTCGAGCACCGGGAACAGCCGGAGCGCGTGGCCCTGCACGATGATGACGTCGGCCCAGCCCTCGTGCTCGACCATCTGGCGCGGGTGCCGGTGCGGGACCGTGACGACCTCGTACGACGGGTCGATCGGCGACGAGCGGGTCAGGCTGACCACGCGGACGTCGTGCTCGGACGCCAGCTGCTTGGCCATCTGGGTGGCACGGATCGCCGGACCGGCCATCTTCGCGCCGATCGAGTCGCCCGTGATGATGAGGACACGGCGACGGGTGCCGACCTCGAGCACGCCGAGGGAGTGCACGATCTTGTCGTAGCCGGCCAGGTAGTTCTCGATCGGGTACGCGGGCTCGTCGCGGTTGCCGAACAGGCGGAGGAGCTCGCGGTCGGACCGGACGCGGGTCGCCTGGATCTGGCGGCGGGACTCGGTCATCGATGGCAGCTGCTCGACGAACTGGTCGACGCCGTAGATCCCCGCCATGCTCGTCTTCGGCACCGGGATGGTCGGGACGCTGTCGTCGCCGGGGTTGCGCAGGTCGAGCTCGGTGGAGTCGAGCTCCCCGCGGCCCACGGCACGGCGGACGGCGAGTGCCAGGGAACCGGGGAGCGCCGCGGCGAGCTGCTCGTCACCGAGGTTCTTGTAGAGCGTGAACAGTGCGTTCCGCTCGAGCAGGTAGGTCTCGCGGAAGTCGCCGAACTTGTTCATCGACGCGTGGTGCTTGTGGAACGCGACCGACTTCGGCTGGTACCGGAATCGCCAGCCGAGCAGGTTGAGCCGCCAGCCGAGGTCGACGTCCTCGTAGAACATGAAGTAGCGGTCGTCGAAGCCGTCGAGCTGCTCGAAGAGCTCGGCGCGGATGAACATCGCGGCGCCGGTGCCGAACAGGACGTCGGTCTCGCTCTCCCACCGACCGGTGTCCGGCGACCCGGCGAAGGGCTTGTAGCCCATGCCGTACCAGGTCATCGCGGCCTCGGTGAAGTCGACGTTGACGCCTTCCCAGTCGAGGACCTTCGAGGCGACGGCACCGATGTCGGCACCGGAGGCGAAGGTGGCCATCGCCTCGCGCACCCAGCCGGTGTCCGGGCGGGCGTCGTTGTTGAGGAACGCCACGACCTCGCCGGAGGACTTCTCGACGCCGAGGTTGCAGCCACCGGTGAACCCGAGGTTCGCGCCCGCGTCGATCAGGGTGAAGTCGAGGCTCGAGGCCTTGAGACGCCCGAGGTGCTCGGGGCCCGAACCGTTCTCGACGACGATCACCTCGAGCTTGTCCTGCGGCCAGTCCTGCTTGCGGAGTTCCGCGATGCTCGTCAGGGTGTCGTCCGTGCCCTTGTAGTTCACGAGGATGACGGACACGACTCCCGGCTTGCGCTCTGTCACGCGAGTTCCTCCAGCAGCTGCCGCGCACCGGGCGCGGGTCGATGGGTCGGCCGACGGGGTGCCGCGGGCCGATGACACCCTACAAGGCGCGCCCAGGGACTCCCTGCCGCCGCTGCGGAGTCGTGCAGAATGGCGTGCGTGACCGCAGTGATCCCGAGCACCCCCATGTCCTCTCCCCTCCGCGAGGACTACGCGGCCCTCGCGGCCGACGAGCACGCCGAAGGCCCCCGCGGCACGATCCGCTTCGCGGTGTCGACCGCCGATCCGTCCGAGGGCAAGGGCGACCTGTTCGTCGCGCTCGGGCTGGCGCGGGCGCTCCGGGCCGAGGGCTGGGGCGTCGCGATGTGGCCGCTCGAGCGCTGGGGTGAGGAGCTCCCCGCCGACACCGCCGTCGTGGTCAGCATGATCGAGTCCTTCGTGCCGGGGTACGTCCCCGCCGGCACCGCCCTGGTGGCGTGGGTGCGGAACTGGACCGCCAAGTGGGCCGCCCTGCCCTACCTCGACGAGTTCGACGCGGTCTGGACGTCGTCCGGGATCGCCCGCGACGCGATCGCGGCCGCGTACTCCGGCCCCGTCGAGGTGGTGCCGATCGGCGTCGACACCGAGCTGTTCACGATCGACGCCCCCGCACCGCGCGAGCGCACGGACCGCGCCGTGACCACCGTCAACTTCTGGGGCGTCCGCCGCCGGGTGCAGGACGTCCTGGCCGAGGTCGCCCCGGCCGAACCGATCGTCTGGTTCGCCGCGAACGTCGACCACGTCGAGGCCTCCGCGGGCGTCGAGCTCCGCCCGGCCGTGTCCTACTTCGCCCTGCCCGAGGTCTACCGCGCCGCCGGCTTCGTCGTCGACGACGTCATCGAGCCGGCCGCCGAGTACGGCACCCTGAACTCCCGCCTGTACGAGTCGCTCGCGTCCGGTGCACTGCCGGTCACCGACTGCGCGCTGGGGCTCGACGAGCTCGGCCTGTCCGACGTGCCGGTGTTCGACGACGCCGACTCGCTCGAGCGCGTGCTCGCGATGCCCCGCGACGAGCGCACCGCCCTGGTCGCCCGGCTCCGCGCCGTCGTGGTCGAGCGGCACTCGTTCCGCAGCCGCGCCGAGCAGGTCGGTCCGTCGCTCGACGCCGCCGTCGCCGCCGCCTCGGGCCGGAGCGGCGAGCGTGGCGCGTTCCTGCGGTGGGCCACCGCCCAGCGCGAGACGCTCCGGCAGACCGAGCACGACCGCGACGTCCACCTTGCCGGCGTGCACGACATCAACGCGCGCCTGGTCGCGTCGGAGCAGAAGGTCGGCGCGTACGACACCGCCCGTCGCCTGGCCGAAGCGGAGCGCGACCAGATCGCGGCCCGCTTCGAGGGCCTCACGCGCTCCCCCGAGTACCGGCTGCTGCACGGCGTGGGCCTGATGGCGCGGCGCGCGCGCCGCTGACGGCGGTCGACGCGACCGGAGACGGACGGGAGGCCCGGTACCAGCTGGTACCGGGCCTCCCGTCCGTCGTGTAGTGACCGTCTACTGCACGGTGACGGTCTTCGTGCCGAAGCTCTTGTAGGTGCCGCTCGGCAGGTCCTGGAAGTAGACGCGCACGGTGTGCGTGCCCTTCTTCACCCCGGTGAACTTCCGCGACAGCCCGACGTCCGAACCCCAGTCCGGGTGCACGGCCTGCACGTCGGTGCGGGTCGCGTTGACGGTGCCCGGCGAGACGGCGACGCCGTCCAGGTGGATCTTGTACTTGACCGGGTCCCAGACGTCCGGGTCGATCGCCCAGCCGGCCACGGTGATGGTGCCCGTGCCGCCGGTGACGGACTCGTACAGGCCCTTGACCGAGCCGGTCTTGCCCGTCTTGCCGGTGGTCGGCGGGTCGGTGACCGTCACGCTCTTCGTGCCGAAGCTCTTGTACGTGCCGCTCGGCAGCTCCCGGAAGTACACGCGCACGGTGTGCGTGCCGGCGGTCAGCTCGGGGATCTTCAGCGAGAGGCCGACGTCCGAGCCCCACGCGGGGTGCACGGCCTCGACGTCGGTCCGCTTCGCGTTCGCGGTCCCGGGGGCGATGGCGACACCGTCGACGTGGATCTTGTAGGCGACGGGGTCCCAGACGTCGGGGTCGATCGCCCAGCCGCGCACCGTGGCGCTGTTCACGCCACCGACCACGGACTCGAACGCACCCTTGACCGAGCCGGTCTTGCCCGTCTTGCCGGTCGTCCCCGACGCGTCGGGTTCGGCGGTCGACGCGGCGGTCACGGTCACGGACTTGGTACCGAAGCTGACGTACTTGCCGCCCTGCAGGTCCTGGAAGTAGACGCGCACGGTGTGCTTGCCCGCCTTCAGGCCGGTGAGCCGGAGCGTCAGACCGACGTCGGAGCCCCACGTCGGGTGCGTCGCCTCGACGTCGGTGCGGGTGGCGTCCGCGACCCCGCTGTTCGTGCTCACGCCGTCGACGTGGATCTTGTACTTGACCGGGTCCCACACGTCCGGGTCGATCGCCCAGCCGCGCACGGTGGCCGTGCCGACGCCGCCGGTGACGGAGTCGTACGACCCGCGCACGGCACCGGTCTTGCCGGTCTTGCCGGTGGTCGGGGCGTCCACGACGACCGACTTCGACGCGACCTTCACGTACTTCGTACCGGGCTTGTCCATCACGTACAGCGTCACGGCGCGCGAGCCCGCGCTGATGCCGCCGATCGTCTTCGAGAAGCCGAGGGTGCTGCCGACGCCCGGGTAGACCTTCGCCACGTCGGTGCGGGTCTTGTCCGCGGTGCCGGTCGCCTTGCTCACGCCGTCGACGAGGATCTTCCACGAGCCGGGCTTGGACGAGTCGGGGTCGAGGACCCAGCCGGTCGCCGAGATCGTGCCGACGCCGCCGGTCAGCGAGTCGAGGACGCCCTTGGGTGCCGCGCTCGTGATGGTCCGGGTGTAACAGCCGAGCAGGGTGTTCGCCCCGCGGCCCTGGTTGATGGCGTAGCTGCAGACGGAGTGCTTGCCGAGGCTCAGCCCGGTCAGTTCGGCCGAGAACCCGTGGCGGGTGTTGTTCGCGCCGAGGGTGCCGGCGAGGTCGCTCCGGGTCTTGTCCGCCGTGACGGTCTTCGCGCCGGCGCCGTCGACGTAGAACGCGACGCGCAGGGCGTTGGTGGTGTCCGGGTCGGCCGCCCAGCCGGTGACCGTGATCGACGAGGTGGAGGTCGCGGTCACGGAGTCGACGTCGCCGTAGGGGTTGCCGCCGCCGGCCGCAGCACCGAACCAGTCGGTGTACATGCGCCAGAAGTTGCGGTTGCCGTAGGCGGAGCAGCTGTCGCCGGAGCCGTAGAGGTTCGACATGGCCGCGGCGTTCGGGGTGTACGGGGTGTAGATGTACAGGCTCGCGGTCGCCTGGTTCTGGATGTAGACGGACTTCCGACCGCAGGCCGCGTTCGGGTTGAGCAGGATCGAGTTCGTCCGGCCCGCCTGGTACGCCCACGAGGTCGGCGTCGCCTGGTACCGCTTGAACTGCAGGGCCGCGGCGTAGACCTGCTGGCCGAAGCCGAAGTACGCCGGGTCGCACGGGGCGGTGTCCGGGCACGCGAAGCCGGTGGCGTGCAGGTACATGTAGGACGTCGGCGAGGACGTCGTGACGATGCCCTGCTCCTTCTGCAGGAGCACGAGGAGCACCTTCTGGCTGATGCCGCACGCCGCACCGACCTGGGCGATCATCGTCGCGGCCGACTTGGTGCCTCCCGCGATGGCCGCGCACCGGCCGGAGACGGCACCGATCGAGCTCATCTTCTGCGAGAAGTCCTTCAGGCAGGCGGGGCCGCTCGACGACTTCCGGCAGTTCGGCGCGACGCTCGTCAGGAACGACTGCACGGCGGCGGCGTTCATCGCCGAGCCGTTGTAGAAGTTCGCGTCGCTGATGATGTTGCCCGGGTCGAAGTCCGAGGCCACCGCGGCCGAGGCCGACTGGGTCGTGGTCTGCTCCGCGAGCACCGTGCCGAACGTCAGGCCGCTCACCGCGACGGCGAACGCCGCCACCAGGGCGAGGGAGCTCCGGAGGGAACGACGGGAGCGTGCTGCTCGGGGGGAACGGGTGGTGCGGGGGGAACGGGGGGTGCGGGGGTTGCGCATCACGGGACCTCGGCGGTCAGGGGGTCGGACGTCGTCGACGCGGAACCGACGGCGTAGGTCAGGGTGACGGACCAGGTGCCGCTCGACACCTTCGCCGCGGGGAACGACACCTGCGCGCAGTTCACCGACGAGGCACTCGCCTGTGCGGTGCTCGTGGCGGTGCGGGTGACGCCGTCCTTCGTCGCGGTGAAGGTGCACTTCCCGCTCGTGTCGGTCGTGCCGGAGACCAGGCCACCGGCCTGGAGGGTCTTCGAGCCGGTGTCCCAGCCGGCGAACGTGACGACGGACGTGGCCGGGTACTCCGAGGGGTCGGTGTCCGGCTGGTTCGTCGCGCCGCTGCCCGGGAACGCACCGGGGGTGTCGTCGTCGGAGGCGCCGGCATCGTCGCCGTCACCGTCGTCGGACCCACCGTCGGTCGGCGTCGAGGCCGTACCGGTGGGGGCCGCGGTCGCCGAGTCGTCGTCCGTCGGGGTCGCACTCGGGGTGCGTGAGACGGACGCGGACGGCGACGGGGTGGCGTCGTCGCCACCACCGGAACAACCGGCCAAGAGGAGACTGAGGGCACCGACCACCGCGAACGCAGCGATCGGCCTGGATGCGAGGAGCATGCTGACGGGCCGTCCTGTGGATGTTGACAAGGGTCCGGGTTGCAACAACGGTAACTCGAAAGTGAAGGTTGAGGGTTGGATCGGCCGGAATCACCCCCACTCGGGGTGCACGACGACCGTCGCCCAACCCCGTCCCGCGGGCCCGGTGAGTATGCTGTTCCGGTCCTGCCCCCACGAACGAAGAGACGTATGGTCGACCAAGCCCGCATGACCGCGCTCGCGAAGGAACCCCTCGTCGTGATCGGCGCTCCGACGAGCGCCTTCCGCGGGACCTTCCGTGAGCTGCGCGACGTCTTCCGGCAGCGCGAGATGCTCGGCATGCTCGTCCGGCGTGACCTGAAGGCCCGGTACAAGGACTCGGCACTCGGGTTCGTGTGGACGCTCGTGCGCCCGCTGACCCAGCTGCTCATCTACTACTTCGTCATCGGCAAGGTCCTCGGCGCCGCCAACGGCATCGACAACTTCGCGATCTACGTCTTCACCGGCCTGACCGCCTACACGCTCTTCAGCGAGATCGTCGCCGGGTCGACCGGGTCGATCGTCGGCAACTCCGGGCTGATCAAGAAGGTCTACGTCCCGAGAGAGGTCTTCCCGCTCGCCAGCGTGGGCGCGGCCCTGGTGAACTTCACCATCCAGTTCGCGATCCTGCTGGCGGCGACGGTCGTCATCGGCGTCTTCCCGTGGCACGAGGGCCTGGTCTACCTGATCCCCTCGCTCGCCGTGATCCTGGTCTACGGCGCGGCCATCGGCCTAGTGCTGTCCGCGCTCAACGTGTACCTGCGCGACGTGCAGTTCGTCATCGACGTCGGCCTGATGGTCCTGCTCTGGGCCTCACCGATCGTCTACTCGTACTCGCGCGTGGTCGCGACCGTGAACGCCGACTGGCTCCTCACCCTCTACACGAACAACCCGCTGACCCTGTCGGTGCTGGGCCTGCAGAACGCGATCTGGCTGCACGACCCGGCCGACGTCACGTACCCGGACCACCTGATGCTGCGGCTGGGGATCGCGTTCGTGATCGGCCTCCTCTGCCTCATCGGTGCGCAGCGGATCTTCTCCCGCCTGCAGGGCAACTTCGCGCAGGAGCTCTAGACCATGGCCATCAGCACCCCCGTCGCCCCGACGACCGCCGGCGAGACCGCCGAGCGTCCCGACGTCATCGTCATCGACCACGTCCGCAAGCGCTTCACCGTCCGCAAGGACAACACCCTGCGCGAGCGCATCGTCACGCTCGGCCGCGCCGGGCGGAAGCACCGCCAGGACTTCTGGGCCCTCGACGACGTCACGGTGTCGATCCAGGCCGGCTCGACCGTCGGGCTCATCGGCCAGAACGGCTCCGGCAAGTCGACCCTGCTCAAGGCCATCGGCGGCATCATCCAGCCGACCTCCGGCACGGTGTCCCGCCGCGGTCGCCTCGCCGCCCTGCTCGAGCTCGGCGCCGGGTTCCACCCCGACCTGTCCGGCCGCGAGAACGTCTACCTCAACGCGAGCCTGCTCGGCCTGAGCCGCAAGCAGACCGACGAGAAGTTCGACGACATCCTGGCGTTCTCGGGCATCGGGGACTTCATCGACACCCAGGTGAAGTTCTACTCATCGGGCATGTACGTGCGGCTCGCGTTCGCCGTCGCCGTGCACACCGACCCCGACGTCCTCCTCGTCGACGAGGTCCTGGCCGTCGGTGACGAGGCCTTCCAGCGCAAGTGCCTCGACCGCATCCGCACCTTCCAGGAGGCCGGCAAGACGATCATCATCGTCACGCACTCCCTCAGCCAGGTGCAGGAGATGTGCGACCGCGTCGTCCTGCTCAACAAGGGCAAGGTGCTGCACGACGGTGACCCCGTCCAGGCCGTGAGCATGTTCCGCGAGGTGCTCGAGGAACGCCGTCAGGGCGAGCTCAGCACCGACGTCGCCGTCGGCCGGGGCAAGGTCATCGGCGCGAGCGTGCGCGTCGACGGCAAGGAGCCCCGCGCCGAGGTCATGCCGGGCGACGACCTCGTCGTGGACATGGAGTTCGAGCACCTGGACGGCATCGCCGACTGGGAGGCCGCGGTCCAGATCAACAACGCCGGTGGCCAGGTCGTCTACGGCACCACCACCGGCATCATGGGCCTCGAACTGCAGCCGCTGCACGGTCGCCGGAAGCTCCGCCTGCGGATCGCCGACACCGCGTTCGGCACCGGCAAGTACTTCATCAACGTGTCGATGATGGACTCCGCCGGGCGCCACCTGCACGACATGCCGGAGTGCGACTCGTTCGAGGTCCCCGGGTTCGAGCACGCCGTGGGCACGGTCTACGCCGAACCCTCGATCGAGGAGCTCGACTGACCCCGGACGACGGCGACACCGGGTCCCGCGCCGACGGCACGACCCGTGCCGACTCCGCGCCCCGGGCCGACGGCACGCTCCGCACCGCGGTCGTCGTCGTCAACTGGAACCGCGCCGACCTGACCACCGCGGCCGTCCGCGCCGTGCTCGACGAGGGCACGGCCGACGACGTCATCGTCGTCGACAACGGGTCGTCCGACGACTCCGTCGCGGTGCTCCGTCGTGCCCTGCCGGACGTCACCGTCATCGCACGCGGCGACAACGGCGGCTTCGCGGCCGGGGCCAACACCGGCATCCGGCACACGGACGCCGAGGTCGTCGTGCTCCTGAACAACGACGCCGTGCCCGCACCGGGCTTCGTCGCGGCGCTCCGCGACCACCTGGCGCACGCCGGGCCCGAGGTCGCCGCGGTGACGGGCCGCATCGTGCTCGCCGGACGCTGGACGGGCCTCCCGGCCGGGGTGGAGCCAGCACCCGGCCAGCGCGTGCTGCGCGACCACGACGGTCGTCGCTGGACGCCGTCGGCGGACGGCGAGGTGCGGCTCAACTCGACCGGCGTCCGTGTCGACCGCGACGGCAACGGGATGGACCGCGACTGGTTCGCGCCCGTCGACCGGGTCGCCGACGTCGACGTCTTCGGGTTCTCCGGCGGCGCGTCCGCGCTGCGCCGCACGGCCCTGGACGACGTCGGCCTGCTCGACGAGTCCCTGTTCATGTACTACGAGGACACCGAGCTCGCCTGGCGGCTGCGCCGCCGCGGCTGGCGCGTCGAGCACGCGGCCGACGCGGTCGTCGAGCACGACCACTCGGCGTCGTCCGGCGTGCAGAGCGACCTGTTCGTCTTCCGGAACGCGCGCAACCGCATCGTCGTCGCGCTCTGGCACGCTCCGTGGCCGACGGTCGCGCGGGCGAGCGTCCGCACCCTGGTGCGCGGCCTGCGCGGGCTGGCTTCCGGTCGCACCCGCCGGGAGGCGCGGCTCGTCCTGACGGCGTTCGCGGACGTCGCGGGGACCCTGCCGGTCCACCTCGCGCGCCGGCTGCGCGAGACCCGGCGCGCGTCCGTCCCGCGCCGCAGCGTGGACCCGGGCGCATGAGTGCAGCGGGCTATCCTGGACACTCCCCCGTCGAGGGCCCCGGCCCCGACGTCCCCGCCCGGAAGGAACCACGCGTGCCGCAGCTCACCGTCCTCGTCGACGGGACCGCGGTACCGCAGGCGCTCGGCGGCGTCGGACGCTACGTCGAGGGGGTCGTCTCGCACCTGAACGACCCGTCGCTCGACGTCCACCTGGTCGTCCGCCCCGTGCACGCTCCGCACTTCGCCGCCGTCGCGCCGCACGCGACCGTGCACACGGCGCCGGGCTGGACCGACTCGGTGCCCCTGCGGTTCCTGTGGGAGCAGACCGGGCTGCCGGCGCTCGGCCGTCGGATCGGGGCGCAGGTGCTGCACTCCCCGCACTACACGTTCCCGTTCGGCTGGCGCGGTGGGTCCGTCGTCACGCTGCACGACGCCACGTTCTTCTCGAACCCCGAGTGGCACTCGCGCCTGAAGCGCACCTTCTTCACCTGGTGGAGCCGCCGGTCCCTCCGCACCCGACCCGTCGTCATCGTGCCGAGCGCCGCGACCGCGACCGAGGCCGCCCGGGTCGTGACCGGCATCCGCGCCGACGTCCGGGTCGCACCGCTCGGCGTCGACCGCACGGTGTTCCACGAGCCCGACATCGCCGCGGTCGAGGACGCCCGGATCGCCGCCACCCTGCCCGAGGGTGCCCCGTGGATCGCGTTCCTCGGCACCATCGAACCGCGGAAGAACGTCACGGCGCTGCTCGACGCGTACGCCTCGGTGCGCGCCGCGCGCGCGGCTGCCGGGTCCGACGGCGGTCCGGATGCGGAGACCCCGTGGCTCGTGCTGTCCGGGGCCCGCGGCTGGGACGAGTCGGCCATCGCGCGACTCGACGCCCTGCAGCCCACCGACCACGTCATCGAGGCCGGCTACCTGCCGCTCGCGGACCTCGCCGGGTTCCTCGGCGGTGCCGAGTTCGTCGTCTACCCGTCCCTCGGCGAGGGCTTCGGGCTGCCCGTGGTCGAGGCGATGGCCTCCGGGGCGTGCGTCCTGACCACCCGGCGGCTGTCCCTGCCCGAGGTCGGCGGTGACGCGGCCGTCTACAGCGAGCCCGACGCGACCGCGCTGGCGTCCGCGATGACGGCGCTGCTGGACGATCCCGCGCTGGTGGCCTCGCACCGTGCGGCGGCGCTGACGCGGGCCTCCTCGTTCACCTGGGAGGCCACCGCCGCCGTGCACGTCGAGGCCTACGAGTCCGTCGCCGGGGGTGCGCGGTGATCCGGGTCGCGGTGCTGACGGTCACCTACAACACCGGCGAGACCATCCGGCCGTTCCTGGCGAGCGTCGCCGGTGCCTCGAAGGACCCGGTCGCCGTCGTCATCGCGGACAACGGCTCGGCCGACATCGACGCACTCCGGGCGATCGGTGAGTCCTACGGCGCCGTCGTGGTGTCCTCCGGCGGCAACCGCGGCTACGGCGGTGGGATCGACGCGGCCCTGAGCGCCCTCGACGACGTGCTGCCGGACGTCCGCCCGGAGTTCCTGCTCGTGACGAACCCTGACGTCGTGCTCGGTGAGGGCTCGATCGACGAACTCGTGGCCGCCGCCGACCGGTTGCCGTCCGGTGGGTCGTTCGGGCCCCGGATCCTCGACGACCAGGGCGAGACCTACCCGTCCGCCCGGCAGCTCCCCTCGCTCCGGACCGGCCTCGGCCACGCGGCGTTCTCGCGGTTCTGGCCGGCGAACCCGTGGAGCCAGCGGTACTGGTCCACCACGAAGGTCGTCGAGCGCGAGGCCGGCTGGCTCTCCGGCGCGTGCTTCCTCATCCGGACGTCGCTCTTCCGCGAACTCGACGGGTTCGACGAGTCGTACTTCATGTACTTCGAGGACGTCGACCTCGGGCAGCGCGTCGGACGGTCGGGTCGGGCGAACGTGTACGTGCCCTCGGCGGTCGTCACCCACACCGGAGCCCACTCGACGTCGTCCAACCGGCGCCGGATGGAGATCGAGCACCACCGCAGCGCCTACCGGTTCCTGTCGCGGAAGTACCGGGCGTGGTGGCTCTGGCCCCTGCGCGTCGTGCTGCACGCGGGCCTGTCGCTCCGCGCCCGCTGGGTCACGCGCAAGTAGCTCCCGCTCGCGGGAACCAGGTTCCGGACACAGCACCACGGATCTTCACGGTGCGGTGTCCGAAACCTGGTTCCGGCGGGTGTGCAGGCGCGCGCGCTCGGCGCGGGCCGCCGCCAGCAGCACGGCGGCGCGGGCGTCGAAGGAGTGCTCGGCGGCGATGCGCTCGGCCACGGCGGCCCGCTCGGCAGCCGACGGCCACGGGCGCGCCGGGTCGAGCAGGTCGGCCAGCTCGTCACGGGAGCGCGCGACCGCGAGCGTCGGGACGTCCAGCACGTCGAGCACGTCGGACAGCCCGGCCACCGAGTCGGTCACGACGACTCCCCCGGACGCCAGCACGTCGAACACCCGGTTCGACACGAAGCCCCCGGCGGCCATGTCGGGCCAGTGGTCGTTGAGCACCACACGCGCCGAGGCGTAGGCCGCCGCGACCTCGGCCCGGGTCAGCGACGGTTCGCCGAGCGACTCTGCCGGGACGACCTCGTCCCACCCCGGACCGTGCACGCGCAGATCGGCACCGAGCGCGACCGCGTCGGTCACCATGGGTCGCGCGGCGCCGCGAGTCGAGCCGACGAACACCACGCGGTCGGCATCGGGGCTCGTCGCCGTGCGCGCGCCCGGGTGGAACACGGCCGGCTCGGTCGCCTGCAGCAGCGTCCGGACCGGCACGCCCGCACGCGCAGCGGCTGCGGCTGCCCACACCGACCCGGCCGCGAACACCGCGTCGAACGACCGCAGTTCGGTGTCGGCGACGTCGTCGGGGTGACTGATCACCCAGAGCAGGTTCACCGACGCCGGGTTCGGCGGCACCCGGTCGAGGCCCCGGATCACCAGCGTGACGTCGTCCGAGGCATCGTCGGCCCGCACGTGGGCGTCACGTCGGTCGATCCGGACGCGCTGCCCCAGCCGCTCGAGTGCCCCGGCGAGCTCGGCGGCGAAGTGCACGTCGCCCCAGCCGTCGCCCTCCGGCCCGGCGGGCGCAGCGATCTTGAGCGACCAGTTGAGGTGTTCGGCGTCACCGCCGGTCACGCGCGCGGCCGGGGCCACCGGCCGGGCACCCCAGGGCGGCAGGGGCGGTCCGGCGACGACACCGTCGCCCTCGGACGCGCGGTCACGCCAGGCGGCGAACGCGTCGACGGTGGCGTCGTCGACCGTGCGGCCGGCCTCGACCGAGCGGGTCGCCTCGCCGACGACGCGCACCGGTCCGCCGTGGGCATCGGCGACCGCGCGGCTCCAGGCCGTCAGGGTCATGCGTTCGTCCGGAAGGCACGGTGCCGGCACCAGCGCCGCCCCCGGCACCGAGAGCACCGGCTGGTCCGCCGCGAAGACGGTGTCGACGTCGGTCACGGCGTCGGCGCGGTCGTCCGACCAGGGCAGGGCACCAGGGCGCAGCAGCCGGGCCCCGGAG
This sequence comes from Curtobacterium sp. MCLR17_031, assembly GCF_003234775.2. Lineage (NCBI taxonomy): Bacteria > Bacillati > Actinomycetota > Actinomycetes > Micrococcales > Microbacteriaceae > Curtobacterium > Curtobacterium sp. MCLR17_031. The sequence continues at coordinate 2,488,622 of NZ_CP126270.1, forward strand.
CGGAGCGTGCCGTCCGGCATCCGGACCCGGGCCTGCGCGACCGAGCCCGCCGCCGCCAGCGCGTGCAGTGCCGGCGCGTCGACCGAGACCGAGGTGTCGACCACCACGAGCGTCCGGCCCACACCGGCTGCGACACCGGCGTTGATCGCCGAGCCGAGGCCGTCGACGGGTCCCGGTCGGACCCACGGCAGGCGACGGCCGAACGGGTCGACCGGCGACGCGTCCGCGACGTAGCTCACGGCCCGGACGTCGACCCCGCGACCGAAGGCATCACGGGCGACCGACACGAGCCGGGCGACCTCGGCGTGCCGGTCCGAACGGGTCGTGACGAGGACCGTGACGTCGTGGTCGAGCCGCGGCAGCGGGTCCGGGAACCCGGTCACGGGAACGACGGACGCCGCCGTCACGGACGCGGGACGGGCCTCCTGGCCGGGGTGGCCGGGGTGGCCGGGGTGGCCGGAGGTCGTCGCATCCGGACGGCGGCGTCGACCGAACCAACCGGGGGTGGGGGTCACGTGCGGAGCTAGACGCCGAGGAGTCGCTGCAGGTAGACGCCGTAGCCGCCCTTGACCAGCGGCGCGGCGAGCTCGGCGAGCTGCGCGTCGTCGATCCAGCCGTTCCGCCAGGCGATCTCCTCGATGCAGCCGATCTTGAAGCCCTGACGGTCCTCGATGACCTTCACGTACTCCGACGCCTGCATCATCGACTCGAACGTGCCGGTGTCGAGCCACGCGGTGCCGCGGTCGAGGACCTGGACGCCGAGCTCGCCGGCCTCGAGGTAGCGCTCGTTGACCGTGGAGATCTCGAGCTCGCCGCGGGCGCTCGGCTCGATCGTCTTGGCGATCTCGATGACCTTGTTGTCGTAGAAGTACAGGCCGGGGACGGCGTAGTTCGACTTCGGCTCGGCCGGCTTCTCCTCGATGGAGACGGCGGTGAAGTCGTCGTCGAACTCCACGACGCCGTACGCCTTCGGATCGGCCACGTGGTACGCGAAGATCGTCGCACCCTGGACGTCGGTGTTCTTCCGGAGGTTCGTGCCGAGGCCGGTGCCGTGGAAGATGTTGTCGCCGAGGACGAGCGCGACGCTGTCGTCACCGATGAACTCCTCGCCGATGACGAAGGCCTGGGCCAGACCGTCCGGGGACGGCTGCACGGCGTACTCGATCTCCATGCCGAACGCCGACCCGTCGCCGAGCAGGGCCCGGAACTGGTCGTTGTACTCCGGCGTCGTGATGACCAGCACCTGTCGGATGCCGGCCATCATCAGGGTCGACAGCGGGTAGTAGACCATCGGCTTGTCGTAGATCGGCATGAGCTGCTTGCTGATGCCCTTGGTGATGGGCCAGAGGCGCGTGCCGGAACCGCCGGCGAGGATGATGCCCTTCATCGGTGTCCCGTCCCTTACTTCTTCGTCCGGAGCGATTCGGTGTACGCGACGCACTCCTCGTACGTCGGCAGCAGGCCCTGTGCCGCGGCTTCCTCGAGGGTGGGGGCGCTGGTGTCCTTCTCGGACAGCACCAGCTCGCCGAGGCCCTCGGGCAGGTCGAGCCCGACCGTCGGGTCGAGGATCGTGATCCCCTTCTCGCGCTCGGGGTCGTAGTGCGCGCTGACCAGGTAGTTCACGGTCGACTGGTCCTCGAGCGCGACGATCGCGTGGCCGAGCCCCTCGGACAGGTAGACGGCCTTGCGGTCGACGTCGTCGATCCGGACGGAGTCCCACTGGCCGAACGTCGGGGACCCGACGCGGATGTCGACGATGTAGTCGATGAACGCCCCGCGCACGGCGGTGACGTACTTCGCCTGGCTCGGCGCGACGAGGGCGTAGTGGATGCCGCGGGCGACACCGGCCGCGGAGATCGACATGTTCACCTGGCGGAGGTCGAGCGGGTGACCGACGGTCTCCTCGACCACGTCGGCGCGGTACGCCTCGAGGAATGCTCCTCGTGCGTCGCCGTGCTGGACGGGCGTGAACTCCCACGCGCCAGGGATCTTCAGTTCGCGGATCTGCACCGGGGAAGCCTAGCAAGCCGTGAGTTCGCATAGGCTGTCCTGGTTCTGTGCCCCGCGCCCCGCGCGCTGCGACTCCCGAAACGAGACCAAGCGAGCCCGTGAAGCTATTCGTCCAGATCCCCTGCCTCAACGAGGAGAACACCCTCGCCAGCGTCATCGACTCCATCCCGCGGGAGATCGACGGCATCGACGAGATCGAGATCCTCGTGATCAACGACGGCAGCACCGACCGCACCGTCGAGGTCGCCAAGGAGCACGGCGTCAAGCACTTCGTGCACCACACCACGAACATGGGCCTCGCCCGCTCGTTCCGTGACGGGGTCGACTACGCACTGCTGCACGGTGCGGACATCGTCGTGAACACCGACGGGGACAACCAGTACCCGCAGGCACAGATCGCCGAGCTCGTGCAGCCGATCCTCCGGAAGGAAGCCGAGATCGTCATCGGCGACCGGCAGACGCGCACCATCGAGCACTTCTCCGGCTTCAAGAAGGTCATGCAGCGCTTCGGCTCGTGGGTCGCCAGCCGCGCTGCCGGGCTCGACCTGCCCGACGCGGCGAGCGGGTTCCGCGCGTACTCGAAGTACTCGCTCATCCGCCTGAACATCGTGACGCGCTTCAGCTACTGCATGGAGACCATCGTGCAGGCCGGCTACAAGCGCCTGGCGATCGCGTCGGTGCCGATCACGACGAACCCGAAGACCCGCGAGTCGCGGCTCTTCAACAACATCTTCCAGCACATGTTCGAGTCCGGCTCGGCGATCGCCCGCGTCTACCTGATGTACCGGCCCATGGCACTGTTCCTCTGGGTCGCCGCGGTGCTCGGTGCACTCGGACTCTGGCCGCTCATCCGCTACCTGGTGCTCCTGGCGATGCAGACGGGCGGCAACCACCTGCAGTCGATCATCCTCGGTGTCGTCCTGCTCATCACGGCGCTCCTGTCCATAGTCATCGGCGTCGTGGCCGATCTCACCCGCCTCAACCGCACGCTGGCCGAGGAGCAGCTCGACCTGCAGAAACTGCAGCGGTATGGCGACTGACACGGCCCCGGCCGTGTCGCGCTCCGACGTCCGACCCGCGGTCGGGCGGCGCGAGCGCATCCTCGTGATCGCGTTGACGGTGGCGTTCGCCGCCGTCCTCGCGGTCTGGGCCGTCGTCACCACGACGTACAAGGCCCCGGACGAGCCGACCCACGTCGACGCCGTGCTGCACCTGGCGATCGGTGACGGCTGGCCAGCGCCCGGCGCGATGCACTACCTCAACGCGGTGCACGACACCCAGATCAGCAACATGCGGCAGTCGACCGACGTGAACCAGACGTGGGGCGAGCTGCTCCGCGAGTTCCCGGGCGTGCACCCGACGAGCATCGACCAGATGTCGCAGCATCCCGCCACGTACTACGCCCTGGCCGCCGGGGTCCTGCAGCTGGTGCACTTCGAGGACCTCCGCTGGGACCTCGCCGTGATGGTGCTGCGACTGTTCGACGCCCTGCTCGTCCTGCCGCTGCCGTTCCTGGCGTGGGCGACCGTGCGTCGGCTGACGCGGTCACCACGGGCCGCCCTGGTCGGCGGTGCCGCGGTGTTCGCCCTGCCCGAGGTCGCCTCGATCGGCACCTCGGTCACGAACGACGCGCTCATGCTGCCCTTGGCCGGGGCGCTCGTGTACTTCGTGGTGCGACTGCTCACCGGCGACCTGCGGGTCCGCACGACCATCTGGATCGGGCTGCTGCTCGGCGCGATGCTGCTCGTCAAGGGCACCGCGCTCCCCGCGATCCCGTTCGTGGGCATCGCCGTGATGGCCGCCGGCTGCACCCGGGCGACCGTCTGGCGGAACGCGCTCCGGACGCTGTGGACCCTGGGGCTCGCCGCCGTCGTCGGCGGCTGGTGGTGGTTGCGGAACATCCTCGTGTACCGCGACATCCAGCCGGACGGCATGGCCGGCGCACGTCCGCCGATGCCGTTCCCGGCCGGCACCGCGGCCAGCCCCGAGGTGTTCCTCCGCGACTACTGGAACGGCGTCACCCGGACCTTCTGGGGCAGCGTCGGTGGTCTCACCCAGTTCCAGCTCGCCCAGGTCCTGATCGACGGGCTGACCATCGCGTCGCTCGTCGGCATCGTCGTCTGGGGCTTCCGCCGCGGTCCGTCGCTCCGCCCGGCGATCGTGCTGGCGTCGTTCCCCGTCATCCTCATCGCCCTGCACCTGCAGAGCGGGTGGGGCGGGTACGTCCGGAGCACCATCGTCGCCGGCACCCAGGGGCGCTACTACTACCCGACGCTCATCGCCCTCATCGCCCTGAGCGCCCTCGCCTGGCGCCGGGTCACCGTGACGGCAGCCGGCACCACCCGGCTCGCCGTCGGGATGTCGATCGCGGCGATGGCCATCGCGCTGTACGGCGTCGTCTACGCGCTGCGGGCCTTCGGGCGCGACGCCGCCTTCTGGGTCGACGAGTTCGCGGTCGGCCGGTTCGACCGCTACGGCATGGTGCCCGCCGGCACGAACTTCACCCTCGTCGCCGTCGCCGCGGTCGCACTGACCGTCACCGCCGTGCTGCTCGTCCGGTTCATGCGCCGTCCGGAGGTGCCCGCGTGAGCGCCCCGCGACCGCTCGTCGGCCGGCACGAGTGGGTCCTGCTCGGCACCGTGACGCTGGCCTGGCTCGCCTTCCTGCTGACCTTCGCCCTCGTCACCCCGGCCTTCGGGGCACCCGACGAGCCCGCACACGTCGACGCCGCGTTCCGCCTCGCGCTCGGACTCGGCTGGCCGCACGGCGGCGAGATGCACTACCTCGCCGCCGTGCGGCAGATCGTCGAGCACCCGGCACCTGCCGTCGACCGCCCCACGGTCGACGCGCTGCTGGCGGCGGTGCCCGGGGACTCCCCCGCGATCGACCCGATGTCCCAGAACCCGCCGACGTACTGGTTGGTGGCCGCCGGGATCCTGCGCGTCATCCGGTTCGGCTCGCACGACTGGGCGACCTCGGTGCTCGTGCTCCGCGTGTTCGACGTGCTGCTCGTCACCGCGCTGCCGGTCCTGGTCTGGGCGACGGTCCGTCGGGTGACCCGCTCGCCCCGCACCGCACTCGTCGCCCCGGTCCTGCTCTTCGCCGTCCCGCAGTTGGCGCAGGTCGCCTCCGGCGTCACGGTGTGGGCACCGGTCGTCCTGCTCGGCGCCGTGCTCGTCTGGCTGAGCGCACGCGTGCTGACCGGCGACCGTTCGTGGTGGACCACCGCCGGGCTCGCCGTCGCCGTCACCGGGCTGGCCGCACTGAACGCGCTCGGGCTCCTGGCGATCCCGTTCGTCGTCCTCGTGTCCGTCCTGGCACCGGGCCGGACGTGGGGTCGCCGGGCCCTGCACGCCGGCGTGGTCGTCCTCGCTGCCGTCGCCGTGTCCGGCTGGTGGTGGGTGCGGACGCTGCTCGTGAGCGGGACGCCCCTGCCCGACGCCCTGCGCGCCGTCACGACCGTGCAGCCGTACCCGGCGGGCGGTGCGAACCCCGGGGCGTTCGCCGGGCGCCAGTGGGACGGCCTGACCGCCTCGTTCTTCGGCGCACTCGGTGCGAACCAGTGGCCGTTGCCGGCGATGGTCATCGACACGCTCGCGGTCGTCGGACTGGCCGTCATCGGGTGGTCGTACGCGCGCCGGGCTCCGGGCCGCCGGGTGACCACGATCCTGCTCGTCTGGCCGACCGTCGTCCTCGTCGCGACCCTCGCCTACAACTGGCGGAACTACCTCGGCACGCACCAGGGCAACGGGCTGCAGGGCCGGTTCCTGTTCGTCGCGGTCGTCGCGCTCGTGCTCGCCCAGGCGGTCGCGTGGCACGCCCTCGTCGTCCGTCCGGAGCTCCGCCGACGCCTGGCCCGGCTGGCGGTCGTCGGTTCGCTCGCGATCGGCACGTACGGCATCGGCCTGACCTACCGCGGCGGGTGGGAGAACACGCAGTTCCGCATCACGCCCGGCGGGATCTCCGCGATGGCCGGCGGCGCAGTCACCGGGCCGTTCGTGATCCTGCTGGTCGCCATCGTGTTCGCGGCCGCCGCCGTCGCCACCGTCGTCCTGGTGTGGCGCACCTCCGCCGACCCCACCAGCGGCCCGCTAGAATCGCCGCCGACCCACGAACCGACCGTCAGGAAAGAGAACTCGTGAAGATCCTCGTCACCGGAGGAGCCGGCTTCATCGGCTCGAACTTCGTCCGCCGCACGCTGGAGGACGCGTACCCCGGCCTCGAGGGCGCCGAGGTCGTCGTCTACGACGCACTGACCTACTCCGGCAACGAAGCGAACCTCGCCCCGGTCGCCGACTCCCCCCGCTACACCTTCGTGCACGGCGACATCCGCGACGCCGCGAAGCTCGACGAGGTCGTCCCGACCGTCGACGCCATCGTGCACTTCGCCGCCGAGTCCCACGTCGACCGCTCGGTCCGCGACTCCGGCATCTTCGTCGAGACCAACGTCGTGGGCACCCAGCGCCTGCTCGACGCCGCGCTCCGCCACGGCACCGAGCGCTTCGTGCACGTCTCCACCGACGAGGTCTACGGCTCCATCAGCGAGGGCTCGTGGGACGAGGAGCGCCCGCTCGAGCCGAACTCGCCGTACTCGGCGTCGAAGGCCGGCAGCGACCTGCTCGCCCGCAGCTACCACCGCACGCACGGGCTGAACCTCTCGATCACGCGCTGCTCGAACAACTACGGGCCGTACCACTTCCCCGAGAAGGTCATCCCGCTCTTCGTCACCAACCTCATCGACGACGTGCACGTGCCGCTGTACGGCGAGGGCAACAACATCCGCGACTGGCTGCACGTCGACGACCACACCCGTGGCATCGCGATGGTCCTGACCCGTGGCCGCGCCGGCGAGATCTACAACATCGGCGGCGGCACCGAGCTGACCAACAAGGAGCTCACGCAGCTGCTGCTCGACGCGACCGGCAAGGACTGGTCGTACGTCGACCGCGTCGCCGACCGTCTCGGCCACGACCTGCGCTACTCGGTCGACATCTCGAAGATCCAGGCCGAGCTCGGCTACGAGCCACTCGTGCCGTTCGAGCAGGGCCTGGCCGACGTCGTGCAGTGGTACCGCGACAACCGCGCCTGGTGGGAGCCGCTCAAGCAGCGTGCGGCCCTGAGCTGAACCGGCACACCGTGACCAGGTACCTCATCACCGGCGCCGCCGGCATGCTCGGCCAGGACCTCCAGGCCGCACTCGCCGGCCGCGACGTCACCGCGCTGTCGCGGGCGGACCTCGACATCACCGACCCGGCCGCGGTGGACGCCGCCGTCGCCGGGCACGACGTCGTGATCAACTCGGCCGCCTACACGAAGGTCGACGACGCGGAAGACCACGAGGACGACGCCCACGCGGTCAACGCGACGGGGCCGAAGCTCCTGGCCCAGGCCGCGGTCCGTCACGGCGCGAAGCTCGTCACCGTGTCGACCGACTACGTCTTCGACGGCAACGGCACCGCGCCCTACGCCGAGGACGCCCCGACCGACCCGATCAACGCCTACGGCCGCACCAAGGCCGCCGGCGAGGCGTTCGTGCGCGCGATCGCCCCGGACACCTCGTTCGTCGTCCGCACCGCGTGGATCTACGGCGCGCACGGGCCGAACTTCGCCGCGACGATGCTCCGGCTCGCGGGATCGCACGACACCGTCAGCGTCGTCACCGACCAGGTCGGCCAGCCGACGTGGACGGGCGACCTCGCCGCGCGGATCGTCGAGCTCGTCGACGGGGACGCCCCCGCGGGCATCTACCACGGGACGAACGCCGGCCAGGGTTCCTGGTTCGACTTCACGCAGGCCATCTACCGCGAACTCGGGCTCGACCCGGAGCGCGTGCTGCCCACCGACAGCGCCGCCTTCGTCCGGCCGGCGCCGCGCCCGGCGTACAGCGTGCTCGGCCACGACGGCTGGTCGCGTGCCGGACTCGCGCCGATGCGCGACTGGCGCGACGCGTTGCACGCTGCGGTCGCGGCGGGTGCGCTGACGGCGTAGGCACGGCTCTCGACCGGGAGGCGCGGGTCGGGTTCCGCACACCGCGGACCCGACCCGCGCCTCCTGTCCGACCACCGACCGCGCCCAGGGGGCGCCGGGACCACCCTGGTAGTGTCGGGCAGCCGAGCGCGGGGCCGGCCCTCGGCCCCCTGACCACGGGTCCACGAACCACGACGAGGAGCACAGCACCATGACCACCCTCCACGTCATCGTCGACCAGATCGTCGCGCCCGTGCCGGGCGGCATCGGGCGCTACGCCGAGGAGCTCGCGCGACACCTCGTCGAGCACGCGCCGAGCGGCTGCGAGGTCGCGGGTGTGGTCTCCGCCGTCGGGTCCGACGAAATGGCGCACCTGCGGACGCTCCTGCCCGGACTGTCCGACCTGCAGCGACTGCCGCTGCCACGTCGTGAGCTGTCGCTCGCCTGGCAGGGCGGGTTCGTGGGCGGCATCGCGAAGGGGATGGTGCACGCGCCGAGCGTGCTCGCACCACTGGTGAAGCACGACCGTTTCCAGGACCCGGGCCGGCAGACCGTGGTGACCGTGCACGACGTGGTGCCGTGGACCAACCCCGAGACGCTCACGCCGCGCGGCGTCCACTTCCACAAGGCGATGGTGAAGCGGGCGTGGAAGCACGCCGACGCCGTCGTGGTGCCGACCCACGCCGTGGCGGGGGCGCTGAACGAGATCCACCGGTTCGACGACCGGCTCCGCGTGATCGGCGGTGCCCCGAGCGGACGCCTCCGCCTGCCCGTCGACGCCGACCTGCGCGCCGAGCGCCTCGGCCTGCCCGAACGCTACGTGCTCGCGGTCGGCACGCTCGAGCCGCGCAAGGCCCTCGCGTCCTTGATCGAGGCGATGGCCCACCCGGACGCCCCCGCCGACGTGCCCCTCGTCATCTCCGGTCCGGACGGCTGGGGCGACGTCGACGTGTACGGCACCGCGGAGCGCGCGGGACTGTCGCGCGACCGGGTGAAGGTCCTCGGCCGCATCGACGACGCGGACCTCGCGGTGGTCTACGACCGTGCGACGGTGTTCGTGTTCCCCAGCCTCGCCGAGGGCTTCGGCCTGCCCGTGATCGAGGCGATGAGCTTCGGCACCCCGGTGATCCACTCCGACGACCCTGCCGTGGCCGAGGTCGCGTCGGACGCCGGCGTCACCGTCGCCCGGTCACCGCGGGAGTCCTACCCCACACGGCTCGCACAGGCCGTCTACCAGGTCGTGAACGACCCGCAACTGTCCAGCCGGCTGGCCGTGGCGGGGCCGGACCGTGCACGCATGTACGACTGGTCCGACTCCGCCGCGGAGACCTGGCAGCTGCACGCCGACCTCTGACGGCCGGAGCGCGTCAGCCCTTGTACGCGTAGGTGCTGACCCAGTCGATGTACAGGTGCCCCGCGTCGCCCCAGTCGCCCACCTGGAACATGTAGCGGTGCGCGGTCTTCGGCACGTGGGTCGTGATCGTCTTGATCACCTTGCCGTCGAGGCGGTACCGCACGGACTTCCCGGGCACCCACTCGATGGAGTACGTGTGCCACGAGCGCCACGAGACGCCGGTGCTCAGGCTCGTCGCGTTGGCCTCCTGGCCCGCGATCATCGAGTGGTGGTGCAGCATCGGCTGCTGGTCGAAGTTGGCCTCGGGGTAGTCGATCTCCCCGTCGGCCCAGCGGTCGGACGACGGCCAGAGCATGAAGGCCGCGCCGTTGCCGGCACCGCCCGTGGCCTTGGCGCGGACGATGAACTTGCCGCCCTTGTGGCCCCAGGCTCCCGTCGGCGTGCCGAAGGTGCCGGCGGCGCCGTGCTTGCCGTCGAGCTTGACGTCCATGTACCCGTTGTGGGAGCTGATCTGCGAGCCCGAGTAGTACATGCCGCCGGTCCCGTCCGGGTACGGCTGCCACGAGTTGGCGTACTTCTTGGCGAAGGCGCCCTTGGCGCTGGCCGCGGTGCTGAACTGCTCGCGGAAGGTCTGCTTGAAGTTCCCGACGTCGCCGAGCGGTGCCGAGCTGGCGGTCGCTGCGGTCCCCTGACCGAGCGGTCCGGCGACGAGTGCTGCTCCGAGGAGCACGACGGCGAGTGCGGCCCTCCTGGTGGTGCGCTTCTGCATGAGGTCGGTCACTCCCTGACGTGACTGTTCGCACCCGTTCCCGTGGATGCCGGACGCCGGATCTCGGCTACCCGGCGTTCACGGTAGTTGCTGTCCACAATCTGCGCCCGGGGGTTGACACGACTGAGCACCCCCAGTACACGGGGCTTGCGCGAGGATCTGCCGTCGGGCAAGAAGCCCTGGTCAGTGCGCGTGGCGTGGCATCGGCATCGTTCGGATCAGCTGCGCGCCGACGTCGCGTGGTGAGGTCAGGGCCGTGCGCGACGGCGCCGAGCGACCACGGCGAGCACGACGGCGGCCACCACGGCGAGGACGGCGACGACCGCTGCGGTCTCGGCGACGTGGAGTGCCGCGAACCACGAGTCGAACTGCGACTTCGTCGCCACGACGTCCTGGCCCGCGCCACGGAACCACCCCGCCACGGGGTTCACCGGTCCGGCCGCGCCCGCAGCGACCACGCAGACCACCGCGGCGACGACGGCGACCGCGGAGAGGACGAGGACGGGGACGGCACGGCGCATCCCGCTACCGTAGCGCGGCTCGGACCCCGCAGCGGCGGCCTCAGAGCGAGTCGCGGAGGCGCGCCGCCTTCTCCTCGACCAGGCGCTCGAGCCCGTCGGCGTACTCGGTCAGGCGAGCGGCGACGACCGGCTCCGAGGAACCGATGATGCGCGCGGCCAGCAGACCGGCGTTGGCGGCACCGTTGATCGCCATCGTCGCGACCGGGATCCCCGCCGGCATCTGCACGATCGAGAGCAGCGAGTCGAGGCCGTCGAGACGCGCGAGCTGCACCGGGACACCGATCACCGGGAGCGTCGTCATCGAGGCCACCATGCCCGGCAGGTGTGCCGCGCCACCGGCCCCGGCGATGACGACCCGGATGCCACGAGCAGCGGCGCCGCGGGCGAAGCGGGTCATCTTGTCCGGCGTGCGGTGCGCCGACACGACGTCCGCCTCGAACGCGATGCCGAGTTCGGTGAGGATGTCCGCCGCGGCACGCATGGTCGGCCAGTCGGAGTCCGACCCCATGATGATCGAGACGAGCGGCTGTGCGGGTGCGGCGGTGTCGGTCACGCGACGAGCCTAGCCGAGCAGCACGCGTCGCCAGGTGTCGCCGTCACGGCCGATCGTGCGCTCCTCGGCGACCCAGCGGGCCGCCCCCTCGTCCAACCGGCCACGTTCGACGGCGGTCCGGACGGCGTCCCGCCACGCCGACACGTCGTCCGGCACGGCCACGGCCCCGTGGGCCCGTGCGACGGCGTAGGACGGACGGTCGGACACCACGGCGGGCAGCCCGAGCGCGGTGTACTCGAGGAACTTCAGGTCGCTCTTCGCGCGGTTGAACTCCTCGTCGCGGAGCGGTGCGACGCCCGCCCGCCAGCGCTCCCGGTGCGCAACGAGCCATCGGGAGAACGCCGGGTAGTGCCCGTCGGGGACCTCGACCCGGCGGAACCAGTCGGCACCGCCCTCGTCGGTCACCCCGATGACCTCGAGCCGGATCGGGGTGCCGTCGGCGGTGGTGAGGTCGGCGAAGACGTCACGCAGGAGCTCGAGGTCGGCGGCGTGGGTGAGCGTGCCCATGTACAGCACGCGGTGCTCCCCCGCGGGCCGCTCGTCGTCGTCCGCGGTGGGGCCGGCAGTCCAGATCGTCGGGTCGAGGGCGTTCGGCACGACGACGACGTCCCGCGCCACCGGACGGACCACGTCGGCGAGTTCGGGCGTGCTCACGACGACGGTGTCGGCACCGCGCACCAGGGCATCGATCGAGGCGAGCCGGTCGGGGTCGTACTCGGCGCGGGCCAGACGTGCGCGTCCGGACTCGGTGAAGAAGTCGTCGTCGACCTCGGCCACGACGCGGATGCCCCGGGAAGCGGCTGCCGCCAGGAAGGCCTGCACGTCGGCACGGGGAAGGATGTCCCGCTGCACCAGGAGTGCGGCGTAGGGCGCCTGGTCGGAGCCGTCGACGAACGCTGCCGGGTCCACCTGCCGCACCTCGGCGGTGCCGCTCGCGGCCAGGTGCTCGGTGCGGCGGACGACACGGACGTGTGCCGAGGCCGGGTGGGCGCCGCCACCGCCCGCGACGACGTAGCCGAGGACGGGCAGGGGCGCCGGCTGCGGTGGGGCACCTGCGACGGCGCGGCGCAGGCGTCCCGCGGCCCGGCGGACGAGATCACGCGGCATGCGCCCATCCTCTCGCACCTGGCACCTGGCACCGTGCGAGGTCAGTCACGAACGGTGCGGGGTTCCGTGCGCGGTGCGAGCCGCAGAGCCTCCCACCGACGACGGAACCTCGCACCGCACGGCGAACGCCGCACGGCGGACGCCGCACGGCGAACGCCGCACGGAGAAGACCCCCTCAGCGCACCGTCACCGTCCGGCACGGCGACGCCCTGCGGTCCGCTCCGCTCCCGGTGTTGTGGACGACCGCGCAGACGGTGTGCTTGCCCACCGCAGCCCGGACGGTGCCCGCGAAGCCGTGCGACCCACCGGAGCCCCAGGTCGCGTCCACGTCGGCGCGCTTCCGACCGGCGTCCAGCGACGTCACCCGCTTGCCGTCGACGGTGATCGCCACCCGGCTCGCCGAGGCCACCGCGTCGCCGTCGAACGCCCAGCCGCGCACCGCGATGCCCCGGGTCACGGCCTTCGCGGACTCCAGTTCGGCGTACGGGTCGTGCCGGTAGGCGCGGACGGTCGAGCACCCGAGCGGGGTGTCCGATCCCGCGCCGATGTTCACCGCGGTGACGCAGACGCGGCGAGCGCCGGCCGCGGTGGGCACCACGACGTCGAAGCCGTGGGTCGCGCCGACGCCGGAGCGCGCGTCGACGTCCGGCCGGTCGAGCCCGGCGGTGGTGACGCTGGCCGGGACACCGTCGACGGTGGCCCGGACCCGCACGGGCTGCGTGGGGTCGTCCTCGTCGTAGGCCCACCCGGACACGCGGACGCCGCCGCCGGTGCCGGCGACGGCTTCGAGCGTGCCACGGGGGGTCAGGTCGGCGGCGGGGACACCCAGGCGTGCGTTCGCGACGAGGGCCTGTGCGTAGGTCGGGAACCACTTGCCGGCGGCCGGGGCCCCGTTGCAGGTGCCGTCGCTCGCGCCGGGGGTCTTCACCCACAGCAGGGCGTCGAGCGCCGTACCGTCGGACACCACCCGGGGCGAGGTGCCGAGCCCGGCCCCCGGCCCGTTGCACCAGGTGCCACGCCAGCCCTGCCCGTTGCGCGAAGTGTCGATCACGTAGTGCGAGCCCCCGGTGGCGGCGGACACCTTCTGCGCGTACGCCTGCTCCTGGGCGGTCGGGTAGTAGTTCGCGACGTTCGTGAAGAACCCGCGGGCCTGCTGCACGCCCGCGCTGTTCAGCCGCGACGCCATCAGCGCGGGCTGCACCCAGTTCGAGTTGCCGGCGTCCAGGTAGGCGGGGACCCCGGCGGCGGTCAGCCCGGCGACGGTGCGGGACAGGATCCGGTAGCGCTGCTCGTCGAGCGCGGTGCTGCACTTGGCGTTGCTGAGCATCGCGAGCGAGTCCGGTTCGACGATGACGGCTGCACGGTGCCCGGCGAGCGCCGCGGTGACCTGGTCGACCCAGGCGTCGTAGGACCCCTCGTCGAAGCCGCCGGCGGAGTACCCGCCGCAGTCACGGTCGGGGATCGCGTAGAGCACGAACACGGGGGTGGTGCCGGACTGTTCGGCACCGGTGAGGGCGGTGCTGATGGTCTTGGTCAGCTGCGTCCCCTGACTCCAGTCGCCGAGCCAGGTCGCGACGGGGTACCCGGCGATCTTCGCCGCCGCAGCGGCCCCGGCCGGGTCGGTGGCGGCCAGGGCGGCCTGCGCCTTCGCGGCCTCGCTCGTCGGCGACCGGTACGGCCCGGCGCCGTAGAGCGACGCGGACGTGGCCGAGCGGATGGTCGAGGCCGAGGTCGCTGCGGACGCGGTCGCGGTCGGCAGCAGGCCGGCGACGGCTGCGACGAGGGCGATGGCTGCGCCGCAGACGGCGGCACGACGCGGACGGCGGCGCATGGGGGCTCCCTGGACGGTGGGCACGGACTGTACCAGGGGAACATGCGCTCCCAGCCCCCGCCAGCCTCCCGAGCGGGTGCCACCCGAGGGGGTGTCCGCAGAGCGACCGACGAGTGTGTCCCGCACCCGTGACGGACGGGAGGCCCGTGGCGGCGTCGCCACGGGCCTCCCGTCCGTCAGCCGGTCACGTCGAGGACGCGACCCGGTGTCGCGGACACCGTCTCAGTCGTCGAAGTGCGCCGCGGCCGCGCGGGCACGGTAGACGACGTCGTCGACGTCGTCGCCGAGCACCGTGACGTGCCCGATCTTCCGGCCGGGCCGGGGTGCCTTGCCGTAGAAGTGGTACTTCGCCTCGGGGAAGGCCTCGAGCGCTGCGGGGTACCGGGCGGCGAGGTCGCCGTCCGCGGGTCCGCCGAGCACGTTCACCATGACGGACGCGGGGGCGAACGAGCCGGTGGCACCGAGCGGCAGGTCGAGGACGGCGCGCAGGTGCTGTTCGAACTGGCTCGTGGTGGCGCCGTCGATGGTCCAGTGCCCGGTGTTGTGCGGACGCATCGCGAGCTCGTTGATGAGGATGCGCTCGTCGTCGGTCTGGAACAGCTCGACCGCCAGCACACCGGTCACACCGAGCTCTTCCGCGATGCGGACGGCGATCGACTCGGTCAGGTCCGCGATCCGGCCGGCGCTGTCCGGGGCCGGTGCGATGACCTCGGCGCAGACCCCGTCGCGCTGCACGGTCTCGACGAGTGGCCAGGCGACGACCTGCCCGGAGGGACGGCGTGCCACGGACTGCGCGAGCTCGCGGGTGAAGGGGACGAGCTCCTCGACCAGGAGCGCCTGGTCACCGCCGGCCTCGGCCACGGCGATGAACCAGTCGTCGACGTCGGACGCGTCGGAGACGACCCGGACGCCCTTGCCGTCGTACCCGCCCCGCGGCGTCTTGACGACGGCACGGCCACCGTGGTCCGCCAGGAACGCTCGGAGGTCGTCGGGCCCCTGCACGGCGGCCCAGTCGGGCACCGGCAGCCCGAGTTCGCTCAGCCGGCGACGCATGGTGATCTTGTCCTGGGCGACGGCCAGCGCGTCCGGTCCGGGGTGGACCGACACGCCCGCGTCGACCAGGCTGCGCAGGACGTCCTGCGGCACGTGCTCGTGGTCGAAGGTCACGACGTCGACCTGTCGGGCGAACTCGAGCACCGTGGCGGCGTCGTGGTAGTCGCCCTCGGCGGTGGCAGCGATCGCGGCGGACATGCCCGGCCCCTCGGCGAGCACCCGGATGTCGATCCCCAGTTCGACCGCGGCCGGCACCATCATCCGTGCCAGCTGTCCCCCACCGATGACCCCGACGCGCAACGCCATGCTGTGTGATCCTTCCGGCGCTCCCACCGTGCGGTGGGAACGCGTTGTCTACAATCGCTGTTCGGGTCGTGCTCTGCACGACCGGTCACAACTCTACGGATCCTGGAGGGCTCGTGCGGCGCCTCATCGCCCAGCTGGCACGCTTCGGCGTCGTCGGTGCCGTCGGCTTCGTCGTGGACACCACGGTGTTCAACGTGCTGCGCATCACCCTCCTGAACCCCGAGGACGTCCACTCGGGGCCGTTCTGGGCGAAGGTCATCTCCACCGTCGTGGCGATCTTCGTCAACTGGATGGGCAACCGGTACTGGACGTTCCGCGAGCAGCGTCGCGCCGTGGCCACCCGCGAGGGCATCGAGTTCGTCGTCGTGTCGCTCGGTGGCATGGTCATCGCGCTCGCCTGCCTCGGGGTGTCGCACTACGCGATGGGGCTCACCTCGGTGCTGGCCGACAACGTCGCGAACATCATCGGGCTCGTGCTCGGCACGGTCTTCCGGTTCTGGCTCTACAAGGTCTGGGTCTACCACCCCGAGCGCACGGCCACGCAGCCGGCCGCCGCGGACGAGTCGGTGTCCGACGGCCCGCGGGTCCCCCACGACGCCTGACCTAGGATCGGTGGGGTGACGGCCGAGACGACCACCACCCCCGCCCCACCCCGCACCGCGCGCTGGGAACGTGTCGCGATCGCGGTGATCACGGCGACCTTCGGACTCTGGCTGGTGGCGTGGGCGTTGCTCGTCCCGGTGTTCGAGGCCCCGGACGAGACCGCGCACATCGACGCCGCCGTGCACGTCGCCCTCGGGGACGCCTGGGCGGCCCCCGGCGAGCTGCACGTCACCAACGCCGTGCAGGCCGCGAAGGTCGAGCAGGCGACGAAGCCGTCGGACGAGTGGTCGACGGTGAGCGAGCTGCTGCAGAACGCACCAGGACCCTCGGCGACGGTCAACCAGATGACCCAGCACCCGCCGACCGCCTACCTGGCCGGAGCCGCCGTGCTCCGGGCCGTCGACTTCGGCGAGCTCCGCTGGGACCACGCGTTCATCGCGCTCCGCCTGGCCGACGTGCTGGCCGTCACCGCGCTCCCCCTGCTCGCCTGGGCGTCGGTGCGCCGGGTGACCCGCAGCCCCCGCGCCGCGCTGATCGGGGCCCTCGCCGTGTTCGCGACGCCCGAGCTCGCGTCCATCGGCTCGTCGTTCTCGAACGACGCCCCGGTGCTGCTCGTCGCCGGGATCGTCGTCTGGCTCGCCACCCGTCTGCTCACCGGCGACACCCGCTGGCGCACCACGATCGCACTGGCGGTGGTCCTCGGGGCCCTGGTCTGGATCAAGGGCACCGGGTTGCCGGCGGTGCCGTTCGTCGCGGTGGTGGTGCTGTTCGCCGGTGCCGGGGTGCTGTCCCTGCGGCAACGGATCGTCCGCACGGTCGTCACGATGGCGGTCTCCGGCGGCATCGGTGCCTGGTGGTGGCTGCACAACCTCGTGTCGTACGGCCGGATCCAGCCGAACGGCTACACGGCGATGCGGCCCCCGAAGGACTTCCCGCCGGGCGAGAGCCCCACGCTCGGACACTTCCTCGACGTCAGCTGGGGCACCCTGTCGCGCACGTTCTGGGGCAGCTTCGGCGGTCGGGCCCAGGTGACCATCGGCGACCTGCTCACCGCCGTCCTGACCCTGGTCGCCCTCGTGGTGCTCGTCGGCTGGGCGTTCCGCCGGGGCCCGGACCTGCGGGTGGCCCTGTGCCTCGCGGTGTTCCCGGCGCTCCTGATCGGCATCCAGAACCGCACGAGCGCGCACTCGTACCTCACCACCACCGAGGTCGCCGCCACCCAGGGCCGGTACTACTTCCCCGCGATCGTCTGCCTGATCGTGCTGAGCGCGCTCGCGTGGCGACGCCTGGTGCCGGCCGGTCGGGCACGCACCTGGGCAGCAGTGGCGCTGGCCGTCGTGCTGCCCGCGGTGGGCGTGTACGGCTTCGCGGTGGCGTCGGCCTGGTTCTGGAACGCGGCGCTGTTCCCGGTGACCGGCCGCGGGCTGCTGCGGTACTCCGAGATCGGCCCGGTGCCGCCTGCGGTGCTCGCCGTCGTCGTGGCCCTGGTCGCGGTGGGGCTCGTCGCGTCGGTCGTGCAGGTCGCGCGCGCCGACCACAGGGCCCTGTCGACGACGGTTCCCGTCCACTGACACGCCCGGCCGCGGAGCGCCGGGGTGGCACGACGTGCCGCAGGCGCGGCCCCGAGGGGTCGCGAACGGTCGGCAGGCGAGGCCGCAGCCGACACTTCGTGACCCCTCGGCGGACGCGCGCGGCGTGCGGTGGGCGCACCCACGAGACGGACGGGAGGCCCGGTGCCAGCTGGCACCGGGCCTCCCGTCCGTCGTCACGCGCGACCGGTGCCCCACTCCGTGAGCAGGAATGGTCGGGTCCGTCATCCGGACCTGACCATTGCTGCTCACGAAGCGACGCGCGCGACGCGCGTCAGGCGGCGGGGACGCCGCCCTCGACCGCGGAGGGGTCGTCGGTCGGGCGGTTGCGCCGGAACCATGTCGGGGCCGCGGCGCAGAGCAGGAAGAGTCCGTCGACCGCCAGGCTCCAGACACGGGTGACGACGACCACGACCAGTGCGATGGACGGTGGCATGACGAGGGTGAGGAGCAGGGCCTGCACACCCTCGCGGACGCCGAGTCCACCGGGGGCGAAGACGGCCAACATGCTGATCGCCGAGGCCATGCTCGCGGCACCGATCACGAAGGCCGCGTCGGTGAGCTTCAGCGACGGGTACACCCCGAGGGTGATGAAGTAGTACGCCGTGCCGGAGAGCACCGCACCCGCGACGTACAGCCCGGCTCCGCCGAGGACGGTGCCGAGGTTCGGACGGACGTCGGCCTCGAGCGGCTTGCGCCGCAGGATCTTCAGCGCGATCCCGATCAGGAACACGAACACGCGCGGGATCAGGCAGACAACGCAGCCGACGAACGCCGCGATCATCAGGACGATGAGCCACGGGTCGAGGTTGTGCGTCCGCGGGTCGATGAGCAGCAGCACGAGCGCCAGGGCCAGGGTCGCGGCGATCTGCAGGGCGCCCTCGAGCAGCCCGCTCACTCCGAGGCGGGCCTTCGAGACGCCGTGCTTCGAGGCGAAGTAGACCTTGCCGATGATCCAGGTCGCGGCACCGGGGATGTAGCGGCCCATCCAGGACTTCGCGTACACGTAGGTCAGGGTGACGCCGCTGCCCTTGAGCCCGGTCGCGCCGAGCCGTCGCAGCAGGTAGAACCAGATGCCGACGCCCCAGTACCGGAAGCCGAGGCTGATCACCGTCGCGAGGATCACCCACGACCACTGCCAGTCGAGCCCGGCGAGCTGTCCCCAGTCGACGCTGCGGACGTACAGCACGAGGAACACCGCGAGCAGGACGTAGAAGGCGATGGGGATCGCCTTGCCGAGGAACCGTCGTCGCTTCGACGGACGCTTCCCCTCGGGCGCGGGGGTGTCGCTGGTGCTTGCGGACAAACGGGTCTCCTGCTCAGGTCACGGGCTCAGGTCATGGTAGACGCTGGGGTGGGCCGCTCCCTGCGGTGCTGCCGCAGGGAGCGGGTGCCGGGGACGTCACCGGTCGAGCGTCACCGGGCGAGCTTGACGATCTGCACGCGGCAGGGGATCTCCGGGTCGGTGGAGCGGTCGGCGCTGCACGAGATCGTCGCGTTGTACGTGCCGACCAGCTTGCCGGCCACTGAGTAGTCACGCGCCGGGGCCGTCGCCGGGTCGAACTGCACGAAGTACTGCACGCCCTCGTCGATGAACAGGTTGCGCATCGCGTCCGAGTGGTACGTGTAGCCCTGACCTGAGCGACCGTACACACGCGTGTCGGTCAGGAACGCGAGCGAGGAGAGCGAGCGGTAGTTCGAGCCGATGACGGTGGCGTCCTCGGGCAGCGCGCCGCTCGCCCGGATCTGGTCGGCGAGCCGGACGATCTCCGGCACGTCGGTCGGCCCGAAGACGCGCAGCGCCTCGGTGCGGTTGACCGACGGGTAGAACGGCGCCGGGGACCCGAACCAGTTCTGCGTGTACGAGGCGATCGGCACGACCGCGATCGCGATGCACGCCACGATCGTCCGGACCACGCCCCGGCGGCGCACCAGCCGCCAGACGGCCGGCAGCATGAGCGCCCCGATCATCGCCGTCAGGTAGAACAGCGGCCAGTAGTACCGGGCGTTGCCGCCGCCGCTCGACGACGAGGTGATCATGCCGTAGCCGACGAAGTACACCAGGGTCGTCGCCGCGACGATGCAGGTGAACGCGTAGCGGCGGAACCGCACGACACCGATGACGAGTGCCGCCGCGAAGAGCAGGGCGATCGGCGCCGCGAACGGGGCGAAGGTGCTGATCTTCTGCAGGTAGTACGGCAGGGCGAGCATGCGCTCGTGCAGGTAGTACCCGGCACGAGCCGCGATGCCGGACTCCTTCGTGACCTTCGGCGCGGTGTCCTCGGTGGTCGACTGCGTGGGCGGCGGCACCACGGCGGGGTCCGGGTTGTCCATCGGGCCCTGCTTGTAGACCGACGGGGTGAAGTCCTCGTTGGGCGAGAAGGCGTGGTCGTTGGGCGGGACCGGCAGGAAGGGCCAGTCCGTGGCACGGCCGCCGTCGTCGAACTTCGAACCGATGTTGACCGACAGCGACGACCCGAGCGTCACCGTGCCGTACTTGAGGGTCAGTGCGCCGACCCACGGGGCGATGACGACGGCGAACACGACGATCGTGGCGACCGGGGCCGGCCACCAGTGCCGGACGGGCTCACGGCGGCGACGGGCGGACCAGACGCGCAGCAGCAGCCAGAGGATCACCGCACCGACGGCCACGGGCAGCAGGAAGAGCTTGGTGAAGTACCCGAGCGCGGCCACGACGCCGAGCACCGCGCCGGAGGCGACCCGCGCACGCGTCGAACCGTGCAGCGCCTGGTCGGCCCACCGGAGCGCCCAGAGGAACCCGACGATCCACGCGACGACGAGCAGGTCCGGGGTCTGCACCGACACGGCGCTCATCAGGGCGGGGATCGCGGTGACCATGAAGAGCACGGCGGGGACGATGCGGTGGTTCTGCGACCAGACGAGCCACCCGCCGATGCCGAGCACGACGGCCACGGCGAAGCAGTTCACGATCGCGAAGGCCGTCTGCATGCCGAGGCCGAGGGCGATGAACGGCGCCATCATCCACGAGACCAGCGGCGACCAGTACGCGTTGATCGCGTCGGGCAGCCAGCCGTTCGCGTACTCGCGCGCGATGCCCATGTAGGAGATGCCGTCGACGTTCGTCACGCCGAGGCGGTTGTGGTACGCCACGGCGGCGCTCAGGGCGACCCCGATCACCACGAGGACGCCCAGGATCAGGGGTGCGACGACGTGCCGGTACCGTCGCGCACCCGCCCCCGAACGCCGTCCTGCGGGCTCGTGGGTGCTCTGCGGTGCTGCGGTCGTCGTCACGGTCACGTGCTTCATCATGACATCCGTTCGCTTGCCGGACCGCACCGAGGCGGATCGCGGGCCCCGCTCGGCGTGTGGGAGACTGCCGGGGACCCCGCTCCGACCACCTCGAGGACGTTCGTTGGCCACCGAAACCCGCGCAGCCGAATCCGCAGCCGAACCGACGGCGGCCGCTCCCCGCGCAGGGGGCCGGCTCGAGTTCCCGTACCTGGACGGGCTCCGCGGACTCGCCGCCCTGGCCGTGGTGTTCTACCACGCGTACCTCTTCACCGGGACGACCGGCACCGGGCCGACCGAATTGCCGTGGCTCCGACCGTTCATCGGGTGGGGCTACCTCGGCGTCCCGCTGTTCATCGTCCTGTCCGGCTACGTCCTGATGCTGCCCGTCGTGACCCGGTTCGACCGCTACCGGTTGCCTGGCGGCTTCTGGAAGTTCATCTGGCGCCGCGCCCGACGGATCATCCCGCCGTACTGGGCGTCGCTCGTCGTCTTCGCGCTCATCATCCTGTTCGTCCCGGTGATGGGGCAGCCCGGCGGCACCCAGTGGGACACGAAGCTGCCGATGGGCTGGGGCACGTTCCTCACGCACTTCTTCCTGGTGCACGACTTCTTCCCGCAGTACATCGGCAAGATCAACGGCCCGATGTGGACGGTCGCGGTCGAGTGGCAGATCTACTTCCTCATGCCGCTGCTGATCCTGCCGCTCTGGAAGGTCTTCGGCGGGTGGGCGACCGCGTCCTCGCTGGTCCTCATCGGCATGTGGATGGGCTCCGAGAGCCGCTACTCGTGGATGCACCCGTGGTTCGTCGGCCTCTTCGCGGTCGGCATGCTCGCCGCCGAGCTCACCGTGAAGGCCCGTGACGAGCACCTGACCGGCAAGCTCAACAGCTCGAAGCTCGGCGGGCCGCGGTGGCAGAGCGGCGTGTTCGTGGCCGCGATGTTCGTGGGCATGCTCCTCGTCTTCTTCCGCAACCGCGACTACTGGCAGCACCAGACCTGGCCGTCCGAGGTCGTCCTCGGCATCTTCGCCGGCATCCTGCTGACCTGGATGGGTCGCAAGGCGGTCACCGGGGAGCACACCTGGCTCGCACGCTTCTTCGCGTGGAAGCCGTTCGTGCTCGCCGGCCTCGTGTCCTACACGATCTACCTCTTCCACAGCCCGTTGCTCGGACTCGGCAACCTGCTGCTCCTGCCGATGGGCCTGTACCCGAAGTGGCAGTTCCTGATGATGGTCTTCGTGGTGATCCCGATCACCCTGGCGATCTGCGTCGGGATGTGGTGGCTCGTGGAGCGCAACTTCCTAAACCGCCGGCAGAAGCACGCCACCCGCGAGGTCTCCTCGCGCGGGCGCCTGCCCGAGGTCGAGACGGACGACGAGGGCACCCGCACCGCCCGCTAGCCCCGACAGCGGACACCGCATCCGACGCTGCAGCAGACGCTGCCCGGGTGCGTCTCACGGACAGGTGTCGCCGAGCCCGGGTAGCATCGCTCGGACCGCGGCGTGGGTGATCAGGCCCACGGCATCTCGACAGGGAAGACGAGACCACATGCGCGCACCCATCAGCAGGATCCTCGGGCTCGGCACCGCTGCCGCCGTCGCCGGGGTCATCACCTTCGGCAGTGGCCCGGCGGTCGGCGCGAGCGCGACCGCCACCGAACCCGCCGGCACCGACACCGGTCAGCAGCTCTCCATCGCCGAGATGGACCGCACCGGCAACCACACCATGGGTGCCGGCATCGCCGCCCACGCCGGTGAGACCCACGTGACGACCTCCCCCGACGCGACCTCGGGCGGCGGCGTGAGCGCACAGTCCCTCAGCTCGTCGGCCGCTGCCGCCACCGCCGGCGGCCCACCCCCCGGCCGGGTGCAGGGCTTCGACATCAGCGCGTGGCAGCCGAGCGTCAACTTCCTGCAGGCCTACCGCAACGGCGCCCGGTTCGTGTACGTCAAGGCGACCGAGGGCACCTCGTACGTCAGCTCCACCTACAAGCAGCAGTACGCCACCGCCAAGCAGCGCAACCTGTACCGCGGCGGCTACGTCTACGCCCAGCCGAGCCAGGCGAGCGGCGCCGCGACCGCGAACTACTTCTTCGCCCACGGCGGCCAGTGGAGCAAGGACGGCAAGACCCTGCCGCCGCTGCTCGACATCGAGTACGGCAGCGCCGCCCAGGGCACCTGCTACGGCAAGTCGTGGGGCGCGATGCGCACCTGGATCAAGGACTTCAACCGGACCGTCGTCGCCAAGACGGGTCGGTACCCCGCGATCTACACCACGACCGACTGGTGGAAGCGCTGCACGAACAACAGCAACCAGTTCTCGAAGAACCCGCTGTTCGTCGCGATCTACCCGGTGAAGAACTTCACCACCCCCGGAACCCTCGGACGCAGCTGGTCGAAGTGGACCTTCTGGCAGTGGGCGGCCAGCGGCACGCTCCCCGGCGACCAGGACGTCTACCGCAACGACATCACGTACCTGAAGCGCTTCGCGTCCCGGACGAGCTGACGCCCGTCAGAGGCGGCGCTGCGACCGACGGCCCTGCCACCAGCCGACGGCGAACAGCACCGCGCCGACGAGCAGGAACGGCCCACCCGCGAAGACGAGGAACGCCGCACCGAACGGGAAGCTCCCGCCGGTCACGGCGTACACGGTGAGGATCAGCGCCCCGGTTCCGGAGACGGCTCCGCCGATGGCGGCGGTGACGCCGCCGGCGACGGTGAGGGATCGACGCTCGGTCATGTCGTCAGCCTAGGGGCGCGCGCCCCCGGCGCTCGGCCACCACGAACGGACAGGAGGCCCGTGGCGGTGTCGCCACGGGCCTCCTGTCCGTCACGGGCGCGCGTTCGCGCCCGCCGTGTCAGCGCACAGTGTCAGCGGACGTCGCGCGTCGCCTCGGCGAAGTCGGCGTCGAGGGCGGTCGCCATGCGGGCAACGCCCTGCGCGAGCTGCGCGCGGACCGCGTCGCGGTCCGCGTCGAGCGCCTCGAGCTGCGCCGTGACGTCGTCGACGAACGTGGGCTCGAGTGCGGCCTCGATCGGCTTCGAGTAGGCCTGCTGGCCCATCTGCTCGAAGAACAGCCGGCCCTTGTCGACGTAGTAGAGCACCGCGGCGGGGACCCCGGCGATGGTCGCGACGATCGCCGAGTGCAGGCGGCTCGCCAGGAACAGGCGGCTGCGCGACATCAGTCCGGCGTACTCGGACGGCGAGAACTCGTCGGCCTCGACCACGTGGGTGCGGTCGGCGCGCCGCATCAGCGCGATGACCTCGCGCGCGAAGGCGGCGTCACCCTCGGACGCCTCCATGTGCATCGGGTAGAACACCACGTCGGCGTCCCAGCGGTCGATCACACGGTCGGCGAGATCGGCGACGGCCTGCCGGTAGGTCACGAGCTTGTCGCTGTCGACACCGGTCTGGCGGAAGCGCTTCGGCAGGAACCGGAACGGGATCCAGCCGCTGCGCTTGTAGTGGAACCAGCGACGGACGCCGAAGCCGATCGAGCCGTCGAGCTGCTCGGCGGTCAGGCCGGTGGTGCGCTCGAGCCGCTCGAGCACCTCGGCGTCGGGCGGGGTGACCGTCCCGACGACCGCGGGGTCGAAGGACGACACGATCGGCGTCTTCACGCCCCAGGACAGGAGCTTCTCGCGGGACTCGTCGTCGCGGACGGCGAACGCGCTGCAGAGGTCGACGGTGGCGCGGATCAGGCGCTTGCTGACCCCGGCGGTGGTCGGGCCGATGCCCTGGAACGCCCCGACGAGGTTCTTGTTGACCGCACGGACGAGCAGCATCTTGCCGAACCAGTACACGAGGCCGAGCTTGTTCGTGTAGTCCTTCAGGATCTCGCCGCCACCCCAGAGCACCACGTCGGCGCCGCGGGCGGCACGGAGCAGGGCGAACAGGTCACCGATGCCGGTGCTGTACGGGGAGACCGGCAGGAACCGGATCCCGAACCACGCGGCGTCCCGCTCGGGGTACTGGGACAGGGACACGATCTCGGCGTCCGGCCACCGGCGACGGACGAGCTCGACGTTGCCGGCGAGGATCGCCCGGTCCCCGCGGTTGTGGGGCGAATCGCTATTGTGGATCAGTACGCGCACGGGGTGAGAGCCTACCGGACCGTCCCCCGCCAGCCCCGGAAAGGCACGATGTCCCGCACCACTCGCTCCGCCCGTTCCCGCCAGGACCGCCCCCGCCTGCTCGTCCTGGGCTCGACGTTCCCGGCCCGTCCGGACGACGGCGTTCCGGCGTTCGTGCTCGACCTCGCCCACCAGGAGGCCACCGAGTTCGACACCCTCGTGCTCACCCCCCGCGTGCCCGGCGGTGCCGCGAAGGAGCGCATCGGCGACGTCGCGGTGCGCCGCTACCCGTACTTCCCGCGTCGCTTCGAGGACCTGGCCGACGGCGCGATCCTCGACAACCTCAAGGAGCGGCGCTCCCGCATCGTTCAGGTGCCCGCGCTGGTGCTGGCGCAGTACCTGGCCGTGCGGCGCATGGTGCGCTCCGCGAAGCCCGACGTCATCCACGCGCACTGGGCCATCCCGCAGGCCCTCGTCGCGACGCTGGCCGCCCCGGGTGTACCCGTCGTCGTGACCACCCACGGCGGGGACATCTACGCGCTCCGTGCGGCTCCCCTGGTCCGGCTCAAGCGCTGGGTCTTCGGACGGTCGGCGCACGTCACCACCGTGAACTCCGAGATGCGCGAGCGCCTGACCGAGTGGGGCGTCCCCGAGTCGCGCTCGACCGTGATCCCGATGGGTGTCGACCTCGGTCCGGCCCGCGACACCCGTGCCCGCGTCGCGCCGCAGGAACACCACGTCGTCGCCGTCGGTCGTCTGGTCGAGAAGAAGGGCTTCGGCAACCTGATCGAGGCGCTCCGCGGCCTGGGCGACGACGTGCCCTGGCGGCTCACCGTGGTCGGCGACGGCCCGTACCGCGCCCAGCTCGAGCAGCAGGCGGCGGATCTGCCGGTGACGTTCCTGGGCCAGCGGGGCCGCACCGAGGTGCTCGAGACCCTCGCGTCGGCCACCGTCGTCGCGGTGCCGTCGGTCCCCGCGGCGAACGGCGACCAGGAAGGGCTGCCGGTCACCCTGCTCGAGGCCGCGGCGGTCGGGGCCGCGATCGTGGCGAGCGACCTGCCGGGCATCCGGGACGTCGTGCAGGACGACGTGTCCGGCGTGCTCGTGCCCCCGGGGGACGTCCCGGCGCTCCGCGCAGCACTGCAGCGCGTGCTCACCGACGATGCAGCGCGCTCGCGCTACCAGGAGCAGGCCGTCGTCTCGGCGGCGGAGTTCTCCACCGAACGGATCGGCGAGCGCTACCGGGCGGTGCTGCGCGCAGCCATCGGCTGACGACGCGGCAGACACACCGGAGGCCCGGTGCCGGTCCCACGGACCGGCACCGGGCCTCCTGTGTGTCGCCCTAGCGCCCCATGCCGCGGTACGTGAAGCCGGCGGCGGTCCACGCGTCACGATCGAGGCAGTTGCGGCCGTCGATGACGACCGGCGACGCCACGAGTGCGGCGGCGGCGGTCGCGTCGAGCTCCCGGAACTCGGTCCACTCGGTGAGCACGAGCACGAGCTCCGCCCCGCCCAGCGCCTCGGCCGCACTCTCGACGTAGTCGAGCTCCGGGTGGACGCGTCGCGCGGTGACGACGGCCTCGGGGTCGTACGCCGAGACCACGGCGCCGAGTTCCTGCAGGCGGGCTGCGATGTCCAGGGCGGGCGAGTCACGCACGTCGTCGGAGTTCGGCTTGAACGCCAGGCCGAGCACCGCGACGCGCTTGCCGCTGACGACACCGCCGAGCAGCTCCTGCGCCAGCTCGACGACGTGGGCGCGACGGCGCAGGTTCGTGGCGTCGACGTCGGCCAGGAACGCCAGGGACTCCCCGACGCCCAGCTCGTTCGCCCGCGCCTGGAACGCACGGATGTCCTTCGGCAGGCACCCGCCACCGAAGCCGAGACCGGCGTTCAGGAACTTGCGGCCGATGCGGGCGTCGTGGCCGATCGCGTCGGCGAGCGCCGTGACGTCGGCACCGGCGACCTCGGCGATCTCGGCCATCGAGTTGATGAACGAGATCTTCGTGGCGAGGAACGCGTTCGCGCTGATCTTGACGAGCTCGGCGGTGGGCAGGTTGACGACGAGTCGGGGCGTGCCGGTGGACAGCGCCTCGGCGTAGACCTCGTCGAGGGCAGCGACGGCCTGTTCGCCGGCCTCGCCGTCGGGCACGCCGTAGACGAAGCGGTCCGGCGCGATGGTGTCCTGCACAGCGAAGCCCTCACGCAGGAACTCGGGGTTCCAGACGAGCGTGGCACCGGGGACGGCCTCGCTGACCTCGGCGGCCAGGCGTGCGGCGGTGCCGACGGGCACCGTCGACTTGCCGACGACGAACTCGCCGGCGGACAGGTGCGGGGTGAGCGCGGCGACGGCGGCGTTCACGTAGGTCAGGTCCGCGGCACCGGTGGGACCCTGCGGGGTGCCGACGGCGAGGAAGTGCACGCGGGCACCGGC
This sequence comes from Curtobacterium sp. MCLR17_031, assembly GCF_003234775.2. NCBI lineage: Bacteria > Bacillati > Actinomycetota > Actinomycetes > Micrococcales > Microbacteriaceae > Curtobacterium > Curtobacterium sp. MCLR17_031. The sequence continues at coordinate 2,516,061 of NZ_CP126270.1, forward strand.
GACCTCGGCCATGTCGGTGGTGAAGCGGATCCGACCGGACTCGAGGGCCTCGGTCAGGATCTCGGGCAGGCCGGGCTCGAAGAAGGGGGCCTCGCCCGCGGCGAGCCGCTCGATCTTGGTGGGGTCGACGTCCACGGCGACGACCTCGTGTCCGAGTTTGGCCATGGAGGCGGCGTGCACGGCACCGAGGTAGCCGCAGCCGATCACAGAGATACGCACGTCGAAGAAGGTACCGGTTTCTCGCCGAAGTCTCATCACGGCGCCCGCGGCGACGCTCGCAGCGGCCGGGTCAGGCCCGCACGTCGCCCCACGGCGGACGGTCCGGACCGCCGACGATCTCGTCCCAGTCCGGCTCACGGTGCCGGCGTCTGGCCTCGTAGGCCTCCACCAGGTCGTGCAGGACGGCGACGACGAGGTCGGCGTGCGGCACGTCGGCGAGGACCACCGCGGGGTCGTCCCCGGGGAACACGAGCACGTCACCGGAGCGGAACAACCCCTGCAGCCCGCGGCGCCGCACGGTCACGTCGTAGCCGCGGGAATGGAGGAGCTCCCGTCGGGTCCGGGTGCCGAGTCCGTTGACCACGACCAGGCGACGCGTGGTGACGACGTACCGCTCCGACATCCAGCGGAACAGCGGGACGGCGCCGCCGAACACGACGAGCACCACGACGACGAGCGCGACGACGGCGTTCAACCAAGCCAGCTGCGCCTGGAACACGCCGAAGCCGAACCCCCCGGCCGCGGTGACGAGCACGACGAACACCGCCGGGCGCACCAGCCGACGGGCGTGTGGTCGCAGGCGTGCGACGACACGTTCGGGCGGGGGCTCGGCGGTCATGCCGTCATGCATACCGCAGGTGGGTGACGTCCCCCACCGCGACTCCCCTGGTGCCGCCCGCCTGGTCCCGGATCGTGATGCGACCGGCGTCGTCGATGCCGGTCGCGTCGGCCTCCTCGACGGTGCCGTCCGGCAGTTCGAGGCGGATGCGGCGACCGATCGTGCCGCACGCGGCGCGGACGTGGGACCGGACCGTCTCGGCGGCGGGACCCCCCGTGACCAGGCCGGCCACCGCCTCCAGGACGGACCGCAGGAAGGCGGACAAGACCGCGTCGGCCAGGGCGGGTGCGTCGTCGACCGCGCCGGCGAGCAGGAGCGAGGTGGACGTCGGGGTGGGCAGCCGGTCCGCCGGAATCGTCAGGTTCACGCCGGCCCCGACCACGACGCCGCCGTCGGCGGCGACTTGGCAGAGGATCCCGCACACCTTGTCCCCGGCGACCTGCACGTCGTTCGGCCACTTCACGACGACGTCGGCGCCGGCCGGGAGCACCGATGCGATCGCGTCGCGCATCGCCGCCCCGGCGACCAGCGGCAACCAGCCGCGGTCGTGGTCGTCCAGGTCCGCACGGACGAGCACGCTGGCGGCGAGCGTCTCACCGGCCGGAGCGGTCCAGGTCCGGTCGAGCCGGCCCCGACCCGCGGTCTGGTGCAGGGTCGCGACGACGCTGCCGTGCTGCTGCTCGGGGGCGGCGGCGAGCAGGTCCGCGTTGGTGGACCCGGTCTCGGCGGGGGCGGTGATCGTCGCGCCCGCCGACCGGACAGCCGCGCTGGTGGCGGGGAACGACGGCGACGGGGATGTGGACATGCACGCAAATGTACGGGCAGGAACCGTGGGGGTCCTCCAACCGGCAGCGTGGCACCCGCCGGTAGGGTGAGCGGGTGACTTCAGGAGACACCCCCGATCTGTCGACGACGGCCGGCCGACTGGCCGACCTCCGCGACCGGTACCACGAGGCCGTGACCGCCGCGGGCGAATCCGCCATCGCCAAGCAGCACGCGAAGGGCAAGGGCACCGCGCGCGAACGCATCGAGCAGCTGCTCGACGAGAACTCCTTCGTGGAGTTCGACGAGTTCGTGCGGCACCGCACCACGTCGTTCGGCATGGACGCCAAGCGCCCCTACGGTGACGCGGTCGTCACCGGGGTCGGCACGATCCACGGCCGCAACGTCGCCGTCTACGCGCAGGACTTCACGGTCTTCGGCGGGTCGCTCGGCGAGGTCGCCGGCGAGAAGATCATCAAGGTCATGCAGCACGCGCTGAAGACGGGTGTGCCGATCATCGGCATCCTCGACTCCGGCGGCGCCCGCATCCAGGAAGGCGTCGTCGCGCTCGGCAAGTACGGCGAGATCTTCCGCCTGAACACCCAGGCCTCCGGTGTCATCCCGCAGCTCTCCATCGTGATGGGTCCGGCGGCCGGCGGTGCGGTGTACTCCCCTGCACTCACCGACTTCGTCATCATGGTCGACAAGACCAGCCACATGTTCGTCACCGGCCCCGACGTCATCAAGACCGTCACGGGCGAGGACGTCGGCTTCGAGGAGCTCGGCGGCGCCCAGACGCACAACGCGGTCTCCGGCGTGGCCCACTACCTGGCCGAGGACGAGACCGATGCGCTCGACTACGCGCGCTCGCTCATCGGGTTCCTGCCGGACAACAACCTGTCCGACCCGCCGGCCTACGACGTCGCCCCGGAGCTCGAGACCACCGACGCCGACCACGAGCTCGACCTCGTGATCCCGGACTCGACGAACCAGCCGTACGACGTCACCACGATCATCGAGCACATCGTCGACGACGGTGAGTTCCTCGAGGTCCAGCCGCTCTTCGCGCCGAACATCCTGATCGGCTTCGGCCGGGTCGAGGGCCGCACGGTCGGCATCATCGCGAACCAGCCGCAGGCGATGGCCGGCACGCTGAACATCGACGCCGGCGAGAAGGCCGCCCGCTTCGTGCGGTTCTGCGACGCGTTCGGCATCCCGATCCTGACCCTGGTGGACGTGCCCGGCTACCTGCCCGGCACCGACCAGGAGTGGACCGGCGTCATCCGCCGCGGCGCGAAGCTGCTGTACGCCTACGCCGAGGCCACCGTCCCGCTCGTCACCGTCATCACCCGCAAGGCCTACGGCGGCGCGTACATCGTGATGGGCTCGAAGCAGCTCGGCGCCGACATCAACCTGGCGTGGCCGACCGCCGAGATCGCCGTCATGGGCGGTCAGGGCGCCGTGAACATCCTGTACCGCGCCGAGATCAAGCGCGCCGAGGAGTCCGGCGAGGACGTCGCCGCGGTCCGCACGAAGCTCGCGAACGAGTACACGTACAACGTCGCGTCGCCGTACCTGGCGGCCGAGCGCGGTGAGCTCGACGGCATCATCCAGCCGCACGCCACCCGGGTGTCGGTCATCAAGGCCCTCCGGTCGCTGCGGGGCAAGCGCGCCACGCTGCCCCCGAAGAAGCACGGGAACATTCCCCTCTGATGGGTCGCCACGCAGCAGCCGTGCCCTCGGACGAACCCGCCTCGGTGGCGGACGTCCGGGTGGTCTCGGGCGACCCCACACCCGAGGAACTCGCCGCCGTCGTGGCCGTCCTGCAGCGCCAGGCCGACGAAGCCGCTGCCGCCGGACGCGCCGCCGTGGTCGTCGAGCCCCGCACCGGGTGGGACGCCGCGGCCCGCGGACTCCGACGCCCGCTCGACCACGGACCGGGCGCCTGGGGCCGATCGCTCCGCTGATGTACCCCTGGTGCGCGGGCGACCGGAACGGTTGCAGGGCGTACTTCCCGGTCGGTATCCCCTCACTCGGGGGACACGTTCAGCGGATACGGACCGGAAATGCCGGAATTGTCCCCCATAATGACGACTGACATGCGGCTCGTGCGTGGGCATAGTAGTTGGTGTTCGGTGTCCTTCAACGAAAGACATCGCAGGACGGTGGCCGACTAGGGTACGAAGCCGCCGCCCGCTGCGAGGCAGGGCGACATTCGGGTTGTCGCTCAGCCTCGGGTCGTGAACGGGCCGGTCGGTATCCGACCGGCCCGTTCCCCGTTTCCAGGGCGTTCAGCGCGTGCGTGCGGGCGTCGGTGCGGTACCGAGGCCGACGCGGAACGACACCGTCGACGTCGTACGACAGCGACATGGTCGCTTCCGAGCGCGCGCCCGCCCGGCGCACCCACGTGGCGGCCGGGAGGCCCGTGGCGGGGCCGCCACGGGCCTCCCGGCTGTCCCCCATCGCCGTCCACCGCCGCCCGCACGCCCGGCGCACCACGCGCCTCCGCAGCGCAGTCCGCACCACGTCCGCGACGATCCACGCGTCGATCACGTGGCGCACTGTCGCAACACGCGCGCACACGCTGCCGCGCGCTGTACCGAGCGCGCCGCGCGCTACGCGGGCTCGTGCCGCGGGATCTCGAGCCAGAGTGCGACGGAGTCGTCCTCGTCCCCGTCGTCGTCGTCCATCCCCGCTCCGAGCGCCGCGGACTCGCTGGCCGCGCCGTCGAGGCGGAGTCCGACGACGGTCACCGCGGAGTCGGAGCCCTCGCCGACCGTCCGCACGATGACGTTGTCGGCGTCGCGGGCCTGCCGGAGCGCCTCGGCGACACGGGCGTGGATGCGGCGGATGTCCGGGGCGTCCAGGTCGTCGAGCCCACCGTCGTCGTGCAGCTGGACGGTCGCGCCGCGGCGACGCAGGCGCATCACTTCGTCGCGGACGTCGTCGGACAACAGGGACCGGCCGCGGATCTCGTCGCGGATGGCCTGCTCGAGGTGCAGGCACTCGGCGCGGTCGGCGTCGTCGAGGTCGCCGCAGGAGTCGATGATGCGCTGCAGCATCGGCAGGGCCATCCGGGTGGTCTGGCTCAGCCGGAACTGCCGCTCGAACACGTGGGCGTCCTGCGCGGCCTGCCAGTCGGCGGTCTCCTGCTCGGCGAGGACGAGCTCACGGGTGTTCCGGATGGCACGGCTCATCGCGGCGGCGAAGACGGTGGCGATCGCGACCCAGGCAACGCTGCCGACCACGCCGAGCCCACCGAGCGAGCCGAGACCGGCCCAGGCGACGGTGTACACGGTCAGGAACAACACGCCGGCCCACGCGAAGGGGCCCCGACCGCGCACGACGAGCACCACCATGAGCGTGCCGATGGCCGCGATCCACCAGGTGGCGGAGCCAGGACCGCGACCATCGACGAGGACGGGGGCGGCGATCACCGGCATCACGATGGCTGTCGCGAGGGAGAAGCAGGCCGTCCAGACCGGCAGGACCCTGCCGGGGACGAACAGTGCGAGGCCGGTGGCCGCGGCGTACAGGACCATGCAGGCGACGATCGGGGCGACCTGGTCGACGCGCGGCAGCGTGGCCGCGGCGAGGACCAGGTGGTAGAGGGAGAACAGCGACGCGAGTCCGAGGGCGATGCTCGCCGGCAGGGAGACCTTCATGCGGTCGTCCTCGCGGCCGGAGACCACATCAGCACGATGCGGGTGCCCTCGCCCGGGGCGGTGTGCACCTCGGCTCGGCCGTCGACGGTCGCGACCCGCTCCACGATGGAGCGACGGACACCGAGCCGTTCGGCGGGGATGGCCGCGACGTCGAACCCGCGGCCGTCGTCACCGACCTCGACGAGCACCCCCTGGCCCTGCTGCTCGATGCGGACCCAGCGGGAGACGTCAGCGTCGCCGGCGTGCTGCACGCTGTTCACCGCGGCCTGCAGCGCCGCCGAGGCCAGCGCGTCGGCGACCGACGCGGGCAGGCGGACCGACCCGGTCGGCGTCGGGACGAGGCGGACCGGGGCGGGCAACGCACCGACCCCCTCGCGGATGCGCGCCCGGAGTTCCCCGAGGGCGACCGGTGCGACGTCACCGGGACCGTCGGTGGCGGCGGCCTCGAGGTGGTCGATCGCGTTCCGGGCCATCCGCGCGGCGAGGGTCTTGGCCTCGAGCGTGTCGGCACGGGCGGCGGAGAGCAGCGTCGTGAGCACGCTGTCGTGCACGATGGCGTCCACCTGGACCCGCTCGACCTCGGTCGCGTGTTCCCGGATGGCGAGCGAGTACCGCCGCACCGCGGTGGACTGCGCCGTGTCGACCGACGTGGCCGCACGCCGCAGCACCACGGCGATGACGAGCACCGCACCGCTGAGCAGCGCCGTGTACACGCCGTCGAGCAGGACGGCGAGGACCCCGACGTCGCCGCCGAGCGGGCTGAGCCGGATGACGACGTACACCGCCGGCACGAGCGCGGTGTAGACCGTCGCGCGCCACGTGGCGAAGCCCATGGCCGCCGCCGTGCAGCCGACCGTGCAGAACCACCACGGCCACGGCTGCTGCGCCGACGGGATGGGCTCCTGCACGGTGGCCGTCCACGTCACGAGCACGACGAGGAACAGCAGCGCGCAGACGATCTGCGCGAGCTGCGCGACCCGCTGCACGAAGGCCGAGACCCCGATGAACACGAACGACGCCGCGAGGGCGAGCATCAGCGTCGGACCCCAGAACGGGTCGAGGTACGGCAGCTGCTGCAGGACCGCGGGCGCGTCGACGACGCCGAGGCCGATCGCCGCCATCGCGAGGAGGATCGCGAACGCGCGCTCCACCGACGCCTGCGTGATCGAGGCGCGGACGCTGCGCGCCGGATCGGCGCCGAAGGGCGCCGGTTCGACGACCGGCCGCGCCGACTCAGCCGCGGTCGCCATCCGTGTCAGCGACCGTCGCCGTCGGGGTCGATGCCCGAGTCGAGCCCGGGGAGGATCCCGTCCTCGACGGCTCGACGCAGCAGGTCGACCTTCGTCGGGGCCGGGCGGCCGACCTCGACGTACTTCACACGGATCCGGTCGAGGTACTCACGGGCCGTCGAGTACCCGATGCCGAGCTGCTGGGCGGCGAGCTTGAGCGGGAGTCCCGAGGCGTAGAGGTGCAGGATCTCGCGCTCGCGGCGGCCGAGCTGCGCCTTCGCGAAGTCGCGGTCGGCGTCGATGGCGCTCGCCCACTCGAGGTTGTTGAGCACGTCACCGCGTGCGACGGTGGCGACCGCGGCCATCACCGTCTTGGTGGCCGAGGACTTCGGGATGACGCCGGCAGCCCCTGCTGCGAGCGCCTCACGCACGTTGGCGACACGGTCCGCGATCGAGTGCACGAGCACCGCCGATCCCGTCCCCTGCACGCCCTTGACGTTCTCGGTCACGGTCGAACCGTCACCGAGGGACAGGTCGAGGACGACGACGTCGACCTCTCGCCCGTCGAGGTTCTGGACGTACTCGGGGACGCTGGCGGCGGTGAGCACCACCTCGAACCCCTCGTTCTGGCACGCCGCCTGGATCCCGAGTCGGACGGACTCGTGGTCGTCGACGATCGCGACCCGGACCGGCCTGGTGGCCGCCCCTGACGTCTCGGTGCTGGTGGTTGTCGTTCCTGCTGCCACAGTGGCCTCTCGTTCCGATGCGCGACGCCGGCCCCTGAAACCGGAGTGCCATCAACGACCCAGGATACCCAGCCCGGACTCAGGTGCGGGGCTTCTCCGCTGCGCCACGCTGGCCGGTCCGCCGATTGGTGGACACCCCGACACGCAAGGACCCGCGGTCGAGTGACCCCCGGACCTCAGCGCGTGGGGACCAGGCGCGCGACGGCTTCCAGGTGGTGCGTGTGCGGGAACAGGTCGAAGGCCCGCAGTGCTTCGAGCCGGTAGCCGAGGTCGGCGAACGTCGCGACGTCGCGGGCCAGTGCCACCGGGTCGCACGCCACGTAGACGACCTGCTCCGGCTGGAGCGCAGCGATCTGCACGACCACGTCACGACCGGCACCGGCGCGGGGCGGGTCGAGCACGATCGTGCCGGCGCGGAAGCGGTCCTTCTCGGCACGCGAGGCGTTCGCCACCGTGTTCGTCAGCCAGCGGTCCACACGGCCGGTCTCGGCGCGGGCGCCGAGCCACTCGGACAGGTTCTCCTGCGCGTGCTCGGTGGCACGGGCGGCGCTCTCGACGCTCGTGATGCGCGCCTTCGGGCCGACCAGGTCGCCGAGGGCGGCGGCGAGCAGGCCGACACCGCCGTACAGGTCCAGGTGGGTGCCCTCGGGGTCGAGGCGGTCGCGGTCGACCAGGTCCTGCACGGCCTCGGTGAGCACGGTCGCCGCAGAGCGGTGCACCTGCCAGAACCCGTTGTCGTCGACCTGGAACGTGCGCTCCCCCACGACCTCGGTCACCACGGTGGGCTTCTGGTCGTCGATGACGAGCCGCGCGCCCTCGGAGCCGCTCGGTGCGAGGACGTCGATGACCGACGAGCCCGGCAGCGCACCACGGCCGAGCGGGGCGCTCTGCTGCACGACGGCGGTAGCGAGCGGCAGGCTGGCGACGGGGATCACGGAGTGCGAGCGGGCGGCGAAGGGGCCGGCGGTGCCCTGCTCGTCGACGTGCAGCCGGACGCGGGTGCGCCAGCCGAGGCCGTTCGCCGAGTCGTCACCGGGCGCGGCCTCGACGACGACGTCGTGGCCGAGCACCTCGGCGAGGTCCATCCGCGCGAACCGCGCGAACGAGTCGACGAGGACGTCGTGCTTGAGCGTGCGCTGGTGTGCGAGGGCGATGTGCCCGAACTCGGCACCACCCGGGCGCGTCTCGGGGTCACGCTCGAGCGCGGCCTCGGGCCAGACGTGGTCGACGCGGTGCTCGCTCGGCGTGATGACGCTGACCGTGTCGGCGCGCCAGAACGACTTCTTGCGGTCCTCGGTCACCCGGGCGACGACGCGCTCCCCGGGGATCGCGTCCGAGACGAAGACCACCCGTCCTTCGTGCCGTGCCACCGAGATGCCGCCGTGGGCGATCCCGGTGACGTCGAGTTCGAGCAGCGTGCCGACGGATTCACCCATGGTGAGATGGTCCCATGCGTCTGTACCTCGCGAGTACATCCCCCGCCCGCCGAGCACTCCTCGCCCAGTCCGGGATCGAACCCGTGCTCGTGTCCCCCGGGGTCGACGAGGACGCCGTCGGCGCCGCAGCAGCGGCATCGCTCGGCCGCGACCTGACCGGTCCGGAGCTCGTCTCGCTCCTCGCCGTCGCGAAGGCGTCCGCGGTCGCCGACTCCGCGGTCGCCGGGTCACCGGTCGACGGGGTGGTCTTCGGCGGGGACTCCGCGTTCGAGGTCGACGGACAGCTGTACGGCAAGCCGCACGACCCCGCGGTCGCCCGGGAGCGCTGGCGGCAGATGCTCGCCGCCGGCGGCGGGACCCTGTGGAGCGGACACTGCGTGATCGATCGACGGCGCGACGACCGGCACCGGGACCCGGAACCGGCCACGGGACGGCCTGGAGGCGCGGCACCGGCCCGCACCGTGCCTCCCGTCCGGTCCCTGATCACGTCCACCGCCGGCGTCCCGCAGCTGGGTGCCGTCGCGCCCGGCGGGTCGGCGCTGGCCGCCGCCGGCGACCGCGTGGTCGCGGTCGACAGCGCGGTGCTGACCTTCGCCGACGACGTGTCCATCGACGAGATCGACGCGTACGTCGCGACGGGCGAGCCGCTCGAGGTGGCGGGTGCCTTCACCATCGACGGTCGGGCCGCCGCGTACATCACGCGGATCGACGGAGCACCGTCCGCCGTGATCGGGATGTCGCTGCCGGTGCTGCGGTCGATGCTCCTCCGTGGCTTCGGCATCGCCTGGCACGATCTCTGGGCTCATTAGACGCGGCGCACTGTAGACATCCACACCTGTTCCGGGTGGTTCTTTGTGGGTGCCAGTCAAAACGCACTCCCGCCGCACGAATACGCTGCTGTGTCATGCCCCGTATCAGCAAGGTCCTCATCGCGAACCGCGGCGAGATCGCCGTCCGCATCATCCGCGCGGCCCGCGACGCGGGCAAGGCATCGGTCGCGGTCTACGCCGACCAGGACCGCGATGCCCTGCACGCCCGCCTCGCCGACGAGGCCTACGCGCTGAACGGCACCACGAGCGCCGACACGTACCTCGTCATCGACAAGATCATCTCGGTCGCCCGCCGCTCCGGTGCGGACGCCGTGCACCCGGGCTACGGGTTCCTCGCCGAGAACGCCGACTTCGCCCGCGCCGTCATCGACGCCGGGCTCGTCTGGATCGGCCCGTCGCCGGAGTCGATCGAGCGCCTCGGCGACAAGGTCTCCGCGCGCCACGTCGCCGAGAAGGTCGGCGCACCGCTCGCCCCCGGCACCATCGAACCCGTGCAGGACGTCTCCGAGGTCTTCGACTTCGTCGACCAGGTCGGCCTGCCCGTCGCGATCAAGGCGGCGTTCGGCGGTGGCGGTCGTGGTCTGAAGGTCGTCCGCGACCGTGCCTCGGTCGAGGAACTCTTCGAGTCCGCCACCCGTGAGGCCATCGCCGCGTTCGGTCGGGGCGAGTGCTTCGTCGAGAAGTACCTGGACAAGCCGCGCCACGTCGAGACCCAGTGCCTGGCGGACGAGCACGGCAACGTCGTCGTGGTCTCCACCCGCGACTGCTCGCTGCAGCGTCGCCACCAGAAGCTCGTCGAGGAAGCCCCGGCGCCCTACCTGACGCCCGAGCAGCAGACCGCGCTGTACGAGTCGTCCAAGGCGATCCTGCGCGAGGTCGGCTACGTCGGCGCCGGCACCTGCGAGTTCCTCATCGGCGCCGACGGCACCGTGTCGTTCCTCGAGGTGAACACCCGCCTGCAGGTCGAGCACTGCGTCTCCGAAGAGGTCACCGGCATCGACCTGGTGCGCGAGCAGTTCCGCATCGCCGAGGGTGGCGTGCTCGACTACTCGGACCCCACGCCGCGGGGACACTCGTTCGAGTTCCGCATCAACGGCGAGGACCCGGGTCGCAACTTCTTCCCCGCGCCCGGCCCGGTGCACGCGTTCAACGCACCGTCCGGCCCCGGCGTCCGTGTCGACTCGGGTGTCGTCTCCGGCGACGTCGTGTCCGGCTCGTTCGACTCGATGCTCGCGAAGCTGATCGTCACCGGCGCCACCCGTGCCGAGGCGCTGGAGCGTTCGCGTCGTGCACTCGCCGAGTTCGAGGTCACCGGCCTGCCGACCGTGCTCCCCTTCCACCGTGCCGTGGTGTCCGACCCGGCGTTCGCGACGGACGACTCCTCGCCGTTCAGCATCTACACGCAGTGGATCGAGAGCGACTTCGTGAACGACATCCCGGCGTGGAGCGGCTCCCCCGAGGAACTGCCGGCCCCGGCTGCGCGCGACAGCGTCGTGGTCGAGGTGCAGGGCAAGCGCATCGAGGTCACCATGCCGTCGATCGTCGGTGGCGGTGCTGCCGGCGGTGTCGCCGGTCGTCGTCCGGCCGGCCCCACCGCTCCCCCGAAGCGCCGCTCGTCGGCCGTCCGCGGGGGCCTGGCGAAGTCCGGGTCGTCCGTCGCGTCGCCGATGCAGGCCACCGTGGTGAAGCTCGCCGTCGCCGAAGGTGACACCGTGGTGAAGGGCGACCTGCTCGTCGTGCTCGAGGCCATGAAGATGGAGCAGCCCGTGCAGGCCCACAAGGACGGCGTCGTCACCGGGCTGAACGCCCCGGTCGGCCAGACGGTCTCGTCCGGTCACGTGCTGCTCGAGCTCGCGTAGCGCGGGGGTTCTTGCTCTCCCCCGGAACCAGGTTCCGGACACAGCACCGTGCATCTACACGGTGCTGTGTCCGTTCCACGGTGCGTCACCACATTGGTGTCGTGCGGCTCGCCAGTGGGACCGGGAGTCCGGACCTCCGGAGCGTGGACGGAGCATCTCCTCCCGGAAGGACTTCCCGCCAGACGAGCCTCGCGAGACCCCGGACCCCCGGGACTGCACGTACCGCGTCCTCTCGGAACTTCTCCGCGATCACCACTTCTTCTGCCGTCCGCGCGCCGCGAACCTCGCCGGCCCGGTACTTGACGAGTCCGTCGAACTCCACGACCACCCCCTGCTCCGGAAACCAGAAGTCGACCCGTGCGATGCATCGGCCGTCGACGGAGAACTCGTGTTGCAGCTCCGGCCGTGGCAACCCGAGATCGTGCATCACCAACAGCGCGAGGCTCTCTCCGGCGGACTCGATCCGACCATCCGCGAGCTCGAGGAGCGCTCGGACCCGCTGGGCACCGCGGCGTGTCGGTCGTGATTCGAGTTCGGCCAGCAGGTCGTGACGATCGACCCCTCGTCGGAGCACCGCGTCGAGGACGACCAGGGCATGGCCCCGGTCGGATCGGAGCGCAACGTCGATGGCCGTGGTCACCAGGTCCGTCGTCTCGACCCCGTCGATGAGCACGGTTGCCACGTCTCGACCACGTGCCGGCACCTTGTCGCTGAAACGCAGGCGCTGCGCGCGGTCGCGCGTGGGGTCGGTGAGGGCCACGCGATCCGGGAGTGGCCCGAACCAGGGCAGCTCGTGCATGACGACGGCCGACGCGTGCGACACGATCAGCCCCGGACGGGAGGCAGCGAGGACGGCATCGATCCGGGCACGGTGACGCGCCGCTTCCGACGCATCCCGGAACGCCTGGGTGGGGGTCGAAACGCCGTGGCCGATGCGGAGGAACTCGCCCCGCTCCGTTCTGCGCCGCATGCTGCGAGCCGTTGCGCTGTCCACCGGAGTCGTCATGAGCGTGAGGCGTTCCATCGGGACAGCGTGGCGTCCCGGCGGCCGCTCACGGCACGATGACCCGGTCGCTGTGGAGAACCAGCCGACCCGTTGCCATTGTGGAGCGGTACCGGGCTTACGCGACACTGCGGAATGGACACAGCACCGCGAAGATGCGCGGTGCTGTGTCCGGAACCTGGTTCGGGCGGACCGCGCCCTACGACACCAAGGGGCGCACCGCGTCGGCGAGGGCGTCGACCAGGCGCTGGGCCTCGGCGGGGGTGTCCGCGACGGTGTCGATGTACACCTTCACCTTGGGCTCGGTCCCGCTCGGGCGGACGATCACCCGGGCGTCGCCGGACAGGTCGTAGCGCAGGATGTCCGAGGGCGGGAAACCCGCCACCCCGTCGGCGTAGTCCGTCACCGTGTGGACGTCGAGCCCGCCGAGCGTCGACGGTGGCGTGGACCGGAGCGACGCCATGATCTCGCCGATGCGCGACAGGTCGTCGACGCGGGTCGCCACCTGCCCCGACGCGAACGCGCCGAACTCGGCGGCGAAGGCCTCGAGGTGATCGGCGATGGTCGAGCCGGACGCGGCGAGCTCGTCGGCGAGGGACAGCAGTTCGAGCGCAGCCGAGATGCCGTCCTTGTCGCGCACGACCGACGGGTCGACCAGGTAACCCAGGGCCTCTTCGTAGCCGAACAGCAGCTCGGGCACCCGCGAGACCCACTTGAAGCCGGTCAGGGTGTCGCGGTACTCCAGCCCGTGGCGCGCAGCCACCCGGGCCAACGCCGGCGACGAGACGATCGACGCGGCGAGCGTGCCGGTCGCGCCCGACTCGGACGCCCGTGCAGCGGCACGCCACCCGAGCAGCCAGCCGACCTCGTTGCCCGACAGCCGGCGGTAGGACGGCGCACCGGCGTCCGCGGCCGTCGGGATCGCGAGTGCGAGCCGGTCGGCGTCGGGGTCGTTCGCGATCACCAGGTCGGCGCCGACGGCGAGACCACGGGCGATCGCCAGGTCCATCGCGCCGGGCTCTTCCGGGTTCGGGAAGGAGACCGTCGGGAATGCTCCGTCCGGCTCGATCTGCTCCGGCACCACGGTCGGTGACGCGAACCCGGCGGCGACGAACACCGCGCGAGCGGTCTCCCACCCGACGCCGTGCATGGCCGTGTAGACGACCTTCGGCTGCTCGTCGACCCCGAGTACCGGAGCGGGCACGATCGCGGCCGTGGCGGCCACGTAGGCGTCGACCAGAGCCGACGTCGCGACGGTGTAGTCCAGGCCGCGCGGCAGGTCGGTGACGGACCCCGCAGCGACGGCGTCGATGGCGTCCGCGATCTCGCCGTCGACGGGCGGCACGATCTGCGAGCCGTCGTCGTCCTGACCGAGGTAGACCTTGTACCCGTTGTCCCGCGGCGGGTTGTGGCTCGCGGTGACCATGACGCCCGCGCCGACGTCGAGGTGCCGGACGGCGAACGCGAGCACCGGCGTCGGCAGGGCCGCGGGCAGCAGGGTGACCTCGAGGCCGAGGCCACGCATGACCTCGGCCGAGTCACGTGCGAAGACGTCCGAGTTCACCCGGCCGTCGTACCCGATCACGACGCTGCGCGAGCGCCCGGTGTCGATGAGGAACCGTGCGAGCCCCGCAGCGGCCTGGGTCACGACGACCCGGTTCATCCGCAGCGGGCCCCAGCCGAGCTCCGCGCGGAGTCCGGCGGTGCCGAACTGCAGCCGGCCGTCGAAGCGCTCGGCGAGCGCCCGGGCAGCGGGACCGTCACCGTCGGCCGCCGCGTCGATCGCCGCGGCCAGCTCGTCGCGGGTCTCGGGGTCGGGGTCCTGCGCCAGCCAGGCCCGCGCGGTGCCGAGCACCTGGTCGAGGTCGAGCTTCACGACGTCGGCTGCCCGAGTGCGGCGACCACGCGTGCGAGCAGGTCGGCGATCACCGGCTCGGCCTGCTTGCCGGCCTCGAGCACCTCGGTGTGCGACAGCGGGGTCTTCTGGATGCCCGCGGCGAGGTTCGTGATGAGCGAGAACCCGAGGACCTCCATACCGGCCTGACGGGCCGCGATGGCCTCGAGCGCGGTGGACATGCCGACGATGTGTCCGCCGATGGTCTTCGCCATCTGGACCTCGGCCGGGGTCTCGTAGTGCGGGCCGCGGAACTGCGTGTACACGCCCTCGTCGAGCGACGGGTCGACCGTCCGGGCCAGCTCGCGCAGCCGCGCGGAGTACAGGTCGGTGAGGTCGATGAACGTCGCGCCCTCGAGCGGGCTGTCCGCGGTCAGGTTGATGTGGTCGCTGATGAGCACCGGGGTGCCCGGGGTCCAGTGCTCCTTGATGCCGCCGGCACCGTTGGTCAGCACCATGATCGAGGCACCGCTCGCCGCGGCCGTGCGGACGCTGTGCACGACCCGACGGACCCCGTGGCCCTCGTAGTAGTGGGTGCGGGCACCGATGACGAGCGCGTGGCGGCCGTCGGCGAGACGGATCGACCGGATGGTGCCGGAGTGTCCGGGGACGGCCGAGGCGCTGAACCCGGGGACCTGCGCGGCCGGGATCTCGGACACGGTCTCACCGATGATGTCGGCGGCCTTGCCCCAGCCCGACCCGAGGGTCAGGGCGATGTCGTGCCGCTCGATGCCGGACTGTTCGGCGATGACGGCGGCGGCGGCCCGCGCGACCTCGAACGGGTCGGCAGCGGGGTCGTTCAGCGGGTTCTCGGTGCTCATGCCCCAACTCTAAAGGGCGGACGCCCGCCGCAGCGCCCGCCGCAGCGCCCGCCGCAGCGCCCGCCGCAGCGCCCGCCGCAGCGGCCGCCACCGCACCCGCCTCAGTGCTCGCCGAGCGCCCGGTCCACCGCCGCCGTGATCTCGCCCTGGTCGAAGTGGTTCGCGATGACGATGACCTCGGCGTAGGTGTCGCCGATCGCCTCGACGAACTCCTGACTCGTCAGGATCACGTTCGCGTCGTCGGAGACGTCCCGCACGGACGCGACGTCCGCCGCGACGACCGACGCCGACAGCCCGAGGGCGTCGAGCGCCTTCTCGGCGTTCACCTTGAGGATGCCGCTCGACCCGATGCCGGCGCCGCAGATGGTCACGATCTTCACGCGGAGACCCCCATGATCGTGCGGACCTCGTCCGCCGTGGTCGCCGCCGCGATCCGCCCGGTCACGGTGGCGTCGTTGAACAGGTTCGCGATCTCGCCGATCGACTCCAGGTGGGTGCCGACCTCGGCCACCGCGAGCCCGAGCACCACACGGACGGGGTCGTTGTGCGGGTGGCCGAACGCCACCGGCGTCGCGAGCGTCACGATCGCGAGTCCGTCCCGCACGACGGCACCACCCGGCCGGGCGTGCGCGAACGCGAGCCCCGGCGAGATGACGATGTACGGCCCGTGCTCCTCGACCATGCCGATCATGGCGTCGGTGTACTCGTCGGTGGTGGCGCCCGAAGCGACGAGCGCACCGCCGACCAGGCGCATCGCGTCACGCCACGCGGGCGCGTCCGCACCGAGGAGGACGGCGGTGTCCGGCAGCGGTGGCAGTCCCATGCGTCAGGCCTCCTGGTACCCGGCCGTGATGGTGGCGATGATCTCCTCGCGGTCCTCGAGCGGCAGGAACGACCCGAGCGCGGCGTTGATCTGGAACGCCGCCAGGTCGTCGAGGTCGTACCCGAACGTGCCGGCGAGCAGTGCGAGCTCCTTCGACAGCGAGGTCCCGCTCATCAGGCGGTTGTCGGTGTTCACCGTGACGCGGAAGCCGAGCTGGTAGAGCACGTCGAACGGGTGGTCGGCGAGGTCGTCGCCCCACGCGGCGATCGCCCCGGTCTGCAGGTTGGAGGACGGCGAGACCTCGAGCGGGATCTCGCGGTCACGGACCCACGAGGCGACCTCGCCCAGGGAGGCCAGCGTCGAGCCGTCCCCGGCGTCGGACAGGGCGACGTCCTCGAAGATGCGGACGCCGTGCCCGAGGCGGAGCGCCCGGCCGTCGACCAGGGCGGACCGGATGGAGGCGAGCCCGTCGGCCTCGCCCGCGTGCACGGTGACGGGGAACAGTTCGGACGCCAGGTAGTCGAAGGCGGCGCGGTGGTTCGAGGCGGGGAACCCGGCTTCGGCACCGGCGATGTCGAAGCCGACGACCCCGGCGTCACGATGGCGGACGGCGAGCTCGGCGATCTCGAGCGACCGGTCGGCGTGCCGCATCGCGGTGACGAGCTGGCCGACGCGGATGCGCCCACCGGCGGCGTCGACGGCTTCCTCGATGCCGGCCTGCACGGCCTCCACCGTCTGGTCGAGGGTCAGCCCGCCCTGCAGGTGCTGCTCCGGCGCCCAGCGGACCTCGCCGTAGACGACGCCGTCGGCGACCAGGTCCTCGACGAACTCGCGGGCGATCCGGGTGAGCTGCGGCGCGGTCTGCATCACCGACGTGGTGACGTCGAACGTCTTCAGGTACTCGACCAGGGAGCCGGAGTTCGACTGGTCGGCGAACCACTGCCCGAGCTCGGCCGGGTCGGTGGTGGGGAGCGACACACCCGCCGAGGCCGCGAGCTCGATGATGGTCGCGGGACGCAGGCCGCCGTCGAGGTGGTCGTGCAGCGAGACCTTCGGCAGGTCGTTGATGACCGCCCCGGCGTCGGGCAGGCGGTAGGTCGGGGCGTCGGCGCTCATGCCCCCAGGCTATCGGTGGTCACCGCCGCCGCGCAGGCACCTGTGCACAACCCACGACGGAAGACACTGGAGGCTCCCCACAGGTGTGCAGGGAGCCTCCGGTTCGTCGGGTGGCCGGGTTCAGGACCCGATGCGCTCGCGCACGATCGGCCCGCGTGCCGCGGCAGCGGAACTCGCCGGGCCGATGGTCCACGCACCCTCGAGCGACTCCAGCGCGCGCGGGATCCGCGACGCGTCGTCGGAGTGCAGCGTCCAGAGCGGCTGGCCCTCGGTCACGGTGTCCCCCGGCTTGACGTGGAGCTCGATGCCCGCACCGGCCTGCACCGGGTCCTGCGCGCGGGCACGACCGGCCCCGAGCCGCCAGGCCGAGACCCCGAACGGCAGCGCGTCCTGCTGCGTGAGGACCCCCGACGTCGGCGCGGTGACGACGTGCTGTTCGCGGGCGACGGGCAGCGCGGCGGAGGGGTCCCCGCCCTGCGCCTCGATCATCCGACGCCAGGTGTCCATGGCGCGGCCGTCCGTGAGCGCCGCGGCCGGGTCGGCGTCGGGCAGTCCGGCCAGCGTGAGCATCTCGGTCGCGAGTGCCACGGTCAGCTCGACGACGTCGGCGGGGCCGCCGCCGGCGAGCACCTCGACCGACTCCCGCACCTCGAGCGCGTTGCCGATCGTCAGCCCGAGCGGGACCTCCATGTCGGTCAGCAGCGCCGAGGTCGCGACCCCGGCGTCGTTGCCGAGGTCGACCATGGTCTGCGCGAGCTCCCGGGACGCCTCGTAGGTCGGCATGAACGCGCCGGACCCGAACTTGACGTCGAGCACGAGCGCACCGGTGCCCTCGGCGATCTTCTTCGACATGATGCTCGACGCGATGAGCGGGATGCACTCGACCGTGCCGGTGATGTCGCGGAGCGCGTAGAGCTTCTTGTCCGCGGGTGCCAGGCCGGACCCGGCGGCGCAGATCACCGCGCCGACGTCTTGCAGCACCTGCATCATGCGGTCGTTCGAGATGGACGCCTGCCACCCGGGGATCGACTCGAGCTTGTCGAGCGTGCCGCCGGTGTGCCCGAGTCCGCGGCCGGACAGCTGCGGCACGGCGACGCCGAACGACGCCACCAGGGGTGCGAGCGGCAGCGTGATCTTGTCGCCGACGCCACCGGTGGAGTGCTTGTCCACGGTCGTCTTGCCGAGCGACGAGAACGACATCCGCTCCCCCGACGCGATCATCGCGAGCGTGAGGTCCTTGATCTCGCGCCGCTCCATCCCGTTCAGGAAGATCGCCATCGCCATCGCGGCCATCTGCGGGTCCTCGACGTAGCCGCGGGTGTACGCGTCGACGAGCCAGTCCACCTCGGCGGTGCTGAGGGCCCCGCCGGAGCGCTTCGTACGGATGAGGTCGACGGTGTCGAACGGCTCGACGGCCATGTGGATCAGTGCTCCTGCTGGTAGGTGGCGAGGGTCCGCGGCCCGAAGGCGTCCGGCAGGACCTCGTCGATGGTGCGGATGCCGGAGAGCGTCTCGAGGAGCATGCCCTCGGCGGAGTGCTCGAACAGCAGCTGGCGGCAGCGCCCGCACGGCATCAGGGTCGCCCCGTCGCCGTCGACGCACGTGAACGCGACGAGCTTGCCGCCGCCGGTCATGTGCAGCTGCGACACGAGCGAGCACTCGGCGCAGAGCGTCACCCCGTAGCTCGCGTTCTCGATGTTGCAGCCGGAGACGATCCGGCCGTCGTCGGTGAGCGCCGCGGCGCCCACCGGGAACGACGAGTACGGCGCGTAGGCGCGCCGCATCGCGGCCGTGGCGGCGTCCCGCAGGACGCCCCAGTCCACGTCGTCGGCCGGGAGGCCCGTGGCGGCGTCCGTCGGGTCGGTGGCGGTGACCGTCTGGTCACCTGCAGCGTGTGCGTCGGTCATGTGTCGTGCCTCCAGGCCGTCAGCTCTTGATGTAGGGCTTGCCGGACGCAGCGGGGCCGCGTGACTGCCCGACCAGGCCGGCCACGGCGAAGATCGTCACCACGTACGGCAGCATCAGCAGGAACTCGCTCGGCACGGGCGAGCCGACCGCGCTGAGCGTGTTCTGCAGGTTCGACGCGAAGCCGAACAGCAGGGCGGCGAGCGTTGCCTTGATCGGGTCCCAGCGGCCGAAGATCACGGCGGCCAGGGCGATGTAGCCCGCGCCCGCGGTCATGTCCTTCGTGAAGCCGCCGGTGGCGTCGAGCGTGAAGTACGCCCCGCCGAGGCCCGCGATCGCACCGGCGAGCGAGACGTTCCAGAACCGGGTGCTCGTGACGTTGATGCCCACCGTGTCGGCGGCCTGCGGGTGCTCGCCGACGGCGCGGAGTCGCAGACCCCAGCGGGTCTTGAACAGGCCGAAGGTGACGACCGCGACGGCGACGTAGGCCAGGTAGACGACGACCGACTGCTCGAAGAAGATCGGTCCGATGATCGGGATCTGGTGGAGCACCGGGACCTCGAACTTCGGGAACCGGATGCCGATGTTGAGCGTCTGCTGGTTCGGGGACAGCACCTGCGAGTACAGGAAGCCGGTCAGGCCCGAGATGAAGGCGTTGATGACGACACCGACGATGACCTGGTCGACCAGGTACTTGATGCTGAACGCCGCGAGGACGAACGACACGAGCACACCCGCGACGAGGGCACCGACGAGACCGACCCAGGGCGACCCGGTGAGCGAGGCGATGAGCGCCGAGGTGAACGCACCGGCGAGGAACTGGCCCTCGATCGCGATGTTCACCACGCCGACCCGCTCGGAGATCACGCCACCGAGTGCACCGAAGACGAGCGGGACCGCGAGGCCGAGCGCACCGAAGAGCATGCCGGGGATGGTGATCGAGTCGCCGGCGACCGCCCACGCGAGGAAGCCGACCACGAAGACGATCGCGAACACCGAGGTCACCCAGAGCGGCACACGACGGGAGGCACGGGTCTCGACGATCGCGTACACCGTGGCGAGCGCGAGCAGCACGGTGACGACGATCCCGGTGGCCGTCGCCGGCAGCGGGAGGTTCGGCAGCGCGAAGAAGTCGCCCTTCGAGGCCAGGCGGAGCGTCGCGGTTCCGGGGCGGTGTCCGAAGCCGAACAGCACGAGCGCGAGCAGCGTGAACACGCCGTACCCGATCGGGAGCTTCCAGCTGCGGGTCGTCTCGACCGGGCGGCCGTCCAGGGGCATGCGCGGCGCGGCCGCGGTGGGGCTGAGGGTGCTCATGCGGCGACCGCCTTCTTGCTGTTCTTGCTCGTCTTCGTGCGCTTGCGTGCACCCGGCTGCGGGATCCGGAAGATCGCGCGGACGAGCGGCGGCGCCGCGATGAAGAGGACGATGAGGGCCTGGATGACGCCGACGATGTCGATCGGGATGCCGTTGGCGGCCTGCATGGCGTAGCCACCGTTCTTCAGCACGCCGAACAGGATCGCCGCCCAGAACACGCCCCACGGCTTCGAACGGCCGAGCAGGGCCACGGTGATGGCGTCGAAGCCGATGCCGGCGTCGATGCCCGAGGTGAAGCCCGTGGTGACGGCGCCCTGCACCTGGTAGGCGCCGGCGATGCCGACCAGGGCACCGGAGATGACCATGACCCAGATGGTCAGCGACGGAACGCTCATGCCGGCCACACGGGCGGCACGGGGGTTCTCACCGATGGTGCGGAACCGGAAGCCGAGCGACGACTTGTTGACGAGCCACCAGACGATGACGACCGCGATGATCGCGACGATGAACCCGAGGTCCACGCCGTACCCCACGCCGAAGAGCTGCGGCAGGAGCGCGCTGTCCTTCGTGGCGGGCGAGATCGGGTTGCTGCTGCCCGGGGCCTGCAGCAGGCCCGGGGTGCGGAGCAGGTAGCTGACCAGGTAGAGCGCGACGTAGTTGAGCATGATCGTGACGACCACCTCGTTCGCACCCGTCCGGGCCTTGAGCACCCCGACGATGCCGCCCCAGACCGCGCCGCCGACGATGCCGGCGAGGATCGTGAGCGGGATGTGGATCGCGGCGGGGCCGTCGAACGAGAACCCGACCCAGCCGGCGGCAGCGGCGCCCATCAGGATCTGGCCCTGGCCGCCGATGTTGAACAGTCCGGCGCGGAAGGACAGCGCGATCCCGAGCCCGGCGGCGATGAGCGGCACCGAGTAGTCGACGGAGCGCGTGAGCGGCCCGATCGCCTGCTGGAAGGAGTCCGCGCCGAAGTTGAACACCGAGCCCTGGAACAGCGAGGCGTAGGCGCCGCCGACCGCGGTGCCGATCGCCTGGAGCATGTCGGTGGGGCGGGCGAAGAAGTAGCCGGCGGTCGCACGGACGTTCTCGTCCGTCACCGCGATGAGGATGCCGCACGCGACCAGCGCGAGGACGACGGCGAGCACCGTGACGAGCACGGAGCCGTTCAGGATCCCCTGCAGGGCGGCCTGCCAGCGGTCACCACCGGCTCCGTTGCGGCGCTCGGTGTCCTCTGCCGAGTCCGTCATCAGGTGCGGGGTCGACTCGACCACCTGCAGACGGTCGTCGGTGAGCGGGGCGTCCGCGGTGCCTTGCGCAGCCGGGGTCGGCTGCTGCGTGTTGTCTGGCGGTGGGGTGGTCACGCTGCCAGCTCCGTTCCGGTCGTGGGTGTGGCTTGGATCTCGCCGGCCGAACCGGTCATGCGGCCAGCTCCGTTCCTTCGGGGATCTCCCCGGCCATCATGAGGCCGAGGACGTCACGGGGGGTGGTCGCGGGGACGATGCCGACGATGCCGCCGCGGTACATCACGGCGATCCGGTCGGCCAGGGCCACGACCTCGTCGAGCTCGGTGGAGACGACGATGACCGGCACACCGGTGTCGCGGGTGGCGACGATGCGCTTGTGGACGAACTCGATCGAGCCGACGTCGATGCCGCGGGTGGGCTGCGCGGCGACGAACAGCCGCAGCTCACGGCTCAGTTCGCGCGCCAGGACGATCTTCTGCTGGTTGCCACCGGACAGCCGACCGGCCGCGGTGGTGCGACCCGGCGTCCGGATGTCGAACTCGGCGATCTTCTCGTCGGCGAAGGCGTCACGCTCGGCCGAGCGGATCGTGCCGGCGCGGACGAACTCGGCGTGGTCGGCCCGGTCGAGCATCAGGTTCTCGGCGATCGTGAACTCGCCGACCAGGCCGTCCTCCTTGCGGTCCTCGGGGACGAAGCCGACGCCGGCGTCGAGCACCTGCTTGACGCTCCGACCGGTGAGTTCCTTGCCGTCGAGGGTGATGCGGCCAGCATGGGCGGGCTCGAGACCGATGATCGCCTCGGTGAGCTCGGTCTGCCCGTTGCCCTGCACCCCGGCGATCGCCAGGACCTCGCCGCGGCGCACCGTGAAGGAGACGTCGTCGACGAGCACGATGCCGGACGGGTCGGTCACGGTCAGGTTCTCGACGACCAGGGCGTCCGCGCCACCGGTCGCGGGAGCCTTGTCGACCACGAGCGAGACGGCACGGCCGACCATCAGCGCGGCCAGCTCGTTGTTCGTGGCGGTCGGCGATGCCTCGCCGACGACCTTGCCGAGACGGATGACCGTGATGCGGTCGGCGACCTCGCGCACCTCGCGGAGCTTGTGGGTGATGAAGACGATCGCGGTGCCGGCCTCGCGGAGCTGGCGCATGATGCCCATCAGCTCGTCGGTCTCCTGCGGGGTGAGGACGGCCGTCGGCTCGTCGAACACCAGCACGGAGGCGTCGCGGGACAGCGCCTTGATGATCTCGACGCGCTGCTGCACACCGACGGGCAGGTCCTCGACCTTGGCATCGGGGTCGACGTCGAACCCGAAGCGGTCGGAGATCTCCTGCACGCGCTTGCGGGCACCGGCCAGGTCGAGCCGCCCGCCGAAGGTGGTCTGCTCCTGCCCCAGCATGACGTTCTCGGCGACGGTGAACACGGGCACGAGCATGAAGTGCTGGTGCACCATGCCGATGCCGGCGCGCATGGCGTCACCGGGGCCGTCGAAGTCCTGCACCACGTCGTCGAGCAGGATCTCGCCCTCGTCGGCGTCGTACAGGCCGTACAGGACGTTCATCAGGGTGGATTTGCCGGCGCCGTTCTCACCCAGGAGGCAGTGGACCTCACCCGGCTCGACGGTGAGCGAGATGTGGTCGTTGGCGACCAGGGCGCCGAACCGCTTGGTGATGCCGCGGAGTTCGAGCTTCATGTTCGGGAGTCTATTTCTGTCTCGCGCGCGCCACGCGGGCGCACGGTGTCGCGTGCAGCCCGCGGATGCACGATGTGGTGTGCGCCGCCGGGCGCACGATGTGGTGTGCGCCACCCGGGCGCACGAGAACGCGGGCGAGGGATGCTCCCCCGCCCGCGTTCATCGGGTCAGGACTGGGTCTTGACCTTGATCGAGCCGTCGATGATGCCGGCCTTCACGTCGTCGAGCTCGCCCTGCAGGCCCTTGTCGACCTTGGACTCGAAGTCGTGGAACGGCGCGATGCCGACGCCGTCGTTCTCGAGGGTGCCCACGTACGGGTCCTTCGAGAACTTGTCGTCAGCCGCCTGCTCGACGACGTCCTTCACGGCCGGGCGCATGCCCTTCTCGACCGAGGTGAAGGCGATGTCCTTGTAGCGGGGGTCGGCCTCGTAGAGGTCGCTGTCCGCACCGATCAGGACGGAGCCGTTGTCGGCGTCCTTGATGGCCTCGGCAGCGGACTGGTAGATCGGGCCACCGACGGGCAGGATCACGTCGGCGTCCTGGTCGAGGAGCGTCTGCGCGACCGACTTGGCCTGCGTGCCGGCCTCGAAGCCACCGGTGAAGGAGCCCTTGCCGGTGTCGACGTTCCAGCCGACGACCTTGACGTCCTTGTCCTTCTGCTCGTTGTAGTACTTCACGCCGTCCGCGAAGCCGTCCATGAAGATGGTGACGGTCGGGATCTGCATGCCACCGAAGGTGCCGACGACGCCGGTCTTCGAGTAGGACGCCGCCGCGTAGCCGGCGAGGAACGCCGCCTGCGAGGTGTCGAACGTGATCGGCTTGACGTTCTTCGCGTCGATCGAGTTGTCGTCGATGATCGCGAAGTCGGTGTCGGGGTTCGCAGCGGCCTGCTTCTTCGTGGCGTCGGCCAGGTTGAAGCCGACGGTCACGACGAGGTTGCAGTTCTGGCCGATGAGCTGCTCGATGTTCGAGTCGTAGACGGTGGCGTCCTTCGACTCGGCCTCCTTGTAGGTGGCACCGAGTTCCTTGGCGGCGTCCTTCATGCCCTCGTAGCCGAGCTGGTTGAACGACTTGTCGTCGAACCCACCGGCGTCGGAGACCATGCAGGGGCGGAAGTCGGTCTTCTTCGCCGTGTCGGTGGTGGACGGCGCCGAGGCACAGCCGGCCAGGACGGCGACGGTGCCGGCGAGCGCGAGGCCGCTGAGGACGACCTGTCGGGTACGAGATGTCACGGGTTGGTTCCTCCGGGGAGCGTGCCCGGACCACGTGCGTTCCGGGCGATCGTGGCGACAGTACACGACCGTCGGGTCGGTACAGGACCCGTTGCGGGGGTCCTGCGGATCGGTTACGGGATCGCGACCCCGCCGAAACGCGCCCGTAACGCGGGGCAACCCACGCACCCCCAGTTCGAGGGGTTTGTCGGTGGAGCGCTACAGGATGTCGCCGGGAGAGCGGATCTCTGGAGGTCAGAGTTCGTCGGGGTCACCCGGGAAGCACAGCGAGACGGCCTGGACGGTGTAGTTCCCCGAGTATGCGTAGACGCTGATCGAGGTGATCTTCCCTGCGCCGTCGCCGAAGATGGCGGGCCCGTCGCTCGAATCACGCTGGGTGACCCGCATCCCCTGACCTTCCCAGTGCTCCGTCATCCGGGCGGCGTCGGCGTCGGGTCTCCCGGCCAGCGTGCTCCCGGTGAGGTAGCGCCAGTGTGCACCTCGCTCGCCGTCCGCGAGAACGCAGCCTTCCGCGTAGTCCGGCCCGGTGCGTGCTTTCCATTCACCGCCGAGTCGCGCTGTTGCGTCATCGACCGCTTCGACCATCTGTCGCTTCGCGGCGTTCTCACTCACCTGGCGCTCCGCCCGCTCAGATGAACCGGTGCCGGTCCTCTGCGCGGCGCAACCGGTCGGCCCCACCAGCAGCATGCCGACCAGGAGCACGGAGCCGACAAAGCCGCATCCCACGTCACGTCGGTGTGTCACAAGCTGTCGGCGTCACCCGGGAAACAGAGCGAGATGGCTTCAACGGTGTAGTGGCCCGGAAACGCGTACAGGTTGATGGAGTCGATCGAGCCACCGCCGCGGCCGACGATCGCGGGCCCGTCGGGGTCAGCCCAACGCTCGACTTCCATGCCCTGGGATTCCCAGCGGTCGAGCGTCTCCTTCGCGTCCGGTTCCGGGTCCTCCGAACCGACCTTGGAAGTCCGGCCGGTGAGGTACACCCAGTGCGCCCCCTTCTCCCCGCCGGACAAGCTGCAACTCTCGGCGTAGTCGGGCCCAGTTCGCGCCTTCCACTCGCCGCCCAGACGTCCAGTGACGTCGTCGATGGCGTCGATCATCTGCTGTTTCGCGGTATCAGGGTCCACGTACGCCTTCCTCTCCTCTGGGTGCCGGGCGCAACCGGCGAGCACCGCGATCACCATCACGAATGCGAGAGCGCACCCTGCCACGCTCCGGACGGGCGTTGCGACGATCATCGTTCTCCTCAGTCGTTCCGTGCGTTCATCTGGCTCGGGCCGCAGTCAGTTCGTCATCGCGACCATTGATCGCGAGTCCGACGTTGTGCAGCGTCTCGGTGCCGCGGTCGAGATACCCCCGTCGGTCGCTGTTCAGCGGGTCGTGATGCAAGACCGAGTTCAACTTCTCGCCACCCTTCGTCGTCGTGCCGTCGGCGCCGAACACCGTCGCATCGAACGCTTCCGACGTGGGGTCTACGCGATGCCCGACGCTGTGATCTCGTCCGAAGGAAGCCCACTCGTCGCCCTTGCCGGTCTGTCCCACCGGCGCATCCTTGGCCTGCGACGCGTAGACGCGTCCAGCGTGCAGATCGTTCGCCGAAGTGACCTCGTCTGGCAAACCCGCCGAACCGAGTGCCACGAACCGGTCGACGTGGACGCCCCTCTTCGACAGGGCAACCGCCGCTGTTGTCGTGCCGTAGGAGTGCCCGACGATGTTCGTCTCCGGCATCCGCCCCGCACGCACGGCGTCCAGCCCTCGGATCGACGCGGCGAGGTTCTCGCCACCCCGCTCGGCCTTCCCCATGAGCAAGACGTCCGCTGGGTTCGGAGCGTCATACCCGATCCAGGCGATCACCGCTCGACCAGCAGGGTCGCCACGACGCAACTGCTCGTCGTAGATGTTCTGCGCTGCCGAGGTCCACGAACTCATGTCCGCGGTCGTGGTGTCCATCCCGGGTACCGCCCACGTCACGGAGTCGGCCGTGTCGAGATCTCCGATCGAGACGGCGGCCAACGGCGGCTGGTCGTCGGTGAGCGCGATGAGGTACCGAGGGCTGTCCGTGCCCGCCTTCGCCATCGTCGCGTTGATGTTCCGCAACGACTTCATCTCTTCTTGAAGCGACGCCAGCCGCCGAGCCATCGCGCTCGCGCCTTCCCCAGCGGAGGCGACCCGGCCCTGCAGCGTCTCGATCTCGAGCTCGACGTCGCCCAGCCGCTGGTTCAGCACCACGACGTTGGCGGTGCTCCGCGCCCAGTACGGGATTCCCTCCAGGTTGCCGAGCTCGGACAACACCGACGTCGGCAACGCTCGGAGGGCGTCGGCGTCAGACTTGGTCAGACCGAGCGAAGCCCACCTCGCGGCGACCTGGGCCGGCGTCAGGTGATCAGCCAGCAGTCTCTGGACAGCGGGTGCCTCCCGCCCCATGGCTGCGATGTCGAGCACTGCGTCGGACAGCGCACCGCCGCCACCAGCATCTTCGAATGCCTGAGCAGTCTTCGTGATCCAGGACCTGTCTTCGTCGTTCTCGGCCACGTACCGCTCGAATCCGACCGGCATGCTGCCACGGTCGACCTGCACCCAGGCGCACGATGACCGGAACGACGACCACGCCGAACGCACCCGCGTTGCCTCCGCCGACGCCGCGGTGTCGAGGCCCGCCACAGCGGACACGAAGCCCCGTAACGCCGCCGGATCAGCGGAGCTCTTGCCCCCGCTCGCGCCGTTCCCGTACCGCGCACGCTCGCGTCCACGGAACTCGGCGTCGACGACGGGTGGACGAAGTGGGTCATCCGAGGGTTCCCGGTCCACGAACGTGTCCCACACCCCGATCGCGACGCCGGAGAACGGTCCGGCCAACGCCTCATTGGCGGCGCGCTGGCGGTCGGCGTCTCGGAGCTTCCAGGCGGCGTGCGCCCGCACACGCTCGCGCTCCTGCTCGGCGAGTTCAACCGCGCGATCGAGGGCGGACGCCAGGTCGGTCAGCACGCCGACAAGCCTGCCCCGGTCCTCGGCCTCGATCACAACCGCGTCGTTGAAGCGATCCGCGTACGACCCCGCGAAGTCGGCGAGCGCCGCCTCA
This sequence comes from Curtobacterium sp. MCLR17_031, assembly GCF_003234775.2. Taxonomy (NCBI): domain Bacteria; kingdom Bacillati; phylum Actinomycetota; class Actinomycetes; order Micrococcales; family Microbacteriaceae; genus Curtobacterium; species Curtobacterium sp. MCLR17_031. The sequence continues at coordinate 2,543,553 of NZ_CP126270.1, forward strand.
GCCGACGCCGAGCGGGTCCCACTCTGGCCCCGCAGGGTGTCAGCTGCCGACCGTGCCGCCTTCGACAGCGCCTTCGCGTCCCCCGCGTCGAACTCGATGTCCGCCATGTCCTCCCCCGACGTCGCTCCCCAGCGACCCTACACCTGGAACATCACCGGCCGGTTGGCCGACGCTCGAACCTACAGGACGTCGCCGCGGCCGCTGATCTTCAGGGCATCCACGACGCCCTTGACCCGCTGTGCGTTCGCGCTCGTGGTGACGAGCAGCGCGTCCGGGGTGTCCACGACGACGATGTCCTCGACGCCGATGAGCGAGATGAGCCGCTGGCTGTGCGAGATCACGATGCCGCTCGACGAGTCCGCCAGGATGCGGGCGCCGTCCCCGAGCACCGCGAGGTTGTTCGGCCGGCCGCCGGACTGCAGCTTGGCGAGGGAGGCGAAGTCGCCCACGTCGTCCCAGTCGAAGTCACCGGGGACGACCGCCATGCGTCCGGCGGCAGCCGCGGGCTCGGCGACCGTGTAGTCGATGGCGATCTTCTCGAGCATCGGCCAGACGGCGTCGACGACGGCGCCGCGCGCCGAGGTGTCCCAGGCGTCGGCGAGTTCGTTGATGCCCGCGAGCAGCTCGGGCTTCGTCCGGCCGATCTCGGCGAGCAGCACGTCGGCGCGCGCGATGAACATGCCGGCGTTCCAGAGGTAGTTGCCCTGCTCGACGTACGAGCGGGCGGTGTCGAGGTCCGGCTTCTCGACGAACGACTTCACCGCGTGTGCGGTCGGGGCACCCTCGATGTCGAGCGCGGCGGTGTCGGCGTTGATGTAGCCGAAGCCGATCGCGGGTTCCGTCGGGGTGATGCCGATGGTGGTGACGTAGCCGGCGCGGGCGACGGCGACGGCTTCGCGCACCGAACGACGGAAGCCGCGGGCGTCACCGATGACGTGGTCGGCGGCGAACGAGCCGATGACGACATCGGGCTCGCGGCGCACCAGGATCGCCGCGGCCAGGCCGATGGCCGCCGTGGAGTCCTTCGGTTCGCTCTCGAGCACCACGTTGTGGTCCTCGACGCCGGGCAGCTGCGACTCCACCGCGACACGGTGCGCACGGCCGGTGACGACCATGATCCGCTGGTCGCCGGCGAGCGGCGCCAGGCGGTCCCAGGTCTGTCGCAGCAGCGAGGTGCCGGATCCCGTCAGGTCGTGCAGGAACTTGGGTGCGTCCGCGCGCGACAACGGCCACAGGCGCGATCCGATGCCCCCTGCGGGGATGATCGCGTAGAAGTCTTCGAGAGCGTCAGCCACGCGCTCACCGTACCGGTCCCACCGGGCGGATCCTGGGTGGTCTCCGCACGATTCCCGCATGCGGGCTCCCGCAGGGCTCCGTCCGGCGCCCGCACCGGAGGGCGTCGCGTTGTTCACCCGGCGCGCGCGTCCCGTTCACGTCGTCGGCCCCGCCGGGTCACGTCACGCCCGGAGCATGGGGAACACCATGAGCGCACGCAGCGTGGAGCGCGGCACGTCCCCCCGGACCGTCGCCGTCGTGACCGAGAGCTTCCTGCCCACCCTCAACGGCGTGACCACCAGTGTCCTGGCGGTCCTCGACCACCTGGAACGACGGGGTCACCGCGCGGTCGTGATCGCCCCGGACACCCCCGGCCTCGCGCAGTTCCGGTCGCGGAGCGCCGTCGAGCGCTACCGCTCCTTCGACGTCCACCGCATCCCCGCCGTCGCCTACCGCCAGTTCCCGGTGGCCCTCCCCCACCCGGTGCTCGACACGATCCTCGCCGCCTCCGGCGCCGACGTGCTCCACGCCGCCAGTCCGTTCCTGTTGGGTGGGCGCGCGATCACGGCGGCCGGGAGGCTCGGCATCCCCTCCGTCGCCGTCTTCCAGACCGATGTGGCCGGGTTCGCCCGCCGCAACGGCTTGACCGCGACCGTCCCGTTGGTGCGGAAGATCCTCGGACGCATCCACGCCGGCGCCTCGCTGACGCTCGCCCCGTCGAGCGCGACGGCCGCGATGCTCGCCGAGGAGGGCGTGCCCCGCGTCGCCCGCTGGGGTCGCGGCGTCGACACCGAGCTGTTCCACCCCGCGCGCCGGTCGACCGGGCACGTGCGGGCACTCCGCCGCCGCCTGGCCCCGAACGGCGAGACCATCGTCGGCTACGTCGGACGCCTGGCCCCGGAGAAGGAGGTCGAGCGGCTCGCCGAACTCGGCGGTGTCCCCGGAATCCGGGTCGTCGTGGCCGGAGGGGGTCCGTCGCGGGCGATGCTCGAACGTCGGCTCCGGCACCTCGACGTCACCTTCACCGGCCCCCTGCGCGGCGACGCCCTCGCCGACGCGTACGCGGCGCTCGACCTGTTCGTGCACACCGGTCCGGCCGAGACCTTCGGGCAGACCCTGCAGGAGGCCCACGCCTCCGGCCTGCCGGTGATCGCGCCAGCGTCCGGCGGCCCGCTCGACCTGGTCGCCCCGGGGCTCGACGGCGAGCTCTACGACGCCGATGCCCCGCAGGCCCTGCGGCACGCGGTCCTGCGACTGCACCACGACCGCGCGCTGGCGGAGCGGATGGGTTCCGCCGGTCGGCTCCGGGTCGAGGGCACCACCTGGGAGGCCGTCGGCGACCAGCTCCTCGACCACCACGACACGGCCCGCACCATCGGCGCGCCGCCCGTCGGACGGGGCCTCCGGGCAGGTCGGGACGAGAAGGTCAGCGCCCGCGCATAGGATGGGTCGTGTTCCACACGAACACGAACGGCAAGGGCTCGCCGATCGGGCGAGCCCGTCCTATGGAAGGACGAGCTCATGGCTGAGCACACCGGCGGGGGTACGGCGACCGCGGTGCCCGACGTCTCGATCGAAGCCCCGCGGGCTTCTCGGACGCCACAGGGCACGCTCTACCGCGGTTCGATCGGGATGTGGTCGTGGGTCCTCCACCGCATCACCGGCGTCGCGATCTACTTCTTCCTGCTCGTGCACATCCTCGACACGGCGCTCGTGCGGCTCTCCCCAGAGGCGTACAACGCGGTCATCGGCACGTACAAGACCCCGATCATGAACCTCGGCGAGATCGCGCTGGTCATGGCCATCGTGTTCCACGCCTTCAACGGCCTGCGGATCATCCTGATCGACTTCTGGTCGAAGGGCCCGAAGTACCAGCGGGCCATGTTCTGGATCGTCATGGTCCTGTGGGCGGTGGCGATCGCGGGCTTCCTGCCCCGCCAGCTCATGAACCTCGTCGCGGACTTCAACTGAGGGGCACGAAGATGACCACACAGATCGTCGAACCTCCCCGCTCGGCCGCGGCCGCCCGCAGCACCACCAACTGGGAGAAGTGGGGCTGGATCTACATGCGCGCCTCGGGCGTGCTGCTCGTCGTGCTGATCTTCGGCCACCTCTTCGTCAACATGGTGGCGGGCGAGGGCGTCAAGCAGATCGACTTCGCCTTCGTCGCCGGCAAGTGGGCCAACCCCTTCTGGCAGGTCTGGGACTCGCTCATGCTGGTCCTCGCCCTCATCCACGGCTCGAACGGCATGCGCACGATCGTCAACGACTACGTGTCGAAGCCGGGCATCCGGAAGACGCTCCTGGTCGCGATCCTGGCCGCCTGCGTCGTGCTGATCGTCCTCGGGCTCCTCGTCTGCTGGACCTTCGACCCGTGCCCCGCCGGCGCCGCTGCCGCCGACCTGCCGTCCTTCTGCCCGGCGCAGTAGCACCACCACCGTTGCTGCCCGCGTTCCCACCGTCTACGGAAAGACCCCTGTGACCGAGACCACCGTCCACCACCACCAGTTCGACATCGTCATCATCGGCGCCGGAGGCGCGGGCATGCGAGCCGCGATCGAAGCCGGCCCGAAGGCGAAGACGGCCGTCATCTCGAAGCTCTACCCCACCCGGTCGCACACCGGTGCGGCGCAGGGCGGGATGGCCGCGGCCCTCGCGAACGTCGAAGAGGACTCGTGGGAGTGGCACACCTTCGACACGATCAAGGGCGGCGACTACCTGGTCGACCAGGACGCCGCCGAGATCCTCGCGAAAGAGGCGATCGACGCCGTCATCGACCTCGAGAACATGGGCCTGCCGTTCAACCGCACGCCCGAGGGCAAGATCGACCAGCGCCGTTTCGGTGGCCACACCCGCGACCACGGCAAGTCCCCGGTCCGCCGGGCCTGCTACGCAGCAGACCGCACCGGCCACATGATCCTGCAGACGCTGTTCCAGAACTGCGTGAAGCTCGGCGTCGAGTTCTACAACGAGTTCTACGCGCTCGACCTCATCATGGTCGACGTCGTCGGTGACGACGGTGTCACCCGCCAGCAGCCGGCCGGCGTCGTCGCGTTCGAGCTCGCGACCGGTGAGCTGCACGTCTTCCACGCCAAGGCGATGATCTTCGCGACCGGCGGCTTCGGCAAGATGTACAAGACCACCTCGAACGCGCACACCCTGACCGGCGACGGCGTCGGCATCGTCTGGCGCAAGGGCCTGCCGCTCGAGGACATGGAGTTCTTCCAGTTCCACCCGACCGGGCTCGCCGGGCTCGGCATCCTGCTGACCGAGGGCGCCCGCGGCGAGGGCGCGATCCTCCGGAACGCCTCGGGTGAGCGCTTCATGGAGCGGTACGCCCCCACCATCAAGGACCTCGCACCGCGTGACATCGTCGCGCGCTGCATGGTGCAGGAAGTGGCCGAAGGTCGCGGCGCCGGTCCGAACAAGGACTACGTGCTGCTCGACTGCACGCACCTGGGCGCCGAGGTCCTCGAGACGAAGCTGCCGGACATCACCGAGTTCGCCCGCACGTACCTCGGCGTCGACCCGGTCGTCGAGCCGGTGCCCGTCATGCCGACCGCGCACTACGCGATGGGCGGGATCCCGACGAACGTCAAGGCCGAGGTCCTGTACGACAACACCACCGTCGTCCCCGGCCTGTACGCCGCCGGCGAGTGCGCCTGCGTCTCCGTGCACGGCTCCAACCGCCTCGGCACCAACTCGCTGCTCGACATCAACGTCTTCGGCAAGCGCTCGGGCAACAACGCTGCCGAGTGGGTCCAGACCGCCGAGTTCCTCCCCCTGCCGGAAGACCCGGCGGCCGGCGTCCGCGGCATGCTCGACCAGCTCCGTGCCTCGACCGGCACCGAGCGCGTCTCCGCCCTCCGCAAGGAACTGCAGGAGGAGATGGACAAGAACGCCCAGGTGTTCCGCACGGACGAGTCGCTCGCCCGTGTCACCGAGACGCTGCACACGCTCCGCAACCGCTTCATGCAGGTCTCCGTGCAGGACAAGGGCAAGCGGTTCAACACCGACCTGCTCGAAGCTGTTGAACTCGGGTTCCTGCTCGACCTGGCCGAGGTCGTCGTCTACTCCGCGCGCAACCGCAAGGAGAGCCGCGGCGGCCACATGCGCGACGACTACCCGAAGCGCGACGACGAGAACTACATGCAGCACACCATGGCGTACCTGACGGGCGACCCGCACTCGTCACTCGCCGACGACCACATCACGCTCGACTGGAAGCCCGTCGTCATCACGCGGTACCAGCCGATGGAGAGGAAGTACTGAGATGACCGACACCCTGGTCTCCGAGGCACCCCGCACCGACACCGTGCAGGACGCCCCTCCCGGATCCTTCTCCGTCACGGTCATCGTCCGTCGCTTCGACCCCGACGTCGACGACGAGCCGCGCTGGCAGGACTTCGACGTCATGATGCTGCCGACCGACCGCATCCTCGACGCCCTGCACAAGATCAAGTGGGAGCAGGACGGGTCCCTGACCTTCCGCCGCTCGTGCGCACACGGCGTGTGTGGTTCCGACGCGATGCGCATCAACGGTCGCAACCGCCTGGCGTGCAAGACCCTGATCAAGGACCTCGACGTCTCGAAGCCGATCTACGTCGAGGCGATCAAGGGCCTGCCGCTCGAGAAGGACCTCGTCGTCGACATGGAGCCCTTCTTCCAGAGCTACCGCGAGGTGCAGCCGTTCCTGCAGTCCTCGTCGGCCCCGACGCCCGGCAAGGAGCGTGTGCAGTCCGTCGCCGACCGCGCCCGCTTCGACGACACCACGAAGTGCATCCTCTGCGCCGCGTGCACGTCGTCCTGCCCGGTGTTCTGGACCGACGGGCAGTACTTCGGCCCCGCCGCGATCGTGAACGCACACCGCTTCATCTTCGACTCCCGCGACGACGCCGCGAACGTCCGTCTCGACATCCTCAACGACAAGGAAGGCGTCTGGCGCTGCCGCACGACCTTCAACTGCACCGACGCGTGCCCCCGCGGCATCCAGGTGACGAAGGCGATCTCCGAGGTCAAGCAGGCGATCATGCGCGGCCGGGCGTAGTCCCGGCTCCGTCCAAGGCCCAGCACCACGTCGACCGATAGGCTCCCGACCATGACGTTCGCGGACACCCGCCCCATCCTCGACCAGCTCGGCTACACGACCCGGTACGTGCAGCTCCCCGGCGAGACCCTGCACGAACCGCCGGTCGAGGGGGCGCTCCGCATCGTCCAGACCGACGCCTCCGGCTACGCGCTCGAGGTCGTCGACTACGGCACGGCTCGTCGTCTCGCGCAGGCCACGGGCGAGGACGACGCGGTCGAGATGCTGCGCCGGTTCCTGAACCGTCCGTTCCCGGAGCCGCGTGACATCCCCCGGCACGAGATCGAGGGGCTCCGCGACCGCGCGGCGTCGACCTACCCGCAGCTCGCGCAGCAGGTCGCGCAGGCCGGCGAGCAGGGGCTGACCATCCAGATCCCGGCCGGTGTCCCCGTCGACCGCATCGGTGGCCCGGACGGCTACCTGCTGCACCCGCTCGACACCCCGCTGCCCAGCCGGTCACTGCCCCCGCACGTGACCTCCTCGCCGGAGACCCACCGCTACGTCGTCGACCGGCCGTTCCTGGTGAACGTCCGCTTCGTCCAGCCGTGGTTCGAGCAGCCGGGTGGCGCCCTGCGCTTCCAGATCGCCGACCCGTCGGCCACCGTGCGTGACCTGGTGGTCGACGGCGCGCTCGTCCGCCTCCGGGTCGTCTGAGCCCACCGATACACGAACAGCCCGCCCCGCGCTCGATGCGTGGGGCGGGCTGTTCTCGTTCGTGGAGCTACCGCAGGTCGGGGCGGTCGTACCGCGCACCGGCCGGGTTCGACGGCAGGCAGCCGAACACGATGGCTGCGGGGCTCGCGATGAGCGACACGAGCCAGAGCGGGCCCGGCAGGTTCGCGTCGTGGAGCCGGCGCCACGCGAGTGCCAGGTTCGGCACAAGGGTGGCGAGCCACCAGAGCCCGAAGAGCCCGAGCAGCACGAAGGCGAGCGGTGAGGGCGCCCCCGACACGTCGCGCGAGTACCCGTAGTCGTCCACGACCGTGGTCGACGGGCTGGTGGCGATCAGCAGGGCGATGAAGCCCCCGTAGAGCACGATCGTGACGATGGCGTTGGCCAGGAACCAGTACCAGTACTCACTGCGACCGGCACGGCCGTCGAAGCGGGCGTACTTCTTGAAGAACCGGAGGAACGCGTCGAGGAACCCGATGCCGTACCAGGGGGCCCAGAGCGGCGGAACGCCGTCCGGGCCGAGCGGTATCGGCTCCGCCAGCTGCGGGTACCCACCGACGTACGGCTGGGCGTACTGCTGGTACGGCTGCTGTCCGTAGCCGGGCTGCTGCCCGTACCCAGGCTGCTGCCCGTACCCAGGCTGCTGCCCGTAACCCGGCTGCTGCCCGTAACCCGGCTGCTGACCGTACCCGGGCTGCGCGCCGTCCCCCTGCTGTCCCTGCTGCTGATCGCCGCCGGGCTGGCCCCACTGGGGCGTCCCGTCGTTGCTCATCGGCTCGAGATGGGGCGGTCGTACCGCGCGCCCTGCGGGTTCGAGGGCAGCAGGCCGAAGACGATGCCGACGATGCCGACGAAGATCGCGATGATCCACAGCGCACCGGGGAGGTTCGCGTCGTGCAGGCGGCGCCAGCCGAGGGCGAGCGTCGGGATGATGATCGCGAGTCCCCAGAGCAGGAACAGGATGCCCGAGATGACGAACAGCGCCGACGGCTCGGTGACGGTCGACTGGACGCTGGTGGACGTCGCGGTCGACATCGACACGGTCGAGCGCTCCGAGGTGCCGATACCGATGCCGTACAGGATGCTGAGGACGATGACCACGATCGCGTTGGCGAGGTACCACCACCAGAACTCGCTCCGGCTGGCACGACCGCTGAACGTGGCGTACTTCTTGAAGAAGCGGCCGACGGCCTTGCCGAACGAGATCCCGTACCACGGCGCCCAGAGCGGCGGTTCACCATTCGGTCCGGTCGGCGGCTGCTGGCCGTACTGCGGTGCGCCGCCGTACTGCGGCGCGCCACCGAACTGGGCGTTCGGCTGGTTGTTCGGATCCTGCGGGTACTGGTCGCTCACGTGGTCCCCCTCGAGTGTCGGCTGATGGTCGCGTCTGAGTCAACCAGAACTCCCGAGCGGCGGTCAGGACCGGTACCGCGCGTCACCCCTGCAGCGGACGGTCGTACTGCTGCCCCTGCGGGTTCGACGACATCAGGCCGATGATCAACGAGAACAGGATGCCGATCGGCGGGATGATGAACAACAGGGCGAGCAGGCCGCTGAGGTTGACGTCGTGCAGCCGTCGCACGGTCAACGCGATGAACCCGAGTGCGCAGGCCAGGCTCCAGAGACTGCCGAGTCCGTCTGAGCCGTCGTCGACGAACGGCAGCACGTCGAACCCGCTGCCGATGATGCCCGCGGCAGCCGAACCGATCAGGTACCAGAGCGCCCAGAACCAGTACTCCGACTGACTGGCCCGACCGTCGAAGCGCACGTACTTCTTCCAGAAGCGCAAGAACGCCTGGGGGAAGGGGATGCCGTACCAGGGTGCCCAGAGCGGCGGCTCGGACCTCCCACCACTCGGCCGACCCGGACCGGGCTGCCGGTACTGCCCCGGAGGCTGCTGCCCCGGAGGCTGCTGCCCCCACGGTTGCTGTCCGTACTGACCCTGCTGCTGCCCGTACGGGTCCCGTGGTGGGTACTGGTCGCTCATCGGTGGGTTCCTTCCGGCGCGGCTGTCGGTCCACACAGAGTGTGGCACTCCCCCGAGCCGGCGAGCGTCATCCGCGGGAACGACTCCTGTCCGACGATGCTGTCAGGGCAGGAGCGCGAGCTTGCCCCCGGGGTGCCCGGACTCCAGCAGCTCCGCCGCCGCCTTCGCCTCCGCCAGCGGGAAGGTCCGCGCCACCGGGACCTCGAGCTGTCCGGCACCCGCGAGGTCGATGAGCCGCTGCCGCACCGAGTCACGGAAGGCCTTGCTCGCCGGCTGCGCGCCGCCCACCGCGGCGATGCCGTCTGATGCGGCCCGCGCCTGCGCGGCGATCGTCACGATCCGTGACCGGTCCGCGACCAACGCGAGCGAGACGTCGACGGCCTCGTCGGTACCCACGCAGTCCAGTGCCACGTCGATGCCGGAAAGTGCGAGATCACGGACACGCGCCTCCAGGCCGTCGCCGTACGCGACCCACTCGCCACCGAAGCGTCGGACGACGTCCGCACCACGCTCCGACGCGGTGCCGATGACGCGGGTGCCGAGCAGCCGCAGCTGCTGGAGCAGGCTGACGCCGACCGCGCCCGAGGCGCCGTGCACCAGGACGGTGTCGCGCCCCTCAGCGCGGGTGACGCGGAGCATGTCGGCGGCGGTCGAGCCGGCGAGGAGCAGGTTGGCGGCCTCCGGGAAGCCGAGCGAAGCGGGCTTCGCGAAGACGTCGGCCGCGGGCACCGTGACCGACTCGGCCCAGCCGCCGATGACGCGGAAGGCGAGGACCTCGTCGTCGACCGTTCCCCCGCCGGACGCGATCTCGGTGTCGGGGCCGACTGCGGACAGCACGCCCGCGACCTCGTACCCGACGGCGATCGGCAGGTCAGCGGGGTCGCCCTGGCGGGTGTGCTTGGTGTCTGCGGGGTTCATGCCGGCGGCGCGGACGGCGATCGTGACCTCGCCGGTGCTGGGTGCCGGCACCTCGGTGTCGACGTACTCCAGGACTTCGCTGCCGCCGAACCGTGGGGCCACCCAGTGCTTCGTCATGCGGGCGACGGTACGCGTCGCGACCCCGGAACGGACGGGAGGCCCGTCACCAGCTGGTGACGGGCCTCCCGTCCGGTCCGTGCGGACGTCGTCAAGCCGTCCTTGCGGACGTCCTCAGGCGCGCGCGGACCGGATCCGCTCGGTGAACGCGGCGTGCAGCGGGTGCTCCGCGGCGAGACCGGTGATCTGCGTGGCCACGTCCGCGTCGGACGCGTCCGATGCCAACAGCGCCTGCAGCTCGACGCTCTGCTCGTCGTCCGCGACGTCGAAGCGGAGCGCCGCGGCCATCGCGTCGAGGAGCGCGGTCGGCTCGGTACCGTCCTCGGCCAGTGCGGCGGCGGGCGAGACGAACCGCTCGTCACGCGACAGCTTGCGGAGCGGCTGGCGGCCGACGCGGGTCACCGTGTCGGGCAGGTGCGGGTTCTCGAACCGGCCGATGATCGCCTGCACGTACGCGCGGTGCACCTCGGGGTCGAGCTCGTGCCGGCGGATGAGCAGGTCGCTCGTCTCGGCGAGCACGGACTCGAGCTCGGAGCGCACGGCGGGGATCGCGATGGCGTCCGAGATCTTGTCGGCCCCGGCGACGAAGCCGTGGTACGCGACGGTGGCGTGCCCGGTGTTCACGGTGAAGAGCTTGCGCTCGATCGACGCCGCGAGGCCGTCGACGTAGTGCGCGCCGGGGATCTCCGGCTCGTTTCCACCGAACGGCGTGCGGTCGATGGCCCACTCGAAGTAGGTCTCGACGGTCACGTCGAGTCCGCCACCCTCGGGCTGCGCGGGCACGATGCGGTCGACGGCGGTGTTCGCGAAGACGGCCTTGGCCAGGGCGGCGTCGCGGCCGTCCTCGGGCAGGGCGGCGACGATGAACTCGCGCAGGCGGTCCGTGGCGTTGAGGGCGTTCTCGCACGCCATGACGGCGATCGGTGCGGCGTCCGCGTCGCGGGCGACGAGCGCGCGGGCGATGACCGGGGCGATGAACTTCAGGACGTTCGGGCCGACGGCGCACGTGACGATCGCGGCCTTCGCGATCTCGGCGACCATGCCGTCCTCGTCCTGGGCGCTGTTCAGCGCGCGGAAGTTCGTGACCTCGTGGTCCTGGGCGCCGGCCCCGACCTCGTGCACGGTGTACGAGTCGGCTGCGGCCAGGGCATCGATGAGCGGGGCGGCGACGTCGGCGAAGACGACCTCGTACCCGGCCTCGTGGAGCAGGAGCCCGACGAAGCCGCGGCCGATGTTGCCGGCGCCGAAGTGGACGGCGGTGCTGGTGCTCACTCGTTGACCTCGCCGAGGATCGAGAGGATCGCGGCGGTGTCGGCGGCGTCGGTGAGCTTCTGGACCTCGTCCTCGTCGGAGAACACGATCGCGATCTTCGACAGGATGTCGAGGTGCTCGTTGTTCACGCCGGCGATGCCGACGACGAAGCGCACGGGGTTGCCGTCCCAGTCGATCGGGCTGGCGTAGCGGATGAACGACAGGGCGGACGACTTGATGGCGTCCTTCGCGTCGTTGGTGCCGTGCGGGATGGCGAGGAAGTTGCCCATGTAGGTGGACACGCTCTTCTCACGCTCGAGCATGGCCGGGTAGTAGTCGGCCGTGACCGCGCCCGCAGCTTCGAGGATCTCGGCCGCCTCCTTCATCGCTTCCGACTTGGTCGGCGCGGTGTCCTCGGTGTGGATGCGGATCTGGCTCTCCTGCAGGACGGGCATCGGGGGTTCTCCTTGTGTTGAGGACGAGATGGAGGGGACGGGTCAGCCCCGTCCCCTCCGATACTGCACTTCGTTACTGGTTGTGGCGTTACTGGTTCTTCAGCTGCTCGACGACCTGGTCGTACTGCGGAGCGTTCATGAAGTTGCCGACCGACACGTGCTGCGCGTTCGGGTTCTTCTGCTTCGCGCGGTCCGTCAGTTCTTCCTGCGTGATGATCAGGTCCTCGTCACCGGACAGGTTCGCGATCGCCTTGTTGGAGACCGTGACCCCTTCGATGCCCGCCTTCTTGATCTTGTTGCGCAGGACGCTGGCGCCCATCGCACTCGAGCCCATGCCGGCGTCGCAGGCGAAGACCAGGTTCTGGACCTTCGTCGCCGTCGCCGTGCTCGCCGAGCCGACGCCGCCGAGGGAGGCCTCGGCCTCTTCCTCGTTGGCCGGGTAGTTGTTGCCGAGCAGGCCGGCGGTCGCCGAGTTGACGTCGCGGCCCTTGTTCGCCTGGAGCTTCGCCATCGCGGCGCTCATGTCACCGCCACCGTTCGCCAGGTCGCGCTTGCGGCTGGCGAGGAGGAAGAAGGACGAGACCGCGAACGACACCGCGGCGGACAGGATGACCGACAGGATCACGCCGAGGAAGCTGTTGCGCTCCGTGGCGCCGAGCACCGCGAAGATCGAGCCGGGCGACGCCGGGGCGACGAGGCCGGACTGGAACGCGACGTTCGTGGCGACACCCGTGGCACCACCGAGGATGACGGCGATGAACAGGATCGGCTTCTGCAGCACGTACGGGAAGTAGATCTCGTGGATGCCACCGAAGAACTGGATGATGATCGCGCCGGGAGCGGTCGAGCGGGCGATGCCGACACCGAAGAAGGTGAAGGCCAGCAGCAGACCGAGGCCGGGGCCGGGGTTCGCCTCGAGCAGGAACAGGATGCTCTTGCCCGACTCCTTCACCTGGTCGGCCCCGAGCTGGTCGAGCACACCGTGGTTGATGGCGTTGTTCAGGAAGAACACCTTGGCCGGCTCGATGATGACGCTGGCGATCGGCAGGAGGGAGTGCTGCACGAGGAAGTCCACCATGTCACCGAGGCCTTCGGCGATGAGCTTGAACAGCGGCGCGAGCCAGAAGAAGCCGACCATCGCGAGGGCGAAGCCCAGGATCCCGGCCGCGTAGTTGTTGACGAGCATCTCGAAGCCGGGCTTGATCTTGCCGTCCCAGATCTTGTCGATCTGCTTGATCAGGTAGGCACCGAGCGGCCCGCAGATCATCGCGCCGAGGATCATCGTCGTGCCGTTGGCACCGATGATGACGCCCATGGTCATGATCGAACCGACGACCGCACCGCGGGTGTCGTAGACCATCCGGCCGCCCTGGATGGCGATCGCGAGCGGGATCAGGTAGGTCAGGATCGGGCCGACGAGGCCGGGGTTGGCGACGCCGGCCGTCTCACCGAACCCGCCGAGGACGCCGACGGGCGTCCAGCCGGTCTCGATGAAGAAGGCCGTGATGATGCCCCACGCGATGAAGATCGCGATGTTGGGCATGACCATGCCGGAGAGGAACGTGCCGAACTTCTGAACGGCGACGCGTCCGCCGCCCCGCGACTTCGCGGGTGCGTCGGGCGCTGCAACGGACGACGTTGTCATGTGCGGTGACTTTCTGTGTGGTGGAGCTGCTGCGTGGTGCTGGGAGGGGTGGTGCTGGGGGTGGTGGGTCAGGCGGCGTGCACCGCGGACGCGGCAGCGGACTTCGCGGCCGCCGCCGTGCTCGCGGCGAGTGCCGCTGTCGCCATCTCGCGGGCCTGTTCGAGCGTGTAGCGACCGAGTTCGGCGCGCACGTCGGCCAGGGCCGCGGGAGTCATGGAGAGGGTGGTGGCGCCGAGGCCGACCAGGACGACGGCGAGCAGCGGGTCGGCTGCTGCCTCGCCGCAGATCCCGACGGCCTTGCCGGCGGTGGCGCCCGCGGAGCCGAGCTGCGCGACGAGGCGCAGGACGGCGGGGTGCCACGGGTCCTGGTACGACGCGACGGTGCCGAGCATGCGGTCGGCGGCCATCGTGTACTGGGTCAGGTCGTTCGTGCCGATCGACACGAAGTCGGCGTTCTGGAACACCTGCTCGGCCATCAGCGCGAGCGACGGCACCTCGGCCATGACACCCGCGGTGCGGATGCCGAGTTCACGGGCCAGGGTGACGAAGTACTCGGTCTCCTCGGCGTCGGCGACCATCGGGGCCATGACCCACAGGTCGGCCTCGGTCGCGGCGTCGGCCTGGGCGAGCGCGGTGAGCTGGTCGCGCAGGACCTCGGGGTGGTTCCGCAGGGCACGGAGACCGCGGCGCCCGAGGGCCGGGTTCTCCTCGTCCTTGTCGGTGAGGAAGGGCAGGGGCTTGTCGGCGCCGGCGTCGAGCGCGCGCACGACGACCTTCTTGCCGGGGAACGCCGCGAGGAGCTGGCGGTACGACTCGGTCTGCTCGTCGACCGTGGGGGCCTTCGGCGAGTCGAGGAAGAGGAACTCGGTGCGGAAGAGCCCCACGCCCTCCGCACCGAGAGCAACGGCGCCGGCGGCGTCGGCGGGGCTGCCGAGGTTCGCGAGCAGGGGCACGACGTGGCCGTCGGCGAGGGCACCGGCGGTGAGCGGTGCGGCCGCGGCGGCGAGACGGTCGGCGATGCGGCGCTCGACGTCCGCGACCAGTGCGGCGTCGGGGTCGGTGACGACCGTGCCGGCGATGGCGTCCACGACGACGGACTGGCCGTCGATCAGGTCGTCCGCGCCGGTCACGCCGACGATGGCGGTGATGCCCTTGGCACGGGCGAGGATCGCGGTGTGCGAGGTCGGGCCACCGTCACGGGTGACGAGCGCCAGGACCTTCTCGAGGTCGAGCAGCGCGGTGTCCGCCGGGGCGAGGTCGCGGGCGACGAGGACGAAGGGGGTGTCCGACTCGGGGACGCCGGGGGCGTGCACGCCACGGAGCTTGGCGATGATGCGCTGGGCGACGTCGTCGAGGTCGGCCGCGCGCTCCCCCATGTAGCCGCCCATGCCGACGAGCAGGTCGCGGAACTGGGCGAACGCCTCGTACACGGCGCGCTCGGCGTTGGTGCCACCGTCGATGCGGGTGTGCACGTCGTCGAGGAGCGTCGGGTCCTGCGCCATGAGCGCCTGGGCCTCGAGCACGGCCTGGGCGTCGCCACCGGCGAGCTGTCCGCGCTTGTTGAGGTCGTCCGCCACGGCGGCCAGTGCGTCGTGCACGGCCTGCTTCGCGTCGTCCGCCGAGCCCACCAGGGCGTCCTTCGACGGTTCGCCGAGCGGGTCAGCCATCCGGAGCACGGGGCCGTGGGCAACGCCACGGCCGACGCCGGTGCCGAGCAGTTCGGACATTCGAGACTCCTTCATCTCACACGCGCTTGCGGTGGGGTGGATCGTTCGGTGCACACGACACGGGAACAGACCACGCCCGTGCGGCTGATCAGCACACTACCCCGCTTCGCGTTGACAAACAAACACATCCGGGGATAAAAATGCAGAAACAGATGCCCGTTTGCGTCTGGCGGATCGAACGCACGGGACGACATCGCGGATGTCGTGCCCGAGCATGTCCGTTCCGTTCCGACCCGAGACGACGAGGTCCGATGTACGCACCAGAACGCCACCAGCGCATCGTCGAGCAGGCGCGCGCGCAGGGCCGGGTGGACGTCAAGGAGCTGGCCGAGTTGCTCGCCGTCACGCCCGAGACCATCCGCCGCGACCTGACGAGCCTGGAACGCCGCGGTCTCGTCCGTCGCGCGCACGGCGGTGCGATCCCCGTCGAGCGGATCACCCTGCACCCCGGCGTCGGCGACCGTGGCGGCATCAACCAGACCGAGAAGATGGTCATCGCCGAGGCCGCCCTGGCGGAACTGCCCGAGAACGGCTCGATCATGATCGACGCCGGCACCTCGACCATCTGCCTGGCCGAGCTGCTGCCGACCGACCGCGGGCTGACCGTCGTCACGCACTCGCTGCCCGTCGCCACCGCCGTCGCGAACCGCCCGGGCATCGACCTGCACCTGCTCGGCGGCAACATCCGCAGCGACTCCCTGGCCGGCGTCGGCACCTGGACGCACCAGCTCATCGGCATGGTCAGCGTCGACGTCGCCTTCATCAGCATCAACGGCATCACACCGGAGCGCGGCCTGACGACCCACAACATGGCCGAGGCCGCCGTGAAGAGCGCGATGATCAAGTCCGCCCGACGGAGCATCCTGCTCGCCGACCACACCAAGTTCGGCCGCGAGGAGTTCGGTCGCGTCGCCCCGCTCGCCGCGATCGACACGATCATCACCGACCCCGCCGTCAACCTCGACCTGGTCCGCGAGGTCGAGGCCGCCGGCACCGAGGTCTTCTGGCCCGGCCGACCCTGACCGTGCCCCGTTCCCGCCCACCCAGTGCTCGCTAGCATGAGCCAACCACCCATCGACAGGAGTACATCGATGTCCGAAGCCACCCGCACCGTGACCGTCGCCAGCGCATCCGGCCTGCACGCTCGCCCCGCATCCCTCTTCGTCCAGACCGTGACGGCGTCGGGGCACCAGGTCACGATCGCCAAGGGCGACAAGTCCGGGAACGCCGGCAGCATCCTCGCCCTGCTCGGGCTCGGCATCGAGAACGGCGACGAGGTCACCCTCACCGTCTCGGGCGACGACGCCGAGACCACCGCGGACAGCCTGGTCGAGTTCCTGAAGACGGACCACGACGCGGCCTGATCGCGCAGGTCGCGTCCTGCACGCGACCACCAGACGGACGGGAGGCCCGTGGCTGCGCAGCCACGGGCCTCCCGTCCGTCGTCCGGTCGCCGCTACGGCCCGCTCAGCGGGATGGGCGGGATCGCGCGCAGCTCGCCCCAGGCGAAGGAGCTCTCGGCGATGAAGTCCTGCAGGTCGTCGGCGAGGTCCTGGAGGAGTCCGGGCAGGTCGTCGACGTCCTCGACGAGGCTCCTCGTCCCCTGGGTCTCGCCCCCGATCTCCCAGACGACGCTCATCGAGCCGTCGATGAGTTCGTCCTCCTCGTGGTCGAGTTCCCAGTCCCCGTGCGGGCTCACCCAGAAGCGGGCTGAGCGGAACTCGTCCGGACGGAGCATCTGCGCTGCCACGGGTCGGAACGCGGCGAGCAGCTCGCCGACGGTCATCACGACGGTCATGGGCAGATCGTACGACCGAGGGCTGTCGGCGCCCGCCGATAAGGTGTTCTGCATGACACGCCTGCGCCTCGCATCCGTCAACGTGAACGGCGTCCGCGCCGCGTTCCGCAAGGGCATGGGCGACTGGCTCGCCACCCGCGACGTCGACGTGCTGGCCCTGCAGGAGGTGCGCGCGTCGAGCGACGACCTGGCGGCGCTGCTCGGCGACGAGTGGGACATCGTGCACGACCCGGCGACCGCGAAGGGCCGGGCCGGCGTCGCGATCGCATCCCGACACTCCGCTCAGATCCACCGCGTCGCGCTCGGCCCGGACGACTTCGACTCGGCCGGCCGTTGGCTCGAGGCCGACTACGAGATCGGTGGCACGACCGTCACCGTCGTCTCCACCTACGTGCACTCGGGCGAGGTCGACACCCCGAAGCAGGACGAGAAGTGGAAGTTCCTCGACGCCATGACCGAGCGGCTGCCGGCACTCCGGGCGCACAACCCGCTCGCGGTCGTCGTCGGTGACCTGAACGTCGGGCACGACGAGCGCGACATCAAGAACTGGAAGGGCAACGTCAAGCGAGCCGGCTTCCTGCCGCGCGAGCGTGCCTACTTCTCGCGGTTCTTCGGCGCCGACGGCGAACCGGTCGAGGGTGCCGACGGCTCCACGGGCCCCGGGCTCGGATGGGTCGACGTGGGTCGCGCCCAGGCCGGCGACGTCGACGGCCCGTTCACGTGGTGGTCGTGGCGCGGGCAGGCGTTCGACAACGACACCGGTTGGCGCATCGACTACCAGATGGCGACGCCCGACCTGGCTGCCAAGGTCACGGAGTACACGGTCGACCGCGCCGCGGCGTACGACCAGCGATGGTCCGACCACGCCCCCGTGGTCGTCGACTACGAACTCTGACCCCTCTTCTCTCGCTTCACCTGACGCACCGGAGCACCACCATGACCAAGACCCGCATCTTCTCGGGCATCCAGCCGTCCGCCGGATCGCTGCACCTCGGCAACTACGTCGGGGCGCTCATGCAGTGGAGGACCCTGCTCGACGACTACGACGCCATCTACTGCGTCGTCGACATGCACGCCATCACCTCGCCCCAGGACCCGGCCGAGCTCCGCGCGAACACCCGGGCCACCGCTGCGCAGTACATCGCGTCGGGCATCGACCCGTCCAAGGCGACGCTGTTCGTGCAGTCGCACGTCCCCGCGCACGCCGAGCTCGCCTGGGTGCTGAACACCCTGACCGGCTTCGGCGAGGCGAGCCGGATGACCCAGTTCAAGGACAAGTCGGCACGCCAGGGCGCCGAGGCCGCGTCGGTCGGGCTCTTCACCTACCCGATCCTGATGGCCGCGGACATCCTGCTCTACGACACCAGGGTCGTGCCGGTCGGCGACGACCAGCGACAGCACGTCGAGCTCACCCGCGACCTGGCCGGACGCTTCAACTCGCGGTTCGGTGACACCTTCGTCACGCCCGAGGCACGGATCCTGACCGAGACCGCGCGCATCTACGACCTGCAGGACCCGACCAGCAAGATGAGCAAGTCCGCAGCGTCGGACAACGGCCTCATCCGCCTGCTCGACGACCCGAAGCGCACCGCGAAGAAGATCAAGTCGGCCGTCACCGACGCCGAGCGGGAGATCCGGGCCGACCGCCAAACGAAGCCCGGTGTGACGAACCTGCTGTCGATCCTGTCGGCGTTCACCGGCACCTCGATCGCCGCGCTCGAGGAGTCGTTCGCCGGCAAGGGCTACGGCGACCTGAAGGGCGAGGTCGCCGACGCCGTCGTGGCCGAGCTCGAACCGGTCCGCGCCCGCACGCTCGAACTGCTCGACGACCCGGCGGAGCTCGACCGGCTGCTCGCCGTCGGCGCCGACCGCGCCGAGTCGATCGCGCAGGAGACCCTGGCCCGCGTCTACGACCGCATCGGCTTCGTCCCGCGGTCGCGCGGCTGACCGTGCAGCCCGTCACGCTCGAGTCCGCGCGGGTCCGGCTCGACCTGCCCACCCGCGCCGACACCGCGGCGATCACCGAGGCCTGCCAGGACCCGGAGATCGTCCGGTGGACGACGGTGCCGACGCCGTACCGCGAGCAGGACGCGCGGACCTTCGTCGACGCCCTGGTCGGACCGGGGTGGGCATCGGACCGCGAGTACACGTGGGCGATCCGACCGGCCGGTTCGACGTGGCTCGTGGGCATCATCAGCTACCGCACCGCCGGCCGTGACCTCGGGTTCTGGCTCGCACCGTCCGCGCGCAGTGCCGGACTCATGCACGACGCCGTCCGGCTCGTCGTCGACTGGGCGTTCGAGCAGGGTGCGCCGGACGTCTACTGGGAGTGCTACGAAGGCAACGCCGCCTCGGCAGCGGTCGCCCGTGCGGCCGGGTTCTCGTACACGGGCCTGGGCGCAGCACGGGTGCCGGACCGGGACGGCGGCCCGACCACGGCGTGGACGGCACTGCGACGCGCCGACGGCACGCCAGCCTCCGAACTCCCCTGGCCCGTCGCCTGAACGCGCTCACATCCGTGGTGACGTGTCACCCAACCGCCGCCGGTAGGCTCGGCCCGTGAGCGACACGGCACGACCCACCGAGGTCCGGGCGATGCGCCGCGGGCTCGAACTCGCGGCCCTCGGGCCCGTCGTCGGCGACCACGCCCGCGTCGGCGCCGTGATCCTCTCCCCCACCGGTGAGGTCCTCGCCGAGGGTTGGCACAAGGGCGCCGGCACACCGCACGCAGAGGTCGACGCGATGGCCAAGGTCGACCCGGCACTGCTGCGCGGTGCCACGGCGGTCGTCACCCTCGAACCCTGCAACCACGTCGGCCGCACCGGGCCGTGCGCCGTGGCCCTGCTCGACGCCGGGATCGCCCGGGTCGTG
The DNA here is from genome assembly GCF_003234775.2 of Curtobacterium sp. MCLR17_031. NCBI lineage: Bacteria > Bacillati > Actinomycetota > Actinomycetes > Micrococcales > Microbacteriaceae > Curtobacterium > Curtobacterium sp. MCLR17_031. The sequence goes on from NZ_CP126270.1 coordinate 2,563,355, forward strand.
TACGCGATCGACGATCCCGGCGCCGACGTGCACGGCGGCGCCGACCGACTCCGTGCCGCCGGGGTCCAGGTCGTCTCGGGGGTCCTGGCCGACCAGGCCGAGGCGTTCCTCGAACGGTGGCTGCTCTCGGTCCGGCTCGGCCGACCGTGGGTCACCGTGAAGTGGGCGTCCAGCCTGGACGGGCGCGCCGCCGCTGCCGACGGCACGAGCAAGTGGATCACCGGCGCCGCCGCACGCCAGCACGTGCACGAACAGCGCGCAGCCCACGACGCGATCCTCGTCGGCACCGGCACCGTCCTGGCCGACGACCCGAGCCTGACCGCGCGCGGGGACGCCGGCGAACTGCTCGCCGACCAGCCGCTCGCCGTGGTGCTCGGTGACCGTCCCGTACCGGTCGACGCCGCCGTCCGTCGGCACCCGCGGGGGTTCGTCACCCTGCCCGGACACGACCTGGCCACCTCGCTCGGTGCACTGCGCGGGCACGGGGTGCACTCGGTGTTCGTCGAGGGTGGCCCCACGGTCGCCTCGGCGCTCATCGCCGCCGGACTCGTCGACGAGTACCTGGTGTACATCGCACCGGTGCTGCTCGGCGGCCCCCGTGTCGCCCTCGACGACCTGGGGGTGGGAAGCATCTCCGACCGTCGGCGGTTGGACGTACTATCGACCACCAGCCTCGGCCCCGACCTGCTGGTCCGGGCCCGGCCGCAGCATCCGCAGCACCAGAACCAGCACCAGCACCAGCACCAGCACGACCGCCAGCAGCAGCACGACGCGACACCCGGGCTCGGGAACGACGGGCCCACGAACGACCGGAGCACCCCATGACCGATGCGCTGACCTCCCCCACGCCGGGGAGCCCGGTCAAGTTCGAGGTGTCGACGAACGTGCCGACCACCCACGGCACCTTCCAGATGCGCGCCTACCGCGACCTCGTGACGAGCGCGGAGCACGTCGCGATCATCGGCACCCTGCCGGACGGCTCGATGCCCACCGACGGCGCACTCGTCCGGGTGCACTCCGAGTGCCTGACCGGTGAGGCCTTCGGCTCGCTGAAGTGCGAGTGCGGCCCCCAGCTCGACGCCGCGCTCGACACGATCGCGGCCGAGGGCGGCGTGGTCATCTACCTGCGCGGGCAAGAGGGCCGCGGCATCGGCCTCATCAACAAGCTCAAGGCCTACCGCCTGCAGGAGGACGGTCTCGACACCCTCGACGCCAACCTCGCGCTCGGCCTGCCCGCCGACTCCCGCGCCTACGGCGGCGCCGCGGGCATCCTCGCCGACCTCGGCATCACCCGGGTCCGGCTGCTGTCGAACAACCCGGAGAAGCGCCGCCAGCTCGAGGAGCACGGCATCACCGTCGACTCCCTCGTGCCGCTCGTCGTCGGCATCTCGGCGCAGAACGCCGGTTACCTCGACACCAAGCGCGACCGGATGGGCCACCAGCTGCCCGAGCACCTCGAAGCGGGCGCCGGCGCGGGCGCCTGAGCGCGCGCAGGCGGCAGACGCTGCGGCCAGCTGACTCTGGGCTGATTCGCAGGCAGACGACATCTGTCGTATGATCGGGCTTCCGTCACAAGCGGTCCCCCCCCTCAGCCGAACGCACCCGATCGGTGCCCGCGCCACCCCGCGCGAACCGATCGGTGTCCGCCGTTTCGGATCCTCGTGCTCCCCGTCGGGAGTACGCAGCACGGAAGACCCCGCACTGTCATGACCGCCGCCCCGGCACCCGCAACCCCCACCTCCGCTCCGGCGCCCGCCGGCAACCCGCGCTCCCGCGTCGTCATCGCGAGCCTCGTCGGCACGTCGATCGAGTTCTACGACTTCTACGTCTACGCGACCGCTGCGGTGCTCGTCTTCCCGACGCTGTTCTTCCCGAACGAGGACCCGACGGCATCGCAGCTGTCGTCCTTCGTCACCTTCGCCCTGGCGTTCTTCGCCCGGCCGGTCGGGTCGATCATCTTCGGGCACTTCGGTGACCGGATCGGCCGCAAGACCACCCTCGTCGCGTCGCTGCTCGTGATGGGCACCGCCACGTTCCTGATCGGCTGCCTGCCGACGTTCGACACCATCGGTGTCTGGGCCCCGGTCCTGCTCGCCGTGATGCGCTTCGCCCAGGGTGTCGGACTCGGCGGCGAGTGGTCCGGTGCGGCCCTGCTCGCGACCGAGAACGCGCCGAAGGGCAAGCGCGGCGTGTTCGGATCGATGCCGCAGCTCGGCGCCCCGATCGGCTTCCTGCTCGCCAACGGCCTGTTCATCGCGATCAACGCGGCGATGCCCGCCGGTGCCGACGGCACGCCGAACGCCGATTTCCAGGCGTGGGGCTGGCGCATCCCGTTCCTGCTCTCCGCCGTGCTCGTCATCGTCGGTCTCTACGTGCGCTTCAAGCTCGTCGAGTCGCCGGTGTTCCGCGGCGTGCAGGAATCGGGCACGGTCGCAAAGGTCCCGCTCGGCCGGGTGTTCCGCACCTCGTGGAAGGCCGTCATCGTCGGCACCTTCGGCATGGTCGCCACGTACGTGCTCTTCTACTTCCTGACGACGTTCACCCTGCAGTACGGCACGACCGGCACCGAGAACAGCGCGCTCGTGCCGAAGATCGGTCTCGGGTACACCCGTGGCGAGTTCCTGACCCTGCTCATGATCGGCGTCGTGTTCTTCGGCATCTTCACCCCGATCGCGGGGCTGCTCGCCGACAAGTTCGGCCGCCGCAAGACCCTCATCCCGACCACGATCGGCATCGCGCTGTTCGGTCTGACGTTCCAGTTCTGGTTCGCTGCGTCGAGCGGCCCGATCACCGTGGTGACGTTCCTCATCGTCGGGCTCTCGCTGATGGGGCTGACGTTCGGTCCGATGGGTGCGCTGCTGCCCGAGCTGTTCCCGACGAACGTCCGGTACACCGGCTCGGCCATCGCGTACAACGTCGCGTCGATCCTCGGTGCGTCACTCGCCCCGACCATCGCGCTGGCGCTCTGGAAGCCGGACGGCGACATCTTCCTCGTCGGCCTGTACCTGACGATCGCCGCGGTCGTGACGCTGGTCGCGCTGTTCTTCGTGCGTGAGACGAAGTCGAAGGACATCGCCAACGCCTGATCGGCGACCACCTGACGGACGGGAGGCCCGGTGCCAGCTGGCACCGGGCCTCCCGTCCGTCATGGCGGCGACCCCACTGCCCGGTGCGAGTCGCCGTCAACGCAGGTTGACGGATGTCGGTGCGTCAATGTAGGTTGACAGGCATGGACCGACCGACCATCACGAGCCTCGCGGCCGGAGCATCAGGGGACGACCCGTTCTCCGCCCTCGCCAACGTGCGGGAGCTGCGCCGTGAGCTCGACCGGACCGAAGAGCTCGCCGCGCGACGTGCCCGCACCGCCGGCGCCTCGTGGCAGGAGATCGCGACGCTGCTCGGTGTCAGCCGACAGGCAGTGCACAAGAAGTACGGCAGAAACTAGGAACACGATGAGCTTCCCCTTCGCACGCCCGAAGACCTCCGACGGCCCCCGCGCCACGTTCGGTCGCCTGCTGTCCTACCTGTTCGAGAACAAGCCCGCGATGGTCGTGATCATCGTGCTGAGCGTCCTCGGTGCGGGGGCCTCACTTGCGCAGCCACTCCTGGTCAACCAGGTCATCACCGCGGTGCAGCAGGGCAACACCCTCAGCACGCTCGTGTGGCTGCTGGTCGGGCTCGTCATCGTCGCGGGGGTGCTGAACGGCGTGCAGCACTTCCTGCTGCAGCGTGCGGGCGAGGGCGTCGTGCTCTCCACCCGCCGCAAGCTCATCGCCCGCATCCTCAACCTGCCGATCTCGGAGTTCGACACGCGGCGCACCGGCGACCTGGTGTCCCGCGTCGGCAGCGACACCACGCTCCTGCGGGCCGTCCTGACCCAGGGGCTGATCGAGTCGATCGGCGGCGCGCTCACGTTCATCGGCGCCATCATCGCGATGGCGATCATCGACCCGCTGCTGCTCGGCATCGTGATCGTGATCGTCCTGATCGCCATCGTCGTCGTCGGCGGGCTGAGCCGCCGCATCCGGGTCGCTTCGAAGCGTGCACAGGAGAAGGTCGGCGACCTCACCGCGGCCGTCGAACGCGGGATCGGCGCCGTCCGCACCATCCGAGCAGCCGGCGCCACCGAACGCGAGGTGCGCGAGGTCGACGGCCACGCGACCGAGGCGTACAAGCGCGGCCTCGACATCGCCAAGATGTCCGCCTTCGTCGTCCCCGTCGCGAGCATCGTCATGCAGGTCGCGTTCATCGCCGTCCTGGGCGTCGGCGGGGCACAGGTCGCGGCCGGCACGATCACCATCGCGACGCTCATCACGTTCATCCTGCTGCTCTTCATGATGATCATGCCGCTCGGCCAGGCGATGGGCGCGGCCGTGGCCGTCGCCCAGGCGCTCGGCGCGCTCGGCCGGATCGAGGAGATCCTGCACCTGCCGACGGAGTCCCAGGACGACGAGTCGGTCCGGCCCGCCGCAGCGGTCGCCACCGACGACGCCATCGCGTTCGAGCACGTCTCGTTCCGGTACCGCGCCCAGGCGGATGCCTCGGGTGCCGACGGCGCGGTCGCGTCCGACCCCGCGGACCGCCCAGGAGGCCCGGATCGCGTCGACGACGAGCGCCCAGCTGACGACGTGGTGCTCCACGACGTGTCGTTCCGGGTGCCGCGTGGGTCGCGCGTCGCACTCGTGGGTCCGTCCGGAGCCGGCAAGTCGACGACCCTGGCACTGATCGAGCGGTTCTACGACCCCACCGACGGCGTGATCCGCCTGGGCGGCATCGACGTGCGCGGCATGGACCGCGACGAACTCCGGGCTCAGATCGGCTACGTCGAGCAGGACGCACCCGTCCTCGCCGGCACGATCCGCGCCAACCTGCTGCTCGGGTCGCCGAACGCCACCGAGGACGACTGCGTCCGGGTGCTCGAGGCGGTCAACCTCGGCGAGGTCCTGCACCGCGACCCCCGCGGTCTCGACGCGCAGGTCGGTGAGGACGGCGTGATGCTCTCCGGCGGGGAACGGCAGCGCCTGGCCATCGCCCGCGCGCTGCTCGCCGCTCCCCCGATCCTGCTGCTCGACGAGTCGACGTCGTCACTCGACGGGGTCAACGAGCAGAAGATGCGGCTCGCGATCGACGCCGTCGCCGAGGACCGCACCCTGCTCGTGATCGCCCACCGGTTGTCGACGGTGGTCGACTCCGACGTGATCGTCGTGCTCGAGCACGGCCGCGTCGTCGGCAGCGGCACGCACTCCGAGCTCGTGGAGTCGACGCCGCTCTACCGCGACCTGGCGAAGCACCAGCTGCTGGTGTGATCGACGGTACGGCCGCGAGTACCGCGGCCGTACCGTCGATCCGGGCTCGGGGTCGGGCTCGGGCTCAGGCTCAGGCGGCGAAGGGGTCCGGCGTCAGCACGTAGACGGTCTCGAGGTACTCCTCGATGCCCTCGTGCGACCCCTCGCGGCCGAGGCCGGAGGACTTCACACCGCCGAACGGGAACGCCGCATTCGAGACGACGCCCGTGTTCAGCCCGAGCATGCCCGTCTCCAGGCGCTCGGCGAGACGCTGACCACGCCGGAAGTCGGTCGTGAAGGCGTAAGCGATGAGCCCGTACTCGGTGTCGTTGGCGAGCCGGATCCCCTCGTCCTCGGTGCTGAAGCGCGTGACCGAGGCGACCGGTCCGAAGATCTCCGTCGTCATGATCTCCGAGCCGGGCTGCACGTCGTCGATCACCGTCGCCTCGTAGAAGGTGCCCGGGCGGTCGATCCGGTGGCCGCCCGTGACGAGCCGGGCACCGCGGCCGAGGGCGTCGTCGACGAGCGAGGCGGCCTTGTCCACGGCGCGGTCGTCGATGAGGGGTCCGAGCGTCGTGCCGTCCTCGGTGCCCCGGCCGACGCGCAGGGCGTCCACCTTCTCGGTGAGGGCCGCGACGAACGCGTCGGCGATGCCGTCCTGCACGAAGAACCGGTTCGCGGCGGTGCAGGCCTCGCCCGTGTTGCGGAACTTCGCGAGCATCGCCGCGTCCACCGCCTCGTCGAGATCGGCGTCGTCGAACACGAGCAGCGGAGCGTTGCCGCCGAGCTCCATGCTCGTCTTGAGCACGTTGTCCGCCGCCTGCCTGAGGAGCGCCGAACCGACCGGGGTCGAACCGGTGAACGTCAGCTTGCGCAGGCGCGGGTCGGCGATGATCGGCTCCGACAGTCCCTTGGCGTCACTCGACGGGATCACGTTGAGCACGCCCTCCGGCAGCCCGGCACGGCGGAACAGCTCTACCAGGAACAGGGTCGTCAGCGGGGTGAGGTCGGCCGGCTTCGCGACCACCGTGCAGCCGGCGGCCAGGGCCGGGCCGATCTTCCGCGTCGCCATCGCGAGCGGGAAGTTCCACGGGGTGATCGCGTACACGGGGCCGACCGGACGCTTCAGCACGATCGCGCGGCCGGTGCCCTCGGGGTTCGTGCGGTAGTCGCCGGTGATGCGGACCGCTTCCTCCGAGAACCACCGCAGGAACTCGCCGCCGTAGACGACCTCACCGCGGGCCTCGGCCAGGGGCTTGCCCATCTCGAGCGACATCAGGGCCGCGAGGTCGTCGGCGTGCTCGTGCACCAGGTCGAAGGCCCGGCGCAGGATGTCCGAGCGCGTGCGTGGGGCCGTCGCCGCCCACGACTCCTGCGCCGCGGCGGCTGCGTCGAGGGCCGCGAGGCCGTCCTCGGGGGTGGCGTCGGCGACCTCGGCCAGGACGGCACCGGTCGACGGGTCGTGCACGGCGAAGGTGGACCCGCTCGACGAGGCGCGCCAGGTGCCGCCGATGAAGAGTCCGGTGGGGACGCCCTCGACGCGGACGTGCTCGTCGGCGACGGTGGTGGTGGTGGTTTCGTTCGTGGTGGTGTCGGTCACAGTCGTGCTCCTCCTGGGTTCGCGAGGCCCTCGTCCATGTCGCTGCGGTCGACGTGTCCGCCGGCCGCCCGGATCTCGTCGAGCGCCCGGGCGCTGCGCTCGACGTCGACCCCGGCCACCAGGTCCTCGTACACGGCGACGTCGAGGCCCGCGGCACGGGCGTCGAGCGCCGAGGCACGGACGCAGTGGTCGGTGGCGATGCCGACGACGTCGATCGTGTGCACGCGGCGCTCGGCGAGCACCTCGGCCAGCGGGACGCCCGCCTCGGTCCGGGCCTGGAACGCCGAGTAGTCCGGCGTGCCCTGCCCCTTGCGGACGTCGACGTCGATCAGTGCGGTGTCGAGATCGGGGTGGTAATCGGCCCCGGGTGTGCCGGCGACGCAGTGCACCGGCCACGTGTCGACGAAGTCGGGTCCGTCGGGTCCGGCGAAGTGTCCGCCGTTGTCGTCGTCGCCGTGGTGCCAGTCGCGGGACGCCACGATCAGGTCGTACTCGTCCCCGTGCCGACCGAGGAACGCGGTGATGCGCTTCGCGAGCGCCGCTCCCCCGGTGACCGCGAGCGCACCGCCTTCGGTGAAGTCGTTCTGGACGTCCACGACGAGCAGTGCTCTTGGCATGGGTCCATCCAACACCCGTCGGCTCAGGAGCCGGTGAGCTTGCTCCCGCACGAGTACGTCGCGGCGGTCACCGCATCGAGTGCCGGCAGTGCCGCTGCACGCGGCGATCCGATGGCGTAGAAGGCGAAGGTCAGCCGCGACCCGTCGGCGGCGTCGATGTAGCCGCCGAGGGTGTTCGCGCTGTCGATCCAGCCCGTCTTCGCGTGCACCTTGCCGCGGGCGACCGCGTTCGCGCCGGTGAACCGGCTGGCCAGGGTGCCGGACTGGCCGGACACCGGCAGGGCGTTCGCGAGCGTGCCGAGGCCCTTCGCGCCGGAGGCGACCTGCACCATGAGGTGTGCGACGAACTCCGGCGACACGGCGTTCGAGGCACTCTCGCCCGAGCCGTCCTTGATCACGATGCCGGCCGGGTCGAGGCCGTAGGAGCGCAGTGCCGACTGGTACACGGACGACAGCGACGCCGCCGAGCCGTTCGAGCCGGACTCCTTCGAGGACACCCGGGCGAGCATCTCGGCCAGGGTGTTGTCCGAGTTCGGGATCATCTGCCCGATGAGCGTCGACACCGGCTGCGACGACACCGTGGCGATCGTCTCGGTGCCGGTGGTCGCCCGCTTGACGATCTGCGCTGACGAGGCGCCAGCGACGCCAGCGTTCGCCAGTGCCGTCCGGAAGGCGATGCCGGCGCGTCCGACCGGGTCCTCCGACCGGGGCGAGGTCGCCGCCGCGGGGTTCGCCCGGTCACCGTCGACCATGAGCGCCGTGACCTTCGGCTGGTACCCGATGGTGCGTTCGGACACCGGCCACGTGGGGTCCCAGGCGTCGGCGTCGCTCCAGTACGTGTCGTCGGTGACGATCGTGGTGACCGGGGTGTCGCCGACCTTCGCCTTCACCTGCTGCGCGAGCTGGGCGAGGGTCGGGGCGCCCGGGTACACCGTGCCGCCGCCGGCGGACAGCGTCGCGTCGCCGTGTCCGACCAGGGCGACGGTGTTCGCGGACTCCCGTGCGACGGTCGTCGGGATGCGGTGGTCGCCCCCGAGCACCGAGAGCGCGGTCGCCGAGGTCAGGGTCTTCATGACGCTGCCGGTCTGGGCGGCCCGCTCGCCGTGCTTCGAGAACAGGACCTTGCCCGTCTTCGCGTCCATCACGTACCCCTCGAAGTCGCCGAGGCCGCTCGCCGACGCAGCCGTCGCGATCGAGCAGGTCCGGAGCGCGGACGGACCGGCGAGGTCGTCCGGCACCGCGCGGGCATCGGCGGTCGGGGTGGGGGACGGCTTCGTGGTCGGGCGCTTCGTGGTGGTCGTCCGGTCCGGAGCCGAGGACGCGGTCCGGGTCGGGCTGGGCGCCGCAGCGGTCCGGGAGTCCGGGGTCGTGGCCGCAGCGACGGCGACGGCCCCACCGGAACCGACCACGAGCAGCGCCGCGAGACCACCGGCGATCCACGGGACCGGGCGTCGCGCGGCGGAGGCCCGCACCGCGGTGACGGCGGCGCGGAACCGCTCCGGGACGGAACGCGGGGTGGGCTGCTGCTCGGACATCGCGACCGATCCTACGGAACTGCGGCAGGAGCCTCCAGGCCGGATCCGGGATCCGTGGCGGACGGGAGCCGGATCAGGGAGCCGTGACGGGACCGTCGGCCGGGTACCGGACCCCGACCTGGCGTCGTGCCTCGTCCAGCACCGCCATGATCGCGACGGTCTCGTCCGGGTCCATCGGGCCGCCGTCGTGGCGGCCCGACGTGATCATCGTCTCGAAGGCGCGGGCCTCGTGCTCGTAGCCGGCGAGCTCCTCGCGGCCGTCGAACTCCTCGACGACGGCACCGTCGCGGTCACGGATCCGCCAGGTGGTCGGCGTGTACCAGGTGGAGTCGAGGTCGATGCGGCCGGTCTCGCCGATGATCGACGCCGTGTTCGGGCTCCGCAGGTCCATCCCGAAGTGGATCATCGACTGCGCACCGCCCCGGTGCGTCATGACCAGGCCCATCTGTTCGTCGACGCCCTGCTCGCTCAGCATCCCGGCTGCGACCAGCGCGGTCGGCACCCCGAGCACGTCCACCGCGAAGGACACCGGGTAGATCCCGAGGTCGAGCATCGCTCCCCCGCCGAGTGCCGGGTCGCGCAACCGGTGGCCGGGGTCCGTCGGGAGCGCCTGGTGGTGGGTCGCCTCGACCACCATCGGGCGGCCGATCCGTCCCTCGGCGACGACCTCGCGGATCATCGCCATCTGCGGCAGGAAGCGGGTCCACATCGCCTCCATCACCGCGACACCCGCTTGCCTCGCGGCGTTGACGACCGTCCGGGCCTCGGCCGCGGTCATCGTGAAGGCCTTCTCGACCAGGACGTGCTTGCCCGCCCGGATCGCGAGCAGGGCGTCCTCGGCGTGCCGGACGTGCGGGGTCGCGATGTAGACCGCGTCGACGTCGTCGTCCGCCACCAGGTCCTCGTAGGAACCATGGGCCCGCTCGATGCCGAACTCGGCGGCGAAGGCCTCGGCGTGTTCGCGGGTGCGGCTGCCCACGGCCGTGAACACGATGCCGGCCGCGGTGCAGTCACCCACGAAGGACCGTGCGATGCCGCCTGTGCCGATGACTCCCCAGCGAACCGTCATGGGTCCTGTCTACCAGCGCGGCGTGTGGCGCGGCCCGCGGCGGTCGTCAGCGGGGTCCGCGTCGGGCGGTCAGCGGCGGTGCCCGCCTCGGGTCGTCAGCGGCGGTGCCCGCCTCGGGTCGTCAGCGGCGGTGCTTGCCGAGCGCGGCGTCCGGGGCGGCCATCGGGTGGTTCCGGAACCAGCGCAGGAGCTCACGGGCACGGCTCGTGTCGGCGCTCGCATCGCCCTCGGCGAGGAACGAGTCGAAGCCGTCGGGCAGGTCGGCTTCGGCCTCCCGGTGGAACGCCATCTTCCACTCGCCGAAACGCCGGGTGTGGATACGCTCCTCGACGAGCAGGCCGACGTCGGTGTGCCGCGGGTCGTCGATGATGCGCTGGTACGTCTCGAGCACGGCCGCCTCGGGGCCCTCGAGCAGCTGCATGAACCGGCCGTCCTTGTAGACGAGCAGACCGGACAGGCCGGACGCGGTGTTGCGGACCCGTGCGTGCTCGAGCAGTGCGTCGAGCCGCTCCTGGTCGAACACCTCGTTCGCTGCGCTCATGTAGACCAGGGACAGCAGCATGACGACCTCTCGGTGACGACGGAACGGGTTCGTGTCCCATCGTTGCCCGAGTGGCCCGGCAGGGGAATCCCCAGAACGGGGATCGTTCCCGCCCGCGCACCCGCGTCGAGGTTCGGGTCATCGACGCGAGCACACGGGTGTCGGGTCGTACGACCGGACTGATTCGGAGCCCCCGTCCGGGGGGTTTGGTCACTCCGTGTCGTAGGTGCGGACCCAGTCGATCTGCACGTGCCCCGGGTCGCCCCAGTTGCCGATCTGGAACATGTAGCGATGCGGCGTGGTGGGCACGTTGCGCGGCACCGTGAACACGAGCTTGCCGTCGAGGTAGTACCGGATGATCTTCCCCGGCACCCACTCGGTCGTGTAGGTGTGCCAGTCGTTCCAGGACACCCTGGTGTTGTAGTGCTCGGTCCGCTTCTCGAGCCCCTGGAGCATCGAGTGGTGGAAGACGCGCGGTGAGCCGTTGAACTGCCCCTCCGGGTAGTTCAGCTCGCCGTCCGCCCAGGCGTTCGACGTCGGCCAGAGCATGACCGCGATCCCGTTGCCGTCGCCACCGGTCGCCCGCGCACGGATGCTGAAGGTGCCGCCGACGTGTGACCAGGCGCCGGTGGGGGTGCCGAACGTCCCGGCGGCGCCGTGCTCCCCGTCCATCGCGACGTCCAGGTAGCCGTCGTGGGCGCTGATGAGCTTGTCCGAGTAGTACTTGCCGCCCGTGCCGTCGGGGTACGGCTGCCACGAGTTCCGGTACGTCTCGGCGAAGGGGCCGCCAGCTGCGGCGGGGGTGTCGAAGTCCTCGGAGAAGGTCGGCTCGCGGTCCGCGAGGTACGCGGGGCCGGTCGCGGACGCCGTCGGGGTCGCGGAAGGACCGGTGCTCGGCGACGAGGTCGATGCGGACGTGGCACGGGACTCGGGCACGGCTGCCGCGGTGACCGCGAGGGCCCCGGCGGTGGCAGCGATCACGACGATGACCAGGACACGCTTCAGCACGGCGTCACCGCCGGTGGAGCGCTGGGCTGGTGGTCGGTCATCGTGTCCCCCGTATCGCGGACAAGGCTAGCCCGCGGACGCGCCCGACGTCTGTCCCTCGGGCGAGGGACACGGGTTTCGTCCGGAATACGAAAACCCCGGTCAGAGCCACTTCGAGTGGGTCTGACCGGGGTGTTCACGGAGCCGCCTGTCGGAATCGAACCGACGACCTATTCATTACGAGTGAATCGCTCTACCGACTGAGCTAAGGCGGCACACACTCCATGTCCGGAGTGGCACGAGCAATGACTATACAGGTTCAGACGAGTGAACGCGAAACCAGCACGCCGAGCTCGGAGAAGGACCGTTCGAGCTCGTCGACCAGGTGTGTTCCGGCCTCGGAACCCGACCACTCCCACCACGCGTGGCGCAGGGCGGCGAGGGCGACGATGGCCGCGAGACCCGCGCGGCGGCGGAGTGCCTCGGCGTCGGCGGCGAGCTCCGGGTCGGCGTGTTCGAGCCGTCGCGTGACGGCCGCCTGCAGCTCCGCCTGGAACTCCTTCATGGACGCCATGCGACGGCTGAACAGCTCCGGGTTCGCGCGGAGCACCTGCTGCCGCTCCTCGATGAGCCCGCGCTCCTCGATCAGTTCCCGCGTGGAGTGCACGAGCAGCGTGCCGATGTCGGCGAGCAGGTCACCGCTCGGACCACCGTCGACGAACGCCTGCAACGCCGCGTCGTCGGGCAGCTGCGGGTCGTCCCCGAGGATCGCCTGCTCCTTGCTCGGGAAGTAGTTGAAGAACGTCCGGGGCGAGACGTCGGCCCGCCGGGAGATCTCGTCCACCGTCACCGCGCCGAGGCCGTCCTCGATGGCGATCCGGAGCGCAGCCTGCTGGATGGCGCGCCGGGTGGCGCGGCGCTTCCGTTCGCGCAGGCCGGGTTCAGCGTCGGGCATGCCGTGATTGTCGCACGCCGGGCCTCAGCGGCGGGCGCGGGCGATGGTGACGAGCAGTGCTTCGAGCGCCAGGAGTGCCGCCACGTTCGCCGCGATGCGCTGGCGCGCCAGGGCGACGGCGTCGAGGACCTCGAGCGCGGCAGCGGGCGGTGTCGTCGGCAGCGCGTGTTCGAGCTGGTCCTGCATGGCCAGGTTGACCGGTTCCGCCGGGGCTCCGAGCCCCAGCAGGAGCAGGTCGCGGTACAGGGACGAGACGTCCACCAGGATCCGGTCGAGGCCGTCACGCAGGCTGCGGGTGGCCCGGCGTTTCTGGTCGTCCTCGAGGGCGCGGAGCTGCGACCGGAGCGCCGGCGGGATCGTCCCGCCGGGTTCGACCCCGAGCGAGCGCAGGGCTGCGTCGCGCTCTTCGGAGTCGCGCTGCTCGGTGATGGACTTCGCGTCCTCGTCGGCGACGGCGAGGAGCTCGGCGGCCGCCATGACGGCATCGCCCACGCTCCGCACACCGAGCACGGTCGTCAGGGTCCGGCGGCGACGGCCTCGGGCCGGCTCGCTCGTGGCGAGACGCTGCGCCATGCCGATGTGGCTCTGCGCCTGGCGAGCAGCATCCATCGCGAGGGCACGATCGACGCCGGTCCGGGCGACGAGCAGGTCGGCGACGGACTCGATGCCGGGCACGCGCAGGCGGACCGAGCGGACGCGCGACCGGATCGTCGGCAACAGGTCGGCTTCACTCGGAGCGCAGAGGATCCACACCGTGCGCTCCGGGGGTTCCTCGAGCGCCTTGAGCAGCAGGTTCGAGGTGCGCTCGGTCATGCGGTCGGCGTCCTCGATGATGACGACGCGGTAGCGGCCGACTGACGGCGAGTAGTACGACGAGGTGACGAGCTGCCGGATCTCGTCGATCGTGATGATCACGCGCTGGGTCGTGAGCACCGAGACGTCGGGGTGGGTCTTCGCGGTGATCTGCCGCAGGGTGTGGTCGTCGTCGGGGCCGTTGCCCACGAGCGCCGCCGCGAAGGCGGTCGCCACGTTCGACCGTCCCGACCCGGGCGGGCCGGTGATGAGCCACGAGTGCGTCATGCCGCCGGTGCCGTCGGTGGACTCGGCCGCGTTGCGCAGCGACGCGACCGCTTCTTCCTGCCCGGTCAGGCCGTCCCACACGCTCACGGGACCATCCTGTCAGTGACCACCGTCATGCCGGGTCGATCCCGACGAGCGGGGCGACCGCTCGACGGACCGCGTCCTGCACGGTGTCGGTCGGGGCCGAGGCATCGACCACCAGGAAGCGCGCCGGCTCGGCCTCGGCCATCGCGAGGAAGGCCTGACGGACGGACTCGTGGAACGCGGCAGCCTCGGACTCGAGACGGTCGAAGGTGTCGCCCCGCGCCGCGGCCACCCGGGCGCGTCCGACGGTGACGTCGAGGTCGAGCAGGATCGTGAGGTCCGGTGCGAGACCGTCCGCTGCCCACTCCGAGACGGACCGGACCTGCTCGGCGCCGAGGCCGCGCGCGACGCCCTGGTAGGCGACGGACGAGTCGATGTAGCGGTCCTGCAGGACGACCTCGCCGCGGGCGATCGCCGGACGGACGACCGTCTCGACGTGCTGGGCTCGGTCGGCCGCGTACAGGAGCGCCTCGGCCCGGGGTGCGACGTGGCCCCGCTCGTGCAGGACCATCTGCCGGATCTGGACGCCGAGGTCGGTGCCGCCGGGTTCGCGGGTGCGCACCACGGTCCGGCCGTGCGCACCGAGCCACGCCGAGAGCAGCTCCGCCTGGGTCGTCTTGCCCGCGCCGTCGCCGCCCTCGAGCGTGATGAAGCGACCGGTCACTTCTTCTTGGCCGCCGTCCGACGAGCCGGGGTCTTCTTCTTGACCGGCCCCTTGGCACGCTTGTCGGCGATGAGCTGGACCGCGCGGGCGTGGTCGACGGCCTCGACGTCCTCGCCCTTCGGGATGGTCGCGTTCGTCTCGCCGTCGGTGACGTACGGGCCGAACCGGCCGTCCTTCATCTTGATCGGCTTGCCGGACACCGGGTCGGCGTCGAACTCCTTGAGCGCGGCGCTCGCGGTGCGGTTGCCGCCGTACTTCGGCTGCGCGAACAGCTCGAGTGCGCCGGGAAGGTCGATGTCGAAGATCGCGTCCTCGCCGGGCAGGGTCCGGGTGTCCGTCCCCTTCTTCAGGTACGGCCCGTACCGGCCGTTCTGCGCCGTGATGTCGTTGCCCGTCTCCGGGTCCTGGCCGACGACGCGGGGCAGGTCGAGGAGCTTCAGCGCGGTCTCGAGGTCGACGGTCTGCGGGTCCATCGACTTGAAGAGCGAAGCGGTGCGTTCCTTCGGCGCCGCGGCCTTCTTCGTCGTCTTCTTCGCAGGCGCCTTCTTGGCGGGGGCCTTCTTCGCGGTCGCCGACGCCGTCTCGCTCGTCGCGGTCGCAGCAGCCGCGTCGGCCACGGGGGCCTCTGCCGCTGCGGGCGCTTCGACGACCTCGCCGGTCTTCGGGTCCACGGTGGGTTCGGGCTCCGGGGTGCGCTCCGTGACGTAGGGGCCGAAGCGGCCGTCCTTCGCCAGGACCTCCTTGCCGGTCTCCGGGTTGATCCCGACGACACGGTCGCCGATCACCGGGGCGTCGACGAGTTCCTTCGCCTTCTCGACGGTCAGTTCGTCGGGAGCGAGGTCCTCGGGCACGTTGACGCGCCGCGGCTTCTCGGGGTCGTCGCTCGGCACCTCGATGTAGGGGCCGTACCGACCGATCCGGAGCGTGAGGCCCGGAGCGAGCTCGACCGAGTTGATCTCGCGGGCGTCGATCTCACCGAGGTTGTCGATGACCGTCCGCAGGCCGCGCTGGTCGTCGTCGCCGCCACCGAAGTAGAAGCCCTTGAGCCAGTCCACCCGGTCCGCGTCGCCGCGAGCGATGCGGTCGAGGTCTTCTTCCATCTCGGCGGTGAAGTCGTACTCCACGAGCTCGCCGAAGTACTCCTCGAGCAGGCGCACGACGCTGAACGCGATCCAGTTCGGCACCAGCTGCGTGCCGCGGAGCGAGACGTAGCCGCGGTCGATGATCGTCGGGCTGATCGTGGGGTAGGTCGACGGACGCCCGATCCCCAGCTCTTCCAGCGTCTTGATGAGGCTCGCCTCGGTGAAGCGCGGCGGCGGGGTGGTGTCGTGCCCCTTCGCCTCGACGTCGGTGACCGTGAGGTGCTCGCCCTGGGCCACGTTCGGCAGGGCGACGTCCTGACCGGCACGCTCGGAGGACTCGTGGCGGTCCTCGTCACGGCCTTCTTCGTAGGCGCTGAGGAAGCCGCGGAACGTGATGACGGTGCCGGAGGCGGTGAACTCGGCGTCCGTGCCGTTCGCGGTCGAGGCGATGCCCTCGACCGACTCGGTCGAGGAGATGCCGAGCACGATCGACGCGGTCGAACCCTTCGCGTCCGCCATCTGGGACGCGATGGTGCGCTTCCAGATGAGGTCGTAGAGGCGCCACTCGACACCGGTGAGGGTGCCCTGCAGGTCCTGCGGGGTACGGAAGGAGTCGCCGGCGGGACGGATCGCCTCGTGCGCCTCTTGCGCGTTCTTGCTCTTGCTCGCGTACAGGCGGGGCTTGTCGGGCACGGTGGCCGAGCCGTACAGGTCCGCTGCCTGCTTGCGGGCCGCGTCGATGGCCTGCTTCGAGAGCGAGACCGAGTCGGTACGGATGTAGGTGATGTAGCCGTTCTCGTACAGGGTCTGCGCAGCGCGAGCGGTCTGTCGCGGGGACAGGCGGAGCTTGCGCGCGGCTTCCTGCTGGAGCGTCGACGTGGTGAACGGCGCGGCCGGGCGTCGCGTGTACGGCTTCGAGTCGACGCTGCGGACGGTGGCGTCGCCGGCGCGCTCGAGGACCGTGGTCAGCGACGCGGCAGCGGCCTCGTCGAGCCGGACGACGTCACCGCTGAGCGTGCCGCGGTCGTCGAAGTCACGGCCGGAGGCGACGCGTGTGCCGTGGATCCGGGCGAGTCGCGCCGAGAAGGAGGACTCGCCGGCCTTCTCGAACCGGGCGGAGAGGTCCCAGTAGTTGGCGGACACGAAGGCCAGGCGCTCGCGCTCGCGGTCGACGACGAGACGGGTGGCGGCGGACTGCACCCGGCCGGCGGACAGACCGGGGGCGACCTTGCGCCACAGGACCGGGGAGACCTCGTACCCGTACAGCCGGTCGAGGATGCGGCGGGTCTCCTGCGCGTCGACGAGGGCGGTGTCGAGCTCACGGGTGGCTTCCTGCGCGCGCTGGATCGCCTCCTTCGTGATCTCGTGGAAGACCATCCGCTTGACGGGGACCTTCGGCTTCAGGACCTGCAGCAGGTGCCACGCGATCGCTTCACCCTCGCGGTCTTCATCTGTTGCGAGGTAGAGCTCGTCGGCGTCCTTGAGGGCGCGTTTCAGCTCGGAGACGGTCTTCTTCTTGGCGTCGGACACGACGTAGTACGGCTCGAAGCCGTTGTCGACGTCCACCGAGAACTTGCCGAGGGAGCCCTTCTTGAGCTCGGGCGGCAGGTTCTTCGGCTCGACGAGGTCGCGGATGTGTCCGACCGAGGCCTGGACTTCGTATCCGTCACCGAGGTATTGCGCGATCGTCTTCGCCTTCGCAGGGCTCTCGACGATCACGAGCTTCTTCGTGCCTGGCACGTGTCTCCTTGATCGATGGTGCTGATCGGCCCTGGCCACGAGCGTGTCCGGGTCGACCGGGACATCGGTGACCGCGGGCCGACAGGCACACCATACACATAGTGTTCGGGCGGGTCGCCTGCCGGACCGGCCACCGCGAGTGCGCCGACGACGAACGGTCCGGTGCCCACGACCACGCGGACGCGGGCCGCGGTGGCGACGAGTTCGCAGGCGTCGAGGGCGGCCCCGTTCGCCGTGGCGATCCGGGTCGCGACCGCACACGGCTCCCCCGGCACCAGCCCGGTGGCGGCCGCCGCGGTGCCCACGGCGGCGGCGTCGGCGGCGGCCTGGGCGCGGAGGGCCTGCGTGCGGTGGCCGGCGGCGGCGAGCGCCGTGGACCCGACGAGGACCCCCACGCCGAAGACCGCCACGAGCAGCACGGTCGCCGAGCCGCGTTGGCCGTCGGGGATCGTCACGTCAGCCCCCTCGGGCCGCGGCGCACGCCGTCGCGGTCAGTGGGAGCGCCGCGAAGGGGCCGGTCCCGCCGCGCGTGGCGTCGACGCAGACCAGGTCACCGTCCGACCGGACGACGACCGAGACCCCCGGAGCGATCCGGTCGGCCGCGGACCGGCCCTGGTGCTCGTCGTCACGCCCGATCGCCCGGGCGGCGGTGGCTGCGGCGAGTTGCAGACGGCCCTGTGCGTCGACGACGAGGACGGCCGCGACGAGGGCGGTCAACACGATCGCCACCACGGGGAGCGCCACCGCGAACTCGACGGTCACGGAGCCGCGCTCACAGCGAGAGCGCGCCACGGACGAGGTCGGTGAGGATGGTCTGGACCTCGCCGGAGCGCATGACCGCGACGAGCACACCGGCGAACGCCACGGCGGCGAGGATGACGACCGCGTACTCGGCGGTGGCCGATCCCCGGTCGTCCCGCAGCCGGGACGACCACCGGGCGACGAGGCGACGCGGGCGACGGTGGTGGCGGATGGCCCGACGGGTGCGGCGGTCGGGGGATGACGTGGTGCTCATGGAGTCCGTCCTTTCTGTTCGGTGGGACCAGCGTGTCCTGACCGGGGTGTCGACGACGAGGCCTCGGCGCCATCTGTGGAGAGGTCACGCGGCCCCGCCCACCGTGGAGGAGAGGACCCCGACCACCACGGGCACCACCCCCACGAGCACGAACGCCGGCAGGACGCAGACCCCGAGCGGCAGCACCAGTCGGACCGCCAGTCGTTCCGCCGCCACGAGCCCGTCGGCAGCGGCCTCGTCGCGCACGTCCTCGGCGGCGCGGCGGAGCAACCCCGCGGCGGGCACCCCGGCGCGCCGGGCGAGGTCGAGGACCTCCCGCAGCCGGTGCACGTCCCCGGCGGGCGGGGCGGCTCCCGCGGACGCCTCGGCGACTGCCTGCCCGGCGGTGCTCCACGACCCGCCTCCGGCGACCGCCACGGCCCAGGCGTCGAGGAGCACCCCGGGGACTCGGCCGTCGGGGGTCGCGGAACGGACCAGCCGGGCGGTCCACCGTCGCCCGGCCAGCACGAGGGCCGCCGCGGTGCACGAGCACGCCCAACCGGCCGGTGAGCCGACCAGGACCTCGACGGCACCGGCACCCCAGGCCGCACCGAGCCCCAACCCGAAGAGCGGCAGCGCGAGCACGACCCGGGCGCTCGTCCGCGGGCCCGCCAGGGCGACCCGGATCGCCCGGTCCGATGCTGCGGCCCGCCGGAGCGCACCGGCGAGCCCGCGGAGGGTCTCCGCGACGGGCGCTCCCGTCCGGTCCGCCACGCGGAGGACGACGACGATGTCCTGCTGGGCGGGTCCTCCGACCCCGGGCAGACCGCCGACGAGCCGCCAGGCCCGCGGCGGCGGGACGCCTGCCGAGACCAGCGTCGCCACCCGGTCGAGCACCCCGGCCACCCGCGCCGGGCCGTCGGGTGTGGGTCGTCTCACCGCAGCCCGTCCACCGGGCACACCTCGAGCCTCCCGTCCGGGCCGACGCACAACGTGCCCACACCACCGAGCCGTCGCTGGCCTGCTCGTCGCTCCACGTGCAGGACCAGGTCGAAGGCGCTGACGGCCTGCCGGGCGAGCGCCTCGGCACCGAGGCCGGCGAGTGCCCCGAGCGCTTCGAGGCGCGCGGCCACGTCGGCGATGCCGTTGGCGTGCACGGTGCCGGCTCCCCCGTCGTGCCCGGTGTTCAGGGCGGAGAGGAGTTCGCGGACCTCGGCGCCGCGGCACTCCCCCACGACGATCCGGTCGGGGCGCATCCGCAGCGCCTCGCGCACGAGCCGGTCGAGGCCGAGCGCGCCGACCCCCTCGGCGTTCGCCTGCCGCGCCTCGAGCGCGACGACGTGCGGATGGGCGATCCGGAGCTCCGCGACGTCCTCCACCGTCACGATCCGCTCGTCGACGGGGACGTTCCCGAGCATCGCCGCGAGCAGGGTGGTCTTGCCGCTCCCGGTCGCGCCGGTGACCAGGACGTTCCGGCGCGCAGCGACGGCGTCCTCGACGACCGACCGCGGGACGAACGCGAAGGTCCCGCCGCGTTCGAGGGTGGCGAGAGAGGGTCGATGGACCTGTGGCAGTCGGATCGACACGGCGGTGCCCCCGACGGACACAGGGGCGAGGACGACGTGGACCCGGACGCCGTCGCCGTGCCGGACGTCCGCGCACGGGGTGGTCTCGTCGACGTGGCGGCCGCCGAGCGCGACGAGCCGGGTCGCGAGTTCGCGGGCACGCGCCTCGGTCAGTCGCGGCTGCACGGCTTCGAGGCCGGTGCCGCGGTCGACCCACGTCCCCACGCCACCGACCACCAGGACGTCCGTCACGGTGGCATCAGCCACCAGGGCGGCGAGTTCCTCGAACTCGACGACCACGGACGCCCGGCGACGAGCCGGCGGCGCTGCCCCGGGCAGGAACGGCGCCGACGGAACATGCGCCCGCGCCGGTGCCGGCACCGAGAACGCAGGCGATGTCGACGCGGAAGGCGCCGACGCGCGGGGAAGCAGTGGAGCACGGTGCAGGGGCATGCCGCCGACGGTAGGGAGCACGTCAGCCCTCAGCCGGGACGGTCCCCACTTCTGTGGACAACGTCGGAGTGCCCCACCAACGGACCGGTTTGTCCCCCG
Source organism: Curtobacterium sp. MCLR17_031 (assembly GCF_003234775.2). Classification (NCBI taxonomy): domain Bacteria; kingdom Bacillati; phylum Actinomycetota; class Actinomycetes; order Micrococcales; family Microbacteriaceae; genus Curtobacterium; species Curtobacterium sp. MCLR17_031. The sequence continues at coordinate 2,583,705 of NZ_CP126270.1, forward strand.
AAACGGAAAGCCGTACCCCGGTCGATGATGCGACACCGACGCGCTCGGGGCCGCCCACCACCCCCGCTTCCCCCGGCCGGACTGTGCGTAGCACCTGCTACGCAAGAACATGCAGAATGCATGCACGAGCATGGACCGGTCTGTCCACGCGACCGGCGTCCCTGCGCGGATCGGGGCACACGGCGGAGCCCGACGAGCCACCATCGCTCGAGTCGGCCCCCGGGAAACAGAAGAGGCGGCACCGGTTGGGGGGAACAGGTGCCGCCTTGACATCGAGGGATTGGGGGGAATCCGATTCGATGCCGCCGGAAACGAGTCCAGCGGGAACTACTGTACCCCACGATCGGCCCTCCAGGGCAACCCCGGACACGACCTCCGGGCGTGCCGCGCCCCGACCGGGCCGAGGGGTAGTCTCCGGATGCACGCAGGCACCGGCGACGGATGCTCGCATGCATCCACGACGGATGCCACCAGAGGCCGCAACGACGCGAAAGGACATCGATGTCCACTCCGACCCAGACCGACCCCCGAGGCGACGACGGAGCGACCTTCGCACCGCCGCCCGAGTTCGTGGCCGACGCGGTCGCCGGCGAGGATCTCCACCGCGCAGCAGCGGCCGACCGCGAGGCGTTCTGGGCCGAGCAGTCCCGCTCCCTGCTCGACTGGCGCACCCCGTTCACGCAGACCCTGGACTGGTCGGGCGCCCCGTTCGCGAAGTGGTTCGCCGACGGCACGCTCAACGTCGCCGAGAACTGCCTCGACCGACACGTCCGCGCCGGCAACGGCGACCGGGTCGCGATCCACTTCGAGGGCGCTCCCGGCGACACGCGCCGCATCACCTACGCCGAGCTGACCGCCGAGGTGCAGCGCGCCGCGAACATGCTCACCGACCTCGGCGTGGGCCAGGGCGACCGGGTGGTCGTGTACCTGCCGCTCATCCCCGAGGCCGTCGTGACGATGCTCGCCGTCGCCCGCATCGGTGCCGTGCACTCGGTCGTCTTCGGCGGGTTCAGCGCGGAGAGCCTCCGTGCCCGCATCGAGGACGCCGGCGCGAAGCTCGTCGTCACCGCGGACGGCGGGTGGCGGCGGGGTGCCGTCTCACCGCTCAAGCCCGCCGTCGACGAGGCACTGACCGGCGAGGGCACCGACACGGTCGAGCACGTCTTGGTCGTCAAGCGCGGCGGCAACGACATCGCCTGGAACGACCGCGACGTCTGGTGGCACGACGAGCTGGCGAAGGCGGCGCCGACCCACGAGGCCCAGGCCTTCCCCGCCGAGACCCCGCTGTTCATCCTGTACACCTCAGGCACGACCGGGAAGCCGAAGGGCATCGTGCACACCTCCGGCGGCTACCTGACCCAGGCGGCGTACACGCACAAGAACGTGTTCGACATGCACCCGGAGAAGGACGTCTACTGGTGCACCGCCGACATCGGCTGGATCACCGGCCACTCCTACGTCGTCTACGGCCCGCTCGCCAACGGCGTCACCCAGGTGCTCTACGAGGGCACCCCCGACGAGCCGAAGCCCGGCCGCTGGTGGGACCTCGTCGACGCGTACGGCGTCACCGTCCTCTACACCGCACCCACGGCGGTCCGCGCAGCGATGAAGGCCGGCCGCGAGATCCCGGAGGCGCGCAGCCTCGAGACCCTCCGCCTGCTCGGCAGCGTCGGCGAACCGATCAACCCCGAGGCGTGGCAGTGGTACCGCCAGGTCATCGGCCACGACCGCACGCCGATCGTCGACACCTGGTGGCAGACCGAGACCGGCGCCATCATGATCTCCGCGTTGCCCGGCGTCACGAAGCTCAAGCCCGGCGCCGCGCAGACGCCCCTGCCGGGCATCGTCGCCGAGATCGTCGACGACGACGGCAACCGTGCCGAACCTGGCGAGAGCGGCTACCTCACGATCACCGAGCCGTGGCCGTCGATGGCCCGCGGGATCTGGAACGACCCGGACCGGTTCGTCGAGACGTACTGGTCGCGGTTCCCCGGCCGCTACTTCGCCGGCGACGGTGCGCGGCTCGACGGGCAGGGCGACATCTGGGTGCAGGGGCGCGTCGACGACGTCATGAACGTCTCGGGACACCGCCTGTCGACGGCCGAGATCGAGTCCGCCCTGGTCGGCCACGAGGGCGTCGCCGAGGCAGCCGTGGTCGGCGCCGCCGACGAGACCACCGGGCAGGCCGTCGTCGCCTTCGTCATCCTGACGGCCGAGGCCGCCGCAGACGTCGACCGCGAGACCGCCTCCGCGGAGCTCCGCAACTGGGTCGGCAAGCGGATCGGCGCGATCGCGAAGCCGCGCCAGGTCGTCATCGTGCCGGAGCTGCCGAAGACACGCTCCGGCAAGATCATGCGGCGGCTGCTCCGCGACGCGGCCGAGGGCCGCCGCATCGGCGACACGACGACGCTCGCCGACCCGACGATCATGGCGACCATCGCGGAACTCATGTAGTCCCGCCGGACGGAAGCAGGGCCTCCAGTCAGATACAGACTGGAGGCCCTGCTTCCGTTCGTTCCGTCGGTCGCTGCCGTCAGGCGGTGAGTTCCACCACCAGCTCCACCTCGACCGGCGCGTCCAGCGGGAGCACCGCGACGCCCACCGCGCTCCGCGCGTGGACGCCGGCGTCGCCGAAGACCTCGCCGACCAGGGTCGACGCGCCGTTCGCGACACCGGGTTGGCCGGTGAACGACGGGTCCGACGCGACGAAGACCGTGACCTTGACGACTCGGGCCACGCGGTCGAGCGAACCGGCGACCGACTGCACGGCGGCCAGGGCGTTCAGCGCGGCCACGCGAGCCTGCGCGGCAGCGGTCTCCGCGTCGACGTCGGTACCGACCTTGCCGGTCACGGGCAGGGCACCGTCGACGAAGGGCAGCTGGCCCGCCGTGTAGACGTACTGGCCCGTCACGACGGCGGGCACGTAGGCGGCGACGGGCGCGGCGACCGCGGGGATCGTCAGGCCGAGTTCGGCGAGCCGGTCGGAGACGCTCATGCGTCGGCCTTGGGACGCTTCAGGTAGGCGACGAGACCGCCCTCGGGCCCGGTGACGATCTGGACCAGCTCCCAGCCCTCGTCCCCGTAGTTGTTGAGGATCGCGGTGGTGTTGTGGATCATCAGCGGCGTGGTGAAGTACTCCCAGCGAGTCATGCGGTTCCTTGCCAGCCTTTCAGTCGGGGGTGTCGTTTAGGCTGCATCCTATGTCTGCCCAGAAGACGTCTGCATCGCGGACCAAGCCCGTCTCAGCAGTCGGCGCCTTCATCGGATTCGTCGGGTTCAGTGCCCTCGCCGGCCTGCTCGTCACGATCGGGGTCACCCCGGCCATCGCCGTCGCAGGTGTCACGACGACATCCACGATCGGTGTGTTCGAGTCCCTGCCGGAGTACATCGAGATCGGCGACCTGCCGCAGCGCAACGAGCTGTACGCGTACTCGGGCGGCAAGTCCGTGCACTTCGCCACCCTGTATGACCAGAACCGCCAAGAGCTGAAGTTCGACCAGATCAGCGACCAGCTGAAGAACGCGGCGATCGACGGCGAGGACAAGCGCTTCTACGACCACGGCGGCGTCGACATGACGTCGCTCATCCGCGCCGGTGTGGGCAGCATCGCGGGCGGACTCGGCGACTCGGGCGGTGGGTCGACGCTGACCATGCAGCTCGTCCGCAACATCAAGATGAACGAAGCCCTGAACCTCCCCACCAAGAAGGAGCAGGAGAAGGCCTACAACGAGGCCGTCGAACAGACCATCCCCCGCAAGCTCGAGGAGATGAAGCTCGCGATCGGGCTGGCGAAGAAGTACTCCAAGAAGGAGATCCTCACCGCCTACCTGAACATCGCCTACTTCGGCGACCAGACCTACGGCGTGCAGGCTGCGGCGCAGCACTACTACAACAAGAGCGCGACCGACCTGACCCCGGCCGAGGCCGCGTCGCTCATCGCGATCGTGCAGTACCCCGAGGCGCGCAACCTGTCGAACCCGAAGAAGTACGACGCCAACGTCGCCCGACGCAACGTCGTCCTCCGTTCGATGTACGACCAGAAGAACCTCACCGAGGCCGAGTACCGAACGGCTCGCCAGTCGAAGCCGGCGGACTACGTGCACCTGACCCAGCCCTCGCAGGGCTGCCGGTCCTCGGTCGGTGACGGCTCGCAGTTCTTCTGCGACTACGCCAAGAAGGTCGTGCTCGAGATGTCGCAGCTCGGCTCCTCGCAGAAGGCACGTGACACCGCGTGGCGCAACGGCGGCTACAAGATCCAGACGACGCTGAACATCGACCTGAACGCCGAGCAGAAGCGTCTGCTGAACACCTACGACAACAAGGCCGAGACGAACCTGGCCCTGGGGTCGACGCTCAACTCGATCGAGGCCGGTTCGGGGCGCATCATCACGATGGCGCAGAACAAGGACTTCGACGAGTCGCTGAAGTCCGCACCCACGTCGACCAGCATCAACTACAGCGTCGACTACAAGTACGGCAGCTCGGGCGGCTTCCAGACGGGCTCGACGTACAAGCTGTTCACGCTGCTCGACTGGGTCAAGGCCGGGCACGGTCTGAACGAGACCGTGAGCGGTGCCGAACGAACGGTGTCCCCCTGGACCATCTGCGGCCAGACGGTCGGAACCCCCTTCCCGGTGTCCAACGACGCCCCGGGCGAGGGCGGCAACTGGAGCGTGATGGGAGCCACGGCGGGGTCGATCAACGGTGCGTTCGCCTCGATGGCGCAGAAGCTCGATCTCTGCGACATCCGTGACATCGCGCAGTCGCTCGGTGTCCACCGCGCGGACGGCGGAGAGCTGCAGTACCAGAACCCCTCCGCGATCCTGGGCACGAACGAGATCGCTCCGATGACGATGGCCGCGGCCTACGCGGCCGTCGCGAACAACGGCATCTACTGCAAGCCGATCGCCATCGACGAGATCACCTCGCCGTCCGGCAAGAAGCTCGGTGGCCAGACCAAGGACTGCCAGCAGGCCGTTGATCCGGCCTTCGCCCAGGCAGCGATCTATGCGATGAAGGGCACGATCAGGAGCGGAACGGCAGTGGGCGCGCAGACGCCCGACGGCACCCAGCTGTTCGCCAAGACGGGTACCACCGACGAGGCTGACCAGATCTGGCTCGTTGGTGCGAGCTCGCGGGTCGCCACCGCCTACTGGCAGGGCAACACCGACGGCAAGAAGAACAACCTCCGTCACTACAGCAACGGTGTCGGCGGAACGTACGCCGGAGACCGAGCCAAGGTCTGGCGCGAGGCAATGACCCCGATCAACGCGATCTATCCCGCTGGCCCGTTCACGGACCCGCAGCAGAACGCGATCCGCGGCAACGCCAAGGCACTGCCGAACCTGCAGGGCAAGACGGCGGACGAGGCCCGCGCGGCGATCTCGGGCGCCGGGTTCACCTACGTCGACGGCGGTGCGCGTCCCGGCCCGGGGAACCCCGGTTCCGTGACCTCGACGTCCCCGGCGGCGGGTGCGCTCCTTTCCTCGGGTTCGAGCGTCACCGTCTACACGTCCGACGGCACCCAGGCGACCGTTCCGGAGATCGGCGGCGACTCCCTCGGGGACGCCCGCTCGGCACTGAACGACGCCGGGTTCACGAGCGTCAACCTCGCCGACAGCTACGCCAAGGGCGGCGGTGGCAAGACCTGCAAGGTCGCCGCGGTCGAGCCGGCGATCAACGCGACGGCGAACAAGAACGACAACGTGACGATCCAGCTCTACGGCGACAAGAACGGCAAGGCGCCCAAGGACTGCAAGTGACCCGCGGTCGCACCGCACTCGGCGTCCTCGCTGCCGGCGCGGCCGTCGGAGCTGCTTCGGCAGCGTGGGGCTCGCTCGTCGAGCGGCGTCGCTTCGGGATCCGGTGGGAGACCGTCCCGGTGCTCCCGCCGGGATCCCGTGACGTCACCGTCCTGCACCTCTCCGACATCCACATGGCCCCGTGGCAGGCCGACAAGCAGCAGTGGCTGCGCGACCTGAGCCTGGTCGAACCGGACTTCATCGTGAACACCGGGGACAACCTCGGCCACGCGACCGCGAACGCCGCTGTGGAGTACGCGCTCGAGCCGTTCCGCGGGGTGCCCGGTGTCTTCGCCTACGGGTCGAACGACTTCTTCGGGCCCTCCCCGCGCAACCCGCTCAAGTACTTCTCGGGGCCGAGCCGGATGCACAAGGCTGCGGAGCCCGTCGGTCTCGACATCGATCGGCAGACGGCGTTCTTCGAGTCGCTCGGCTGGCTCGACCTGAACGACCAGGCGCACGCGATCGAACTCCGCGGCTCCCGGTTCGAGCTGTTCGGCACCTCGGACGCGCACCGCGACTGGGACCGCCTCGACCTGCTCCCCACCAACGTCGACGAGATGCGCAGCGACGTGCCGTGGTCCGAGGACGAGGACGGCCCCGCACCGGTCGCGATCGGTGTCACGCACGCGCCCTACCGTCGCGTGCTCGATGCCTTCGTGACGCAGGGTGCCGACATCATCTTCGCCGGGCACACCCACGGCGGTCAGGTGGCGGTCCCCGGGGTCGGCGCGCTCGTCACGAACAGCGACCTCCCCCGCCGGTACGCCAGCGGGTTGCACAAGTGGGAGCACCGCAACCACTGGTCGTGGCTCGAGGTCTCCGCGGGCCTCGGCACCTCGATCTACGCGCCCGTCCGGTTCGCCTGCCGGCCCGAGGCCGTCGTGGTCACCCTGACCGCGCGGGCTTCCTGAGCCGACGCGCCCGGGAGTTCACCGGATGGTCGTGAGCATCCCCGATCATCGGATAGTATTGTCTGGTTGCTCCGGTACGGAGTGATCACACCGCGGGGTGTGGCGCAGCTTGGTAGCGCGCCTCGTTCGGGACGAGGAGGTCGCAGGTTCAAATCCTGTCACCCCGACACTGTGTTGAGACAGTACGAAGAAGGCCCTGGTTCTCCGGAACCAGGGCCTTCTGCTTTCCCCGGGTGCATCTCGGCAGCCCGATGGGTCGCACGACCCAGTCAGCCGTTCCTCGACCCATCGCGAGCAGCCCTCCCGCTACGCTCGCAAGCGCCATGCAGAACGACCATCCCCTCGCCGCCGTGCTCGCCGCGATCGCCGGCGAGTTCCCCGACATCGCGGACGACCCGGCCTTGGCGCAGAGCCTCACTGAGAACGTCTCGTCGATGATCGCCGAGGCCCACGAGCGCTACGCCGCGGGGACCGACCGCAGCGTCGTGAGCCACGCGTTCCTCGACCCCGAGCACCTCGCGACCGGCAGTCTGCACGCCGAGCACGCCCAGCACCCGGCCGGCGCCATGCTCGCGGCGGAGATGCTGTTCGATGCCTACCTGCCGGTCTTCGTCGACGAGGTCGGCGCGGCCTCCACTGCCGAGGTCCTGCGCGCCACCAGGGCCCTGCACGCCGGCATCTGGAGCCGGTTCCCGGCCGGGGCGGTCGCGTACACGGAGGCACTGCGCCAACGCCTCACCACGGCGCACCTGGACTCCCGCACGCAGATCGCGCGGGACCTGCACGACCGCGTCGCCCACGGCATCCTCGCCGGGCTGCAGCGCCTCGACCTCGTCCTGCTGACGGATCCGCCGGCGGACGAACGAGCCGACCAGCTCGACGACGCAGCGCGGTTGCTCCGGAGCGCACTCGGCGACGTCCAGGACCTCGCAGTGAGCCTGCACGCCCGGGTCGGGGATGCCCTGCTCGACGACGCGCTCCGACGGCACGTGCGCGATCTGTTCCCCGACGACGACCTCCTGTCCATCGAGTCGACGGGTGTCGCCGGTCCACTGCCGAACTGGCAGGCCGAGGAAGCGCTGACGATCCTGCTCGAGGCACTCACGAACCGCAGCAAGCACGCGCGTGGATCGACGGCTTCGGTGCGCTTCCTCTGGTCACCCGCAGCGCTGGTGGTGACGGTCGCCGATGACGGACCGGGCTTCGACCTGGAGCGCGACGCCGACGGCCGCCTCGGGCAGCAGACCATGCGCGAACGTGCCGCGGTGATCGGCGCCCGGCTCGATGTCGAGAGCGTCCGCGGCAGCCGAGACCACGGCACCACCGTCCGCCTGACCATCCCGAGGGGCACCCTGTGACCGTCACCCACGTCGCCATCGTCGACGACCACCGGCTCTTCCGCGAAGGACTCGCCACGATCCTGGCCGCGGTCCCCACGATCCGCGTCGTGGCGCACGGCGAACGACCGTCGGAGGTGCTCGACTCCCCCGAGGCCGCGGCGATCGACGTCCTGCTGCTCGACGTCGAGCTGGACGGCCCGCCGGCACGGACAACGATCGCCACGGTCCGCCGCACCCGCCCGGACATCCGGGTGGTGGTGCTCACGATGCACCGGGACGCCGTCCTCCGCCGCACCCTGCTCGATGCCGGCGCGGTCGACTTCGTCACGAAGGACACCCCCAGCCGCGAACTCGTCGACCGGATCGCCCGGGCAGCCCACGCCGATGCGGCCCCCGTCACGTTCCCGGTCGACCTGGTGACCGAGGCCCGAGCCGGCTCACCGTTGAGCGACCGTGAGCTCGAGGTCCTGCGACTCCTCGCCGCCGCGCGCACCAACGCCGAGATCGCCGCCGACCTGCAACTCGCGATCGGCACCGTCAAGCGGCACGTCTACAACGTCTTCCGCAAGCTGGACGTCGGTTCCCGCGTCGGGGCGGTGGCCGCAGCCACGCGCCTGGGCCTGCTCACCTGAGGCACCAGGGAACTTCGTGAGCAGCAATGGTCGGGTGCCCAGCGGACACCCGACCATTCCTGCTCACGAAGCGAACGAACTCGACGAAGCGACCTAGACGGAGACCGACGCACCCGCCGGCACGAGCTTGCCGGCGGCGTGCAGCCCGGCCACGACGTCGAGCGCCTGGTGCCGGTACCGTGCCTGCGCGGCACCGGGCGAGACGATCACGCCGTTCGCCCCGGTCGAGGCAACGAGTGCGTTGATCTTCTCCGCGACCTGCTCGGCGTTGCCGTACGCCTGACGCTCGGTGCGGGCCGCGATGAAGCGACGCTCGAGGTCGTTGAACTCGTACGCACGCGCCTCGTCCATCGAGACCGGCTCGGGCTTCCGGCCGGAGCGCATCCGGATGAAGGAGATCATGCCCGGGGCGCTCTGCTCGTCGATGACGGCGGGGTCCTCGTCGGTGACGACCTGCACACCGATCAGCGCGTTCGGCGTCTGCCGGAAGCGCGACGGACGGAACGAGTCGCGGTACAGGGCGAGTGCCGCCTCGGTGTTGTCCGACGCGAAGTGGTGGGCGAATGCGAAGGAGATGCCGAGCGCACCGGCAACCTGGGCGCTGTAGCCGGAGGACCCGAGCAGCCAGAACTCCGGCACGTCGCCGTAGCCCGGCACGGCGCGGATGCCCGCGAGCGGGTTCTCCGCGCCCATGCCGGTGAAGAACCCGATCAGGTCGGCCAGGCGGTCCGGGAAGTCGTCGACGTCGAGTCGGTCCGTGCGGCGGAGGGCCATCGCCGTCGCGCCGTCGGTGCCGGGAGCGCGCCCCAGCCCGAGGTCGACCCGGTCGCCGTACAGCGCACGGAGGGTGCCGAACTGCTCGGCGACGACGAGGGGCGCGTGGTTGGGCAGCATGACGCCACCGGATCCGATGCGGATGGTCGAGGTGGCCGCGCCCACGGCGCTCAGCAGCACCGCCGGGGCCGAGGACGTGATGCCCGGCATCCCGTGGTGTTCGGCGACCCAGAACCGCTCGTACCCGAGCTGCTCGGCGTGCACGGCCATGTCGATGGACCCCTGCAGGGCCTCGGTGTTGGACTGGCCGTACTCGCGGGTGGCCAGGTCGAGGACGGACAGGTGCAGGGTGTCGTCGGTCATGTGGTCACCAACGCGCGTCGACGCACGTGCATTCCTGGGCATGCGACGGACTGGAGGCCCGTGGCGGCGCCGCCACGGGCCTCCAGTCCGTCTGCTGGGTGCGGACCGGACGCACGCCGGCACGAGCGGTCAGGCGCCGTCGAGGCGGCCGCCGGACTCCGTCAGGTAGCAGTTGGCGCAGAGCGACTCGTAGGCGACGTCGACGCCGTCGATCGCGACCTGGGAGCCGTCGAAGACGAACCGGCCGTCGACCGTGCGGGCGTTGAAGACCGCCTTGCGGCCGCAGCGGCAGATGGTCTTCAGCTCTTCGAGGGAGTGCGCGACCTCGAGCAGGCGGGCGCTGCCGGGGAACGCCTCGGTGCGGAAGTCCGTGCGGATGCCGTACGTGATGACCGGGATCTCGTCGAGCACCGCGATGCGCAGCAGGTCGTCGACCTGCCGCGGGGTGAGGAACTGCGCCTCGTCGACGAGCACGCAGCTGACGGGCCGCACCATGCCGTCCAGGCGGTCCGACTCGGGGTCGACGGCGCCTGCGGCGGAGACGGCCTGGCGCACGTCGGCGTCCGGCGAGAACACGATGTCGACGGTCCGGGTGACGCCGAGGCGGGAGACGATCTCACGGTCACCCTTGGTGTCCACCGCGGGCTTGGCGAGCAGCACCCGGTGCCCGCGCTCCTCGTAGTTGTAGGCGGCCTGCAGCAAGCCCGTGCTCTTGCCGCTGTTCATCGCGCCGTAGCGGAAGTAGAGCTTCGCCACTACGCGAGGAACCCGTCCTCGGCGGCCCGACGGATGAGGTCGGACTTCTTCGAGGCGGGGCGGCCCACCTTGCTGTACTTCTCGCGCACGCGACGCAGGTAGGTCTTGGCGGTCTCGTACTGCACGTTCATCTGCGCGGCGACCTCGTTCGTCGAGTAGCCGGACACGTAGAGCCGCAGCGCCTCTTCTTCACCGGCGCTGAGCTTCGGGCGCTGGTGCGCGGCGGCACCCGTCGGCAGCGGACGCCACTCGCGGGGCTGCGGGGTCTCGCGGGCGACGCCCATGATCTCGCGGGCGACGTCCATCACCTCGCGCATCGGGAGCGACTTCGACAGGAACGCCGCGGCGCCGGCTGCCAGGGCGCGGTCGCGGGACTCACGGCTGTCGACGCTCGAGAGCACGATGACCTTCGCCCCGGCGGCACGGCAGGTGCGGACGCGGGCCTCGATCGAGACCGGTTCCTTGAGCTGGAAGTCCAGGAACACCAGGTCGGTCGGGAAGCTGTCGCTGTGGACCATCTCGAGCCAGGTGTGCGCGGTCAGGGCCAGGTCGAAGTCGAACGCGTTCACCGCGATCCAGCTCGACAGGCTGTCCAGCAGCACCTCGTGGTCGTCGAGGATGGCCAGCCGCACACGTCGTGCTCCCGGGTTCGGGAGGGACGGCGACCCCTCCGAGAGCCTGTTCGGGTCAGTGCTGGTCATAGGAGAACCTTAGTGCGAGGGCGGAAGGGCGGACCGCGACGTCGAGGTCGGGGAACGTCACGCGGAGGACGGCGAAGTAGGGGTCGAAGGTGCGGTGGATGCCGATGTCGGAGTCCGCGACGGCGAGCTCCACGTCGACGGACACACGAGCGGGTGCGGGTGCCTGCGCGGGCCGGGCCGCCGGGGCTGCCCGAGCCGCGGCGGCCGCGGGGGCAGCCGGGGCTGCGTGGTCCGCCGGGCGGGCCTGGGGCGCCGGGTCCGCCAGGGTGTCCGCTCGTCGCACCGTCGCGCGGAAGCCGGCCGGGTCGACGGTCGAGGCCCGGAGGGCCGCACGGACGAAGGTGCGGACGACCGCCCGCTGGTCGGTGTCGAGCGTCGCGATGAGGCCGTCGGGGTCGTCGACCACCGGCGCCTGGCCGCCGTCGACCCGGACGGCGTGCTCGAACCAGGTGCGGTCGGCGTCGGCGACCATGGACGCGCGGATGCCGTCGGCGATCGCACGGGCCCGGGCACGGTCGGCATCGGTGATGACGTCGCGTGTGCGGAGCTCGGCGAAGAACGGGGCGACGTCGCGGGACAGGATCGTCGAGCGGTCCTGCTGCACGCTCGCCGCGATGCCGTCCCGCTCGGCACGTGCGACGGAGTACGACCCGGCACGGATCTGCACCCGTTCGGCGAGCCCCGCGAAGGTCCAGGCGAACACCGCGGACGCGGCAGTCAGCACGAGCGTCGGTGCCGCGGCCAGGAACGCCGCGACGGCGACCGGCACCTCGTGCGGGAACTCCGCAGCACCGGCGCCCCAGGTCACGGCGTTCACCGCGGCCAGCACGAGCCCGCCGATCGTCAGGTCGGTCCACGGACGGTACGGCGCGACCATGACGATGCCGGTCGCCGTGATCAGGGACATGAAGTCGTTCAGGGCGCTGCGGTCCGGTCCCCACTGCGCGGCGACGCTCGTCACCGATGCCAGGCCGAGCAACCCGACGTGCGCGACGAACGCCGACCGCGGGAAGGGCGCACGGAACGGGCTCGAGGCAGCGAGCACCACCACCGCCGAGGCCGCGACGAGCAGAACGGTGAGGGCACTGAGCGTCGGGCTGCCCACGACGTCGCGGTCGAAGATCGACACGAGCAGTGCCCAGAGGACGCTGCCGGCCCCGAGCACGACGGCCAGGGGCCGCGACCCCATCGCGCCGAGCGGGTCGTACTGCTGCGCGGTGCGACGGGGCCCCGGCCCGGACCCCTGCCGCTGCCGGATCGCCGTCATCGTTCGGTCCCCCGGTCGTCGCTGATCGCCGGCACGGTGACCGCGCCGGTGACCGGTCCGTAGGGCACGGTCATCATGACGCTCGTGCCGGAACCGGGCGACGACCAGATCTGGACGTCACCGCCGACCCGGCCGATCCGCTCGCGCACCGAACCGCGGAGGCCCATCCGGTCGGCTCCGGTGGCGTCCTCGTCGAACCCACGACCGTCGTCGACGACCATGACGGTGCAGGACGCGCTGTCGTCGAACACGCTGACCTCTGCCGCGTCGGTCCCCGCGTGCTTCCGCACGTTGGCCAGGCACTGGCCGACGGCGCGGACGACCGCCGACAGCGCACGCTGGTCCAGGCGCTCGAGCGCGGAGGTGTCACCCGAGACGGTCACGTCGAGCCCGAGCGTCCGGTGCTCGGCGACCATGGTGCCGAACGCCTCGGCCGCAGCCCCGGGACGCGGGCGGGCGGCCGGCGCGAGCCACCCCTTGCCGGTGAGCACCGCGACGTCGGCGTCGACCGTCTCGGCGAGGTGCGGGTCCATCGGGCCGTCCGGCGCGAGGGCGATCGCGCCCAGGTGGTTGAGCACGGTGTCGTGCAGGATCGCGGACGCCTCGGCCTCGACCCCGGCGCGGTACGCGGACACGTGTTCTTCGCGCGCCGAGCGCAGGAGTTCGGGCTGCACCCGTTCGCTCCGCCCCGTGCTGCGGGTCGTGAAGAGCACGAGCGCGACCACGAAGCCCAGGGTGACCCAGGCCAGGATGAGCGGACGGGGCGACTGGTCGGCCTGCACGATGGCGATCCAGGTGGCGAGTCGTCCGGTCAGGAAGCCGACGAAGGACCACAGCACGACGCGGCTCGGCACGGCCCCGGCTCCCCCGACCAGGATGAGCGGGATCACGACGAGGGACATCAGGTACGAGGTCACCCACCCGGTCGGGACCTGCTGCTGGACACCGACGGCGAACCACCAGGCGCAGACACCGCCGACGGCCAGGAACGCGATCGCGGAGACCCGGGTGCCGAACTGCACGTGCACGCCGATCATGGCGAGCATCGGGACGACCGCCAGCGCGGTGCCGACGACCTGCACCCCGGGCTCGGACAGCCCGTAGAGCACGAGGGTGATGGCCGCGGCCAACAGGGACCCGATGGCGCCGGCGTGGAATGCGCGCACGGTCGACCACGCGTTCACTCGCGGTGCGAGGTGCGTGGGGATGCCGAGCACGAGGTGGATCCTTCCGGGTGGCGAGGGCGCCGTCCACGATCCAACCACCGGAGCAGCGGCCGTGTACCCCGAATCCGGGGCCGTGCGGCGACCCGCACGATGATAGCGGCCCGGACCGGGGTCTTGCTGTCCCCCGAACGTGGACCGGACACGACCCGGACGGACGCCCCTCAGAACAGCGTCTGTGCCGCCGTCGGCCGGAGCAGCCGCTGGTCGAACCCGGGGTCGGCGCGCTTCAGCGGTGACACCGTCGGCACCGACTGCTCCTGCGGCAGCGCCGGTGGCCCGCTCGGGCGCACCCCCTGCGGCACGCCCGGCTGCAGCGTTCGCGGTTCCGAGAAGCCCATCGACCCAGTCGCCGGGTCCACGCGACCCAGTCCGACCCCGTGCGCCGCCAGGATCGGGCGGATGCGCTCCGACAGCCACCGCCGGTAGTCCTTCGGCGCGTAGGTGTTGTCGAGGTACATCGCGCGGTACCGCTGCACCAGGTCGGGTCGCTCGCGGCCGAGCCACTCGAACCACCACGGCTTGACGCCGGGCCGCAGGTGCAGCGCCGAGTACATGATGCTCGTCGCGCCGGCCGCGGTCGCCCGACCGACGGCGTCGTCGAGGTGCGCCCGGGTGTCGGTGATGTACGGCAGCACCGGCATCAGGAACACGGCGCAGTCGAGCCCAGCGTCGCGGATGGCCCGCACGGTCGCCAGCCGTGCAGACGTCGTCGGGGTGCCGGACTCGACCGACTGCTGCAGCGAGTCGTCGTACACGGCGATCGACATCGCGAGGTCGACCGGCACCACCTTCGCGGCCTCGGCCAGCAGCGGCAGGTCGCGGCGCAGCAGCGTGCCCTTGGTCAGGATGCTGAACGGGGTGCGCGACTCCGCCAGCGCCTCGATCACCCCGGGCATCAGCCGGTACCGTCCCTCGGCCCGCTGGTACGGGTCGGTGTTCGTGCCGAGCGCCACCGGGTGGCGGTCCCACGAGGGCTTGCCGAGCTCACGACGCAGCACGTCGGCGACGTTCGTCTTCACCACGATCTGCTGGTCGAAGTCGGCGCCGCCGTCGAACTCCAGGTACGTGTGGGTCGGGCGGGCGAAGCAGTACACGCAGGCGTGGCTGCACCCGCGGTACGGGTTGATCGTCCAGCCGTACGTGCCCGACCCGTCCGCGCTCGGCACCCGGTTCAGGGCGCTCTTCGCGAGGACCTCGTGGAAGGTCACCCCGGCGAACTCGGGCGTCGTCACGCTCCGGACGAACCCGCTGTTCGATTCCATCCCGGGCAGCGCGTCGCTCTGCTCGGCGTCGATCGCCTGTCCACTCCACCGCATGCCGTCATTCGAACACACGTTCGAACAGACCGCAAACCCGAGCGGACACGACCGGCCTCAGTGGTGCAGGCCGAGCACCTTCGCCGTGCGCTCGAGCGTGGCGTCGGCCAGAGCCGGGTCGTCCCCGAGGTCCTGCCCGTAGGTCGGCACCATCGCGCGGACGTCGTCCTGCCAGCCGTCCCACCGGTCCGGGAAGCACCGGCGCAGCATCGCGAGCATGATCGGCACGGCGGTCGAGGCGCCCGGCGATGCGCCGAGCAGCCCCGCGATCGAGCCGTCGGCAGCGGTGATGACCTCGGTGCCGAACTGCAGCACACCGCCCTTGTCCTTGTCGGGCTTGATCACCTGGACGCGCTGCCCCGCGGTGATGCGGTGCCAGTTCTCGGGCTCGGCGCTCGGCATGAAGTCGCGGAGCGCCTCGAACTTGGTGTGCTTCGAGGCCAGGAGCTGGCCGACCAGGTAGCGGACCAGGTCGAAGTTCGAGAACGCGACGCTCAGCATCGGCCGGAGGTTGTGCGGCCGGATCGAGCGGAACAGGTCGAGGACCGAGCCCTGCTTCAGGAACTTCGGGCTGAACCCCGCGTACGGCCCGAACATCAGCGAGGACCCACCGTCGACGATGCGGGTGTCGAGGTGCGGCACCGACATCGGCGGGGCACCGACGCTCGCCTTGCCGTAGACCTTGGCGGAGTGCTTCTGCACCACCTCGGGGTCGTCGGTGCGCAGGAACTCACCCGACACCGGGAAGCCGCCGTAGCCCCGGATCTCCGGGATGCCGGACTTCTGCAGCAGGTGCAGGGCTCCGCCACCGGCGCCGACGAAGACGAACTTCGCGGCGATGCGCTGCGTCGACCGGCCGATCTCGTTGCGCACGTTGAGCACCCAGCCCTCGGACACCTTCGAGCGGGTCAGGTTGGTGACCTGGTGCGAGGGTTCGAACTCGACACCGTCGATCTCGAGCTGGTCGAAGAGCTGGCGGGTGAGCGAACCGAAGTCGACGTCCGAGCCGGCTGCCGAGTAGGTCGCCGCGATCGGCTGGTCCTTCTTGCGGCCGGGGATGAGCGCCGGCGCCCACTTCCGGATCTGCGCCGGGTCGTCCGAGAACTCGATGCCCGCGAAGAGCGGGTGGTCCCGCATGGCCTCGTACCGGGCGCGCATGTAGGCGACGTTGGCCTCGCCCCACACGAAGGAGATGTGCGGCGTGGGGTTGATGAAGTTCGTGGGTTCGGGCAGCACGCCCGTCTCGACCAGGTGCGCCCAGAACTGCCGCGAGACCTGGAACTGCTCGTTGACCGTGACGGCCTTCGCGATGTCGACGCGGCCGTCCGGCAGTTCCGGCGTGTAGTTCAGCTCGCACAGTGCCGAGTGCCCGGTGCCCGCGTTGTTCCACGGGTTCGAGGACTCCTGCGCCACCGTGCCGAGCCGCTCGTACACGCGGATCTTCCAGCTCGGCTCGAGTTTGTGGATGATGGCCCCGAGCGTGGCACTCATGATGCCTCCGCCGATCAGGACGACGTCGATGGGGTCCACCTGCTGCTCTGCCACCCGTCGATCCTACCGGCGGCACCCGACAGACGGACAGGAGGCCCGTGGCGGTGTCGCCACGGGCCTCCTGTCCGTCTGTTGGTCGCGCTCGGGGCGCGCTACGCGTCGACGGAGCGGCGCGCGACGATCGTCTCGGCGATCTGCACCGCGTTGAGCGCGGCGCCCTTCCGCAGGTTGTCGTTGCTGACGAACAGCACGAGGCCGCGGCCCTCGGGCGCGGACTGGTCCGCGCGGATGCGGCCGACGAACGCCGGGTCCTGGCCGGCGGCCTGCAGCGGGGTCGGGACGTCGGAGAGCTCGACTCCGGGTGCGCTCGACAGGATCTCGGTCGCGCGTTCGGGCGACAGCGGACGCTCGAACTCGGCGTGCACCGAGATGGAGTGCCCGGTGAACACGGGAACGCGCACGCAGGTGCCGGCGACGAGCAGGTCGGGCAGCTCGAGGATCTTCCGGCTCTCGTTCCGGAGCTTCTTCTCCTCGTCGGTCTCGCCCAGGCCGTCCTCGACGATGCTGCCGGCGAGCGGCACGACGTCGAAGGCGATCGGGCGGACGTACTTGACGGGCTCGGGGAACGTCACGGCGGATCCGTCGTGCGTCAGCGCAGCGGTGTCCTGCTCGAGCGCGGCCTTCGCCTGGCCCAGGAGTTCCTCGACCCCGGCGAGCCCGGAACCCGAGACCGCCTGGTAGGTCGTCGCGACGAGTCGGCGGAGCCCGGACTCGGTGTCGAGCACCTTGAGCACCGGCATGATCGCCATGGTCGTGCAGTTCGGGTTCGCGATGATCCCCTTCGGCGCCTGGTCGATGGCGTGCGGGTTCACCTCGCTCACGACGAGCGGGACGTCGGGGTCCATGCGCCAGGCGCTCGAGTTGTCGACGACGAGCGCCCCGGCGGCGGCGAACTTCGGCGCGAGGGCCCGCGAGGCCGTGGCCCCGGCGGAGAACAGCGCGATGTCGATGCCGGACGGGTCGGCGAGCTCGGAGTCCTCGACCACGATCTGCTCGCCCCGGAACGGCAGCGTCGTGCCGGCGGAACGGGCGCTCGCGAAGAAGCGGACCCGGTCGGCCGGGAACGCGCGCTCTTCGAGCAGGCGACGCATCACGGCGCCGACCTGGCCGGTGGCGCCGACGACGGCGACGGTGAGGGTGCTCATGCGGTGCTCCTGGTGGTTCAGCGGATCGACGGGTCGGCGGGCGTCAGCGGCCGGTGCCGGCGTAGACGACGGCCTCGGCGTCGGCGTCGAGGCCGAACGCACTGTGCACGACGCGCATCGCCTCGTTCAGGGTGTCGGCGCGGGTGACGACCGAGATGCGGATCTCGGACGTGGAGATCATCTCGATGTTGATCGACGCGTCGTGCAGGGCGCGGAAGAGCTGCGCCGAGACGCCGGCGTTCGTGCGCATCCCGGCGCCGACCAGGGCGAGCTTGCCGATCTGGTCGTCGTACTGGATGCTCTCGTAGCCGATGTCGGCCTTCGCGACCTCGAGCGCCGTCAGCACGGTCTGGCCCTGGTCCTTCGGCAGGGTGAACGAGATGTCCGTCCGCCCGGTCGACGCCGCCGACACGTTCTGGACGATCATGTCGATGTTCGCCCCGGCGCGTGCCACGTTGGTGAAGATCTCGGCGGCCTTGCCCGGCTGGTCCGGGACCCCCACGACGGTGATCTTGCCCTCGGAGAGGTCTCCGGCGATCCCGGTGATGATCGGTTCTTCCACGGTTTCCCCCTCGGCAGGGTTGTAGACGATGGTGCCCTCGTTGTTGTTGAACGAGGACCGGACGTGCAGGGTGACGCCGTGCCGCCGGGCGTACTCGACGGCGCGGATGTACAGGACCTTGGCACCCGAGGCTGCGAGCTCGAGCATCTCCTCGCTGGTGACGCGGTCGACCTTGCGGGCCTTCGGCACGACGCGGGGGTCAGCGGTGAAGATGCCGTCGACGTCGGTGTAGATCTCGCAGACGTCGGCGTCGAGCGCTGCGGCGAGGGCGACGGCCGTGGTGTCCGAGCCGCCTCGGCCGAGCGTGGTGATCTCGCCCGTGGTGCGGTTGAAGCCCTGGAACCCGGCGACGATCGCGACGTGGCCGGAGTCGAGCGCCTCGCGCACGCGCTTCGGGGTGACGTCGACGATGCGGGCCTTGCCGTGCTGGGCGTCGGTGAGCATGCCGGCCTGGCTGCCGGTGTAGGAGGACGCTTCGACCCCGAGGCTCTTGATCGCCATCGCGAGCAGCGCCATCGAGATGCGCTCCCCCGCGGTCAGGAGCATGTCGAGCTCACGGCCGGCGGGGATCGGCGTGACGGAGTGCGCCAGGTCGACGAGTTCGTCGGTGGTGTCGCCCATCGCCGACACCGCCACGACCACGTCGTTGCCGGCCTTCTTCGTCTCGACGATCCGCTTCGCCACGCGCTTGATGCTCTCGGCGTCCGCGACGGATGAACCACCGAACTTCTGCACGATCAAGGCCACTGGCTGGTACTCCCGGAGACGGCGACACCGCGAGGTCTCGCGGTCTCACAATGGTAGTCGGTGTTTCGGGGATGTTGCGTGCGAGCGGGCCCCGACGCAAGGATCCTGCGTGGCGGTCAACCGCCGACGACGCGGCGCCCTTCGAAGGCACGACCGAGCGTGACCTCGTCGGCGTACTCCAGGTCGCCGCCGACCGGCAGGCCCGACGCGAGCCGCGTGGTGCGGATGCCCATCGGGACGAGCAGCCGGCTGAGGTACGTCGCCGTGGCCTCGCCCTCGAGGTTGGGATCGGTCGCGATGATGACCTCGGCCACGGTGCCGTCGGCCAGACGTGTCATGAGCTGCTGGATGCGGAGGTCGTCCGGTCCGATGCCGTCGATCGGGCTGATCGCCCCGCCGAGCACGTGGTACAGCCCGCGGAACTCGCGGGTGCGCTCGATCGCCGCGACGTCCTTCGCTTCTTCCACCACGCAGATCGTCGCTGGCGAGCGGCGCGGGTCGCGGCAGATGCTGCACTGGACGTTCTCGGTGACGTTGCCGCAGATCTCGCAGAAGCGGACCCGCTCCTTGACGTCGGCGAGCAGCTCGGACAGCCGGCTCGGGTCGAACGACTCGGTCTGCAGGATGTGGAAGGCGATGCGCTGCGCCGACTTCGGGCCGATGCCGGGCAGGCGACCGAACTCGTCGATGAGGTCCTGGACGATCCCGTCGTACATCAGGCACCGTCCTGGTGGAGAGCGGTCTCCTCGATGAACTGGGCGTTGAGGATCTCACGCACGACGGCCTCGCCGTACCGGCCGGCGACCGGGGCGCGGCGTGCGGGCGGTGCGGTGCGCGCGGGAGCGGCGGCGGGCTGGGCCGCACGCTGCGGGGCGGCCTGCTGCGTCGGGGCTGCCGGCGCGGCGGCTGCTGCTGGCGCTGCACCGCGTCCGATCCCCGGGTCGGGGAACGGGGCGCCGTCGTCGTACGGTTCGTCGTCGAGCGGGTAGTCGTCGACCGGGACGCCCGGCACGACGGGACCGCCGGGAGGCACGGTTCCCGCTCCGGACGCCGCCTGCGGACCCGGGGTGGTCGGGCCGTCGGGCTGCCCGGCCGTGGCAGCGCCCGGTCGCGCGGGTACGGCCGACGGTGCCGGCTCGGTCGGCTGGGGCGTGCTCGTCTCGGCGGGGGCGACGGGCGCGGACGCTGGCACGGTGCCGAAGGGTGCTGCCCAGCTGGGCTCGACGGACTCCGGGACGGCGTCGGCGGTGGGGTCGCTGGCGGGGATCGTCGCGACCGCCCAGTCCGTCACCGGCGCACCGGATGGAGCGGGGGCCGGTTCGGCCGGTGCCTGGTCGCGCTGCGGGGCGGACGCGGTCGGCGCTGCCTTCGGCTGGGGCGAGGACTTCGGCGCCGGCGCGGACTTCGGCGCGGGCGCTGCCGTCGCCGCAGGAGGTGCCATCGACTCGGGTGCTGCGGACGCGGCCTTCGGCTCGGCGGCAGGGGCAGCCGTCGGCGTGGGCTCACCAGCGGACGCGGGTGCCGGGGACTCCGGTGCTGCGGGCTCGGGCGCCGGGGCCGGGGTCGCGGCGGCGGCGGGCGCCTGGGCAGCGGGCGCCGGACGCTGGGCCGGTGCGGCCTGCTGTGCCGGAGCCGACTGCTGCTGCTGCTGCGGCTGCGGACGCTGCTGCTGTCCGGGCCCGCGGGCGACGAACTTCACCCGGAGCCCGAGGACGTCCACGATGGCGGCGCGGAGCAGTTCGCTGACGCTCGCCGAGGGGTCGGACATCTCCTTGAACGAGGCGACGTCCTGCTGGCTCGGGAACGTCAGCGTCAGCACGTCGTCGCGGAGCGCGGTGACCTGCGCCGTGACGACCACCGACCACGCCGAACGCTTGGCGTGCTGCACGTGCTCGACGATCTGCGGCCAGGAGTCGCGCATCTGCTGGAAGCCGACGGCACCGACGGTCCGGACGGCGGGCTCGTCACCGATCGTCGTGCCCTGACCGGTGGACGACGGGCTGACCGGCTCGGCCGCGGGCTTCGAGGGCTCCGGCTTCGAGGGATCCGGCTTCGAGGGATCCGGCTTCGAGGGCTCGGACTTCGCGGGCTCGGCCGAGGTCTGTCCGGGCGCTCCAGGAGTGCTCGGAGCGACCGCTGCCCACGACGCTGCGGCGTCACGGGCCACGGCTCCGGAGTCGGCCTGCGGCGCGGCGGGCTGCTCGACGGGACGCTCCGGCGTCGCACGAGCCGCTGCCGGAGCGGGCGTCGGGGCGAGGGAGGGAGCAGGCGCTGCGGGAGCCGCGGCTGCCGGCTGCTCACGACGCGGTGCAGCGGCGACGGCGGGAGCGGACTGCTCGCCGGTGCCGGCCTGGTGTCCACCGGCGTCGCCGACACCGACGCGACGTTCCAGTCGCTCCACGCGGGCGAGGGCTCCGCGCTGGGTGTCGTCGGCCTCGGGCACGAGCATCCGGGCAGTCATGAGTTCGAGGTGCAACCGGGGCGAGGTCGCGCCGGTCATCTCGGTGAGGGCACGGTTCGCGATGTCGGCGGAGCGGGAGAGCCCGGTCGCGCCGAAGACCCCGGCCTGGCGGCTCATGGTGTCGAGTTCTTCCGGTGAGACCCCGCGCAGGACGGCGGCGGCGCTCTCGTTCGTCGCCGCGACGACGATCAGGTCACGCAGGCGCTCGAGCAGGTCCTCGACGAAGCGCCGGGGGTCCTGTCCGGTCTGCACGACCCGGTCGATCGCGGCGAACGCGGACGCCGGGTCGGCGACGGCCAGGGCGTCGACGACGTCGTCGAGCAGGGCGGCGTCGGTGTAGCCGAGCAGGGCCACGGCACGCTCGTAGGCGATCGCACCGTCTTCGCTGCCGGCCATCAGCTGGTCGAGCAGCGACAGGGTGTCACGGACGGATCCACCGCCCGCACGCACCACCAGGGGCAGGACGCCGGGGGCCACCGACACGGACTCCTGCGTGCAGAGCTGCTCGATGTACTCGAGCATCACCGCGGGCGGGACGAGCCGGAACGGGTAGTGGTGGGTGCGCGACCGGATGGTGCCGATGACCTTCTCTGGCTCGGTCGTCGCGAAGATGAACTTGACGTGCTCCGGGGGTTCCTCGACCAGCTTGAGCAGCGCGTTGAAGCCCTGCGGCGTCACCATGTGCGCTTCGTCGAGGATGAAGATCTTGTAGCGGTCGCGAGCCGGGGCGAACACGGCACGGTCGCGCAGGTCACGCGCGTCGTCGACACCGTTGTGGCTCGCGGCGTCGATCTCGATGACGTCGAGCGAACCGCTGCCGTCGCGGGCGAGTTCCACGCAGCTCGGGCAGACGCCGCACGGGGTGTCGGTCGGGCCCTCGGCGCAGTTCAGGCAGCGCGCCAGGATGCGGGCCGACGTCGTCTTGCCGCAGCCACGGGGCCCGCTGAACAGGTAGGCGTGGTTGACGCGGTTCGTGCGGAGCGCCGTGCGGAGCGGGTCGGTGACCTGCGACTGCCCGATCAGCTCGGCGAAGTTCTCGGGCCGGTAACGGCGATACAGGGCGGTGACCACGCGACAAGGGTAGCCGTCACGACCGACAACCCGCGTGCCCGTCCACAGGCCAGGCGGGAACGAAGAAGACTCCTCACGCACCCGCCAGAGCCTGGTTACCCTTGCTGCGTTTCCGCCCTGGGGGAGTTGGCCTGGATGGCGTCACGTGAGGAGCCGCCGAGAAGTCTACCGGACGCAACGGGCAGACTCGAACACATGAAGATCGCCATCGCCGGAGGACACGGCCAGATCGCCCTGCTCCTCGCCCGCCAGATCACCGACGCCGGCCACGACGCCGTCGCGATCGTCCGCAACCCCGCGCACGTGGCCGATGTCGAGCAACAGGGGGCGCGTGCGATCGTCGCCGACCTGGAGCAGCTCGGCGACGACGACCTGGCGCTCCGCCTGCGCGGTGTCGATGCCGTGGTCTTCGCCGCCGGTGCCGGGCCGAACAGCGGCGCCGAACGGAAGCTCACCGTCGACCGTGACGGTGCGATCCTGCTCGCCGACGCCGCCGAGCGTGCCGGCATCGAGCGGTACGTGATGATCTCCGCGATGGCGGCCGACACCTACGACCCCGAGCTCGCCGTCGTGCCCGCGCAGGACGACGCCGCGGTGTTCCAGGTCTACCTGCGGGCGAAGGCCGAGGCAGACGCGAACCTGCGGGCTCGACGCCTCCGCTGGACGATCGTGCGTCCCGGCGGCCTGCTCGACACGCCGCCGCAGGGCACCGTCGACGTCGGTCGGACGGTGCCGCGCGGCTCGATCCCCCGCGCGGACGTCGCGACCGTCGTCCTGCACGCCCTGCTCGACGACGCCGCGGTCGGCGTGCAGTTCGAGGTCACCAGCGGCGACACCCCGATCCCGGCGGCGCTGAACGCGCTCACCTGACCGGTCCGCGCGGCGCGCACCGTGCGCGCTCCGTCACCCCGTGCGAGTTCCTCGCCGAAGGTGCCGGGCCGCGCACCGTGCGCACCTGCTCACCCCGTGCGAGCTTCCGCGCCCCGTGCCGCGCTGCAAGCGCGCACCCAGCAGGCAACCCCGCACCAGCCCACGAACACCGCACCATGCACCGGACGCGACCCACCGACGGACGGGAGGCACGGAACCAGCCCGCCCCACGCCTCCCGTCCGCACCGTGCGCACCTGCTCACCCCGTGCGGACTTCCGCGCCCCGTGCCGCGCTGCAAGCGCGCACCCAGCAGGCAACCCCGCACCAGCCCACGAACACCGCACCATGCACCGGACGCGACCCACCGACGGACGGGAGGCACGGAACCAGCCCGCCCCACGCCTCCCGTCCGCACCGTGCGCACCTGCTCACCCCGTGCGGACTTCCGCGCCCCGTGCCGCGCTGCAAGCGCGCACCCAGCAGGCAACCCCGCACCAGCCCACGAACACCGCACCATGCACCGGACGCGACCCACCGACGGACGGGAGGCACGGAACCAGCCCGCCCCACGCCTCCCGTCCGCACCGTGCGCACCTGCTCACCCCGTGCGGACTTCCGCGCCCCGTGCCGCGCTGCAAGCGCGCACCCAGCAGGCAACCCCGCACCCACCCACGAACACCGCACCGTGCGCCGCGCCGCGCCGCCGCGTGGCGCCGCGGCGCCACGCGTCAGAGCGCGACCGCAGCCGACTGCCGGGCGATCTCGAGCTCCTCGTTCGTCGGGATCACGAGCACCGCGACCCGTGAGCCGTCGGTGGAGATGCGGCGGGCGTCCCGCGACGCCAGCTCGTTGCGGTCCGGATCGATCTCGATGCCCAGGTGCTCGAGCCCCGCGAGCACGCGCCGCCGCAGCAGCGCGTTGTTCTCGCCGACACCCGCGGTGAACACGACCGCGTCGAGTCCGCCGAGCTGCGCCGTGTAGGCACCCACGTAGCGACGGATGCGGTGGCGGTACACGGCGAGCGCCGCCTCCGCCTGCTCGTCGCCCTTGGTGGCGGCGTCCTGCACGTCGCGCATGTCACCGTTGCCGGTCAGGCCGAGCAGGCCGGACCGCTTGTTGAGCATGGTGTCGAGCTCGTCGAAGGTCATCCCGGCCTCGCGGTGCAGGTGGATGAGCACCGCGGGGTCGAGGTCTCCGGAGCGGGTGCCCATGACGAGCCCCTCGAGCGGGGTGAGCCCCATCGAGGTCTCGATGGACTTCCCGCCGTCGATCGCCGCGACCGAGGCGCCGTTGCCCAAGTGCAGCACGATCGTCTTGAGTTCGGCGAGCGGCCGGTCGAGGAACTCCGCGGCCTGCTCGGAGACGTACTTGTGGCTGGTGCCGTGCATGCCATAGCGGCGGATCCCGTACTCGGCGGCCAGGTCGGCGGGGATCGCGTACGTGTACGCGTGCGGCGGCATCGTCTGGTGGAACGCGGTGTCGAACACGGCGACGTGCGGGACGTCCGAGAAGACCTGCTTCGCGGCGCGGATCCCCTCGAGGTTGGCGGGGTTGTGCAGCGGGGCGAGGCTGTTGAGGTCTTCGATCTGCTGCTCGACCTGGTCCGTGACGACCGTTGCACGGTCGAAGGTGGTGCCGCCGTGCACGACGCGGTGGCCGACGACGGCGGGCGGGTGCTCGTCGAACGACGGGCCGACCTTCGCGAACGCGTCGATCATCGCCTGGAACCCGGCCGCGTGGTCGGGCACCGACGCGGCGTCGTTGGACGACGACTCCCCCGTCAGCGCGTTGGTGTGCTTCCAGGCCCCGGCGGACTCGCCGATGCGCTCGACGAGCCCAGAGGCGAGCGTGCGCTCGTCCTCGAGTTCGATGAGCTGGTACTTGAACGAACTCGAGCCGGAGTTGACGACGAGGGCTGCGGTCACGGGGTGGTCACTTTCTGTCGGGCCTGGAGGCGCGGTGCGGGTCGGGCGGTCAGGCCGCGTCGGTCGCGGTGCCGGCCTGGATCGCGGTGATCGCGACGGTGTTCACGATGTCGCCCACCAGGGCACCCCGCGACAGGTCGTTGATCGGCTTGCGCAGGCCCTGCAGGACCGGGCCGATCGCCACGGCGCCGGCCGAGCGCTGCACGGCCTTGTACGTGTTGTTGCCGGTGTTGAGGTCCGGGAAGATGAACACCGTCGCCCGACCGGCGACCGGGGAGTCCGGCATCTTGGTCGACGCGACCGTGGGGTCGGCCGCGGCGTCGTACTGGATCGGGCCCTCGACGAGCAGGTCGGGTCGGCGTTCCCGCACGAACGCGGTGCCGGCGCGCACCTTGTCGACGTCGGCGCCGGAGCCGCTGTCGCCGGTGGAGTAGCTGAGCATCGCGACGCGGGGGTCGATGCCGAACTGGGTCGCGGTCTCGGCGGACGAGATCGCGATGTCGGCGAGCTGCTCGCTCGTCGGGTCCGGGATCACCGCGCAGTCGCCGTAGACGAGCACGCGGTCGGCGAGCGCCATCAGGAACACGCTCGACACGATCGAGGTGTCGGGACGGGTCTTGATGATCTCGAACGACGGCCGGATGGTGTGCGCCGTGGTGTGCTTCGCGCCGGAGACCATGCCGTCGGCGAGCCCGAGCTGCACCATCATCGTGCCGAAGTACGAGACGTCGGTGACGGTGTCCCGGGCGAGCTCGATCGACATCCCCTTGTGGGCGCGGAGCCGGGTGTACTCCTCGGCGAAGCGCTCACGCAGCTCGGGGTCGAACGGCGAGACGAGCTGCGCGGCCTCGAGGTCGAGGCCGAGCTCGGTCGCCCGCGTGCGGATCGCGGCGGGGTCGCCGAGGATCGTGAGCTCGCAGACCTGACGCTGCAGCAGGGTGGAGGCGGCACGGAGGATGCGGTCGTCCTCGCCCTCGGGCAAGACGATGCGCTTGCCGTAGCTGCGCGCCCGGTCGAGCAGGCCGTGCTCGAACATGAGCGGGGTGACGACCCCGGACGGGGCGAGCTGCAGGCGGTCGCGCAGGGCCTCGGCGTCGACGTGCTGCTCGAACAGGGCGAGCGCGAGGTCGGCCTTCCGGGGTGAGTCGGCGGCCAGGCGGCCACGGGTCTGGGTGATCCGGAGGGCGGTGTCGTACGTGCCGAGGTCGTTCTGCGCGATCGGCAGCGAGCTCGACAGGCCCTCGAGCAGCCGGGACACCTGCGGGGCGATCTCGAACCCGCCGTTCAGGATGACGCCGGCCAGGCTCGGGAACGTCTCGGACTGGTTGGCGAGCAGCGTGGCGATGAGGACGTCGCTCCGGTCACCCGGGACGACGACGATGCCGCCCTCGATCAGCCGGGGCAGGACGTTCTCCATGCTCATGCCCGCGACGACGGTGCCGAGGGCCTCGCGGTCGAGCAGGGCGTCGTCACCGCGGACCAGGGTGGCGCCGGTGGCCTGCAGCAGGGCGCGGACGGTCGGGGCGACGAGCACGCGGTCCTCGGGGATCGCCCACACCGGCACGTCCGGGTGGTCGTCGTGCACGGCCTGCTCGACGCTCGTCACGATGGCGGCGAGGGCGTCCGGGTCGGCACGGTTCACCACGACGCCGAACAGCTGCGCGTGTGCCGCCCGCAGCTCGCTGGTCGTGACGTCCGCCACCTGCGCCATGCCCTCGGGGGTGCGGGCTGCACGTTCGGCGGCGTCGCGGCCACCCAGCACGAGGAGCACCGGAGCGCCGAGGTTCGCGGCGACCTTCGCGTTGAAGGACAGCTCGGTGGGGCTGCCCACGTCGGTGTAGTCGGACCCGAGCACCACGACGGCGTCGCACTGCCGCTCGACCTGGGCGAACCGGGTGACGATGGTGCCGAGCGCCGCCTCGGGGTCGGCGTGCACGTCGTCGTAGGTGACCCCGACCGCGTCGTCGTACGAGATGCCGACGGCCGTGTGCTGCAGCAGCAGCTCGAGCACGTAGTCGGGTTCGACGACCGATCTGGCGACGGGCCGGAACACGCCGACGCGGCCGACGGACCGGGCGAGGGTCTCGAGGACACCGAGGGCGACGGTGCTCTTGCCCGTGTGCCCTTCTGCTGACGTGATGTAGATGCGGGTCGACACGAGGCCCAGGGTAGTCGCCGGACATGTCACGACATCTGGGAGCACCGGCGCCGACGACACGCGGTCGTGAGCACCGCGCAGAACCTGTACCATTGGGTGTCGCCGTCGCGAGACGGTGTCAGGAGAATTCGCCTAGTGGCCTATGGCGCACGCTTGGAAAGCGTGTTGGGTGCAAGCCCTCGGGGGTTCGAATCCCCCATTCTCCGCAGCGAGCAACACAGAACCACCCACGAAGGACCCGCACCGATCGGTGTGGGTCCTTCGTGGTTGTGCTCATGAAGGCGCAGTGGTCCCCCACCCTGCGGACGAGCGCGTGCCCTGTTCCCCCTCGGTTGGCCGGGAAACGCCGACCAGGGGTGGAACGGGCTGTCCCCGGTACCCGTCGGTCGCCTATGCTGGCCGAGCGAACGGCTCCGGGACGAGCCGACCGCGGTGCATCGAGCGGCAGGGGCGTCGCTCGGAGGGCGTGCTGATCAGCGTGCCCGGAACACCCGAGGGGACGAGGAGACGCGCCATGGGGGACACCACCGTGCCCGCAGTGCCCGTGCGACCCGCCGTCTTCGACACGGTCCTCCGTCCGCGCCGGTCCCTCGTCCGCTCCACCGCGCTGAGCATCGCCTTCTCGGCCGTGCCGCTCGCCGTCGCCCTGGTCTGGGTCTCGTTCCCGTTCCGCACGTGGGCCGTGTTCGCCGGGATCGTCGTCGCCATGGCCGCGGCCGTCGGCATCGTGTTCGTCCGACTGCACACCGCGTTCATCGGCATCGACGACGACGGTCTGACGATCCGCGGGGTCCTCACGGCGCACCGGCGGATCCCCCGCGCCCGCGTGCACAGCCTGGTGCTCGCCACGACCTTCGGCTCGTCGGTGGACCGGACCGTCCGGGAACTCGTCGCCTTCGACCGGACCGGCACCCACCTCTTCCGGCTCCGCGCCGACGTGTGGGGCGACGACGGGCTCGACCGGGTCGTCGACGCGCTCGGCGTGCAGGTCGTCGAGGATGCCCGGCCGGTCTCCGCCCGCACCTTCGCGAAGCGCTACCCGACGAGCCGCGCCTGGTACGAGCAGCGGTCGGCGTTCCTGCTCGTCGGCGGCCTCGTCGTGCTGGTCGTCGGCGGGCTGCTCGCCGTCGAGTTCGCCGGCCTCGACGCCCGCTGACCCACCGGCTGGCCGGTCAGCGGCCACCGCACGGCACCGGTCAGCGCCGCCGCCGCAGCGTCGAGAAGATCCCGCGCACCACTTCCTTCGCGATGGTCCCGCCCAGCCCGGAGCCGAGCAGGTCCGACAGCGGGTCCCCCGCGGTTCGCCGCGTCCCGGATCGCTGCGTCCCGGATCGCTGCGTCCCGGACCGCTGCGTCCCGCCCGACCGACCGGAGCCGCCGGACCGACCGGACCGCCGGGCGTCCGACGCTCGCTCGGCCCGCTCGAACTCCCGCTGCTGCCGCTCGTACTCCCGCTGGGCATCCGCCGACGCGTCCGCCGCGGCAGCAGCGGCCTCGTCGGCTGCAGCGGCAGCGTCGGCCGCAGCGGCCGCCGCCTCCATCCGTCGCGCGAGCACCTCGCGGGCCGAGTCCGGATCGACGCGGGTGCCGTAGGTCGCCAGGAGCGGTGAGGCCTGCACCCGTGCGGCCATCTCGTCGACCGGCATCGGGTCCATCGACCCCTGGGGTGCGCGCAGCCGGGTCCACGCGACGGGGGTCGGCGCGCCCCGCTCGTTCATCACCGTGACGATCGCCTCGCCGGTCGCGAGCGACGTGAGCACCTCGCCCAGGTCGTAGTCGCTCGTCGGGTAGGTCGACACCGTCGCCCGGAGCGCCTTCGCGTCGTCCGGGGTGTGGGCGCGGAGCTGGTGCTGGATGCGCGACCCGAGCTGCGCCAGCACGTCGTTCGGCACGTCCTTCGGGGTCTGCGTCACGAAGAAGACCCCGACGCCCTTCGACCGGATGAGCCGCACGGTCCGCACGATCTGCTCGGTGAAGTCCTTCGACGCCCCGCTGAACAGCAGGTGCGCCTCGTCCAGGAAGAACACGAGCTTCGGCTTCTCCTGGTCGCCGACCTCGGGCAGCTCGTTGAACAGGTCCGCCAGCAACCACATCAGGAACGTCGAGAAGACCTCCGGCCGGTCCTGCACACCGGGCACCTCGAGCAGACTGACGATCCCCCGCCCGTCCGCCGCCGTCCGCAGGAACACCTGCGTGTCGATCTCGGGCTCGCCGAAGAACTGGTCGGCACCCTGGTCCGCGAAGGTGACGAGCTCCCGCAGGATCACCCCGGCGGTCTGCTTCGACAGGCCCCCGAGCTCGGCGAGCTCGCCCTTGCCCTGCTCGCTCACCAGGAACGTCAGCACGCTCCGCAGGTCGTCGAGGTCCACCAGCGCCAGGCCCTGCTGCGTGGCGTAGTGGAACACCAGACCGAGCGAGGACTCCTGCGTGTCGTTCAGCCCGAGCACCTTCGACAGCAGCAGCGGCCCGAACCCGGAGACGGTGGCGCGGATCGGCACGCCGGTGCCCTGCCCGCCCAACGAGAACAGCTCGGCCTGGCTCGCGACACCCTGCCACTGCTGGCCGATGCCCGCGGTGCGGTCGAGCAGCTTGTCGGTCGCCTGCCCCGCGACGGCCAGACCCGACAGGTCGCCCTTGATGTCGGCGGCGAACACCGGCACCCCGTTCGCCGCGATCTGCTCGGCGAGCACCTGCAGCGTGCGGGTCTTGCCGGTGCCGGTCGCCCCGGCCACCAGTCCGTGCCGGTTCAGCATCGCGAGCGGGATCCGGACCTGCACGTCGGGCACCGCTGCGCCGTTGATGAGGGCACCGAGTTCGATCGCACCGCCGTCGACGGCGTAGCCGTCACGGATGGCCGCGACCGCGTCCGGTCCGAGCGGGCCGGCTTCGGCACGGACGGGAGGCACGGTGCCGGTCGCCCCCGTCGCCCCCGGATCCGGGGCGGTCGCCTCGACCGCTGCGGCAGGGGTGGTCGGAGCCGGTGCGGCCGCAGGGGCGGGCTCCGCGTCGGGCGCGAGCCGCGCCTCCAGGCCGGTGGGTGGTGGGGACCCGACGACCGCGGGTTCCGCGTCGGCGGTGGGCTCCGTCTGCTCCTCCACCGCCAGTGCGGCGGCGAGCTCCTCGGCTTGCCGCGCCGCTTCGTCGGCGAGCCGACGTGCCTCGTCTGCGGCCTGTCTCGCTGCCTCGGCAGCCGCCCGTGCCCGCTCCGTCGCGTCGCTCATGGGCACAGCCTAGGGACCGGAGCGCGCGGCGGTCCGGGTCGTCAGTGCGTGAGTGCGGGGACCGTCCGGGGGCGGACCACGAACCAGAGCATCAGGATCGCGACGGCGGCGGTCGACGCCATCACCATCGCCATCGGGGTGGCCGTCGTGATGCCGAGCCAGCCGACGACCGGCGAGATGAGCCCGGCGACGCCGAAGTTCAGGGCACCGAGCACCGAGGCGGCGGTCCCCGCCTCTTTCCCGTGGGCGGCGAGACCGATGACCTGGACGAGCGGGAACGAGAACCCGCACGCGGCGATGAAGAACCACAGCGGTACCAGCACGCCGACCAGACCGGCCCCGAGCTGGTCGAGGACGATGATCGCGAGCGACGCCAGCAGCAGGGTCGCGGTGGAGCACGCCAGGATCCACTGCGGACCGACGCGCTGGGCGAGGCGCGACGAGATCTGCACACCGAGGACGACCCCGACCGAGTTGACGGCGAAGAGCAGCCCGTACTGCTGCGCGTCGAGCCCGTAGACCTGCTGGAACAGGAACGGCGACGCGCTGAGATACGAGAACAGCCCGCTGAACACCATGGCGCCGATGAGTGCGACGCCGACGAAGATCCGGTCGGAGAACAGCGCCTTGTAGCGCTGGCCGATGGTGGAGTGCCCGGCCTCGTGCCGGCGGGCCGGCGGCAGGGTCTCGACGATGAGCAGGATCGAGGCGATGACCACCGCGAGGCCGTAGCAGGCGAGGAAGACGAAGATGCCGCGCCAGCTGGTGAACTGCAGCATCTGCGAACCGATGAGCGGCGCGAGGATCGGTGCGAGACCGTTCACCATCGCCAGGCGGGACAACATGCGCACCAGCGGCTTGCCGCCGAACAGGTCACGCACCGTCGCCATCGCGACGACACCACCGGCTGCGGCGCCCATGCCCTGCAGCACGCGGAACACCGCGAGCAGCTCGATGTCCGGCGCGGTCGCGGCGCCGATCGACGCGGCGATGTGCACCGTCGTCGCGATGATCAGCGGCAGGCGACGGCCCACCTTGTCGCTCCACGGGCCGACGAGGAGCTGCCCGATGGCGAAGCCGAGCGTCGTCGCGGTGAGCGTCAGCTGGACCGCGCCGTCGGTGACGCTGAACTGGTCCTTGATCGCCGGGAACGCCGGCAGGTACAGGTCGATCGTGAACGGACCGAGCGCCGTGAGGGCGCCCAGGACGAAGACGTAGACGAGTCGCTGCCCGCGGGAGAGCGAGTCTCCCGGGTGCAGGACGACCCGGAGCGAACCGGTGGTGGCGGGCGCGGTCACGAGACAGGAGTCCTTCGACGATGAGGGGGCGGAGGGTGATCGCGGGTCGATCGAATCGATTCGTCCGCGGAACCATCCTACGGTCGTCGGTGCGTGCTCGGCGCCGCCGGTGCGGGCCTCCCGCGTGAAGCGGCTCGTGCTGCCCCTCGGCCCGGCGCGGACCATGCGGTAGCGTCGGGTTGCTCGGGGGCCTTCCGGGTGAAGCGGATCAGAAGGGGGTGGGCGTCATGGTGGATGCCCGGATCCTGCACACCACTGCAGCGCTGCGCGAGGCGATCCTGCGACTCGCCGCGGACCGACCGGTCTCGGAGATCACCGTCGCCGACGTCACGCGTGCCGCCGGCATCAACCGGGCCACGTTCTACTCGCACGCCGTCTCCCCCGGGTCGCTGCTCGCCGACGTCCTGACGCCGGAACTCGACCGCATCCGGCAGGACGACGCCGACGAGCGCCGGGCCGCCGCCGAGCGGGGCGCCGGAGCCGATGAGCTCGTGGCCATCACCCGGCGCGGCATCAACGCCGTCGTCGAGCACGTGACGACGCACCGCGACATCTACGGCAAGGCGCTGCCGGACCCGAACGACGCCTCGCTGCACCGGCTGCTCGTCGAGCACTTCACGGTGTCGAGCGCCCTGCACATCCGGGAGCTCGACCCCGCACACCGGCCCGACCTGCTCGACGACGTCGCCGCGGGGTTCGTGGCGCAGGGCTTCGTCGGGGCGATCGAGGCCTGGCTCGCCGGGCCCCGTCGGTCGCGGAAGGCGCTGGTGGAGACGATCACGCTGTCGTTCCCGGCGTGGTGGAGCTGAGCGGACCGCTCTACTCGGCGTCGGTCGTGTCGCCGTCCGTCGGGTCGGTCTCCGGCTTCTCGCCGCGCTGCAGGGACTGCACGACGTCGACCGCCGTCGCCGCGGTGTCGGCGTCGTCGCCCTCCGACGGCACGCGGTAGTCGGCGGACACCCCGTCGCCACCGGTGCCGGTCGCGGGCAGCGGATCACCGAGGGACACCACGACGACCCCGGCGTCGTGGGCGGTCTGGATCACGCCGGTCAGTGCGGACGGCCGGGCGGCGTGCACGAGCAGGGCCTTGGCCCCCTTCCGCACGAGCTGGGCGACCGCGGTCCGCTGGGACGCCGCTGCACCCGATGCCGGAGCGACCCGGACGTCCGGCCGGAACCCGGCGTCGGTCAGGTCGGTGCGGAGCCGGTCGGCGAGGGCCGCGTCGTCGTGGACCAGGACGACACCGATCACGGCCTGCTGGTCGAAACCCCCGTCGGAGCTCGTCAGGTCGGTGCTCTGCACGGGCGTGGGGGCGGCCGACGTCGTGCCCTGGCACCCGGCCAGGGTAAGGGCCGCCGCCAGGGCGACGGTCACGGCGACGATGCGCAGCACGGTGGTCTCCTCTTCGGTCCGGTCTGCCACGCTACCCGGCGGCCGGGCCGTGCGACGACGGAGTCCGCGACGGGACGGATCCGCCCGGGCCTGCCGACACCGCCGTCGCCGGCGCCGGCACGGGTCCGAGCCGTCGGACGGCCGCGATCGCCAGGGCAGCGAACCCGATCATCGCCGCGAACACCAGGGGGAACGACACGGTGCCGTCGGCTCCACCGGTCGCGGTGAAGAGCAGGCCGGTCACCGCCAGGCCGATCACGCTGCCCGCGGCATCAGCGATCGTCAGGGCCGAGCTCGCGAACCCGTCGTCGCCCTCGCCGGAGAAGCGCAGCGTCAGCATCGAGGCGCGCGGGTAGATCGCGCCCATGCCCGCACCGCCGACGAACCAGCCGGCGACCAGCACCCACCACGACAGGTCGAACGTCGCGACCGCGAGCGCGGTCACCAGGCTGACGAGCACCAGCGCGAGGCCCACCCCGAAGGTGCGCCGGGCGCTGAGCCGCCGCTCCCCCAGACGGCCGTGCGCCCAGCTCGACGCGGCCCAGCTGAGTGCCGCCACCGTCAGGGCGAGCCCGGCGGCCGACGGCGACAGCCCGTGTTCGGCCTGCAGCAGGAACGGCACGTACGCCTCGCTCCCGAAGAACGACGCGGCGACGAGCCCGCGCAGCAGCACGACCGACGGCAGCCCGGCCGCGGCCCGGAACGTCCCGGTCGGCAGGAGCGGCCGCAGGGCGAACCAGGTGCCGACCAGCCCGACGACGACCGCCGCGACCATGCCCCACGGGGTCAGGTCCGGCGCGACGTTGAGCAGCAGGATCGACACGGCCGCCGCCACCGACCACCCGATCCGGACCCGCTGCCACGGCGGGCGGAGCGACGCGGCCGGGGCGTGCAACCGGCCGAGCGTCGGCACGAGCAGGACGAACGCGGCCAGCGCGATCACCAGGGCCCCGGCGAAGACCCAGTGCCAGTTCCAGGTGTCGGTGACGATGCCGGCCAGCGCGGGACCGATCAGCGCGGGGACGACCCAGGCCGCGGCGAACCCGGCGAACACCGGTCCGTGCAGCTCGGCGGGGAAGATCCGGGCGACCAGCACGTACAGCACCACGTCGATCGCCCCGGCGCCGAAGCCCTCGATGAGCCGCCCCGCCAGGAACACCTCCATGGTCGGCGCGAGCATCACCACGGCGGTCCCCACGGCGAAGAACACCGCCGACACCCAGGCAACGATCCGTCCGCCCGCACGGTCGGCCCAGTTGCCGGCGAGCACCATGCCGGGCACCCCGGCGGCGAGCGGGGCGGCGAAGGCGAGGGCGTACAGGGTCTCGCCGTCCAGGTCGCGGCTGATCACCGGCATGATCGTCGTCATCGCGAGGTTCTGGAACGCCGCGACGCCGACGATCGCGACCATGCCGATGGTCGCGAGGGCGTACGGCCCGCTCAGCAGGCTGGTCCGCGACGCCGTTGTGCTCACCCGATCATCGTAGGGGCGAGGGGTGACGCTCTGGCAGCGTCACCGGGCCACGCGTCAGCGCGCCAGCGCCTGCTCCAGGTCCGCCACCAGGTCGCCGGCGTCCTCGATGCCCACCGACAGGCGGACCACGTTCTCCGGCACGGCCAGCTCGGTGCCCTTCACCGACGCGTGGGTCATCTCGCTCGGGTACCCGATGAGCGACTCCACACCGCCGAGCGACTCGGCCAGGGCGAACAGCTCCGTCGACTCCGCGAACCGCTTCGCCGCCTCGGCGCCGCCGGACAGCGCGACCGAGAGCATCCCACCGAAGCCGCGCATCTGGCGTGCGGCGACGTCGTGCCCCGGGTGGTCGGGCAGGCCCGGGTAGTAGACGCGCTCGACACCGGGCGCGACGACGAGCGCCTCGGCGACGGCCTGCGCGTTCCGCGAGTGCCGCTCCATGCGCACCGCGAGCGTCTTGATGCCACGGGTGGTCAGGTATGCGTCGAACGGCGACGAGATCGCGCCGGCGCCGAACTGCAGGAACTGCACCTTCGCCGCGAGCTCCTCGTCCGCCAGCACGACGGCTCCGCCGACGACGTCGGAGTGTCCGCCGAGGTACTTCGTGGTCGAGTACACGACGACGTCGGCGCCGAGCGACAGCGGCTGCTGCAGGTACGGCGACGCGAACGTGTTGTCGACGACCACCAGTGCGCCCGACTCGTGCCCGAGGGTCGCGAGCGCGGCGATGTCGGCGATCTTCATGAGCGGGTTCGTCGGCGTCTCGACCCACAGCACGGTGGTGGCCGGCGCGCCCTGCAGGGCTGCGCGGACCTGGTCCAGGTCGCTCATGTCGACGACGACGAGCTCGACGCCCCACGGCACGTGCAGCCGGCTCACCAGGCGGTGCGTCCCGCCGTACACGTCGTTGCCCATCACGACGCGGCCACCGGGGACCAGCGCGGCGCGGAGCAGGGCGTCCTCGGCGGCGAGCCCGGACGCGAACGACGACGCCGCGACGCCGCCGTCGAGGTCGGCCAGGAGCACCTGCAGCGAGTCACGCGTCGGGTTGCCGGCGCGCGAGTACTCGTAGCCGTTGCGCATGCCGCCGACGCCGTCCTGGACGTACGTCGACGTCAGGTGGATCGGCGGGATGACGGCGCCGGTGGTCTCGTCGGGCTCCTGGCCGGCGTGGACGGCCCGGGTGCTGAACTCGGTCATGCTCGGTGGTTCCTTACTCGGAGAGGTAGGTGAGGAGGTCGTGCCGGGTCAGCACGGTGACGGGCTTGCCGTCCGCGACGACGAGGAGCGCGTCGGCCGACTCGAGCGCACGACGCGCCGCGGAGACCGATTCGCCGACGCCGATGAGCGGCAGCGGGTCGCCGACGAAGCCGGTGAGCGCGTCCGACATCTTCGCGGTGCCGGTGAAGACCTGCTCGAGCAGCGCCTTCTCCTCGACGGCGCCGACGACCTCGCCGATGACGACGGGCGGCTCCGCGCTGAGCACGGGCATCTGCGAGACGCCGTACTTGGTCATGATGTCGACGACGTCGCGCACGGTGTCCGCCCGGTGCGCGTGCACGAGGTCGGGCAGGCGGCCGTCCTTGCCGGCGATGAGCGAGCCGACGGTGCGCTCGTCGTCGGTCTCGGAGAAGCCGTACGAGCGCATCCACCGGTCGTTGAAGATCTTGCCGAGGTAGCCGCGGCCGCCGTCCGGCAGCAGCACGACGACGACGTCGTCCTCGGTCAGGTCACGGGCCGCTCGGAGCGCCGCGACGACGGCCATGCCGCTCGAACCGCCGACGAGCAGTCCTTCTTCGCGCGCCAGGCGCCGGGTCATCGCGAAGGAGTCGGCGTCCGACACGGCGATGATCTCGTCCGGCACGCCGGCGTCGTACGCGCTCGGCCAGAAGTCCTCGCCGACACCCTCGACCAGGTACGGGCGACCGGTGCCGCCGGAGTACACGGAGCCCTCGGGGTCGGCCCCGACGATGCGGACGGCGCCGTCGGACGCCTCCTTCAGGTACCGTCCGGTGCCCGAGATCGTGCCGCCGGTGCCGACGCCCGCGACGAAGTGGGTGATCTGCCCCTCCGTGTCGCGCCAGATCTCCGGACCGGTGGTCTCGTAGTGGCTGCGGGGACCGTTCGGGTTCGCGTACTGGTTCGGCTTGTAGGCGCCGGGGATCTCCTGCACGAGCCGGTCCGACACCGAGTAGTAGGACTCGGGGTGCTCCGGCGCGACCGCGGTCGGGGTCACGACGATCTCGGCGCCGTACGCCGTCAGCACGTTGCGCTTGTCCTCGCCGACCTTGTCGGGCAGCACGAAGACGCACCGGTAGCCCCGCTGCTGTGCGACCAGGGCCAGACCGACGCCGGTGTTGCCGGAGGTCGGTTCGACGATGGTGCCGCCGGGGCGCAGGTCGCCGGAGGCCTCGGCCGCGTCGATGATCCGGGTGGCGATGCGGTCCTTGGACGACCCACCGGGGTTCAGGTACTCGACCTTCACGAGGATGGTCGCCCGCACCCCCTCGGTCACCCGGTTGAGCTTGACGAGCGGGGTGTCGCCGACGAGGTCGACGACGGAGTTCGCGTAACGCACGGCGTCGAGTCTAGGACGCGGTCCCCGCGTCCCGCTGGGATGTGTCGTGCGCGGACAACGCTCCGGGATCCGGCGGCGGACGGCGGGCCCTGGTCGCGCTGCGCGCCGGACGGGAGGC
Organism: Curtobacterium sp. MCLR17_031; assembly: GCF_003234775.2. NCBI lineage: Bacteria > Bacillati > Actinomycetota > Actinomycetes > Micrococcales > Microbacteriaceae > Curtobacterium > Curtobacterium sp. MCLR17_031. Next base: position 2,621,367 of record NZ_CP126270.1, read on the forward strand.
CCGTGCGGACGCCGCCACGGGCCTCCTGTCCGGTGCCCGGTCGCGACCACGACCGTCAGGGGCGGACGACGTCCGCCGAGGTGTTCTGCTGCCGGTGCAGCTGCGCGTACGTGCCGTCGAGGGCGAGGAGTTCGTCGTGCGTGCCCTGCTCCACGATCTGCCCGTGGTCGAGGACGAAGATGACGTCGGCGTCGCGGATCGTCGACAGCCGGTGCGCGATCGAGATGGTGGTCCGGCCGGCCGCCGCCGTGTCGAGCGCCGTCTGCACGACGTGCTCCGAGATGGAGTCGAGTGCGCTGGTGGCCTCGTCGAGGACGAGCACCGGCGGGTCCTTCAGCATGACCCGGGCGATGGCGATGCGCTGCTTCTCGCCACCGGACAGGCGGTAGCCGCGCTCCCCCACGACGGTGTCGTAGCCGTCCGGGAACGACGCGATCGTGTCGTGGATGTTCGCCGCACGGGCCGCACGCTCGAGCTCGTCGTCGGTGGCGTCGGGCTTGGCGTACCGCAGGTTCTCGCCGATCGTCGCGTGGAACAGGTACGTCTCCTGGCTGACGATGCCGACGTGCCGCATCAGGTCCTCGTGCACCAGGTCGCGGACGTCCTGCCCGGCGAACCGCACCGATCCCTCGGTCGCCTCGTACAAGCGGGGCACCAGGTAGGACACCGTCGTCTTGCCCGCGCCGGAGGGACCGACGAAGGCCGCGAACTGCCCGGGGCGGAGCTCGAACGACACCCCGCGCAGGGTCGGCTTGTCGGCTTCGCCGTCGGGGTAGGTGAAGACGACGTCCTCGAAGGCGACGTGGCCGACCTTCGACTCGTCCACGGACCGGGCGGTCGGTGAATCCGTGATGGCCGGCTTGAGGTCGAAGTACTCGAAGATGCGGGCGAAGAGCGCACCGGAGGTCTGCAGGTCGAGGACCACGCGCAGCAGCCCGACCGTCGGGAACAGCAGCCGGGACTGCACCGTCGTGAACGCGACGATCGTGCCGGCCGTGATCGGGACGTCACCGATGATCAGGTACGCGGCGACGACGTAGATGATCGCCGGGATGATCGACAGGAAGATCTGCACGATCGCGAAGAACCACTGCCCGGACATCTGCTGGCGGACCTGCAGGGTGATCTGGTTGCGGTTCTCGTCCCCGTAGCGGCGGGTCTCGCTGGCCTGCTGGTTGAAGCTCTTCGCGAGCAGGATGCCCGAGACGCTCAGCGCCTCTTGCGTGATGGCCGTCATGTCGGACAGCGACTCCTGCGTCTGCGCGGCGATGCGTGCCCGGACCTGGCCGACGCGGCGCTGCGCGATCACGAGGAGCGGCAGCAGGACCACGGCGACCAGCGTCATCTGCCAGCTCAGCAGGAGCATCGCGACCACGGCGGCGATCACGGTCACGGTGTTGCCGAGCACCGACGAGATCGTGTTGTTCAGCACGCTCGCCACGCCACCGACGTCGTTCTGCAGGCGCGACTGGATGACGCCGGTCTTGGTGCGGGTGAAGAACGCGAGCTCCATCCGCTGCAGGTGCGCGAACAGGCGCATCCGCATCGCACCCATGACCTTGTTGCCGACCGTCGCGGTCAGGTACGTCTGCCAGACGCCGACCCCGGCGCTCGCGATCCAGAGCAGGACCATCGCGGACACGAGCTCGATCAGCACGGGGACGTCCGGGCGACCCGACGGCGGGAACAGCCCTCGGTCGAACGCCTGCTGGGTGAGCAGTGGCGGCACGACCGAGATGGCCGCGCCGACCAGCACGAGGACGACCGTGAGCAGGATCGCCCGGCGGTGCGGCTCGAACAGCGCGGCGATGCGCCGGACCAGGTGCGGGATCCTCGGCGCCTCGGCGTTGGCGGCCTTCTGCGCGCGGAAGTCGCCGCTCGAGATGCGCCCACCCCCGCGCGGGCCGCCGCCTCGCCCGCCGTGTCCCATGCTCATGGAGCCACCGTAGCCCCGCGCTCGGACATCGACCGCCCTGTCCACAGCACCGCAGTATTTGACCCCGTTCAGGGGGCGTGCGAGCATGTGCCGTCCCCGTCCCCGCACCACCGAGGTCCCATGTCGTCCGCGCCGTCACGTCCCACGTCCCTGGGGGCGCAGCTCGCCCGCCGCAAGCCGATCGAGCAGCTGCAGGCCGAAGCCTCCCGCGGTGTGAACGGTGAACCGCTCCGTCGGTCGCTCGGGGTCTGGCAGCTGACGATGATCAGCGTCGGGGCCACGCTCGGCACCGGGATCCTGGTCGTCCTCGGCACCGCGGTCCCGCTCGCCGGTCCCGCCGTCTGGATCTCGTTCGTCGTCGCGGGGATCGCCGCGCTGCTGTCCGCGCTGTCGTACGCCGAGATGGCGGGCGCCGTCCCGACCTCGGGGTCCAGCTACTCGTACACCTACGCCACGATGGGCGAGGGCATCGCCTGGATCTGCGGCTGGTGCCTCGTGCTCGAGTACGCCGTCTCGGTGGCCGCGGTCGCCGTGGGTGCCAGCGAGTACGTCGACGAGACCCTCCGCGTGTTCGGCCTGCACCTGCCCACCGCACTCTCCGTTCCCCCGGTCGACGGCGGCGTGGTCAACCTGCCCGCGGCGGTCCTGGTCCTGCTCGCCACCGTCGTGCTGCTGCCCGGTGCCCGCGAGAGCGCCTGGGTGAACACGGTCATGGTGATCGTGAAGATCGCCCTGCTCGTCTTCTTCGTCGTCGTGGCGTTCACGGCGTTCCGGGCGCAGAACTTCGAACCGCTCGCCCCGATGGGCGCCGCCGGGGTCACCGCCGCGGCGTCACGGTTGTTCTTCTCCTACATCGGCTTCGACGCCGCTTCGACCGCCGGTGAAGAGGCGAAGAACCCCCGCCGCGACCTGCCCCGGGCGATCATCGGCTCCATCGCGCTCATCACCGCGCTGTACATCCTCGTCGCGATCGCCGCCGTCGGGGCCCGCTCGTGGACCGCGTTCTCGTCGTCCGAGGCGTCGCTCGTCCGCATCGTCGTCGACGTCACGGGGCAGCCGCTCGTCGCCCTCGTTTTCTCGATCGGCGCGGTCGTCGCCATCGCCAGCGTCGTGCTCACCGTGCTGTACGGCCAGACCCGCATCCTGCTCACGATGTCCCGCGACGGCCTGGTACCGAAGGTCTTCGGGCGGGTCTCCCGCCGCACCGGCACCCCGATCGCGAACACGCTCATCATCGGGATCGCCGTGACGATCGTCGCCGCGCTCGTGCCCCTCGGGGAACTCGCCGACGCCACGAGCATCGGCACCCTCGTCGCCTTCGCCCTGGTGAACGTGTCCGTCATCGTGCTCCGCCGCTCGCAGCCCGACCTGGAGCGCTCGTACCGGGTGCCGCTGTTCCCCGTCGTGCCGATCCTCGGCACCCTGAGCTGCGTGCTGCTCGCGGTGTTCCTCGGCGCCACCACCTGGATCGCCTTCGGCATCTGGATGGTCGCCGGCGCCCTGCTCTACCTGGCCTACGGCCGCCGCCACAGCACCCTGCGCTGACGCACCCGCGCCGACCCGACCTCGCCCTCGCGCGCTCACCGACACTTCACGCGCGCCGTCCCCCGTGAACTGTCGCTGAGCGCGTGTACTCGCGACGCGGTTCCTCGTCCACAGCTGCCACGTCGAGACCACGTCGTCCACAGATGTCCCGTCGCGACACCGTCGGCGGCGGACGACGACGAACATCACGGCATGAACGAGAGCACCCACCGTCCGCGCCTGCTCCGTGCCACGGCACAGGACCCGACCAACGCGCGACTCCTGCAACGTCGGCACGCCTCTGGGGCGATGGTCCGCCTGCTCGCGGGCGTGTACATCGGGACCGAGGAGTGGGACGCGTTGAGCTCCGTCGGCCAGCACCTCGCCCGTGCACGGGCGATCGCGCCACGGCTGCGTCGTGGCTCGGTGTTCTCCCACGTCACCGCTGCGCTGATCCACGGCTGGCCACTGGTCGGGGACGCACCCGATCGGGTCCACGTGATCGACCCGGCTGTCCCGGTCATCCAGCACCGAGCCGGTCTCGTCCGACATCCGAGCGGTCCGACGCCGCGGACCGCTACCACGGCCTTCGACGGCGTACCGGTCACGGCTCCCCTGGACACCGCGACGGCGCTCATCACGACAGGGTCGCCCCACGTCGCCGCCGTGGCCGTCGATGCTGGCATCCGTCAGGGGGTGCTGGCGCTGGACGACCTCCGCGGCGTGGTCCACGTCCGTCCTGCACGCGGCTCAGTGCATGCCGAGATGGTCCTCTCGGCGCTCGATGCACGGCACGAGTCCGTCGGCGAATCGTTCGCTGCGATCCGGTTCGTGCAGGTCGGGCTCCCTTCGTGTGAGCCGCAGGTCGAGTTCCGGCACCTTGACGGCACGGTCGACCGCGTCGACTTCTGGTTTCCGTCGCTCGGCGTCGTCGTCGAGTTCGACGGCCGGCAGAAGTACGTCGACCCGTCGATGCTGCAGGGGCGCGATCCCGCGGACGTCCTCTGGGCGGAGAAACGTCGTGAGGATCGGCTCCGCGCGCTCCCGGCAGTGCGGGCCGTCATCCGTGTGACGTGGTGGCACCTCATCGAGCCCGACCGCCTCGTTGCGCTCTTCCGCTCGCATGGCGTCCTCATCTGAGCTGTACGAGCTCACGCGCTGGCAGACACTTCACGGACTGGTGCGCGCGTGAAGTGTCGGTCAGCGCGAAACGTCGCCGCGCGCCGCCGCCAGCGCCGCCGCACACCCCCCGCACACGACGAAGGCCGCCGCCCCGAGGGGCAGCGGCCTTCGTGACCGAACGGTCGAGACTACGCGAGCTCGATCGTGGCGCCAGCGGCCTCGAGGGTCGCCTTCGCCTTGTCGGCGGTCTCCTTGTTCGCACCCTCGAGGATCTTGGCGTCGGCGGTCTCGACGAGCGCCTTGGCCTCACCGAGGCCGAGCGACGTCAGGCCACGGACCTCCTTGATGACCTGGATCTTCTTGTCACCAGCGGACTTGAGGATGACGTCGAACTCGGTCTTCTCCTCAGCGGCCTCGGCCGGAGCAGCTGCGCCGGCGGGGGCGGCAGCGGCGACCGGGGCGGCCGCGGTGACCTCGAAGACCTCTTCGAACTTCTTCACGAAGTCCGAGAGCTCGATGAGCGTGAGCTCCTTGAAGGCCTCGATGAGCTCGTCCTGCGAAAGCTTCGCCATGATTTTCTCCTACTACTAGCTAGTACGTGTGGTTGATGAACGCGAGCCTGATCAGGCCGCGGACTCCTGCTTCTCGCGAAGGGCGTCCACGGTGCGGACGGCCTGCGAGAGGGGTGCCTGGAACAGGTACGCAGCACCGAACAGCGAGGCCTTGAGTGCGCCGGCGAGCTTGCCGAGCAGCACTTCACGGGACTCGAGGTCGGCGAGCTTGTCCACCTCGGTCGCGGTGAGCGGGTTACCGTCGAAGTAACCGCCCTTCACCACGAGCTCGGGGTTCGCCTTGGCGAATGCACGCAGCGACTTCGCGACGGCGACGGTGTCACCGTGGACGAAGGCGAGAGCGGACGGACCAGCGAGCTCGTCGTCGAACGACGAGATGCCGGCGTTGTTCGCCGCGATCTTGGTCAGCGTGTTCTTCACCACGGCGTACGTGGCGTGCTCACGGATCGAGTTGCGGAGCTCCTTGAGCTGCGCGACCGTGAGACCGCGGTACTCGGTGAGCAGAACGGCGTTCGAGCTACGGAAGGACTCCGTGAGCTCGGCGACCGCAGCTTCCTTGTTCGCCATGGTTCTCCTTGGGGGTCTTGCCGGCAGCCCCAGGTCCACGAACGAAAAAAGCTCCGGCGCAGAGGCTCGGAGCTGCTCTCACCAGATGGTGGGAGTGGTTCGGAACACCTGCGCGGGATGCCTCACGAGTGAGGACCTTCGGTCACGATGTTCACAAACACGTTGCGAGCAGCACGACATCCGGCGGTCTTTGGCTTCGAGAACTGTACCAGACGCCGTGGGCGTCACCAAACAGCGGTCGGGAGGCGCGGGGCGGGCCCGCACCGCGCCTCCCGTCCGTCAGTGGGTCCGGTCCACCGCAGCGGGTGTCGCCGACCAGTCCGCGGACCCGGCAGGGCCAGCCGACGACGACGCGACAGCCCCGGCCCCGGCCACGGCGGCAGCCGCAGCCGGGTCGCGGGGCAGGTGCACCGTGAACACGGTGTCCCCCGGCTCGCTCGTGACCTCGACCCGGCCGCCGTGCGCCTGCACGACCGCGTCCACGATGGCGAGCCCCAGGCCGGTCGACCCGACCGTGCGGGACCGCGAACTGTCCGCCCGGGCGAAGCGCTCGAACAGCTTCGGGAGGAACTCCGGGTCGATCCCCTGACCGGTGTCGCGCACGGTCAGATCCACGCCGCCGTCGACCGGGGCGAGGCCCACCGTGATGCGGGTGCCCTCGGGCGTGTGGGTCCTGGCGTTCGTGACGAGGTTCACGATGACCTGGTGCAGGCGTGCGGCGTCGCCCGTGATGGTCACCGGCTCCGGCGGGACGTCGACCTCGATGGGGTGTTCGGGCGAGGCGGCGTGTGCGTCGTTCACCGCATCGAGCACCAGGCCGGTCAGGTCGACCTCGGCGAACTGGATCTCGCGGCCCTCGTCGAGCCGTGCGAGGAGCAGCAGGTCCTCCACCATCGAGGTCATCCGGATGGACTCGGACTCGATGCGGCTCATCGCGTAGACGACGTCCTTCGGCAGGTCGCCGCCCATGCGCCGGGTGAGCTCGGCGTACCCGCGCACCGAGGCGAGCGGGGTCCGGAGCTCGTGCGAGGCGTCGGCGACGAACTGCCGCACCTTCTGCTCCGAGCGCTCCCGGGCCTGCATCGCACTGCCGATGTGCCCCAGCATGCGGTTGAACGCGCTGCCGACCCGGCCGACCTCGGTGCGGGGGTCGGTGTCGGGAACGCGGACGCCGTCGAGGGCGTCACTGCGGTCGAGCGGCATGCGCGCGACGGTCGACGCGGTCTCGGCGACGCGCTCGAGCGGCCGGAGTGACTGCCGGACCACGAGAGCGGCGACGACCGAACCGGCGACCAGTGCGGCGGCCAGAACCGAGAGGACCCCGGCGAAGAGCTTCCAGACGCTGTCGTAGACGGGGGCCATCGGGAGCCCGACGACCAGGACGGCCGGGCCGACGTTGACGGCGGCGAGGCGGTAACGCCCGACGTCCGAGCCGAGGTCGATCGTCTCCGGGTCGGCGTCCACGCGGACGGAGCCCAGCGCCTCGGCGCTGGCCTGCGGGATCCCGCTCGGACGGCCGTAGTCGTCGAGCACGTTCGCGATGACGACCTGCCCGTCGACGAAGTACGCCGTCAGGGTGCCGGCGGCCTGCCCGGACGGCCGGGACAGGTCGATGCTCGGCTGCCCCGACTGGTTCTGCTGCAGGTACCGCTGTGCCCGGTGGGTGGCGCTCGTGATCTGCTTGTCGATCGCGCTGGTCTGGATCGAGAAGAGCGCGATGAGGCTCGCCCCGCCGATCACCGCGCTGACGGCGACGACGAGGGCGACGATGCTCAGGACGAGCCGGCGCCGCAGGGTCACGAGGTCGGCTTGATGACGTACCCGACGCCGCGCACCGTGTGGATCATCGGGGTCTCACCGGCGTCGATCTTCTTGCGCAGGTAGGAGATGTAGATCTCGACGACCGACGACTTGCCGCCGAAGTCGTACGACCACACGCGGTCCAGGATCTGCGCCTTCGAGAGCACGCGGCGGGGGTTGCGCATCAGGAACCGGAGCAGCTCGAACTCGGTGGCGGTCAGTTCGATCGGCCGGCCGGCGCGGTGCACCTCGTACGACTCCTCGTCGAGCACCAGGTCGCCGACGACGATGCGGGAGTCGCCGGCCTCGGAGATCGAGATCTGCGAGCGGCGGATGAGCCCGCGCAGCCGCGCCACGACCTCCTCGAGGGAGAACGGCTTGGTGACGTAGTCGTCGCCGCCCGCGGTGAGCCCGGTCACGCGGTCCTCGACGGAGTCCTTCGCGGTGAGGAACAGCACCGGGGTGTCGTCGTTGTTCTGCCGCAGCCGGCTGAGCACCTGCAGCCCGTCGAGGTCCGGCATCATCACGTCGAGCACCATCGCGTCGGGCTTGAACTCCCGCGCGGTCGTCAGGGCGTCCTGCCCGCCGTTCGCGCTCTTGACGTCCCAGCCCTCGTAGCGGAGCGCCATGGACAACAGGTCGGTGAGGCTGGCTTCGTCGTCGACGACCAGGATGCGCAACGGGGTTCCGTCGGCACGCGTGAGGCGCGGGGCTGCTGCGGGCTGGGAGATGGTCACGTCTTCGAGTATCGAGAAGTTCCTATGAGTCGTCTGTGGCACGGCCCAGTGCGTTCTGTGGATCGAGGACACGTCCACGTCTGCCGCTCCGTACGTTGGGAGCATGTTGCGATCTGCAGCCTGGCCCCCGTCGGCTCGGCACCTGGACACCGCGCGGATCGAACGGACGACCGGGAGGCCCGGCTCGCCACCGACGGACCGCCTGACGGTGGCGCGGGCGGTCGCCGCCACCACCCCACCCCTGTCCGCCGGCACCGCCGGCGGGTTCTTCGGCACGCTCGCCGCGGTCGCCGCGGCGGACGTCGCCACCGCCCGCACCGTCGAACCGCACCTGGACGCGCTCGGGATCCTCGCGCAGGCCGGGGTCGACGCCCCGGACGGCTCGACCTGGGGCGTCTTCGCGGCCGAGGGGCCGGGCCTCCGGCTCGACGCCGCGCCCCAGCACGACGGCACGGTCCTGCTGCGCGGCACGAAGCCGTGGTGCTCGCTCGCCTCGACGCTCTCGCACGCCCTGGTCACCGCGCACCTGGGCGACGAGCGGGTCCTCGTCGCCGTGGACCTGCGACAGCCCGGGGTCACCGCGCACGACGAGGCCTGGGCCGCACGAGGCATGCCGGACGTGCCGAGCGGTCCGGTCGACTTCGACGGCGTCCGGGCACGACCCGTCGGGGCGCCCGGCTGGTACCTGCGACGCCCGGGCTTCGCCTGGGGCGGCATCGGCGTCGCGGCCTGCTGGTGGGGCGGTGCAGTCGGGCTCGCCCGGGTGCTCCGTGACACCGCGTCGGCGCACCCGGAGTCCGAGCTGCTGCAGGCCGCCCTCGGCGCCACCGTGGCCGACCTCGCCGACGCGGAGGACGCCCTCGCCGACGCCGCCGCCCGGATCGACGACTCCGACCCGGCCTCCGAGGACACCGACTGGCGGCTGCTCGCCCAGACCGTCCGGTCGCGGGTGCGCCGATCGGTCGACGCCGTGCGCGAGCGGGTGGTCTCGACGATCGGCCCGGCACCGCTGACCGCCGACCCCACCGTCGCCGCGCGGGTCGCCGACCTCGAGCTCTACGTCCTGCAGGACCACGGCGCGCGGGACCTCGCCCGCATCGGCCGGATGGTACTCGAGCGGGGCGGTGTCGCGTGGTGAGCTTCGACCACCGCGAGCCGGGCACCGACCCGGCGGCGTGGACGGGGTTCCTCGACGGCCTCGACGCACCGGCGATCGACCTGGCCGGCACCGGGTCGGTGGTGGTCGTCGCACCCCACCCCGACGACGAGACCCTCGGCGCCGGTGGGCTGATCGGGGCAGCTGCAGCGGCCGGCGTCCCCGTGCACGTGCTGCTCCTCACCCGCGGCGAGCGCTCCCACCCGGACTCCCCCACGACGACCCCGGAGGCACTCGCCACCGCCCGTGACGCGGAGTTCGTGGCGGCCCTGCGCACCCTGCACCCCGACGTGACGTCGACCTCGGTGGGGATCCCGGACGGCGCGACCCGTGAACACCGAGACCGTGTCGTCGAGAGCCTGGACACCGTGCTCGCCGATGCCGCCCGCCCCGTGCTGCTCGTCGCGCCGTGGCGTGGGGACGGGCACCGCGACCACCGCATCGTCGGCGAGGTCGCCCAGGCCGCCGCGGCGAGCGCTCCCGACGTCGAGCTGCTCGCGTACCCGATCTGGGCCTGGCACTGGGACGACCCGGACCACTCCGTCGCCCCGTGGGCCGACGTCCGGGCGCTGTCGCTGCCCGACGACCTGGTCGCCCGGAAGCGTTCCGCCCTGGACGCCTACCCGTCGCAGACCCGGCCCCTGTCGGACGCACCGGGAGACGAGGCGATCGTCGACGACCGGCACGCCGCCCACCACCTGCGGACGACGGAGTGGTTCTTCGCGCCGGGGTCCGCCGCGTCGCGGTCGCGCGAGTCGTTCGACGCCCACTACGACCGGAAGCCCGAGGGGTGGGACTTCGACGGATCCTGGTACGAGCAGCGCAAGCGTGCGGTGACGCTGGCGGCGCTCCCCCGCCCGCGCTACCGATCGGCGCTCGAGCTCGGCTGCGCGACCGGGGTCCTGACCGCTGCCCTCGCCGACCGCGCGGACGACGTCCTCGGCACCGACATCTCGGCGGCGCCGCTGGAGCGTGCTGCCCGCCGCGCCCCGACCGCTCGGTTCGTGCAGGCTGCACTGCCGGCGGAGTGGCCGGACGGACGGTGGGACCTGGTGGTGATGTCCGAGGTCGGGTACTACCTGTCACCAGCCGACCTCGACGCGACGATCGACCGTGTGCTCGGGTCACTCGACGACGACGGCGTGCTCGTTGCCTGTCACTGGCGGCACCCCGACGACGAAGCCGTGTCGAGCGGTGACGCGGTGGACGCACGGCTGACCGAACGGTGGCCGCGTCCCGCTCTGCTCCGACACGTGGAGGAGGACTTCGTCCTGAGCGTCCTGCCCGGCCCGGCGGTCACCTCGGTGGCCCGGGCCGAGGGGATCATCCGGTGACCCGACCGGAACCGCGTGCACGCATCGACGTCGTCGTCCCCGCGCACGACGAGGCGGACCGGATCGCCGCGTGCCTCGACGCGCTCCTGGTGGCCGTCGACCGGCTCGGCACGGAGCGACCCGGGGTCGACGCGGCCGTCACGGTGGTGCTCGACGGCTGCACGGACGGCACCGCTTCGGTGGTCGATCGGTACCCGGTCGACGTCCTGACCACGGACCGTGTCGGGGTCGGTCGGGCACGGACCATCGGGGCGACGCACGCGCTCCGTGTGCACGACGGCGACCCGGCTGCCCGGTGGCTCGCCCACACCGACGCCGATTCACGCGTGCACGAACGGTGGCTCGTCCAGCAGTCCGACGCCCTCGCCGCTGGTGCGCACGTACTCGTCGGCGCCGTCGTCCCAGACCCGGACGACCTGGCGCCCGCGGTGCTCGACCGCTGGACGCTGGCGCACCCGCCCGGTGCTGCCCTCGGCCACGTGCACGGTGCGAACCTCGGCCTGCTCGCCGCGGCGTACGTCAGCCTCGGCGGGTTCGACCCGGTGCCCGAGCACGAGGACGCGCGGCTGGTGGCCCGGGCGCGGGCGCTCGGCTTCCGGGTCGACGCCACCGTCGACCTGCCGGTGGTGACGAGCGGGCGCTTCGCCGGCCGGACCCCCGGCGGGTACGCGGAGCACCTGCGCCAGCGGTACGGCGACGTCGGCTGACCCGGCCTTAGTCGCCTCATAGGTGCGCGATGGGTCGGTCATCGACAGCGTGCCTAGCTTCTCCTCCGTCGGCCCCGCCGCGTGCTCTGCGCGGCCGGTGACCCCAGCCGGCCACCACCGAGGAGAACCATGTTCCTGACCTACCTCAGGCGCGAACTCACGAACCGCAAGAAGCAGACGGTCATCATCGCGATCGGGATGGCCCTGGCCATCGCCCTCGTGGTGATCGTGTCGTCGATCTCGGGTGGCGTGCAGGCAGCGCAGTCGAGCGTCCTGCAGTCCGTCTACGGCGTCGGCACCGACATCACCGTCACCAAGACCGCGACGGCGTCGACGAACGGCGGGCGTCCGAGCTTCGACTTCGGCAGCCAGGGCGACGGCGACGACGACAGCGGCTCGACCGACCTGTCGCAGTCCCGGCTCGCGGTCGCGCGCGGCACGAGCACCCTGAACGCCGCGAACCTGTCCACGATCACGAGCACCGACGGCGTCAAGGCCGCGACCGGTGTGTTGACCCTCGAGAACAGCACGTTCTCCGGCCAGGTCCAGCAGCAGTCGACCGACGACAGCAGCACGGACAGCAGCAGCGACTCCAGCAGCGACAGCACCACCCAGCAGGGCCCGCCGAGCGGGGACACCGGCGGTGGCGGCGGGTTCGGCGGTGGGTCGTTCAGCGTCGACTCGTTCACGGTGACCGGCATCCCGGTGTCCGGCGCGACGGTCGGTCCGCTCACGAGCACCGAGCTCACGAAGGGGCGCACCTTCGCCGCGAAGGACGCGGGCAAGGACGTCGTCGTGCTCGATGCGTCGTACGCGAAGAGCGAGTCCAAGGCGGTCGGCGACACCGTCGACATCGGCGGCACCGACTTCACCGTCATCGGCATCGTCAGCTCCACCGGCTCGGCCTCGACCACGGGCTCGAACACCTACATCCCGCTCGACACCGCGCAGGCGCTGGCCGACCTCGACGGCAAGGTCACCTCGATCTACGTCTCCGCCGAGTCCTCGTCCGACGTCAGCACGATCAAGTCCGCACTGCAGGCGAAGCTGACGAGCGCCACCGTCTCCACCGAGGCCGACCTGGCCTCGAGCGTGTCCGGGTCGCTCAGCACCGCCTCGAGCCTGGTCTCGAACCTCGGCAAGTGGCTGTCGATCGTCGTGCTCGCCGCGGCGTTCCTCATCGCGATCCTCTTCACGATCTCCGGCGTGACCCGCCGCACCCGCGAGTTCGGGACCCTCAAGGCGATCGGCTGGTCGAACGGCCGCATCACCCGACAGGTGGCCGGCGAGTCCCTGGTGCAGGGCCTGATCGGCGGCGTGCTCGGCGCCGCGGCCGGCCTGATCGGCATCCTCGTCGTGAACGTCATCAGTCCGACGATCTCGGCGAGCGCCTCGAGCACGACCGGCGGGGGTGCCGGTGGCGGTGGCGGCATGCCCGGCGGCGCAGCGACCGCGGCCGCGGGCAGCGGCACGACGGGCGGTGCGCCGGCCGGAGGTTTCGGCGGCGGCGCGAGCACCGCGTCGACGACCGACGTGGTCCTGCACGCCCCGGTGACCGTCGAGATCATCCTGCTGGCGATCGGCCTCGCGATCCTCGGCGGCCTCATCGCCGGCGCGCTCGGCGGCTGGCGTGCGAGCCGGCTCCGTCCGGCCGAGGCGCTCCGGAGCGTGGCCTGATGCCCAGCCGCACCGACACGACCGAACCGACGACAGGAGCAACCGTGACCAGCACCGACACCGCGACCGGCGAGGCGGAGGCGAGCCGTGCCTCCAGTCCGATGTACCGGCTGACGAACGTCAGCAAGACCTACCAGCAGAAGAACCGGACCGTCACCGCCCTGACGAACGTCCACCTGACGATCCCGCAGGGGCAGCTCGTGGCCGTGCAGGGGCCGACCGGCGGCGGGAAGTCGACCCTGCTGCAGATGCTCGGAACGCTCGACCGGCCGAGTGCCGGGTCGATCCACCTCGGTGGCGACCGCGACGTGGCGAAGCTCGGCGACGGCGCGCTGACCGACCTGCGGGCGACCGAGATCGGCTTCGTGTTCCAGAGCTTCAACCTGATCCCGACGCTGACGGCGCTCGAGAACGTCGAGACGGCGTTCGCGGGGTCGCTCGCGAACCGGTCGCGGAGCGAGGTCCGCGAGCGTGCGGTCGCCGCGCTCCGCGAGGTCGGACTGGGTGAGCGGATGGAGCACCTGCCGGCCGAGCTGTCCGGCGGCCAGCAGCAGCGCGTGGCGATCGCCCGGGCGCTGGTGAAGAACCCGAGCGTGCTGCTCGCCGACGAGCCGACGGGTGCGCTCGACGAATCGACCCGCGACGAGATCATGGCGCTCATCGAGAAGCAGTGGCGGGAGCGCGGACTGACCGTCGTCATCGTCACGCACGACTCGTGGGTCGCGAAGCGTGCCGAGCGGCGCCTGCACATCAAGCAGGGGCAGGTCCGCGAGGTCTAGCGGGGCGGGCGCGGGCGCAGGCGCGGGGCGTCCGCCCGCGTTTCGCGCTGAGCGACAGTCCACGCCTCCAGGAGCGCGTGGACTGTCGCTCAGCGCGTGAAGACGCCGCCGCTACCCCGCCACGGGGTAGTCGCAGTACGCGAACCACCTCGAGTCCGGGGCCCACGGCGGCACGTTGACCGTCCCCTGCCCGCCGTCGAGGGCCACCAGGGTCTCGGGCTGGACCGCGATCCGTGCGCCGCGGACGAGCGACCCCGGCAGCAGGCGCAGCTCGACGCGGTGGTCGGCCGGGTGACCCTGCACGCCGGGCTCGTACGACAGGTAGAGCAGGTGTGCGGCGTCCGGGGACAGGTGCGGGAACCAGTTCACCCGGTCGTCGTTCGTCAGGCGGACGGGGCTGTCGTGCCCGGGCCAGCGCACGGCCAGCTGCGCGGTGCCGGGGGTGAACCGCTCCGTGTTCCAGAGCAGGATCCCGCCGGCCGGACTGATGGTGCAGCCGTCGTCGGCGTGCTCGTCCCGCGTGACGAACGTCGGCTCGCCGGTCTCCGGGTCGACCATCGCGACGTCGGTCGTCCAGACGCCGTCCTCGGACAGCTCCCCCACGATCGCCGCGAGGGCGCTCCCGTCGGGGGCGATGCCGTGCAGGTAGAACTTCCGCTTGGTGGGCAGGGCCGCCGCGACGTCGGTGATCCGGGTCGCGGGGCCGCCCTCGGGCAGCGGGACGCGGTACAGCTCGCCGTCGCGGGCACTCACCACGACGGAACTGCCGGACGGGTCGAGCACGTGGTCGTTGTTGATCTCGTCGACGCCGTCCATCGGCACCGGCACGAGCGCCGTCTCGTCGAGCACGGTGCCGGTGCCGCTGTCGCCCGACGGCAGCCGCAGTAGCCAGAGGTCGCCGTCGCCGTTGAGCACCAGGGTCTCGGCGTCCAGGACGTTCGGCGCCTCGACGAGCACCGTCGACGACTCGAACACGAGCCGCGAGGTGCGGGACTCGACGTCGTACACGTGCACGCGGCTGGTCTGTCCGGGCAGCAGCTGCCGCCCGCGGGTCTCGTCGCTCATGGTTCCATCCTGTCGTTCATCGGGTGGTCGGGGTCGTCGGGGTCGGTGGGAAACAGCAGAACACCGGTGTTCGCGCTGCACACCCCGTGATGCGGGGGCGTCGAGCGCGAACACCGGTGTCTTGCGGAAGGGGCGACCTACTTCACGGCACCCGCGGTCAGGCCGGCGACGAACTGGCGCTGGACCACGAGGAACGCGGCCACGACCGGGATCGACACGACGAGCGACGCCGCCATGACCTGGTTCCAGTACACGTTCGTCTGCGTCGAGTACTGCTGCAGACCGACCGCCAGGGTCGAACCGAGGCCGTTCGTCATGACCGAGGCGAAGAGGACCTCGCCCCAGGCGGTCATGAACGAGTAGATCCCGACCGCCACCAGACCCGGACGGGCCGACGGCAGGATGACCCGGAACAGCGCACCCATCGGGCCCGAACCGTCGACCATCGCGGCCTCGTCGAGTTCGCGCGGGATGGTCTCGAAGTACCCGGCGAGCATCCAGATCGAGAACGGGAGCGTGAACGTCAGGTACGTGATGATCAGGCCGAGCCACGACCCGACGAGCTGGATGCCCAGGGTGTTGCCGAGGTTCGTGAAGATCAGGAACAGCGGCAGCAGGAACAGCACGCCGGGGAACATCTGCGTGGAGAGCACCGCGGTGGTGAAGGTGCTCTTGCCCTTGAAGTTCCAGCGCGAGACGCCGTAGGCGGCGAACGTCGCGATGATCAGCGAGAACACCGTCGCCACGGTGCAGACCACGAGCGAGTTGATGAAGTACCGACCGAGCGGCACCGTCGACCACATGTCGATGAACGGCTGGAAGGTGATCCGCGACGGGATCCACGTGAAGTTGTCCTGCACGTCGCCGAGGGGCTTGATGGCCGTGGTGATCATCACGTAGAGCGGCACGACCGTGAACAGCGTCAGGACGACCAGGGTGATGATCTTGAAGGACTTGGCGCCAGTTGTCTCACGCACGGACGGACCTCCGGTTGGTCACGGCGAGGTAGATGCCGGTGACGACGAGCAGGAAGAGCAGGAGCAGGACGCTCATCGCGGCACCGGAACCGAAGTTCCAGGTGATGAACGACGCGTTGTAGATGTGGAAGCTCAGCAGGTCCGCGGCGGGTGGCTGCGCGGTCGAGCCGAACAGCACGAACGGCGTGTTGAAGTCGTTGAACGTCCACAGGAACATCACGAGCACGAGCGTCACGTTGACGGGGCGGACCATCGGCAGCGTGATCGAGCGCCACTGGCGGAACGGCTTGGCACCGTCGACCGAGGCGGCCTCGTACACGTCGTTCGGCACCGACTGCAGGCCGGCCATGAGCATCAGGAACGCGAACGGCCAGGTCTTCCAGATCGCCACGACGACGACGGCGACGAAGGCGTTGTTGCCGATGAGCCAGAACGGGGCGTTGCCGCCGAACAGCCCGAGTTGGTCGACGAGCAGGTGGTTCAGGGCCCCCGAGTCCCGCTGGAACATGAACTTCCAGGTGATGACGCCGGCGTACATCGGCAGCGCGTAGGGCACGAGGAACAGGGTGCGGAAGAGCCCGCGTCCGGCGAACGGCTTCTGCAGCGCGACGGCTGCGGCCATGCCGAAGGTCCAGGACAGCCCGACCACGAGGACCGTGAAGGCGCACGTGATGAGGAACGAGTTGAGGACCCCGCGGCCGATCGCCTGGTCGAAGTCGACGACGACCTGGTAGTTCCGGAACCCGGCGAAGGGCGCGGCACCCCAGTTCGCGATGAAGTACTTGGTGAGCTGGATGAACGAGATCCAGATGCCGGTGAGCATCGGGACGATGTGGATGAGCAGCTCGAACAGGATGGCCGGCGCGACGAGCGCGTAGGGCAGCCAGTGGGTCTTGCGCTTGCGACCTGGCGGACGGCCCGACATCGTCGGGGCCTTCGTGTGCGTCAGGTCGATGCGCTCCGAGTCGGGCAGGACCGTCGTGGACATCTGGTGGGGCCTTTCGGCAGGAGGGGCGTGCAGGTGCGGTCCGCGCGGCCGTGGCAGCGGCCGGGAGGCGCGGGGTGCGTGGGGCGTGTGCCTCACGGCCGACGGGTGGTCGGCCCTGGAACGTCAGGGGCGGAGGCCCGGGCGCGTCCGTCGGACGCGACCCGGGCCTCCAGGGTGGATCAACCGGCGGCCTGGGACACCTGGTCCTGGGCGGTCTGCAGGGCCGACTTGATGTCGGCCTCGGAGACCTTGGAACCGGTCGCGATCTTGGCGAACATGTCGTTCATCGCCTTGCCGACCGTGGACTCGAACTGGTCCTCGGCGGGCACCAGCGGGAGCGGCTTCGCCTTGTTGTTGTAGATGTCGAGGAACGTCTTCGTCTGCTCGTCCGTGACGGAGTCAGCAGCCTCGGCGAGCACCGGCAGGGCCGAGTACGGCTTGTCCAGCGTCGTCTGCGTGTCCATGCTCGTCATGTACTTGACGAACTTGAGCGCGCCGTCCTTGTTCTTCGTGTTCTTGAAGACCGACAGGTTGATGCCAGCCGGGAACGAGGCGATCTGCTCGCCACCGCTCGGGGCGGGCAACGCCACGACGCCGTACTCGGACGACTTCATGCCGAGCGATTCGATGGTCGCGTTCGCGTTGTTCTGGTTGAGGATGAACGCGGCCTTCTTCTTCGCGAAGTCCGTGGTGGACTGCGTCGCGTTGTCGTACTGCGCGTTCGACGGGTTGGCGACCTTCGAGTCCTGCATCAGGTCGAGGTAGCGCTTGATGCCGTCGACGTTGGCCTTCGAGGTGAAGGTCGGCTTGCCGTCCTTGTCGAACCACTCGCCACCGTTCTGCGCCGAGTTGATGAACGCGAAGTGCGAGTTCTCGGTGTACGAACCACCCGCGAGGCTGAAGCCGTAGGTGTCACCCTTGGTCAGCTTCTCTGCGTCGGAGACCATCTCCTCCCACGTGGTGGGCGGGGTGATGCCGGCATCCGACAGCATCTTCTTGTTGTAGTACAGGCCGTAGGCGAGGCCGTAGAGCGGGACGCTCGTGACCGTCTTGTCGGGCGCGCCACCGGTGGACAGGGCGACCTTGCCGAACTTGTCCTCGCCGCCGATCGCCTTCATCTCGGCGTCACCGAACTCCTGGAAGGCGCCGGTGGCCTGGAGCGAGGTCGCCCAGGTGTTGCCGATGTTGACGACGTCCGGGCCCTGGCCCGAGGTGACGGCGGTCTGGATCTTGTTCTGCAGGTCGTTCCAGCCGATGACCTGGAGGTCGACCTTGATCCCGGTCTCCTTGGTGAACTTCTTGAGGACGGGGGTCAGCACCTCCTTGTCGTTCTGCAGGGACGTGCCCTGGTTGGACGCCCAGTAGGTGAGCGTCTTGGAGTCGCCGGAGTCGCCGGACGAACCGGAGGAGCAGGCTGCGAGGCCGGACACGGTGAGTGCGGCGGCCGCGGTGATGGCCAGTGCGCGGATGGCAGTGCGCATGACTCTCTACTTTCTCGTCGTTGAGATGGTGCAGGGGATGGTGCAGAGGTGGAGCTGGTGCTGCGGATGGTGCTGGTCGGGTGCTGCTGTGGGTTGCGGGCAGCGCCCCGGCGGTCAGGCCAGGGTGCGTTCCGCGGGGTCCCAGCCCTCGGGGAGGGTCGGGGAGGGCGACACGGTGCTCTCGACGAGCACCGCCTCGCCACGTTCTGCCGCCTCGGCGATGGAGACCATCACGTCGAGGACGTGGAAGGCGAGCGCACCGGGGACGCGGTTCTCGTCGCCGGCCCGCAGCGAGCGGGCCAGGTCGACCACGCCGGTGCCGCGCGAGTAGGTGGAGCCGACCGCGGGAATCGTCTCGGGCTCCTCGGAACCGAGGGCGTACAGCTCGGTGTCGCCGTCGAAGTTGTTCGGGTCGGGGAACACGACGGTGCCGGTCTCCCCCGCGATCTCCACGAAGCCGGTGCGGCCGCGGTCGGACTCGAACGAGAAGACGCTCTGCGCGCTCCCGCCGTTCTCGAACTCGATCAGCGCGGAGTGGTTCGTCGGGACGTCCACCGGGAACTCGGTGCCGGCCTTCGGCCCGGAGCCGATGGTGCGGGTGGCGCGCGACTTCGACGCGGTGGCCGTGACCTTCTTCACCGGTCCGAACGTCTGGACGAGGGTGGTGATGTAGTACGGGCCGATGTCGAACAGCGGACCGGCACCGTACGCGAAGAGGAACTCGGGGCTCGGGTGCCACGACTCGGGTCCGGGGCTCTGGAAGAGCGTCAGGCCGTTCAGGGGCGTCCCGATGCGGCCGTCGCGGATGGTGCGGAGCGCGGTCTGCAGGCCGGCGCCGAGGAACGTGTCCGGTGCGACGCTGACGGTCTTGCCCGCGGCGGCCGCGGCGTCGCGGAGCTCGGCGGCGCTGGCACGGTCGAGGGCGTAGGGCTTCTCGCCCCAGACGTGCTTGCCGGCAGCCAGGGCCTGCAGCGCGACCTCGACGTGGGCGGCCGGGATCGTCAGGTTCACGACGATCTCGATGTCGTCGTCGGACAGGAGCTCCTCGACGGTGCCCGATCCGGGGACGCCCCACTTCTCGGCCTGGGCGGCGGCGCGCGGCAGGTCGATGTCGGCGATGAAGCGGACCGTCACGTCGGGGAAGACGGTGAGGTTCGACAGGTACTGGTCCGAGATGACCCCGGCGCCGATGACGCCGACGCCGACGGGGCCGGTGCGGGTGGTGCTGTCGGTCGCCGTTGCAGCAGCGGTCGTGGTGTCGGTCATGCGCGGGCCCCCTCGAGGAACGTGTAGGAGTCGGCGACGGCCTGGAAGACGTCGCCCTCGTGGTCGTCGAGCTCGACGACGTGCAGTGCGTCGGGCGCGGCGGCGATGATGTCGCGGATCGGCATGATGCCGTTGCCGACGGCGACCTGCTGCTTGTCGTCGTGCGAGCCGTCGCCGTCCTTGACGTGCAGGAACTGGACCTTGTCGCCGTACTTGCCGATGACCGCGACCGGGTCGTCCCCGCCGACCTGCACCCAGTAGGTGTCGAGCTCGAGCACGACGTCGTCGGACAGGGCGTCGGCGAAGACCTCGTAGGCGCTGACGCCGTCGATGCGGTTCGAGAACTCGAACGCGTGGTTGTGGTAGCCGAGCACCAGACCGTGGTCGGCGGCGCGCGGGGCGAGGGCGCTGAGTTCGCGGGCGATCGCCTCGACGTCCTCGCGGGTGGTCCAGCGGGACTCGTCGATGTGCGGGTCGATGAGGGTCCCGAAGCCGAGGGTGGTGGAGGCGTGGAAGATGCGCTCGAGGTCCTGCTCGCCGGCGTCCAGCAGACGGGCGTGGCCGCTCGGGGCGGCGAGGCCGGCGTCGCGGAGGGCGGCGGCGAGTTCGTCGGCTTTGTCGACGAAGCCGAAGGCCTCGACGTTCGTGTAGCCGATGTCGGCGATGCGCTGCAGGGTGCCGGGCAGATCGGCACTGAGGGCATCGCGGACCGTGTAGAGCTGGACCGAGAGCGGTTGGGTCACCAGGGTTTCTCCTCGTCGAGATGGTGCGGTCGTCACTGACCGATCGTCACACTACGAGCACTTTTGTCGGCGGTCAAGCAGAAGTCGGAGGAATGTCGACGGACTTCATTGCGTGGCGCGAACGATGTGTGCTTCACTCCCCACATGGTCGACTTGAACCGGACGGCAGCGTCGCCTCCGGTCGGGACGAGCGAGCTCTTCCAGATCCTCCGCGACGGCGTGCCGCGCACCAGGGCCGAGCTCGCCGCACTGACAGGACTCGCACGCTCCACCATCGGCGTGCGCCTCGACTCCCTGATCGACATCGGGCTGGTCGGCGCCGTGGACACCGCCGTCTCCACCGGCGGCCGTCCGCCAGCACAGGTGGCGCTGAAGCCCCGCGCCCGGCTCGTCATCGCCGCCGACCTCGGCGCCTCGCACGGTCGCGTCGCCGTCACCGACCTGGTCGCGGCACCGCTCGCCACCCGCGAGGCCCGGATCGACATCGCCGCCGGTCCGGTGCCGACGCTGTCCTGGCTCGTCGAGACGATCGACGACCTGCTCGCCGAGGTCGGGCGCAGCCGACAGGACGTCATCGCGATCGGCATCGGTGTCCCCGGACCGGTCGAGTTCTCCACCGGCCGCCCGGCCAACCCGCCGATCATGCCCGGCTGGGACGGTTTCGACGTGCCCTCGTGGCTCCGTCAGCACATCGCCGCCCACGTCCTGCTCGACAACGACGTCAACATCGCGGCCCTCGGTGAGCGGGAGCACGGCTGGCCGGACGTCGACCACCTGCTGTTCGTGAAGGTCGCCACCGGCATCGGGTCCGGCATCGTCTCCGAGGGTCGGCTGCAGCGCGGCGCCCAGGGCACCGCGGGTGACATCGGCCACGTGCGGGTCTCCCGCGCCGGCGACGTCCCCTGCCATTGCGGCAACACCGGCTGCCTGGAGGCCGTGGCCTCCGGTCCGGCCATCGCCCGCGCACTCCGCGCGAAGGGGCACGACGCGCACACGGGTGCGGACGTGATCGACCTGGTGAACCGGTCGGACCTCGACGCGATCTACGCCGTGCGACAGGCCGGTCGGGACATCGGCGAGGTCCTGGCGACGTGCATCTCGCTCATCAACCCGTCCGTCATCGCACTCGGCGGATCGATCACGCAGGCCGGTGAGCACCTGCTCGCCGGCGTCCGCGAGGTCGTCTACTCCCGCTCGATGCCCCTGGCCAGTGAGCACCTCGTCATCGTGCAGTCCCGCGCCGGGTCCCTCGCCGCGCTGCAGGGGGCTGCGGCCCTCGCCATCGGTTACGCCCTCTCCCCCGCCGGGGTCGACGAGCTGGTCGCCTTCGCCGAGGGGCGCGAACTCGTCTCCTGACGCACACCCGCGGTCGCGTGAGCGCGTCGGTTTCGGTCTTGCCGGTGGTCGGGGGGACAATCGTCGGGTGACGATCGTGCAGCCCACCCTGTGGGGCGACCTGGACCCCGGTCTGGAGGCCCTTCCCGGGTCGTCCGCGCCGGTCCCGGCTGCGCGTGATGCGTTCACCGCCCTGCGTGGCCACACCGAGCGCATCGTCGCGCACTCCTCGGACCGCGTCGCCTGGCTCCGCGCCCGCGCCATGGGCATCACCGCCACCGACGTCGCCCGGCTCGCCTCGCTGCGCGCCGTCGAGGCCGTCGTCACCGAGAAGCGCTACGGCTCCCGGTTCTCCGGCAACGCGTTCACCGAGCACGGCAAGGACCGCGAACCGGTCATCGCCGCCTGGGTCGCCGCCACCCACGGCATCCAGCCCTCGGCGCACCTGTTCCACGCCGCTGCGAACCGCGCCCACCTCGCCACCCCGGACGGCGTCGGGGTCGACGAGTCGTCCCGCGTGGTGCTCGCCGAGATCAAGACCACCGGCAAGGCCTGGCGGAGCATCCCGCGGCACTACCTGCGGCAGATCTGGTGGCAGCAGTACGTGCTCGGTGCCGACCGCACCCTGTTCGTCTGGGAACGCCACGACGGGTTCGTGCCGGTCGCCGACGAACCCGAATGCCGCTGGGTCGACCGCGACGACGACCAGATCCGTGGGCTGGTGCAGCTCGCCGACCTGGTGCTCGACAAGCTGCGTGGCTTCCGCTCCTAGACCTTCACCAGCCGCAGCCGGCTCATCCCCACGACGAGGATGCCGAGCAGGGTGATCGAGACCGCGATCCCGACCACGTAGATCGCGACGACGCCGTAGCCCTGGGCCGGATCGAGGAACGGGTACGGCACCCACCCGTCGGTCGCACCGCGGACCAGCACCACGGTGGTCCAGACCGCCGGGTAGAGCAGGAACCACCACACGTGCCGGAGCAGCAGCCGTGCGCGGTCCGAGAACAGCAACCAGTCGAGCACCGCGTACACCGGGATGATCTTGTGCACGATGTCGTTCGACCACGGCACCGAGGCCGACACGTTCGCGCCCGTGAGCAGCGTGTTGTAGACGATGCCGGTCGTCGCGATGTACACCGTCGCGGCGCCACGGAGCACCGAGACGGCGAGGTCCGCGCGCTTGCGACGGGCTGCGGCGACGAGCGTCACCGCGAGGGCCACGGCGATGATCAGGTTCGACTGGATGGTGAAGTAGCCGAAGAAGTTCCAGAACGAGTAGGTCGGGGTCTGCGAGCTCTCGAGCCACTGCGCCACGACCGCGACGACGATGGCGATGACGGCGATCAGTCGGAGCGAGTTCACGAGGGTGCGCACGGCTCCACGCTATCGGGACACGCGCCCCACATGCGGAAAGGACCCGCACCGTCGCCGGTGCGGGTCCTTTCACGAGTCAGTGGACTCAGATGCTGTTGACGTCCAGCGGGATGCCGGGGCCGAAGGTCGTCGAGACGGCGCCCTTCATGACGTAACGGCCCTTCGAGGACGACGGCTTGAGGCGGTTGATCTCCTCGAGCGCGGTCGAGATGTTCTCGTCGAGCTGCTCCGGCGTGAACGAGGCCTTGCCGACGACGAAGTGCACGTTGGCGTGCTTGTCGACGCGGAACTCGATCTTGCCGCCCTTGATGTCGTTGACGGCCTGCGCCACGTTCGGGGTCACGGTGCCGGTCTTCGGGTTCGGCATGAGGCCACGCGGGCCGAGCACCTTACCGAGACGACCGACCTTGCCCATGAGCTCCGGGGTCGAGACGGCGGAGTCGAACGAGGTGTAGCCCTCGGCGACCTTCGCGATGAGCTCGTCGCCACCGACCTCGTCGGCACCGGCGGCGATGGCGGCCTCAGCAGCCGCACCCGTCGCGAAGACGATGACGCGGGCGGTCTTGCCCGTGCCGTGCGGCAGGATGACCGTGCCACGGACCATCTGGTCGGCCTTGCGGGGGTCCACGCCGAGCTTCAGCGCGACCTCGACCGTGGAGTCGGTCTTCGAGGAACCGGTCTCCTTGGCCAGGGCGACGGCCTCGGTCGGGGTGTAGAACTTGTCGGCCTCGATCTTCGCGGCCGCGGCCTGGTAGGCCTTGGACTTCTTCGCCATGGTGGTCTCCTTGCGAGATACGTGGTTGGCGAGCCGGCGAGGCTCTCCCACGGAAAGGTGTCTGGTGGTGGGCCGGAGCCCGATCGGTGCTTAGGCCTCGACCGTGATGCCCATCGAGCGTGCGGTGCCGGCGATGATCTTCGCGGCCTGCTCGATGTCGTTGGCGTTCAGGTCGGCCTGCTTGGTCTCGGCGATCTGACGGACCTGGTCCATCGAGATCTTCGCGACCTTGACCGTGTGCGGGGTCGAGGACCCCTTCTGCACACCAGCAGCCTTCTTGATGAGCTCAGCGGCCGGCGGGGTCTTCAGGACGAACGTGAACGAACGGTCCTCGTAGACGGTGATCTCGACCGGCACGACGTTGCCACGCTGCGACTCGGTCGCCGCGTTGTACGCCTTGCAGAACTCCATGATGTTGACGCCGTGCTGACCGAGCGCCGGACCGATCGGGGGGGCCGGGTTGGCGGCTCCCGCGTTGATCTGCAGCTTGATCAGGCCCGTGACCTTCTTCTTCGGTGCCATGACTTGTCTTCCTCCTGGAATCGAACACACGGGGATCCGTGCACTCTCCCGCTGGTCCGGCCGTTCCAGACAGCGGTGAAGGCCCGCTCGCACGAGGCGCGCGGGCCCAAACCCGTTCAGTGTAGTCGATCTCGGTGATCGCTACAGCTGGGTGGTTGCTAGAGCTTGGTGACCTGGTCGAAGCTGAGCTCGACCGGGGTCTCGCGCTCGAACAGCGAGACGAGGACGGTGAGCTTGCCGCTCTCCGGCTTGATCTCGGAGATCGAACCCGGCAGGCCCGCGAACGAGCCTTCCTTGATGGTGATCGTCTCGCCGATCTCGAAGTCGACCTCGGCTGCGGGCTGTGCCTGCAGGCCGCTGCCCTTCGCGCCGCCCTTGGTCGGAGCGGCCTCGGCGACCTGCACCAGGGACTTCAGCATGCCGAACGCCTCGTCGAAACGGAGCGGCGTCGGGTTGTGCGCGTTGCCGACGAAGCCGGTGACGCCCGGGGTGTGCCGGACAACGGACCACGAGTCCTCGTTGAGGTCCATGCGGACGAGCACGTACGAGGGGATCCGGACGCGGGTGACCAGCTTGCGCTGCCCGTTCTTGATCTCGACGACGTCCTCCATCGGGACCTCGACCTGGTAGATGTAGTCCTCCATCGACATCGAGACCATGCGGTTCTCGATGTTGGACTTCACGCGGCGCTCGAAGCCCGCGTAGGAGTGGATGACGTACCACTTGCCCGGCTTCATCCGCAGCTCGGCCTTGAAGGCCTCGTACGGGTCGACCTCGGCGGGCTCATCGTCCTCGTCCTCGGCGTCGAGTGCCTCGTCCGCGGCGAGCGCCTCGTTCGCCTCTGCGGCGGTCTCGGACTCGAGCTCGACTTCTTCCTCGTCCTCGACTGCCTCGACGGCGGCCTCGGCCTCGTCGGTGGAGTCGATCTCGAGGGCGTCGTCCACGACGGCGTCGGCCTCGGGGTCGCGGGCTTCCTGCAGGGCCGTCAGTGCTTCGTCGAGGCCGGCGTCGACGGTGCCGTCGTCGGGCTCGGAGCTGAGGCCGAGGGACTCGTCGTCGTCGCCCTCGATCGAGATCGCACGCTCTTCAGCGGACTCGACGGAGCGTCCTTCGCCGGTCTCGACGTCGCCTTCCTGGTTCTCCTCGACCTCGGAGGACTGCTCGGCAGCCGTCGCGAGGTCGATGTCATCGCGGGAGTTGTCAGACACAGTCGATTCTTTCCGTTCGGTGGTTCGGGTCGGGGTGGCGTTCGTTCATGGTCACGAGCGACGCCGTCACGATCGACGCCGTCTCGGGCGACCGTACTCCTCGGAACGACCGCACACGGCAGTCGACGTCGGGGTCAGGCCGTGGGCCCGTTGCCGAAGACGTACCCGACGCCGAGACCGAACACGAAGTCGAGGATCGACACCAGGATCATCATGACGACGACGAACACGAGCACGACGCCCGTGTAGCTGAAGAGTTCCTTGCGGGTCGGCGTCACGACCTTGCGCAGTTCGCCGATCACCTGGCGGATGAAGAGCACGATGGCAGCGATGGGCCCGCGGCGCTCGGCCCGGTCCTGCTTCGCCTTGGCGACGACGTCGTCCGCCGTCGTCTCCATGTCTTTGCTCGCCAACTTCTACCCTTCCAGAGTTGCAGGGCGGACAGGACTCGAACCTGCAACCTGCGGTTTTGGAGACCGCTGCTCTACCAATTGAGCCACCGCCCTTCGGACACGGTTCGTCACCGATCCGCGTTCCGGTGGACGAGTCTACGGGAGTCCGTCACACGGTGTCCACTTGGCCCCTTCCACGGCGTGCCGCGCCGGTAGGCTGGGCCCCGTGAGCACCGCAGCCCCAGGCCCCGAGTCCACCGCCCACGTGTCCGTCGACACCCTCGCCACCGCGCCGTCCGATCGTCCGCGCATCGCGTCCCGCATCGCGGCCATCGCCGAGTCCGCGACGCTCAAGGTCGACGCGAAGGCCAAGGCGCTCAAGGCCGCCGGGCGTCCGGTGATCTCGTTCGCCGCCGGCGAGCCCGACTTCGCGACCCCGCAGCACGTGGTCGACGCGGCCGTCGCTGCCGCGCAGGACCCGAAGAACCACCGCTACACGCCCGCGACCGGCCTGCCCGAACTCAAGCAGGCCATCGCCGACAAGACCGCCCGGGTGTCCGGCGTCACCGTCGACCCGTCGCAGGTCATCGTCACGAACGGTGGCAAGCAGGCGGTCTACCAGGCGTTCCAGACCATCGTCGACGCCGGTGACGAGGTCCTGCTGCCCGCGCCGTACTGGACCACCTACCCCGAGGCCATCCGGCTGGCCGGCGGCGAGCCCGTCGAGGTCTTCGCCGGCAGCGACCAGGACTACCTGGTGACCGTCGAGCAGCTCGAGGCCGCCCGCACCCCGGCGACCAAGGCGCTGCTGTTCTGCTCGCCGTCGAACCCCACGGGCGCCGTGTACTCCGCCGAGCAGACCCGGGCCATCGGCGAATGGGCGCTCGAGCACGGCATCTGGGTGATCAGCGACGAGATCTACCAGGACCTGGTCTACGACGGGGTCCGCTTCGCCGGCATCCTGGCGGAGGTCCCCGCCCTCGCCGACACCACGATCCTGGTGAACGGCGTCGCGAAGACCTACGCGATGACCGGCTGGCGCGTCGGGTGGTTCATCGGCCCGGCCGACGCCGTCAAGGCCGCGTCGAACCTGCAGTCGCACCTGTCGTCGAACGTCTCGAACGTGTCGCAGCGCGCCGCGATCGCAGCCCTCACCGGTCCGCAGGAGCCCGTCGCCGCCATGCGCGAGGCCTTCGACCGCCGGCGGAAGGCCATCGTGGAGGGCCTCAACGCGATCCCGGGCTTCCGCACGCCGACCCCGCAGGGCGCCTTCTACGTCTACCCGGACGTCACCGCACTGCTCGGTCGCGAGTGGGCCGGCACCACCCCGACGACCACCCTCGAGCTGGCAGACCTGATCCTCGAGCACGTCGAGGTCGCGGTCGTGCCCGGCGAGGCCTTCGGCCCCTCCGGCTACCTGCGTCTGTCGTACGCCCTGGGCGACGACGACATCGCCGAGGGCGTCGCCCGGCTGGCGGCGTTCTTCGCGTAGACGCTGCGCCCACGACACCCCGCAGAACGCAGAACGGGCCACCTCGTCGAGGTGGCCCGTTCTGCGTGCCGGGAGGCCCGTGGTGCGTCGTGCTCGTCCGTCCCGTCGCGTGGACGATCAGCCGAGCAGGTCCCCCACCACGACGGGTTCCGGGACGAGCGAGACACCGAAGCGGTTCAGGACGGTCACCTGCACGAACCGTGCGAGCTCGGCCACCTGCGCCGCCGTCGCCCCGCCGCGGTTCGTGAGCGCGAGGGTGTGCTTGGACGAGATCGCCGCGCGGGAGCCCGGCACCGCGTACCCGCGGTGCACGCCGGCGTGCTCGATGAGCCACGCGGCACTGAGCTTGACGTCGTCGCCCGCGGGCCAGCGGGGCGCGTCCGTCGGCAGGGTCTCGGCGAACGCCGGCGAGACGATCGGGTTCGTGAAGAACGACCCGGCGCTCCAGGTGTCGTGGTCGTCCCCGTCGAGCACCATGCCCTTCGAGCCGCGCAGCCGCAGGACCTCGTCGCGGACGGTCGTGGGCGGCACGAGCGCACCGAGCTCGACCCCGAGCGAACCGGCGAGCTGCGCGTACCGCACGGGCACACCGCGCTCACCCGCGAGCCCGAGTCGGAACTCGACCGTCAGCACGACACCGCGCCGACCGTGCTTGAGGGTCGACGTGCGGTAGCCGAGCGCCAGCTCGGCTGCGGGAACCCACGCGCGCTCCCCCGTGGCTGCATCGAGGAACTCGACGCGGGTGAGCACGTCGGCGAGCTCGACCCCGTAGGCGCCGATGTTCTGCACCGGGGACGCACCGACGGTGCCCGGGATGCCGCTGAGGGCCTCCAGGCCGGTCCAGCCGTTCGCGACGGTCGTGGCGACGAACGGGTCCCACGGCTCCCCCGCGGCGACGCGGACGGTGACGCCGTCGGCGTCACGGTCGGCGTCGATGCCCGTCGTCCGGACCAGCACGACGGTGCCGTCGAAGCCCTGGTCGGCGACGAGCAGGTTGCTGCCGCCGCCGAGGACGAGCCACTCGTGGTCGTCGAAGGCGTCGAGCGCGTCGGCGACGAGCTCGTCGGTCGTCTCGGCCGTGAGCAGCCGGGTGGCGGCCCCGCCGACGCGGAGCGTCGTCAGGTCGGCCAGCACCGGCTCGGACACGGTCAGCGGAACACCACCGTGACCTGCGCCTTGCCGAGCACGGTCTGCCCGGCGGCGGTCACGGTGAGGTCGATGCGCTTCGGCCGGCCGTCCTCGTCGACGGTGCCGACCTTCGCGACGATGCCGACGGTGGCACCCTGCTCCGGGTCGACGACGACGGGGCGCGTGAAGCGGACGCCGTAGCCCGCGACCCAGCCGCTGTCGCCGAGCCACTCGGCGACCGGCTGCACGGCGATGCCCATCGTGAGCATGCCGTGGGCGAGCACACCCGGCAGGCCGACCGAGGCGGCGACGTCGTCGCGGTAGTGGATCGGGTTGAAGTCGCCCGAGGCGCCGGCGTACCGGACGAGCGAGTCGCGCGTGATGTGCACGTCGCGCTCGGCGACGACGGTGCCGACCTCGAGCGCGGTGGCGGCTGCGGCGGTCATGCGTCGTCTCCTCGGACCACGAGGGTGGAGGTCGCCGTGACGACGTGCTCCCCCTCGGCGTCGTTCATGGTGCTCTGGGCGGTGACCATCGCGTTGCCGCCGAGGGTCTTCACGCTGGTGACCGTCAGGGTGGCGGTGAGCTCGTCACCGGCGACGATCGGCCGGTCGTAGGTGAAGGACTGCTCGCCGTGGACGACGCGGGAGAAGTCGATGCCGGCGTCGGGCTCGTTCAGGAGCTGCGCGAGCGTGGCCTCCTGCACGACGACGGCGAACGTCGGGGGTGCGACCACGTCGGCGTACCCGGCGGCACGTGCGGCGTCCGGATCGTGGTGGACGGGGTTGGTCGCGAAGACCGCGCGCGAGAACTCGCGCACCTTCTCGCGGCCGACCAGGTAGGGCTGGGCCGGCGGGAACGTCCTGCCGACGAGCTCGGGGTTCACTGACACCACGGCAGTCTACCGAGGCCGGTCCGGGGGCCGGTGATCCATGAGAACGCATCAGCTAGACTGTCTGAGACCGATTCGGGGGAATCGGGGCGTGCCGTGCGGCACGGGTTCGTTCGGGACGGGGAGGGCCGATGGACACCACGACGGAGTTCGCCGTGCACACGGGAGACCGGTGCACCGCCATGGAGGTCGCGGCCGCCGCGCTGCGCCGCACGGGCCACCACGTCGAGTCGACGGGTGGCACGATGACCGCGACGGCGGGCAGCCGGACGCTCACCATCCTGCTCGGTGCGCTCGTCCAGCCGGCTCGGGAGTACCGCCGGTACGAGCTGTCGACCGTCGTGGACGGTGCCACCACCACGATCACCCTGCGCCGGGCCGGTCACGGGACGGCCGTGTCCGGCGGCAGCATCGGGGCGAACCGTCGTCGGGCCGCCTGGCAGCAGGTCACCGCCGCGGTCGAGGACGCGTTCCGTGCGGCCGGGGTGCTCGCGACGCGGACCGACACCGGCTCCCACCGCACGCAGTAGGCGGCCGGACGGCTTCCGGCTGGTGGCCGCGCGGCGCACCATCACGGGAGCGGTCACCGGGGACCCGGTCAGCCATCTAGGTTGGGCCCGGGGCCCCGGAAAGGAACCGCCATGAGCATGGAGAGCGCAGCCTGGAGCTCGCTGTACAAGATCTCGTCCGCGCAGGGCGGCAAGCACGGGTTCTCCCGCGCGTCCGTCCGGCGGATCCTGACGTTCGCGGTGCCCTACCGGGCGAAGCTGCTGGTGTTCATCGGCCTGTCCGTCGTCGGCGCCTTCCTCGCGGTCGCGACGCCGGTCCTCGCCGGTCAGGTCGTCGACGTCATCGTCGCCCGCGGTGAGGTCTCGACGATCGTCCGGTTGGCCGTGGTCATCGCCCTGGTGGCCGTGGCCGACGCCGCCGTGTCGTTGACCACCCGCTGGTACTCGGCACGGATCGGCGAGGGCGTGATCCTGGACCTCCGCACCGCCGTCTTCGACCACGTGCAGAAGATGCCGATCGCGTTCTTCACCCGCACCCGGACCGGTGCGCTCGTGAGCCGCCTCAACAACGACGTGATCGGCGCCCAGCAGGCCTTCAGCGGCACGTTGTCCGGCGTGGTCACGAACCTCGTGGCGCTGGTCCTCACCCTGATCGTCATGCTCAGCACCTCGTGGCTCGTGACGGTGCTCGCCGTCGTCATGCTCCCGGTGTTCCTGGTCCCCGCGCGCCGGATGGGGAGCCGTCTCGCCGCCCTGCGTCGCGAGGCCGCCGACCACAACTCCGCGATGAGCACGCAGATGACCGAGCGCTTCTCGGCACCCGGCGCCACCCTCGTCAAGCTGTTCGGCCGGCCCGACGAAGAGGCCGAGGAGTTCCGCGTCCGCGCTGCCCGGGTCCGCGACATCGGCGTCCGGACCGCGATGCTGCAGTTCGTCTTCTTCACCGCGCTGATGCTCGTCTCCGCGCTCGCCCTCGCGCTGGTCTACGGGCTCGGCGGCTTCCTCGCGCTCGCCGGCCGCCTGGACACCGGCGAGGTCGTCACCCTGGCGCTCCTGCTCACCCGGCTGTACGCCCCGCTGACGAGCCTGGCGAACGCCCGGGTCGAGATCATGAGCGCCGTGGTCAGCTTCGAGCGCGTCTTCGAGGTACTCGACCTCGAACCACTCATCCAGGAGCAGCCCGACGCGGTCACCATCCCCGACGGCCCGGTCTCCGTCGAGTTCGACGACGTCCGGTTCGCCTACCCGTCCGCCGACAAGGTTTCCCTCGCCTCGCTCGAGGAAGTCGCGACGCTCGACACCCGTGGCGGCGAGGAGGTGCTGCACGGCCTGTCCTTCCGGATCGAACCGGGGCAGACCGTCGCCCTGGTCGGCTCGTCCGGAGCCGGCAAGTCCACGGTCGCGCAGCTGCTCTCGCGCCTGTACGACGTCGACAGCGGCGCCGTGCGTCTGGCCGGCACGGACGTCCGCGACGTCACGTTCGCCTCGATGCGGCACACCCTCGGCATGGTGACGCAGGACGGCCACCTGTTCCACGAGACCATCCGCTCCAACCTGCGGTTCGCCCGGCCCGAGGCGTCCGAGGACGAGGTGTGGGACGCCGTCCGCCGTGCGCGGCTCGAGCCGCTCATCCGGTCCCTCCCCGACCAGTTGGACACCATGGTGGGTGAACGCGGCTACCGGCTCTCCGGGGGCGAGCGCCAGCGGATGACGATCGCCCGGCTCCTGCTCGCCCAGCCGCGCGTCGTCATCCTGGACGAGGCGACGGCGGCGCTCGACTCGACGTCCGAGGCAGCGGTGCAGGCAGCACTCGGCGAGGCGCTCGAGGGACGGACGGCGATGGTGATCGCGCACCGGCTCTCCACGATCCGCAGCGCGGACGTGATCCTCGTCGTCGAGGACGGCTCGATCGTGGAGCGCGGCACGCACGACGAACTGCTGGCCGCGGGTGGCCGGTACGAGGAGCTGCACCGCACCCAGTTCGCCGCGCAGGAGAACGTCGCGGCCGACGTGCAGGCGGCGGACTGAACGCGCGGCGGGTGGGCCCCGGCAATCGAAGTGGGGCCGGCAACAGAGAAGGCCCCCTGACCCAGGGGATCCTGGACGAGAGGGCCTTGCGTGTAGCGAGGGCGGGACTTGAACCCGCGACCCCACGATTATGAGTCGTGTGCTCTAACCAACTGAGCTACCCCGCCAGAGATCCGGAGCGGCACGCGCACCGGGTCGGAGCCCCGAGTCAGGATTGAACTGACGACCCCCTCCTTACCATGGAGGTGCTCTACCACTGAGCTATCGGGGCGATGTGCCGCGAACGGCACCACACGAGGATAGCAGACCTCCGACGCTGCTCCGGAACCGGACGAGACGCCCGGGCGTGCCGCGTCGTGGGCCGCTAGTTCGCGTTGGTCTTGAGCCACGCCAGCGGGTCCACCGGGACCCCGTCGACGTGCACCTCGAGGTGCAGGTGCGGGCCCGTGGAGTTGCCCGTGCTGCCGACGAGGCCGAGGATGTCGCCGACCTCGACGTGCTGGCCGGTGACCACCTTGAAGGAGTTGTCCTCCATGTGGCCGTAGACGCTGACGAACTGCTTGCCGTCGACGTCGTGCTCCACCCAGACGTCGTTGCCGAAGCCGCCGTCGTTCGCCTGCACCTTGATGACGGTCCCGGCGGCGATGACGCCGATCGGGGTGCCCTCGCCCGGGGCGAAGTCGACGCCCATGTGGTTCGTCGAGCAGAACGAGCACCCGGCGACCTGGCGTCCGCCGAAGCCCGAGGTGATCGGGACGCCGGTCAGGAACGGCCACTGGATCGTGCCGGTCGGGTCGTTCGTGAAGCTGGAGGAGTCGACGTTCGCGTACTGCGTGGCGTCCGAGACCGTGAACTGGTCGCGCGCGGTCGACCCGTCAGCAGCGGCACCGACCTGCATCGACTGGGTGGCCCCCGAGCTGGCGCGGGCCGCGGTCGAGCCGGACTCGGGCACCCAGAGCGCCTGGGCCGGCAGCGAGGTCGAGACGACCAGGCCGGCCGCGAAGAGCAGGGCGCCGACCGCGGTCACACGGGAGGCCGACCGGCGGAACGACGCACCACGCTTCGGGGCCGGTGCGCTGACCGGGGTGCTGGAACGGATGTGGCGGGTCGCGCGGTCGACCGGGGTCTTCGGCGCCGGACGGCTGGTGCGACGACGCGACGCGGGGACCTGCCCGGCGACCCGACGCGGCTGCGACACCGAGGCAGCGGGAGCGGCCGGCTGCGCGTGCACGACGGGCGAGGTGGGGGCTGGCGGCGTCACGATGCGGGAGGCCGGGCGCACGGGCGACTCCGGTGCGAGGTCGATCGGCGACACGGGGGCCGCGGGGGTTCCCGGCGTGGCCGCACCGATCACGTCATCGAAGCTCGGACCCGTCGAGTCCCGCACCACGACCGCACCCCTTGCAGCTGCTCGCTCTGCCTCGATCCGAGCGCGTCGGGTCTGGTGGACGACCGGGGTGGCGGCGTCGACGGAACCGTCGGTGGGAGCGGACGACAGAGGAGTACGGGGCATGCGTGCGGTGGCGATCCTGATCGGAGAAGGGCTCACTCGTTGGTAACGAGCAGGTAACGGGACCTGAGCACGCTAGCAGGAGACGTCGCAGGTCGCCAGTCGTGGTCATGTCCTCCCGGCACCCCCAGACCTGGGGTTCGGCGCGTCCTCAGGCCCGCACGGCTCCGAGTGCACCGGCCTCGAGCCCACGCACGAGGGCCTCGAGCTCGTCGGCGACGGCGGGGCTCGCGAACAGGAAGGAGCGGGTCCCCCCGGCCTCCCAGATGCGGATCGCCGCGCCGGCCTCCTGCGCGACGAGGGCCCCGCCCGCCATGTCCCACGGGTTGATCCCGCGCTCGTAGTACGCGTCCACCACGCCCGCCCCGACGGCGCAGCAGTCGAGCGACGCCGCTCCCCCACGGCGGATGTCCCGCACCTCACCGATGAGCCCGGCGAGCACCGCGACCTGCTCGCGGCGACGGTCGGCCGTGTACCCGAACCCGGTGGCGACGAGCGTCTCGGCGAGCGAACCGGGCGTGGCGACGGACAACGGCTCCCCGTCACGGGTCGCACCCTGGCCGACGGCCGCGCGGAAGACGGTGCCCGTCGCCGGCGCCACGACGACGCCCGCGATCGGCTCCCAGGTCATCGGGTCGGGTGCTCCACGCACGACGCCGATGCTCACGCCGTACTCGGCGCTGCCGTACAGGTAGTTGACCGTGCCGTCGATCGGGTCCACCACCCAGGTGATGCCCGAGGCGCCGGAGGCCGACCCGGACTCCTCACCGTGGAAGGCGTCGTCCGGTCGGGCCTCGGCGATGCGGGCGCGGATGAGTGCCTCGACCTCACGGTCGGCGGCCGTGACCACGTCGACGATGCTCGACTTCCGGTCCGCGACCTCGACCCCCTCGGCGCGGCGCCGTGCGGCCAGCGCCGCTGCATCACGGGCGATCGACTCGGCGAGGTCGGCGAACTGGGACGGGGTGAGGTCGGATGCCATGCACCCATCCTCCCGGAAACACCATCGGCCCCGTCCGCAGTGGACGGGGCCGATCAGATGGTGGCAAGTGAGGGATTCGAACCCCCGAAGGCTACGCCGGCTGATTTACAGTCAGATCCCTTTGGCCGCTTGGGTAACTTGCCATGCGCACCCAGCCGGTGTGATCACCAACCGAAGGCGCGCACAAAAGCATAGCGGATGGCTGACGGTGGTCGTGACCACCGCGAGCCGATCCGCGCGACCGGAACCGGGCCTCCTGTCCGCCGTTAGGCTGTTCCGCATGGCAGACAGTTCCTTCGACGTGGTCAGCAAGGTCGACAAGATGGAGGCGGAGAACGCCCTCAACCAAGCGGCCAAGGAGATCGAGCAGCGGTACGACTTCAAGGGCGCCGACGCCTCGGTCGCGTTCAGCGGCGAGGACGTCCTCATCAAGGCGAACTCGGAAGAGCGCGCCAAGGCCGTCCTCGACGTGCTGCAGAGCAAGGCGATCAAGCGGAACATCAGCCTGAAGAGCCTCGACGCCGGCGACCCGTACCCCTCGGGCAAGGAGTACCGCATCGAGGTGAAGTTCAAGAACGGCATCGAGCAGGACGTGGCGAAGAAGATCGGCGCGTTCCTGCGGGCCAACGCCCCGAAGACGGTGAAGAGCCAGATCCAGGGCGACGAGCTCCGCGTCTCGTCGAAGAGCCGTGACGACCTGCAGAACACGATCCAGCTCCTCAAGGGTGAAGAGTTCGACGTCCCGTTGCAGTTCATCAACTTCCGCTGACCAGCGGCCCCTGCGAACGACACCCGACACCGGCACCCCGTGGAGCACTGGCTCAGCGTCGTCATCACCGTCCTGCTCGTCCTGCTGGACCTGGCGATCCGCGTCTTCTCGATCATCTACGTCCCGATCAACCGGAAGCCGCAGACCGCGACGGCGTGGCTGCTCGCGATCTTCCTCATCCCCTACATCGGCTTCATCGTCTTCCTGGTCATCGGGTCGACGAAGCTCCCCCGCGCCCGTCGCGAGAAGCAGACCGAGATCAACGCGTACATCCTGGAGCAGACCGATGGCATCGAGCGGGTCCGCCGTGACCACCCGTGGCCCGCGTGGCTCGAGAGCGTCACGCGGCTGAACCGCGAACTCGGTGCGATGCCGTTGGTCGGTGGCAACTCCGCGGAGCTCTACCCCGACTCCGAGGAGTCCATCGCCGAGATGACCCGGGCGATCGACCAGTCCCGCCGGTTCGTGCACGTCGAGTTCTACATCGCGACGCTCGACGACACCACGCGCCCGTTCTTCGAAGCGCTCGCGCGGGCGCAGGCACGGGGCGTCACCGTGCGGTTCCTGCTCGACCACTGGGCCAGCCGCGGCTACCCGGGCTACAAGGACACCCTGTCGTTCATGGACCAGGCGGGCATCGAGTGGCACCTGATGCTGCCCCTCCTGCCGCTGCAGGGGAAGTTCCAGCGCCCCGACCTCCGCAACCACCGGAAGATCATGGTGATCGACGGCTCGGTCGCGTTCACCGGCTCGCAGAACCTGATCGACGCGTCCTACGACATCAAGTCCCACGTCGAGAAGGGCATGGTCTACAAGGACCTGTTCGCCCGGTTCGAGGGACCGGTCGTCGCGGGGCTCAACGCCCTGTTCGTCACGGACTGGTACAGCGAGACCGACGAGCTGCTGCTGCGCGAGAGCGACCCCGTCCAGCGGGCCGACCGCGGCGACGCGCTCGACTGCCAGGTGGTGCCGTCCGGCCCGGGCTTCGACGGCGAGAACAACCTGCGCCTGTTCAACGCGCTGCTCTACTCGGCGCAGCAGAAGGTCTCGATCACGTCGCCGTACTTCGTGCCGGACGACTCGATGCTCTACGCCATCACCACGACGGCGCAGCGCGGGGTCGACGTCGAGCTGTTCGTCGGCGAGATGGGCGACCACGCGATGACGTGGCACGCACAGCGCTCGTACTACGAAGGGCTGCTCCGCGCCGGTGTGCGGATCTGGCTGTACCGTGCGCCGACGATCCTGCACGCGAAGCACTTCACCATCGACGACGAGGTGTCGGTGATCGGGTCGAGCAACATGGACATGCGCTCGTTCAGCCTGAACCTCGAGGTCTCCGTGATGGTGCGCGGTCACCGCTTCGTGGACGCCCTGCGCGAGGTGCAGGAAGCGTACAAGGAGCACAGCGTCGAGCTCACGCTCGACGAGTGGGTCGACCGTCCGCGACGTTCCAAGGTGCTCGACAACGTCGCGCGGCTCACGGCGGCGCTGCAGTAGCCGTCTGGAGGCCCGGTGCGGGTCCGCCAGGTGCGCTCAGCGCATCGGGACGAGGGACGCCAGGGCCCCGACCACCCGCTCGAGCGGGCCGCGGCCGAGGAACCGCCGCCACAGCATCGCGAAGGCCACCGAGCCGAGGGCGAACCAGCCCCAGGCCTCGACCGACTCGGGGTACGTCGGCAGCATCGCGATGACCACGAGGTGCCCCGAGTACACCGTCAGCGGCATCGACCCCACGGCCGCCAGGGGGAACGCGATCCGCTCGGCGAGGCGCCCGCGGCCGTCGAACACGAGCAGGCAGAGGGCGATCACGGCGACCGCCACCCCGGCCGTCCCCACCACGTCGACGACCGACGACGAGTGGTCGCGCGGGGACAGGAACAGCTGCGCAAGGGCCTGGCCGGGGGTCGAGCCCTCGCCCGCGTACGGGACCCCGGGGAACGCCAGGGCCGCGTCGTCGGGCAGCGGGGCGAGGACCGACCCGGCGACGTACGCGGTGGCGGCGACCAGTGCGCCGGACGCCAGGAGCGCGACCTGCCGGCCACGGTCCTCCAGGCCGACCCGGGCGACCGCGAGCCCCACCAGGACGTACGCCAGGAAGGTGACCACGGGGTAGACCAGGCCGAGCTGGACGCCGATCATGCCGGCGTCCGCGTAGGCCGGCGCGATCGTCAGCGCGGCGAGCGGCGACAGCACCGCGCAGAGCGCGGCGATGCCGAGCAGCGCCGCCGGTCGGACGCGGAGCACCGGGACCACCAGCAGGAACAGCACCCCGTAGGTCGGCA
The DNA here is from genome assembly GCF_003234775.2 of Curtobacterium sp. MCLR17_031. NCBI lineage: Bacteria > Bacillati > Actinomycetota > Actinomycetes > Micrococcales > Microbacteriaceae > Curtobacterium > Curtobacterium sp. MCLR17_031. The sequence continues at coordinate 2,659,002 of NZ_CP126270.1, forward strand.
GGATCACGTACACGGGGGTGTCGAGCGCCATCAGGGCAAACCCGACGACGACGACCACCACAGCGCGGATCGCGAGCCGGGCACGGATGCGGCCGATGGTGGGCGGGCCGGGCGGGTCGGTGCGGCCGCTCGTCAGACCGATCGAGACGCCGGCGAGGACAGCGAACAGCGTGGACGGGCGCCCGTGGGCGACGGCGGTCCAGGTGGCCGGGTCGGTCCAGTCGAGCTGCTCCGCGATGCCACCGATGTGTGCGGCCATCATGCCGAGCAGCGCGACCGCACGGGCCACGTCGACGCCCTGCAGCCGCATCCCCGACGCGGACGCGCCCCGCACCGCTGTCGGCGGGACGGGGCGCGTGTCGGTCATGGTCGTCAGCTCGTCGGGGTGTCGACGCGTCCGAGCGAGACCTCGATCATCTCGTCGCGCGGCACGACCTTGATGCGCTCGCGCCCGTCGACCGCACCGAGCGCCTGCTCGTGGGTGTCGAGGTGGTGCCAGCCCTCGAGGTCGGTGTACTCGACACCGCGCTCGCGGAGCAGGGCCGGGATCGCCTCGTCGGAAGGGTCCTCCGGGGTCCACCAGCTCGCCTGGTCGTTGACGATGTGCTGGACGGTCTCCATCGCGTCGGACTTCGTGTGCCCGATGAGCCCGACCGGACCGCGCTTGATCCAGCCGGTGGCGTACACGCCGGGGATCTGCTGGTTGTCGTCGTCGAGGACCTGGCCCTCGTGGTTCGGGATGACACCGTGCCGCTCGTCGAACGGCACATCGGGGAGCGGGGAACCGAAGTACCCGACCGCGCGGTAGGCGGCCTGGATCGGGATCTCGCGGATCTCGCCGGTGCCCTCGACGCCGCCCTCGCCGTTCGGACGGGTGCGCTCGTAGCGGATGGCGGTCAGCTTGCCCTGCTCGTCGCCGACGAACTCGATCGGCTTCGCGTAGAAGTGCAGGTGGAGCCGGCGGCTGGCCTGGCCGACCTCGCGCGTGCGCCACTGCTCGAGGACACGGTTGATCACCATGACCTGCTTGTTCGTCGCGATCGCGGTCTTCGACGCCTCGTCGTGGTCGAAGTCCTCGTCGTAGACCACCATGTCGACGTCACGGACCTCACCGAGCTCGCGGAGCTCGAGCGGCGTGAACTTCACCTGCGCCGGACCACGGCGGCCGAAGACGTGCACGTCCGTCACTGGCGACGCCTTGAGGCCCTCGTAGACGTTCGCGGGGATCTCGGTCGGCAGCAGGTCGTCGGCGTGCTTCGCCAGGATGCGGGAGACGTCGAGGGCGACGTTGCCGACGCCGATGACCGCGACGCTCTCGGCGTTCAGGGGCCAGGTGCGCGGGACGTCGGGGTGGCCGTCGAACCAGCTCACGAACTCGGCGGCGCCGTACGAGCCGTCGAGGTCGACACCGGGGATGTCGAGGTCGGCGTCCTTGATCGCACCGGTCGAGAACACGACCGCGTTGTAGTGCTTCTTGAGGTCCTCGAGGGTGATGTCCTCGCCGTAGCGGACGTTGCCGAACAGCCGGACGACACCGCGGTCGAGGACGTCACGCAGGGCGTTGATGATGCCCTTGATGCGCGGGTGGTCGGGGGCGACGCCGTACCGGACCAGACCGTAGGGCGCGGGGAGCTGCTCGAACAGGTCGATCGACACGTCGTAGCCGTGGGCCTCGCGCAGCAGGATGTCCGCGGCGTAGATGCCGGCCGGGCCGGCGCCGACGATGGCGAGTCGGAGGGTGGGCACTGATCGTCTCCAGTTCGTTCGGGTGGGGGTTCCCGGGGGACCTCCCGACCGGGCCGCAGCGCGTGCGCCGTCGGGAGGGGTGTTCAGCGGCTTCGGTCGACGACGGAGTCCGCGAAGCGGGTGAGTGCCCGTTTCACGGTGCCGTCGGGGAGCGGGGCGAGGGCGGCGACGGCTTCGCGGGCCCAGGCGACGGCGACGGCGCGGGTCGCCGCGGTGGCCTCGTGCTCGCGGAGCGCGGCGACGGCCGACTGGTACGGCGCGGATTCGACCACGTCGTCGGGTGCACCGTTGACGTCGCGCTCGATGCGCTCGACCAGGTGCTGCGCGGAGGGGTCGGTCGCGGCCATCCGGCGCAGCTGCAGGACCGGCAGGGTGTCGACGCCGGCACGCAGGTCGTTGCCGGCGATCTTGCCCGTCTTGTCCGTCGCGGGGGCGAGGTCGATGACGTCGTCGACGAGCTGGAAGGCGACGCCGACCTTCTCGCCGAAGGTGCCGACGGCGTCGAGGTAGGCGCGGTCGGCACCGGAGAACATCACGCCGGCACGGGCGGCGGTGGCGATGAGCGAACCGGTCTTGTCGCTGAGCACCTGGATGTAGTGCTCGAGTGGGTCGTCGTCCGGCTGCGGCCCCGTGGTCTCGTGCAGCTGCCCCATGCAGAGACGCTGGAAGGTCTCGGCCTGCATCCGGATGCCCTCGGTGCCGAGGTCGGCGGTGATCAGGCTGGCGCGGGCGAAGAGCAGGTCGCCGGTGAGGATCGCCACGTTGTTGCCGTAGGTGATCTGCGCGGCGGGGACCCCACGGCGGACGGGCGCTTCGTCCATGACGTCGTCGTGGTACAGGGATGCCAGGTGCGTGGTCTCGATGCTCACCGCGGCCTTGACCACGGCGTCGGTCACGCCGTCACCGAGCTGGGCGATGAGGAGCGTCAGGGTCGGACGGATGCGCTTGCCACCGGCGGACAGCAGGTACCGGCTGGTGGTGTCGGCCAGGGTGTCGGTGGAGCGCATGGCGTCCTCGAGCCCCTGCTCGACGAGTTCGAGCCCGTCGTCGACCGCGGAGATGAAGCGTCGGTCGGCGGGCGTGGCGAACAACCGCTCGCCGATGCCCAGCGATGCGCGCAGGCTCGGCGCGCGACGTGCGACCGGGACGCTCGGATTCAAGTGCTGCTCCGTCTTCGGGGGTGGTGACCGGTCAGTCGGCGGCCGGGTCGACGCGCGGCTGCTCGCCGGTGTTCTGGTGGTCACGGCGGGCCTTCGCACGCCGTGCCGCGGACTCGCGCACCGTGTCGGCGACGGGCTTGCGGCCACGGTGCAGTGCGACGATACCGGCCGTCAGGTTGCGGTAGGCGACCACCGAGAAGCCGACACCGCGGAGCCACTGGGTGAGCACCTGCTGGTCGGGCCACGCGTCGATCGACTCGGCGAGGTAGCGGTAGGCGGCCGGGTTGCTGCTCGAGAGCCGCGCGATGCCCGGGAGCACGCGCTTCAGGTAGGTGCCGTAGCCGAGGCGCAGCAGGGCGCGGGGCGGCGTCGAGAACTCACAGATGACGACGCGGCCACCGGGCTTCAGGACGCGCAGCATCTCGGCGAGCGCCTGCTTCGGGTCGTTCACGTTGCGCAGCCCGAACGAGATCGTGACGGCGTCGAACGTGTCGTCGTCGAAGGGCAGCTGCTCGGCATTGCCCTCGACGAAGGTGATCTCGGGGTGGCGTTCGCGGCCGACGGCGATCATGCCGGCGGACAGGTCGAGCGCGGTGACCTCGGCGCCCTTCTTGGCGAAGGCCGCTGCGCTGGTCCCGGTGCCCGCGGCGATGTCGAGGACCTTCTCGCCGGGCTGCGGGTCGACCGCGCGGACCGTGGCGACACGCCACAGCGGGGCGTTGCCCGCCGACAGGATGTCGTTCGTGAGGTCGTACTTGGCCGCGACGTCGTCGAACATCGCCGCCACCTCGTCCGGGCGCTTGTTCAGGTCCGCTCTGCTCACACGATCAATCCTAGAGGTCCCGACCGAGCGTTCACCGGACTCGCAGCCACCCGGGCGGTGCGGGATCGGCGCGTAGCATCGGAGCCGTGACCCGAACCACCACGGCGGCGCCCCCGCTGACGGTCTCGACCCGGATCCTCGACGACCCGGGCGCCGTCCTCCGCCACACGCTCCGCGACCGTCCCCTCGCCTTCGTCCGGAACGGCGACGGCATCGTCGGCATCGGTGAGGCGCTCCGGTTCACGTTCACCGGCCCCGACCGGATGCGGGACGCCGCGGCCCTCTGGCGCAGCATCGTCGAGACCGCCGTCGTCGACGACCCGGTGCAGCTGCGCGGTTCGGGGCTCGTCGCGTTCGGGTCGTTCGCCTTCGCCGACGACTCCGCCGACGAGAGCGTGCTCATCGTGCCCCGGGTGGTCCTCGGTCGGCGTCGCGGCAAGGCCTGGCTGACCGCGATCGACACCACGCTCGGCGCGGAGCCCCTGGCCTTCACCCGGACCTCGGTCCCGGTCCCCCACGTCGGGCCGCACGTGTCCGTCGCGCTGCGTCCCGGGCACATCGACGAGGACACCTACGCCGCCAACGTGACCGAGGCGGTCCGCCGCATCGTGGCCGGGGATGCCCGCAAGGTGGTGCTCGCCCGCGACCTCGTCGGCACGCTGCCGCCGGGAGCCGATCGACGGGCGGTCCTGCTCGACCTCGCGACCGCCTACCCGCAGTGCGTGACCTTCGCGGTGGACGGACTGGTCGGCGCCACCCCCGAGACCCTCGCCCGCACCGACGGCACGCGGTTGACCGCACGGGTGCTCGCCGGCAGCGCCGCCCGGGGCACCGACGAGGTGTCCGACCGGGCCGCCGCCGAGGCCCTGGCCAGCAGCGCCAAGGACGTCGAGGAGCACACCTTCGCGATCGACAGTCTGCTCGCGGCCCTCGCCCCGCTCGCGACGGACCTGCGCGCCGACGCCGAACCGTTCCGGCTGCAGCTGCCGAACCTGTGGCACCTGGCGACCGACGTGCAGGCCACGCTGCCGCCCGACACCACGTCGCTGGACGTCGCCGACGCCCTGCACCCGACGGCCGCGGTCGCCGGGACCCCGACGGACGTGGCCGTACGGCTCGTCGCCGAGCTCGAGGGCGTCGACCGCGGCCGCTACGCCGGGCCGGTCGGGTGGATGAGCGCGACGGGCGACGGCGAGTGGATGCTCGCGCTCCGCAGCGCCCGGATCGACGACGACGGCACCGTCCGGGCCTGGGCAGGTGCCGGGATCGTGGCCGGCTCGGAGCCGGCGCGCGAGGTCGCCGAGACGGCGCTGAAGTTCCGGCCGATCACCGACGCGCTGGCCTGAGGCAGGCGCGCGACCCACGCGGTCGCGGGATCCACGTGGTCGCGCGACCCTCGCGGTCGCGCGGTCCCGACAGCCGCTGGCCGGTCAGTCGGCCAGCGGGACCTCGATCACGACCCGCTCGGCTGGGTCGGTGAGCACCCGCTCCAGGTCACCCCACGTCGCCGCCCGGCGGTACTCCCACCCGAGGCCCGTGACGACCCGTTCGACGTCGACGTGCTGCGGGGACGACATCATCCGCCGCATGTCGGCTTCGGGCGTGGTCTTCGCCACCTCGAGCCCGCGGAAGATCGCGCCGCCGTGGTCGTTGCCGACGACGACCTGCACCCGGTGGGTACGTTCCTCGGTCCCGGTGACGAAGGCTCCGAGGTCGTGCAGCAGCGTCAGGTCGCCGAGGAGCACGCGTGTGGTGCCGACGGAGGCCGAGGACTGTTCGAGCGCCGCGGCGATGCCGAGCGCGGTCGAGACGGTGCCGTCGATGCCGGCGAGCCCGCGGTTCGCGTGCACCCGGATCTTCTTGCCGAGCACCTGGGCGTCGGCTTCGCGGATGAGCTGCGACGCTCCGAGGACCAGCCGGTCGTGCGGCCAGGTCACGCCCCAGACGGCCTCGGCGAGCATGGCCCGGTCGACGGGTCGGCGACGGAGCGCGACCTCGTCACGCAGGAACTTGTTCCGCTCGGCGCGGTCGGCGGAGCGCTTGGCGTCGAGGTCCGGGCCGGCGTCGCCGTCCCCCAGTATCCGGCGGCTGGCGCCGACCCAGCGGCCGACCCACGCGCGGTGCTCCGGCCGGGGCCGCCCCGTCACGCGGACGTCGGACACGAAGGTGGTCGCGGCGTCCGGTCGGGAGGAACGGGCCGGGTCGAAGGGGTCGGCCGCCGGTCCCCGGACGACGATCGTCTCGACCCCGTCGCGCTGCAGGAGCGCGGGGACCTCTCTGCTGAGGGTCGGGTGGCCGAGCACGACGGCTCGGCGGACGGCGCCGCCGTGGTCCGCGTCGCGCAGGAGTTCGCGGTAGGCGACGACCAGGTTGCGGCCGAAGCGCGCGCCACTCGAGACCTCGGCGAGGAGCGGCGCCCCGAGTTCCCAGGCGATCCGCTCGGCGTCCTCGCCGGCATCGTGCCCGGCGATGACAACGGTGGCCGGTTCGTCGTCCGGGGTGAGTTCGGCGACCGGCAGACCCGTGTGCGCCCGGCGGGTCGCGAACGCCAGGTCGACCTCGTCCTCGGGCACGGGGCTGACGTGCTCCGGGGCGAGTCCGGCGGACAGCGGCTCGCGGAACGCGACGTTGAGCTGCACGGGACCGGGCTGTCCGGTGTGCCCGGCTGCCGCGGCGACGGCTTGGCGGGCGAGGGTGCGCAGGGTGTCGCGGACCGAGGCGTCGACGCCGTGCGCCGACGGGGCCTCGACGTCGCGGACGAAGGCGACGGCCTGGCCGAAGATCCCCGGTTGGACGGTGGTCTGGTTGCTGCCGATGCCGCGCAGTTCGTCGGGACGGTCGGCACTCAGCACGATCATCGGCACGCCGGAGTGGTGCGCCTCGAGCACGGCGGGGTGCAGGTTCGCCACCGCGGTGCCCGACGTCGTCACCACCGCTGCCGGTCGGTGCGTCTCGACCGCGAGCCCGAGTGCGAAGAACCCGGCGGTCCGTTCGTCGAGGCGCACGTGCACGGTCAGCCCGCCGGCGCGCTCGAGGGCGACCGCCGCGAGTGCGAGCGCCTGGGAACGCGAACCGGGGCTCACCACGACGTCGGTGACGCCGGCACGCACGAGTTCCTGCAGGAGGGCGAGCGCGGTGTCCGTCGCCGGGCTGCCCGAACCGGCGGGGCCGTCAGCGATCGGTGCGGCCGTCGTCGTCGCGCTCGTGGAACTGGTCTTCGAGGTCTCGGAGGGTCGCGTCGTCCTGGTCCTTGTCCGTGAGGGTGGTGCCCGGCTCCGGCGTGGTGCCGAGGAAGTCCGGGTCGTCTTCGGGTCCACGGTACCGGGCCGAAGCGCCGGGGTCGGCGGCCGGGGTGCGACCGAGCAGGAACCAGAGGACGCCGCCCAGGACGGGCAGGATGATCACGAGCAGCAGCCACACGCCGCGACGCAGGGAACGGACGCGCTGCCGGGGCATCGTGCCGCAGTCGATGGCCGCGTACACCGTGAAGGCGACGGCGGCCACGGCGACGATCAACCACAAGCGGACCATGCGGTGAAGTCTAGGTCGCGACCCTGTGATGCCCCTGCCGGTCGGCGCTTCCGTAGACTCACCGTGTGAAAGCGTGGCTCCTGTACACCCTGGCTCGGCTCGGCATCTTCGTGGTGGCGCTCGTGCTCCTCCTGCTCCTGACGCCGATGCCGTGGTACTGGGCGACGATCGTGGCCGCCCTGGTGGGCCTGCTCATCTCGTACATCGCACTGTCCGGACTGCGCACGCAGGTGGCCCTGAGCCTGGCGAACCGCCGCGGCACCCCGGAGCGGGACGCCGACTCGGACTTCGAGGACGACTTCGTCGACGCCGCCGACTCCGACGCCGCGGCCACCCCGACCGTCCGTCCGGTGTCCGACGCCGACCGGCACGAAGCGCGCCGGGACAACGACGCCGACTGATCAGACGGAGCCGGGGCGGGGCCGTCCGGTCGAGCAGCCGGAACGGCTACGGCTGGACGGCCAGGGTGATCCCGAGCACCACGCCGAAGGCGAGCGAAGCGAACGACGAGAGCTGCAGGGCCGTGATGAGCTCGCGGGGCTTCCGCGACGACACCCCGATCGCCAGTGCCGGCAGCGCCAGCAGCAGCGAGAAGTACGTGAAGCCCGTGCGGAAGTACAGCAGCACGAACCAGAGCAGCACGACGTACGGCAGCATCAGGAACAGGCCGTACAGGACGCGGGCCACCGGACGACCGACGACCACGGCGAGCGTGCGCTTGCCCGCCAGCTGGTCCTCGTCGATGTCGCGGATGTTGTTCACCATCAGGACCGCGCAGGCGAAGAACCCGGCGGCCACCGCGGCTGCCCAGCCGCTGACCGTGACCTCGCGGATCTGCACGAACTGGGTGCCGAGCACGGCGACCAGCCCGAAGAACACGAAGACGAAGACCTCGCCGAGTGCGTTGTACCCGTACGGCTTCTTGCCCCCGGTGTAGAACCAGGCGGCGACGATGGCGGCGGCTCCCACGAGCAGCAGCCACCACAGCTGGGTGAGCAGCACGATGACCAGGCCGGCGACCGCGGCCAGGCCGAAGAACGTCAGGGCGACGGTGAGCACGGTCCGTGGCTTGGCCAGACCGGCTCCGGTGAGTCGTGCCGGGCCGACGCGGTACTCGTCGGTGCCGCGGACCCCGTCGGAGTAGTCGTTGCTGTAGTTGACACCGATCTGCAGGAACAGTGCCACGGCCAGGGCGAGCAGCGCGACGGCGAGGTGGCCGTCCTTCGCCAGGTAGTCGCCGAAGTCGCCGGGCTCCCCGCTGTCGACGAACGCGACGGCGGTGCCGAGCACGACCGGGACGACACCGAGGGTCAGGGTGCGCAGGCGTGCGCCGCCGATCCAGTCGCGCGCGGTCGCCTTCCGCTTGGTGCGGGCGGGGGCAGCGGCCTTCGCCGGGTTGCCGGACCGGCCCTGCTTCTGCGTCGAGTTCTTCGTTCGTGCCACGAGCACCGATCATATTGCCGATGCGCCGCCCGGCGGCTCGCGGTCCCTACGGGCGGCCCGGGTCGACGAGCGCCTGCACGGCCCGCCGGTCGGGCTTGCCCGACGACAGCATCGGGATCCGGTCCAACACGACGACGTCCGCCGGCCGGGCGGCACGGCCCAGGGTGGCCCCGACGTGCGAACGCAGGGCATCGAGGTCGAGCGGCTGCTCGGTGACGACGACCGGGACCTCGCCCCACTCCCCTGCCGAGCGCCGGGCGACGACAGCGGTCTCCTGCCCGGGGAGCCCGCGGACGAGCCGTTCGACCGCACCGAGCTGGACCTTCTCGCCGCCGGAGATCACCACGTCGTCGAGGCGTCCGAGCACGCGGACCACGCCGTCGGACAGGGACGCCGTGTCCCCGGTCCGGTACCAGCGCAGCCCGTCCCGTTCGACGAAGGCCGACGCCGTGCGGGCGTCGTCGTCCAGGTACCCCTCGGCGAGCATCGGCCCGGCCAGGTGCAGCTCGCCGTCGACCAGCGCGGTGCGCACGGTCCCGAACGGGACGCCGTCGTACACGCAGCCGCCGCTCGTCTCGCTCGCGCCGTACGTCGTCACGACCCGGACCCCGGCGTCGCGCGCACGCTGCCGGAGCGGCGCCGGGGTGGCCTGCCCGCCGACCAGGACCGCGTCGAACCGGGCGAGCGCTCGGGTGGCGTCGGGGTCGTCGAGGACCCGGGCGAGCTGCACCGGCACCAGCGAGGTGTAGCGACGCGGCGCGGCCGGACCGGTGACGAGCCGTTCGGCCGCCGCGGTGAACGCGGCGGCCGCGAAGTGCCCGGGCGGCACGACGACGGGTTCGGTGCCCGCGGTGATCGAACGGGTCAGGACGTTGATGCCGGCGATGTAGTGCGTCGGCAGCGCGAGCACCCAGCGCCCGGGCCCACCGAGTGCCGCGTCCGCCGCGGCGGCACCGGCGAGGAGTGCCTCGGACGAGAGCGCCACGCGCTTGCCGGTGCCGGTGGACCCGCTCGTCTCGACCACCAGGGCGACCGCCTGCCGGACCTCGGCCGGAGGTGGCGTCGGCAGCGCCGGTGCCCCTTCGGCGACGGGGAGCAGTGCGGGGCCGCCGGCGAGTGCTGCCTCCAGGCCGCGCAGCACGGCCGCCGGGTCCGACGTACCGGTCGCGACCAGCGAACGGGGCATCAGTAGTGCCAGGGGAACGCGGTCCACTCGGGAGCGCGCTTCTCGAGGAACGAGTCGCGGCCCTCGACGGCCTCGTCGGTGCCGTAGGCGAGCCGCGTCGCCTCGCCCGCGAACACCTGCTGGCCGACCATGCCGTCGTCCACGGCGTTGAACGCGTACTTGAGCATCCGGATCGCCGTCGGGGACTTTCCGAGCACGATCTCGCCCCAGCGGATCGCCTCGCGCTCCAGGTCGGCGTGCGGTACGACGGCGTTCACCGCACCCATCTCGTACGCGCGCTGGGCGGAGTACTCCTGGGCGAGGAAGAAGACCTCGCGGGCGAACTTCTGCCCGATCTGCTTGGCGTAGTAGGCACTGCCGTAGCCGCCGTCGAACGAGCCGACGTCGGCGTCGGTCTGCTTGAACTTCCCGTGCTCGGCGCTCGCGATGGTGAGGTCACAGATCGCGTGCAGGGAGTGCCCACCGCCCGCGGCCCAGCCGGGGACGACCGCGATGACGACCTTGGGCATCATCCGGATCAGCCGCTGGACCTCGAGGATGTGCAGCCGCCCCATCGACGCCTGGGCGGCCGCGGGGTCCACACCCTCGGGCGGGGCTCCCTCGTCGCCGACGTACTGGTAGCCGCTCCGCCCCCGGATGCGCTGGTCGCCGCCGGAGCAGAACGCCCACCCGCCGTCCTTCGGGCTCGGGCCGTTGCCGGTGAGCAGCACGACGCCGACACGGGGGTCCTGCCGCGCGTCGTCGAGGGCGCGGTAGAGCTCGTCGACCGTGCGCGGGCGGAAGGCGTTGCGGACCTCGGGACGGTCGAAGGCGACCCGGACGATGCCCTTGGAGACGTGCTTGTGGTACGTGATGTCGGTGAACTGCTCCGCGATCGGAGCGGTGGTCCAGACGTCGGGGTCGAACAGGTCGGAGACGGGAGCAGCCATGGTCCCAACGTACCGCCGGGCGTCCGGCGGGTCAGGCGCCCATGTCGGTCAGGATCTCCGGCGCGACGAACACCATGATCACGATGAGGATCACGGGGTTCGCGAAGAACGCCAGGACGACCCCGACGGCGCCGTACCAGCGTCCGAACGAGCCGACGGCGGCGACGAACCCGAGCACGGCGGCGATGAGCGTCAGGAACACGACGACGAAGCAGATCCCGAAGGCGAAGTTCGTGTCACCGCCCATGAACACGGCGAAGGCGCTGGCGTCCACCGCTGCGGACACCACGGCCAGGCCGAGGGCGATCTTGCCGACGACCGGGTTGCGGCGCTTCGTGCCGCCCGCCTGCCGGACGTCGACGGTGTTGCGCTGCATGAGGCGGGCGAAGTCATCGGAGTCGCGCCCGGGAGCCGCCGCGGATCGAGCGCCCGCTGCCGGGCGGGTCGCCGCCGAGGGTCGCGCTGCAGCTGCCGGACGAGTCGAGGCCGCCGGGCGTGCTGCTCCGGCGCTCGACGGGTCGGACGGGCGCTGCGATGCACGCTGCTGTGCTGCGCGCTGCCGCGGATCCACCGCCACCGAGCCTCCCTCGTTCCGGGTCGTTCCCCTCGCCGACCGAGGCCGACCGATGCATGCTAGTGCCCTGCCCTGGCGGTCCCCTCCGAGGAACCGGCAGGCCCCCTGGGTGCGGTGGGAGGATGGCGGACGTGCTCCCCGACCTCGCCGACCTCCTCGCCGACGCCCACGTGGTGGCCCTGCCGATGCGCGTGCGGTTCCGCGGCATCACCACGCGCGAGGCGGTCGTGCTGCGCGGACCCGCAGGCTGGACCGAGTTCTCGCCGTTCGTCGAGTACGACGACGCTGAGGCCGCCGCCTGGCTACGGGCCACCGTCGACTTCGGGTGGACGGGCCACGAACCCGCCGCCGACTCCGTGCCGGTCAACGCCACCGTCCCGGCGATCGCCGCCGACGACGTCGCCGATCTGCTCGCCCGGTACCCCGGCTGCACGACGGCCAAGGTCAAGGTCGCCGAACCCGGAACGACCGTCGACGACGACGTCGCCCGGGTCGCCGCCGTCCGCCGGGTGATGGGGCCCGAGGCCGCGGTCCGGGTCGACGCCAACGGGCTGTGGAGCGTCGAGCAGGCCGCCGTGGCACTCGAGCGGCTCGCGCCGTTCGACCTGCAGTACGCCGAGCAGCCCTGCGCGACGGTGCCCGAGCTCGCGGAGCTCCGGTCGCGGATCGCCGGCCTCGGCGTCCGGATCGCGGCGGACGAGAGCGTCCGGAAGGCGAGCGACCCCCTCGCCGTCGCCCGGGCCGGTGCCGCCGACGTCCTGGTCGTGAAGGCCCAGCCGCTCGGGGGGATCACCGCGGCCCGTGCCGTCGTCGCCGACGCCGGGCTGCCGTGCGTCGTCTCCAGTGCGCTCGACACCTCGGTCGGGCTCGGCATGGGAGCGTTCCTGGCCGCCGCCGCGATGACGCCCGGGTACGCCGCCGGGCTCGGGACGGCCGCCATCTTCGCCGGGGACGTCACGGCCGATCCGCTGCTGCCGGTCGGCGGTCGGGTGCCGGTGCGCCGCGTCGACGTCGCTGCGGAGCTGGTCGAGCGGTACGCCGCGTCGCCGGAGCGCACGGCGTGGTGGCGCGAGCGGGTGGCCCGTGTGCACGCACTGGTCGCAGCCGCCGGGTAGCGCGTCCGCCGCTCGGTCGGGTCCGTCGAGGGTGTACGACACGCCACTCGCGTTCGCCGAGGTCTCCCGTTCCGTCGTTCGGACGGCCCCGGAACGACGGTTCGTGCGACCACGCCGCTCCGCACACGGCATGTCGTGACCGCTGGCGGGGTCCGCCGGACCGGTCGCGGCTCTCGACGCACCCCGGACGACGGACGGGAGGCACGGTGCCAGCTGGCACCGTGCCTCCCGTCCGGTCGTGGTCGCGACCAGGGCCGCGTCAGCGACCCGTGCGGCTCACAGACCCGAGTAGCTGTGCAGGCCCTTGAAGAAGACGTTCACGACCGAGAAGTTGAACATCACCGCGGCGAAGCCGATGAGGGCCAGCCAGGACGACCGCGCACCGCGCCAGCCGCGGGTCGCACGGGCGTGGATGTAGCCCGCGTAGATGACCCAGATGATGAAGGTCCAGACCTCTTTCGTGTCCCAGCCCCAGTAGCGGCCCCAGGCGCGCTCGGCCCAGATCGCACCGGCGATGAGCGTGAATGTCCAGAGGACGAAGCCGACGAGGAGGACGCGGTAGGTCAGGACCTCGAGCCGGTCGGCGTCGGGCAGCGTCGCCATGAAGCGGAGCTTGCCGGTGGCCGTGCGGCCCTGGCGGTACGTCTGCACGAGCTGCGCCACCGCGAGCCCCGCGCCGAGCGCGAAGAACCCGGTGCCGGCGATCGCCACGAACACGTGGATGACCAGCCAGTACGACTGCAGGGCCGGCTGCAGCGGGACGACGGGGACCCAGTAGTTCACGGTCGCGATGCCGAGCAGGATGATCGTCAGGCCCGTGATGAAGACACCGAGGAACTTCAGGTTCTGCCAGAACTGCACGAGCAGGAAGATCAGAGTGATCAGCGCCGTGCCGGTCAGCGAGAACTCGAACATGTTGCCCCACGGCACACGGTCGGCCGCGATGCCGCGGAGGACGACCGAGGCGACGTGCAGGACGAGCGCGAGGATCGTCATCGCCATGCCGACGCGCTCGAACTTCGTGCCGCGGCCGGCCGAACCGCCCGACGGCGGTGCGGCGACCTGCTCGAGCACGACGGTGCCGCCGCGGACGGTCGCGACCGTCTTCGCGCCGGGTGCTGCCGCAGCGCTGGCCGCGTCGGCCGAGCTGTCGTCGGCACCCGCGTTCTTCGCGGCGGCCGTGACGTCGCCGGAGCGTTTGGCCATGTCGAGGGCGAACGAGATGAACGCGACCACGTACACCGCCATCGCGGAGTACGTGAGCACGACCGAGTAGGTCGCGAGGTTCGTGGTCATGTCGTTCACTGGGGCATCCTAACTCCGAGGTCCGACGTGTGGCGCTGTGCGATGTCCGCGACGGCCCGTTCGAGGTTCGGGTCCTCGCCGCGTGCGAGTCCGGCGTACTCGAGGTCGTACTCGCCGCCCGCGGTGTCCTTGCGCGGGACGACCTTCACCCAGACGCGGCGGCGCGGGACGAACAGCGAGGTGAGCAGGCCGAGGGTGGAGAGCAGGGCGAACCCGCCCACCCAGAGCTGCGAGGGGTCGTGGTGGACGTCGAGGGAGACGTACCGCTTGACGCCGTCGAACGTGATCGACCCGGCGCCCTCCGGCAGCTTCTTCGTCTGGCCGGGCTTCAGCGCGATGCTCGCGGTGTCCGACTGCCGACCGGCGATCTGGTCGAGCCCCTTGGTGCTGAGCGTGTACACGCTCTGCGGGACTCCGCTGTCGAGCCCGAGGTCACCCGTGTAGACCTGCAGCGTCAGCAGCGGGTTCTGGGTGTCCGGGTAGGCACTCGAGTACGCGCCGCTCGCGAGCTTCGAAGCCGTGGGGTAGAAGAACCCGACCATGCCGAGCTGGTCCGGCTTCGCGTCCGGCACCTTGATGACGCCGGTGGAGGTGTAGTTCGCGTCCTCCGGCAGGAACGGCACGACGTCCTTGAAGGCCACGTTGCCGTCGCCGTCGCGCACCGTGACCTGCATCGCGTAGCCGTTGCCGAGCAGGTAGACGTTCGTGCCGCCGACGTGCAGCGGGTCGTTCACACCGAGGCGGCTCGTCTTCGGCTCGCCGCCCTTCTCGGTGCTCGTGACCGTGGCCGAGTAGTCGAGCGCCTGCCCGAGGGCGTCGAGGTTGCGCTCCTCGTACTTCGTCACGAACTTGTCGAGCCGGAGGTTGTAGCCCTTGAGGTCGGTCTGCTGGAACCAGCGCCCGGGGTTGAACGAGTCGTACGAGCCGAGCACGTTGGAGAACGTCTGGCCCTCCACCAGGAGGCGCTGTCCGGTGAAGCCGAAGCCGCCACCGACGCCGACCGCCAGGAGCACCCCGACGAGAGCCGCGTGGAACACCAGGTTGCCGGTCTCGCGCAGGTAGCCGCGCTCCGCGCTCACCGAGTCACCGAACCGCTCGACGCGGTACCCGGACCGCTTCAGGATCGCCATCGCGCGCGTCACCGCGTGCTCGGCGGACGGGAGGCCCGTGGTCGCGTCGATCCCGGTCGTCCCGTCGATCATCGCGTCCGGCTGCACCGCCACCGTGCGGAAGCCCGCCAGTCGCGTCAGGCGCGCGGGGGTCTTCGGCGGACGGGTCCGCAGTGCCTGCCAGTGGTGCTTCGTGCGGGGCACGATGCAGCCGATGAGCGAGATGAAGAGCAGCAGGTAGATCGCGGAGAACCACACCGAGGTGTAGGTGTCGAAGACCTGCAGCTTGTCGAGGACCGGGTAGAGCTGCGGGTGGTCCGCCTTGTACTGCACGACGCCGTTCGGGTCGGCGGTGCGCTGCGGGACGAGCGAGCCCGGGATCGCCGCGAGGGCGAGCAGCATGAGCAGGAACAGTGCCGTGCGCATGCTCGTCAGCTGCCGCCAGAAGAACCGGAGGTACCCGACGAAGCCGAGCTTCGGCTGGTTGATGCCGCCGTCGGTGGGGCCGGAGCCGTCGACGTGGTCGGACGGCCGCTGCGGGTCGGAGGCGCTGTCGGCCCCGTCGCCTGCGCCCGTCGGGATGTGCTCGTTCAGGTCAGACCGCGGGGACAAAGCTCTGGATCACCGCCCCGACGCTCGACATGACGGCCGACCAGATACCGGTGACCATGAGCAGACCGATGACGATCAGGATCGCTCCTCCGATGATGTTGACGGTGCGCATGTGGCGCTTCACCGCCGCGATTGCCCCCGTGGCCCAGCCGGCGCCGAGGGCGACGAGGACGAACGGGATGCCGAGCCCGAGGCAGTACGCCACCCCGAGCCACATGCCCTGCCAGGCACTGCCCGACTGGACACTGAGCAGGTTGATGGCCGCCAGGGTCGGGCCGAGGCACGGGGTCCAGCCGAGGCCGAACACGATGCCGAGCAGGGGGGCGCCGAGGAGCCCGGTGGCCGGGGTCCAGCTGGGCTTGATGGTGCGCTGCAGGAACGTGAACCGACCGACGAACACCAGACCCATCGCGATCACGACGACCCCGAGGATCTGCGTGATGAGGTCGCGCCACCGCACGAGCCAGAAGCCGAGCGCGCCGAACACCGTCGTGTACGCCACGAACACCGCGGTGAACCCGGCGATGAACAGCAGCACGCCGAGCACCACACGTCCCCGACGCTGCCCGCCCTCGGCGACACCACCGACGTACCCGAGGTACCCGGGAACGAGCGGCAGCACGCACGGGGACAGGAACGACACGAGCCCGGCGAGCGCCGCCACGGGCAGCGCCACGGCCATCTGGCCGCTCAGGATCGCGTCGGCGAAGGGGTTGGAGGTCACGGGTCAGGAGGCCTTGCCGGCGTCGAGCTCGTCGCTGACCAGGGTCTGCAGGATGCTCGTGCCGTCGATCGCGCCGAGGACCCGGGCGGCCACGCGGCCCTTGGTGTCGAGGACGATCGTGGCCGGCACCGCGTTCGGTGCGATCTGCCCGGACATCGCCAGCTGCATCGTGCCCGTGCGCTGGTCGAGGACCGTCGGGTACTGCACGTCGAAGGTGCGCTCGAAGGCTGCCGCGGTCGCTGCTTCGTCGCGGACGTTGACACCGATGAACGCGACGTCGTCGGCGTCGGCGTACTCGTCGTGCACCTTATTGAGGTACTTCGCCTCGGCACGGCAGGGCGGGCAGCTGGCGTACCAGAAGTTCAGGACGACCACCTTGCCGCGGAGGTCCTTCGACGAGACGGTGTCGCCGTTCGAGTCCTCGGCCCGGAAGGTGACCGGATCGGTGCGGTCCTTCGCGGAGACCTCGGTCACGGCGCCGTCACCGGAGATGTAGTTCTGGGTCGTGCCGTTGCCGTACTGCTTCGCGATGCCGCCACTGTCCGACGAGCACCCGGACAGGACGAGGACTGCGGCCACGGTCGTCGCTGCGAGGACCGCGAACCGCTTGCTGATGACGCGCGCACGCTTCGTGCTGTTCACACTGCTCCTTCGTCGACCGCGTTCGCGCGCAGTTCCTGCGCGGGGTCCGCGTACCCGACCTCGGTGAACCGACCGGTCGACGTGGCGGGCACACGTTCGACGGTGGTGATGCTCGACAGGTCACAGCGGCGCTTGCGCGGGTCGTGCCACAGGGGCTCCCCCGCGAGCTTCCGGTGGACCATCCAGATCGGCAGCTGGTGGCTGACCAGGACGACGTCGCCCTCGTCCACGCTCTCCCATGCCGTGGTCATCGCCGCGAGCATGCGGCTGGCGATCGACTCGTAGGCCTCGCCCCAGCTGGGACGCAGCGGGTTCGCGATCCACGGCCACTCCGACGGGCGGCCGAGCGAGCGCTTCGTGAACCCGGGGGGCTGCCCCTCGTAGCGGTTCGTCGGTTCGATCAGGCGCTCGTCGAGCGTCACGTCGAGCCCGTAGGCAGCCGACCAGGGTGCGGCGGACTCCTGGGTGCGCTGCAGCGGGGACGCCACGATCCGACGCACGTCGACGCCGGCGTCCTTCCAGGCGGTCGCGGAGGCCTGCGCCATCCGCGTGCCGAGGTCACTCAGCCCGAAGCCCGGGAGCCGGCCGTAGAGGACGCGGCCCGGGTTGTGCACCTCTCCGTGCCGGACGAGGTGGAGACGGGTCGCGGGCATGGGTTCCAGTGTAGGTCGCCCGCGGTTCCCACCGCCCCCTCAGGTGATTCACCGGATGCGGAAGCACTCAGCCGCCGAGCTCACCGGAGAGCCGCCCGTGCAGCGCGATCGACCCCGTGTCGAGGTTCACCACCTCGACGGTCGACCCGTGCTTCGCGAACCGCTGTTCGACCCCGTCGAGCGCCGCGACCGTGGACGCGTCGAACACGTGGGCGTCGGCCAGGTCGATGATCACGTGCTCCGGGTCCTCGGCGTAGGAGAACCGTGTGACGAGGTCGTTCGACGAGGCGAAGAACAGCGCCCCGCGGACCCGGTACCGCACGGTGCGGTCGTCGACCGGCTCGCGCACGACGGTCACCACGTGCGCCACCCGTCGGGCGAAGACCAGGGCCGCCACGACCACACCGACGAGCACCCCGGTCGCGAGGTTCTCGGTCACGACGACCACCACAACGGTGACGAGCATGACCGCGGTCTCACCGAGCGGCATCCGTCGGAGGGTGCGCGGTCGGATGCTGTGCCAGTCGAAGGTCGCGACGCAGACCATGAGCATGACCGCCGTCAGCGCCGCCATCGGGATCTGGGCCACGAGGTCGTGGAGCACGATCGTCAGGACCAGCACCGAGACACCGGCCGCGAAGGTCGAGACGCGGGTCCGGGCACCAGCGGTCTTCACGTTGATCACCGTCTGGCCGATCATTGCGCAGCCGCCGGTCCCACCGAAGAAGGCAGACGCGATGTTCGCGACGCCCTGACCCCACGACTCGCGCCACTTGCTCGAGCCCGTCTCCGTGATGGAGTCGACGAGCTGCGCGGTGAGCAGGGTCTCGATCAGCCCGACGATCGCGACACCGAACGCGTACGGGGCGATGATCTGCAGCGTCTCGAAGGTGAACGGCGTCGTGATGCCGCCGAAGCCCGGGAGCGCCGTCGGCAGTTCGCCCTCGTCGCCGACCGTCGGCACGGCGATGCTGAACACCATCGTGAGACCGGTGACGACGACGACCGCGATGAGCGGTGCGGGGATCGCCTTCGTCAGGAACGGGAAGCCGACGATGATCGCGATGCCGAGCGCCGTCAGCGGCCAGACGACGAACGGGACGTCGTCGCCGAGCAGGTTCGGCAGCTGGGCGGTGAAGATGAGGATGGCCAGGGCGTTCACGAACGCGACGTTGACGCTGCGCGGGATGAAGCGCATCAGCCGTGCAACCCCGAGGAACCCGAGCACGAGCTGGAACACGCCGCCCAGGACGATCGCGGGCACCAGGTACTCGATCCCGTGCTCCCGGACGAGCGGGGCGATGACGAGCGCCACCGAGCCGGCGGCTGCGGAGATCATCGCGGGGCGACCACCGACGATCGAGATCACGATCGCGATGACGACGCTCGAGAACAGGCCGACCGCGGGATCGACCCCGGCGACGACGGAGAACGAGATTGCCTCGGGGATGAGGGCCAGCGCGGTGACGATGCCGGCCAGCACCTCTCGGCTGAGCATGCGGGGCGAGCGGAGGGCGGCGAGGACGCTCGGGGCCGTCAGCGCGTGTGTGATCACGGACATCGATCGGAACTCTACCCTCACGTGAGGGTAGAGTCGTACGCCGTGAGCACCAGCGACGTCCCCGACACGATGCACATCGGCGAGCTCGCCGACCGCGCCGGCATGTCCCTGCGCACGATCCGGCACTACGACGAGGTCGGGCTGCTCGTGCCGAGCGGCCGCACCACCGGCGGGTTCCGGGTCTACACGGCGCAGGACCTCGAACGGTTGCTCGTGATCCGTCGGATGAAGCCGCTCGGGTTCACGCTCGACGAGATGGCCGAGCTGCTCCGCGTGGTCGACGCCCTCGCGACGAAGGACCCTGAGGACGAACCGGCGCTGGCCGCCCGCCTCGACGCGTACCTCGAGGACGCCCGTGCCCGGCACGCCAAGCTCGTCGAGCGGGCCGGCATGGCCGAGGAGTTCATCGGCACGCTCGGGTCACTCCGCGCGTCGCTCCCCTGAGCCCTCGAGCACGCCGGCCGCGATGAGGCGACTCCGTTCCCGCTTGGCCTCGGCCATCTCCTCCATCATCTCCCGCAGCCGATCGTGCTCGGCGATCACCCGACGTGCTCGCCATGGCCGGAACCAGTGCCGTCTGCGCACGTTCGCCTTCCACTCCTCGTCCCGCCGCACGAACAAGGCCTTCACCGGGTCCCGTTGCGTCATGTCTGCTCCTCTTCCGTCACCAGTTCCAGCACGAGCTTGCCGATGACCTCGTCGGCCTCGCGAAGAACCTGCATGTTGTACATCGCTCCCGCGACGAGTCTCCCGATCTCGGCACGGCCCACGTCCGCGTCCGTGACGTGGTCGACCACCCAGACGAATCGTGACCAAGCCCGGTCGCGCTGTTCCCGTGCGACGACCCGCCGCCACCGGATGACCGCCCACAGCCCACCGACGACCGCCACGAGCAGCGTGAACGCCGCCGTGCAGAGCGCAGCCACCACCACCGCGACCGCCGCAGGCGGCCAGGTCGCGAGCTCCCCCGTCTCCGTCCCCACCCGGTCCCCCTCTCGTCCCGCGACCCGGCCACGTCGAGAACGCTACGGATCCCACGCAGGCCGCCACGGGCCTCCCGGCCATCGGTGGAGAACGCCGGACGCAGGCGGCCCTGTGGAGGGAAGAACCCCGCCGCCCACGTCCCCGGACGCAGGCGGTTAGACTCGACCACCGTGATCGAACGCACCCGCATCGCCGACCTGGCAGCCCTCCCCGACGGTCCCGTCTCCGTGGCCGGATGGGTCGAGACCGTCCGAGACCAGAAGAAGGTGCAGTTCGTCGTGCTGCGCGACGAGACCGGCGCCGTCCAGCTCGTGAACCCGGCGACGCGCGAGGCCGAGGACGGCGACGACGCCGCACAGTCCGCCCTCGCGACCACCAACGAGATCTCCGGCCTGGCGCACGGCACCTTCGTGCACGTCACCGGCACGCTGAAGCACGACGAGCGCGTGAAGCTCGGCGGGCTCGAGGTCAAGATCGGTGCGCTGCAGGTGGTGAGCGCCGCGATCCCGGAGACCCCGATCGCCGACGACTCGTCACTCGACAAGCGCCTCGACTGGCGCTTCCTCGACCTGCGCAACCGCAAGCAGAACCTGATCTTCCGCATCCAGACGACGCTGGAGCACGCGTTCCGCACGTACTGGGTCGACCGCGACTACATCGAGATCCACACCCCGAAGCTCATGGCGTCGGCGTCCGAGTCGCGCGCCGAGCTGTTCCAGCTCGAGTACTTCGAGACGACCGCCTACCTGGCCCAGTCGCCGCAGAACTTCAAGCAGATGGCGCAGCCGGCCGGCTTCGGTGCCGTGTTCGAGATCGCCGACGCCTTCCGCGCCGACCCGTCCTTCACGAGCCGCCACGCCACCGAGTTCACCAGCGTCGACGCCGAGTTCTCGTGGATCGAGTCCCACGAGGACGTCATGGCGATGCACGAAGAGGTCCTGGTCGCCGGCATCACCGCCGTCAAGGAGAAGTACGGCAAGGACATCGCGGAGGTCTTCGGCTTCGAGCTGCAGGTCCCCGCGACGCCGTTCCCCCGCGTGACCCTGGCCGACGCGCGCAAGATCGTCGCCGACAGCGGCTACGACGTCGTCCGCGCCGACGGTGACCTGGACCCCGAGGGCGAGCGCCGCGTCGCCGCCTGGGCGAAGGAGCACCACGGCTCCGAGTTCGTGTTCGTCACGGAGTACGACGCCTCGATCCGGCCGTACTACCACATGCGCAAGCCCGGCGACCCGTCGGTCACCAACAGCTACGACCTCATCTTCAACGGCGCCGAGATCTCCACGGGTGCCCAGCGTGAGCACCGCGTCGACGTGCTCGAGGCGCAGGCCGTCGAGAAGGGCCTCGACCCGGAGGAGCTCGGCTGGTACCTCGACTTCTTCCGCTACGGCGTCCCGCCGCACGGCGGCTTCGGCATGGGCCTCGCGCGCGTGCTGATGCTGATGCTCGGTGAGCCGTCGATCCGCGAGGTCACGTACCTGTTCCGTGGCCCGACGCGCCTGACCCCGTAGGCACCAGCGAGTGAGCAGAAAAGGTCGCCTCCCGATGCGGGAGGCGACCTTTTCTGCTCACGAAGCGCGACGTGGAGCGACGAGCGCGCGGACGGGAGGCCCGGCTCAGCTCTGCCAGTCGATGGCGGCCCGCGCCGTGACCAGTTCGCGGATCTCCGCTGCCGCGGCCTGGTGCTCCGGGTGCACCTGGTACGCGTCGAGCCCGGCGAGGTCGTCGAAGGTGGCGACCACGGCGACGTCGTGGTTCTTGTCCGGGTAGGCGACGTTCTCGACGACCTCGAGCGAGCGGATCGACTCGACGGTGCCGACCAGGCCGGTCAGGAGTCCGCGGATGCGGGCGATCGACGCCGTGCGGTCGAGGTCGGTCCGCAGGGACCAGGAGACGACGTGGGAGATCATGCGCGGGCCTCGGCCTTCTCGAGCGCACGTGCGAGCCGGTCGGCGTCGACGTGCCAGTTGCTGTGGACGCGCCCGTCGATCAGCACGACGGGGATGTCCTCCGCGTACTCCTGGCGGAGGGCGTCGTCGTCGAGGATCGAGCGTTCCTGCAGGGTGACCCCCGGGTGGTCGGCGACGACGCGTTCGACCACGGGTCGGGCGTCGTCGCAGAGGTGGCATCCGGGCTTCGTCAGGAACGTCACTGCGGGCATGGTCCCAGCGTAGTCCGGGAACGCGAAAGCCCCGGCGAACCGGGGCTTTTCGTGCAGGTCCTCCGACCTGCGCAGACCTGTGCGGGTCTACTTCTTGTTGCGTCGCTGGTGACGCGTCTTGCGAAGGAGCTTGCGGTGCTTCTTCTTCGCCATGCGCTTACGACGCTTCTTGATGACAGAACCCATGTGGACCTCGCTCGGACTGATGCTGATGTACGGACACCGGGCCGAAGAGACCGCGGAAAATCAACCTGCCCGAGTCTACCGGCTGCCCGCTGGGATGTCGAACGCGCGCTCAGCCGACGTCCGCCACGCCACCGCGCAGCACGTCGGCGACGGCTGACTCGGGGACGCGGAAGGAACGGCCGAAGCGGATGGCGGGGAGCTCACCGGCGTGCACCATCCGGTACACGGTCATCTTCGAGACGCGCATCATCTCGGCGACCTCAGCGACGGTGAGGAAGCGCACGTCGTCGAAACTGCCGGTCATGGTCCGCCTTCGGGGCTCGCACGCGCGCTGCGCACGGGAGTGGTGTGACCTGTGTGGTCAGTGGCAACTGTAGAGGCGCGTGCGACCCGGTGTCCAGGATCAGTCCGCGCCACGAGCGCACCGGCCGCGCCCCGTGCTCGGAAAGCCGTGCGGCAGAGCTCAGTCCTCGTCGCCCCGGCGGGTGAAGCGCTTGCGGCTGCGGTCGACGACGCGCTCCCATCCCTGCTGCGCGCCGGAGATCGCCGCGGTGGCCCGGTACGACGCCTCCGCCATGACGCGGCCGAGCTCGGTGCCCACCTCCACCGTCGCCTTGCCCGCCGTGCCGTTCCGGCGGATCGACACCGGCTGGCCGTCCGGCGTCCACGCAGTGGTGGCCGGGGTGCCGTCGGCGTCGACCGCGCCCGTGAACGGCAGGACCCAGTCCTCCAGGTGCACGAGCGGCTCCGGGTCGAGCCGGTAGTAGCGGTGCTGCCCCTCTTCGCGACTGGTGACGAGACCGATGTCGCGCAGGACGCGCAGGTGCTTCGACACCGTGGGCTGGCTGACCCCGAGGCGTTCGACCAGCTGGCCGACGCTGAGCTCCCCGCCGGTGACGTCCGAACCGTAGGCGGACAACAGCGTGCCGAGCAGTTCGCGCCGGGTCGGGTCCGCCACGACGGAGAAGATGTCGGCCATGGGGCAAGGCTAGCCGGGGCACCACGGATGTACCATGACGAACCGTCCCGGCCCATGTCCTCGGAGGCATACGCATGCTCGACCGAACCGAGCCGATCCCGCACCACGTGAGTGTCGGCCGACGGCGAGCGAGCCGGATCGCGACGGTGCTGCGCTCGTCGCCGTCCCGACTGGCGATCGTCGTGTTCATCGCGCTGATCTTCCTGTTCACGGTGCTCTTCATGACGCCGTGGGCCACCGCGGACCGCAGCAGCACCCACTTCGCGGACGCCCTGTTCACCGCGGCGTCGGTGGTCTGCGTCACCGGGCTGTCCACCGTCGACATGGCGACGCACTGGTCGGTGTTCGGCAAGGTGCTGGTGGTCATCGGCACGCAGATCGGCGCCGTCGGTGTCCTGACCTTCGCGTCGATCCTCGGTCTGTTCGTCACCCGCAAGCTCGGCCTGCGCGCCAAGCTCATGGCGGCCGGCGACTCGAACCCGCTCCGCACCCACCACGGCGCCGTGCCCGAGGGACAGGCCGTCCGGCTCGGCGAGGTCGGCACCCTGCTCGCGACCGTCGCGGTGAGCACGCTGTCGATCGAGATCGTCCTCGGCCTGCTGCTCCTGCCGTCGGTGCTGATCGCCGGCATCCCGTTCTGGACCGCGGTCGGTGACTCCTTCTACTACGCGGCGATGGCCTTCACGAACACCGGGTTCTCGCCGAACGCCGACGGCCTCGACCCGTTCGCCCACGACTACTGGTTCCTGACGCTGCTGATGATCGGTGTCGTGGCGGGGTCCATCGGGTTCCCGGTGATCCGTGCCCTGACGAAGCAGCTGCGCACCCCGCGGCGCTGGCCGATCCACGTCAAGCTCACCCTGGCGACGAGCGCGATCCTGCTCCTCGGCGGTGCGGTCGTCTACACCGCACTCGAGGCGTCGAACCCGACGACCTTCGGCGAGGAAGGAGCCGGGCGCACCGCGTTCCAGGCGCTCTTCCTGTCGACGATGACCCGCTCGGGCGGCTTCTCGCTCGTCGACTTCGACCAGCTCAACGGCTCGAGCCTGCTCGTCACGGACATGCTCATGTTCATCGGTGGCGGATCCGCCTCGACGGCCGGTGGCATCAAGGTGACGACCCTCGCGGTGCTGTTCCTGGCCGCGGTCGCCGAGGCACGCGGTCGCCAGAGCATGGAGGCCTTCGGTCGCCGGATCCCGAGCGACGTCCTGCGGGTCGCGGTGGCCATCGTGCTCTGGGGGGCGACGATCGTGGCCGTCGCGACCGTGGTGCTCCTGCAGATCACCGACGACTCGCTCGACCGGGTGCTGTTCGAGGTGATCTCGGCGTTCTCGACCAGTGGGCTGTCCTCCGGCGTGTCCGCGGACCTGCCGGAACCGGGCAAGTACGTGCTCGCCGCCACCATGTTCCTCGGCCGGGTCGGTACAGTGACCATCGCCGCTGCCCTGGCCGCCAGCCAGAGCCGGCAACTGTTCCGCCGTCCCGAGGAGAGGCCGATCGTTGGCTGACCGCACCCGTTCGTCGCACCAGCACGGTGCCATCAGTCACGACGCCCCCGTCCTGGTCATCGGACTCGGGCGTTTCGGGGCCGCCACCGCCGGCCAGCTCGAACGCCAGGACCGCGAGGTGCTCGTCGTCGACACCGACGCCGGACTGGTGCAGAAGTGGTCCGACCGGGTCACCCACGCGGTGCAGGCGGACGCGACCGACATCGACGCGCTCCGGCAGATCGGCGCGCAGGACTTCGCCATCGCCGTCGTCGGCACCGGCAGCGACCTGGAGTCGAGCGTGCTCATCACGGCGAACCTGGTCGACCTCGGCGTCCCGCAGATCTGGGCGAAGGCGATCAGCCGCTCGCACGGCACGATCCTGTCCCGCATCGGCGCGAACCACGTCGTCTACCCGGAGCGCGAGGCCGGCGAGCGGACGGCACACCTGGTCTCCGGCCGGATGCTCGACTTCATCGAGTTCGACGACGACTTCGCCGTCGTCAAGATGTTCCCGCCGCGCGCGGTCCGCGGCAAGGACCTCGCCACCACCGTGATCCGCACCCGCTTCGGCCTGACCGTGCTCGGCATCAAGCCGCCCGGCAGCCCGTTCGTGCCGGCGACGCCGGACAGCGTGATCGGCGAGGACGACGTCATCATCGTCTCAGGTTCCGAGACCGACCTGGAGCGCTTCGCCGCGTACGAGTAACGACCAGCGGACGGACGGGAGGCCCGTGGCGGCGTCGCCACGGGCCTCCCGTCCGCACTGCGGTTGCGTCTACGACGCGGCGATCTCCTCGGCACGCGCGATCGCGGCCCGCGACGCGCGCAGCAGCGTGTCCGCCAGGTCGGCGTCCTGCAGCACCGCGACGGCACGCTCCGTCGTGCCCTTCGGGCTCGTCACCGCACGGCGCAGGTCGGCGGGCTCACGGCCGGACCGCTCGAGCAGCTCGACCGCGCCGCGGACGGTGCCCTGCACCATCGTCGCCGCCTGCTCGTGGGTGAAGCCGAGCTCCTCGGCGGCACGCTGCCACTGCTCGACCAGCAGGAAGACGTAGGCGGGACCGGAACCGGACACGGCGGACAGCGCGTCGAGCTGCGACTCCGGTACCTCGATGACCGCACCCGAGGCGGTGAACACCGACGACGCCAGCGCGACGGCCTCGGCGTCGGCCGAGGTGCCCGCGCTGATGCCGGTGACGCCGTGGCCGACGCCGATCGGGGTGTTCGGCAGGGCACGGACGACCCGGACGCCGGCGGGCACCCGTGCCTCCATGCTCGCGGTGGTGGTGCCGACGGCGACGCTGACCAGGACGGCGCCGGGCTCCAGGTCGGCGGCGACCTCGTCGAGCAGGTCCGCGATCATGTACGGCTTCACGCCGACCACGACGAGGGCCGCGCCACGGACGGCCGTCCGGTTGGCGTCGGGGTCGGTGTCGCTCGCTGTGGCGTCGAGACCGCGCTCCCGGTGGGCAGCAGCGGACACCTCGGACCTCGTGGTGAGGGTCACGGTGGCCGGGTCGAGTCCCGCGGCGAGCAGGCCGTCGAGGACCGCGCCGGACATGGAGCCGACGCCGAGCAGGGCGGTGCGGGGCAGGTCGATCGTCATGCTCCCGACCCTACCGACGCCACCCGCCTAGGATCGTGTCGCAGACCACGAGAAGGGGACAGCTGTGAGCGCTTCCGGAGGCACGAAGGCGATCTTCGCCGCACTCGGTGCCAACATCGGCATCGCGATCGTGAAGTTCATCGCGGCGGCGATCAGCGGATCGGCGTCGATGCTGGCCGAGGGCGTGCATTCCCTGGCCGACTCCGCGAACCAGCTCCTCCTGCTGCTCGGTGGCCGGAAGGCCCGGCGAGCGGGGGACCAGGAGCACCCCTTCGGCTACGGGCGTGAACGGTACGTCTACGCGTTCGTCGTCTCCATCATCCTGTTCTCGGTCGGCGGTGTGTTCTCGCTCTACGAGGGCATCGAGAAGCTCGCCCACCCGCACCCGCTCGAGAACTGGTGGCTCCCCCTCGTGGTGCTCGTCATCGCCATCGGGCTCGAGGGCTTCTCGCTCCGCACCGCCCTGAACGAGGCCCGACCGCAGAAGGGCTCGCAGAGCTGGGTGCAGTTCGTCCGCCGCGCGAAGGCCCCGGAGCTGCCGGTCGTGATGCTCGAGGACACCGCGGCCCTGCTCGGCCTGGTCTTCGCCCTGTTCGGCGTGGGCCTGACCGCGATCACCGGCAACGGGGTGTTCGACGCGATCGGCACCATGCTCATCGCGGCGCTGCTCATCGCGGTCGCCGTGGTGCTCGGCATCGAGACGAAGAGCCTGCTCGTCGGCGAGGGCGCGACCGCCGCCGACGTCGAGCGCATCAAGCAGGCGGTGCTCGACGGCCCCGAGGTCGACGCGATCATCCACCTGAAGACCCTGTACCTCGGACCGGACGAGCTGATGGTCGGCGTGAAGGTCGCCGTCGACGGGGACCGCCGGCTCGGTGACGTCGCCGCCGGCATCGACACCGTCGAGCAGCGTGTCCGGAGCGCCGTGCCGATCGCCCGGGTGATCTACGTCGAACCGGACGTGCTGCGCACCGGGCCGCAGCCGCCGACCGAGGCGATCGTCATCCTCGCCGCGGACTGAAGAAGTCGTCGAGCAACTCGGCACAGGCGGCCTCGAGCACGCCGCCGATGACCTCGGAGCGGTGCGGCAGCCGGCGGTCCCTGGCGATGTCGTAGACGCTGCCGCTGGCGCCCGCCTTCGGGTCCCACGCGCCGAACACGACCCGTGGCACCCGTGCGGCCATGACGGCGCCGGCGCACATCGGGCAGGGCTCGAGCGTCACCACGAGCGTGTGCTCTTCGAGGTGCCAGTCCCCCGTCACCGCCGCTGCAGCACGCAGCGCGAGGACCTCGGCGTGGGCCGTCGGGTCCTGTCGCGCCTCGCGCTCGTTCCGGCCGGTGGCGACCACGAGGCCGTCGCGGTCGAGCACCACGGCGCCGACCGGGACGTCGTCGGTCTCCAGGCACCGTCGGGCCTCGTCGAGCGCGCGCTCCATCGCCGGGACGAACGGGCGGGCTGCGGGCTCCTCCACGGGACCTCCTGACGGTCGACGGCACGCTAGGCTCGACCCTATGCGAGTCCACGTCGCCGACCACCCGCTCATCACCCACAAGCTCTCGGTGCTCCGCGACCGTACGACGCCCTCCCCCACGTTCCGCGCGCTGACCGAGGAGCTCGTCACGCTCCTCGCGTACGAGGCCACGCGGGGCGTCCGGGTCACGGCGACGCCGATCGACACGCCGGTGGCGCACACCATGGGCGTCGCGATCGCCAAGCCGCGGCCGCTCGTCGTCCCGATCCTCCGCGCCGGGCTCGGCATGCTCGAGGGCATGGTCAAGCTCGTCCCGACGGCCGAGGTCGGCTTCCTCGGCATGGCCCGCAACGAGGAGACGCTCGAGCCGCAGACCTACGCCGAGCGCCTGCCCGACGACCTGTCCGGGCGGCAGTGCTTCGTGCTCGACCCGATGCTCGCCACCGGTGGCACCCTCGCCGCCGCGATCGACTTCCTGTTCGCCCGCGGTGCGCAGGAGATCACGTGCGTGTGCATCCTCGGTGCCCCCGAGGGGCTCGCCATGGTCGAGCAGGCCGTCGGCGACCGCAACGTCTCGATCGTCCTCGGTGCGCTCGACGAGAAGCTCGACGAGAACGGGTACATCGTCCCGGGCCTCGGCGACGCCGGCGACCGGCTCTACGGGCTGGCCGAGTAGCGCAGACCCGCTACTTCGCGGACTGGAGGCGCGGTGCCGGCTGGCACCGCGCCTCCAGTCGTCCGTGCGGTCGCGCTCACCGCACCGTCCCGTTCCGGGGGTACCCGGTCGTTCCGGGCGTACCTGCCCGTTCCGGGCGTACCAGGTCGTTCCGGGCGTACCCGGTCGTTCCGGGCGTACCCGGTCGGTTCTTTCCACCCGGTACGCCCGATTCCACTTTCCATCGCGGGCGCAATGGGAAAGAACGGGCGTGCCTCCTGTCGTCCGTGCGGTCGCGCTCACCGCACCGTCCGTGCGGACGGTTGACACCGCGTTGGTATACCGCAGATACTCGTCACATGACTGCAACCGTGTCCACCCGCGTCCTCTCCGAGGCGTGCTCCTCCGCAGGGGCAGTGGGGACCGTCGGCGTGATGATGCCGACCATGCCGGTCATGCGTTGTCGAATGTGTGCCTGATCGGCACCCGTTCCAGCCGGATCCCCCGCGACACCACCCCCGTCGCGAGCGCGTGATCCCCGGGTGACGGACACCGTCGGCGACGCGCACCACGTCACGAGGTCTGTCTCCCGTTCCCCCGGGTCGGCCCCGGTCCGCAGCAGGACCGCAGGGCACATCGGCGCACCGCCGTACCCGGGATGACGCATTCGACACCGGCCGCCGCGCCACCCGCGCACCGGCCACACCGCCCGGAGAACCACCATGTCGCTCACCATCGCCCAGCCCCGCACCGCGCTCCGCTCCGCACCGGCCCCGACCGACCTCGGCACCGTGACGCCGATCCGTCCGCGCCCGGCCTCCCCGGTGGCGACCGGACCGACCACCGTGCCGACGAGCCCCGTGGTCGCACCGCAGCGGAACCGCGCACTCCCCGAGGGCACCGAGGCCCGCGGCTTCGCCCTGTACGTCGGCATCGACGAAGCGAAGGCCGCCGCCGCCGGCACGAACCTGGCCGCGGTGGTCGAGCAGCTCAAGGCCCTCACCGCGCAGCTCGTCCCGTCGTCCGAGACGTACGCGGCCGTCGCCGTCGCCGCCGAGCACTCCGGTGGCCGGGACGTCGACGTCGTCCGCCTCGCCCTGCAGGACCGCTCCGCGGTGGCCGCCCGCAAGCAGGCCGAGAAGCCCGAGCCCGAGGAGACCGGCGTCGTCATCGACATCTCCCGGAAGCGCGTGACCCTCGACGGCGAAGCGGCACCCCTGACCTACAAGGAGTTCGAGCTCCTGCAGTTCCTGGTCCTCCGCGAGGGCCAGACCGTCGACCGTTCCGCGATCATCGACGGCCTCTGGTCGGACGGCGAGGACGAGACCCCGAACGAGCGCACCATCGACGTGCACGTGCGTCGACTCCGCTCCAAGCTGGGCGCGTTCGAGGAGATCGTCCGCACCGTGCGCGGCGTCGGCTACCGCTTCGACCGGCACGCGGACGTCGCCGTGCGGTACGCGTCGACCCCGTCGCCCGACCTCTTCTGAGCCTGATCGGCTGCTCTTGGGGAACTCGCAGCGAACCGGCCCCGGAGAGGCTGGCGCGCCGTTACCGCTTCGTTATACAGTCGGTGGTGCAGACGGTGTTTGCTGTGGCACCGCCTGTGGAATGTGATTGCAGGAAACTCTTGGTGCAAGGGAGAGGGCCGGTCGCCGACAGGCGGCCGGCCCTCGTGCATGTCGCCCGGCTCCTGTCGGACCCCGTCGGTAGTGTGGTCAGACCGTACGACCGGAGGGAACGCGAACGTGAGCGAGACACGCCGCAGTGAGAAGGCGACCGCCGTCGCCGCCTGGGAAGCGCTCTTCCGCGCCCAGGTCGCCGTGATGCGGAGTCTCAACGCGGACTTCCCCGGCGACGAGATCTCGTTCAACGAGTACGACGTCTGCTTCAACCTGTCGACCCAACCCGGCCGCCGCTGCCGGATGCGCGACCTCACCGGGCACCTGCTCCTCACCCAGCCGAGCGTCAGCCGTCTGGTCGACCGACTGCTCGCCCGCGGCATCGTCGAGAAGCAGCCGGACCCCACGGACGCCCGCGGCGTGATCGTGGCCCTGACCCCGCACGGCTTCGACGTCTACCGCCAGGTCGCCGTGCAGCACGCGGCGAGCATCGCGCAGCAGGTCGGCGCCGGGCTCTCCGACCCCGAACTGCGAACCCTCACGGAGCTTTGCACGAAGCTCCGGCTGGCGGTCGGCACGGCACCGAGCCGGCGGTCGACGGCCCGCCCGGTGGCCGCTGCGGATGCGGCAACGGTGTGACCGGCGCGATCGTCTGGCTCCGTTACGACCTGCGGCTGTCGGACAACCCGGCGCTCCGTGCAGCGATCGACCACGGCGGCGACGTCACGGTGGTGGTCGTCCTCGACGAGCAGTCCCCCGGGCTCCGTCCGATCGGTGCCGCGAGCCGCTGGTGGCTGCACCAGTCGCTGACCGCCCTCGACGCCGACCTGCGCGAGCGGGGTTCCCGGCTGGTCCTCCGACGCGGTGCCGCGGCGACGGTCATCGACCAGCTCGTCGCCGACACCGAGGCGGACGCCGTGTACTGGAACCGTCGGTACGGCGCCGTCGAGCGGGACATCGACGCCGGCATCAAGGCGGCGCTGCACGACCGTGGCGTCGGGGCGCACAGCTTCGCCGCGAACCTGCTCTGGGAACCGTGGACGGTCCTCACCGGGCAGGGCGAGCCGTACAAGGTCTTCACCCCGTTCTGGAACGCCGTCCAGGCGCTGCCCGAACCGCGCCATCCCCTGCCCGACCCCGACGACCTGCCGGCTCCGGCCGACGTCACGGGTGATGCGCTGGCCGACTGGGCACTGCTGCCGACGAAGCCCGACTGGGCCGGCGGCCTCCGTGACGCCTGGACCCCGGGCGAGCACGGCGCGCAGCAGCAGCTCGAGCACTTCGTCGAGCACGCGCTCGAGGACTACGACCAGCGCGACGAGCCCGCGATGGAGGCCACGAGCAGCCTGTCGCCGTTCCTGCGGTGGGGCGAGATCAGCCCGTACCAGGTGTGGCACCGCCTGCACGAGCAGCTCGAGCCCGCGCAGCGCCAGAACGCGGCGGCGTTCCTCCGGCAGCTGGCGTGGCGCGAGTTCAACTGGAACGAGTACTTCCACTGCGACGACATCGCCACCGTCAACGTCCGTCGGAACTTCGACGCGTTCCCGTGGCGTGATCCGGAAGCGGCCGAGCTCGACCGCTGGCGGCAGGGTCTGACCGGCTTCGACCTGGTCGACGCGGGCATGCGCGAGCTCTGGCACAGCGGCGCCATGCACAACCGGGTGCGGCTGGCCGCCGGCAGCTTCCTCGTGAAGAACCTGCTCGTCGACTGGCGCGTCGGGGAGCAGTGGTTCTGGGACACCCTGGTCGACGCCGACCCCGCCAACAACGCGGCGAACTGGCAGTGGGTTGCGGGCTCCGGCTTCGACGCCGCCCCGTACTTCCGGGTCTTCAACCCCGATCGACAACTCGAGCGCTTCGACCCGCACCGCGAGTACGTGCACCGCTGGGTCCCCGCCGACGAGCTGCGCCCCGAGCCGATGGTCGACCTGAAGGCGTCGCGGCAGCGGGCGCTCGACGCCTACGAACGGATGCGGCGCTCGTGACCGGGTCGCAGCCAGCGATCGCCGCGGTCGTCGACCAGGTCGACGAGCTGTTCCGTGCTCGCGTCGAGCAGGGCATCGCGCCGAGCAGCGTGTGGGGCGTGTTCGACCGCTCCGGCCTCGTCGCGTCCGGGGGCCACGGCGACCGCGGGGACGGCCGGCGACCGGACGCCGACACCGTGTACCGCATCGCCTCCTGCACCAAGAGCGTCACCGCCGCGACCCTGCTGACCCTCGTCGCCCGGGGTGCGCTCGACCTCGACGCGCCGATCACCGACTTCGTGCCGGCCTTCGGTGCCGTCACCCTGCCGACCCCGGACTCCCCCGTCCCCACGGTGCGGATGCTGCTGACGATGTCGGCCGGGTTCCCCACCGACGACCCCTGGGCCGACCGGCAGGAGTCGATCTCGGACGCCGAGCTCGACGAGGTCCTGCGCGCCGGCCTGCTGTTCGACTCGCTGCCGGGCACCCGATTCGCCTACTCGAACCTCGGCTACGCGCTGCTCGGCCGGGTCGTCGCCGTCGCGTCGGGGCAGCCCTTCACCGCGGCCGCCAGCGAGACCGTGCTCCGTCCCCTCGGGCTCACCGACACGGTGTTCAGCGCGGACGAGTCCGGCGGCTTCGTCGTCACCGGGGTCCGCGGACACGAGGGCGACTGGGAACCACTGCCGATGACCGGCCCCGGCGCCTTCTCGTCGATCGGCGGGCTCTTCTCGACCGTGCGTGACCTGGCGCGCTGGGCGACGCACCTCGGTTCGGCGTTCTCCACCGCACCGGAGCCCGGCCCGGTCTCCCCCGCTGACCGCCGGCTGATGCAGCAGGCCATGCGGGTCGTCCCGTCGTCCGTCGTCCCGGGTTCGGCCCGCGCGACGGCGTACGGCTTCGGGCTGTTCGTCGAGCAGGACGACCGCTTCGGCGAGCTCGTCTCGCACTCCGGCGGCTACCCGGGCTTCTCCGCGCACATGCGGTGGTCCGTGCGCGACGGCTTCGGGGTCGTCGCGTTCGAGAACGCCACGCAGGCCAAGGTCTCCGCGGCCGCGCAGCAGGCGCACGACCTCGTGCTCGACGCGGCGCTGACGGCTCGGACACCCGACCCGGCGGAAGCCGGCACCGACGTGGCCGGAGCGACCAGCGGGGTGGCGGCGACCACCCGCGCGACGCGAGCCGCCCAGGCCGCCGTGACGCGCCTCCTGGCCGACTGGAGCGACGACCTGGCGGACGCCATCTGCACGCCGAACGTGGCCATGGACGTGCCCTACGACCGACGGCGCCGGGCGGTGGCGCAGGCCGTCGCGGACGTCGGTGCCGACCTCGGTGCTGCACCGGTGTCCGAGTACTCGGCGGCACCGTCGCACCTGCGCTGGTGGCTCCCCGGCACCTGCGGGCGACTGCGCGTCGAGATCCGGCTTGCGCCCGCCGCCGCGGGCCGCGTCCAGACCCTGAACGTCGTCGCCGAACCGTCGGAGCGCTGACCCGACGGCACCAGGCGGGCACCCGTCGGATCAGACCGGCGGTCGACCGCCCACGAAACCGAGTGCCCGCGCGGCGACCCGGGTGCCCTCGCGGGCTGCCGCGCCGACGCGGACGGGATCCGTCGCCCACGCACGGACGAACCCGGCGACGAAGGCGTCCCCGGCCCCGATGGTGTCGACGACGGTCGCCGGTGTCGCGGGGACCCGGTGGACGCTGCGGCCCCGGCGCCCGATGAGTGCACCGTCGGCCCCGGCCGTGACGACGACCAGGGGGACGTGCTCGGTCAGCCGCCGCACCGCGGCGTCGAGGTCGTCACCCCCGGCGAGGGCGAGCGCCTCGTGCTGGTCGGGGAAGAGCACGTCGACGCCCTGCAGGGCTTCGAGGAACCGGTCGGCACCGATCGTCTCGATCACCGCCACCGACGAGGGGTCCACCGCCACGCGCGCCGGGCCGGTCCGGGCGCACGCCACCAGGTCGGCGAGCCGGTCGGCCCCGCCGCCGAGCATGGCAGCCCCGGTCAGGTGCACGATGTCGGCGCGGGCGACCACCGACGGCGGGACGTCGGCGGCACTGATCTTCCCGCTCGCGGCGGGGTCCGACATCGCGGTGCGACCGTGGTCGTTGCGGACCGAGACCACGACCCCGGTGGACGTCATCGCGTCGTAGCGCAGGTGGGCGCGGACCCCGGCGTCCTCGAGCGCGCGCTCGTGGCGGTAGACGTCGTCGACTCCGACCCGGGCGACGACGTCGACCTCGGCCCCGAGCCAGCCGAGCCACGTGGCCGTGTTGCCACCGGCGCCGGTCGGCCGGTGGCGGATCTCCGCAGCGGGGTCGTGCACCCCGATCCGGTGCGCGGTGGTGTGCACGAGGACGCCGTCCAGGACGTCGCCGACGACCAGGAAGCGTTTTCCGGCGCCGCGACGACGGCCCGCGACCACCCGTCCGGCGCGGGTCCCCTCGGGCCGTGACGGCGGCAGAGCGCCCTCGTACGGCATGGACATCCGCAACAGTCTACCCGGAGCCGAGTTTTTCTCCGTTTCTATCGGTGAAAACGGAGGCTTCGCGGAAAGATCGCTCACAACGACCGATGGTGTCACTGATATACCGGCTGCTAGTATGTAGGCGGTCGCGC
Organism: Curtobacterium sp. MCLR17_031; assembly: GCF_003234775.2. Lineage (NCBI taxonomy): Bacteria > Bacillati > Actinomycetota > Actinomycetes > Micrococcales > Microbacteriaceae > Curtobacterium > Curtobacterium sp. MCLR17_031. The sequence goes on from NZ_CP126270.1 coordinate 2,693,857, forward strand.
GACCACCGCCCCGACGACGGAGATGCCATGCCCAGGAAGCCCGACCCCACCCGCAAACCCGCGATCCTCGAGAAGGTCGTCGACCACTTCGTCGAGACCAAGATCGAGGACGTCACGGTCCGGGGCCTCGGCCGCGTACTCGGTACGAGCGCCTACCCGGTCGTCTACCACTTCGGCTCCCGCGACGCCCTGATCGACTCCGTCGTCGAACACCTCGCGACCTCGCACCGAGCACCCGCGCTCGACCCGGCCGCCGACACCGACGCCCTCGCCGACCACCTGGTCGCGACGTTCGGCGGGCTCGACGACCCGCACCGTGCGCTGGCCGCACGGCTCACCTTCGAACTCGGGTCGGTCGAGTCCCTCGACGGGCGGGACCGGCAGCGCCGCGCGCACCGCTGCCAGGTGGCCGCCATCCGGGCATGGTGCCGAGCACACGGCGCCGACCCCGTCCTCGCTGACCGTGCGGCTCAGCACACGGTCATGGCCGCCCGCGGAGCCCAGTGGGGCGCGCTCGTCGACTGCGCGCACACCGATGCCGACGCCGCACTGCGTCGCATCGCCCACGACCTGGCAGCCAGCACGGCCGACGCAGACCGCGTGCGCTGAGCGCACGCACCCACGCGATCGCGGACCGCTCGCGTACCCGGCGACGGGACACCGCGACCGCGGACGGCGACCGCGCACGGCCCGGAACGTGACCCGCACCACGAACAGGAGGCACGGTGCCAGCTGGCACCGTGCCTCCCGTTCGTCAGGTGGTCACCGTGGTGACCCGCCGACGCGGATCAGAGCGTGACGAGCCGCTGCGACTTCGCGTTCTCGAAACGAGCGGCGACGTTCTCCCAGTCGACGATGTTCCAGACGGCCTTGACGTAGTCCGCCTTGACGTTCAGGTAGTCGAGGTAGAAGGCGTGCTCCCACATGTCGAGCATGAAGATCGGGACGAGGCCGAACGGGATGTTGCCCTGCTGGTCGAAGAGCTGGAACGTGGTGAGCTTCTGGCCCACGGTGTCCCAGGCCAGCACGGACCAGCCGGAGCCCTGGATGCCGTTCGCGACGGCGGCGAACTGCGCCTGGAACTTCTCGAACGAACCGAAGAACTCGTCGATCGCCGCGGCGAGCTCGCCCTCGGGGACCTTCGTGTCCGGGCCGAGGTTGGTCCAGAAGATCGAGTGGTTCACGTGACCACCGAGGTGGAACGCGAGGTCCTTCTCGAGCTTGTTGATCGCGCCGAAGTTGCCGGACTCACGGGCCTCACCGAGCTGCTGCAGCGCGGTGTTGGCACCGGTCACGTAGGCCTGGTGGTGCTTGTCGTGGTGCAGCTGCATGATCTTGCCGCTGATGTGCGGCTCGAGCGCGGCGTAGTCGTACGGCAGTTCCGGCAGGGTGTACTCAGCCATGTGAGGTCCTTTCGATCAGTGGGTTGTGGACGCGGCTCCGCGGCTCACGAGAGCCGGGAACGATCGGTGAGGGAGTGGAATTCCCGGTTGTGGTAGACCAGCGGCTCGCCGCGGTCGGCGCCGACGATGATGTCGAGCACCTCGGCCACGACGACGGTCGAGCTGCCGATGGGCGTCGTCGACAGCGGTCGGCAGCGGAGTGCACTCGCCGCACTCGGCAGGTAGCGGTCCCCGGACGGCAGGGTCCCCCAGATCGGGTCGTCGGCGGCCGGGCTGCCGGTCGAGGCGAACCGCTTGGCCAGTGCGACCCCGAGGGAGTCGACCAGGTGCACGACGAACAGCGGCGCACCGAGCACGACACCGGCCGAGCCGGAGTTCGTCGAGAGCGAGAAGACCAGCACGGGTGGGTCGACGGCGACGCTCGCGACGCTCGAGGCGGTGAGGCCGGTCGGTCCGTCGGGGCCTTCGGCCGTGATGACGGCGACGCCGGCAGGGTGCCCGCGGAAGGCGGACTTGTACGCGTCGGCGATGGTTGCCGGTGCTTCGTCGGGCATGGTGATCGTGGTCGTTCCTTCGGGAGGGGCTGCCGTCACTCGGCGGCTGTCACCCAACGTATGACCTGAACCCTGGTTGAGGTCAACGATTCACAGGTTCGGGCATGGCCGGGCGCGCCGTTGCGGGCGCTTCGTGAGCAGGAATGGTCGGGTCACGCACGGCCACCCGACCATTCCTGCTCACGAAGCGCAGCGACGCTCGCGGAGCGCAGCGCGCGCCCGCGCGGCCGCTCAGCGGCGCTTGAGCATGACGAGTGCACCCGCGGCCGCCACGACCATGAGCACCGCGGCGACGCCCGCCGTGATCGTCACGCCGGAGTCGAAGGCCGCCCGCGCCGACTCGAGCAGCACCTGCCCGGCGCTGCCGCCGAGCTGCCCCGCCGCGGCGACCGCGCCGCCGAGGGTCTCCTGCGCCGCGACGTGCGCCGCCGAGGACAACCCGTCGGGCACCACGACGTGCGCCCGGTAGGTCGTCGCCAGGATCGTGCCGAGGACCGCGGTGCCGAGCACGGCGCCGATCTCGTACGCCGTCTCGGACATCGCCGACGCCGCACCCGCCTTGTCCGCCGGTGCCGTCGAGATGATCAGATCGTTCGTCACCGTCTCGGACGCGCCGATCCCGATGCCGAGCAGCACGAACGCGAACGCCAGGGCAGCGATGGAGGCGTGGTGTCCGAGGACCGCGACGAGGGCGTACGCCGCCGCCGAGAACAGCAGCGCGACCGACACGACCCAGCGCGGGGCGACACGAGCCACGATCGGCACGACCGCGAGCCCGGCGACGATGGTCAGGACCGACCCCGGGATGAGCACGATGCCGGACGCGAACGGGTCGAGCCCCGCCACGAGCTGCAGGTGCTGGGCGATGAAGAACAGGAACCCGGTGAGCGAGAACATCGCCGCCAGGTTCATCAGCACGCTGCCGGTGAAGGCCGTGCTGCGGAACAGGCGCAGGTCGAGCATCGGCGTGCGGGACCGCAACTGCCGACGGACGAACGCGATGCCGCAGACGACACCGACCGCGAGCATGGCGATCGCGAGACCGCGCTCCTCGGGGTGCACGACCGACTTGATGGCCCAGGCGATCGGTGCGAGGGCGCCGAGGGACAGGAACATGCTCGGCAGGTCGACCGGCCCGGGCATCGGGTCGCGGGACTCCGGCACGCAGAACGGCACGCCGACGAGCATGAGCACGAGGATCGGCACCGCGACCAGGAACACGCTGCCCCAGTGGAAGTGCGCGAGCAGCGCGCCGCCGACGAGCGGCCCGAGCGCGTTGCCGGCCGCGAACATCGTCGACCAGACGGCGAGCGCCATCCGCCGCTCCCCCGCGTCCACGAACACGTTGCGGATGATCGAGAGCGTGGCGGGCATGAGCATCGCGCCGAAGACGCCCATCGCGATCCGGGCCGCGACGAGCATCCACGCGTCGGTCGCGAACGCCGCGGCCACCGAGAACAGGGCGAAGCCGGTCGCGCCGATCACCAGGATCCGTCGGCGGCCGATGCGATCACCGATGCTGCCCATCACGACGAGCAGGCCGGCGAGCACCAGCGGGTACGCGTCCACGATCCAGAGCTGCGTGGTGGCGTCCGGGTTCAGCGCGCGGCTGATCGACGGCAGCGCGAAGCTCAGGATGGTGTTGTCGACCGAGATGAGCAGGACCGGCAGCATGAGCACGGCGAGCGCGAGGAACCGTCGGGCGCGGCTCCCGGTGACGCGGGTGGCGACGGGGCTGGTGAGCAGTGCGGACACGGCGGACTCCTGGGACTTCGAGCCGGACCAGGTCGACGGCGGGTGGTACGTGGGGCAGACGAGACGGGACGCGGGATGGACACGCGCCCCGTCAGGACTCCGTTAGTGTACCGTCCGGACGGTTTTGGTTGCAAATGCAACTGACGACGGCCGGGAGGCCCGTGGCGGTCCCGCCACGGGCCTTGCATCGGTCCACTGGTCGCGTCGTCGGGCCTACGCCGATTCGCGGAGCAGCAACCGGTGGCGCACCGTGCGCTGCACGGCTGCGCCCGAGCGCGGCAGCTCGCCCGCGAGCATGCCGAGGGCCAGGTCGAGGGCCTGACCGGCGACCTCGTCGAGGTCGACGGCGAGCGTGGTGAGCGTCGGCGCGACGAGCGTCCCGAGCGGCAAGCCGTCGACGCCGACCACACGGACGTCACCGGGGACGTCGACGCCGGCACGACGGCAGGCCGACAGCACGCCGAGGGCCAGCACGTCGTTGAACGCCAGGACCGCGTCCACCCGGCGGTGCTCGGCGAGGATCCGCTCGGTCTGTTCTGCACCGGCCTCTGCGGTGGGCGCGGACGCGACGACGAGGTCGGGCAGGTACCCGCGACGCCGGAGTGCCGCGACCATGTGCTCCCCGCGCTGGCTCGGCACGCCGTCGGCGGCGGCGTCGAGCACGACGGGGTGCTTCACCCCGACGTCGACGAGGTGGTCGGCGAGGTCATCGATCGCGGCGGTCGGGTCGATCCGGACCGCGGCGCGGGTCACCGGCCCCGAGGGGTCGAGTTCGACGACCGGGACCGAACCGAGCCGTTCGATCCACTCCGGCGCACGGGACCCGAGGTAGCCGATCACGACGTCGGTCTGGGCGCCGAGGGACTCCACCATCCGGTCCGAGTCGCTCGCGAGTCCGACGTCGGCGAGCATGACGTTCCACCCGCGGGCGGCGGCCAGGCCGAGCACCGCGGATGCGAGTGCCGGTGCGTAGGGGTTCCGCAGGTCGTTGACGACGAGCCCGAGCTGGTGGTCGCCACCCGTGACGAGCCCACGGCCGAAGCGCGACGGACGGTAGTCGAGCGCCGCCGCGGCCTGGAGCACGCGGTCCTTGGTCGCCGCGCTGATGCCGGACATGCCGTTCATCGCGCGGGTGACGGTCTGCCGGGACACCCCGGCGGCCGCGGCGACGTCGATGATCGTCGCGCGGCCGCCCGGGGTCAGGCGCGGAGGTCCAGCCATGCCACCTGTTCCGGGGAGAGGTCGACGGAGAGGCCGGTCATGGACGACCGGGCTTCCGCGATCGTACGGGGTCCGAAGAGCGGGAACGTCGGGAACGGCTGGTTGAGCACGTACGCCAGCGCGATCGCCGTCGCGGGGACGCCGAACTGCTCGCCCAGTTCGCGCGCACGCCGGAGCCGCTCGAAGTTGTCGTCCGAGTAGTAGCAGCGGACGAGCTCGGCGTCGCTGGTGTCCTCGGGAGTCGCACGGCCGGTGAAGAACCCGCGGGCCTGCGAGGACCATGGCAGCAACGGGACCTGGCGTTCCTCCAGCCACGCCTTCGATGCCGCATCGGTCGCGTGTTCGCAGCCGTCCCACGGCACGTCGTACGCCTCGGCGAGACCGAAGTGGTTGCTGAGCACCTCGAACCCGTGCTTGCCGTTGGCCCGTGCGTAGGCGTTCGCCTCGTCGAACCGTGCGGGGGTCCAGTTCGAGCCGCCGTAGACGCGGATGCGGCCCGCCCGGCGGTGCTCGTCGAGCACGTCGACGAACTCCCCCACCGGGATGTCGGGGTTGTCGCGGTGCATCATGTAGATGTCCGCGTAGTCGGTGCCCTGGCGCTCGAGGCTCTCGAGCAGCTGCCGGGTGATCGACTCCGGGTCACAGTGCGGGGTGTGGGCGCCCTTCGTGATGACCACCACGTCCTCGCGGATCCCCCGGTTCTGGATCCACTTGCCGAGCCGACCCTCGAGCACCCCGCCGCCGTAGATGTAGCCGGTGTCGAACACGTTGCCGCCCTGCTCGACGAACAGGTCGAAGATCGCGCTGGCGTGTGCCAGGTCGGGCTGGTTGTCGACGCCCATCACCAGGCGGGACATCCGCTTGCCGACGCCCGGCACCTCGCCGTAGCGCATCGGGTTGCCGTCCTGCACGGTGAGCGGTCGGCCGGACACCGTCGGGATGTCGGCGGTCTCGCCCTCGAAGGGGTAGCGCAGGCCGATCGCCGCGCGCCACCTGTCGAGCGTGCGGGCGGTGGCGAGGGTCTCGTCGATGGTCATCTGCGCCGCCTCGACCGCACCGGCACGAAGTGCGTCGGTGGTGGCGTCGGCTTCTCGGGCGTAGGGGTGCTCACCCGCGAACGACATCGAGCGAGGGGGTTCGTCGACGGTGTGGACCTCGATGGTGGGGTCGTCGCCCAGGGTCCACGGGTCGGTGAGCACGATGCGACCGCGCGAGCCGTACACCGACACGGCGTTGTCGTCCTGCACGAAGACGCCGGTCCGGACCGTCGCCGTGATCCCGCCCTTGTAGGTGAGCTGCGCGACCGTCCACTCGTCGACCCCGGTCGGCCCGAGCGTGCCCGTGGCGGTGAGGTCCACCGGCTCGGCGACGGCGACCCCGGTTGCGGCCTGCACGATCGCCGCGGCCATCGTCACCGGGTACCCGCCGACGTCGAGGATCCCGCCGCCGGCGGTGTCGACGTCGAACAGGCGACCGGTGCGCTCGCCCGTCCGGAACGCGAACGAGGCGTCGACGTGGGTCACGTCGCCGATCACGCCGTCGCGGATCAGGTCGAGCAGTGCCGCGGTCTGCGGGTGGAAGCGGTACATGAACGCCTCGACGAGCGGCAGGCCGGCCTGGCGCGCAGCATCGGTGAGTGCCATCGCGGTGCCGTGGTTCACGGCGAGGGGCTTCTCGCACAGGACGGCCTTGCCGGCCTCGAGTGCGGCGAGGACGAGTCGGGCGTGCCCGGTGTGCACGGTCGAGACGTAGACGGCGTCCACCCGCGGGTCGGCGAGGACGTCGTCGTAGGTACCGGCGGTCACGTCCGCGAACCCGAACCCGGCGGCCTCGTCGGCGAAGACCTGCGCCCGCTCGGCGGACGAACTGCCGGCCGCGACCAGGACACCCCCGCTGGCGGGCAGCTGCGAGAGGAAGCGTCGGGCGATGCCGCCGGGGCCGAGGACGGCCCACCCGGGGCGGTCGGTGGCGGTCGAGGTCGGGGTGGTGGCGGTGTTCGCCGTCTGCGCTGACATGCGGATCCTTGTCGTCTCGTGAACCTTCACGGTCGTCTCGACGCTAGCGGGCGCCGGAGCGATCGGCAATGGCCCCGAGGGAATTCGTGAGCGTTCACGGCCGCGACGGCGGAGCTGGCGTCTGCGCCCCCCGGAACTGCTCCTAGACTCTCGGCATGGCCAGTGCCCGCGACCGTGTCCTCGACAGCTTCGTCGCCATCGTGTGCGAGGAGGGCGAGCGTCCCGCCACACTCGACGCCGTCGCCGCGCGCGCCGGTGTCTCGAAGGGCGGCCTGCTCTACCACTTCGGCTCCAAGGCTGCGCTGGTCGAGGGGCTCTGCGAGCGACTGTCGGACCTGTCCGCGATCGACGTCGAGCGCATGCAGGAGGCCGAGGACGGCGCCGCGCGCTACTTCGTCCGCAACTGCCTGTTCGTCGGCAGCGAGCTGGACCTCGCCCTGCTCGCCGCAAGCCGCCTGCAGCAGGCCGGCTACGAAGAGGCCGGACGCACCCTCGACGACACCGAGAACGCCTGGCTCGCGACCCTCGTCGACGCCCTCGGCGACGAGCCGACCGCGCAGGCCGTCAAGCTCCTCGGCGACGGGCTGTACCACCAGGCCTCACTCGGTGCCGCGAGCGAGGTGCGACCGAAGCGGGGCAGCGTCGACATGGAGACCCTGCTCACCGTCGTCGACCGTCTGATAGCGACGCGACCGGGAGCGTGAACCGGCACACCCCCGGCTGGGGATAGACTGGGGAACGATCCACTCGTCGACACCCGGAGGTATCCCGTGGGCCGCGTCATCGCCGCTGTTTTCTCGATCCTGCTGCTGCTGGTGTCGATGTACCTGTTCGGGTTCGCCTTCCAGGTCGAGTCGGGCCAGGCCTTCGTCTTCATGGCCGGCGTGCTCCTGATGAGCCTCTCCTTCTTCCTGCCGATCCACGTGTTCGGCAAGCGCTAGCCAGCAAGCACCGCCGCTGACCAGCAAGCACTGATCAGCACACACAGAACGGCCCCGCACCTCTCGGTGCGGGGCCGTTCTGCGTGGAGCGTCAGATCACGAGCCGATCAGACCGGGAGGCGCAGGGACCGCAGGGTCACCGCGGTGCTGATCGCCGCGTGTGCGGCCTCGGCGCCCTTGTCCTCCTTGGAGTCGGGCAGCCCGGCGCGGTCGAGTCCCTGCTGCTCGTCGTCCAGCGTGAGCACGCCGAACCCGACGGGCTTGCCGGTGTCGATCGCGACCTGCGTCAGGCCACTCGTCGCCGCGCCCGAGACGTACTCGAAGTGCGGGGTGCCGCCGCGGATGATGACGCCGAGCGCGACCGCCGCGTCGAAACCGGCCTCGAGCGCGGTCTTCGCGACCACGGGCAGCTCGAAGCTGCCGGGGACGGGGATGACCTCGGCCGTCGCCCCGAGCCGCTCGACCTCACGCTTGGCCCCGGCCAGCAGGCCCGCGGCGATGGTATCGTGCCACTGTCCGGCGATGACGGCCACCCGGATCCCGGTGCCGTCGACCTGGTCGCGGTCCGCCGCGCCTGCTCCGCTCATCGTGTCGTTCCTTCCGTGGGCGCTGCGGTCGCTGCCGCCGCCCGGTCTGCAGCGTCCAGCCACTCGGCGAGCGCGGCGATGGTGATGACGGGCACGCCCTCGCGTGCCCCGAGTGCGACGAGCGCCGGCAGCCGCATCATGCTGCCGTCCTCGTCGACGATCTCGCAGATCGCCGCAGCGGGCCGGAGCCCGGCCGCGGTGACGAGCTCGATCGCTGCTTCGGTGTGCCCGGCGCGCTCGCGGACCCCGCCCGGTCGTGCGCGCAGTGGCACCACGTGTCCGGGGCGGTGCAGGTCGTCGCGCACCGAGGTCGGGTCGGCGAGGACCCGCAGCGTGCGGGCGCGGTCGTGGGCGCTGATGCCGGTGGTCACGCCGACGGCGGCGTCGACGGTGACCGTGTAGGCCGTGCCGCGGACGTCCTCGTTGTGCGCCACCATCGGCGGCAGGTCGAGGGCGTCGGCGATCTCGGTGCTGACCGGCGCGCAGATGAACCCCGACGAGTGCGCCACGGTCCACGCGATCCACTCCGGCGAGGCGAGTTCGGCGGACAGGATGACGTCACCCTCGTTCTCGCGGTCCTCGTCGTCGACGACGATCACCGGGCGACCGGCGGCGATCGACGCGATCGCGGCCTCGATGCTCGACGACCCGAGTGCCTGCGGGACGGCACCGGCCTCGGCGACCATCACCGGGCCTCCGATCCGACGGTCTCGAGCGACTGCGCCGCGGCGTCGAGCCGCAGCATGCGGCGGACGTGCCGCGCCAGGACGTCGGTCTCGACGTTCACCCGGTCACCCGGCACGCGGAGCCCGAGCGTCGTGGCCTCGAGCGTCTCGGGGATCAGGCTCACCTCGAACCAGGCCGCGTCGGGCGCGGTGTCCTCGGGCGAGACCGCGCTGACCGTGAGCGAGACGCCGTCGAGCGCGATCGAGCCCTTGTCGACCACGAGCGGGCTGAGCGCCGGCGCGAGCGAGAACCGCAGACGCCGCCAGCCGTCGCCGTCGGCCGTCTCGAGCACCGTGGCGGTGCCGTCGATGTGGCCCTGCACGATGTGCCCGCCCAGGCGGTCACCCACCGAGGCGGCGCGCTCGAGGTTCAGGCGGTCTCCCACCCGGAGTGCACCGTGGGCGCTCATGTCGAGGGTCTGCTTCATGACGAAGGCGGTGAAGGTCTCGGGGGTCTGCTCGACGACGGTCAGGCAGACACCACTCGTCGCGATCGAGTCGCCGTGCCGGGCGTCCTGCACGACGACGGGGCCGTGGACGGTGAGCGCGACGGAGTCGCCCTGCTGCTCGACGGCGGTGACGGTGCCGAGTTCCTCGATGATGCCGGTGAACACTGGTGTCCTCTCAACGGGACTCCGGGGGCGTTCGACGATCGTCGGCATCGACGGACGGGTCGCACCCCACGGGTCGTGGGGTCGTCCTGTCCGCCCAGCGCGCCTCCCATCCGGACTTTCACCGTCGGTCCCGGAATCCCACCGGGTCAACCTCTGTCGGGTTCGCACCCGTCATCAGTTCGTGGACTGTCACCACCGGCTCGGAATTACACCGACCCCGGAGCGCTTGCGTAATCGGAACGATACCCCAGGCCGCTGACGGCCGCGCCACGGTGGCAGGGCCGTCGTAACCGGGCGTCTCCCCCGGGCACGGTGAGCACGTGGCGCCCGAGGCGTCCGGCGTCCGCGTCCCGCGTCCGCACTGCGACGATGCACGAGTCGATCGACGAGCGTTCCGTCGGAACATGCACACGCATCCGATGCGCCCACATGTTCCGACGCGCACGGCCCGTCAGCGACCCCCGGGCACGGTGACGAGGGGCGCCACGGTGTGACGCCCCTCGATCACCCGCCGGTCAGTGCCGACGACGGAGCGCGAGCGTGCCCGCTCCGGCGAGGAGCAGCAGGAGCGCGAACCCGGCCGGCAGGACCGGCGAGCCGGCTCCCGTGTAGGCGAGCTCCGGCTGGCCGTCACCGGCCGCGGCTGCTGCCGCGACGGTCCCGGCGCTGGTGCGGACCCCGCTGGTGGCAGCGGTCGTGGTGGTCACCACACCCGCCGTGGAGGCCCGGGTCGGCTCGACGACGCCGACCACGCCCACCGGGATGGTCGCCGTGCCGGGCGTGGTGCCGGTACCGGTGCCCGTCCCGTCGGTGGGGACGGTGCCCGGGTCGGTACCCGGGTCCGTGCCCGGGTCCGTGCCCGGGTCCGTGCCCGGGTCCGTACCGGGGTCGGTGCCCGGGTCCGTACCGGGGTCAGTGCCCGGGTCGGTCCCGGGGTCAGTGCCCGGGTCGGTCCCGGGGTCAGTGCCCGGGTCGGTCCCGGGGTTCGTGCCGCTGCCGGGGGTGGTGCTGGTGCCGTCACCGACGATGCCGATCCCGTTGCCACCGATGGTGATCGGCAGGCTGATCACCGGGGTGACCTGGGTGCCGGAGAGCAGGCCGCCGTCGCCGGAGGTCGAACCGCCGGCCGTCGGGGTCGTCGTGCCGGTGGTCGGAGCCGTGGTGCCGCCGGTGCTCGTGCCGTCACCGAGGACGCCGATGCCGTTGCCACCGATCGTCACCGGGACGTCGACGACCGGGGACACCTGCGTGCCCGAAGCCGTGCCGTCCGAACCAGAGGTCGAACCACCGGCCGCCGGAGCGGTCCCGGTACCCGTGCCCGAGCCAGCAGCGGGCGCCGTGCCCGTCGCGGTCCCATCACCGAGGACACCGATGCCGTTGCCACCGATCGTCACCGGGACGTCGACGACCGGGGACACCTGCGTGCCCGAAGCCGTGCCGTCCGAACCAGAGGTCGAACCGCCGGTCGTCGGGGTCGTGGTGCCGGTTGCCGGAGCCGTCGTGCCGCCGGTGCTCGTACCGTCACCGAGGACACCGATGCCGTTGCCACCGATCGTCACCGGGACGTCGACCAGACCGGCCACCTGGGTACCGGAGAGCAGTCCGTCGGTGCCCGAGGTGGTGGGCGCCGACGGGGCTTCGGCAGCCGGTGCCGGGGTCGTCGCCGCCGGGGCGGTCGACGTCGAAGCGCCGTCGCCGAGGACGCCGATCCCGTTGCCGGAGACCGTCACGGGGACGGTCACGGCCGGGGCGACCTGGGTGCCGGAAGCCGTGCCGTCCTCGCCCGAGGTGCTCGGAGCGGGAGCGGCAGGAGCGGCAGGAGCCGGAGCGGGGGCAGCAGGCGCCGGAGCCGGAGCAGGCGCCGGAGCTGCCGCGGGTGCGGCGGCCGAGACCGCGTCACCGGCGACGGCAACGGCGTTGCCGCCGACCGTCACCGGAGCCGCGACGTCCGGAACCACCTGGGTGCCCGAGAGCGTGCCGTCCTGGCCCGAGGTGCTGGGGGCAGGAGCGGTCGTGGCCGGAGCAGGCGCCGGGGCCGGGGCCGGGGCCGGAGCGGCGGGCGTGGACCCCGTCGCCGTCGACACCGCGTCGCCGAGCACGGCGATCGCGTTGCCGCCGAGGGACACCGGGGCGTCCACGGAGGGGGCCACCTGGGTGCCCGAGACGGTGCCGTCGGCACCGGATGTCGTGGCCGCGTTCGCCGCAGCCGTGCCGCCGAGCGTGAGCCCGCCGACGAAGAGGGCGAACCAGAGCCCTCTGGAGACGTACTTGTTCATGGTCGTACTCCCTGATCGAGATCGTCACCGACCGCGGACGCAGCCGGGATGTGTGCGTGCCTGCCGTGGCGGACAGGCGCACCGATCTCAGTCAGGGGCGACGTCGTGCTCGCCGACGACCGATGCGGGGACCGCGTCGTCGGAGAGCGTGCCGCGAGACCCCGCGGCGAGGGAGACGATGTCGTCGGTCGAGCCGACGATGCCGACGGCTGCTGCGCCGCCGGAGGTCGAAGAGGCGCTGCCACCGAGCACGCCGGCGTCGGCTCCGTCGAACGGGAGCCCGTGGCCCTCGCCGTCCGCGGGGACGAGCAGCGCGTGTCCGCCGAAGGTCGCGTCCTGCGCCTCGACGGCCGTGACGACCGGACCGGCCGTTGCCGTCGTGGCGGCTGCAGCGAGCGGCTCCGAAGGGCGGAATCCGGCTGCGCGGTCGCCCGGGGCATCGGCGGCGACGACACGCGCGGATGCGGGTGCGGTGGGCACCGCGGCGCCCTGCGCGGGGACGGTTCCGGGCCGGACGGGTGTGTCCGCGACCGGCACCGACGGGACGGGCCCGGCGGACGGGTTCGAGCCGCCGCCCACCGGGAGCGCGGGGACGTCGACGACGGGGTCCGTGCCTCCTGGCAGGGTGCCGCCGACGGACGGGACGACGCCCTCGACCGCGTCGGGGACGGTGCCGACGGTCGTGCCGACCGAGCCGAGCGTGTCGTCGACCAGGCCCGTGACCGGGGCGGTGACGGTGCCGAGGGTGTCGTCGCCGAGCACTGTGCCGACCACCGGGACGCTGCCGACCACGTCGTCGACGGTGTCGACGACGGCGGTCACGGGGCGCGCGTCCGTGACGCGTTCCACGGTGCCGGTGACGGGGCGCAGGACGTTCGCGACGGTGTCGGTGACCGGCCTGGAGGCGCTGCTCACCTGGTCGACGACCTGTCGTACCGGGCGCGTGGCCGGGGCGGCCGCAGGGGCGGTCGTGGTCGGTTGGGCAGCCGGTGTGGTCGCGACCGGAGCGGGGCTCGACGGCGCGGGGGCTGCGGGAGCCGGAGCGGGGGCTGCGGGTGCCGGTGCGGGTGCTGCGGGCACCGGAGCAGGTGCGGGCGCGGGAGCAGGTGCGGGGGCCGGAGCGGGCGCGGCAGGTGCAGGTGCAGGTGCCGGTGCCACGGCCTTGCGGACGGGGTCCGTCACGCCGCCGACGACCTTGCCGACCTCGCCGGTCACGCCCTGCACGGTGCCACCGACGCCGTCGACCACGCTGCCGACGAGTCCGCGCTGCTCGGTCGGTGCGGCGGAGGTCGTCGCGGCGGAGGCAGGTCGCGCGCCGAGGAGCAGGGACAGCAGCACGAGGGCGGCGAGGGTCCCGACGCCCAGCAGGACGATGCGGAGTGCGGCGCGCCAGGGTGCGCGCAACGGGTGGTCCATGCGCTCACCTCCTGATCTCGGCTGCGCACGTAGAGTGGTTGACCGGCAATGTACGCCGATCCGGTCCGGAACACACCCCGTTTCGGAAGAAATTCTCAGGAAGGGCCGTCCGTGGTCTCGATCTTCAACGCTCCGACCCGCAACCTGGACATCGTCACGCTGCACGAGATCCTGCGGCTCCGCCAGGACGTCTTCGTCGTCGAGCAGGAAGCCGCGTACGGCGACATCGACGGCCGTGACCTCGAGCCCGGCACCGTGCAGTTCTGGGCCGGCAACGGTTCGGTGGACGCGACGCTCCGCCTGCTCCGCGAGCCCGACGGCACCGAGCGCATCGGCCGGGTCGCCACCGCGAAGCACGCCCGCAGCCAGGGGCTCGGCGCGCAGCTCATGGAGGCAGCGATCGCCGAGTCCCGCTCGCCGAGCATCGCCCTCGGCGCCCAGTCGCACCTGGAGCAGTGGTACGGCCGCTTCGGCTTCGTGCGCTCGGGCGACGAGTACCTGGAGGACCGCATCCCGCACATCCCGATGACCCGGGAGCGCTGACCCGGGTTCCGCGCGTCAGGCCCGCCAGCGCCGCAGTTCGTCGAACGAGCGGCCCTGCGTGGCCCGGTCGGCGACGAGGCGTTCGAACACGATGTTCGTCTGCGTCGTCGCCACCGAGGGGTCACCGCTCAGCTCGTCGGCGACGAAGTCCCGGAGCTGCTCGGTCGACTCGCACGCGATGTGGACGAGGAAGTCCTTGTCCCCCGCCAGGAACGACACGTCCTGCACGACGGGCACCCGCAACAGGCGCTTGGCGAAGTCCCGCAGTTCGTGGCGGGCCGCGGCGTGCACCCGGACGGACACCATCGCCTCGATCGAGAACCCGAGCCGGGCAACGTCCACCTCGGCCCGGTAGCCGCGGATCACCCCGGCGTCCTCGAGCGCACGGACCCGTGCCAGACAGGTCGACGGCGCGATGCCGACGGCGGCCGCGAGCCGGTTGTTCGGGATCCGGGCGTCGGCCGACAGGGTCCAGAGGATGCGCTCGTCGACCTCGTCGAGGCGCGGAGCGGGGTCGGGGCGACGTGCGGGACGGTCGGACACGGCTCGACGCTACCGCGGCGGCGCGAGCAGGGCGCGGAGGGCGTCCTCGAGCGCGGCCGACACGACGGCGTCGTCGGCGGATGCCAGCGGTTCCACCGCGGTGGACTGCCGGAGCATCGACATCCCGAGCACCACCGCCAGCGCGATCTCGGCGCGGACGAGCAGTTCCTCGGACCCGGCGCCGCCGACCGTGCCCGCGAGCCGTTCGGCGTACCGGCGCAGCGTCTCTCGGCGGATGGCATCGGCACCGTCGTCGCCGGAGGACCGGAGCAGGAGCATCAGCTGCAGTGAGTCGTCGTCGGTCGGGGCCCGCACGATGTGCGTGATGATGCCCGTCAACGCCCGTTCGAGGCCCTGCTCGCTCGTCTCCTCGGCCCCCAGGTCGCGGACGACCCGGTCGAGGCAGGCGCGGAAGAGCCCCTCCTTCGAACCGAAGTACCGGTTGATCAGGGCGACGTTCACCCCGGCGTCCCCGGCGATGTCGCGCACGGTCGTCGCGCGGTACCCGTCGAAGGCGAACCGACGGCGGGCGGCCTGCACGAGCAGGAGTCGGGTGGCCGCGGCGTCCTTGCTCATGGAGCGCAGCCTACCGGTCCTCACAGGGATGTAAGCAAGCGTTGACATGCCTTCTCGAACGCGTACGCTCGTCATGTCAGCAATTGTTTACATCGACGACCACGACGACACGGAGCACGATGACCGACACCATGCAGAGCCCACGGACCGGCTCGCACCCCACCACCGACGGGCGCCGTCCGAACAGCACGGCGATCATCGTCTACCTGTCCCTCGGCGGCCTGTCCTTCGCGGTCCTGCAGTCGCTGGTCGCCCCGGCACTGTCGACCATCGGGCAGGACCTCGGCGCCTCCACCAGCGCGACGAGCTGGGTGCTCACCGCCTACCTGCTCTCCGCCTCGGTGCTCACGCCGATCCTCGGTCGCCTCGGCGACATGATCGGCAAGCGCAAGGTCCTGATCGTCGTGCTGTCGATCCTGCTCGTCGGCGCCGTGCTCGCCGCCCTCGCACCGAACCTCGGCGTGCTGATCGTCGGGCGCGCGCTGCAGGGTGCCGCCGGAGCCGTGATGCCGCTGTCGATCGGCATCGTGCGTGACGAGCTGCCGAAGGAGAAGGTCAGCGTCACGATCGGCCTGCTGTCGGCGATCTTCGGCATCGGTGCCGGTGTCGGCATCGTCGCGGCCGGGCCCATCGTCGAGCACCTGTCGTGGCACTGGCTGTTCTGGCTCCCCGCCGTGCTCGTCGTCATCGCCCTGCTCGGCGCGGTCTTCGGCATGCCGGAGTCCCCGGTGCGGAAGCCCGGTCGCCTGGACATGGCCGGCACGTTCGTCCTCGCGGTGTCGCTCGTCGCGATCCTGCTCGCCGTCAGCGAGGGCGAGACCTGGGGCTGGGGTGACGGCAAGACCATCGGTCTGCTGGTCCTCGGCGCCGCCGCACTGGTCGTGTTCGTCCTGGTCGAGCTCCGGGTCGCCGAGCCGCTCATCGACGTCCGGCTCTTCGCGGTCCGCGGCGTCTGGACCGCCCACGTCGTCGCACTCGTCTTCGGGTTCGCGATGTTCGGCACCTTCGTCCTCGTCCCGACGCTCCTGCAGCTCCCGACGGCGCTCGGCTACGGCTTCGGCAAGGACGTCACCCAGGCCGGGCTCTTCCTGCTGCCGACCGTCGTGATGATGGTCGTCGCCGGGCCCATCGCAGGCATCCTGGTGCGCAAGGTCGGCCCGAAGCCGCCGATGCTCATCGGCGGGTTCGCCATCGTCGCCGCGTTCGTGCTGCCGGCGATCGCACACGCCGAGCTGTGGCAGGTGGTGACCTCCGGCGTCCTGACCGGCATCGGCATCGGCATGGCCCTCGCCGCCTGCTCGAACGCGATCATCGAGAGCGTCCCCGCGAACCAGACCGGTGAGGCCATCAGCGCCAACACGGTCGTCCGGACCATCGGCTCGAGCGTCGGCACCGCAGTCATCGCCGCGCTGATCACCTCGCACAGCACGCCGCAGGGACTGCCCACCGACGACGCCTTCACCATCGGGTTCTGGGCGTGCACCGGTGTGGCGGTCGTGGCCGTGCTCGCCGCCGTCGCCGCGCCGTCGATGCGCGCCCGCCGCGCAGCGGCCGCAGCCCGTGGGATCGACGACCTCGAGGAGGTCGCCGAGTAGGGCCGTGGGCCCGACCACCCGGGAGGCCCGTCCAGCGTCGTCGACGCGGGGCGGGCCTCCCGTCCGTTGCACAACCTGGGAACGCACCGGGCAGACGGGAGTCAGCGTGACGATCATCGGACCGGTCGCGTCCTGTCAGGGGACGCGGACCGCCGCGCCCGGACAGGAGACCCCATGAGCAGCACCGACCACGACGACACCACCACTCCCGGACGGCCGTCGTTCCGCGACACCGTGACCGCCGGACTCGTGCAGAAGGCCCTCGAGCCGGTGCTGCGCGCCGTGCGCGAGGAGGTCGCCTCGGCGCGGCGCGAGATCGGCGAGCGCGCGAGCGGTGCGAAGACCGGGCTGGTGCTCACCGGTGTCGCTGTCGGGTTCGCCCTGACGACCCTGGTCGCGCTGGCCGGCTTCGCGGTGGCGCTGCTCGCCCTGGCGCTGCCGCTGTGGGCGGCGACCGGGATCACCTTCGTCGTGTTCGCGATCGTGACCGCGATCCTGTTCGTCGTCGGCCTGCGCGGGATCCGGCGGGGTGTGCCGCCGGTGCCGAAGGACACGATCCAGGCGGCGAAGCAGCGGGTGACGCACGCGGCGGACACCCAGGAGGACAGCGCCGCGCGCGACTGACGGACCCGACGGACCGGCTGCGGGGGCAGCGACCGCCGGCGCGGGCTCCGCTACATCGCCAGGGTCATGCCGACCACGGCGACGGTCATCGCGAAGACCTCGCCGCTGCGGACGGCCCGCCGGTCCTCGCGGCCCCACTCGTACCGGAGCAGCCAGCCGCTGAACGCGCAGTAGCCGATCACGCCGGCGCCGAGCACCGCGGACAGCGCGATGCCGTGCCCCGCGTGGTCGCCGGCGACACCCGAGGCGTGGCCCATCAGCAGCATCCCCGCCATCACGACGGCGGACAGCGCGCGGTGGACGTCCATCGGCTCCGCGCGGCGACCGTCGGCGCGTCGGCGACGCATCACGGGCAACGGCGCGAGCAGGAGCAGGAGGGTCGCGGCGAACAGGGTCCACACCGCTCCGGCGTCGACGACGGGCATGAGCATCGCGACGAGCATCACGCCCGCCGGCACGATCACGCCAGGGCGCGGTCGGTAGCGGTCACCGACGATGCAGCACACGGACGCGAACTGCGGCACGACGAGCATGGCGTCGGCGACGGTCTCGTGCACGTGGGGCGTCCTCGGTGCGGCGGAGTGGTGCGGGGTGGGGTCAGTCCTCGGCGCGGGCAGCGGCCTTGGCGGCACGCTCCTGCTTCACGCGGGCGTTCTCGGCGTGGACGGCGGCCTGCGTCGCACGCTCGCGGACGAGCCACTCGGGCTTCTGCTCGAGCAGCGTCTTGATGTCCGCCGTCGTCAGTGCGTCGTCGATCCCCGCGCGGCTCAGGCCGGAGATGGAGATGCCGAGCTTCTGCGCCACGACCGGTCGCGGATGCGGGCCGTCGCGTCGGAGGTCCTCGAGCCAGGTCGGGGGTTCGGTGCGGAGCTCGTCGAAGGCGGTCCGCGTGAGGGGAGCGCTCTGGAAGGACTCCGGAGCCGCCGTCAGCAAGATGCCGAGCTTCTTCGCAGCCGTCTCGGGCTTCATGGTCTGTTCCTGCGCCATGAGGACAAGGGTACGGCCCCTATGCTCGTCTGCATGACCGCGGCTCTCAGCATCGCCTTCGTGCCGGGGGTCTCCCCCGCAAAGTGGGCCCGTGTCTGGCGGGAACGCTTCCCCTCCATCGAGCTCCGGCTGCGGCCGATCGGCGCCGACGACGTCGACGACACGCTGGCCGGCGAGGCCGACATGGTCTTCGCACGCATGCCCGTGTCCGAGCAGCACAACGCCATCCCGCTCTGGACCGAGACGGCCGTCGTCGCGATGCCCAAGGACTCCCCCCTCGCCGAACTCGCCGAGGTCGACCTCGCCGACGCCGAGGTCCACGTGATCGACGCCGGCCCGGTGCCGGCCGACATCGACGGATCGCTCGACCTGGTCGAGGCGAACGTCGGCGTCGTCGTGCTCCCCCAGTCACTGTTCCGCGCCGCCAGCCGCAAGGACCTGGTCGGTCGTCCGCTCATGGACGCCGAGGGCACGCGCATCGCGCTGGTCTGGCGGGACGAGGACGCCACCGAGACCACCGAGGAGTTCATCGGCGTGGTGCGCGGGCGGACCGCCAACAGTTCGCGCCAGCCAGGAGGCCCGGATCGCGACGCCGACGACGACTCGCGTCCGGCTCGTGGCAGCGCCAAGGCCGGGTCGGGTGCCAAGGGTTCGTCCGGTGGTTCGGGTGGGTCCGGCGGTTCGGGTGCGTCGGGTTCGTCGGGTTCCAAGGGCGGCGCCGCGGGCGCCGGCGGCAAGGCCAAGGCCAAGTCGCCCGGCAGCGGCAAGTCCGGCGCCGGCAAGAAGTCCAACACCGGCAAGGGGCCGACACCCGGACGCGGCAAGATGCGCGGCAAGCCGAGCCGGGGTTCCAAGGGCAACCGATGACGGACACGCGGCTGGCACTGATGCCGGCCACGCGCCTCCCGGCCTGGCTCCAGCGCACGATGGCCGAGTACGTCGAGTCGCGGATGCAGGCGGGCGAGACCCGCGAGCAGGCCGAGGCGAACGAGCAGCAGTCGCGGGACCGCTGGTTCCCGGGCGGGTCCCCCGCTGACGGGCACCTCGTGTGGGACGTCACCGACCAGGACGACACCGTCATCGGGTACCTGTGGATCGGACCGCTCACGCCGGGCAGCACCGACTGGTGGGTGTTCAACGTCGAGATCGACGAGGCACACCGGCGCCGCGGGCACGCACGGCGGGCGCTCGAGCTCGGGCACCGCGCAGCTGCGGAGCACGGCGCGACGAGCATCGGGCTGAACGTGTTCGGCTACAACGCCGGGGCGCAGGAGCTCTACGCGGCGCTCGGGTACCAGGTGACGTCGGCGCAGATGCGGAAGCCGCTGGTCTAGCGCAGGACGGCTGCGGCGGCGCGGGTCACCCTCGCGCCGCGCGACTCCTCGGCTGCTGCGCGGGCCCGGGTGACGACGACGGCGTCGGCGCGCTCGGCCGATCCGTGGTCGAACGGCGGTTGCGGGTCGTACTCGATCTGCAACTGGATCGCCTCGGCAGCGGGCCGTCCGGCGAGCTCGGCCGCGAGCCACAGCGCCATGTCGATGCCTGCGCTCACCCCGGCCGCGGTGACGACGGCGCCGTCCCTTGCGATCCGGGCGTCCACCGGCTGCGCGCCGAAGGCCTCGAGCATCGGCTTCGAGGCCCAGTGGGTGGTCGCGCGTCTGCCGGCGAGCAGCCCCGCGGCGCCGAGCACGAAGGCGCCGGTGCACACCGAGGTGATCCACGTCGCGTGCTCGGCCTGGCGCCGCACGAAGGCCACGACGTCCGGGTCGAGCATCGCGTCGAAGGCACCGTCGCCACCGGGCACCACGAGCACGTCCGCGGGGCCTGCATCCCCGATCGTCACGGTGGGGACGAGCGCGAGGCCGCAGTCGCTCGGCACCGGGTCGAGCGTCGCCGCGACGTACTCGACGCGTGCGCCGGGCACGCGGCTGAGGACCTGCGCCGGACCGGTCAGGTCGAGCTGGGTCAGGTGGGGGAACAGCAGGAACGCGATCCGGATGTCGTCGGCCATGTCGTGACCATAGTCCCGGCGTTCTCGTTCTCGTTCTCGTTCTCGGGCCTGCTCGTGTCCGTGGGCGGGGCTCAGCTTGGCTGGGCTTGCCCGTCAGCTCCAGACGCCGGAGGTCCCGCGCCGGTGGCTGCCCATCAGGTGGGTGTCGACGATGCCGAGCGCTTCCATCAGGGCGTACATCGTGGTCGGTCCGACGAAGGCGAAGCCGCGCTTCCGCAGCGCCTTCGACAGGGCGAGGGACTCGTCGGACTTCGTCGGGACCTCCGCGGAGGACCGAGGCTCGGGCGTGGTCGCCGGCCGGAACGACCACACGAAGTCGGCGAGCCCGCCGTCCTGCCGCAGGGCGATCGTGGCGTTCGCGTTGGTGATCGTCGCGAGGATCTTCGCGCGGTTCCGGACGATCCCGGCGTCGGCCATGAGCCGTGCGACGTCGTCCTCACCGAAGGCTGCAACGGTGTCGGCGTCGAAGTCGGCGAAGGCGGCCCGGAACGCCGGTCGTTTGGCGAGGATCGTGCGCCACGACAGACCGGACTGGAACGCCTCGAGCGAGAGCCGCTCGAACACCCCGCGTTCGTCATGGACGGGCATGCCCCACTCGGTGTCGTAGTAGTCGCGTAGGAGCTCGTCCGACGACGCCCAGACCGGCCGGGCGAGGCCGTCGTCGCCGGTGACGAGGTCGGGCACGGGCGGGGCGTCGACGGGCTCGGTGCTCATGCGACCATCCTGGCGGGCGCCGCCGACAGCCGATCACTCACTCGGCGGGCGGGCCGTCCTGCGTCGCCTGCTCGTCCATCCACACGTACTCCCAGCGGTGTCCGTCCGGATCGGTGAAGCTCCGCTGGTACATGAAGCCGAGGTCCATCTCCGGGCGGTCCTCGGTGCCGCCGGCAGCGACCGCGGCGTCGACGATGCGGTGGACGTCCTCCTTCGACGGGGCGCTGAGCGAGTTGATGACCTCGATCGTGTCGGTGTCGGCGATCGTCTTGTCGGTGAACTCGGCGAACTTCGCCGTCGTCAGGATCATCACGGAGATCGTGTCGGACACCACCACGCACGCCGCGGTGTCGTCGCTGAAGGCCGGGTTGATCGAGTACCCGAGTGCCTCGTAGAACGCCTTCGAGCGCTCGAGGTCCGTGACGGGCAGGTTGATGAAGACCATCGTGTCCATGGCGGTTCCTTTCGTCACGCTCAACCTGGACCCACCCGGACCAGCGCGCAACCGTTTCGTGGGGGAACCAACCGGTACACAACATGCTGGCCGGATGCGGGCGTACGTGGACGAGTCAGAACCCGGTGGTGGACGAGACCACACCGCGTACGTCCTCGCTGCGGTGATCATGCGGATCAACGGCGAGGACGAAGCCCGCGAGGCGGTTCGACGGGCGACCCCTCGGCGGATGCGGAAGCTGCACTGGTACGAGGCACTCGGAGAACAGCGACTCTCATGGCTCGACCTCCTGCGGCATGCCGTCGCCATCGTCGTCGTCCGTTACGCCGGTCATCCGGCCCGGACGGAACGCCGTCGCAGGCGGTGCCTGGAGCGCCTTGCTTGGGAGCTCGATCAGCGAGGAGTCAGTCGCGTGGTCTTCGAGTCGCGCGGGCCGTCACGCGACGCGAGTGATGCTTCGATGATGGAGTCGCTCCGCGGTCGGGGCCTCGGCGCAGAGTTGCAGTACGAACACGTCCGAGGCGGCGTGGAGCCGCTGTTGTCACTCGCCGACATCGCCTGCGGGATGCACGTGCACGGCGCCGAGAGCGAGCACGTGCGATTGGAGGTCGTGCGGGCCGAGTGACGGTCCGGACAGCGCAAAACCCCGGTCCCGCGCTGGCTGC
Source organism: Curtobacterium sp. MCLR17_031 (assembly GCF_003234775.2). Taxonomy (NCBI): domain Bacteria; kingdom Bacillati; phylum Actinomycetota; class Actinomycetes; order Micrococcales; family Microbacteriaceae; genus Curtobacterium; species Curtobacterium sp. MCLR17_031. The sequence continues at coordinate 2,716,076 of NZ_CP126270.1, forward strand.
AGGATGCTCCGGGGCTCACTTTCGACCGAGCAGCACCCGATCGACATATCAATGCTACCCGCAACGCTCGGCCCCGGTCAAGGCGCCGGCCGCCGCGGCCGGAAACGACGAAGTCGCTGTCGTCCGACAGCGACTTCGTCGTTCCGCGTCAGGCCGGGGACGCCCGACCCAGATGGCCTCAGGCCAGCTCGCGCCCCTCGCCCGCGGCACGCTGGTGCGACTCGGCCTCGGCCTGGCTGATGATGTCCTCGGCGGGTACCGGGTTCAGGCGGTCCCAGAGGAAGAACAGGCCGCCGCCGACGAGCAGCGAGATCCCGACCCACAGGTTGATGTGGATCCCGCCGGTCTTCTCGGGGTCGGTGTTCCAGTGCACGATCCCGACGATGGTCGTGATCACGCCGTAGAGCACGAACAGGCCGCCGAGGATGCGGCGCAGGTCGAGTCGGCGGGTGGAACGGACGAGGGCTGCCTTCTGCTCCTCGGTCATCGCGCCGGGGGTGGTGGTGTCACTCATGAGAAGTGGTCTCCTTCGCGGATCAGAGGAACGGGAGGTAGAGGACGACGCACAGGACGAGCGCGACGGTGCCGAGCAGGGCGGGCGAGCGGTACCAGGCGGTGTCCGTCGCGACCGAGTCGCCGTGCAGGTCGATCTTGCCCACGCCGTAGACGAGTCCACCGAGCTCCTTCTCGTCCTTCGGCTTGGTGAGCATCGAGACGACGAAGCCGACGACCAGCACGGTGACGAACGAGATGATCGCTCCGTACAGGGTCTCCGCGGTCGCGGTGGCGAACAGGTCCGGGTTGACCAGGTAGGCGATCCAGGTGATCGTCGGGGTCACGATGCCGAGGACGTAGCCCCAGAGCGCACCCTGCGTCGTCATGCGCTTCCACAGCAGGCCGAGGATGAACACGGCGAACAGCGGTGCGTTGAAGAACGAGAACAGCGTCTGCATGTACGTCATGATGTTCGACGCCTGGGCCGCGATGAACGCGGTCGCGATGCCGACCACGACGCCGACGACGGTGACCCAGCGGCCGGTCTTCAGGTAGTGCAGGTCGGGCATGTTCGGGCGGATGTAGCGCTGCCAGATGTCGTAGGTGAAGACGGTGTTGAACGACGAGACGTTCGCCGCCATGCCCGCCATGAACGACGCCAGCAGGCCGGTCACCGCGATGCCGAGCACACCGGTCGGCAGGTACATCTGGATGAGCTTCGGGATCGCGTCGTTGTAGGTCAGCGTGCCGTCGGCGAACTGGTTGCCCACCACTGCCGCGGCGATGAGGCCGGGGATGACGACGATGGCCGGGATGAAGAGCTTCGGGATCGCGGCGATGAGCGGGGTGCGGCGGGCCGCGGACATGTTCTTCGCCGAGAACGCGCGCTGCACCTCGGTGAAGTTCGTGGTCCAGTAGCCGAACCCGAGCACGAAGCCCAGGCCGAGCACGATGGCGAGCCAGTTGGCGCCGATCGGGTTGGTGACGTCACCGAAGCCGGTGCCGGCCCAGGCCTGCAAGTGCTGCACGCCCTGGGTCTCGGTGATGGCCTTCGACAGACCGTCCCAGCCGCCGACGCGGTGCAGACCGACGATCGTCAGCGGGATGAGCCCGGCGATGATCACGAAGAACTGCATGACCTCGTTGTAGATCGCGCTCGAGAGCCCGCCGAGGGTGATGTAGACGAGCACGAAGCCGGCGGAGACGATGATCGCCAGCCACTCCGGCCAGCCGAGCATGGCTTCGATGACGATGGCCATCGCGTACAGGTTGATGCCCGCGATGAGCACGTTCGACACCGCGAACGCGATCGCGTTCACCAGGTGCGGCGCCTTGCCGAAGCGGCGCAGCATGAACTCCGGCACGGAGCGGACCTTCGAGCCGTAGTAGAACGGCATCATCACGAGGCCGAGGAACACCATCGCGGGCACGGCGCCGACGAGGTAGTAGTGCAGGGTGGCCATGCCGATCTGGGCACCGTTCGCCGCCATGCCGAGGATCTCGGTGGCGCCGAGGTTCGCGGACACGAACGCCAGGCCCGTGATCCACGCCGGCATCGAGCGCCCGGACAGGAAGAAGTCCATGCTCGTCCGGACCTGCTTGCGGGCGGTGAACCCGATCCCGATGACGACCGCGAAGTACACGATGATCATCAGGTAGTCGACCCAGCCCAAGTCGAGCCGGATCCCTTCGTTCGCTGCAGCGAGAACCATTCACATCTCCACGTCAGTGTGTTGCAGTCGACAACTCTGCCGACCCGGACGGAGACGTTACACCGATTTGTGACCGTTCACATAGCCAGCGCATGCATCGTCCGAGCCGCGCGGCGCTCCCCCGGTTCGCTACGCTCGGCCCATGACCGACGCGTCGCGCATCCTCGTCCTCAACGGCCCGAACCTCGACATCCTCGGGCGCCGCGACCCGGAGCAGTACGGCACCGTGACGCTCGCCGAGATCGAGGCGATCGTGCACACCGAGGCGGCCGTGCACGGGCTCGAGGCCGACTTCCGCCAGACGAACCGCGAGGGCGAGCTCGTCGAGTGGCTGCACGAGGCCCTCGACGACTTCGCCGCGGTCGTCATCAACCCCGCCGCCTACGCGCACACCTCGGTCGCGCTGCACGACGCGGTGGAGGCCCTGTGGGTCCCCGTCGTCGAGGTGCACCTGTCGAACACGTGGAAGCGCGAGCCGTTCCGCCACGTCGACCACGTCGCCACCGCCGCGACGGCGGTCATCGCCGGCGCGGGCGCCGACGGCTACCGCCTGGCGGTCGCGCACGTCGCGTCCCTGCTCGGCTGAGCCACAGTCGCGCGGGAGGCCCGTGGCGGCGTCGCCACGGGCCTCCAGTCCGCCTGCTGGTCACGCTGGGTCGCGCCCGTTCCTTCCCACGGCACGCGCGATGCCGGGTGGTTCCGGGCATACCTGGTGAGAACTTTCGACCAGGGACGCCCGGAAGCACCGGGGACGCCCGGAAGAGCCGGGCGCGCGCACGCTGATCAGAACTCGGCGGGGCGCCGCACGTCGGTCAGGCCGGCGGTGGCGAAGCCGCCGCGGATGAGCGGCACGGCCCGGCGCACGGCCTGGTCGATGCGGAGCTCCAGGTCGACGCTCGCGATGTCGTAGCCACCCTCGCGCTTGGTGAAGTCGCGCTCGTTGCCGAACACCCCGAGCGGCAGGGTCGTGGACTGGAAGAACCCGAACAGCGGGCGCATCTGGTGCTCGACGAGCAGGGCGTGCCGGTCGCTGCCGCCGGTGGCGGTCAGGAGCACCGGGGTGTCGACGAGGTCGTACTGCCCGACCCAGTCGAAGAAGAGCTTGAAGGCGCCGGAGTAGGCCGCACGGAAGGCCGGGCTGCCGACGACGAGCACGTCCGCGGCCTCCACCGTCTCGAGGGCCCGACGGGTGCGGTCGGACGTCGTCTCGCGACCCGACGCCGCTCCGAGGTCGGCGAGCAGCGGGCCGATCTCGATCGTCTCGGTCCGAGCGCCGTCGATCTCCTCGGCCAACCGGGCCACCGTCGCCGCGACCAGGGTCGAGGTCCGCGAGGGGTCCGATGGGCTGCCACTGACGCCGACGACCAGTTCTCCGCTCATGCGGTCGATGCTCACACGCTGCCGGGGCGGGCGGCACGTTCGTGACGACATGTGTCGGGTGCCAGTCGGTCGGGGTAGCGTCCGCGCCATGCAGACCTTCCTGCCGTACGCCGACTTCCGGGCATCCGCCGAGGTCCTCGACGACCGGCGGCTCGGCAAGCAGCGGGTCGAGACCCTGCAGGTGATGCGCGCGCTGACGCTCCCCGACTACGGCTGGCAGCACCACCCGGTGACGGCGATGTGGCGCGGCTACCGTCCGGCGCTGATGGCGTACCAGGAGGCCACGTGCCGCGTCTGGGCCGAGCGCGGGTACGCCGACACGTGTCTCGAGAAGACCCTGCTCGACCTGGGCCGCGTGCCGGAGGACCTGGCGGCGTACGAGCGCGGCGACGTGCCCATCCCGCCGTGGAACGACGACGAGGCCCTGCACGTCTCGCACCGCTCGAAGCTCGTGCAGAAGGCGCCGGAGCACTACCGGGAGCTGTTCCCGGACGTACCGGACGACCTGGACTACGTCTGGCCGGGGACACCCGAACCGGCGACGCACAGCGCCTGACCGTCAGGCGACCGCCCGGCTGTCAGGCGACCGCCCGGCTGTCAGGCGACCGGGATCCAGCGACCGCCCTCGCGCCGGGTGACGACGTCGGAGCGGATCTCGACCACGTCCCGCAGCCCGTCGACTGCGGCATCGCGGACGGCCGCGGCGGCACGGTCGTCCTCGGCCTCGAAGCGCACGACGGCACAGGGGACGCCACGGAGCAGCCGGACGTCCTCGGCCTCGACCACGGCGTGTTCGCGCACGAGGGCGGCCGCGGCGGGCAGGACGGCGTCCGGGGCGGTGCCGGGTGCGAGGGCACCGATCGCCAGGGTCGCGCGGTACGAGGGCATGCGACGACGCTACCGGGGAACCGGATCCCGCCGTGGGCTGCAGGGGAACCGACGCCGCTCAGGGGTGCGGACGTCGACCCACGGCGGGATCGCGGTGTACGGCGGGACACGACGACAGGGGGAACGTCGCGCCCCGCGCCGGACGTCGATCAGGGGGTCGACATCCGGTCTGGGTCCACCGCGCGGCTCGGTTCAGGGGAACCGCACGGTGGTGGACCTCAAGGGTGTTCGGTGTCCTCTCGGTACCGGTCCGTCTCGGTCGGTGCGGGCATCGACCGGTGGGCGGCGGCTGGCCGGACCATCGGGAGCAGGGCACTCCCGGCGGTCGCGAGCGCTCCGACCACGGCGATGATCCCGAGCGGGGCCGTGCCGAGGTCGTGCTGCGCTGCCAGGGCGAGCGCGACGAGGGTGGCCGGCGCCGGCAGGAGCTGCACCGCGCGGAAGCGGTCGTCCCGTCGTGTCCGGGTCATCATCGCGTTTGCCATGACGACACTCTGACGCAGATCGGTTGTCCGCAGAAGGGGGGACACGTACCCAGAGATGGAGTAGAACGTCTAGTACACCTCAGCCGAGGGCGCGGACGGTCGCCACGGCATCTGCCACGGCCCCGACGACGACCGGGACGTCGTCGGCGGTCAGGGCCGCGTCGAACGTCAGGCGGAGCGCGGTGCGGGCCACGTCCTCGGGGATCCCGAGCGCCGTGAGCACGTGGGAGGCCTCGGTGCTGCCCGCGGCACAGGCGCTGCCCGACGACGACACCACGTCGCGCTGCTCGAGCTCGAGCAGGACGGTCTCGCCGTTGACGCCCGGGAAGCAGAACGACGCGTGCCCGGGCAGTCGGTGCTCCCGCGACCCGGTGACGAACGCGCCGGGGACCGCGGCGAGCACGCCGTCGAGCACCGCGTCGCGCACGGTGGTCGCCGTGCCCTCCCCCGACCGCACCGTCTCCGCCGCCAGCCCGAGGGCGGTCGCCACCGCCACGGCACCGGCCACGTCCTCGGTACCAGACCGCCGCCCCCGTTCCTGTCCCCCGCCGTGCAGCAGCGGCTCGAGCGGGACACCGGCGCGCACGGCGAGCACGCCGGTGCCCTTCGGGGCGCCGAGCTTGTGCCCGGACAACGACAGCGCGTCGACGCCCAGCACCCCGAGACCGATCGGCAGCCAGGGCGCGGACTGCACGGCGTCGGTGTGGATCCGCGCCCCGACCTCGTGCGCCACCGCCGCGAGCGCGGGGACGTCCTGCACGGTGCCGATCTCGTTGTCGGCGTGCGCGATCGAGACGAGCGTGGTGTCCGAGCGGAGTGCCGCGCGCAGCACCGCCGGGTCGACGCGGCCGTCCGGGCCGACGGGCAGCACGGTGACGTCGAAGTCGTGGAAGCGGGCGAGGTACGCGCAGCTCTCCAGCACGGCCTCGTGCTCGATGGCGCTCGTGACGACGTGCCGACCGCGGGGCGCGGCGAGGGCGATCCCCTTGATCGCGGTGTTCGCCCCCTCGGTGCCGCCGGTGGTGAAGACGACCTCGGCGGGCCGGCACCCGAGCACCCCGGCGACGGCGGACCGTGCAGCGGTGAGTCCCCGCGCGGCCTCGTCCCCGACCCCGTGCGTCGACGAGGGGTTGCCGAACACCCCCGTCAGGTAGGGCCACATCGCCTCGAGCACCTCGCGGCGGACCGGGGTGGTGGCGGCGCGGTCCAGGTAGAACACGGTCAGTCCCGGACCGGCACCGCGACGTCGATGTCGAGTCCGAGGTCGAGCGCCCGCGCCGAGTGGGTCAGCGCCCCGACCGAGATGACGTCGACGCCGGTCGCTGCGATCGCCGCGACGGTGTCGAGCGACACGCCTCCCGAGGCCTCGACGAGCGCGCGTCCGGCGACGATGCCGACCCCGGTCACGAGTTCGTCCGGGGTGAAGTTGTCGAGCATGATCGTGTCGACCCCGGCCGCGACGACGGGTTCGATCTGGTCGATGCGGTCCACCTCGACCTCCACGTGCACGGTGTGCCCGAGCCGCTGGCGGGCCTGGGCGATCGCGTCGCCGATGCCGATCCCGCCGGCCAGGAGCACCGCCAGGTGGTTGTCCTTGGCGAGCACGGCGTCGGACAGCGAGGTGCGGTGGTTGTGCCCGCCGCCGCACCGGACCGCGTACCGCTCGAGTGCTCGGAGGCCGGGCGTCGTCTTCCGGGTGTCGACGATCCGCGCCGAGGTGCCCGCGGCGGCCGCGACGTGCGCCGCGGTGGTCGTCGCGATGCCCGACATCCGCTGCACCAGGTTGAGGGCGACCCGCTCGGCCCGCAGCACGGCGCGCGCCGACCCGGTCACGGTCGCGAGGACGTCGCCCGCCGCGAAGTGCGTGCCGTCGGTGACGTGCACGACGGCGTGGATCGCCGGGTCGACGGCGTGCATCACGGCGACGAACACCGCCCCGCCGCTCAGCACGCCGGGCTCGCGTGCGCCGAGGGTCGCGGTTGCGGTCGCCTCCGCGGGGATCAGGGTCTCGCTGGTGACGTCGCCCCAGGGCGCGTCCTCCTCGAGCGCGGTCTCGATCACGCGACGGAGCGCGTGCGGCGGGATGGTGCCGGGGTCGGTGGTCATGCGGGTACCTCCTGCGGGACGGCTGCGGAGCCGTCGGCGCGTTCGTCCGTGTGCTCGTCGGGGTGTGCGTCGGTGGGGTCGGCGACCCAGGCGTACGAGGCCGGGGCGGTGGGGTCGGTGTCGGGGTGGTCGGTGCGGGCGTGTGCCCCGCGGGACTCGGTGCGGGCCTCGGCGGCGAGCGCGACGAGTCGGGCCAGGTCGAGCAGCGCACGGTCCTCGTGCTCGCGCACGCCGCCGCCGGTCGGCGCGGTCAGCGCGTCGAGGTCGCGGCGCGCGCTGGCCAGCCCGACGGCGTCACGGAGCAGCCCGACACGGTCCGTCATGACGGACTGGACCGCCTGCCGGACGGCACCGACGTCGTCGAGGTGGGTCGCGCCTCCAGGCAGGGTCGGACGGGAGGAACGGATCGCGTCGGCCGCTCGGGGCACGCTGGTGACGTGGAGACCGGCGTCCCCGCGCAGGCGGAGCAGGCCGGGTCGCGGTGCGGCGACCGCGTCCGCTGCGCGGACCGCGAAGACGAGTCCCTCGACCAGGGAGTTCGAGGCGAGCCGGTTGGCGCCGTGGACGCCGGTGCAGGCGGCTTCACCGACGGCGAGGAGTCCGGGCAGGCTGGTGCGGCCCTCGGCGTCGGTGGCGATGCCGCCCATCGAGTAGTGCGCGGCCGGTGCGACCGGGACGCCCTCGCGGGTCCAGTCGAACCCGGCGGCGCGGGTGGCCCGGGTGAGTCCGGGGAACCGCGTGACCAGGAACCCGGCGTCGAGGCCGGTGGCGTCGAGGAGCACGGGTGCGCCGCCCTGGTCGCGCACCGCGGCGGCGATCCCTCGGGCGACGACGTCACGCGGGGCGAGTTCGGCGTCCGGGTGCACGTCGGTCATGAAGCGGCGCCCTGCGGCGTCGCGGAGGACGGCGCCCTCACCGCGGACGGCTTCGGACACCAGGCCGCCTCCGGGGACGGCCAGCCGTGTCGGGTGGAACTGGACGAACTCCAGGTCCGCGAGGACGGCACCGGCGCGCCAGGCGGCGGCGACCCCGTCGCCGGTGGCGACCAGGGGGTTCGTCGTCTCGCGGTACAGGTGTCCGGCTCCCCCGGACGCGATGACGACGGCGTCCGCGTCGAGCCGGCGGGGTTCCCCGAGCAGGTCGAGGACGTCGACGCCGACGACCACGCCGCCGCGGACGACGAGGTCGGTCAGGCTCGTGCGCTCGAGGATCGTGACGTGCCGTCGGTGCAGTGCCGCGATGAGGGTGCGTTCGATGGCGGCTCCGGTCGCGTCGCCGTCGGCGTGCACGACGCGCCACCGGCCGTGCGCGGCCTCACGACCGCGGGCGAGGTCGTCGCCGTACCGGTCGAGGGTCGCCGGGTCCGACGACCGGTCGAAGGGCACCCCGAGGGCGAGCAGGTCGCGGACGCGGGCCGGACCGTCGGTGCACAGGACCTCGACGGCCCGGGCGTCGGCGCTGCCCGCCGCGGCGACGTGGGTGTCGGCCTGGTGCAGTGCCGCGGAGTCGTCGGCACCGAGCGCCACCGCGATGCCGCCCTGGGCGTACGCGGTGGCGCTGTCGGCGAGCGCCCCCTTCGTCACCAGGGTGACGTCGTGCAGGGCACTGGCGCGGATCGCTGCGGTCAGCCCGGCGATGCCGGAGCCGACGATGACGACGTGCACGGTGGTCTCCCTCGTTCGCTCGGACTCGTGTGTCAGCCGCGCGGCTTGGCGGCGAGCATGCGCTCGAGCGCGACCTTGGCGTCGGCCTGCACCTCGGCGGGGACGACGATCTCGTTGAGGACCTCGCCGCGGACGAGGGCTTCGAGCACCCAGGCGAGGTAGCCCGGGTGGATCCGGTACATCGTCGAGCAGGGGCAGACGACTGGGTCGAGGCAGAAGATCGTGTGTTGCGGGTACTCGGCGGCGAGCCGGTTCACCATGTTGATCTCGGTGCCGATCGCGAACGTCGTCGGCTCGGTGGCCGCGGCGACGGTCTTCCGGATCAGGTCGGTGCTGCCGGCGTGGTCGGCGGCGTCGACGACGGCCATCGGGCACTCCGGGTGCACGATGACCTGCACGCCCGGGTACTCGCGGCGGGCCTGGTCGATCTGGTCGACGGTGAAGCGGCGGTGCACCGAGCAGAAGCCGTGCCAGAGGATGACCTTCGCCGCTTCGAGGTCGCTCGTCTCGTTGCCGCCGAGGGGCTTCCGGGGGTTCCACATCGGCATCAGGTCGGTGCTGATGCCCATCGCCTTCGCGGTGTTGCGGCCGAGGTGCTGGTCGGGGAAGAACAGGACGCGCTGCCCGCGCTCGAAGGCCCACTCGAGGACGGTCGCGGCGTTCGACGAGGTGCAGACGATGCCGCCGTTGCGACCGCAGAAGGCCTTGAGGTCGGCGGCGGAGTTCATGTAGGTGACCGGGATCACGGGCACGCGGCCGTCGGCGTCGGGCTCGGTGCCGTACACCGCGGTCAGCTCCGCCCACGCGGCCTCGACGCTGTCGATGTCGGCCATGTCGGCCATCGAGCAGCCGGCGGCCAGGTTCGGCAGGATCACGCGCTGGTCGTCGCGCGCCAGGATGTCGGCGGTCTCGGCCATGAAGTGCACGCCGCAGAACACGATCGCCTCGGCGTCGGGCTTCGTCAGGGCGGCGTTCGCGAGCTGGAACGAGTCGCCGAGGAAGTCCGCGTGCCGGACGACCTCGTCGCGCTGGTAGAAGTGCCCGAGGACGACGACCCGGTCGCCGAGGGTGGCCTTCGCCCGCTCGATGCGCTCGTGGAGCTCGTCGGTCGGAGCCGTCTTGTACTCGTCGGGCAGGACGCCCTGGCGCGGAGCGCTCGTCGGGATGACGTCGGACATCGACGACCCCGGGCCGTACCCGGGGCGGGAGTCGAAGTCCCACGTCGGCATCGCGAGGTCGGGCGTGCAGGTGCTGCCGCCGGCCTTGCCGTTGGAGATGAGTTCGATCGTCGTGGCGATGGACACGGGGCTTCCTATCGGTTCCGCTGCTGGTGCTGATCGGCCCCGGTCTGCAGCGGGCCGTTGTCCGCGTAGGCCAGGTCGGGGTTCGAGCGGTACAGCCGGGCCGGACGGTGCCGGCCCCCGCTCGTGGTCTCGTCGGTCGGCAGGACCGCGTCGGTCTTCTCGACCTGCCGACGGAAGTTCGCGGGGTCGAGTGCTCGGCCGAGCACCGCCTCGTACACGCCGCGGAGTTCGGCGAGGGTGAAGCGGTCACCGAGGAACGCCTGCGCGATCCGCGAGTACGACATCTTGTTGCGCAGCCGCCACAGGGCGTACTCGACGATGCGGTCGTGGTCGAAGGCGAGCGGCGGGTGCTCGTCGGCCAGGAACCACCGGACGTTCCAGTCGTCGGGCACGACGTTCGCCTCGTCCGGGTGCACGAGTGCCCAGTACACGATCGACACCACGCGGCTCGGGGAGCGTCCGACGTCACCGAACGCGTAGAGCTGCTCGAGGTAGCGCGGCTGGACGTTCGTCGTCTCGCGCAGTCGGGCGGCCGCGGAGTCCTCGAGCCCCTCGTCGTCGCCGACCCAGCCGCCGGGGAGCGCCCAGGAGCCCTCGAACGGTTCGGCGACGCGACGGACGAGCGGCATCCACAGCGCCGGGGCGCCGGTGTCGGGGTGCGGGCGCAGTGCGACGATCACGGTGGAGACCGCGACGCGGATGCCTGCTTCGTCCATGGTGGAGATAGTGTCAATCTGACTCGAAGTGTTCGGGTTGGGATGACACTATCACTCCCGACGCGGCGCGCTCGTCACGAGCCGGAAACAGATCGTCACGGGGCCGAAAACTCCCGGGGTGCCGCCGCGGTTAGCGTGGAGGACATGACAACGGTGACGAGGGTGCATGCCGTGGTGTCGGGGACGGTCCAGGGGGTCGGCTTCCGGTACTGGACCGCTCGGAAGGCGGACGGGCTCGACCTCGTCGGCTACGCGAGGAACCTCTGGGACGGCACGGTGGAGGTCGAGGCAGAGGGACCCTCGGTCGCCGTGGACTCGCTGGTCGAGTGCCTGCGCACCGGGCCACCGTCGGCGACCGTGACGGACGTCAGCCTGCGGTCGGTGGTGCCGCACGGGGACGCCGACGGGTTCGCGATCCTGCACTGAGCGGACGTGCGTGGGAGCTGCGCCGACGACCGGCGTGCTCGGCACCGATCGTTCACCTGCGGATGTCGGAGCGAAGCGGAATAATCGCATCCACTCAGGGAGTTGGCCTGTCTGCGCGTCCTGCGCCACACCCGTTCCACCCGTCGTGACCCACCAGGAGCACCCGCATGACCCAGGCCGTCGATTCCGCCCCCCGCACGGGAAGCGTCTCGCAGCCGTCCGCTGCCGAGACCCGACTCGTGATCGGGCTGCTGCTCGTCTCCGCGTTCGTCGTCATCCTCAACGAGACCATCATGGGCGTGGCCCTGCCCCGGCTCATGGACGACCTGGACATCAGCGCCGCGACCGGCCAGTGGCTGACCACCGGCTTCCTGCTCACCATGGCGGTCGTCATCCCGATCACCGGGTTCCTGCTGCAGCGCTTCAACACCCGACCGGTGTTCGTCTGGGCGATGGGCCTGTTCTCGGTCGGCACGCTGATCGCCCTGCTCGCGCCGGGCTTCACCGTCCTGCTCGTCGGCCGCATCGTGCAGGCCAGCGGCACCGCGATCATGATGCCGCTGCTCATGACGACGGTCCTGACCCTCGTCGACCCCGCACACCGTGGCCGCATCATGGGCAACATCTCGATCGTCATCTCGGTCGCTCCGGCCATCGGCCCGACGATCTCCGGCCTGATCCTCAACGCGTTCTCGTGGCGCTGGCTGTTCGGCTTCGTGCTGCCCATCGCGATCGCGGCGCTCATCCTCGGCATGGTCAAGGTGCAGAACGTCTCGACGCCGCGCAAGGCGCCGATCGACGTCGTCTCGGTCATCCTCTCCGCCTTCGCGTTCGGTGGCATCGTCTACGGCCTGTCCAGCATCGGTGAAGCCGGCACGACCGGTCCGCTCGTCCCGGTGACCGCCCTGGTCGTCGGCGCCGTGGCCCTCGCGGTGTTCATCGTCCGGCAGACCCGCCTGCAGCGCACCGACAGCGCCCTGCTCGACCTGCGCACCTTCCGCACCCGTGGCTTCACGGTGCCGATCGTCGCGATGGGCCTGAGCTTCATGGCGATGTTCGGCACGCTCATCCTGCTGCCGATCTACCTGGAGCGCGTCCTCGGCCTCGAGGTCCTGCAGGTCGGCCTGCTGCTGCTCCCCGGTGGGCTGCTGATGGGCCTGCTTTCCCCCATCGTCGGGCGCATCTACGACCGCCGTGGCCCGCGCGTGCTGCTCATCCCCGGATCGATCATCGTCAGCGCCGTGCTCTGGGCGCTCTCCACCGTGGGCGTCGACACCAGCGTGTGGTTCGTCCTCGGTGCGCACGTGGTGCTGAGCATCGGCCTGGCCCTGACCTTCACGCCGCTGTTCACCGCGGCGCTCGGCGGGCTGCCCCCGAAGCTGTACTCGCACGGCAGCGCGGTGCTCGGCACGGCGCAGCAGCTCGCCGGTGCGGCGGGCACGGCCCTGTTCGTCACGCTGCTGACGATCGGTGCGGCCACCGCCGTCGAGGGCTCCGGTGCCCGCGGGGTCCAGGTGGCCACCGCGTCGGGCGTCGGCACCGCCTTCATGGTCGGCGCGATCATCTCGCTGTTCGGCATCCTCGCTTCGGTGTTCGTCCGCCGGCCCGAGGTGCCGGAGGGCGCGCCGACGCCCCCGCCCGTGCACTGACCGACGAGCCTCGCGCACCGACCGACGAGCCGGGCCGGACGCCGAACCCGTGACGGGTCCGGCGCCCGGCCCGCGCCCGTCTCCGGGCCGCGTGGCAGGGTGGGCGCCATGCGGTCGACGACGAGCGAGCTCAACTGGTCCGGCACGGTCACGTACACGGCCGAACGGGTCGTCCGTCCGTCGTCGATCGACGAGGCCGCCCAGGTCGTGGCCGACGCCGATCGGGTGCACGGCCTCGGTACCCGGCACTCGTTCAACGACGTCGCCGACACCCCGGGCACCCTGCTCGACCTGACCGGCATCCCCACCGACCTGGTCGTCGACGCCGAGCACCGCACCGTGACGCTCGGGGCCGGCACCCGGTACGGCGACGTCGCGGCCGACATCGACCGTGCCGGGTTCGCCCTGCACAACACGGGTTCCCTGCCGCACATCTCCATCGGGGGTGCGGTCGCGACCGGCACCCACGGTTCCGGCACGACACTGGGCTCGCTCGCCACCGCGGTGCGCGCGTTCGAGGTGCTCGGTCCGGACGGCTCCGCCCGGACGATCGACCGGACGGACCCCGCGTTCGACGGTGCCGTGCTGCACCTCGGCCTGCTCGGCATCGTGACCCGGGTGACCCTCGACGTCGAACCGTCCTACCGGATGCGTCAGGACGTCTACGGCGCGATCCCCTGGGACACCTTCACGGCGAACGTCGCCGAGGTGCACGCCACCGCGTACTCGGTGTGCGCCTACACGGTGTTCGGCGACGCGATAACCGAGGTCCTGGTGAAGTCGCGCGTGCCCGAGGGCGCCGAGGACGTGCCGGTCCCGGAGACCCTGGCCGGCGCACGCCGTCTGCCCGGCACCCCCGGCGACGACCACCGGACCGCGCGCGACGGCTCGGTCGGCCCGTGGTGGGACCGCCTGCCGCACTTCCCGATCGGGTCCGTCCCGAGCCACGGGTCCGAGGTGCAGAGCGAGCACTTCGTCCCGCTCCGGCACGCGGCGGCCGCCCTCGACGCGCTCCGGGGGTTCGCCGACCGGATCCAGCCGCACCTGCACGTCTGCGAACTCCGGACGATGGCGGCGGACGACCTCTGGCTCAGCCCGACCCAGGGCGAGGACGTGCTCTGCATCGCGTTCACCTGGAAGAAGCACCCGGCCGAGGTCGCCGCACTCCTGCCCGACCTGGAGGCCCGGCTCGCGGCCTTCGACGGCCGACCGCACTGGGGCAAGATGAGCTCGCTCGACCACGCGGCGATCGCCGGGCTCTACCCGCGGCTGGCGGACTTCCGCGACCTCGTCGCCCGGGCCGACCCGGAGCGGACGTTCGCATCCGCGTTCGGCGAGCGCGTGCTCGGGACCTGACCCGGGCCTCCAGGCCGTGCCCCGCTAGTCGGTCGTGAACGCGAGCGGCGTGATCGTCCGCGTCTCGCCGTCCCAGTGCCGCACGCCGCCGACGTCGAGCGTCTCCGGCAGCGGCACGGCGCGCAGCGCAGCGACGGCGCGCGGCAGGTCCTCGTCGCGCACCCGACGGGCCAGCGTGACGTGCGGCGACCAGTGCCCGGGCACCGACGTCTCGACGCCGCCGGGGGCGACCGCGTGCACCTCGGCGTGGAAGGTCGTGAGCGCCGCGTCGAGGACCACCGCGCGCACGAGCACCGACCGACCGGCACCCGCGGGGAAGAGCAGCAGCCCGCCGAGCCGGATCGCGGTCGGGACCGACGTGCGGAACCCGGCCGGCACGGGCAGCCTGTCCCCGGCGGCCAGGGTGACGTGCGGGGCGTTCGACGGCGACGGGTGCCGACCGAGGCTCGGCAGGTCGGCGTCGATCAGGGCCTGCCAGGCGGACCGCACGGCGGCGTCCGACTCCGGGCCGAGGACGAGTTCGATGCTGCGCACGATCCGAGTCAACCAAGTCGTGTCGGGACGCGTGCTCCGACGCAGGCGGCACGGATCGAGTGCTGCGTAACACGACGGAACGGAACTCGCACCGGGGGTGGGCCGCACGTCACACTCGTCTCCACGCCGCGGACCACCGCGGCGCCCCCACACGCACGGCCCACGAGGAGCACCAGCATGTCCGCAGCCCCCGCACTGCCCGAGAAGCCGAAGGGCAAGCGCCCGATCGGCTGGATCGTCGCGGCCGCGATCGTCGTCGTGGCGATCGTCGTCGCCGTCGTCGTCGGAGCCCTCCGTTCCGGGAGCAACGACGCCGGTGCCGCCGGTGACGCCGCCCCGAAGACCGTCACGATCGGTGTCTCGGACAAGTCGCTCGGCTACTGGAGCACGTACACGAAGCTCGCGAAGGACAAGCTCAACGTCACCGTCAAGCTGACGAACTTCTCGGACTACTCGCTGCCGAACCCCGCCCTCAAGGACGGCCAGCTGGACATCAACCAGTTCCAGCACATCCAGTACCTGGCGGACTACAACGTCACCTCGAACGACGACCTGCAGCCGATCGGCTCGACCGCCGTGTACCCGCTGCCGCTCTACGCGACGAAGTACGACAAGCCGTCCGAGCTGCCCGCGAACGCGAAGGTCGCGATCCCGAACGACTCGATCAACCAGGCCCGTGCGCTCCTGATCCTGCAGGCGGCCGACCTGATCACCCTGAAGGACGGCGGCTCGGCGTTCTCCACCGCGGACGACATCGAGACGAAGAAGGTCGACGTCCAGCCCCTCGACGCCTCGCAGACCGCGAACGCGCTGCAGCAGGGCTCCGTCGCCGCCGCCGTCGTGAACAACAACTTCGCCACCGCCGCCGGTCTGCCGATCTCGGACGCGATCTACCAGGACGACCCCTCGAGCGCGAGCGCCGCCCCGTACGTGAACGTGTTCGCCGTCCGCGACGAGGACAAGGGCAACAAGACCTACCTCGAGCTGGCCGAGCTGTTCCAGGACGACGCCGTGCAGAAGGCCTTCGCGAAGGACCTGCCCGAGGCCGTCGCCCGCGACGAGAGCGCCTCGAAGCTGCAGGACGAGCTCGCCCAGGTCGAGCAGGACGCGAAGGCGGCCAAGCAGTAGTGCCGGTCCTCGTCGAACTCCGCGGCGTCTCGAAGCACTACCGCCGCGCCGACACCGGCGAGACCGTGGTGGCCGTCGAGGACGTCTCCCTGGACGTGCACCAGGGAGAGGTCCTCGGCGTCATCGGGTACTCCGGTGCCGGAAAGTCCACCCTGGTCCGCCTGGTCAACGCGCTGGAGCTGCCGAGCTCCGGCACGGTGACCGTCGCGGGCCGCGAACTGACGGCGATCCCCGAGCGGGACCGCCGTCTGGCGCGTCGCAACATCGGGATGATCTTCCAGCAGTTCAACCTGTTCCGGTCCCGCACGATCGCCGGCAACGTCGCGTACCCGCTCAAGGTCGCCGGTGTGCCGAAGGCCGAGCGGAACCGTCGCGTCGCCGAGCTGCTCGACTTCGTGGGCCTGCTCGAACGCGCCCACGCCTACCCGGAGCAGCTGTCCGGCGGCCAGAAGCAGCGCGTCGGCATCGCCCGCGCCCTCGCCGCGTCGCCCGACCTGCTGCTCGCCGACGAGGCGACCAGTGCCCTCGACCCGGAGACCACCTCCGAGGTGCTCGCGCTGCTCCGCCGGGTCAACCGGGAGCTCGGCGTCACCATCATCGTCATCACGCACGAGATGGACGCCGTCCGGCAGATCGCCGACCGGGTCGCCGTGATGGAGCAGGGGCGGGTCGTCGAGGTCGGCGACGTCTACGACGTGTTCTCGGCCCCGAAGACCGGTGCCGCGCAGCGCTTCGTCCGCACCGCGCTGCACGACCGGCCCTCCCCCGAGACGCTCCGGCGCCTGCGGGACCGGCACCCGGGTCGGCTCGTCACGGTGCAGATCACCGACGAGGCCGGGCTGCAGAACCGCATCGACGCCGCGTTCCGCGCCGCCGGGGTCACCGCCGAACTCGTCTACGGCGGGGTCGGCGAGATCCGGGAGCGCCGGATCGGGTCGCTCACCTACGAACTGAGCGCGCCCGGCGCCGAGCCCGACGCCATCGATCGCGCGATCGCCGCACTCCGCGCCGACGGCGTCACGACCGACGAGGAGGCCGCCGCGTGAACAACAACTCGTTCCAGAGCGTGATCGACACGTTCGACGTCTTCCTCGCCGCCATCCGCGACACCATCGTGATGTCGCTGATCTCGCTGGTCATCGCCGGGGTCATCGGCCTCGCGCTCGGCCTGCTGCTCTACGCGACCCGGCCGGGCAACGTCCTCGGCAACCGCACCGCGTACACGGTGCTCAACGTGTTCGTGAACCTGATCCGCCCGATCCCGTTCGTGATCTTCCTCGCGGCGATCGCGCCGCTGTCGCGGGTCGTCGTGCAGACCACGATCGGCGTCCCCGCGGTGACCTTCGCAATCTCGTTGGCCGCGGCGTTCGCGGTGTCCCGGATCGTCGAGCAGAACCTGCTGTCGGTCGACCCGGGCGTCGTCGAGGCGGCTCGGGCCTCGGGCGCGCACCCGGTCTCGATCCTGCTGACCGTGCTCATCCCCGAGGGTCTCGGCCCCCTGATCCTCGGCTACACGTTCATCTACATCGGCATCGTCGACATGACCGCACAGGGTGCGCTGATCGGTGGTGGCGGGCTCGGCGAGTACGCGATCACCTACGGCTCGCAGCGCTACGACTGGTGGGTGGTCTACGTCTCGGTGGCGGCGATCGTCGTCATCGTGCAGCTCGGCCAGTTCATCGGCAACCGCTTGGCGCGGGCGACGCTGCGTCGCTGACGCGGGCTCGCGGGCTCTGAGGGCAACCGCCTGGAGGCCCGGTGCCGGTCCACGAGACCGGCACCGGGCCTCCGGTGCGTCGCCGCCCCGACGGGCGCGCCCAGCGTCGTCCGCCGAGCGGTCACGACTCCCCGCTCATCTCCGCCGAGGTCGCACGAACCGTCGCTGCGCGCCCCCGCAACCGACCGTTTGCGACCACTCAGTGATGCGCACGCGGCATGTCGTGCGACCTCGACACGCACCGCCGAGCGGTCACGACTCCCCGCTCGTCTCCGCCGAGGTCGCACAATCGGTCGCCCGACGCCCCCGCAACCGACAGTTCGCGGCCACCCGGCGGCACACCCGCGGCATGTCGTGCGACCTCGGCAGGCGCTGCCGAGCGGTCGGAACTCCCCGCTCACCTCCGCCGAGGTCGCACGAACCGTCGCCCGACGCCCCCGCAACCGACAGTTCGTGACCACTCGGCGGCGCGCACGCGGCATGTCGTGCGACCTCGGCAGGCGCTGCCGAGCGGTCACGACTCCCCGCTCTCCTCCGCCGAGGTCACACGAACCGTCGCCCGACACCTCCGCAACCGACAGTTCGCGACCACCCGGCGATGCGCACGCGGCATGTCGTGCGACCTCGGCACGAGCGGCCGATGGCGCGTGTCAGGCGGCGGGAGCCTCGACGGTGGTGACCGCGCCGGTCTCGCCGGGGTGCTCGTAGTGGGCACGGACCAGGATCGGGCGGTGGTCGGAGATGCCGGCCGGCAGGGTCTCGACGCCGGCGATGTGCAGGCCGACGCTCGTCGCGAAGTCGAAGTGGCCCGTGAACTTGCGGTAGCGCAGGTACGTCGGCTGGTCGGAAAGCGACAGCGCGAACCCACCCTGCTCGATCTTCCGGCGCAGGTTCGTCTGGAACCACGGGTAGTTGAAGTCGCCGACCATGACCGCGGGGACGTCCTTCGCAAGCTCGCGCAGGAACTGGTGTGCCGCCTCGATCTGCTTGCGGCGCAGGGAGTTCGTCGCGGTCAGGGGCGAGGCGTGGAACGACGCGACGACGACCTCGGCGTCGGCCTCGGTGTCGCGCAGGTGCATCGCGATGAGCCGTTCGTGCGCGGGTGCGAGGACCCGGTCGTGCAGCGACTTCTGCAGCGAGTGGATGCTGAAGTCCTGCACCTCGAAGCGGTCGTCGCGCTTGTAGATCGCGAGCCCGAGTCGGTTGGTGCGGGTCGACGCGGCGAGCGAGAGGCCGCCGATCGACGGAGCGAGGTCGTTGCTGTCGCACTCCTGCACGCACAGGACGTCGGCGTCGGACGCCTCGGCCAGTGCGGCGAGCTCGCTGTTCGCGGTGTGCTCGCGGAGGTTGTAACTGACGACACGGAGCTGCGTGGGCTGCACGGTCTGCTCTGATGCGATCGTGCTCTGCTGCTCTGGCGCGGCCATGCTGCCTTCCTGTCCGGGTGTTCCGGTCACCCTGCCGCGGTCACCGTACTCGGGTACCGCGGACGGTTGCTGAGACTGTAACGCCTGCCGGGTTTCCACCGTGTGACCGTGACGGAAACGGACAGCGGCGGGATCAGGCGCGGACACGGCGGACCGGGCGGACGGTGTCGCCCGCTGTGCGACTCATCAGGATGCCCTCGACGCAGGCGACCACGAGCAGGGCGGCGATGACCCAGAACGCGGCCGTGTACGGACCGTCACCACCCAGGCCGGAGGCCGCGCGGATGACCACGGCGGCGACGGCCACACCGAAGCCCGCGGCGGTCTGCTGCAGGGTCGACGACAGCGTGTTGGCGGGGGTCATGTCCGCCTGCTCGACGTCGGCGAAGGCGATCGTGTTGTACGCCGTGAAGCCCACGGAGCGGGCAGCACCGCTGACGACGAGCAGCACGGCGAGCAGCCAGAACGGGGTGTCCTCGGACATGAACGCCATCGCGACCACGGTCAGCGCGGCGACGGCCGACGACACGATGATCACCGGGCGGTAGCCCCACCAGCGCAGGAACGGGGTCGTCATCGGCTTGATGCCGAGGTTCCCGACGAACACCCAGAGCACGGCGGACCCGGCGAGCACGGCGCTCCAGCCCCAGGCGTCCTGGAACAGCAGCGGGAGCACGAACGGCACCGCGGACACCGCCAGGCGGAACAGGCTGCCGCCGGCGTGCGACACCCGGAAGGTCTCGAGCCGGAACGCGTCGAGCCCCATGATCGGGTGCGGAGCCCGGCGGAAGTGCCGGATCGCGAGCCAGCAGCAGACCGCGCCGAGGACCCCGGAGACGACGACCGCGGTGACCGGCACGACGTCGAGCGCGAGCAAGGACGCCATGACCACGAGCGAGCCGAGCCCGAAGCAGGCGAGCAGCGACCCGAACCAGTCGAACGGCACCCGCTGCGCAGCACGCTCCTGCGGCACGAGCACCAGGGCGGCGACGAAGGCGATGACGCCGAGCGGGATGTTGATGAGGAAGATCCAGTGCCACGACAGCGTCTCGACGAGGACCCCGCCGATGAACGGCGCGATGATCGGTGCGGCGAGGGCCGGCCAGGTCAGGATCGCGATGGCGGTGACGAGTTGTTCGCGCCCCGCGCTCCGGAGCACGACGAGCCGGCCGACGGGCACCATGAGCGCTCCGCCGAGGCCCTGCAGGATGCGCCACAGCGTCAGCTCGACCAGCCCGGTGGACAGCGCGCACAGGGCGGACGCGATCGTGAACAGCGCGATGGCCCCGGCGAAGACGGTCCGGGAACCGATCCGGTCGGTGAGCCAGCCGGACACCGGGATGAACACTGCGAGGGTCACGAGGTACGCGGTGATCGCGACGCCCACCGCGGCGGAGTCGACCCCGAGGTCACGCCCCATGGCCGGGGCGGCGGTCGCCAGGATCGTGCCGTCCAGGAGCTCCATGAAGAAGGTCCCGGCCACCAGCACGGCGACCGCCGTGCTGCCCGTCCGTCGTCTGGGTGTCGTCGCCGTCGTCGTCATCGCCCACCGAGACTATGCCCGCCGACGTCCGCCCCGTCACGGACGGGCCGCCCACCGGACGCGACACCGGGCGCGGCACCGCCCACCGGGCGCGGCACCGGCCAGGGGACGGACGCGAGACAGCGCGCACGACGCGGGACGGGCCTCCAGGCGCAGTTCCGTGCGATCCTCACGCTCGGGCCGACTAACCTGTCCGGGTGCCGACCCGACCACACGAACGCCGAGGAACTCGCGCGTGAGCCGCACCGACAGTGCCGGCGTGGTCGCCGCGGGCACGGCCAGCGGTCGACGACGTGTCCTGGACACCGTGGCCTCCCTGCCGGCGTGGGCGGCGGTCCTGCTCGTCTGGACGGGCGGCCGGGTCCTGTCGACCCTGTGGCTCGCCCTCGCGTACCCGCTCATCGGTCGTGCACTGCCGGGCAACGCGATCTGGGGCAACGAGCACGGGTTCGGCGCGTTCCTGGTGGCCTGGGACGGGCAGTACTACGAGCAGATCTCGCTGCATGGGTACCCCGACGCGCTGCCGCTCGACGCCGCCGGCAACGTCGCGCAGAACGCCTGGGCCTTCCTGCCGGCGTTCCCCTTCACGATCCGGGCGCTGACCGCCTCCACCGGGGTGCCGTTCGAACTCGGCGCACCGCTCGTCGCGATCGTCGCCGGGCTGCTCGCCACCTACCTGCTGCACCGCCTGGTGCGGGACCGCGCCGGGCACGCCGCGGCGATGTGGGCGGTCTTCTTCTTCAGCTGCGGTCCGCTGTCGTTCCTGCTGCAGGTCGGGTACGCGGAGAGCATGTTCCTCGCGCTGTCGTTCGGGGCGCTGCTCGCCCTGGAGCGTCGGCGCTACGGGCTCCTGACGGCACTCGGCGTCGCCGCGGCCTTCACCCGCCCCGGTGCCCTGGCGATCCCGCTCGTGCTCGGCGTCGTCGCACTCGTGCGGTGGGTCCGTGCGCGGCGCGAGACCGGCCGGGTGTTCGAGGGCTTCCCGCTCCGCGAGCAGGTCTGGGTCGTCGCCGCGGGCCTGACCATGGTCCTCGCCGGGCTCGCCTGGCCCGTGATCGCCTCGCACGCCACCGGGACGCCGAACGCCTACCTGGAGACCGAGATGTCCTGGTGGGTGAACTTCATCGGCCGGGTGGACTTCGTGCCGCTGACGCCGTGGTTCCTCATCGCGGGCCGCTGGCTCGGCGTGGGCGGGATCCTGATCGTGGTGTTCCTGCTCGTCACGTACCCGATCTGGCTGCTCCGCCGGTCGACGCTGCGGCTCGGGCCCACGACGGTGCTGTACTCGGCCGCGTACGCGCTGTACATCTTCGCGGTGTCGCTGCCGATGGCCTCGACCCCGCGGCTGCTCATGCCGCTCGCGCCGCTGTTCGGGTCGCCCGAGCTGGTCGCGAAGCCCTGGATGCGGTGGACCTTCGTGACGGCCGCGTTGGCCGGGCAGCCGGTGCTGGTCGCGGTGCTGTGGCTGCTCGGCCCTCCGTGAGCGGCTGACGCGCAGCCCTCGCAGGCACGCGTCCCGACATGACGCGACGCCGCCGTCCGGACAGGACGACGGCGTCGTGCGTCAGGCGTGAGGCGTCGCGCCTCAGAGCTCGACCGTGCCGTGGTCGCCGGTGTCCGGCTGGCTCTGCTTGCCGAGCGCCGCCTTGAACATCTGCACCAGGCTGCCGACCGGCCCGGTGTCCTGGGTCCAGTACTCGACCGAGACCCCCTCGACCGTCAGCAGCCGGATCGACGGGTCCTGGCGGCCCTCGGGGAACCAGGCCTCGGCGAACGGGGACCACAGCTCATCGACGACCGAGTCGTCCCGGGTCACGGTCGCGGTCCCGGCGATGGACAGGTACCCGCCCTGCGACTCGATCGAGACG
Organism: Curtobacterium sp. MCLR17_031; assembly: GCF_003234775.2. Taxonomy (NCBI): domain Bacteria; kingdom Bacillati; phylum Actinomycetota; class Actinomycetes; order Micrococcales; family Microbacteriaceae; genus Curtobacterium; species Curtobacterium sp. MCLR17_031. The sequence continues at coordinate 2,738,474 of NZ_CP126270.1, forward strand.
TTGACGTGCGGGTTCCGCGCGATGTCCTCGACCTTCTCGCTGCCGTCCTGCACCAGGAACCGCAGGGTCCCGTGGAACGTCTTGTCCTGCACCGCGAGGGGCCTGGCGTGCAGGTTCCCGTCCTCGCTCACCGTGGTGAGCAGTGCCGTGTGGGCGCCGTGGACGATGTCCGAGATGGCGGCGCGCTGCTCCGTCTGTGTGTCGGTCATGGTGCTCCTTTGCGTCATGCGCCCCGCTCCTGCCGACGTGCGACCGTCGGTGCACGGGGCCGTACCGTTCCGACCAGTGTGCCCCTCCGGCGCTGGACGCGTCAGCCCGGCGCGTCGACGTGGTCCGGTCGCGGTCGGCCTGGAGGCCCGGTGCACGCCGACCACGCCGCCCCCGCCGGGCGGATGCGCCGTCCACGACGTCAGGATCGTGAGCACACGATGTCGCCTCCGCACCGGCGAACCGACCATTCCTGCTCACGAAGTGGGGCAGGGACCAGCCGGGGTCAGGCGGGTTCGCGGATCGTGGTCTCGACGTCGACGACCTGGGGGATCTTCGGCATCGAGGCGAAACCGAACGCCACGGGCGGGTCGAGCGGCGCCAGGGCCCCGAGCGGCTCCCCCGCCCAGGTCCCCCGCACGCCGGTGACGTCGTGCGCCCCGGTCACGCCGTAGTACTCGCGGCGACCGTTGCCCGCCGACCCCGCCGTGCCGGACCCCGGCGCGAGCAGGCGAGCCACCGGGTCGATCGCGGCGAGCCAGCGCGGATCGCGGGCGATCGGCTTCGGGACGATGCGCAGGATCCGGCCGAGCGGCGAGATGCCGCCGACGTCGATCGAGGCCTGCAGCGCCCCGGCGGACAGCTCGAGGCCGCTGGCGGTGCGCCGGGCGTGGACGTCGACGACCGAGACGGTGTCGAAGCGGTAGGTGCCGGAGACGTACGCGGCGACGATCTCGTCGGGTGCGAGCAGCACGCTGGTGCCGTCGGGGAGCTCGAGGAACACGTCCGTGAACGGCCCGAACGGCGAGCGGTCCCACATGCCGACGACGATGCGGACACCCGAGGTGGTGCCGACGCCCATGATCCGGCCGCGGAACCGGCGTTCGACGACGGAGTCGGAGGCGTGACCAGCAGCGGGACCGGAGGCGTGGTCGGGGCGTGACGACATGCCCTGGACCGTACCCGTGGCCCCCGTGAGCCGATCTCGGCGGCCGCTCCGGGCCTCCCGGCCGTCACCCGCGCCCTGCACGGACCGGGCCGGCGTCCGTCAGGCGACGGGGACGGGCTGCGCCAGCAGCTCGCGCACGCGGGGCGCGACCTCGGTGCCGTAGAGCTCGATCGAGCGCATCATGTCGGCGTGCGGCAGGCGACCCGTGGCGTACCGCATGTCGAAGCGCGAGGCGCCGAGGATCCGCATGTTGCGCGCGACCTTCCGGGCGACGGTCTCCGGCGAGCCGACGTAGAGCGACCCACCGGCCGACAGGCTCGCGCGGTACCCGGCGACGTCGAGGGGCGGCCAGCCGCGCTCCCGGCCGAGCTGGTCGGTGACGGCCTTGTGGTACGGCCAGTAGCGCTCGGCGGCCTCTTCGTCGGTGGCGGCCACGAAGCCCGGCGAGTGCATCGCGATGGGCTGCTGCGGCAGGTCGAGCTGCGCGAGGGCCTGGCGGTACAGGCGCGAGAACGGGGCGAACTGGGCCGGCTGCCCGCCGATGATGGCGAGGAACAGCGGCAGGCCGTACGACGCGGCACGGATGACCGACTGCGGGGAGCCGCCGACACCGATCCACGTCGGGATGGCGCCGTGCTCGAGCTTCGGGAAGACGTCCTGGTCGACCAGGCCCGCACGCTTCGTGCCGGACCAGGTGACGGCGTCGCCGCCGCGCAGGGCCGCCCAGAGCTGGAGCTTCTCCTCGAACAGGACCTCGTAGTCACTCAGCTCGTAGCCGAACAGCGGGAACGACTCGGTGAAGGAGCCACGGCCCAGGATGACCTCGGCGCGGCCGTTCGACAGGGCGTCGACGGTGGCGAAGCGCTCGTACACGCGGACGGGGTCGTCGGAGGACAGCACCGTGACCGCGGAGCCCATCCGGATGCGCTCGGTGCTGGCGGCGATCGCGGCGAGGACGACCTCGGGGGCGCTCACGACGAAGTCGGCGCGGTGGTGCTCCCCGACGCCGATGAAGTCGACGCCGACCTGGTCGGCGAGGACGGCCTGGTCGACGACGTCGCGGATGCTCTGCGCGTCGGACTGCAGGCTGCCGTCGGCGCGCTCGGTGACGTCACCGAAGGTGTCGAGGCCGAGCTGCAGCGGTCCGATCCGGTCGGGTGCGGGCGGCGGGACGTCCGAGGGACGGTCGGTGCCGAATGCGTTGCTCATGGTGTCCTCCTGGTCGCACTTCCATGCGTTTGCATCAACATAGCACGATGATGGCGCGCGCGCACCGGGGCCCGGGCCGGGCCCGGACCGGGGTCGGCCAGCCCGGACGAGTACGGTCACCCGCATGCCGAACCTCCCCGACCAGACCGGACGCCGCATCGTCGTCACCGGGTCCAACAGCGGCACCGGACAGGAGGCCGCCCTGCGCCTCGCCGGAGCCGGTGCCAGCGTCGTGCTCGCCGTCCGCAGCACCGAGAAGGGCGAGACCGCCGCCGCCGGCATCCGCGCCGCCCACCGCGCAGCCGACGTGGAGGTCCGCGAACTCGACCTCGCCGACCTGGCGAGCGTCCGCCGCTTCGCCAGCGGCATCGTCGACGAGGAACGTCCGATCGACGTCCTGGTCAACAACGCCGGCGTGATGGCCCCGCCGGAACGCTTCGAGACCGTCGACGGGTTCGAGCTGCAGTTCGGCACGAACTTCCTCGGCCCGTTCGCCCTGACGAACCTGCTGCTGCCGTCGTTGCTGCGCGCCGGGGCAGCTCGGACCGGTGCCCCCCTCGCCGAGGCACCCCGGGTCGTCACGATGTCGAGCCTCGCTGCGATCCCCGGCCGGATCCGCTTCGCCGACCTGCAGTGGGAGCGCGGCTACAACGGCTGGCGCGCCTACGCGCAGTCGAAGCTCGCCGACCTGCTGCTCGCCCTGCACCTGCACCGCCTGACCGTCGAGGCCGACGTGCCCCTGGTCAGCACCGCCGCCCACCCCGGCTACACCCGGACGAACCTGCAGGCCGCGGGACGCTCGCTCGGTCGGTCGAAGCCGGTGCGGTCGAGCAACCGCGCCCTGCCGTTCACCCAGGCCGTCGAGCAGGGCACCGAGCCGCTGCTGTACGCGGCGGTCGGGCCGAACGCCGTGGGCGGCGCGTACTACGGCCCCTCGGGTCCGTTCGGCATGACCGGTCCGACCACCACCGTGTCGATCCCCGGGTCCGCGCGGAGTGCCGACCTCGCCCGCTCGCTCTGGGCAGTCGCCGAGGACCTCACCGGGACGCGCCCGCCGCTCTAGCCGCGACGCCGGCGTCGCGCTGGCCGCGCCCCTCGCACGGTGCGAGGGGCGCCGCGGCCCGTGCGAGGTTCCGGACGTGGTGCGAGGGGATGCGGGTCGCACCGAGGACGCAACCTCGCACCACTCGGACGTCGTGCGCGTTGGGGCGCGGGCGCGGCCGGGAGGCCCGGGTCGGGTCCGGCGCGTCGCCAACGTCAGGCGCGGTGCAGCTCCACCGACCCGTCCAGCTTCCCGGGTTCGGTCAGGCGTGCGTGCTGCAGGACGGTGCGGCCCGGCGCGATCGCCGCGGCCACGATCGACAGGGTCGTCATGTGCCCCTCGGCCTCGTGCACGTCGCGGAGGATCGCGTCGGGGTGGTCGCTCGGCAGCGCCGCGGACTCCGCCAGCACGCCGAACCAGCCACCCCAGCCGTCCCCGGCGTCGCCACCGGCGTCCACGGTGCGGAGTTCGTCGAACGGGCCGAGCACCGGTGGGCCGGCCGGGGCGTCGACGGCGCGGAAGGCCTCGAGCCACCGACCGATGCGCGGCGCCGCGGGGTCGTCGGCCGCACCGTGCGTGACCATGTGGACGCCGGGGCCGAGGTCGGTGGTGCGGACCTGTTCGCCGTCCCAGGTCAGCACCGAGGCACCCTCGGCCGTGGCGCGCACCAGGTTGAAGGCCCGGGTGGTCGGCAGCGTGCCGTCGTGACCGGGCAGCAGGTCGTCGGCGACCGCGTCCACCGGCACCACGCCGCGGGTCGTCCACGTGCCGTCGACGCTCGTCACGGGTTCGGCGCGGTTGAGCACCACGGCCAGGCCCGCGCGGTCGGACGCGGCGAGCCACGCACCACCGGCGGAGCGGTCACGGACACCTCGGAGGTCCGGGTCCCGGTCCGGCCACCAGGCCGCGGGCGGGTCCCACGGGCGCTCGGGCGACTCGTCCCGCAGGGCGAGCACGGTGACGGGCCACGCGGACCCGGGGTCGACGCGGACGACGACGGTGCACATGCCGTCGATCCTCGCACGTGGCCCCGGTAGCGTGAGCCAGGTGAACGCAGCAGCAGAGCGCGCCCTGACCGTCATCGTGGGGATCACCGGGGGCATCGCCGCCTACAAGGCCGTCGGGGTCGTCCGCGACCTGGTCAAGCGCGGCCACGACGTGCACGTCGTCCCGACCGAGGGCGCCCTGCGCTTCGTCGGACTGCCGACGCTCGAGGCCCTCAGCCGCAACCCCGTCACCACGAGCGTGTGGGACGACGTCGCCGAGGTGCGCCACGTCGCGCTCGGTCGCCGGGCCGACCTGGTCGTCATCGCACCAGCCACCGCCGACTCGTTGGCGCGGATGGCGCACGGCCTGGCGAGCGACCTGCTCGGCACGACGCTGCTCGCGACCGAGGCACCCGTCGTCGTCGCCCCGGCGATGCACCCGCAGATGTGGGAGCACCCCGCGACCCGTGCGAACGTCGCCACGCTGCGTGACCGAGGCGTCCACCTGGTCGGCCCGGTCGTCGGCGCGCTCACCGGCGACGACGCGGGCATCGGTCGGATGGCGGAGCCCGAGGACATCGTCGTCGCCGCACTCGCCGTGCTCGACCAGCACCCCGCCCCGGCTGGCCGCCGCAGTGCGGAGACCGGCACCGCGTCCAGCACCGGGGCCCGTGGTGAACAGGGCGACCTGGCCGGCGTCCGCGTCGTCGTCAGCGCGGGCGGCACCCGCGAGCCGTTCGACCCGGTGCGGTTCGTCGGCAACCGCTCGAGCGGCCGCCAGGGCATCGCGATCGCCGCGGACGCCGTCCGTCGTGGCGCGTCCGTGACGCTCGTCGCCGCGAACGTCGAGGGCTCGCTGACCGCCGGGCTGGACGCGACCGTGGTGCCCGTCGGGTCCGCGCTCGAGCTCGCCGAGGCCGTGCACACCGTCGCCACCGAAGCGGACGTCGTCGTGATGACCGCCGCCGTCGCCGACTACCGTCCGGCCGAGGTGCGCACCGAGAAGCTCAAGAAGGACGCGCAGGGCGAGCGCATGACGCTCGAGCTGGTGCGGAACCCGGACGTGCTCGCCGACCTCGTCGCGGCACGGCGGACCGGGCAGATCATCGTCGGGTTCGCCGCCGAGACCGAACCCGACCGGGACGCGCGGATCGAGCTCGGACGCGCCAAGATCAGCCGGAAGCCCGCGGACCTGCTCGTCGTGAACCACGTCGGCTGGTCGGCCGGCTTCGAGCGCGAGGAGAACGCGATCGAGGTCCTGGTGCCCGGTGGCGAGGTGGTCCGCGAGACCTCCGGCACGAAGGCCGAGGTGGCGACGGCGATCCTCGACCTCGTCGCGACCGCACTGACGTGAATGCACACTGGCGTGGATGCACACTGACGTGAGCAGCGTCTCCGGCTGCTTCCGAGGACGAGCGGGCACGATGGGGCACATGCGACGACGTGAGCGGATCCGACGTGCCAACCGCACGGCCACCATCCTGGCGGTGGCCCTCGGCGCGGCAGGCACCATGCACTTCCTGCGCCCGACCCACTTCGACCGGATCGTGCCGGAGGCCCTGCCCCCGCGGCTGACCACGCTGGCCTCCGGGGTGGCCGAGCTGGGCATCGCCGCCGGGCTCGCGTTCCCCGCCACCCGGCGTGCCTCGGGCTGGGCGGCGGCTGCGCTGTTCGCTGCGGTGTTCCCGGCGAACCTCAAGATGGCGAACGACCTGCTCGACCATCCCCGCTCGAGCCGGGCGATGCGGCTGATCGGGGTCCTGCGGCTCCCCCTGCAGCTGCCGCTGGTCCTCTGGAGCATGCGCGTCGGTCGGCACGCACCGAAGCCGTGACCCAGCCGTCGTGGACCCGGGCGGCGGTGCCGTTGCTGCACCGTCCGGTCACCCAGCACGCCTGGGAGGACATCGTGTTCGCGCACTGGCGGCACGACCCGGCGTCGCTGCAGCGGCTCGTGCCCCGCGGGACCCGTCCGGACGTGGTCGACGGGAGCGCCTGGGTGGGGCTGTCGGCGTACGTGTTCCGGGAGACCCGGGTGCCACCGTTCCCCTCTGCCGGGCGGCTCGGCACCATGACCGAGGTCACGATCGAGGTCCTCACGGTGGACGACCAGGGGCGGCGCGGGGTGACCTACCGCACGGTCGACACCGCGAACGTGCCTGCCATCGTGGCCGCGCACGCACTGCTCGGCGTGCCGTACACGTTCGCCCATGCACGTTCCCGTCGACGCGGTGACGCGGTGGCGCACCGATCCGTCCGGCACCCGACCCGCGTGCTGCACCCGGTGCGGTGGGCGCGGTCGCTCCGGCAGGAACGCCCGACCGGTGCGGTGCGGCCGAAGCACGCGGCCTCGGTGCGGGTGACCGCCGGCGAGGTCGTCGACACCCCGCTGGCCGCCGAGCTCACCACCCGCGCCGGCATCCACGCGCGGTACCTGGCGCAGACCCTCTTCTGGCAGCGGCAGCACCCGGTGCTCACCACCCGTTCGGCCACGCTCGACCGGCTCGAGGGCGACCTGCCCGACGCCGTCGGCATGCCCGGCCTGTTCGACCGGGCGCCGGACTCCCTGCTCGTGGTCGACGGGACGACCGTCCGGTACGGCTGGGGCGGGGTCGTCCGGTGACGCACGAACAGCCCCACGCACCGGCCGACGACCCGTTCGACCTCGACCGCTTCGTCCGGGCTCAGCAGGGTGTGCACGACGTCGCGCTCGACGAACTCCGTCGGGGCCGGAAGTCGTCGCACTGGATGTGGTTCGTGTTCCCGCAGCTGGCCGGTCTGGGGCGGAGCGCCACGGCCGTGCGCTACGCGATCACCGGCGTGGACGAAGCCCGCGCCTACCTGGCGCACCCGGTGCTCGGGCCCCGCCTGCTCACGGCGACCGACGTCGCACACGACGCTCCCGCCCGCTCCGCCGACGCCCTGCTCGGGGGCATCGACTCGGTGAAGCTCCGGTCGTCGATGACGCTCTTCGCCCGGGTCGCGTCCGACCCGCGGCCGTTCGTCGCCGTGCTGGACCGCTGGTACGACGGTGCCGAGGACCCGGCCACCGTCCGCATGCTCGAGGAGCACTCGGGTCGCGAGTGACGCACGCGACGCACGACGCCCGACACGCGTGACCGGCATCTGAACGTCGACACTGACACGCGCTGAGCCGACCGCAACGCCGTTGTCATATCAGGTACGGTGATGCGAGCACGTGCGATGTCGACCGTGCCCGTTCGCCCGGCGCCCCGACGCCGCCGCCCCCGAAGGAGAACGCATGCCGGTCCCCCGCAGCGCCCCGACCGAGCACCAGTTGCTCCGTGACACCGTCCGCCACAAGATCCACGACGCGATCATGGACGGAACGCTGCTCCCCGGCGAACGACTGAACGACGACGAGCTCATCTCGTGGCTCGGCGTCTCCCGGACGCCCATCCGCGAGGCCCTGAGCCAGCTGTCCCGGGCCGGCCTGATCGAGATGGCCCCGAACCGGTACACCCGCGTCACCACGCCGGACCCCGCCGAGGTCATCGAAGCGATGCAGACCCTCGGCGTGCTGTTCGGCGGCGTGGTCCGGCTCGCGGTCCCGCGCCTCGGTTCGGCGAGCCGCAAGAAGATCCTGGCCCAGCTCGACAAGACGATCACCGAGCTCGAGGCCCACGAGGTCGCCGCCGTCAACCACGACGCCCTCGACGTCTTCGGTCTGTACGTCGCCGAGTGCGGCAACGAGAACCTGCAGCGCGTCTGCCGCGACACGATGGACGGCCTGGCGTTCCGGCTGCGACTGCCGAACCTCGACGAACTGGTCGACTGGGACCGGATGACCGAGGACTTCCGGCGTCTCCGGGCGGCGACCGAGTCCGGCGACAACGTCGCGGCCGAGCTCGCGACCGAGGCGATCCACCAGCTGCCGGGCGAGAAGCACTGAGTCCACCTGTACCCGCGTACAGGAACCGCCCGTCTCGCGCACGCGAGGCGGGCGGTCGACGTTCCACGGGCCTCCCGGTCGGTGGCGCGGCCACGCGCGTGACGCTCCCAGTCCCGGGGCCGCGCGGACCGATAGCATCGCTGGCGACCACCTGAACCAGGCACCCGGAGCAGCACATGAACCCCCGCCCGACGGACCGTACCGAGGTCGCCGCACGCCTGGCCGCCGCGGTCGGTCGGATCAACCGACGGGCCCGCACCGACTCGGCCTCGCTCGGGTACGGCATCGTGTCGGCGCTCGCGTCGATCCAGCGGCACGGACCCCTGCGCCCCGGCGACCTGTCGCGGATCGAGGTGGTCACGAAGCCCACGATGACCCGCATCCTGACCGAGCTCGAGCAGCGCGGCTTCATCCAGCGCGAGGCCGACCCGCGCGACGGCCGGGCGTTCATGGTGACGGCCACGCCGGAGGGCATCGAGGCGGTCGAGCAGGCCCGCGCGAACCGCACCGGGATCGTCGCCGAACTCATCGCCGAGCTCGACGAGTCGGACGTCCAGGCGATCGCCGGCGCCCTGGCCGCGCTCGAGCGAGTCGCCCAGGGCGAGCACGCCCAGGAACCTCACACCTTCTAGGCCCCGCACGACCGTTACCGAACCGTTACCAAGCGGTGGACGGACCGTTCTGCCAGCGTTCCTGGACGCGCTGCCCAGTCTGACCGGTCATGGTGTCGGCTCCGCCTGACCGCGGCCACCCCACGGCTGCTCCCGGCGGACGGACGGGCCCCACACCACCGTCCGGTCCTCACCGGCTCGAGGACTCCTCGTCGTCGCCGACGGTGTCACCGACACCGCCAGCCTCCGGCGTGCCCGCACGACCTCGGTCGCGCGAGCGGGAGTCCCTCCCCCACCGAGCCGCCGACCTGCGGAACCGATGCGACACACCCCTGAGCTCCCCACCACGACGGCCTTGACCCGACGTGAAGCCCTGAACACCCCCACCCGCCGGATGCGCCGGGCCCTGCGGCACCGCGCGACGCTGATCGCCGGCGGCGCGGCGGTCCTCGCCGTCGCCGGTGGCGCCCTGACCGTCGGCACGCAGCCCGCCATCGGCGAGGCCCTCGGCATGCCGACCGACACCCCGAGCGCCTCGGCGACCGCGGAGCCCGCCCTGCGCGGCACCGCGCTCGACCGTGCCCAGGCCGCCGCCACGATCACCACGGCGAAGACCGTCATGCAGACCGCGAACCACAAGGTCGACACCTCGGCGCTCGAACAGCGCGTCGACGCGCTGAGCGACTACCCGGACCTGTCCGGCGCTGCGCTGACGAACCGCATCTCGACGACGGTCGCGTCGACCACGCACGTCGCCCAGGCCAGCGCCACGCAGGACAAGCGGGACGTCGACGCGAAGGCCGCGGCCGCAGCGAAGGCCGCAGCCGAGCGGAAGGCTGCCGCCGAGGCAGCGGAGGCCGCCCGGAAGCTCGCCGTCGGCAACACCGTCGCCGGTGCCAAGGCCACGGCGAGCTCGCTCGCGTCGTCGGAGTACGGCTGGGGTGCCGACCAGTTCCAGTGCCTGGACAACCTGTGGACCAAGGAGTCCGGCTGGAACTACCAGGCCGTCAACGCGAACGGCGGCGCGACCGGCATCCCGCAGGCACTCCCCGGCTCGAAGATGGCCACGATCGCCGCGGACTGGCGCACCAACGCCACCACCCAGATCACCTGGGGCCTGAAGTACATCAGCTCGGCGTACGGCACCCCGTGCGCGGCGTGGGGGCACTCGCAGGCGAACAACTTCTACTGATCGGCGCGGGTCGCGACGGCGACCGGCAGACGGACGGGAGGCCCGTGGCGGATCCGCCACGGGCCTCCCGTTGCGTTGCGTGGTCGCGGTCAGCCCGCCCGCGCGACGCGCACGTCGGTGCGGGTGGGCACCGGGTCCGCCCGTCGGGCCGCTCGTCGTGTCGGCTCGTCAGAGTGACCGGCGGAGGACGACGGACGCCTCGGGGGTGTTCACCTGGAACGCGAAGGTCTCCTCGACGTACATCGTGACGTCGACGCCGTCGTGGCCCAGGTAGCCGAGGGCCAGGTCCTCGCCGACGGTGAACACGAAGTCCCCGCCGCGCTGACTGATCAGCAGCGACTCGTCGATGCCGGGCGCTCGCTCGACCTGACCGCCGGTGATGCCCTCGAGCTGCTCACGCAGGGGTGTGCCGGCGTCGTCGGTCTCGACGATGTCCGCCCAGTCACGGGGGCTGCAGGCCAGGGCGTAGGGCCCGGCGACCCCGACGTCGCGGAGTGCGGCGACCGCAGCGGTGACCGCGGCCCGGAACGATGTCGGCGAGCCGTCGTGCGACTGTGCGGGCTGGGTCGACGCGTGTCCGGCTCCGGTGATGCCGCCCTCCGGCCACCCGCGGAGCGTCGCTCGGTTCTCGTGGGCCGCGAGCCGCAGCACGGCCGCGTCGAGGTCGCCCAGGTCGACGTCGGTGGCGCCGCGGGAGGAGTCCACGAGTTCCTCGAGCGCGACGGTGAAGGTCGCACGGACCTCGCAGAGCGGCAGGACCCGGCGGCGCCGTGCGGTGATGCCGTCGGCGACGCCGCCGGTCACCGCGTCGGTGCGGCCGAGGTCGACGGACGACCACTGCCAGCCGCGCGGGCCGTCGAAGTCGACGATGCGCCGCGCGGCGAGCGCCGGGACCAGCCGGTCACGGGCCTCGGCGTCGAGCACCGCCCAGGTGTCGGCACCGAACGGCGCGAGTTCGCGGAGGAGGTGGTTCATGGCGTGTGCCCTTCCGTGCTGCGGAGTGAACCGATGCCGAGGCCGGGACCGGTGGCGTCGGGAGCCGTCACCACGGACGGCGACGGTGGTGTCGCGAGCGCGGCGAGGTCCACCAGACGATCGCGTGCGGGGGCGAAGAACGTCGCCCCGGTGATCGCACGCGAGAAGTCGAGCAGCCGGTCGTACGTCCCGGGAGGATCGCCGACGAACATCCGTTCCAGCATCCGTTCGAGCACCCAGAGCGCACCGCTGTAGCCGATGAAGTAGGTGCCGTACTCCCCGCTGCCGGGTCGACCGAAGGGCATGTTGTCGCGGAGGACGTCGTGCTCGACCCCGTCGTCGTCGACGATGGTCGCGAGCGACTTGTGCGACGGCCGGGCCTCGGTGGCGCTGTCCCGCTCCACGTTGTCCGACTTCGACCGGCCGATGATGCGTTCCTGCGCGTCCGTCCCGAGGGCGTTCCACGCCGCCAGGTCGTGCAGGTACTTCTGGACGACGACGTAGCTGCCACCGGCCCAGTCCGGGTCGTCCGCGCCGACGAGTGCGGAGGCTGCCAGGTCCTGCGCGACCGGGTTCGCCGTGCCGTCGACGAAGCCGAGCAGGTCGCGGGTGTCGAAGTACCGGAAGCCGCTGACCTCGTCGACCACGGTGACGTGGTCCCCGAGCGCGGCCAGCAGCAGGCGCTCGAACTCGAAGCAGACGTCGGTGCGTTCACCCCGGATGTGGAAGAGCAGGTCTCCTCCGGTGGACGGCGCCGAGTGGACCGGCCCGGTCAGGGCGGGGAACGGGTGCAGCGCGTCCGGGCGGGCATGCGGCGAGAACCGGTCCCACGCCATCGCCCCGATCCCGACGACACAGGACAGGTGCGCGTCGAGGTCGCGGAACCCGACCGTCTTCAGCAGGCCGTCGAGGTCGCTGAGCACGTCGCGGACGGCATCGAGGTCGTCGTCGTCCGGCCCGACGTCGAGGGTCAGGAACACCGCCGAACGGGAGAGCGGTGCGTCGACGCTCTGCGCGTCGATGGGGACGCGGCTGCCCGGTGCGCCGGGCATCAGGGTGCGCCGTGGACGGAGGCCATGGTGTCCGCCTTTCCTCCGCAGCCGTCCTGACGGTGCGGTTCGGTGCCGTGGGGTGTCTCCCGTCGAGCATCGCCACCCGGTGCCCCGTCACGCCTGAGTCGGATGACCCGCTCCGCAAGAGGGGATGCCCGGGCGACCACGGGGTGATGTGGTGACCGCGTCGTCGTCGCTAGCGTCCGGAGCAGCCGCCACGGGCCTCCCGGGCGGCGCAGTCGACCGACGATCCAGGAGCGACGATGACGATCAGTATCTCGGACGCACGACCGGCGCACGACGACGGCACCGGGCGGGCGCTGCGCTCGCCGTCCGGCGGCACCGATCCTTTCGTGGTCGTCACCGGACCGGACGCGTCCGCCCGGGCACGGGCGCTCGCGGACATCACGGACGCCGCCCGGGGAGACGGCCACACGGTCGTCCGGTGGCGTGCGGTGGGCGGTGACCCCGTCATCGAGGCCGCGTCGTTGGCCCCGTGGCTCGCGCTCGTCCGGGCGCACGACGCCGGGACAGCGGGGCCCACCCGCAGCGTCGTGCTCGTCGAGGACTTCGACGCGCTCGACGAGGACGCCAGATCCGTGCTGCACGACCTGCTCGCCGCACTGGCGCGGGACCTCGGGACGGTCGTGGTGGTCGCGGTGCGCGAGGGCCGGGGCCTGGCCGGATCGGGCACCCTGCTGCCGTCGGCCGACGTCTCCGTCACGGTCACGGCGGCCTTCACCGGGGACTTCGGTCTCGTCGACACCGAGGCCGAACGGGCCGTCCGCCGGGGCACACGACCGCATCCGTCGCTGGTGGCGGCGGTCGAGTTCGTCCGGGCGGTCCGGTCCGGTGACGTGCACGCCGGCAGGCGGAGCGTCCTGGCCGCGCTCGGGGAGTCCGACCGGGCGGGCGCCGACGACGTCCTGGTCGCGACGCTGCACGTGCTCTGCTACCTGGGCGGGCACGACTCCTGGTGGGACGAGGCGCTGGCGCTGACCGTCGACCTCGACCTCGACCCGGTGCTGCGGCTCGTCGAGGACTGCGTGGACGGCTCCGGCCGGACCGAGCACGAGCGTGCCGCGCTGTACCGCGAGGTGCCCGCATCCGCTGCCGACACGCAACCGTGGAAGGCCGTGGCACTGCACATCGCGTGGACGCTGCTCGACTCGACGGATCCGCGCCGGGACCACGTGGAGGCCGCGCTCCGACGAGCGGGCGACGCCGGGCTCCTCGGCTACTTCAGCTCGTGCCGTGCCGCCGTGACGCACTACCAGGCGGGGCGGCTCGACGCGGCGCGGGCGGCGTTCGACCACGTCCACCGAGCGGCCGAGCGCTGGCAGGCCGGGACGCTCGTCGCGCTGACCGAGGCGCTGCAGGCACTGGTGCTGTCGGTACAGGGCGAGCCGGAGCAGGCGGCGCGGAAGGCCGACCGCGCAGCACGGTGGGCGGCGCAGCACGGCACGCCGCTGGTCGCCCGGGCTGCGGAGCACGCCCGCTCCGCGCTCGACGTCGCGACGGGACGGTTCGAGGAGGCCTACAGCCGCTCGGCGACGGGACCGGGCAGGGCTGGGCGGTGGCTCGAGAGCAGCTACGGACCGATCGAGCTGCTCGACGCGGTGGAGTCGGCTGCGCGGCTCCGCCTGGCCGACCACGGTGCCGCGCTGGTGGCCCGGGCAGAACGGGCGTTCGCCGACCAGCCGACCCCGCGCCGCTCCCTGGTGCTGCTCGCCTGCCGAGCGGTCGTCGACGAGACGCACGGTGCCCGCGCGCTCTTCGAGGACGCGCTGGCCAGCGTCGACGGCGACGTCTCGCCGTTCGAGGCGGCCCGCGTCCGCCTGGCCTACGGCGAGTGGTTGCGTCGTGGGATGCACGCCCTGGAGGCCCGGGGCCAGTTCCGGATGGCGGCGCGTGCCTTCGAGGTGCTCGGTGCCGGTGACTGGCAGGCCCGCGCGGAACGCGAGCTGCGCGCAGCCGGTGCCGCCCGTCCGGTGCCGACGGCGCTGGAGGCGGTCGACCTGAGCGAACAGGAACGCCGTGTGGCGTCCCTCGCCGCGGCCGGGCTGACCAACAAGCAGATCGCCGGGCAGCTGTACCTCTCGCCGCGCACCGTGAGCGGGCACCTGTACCGGCTGTTCCCGAAGCTCGGCGTGACGACACGGGCCGGACTCCGGGATGCACTCCTGCGACTGGGAGACGACGGAACGGACGACGCCCGGACGTGACCCTGTCAGGGACACCCTCGCCGGCCGCCCGCCCCGCGGGCCCCGGATGCCCCGGCCACCACCCGCGACACCCCGGGCGGACGATCCTGGAACGTCATCGGAACTCGTCGCCGGGGTAACGGCAGGGCCCGTCGCGAGCCCGCGGTACGTTCGTAGACTCCAGCCACCGACGAGGACTGGTGGCCGCCGTGTTGACGGACGAGGAGTTGCTCCCCCGCGGAGACGAGGTCTCCGTGCCGGTGTCCGCCGTGCCCCGGAGCGGGCTGCCGATCCGCGGCCGGAGCATCGAGCAGGCCGTCGCCGCCGATGCCCTGGCCGGTCTGGCACGGGGTGCTGGTGACGTGCTCGTCGTCCGCGGAGCAGCGGGGGTCGGCAAGTCGCGTCTGCTCGAGGACGTCGTCGACCAGGCGACCGTGGCCGGCCTCCGCGTGGCCGTCGGTCGCACGGACCGCGACGCACGCCTGATCCCGCTCGCACCGATCATGGACGCGCTCGGCGCCGGGCCCCGGCCGATCTCCGACCGCGTCCGGCTCAGCGCGGTGACGCTGGACCCGGAGGCGCGGTACTGGCTCCTCCAGCAGCTCCAGGACGACCTGGAGCGGGCCGCGGCGTCGGACGGCGTCGTGGTCGTCATCGACGATCTGCAGTGGTGCGACACGACGACCCTGGCGGTGCTCCGATCGCTGTCTCGTCGGCTCGCCGACGTCCCCGTGCTCTGGGTCGTCGCGGTCCGGACCGAGCACCAGGACCCGCCGGTGACGGCGACCGTCGACGAGCTCGCCGCGACGGGACGGATCGTCGACCTCGACCCGCTGGACGAACAGGCCACGGCCGCGATGATCGCCGACCTGGTCGGCGCGACGCCCGACAGCTCGGTCCTGCGTGTTGCCCGACGGACGGAGCACATCCCGATCCTCGTCGCCGAACTCGTGCGCGGGCTCGTGGACGAGGGCCTGTTGGCGATCGTGG
Organism: Curtobacterium sp. MCLR17_031; assembly: GCF_003234775.2. Lineage (NCBI taxonomy): Bacteria > Bacillati > Actinomycetota > Actinomycetes > Micrococcales > Microbacteriaceae > Curtobacterium > Curtobacterium sp. MCLR17_031. The sequence goes on from NZ_CP126270.1 coordinate 2,753,801, forward strand.
ACGGCGTCGCCACGATGCCGGGCGCCGCGCTGCCGGCGAGGTTCGGTGCGTCGATCCGCGAGGGCCTCCGACGCCTGTCGAAGCCCACGCAGCAGCTCGTGCAGGTCGGAGCGACCCTGGGACGCTCGTTCTCGGTGCGGTCGTTGTCGGCGATGCTCGACCAGCCGGTGCAGCGACTGCTCCCCGGGCTGCAGGAGGCGATCGAGGCGGGGGTGCTCGTCGACGACGGGACGGACCTGTCGTTCCGCCACGACGTCCTCCGCGAGGCGGCGGAGTCGATGATCCCCGCAGCCGTCCGCGACGACCTGCTCCGGCAAGCGGTGGACGAACTCCTGCGGCAGGGTGTCCCACCGGTCTCGATCGCCGCACGCATCGCCACGGTGGCACAGCGCGGGGACGTCCGCGCCGCCGAGGTCCTGCGCACGGTGGCGATCGACCTCGCGAGCACGGATCCCACCGAGGCGGGCGCGCTCGCCCTCCGCGCCGCCGACGTCGCGCACGGCACCCCGGCGTTGCCCGGCATCGTCGTCGACGTCCTGCCGCTGCTCTGGCACAGCGGTCGGACGGCCGAGGCCCGCGCGCTGCTCGACGACCTGCAGGGCCGCCTCGCTCCGGAGGACGACGCACGCCTGCACCTCACCCTGGCGCGGCTGCAGACCGAGGGCTCGACGCCGGAAGCGCTGCGGACGGTCGAGTCCGCACTGGCCCTGCCCGGAGTGAGCGCCGGTGTGCGGTCCCGTCTGCTCGCCGTCCGCGCGCTGAACCTCGCCCAGGCCGGGCGGCACGCGGACCTCGCGACCGCGCTGCGGGAGGCCCGGGCGACGGTCGACGGTGACGCGGACCCGGTCGCCGTCGCCACCTTCGAGGCCAGCGCGTCCGTGCTCGCCTTCAACGAGGGCCGGTTCGCGGACGCGACGCAGGCGATCACGTCGGCGATGAGCCGGATCGCTGCCACCGGGGGCTCGTCGAGCAGCTGGTTGCCCGAGGGACTCTGGGGGGCGTTCCTCGCGGGTGCACTCGGCGAGACCGACCGAGCCGGACGCATCGCCGAGGCGAACGCCATCGAGACCCGTCGCAACCACCTGGCCCGCCCGACTGCCGCCTGGATGATGCTGCGCACGCGGGTGCTCTTCGACCAGGGCCGTCTGGAGGACGCCAAGACGTCGGCCGAGTCGGTCCTCGACCTGGCCGAGGACCTGGAGCTCGGTCAGTTCGCGGCGCTCACGGCCGGGACGGTCCTCTTCCGCACGGCGCTGCTGCAGGGCGACCGCTCAGCAGCCGACCAGACGCGGCACTTCGCCGAGGCCCTGCACGCCGATCCGGCCTTCGCACGCTCCGGCTCGTGGCTGCTGGCGCTCGAAGCGGACGCACACGGCGATGTCCGGGCCGCCGTCGACCGCAGCGAGGTGGCGTGGCGGAGCCTGGAGGAACCGATCGCGTCGATGTCGAGCCCGGCCGACTTCGCCGACGACGTCCACCTCGCACGCATCGCGATCCGTGGGGCCCGACGGGACCGGCTCGAGCGGATCGAACGAGTGGCACGGCTCCGGGCCACGGCGAACCCGGACAACGACCTGTGCGCCGGGACCTGGCTGCACGTGCACGGACTCGTCCACGACTCCGTGGAGCACCTCGGCGCAGCGGTGGAGCGGCTGCGCCGGGTCGACCGCCGGCTCGTGCTCGCCGCGGCGCTCGAAGACCTCGGGAGCGCCCTGCGACGGCGCTCCGTGCCCGCGGCCGTCGAGGTGTGGCGCGAGGCGACCACGCTGTTCGACAGTGCGGGTGCCCTGCGCGAGGCCGAACGGTCGCGGCGGCACCTGCGGGGCGTCGGCGTGACCCTCCGGGCGGCCACGGCCGACACCGCTGCGTCGGGCGCCTCGGGACGCCCGGGGCTCACCGCCCGCGAGGCCCAGGTCGTCGAACGGGTCGCAGCCGGCCTGACGACGCAGCAGATCGCGTCCGACCTGTTCATCTCGACCCACACGGTGACGAGCCACGTCCGGCACGTCTACACGAAGTGGGGCGTGGCATCCCGCCGGGAGCTCGCGGAGCGGTTCCGGCAGCACCGCTCCGGCTGACCTCCGGGCGGGCCGCACCCGGTCACACCGGGTCGCACCGGATCACACCGGTCCCCCGTCGAACCCGGCACCGAGCGCACGAACCGCCAGGTGCGGCGCGGTGGAGAAGCCGAGCTCGATCCGCCCGGAGAACCCCGCGAACCCGGCGAGCGCGCCGGCGCGGGTGCGGGTGACGTCGAGGAACCCGAGGTGCAGGTCGGCACGGACCCCGCCCGGGCCCGGCGTCCGGAAGCCGACGAGACGACCCGCCACCGCGCGGTGCACCGTCGTCCCGGTCGTGCTGTCCTCGGTCCGGACCTCGTCGAAGACGCCGTCGACCGAGACGGCCACCGCGAAGTCGCGCGGCGGCAGGACGGCGGCGATCCGGGCCTCCAGGTCGGCCACGGAGGCGACCGACGTGACCGTCACCACCAGGTCGGGCGAGAACGTCGAGACGACCGCGAACGCGACCGGGTCGTCCGCGTCCGCGACCGCTGCGGCGCCGTCCAGCAGCATCCGGAAGCACCGGCGGTCGAACACGACCAGGCCATCGGCGGCGCCGGTGCCGGTGCCGGTGAGCGCTCCGAGCCCCAGGGTGCCGTGCCGACCGAGGTCAGCGACGGCGACCGGGACGTGGACGGCCGGTCGTCGGTGCCGAGGATCGTCGACGACCTGCCGCGCCCACGTGGCGAGGGTCGTCAAGGACGTGGTCCTGTCATCCGTCGTCTCCCGCACCACGCACTCCTCGTCCGGCCTCGGTTCGACCGTAGGAAGTCCGCCCGCGCGGTACCAGCGCCGTTTGACTCAAGCGCTCCGGTGGGTCCGCGGCGCACGGTTGGACCATGAGTGCACGCGCGACCATGGTCTCCCCGTCCGTCCCCCCGTCCGGCACGGGGTGCGTGGAGTGCGACGCGACGGGCTCGTGGTGGGTGCACCTGCGTCGGTGCGCCGCCTGCGGGCACGTCGGCTGCTGCGACGACTCCCTGAACCGGCACGCCACCGCGCACTTCGCGGTCACCGGGCACGAGGTCATGCAGTCGTTCGAGCCGGGCGAGGGATGGTTCTGGGACTTCGTCGCGCAGGACTTCGTGGACGGACCCCGCCTCGCCGACCCGCAGGCGCACCCGACGACCCAGTCGGTGCCGGGTCCGGCCGACCGGCTCCCCCGCGACTGGTCGGAGCAGCTGGCCGAGCGACGCTGACACCGGTCGCGGCCGGTCGCGGCCGTCCGCGACCGGTCAGGGCAGCCTGCGGTCGGTGTCGAGCGCTTCCGACCGAGCAATCACCTCGTGCATCGTGGTGTGCGACCGGACCTGGTACGACAGGTGTGCCACGGCCAGCACCACCGCCGATCCGACGCCCCACGCGATCGAACCCGGGTCGTCGACGCCGAGCTGGTCGACCAGGATGGCGACCCCGGCGCCGGCGACGATCGAGTTCACCACCGCGATCGCGGACGACATCGTGAACAGCAGCCGGTACCACGACGGGGCCCGGCCGATGTCGAGCAGCTCGTTCGCCGCGTGCCGCCCGCGGGGCATCGGGAAGTACGTGTCGGCCTCGGGCAGCAGCCGACCGTAGTAGCGACGGATCCGTTGCATCGCGGCGAGCGCCGCGACGTCCTCGAGCGAGGTCTCGACGAGGCGTTCGTAGGTGAACGCGCCGAGCAGGACGATCACCGGGATGATCGCGCCGAGGAACCCGAGCGCGAAGGGCGTGTGCGCGAGGAACCCGAAGGCGACGAGCGAGCTGGAGAGCGTGGTGAGGTACAGCGAGGAGCGACTGCTCGACTCGCTGACCGTGATGCTCCGCGCACTCTCGAGGACGAAGTGCTCGGTCATCAGGGCGTTGAAGAAGGCGGTCGGCCGGTCCAGGGACGTGATCGACTCCGCGGCGGTCGGCAGTGTCGTGTCGGGTTCGTCGGGCATCACGGGACTCCTCGGTCAGTCGCTCGTCGCCAGGTGGCGGTGGACGAAGGTCACGGCCATGGCGCCCTCGCCGACCGCTGCGGCGACGCGCTTGACGGACCCGGCGCGGACGTCCCCGGCTGCGAAGGACCCCGGCACGTTCGTCTCGAGCCAGAACGGACGCCGCTCGAGCGGCCACTGGTCGAGTGAGCCGTCGACGGCGTCCAGGTCCGGGCCGGTGACCAGGTACCCGAGGCGGTCGCGGACCATGGGCGTCTGTTCGGCCCAGCTCGTGTCCGGTCGTCCGCCGATGCAGATGAACAACCGCGTGGCCGGCAGCGACACCGCGGCGCCGTCGCCGTCAGTGACCTCGATCGACTCGAGTCGGGTGTCGCCGTGCAGCGCCGAGACCTGGCAGCCCGTCCGGACCGTCACGTTCGGTGTGGCCGCGATCCTGGCGCTCAGGTACTCCGACATCGTGGCCGACAGTGACGCTCCCCGGACGAGCATCGTGATGTGCGCCGCGGAGCGGGACAGGTTCATCGCCGCCTGGCCCGCCGAGTTCGCCCCGCCGACCACGAAGACCTGTTCGCCGGCGCAGCCGTCCGCCTCGCTCGTCCCGGCACCGTAGTAGACACCGCAGCCGAGCAGCTCCTGCTCGCGCTGCAGCCCGAGCCGACGCCACTCGACACCGGTCGCGCAGATGTTCGCGCGGGCGACGACGTGGCCGCCGTCGGCGAGGTCGGCGTGGATGCGGCCGTCGTGGAAGACCCCGCGCACCCCCTCGCGCATCACGAGGAGTTCGGCGCCGAACCGGACCGCTTGTTCACGGGCACGCTCGGCGAGGTCCGCTCCGGCGATCCCCTCGGGGAACCCCAGGTAGTTCTCGATGAGGCTGCTCGAACCGGCCTGCCCGCCCACGGCGTCCCGCTCGAGCAGGACGACGTCGAGCCCTTCGGAGGCGGCGTACACGGCCGCGGACAGCCCGGCGGGTCCGGCACCGTAGATCGACAGGTCGTACTCCTGGCGGCGCGGTGCGTGGATCCACCCGAGCCGGTCGGCGACCTCGCGCAGGGTCGGTGCGACCAGTTCCGTGCTGTCGGGGAACACCACGAGCGGGAGCCGCGACGGATCGACCCGGTCGGCGGCCGCGACCTGGTCGTCGGGTACCGCCCCACCGACGTCGACCGGGAACCAGTCGAACTGCACCACGGAGCGCGACAGGAAGTCCCGCAGGGCGTAGGAGTCCGCGTCGAACGGCCGTCCGTACACGCGGACGCGACGTGACGGGACCACGGCGGCGTCGGTCTCCATGATTCCTCCGGTCGGTGCGACGACGATCGGTGCGGAACTGCTGCCGCTCCCTCACGAGCACGCTACGGACTGCCGGCGCGCTGCACGTGGTCCTGCGAGGGTCTCCTTCGGTACCGGAGGCGGCGTCGGGTCGCGTCGGGCGGGGTCAGCTGCGCCCACGGCGGACGGGAGGCCCGTGGCGGTGTCGCCACGGGCCTCCCGTCCGGTGTGTGGTCGCGGTCAGCCCACCCGCGCGACGCGCACGTCGACGCGGCTGAGCGCCAGGCCGTGTGCTGCGGCGGTCGCCAGGGCGACGTCGTGGACGGCGCGGGCGACCTCGGGGGCCGGGCGGAAGCCGTCGGTGCCGATGACGACGCGCAGGGCGTCGTCGTCGACGACGATCCGGAGCGGTCCGGTGCTCGTGGCGATGCTGCGGACCGCCTGCACGGCGCTCGCGACCGTCGGGCGGGAGCGGTACAGGTCGGTGACCCCGGGGACCTCGAGGACGGCGGCCTCGATCGCGGCGAGGGTCTCGTCGGTGGTGCTCATCGGGCCTCCTCCGGGTCGGTGCCGGGCTCGTCGGTGCCTGTTTCGTCGGTGCCGGGCTCGGGGTCCGGCAGCAGGTCACGGACGACGACGTCGATCGCCTCGACGAACAGGTCGGTCTGCTCGGCCAGGGCGCCGGCCACGGCGGCGCGGACCAGCTCGGCGGTCGCGGGGATCGACGGACCGGACGCGATCGCGATCTCGACGACCACCCGGATCGGCGACGCGAGTTCGGTGACGTCACCGTCGAGGTGGCAGCGGGCCACCAGGACCCCGGGGACCTCGTCACCGGTGCGGCGGATGAGGGACCGGATGGCGCCCTCGGTCATCACGGGGCGCTCGGTCTCGGACAGGGGGCGGAGCGGGACGTCGCGACCGGAGCGGGACTCGATCGAGATGTTCGCCAGGACGCCGCTGATCCAGGACTCGTCGGCCGGGGCCTCGTCGCGCGCGGCCGCCTCGAGCGAGCGGAGCGACGCGTGGCGGACGCGGATGATCGCGGCCAGGGCGTTCTGGCAGGCGGGCGAGTCGTCGATGCTCGGGTCCGCCGGCTGCATGCCGGCGTCGAGGTAGTCGGCGAGCTCGTCGATCGAGTGGCCGTCGAGGTCACCGGGTTCGAGGGCGTCGAGTGCTTCCGGGCTGTCGGGCAGGTCCGGCCGGATGCCGTCGTGGTCGGTCATCGCCATCCCTCCATGAGTCGGATCATGTTCTTCCTCGCTCGGGACAGCAGTCCCCGGACCGTCGAGGGTGGCAGGTCGAGTTCGGCGGCGATCTCGTCGTACCGGTACTCGAGCACCTCCTTCATGATCCAGCACCGTCGTTGGGCTTCGGGCAGTTCGGCCAGCGCACGTTCGACCGCGTCCTCGCGCGAGCGCGCCTCGGCGACCCGGTCGGGTGCGTCGTCGGCCGGCGCGGCGACCTCGAGCTCGGTGACGTCGTCGTGGACGCGCCGCGCGCGGATCCGGTCGAGGCACTTCCTGCTCAGGATGCGCATCAACCACGACTTCACGCGTGCGAGGTCCTCGAGGGAGTCGAGGCGGTCCCACGCGGTGATGAAGGTCTCCTGCACGACGTCGTCGAGTTCGTCGGTGGAACCGAGGGTCCGACGGGCGTAGGCGCGGAGCAGCGGGGTGTGGCGACGGATCAGGACCTCGAAGGCCCGGACGTCGCCGTCGGACGACCGGCCGGCGAGGACCGCGTCGTCGAGCTCGGCGAGGGACTGGTGGTGCACGCGTTCCTTCTACCGGTGGTGGATGGTGAACGGCTGGGTGCGCCAGCGTGCCGGCACGACCTTGAACGGTCCGGCCGGCCGGGCGGCGAGCGAGCGGACACGCGCCATGGCGAGCACGTGTGCGGGGGCGTTCCTGGGGACAGCAGCGGTGCGGGTCACGTCGGCTCCTCGTGGTGTGGTCACCGATGGGACGTGCGTCGCACCCGATTCGTCACACACGACGTCAGGGGCGCACCCGGACGGTTCCGGTCTGCGCCCCTGACGTCGTGCGTGTCCGCTTGCCCTACTGCTGGATGAAGGCGAGCAGGTCGGGGTTGATGACGTCCGCGTGGGTCGTCAGCATGCCGTGCGGGTACCCCTCGTAGATCTTGAGCGTGGCGTTGCTGAGCAGCTCGGCCTGCTTGATCGAGGCCGCCTTGTACGGCACGACCTGGTCGTCGTCGCCCTGCGTGACGAGGACCGGGACGGAGATCGCCTTGAGGTCCTCGGTCTGGTCCGTCTCGGAGAACGCCTTGATGCCCTCGTAGTGGGCCAGGGCGCTGCCCGTCATGCCCTGTCGCCACCAGTTCGCGACCACCGGGGCGGAGACCTCCACGCCGGGTCGGTTGAAGCCGTAGAACGGGCCCTCGGCGACGGCCTGGAAGAACTCGGCGCGGTTCGCGGCGAGGGCGCTCCGGAACCCGTCGAGCACCGAGATCGGCGTGCCCTCCGGGTTGGTGTCGCTCTGCAGCATGATCGGGGGCACCGACGAGACCAGGACGGCCTTGGCGACGCGGCCCTGGGGCTCGCCGTACTGCGCGACGTACCGAGCGACCTGGCCACCACCGGTGGAGTGCCCGATGTGGACCGCGTTCTGCAGGTCGAGGTGCTGCACGACCGCATCCGTATCGCTGGCGTAGTGGTCCATGTCGTGACCGGTGCCGATCTGCGACGAACGCCCGTGCCCGCGGCGGTCGTGCGCGATCACCCGGTAGCCCTTGCCCAGGAAGAACAGCATCTGCGCGTCCCAGTCGTCCGACGACAGGGGCCATCCGTGGTGGAAGACGATCGGCTGCGCGTCGCGCGGCCCCCAGTCCTTGTAGAAGATCTCTGCACCATCGCTCGTGGTGACGAACGCCATCGTGAACCTCCGTGAGTTTCTGCTCCACATGTGACGCGGACTGGCCGCTGCCTCCCGTTCGGCGGGAGACCGAAGCCCCTTCACCGTAGGACCGGCGCTCCGGCGACCGCTTGGGTCATTCATCCCGATCCGTGGGGCCGCGCGTGGGGCCCCGCTTGGTGCGGGGGCGTGTGTGCGCCAGAGTTGCTCCATGTCGCTCGTCACCGCCGTCTGCCGCGTCGACCGCCTGCTGCCCGACTCCGGCATCATCGGCGTCACCGCCATCGACAAGCGTCCGGTCACCGGCAGCGTCCGGGTCCGGCCGCTCGGGCTGCGCGCCGACGTGCAGGCGAACCGCAAGTACCACGGCGGTGTGGACCAGGCCGTGTACGCCTACGCCGACGAGGACGCCGCGTACTTCGCCGACCTGCTCGAGCGCGAGGTCCCGCCCGGCCTGTTCGGCGAGAACCTCCGCACCAGCGGCATCGACGTCACCGGGGCCGTGACCGGGGAACGCTGGCGGATCGGCGACACCCTCGTGCTCGAGGTGACGGTCCCCCGCACACCCTGCGGCACCTTCGCCCGGCGCATGGGGATCGACGGGTGGGTCAAGCGGTTCGCCGACGAGGGGCGGCCGGGGGCGTACTTCCGCGTGGTCAAGTCCGGTTCGGTCGCCGCGGGTGACCCCATCGAGGTCACCCACCGGCCGGAGCACGGGGTGACCATCGGCGAGATCTTCGGCGACCTGGCGCCCGATCGTGCACGGGCCGTGCTCGAGTCGGGGGAACGGCTGGCACCGAAGGTCGTCCACGACCTGTCGAAGGTCGCCGCGCGAGCCTGAGCCCGTGGAGCCAGTCGAACCGATCAGCTCGGCAGCACGCCGCGCGAGGGGTCGATCGGACGCTTCGCCACGGGCAGCCCGGCCACGACCAGGTCGTAGGCGTTCGCCACGAGGTCCTCGACCAGGGTCTCGTCGATGCCGTCTCCCGGCGTCAGCGTGATCCAGTGCCGCTTGTTCATGTGCCACCCGGGCGTGATCTCGTCGTGGTCCCGCACCAGCGCGGCTCCGTGCGGCGGCGCGCACTTGAGGTTCACGATCGGGGTCCCACGCACCTCGGTCACCATCACGAACATCTTGCCGACGACCTTGTAAACCACCGAGCCCTCGCCGAACGGCTGGGTCTCGACGGCCGCCGGTAGCCCCAGTGCCGTGCGGCTCGCGATGTCGTGCAGCTGCTCGCCGTCCATGCGACCAGGATGCCGCAGGCCGCCGACAGCGCACCCCGTTCGGGGGCAGGTCGTGAGTGTCGATCACGTCGTATGATCACCACGCCGCGCACCCGACGCGGCGGTCGCTCGCGCGATCACCACCAGTTCCAGGGGGAACCCGTGCGCATCATCCGTACCCTCGGCATCGCCGCCGCCACCGCCGTCCTCGCGACCACCGTCGTCGTCGGCGGGACCTCGACCGCGCAGGCCGCGCCGAAGTCCTACGCCAGCTGCACCGCGGTGCACAAGGTGTACTCCGGCGGCATCGCCAAGAAGTCCGTCACGAAGAACAAGGTCGTCTCCGGCGGCAAGACCACCTACCGTGCGCTCAAGGGCACGGTGAAGAAGGACGACGCCCTGTACAAGGCGAACACCAAGCTCGACCGCGACAAGGACGGCATCGCCTGCGAGAAGAGCTGACGCTCTCGCTCGCTCGGTGACACCGCCAAGGCACCGGTGTTCGCGTCCTGAACACCCGCACGCCGGGGTGCGATGCGTGAACACCGGTGTCTTGCGTGGCCGGAACGCCCCGGCGTGCGCCCGCGGCCGGACCCGGGGCGGTGCGACGCGCTCAGAGCGTCGGGACGCCCTCGTGCCCGGAACGGGGACGCGGAGTCCCGGCGACGCCCGTGACGACCGACCCCGCCGGCACGTCCTTCGTGACCACCGTGTTGGCACCGACGACGGAGTCCGGACCGATCGTGATCGCCCCGATCAGCGACGACCCGGCGCCGAGCACCACGCGGTCCCCCACCACCGGGTGCCGTCGGGCTCCCGGCCCGTGGTCTCCGCCGCGTCCGCCCAGGGTGACGCCGTGGAACACGAGCACGTCGTCACCGATGACCGAGGTCTCGCCGATCACGACGCCCATGCCATGGTCGATGAAGAACCGACGGCCGATGCGCGCGCCGGGGTGGATCTCGATGCCGGTGACCGACCGTGCGACCTGCCCGAGCAGGCGGGCCGCGAACCGGGACCCGGGCAGCCCCTGCGCGTTCCAGAGACGGTGGGTCACGCGGTACGTCCAGATGGCGTGCAACCCGGAGTAGACGATCGCGTTCTCCAGGTCACCCCGGGCAGCGGGGTCACCGCGGCGTGCTGCGGACAGGTCCTCCCGGATGGTCCGCAGCACGCCTCGTCGAAGAGGACGACTCACGCAGTGAGCCCCTCGAAGAGCACCGTCGACAGGTAGCGCTCTCCGGTGTCGCACACGATGGCGACGATCCGCTTGCCGGCGTTCTCGGGGCGTGCGGCGATCTCGAGGGCCGCGTGGATGATCGCGCCGGACGAGATGCCCGACAGGATGCCCTCCTGCGTCGCCAGGGCACGGGCAACGCGCAGCGCGTCGTCGAGCTCGACGTCGAACACCTCGTCGATGACGCTCTGGTCGAGGACCTCGGGCACGAAGTTCGCGCCGATGCCCTGGATCTTATGGGGACCGGCCTTGCCCTCGGTGAGCAGGGGCGAGTCCTTCGGCTCGACGGCGACGATCTGCACACCGGGCACGCGCTCCTTGAGCACCTGCCCCACACCGGTGATCGTGCCGCCGGTGCCGACACCTGCGACGAACACGTCGACGTGCTCCTCGGTGTCGCGGAGGATCTCCTCCGCCGTGGTCTTCCGGTGGATCTCGGCGTTCGCAGCCGTCTCGAACTGGTGGGCGAGGATCGCGCCGGGGGTCTCCGCGACGATCGACTCGGCCTTGGCGACCGCGCCCTTCATGCCCTCGGGCCCGGGGGTCAGGACGATCTCGGCCCCGTAGGCACGGATGACCGCACGGCGCTCGACGCTCATCGTCTCGGGCATCGTGATGACGACCCGGTAGCCACGGGCGGCACCGACCAGCGCGAGGGCGATGCCGGTGTTGCCGGACGAGCCCTCGACGATGGTGCCACCGGGCTGCAGCGCGCCGGAGGCCTCAGCGGCGTCGATGATCGCGACGCCCAGACGGTCCTTGACGCTGGCGCCCGGGTTGTAGAACTCGAGCTTCGCGAGCACCTCGGCGCCGCCCGCCTTCGGCAGCCGGTTCAGCTTGACGAGGGGGGTGTTGCCGAACGCCTGGGAGATGTTCTCGTAGATGGTGCCGCTCATCCGGTCCGTCCTTCGCAGCTCAGGTCGCGCATCGCTCTTCCTGGAGGCGCGGTGTGCGCCCGATCCTAGCGACCGGACCCCAGGCGGTCCTGTCCGTGACGGCGCGTGCGCGCCCGGCAATTGGTCCACACGCTGTGGACCAATTGCCGCTTCCTCGGGCCACGCCTCCGCGAACCCACCGCGAGAGCGACAGATGCCCGCGGAAGGTTTGCGGACACCTGTCGCTTTCGCGGGAGTGAGCACGACCAGCGCCGAGGAGAGTCGCTTTGCGACTCGCCCCACCGCGTCAGCGCACGAACGCCGTCCGGGCGAACCGCTCGTCGGTCGCCTCGAGCACCCGCAGCACGTTGCCGCCGGCCAGAGCACGCAGGTCCGGCTCGCCCCAGCCGCGCCGGACGAGCTCCGCCGCGAGCACCGGGTACCGCGACACGTCCCGCAGGTCCGGCGGCAGCACCGGGGTGCCGTCGTAGTCGCCGCCGAGGCCCAGGTGCGCCACACCGGCGACGTCGCGGGCGTGCTCGACGTGGTCGGCCACGTCCGACACCGTGACCAGGGGCGGTTCGCCGGCCATGCCCGACTCCTCCCAGTCCGCCCACGCCCGCGACACGAACTTCGGCACGAAGGTGATCATCACGACGCCGCCGTTGTCGGCCAACCGGGCGAGCACGTCGTCGGGCACGTTCCGCGGGTGGTCGTCGATCGCGACGGTCGACGAGTGGCTGAACACGACGGGCCGGGTCGCCACGTCGAGGGTGTCCCGCATGGTGGCCGGTGCGGTGTGGGACAGGTCGACGAGCATGCCGATCCGCTCCATCTCGGCGACGATCTGCCGACCGCGGTCGGTCAGGCCGCCGTGCGCCCGCTTCCCGGTCGCGGAGTCGGCCCAGGGGGTGTCGTCGTTGTGGGTGAGCGTCATGTAGCGGACCCCCAGCCGGGCCAGGGTGCGGAGGACCGCGAGGTCGTCACCGATCGAGTGCCCGCCCTCGGCGCCCAGCAGCGACGCGATCCGGCCGGAGTCGACGGCGGCACGGACCTCGGCGGCGGTGCGGGCGAGCGCGAGGTCGTCGGGGTAGCGCTCGATGATCCGGTGTGCGAGGTCGACCTGCTGCAGCGTCGTCGTGACGGGGTCCGGGTCGTCCGCGGGCACGAACACCGACCAGAACTGCCCGACGACGCCGCCGGCACGGAGCTTCGGGATGTCGGTGTGCAGCGAGTCGGTCTCGGTGTCGATGCCCTCGACGCCGGAGTCGTGGCTGTCACGGCGCTCCCAGGGCAGGTCGTTGTGGCCGTCGATGACCGGGAACGGGAGCGCGTCGAACGTCATCCCCCGACGCTACCGCCCGCGCCGTCGTGGCTAGGCTCGAACCGTGCAGCCCGTCACCCTCCGCACCGAGCGACTGGTGCTCTCGGCCCCCGAGCTCGGCGACGCCGACGACGACCGGTCCGCCCCGATGGTCTGGCCGACGTCGTGACCGTCTCGTTCCGGGTCGTGACGGACCTGCCGGTTCCGCCGGAGCGCGCCTTCGCGCTGTCGCTCGACATCGGCGCGCACGAGCGATCGATGGCCGCGACCGACGAACGCGCCGTCGCCGGCACGACGGCCGGCACGATCGGCCTGGGCGAGACCGTCACCTGGCGTGCGCGGCACTTCGGGATCGTGTGGCGGATGACGAGCCGGATCACCGCCCTGGAGGCACCCCACTGGTTCGTCGACGAACAGGTGCGTGGGCCGTTCGCCCGGTTCCACCACGAGCACCGCTTCGAGCCGTCGGCCGGCGGCACGCGCATGGTCGACACCATCACGTTCCGCGCACCGCTCGGCCCGCTGGGCCGCCTGGCCGAGGTGCTCGCGCTGGCCCGGTACATGCCGGGGCTCATCGCCGACCGAAACGCCTCGCTCGCCGCCGAACTGCGTGCCGACCAGCGCGCCGGATCCGACGGCGATCAGGGCGCAGCGAGCTCCCCCAGCGCGTCGTAGGCGGCGGCGACGGCGTCGACCCGTACCCGGCCACCCGGGCCCGAGGCGTCGTAGACGTCGTTCGTGATCGCGGCGACGACGGCGAACAGCGCGGCCATCGAGTCGAACGCCGACGGCGAGTCGACCGGGCAGAGGATCGCGGTGGCGGCGGGGGCGGCGATGACCGCGGCCGTCGGGTCGCCGAGGACGATGACGTCCGCCCCGGAGTCGACGCAGTGCCGGACGATCCGTTCGACCCCGGCGGTGTGCCGACGCACGGTCACCAGGATCACGAGGTCGTGCCGGTCGAGGTCGGCGACCTCTTCGCCGAGCCGCTGCCCGGGCGACGGGCCGACCCGGACGTCGGACCGCACCTGCGCCAGCTGGGACCGCAGTTGCAGCGCGATCGGGTACGCGCCGCGTTCACCGAGGACGAGCACGCGGCGGGCACGGACGATCCGACGGGCCAGGCGCGGGCGATCCGCTCGACCGAGGGACGCGAAGGCCGCGTCGAGGTTCCGCGCCTCGACCGCGCGCTGGTCGACGTGGGCGGCGTCCTCGGCGACCCACGGCAGGCCCGAGCCCCGTGCGGACATCAGGTTCTGCCGGACCTCGGCGGCGTCCTGGAACCCCAGCGACCGCACGAGTCGCGAGACCGTGGCCTTCGAGGTGCCGGACTCGGCCGCGAGTTCGGCGGAGGTGCCGACGAGCAGGAGTTCCGGGTCGTGGCGGACCATGGCGGCGACCCGTCGTTCGGCGGGCGAGAGCTGTTCCCACACGGAGTCGATCCGGGCGCGGACGTCGGGGCCGGCGGTGCTCATGCGCGGGCCACCCGGTCGACGGCGACGGCCAGGGCGTCGAGGCCGAGGGCGATGTCCGGCGTCGACACGAACTCGTCGGGGTGGTGGCTGATGCCGTCGGGGTTGCGGAGGAACAGCATCGCCACGTCGGTCACGAGTCCGAGCGACATCGCGTCGTGGCCGGCTCGCGAGAACAGCTCCATCGGCGCGGTCTCACCCGTCGACGCGATCCCGGCGCGGACGGCGTCCATCAGCCGGGGCGAGCAGAACACCGCGGGTGCACGGTGCACCTCGGTCGGGGTGACGCTCACCCCGCGCCGTTCACCGATGAGCGTGAAGGCCTTGGTGAGTTCGTCCCAGACCTCGTCGCGCTCGTCGTCGAACTCGCCGCGCAGGTCGACGGAGAACCGTGCGAGCCCGGGGACGACGTTGACGGCTCCGGGTTCGACGGTCATCGTGCCGACGGTGCCGACCTGGTGCGATGCCCGGCAGATCCGTTCCACCGCGAGCGCGGCCTCGGCAGCGGCGAGCAGGGCGTCGTGCCGGCGCTCGTAGGGTGTGCCGCCGGCGTGCCGGGCCTCTCCCACGGCCTCGACCGAGAACCGGCGGGCGCTCGCGATGCTCGTGACGACCCCGAGGGCCTGCCCGGCCTGCTCGAGGTGCGGCCCCTGCTCGATGTGCGCCTCGAGGTAGCCGACCACCGAGGCCGGGTCGACCGCGGCGTCGCTGACGCGCTCCGGGTCGAGGCCGAAGTCGGTGAAGGCCTGCCGGAGCGTGACGCCGTCACCGTCGGCCAGGTCCCACCAGGCGTCGTCCCAGACCCCGGCCACCGCGGACGACCCGAGCAGGGCCTTGCCGAAGCGCGTGCCCTCTTCGTCGGAGAACGCGATGACCTCGAGCGCGACGGGCAGCGGACCGTCGGCGGTGAGCCGGGCGACCGTGCGGATCGCCATGAGCACCCCGACGACGCCGTCGTACCGGCCGGCGTCGACCACGGTGTCCAGGTGCGAGCCGAGCAGCAGCACGGGGGCGTCGGGCGTCGCGCCCGCGGCCCGGCCGTGCAGGTTGCCGGCGGCGTCCTGCCAGGTGGACAGTCCGGCGTCCTGCATCCAGCCCGCGACGAGGGCGTTCGCCCGGGCGTGCTCGGGTGACAGGTAGACGCGGGTGATGCGGCCGGGTTCTGCGCTGAGGGCGGCGAGCTCGTCGCACCAGCGGGCGACGAGTTCGGCGTCGGCGGCTCCCACGGCGGTGGCGTTCAGGACGGGCACGGCGCTCACGCGAGCACCTCCGCCCCGGCGGGAGCGACCGCTGCGGTGTCGTCGCGGAAGACGTCGAGGGCGGCATCGACACCGCCGCCGTGCGGGACCGCGTGCCCGGCCCGGCGCAGGGTGTGCTCGAGCGCGGCCAGGGTCGTGACGACGGTGTCCTTCCGGGCGTTGTAGCCCATCGTGCCGATGCGCCAGACGCGTCCGTGCAGCGGCCCGAACGAGGTGCCGATCTCGATCCCGTGGTCGTCGAGCATCGCGCCGCGCACCTGATCGCCGACGACGTCGGACGGGATCTCGACGGCGACGACGTTGTGCATCTTGTGGGCGACGTCACCGAAGACCGGGAGCCCGAGGGCCTGCACCCCGGCGAGCATCGCGCGCCCGGCCGTCTGGTGGCGGGCGACGACGGCGTCGCGGCCTTCCTCGAGCAGGATGCGAGCGCACTCGTGGGCGGCGTAGAGCATCGAAGCGGCCTCGGTGTGGTGGTTCAGGCGGCGCGGGCCCCAGTAGTCGAGGATCATCGCGAGGTCGAGGTAGTTCGAGCGGATCGGTTCGTCGGCGACGTCGTCACCGGGTTCGCGGATGCCGGCCTCGACGCTCCGCCGCTCGTCGAGCACGGCCACGGCCTTCGGCGACAGCGTGACGGGTGCACTGCCGGACGGGCCGCCGAGGCACTTCTGCAGCCCGGCGCTCACGGCGTCGAGCCCCCAGGCGTCGACCTCGAGCGGGTTGCCGCCGACCGTCGCAGTGGCGTCGGTGTAGAGCAGGACGCCGTACCGCTCGCAGATCGCACCGAGCTCGTCGAGCGGCTGGTTCATCGTGGTCGAGGTGTCGCCCTGCACGACCGCCAGCACCTTCGGCCGGACGCGGGCGATGGCCGACTCGATCGCGGACGGCGTGAAGACCTGACCCCAGTCGGTCTCGATGGTGTGGACCTCGGCGCCGGCACGGCCTGCGATCTCGGCGAGCAGGTGCCCGAACCGACCGAACACCGGCACGAGCACGCGGTCACCCGGGGCGAGCAGTGACACCAGCACCGCTTCGATCCCCGCGCGCGAGGTGCCGTCCACGAGCAGCGTCGCATCGTTGCGGGTGCCGAACACGCGGCGGTAGAGCGCCTGCGTCTCGTTCATCGTCGAGGTCATCCAGGGGTCGTACTGGCCGACGAGCGGCGTCGACAGGGCACGGAGCACGCGCGGGTCGGCGTCGATCGGACCGGGCCCCATGAGGAGACGGGCTGGTGGGTTCACTGGGAGCATGGTGGTTCCTTCCGTTCCTGATCCGACGATACCGGAACGATCGTTACAGGGGTGTTTCCGCCGCGAGCACGGGCCGTCCGGCCAGCTGCCCCTCGACGCAGACCACGCCGCCACCAGCCGTGGCGATGCGGCGACCGCGGAGCCAGGTCTCGGTGACGCTGCCGCGCACGCGGAGCCCGTCGAACGCGGACACCGGGTTGCGGTGCTCGAGCCCGGCGACGTCGACGACGGACTCGGCGGACGGGTCGAACACGGCGAAGTGCGCCACGGCACCGGGAGCGATCACCCCGCGGTCGCGCAGCCCGACCAGGGCGGCCGGACCGGTCGTGAACAGCGGCAGCAGCACATCGAGCGGGACCCCGCGACGCTCGGCCTCGGTCCACACCGCCCGGAACCCGACCTGCAGGCCGGCGACCCCGCCCCAGGCCAGACCCCAGTCGTCGGTCTTCAGATCGGCGGTGGAGGGCGAGTGGTCCGACACGACGAGGTCGATCGTGCCGTCGAGCACGCCGGCCCACAGTGCGTCGCGGTTGGCGTCGTCGCGGATCGGCGGGCAGCACTTGTAGGCGGTCGCGCCGTCCGGGATCGTGCCCGCCTCGAACGACAGGTAGTGCGGGCAGGTCTCGACCGTGATCCGGACGCCGTCGTCCTTCGCCTTGCGGAGCATCGGCAGCGCGCCCGCGTCGGACAGGTGCAGCACGTGCACCCGCGCACCGGTCGCCCGCGCGCCGTCGATGACCTGCGCGATCGCGGACCGCTCGGCGGCGACGGGCCGGGTGGCCAGGAAGTCGGCGTACCGACCGCCGAGCGCCTGGTGCGGCACGAGGTGCTCCGGGTCTTCGGCGTGCACGATCAGCAGGGCGTCGATACCGGCGACCTCGGCGATCGCGGCGCGGAGCTGCTCGGGGTCGAGGTGCGGGAACTCGTCGACACCGCTCGGCGCCGTGAAGCACTTGAACCCGAAGACGCCGGCATCGTGCAGGGCGTCGAGCGAGCCGAGACTCGCGGGGACCGCTCCGCCCCAGAACCCGACGTCGACCGCCACCCGGCCCTCGGCACTCGCACGCTTGACAGCGAGCGCCTCGACCGTGGTCGTCGCGGGGATGGAGTTGAGCGGCATGTCCACGATCGTGGTGACGCCGCCCATCGCAGCGGCCCGGGTCGCGGACGCGAAGCCCTCCCACTCGGTGCGGCCGGGCTCGTTGACGTGCACGTGCGTGTCCACCAGTCCGGGGAGCAGGACCTGCCCGTCCGGCACGGTGTGGTCCTGCACGGCGTCGACGACCGCGTCGACGGGCAGGACGCAGGTGACCCGGCCGTCGTGGACGACGACCGCAGCCGGGCGGAACGCCCCGTCGACCCAGGCTCGCTGCGCGCGGACGACCAGGTCTGCCGTGTCGCCCGCCGGGAGGCCCGTCACGCGCCCGCCCCGGCCGTTGCGACCGCCGCCGGGTGGCGTTCGAAGCCCGCCAGCAGCCCCGACATCGCCTTCACCGGCGGCAGGGCGTACTCGCCGCGCTTGCCCGTGGACAACCCGAGCCGGACGACCGACTCCGCCAGGACCGTGGCCGCCGCGACGCCGTCGACGACCGGTGCCCCGATGGCCAGCGAGACCTCGGCGCAGAAGTCGGCCATGCCCGCGCACCCGAGCACGACGGCATCGGCTCCGCCGTCGATGACCGCTCGGCACTCCTCGAACACGAGCGCTCGCGCTCCGGACTCGGGGTCGTCGAGCTCGAGCACCGGGACCTCGCACGCTCGGATCTCCGTGACGAGCGGGGCGGAGCCGTAGCGCTGGGCGAGCTCGTGGGCGCGGCCGGTCGTCCGCGCCAGGGTCGTGACGACGCCGAACCGGCGGCCGAGCATCGCGGCGGCGTGGAACCCGGCCTCGGCGATCCCGATCACCGGCACCGTCGCGAGCTCCCGCGCGGCGTCGAGCCCCGGGTCCCCGAAGCAGGCGACGACGAACGCGTCCACCCCGTCCTGCTCGCCGCGCGCGATCTGCTCGAGCAGCCCGGGCACGGCCAGGGCCTCTTCGTAGTGGCTCTCGATCGAGGCCGGCCCCATCGAGGGTTCGACCGCTTCGACCAGTGTGCCGGGAGCGGCGACGGCCTGGGCCGCGACGCCGATCGCTCGCGTCATCGACGCGGTGGTGTTGGGGTTGACGACGCGGATGCGCATCGGGGTCCTTCCGGTGGAGCGAGTGGAGCGGTGGAACCGGTGGTGCTGGGTGGTGACCATCGTGGCGGGGGCGGGGCGGGCCTCCCGGCCGTGGTGTGGATCTGTGGACGACCGAGCGCCGCGACCCGCCCTGTGGAGGACGGGCCGCGACGCCGGCGGTCAGGCGCGACCGACGGCCGCGCCGTCGTCGACCGAGGGGTCCTCCGCGTCGAGCACGGGCATGCTCGGCCGGACACGCTCGAGCGCCCAGAAGACGACGAGGCCCAGTCCGCACCCGATGAACCAGCTGTAGCTCGACAGCCACGGCAGCACGCCGAGTGCCGGGGGCAGGACCGCGCTCGCCACCGAGATCGCGCCGGTGACCACGAGGGTCCAGATGGCGTTCGGGTTGAACCCGCCGCGGTACCAGTACCGGGCGGTGCGGCTCGTGGAGTACATGTCGTCGATCGCGATGCGCTGCTTGCCGACGATGTAGTAGCCCGCGATGAGGATGCCGAACAGCGGGCCGATCAGCGCACCGAGCACCCCGAGCGTGTACAGGATCGCCTGGTCGTTGCCGTACCAGTTCCACGGGGTGAGGAGCACTGAGCCGACCGCGGCGATCATGCCACCGGCCCGCCACGAGATCTTCCGGGGTGCCACGTTCGAGAAGTCGAACGCGGGGCTGATGAAGTTCGCCACGATGTTGATGCCGACGGTCGCCGTGACGAAGGTCAGGCCACCGAGCAGGATCGCGAAGGGTGCTCCGATGGCCTGCACGGTCTCGATCGGGTCGGTGATGAGCTTGCCGAACACCGGCACCGTCGCGCTGGCGCAGAGGACCGTCAGGACCGAGAAGAACAGAAAGTTGATCGGCAGACCCCAGAAGTTGCCGCGCTTGACCGCACGGAACGACCGGCCGTAGCGCGAGAAGTCACCGAAGTTCAGCATCGGGCCGGAGAAGTAGCTGACCACCAGGGCGACCGCGGACAGCATCACCGGGATCGACGCCCCGAACGACAGCGGCTCGCCGGCCGACAGGGTGAACGAGATGTTGCCGATGCCCGCCTGGCTGACCAGGTAGACCGCGAGCACGATCATCACCACGTAGACCGCCGGTCCGGCCCAGTCGATGAACCGCTTGATGGCCTCCATGCCCATCCAGAACAGCGCGCCCTGCGCCACCCAGAGGATCGCGTACGAGATCCAGCCCAGGGCCGACAGCCCGAGGAACGAGTGGTCGAGCAGCCCCGCCGATGCCGGGATGAACTTGAGGAAGATGATGTTCAGCGACTGGGCGGCGAGGAAGGTCTGCACGCCGTACCAGGCCATCGCGATGAGGCCGCGGATGATGGCGGGGACGTTCGCGCCGAGCACCCCGAACACCGCGCGGTTGATCACCGGGTACGGCACGCCGGTGCGCTGCGACGGCTTGGCGACCAGGTTGGCGAAGACCTGCACGATGAGGATGCCGACCACCAGGGCGATGAGCACCTGCCAGCTCGCGATCCCGAGGGCGAAGAGCGACCCGGCGGTGACGTAGCCGCCGACCGAGTGCACGTCGGACATCCAGAAGGCGAAGAAGTTGTAGCTCGTCCAGCGCTGCTCGCGCAGCGGGGCGAGGTCCTCGTTCGTGAGCGCCGGGTCGTACCCGGGCTTGACGACACCGGCACCCGCTGGGGCGGGAGCGGCGGTCGTGGTGGGGGCGTGGGGCGCGGCGACTGGTGTCGCGATGTCGGTAGCCATGGCGTCCTCCGAGGGAGTGGGAAGCGGGGCGGTGCGTGCTTGAGCACGAAGCTACGGAGCGACTTCGCCCCCGCCGTTTCCCTCGTGTAACGGTCGTGTGTCCCGCACCCCGTCCTGGAACGACCGTTCCGGGACGGTGGTCGAGACCGGCGCCGACCGCTCCCGGTGCCGCGCGCGGAGCCGCGGTGCGGCTTGCCGCATCGATGGGCACCGACCCCGCACGGACCTCGCCCCGACCCGAGCCGCGGTGACCGCCGGTGGTACGAATCGACCATGAGCAGGGGAATCAGGATCGACCACGTGGGCGTCACGGTGCCGGACATCGACGCAGCCACGCAGTTCTTCGAGGCGGCGTTCGACGCCGTCGTCCTGTACGACATGCGGCGTCGTGACGAGACGCCGAACAGCAGTTCCGAGGCGCACGGCTACCTCGGCATCCCGAGCACCATGGCGCAGGGGGCCATGCGGATGCTCGCGCTGCCGGAGGGGCCGGGGCTCGAGCTGTTCGAGTACCTGGGGCCCGAGCAGCGGAACGCCGCACACCCGTCCGACCTGGGGTGGCAGCACCTGGCGATGTACGCCGACGACCTGGACGAGACGCTCGCCCGGGTCGAGGCGGCCGGCGGTAGCCGGAACTCCGACCCGCGCGACCTGCGTGGTGACGAGGCGGGGGCCGGCAACCGGTTCGTCTACACCCGCACGCCGTGGGGGTCGACGCTCGAGCTCGTCAGCTACCCGACGCCGCAGCCGTACCTGGTGTACGCGCCGCGGCCGAAGTGGGCGCCGTGGCCGATGCCCGACGACGTCTACCCGGTGCCGGCACCCGCCGTGCACTGACGACCAACCGCCGCACCGACCGACCAACACACCGACCGACAGACCGTCCTCTCAGTGGCGGGGCACCTGCCCCGTCCGCCGCACGGCCCGTTCGAGCAGTTCGACGTCGATCCCGACGTGCTGCCGGGCGATCACGCCCGCCTCGGGCGCCCGCCCCGAACACACCGCGTCCACAAGCAGTTCGTGCTCGTGGAGCGCGCGGGTCTCCATCTCCGCCATGCCCTCGGCCGTGCCCCACAGGTGCGCCGGAGCGGCGATGGAGATCTGCGCCTCCAACCCGGCGAGCGCCGTCCGCAGGGCGTCGTTCCGCGCGGCGTCGATGATCGTCCGGTGCAGCACGGCATCGGCCTGCTGCTTCTCGAGCCCCGAGGTGGCGTCGCGGAACACCTCGAGCCGTGCACGGATCAGGGCGGCGTCGTCCGGGGTGACCCGTTCCGCGGCGGCCGTCGCGAGCGCCCCGTGCAGCAGCGCGATCGCGTCGGCGGTGTCCTGGATCGCCTCCCACCGGGCGAGCAGCACCCGTCCGACGGCGTCCGATGAGTTGTCCGGCCACTCGGTGCGGACGAACGTGCCGCCGCCCCGGCCACGACGGGTCTCGAGCAGCCCCCGTTCGACGAGCCGCGCGATCGCACCGCGCACGGTGACCCGGGCGACGCCGAGCAGGCCGGCGAGTTCGCGTTCCGGCGGCAGGTTCGCGCCCGGCAGGTACTCGCCCACGGCGACGGCGGTCACGAGGCGGTCCTCGACCTCGTCGACGCGCGTCTCGGTCGCACGATCGGACACTCGGACCCCCTTCGCGGTGTTACGACCACGTTAAGGCAGCGGAAAAGGTATTGCGTGGGACCTTTTTCCGCTCCATGCTGACCCCCATGTCCAGCATCACCGAATCCACGATGCCGTTCCGCGACGGCGAGACCTGGTACCGGGTCACCACGCCCGACACCCCGGTCGCCGGCGCGCTGCCCCTCGTCGTCCTGCACGGCGGGCCCGGCATGGCCCACGACTACCTCCGGAACCTCGCGGCCCTGGCCGACGAGACCGGCCGGACCGTCGTCCACCACGACCAGTTCGGCTGCGGCCGGAGCAGCCACCGCCCGGACGCCCCGGTCGACACCTGGCAGCCGCAGCTCTTCGTCGACGAGTACGCCGCCCTGGTCGAGCACCTCGGGCTCGGCGACCACCACGTCCTCGGGCAGTCGTGGGGCGGCATGCTCGGCGCCGAGATCGCCGTGCGGCAGCCCGCGGGCCTCCGCTCGCTGGCGATCTGCAACTCCCCCGCGTCGATGCAGCTCTGGGTCGACGGCGCCGCCGAGCTCCGCGCGCAGCTGCCCGCCGACGTGCAGGACGCCCTGACCCGGCACGAGACGGCCGGCACCGTCGACGACCCCGAGTACCTGGCGGCGACGCAGGTCTTCTACGAGCGGCACGTCTGCCGCGTGGTCCCGAGCCATCCGGACTTCGTCGACTCCGAGGAGCAGATGGAGCGCGAGCCGACGGTCTACCACACGATGAACGGCCCGAACGAGTTCCACGTCATCGGCACGATGCGCGACTGGACCATCGTCGACCGGCTCGACCGTGTCGCAGTGCCGACACTCGTCGTCGCCGGCGAGCACGACGAGGCCACGCCCGCCACGTGGGCACCGTTCGTCCAGCGGATCGCCGACGTCCGGCAGCACGTCTTCCCCGGCGCGAGCCACTGCTCGCACCTGGAGCAGCCGGCGGAGTTCCGCCGGGTCGTCGCGGCCTTCCTGGCCGCGCACGACGACGCCTGACCCGGCCACCTTCGGCCTGGAGGCGCGGGGCGGGCCCGCCCCGCGCCTCCCGGCCGCACAGCGCCTCCCACGCCGCAGTCCCACCCCCACAGCCGCACTCGCCTTCCCGACGACACCACCCGCTCTCCTTCCCCCCAGCACCGCCCCTGCACCCGTCCCTCCACCCGAAACGGAACCCGACATGTCGCAGCAGCACAGCGATCTCTCCGCACAGCAGCAGCTCGAGGCCTACGGCTACAAGCAGGAGCTCAAGCGCTCCGTCTCCACCACCGACCTGCTCATCTACGGCCTGGTCTTCATGGTCCCGATCGCCCCGTGGGCGATCTTCGGGACCGTCTACAACGCCTCCAGCGGCATGGTGCCGCTGGTGTACCTCGTCGGCCTCGTCGCGATGATCTTCACCGCCCTGGCCTACGCGCAGATGGCGAAGTCGATCCCCCTCGCCGGCAGCGTGTTCTCGTACGTCGGCCGCGGCATCCACCCCACCGCCGGGTTCTTCGCCGGCTGGGCGATCCTGCTCGACTACCTGCTCGTCCCGACGCTGCTCTACGTGTTCGCCGCGGAGAGCATGGTCGGCATCTTCCCGGGCACGCCCCGCTGGCTGTGGGCGCTCGTGTTCGTCGCGATCAACACGGTCATCAACCTGGCCGGGGTGTCCTCGCTCAAGCTCGCGAACCGCATCTTCCTGCTCATCGAGCTCGTCTTCGTCGCGATCTTCGTCGTCATCGCGATCGTCGCGCTGACCGGTGGCACGATCCCCGACGCGTCGTTCGGCACCGAGCAGATCTGGGACCCGGCCAAGGTGTCGGCGCCGCTCATCGCCTCGGCCCTGTCGATCGCGGTGTTGAGCTTCCTGGGCTTCGACGGCATCTCGACGCTGTCCGAGGAGTCCACCGGCCGTCGTGGCGGAGCCGGCACGGCGATGATCCTGGCGCTCGTCATCGTGGCGTTCCTGTTCATCCTGCAGACATGGCTCGCCAGCGCCCTCGCCGGGGGTCGTGACGCGTTCCCGAAGGGTGAGGCCGGCAACGCCTTCTTCACCATCGTCGAGCAGGCGTCGTCGAGCGGCTGGGCCACCGCGTTCTTCGCCGTCAACGTGCTCGCCGTCGGCATCGCGAACGCCATGGCCGCACAGGCCGCGACGAGCCGCCTGCTCTTCTCGATGAGCCGCGACCGTCAGCTGCCCGCGTTCCTGCACAAGCTCAACGGACGCCAGGTGCCGCAGAACGCGATCATCGTCGTCTCGGTGCTCTCCGCGATCCTGGTGCTGTTCTTCGTCGGGCAGATCGACACGATCTCGTCGCTCGTGAACTTCGGCGCGCTGTTCGGCTTCATGCTCCTGCACGTGTCCGTCTTCGTGCACCACGTCGTCAGGGGGAAGTCGCGCAACTGGCTGCTGCACCTGGTCGTGCCGCTGATCGGGTTCCTGATCATCGGGTACGTCCTGCTGAACGCCGCGGTCGAGGCGAAGGTCGGCGGGATCATCTGGCTGATCGTCGGCGCGGCCGTGTTCCTGTACTACCGACGCACCGGCCGTTCCACCGAGGTCGGCTCCGAAGCAGAACCGACGACGGAGGACGCCCGATGACCCCGGACCACTTCCTGCCGAACACCCTCGGCCGCCCCGGGTTCTCGGCCGACCGGGAGCCCGTGCTGCGGGTCCGCCCCGGCACCGGCGAGACCATCGGCTTCGAGACCACCGACGCCGTCTACGCCGAACTCGACCAGCACCACGACATGGCGCAGCTGCAGGCACCGATCAACCCGGTGACCGGCCCGGTCTTCGTCGAGGGGGCCGAACCCGGCGACACCCTCGTGGTGACCATCCACGCCATCGAGCTGACCACGCACGGGTGGTCCGTGTCCCTGCCCGGCTCCGGGGCCCTGCAGCACGTCATGGGCGACCGGGTCTTCGCCCGCCGCTGCCCGATCTCGGACGGCACGGTGCAGGTGTCCGACCGGCACCGGTTCCCCGTCCGGCCGATGATCGGGTGCATCGGGACGGCCCCGGCCGAGGGTGAGAACTCGACGATCATGCCGGCCTACCCCGAGGGCGGCAACATGGACGTCACCGAGGCCAGCCCCGGCTCGACCGTGTCCCTGCCCGTCCGGGTCCCCGGTGCGCTGCTGTCGATCGGCGACATCCACGCGCTCATGGCCGAGGGCGAGTCGTCGTTCGTCGCCATCGAGGCCCAGGGCACCGCGATCGTCTCCGTCGACCTGGTCAAGGGCGGCCCGGTGCTCCGCGCACCCCGCATCGAGACCGCCGACGACTGGCTGTTCGTCGGCCTCGGCGACCCCGTGCAGGAGAGCGTCCGGCGCGGGTACGAGGACGCCTTCGTGTTCCTGGTCGACGAGCACGGCTGGACCCCCGAGGACGCCTACGCCGTGCTCAGTGCGGTCGGTGACTCAAAGCTCGGCGGGCCGACCGGCTCCACCGACCCGGACCCGTTGCACCCCTTCGCCGCCGTCGGTGCGGTCACCCTGCACCGGGTGCCGAAGTCGGTGCTGTGAGGGTTCGCTGCGGGTGACGAGCCCTTCGTGAGCAGAAATGGTCGGGTGCCGAACGGTGACCCGACCATTTCTGCTCACGAAACTCACGAAGCGCACGAAGCGCACGAAGCTCGCGCCGGGTGCCGGGAACCTGCACAGGCATGTGCACGATGATGGGGCGCATGCACGACACCATCCGCTACGTCGCGATCGGCGACAGCTTCTCGGAGGGCATCGGCGACGCCGGACCCGCTCCGTTCCCCGGCTGGACCGGACGACTCGCGAGCGCGATGGCGGGCGCCTCGGACGCCCATGTCTCGTACGCGAACCTCGCGGTGCGCGGCCGACTGCTCGCAGGGGTCCTCGACGGTCAACTCGAGGCCGCACTCGCGCTCGACCCGGCGCCGACCCTGATCACCTTCTGCGCCGGCGGCAACGACCTGCTGCGCCCGCGCTTCGAGGTGGACGCGCTGATCGGGCAGGTCGAGGCCGCCGCCGACCGCGTCGAGGCCACCGGGGCGCGCCTGGCACTCCTCAGCCCGGCCGACCCGAGCGCCCGCCTGCCCCTCGGTTCCCTGATCAACCGCCGCGGTGACGCCTGGGCCGAAGCACTCGGCACGCTCGCCCGACGCCGCGGTCTGCCGTTCGTCGACGTCTCCCGCGACCCGCACCTGCGCCGCGCGGAGTTCTGGTCGGACGACCGGCTGCACATGAACGCCACCGGGCACCAGCGTGTCGCGGACCTGGCGCTGCACGCGGTCCTGGACGGCCCTGCGCCGGTCGAGCCCGCGGACCCCGGTGCCGCCCGGGCCCGCCTGGGCGAGGAACTCCGCTACTACCGCGAGTACGTCCTGCCGTGGGTCCAGCGCCGGATCACCCGCACGTCGTCCGGCGACGGGCGCTCGGCGACCTACCCGACGTGGACGCCGGTGCGCGGTCAGGACGCGTAGCCAGCGTCAGCCCGCGACGTACACGCGGGTGGTGACCCCGCTCAGCGCGTGCGCGAACTCGTCGCCCGTCGCCACGAAGCCGCCCGCCTCGTACAGCCGCACCGCCCGGTCGTTGTCGCCGAGCACGTGCAGGACCACGCGGGGGTGTCCGGCAGCCCGGGCGTCGTGCACCGCCTCGGACAGCAGCGACCGTCCGACCCCGCGGGCCTGCACCCCGGGACGCACCGCGAGCAACGACAGGTAGGCGGCGTCCGCCGGGTCCGTCGACCGACCGGTGCCCGGTGCCGTCACGAGCACGAAGCCGTCGACCGCACCGTCCGGGCCGGGAGCCACCAGCCAGGCGACGTGCTCCGCCGCGAACTTCTGCCGTGCGCGCTCCCGCACCGCCGGGTCCTCGGCGGCACCGTCACGGGCAGCCACGGCCGCGGCCCACAGGTCGATGCAGGTGTCGGTCTCGTCCGGGGCCGCAGGACGCACGACCACGGACGACTCGATCACCCGATCAGCCTACGACCGCCCGGCTGCCGATCCTGAACGACGCCCCACGGTGCTCGTCGGGCAGCCGGTCCCCGCGGCCGTGCAGCTTCTGGCGGAGCGACCCCGGCCCGTACTCCTCCGGGTAGGCCCCACGGGCACGGAGCTCCGGGATCACGAACTCGATGACGTCCTCCCACGTGCCCGGGGTCACCGCGTACGCCAGGTTGAAGCCGTCGACGTCGGTCAGCTCCTGGATCTCCTGCAGCCGGTCGGCGATCGTCGCTCCCCCGCCGACCGCGACCGGGCCGAGTCCACCGATCGCCGTCTGCCGCGCCAGGTCACGGATCGTCCACTTCGACCCGTCCTCCCCGGTCGCTGCCGCGATGTTCGCCGCCGCCGACTGGATCGCGTTCGACTCGACGTCACCGAGGGGCTGGTCCGGGTCCCACTGCGACAGGTCGACGCCCATCCAGCCGGAGTTGAGCACCAGCGCGCCGAGCTCCGACGCGTACGACAGGTAGTCCTCGTACTTCGCCTGGGCCAGTTCGTCGGTGGCGTCCGTGATAACGGTGAGCAACGTGTAGACGCGGGCGGCGTACCGGTCGCGACCAGCTGCCTCCAGGGCGTCCCGGACCTTCGCGACGGTCGACGCGAGCTGCTCGACGGTCGGTGCGCCCACGAAGACCGCTTCCGCGTTCTCCGCGGCGAAGCGGATGCCGCGCGGCGACGCGCCCGCCTGGTAGATGACGGGCGTGCGCTGCACGGACGGTTCGGACAGGTGGATGCCCGGCACGTCGAAGTGCGTGCCGTGGTGCTCGATCGGGTGCACCTTCTCCGGGTCCGTGAAGACCCCGGCTTCGCGGTCGGCGACGACGGCGTCGTCCTCCCACGAGCCCTCCCACAGCTTGTAGAGGACCTCGAGGTACTCGTCCGCCACGTCGTACCGGTCGTCGTGCGACAGCTGGTCGGTCTGGCCCATGTTCCGCGCGGCGCTCGGCAGGTACCCGGTGACGACGTTCCAGCCGACCCGGCCCTTGGTCAGGTGGTCGAGCGTCGACATGCGTCGGGCGAACGGGTACGGGTGCTCGTACGCGGTGCCGGCCGTGATGCCGAAGCCCAGGTGCTCGGTCACCGACGCCATCGCCGACACGAGCAGGATCGGGTCGTTCACGGGCACCTGCGACCCGGTGCGGAGCGCGGCCTCGTTCGAGCCGCCGTACACGTCGTAGGTGCCCAGGACGTCGGCGATGAAGATGCCGTCGAACGCCCCGCGCTCGAGCGTCTTCGCCAGGTCCGTCCAGTAGGTCAGGTCGCGGTAGTCCCGCGACCGGTCGCGGGGGTGCCGCCACAGTCCGGAGGACTGGTGCGCGACGCAGTTCATGTCGAACGCGTTGAAGCGGATCTGCCGGTGCTCGCTGCTGGTGGTCACGGGTCGAGACGCTACGTCGGACACCTGCGACCGTCACGGATCGTGACGAAGCGTGACGGTCGCCTCCGGCACCTGCCTGGAGGCCCGCCCCGCGTCCGCCACGTCGCCCGCGCCGGGCGCGTGGCCGGTTCCCGGGCTCAGGCGCGGTCGTGGAGCGTGACGTGGTAGCCGTCGGGGTCGGCGAACGTGAACGTCCGACCGAAGGGACCGTCGATCGGCGCCGAGACGATGCGGTGGCCGTCGGCGACCAGCGCGTCGTGGATCGCCTGCACGTCCGTCGCGTGCAGCCAGACCGCGGCGCCGATGCCGGGCTGCGCCGCCGCGTCGAGGTCCGTGCCGGGCACGAGGTCGCGCAGGGCGAAGGCGATCGGCGTGGTCTCGAACACGACGGCGTGCGGCGGGCCGGCCTGCGAGCGGACGAGGCCGAGGTACCGCTCGTAGAACGCCTGTGAAGCCTCGAGGTCGCGGGTCTGCAGGGAGATGAAGTCGGGGCCGGTGACGGGCATGTGGTGCTCCTTCGGTTCGTGTCAGCCTTCTGACACAGCACAAGCTATGTCAGACTACTGACATGCGTCAAGACGACACCGGTATTCACCTCGAAACGTCGATCGGCTACCTGCTCAAGGAGACCGCGAGCGCCCTCCGGGCGTCGATGGAGGCCGTGCTGCGTCCGCTCGGCATGACGGTGACGCACTACTCCTGCCTCGAACTGCTGGCGCAGCGACCCGGCCTGTCGAACTCCGAGCTCGCGCGCGGCACGTTCGTGACCCGGCAGTCGATGAACGTCCTGCTGCAGGCCCTGGAGCGGGACGGCTTCGTCACCCGTGCCACCGAGCCGTCGGTCGGCAAGGCGCTCCCCACGCAGCTGACCGACAGCGGGCGACGGAGCCTGGCGCAGGCGAGTGCGGCGATCCGCGGGGTCGAGCAGCGGATGCTCGCCGATCTGAGCACGGACCAGCAGACCGAGGCACGTCAGATCCTGCGGAGCATGGTGACGTCGCTCCGCAGTCAGGGCACGTAGCGCACAGAAGCGGCGTCCTTCGGTGCGTACCGTTCCTCGAAGTCACGCTCGTTCGGGATCCACACGTCCCGCCAGAGCGCATCGTGCCTGCGCCCGAGCGCGCGATCACGAGCCGTGCCCCGACGCACCGCCGTGTCGAGGTCGACGTCACACCAGATGCTGACGTCGAGGTGCGGCAGCGCCTCAGGGTGGAAGAGTCCGATCAGGTCGACGACCAGGACGTCCGTCCGCGGCAGCGGCTCGGCCGGGCCGAGGGCTCGCACCGACCAGTCGAACCGCTGGAACGTGCTCGCACGACCGGCTCGGTGCGGTTCGAGCACCGACGACACCAGACGGGGACGATCGACGCCGTCCCAGTCGGAGGACCGCTGGTGGGACCGAACGGGGTCGAGGAAGTCGTCGCCGCGGATGCGGACCGCGCCGGGGAGCCCCTCGGCGAGGGTGCGCGTCAGCGTCGACTTGCCGGATCCGCAGTAGCCGGAGACACCGACGACGATCGGTGCACGGGCCGAGGCACGGTGGGACGCGACAAGGTCGATGACGCCGTCGCGGTCCATCGGGCAAGCGTACGAGGTCGATGACGGTGCACCGGAGTTCGTAGGCTGAGCGGATGGACGTCGCACTGCGGGACAGCACCACCGAGGACCTCGAGTGGCTCGTCGAGCTCCGGGCCGTGGTGCTGCGCGACGACCTGACACGCCTCGGGGTGTTCGACGAGACGCGCGTGCGACAGCGCCTCCGCGACGCGTTCCAGTCGCAGCTGACCCGCATCGTCGTGGTCGACGGCCGCGACGTCGGGTCGGTCACCGTGCGGGTCGAGGACGACGTCCGCTGGGTCGAACACTTCTACCTCGCGCCCGACGTCCAGGGGCGTGGAGTCGGTTCGACTGTGCTGCGCGCCGTCCTCGACGAGCCCCACGACGGCCCGACGCGGCTCAACGTGCTGGTGGGCAGCCCGGCTCGCCGACTCTACGAACGACACGGCTTCGTGCTCGACACCGACGACGGCGTCGACGTGTTCATGACGCTGCGGGCCGCCGATCGAGCACCCCACGGAGTGCACTGAGCTGCTCGTCGACCACGTCGGCCATCCGGCGCTCGGCCGGTCCGGTGAGCCAGGCCTCGAGGGCCAGGTGGAACAGCATCACGGTCGTCTCGGCGATGACCGCTGCCCCGGACGGATCGAGCCCGCGATGGACGAACGCCTCGCGCACGGCGTCCGTCAGGTCGGCACGCTTCCGGGCGTCGCGCTCCCGGAGCGACGACTCGGACAGCACCAGCCGCCGCACCGAGCCGACCTCGCCGTGCCGCCCCTCGAACCGCTCGTCGGCGACGGTGCGAAGGCCGTGCACGACGATGTCGAGCGGGTCGATCCCGGCCGGTGCGCCCTCGATGGCAGCCCGGGCGAGGTCGGGGATCTCGTCGTTGGCGAAGATCACCTCGCGCTTGTCGGCGAAGTACCGGAAGAAGGTGCGGGTCGTCAGACCGGCCCGTGCGGTGATCTGCGGCACGGTCGTCGCCTGGTAGCCCTGCTCGGCGAAGAGCTCGAACGCCGCACGCTCGAGTCGCCCTCGGGCATCCGGAGACCAACGCATGTGTCCACAGTAGTGGTGATGACACGTCGTGTCATGGTTGACTGAGCGATGACACGTCGTGTCATGACTCACTTCGAGCAAGAGATCGGGACACCATGTCGCCATCGGGCAACGCAGCACTCTGGACCACGTCGACCGGGCGGTTCGCCGTCGGGCCCGCCACGGTCCCCCAGCCCGGGCCCGGCGAACTCGTCGTCCGCGCCGAGTCGGTCGCCGTCAACCCGGTCGACGCCGTCGGCGGGCTCTTCCGGCACCTGGTGTTCCCGAAGCTGCGGTTCCCCGCGGTCGTCGGATCGGACGTCGCCGGCACGGTCGTCGCGATCGGCCCGGACGTCGAGCGCTTCCGCGTGGGCGACCGGGTCGTCGGGCACGCCGCGGGGCAGGAACAGCACCGGAACAGTGCTGCCGAGGGCGCCTTCCAGCACCTGGTCCTGCTGCTCGACCGTGTGACGACCCCGGTTCCGGATGCCCTGCCCGCCGAGCAGGCGGCGGTCCTGCCGCTCGCCGTCTCGACCGCAGCGGCAGGTCTCTTCGAGCCGGACCAGCTCGCGCTGTCGCTCCCGACGGTCGACGCGGTCGATCGCGACGGGGTCGTCCTGGTGTGGGGTGCGTCCACGAGCGTCGGCGCCAACGCCGTCCAGCTCGCCCGGGCCGCCGGCTACGCCGTGATCGGCACCGCATCGCCGAAGAACCACGGGTTCGTGCAGGACCTCGGGGCCGAGGCCGTGTTCGACTACCGCGACGACGGTGCCGAACGCCGCATCCTCGAGGCACTCGCCGACCGGGAGCTCGCCGGCACCCTCGCCTTCGGCCAGGGCTCGCTGACCCGCACGCTCCCGATCGTCCGGGCAGCCACCGGCTCCGGTCGGCTCGCGTCGGCGTACCCGACACCGGTGACGACGATCCGGGCGCGGCTCGAGCGCCGACACGGGGTCCACGTCACCGCGATCTGGGGCGGCCGCCCGACGGAGTCCGAGGTCGGCCCGGCGATCTACCGCGACTTCCTGCCCGAGGCGCTCCGCACCGGGAGGTACCGTGCCACCCCGACCGCGTCCGTCGTCGGATCGGGACTCGCCGCGATCCCGGACGCCCTCGCCGAACTCCGCGCCGGTGTCTCCGCCCGGAAGCTCGTCGTCACGCTCCCGTGAGCGACTTGGCGTACCAGCGGTCGGAGTACGGATCGTCGTTGAACGGCGCCACCCGGACGAAGCCGAGCCGTTCGTAGAGCGCACAGGCCTCGGCGAGCTCAGCGCGGGTGTCCAGCCGCAGCGACGTGATCCCGCGTCCCCGGCAGACGTCCTCGACGTGGCGCAGGAGCGCCGAACCGACGCCTCGGCCGCGGTGCTCCGGCAGCGTGAACACCTTCGTCAGCTCGCCGACGGCACCCACGAAGCGCACGCCGGCGCAGGCGACAGCGGCTTCCCCGTCACCCGCGATGACGAACACCCCGGAGTCCCCCTGCAGGTCGTCGTACGGCTCCTCGTCGAGCGCCCGGTCGACCTCGGCCGGCGTCGCCGCCCGCCCGTACCACCGCGACGCGACTTCCGTCAGGTAGGCCCGCACGATCGCGTCGGCCCGGCCTGCGCCGGGTCGCTCCGTCTCGATGATCATCGCGCCCCTTGCACGGCCGCAGCCGGTTCAGCGGGCCGCGGTCGCCTCGCGCGCGGCTGCTTCCGCCGCGACCCAGGCGAGCATGCCGCACTTGACGCGCATGACGAACTTCGAGACGCCGTGGAAGGCGACGAGGTCCTCGAGGACGTCCTCGTCGGGCTCACCGACACCGCGCGAGCGCATCATGGTGCGGAACTCCTCGGTCAGTGCGAGGAACTCGGGCACCGTGCGGCCGACGGCCATGTCGGTGAGGACCGATGCCGAGGCCATCGAGATCGAGCAGCCGTCACCCTGCCAAGCGAGCCCGGCGATGCGGTCGGTGCCGGGTTCGAGCCGCAGGCTGACCGTGATCTCGTCGCCGCACGTGGGGTTCCGCTCGAAGTGCGAGGCATCCGCGTCGGGCATCGCACCGTCGCCGTGCCGCGCCTTCGCGTGGTCGAGGATGACCTGCTGGTACAGGCTGTCGAGGGCGTTCACGCGGTGGCTCCGAAGTAGTCGCGGATCTCGGCGACGGCTGCGAGGAACCGGTCGACGTCGTGCTCGGTCGTGTACACGTACGTGCTGGCACGGCTCGTGGCGACGAGGCCGAGCCGGCGGTGCAGGGGCTGGGCGCAGTGGTGGCCGGAGCGCACCGCGATGCCCTGCGCGTCGAGGTACTGCGAGACGTCGTGGGCGTGCACGCCGTCGACGTCGAAGGACACCAGGCCGGAGCGCGGGACACCGGCGGGCGGGCCGACCAGGCGGATGCCGGGCACGGCGGCGAGACCGTCGAGCATCCGGCGGGCGAGGTGCTCCTCGTGGGCGCGGACGCGTTCCATGCCGATGCCCTGCAGGTAGCGGACGGCCTCGGCGAGGGCGACCGCCTGGGACACGGGCTGCGTGCCGGCCTCGAACCGCTCGGGCGCCGGCATGAACTCGGAGCCCTCCATCGTCACGGTGGTGATCATCGAGCCGCCGGTGCGGAACGGCGGCAGGGCGTCGAGCAACTCCGCACGACCCCAGAGCACGCCGATGCCGTTCGGGCCGAGCATCTTGTGCCCGGAGAACGCGGCGAAGTCGACCCCGAGCTGCTGCACGTCGAGGGGACGGTGCGGCGCGGACTGGCAGGCGTCGAGCACCACGAGGGCACCGCGGGCGTGGGCGAGCCCGACGACCTGTTCGACGGGCGCGATCATCCCGGTGACGTTCGAGACGTGCGAGAACGCGACGACCTTCGTGCGGTCGGTGATCAGCGCCGCGGCGTCGTCGGCGGTCCAGGTGCCGTCGTCGGCGACCGGGATCCAGCGCAGGGTCGCACCGGTCAGTGCGGCGAGCTCCTGCCACGGCACGAGGTTGGCGTGGTGTTCGGCCTCGGTCACGAGGATCTCGTCACCGGCGCCCAGGCGGAAGCGCTCCGCGTCGACACCGCCGCGGCCGTGGCTGGCGTTGGCCATGCCGTAGGCGACGAGGTTGAGGGCGTCGGTGGCGTTCGCGGTCCACACGACCTCGGTCGGGGCGGCGGCACCGATGAAGCCGGCGACGGTGGCGCGGGCGTCCTCGTAGGCGTCGGTGCTGAGGGCCGCGAGCGTGTGGGCCCCGCGGTGGACGGCGGCGTTGTCGTGCTCGAGGAACCGGCGCTCGGCGTCGAGGACCTGGCGCGGGCGTTCAGCCGTCGCCCCGGAGTCCAGGTACGCCAACGGCTGCCCGTTCACGTCCTGCTCGAGGATCGGGAAGTCCCGCTTGATCGCCTCGACCTCGGTCTCGGTGAGCGGCTGGTTCGGCGCCACGACTGTCACGTCTCGTCCTCCTGGTGCTGCTGTCCGGAGCAACCCGTCCATGGTGTCCGTTGTTCCCGACCACGTCCAGTCGGCACGGCGACGGCCCAGGACCACGCCGGGTCCTGGGCCGTCGCACGTCGTCCGCTACTCGTTGCCGATCTTCTTGTCCGCAGCGTCGCGGGCCCCGTCGATCTTGTTGTCGTACTTGCCGCCCGTGGCCTTCTTGACCGCGTCGGCCACGCCGCCGAGCACCTTGTCGCTGACGTCCTCGGCCTTCTCGCTCTGCAGGGCGTCCTGGACCTTGCCGTCCTTCAGGAACTCCTGGGCCTTCTTCGTGATGTCGTCGAACCCCGCCATCGGCTGCTCCTCGTCTCGGTGCGGAGCCCGTCGCTCCGTCCTGGCGCCGACAGTAGGCCGCAGGGCAGCCGTCCGTACCGGAACGCTCGGGGTCTTCACACCATCTGGGCGCTGCGACGGCGCGCGAGCACGTACCCGACGGCGACCGCGCCGGACACCGCGAGCAACGAGGGCACGAGGATGTCGGTGCCCTGCTGGGTGAACTCGACGACGAGCACGAGGGCGGTGAACGGCGCCCGCATGGTGGTGGCGAGGAAGGCCGCCGCACCGACGAAGGCGAAGGCCGCCAGACTCGGACCGTCGGCCGGCCACAGCAGCAGCCACGCACCGCCCAAGCCACCGCCGATCGCCGAACCGATCGCGATCGACGGAGTCAGCGTGCCACCGACCGCACCGGCCCCGATGGTGGCCGAGGTGGTCACGGTCCGCAGGACACCGAGCAGCAGCAGCAGGACGATCGGCGAGAGGCCGGCGAACGAGGCGTCGTCGAGCGTGGTGTTCATCGCGACGAGGCCGAGCGCCCGACCGTTCCCGAGGATCTCGGGGAACGGGATCGCGATGAGCCCCACCATCGCGAAGACCACCGGCAGCACGACGAGCAGGTGCCAGCCCTTCGGCGCGATGCCCTGCAGCCGGTTGGTCAGCTTGACGAACCCGACCCCGGCGAGCCCCAGGACGGGCCCGACGACGACCGCCCAGACGAGCAGCGACGGCGACAGGTGCATCGCGGGCACGTGGTAGAGCACCTCGTCCGGGATCACGAGCCGGGCGGTGATGGCGGCGACGGCACTCGTGGCGAAGGCGGGCAGCGCGGTCGCGAAGCTGATCTCGCCGAGCAGGACCTCGACCGCGAAGAGCGCACCGCCGAGGGGTACGTCGTACACGGCGGCGAGGCCGGCCGCAGCACCGCAGGCGACGAGGATCTTCGTCTCGCGCGCGGTCAGTCCCGCACGACGGGTGACGAGCTGGGCGAGCCAGGCCCCGACCTCGCGCGGCGCCACCTCTTTGCCGATGGACGCGCCGAGCCCCACGGCCAGGATCTGGATGCCGGCGTTCGCGAGCGTCGCCAGGGCCGGCATCCGCTTGCCGTCGACGGCCGCGGTGACCGAGACGATCGAGCGCCCCCACCGACGGAGCGCCCACCAGGCGAACCCGGTCAGGACGCCGGCCGCGGTGAGCGCGAGGAACCGGTTCAGGCCCGACGATGCGTCGGCGGCCTCGAGGTGCCCGCCGAACCCGTACCCGAAGGCGACGAACTGGATGAGCTGGAGCGCGAGCCAGACCGCGATGCCGGCGATGCCGCCGGAGACGCCCACCAGGGCGGTGACGACGGCGAGCTTGAGGGCCCAGACCGGGGTCGCGTGTCCGGAGTGCGGCATGACCGGAAGCCTAACGGGCTGGACGCACCCGATGACGGACCGCGACGGGCCTGCCGGACGCGGGACGGGCCTCCAGGCCGGGAGCCCCGACCACCCGCCGTCAGACGGCCGTCACCCGGAACGGCACCACGCAGTCGGCCGGCATGAGCGGCGGCTGCAGGCCGACGGTGCCGAGCACCCGGCCGCTGAACACCCGCGGGCCGGACCACCAGTCCGGTCGCACCAGGTCGTGGCCGTCGCCGATGACCACCGGGTCGACGCGGTACGAGGTGTCGGGGTCGAGGTCGCGGAAGGTGACCCGGCCGGTGCCGGAGACCTCGGAGCGGCCGATGCTGGCGAGGAAGAAGACGGCCCGCTGCCGGTCCGGCGCGACCGTGCCGTACACGAGCCGTGCATCGTCGACCTCGTCGGAGCGCACCAGGTCGCCGGCGTGCAGGAGCGGGCGGAGCTCCCGGTACAGCGCGATCCACTCGGTCAGCGCGGCGGACTCGTCGGCGGTCGCGCCGGCCAGGTCCCACTCGATACCGAGGTGCCCGACCAGCGCCGTGCCGGCACGGAAGGCGAGGTCGTGGACGCGACCGGTCGTGTGGTTCCGGCCGCTCGCGATGTGCGACCCGAGCAGCTCCGGCGGCAGGAGCTGCTGCGTCCACCGGTGCATCTGCTGGCGCTCCAGCGGGTCGATGTCGTCGGACACCCACACCCGCGCGGTGTGCTCGATGACGCCGAGGTCGACCCGACCGCCACCCGACGAGCACGACTCGATCTCCAGGGACGGGAACCGCTCGCCGAGCGTCGCCATCAACCGGTACGCGGCGAGGGTCTGCTCGTGGACCGCTGCGCCTCCGCCCGGGAACCCCGCCTCGACGAGGTCGCGGTTGTGGTCCCACTTCACGGCATCCACCGCGTACTCGCCGATGATCGCCGTCATCCGTTCGAGCACGTGGTCGAAGGCCTCGGGGATCGCCAGGTTGAGCACCTGCTGGTCGCGGGACCGGGCGGGCAGCCGACCGTCGGCCTGCAGGATCCACTCCGGGTGGGCGCGGGCGAGGTCGCTGTCCTCGTTCACCATCTCGGGTTCGAACCACAGGCCGAACTCCATGCCGAGCGCACGGACGCGGTCGACCAGCGGTCCGAGGCCGTCTGGCCAGACGTCCTCGTCGACGTACCAGTCACCGAGGCCGGCGTGGTCGTCGCGGCGGCCACGGAACCAGCCGTCGTCGAGCACGTAGCGTTCGACGCCGAGGGCCGCAGCACGCTCGGCGAGGTCGACGAGCCGGGCCAGGTCGTGGTCGAAGTACACGGCCTCCCACACGTTGATCGTCATCGGGCGGGGCGTCGTCGGGTGCTGCGGGCGGCTGCGGAGCCAGCGGTGGAACCGTCGGGCCTGGTCGTCGAGGCCGTCCCCGTGGGCGAAGTACACCCACGGCCCCTCGTACGTGGCGCCGGTGCCGAGCCGGACCTCGCCGGGCAGCAGGAGTTCGCCGCCCCCGATGACCTGGCGGCCGGTGGCGAGCCGTTCGGCGTGGTGCCGGTGGTTGCCGCTCCAGGCGGTGTGGACGCCCCAGACCCGGCCGTGGGCGAAGCCGAAGCCCGGCTCCCCCACCGTCAGCACGGTCGCGGCGTCGGTGCCGGTACGACCCTTCCGTCCCTCGCGCTGGTGGGTTCCCACGACGAGTTCGCGGCGCTGCGGGGTCCGCTCCTTGCCCCAGCGGCCGGCGAAGTCCAGGATCTCGCGGGCCCCGGACGGGATCGGCATCGCGAGCGTCAGGTCGTCAACGGTGTAGACGCCGTCGGCGGTGTTCGTCACGCTCGCGCGGGCCCGCACGAGCCCGGAGCCGAGCATCTCGATGGTCACCCGGACGGTGAGTCCGGCGGTGGTGTCCTCGGCGTCGGCGGTGACCGTGGTGTCGGTGACCGCGAGCGACGTCACCGTGAACGCGGGCGACCAGTCGGCGCCGTCACGGTGCCCGGCGAGCCCCGGACGACCGCTCCAGCCCCGGTGCGGCTCGGGCAGCACCGACAGGCGGACCGGGTCGTCCATCTCGTTCGGGGACACCGGGGTGACGTCGGCGTCGGCGAGGGCCGTCAGCGCGTCGGTGTCGAGCGGTCCGAGTGCCGCTCCCCAGTGCACGACGGCGGGGAGCGCGTCGTCGCGGCAGTCCAGGACGAGCGAGACGCCACCGGCGGTCAGGTGGACGAGTTCGTGCGGCATGCGGGCTCCAGTCGGCGTCGTTGCACGTCAGAGCTTTCCGGTCCGGGGCCGTCCGCTGCAAATCCTGCTGCGGCGCGGCTCCGGTTGCGGCTCAGAACCAGCGCTTGACCTTGAACACCACGTACAGGATCGCGGCGAACAGGACCATCGCGACGATCGACAGCGGGTACCCCCACGTCCAGCCGAGTTCGGGCATGTGCGAGAAGTTCATCCCGTAGATCGCGGCGATGAGCGTCGGCGCGAACAGGATCGCCGCCCAGCCGGAGATCTTCTTCGTGTCGTCGTTCTGCTTCTGCGCCGCCAGGGTCGAGTCGACGGTCAGGGCGTTCTGCAACAGCTGCCGGAACGTGTCGAGGCGTTCCACCACCCGGATCGCGTGGTCGAGGACGTCACGGAACCGCCGCTGCATCTCGATCGGCAGGTGGTACTTCTCGGCGCCGCGGTGCAGGTTCTCGATCATGTAGACCAGGGGACGCGCCGCTCGCTGGAAGTCGACGACCTCGCCGAACAGCTCGTACACGCGCCGGGACACCCCGGCCTCGCCCGAGAACAGCTGGTCCTCGATCTGGTTGATGTCCTCCTCGAGTCCGTCGATCACCGGCACGTAGCCGTCGACAATGGAGTCCATGAGCGCCCAGAGCTGCGCCTGCGGGCCGACGGTCACCAGCCCCGGCTTGCCGCTCAACCGCTGCAGCGCCTTGGGAACGGTCTGCTTGCCACGGGGGTCGGCCTTCACGACGGCGAGGAAGAAGGTCTCACCGACGAAGGCGTGCACCTCGCCGAACGCCACCTCTTCCTGCTGGTCGTTGTACAGCGCGGGCTTGAGCACCACGAACAGCGTCGAGCCGTAGCGCTCGAGCTTCGGTCGCTGGTGCCCCTCGGCGGAGTCCTCGACGGCGAGTTCGTGCAGACCGAGGGCGACCGCGACGTCGCCGAGTTCCTCGGCGTCGGGCTGGTGCAGGACGATGCACGCGCTGGCACCCTGCTCGTCGAGCATCCGGAAGGTGTCGTCGAGGGACGGACTCGCGATCGGTGCGATCCGGTCGATGTAGACGGTGTTCAGTTCGACGCTCACGCGCCCACCGTACGCAGGGTGGCCGGTCTCCGGCCTGGAGGCCCGTGGCGGCCCCGCCACACGCCCCGCGTCCTGCCTGAACGTGCGCTGCACGACCGCCGCCACCGGCCGCCTAGCGTGCAGGTCATCAGCATGCTGACGAAAGGGACTGTCATGAAGAGGATCTGGAAGCGCATCGCGGTGGCCGTGAGCGCGGTCGTCGCAGTCATCGGCGCGTACGTGGGGTCGGGCGCTGCCGGCGGCACGCCCATCCAGGACGCCGCCGGTGGCGCCCTGTCGGCGTCCTCGACCGCGATCGCCCCGGACGGCCCGGCCTTCTCGATCTGGAGTGTCGTCTACGCCGGGCTCATCGGCTACGCCGTGCTGCAGCTCTTCCGCACCGCGAACGACGAGCGGCACGAGCGGCTGGTGGTGCCGGCGGTGCTCTCCCTGCTGCTCAACGCCGCGTGGATCCTGTCGGTGCAGTTCGGGTTCCTGTGGGCGAGCGAGCCGATCATCGTCGCCCTGCTCGTGGTGCTGATCTGGACGTTCACGATCCTGCGCCGGACCCCGTCCCGCGGCGTCGTCGAGGCGATCCTGACCGACGGCACGTTCGGGCTGTACCTCGGGTGGGTCTGCGTCGCGACGGCTGCG
The DNA here is from genome assembly GCF_003234775.2 of Curtobacterium sp. MCLR17_031. NCBI lineage: Bacteria > Bacillati > Actinomycetota > Actinomycetes > Micrococcales > Microbacteriaceae > Curtobacterium > Curtobacterium sp. MCLR17_031. The sequence goes on from NZ_CP126270.1 coordinate 2,794,085, forward strand.
AACACCGCTGCGGTGCTGACGGCGGCGGGCTTCCGGGGCTTCGGACTCGGGCAGGACCCGTGGGGTGTGGTCGTCGCCGCGGTGGCCGGGCTCGTCGGGGTCCTCATCGCCCTGTGGGGCCGGGGACGCCTGGCGCCGATGGCTTCGGTCGCGTGGGGTCTGGCGTGGGTCGCCGTGGCCCGGTTCGAGGGGCCGCTCGTCTCCGTGCCGACGGCGGTCGCGGCCGTGGTGGCTGCGGCGGCCGTGGTCGTCGTGACCGTGGTGGTGCGTGCCCGCGCCGGCTGGGTCGGCGGCCGTGCCGGTCGGGCGGCGGCCCCGGTCGCGGCCTGACGCGCGGCTACCTGCGCGTCGTTTCGTGCTGAGCGACACCTCACGCGGCCGCTGGCCCGTGAGGGGTCGCTCAGCGCGAAGAATCAGCGCGCGGACGCGACCAGGCCGTGCGCGGCGGCGACCGCGGCGTTCGTGACCCGGCCGTCGTGCACGTTCAGGCCGGCGGCGAGTGCGGCGTCGGCCTCGAGCGCGGCTTCCCAGCCACGGTCGGCGATCGCGACGGCGTACGGCAGCGTGGCGTTCGTCAGCGAGATCGTGCTCGTGCGCGGGACGGCACCGGGCATGTTCGCCACGCAGTAGTACACGGTGTCGTGCACGGCGAAGGTGGGGTCGTCGTGGGTGGTCGGGTGGGAGCCCTCGAAGCAGCCGCCCTGGTCGATCGCGATGTCGACCAGCACCGAGCCCGGCCGCATGTCGGCGACCATCGCGTCGGTGACGAGCTTCGGCGCGGACGCCCCGGGGATGAGCACGGAGCCGATCACCAGGTCAGCGTCGCGCAGGGCCTCGGCGATGGCGTGCGCCGACGAGCGCAGGGTCGTGACGCGGCCGTCGAACCGGGCGTCGAGTGCCCGGAGGCGCGGCAGGCTGATGTCGAACACGGTGACGTCGGCACCCATGCCGAGCGCCATCGTCGCGGCGTGCTCCCCCGCGACGCCGCCGCCGATGACGACCACGCGGCCCTTCGGCGTGCCGGGGACCCCGCCGAGCAGCAGCCCGCGCCCGCCGTTCGTGCGCATCAGGTGGAAGGCGCCGACCTGGGCGGACAGTCGCCCGGCGACCTCGGACATCGGCGACAGCAGGGGCAGCGAGCGGTCCGGCAGCTGCACGGTCTCGTAGGCGATCGCCGTCGCGCCCGAGTCGATGAGGGCATCGGTCAGCGGCCGGTCGGCGGCGAGGTGCAGGTACGTGAAGAGCACCTGGCCCGGCCGGATCATCGGGTACTCCGACGCGACCGGTTCCTTCACCTTGAGGATCAGCTCGGCGCGCTCCCACACCTCGGCCGCGGTGTCGACGATCGTGGCGCCGGCGGTGCGGTACTCGTCGTCGGTGAAGGCCGAACCGGACCCGGCACCGGCCTGCACCAGCACCTGGTGGCCGTGCGACCCGAGCTCGGCGACACCGGCGGGCGTGGCCGCGACGCGGTACTCGTTGTTCTTGATCTCGGTGGGGACGCCGATGCGCATGCTGACTCCTTCGTGGGCGGTGCGTTCGTCCCGTCCATTGAGCACCGGATTCGCCCACAGCAGCGCTGAGCCGAACATCCGGACAGCCGCAGCGCGATCCGTGTCACGAGATTCGGCGGAGCGGTTCGCAGCAGCAGTGAGTCAGTGCCCGCGCAGCGACTCGCTCGGCAGCTCCCCGAAACGGCTGCGGTAGGTCGCCGAGAAGCGTCCGAGGTGCCCGAAGCCCCAGGTCCGCGCGATCTCGGCCACCGTCGTCTCGTCCAGCGCACCGCCGACCAGGTCGGTCCGGGCACCGTCGAGTCGGACGCCGCGCAGGAGCTCCCCCGGCGTCTGGTCGAGGTGCCGACGGAGGGACTGCTGCAGCCCGCGCGGGCTGAGCCCCGCCGCCGCCGCGATGTCCGGCGTGCCGATCGCTTCGCGCGCGTGCTCGTGCACGAACTCGAGCGCTCGGCGCAGGCGGTCGTGCTCCGGGCCGCTGCCGGACACCGTCGCCCGCCACTTGTTGCGCTGCGGGAACGCCCGGATCGCCGCGGTCGCGAACGCCTCGGCGATGTCGTACTGCACCATCGGACTCATCGACCGGTCGACGTCGAGCCAGACGGCCGAGTACTTCCGCACCACCGACCGCCACAGCGCGATGCCGTCGGCGGTCGGGCGGCGCATCGGTTCGAAGGCGAAGTCGTCGTCACCGGCGACGGCACGGACGAAGTCGCGGTCGAGCTGCACCAGGTTCAGGGCGATGTCGTGGTGGTGCAGCGCGTACGGCTCGGCGAAGGGCAGCACGACCGGCACCCCGGCCTCGAGCTCGAACGTCTCGCCGCCCGTGGTGATCCGGCTCGAACCGCTGCGCAGCCACGCGACCAGGAACTCGTCGTCGACCTGGCTCTCGCTCCGCAGGTCGACCATGAACCGTGACGAGCGCAGGGACATCCGCTCGTCACCGACGCCGGCGAAGTCCCAGTGGGCGTTCTCGTGGGTGCGACGGACCAGTGGCGCACGGAAGTCGTAGTCGCCCGTGAAGAACGCGAGCGCCTGGTCGACGTCGCTGCCGACCATCCGCCGGAAGTACCGCTGACCGGGCTGTTCGAGAGAAAGCACCATGCACCAGAACCTAGGACGGACCACCGACAAACTGCGTCAGATCCCGACTCAGGGCTGCAGGATCGCCTGCCCCACGCTCTCGTCCAGGATCAGGTCCGTGATGAGCCCGGCGGCCAGTGCACCGCGCAACGAAGCCGCCTTCGACCGCCCGGCGACGACGCAGACCCGCCGCGGCGCGCGCTTGATCGTGTCGAGGTCCGGAGCGCCGGCCCGGGCGTTCACCCCGATGTCCTTCCACGAGCCGTCGGCCCGGTAGAACACCGTCGAGACGTCACCGACGACCCCGGCCTGCGTGAGCTCGTCACGGTCCTCGGGGTCGAGGTACCCGCCGGAGTACACGTGCGAGGGCACCGGGGCCTGCGGGGCACCGACACCGAACACGACGAGGTCCATCCGCTCGTGCAGGTCGAGCACACGTCGGATCGAACGCTCCCGGAACAGCGCCTCCTTCGTCGCGGGGTCGTCGAAGAACGCCGGCACCGGGAACTGCTGCACGAACGCCCCGTAGGCCTCGCCGAACCGGCGGAGGATCTCGGACGCGTAGACGATGCCGGTGGTGCGGGTGTTCGCGGCGCCGTTGATCTGCACGATCGTCGAGCCGTGGGTGGTCTTCGGCACCAGGTAGCGGCTGACCGCGCTCACGGTCGAGCCCCACGAGATCCCGATCACCATGTTCGACTCGACGTACTGCGTCAGGATCCGGGCGGCGGACAGGGCCACCCGCTCGAGCCGGTCGACGTCGCTCGTGTGGTCCGGCACCGGGACGACGTGCGCGTGCACCCCGAAGCGGGAGCGGATGCTCCGGCTCAGCGCAGCGGCCTGGTCGAGGGGCGAACGGATCTGGATGTCGACGAGCCCGGTGTCCCTGGCGTACTTCAGCAGCCGCGACACCGACGAGCGCGACGTGCCGAGTTCGTCGGCGATCGCGTCCATCGTCAGGTCCTGCAGGTAGTACAGGTGGGCGGCGCGCAGCGCCTGCTGCGTGCGCATGGGCTGAGCCGCATCGCTCATGGTGCTCCGATCTGTCGAACGCAACCATGCACGGACGTGCAGGGCCTCTGCAACCCCTGCCGCGCCTCCTGACCGCCGTATCGGGCCTGGACGACACGTGTGCTGCACGTTCGTGCACGCGAGTTGCCCGCCCTGTCGAACGAGCGCACGATCGATCCTGACCCCACGAACAGACGAAGGAAGCGACGAACCATGTCGAAGAAGACACAGCCCCGGAACACGGTGACCGCCCTCACCGAGCGCCCGAACGCGCAGGTCCTCGTCGTCGGCGGCGGCATCAACGGCATCGCGACGTTCCGCGACCTGGCGCTCCAGGGCGTCGACGTCGCCCTGGTCGAGCGTGGCGACTACGCCTCCGGCGCCTCCGCGGCCTCGAGCCACATGATCCACGGCGGCATCCGCTACCTGGAGAACGGCGAGTTCCGCCTGGTGCGCGAGAGCGTGCAGGAGCGCAACGGCCTGATCCGCATCGCCCCGCACTACGTCAAGCCGCTGCAGACGACCATGCCGATCTTCTCGACGTTCTCCGGCATCATGAACGCCCCGCTGCGCATGCTGACCCACAAGCAGCGCTCCACCAAGGAGCGCGGCGCGATGCTCATCAAGATCGGCATGACGATCTACGACTCCTTCTCGCGTGACGGCGGCTCCGTCCCGAAGCACGTCTTCCGCACCAAGAAGGCCGCGCTCGAGGACATGCCCGCCCTCAACAAGGACCTGAAGTACACGGGCACGTACTACGACGCGAGCGTGCACGAGCCCGAGCGCCTGGCCCTCGACGTCCTGAAGGACGGCCTGGCTGCCGGAGCCGACAAGGCACGCGCCGTCAACTACGTCGAGGCAGCCGGCACCCGCGACGGCGGCGTCCTGCTGCGTGACCGCGAGACCGGCGACGAGTTCGTCTTCACGGCCGACGTCGTGATCAACGCCTCCGGCCCCTGGACCGACCTGACGAACGAGGCGTTCGGCGGCGAGACGAAGTTCATGGGCGGCACGAAGGGCTCGCACATCGTCGTCCACAACGACGAGCTGCTCGAGGCCACCAAGGGCCGCGAGCTGTTCTTCGAGAACGACGACGGCCGCATCGTCCTCATCTACCCGCTCAAGGGCCGGGTGCTCATCGGCACGACCGACATCGACGCCGACCCCTCGAAGCCGGTCACGACGACCGACGAGGAGATCGACTACTTCTTCGGGCTCGTCAAGCACGTGTTCCCGCAGATCGACGTCACCCGCGACCACATCGTCTACAGCTACTCCGGCATCCGCCCGCTCCCCCGCCACGAGGACACCGCCCCCGGCTTCGTGTCCCGCGACTACCGGATCGTGGACACCCAGATCGCCGGGCTGCCGAAGTCGACCGTGCTGTCGCTCGTCGGCGGCAAGTGGACGACCTTCCGCGCCCTCGCTGCACACCTGTCCACCGAGGCGACGACCAATCTCGGCATGAGCCGCAAGGTCGACACCACGGGCATGCCGATCGGCGGTGGCAAGGAGTTCCCGACCACCGACGCCCAGCGCGCCCTGTGGATCAAGTCGCACCGCGACGGCCTGGACGAGTCCTTGGTCGAGGGGCTGCTCGAGCGCTACGGCACCCGTGCCGCCGAGGTCGTGGACGTCCTGACCGACGGCCCGGTCGAGCCGCTCGAGTCCGACCCGTCGCTCACCCGCGCCGAGGTCGCGTACTTCGCCCGCCACGAGCAGGCCGTCCACCTGGTGGACGTCGTCCTGCGCCGCACGAACCTGGCGTTCGTCGGCGGGGTCACGATCGACCTGCTCGACGAGCTGGCCGACGTGCTCGCCGAGGCGCTCGGCTGGACGACCGAGGAGCGCGCGGACGAGGTCCAGCGCACGCTCGACGTGCTGCGTGAGTCGCACGGCGTGATCGTGCCGCTGACGTCCGCATCGGCGTCGCAGCTCGCGTAGTCGACGCGACTGACAACGGACGGGAGGCCCGGTACCAGCTGGTACCGGGCCTCCCGTCTGTTCGTGGTCGCGTTCGCGACCCGCTGGTCGCGTCGGCGACCCGCTGGTCGCGTCAGAAACGCTCGCCGGTGGGGTCGAGCGCCGTGCGGTCGATGAGCTGGTCGCCGCCGACCGGCTCGCCTTCCCAGTCGACCAGGCGCCAGCCGTCGGCGAACGAGCCCTCGAGCTCGACGATGCCGGTGTTCTCCAGGTGGCGCTTCGTGCCGAAGTGGTCCGGGGTGTTCTGCGCAGCCGCGCTCGCCCACGTGCGGATCGCGGCACCGTGGCTGACGGCGGCGGCGACCGCGACCCCGGTGGCCTCGATCTGCCGGACGGCGTCGTCGTAGCGCTCGAAGAACTCGGTGCCGCTCTCGGCACCGGGCATCCGGGTCGTCCGGTCGCCGCCGGACCAGCCGTGCACGGTGGAGATGTAGGTCTGCACGGACACCTTGTCGCTCTTGCCCTGGGTGTCGCCCGCCTCGATCTCACGCAGTCCCGGCAGCACGACGGGCTCGAGGCCGAGCGAGGTCGCGAGGGGCGCCGCGGTGATCTGCGTGCGAACCATCGACGACACGAACAGTCGCTCGATGCCCCGGTCGGCGAGCGCTGCGGGCAGGGCGTCGGCCTGCTGCTGCCCGAGCTCGGTCAGCCCGGGTCCGGGCACCACGGCATCGAGGATGCCGTGCACGTTCGCGGGGGTCTGGCCGTGGCGGATGAGCAGCAGTCGCATGCCGCCACCCTACGGACCGCCGCTGACGTCAGCCCTGCCGGGTATTCCAGCGGGGGTTCTTCTTGTTGATGACGTAGACGCGGCCCCGGCGTCGGACCACCTGCGAGCCGGGGATCTTCTTGAGTGCCTTGAGGGAGTTGCGGACCTTCACGACGAGCCTCCTTGTTGATAACGGTTTTCAGTTACAGTAGCGGACATGCGTGCTGCTGCCATCACCCTCGTCACCGCCCTGCACCAGGTCGACGCCGACCGCGTCGCCGCCCGGATCTCGGACGGACACCGGATGCACGTCGCCGGGAGTGCCTTCGCCACCGCCCGTGCCGTGGCCGACCGCGCCGACCAGCTCGACCGGGTCTGCGGGCCCGATGCGGGCCACGGGCTCGTCGTCACCCTGCACCCGGGGGCCGATGCCCGAGCGGTCGGCATGCTGCTCGCCAACGCGGCACGGTCCGAGACCGGCGACGACCGGGTGCTGCGGCACGTCGTCGGGGTGCTGCGGGCCGACGACGTCGCGCACCTGCTGTGGTCGGACGTCGACGACGCGTTCGTGGCCGCTGACCGGATGGCCGCACTCGTCGAGTACGCGACGGTGATCGCCCTCGACCGCATCGAACCGCTGTCCGGGCGTCGACGTCGTGCACTCGTGTCACTGCTGCACCGGATGGCACCCCAGGCCGTGATCGTCGCCCTCCCCGCGATCCGGAGCGCCGCCGACCTTCCGGCCTCGAACGGTGGAGCAGCGCGGGTGCTCGCCACCGGCGCCGGCTGGATGCGGGCCCTGTCGAGCGGCGCGGACACCGGGCGCGAGGCCCGCGACGCCCTGGTCTCGATGCGCTACCGGGAGCCGCTGCCGTTCCACCCCGGGCGACTCTCGACCGTCATCGCCGACGACCTGTCCGCCGGCGTGAACGGCCGCGTGCTGCGGTCGCGGGGGTTCTTCCGCCTGGCGTCCCGGCCGGACCACGTCGGTTCGTGGTCGAGCTTCGGGTCGATGCTCGCGCTCGACCCCACCGCGAACCCGTCGTGGGACGCCGACGCCCCGATCGGGCAGGCGCTGTGGTTCGTCGGCGAGCAGCTCGACGTCCGGGCGATCGAGCGGGCGCTCGACGGGGCGCTGCTCACGCCGTCGGAGCTGCTCGCCGGGCCGGACGTGTGGCGCGGCTGGCCGGACCCGTTCCCGGTGTGGCCCGCGGTGGACCCGGCGTCGGAGCACCGGCACGAGTGAGGGGGTGGGCGGCGCGGCGCGGGAGGCTGCGCACTCGTCTTGCGACAGAACGCGCGTCGATCGACGCGTGCATCGTCGTCTCATGCGCACGCATCCGCTCCGTGCGCATGTTGCGACAGAACGCGCGTCGATCGTCGCGTGGATCGTCGCAGTGTGCGCACGCACGGACGGGAGGCGCGGTGCGGGTCGGACCCGCACCGCGCCTCCCGTCCGTGGTCACGTCGAGAACCGCAGCGTCACCGCACCGGCGACGCCTCGCGCGCAGCAGCCTCCCGCGCAGCGGCAGCCGCCGCGTCCTGCGCCGCGAACGGCAGGTCACCGAGGTCCAGGTGCGGGTTCGTGTCCTGCGTGAGCACGAGCTCCTTCGCCTCGTCCTCGGTCTCCACGGCCGGCATCGACCCGGGCAGCGGGCGCTGCGAGGACTCCTTCATGCAGAAGACACCGATCGCTCCGACGACGCTCATCGCCATCAGGAAGTACGCCGGCGCGAGCTCGTCACCCGTCGCGGTGAGCAGCGCCTGGACGATCAGGGGCGTGGTCCCACCGAACACCGCGATCGCGATGTTGTAGGCGAAACCCATGCCGCCGTACCGCGTCGAGGTCGGGAACAGCGCCGGCAGCGACGCGGCCTGGTTCGACACCCACAGCGCGGTCATCAGCGCGAGCAGCCCGAGGCCGGCGAGCGTCGACCACTGCGCCCCGTGCCCGATCAGCATGAACGCCGGCACGACGAGCACGACGGTGGTGGCCGCACCGATCCACATCACGACGCGACGGCCGAGGCGGTCGGAGAGCTTGCCGGTCAACGGGAGCATCACCGCGAGCAGCAGGAGCACGGGGATCGTCAGCAGCGTGCCGTCGATGGCGGAGTACCCGAGCGAGTCGGTCAGGTACGTCGGCATGTACGAGGTCAGGGCGTAGCCGACGGTGTTCGACGCGGCGACGAGCATGATCGCGATGACGATCGGGCGCCAGTGCTGGCGGACCATCGCGACGACGTTGGCCGGACGCTCACCGTCGAAGGACGCACGGGACTCGCTCGCGGCCTCCTGCGCGGCCTGGGTCGCCTGGAACACCGGCGACTCCTCGATCCGCAGCCGGAAGTAGATGGCCACGACACCGATCACACCGGCCGCCAGGAACGGGAAGCGCCAGCCGTAGGCGGTCATCGCCTCGTCGCCCAGGGCGATCTGCAGCACCGACACGACGGTTGCACCGAGCGCGAAGCCCAGGTAGCTGCCGAAGTCCAGGATGCTCGCGAAGAAGCCGCGACGGCGGTCCGGGGCGTACTCGGTGACGAAGGTCGTCGCCCCGGCGTACTCGCCACCGGTCGAGAAGCCCTGCGCGAGCTTCAGCACGACGAGCAGGATCGGGCCGAACACGCCGATCGTCGCGTACGCGGGGAGCGCCCCGATCAGGAACGTCGACGCCGCCATCATGATCAGCGTCGTCGCGAGCACCTTCTGCCGGCCGATCTTGTCGCCGAGGCGTCCGAACACGATGCCACCGAGCGGCCGCGCGATGTAGGTCGCCGCGAACACCCCGAGGCTGAACAGGATCTGCACCGAGGGTTCGGCCGTCGGCAGGAAGACCTTTCCCATCGTCACGGCCAGGTAGCCGTACACACCGACGTCGTACCACTCCATGGTGTTGCCGACGACCATGCCGCTGACGGCTCGTCGCATCATGCTCTTGTCGACCACGGTGACGTCGCTCTCGCGCAGCCGTCGGCGTGGTCGGGTGTTGGTACTGCTGGGGTCGGAACCCATGCCTTGCTCCTCGAGAAGATCGGTGGGCCGTCGGGAACCGGCCCAGAACAGCGAGCGACGTTACCGAGCAACCGAAATGTCATTGGCCGGTGATTCTCAGGGAACGGCGTGTCACCCGAACGGGGGTCGCCGCCGATCCGCACCAGTCCGGCGAACCCGGAAGCTGAGTAACGAGGCCGTAACATCGGCCCATGGCGATCGAACCCGAGACGAAGAACTGGACGTGGGTCATCGAGTCCGCGTGTCCCGAGTGCGGCTACGACGGCAGCGCCGTGACGATCCGCGACGTGCCGGGCATCATCGACGACAACACCGCGGGCTGGCCCGAGGTCCTCACGCGCGACGACGTCCGTGACCGCCCGGACGACCACACCTGGTCACCGCTCGAGTACGGCGCGCACGTGCGGGACGTGCACCGGAAGATGGCGGAGCGCCTCGAGCTGATGCTCACCGAGGACGCCCCGACGTTCCCGAACTGGGACCAGGACGCCACCGCTGTCGAGGACCGCTACGGCGAGCAGGACCCCGCGGTCGTCGCTCGGGAACTGCGGGAGTCGGCGGACCGCGCGGCCCGGGCCTTCGCGGCGGTGCCCGACGAGGTGCTCGAGCGCACCGGGCTCCGGTCCGACGGCAGCGCCTTCACCGTCGCGACGCTCGCCACCTACTACGCGCACGACCCGGTGCACCACCTGTGGGACGTGCGGCGCACGCTCTAGACGGGGGACCACCGGCCGGGAGGCGCGGTGCGGCCCCGCCCCGCGCCTCCAGGCCGCCTGCGGTCACCCCCGAAACCGGGCGTACCTACCGGACTCGGGCGTACCTACCGAAACCGGGCGTACCTACCGAAACCGGGCGTACCTGCCGGAATCGGGCGTACCTGCCGGATCCGGGCGTACCTACCGGGAAGAAACGACCAGGTATGCCCGAAAGCACCATCCATCGCGCGCGTGATGGGAAGGATCGGGCACCGAGCCGGAGCGCTCAGGCGAGTGCGTCGAGCACGGCGCGCGCCGTCGCGGCGTCCGTCACCAGCTCGTTGACCAGCCCGCCCCGCACCGCGGCCACGATGCTCGTGACCTTGGCGCTGCCCACGGCGACCCCGACGGCGTGCGGCACGGTCGACAGGATCTCGCGCGAGGTCCGCACCATCCGGTCGCTGCCGGGGAACTCGATCGGCGAGCCGTCCGCGGCGTAGAAGTTCAGGCAGACGTCGCCGGCCGCCCGGTCGAACGCGGCGTCCTCGACCGGGATGCCCCGGGCCAAGGCGTCGCGCGTGTGGGTCGGTGCACCGATGCCGAGGATCGCGCCCTTCGCCCGGCTCCAGAGCCCGACGACGTGCTGGAACGCCGGGTCCTCGTCGAGGGTGGACCGCATCGCCGGGGACGGCAGCGCCTGGGCGAACAGGAACGCCGGGATCGCACCGGAGTGCTCCGCGGCCGTCCGGGTGATCTCGTTCGTCTGGAACCACGGCATCGGGTCGGCCTGCCCGCCCACGGTCGGCACGAGCTGCACGCCGGGCATGGTCGGCATGCCCGATCGTGCGACGTCGTACACAGTGCGACCGGACGACATCAGGACGGCGTCACCGGGGACGAGCCCCATGCCCTCGACCGCGGCGGCCAGCGGCGCGGCGAGGTCGGCGCCGAGCGTGGCGGCGTGCGTGACCGCGGCGAGGTGCACCGCGCGGAGCCCGAGCACGACCTGCAGCCGTTCGGCGAGCGCCACGGTCTCGTCCTGGAACGGGTCCACGACCTCGATGCGGACGAGTCCGGCCTTGCGGGCCTCGGCCACGAGCCGCGAGACGGTCGGCCGCGAGACACCGAGGCGCGAGGCGATCTCGACCTGGGTGGCGTCCTCGAGGTAGTACATCCGCGCCGCCTGGTAGACGGTGTCCAGCGGGAACCGGGTGCGCGACGCGTCGGGGGCGGGGCCGGGGCCAGCGGTGCTCTCGGACGACATGGAGCAGGACCCTTCGACTCGATCGGACACCGCGATCGTAGTCCGAGCGGGGCTCAGCGGATCGTGAACCCGCCGTCCACACGGAGGTCCGCACCGTTCACCATGGCGCTCGACTCCCCCGCCAGGAACAGCACGGCCGCGGCGATCTCGCCGGGGGTCGCGAAGCGGCCGGTGGGGATCTCGTCCTGGTGCCGGATGCCGTTCTCGTTCGCCCAGGCAGCACGGCCGAGGTCGGTGAGGACGACGGTCGGCGACACGGTGTTCACGGTGACGCCGCGGCCACCCCACTCGAGCGCGAGCACCGTCGTCAGGCCGATGACGCCGGCCTTCGACGCGCAGTAGGCGGCGTGCCCGTCGATGCCGACGTGGGCCGCCTGCGACGCGATGTTCACGATCCGCCCGTACCCGGCGTCGAGCATGTGTCGGCCGACGGCCTGCGCCACGCGGAACGTGCCGGTCAGGTTGACGTCGATGGTCGCCGCCCAGGTGTCGGCTGCCAGGTCCTCGGCCGGGGCGAGCGCGGCGATGCCGGCGCAGTTCACCAGCACGTCGACGCCGCCGAAGTGCCGGACGACGTCCGCCACGGTGCGGGTCACGGAGTCGGCATCGGTCACGTCGCAGGCGAACCCGGCGTGGAGGCCCGTGGCCGCGCCCGCCCCGTCGGTGGCGGCGTCCGCCCCGGCCGTCACGGGCGCCGCGGACGTGGGCAGCCCCGCCGCCGCCGTCATGGCGCCGTCCGCACGGACGTCGACGACGGCGACACGGGCACCCCGTGCAGCCAGGGCCCGGGCGATGGCGTTGCCGATGCCCGACGCCCCGCCGGTCACCACCGCCGTACGGCCGCTGAAGTCGTTGGTCAGGTCGATCGTGTCGGGGCCCGGTCGGAGGGCCGCGGCGAAGTCCGTCGTCATGTTCGCTCCCTTGCGTTCGGTGCCGAACCTACCAGAAATTGTGTTCTGGACAAACGTTCTGGAAGGTGTACAGTCATCGCCGAAGCCACCCAACGGAGGAACAGCTCATGTCGACGACGACCGAGAACGCGGCCACGACCGCCCCCACCACGATCCCCACGACGATGCGCGCCGTCGTCGTCCACGGCCCCGGTGACTACCGGCTCGAGGAGCGTCCCGTCCCGACGCCCGGCTCCGGGGAACTCCTGCTCCGCACCGACGCCGTCGGCATCTGCGCGAGCGACCTGAAGTGCTACCACGGCGCCGCGAAGTTCTGGGGCGACGAGAACCGTGCGGCCTGGGCCGAGCGGGACCGCATCCCCGGACACGAGTTCGTCGGCACGATCGTCGCCGGTGACGACACCGCCCTGGCCAAGCGCGGTGTCGCCCTCGGTGACCGGATCGCCTGCGAGCAGATCGTGCCGTGCTGGGAGTGCCGCTACTGCCTCGAGGGCGCGTACTGGATGTGCAACGTGCACGACATGTTCGGCTTCAAGGGCTACGACGGCGCGATGGCCGAGTACGTGCTCGTGCCGGCGAAGGCGCTGACCCATCCGGTGTCGAAGGCGCTGCCCGGCCAGGTCGCCGCGTTCTCCGAGCCGCTGTCCTGCGCGTTCCACGCCGTCGAGCGCGGGGACATCAAGTTCGGCGACACCGTGGTGATCGCCGGTGCCGGCCCGATCGGCCTCTCCGCCATCGCCGGTGCGCGGCAGAAGAACCCGCTGCGGATCATCGCGCTCGACGTGGTCGAGGCGAAGCTCGAGCTGGCCCGCAAGGTCGGCGCCGACCTCACGATCAACATCGCCCAGGAGGACGCGGTCGCCCGGGTCAAGGAGCTCACCGACGGCTACGGCGCCGACGTCTACATCGAGGCGACCGGGCACCCGTCCGCGGTGCCGCAGGGACTGAACCTGCTCCGCAAGCTCGGGACCTTCGTCGAGTACTCGGTGTTCAAGGACGACGTGTCCGTGGACTGGTCGATCATCTCGGACGACAAGGAACTCGACGTGCGCGGCGCCCACCTCGGCCCGCACACCTGGCCGGCGGCGATCAAGCTGCTCGAGGCCGAGACCCTGCCGATGTCGGAGATCTGCACGCACCAGTTCCCGCTCGAGCAGTTCCAGGAGGCCCTCGACCTGGTCGGCGACTCCGCCGGTGCCAGCGTCAAGGTGTCGATCATCCCGTCCCTGACCGCCCCCACCACGGCCGCACAGGCCGCGCAGGCCACGCAGGCCGCGCAGGCCTGACCGACTCCGCCAGCAGGGAGAGAACGAGCATGTCAACGACGACAGCCCGCGCCACAGGCGCCCGCACGACCGCGCCCCGCACCGAGGGCCGCCTGGACCGGATGGGCATCCCCCGTCCGCTCGCCCTCGGGTTCGTCGCCGTCCTGGTCTTCATGACCGGGAACGGCGTCGAGTCGAACTTCATCACGCCGCACATGGTGGCGGTCCTCGGCAGCCCCGAGGCCACCGTGGCGACGATCGTCACGTTCTACAGCTTGGCCGCACTGATCGGCAGCTACATCTCGGGTGCCCTGTCGGACCTGGTCGGGCCTCGCCGGGTGATGATCCTCGGCTTCGCCGTCTGGGTCGTGTTCGAGGTCCTGTTCCTGCTGGCACTCGGCGCCGGCAGTGTCCCGTTCGCCGCCGTCACCTACGCGTTGCGTGGGTTCGGCTACCCGCTGTTCGCCTTCGCGTTCCTGGTCTGGGTGAACATCACCACCCCCGTCGAACGGAACGGCTCCGCGGTCGGCTGGTTCTACGTCGCCTTCACGGGTGGCCTGCCGACCCTTGGCTCGCTGTTCGCGATCGGCGCCATCCCGGTGTTCGGCGGCGGCACGGTCGGTGAGACCGGCGCGATGGTCGCCTCGATCGGCCTGGTCGTGATCGGGTTCCTCATCATGCTGTTCGGCGTCCGGCTGCCGAACGGGTTCACGCGCATCGCCCCCGCCGGCGAGAGCGCCTGGCAGGTGCTGACGAGCGGCATCCGCCTGACGGTCACGCGACCGAAGATCCTGATGGGCTTCCTCGTCCGCCTGATCAACACCGCGCCGGAGTTCGGCATGTTCGTCGTGCTCCCCGCGGTCATCGCGAACGAGCGCGGCTGGGGCCAGAGCCGCTGGCTGCTCATGACCGTCTGCGTCTACGCGACGAACATCCTGGTCAACGCCCTGTTCGGCTGGGTGGGTGACAAGATCGGCTGGCAGCGCACCGTCAAGTGGTTCGGCATCGTCGGCTCCGCCCTCGGGCTCATCGCCTGGTGGTACGTGCCGCAGCTCGTCCCCGCCGGGTCGGACTGGGGCTACGTGCTCTCCGTCGTCGCCGGCTGCGTGTTCGGCTGCCTGCTCGCCGGGTTCGTGCCGATGGGCGCGATCATGCCGGCGCTCGCACCCGAGCACAAGGGCGCCGCGATGGCGATGTACACCACGGCCGCCGGCGGTGCCGCGTTCCTCGGCACCGGCGTCGTCGCCGCGGTCTTCGCCCTCGGCGGCGGCGGCCAGGCCGCCACGTGGACGTTCGTCGGCCTGTACGCCTGCGCGTTCGTGATGATCCACTTCCTCAAGGTCCCGCAGGGCGACCGAGGACACTGAGTTCCGGGCGACGCCGGTCGTCCCGTCGTCGCCCGGTGCACCACCCACCACCATCCCCGGAGGACCCGCACCATGACCACGATCCACGACGACCCGGACGAGTTCGCCGAAGACCAGCTGAGCGGCTGGCTCGCGCTCTACGCCGACCGGGTCCGCGGCGTCCACGGCGGCGTCGTCACCCTGCCCACCGAGGGGGCCGCCCCGCAGGTCGCCGTCGTCGTCGGGGGCGGCTCCGGCCACTACCCCGCGTTCTGCGGCGTCGTCGGCCCGGGCTTCGCCACCGGCGCCGTCGTCGGCAACGTCTTCACCTCGCCGTCGACCGCGCAGGTCTACTCGGTCGCCAAGGCCGCCGACCAGGGCCGCGGTGTCGTGCTGTCGTTCGGCAACTACGCCGGCGACACCATGAACTTCGGGCTCGCGGCCGAGCGGCTGCGTGCCGAGGGCATCGACACCCGCATCGTCGTGGTCACCGACGACGTCGCCAGTGCCGACGACGAGACGAAGCGGCGCGGCATCGCCGGCGACTTCTCCGTCTTCAAGGCGATGGGCGCCGCCGCTGCCGAGGGAGCCGACCTCGACGAGGTCGAACGGATCGGCCGGGCGTCGAACGCCGCGACCCGCACCATCGGCGTCGCGTTCTCGGGCTGCACCATGCCCGGCGCGACCGAGCCACTGTTCACCGTCCCCGACGGCCACCTCGGCCTGGGGCTCGGCATCCACGGCGAGCCGGGCATCCAGGACGTCCCGCTGCTCCGTGCGACGGACCTGGCGTCCCTGCTCGCCGAACGACTGCTCACCGACCGCCCCGCGACGGCCGGCACCCGGGTCGCCCCGATCCTCAACGGGCTGGGTGACACCAAGTACGAGGAACTCTTCCTGCTCTGGGGCCGGGTGCTGCCCCTGCTGCAGGACGCGGGGCTCGAGGTCGTCGAACCGGAGGTCGGCGAACTCGTCACGAGCCTCGACATGGGCGGCTGCTCGCTGACGCTGCAGTGGCTCGACGACGAACTCGAACGGCTCTGGCGCGCCGACGCGTACACGCCCGCGTACCGCAAGGTGGCGGCGCCGGTCGCGGCGCTCGTGCCGGCCGACGCGGTGGACGCCGCCGAGGACGAGGCGACGGTCGTGCCGGAGGCGACCGATGCCTCCCGGCAGGCCGCGCAGACGGCGCGAGCCGCCGTCGAGACGATGGACGCGCTCCTGCGCGAGCACGAGGAGACGCTCGGCCGCATCGACGCGGTCGCCGGGGACGGCGACCACGGCCGCGGCATGGTCAAGGGGATCGGTGCGGCGCGCAGGGCGGTCGACGGGCTCGGCCCGGAGGCCGGGGTCGCCTTCGTCCTCGGACGCGCGGGTGACGCATGGGCCGCGTTCGCGGGCGGCACCTCCGGTGTCCTGTGGGGCGCCGCACTCGAGGCGTTCGGCCGTTCCCTCGGCGACGACCGCGAGTCGTACCAGGCGTCCGACGTCGTCGACGCGGCGCAGGCCTTCGCCGACTCGATCGTCCACCTGGGCGGGGCGTCCCGCGGGGACAAGACGCTGCTCGACGCCCTGCTGCCGTTCGTGGACGAACTGCGCGGGGCCGTCGACACCGGCGTACCGCTCGTGGCAGCGTGGGAGACCGCGGCGGGGGTCGCGGTCGAGCAGGCCGAGGCCACCGCGGACCTCACGCCGAAGGTCGGACGGGCCAGGCCGCTGGCCGAGAAGAGCCTGGGGACACCCGACGCGGGTGCCACCTCGATGGGGATGATCCTCACGCGGATCGGCGAGGTCCTCGCCGCCCGTGCTGACAAGGAAGGAACACACGCATGACGTACCGTCTCGTGATCGGGTCCGACGACGCCGGGTTCGACTACAAGGAGATCATCAAGGCCGACTTGCTCGCCGACGACCGGGTGTCGGACGTCACCGACGTCGGCGTCGACGCGGACGGCCACACCGCCTACCCCCACGTCGCCGTGGACGCTGCGCGCCTGGTGGCGAACGGCGAAGCCGACCGGGCGATCCTGATCTGCGGCACCGGCCTCGGTGTGGCGATCAGCGCCAACAAGGTGCCGGGGATCCGTGCCGTCACCGCGCACGACTCCTACAGCGTGGAACGGTCGATCCTGTCGAACGACGCCCAGGTGCTCTGCATGGGGCAGCGCGTCGTCGGCATCGAGCTCGCCCGTCGGCTGGCGAAGGAGTGGCTCGGCTACGAGTTCGACCGATCCAGCGCCAGCGCCGAGAAGGTGCAGGCGATCTGCGAGTACGACGGCAGCGCACCGGCCGGGGTCGACGCCCAGGCGTAGGCAGGGTTCCGCACGACACCGGTGTTCGCGCGCTGAACACGCCCGTTCGGGTGTTCGGCACGCGAACACCGGTGTCCTGCGAGCCATCCGCGCCGCTCAGCCGCGCGCGGCCAAGCGGTGCACGACGGCCTTCGTCGCCTCGTACAGCTCGCGGTAGTCCCGGTAGCCGGCCTCGTACGCCGCGGTCGCCGCAGGGTCAGGCTCGATCACCGTCGCCGGCGGGTTCCACGCACCGATGTCCACGGTGTCGCCCGACCCCGCGACCAGCTCGGCAGCCAGGTACGCCGAGCCGAAGCACGCACCGATCGTCACGCTCGGCACCGTCTGCCGCAGCCCGGTGACGTCCGACACGATCGTGGGCCACAGCCGTCCGAGCAGCCCGCCGCCGGCCCCGACGAGTTCGCGGACCTCGACCCCGGCGTCGCGCAGCGCCTCGAGGTGGTGCCGCACCGCGTACGCCGTCGCCTCGAGCGTCGCCCGGTAGATGTCTCCGCGCGTGTGCCGGACCGTCAGCCCCGCGAGCACTCCGCGGGCGTCGGGGTCGGCGATCGGCGTCCGCTCCCCCGCGAAGTACGGCAGCATCAGCAGCCCGTTCGCCCCGATGCCGGAGCACCGCGCTTCCTCGAGCATGGTCGACCACTCGCCGTCGACCAGCCGTCGCAACCAGTCCGTGATCGCCCCGGAGGTCGCCATCCCCCCGGACACGCTCGGCTGGCCCGGGTGCGTGCCGACGGTCGTCCACATGCCCGGCACCGCCGTCGGCTCGGCCGTCGGCACGATCATGAACATCGTGGTGCCGTACTGCAGGAACATCCGACCCGGCACGGACTCACCGACGCTCACGCCCTCGGCCCAGGCATCGATGGTCCCGGCCGTCACGGGGATGCCGGCCGGGAGGCCCGTGGCCGCGGCCGCCTCGGGCGTCACGACGCCCGCCTGGTCGCCCGACCACAGCAGGCGCGGCATGGCGAGACCGGGCGCCAGTCGGTCGCACCACTCCGGGATCCACCGGTTCGCGTGCACGTCGTAGAGGGGTGTCGTCTGGCTGGCCGAGTGGTGGTCGAGGACGTACTCGCCCGTCAGCCGCTCGACCACGCGGGACGACGGCATCGTGAACCGGGCAGCCCGCGCCCAGACGTCGGGTTCGTGCCGGGCGAGCCAGGCGAGCTTCACGCCGGCGGCCTGCGTGCTCAGCGCAGAGCCGCAGCGGGCACGGATCGCGCCCTCGCCGCCGAGCTCCGCCGTGACGTCGTCGAGCAGCGTCGCCGTGCGGGTGTCGATGCCGTACAGGATCGCCGGACCGAGCGGCGCACCGTCGACGTCGGTCAGCAGCGCGCACGGTCCGATGCCGCTCACGCCGACCGCCTGCACCTCGACGTCGGGCACGCGGTCGAGCAGGGAGCGGGTGAGGGCGGTGAACTCCTCCCACCACACGCCGGAGTCCATCTCGACCAGACCCTGCTCGGGCCGGTCGACCTCGTGGCGACGGCTCACCTCGGCGAGCACGGTGCCGTCGAACCGGGCCAGCAACGCCTTCGTGCTCGACGTCCCGATGTCCAGACCGAGCACCGCTCGCATGCCGCCTCCTTCGCCGCCACACGACCGCCGCCGGTCGCGCCACGAGTCTACGAGCGACGCCCAGCTGCCTGTCGGGGGCCGGACGTACGGTACCGACGACTCCAATGCTCCACGAGGGGAACCCGATGAAGAAGTCAGCCTGGCTGCCAGCCGTCATCGCACCGGTCGTCGTCGCCGGCGCCGTTGCCGCCCCGATGATCGCGAACGCCGCGAACGACCCGATCGCGGGGACGAACCCCAGCGCGGCGGCCGTCATCGCCAGCATCGCGAAGTCGTCGGACGCCCAGTACTCGGGCAAGCTCTCGCAGACGAGCGCACTCGGGCTCCCCGAACTGCCCACCGGGTCCGGCGGCTCCTCGCTCGAGGGCGACGCCTCCGACGTGCTCGGGCTGCTCACCGCGTCGCACACCGCCCGTGTCTACGTCGACGGCCCCGACAAGCAGCGCGTCCAGCTGACGCAGCAGCTCGCCGAGCAGGACGTCGTCCGCAACGGCTCCGACGTCTGGACCTGGGACTCGAAGGAGCGCACGGCCACGCACGTGACCCTGCCGAGCGACACCGCGAAGGACCCGCAGGACGGCACGACGACCCCGGCCGACATCGCGAAGCAGGCCATCGACGCGATCACCCCGACCACCACCGTGTCGAAGCCGACCGAGGTCAGCGTCGCCGGACACGACGCCTGGCAGATCACCCTGACGCCGAAGTCGTCCGACACCCTCGTCGGAACCGTCCGGCTGGCGGTCGACCAGCAGACCGGTCTCCCGCTCCGTGCGAGCGTCGAGGCAGCAGGCGCGGACGACCCCGCGGTGCAGGTCGGGTTCACGAGCCTCGACTACGGCGCCCCGGCGGCCCGGCTCTTCGACTTCACCCCGCCGTCGAACGCCAAGGTCACCGAGAAGGACCTGTCGGACGCCGGA
Organism: Curtobacterium sp. MCLR17_031; assembly: GCF_003234775.2. Classification (NCBI taxonomy): domain Bacteria; kingdom Bacillati; phylum Actinomycetota; class Actinomycetes; order Micrococcales; family Microbacteriaceae; genus Curtobacterium; species Curtobacterium sp. MCLR17_031. The sequence continues at coordinate 2,813,691 of NZ_CP126270.1, forward strand.
TCCCACGCGAAGGGCGAGCACGGCGACCACCGTGGCACCCCGAGCGGTGACGAGCCGACCTTCACCGGCACGGGCTGGAGCACCATCGCCGAGCTCCCCGCGGGTACGGTCGACCGGTCCGGGCTCGAGGGCGAGGCCTCGGGCCTGCTCGACCAGCTGACGAAGCCCGTCGACGGCGGCCGTGCCGTGCAGACGTCGCTCGTCTCGGTCTACCTGACCGACGACGGCCGCGTGCTCGCGGGTGCCGTGCCGGTCGCCTCCCTGGTCGACGCCGCGAAGTGAGCGCGGACGACCACGAGGTGAGCTCAGCCGACCACCAGGCGAGCACAGCCGACCGCGGGGCGAGCACGTCAGGACCGGCGCCCGACCTGGCGATCCGCACCACGGGCCTCCAGAAGGTGTTTCGCAAACAGCGTGCGGTCGATGGGATCGACCTGGCGGTGCCGCGCGGCGCGGTGTTCGGGTTCCTCGGGCCGAACGGTTCCGGCAAGACCACCACGATCCGGATGCTGCTCGGGCTCTCGAGCGCGAGCGGCGGCACCATCGAGCTGCTCGGCGAACCGATGCCGAAGGCGCTGCACGACGTCCTGCCCCGCGTCGGGGCACTCGTCGAGGGGCCGGCCTTCTACCCGTACCTGTCCGGCCGGGCGAACCTGCAGCGCTTCGACGCCGCCGACCCCACCTCGGACCCGCGCACCCGCAAGGCCCGCGTGGCCCGTGCCCTCGACCGCGTCGGGCTGACCCACGCGGCCGACAAGAAGGCGCACGCGTACTCCCTCGGCATGAAGCAGCGGCTCGGTCTCGCGAACGCCCTGCTGTCCCCGCGCGACCTGCTGGTGCTCGACGAGCCGACGAACGGCCTCGACCCGCAGGGCACGCGCGAGGTCCGCAACCTCATCCGCTCCCTGGCCGACGACGGCACCACGGTGTTCGTGTCGAGCCACCTGCTGGCCGAGATCGAACAGGTCTGCACGCACGCAGCCGTCATGCGGACGGGCAAGATCGTCGCGCAGGGCCCCCTCGACGAGCTGCGCGCAGCCGGGGCCCGGACCGTGACCGTGCGGACGCCCGACGTCGGGCAGGCCGGTGCCGTCCTCACCCGGCTCGGGCTCACCCCGCGGCACGACGGTGGGGCCGACGTGCTGGTGGCCGACCTGCCGAACGCGCTGCTGCCCGAGACGATCACCGCGGAACTCGTGCGCGCCGACGTCCGGGTGCGCGGCCTGGCGGTGGGCGGCGGCACCCTCGAGGACCTGTTCGTCGCACTCACCGGAGAGGGATTCGATGTCGCAGCCTGACGCGGCCGTGCGCGACCTGGCCGTCCGCCGCCGGCAGCGCCCGTTCGCACTGCTCGGTTCCGAACTCGCGCTGGTGTTCCGGCGTCGCCGCACCTGGGCGATGCTCGGGGCGCTCGCGCTCGTGCCGATCCTGATCGCGGTCGCCGTGAAGCTCACCACCGACGGCGACGACGGCGGTCCGGCGTTCCTCGGCGACATCACCAACAACGGCCTGTTCGTCGCGTTCACCGCACTGACGGTCTCGATCCCGCTCTTCCTGCCGCTGACCGTCGGCGTGGTCGCCGGGGACACCGTCGCGGGCGAGGCCAGCCACGGCACGATCCGCTACCTGCTCGTCGCACCGACGGGCCGCGTGCGGTTCATCCTGGTGAAGTTCGCCGGTGCCGTCGCGTTCTGCCTGGCCGCCACCCTGCTGGTGGTGCTGGTCGGCGCGGCGATCGGCGCCGTGCTCTTCCCGATCGGCCCCGTCACGCTGCTCTCCGGCACCCAGGTGGGCGGCTGGTCGTACGCCGGCCGTGCCCTGCTGCTCGCGCTGTACGTCGCGATGTCGATGCTCGGGCTCGTGGCGATCGGCATGTTCACGTCGACGCTGACGAACGTGCCGGTCGGGGCGATGGCCGCGACGGTCGTGCTCGCCGGGGCGTCGCAGGTGCTCGACCAGCTCCCCCAGCTCGACTGGCTGCACCCGTTCCTGTTCTCGCACCAGTGGCTCGGGTTCGGCGACCTGCTGCGCGACCCGATCTCGTTCGACTCGTTCGGGTCGAACGCGGTGCTGCAGCTCGGGTACGTCGTGGTGTTCGGGGCGCTGGCGTACAGCCGGTTCGCCTCCAAGGACATCTTGAGCTGACGCGGCAGGGGCCCGACACGAAGGTGTCGGGCCCCTGCAACGCTCAGCGCGTTCCGCTCGCTCAGCTCGCGGGCGACGCCGATCCGCCGGCCATCGTCTCCGTGTCGGTCCCCCGCGCATCCGCGTACCGGTCGCGCAGGTCACGGGCCTTCTCGGAGCGGTACCAGTCGAGCCGCGCCCCGGTCTCCACCGTCTGCATCCCGATCACGACCTTGCCGCGGGACTTCATTTCGGCCAGGTCCTCGTAGGCCTCGACGATGTACTCGAACGGGTAGAAGCCCGAGATCAGCACCTGCACGCGGCGGTCCTGCACGGCCTTCGCCAGCAGGGTCAGCAGCTCGCGGGTCTCCTCGTCCTCGGCGGGTGCGCGGAGGAACCGGACCTCGATGTCCCGGCGCTCCTCGGACGACACGAACCGCTCCTGGCCGACGCCGAGCCGTTCGGCCAGCAGCTCGGCGTTGCTCTCGCCGTGGTTGTCGATGAACGCGGTGATCGGCCGGCCGTCGGCGATGTCGCGGATGCGGTCTTCCTCACCTTCGCCGTAGGCGACGGGCAGCGTGCCGATCTGTCGCAGGTAGTCGTGGTTGCGCGGGCTCCCGAGGGCGATCACGGTCGCGCCGGCGTCGTGCGCCAGCTGGCACTCGATGTGTCCGACGCCACCGGCTGCGGCCGAGATCACGACGGTGTCCTGCGGTCCGAGCCGGAGCGACCGGACGACCGACACCGCGGTGCAGCCCGCCAGGTACAGGCCGCCGGCGACCTCCCACCCGACGTGCTCCGGCTTCTTGATGACGGCGCCGCGCGGCACCGCGATCCAGGTGGCGTGGGCGCCGCCGGTCGGCGCGTGCCCCATCACCTCGTCGCCGATGCGGAGGTCCTTCACGCCGTCGCCCCGCGCGCGCACGATGCCGGCGAAGTCGACGCCCTGGTGTGCGGGGAACTCGAGGTCGACGTGGTCGCGGAGCTTCCCCTCGCGCAGGAACCGCTCGATGTGGTTCAGGCCCGCGGCCACGATCTCGACGACGATCTCGCCCGGTCCGGCCTCGGGCTTCTGCTGGGGGACGAGCTCGACGACGTCGAAGTCGCCGTACCGGTCGTACTGCACTGCACTGCCGACTCGCATGGGTGCTCCTTCGCTCCAGGTGTCCATCCGTGCTACTCGGTGTTCCCGCACGCAACCCGAAGACGTGGGGTACCGCGGCTGTGGACGTGCCCAGACGGCGGACTGGAGGCCCGTGGCGGCGCCGCCACGGGCCTCCAGTCCGTCGTCACGCGCGTCCACAGCGCGTGGGGACCGGGCTCAGTGCTTGCCGGCGGCCGCGATGACGGCGCGGACCGTCTCGGGGTCGAGGCGGAACGCCCGCGGGTCGGCGTCGCCCCGGGGCACGCGGACCGGTGTCGACCAGACGGATCCGTCCGCGGCGACGTCGACGACGAGCGCGCCGCTGTCGACGACGGCCGATTCCTCGTCGTACGGGCCGACGACGTCGGTGTCGTTCGCGACACCGGGGGCGACGAGGACCGGGACGCCGGCGAGCGAACCGGCGAAGTGGTGGTGGTAGTGGCCGGCGAGGACGACCCGCACGTCGGAACCACGGATGACGTCGGCGAGCGCCCCGGGGTTCTGCAGGCGGAGGGCCTCGTGCAGCTCGGTCGGGGCGGGCAGCGGCGGGTGGTGCAGGACGACGACGGTGCCGTGCGGGGCACCGTCTGCGCCTTCGGCGAGGGCCGTGCGCAGGTGCTCGAGCGCAGTGTCGCTGAGCTCGCCGTACCCGGCACCCGGGACGCTCGTGTCGACGGTCACGATCCGTCGACCCGCGACGACCGACTGCCCGGAGACCGGGACGGTCGGCGGCAGGTACTCCAGCGTGTGCAGCAGCGCCGTGCCGCCGTCGCCCAGGACGTGCCCGTTCGCCAGGACCTGGCGGAAGCCCTCGCGCAGGTCGTGGTTGCCGGGCACCGCGACGAGGGCCGCTCCGTGCCGTGCCGCCCAGCCGCCGACGCGGTCCCGCACGGTCGCGTAGGACTCGGGGCTGCCGTCCTCGGAGACGTCGCCCGCGACCACCACCAGCCCGATGCCGGGCACCTCGTCGACGTGGGCGAGCAGCCGTTCGAGCGCGGCCGTGGTGTCGACCGCGCCCTGGTGCAGGGCGCCGTCGCCGGTCAGGTGGGTGTCGGAGAGGTGGAGGATGCGGAGGGTCCCGGCTGCTGGCGGCTGCATGCGTCCACGGTAGCCACGGCCCCCGTCAGTCCGGTGCTGCGGGCGCTTGGTGAGCAGGAATGGTCGGGTCGCGCCGGCGGACCCGACCATTCCTGCTCACGAAGTCCACGGCCCCCGAGTTGTCGTGCGACCGTCAGTCCGGCGCGGCCGCCAGCTGGTCCTCGAGGTTGAAGACCTCGGGCAGCACCCGCGCCGTCTGGTCGGCGCGCCCGGTGGCGCCGGCGAAGAGGTCCTGCATGTGCGCCTCCCACGCCGCGGCCACCTGGGACGCGGCGAGTGCCACGTCCGCATCGGCCACCGAATCGGTCTCGTAGTACCCGATGAGCAGCCCGTCGTCGTCGAGGAACAGCGAGTAGTTCCGCCGCCCCGCCGCCGCGATCGCCCGGAGCATCGCCGGCCACACGGCGGCGTGCCGCTCGCGGTAGGCGTCGAGCAGCTCGACCTGCACCTGCAGCCGGAAGCAGACGCGGGTCACCGGCCGGCCTGTTCGCGGCGGCGCTGCTCGGCGTCGTGGACGGTGCGCTCGTCGGCGGTGCGGACCGTCCCGGTGACCGTGGTGACGGTGCCGTAGCGCTCGGCCTCGATCGCCTCGAGGGTCTTGCCCTGCGTGCGCGGTGCCCAGATCGTGCCCACCAGGAACGACAGCGCGAGGAGCCCGAGGATCAGGCCACCGAGGGCCCGCAGCCCGATGTCCGACAGCAGCAGCGGGAACCAGATGCTCAGCAGGCCGACCATGACGCGGGCGGCCAAGAACAGCACGCCCTGGGCGCTGGCGCGGTACCGGGTGGCGAAGAGCTCGCTCGTCCACAGGCCGTAGAACGCCTGTGCGCCGATGCCCGACGAGATGCCCCACGCCACGGCGAAGAACAGCAGGGTGCCGAGGTTGGCGGGCGCGTAGATGAGGACGGCCCACCCGATGATCGCCAGCACGGCTCCGGCGGCGTAGAGCGCGCGGCGGCTGACCCGGTCGGCGTACCGCATGAAGCCGAAGTACGTCGCGGCCACGGTGCAGCCCCAGACCAGGATCTGCAGTCCGTACTGCTCGGTGACGCTCGTGACCCCGGTCGCCGCGTACACCCGGGGCTGGAAGATGCCGGCCTGCCCGGCGACGGTGTTCCAGAGCGCGTAGACGCCGAACAGGAACAGCATCGCGGTCAGGTTCTTCCGGCGGCTGAACAGCTGCGTGATCCCGTGGAAGAAGTTCGCCGTGCCGGTGGCCGCGCGCTCGTCCTTCCAGATCGCCGACTCGGGCAGCCCGCGGCGGAGCCACCACACGATCGCGGCGACGACGAACAGGTGCGCGAAGATCAACCGGCTGCCGAGCAGGCCGAGCGGGGCGGCGGCGATCGCCAGGGCGAACCCGACCATCGGCCCGATCGACCACGCGAGCTGTGCCGTGCCGACGTGGGCCGCGCGCTTGTCCGCGGGGGCCTGCTCGGCGATGTAGGTCCAGCTCGCCGGCACACCCGCACCGACGGCGATGCCGGTCAGGATGAAGCCGACCAGGAGCATGCCGTAGCTGCCGGCGAACACCGCGAGCAGGATGCCGAGCATGTAGAGCAGCAGGTCGTACGTGTAGATGAACTTCCGGCCGTACCGGTCGCACAGCGGTCCGCCGACGATCGCGCCGAGGGCGGCACCGAAGGCGTTCGCGGACAGGCTCGCCAGCAGGCCGACCTCGAGGTCGCCGATCCGGAACTCCGCCTGCCAGAGGCTGAGGCTCGTGGCGATCGCGATGATCGACCCCGACTCGATGTAGTTCGACATGGCCACCGAGACGGTGGCCTTCCAGCCCGTGGTGTTCCGGGCTCCGATGCGGACCGCCATTGGTCCTCCGTTCGCGTGTTCGTCGGTGAATCGTTTCAACGGGACGACGAGGACCATAGCGCTCCGGTGCGCGCGCTGGCAAGGGCGGGTTCGCCCGACTGCTCCTCGCACGGTGCGAGCGGGCACTCGCCCCACGCGAGGTTGCGCCCGCACCGTGCGAGGGGGCGTGCGCCCCGTGCGAGGTCGCGCACTCCGTGCGAGCCTTTCCACCCCGCACCGAGTGCGGAACCTCGCACCAGCCGCGCGCCTCGCACCAGCCTCACGCCTCGCACGGTGCGCGGGCAGTCGACGCGGCCACCCCACGGACGGGAGGCCCGGCACCGGCCCGCCCCGCGCCTCCCGTCCGCGTTTTCCACAGATCACGGCGCGGGCCGACCGCGCGGACCGCGCCGATGCCAGGATGGCCACATGGCGGTCAGTGTGCGAGAGGTGGCAGCGCTCGCGGGCGTGTCCCTCGGCACGGTGTCGAACGTGCTGAACCGCCCCGACAAGGTCGCTCCCGGCACCGTGGAACGCGTGCAGTCGGCGATCGCGACGCTCGGGTTCGTCCGCAACGACTCCGCACGCCAGCTCCGGGCCGGGCGCAGCTCCACCGTCGGCCTCATCGTGCTCGACGGCGGCAACCCGTTCTTCACCGACGTCGCCCGGGGCGCCGAGGACGCCGCGATGGACAACGGCCTCGCGGTGCTGATCGGCAACTCCGACGAGTCGACCGACCGCGAACGCACCTACGTCGACCTGTTCGAGGAACGCCGTGTCGCCGGGCTCCTGATCTCCCCCGCCGGCGACGACCTGTCCCGGCTCGCACGGCTGCGCGACCAGGGCACCGCCGTGGTGCTGGTGGACCGCCGCGCCGACGACGAGCACTTCGCCTCGGTCTCCGTCGACGACATCGCCGGTGGGCGCATCGCGGTCGAACACCTCGCGGCGATCGGCCGCACGCACATCGCCTTCGTCGGCGGGCCGTTCGGCATCCGCCAGGTCGCCGACCGGCACGCCGGGGCACTCGCCGCCGCACAGGCCGCGGGCATCCGGCTCGAAGCCCTGCCGACCACCTCGCTGTCCGTGCTCGAAGGGCGCCGCATCGGCGAAGCGATCCAGGCCCGCCCGGCCGCCGACCGCCCGGACGCCGTCTTCGCCGCCAACGACCTGCTCGCCGTCGGGCTCGAACAGGCCTTCATCATGCGCGGCACCATCGCGGTGCCCGAGCAGATCGCCATCGTCGGCTACGACGACATCGCGTTCGCCGAGTCCGCCGTGGTCCCGCTGACCTCGGTGCGACAGCCGGCGCAGGACCTCGGCCGCCGCGCGATCGAACTCCTGACGAAGCAGGTCGAGCAGGGGCAGGACATCGACCTCGAGCACGTCGAGTTCACACCGGAGCTCGTGGTGCGGCAGTCCTCCGTCGCCGACGCCTAGGGCTCGGTCCGGACACGCCTCCCCCGCCGCCTACGATCGGAGCATGGTGCATGTCCCCCGGCGCGACGGTCCGCCGAGCGTGCACCACGTCGCAGCCCGGGCCGGGGTGTCGCTCGCCACGGTCTCGAACGTCCTGAACCACCCCGAGCGGGTCGCCGACGCCACCGCCGCACGGGTGCGGGACGCGATCGACGCGCTCGGGTACACCCCGAACCGCAACGCCCGGGCACTGGTGTCCGGCAGCACGCGCGCGATCGGCCTGGTGGTGATGTCGCTGCGGAACTCCCTGTTCAGCGACATGGTCAACGGCGCGCAGCTGGCCGCGCGGGAACGCGGCTTCACCCTGCTGATCGCCAGCAGCGAGGACGACCTGCAGGCGCAGGGCGAACACCTCGCCTACCTCGAGAGCGCCCGGGTGTCGGGGATCCTGCTCGCCTCGATGACGGAGTCCCGCGACCAGGTCGAGGTCGCGCGGCGCCACGGCCGACCCGTCGTGTACGTCAACTACGAACCGACCGATCTCGACGCGTGCGCGGTGGTCGTGGACAACGAGCAGGCCGGGTTCCTGGCGACCGAGCACCTGATCGACCGAGGCTGCCGACGCATCGGGTTCGTGAGCGCCCGTCCGGACCTGCAGCCCGTCGACCGACGACGAGCGGGGGTACTGCGGGCCGTCGCGGCGCACCCGGGGGTCGTACTCGTCGACGTCGACGCCGGGGACATCGACCCGCCCGGAGGCACCGACGCCGGGCTCCGCATCGCGCGAATGCCCGAGGACGAACGCCCCGACGGGGTGCTGGGGGTGACCGACCTGCTCGCGATGGCCGTCGTCTCCGAGCTCCGGGCCGCCGGGATCCGCGTCCCCGAGGACATCCCCGTGTCCGGCTGCGACCACAACTCCGTGGCGTGGGGTGGTGCGGTGCCGCTGACCTCGGTGACGATGCACGGCTCGGAGATGGGTGCGGCGGCGGTGGAACTGCTGCTCGAGGAACTCACCGACCCGATGCACGTGCACCGGACCGTCGTGCTCGGCAGCGAGCTGGTGCCGCGCGAGAGCACGCTCGGTCGCGAGGGCGCGGCCGCAGCAGCCGCCGCCGCAGCCGTCGCGGGCACGACACCGAGCGACCCGAGGCGCACCGAGGCCTGACCGGCGGCGGACCCACCTGCGAAAGCGACACATCTGCGGGTTGTCGCCGCGGCCGGTCCGCCAGAGCGACAGATCGGCGCGAACGTTCGGCGGCCCACTGTCGCTTTCGCGGGTAGCGGCCGGGGCCGCGGGCCGCGGCAGCGGGCTGCGGGCTGCGGGCTGCGGGCCGGGCCGGGCCGGCGCGCACGAAGCGACGCCGGCCCGCGGACGCGACCGCGCACCGGACGGGAGGCGCGGGGCGGGGCCGACACGGGCCTCCCGGCCGGCGGGCGGCGCCACCACCGCACGGTGCAGCACCGCGCGTCGGCTCGGTGCGAGGTTCCGCACTCCGTGCGAGCCCGCGCGCCCGTCACCGAGCGTGGAACCTCGCACCGAACGCCAAACGACGAGCGAGCGAACGAGCCGCGCGTAACGAAATCGGCACAGCGATTGACACGCTTCAATCCTCGTGGTTCCATCCTGATTGAAACGTTCTAAAACGCAGTAACCGGACCTCGCGACGGCGCGGGATCCGGGTCCGTTTCACCCGGGGTACCCCAGCCCCGGGCCTTACGAGGAGGTAAGGAATGTCAGTTCGTTCCATGACCAAGCGCGCGATCGCCATCGGCGGCGCGACGGTCCTGATCGGCGGGCTCGCAGCGTGCTCGTCCGGCGGCTCCGCCGACGAAGGCGGCGGCAAGGTCGAGATCACCTACCAGGCCGACAACGCCCCGGCCACCGCGGCCACCGCGAAGCCGCTCATCGAGGCCTTCGAGAAGGCCAACCCCGACATCACCGTCAAGTTCGACACCCGGCCCCAGGGCACCGACGGCGACAACCTGATCAAGACCCGGCTGTCGACCGGCGAGGCCGCCGACGTCTTCAACTACAACTCCGGCTCGCTCATGCAGGCCCTCAACCCGGACAACACCCTGGTGGACCTGTCCGACGAGAAGTGGGCGAGTGACGTCGACCCGCAGTTCACCAAGGTCGTCAGCACCGACAAGGGCATGTACGGCGCCCCGTTCGGCACGAGCTTCGGCGGCGCGGTGCTCTACAACACGAAGGTCTACGACGACCTCGGCCTGAAGGTCCCGACCACCTGGGACGAGTTCATCAGCAACAGCGAGAAGATCAAGGACGCCGGCGACGTCGCCCCGATCATCCAGACCTACGGCGACACCTGGACCAGCCAGCTGTTCGTCCTCGGTGACTTCGCGAACATCACCGCGCAGGACGACAAGTGGGCGGACGACTACACCGCCAACAAGGAGTCCTACGCCGACGAGCCCGCACTCGCCGGGTTCGAGCACCTCGCCGAGGGCAAGGACAAGGACCTCTACAACGAGGACTACGCCTCGGCCACGCAGGCGAACGGCCTGAAGATGCTGGCCGACGGCACCGGCGCGCAGTACCCGATGCTCACGAACGCGATCTCGGCGATCCAGCAGGACTCCCCCGACGCCGTCGACGACATCGGAGCGTTCGCCCTGCCGGCCGAGGACGCAGCGGACACGAACCTGACGATCTGGGAGCCGAACGGCCTGTACATCCCGAAGACGACCACGGGCGACAAGCTGGCCGCGGCGAAGAAGTTCGTCGCCTTCGCGAACTCCACCGAGGGCTGCCAGGTGCAGAACGACACCGGCACCCCCGCCGGCCCGTACGTCATCTCGACCTGCTCACTGCCGGACGACGTGCCCCCGATGATCGACGACCTGCAGCAGTACCTGGACGACGGCAAGGCGAGCCCCGCGCTCGAGTTCCTGTCCCCGATCAAGGGCCCGAACCTCGAGAAGATCTGCGTGCAGGTCGGCTCGGGCATCACCACCGCGAGCAAGGGCGCCGACCAGTACGACGACGACGTCGTCCAGCAGGCACAGCAGCTCGGCATCAAGGGCTGGTGATCGGCGTGACCGCGACCCTCACGACGGCGGTGGCCCCGCCGCAGACACGCAAGGCCGGCCGCCCCGGACCAGCGCGCAAGCGGATGCGCTCGTTCTACCCCGCGTGGTTCTTCATCCCCGCGATCGCGCTGTACGTCGTGTTCTTCGCGGTCCCGACCTTCGCCGGGTTCTACTTCTCGCTCACCCGCTGGACGCTGTTCGACCAGACCTTCATCGGCTTCGACAACTTCGTCCGGTTCTTCCAGGACCCGCAGCTCGTCTCCGGGTTCGTGCACACCTTCCAGTACGGCTTCGTGACGAGCGCGGCGAAAGTGGTCCTCGGACTCGCCCTCGCCCTGCTCCTCACGTCGCCCGTACTGGGGCGCGGCTACCTGCGGGCGGTCGTGTTCTTCCCGGTGCTCGTGTCGACCATCGGCATCGGCATCACCTTCAAGGCGTTGATGGACCCGTTCCACGGGATCATCAACGGCGTGCTGGGTTCGGTCGGCCTGCCCACCCCCGGGTGGCTGACCGACCCGGCGCTCGCCCTGTGGAGCGTCGCCGCGGTGGACGTCTGGAAGGGCGTCGGCATCGCGACGCTCATCTTCATCGCCGGCATCGTGGCGATCCCGCAGGAGTACTTCGAGGCGGCACGGGTCGACGGCGCGAGCGCGTGGTCGATCTTCCGGAACATCACGTTGCCGCTGTCCCGCCCCGCGATGGGCACCGTCATCATCCTGTCGCTCATCGGCGGCCTGCGGTCGTTCGACCTGATCTGGGCGATGACCGGCGGCGGGCCGGGGTTCACGAGCGACGTGATCGCGAGCGTGATCTACAAGCAGTACCAGGCCGGGTTCTACGGCCTGTCCACCGCCGGCAACGTGGTCCTGTTCGTCGTCGTCACGGCGATCATGGTGCCGATCTCGTGGCTCCTCAACCGCAAGGAGGCAGAGCTGTGACCACGCTCGCCAGCCCCCGCGTCAGCACCCCGACGCGGTCCCGCCACCCGGGCCGTGCCCGCCGGTGGATCATCGGCTCGATCGCCATCGTCGTCAGCTTCGTCGTCTTCCTGGTGCCGTTCGTGTTCGTCCTGCTCCAGGCGGCGAAGAACCCGGCCGAGGCGAACCAGCTCGGCTTCAGCCTGCCGACCGACTGGCAGCTGTGGCAGAACCTGCAGGCGGTGTTCCAGAGCGGCGACGGCGGGATCCTCCGCGCGTTCTGGAACAGCGCCCTGCTCACCGTCGGCAGCGTCACCGTCATGGTCGTGTTCTCCGCGATGGTCGGGTACGTCCTGCAGCGGCGACCGAGCAAGTGGAACGGCCTGATCAACTTCTTCGTGCTCGCGGGACTCATCGTGCCGCCGGCGATCGTGCCGACCATCTGGGTGCTGCAGGGGCTCAACCTGTTCAAGACCATGGGCGGGATGATCCTCATCGAGGCGACCTTCGGCCTGTCGTTCTGCATCCTGCTGTTCCGGGCGTTCGTCGCGACGATCCCCAAGGAACTCGACGAGGCGGCCGTGCTCGACGGCGCCGGCCCGATCCGCCTGTTCTTCGGGGTGGTGCTGCCGCTGCTCAAGCCGGTGATCATCACGGTCGTGCTCGTGCAGTCGGTGACGGTGTTCAACGACTTCACCAACCCGCTGTACTTCCTGCCGGGGTCCGAGAACGCGACGGTGCAGCAGACGCTCTACGCGTTCCAGAGCCAGTCGGTCAGCCAGCTGAACCTGCTGTTCACCGACGTGCTGCTCATCACGATCCCGCCGCTGATCCTCTACGTCTTCTTCAACCGTCAGATCGTCGCCGGCATGACCAGCGGCGCCGTCAAGGGCTGACCGCCCACCCCGGCCTGGAGGCGCGACCCGCCTCCGCCACACCGCCCACCCGGGCGGACGGCCGGGCCCACGACCCCGCACCGGTCGACGACGACCGGTCGCGTGAAAGGACCACCACATGACCACCTGGACCGCACCGTTCATCGCGGCCGACTCCGACCTCGGCAGCGCCCCGATCCTGCGTCGGGAGTTCCCCCTCGACGACGGCCACGGCGCCGTCACCGCCGCCACCCTCGACGTCAGCGCCCTCGGCGTCGTCGAGGCCTGGCTCGGCGGGCAGCGCGTCTCCGACCACCTGCTCGAACCGGGGTGGACGAGCTACGAGTGGCGCATCCGCGTCGTCTCGCACGACGTCACCGAGCACCTGTCCGACACGGTCCCCGGGCAGCCGGCCGTGCTCGCGCTCGTCGTCGGCAACGGCTGGGCCGCCGGACGGCTGGCCTGGGGCGGGGGCGGTGGCTGGTACACCGACGAGCGCGCCGGGTTCGCCGAGCTCCGGATCACCTTCGCCGACGGGCACGAGCAGCACGTCACGACCGACACCGACTGGCAGGCTCTGTCGAGCGCGATCACCGCGGACCAGCTCTACGACGGGCAGGACATCGACGCCCGACTCCGCGACGGCTCGTTCCTGACGCCCGGCGAGGTCACCGTGCCCAGCGTTGACGGGCACCAGGGCCGGACGAGCACGGTGCACACGGTCGACATCGGCGAGCGCGAACTCGTCGCCGACACCGTGCCGCCGGTGCGCCCGCTGGCCGAGATCGCCCCGGTGGCGATCTGGACGAGCCCGTCGGGAGCGACCCTGCTCGACTTCGGCGTGAACCTGGTCGGGTGGCTCCGGGTCACCGCGACCGGCCCGGCCGGCACCGTGCTGACCCTGCAGCACGCCGAGGTGCTCGAGCACGACGAGCTCGGCACCCGCCCCCTGCGCACCGCGAAGGCGACGGACCACTTCACCCTGCGCGGTGACGACGAGCCCGAGACGTTCGAGCCCCGGTTCACGTTCCACGGGTTCCGGTACGCGCAGGTCGACGGCTGGCCGGGCACGCAGGACGAACTCCGCGCCGCGGTCACCGCCGTGCAGGTCGGGTCGGACCTCACCCGCACCGGCACGTTCGCGTCGAGCCACGAGCTGCTGAACACCTTCCACGACAACGTCGTCCGGGGCATGCAGGGCAACTTCCTGAGCGTGCCGACGGACTGCCCGCAGCGCGACGAGCGACTCGGCTGGACGGGCGACATCGCCGCGTTCGCCCCGACGGCCTCGTACCTGTTCGACACCCGGACGTTCCTGGCCGACTGGCTGCGCGACGTCTGGCTCGAGCAGCAGCACGCCGACGGGGTCATCCCGTTCGTGGTGCCGGACGTGCTGAAGTACTCCCCCGCCGAGGACTTCGGCACGCCCGACGCGACCGCCGTCTGGTCGGACGCCGGCGTCTGGGTGCCGTGGACCCTGTACCAGGCGTACGGCGACACCGCGGTGCTCGAGGAGCAGTTCGACTCGATGGCCGCACACCTGCGCCGGGTCCGTGACCACCTGTCCCCGGAGGACCTGTGGGACACCGTGTTCCAGTTCGGCGACTGGCTCGACCCGGACGCCCCGCCCGAGGCCCCGGCCGACGCGAAGGCCGACAAGGGCGTCGTCGCGACGATCTGCGCCTACCGGTCCGCCACGATCGTGGCGGACGCGGCGGAGCTCTTGGGCGGCCACGAGGCGGAAGCGACCGAGTTCCGGGAACTGGCGTCGCGCCTCCAGGCCGGGTTCCGCACCCACTACCTGCAGGACGACGGGCGGATCCTGTCGGACGCGACCACGGTGTACACGCTGGCGATCGTGTTCGGGATCCTGTCCGAGCAGGAGCAGGCCGTGGCCGGCGAGCGTCTCGCCGAGCTGGTCGAGGCGTCCGGGTACCGGATCTCGACGGGCTTCGCGGGAACGCCCTTCATCACCGACGCGCTGACGCAGACGGGGCACCTGGAGGACGCCTACCGGCTGCTGCTGCAGACGGAGTGCCCGTCGTGGCTGTACCCGGTGACGATGGGCGCGACGACGGTGTGGGAGCGGTGGGACTCGATGCTGCCGGACGGCACGATCAACCCGGGTGAGATGACCTCGTTCAACCACTACGCACTCGGTGCCGTGGCGGACTGGATGCACCGGGTGGTGGGTGGTCTGTCGCCGCTGTCGCCGGGGTACGAGTCCGTGCTCATCGCGCCGCAGCCGGGCGGTGGGCTGACGTGGGCGGAGACCTCGCTCGACACCGTGCACGGGCACGTCGCCGTGCGGTGGGAGCTCGTCGACGGGGAGTTGCGCGTCCGGGCGACCGTGCCCGAGGGCGTGACCGCGGTGGTGCGCCTGCCGGGCGCTGCGGAGCAGCGGCTCGGCGGCGGCACGCACGACCTGCGCGCGCCCGCCGCCGTCCCCGCCGGGTAGGGGGCTGCCGGAACCAGGTTCCGGACACAACACCGCGGAAGTGCGTGGTGCTGTGTCCGGAACCTGGTTCCCCGCCCCGCCCCGCCCACGGCGCCACCACGGTTGCGGCAGACCGCCGCGCGCCGTACTGTATGAAACGATTCAATCGCACACGAGGAAGTGACACGATGACATCGACCCCGAGCTTCGCCGGCATCGCCGACCAGCTGGCACGACAGCAGATCGAGCTGCCCAGCTGGGCCTTCGGCAACTCCGGCACCCGGTTCAAGGTGTTCAGCACGCCGGGCACCCCGCGCGACCCCTACGAGAAGATCGCCGACGCCGCCCAGGTGCAGCAGTACACCGGCCTGGCGCCCACCGTCGCACTGCACATCCCGTGGGACCTGGTGGACGACTTCGCCGACCTCAAGCGCCACGCCGAGGAGCACGGGGTGTCGCTCGGCACCGTCAACTCGAACACGTTCCAGGACGACGACTACAAGTTCGGCGCCCTGACCCACGTCGACGAGACGATCCGGCAGAAGGCGATCGACCACCACCTGCGCTGCATCGACGTGATGGACGCCACCGGCAGCCGCGACCTGAAGATCTGGCTCGCCGAGGGGTCGAACTACCCGGGGCAGGAGGACATGCGCTCCCGCCAGGACCGCCTGCACGAGTCGCTCAGCACGATCTACGACCGCCTCGGTGCCGACCAGCGGCTCGTGCTCGAGTACAAGTTCTTCGAGCCGTCGTTCTACCACACGGACGTTCCCGACTGGGGCACCAGCTACGTGCAGACGGCGGCGCTCGGGCCGAAGGCGATGGTCTGCCTCGACACCGGACACCACGCCCCCGGCACGAACATCGAGTTCATCGTGATGCAGCTCCTGCGCCTCGGCAAGCTCGGTTCCTTCGACTTCAACTCGCGCTTCTACGCCGACGACGACCTGATCGTGGGGGCAGCGGACCCGTTCCAGCTGTTCCGGATCCTGGTCGAGGTCATCCGCGGCGGTGGCTACGACAACCCCGACGTCGCGTTCATGCTCGACCAGTGCCACAACATCGAGGACAAGATCCCCGGCCAGATCCGCTCGGTGCTCAACGTGCAGGAGATGACGGCCCGCGCGCTGCTCCTCGACCGCGTCGCACTGACCGCCGCGCAGGAGGCACACGACGTCCTCGGCGCCAACGAGGTCTTCATGGACGCGTACCAGACCGACGTCCGGAAGGACCTTGCCGAGTGGCGCGAGTCCCGCGGACTGCCGGCGGACCCGATGCGCGCGTACCTGGACTCCGGGTACCAGCAGTCGATCGCCGAGGACCGCGTCGGCGGCGTCCAGGCCGGCTGGGGCGCGTAGGAACATGACGAACGCAGTGGAGGCACGGGTGGACCCCGCAACGCAGCTCACGGATGCAGACGAGACGATCAGTGCACTCATCGCGCGCTCGAACGCGCTCGGCTCGGACCCGCGGATCACGAACTACGCGGGCGGGAACACCTCCGCCAAGGGCACCGACACCGACCCGGTGACCGGCGAACCGGTCGAGCTGCTCTGGGTGAAGGGCTCCGGGGGCGACCTCGGCACCCTCACCCCGGCAGGCCTCGCCGTACTGCGCGTCGACCGCGTCCGCGCCCTGCAGGACATGTTCTTGTCAGAAACAGGCCCGGGGGTCGAGCGCGAGGACGAGATGGTCGCCGCGTTCGACTACACGCTGCACGGCAAGGGTGGTGCCGCGCCGTCGATCGACACCGCCATGCACGCCCTCGTCGACGCCGCCCACGTCGACCACCTGCACCCCGACGCCGGCATCGCGATCGCCACGGCGGCGGACGGACCGGCCCTGACCGAGCGGATCTTCGGCGACCGGGTCGTCTGGGTGCCGTGGCGCCGGCCCGGGTTCCAGCTCGGGCTCGACATCGCAGCGGTCAAGCGTGACCACCCGCAGGCGATCGGCACGATCCTCGGCGGCCACGGCATCACGGCCTGGGGCGACACCTCCGACGAGGCCGAGGCGAACTCGCGCTGGATCATCGACACCGCCGAGCGGTACCTCGCGGAGCAGGGCACGGCGGACCCGTTCGGCGGCGTCCGAGCGGGGTTCGAAGCACTCCCGACCGACGAACGTCACGCACGCGCCGCGGCCCTCGCCCCGACGATCCGCGGCATCGCCGGGCACGACAAGCCGGTCGTCGGGCACGTCACCGACTCGGACGTCGTGCTCGAGTTCCTGGCGAGCGAGCGCGCCGAAGCACTCGCGGCCCTCGGCACCAGCTGCCCGGACCACTTCCTGCGCACCAAGGTCACGCCGCTCATCCTCGACCTGCCCGCAACGGCTTCCGTCGAGGAGCAGACCGCGCGCCTGCACGAACTGCACGAGCAGTACCGCGCGGACTACCAGGCGTACTACGACCGGCACGCGACGCCGGGCTCCCCCGCGATCCGCGGCGCCGACCCGCTCATCGTGCTGGTGCCCGGCGTCGGGATGTTCTCGTACGGCAAGGACGCCCAGACCGCCCGCGTCGCCGGTGAGTTCTACGTCAACGCGATCAACGTGATGCGCGGCGCCGAGTCGGTCAGCACCTACGCCCCCATCGACGAGGCCGAGAAGTTCCGGATCGAGTACTGGGCCCTCGAAGAGGCGAAGCTGCAGCGGATGCCCGCGCCCAAGAAGCTCGCGACGCGCATCGCCCTGGTCACCGGGGCGGCGTCGGGCATCGGCAAGGCGATCGCGAAGCGCCTGGCGGCCGAGGGTGCGGCCGTCGTCATCGCCGACCTCGACCTGGCGAAGGCACAGGAGACCGCCGCCGAGATCGGCGGCCTCGACCACGCCATCGGCGTCGCCGCGAACGTGACGGACGCCGCCGCGATCGACCAGGCGATCCAACAGACGCTGCTGCACTTCGGCGGCCTCGACCTCGTCGTGAACAACGCGGGTCTTTCGCTGTCCAAGAGCCTGCTCGAGACCACCGAGCAGGACTGGGACCTGCAGCACGACGTGATGGCGAAGGGGTCGTTCCTGGTGTCGAAGGCCGCGGCGAAGGTGCTCATCGAGCAGGGCCTGGGCGGCGACATCGTCTACATCTCGTCGAAGAACTCGGTGTTCGCCGGGCCGAACAACATCGCGTACTCCGCGACGAAGGCCGACCAGGCCCACCAGGTGCGGTTGCTCGCGGCCGAGCTCGGTGAGCACGGCGTCCGCGTCAACGGCATCAACCCCGACGGGGTCGTGCGCGGCTCCGGCATCTTCGCGAGCGGCTGGGGCGCCAACCGCGCCAAGACGTACGGCATCGAGGAGCAGGACCTCGGCAAGTTCTACGCGCAGCGCACGATCCTGAAGCGCGAGGTCGTGCCCGAGAACGTCGCGAACGCCGTCTACGCCATCTGCACCGACGACTTCTCGCACACCACCGGCCTGCACGTGCCCGTCGACGCCGGTGTCGCCGCGGCCTTCCTGCGGTAGCGACGACCAACGAGCGACGACCAACGAACCGAGCAGGAGCACGGCATGCACACCAGCGGCAGCGTCGCCGCGGTCGACCTCGGGGCGACCAGCGGCCGGGTGATCGTCGGCCACGTCGACCAGGACGGGGTCCGGATGGACCACGTCGCCCGGTTCCCGAACGGCCCCGTCACCCTGCACGAGGGCGACGCCGACACCGGCCGCGACGCCCTGCACTGGGACGTCGTCGAGCTGTACCGACAGGTGACCGAGGGGCTGCGGCGCGCGTTCGCCGAGCACCCCGCGATCGCCAGCATCGGCATCGACTCGTGGGCGGTCGACTACGGCCTGCTCCGCGACGGCCGACTGCTCGGGCTGCCGTCGCACTACCGCGACGACCGGCACCAGGGCGGTGTCGTCCCCGTGCACGACCGGATGTCCGCCACCGAGCTGTACGCCCGGAACGGTCTGCAGCACCTGCCGTTCAACACCGTGTTCCAGTGGGCTGCCGACCCGTCGCTGCAGCTCGCGCAGCGTGCGCTGCTCGTGCCGGACCTGCTCGGGTACTGGCTGACGGGGATCGAGGCGGCCGAGCGCACGAACGCCTCGACGACCGGGGCCCTGAACGCGACCACCCGTGGGTGGGACCCGGCGGTGCGGGCTGCTGCGGGCCTCCCGGCCGGGCTGCTGCCCACGCTGCGCGACCCGGGCGACCGACTCGGCCCCCTGCTGCCGTCCGTCGCCGCGCTCGTCGGCGGCCAGGCCGACGTGACGCTGGTCGGGTCGCACGACACGGCGAGCGCCGTCGTCGCGGTCCCCGCGACGGAGCCGGACTTCGCCTACATCTCGTCGGGCACGTGGTCGCTCGTCGGCGTCGAGCTCGACGCGCCCGTCCTGTCGGACGCGGCACGACGCGCGAACTGCACGAACGAGGGCGGTGTCGACGGCCGCGTCCGGTTCCTGAAGAACGTGTCCGGACTGTGGTTGCTGTCGGAGAGCGTCCGCACCTGGGAGCGTGGTGGCGACCGCGTCGACCTGGAGGCCCTGCTCGCCTCCGCCGCGGCCGTCACCGCCCCGGTCCCCGTCTTCGACCCCGCGGACGAGTCGTTCACGGCACCCGGCGACATGCCGGCGCGGATCGCCGCGTGGTGTGCGGCACACGGGCTGAGCGCCCCCGCGTCGCGGGCGGAGTTCGTCCGGAGCATCCTCGAGTCGCTCGCGACGGCGTACGCCGAGACCCTGCGCACCATCGCCGACGTGATCGGCAAGACCATCCGGGTCGTGCACATCGTGGGCGGCGGCTCGCAGAACCGGCTGCTCTGCCAGCTGACCGCGGACCGCACCGGCCTGCCGGTCGTGGCCGGACCGGTCGAGGCCACCGCACTCGGCAACGTGCTGGTGCAGGCGCGCGCCGCTGGACTCGCAGGCCTCGGAGGGGCTTCACTGGAGGCACTCCGCAGCATCGTCGCACGGAGCGTCGAGCCCGTGCGGTACACCCCGTCGGCGTCGTCGCGCGCCGATCCCGATCGATCCCCCGTCAGGAGCCACGCATGACCACGACCGACGACCAGCACCGGATCGACCCCGCGACCGGGGCACCGGCACCCGCGACGGGGTCCGCGTCCGCCGCTCGCACGCGGGTCAAGCGGCAGCTGCCGACGGTGCGGGACCTCGCGCCGCTCATGCAGTTCAAGAAGCCCTCGCTGCCGGGTCGACGGCAGCGCCTCGAACAGGCCTTGACGATCTGGGACCTCCGCGACATCGCCGCCCGCCGCACCCCGAAGGCCGCGTTCGACTACACCGAGGGCGCGGCCGAGGCGGAGATCTCCCTCGCCCGCGCACGGCAGGCGTTCGAGGACATCGAGTTCACCCCGGCGATCCTGCGGGACGTGTCACGGGTGGACACCTCGCGTCAGGTGCTCGGGGCACCGGTGTCGTACCCGTTCGGCATCGCGCCGACGGGCTTCACGCGGATGATGCAGACCGAGGGCGAGCGGGCCGGCGCCCGGGCAGCCGGACGTGCCGGCATCCCGTTCTCGCTCTCCACGATGGGCACCACCGCGATCGAGGACGTCCGCGACGCCAACCCGCACGGGCGCAACTGGTTCCAGCTGTACATGTGGAAGGACCGCGAGAAGTCGATGGCGCTGGTCTCCCGCGCCCAGCAGGCCGGCTTCGACACCCTGCTCGTCACCGTGGACGTGCCCGTCGCGGGTGCGCGGCTGCGGGACAAGCGGAACGGGTTCTCGATCCCGCCGCAGCTGAGTGCCCGAACCGTGGTGAACGCGATCCCGCGGCCGTGGTGGTGGTTCGACTTCCTGACCACCGAACCGCTGGCGTTCGCGTCGCTCGACCGCTGGTCCGGCACCGTCGGCGAGCTGCTCGACCACATGTTCGACCCGACCGTCACCTACGAGGACCTCGCCTGGATCCGCGACCAGTGGCAGGGCAAGATCGTCGTGAAGGGCGTGCAGTCCCTGGCCGACGCCAAGCGCCTGGCCGACCTCGGCGTCGACGGCATCACGCTGTCGAACCACGGCGGCCGACAGCTCGACCGCGCCCCGGTGCCCTTCCACCTGCTGCCCTCCGTGGTCAAGGAGGTCGGGAAGGACACCGAGGTGCACCTCGACACGGGCATCATGTCCGGCGCCGACATCGTCGCCGCGGTCGCCCTCGGCGCGACGTTCACGATGGTCGGCCGCGCCTACCTGTACGGGCTGATGGCCGGCGGCGAGGCCGGGGTGGACCGGATGATCCAGATCCTGTCCGAGCAGATCGAGCGGACCATGCGGCTGCTCGGGGTGGCCTCGCTCGACGAGCTCGAGCCGGGGCACGTGACGCAGCTGCAGCGGTTGCAGCCGATCCCCCGGGCCTGAGCGGTCGGCTCGCCGCGCGTTGCACCGTGCACGTTCGGGCGGCGGACACCGGGCGTTCGTCGGTCGATTTCCGTGACGCCCCCCGAACGGGTCACAAATGATGCAAGATGTCCGTGGACGTGTCAACGAAACCCTCGGCATCCGGCCGGCTGGTGCGTCCGTCCCTCCCCGCATCCTGCGCCCGAGCATCCACGAGGAGCCCGACATCTCGACCCGAAGCACGTGCACGCCCTCGCGCGGCACGACCTCACGCACCACGCCCACGCCCCCGGTCACCCGAGGGGGCACCCGATGATCCGGCACCGCGCGATCCTGGCGGTCGCGACCGCCGGCGCCCTGGTCCTCGGCGTCCCCACCGCCGCCTCCGCCCGCACCTGGTGGGGCTGGGACGGCGAGCGCCGCTGGCACAACGCCCCGGTGAACCCCACCCCGACGCCGGCCCCGGACGAGACGGAGGCCCCGGCCCCCACCGACGAGTGGACCCCGGACACGGAGCCCGAGCAGGACTCCGCGCCGATCGAGGACTCCGCCCCCGTGGCCGAGCCCGCGCCCGACGCAGAGGCCGAGCCCGAGTCCGAGGCCGCACCCGAGGCGGATGCCTCCCCGGCGGACCTGTCCGCGATCGCACCGGACGCCCCGTTCGTCGAGGACTTCACCACGAACGCCGTCACCGGCCTCGTCCAGTCGCTGTACCCGCAGTCGTGGCAGCCCTACCCCGACGGCACCTCGGGCATCTACGCGCCGAGCAAGACCGTGTCGGTGCACGACGGCGTGATGGACGTCGCCCTCGGCACCGGTGCCGGAGCAGCCGGCACCTTCGGCTCCTCCGCCGGCGCCTGGGACCACGTCGGTGGCTCCTTCTCGGTCCGCGCGAAGGCGACCGGCGGCGACGGCAACGGTGCGGCCTTCATGCTGTGGCCGACGTCGAACGTGTGGGCCGACGGCGAGATCGACTTCCCCGAGGGCAACTTCGAGGACAGCCCCTCGGTGTTCCACCACTCGATGACCCCGGGCAAGGAAGCCGAGCGCGTCCAGCTCGGCACCGGCGTCTCGTGGCGCGACTGGCACACCTACAAGGTCGACTGGGTCCCCGGTGAGTCCGTGACCTACAGCGTCGACGGCAAGGTCCTCGGCACGATCACGCACGACGTGCCGACGACCCCGCACCGCTTCATGTTCCAGGTCGGCAACTGGGGCGAGCAGGGCAACCTGCTCATCGACTGGGTCTCGACGACCGAGTAGCGTCCGCAGGTCCGCACCACGGACGGACGGGAGGCCCGGTGCCAGCTGGCACCGGGCCTCCCGTCCGTCTGCGTGGTCACGTTCCGGGCGTCGCGCGCCTTTCAGAAGAGCGCGTTCAGGTCCGCGTAGTCCACCCCGGCCGCCAGCGAGTCGTAGGTGCCGGTGGTCCGCAGCTCGGCGGCGGCCTGCCGAACGACGCCGTACGCGGCCTGCGCGACGGCGGAACCGAGACTGATCCGGGCCACCCCGATCCGGGCGAGTTCCGCCACGGTCGGCGACCCCGGACCGGCCATCACGTTCACCGGGCCGTCGATCGACTCCACCAGCGCGCGGATGGTCTCGACGTCTCGGACTCCGGGGACGAACACGCCGTCCGCGCCGGCTCCGCGGTAGCGACGAGCTCGCTCGAGCGTCTCGGTCAGCAGTCGACCGGGATCGACGAGACCGGCGAGGTGGACGTCGGTCCGAGCGTTGACGAACAGGGGCACCCCGGCTCGTTCCGCTGCGCGCCGGGCTGCCCCGATCCGGTCGGCGAGCGCCTCCGGATGCAACCTGCCGTCCTCGATGTTGATCCCGACGGCGCCTGCTTCGAGCACCGCGTCCACCGTGCGCGCCACGCCGTCCGCGTCGTCGGCGTAGCCGGACTCGATGTCGACGGTGACCGGCACCGACACCGAGGCGACGATCCGCGCGACCGCGTCCATCGCTTCCGCCCGGGTCAGGGTGTTGCCGTCCGGCCGTCCGAGGGACCAAGCGACGCCCGCACTGGTCGTGGCGATCGCGGTCGCGCCGGCGTCCTCGACGAGTCGGGCGCTCGCGGCGTCCCAGACGTTGACGAGGACGAGTGGCCGGGATGGGTGGTCGTGGAGTCCGTGGAAGGTCGCGGCTCTGGTCGAAGTCGTGTTCACCCCTCGATCCCATCGGTCCGAGCGCGGACGAGCTGGCGGGTTCCGGACGACGCGGTGGCGGCCCCGCTCAGCCCTCGGGGAGAGGAGACCTGCGTGGGTTCAGCAGGTCTCCGTCCCACGACAGGTCGTCGTGCTCGCGGACCTCGAACGCCTCGAACCGGTCGTCGTCGAGCACGCCGTCGACGAGCGCGCGCGATCCGGCGACGATCGTCGAGTCCCAGTCCTCCTCGGCGGCGACGACCCACGCGTGGTCCTCCGGCCAGATGAACGTCGTGTGCGGCGCCACCTGGTCGTGCCACCCGAAGCTCTCCCACCCCGGGACCGCCTGCTGTGCCCACGACGGATCGGCGAGCTCGTCCAGGGTCGCACTGAAGAGCCAGGTGTCCCGCGCGGGCCAGGCCATCAGCCCCCGCGCACGTCGGATCCGGTGCCGGCGTTCCGCCGACGGCGGACCACCCGTCCCCTCCCACGCTCCGACGACCAGGTCTCCGGGGGTCGACGTCACGCTCCGCAGGTGCGTGGTGAGGACTGCGAGGTCCTGCGGGTCGAACCATCCGTCGTCCGACTGGTCCACGCGCCAGCCGTCGGCCCAGGACCTCGTCTGCTCGTCGTCGGTCAGGCGTTGCCACTGCACCAGGGGGTGCATCACGCGGTCGTTGCGGCGCGCGACCTCCGCCCACCGCCAGCGGGTGTGTTCGACGTCCGGGTGGTCGCCCCACTCGTCCGCGGTGTCGAGGTCCGCCCGGTGCGCGCCGACCGGGTGCAACAGGCGTGCGTACGCCTCGAACCCGGTGCCCGCGACGCCACCGACACTCGCCCAGCGTCCGGCACGCGCGACGAGCCAGTCGCCCCGCGATGCCTCGCTCAGCAGGCGCATCGTGCTGCTGCTCAGAGCTTCTCGTCGACGAGCGCGATGAAGCGGCTGCCGATGCCCTCGACCTCGCGTCGCGTCAGGCCGGCCGTGGGCTCGGGCGCCTGGTACGGGGCGTGGTAGTCGCACATCAGGTAGTCCCACTCGGGCCACCACTTCTTCGGGCGCGCCTCTTCGTCGAAGCCGCAGACCACGCACTCCAGGCGCGTCCAGACCTTCTTCGTGCCGGTGCGGTTGGCGCGGGACTGCACGAGCCAGGCGGGCGGGTCCTGCTCGATCGCGTCGAGCTCCGCTTCGCTCAGGCGCGACGGGATGCCGTGGCGGGTCGCCATCTCGAGGGGGATGTCGAGCCGGACGGCGGCTTCGCGGCGGGAGAGCATCCGTCCAGGGTAGGTCCTGCCACTTCACAGCTCGAACTGCGACGGCAGCAACCGGGACGCCCGCCGCGGACTTTCCTCGAGCGGACAGTCCGTGTATGGTCTCGATCACTGAGGTAAAAGGCGCCGCGATCTGCGGCGCACCAGCACGCGGCATCGAACGAGTCGCCACTTCTTCCCTCGAAGGAGTGCGCCATCGTGTCCCCCAGTCCCGCTCTCACCACCGGGCACGTGCCCGGCGGTGGTTCTTCTCCTCGTCTGCGCGACGCCTGGATCGCCCTGGCCGGGCTGTCCGCGGTGTTCCTGTTCGAGATGCTCGACAACTCCGTGCTCAACGTCGCCCTGCCGACGATCGGTCGCGACCTGGGCTCGTCGACGACGGGCCTGCAGTGGGTCTCGGGTGCCTACTCGGTCGCCTTCGGAGGGCTGATGCTGCTGTTCGGCGCCGTCGCCGACCGCGTCGGACGCCGCCGGGTCATGCTCGCCGGGCTCGTCCTGCTGGCCCTGGCGAGCCTCGCCACGGCGGTGGTCACGTCGACCGAGCAGCTGATCGCCGTGCGGGTCGCGATGGGCGTCGCCGCGGCGATGACGACGCCCGGGTCGATGGCGCTGGCGTTCCGCCTCTTCGACGACGAAGGTCTCCGGGTGCGGGCGCTCACCGTCATCTCGACGGCCGGGCTCGTGGGACTGGCCATCGGGCCGACCGTCGGCGGGTTCGTGCTCGCCGTCGCCCCGTGGCAGGTGCTGCTGCTGGCCGACGTGCCCATCGCGGTCCTCGCACTCGTCGGCATCCGGCTCGGTGTCGCCCGCGACGAGGGTTCAGGGCTCCATCGTGATCCGGTCGACGTGGTCGGAGCACTGCTCGGCACCGTGACCACGGCTGGAGCGCTCGTGGCGCCGACGATCCTGGTCGAGTCCGGAGTCAACAGCTGGTGGGGGTGGGCCGTCCTCGCCCTCGCCGCCATCTGCGCTGTGGGGTTCGTCGCCCGCGAGCGGACCGCGCGGCACCCGCTGATCGACCTGCACCTGCTCGCCCGACCACTCGTCTCGAGCGGACTGGCGTTCAAGGCCGCGTCGGGTCTGGCCGTCGCCGGACTGTCGTACCTCGTGACCCTGCAGCTGCAGTTCGCCTGGGGCTGGCCGCCGGCGCTGGCCGCCGTCGGGACGTTGCCGCAGGTGGTCGTGCTGCTCGTCGGCGGCCGCTTCGTCGGGCCGTTCGTGCAGCGGGTCGGCCTGGGCCGCGCCGCCTGGATGAGCGCCGTCTCGGTCGTCTCCGGTCTCGCGGTCTTCGGCGCCCTGAGCCGGTACGGGTACCTGTGGGTGCTCGTCGCGCTCGTGCTCGTCGCCGCCGGCATGCGGGTCGTCGGCGTCGTCGCCGGCGCCTCGGTCCTCACGGGCCTGCCCGCCGACCGCACCTCCGTCGGGGCGGCGCTCGTCGACACGTCGAGCGAGCTCGCGGGCGGTGCCGCCGTGGCCGCGGCGGGGACCATCGTCGCCGCCTTCGTCGCCGGGAGCATCACCACGACCACCTGGACCGCCGCCCGGCTCGAGGGCTTCCAGGATGCCCTCACCGTCGCCGGGCTCGGCCTCGCCGCGGTCGCAGCACTGCTCGTCGTGGTCGGCATGCTCCGAGCCCGGCCCGCCGTCGAACCAGCGGACGAGGCACCGTCCGAACCTGCCGACACCACCCCTGCACACACCGACCCGACCACCATCACCGAGGAGACCTCCCGTGTCTGACACCATCGCCCTCCCCCGCCCGCCGTTCGACCCCGAGTTCGTGCCCTTCCTCACCGCTATGGACGCGCGAGGCCGCTTCCACCTCACGACGCAGATGCTGCCGCAGATGCGACAGCTGGACATGACCGAGGCGCAGCTCGACGACGGACTGCGTGCTCGCGGCCTCGAGCGGAGCAACATCACGGTCCCGGGGCACCGCGGTGACCCGATCGACCTCGCCGTGATCCAACGCACCGGCCGCACCGGCACGGCTGTCCTGGCCTACGCGATCCACGGCGGCGGGATGATGTTCGGCCACCACCTCGGCAACCTCGACTCCTACGACGAGTGGCTGCTGGTGCACGACGTCGTCCTGGTCAGCCCGGACTACCGCCTGGCGCCGGAGCACCCGGACCCGTACCCGGTCGAGGACTGCTACGCCGGTCTCGTCTGGGCAGCCGAGCACGCCGACGAACTCGGCATCGACCCGGAACGCATCGTCCTCGTCGGGCAGAGCGCCGGCGCCGGTCTCGCCGCCGGCACCGCCCTCCTCGCCCGCGACCGACAGGGTCCCTCCGTCATCGGCCAGGTGCTCGTGAGTCCCATGCTCGACGACCGCGACGCGACGCTGTCGGCTCGGCAGTTCGACGGTGTCGGGGTCGCCGACCGGGAGATGACACGGTTCGGCTGGGACGCCTACCTCGGTGACCGGCGGGGTGGCGAGGACGTCTCCGTCTACGCTGCACCCGGCCGCGCGACCGACCTGACCGGGCTCCCGCCCGCGTACATCGACTGCGGCAGCACCGAGGTGTTCCGCGACGAGACCGTCGCCTACGCCAACTCGCTGTGGGCCGCGGGCGTCCAGGCGGAACTGCACGTGTGGCCGGGAGCGTTCCACGGATCGACGAGCATGATGCCCGACGCGACGCTGTCGAAGCGGGCCGTACAGGCTCTGCGCGAGTTCACCGGGCGCCTCCTCAGTCCGGCCGCATGACGGCAGTCCCGGCACGAGCGCGTCGCGGCGCTCGTGCCGGGACCGGCACCTGGTCGCAGCATCAGCTAGATCCGGTCCAGGGACACCACCGCGACGACGATCGGCCACGCCTCACCGTCGAGCTGCACGGACCGCAGCCCGCGCGGCAGGGCGTGTCCGTCATCGGACGCGACGACGACTCCCTGCAGCCCGATGAGGTGCCCGGAACCCCGACTGTAGTGGACACGGTCACCGACGACGGGCATGACGATGGTGTCCGCCGCCAGCTCCTCTGCAGCGAGTTCGACGACGAGAGGCCGGGACTCCGTGAGCACCGCGGCGAGCTGTGCCTCGAACCCGTCGCGTTCGTCGAGCTCTGCGTCGCGCACCTCGAGATCCGCGTTCCTGGCGGCTGGCAGGGCTCGCGGGCCGATCGTGCGCGCGACTCCGCATCCGATCGCGACACCCATGCCGGCGAGGGACAGCCCCGTGCTCGCCATCTCGAACCGCAACGGGACTGGACCAGCAACGCCCTGACGGAGTCCGCCGTTCGGGCCGCCGCCGGAGTGCGCTTGTACGGCAGTCGCCTGCACCGAGCCGTGGAGTCGTGGCGCGACCGGAGCTGCTCTTGTCCGCCGGAGATCACCGCCGAACTGCTCGCCGAGATGCTTCGTGAACGGGAGGGCGCCAGGCCGTCGCTCGTCGCAGTTGTCCATCGGGTCGCCTTCGGGTCGGCTTCTCGCAGCCTCGGGTCAGGCTGTTCCCGGACCGTACTGCCGGACAACCGGCGCACACGATGCTTCCTCAGCGATATTGCGGTAACCAGCAACGCCGATTCGGAGTTCGCCCCAGCACAGCCCCCGTTTGCTCCGACCTCGGCCTCCTCAGCGGGCGGGCGCCGATTCGTCGCGGCGGGCTCTTCGCCGCAGGGCCTGACGGAACCCCGTGAGCACGGCGCCGCACACGACCGTGACGACGATGCCGATGGCCGTCCCGCCGGCCGATCCGCTTCCGTAGTTCGACCATGGCAGCCCGAGAGCCCACTGGAGCGCGGGGCCCAACACGAGGAACACTGCGGCCGGAATGACGACGATGAGCAGCGCACGGCGGCCGCTCCAGGCAGGATGGCGCAGGATGACAACGGCGGCCAGGGCGACGACCGCGAGAGCACCGTAGATCCACGATGCGCCGGACATCCGCCAGCCGTCGTGCGCGAACCAGTCGTGGACTTCACGGACGGTGCGCGCCCACGCGTGCTGACCTCGGCCGTGTGTCGACGAGATGACGGGCAGTGGCCATCCGATGACGGCAAGAACTCCGGCGACCGCGCTCGCGAGTCCGAGCACGACCACCCCGAACCGCGACCCGGCGCTGGGTGCAACGTCGAAGTCGGAGATGCCCACGCGCAGGAGGCTTTCGAGCGAGCGCAACGGTCGTTCCACTCGGGCACGCCGCTCTCCCCCGGGTCGATGAGTGTCTCGTGAACGACCGTCTGTGATCCGTTGATCCCGAGGTCAGTAGTTGCCCATTGAGTAAACTTGCCCAATGGGCAAACTTGTTCTAGTTTGGTGTCATGACAGACGAGATCTCGTTCCGTGAGCAGAAGAAGGCAGCGATCCGTGACGCGTTGAGTGTGACGACAGTGTTGCTCGCCCGGGAGCGGGGGCTCGACAACATCCGTGTCGAGGACATCGTCGGTCGGGTCGGAGTGTCGAGGCGGACGTTCGGGAACTACTTCTCGAGCAAGGAAGACGCGATCGCGGACCGCCACGTGCAACGCGTGCGCACGGCGGCCGACGATCTGCTCCAGCGGCCACGCGAGGAGCCGTTGTGGACTGCCGTCACGGAGGCGCTGCTCGCGCCGTACGAGGCAGAAGAGACGACGGCCCCGTCCCGGGAGGAGCAGAGCGGGCTGCTTGCAGTGCTGTCGACGCCAGGCATGCAGTCAGCCGTCGATCGAGGTGCCCGCGCAGCGAACGCAGTGTTTGCGGCCGCCGTCGCGGCGCGCTCTGATGCAGCACCGGAAGATCCCGTGCCTGGTCTCGTGTCCGCCGCTGCGCTGTCGACCTTGTTGACAACGCTGGAGTCCTGGGCGGCGCGCGCGGAGCCACAACCCCTCCAGCCGATCCTCCGAGCTGCGTTCCAACTCCTCGGCGACGGTTTCGACCACCTCCGCTGACCACTGATCCCACACTCTTCGCCAGAAGGAAGACCATCATGTACGACGTCGTCATCGTCGGAGGCGGACCCGTGGGCATCTTCGTCGCCTGCGAGCTGAAGCTCGCGGGTGTGAACCCCCTCGTCCTCGAACGCCTCCCCGAGATCAACCAATGGGACAAGGCGCACGGCTTGACCGGGCAGGTCGTCCGACTACTGGACCACCGCGGCTTGTTCGAGCGGTGTGCTGGGCGGGCCGTCCCGGAGCCGGCTCCGGGCTTCTTCTTCGGAGCGCTGCCGTTGCCGCTCCACTCGCTCGGCGACCGCAACCCGATGTACCTGCTCCACATCAACCAGCGCGACCTCGAGCGCGTACTCAACGACCGCGCAGCGGAACTCGGCGTTGCGATCCGTCGTGGCGTCGAGATGCGCTCCTTCACCCAACACGACGACTCCGTCACCGTCGACCTCGTCGACGTCGCGACCGGAGCTGAGAGCACCGCGTCGGCGCAGTACCTCGTGGGGAGTGACGGCGCGCGAAGCACTGTTCGGAAGCTCTCCGGTATCGGCTTCCCCGGCAACACCGACCACCACATCGTGGACCGCACAGCCCTGATCGCACCAACTGAGCAGCTGACGCCCGCCGGCCCCGGGAAAGTGCACGTTGCGGGTCTGGGAGAGATCGCGGAGAGCTTCCACCGCACTGAAACCGGCGTCGTCACCATCGCCCTCCGTGACCCGGAGCACCCGCTTGTCTACACCGCTGAATGGGAGGACCAGCCTGACCGCAGCTTCCCCGGTGAGGGAGCAGCCATGACATTGACCGAGATGGAGGACAGCCTTGAGCGCGTCCTCGGCGTGCGCCTCGACCTCAACGCGCCGGCCGACGGTGAGCCGACGTTGCTGCGCCGTCTGACCGGTCGGAACACACGCGTCGCTGACCGCTACCGCGACCGGCGGATCTTCCTCCTCGGCGACGCCGCACACGTGCACTCTGCCGCAGGCGGACCCGGCCTGAACCTCGCGCTTCAGGACGCGGCGAACCTCGCCTGGAAACTCGCCGCCAGCCTCCACGGCTGGGCCCCCGCGGGCTTGCTCGACACCTACGAGACAGAGCGGCGCCCGCTCGGACAACGCGTCTTCATGCAGACCCAAGCGCAGACCGCCCTCATGGCGCCCGGCTCGGATGTCACCGCCCTCCGCGACCTCTTCGCCGAGATGCTCGCCGACACGACCACCGTGCAGCGCATCGCAGATCTCCTCGCCGGCTCGGACGTCCGCTACGACACGAGCCCCGCGAACTCCGCGAACCCCGACGGCCCCACCGGATGGTTTGCACCGTCATCACAGGTCGAACTCGCCGACGGGACCATCCGCAGAATCCCGGAACTGCTCCGCACCGCCCACCCCATCCTGGTCGACGCGACCGGCACGTACCGCGACACCATCGCTCGATGGAACGACCGCGTCGACTACGTGCCGCTGGCCACAACGCATGAACAGACCTCGATGTTGATTCGGCCCGACGGATTCGTCGCCTGGTCCCACACCGACCCCGCCTCCCTCACAGAGGCACTCGCCGCCTGGTTCGGAACACCTGAACACGGCTCTACCGGAGCGGTGTAGCGCGTGAACCTCGACGTGATCGGAGCCGCGATCATCTCGATCAGCGGTGCGCTCTTCGCGACCGCTTCGATCTGGTGTCTGATCGGCCTTCTCCTCAGAACACGAGCAATGCCTGAGCTCCCAGCAGCTTCCAGAGCCCACCTGTTCACGTCGGCATTAACGGTCTTCGCCGGGCTCGTGGTCCACATCATCGGCTTCTTCCCCGAAGCCTTCGTGCTCATCTACGGAGGCGCGACGTCGATGCTCGTCGCCGCCTTCTTCGCACGTACGACGGAACGGCCCGCTCCCGGCCGGGTCGCGGGACCGGCCCTGCTCACGGCGGGCGGGATCGTCGTGCTCACCATCGGGCTGCTCACCTAACCGCTGAACAGTCACAAGCGCGCGAAAGTGAGCGAGCAAGCGAGCCCGTGACCGTCCGTCCCGTAGCCGATTCCTCACGGGGGTCTGGTCGCCTCAGAGCTCTGACGTCGGCTGTTGGCGGGGGTTGAGGAGATCGCCGTCCCAGCTCAGGTCGTCGTCTTCGTGCACCTCGAAGGCCTCGAAGTGATCGTCCGCGAGGATGCTGTCGACGAGTGCGCGTGAGCCGGCGACGATCGTCGAGTCCCAGTCTTCCTCGGAAGCGACGACCCAGGTGTGATCCGCGGGCCAGATCAGCGACGTGTACGGCCCCTCCTGCTGGGGGCGACTGCATCCCCATCCGGGGACGGAGCGCTGCGCCCACGATGGGTCAGCAAGCTCGCGCAGGCTCGAGCTGAACAACCACATGTCCCGACCGGGCCATGGCATCTGCATGCGAGCCCGCGCGCGTGTGTTCCGGCCTCCCTCGGCCCAGGGCGGGTTGCCGGTGCCTTCCCACGCACCGATGACCAGGTCGTCCGGGTTCCGCGTCGCGCCCCGCAGGTGCGTGGTCAGGACCGCGAGGTCCTCCGGGTTGAACCACCCATCGTCGGACTGACCGACACTCCACCCATCCGACCAGTCCCTCGTGTGCTCGTCATCGCTGATGCGGAACCACTGCACCAGGGGATGCATCACCCGGCCGTTACGGCGCGCAACCTCAGCCCACCGCCAACGCGTGTACTCAAGATCGACGGGATTGCCCCACTCGTCGACCGTGTTCGGGTCAGTACGGTGCGCATCCACCGGGTGCAGCAGCCGCGCGTACGCATCGAAGCCCGTGCCAGCGACACCGCCGACGGTCGCCCATCGACCGGCTCGCTTCACGAGCCAGTCACCTCGCAGGGCTTCGGTCAGCAGGAGCACCGCATCAGCATCCCACGGCGAACGCCTTCACTCAGGAGAAGCAGTCTCCGAAGACGATCCTCATCGAGACCGCAAGTGAGCACGAGGGGCTGCTCGCGGCGTGTAGTTACGACCGTGGCGCCGGCGACGTTTTCCACCCCGGCGACCCCTGGGGAAACACCCTCTGCGACACGTGGCGCCTCGACCCACTTCTCACAGCGTATTCCGCGGTCGCATTCACATCAGGGCTTCGGACTGAATGTGAGCGCCTTGGCATCGAACCGCCGAGCTGGGCAACGATTGCACACCACATCCCGTGGGCGATCAACGACGCTCGCTACCCGGACGTCCCCGTGAACGAACTCGTTGCCTACCTGCGCGACGAGGTACCAGCGCTGTTCGGCAGCGTGATCTGACTCCGGTCAGACTCGCGCCAAAGCACTCAAGCGACGCCACCGCGGAACACCGTCAGAGCGCCACTCCTCGAGCGAACGTACGTCCAAGCCGCGCACGTCAGCGACGATCTCCTTCTCGAACCCGTCCATGTATCGCGCGTACACGCGATCGCTCGGAATGCGGGCTACCCACACGGTTGCCGACCGGTCTCTCGGTGCCTGACGGTCACGGGCGAAGTAGCGAGCCTGCTCGACGTCAAGGGACCACGACAAACCCTCCCGGTTCGCATCCGTCGCGCCCCGGAACGCCACCCGTGTCCCGCGACGTCGTCGCTGGACGACCATGTCCTCGGTGTATTCGGCGAACTCGAACATTGCCCGCCACACCTCAATCGGAACGGGGGCATCACCGAGCCGATACCGCCACATCCTCGGCAGGAAGAACGTCAGCATCCCCGGAGTCAGCGATCCCGAATTGAACCGCTCGACGACCGCCGGCTCAGGTGCGAGATCGCCCGTCTCGTTCACCAACCGGACGATGCCGGCGAACTCATCGTCCGACAGCACCAGTTGCGCCCGCGCCGCCATCGCCCGCACATCGTTCTCCGCGACCATGTCACTCTCCCCTGCTCGTGTTCCTAGTTGTGCTTACCCAGGCCAGGAAGCCCGCCGCCCACAGCACGGACAGACTTCCCCTTGTGCGCCCGTCGCGGCTTCTTCTTCGGCTTCGCGACCGGCTGCGTTCCGTTCTCGCACCGGAGATGGCTCGACGGCACCTTGTGCCGCTCGAACCCACTGACGGCCCCGTCGGCAACGACAACTCGAACAAGTGCACCGCAAGATCCGCATCGCTCGTAGCCCTCGGGTCTCGGTGCAGGTCGCTTCATGGCGTGAGGGTAGCGGCAACAGCCGACGGTCGTCAGGAGGTGCAGCACGCCGCCGAACACGCCCCACCCCACTGGGAGTCAATTCGCGAAGGCTTCCCGAACAGCGTCTTGCACGTTCCCGGCGCATCGTGCCAAGTTGTTCCACTCGTGACTGTTCTTCGGGAGATCTAGGACGCGCTTGGCGAGCGAGAGTGCATCTTCGAGCACGATGTAGTCCGTGTCGTCGTAAACGCGGTCCCATAGCTCACTCGTCTCGTCTTCCAACCCGCTCTGACGAGCGCTCCTGAGTGCACCTAGGAGCTCGCCGAGCTTGGATCGCAGTCCAATATCTTCCGGAGTTTGCATTCGTCGACTCTGCCACAGTGCCGGCACGCGAAAACTCCGGCGGGCACTTCATGTTCCGTCTCGATAGCCGATCGCTCACCGTAGAGCCTGCATGAGTCCACCGGCATGGGGACGGACCGGAGGATCGTCAGCTCAACTCCGGCCCGTGCAGGAGGCTGGTTAGACCCCTCGCCCGACCGTAGTCCCCGCACCCGCGCGCCACTTCGGACGGTAGTAAGCGGTCGCTCCCCAGCGGGTCAGCGTTGCGGCGCTTGGACAGCCGGTGGCTCGGCGTCGGGCGGGCACACATGTTGGGCGAGCGCGGACGCGCGCACCAACCGGTAGTGGCGACGAGAAGTACACCTCGATCGTCGACCCCTGCCGACGGAGGCGATTACGGCGAAATGAGCTGCTGAAGATGCAACTGCGCGCCGAGATAGTCCGACGCGAGGTACGCGCTTCTGGCTTGATCGGCTCGCGAGGCGGCCCTCTCTGAATACAGCCGCGCGAGCGGGAGGAGCGAGTCGCCTGCCGCGGTGATCCGGCGGCCATCAAAGCGGCTTGGGTCGTTCAAGCCGGCGAGCTCGATCTCGTTGAGCCAGGAGAAAAAGCCCGTCAGGTCCAGCATCATCGCGAACGGTTGGTGCTCGCGCAGGTACTTCGCCGCACGCAACTCCAGGTACAGCGACGTGATCGGCGCCCCCGACCGGTACTTCCACAACTTTACGAGCCGCACGAAGTCCTTCGTCCGCGGGATCAAATCACGGGTGCCGTTGACGTACTCGTTGTGCTTCAACGGACTCGACTTCACCCACCCCGTGCCCTTTGGATCAGGGATCCAATAGTCATCATCGCCAGTGATGTGCGCTGGCATGACCTCCGTGGGTGGTCCGCTAGGCCACTCGATGCGCACCCCGGGACGGTCGATCGTGACGGACCGTGCGGACCACCGAAGCTTGTCCGCCAGGACGTTCTTCAGCTGCAGGATGTCGTCGTAGCTCTGGCTCGGACGGACATGCCGCATCGATGCGAAGTAGTCGACGTCGCTCCACACACGGAGGGCGGTCCCATGGGACCAGGACCCAGTCTCGAAGATCCGGAACGCATCCATGCCGGATACAACTGCATCCTGGATGGCGGTTCGATGGGCACTCGCGACCGTGCGGTCCTCCACTGAGGGCGTCATCGCAGCGACAGCATCATCCAGGTAGCTCTGCACGGTCATCGGGCGTCCGCCCGATGAGTCTGACCACCGTCGCGCTCGATATTCCGTTTCGCCCGGAGATAGGCCCACCGCGGCGTCGGGTCCGCCCGTTCACGCGCAGCGTCGAGCTGTGATGCAATCTCGTCAAGACGGTCCCTGAGAACCGAGTCATCAAGCGACGTCAGCGCGTCGACGCGTCGGAGTCGGCGTGCTCGGTCCTGAATCGCAAGAAACTGCACCGCAACTGATTGCGCGCGCTCCGCACGCTTCGCAGGCCGCAGGGTTCCGTGAACGCCGGTTGCTGCTGCTGCCAACAACGCCAGCCCACCGGCGAGGTGCTGCAACCCGTCAGTTGCGAACGTCAGCACACCGCCCACAGCGCTTCCCACAGCAATGACGCTTCCCAACACCCAGCTCCAACAGGTCCACAGCTTCGCCGCTTCAAGGTTCCCCTGTTGCCCGAATGTCGCGTTCTCCTCGAGGCGATCGGCCTCAGCGCGGATCTCGTCGCGCACTCCCCCATCAGCCATCAGCTGCAATCTATGCGTTCTACGCGCCTCCCTTCAACCAGTCTCAATAGCCGATCCTCTACCGGGCGTCGAGTGCCAGGTAGTCGACGGCCTGGCGAACCGTCTCTTCGAGTGGGCGGGTGCTGTCAACGACGAGTCGATCGTCCGTGCGCGGCTCGTACTCGTCGACAGTGCGCTGTACCTCGTCCCACATCGGCAAGGTGAACCCCGGAAGGTCGTTCGCACGCTGCTCCACGCGGCGACGGCGCTCGTCGACGTCCGCACACACGACCTCGATCACGCGCAGTGGTACCCCAGCGGCTTCCGCTGTCGACACCCATCCAGCCCGAGCGGGTTCCACACCGCTCACCGCGTCGGCGATGACCACCTGTCCTCGCCGCAGATTCGGCACCGCGATGACATGCATGATCGAGTACGCGGCGATCCCAGACTGCCCCCGCGGAATCTGGTACTTCCACATCACGCCCTCGATCGCATCAACGCGAAGCGTCAGCGAGGACGTCAACTCCGCGATCGCAGCAGACAGCGTCGACTTCCCTGCACCGGGAAGACCACAAACCTGAACCAGCATCGGCAACTCCTTCGTTGGACGTGGCTCACTGTCTATCGGTCGTGGACACGCAGCACCAGCGAAGCGGATACCTCCGTCGGCTTCCGATGACGTGTCCGAATGCCGATCGGTCACCGGGCTGGCCCGCCAGCGATAGAACGCTTGCTTTGAGAAACCGAGCACCCGGCAGGCCACCGCGACCGGGATCCGGTCTGCGGCGAGTTCGAGGACGTCCCAGTTTGGTACTAGTCGCCTAGCTCAGCGTGGTCTGCACCGTCGTCGATGCCGAGGAATGAGGCAATCGGGTCGGTGTCTACCGATAAGGGCGTACGTGTGCGCTTCGCGAACTGAGCAGTGGTCATCCCGATCTCGAGAATCATTCCGTCCATGAACCGGAACTCACGGGGGTTTACCCCCGGCAGGGCGCCGAAGTTGAAATCGTGGGGTTCCGGCCAAATCCGAACCGCTCGGCTCGCCCTTACCTGGGGGTGGTCGATCGGCCATCCAGGATGCCAAACTATCGTCACGTTGACCCCAGTGAAGCCAAAAGACACCGACATAAAACCCAAATCGCGACCATCCACCGTGACGCGAGGGAGGACGATCCGCTCTTGATCGCTCTTGTCGAGCGGCGGGTCGTCGGTGAGCTCGCGACGAGTGAGGTACACCGAGAAGCCGTCAGGCGGCGACTGTCCAGCGGTCATCCATGAGAACCATTCAGGGTGGACAGTGCGCAGCATCGGTACGTCTACGTCACGATCCATCGCTGGGAGGTCGTGGCGCCGTGTCGGGTGTTCCGAGAGCAGCCCGACCTTCAGTAGCCACCCTGCCAAGGCTGCACTGTCGGCCTCGGACACGAGCAAATCGTCGGACGATTCGCCGTGCTCGAGGAGTTCCCGGACGACGGGTTTCGCAGGCACCTCAAGGTGTGTGTTCAGCGCGGTATTGCAAACGGCGCACATGGGCACGTGCACGCCAGGCAGCGCCTCGGACTTCTGCGGCGTCCCGTCCCGACTCACGTAGGTCTCACCGCCGTGCGCGCTGGTGAACGGCCCCTGCCCGTGGAACTCGGCGATGAACCAAGAAGGCCAGACGTGTTCACCAACCCCAACGCTGGGGTTGGTGCAGAACACGCAGGTTTCTTCATCAAATCGCGCCATGACGTGAAACATAACGCCTGTACCCGCGACCCCCGTCGGAGCCCCGGTCGGTCGACCCGCCAGAGATCTTGGAGGGATGAGGCGAGGTGCCGTGGGTCGGTTCGCCAAGGTCTCGGTAGCCGATCGGCTACCGCACGGTTCGTACGAGTCCTCTGGGCCGTGGGGGCGGACCGGAGGAGCTTCGTCTCGACTCCGGTCCGCACAGGAGCTGGTGAGACGGCGCCGTCACGAAGAGAGAAGAATGACGCATATGGATGCGGGACTGTGGGGTCAGGTTGTCATTGCCGGCGTTGCCGTGATCGGGTCGATCCTCGGGTACATGCTCTCGGGGCTCAACGATGCGCGGCGCGATCGTCGCACGACGCTCCGAGAGCGCGCAGCACGTCACGACGAACGGGACGCGGAAAACCGACGAGAACGGCACGAGTTCCAGCGTGCAACGCTGCTCGAGCTACAAGACGCCATCCAGCTCATGGCAAGACTCACTGGCCGCACGATGCACTTCGATCACATGCAAGCTCGAGACGGCAAGTACACACAGCTCCCCCATCAGTACAGCGAGGAGATGCATGCGAATGGAGTCGATGTCATCCGCCTCCGGAACCGGCTCCTTGACGAGGATCTCCGTCGATCGATCGCGTTGTTCGAATCGCAGTGCGACTTTGTGTCGACACTTCCGCCGCGCACCCAGACCGGACGCCCGGAGGAAGCGGATGCTGTTGCTTTCGAGCAGATGCGCACTTTCGGAGAGCAGGTCTCCGTCGTGATGGACGCCGTCGGAGAAGCGCTGCGGGCCAACCTCGGTGCCTCACCTGCTGCTGCGCCTTGACATCGCGTCGTAGACGCCATCGAAACTGGCATTTCGCACGTCGCCTGAAGCAGGGGGAGAGCTCAATCTGGCACGCCGAGGCCGTCCAGTAGCCGATCAGCTATCTGAACAAGTTCGGCCGGCTTCGTCAAGGTTGTGGCAGGACTCCGCCGAACGAATTGCGTCCCTTCCGGACCTCCTCCGGCAGTTCAAAGTCGAGGTCGTTTGCGGCTGCTGCGCGTAGCAGTTCGGCACGCGTCCAGTACACCGCCTGCATGAGGTCGTGCAGCTTCGAGACGACTGCGTGACGGACCGTGGCGTCCGTCGTGACGTCGTCGAGTCGTTTCAGGGCGTCCGGCGTCTCGTGCAGAAGTCGGCCATAGATGTAGTCCATCGCGATCTGGTCGTTGCCGTGCATCTGGCCAGCGTTCTCGCCGTTATCACCGAGCACTCGGCCGGAGTACATGTGGGCGCCAACGAGATCTCCGTTCTTCACTCTCGCATTGACGAAGCGCTTCAGCCCATCGAGCTCTGCGCGGCGGTGCGCGCCGACCGACTGTCGCAGCAGTGAGACGACCGTCGGTAGATAGCTGTCCTCCTTCATCGCGAAGAAGACGCGGCAGCGGGCCGCATTGGCCTGCAAGACGTCGTCGTCGAGGTCAGGTACGCCGAGATCGAGGCCGACGATCTGTACTCGGTCGGTGCCGGGGATGGGCTGTACCCGGAAGCGCATCTCCCACCCTTGCGCGTCCATCGGGCGTGCGTCGAATATCGGCCCCTTCAACACCCAATCGGCGCGCGCGAGGAACTTCAGCATCCGCGCCCTTCGAACGTCCGCCGTGGGTGCCCCTGTTCTCTGTGCCACGCGGTGATCCTCACACGGTCCACCGACGCCTCGAGCGGCCGCCTCACTCCGGGTCAAAGAACCGTCCGTTAGCCGATCGCCTACCGCACGTCTTGCGGCTATCCGTCCGCCGAAGCGTGCGCTGTGGCTCTGGTCGAGCAGCCATTCAGCTCTACGAGGCCGCTCGGATCTGATCGTTGATTCCGAAAGCGAGAGCGATCCATCCTTGGTCGGCTCGGTCACTCGTAGCGCCGTACTTCCCCTCGAGGTCGATCACGTTTGCCCACGACGCAAACACGTCGTTGATAGCAGCGCGCTCAGCGGGAGTCCACGATCCGAGGACGCTTGCATCGAGTCCCGCGTTCTCAGCGACTTCCTCGAGGCGCCCGAGCAAGTCGCCACCTTCGGCCGCTTGGCGGATCTCCTCCGGCGTGGCTCGGACCCCCTGCGTCGCAAAGTTGAGAACCACGTAGTTGAGATTTGTGAGATGAGCAACTGTCGTCATGGTCGTCAAGCTACCAACCTGGGACTGGGTTGAGGAACAACCTGCGCGCCGATTGGTGAACAGGGACCTCATTTGGGGTATTCTCGGGTTGTCGAGCTGGCTGGACTGCTCGTCTCCGAGTCGGGACCCCCACGTGGTCCAGGCCTCGAAGGACAACCGTTGTGCGGGTTCCAGTTGCAGTGCCGTTCTTGTTGAGATCTCTCTCCTGTGACGCCGGCTCTGCGGACGTGGGTCGCGAGCATTGGCGCAGAAGGTGATCGAGTGTCCAGCATCAACAACGTCCCCGCACGCCCTCGCGAGATCGAACGCGACGCACGCGCGCTTCAGAAGTTCTTCGGGATGAAGTACACGCAAGCCCTCCGGGTGGTTGAGCACCCGCTCGCGCAAGGCCTCCTCGGTGAGCGGATCTGCGCCCGCGATGTGATCCGAGTGTTGACCAAGCACCGGGCACTGTCAACCCCAGATCCGGATTCGAACGAACGGATCCCGCACCTCGGTGCGAACGGGCTCTGGTCCGCTGACAAGTACCCGCTGGAGACGTCGACCGATGACGACTACCTGCGCGTCGTACTGGCCGCCGAGGTCTTGAGGATGTTCGACCGGACTGCGGAACCGAATCCCGACGCGGGCAGCTATGAGCTGAAGCACACCGTGGAGGAGTTCCTGGGCGAGCACCTTGGGGACTTTTCCTACATCCCCAATGGAACAGCCATCTGGGCGGCCGCAGTGGTTGGGATCCCCGTCGGAGGGCACACCTCGGACGCTCTCAGCCCGAATGCTGCCTTCGGGTTGGGGTCTGAGCAGGTCGACTACACCCGACGCATGCGGCGAAGCGCCGGTACGCAGCGGGCCAACGTCCGTGCGCACCACCACCGCCCGCCGGGCTACACGTTCCTGCAGCGCGCGCTCGAGGAGTACCGCGCTACCGGGAAGACGCCCGCTCGTTGGGATGGCTTCGATGCAGACGCGGCACCGCGGACCAGTCCGTTCCATGAGTGGCTCGTCGCGCAAGCAGGCCCGGGCGAGCACGGCTCCCGCGCGCGTCTGGCCGGCGACTACGCCGCGGGGTTCCGGGAGGGGGACCACGGCGTCGCAAAGCAGCCGGAAGATTTCGTGAGCATCATGCATGAGCTCCACGCCGACGAAGCGTTGATCGAAGCCGCCCGAGAAGCGATCATCGATTGGGCACGAAGCTCACCGGAATCCACGGGTATCCGGACGGAACTGATCTCCGATAGCACCAGCGAACACGATGGCTGGGGCGCGGGGGCAGGCGACACCGAACGGTACGCGTTCCGATGCCCGTGCGGGCAAGGCTCAATCGCCGAAGAGCACGAAAACACTCCTGGGTTCCGAGAGCACGACCGATGGATTGTGTGCGACATCTGCCGCCAGGAGTGGCAGTTTGTCGACGGCTTGCCGACGCGTGCGTGGCGGCTCGAACCGCTCGCAGCGGCGTAGCCCCAACTCCTCATCGCAGCGACTCGCTCCAGCTGCAGGGTCCTCACCCGTCGAACACAGAAGGCCCCCACCGTGGTGGGGGCCTTCTGGTCTTCTAGTGTCCGAGGGTGAGGTAGATCTCGGTCAGCCCAACGAGGAGTACCCCGATGTGCACGACCAAGCTCACCCACTCAAACTTCCGCTTCGGCTTCTCAGCCATGAGCATCAGTCCTTCCGTGTCAGCTCCACAGGCGCCACACGAGCCGGACGGTTGGGTCAGCCCCCTCAGTCGTGCTCCTACACGCCACCTCGGCCCCAACGGGGAATCAGTGTTGTGTGTTTGCGTGTTAGACCAAGGGCACGTAAGGTCGAAGTGGATCAACCGGGATGTTCAAGGCACCCCAACCACCAACTCCTCGGAGTTGCAAGGCCCAGGAAACCGCGCGAACGGTTCCTGGGTTTTCTTGCGTTCCGGGCCGGACGACCTGTGGCTCACCGACCGCTTTCAGTGTACGAGACCCATATTCCGTCGACGGGAGCGCGCGGTGCGTGCTGCGCTGGCCGAAGAGCTGCAGTGCGCTGATCGGCACCGGTTCAGGACTCGCCAAAAGTGTTCCGAGATCAGCCGAACATGCCCCCTTCCGGCTCGATCAGCAGCTGAGCACGCGTGCCAGTCGGGATCGTGATGACAACCGTCCCACCGGGCTGTCGAACCACTGTGACGCCCGTCTCAGCAGTGCCGGGCGCCGAGGTCGCGGACGCGAGCTGCGGGTAGTCCTCCAGCGGGATCGCCTTGCCCGTAGCAAGGTGATCGATGAGGTTGGTAGCCATCCGGCCGCCGAAGTCCTCCTCGACGCGAGCCTCGAGCTCAGTGTGATCGGCGAGGTAGGCCTCCAGCGGGTATCGGCGCGTGCCGCGAGACTCCCCCTGGCGCCACGGGCCCCCGGGAATCGGGCAACCGATAAGCC
This sequence comes from Curtobacterium sp. MCLR17_031, assembly GCF_003234775.2. NCBI lineage: Bacteria > Bacillati > Actinomycetota > Actinomycetes > Micrococcales > Microbacteriaceae > Curtobacterium > Curtobacterium sp. MCLR17_031. Next base: position 2,855,615 of record NZ_CP126270.1, read on the forward strand.
ACTCCCCCGCGACCTGCGAGGTGTTACTGCCGGCAGGGGTGAGGAAGTCGTGCGCCGGCCTCTCGTCCCAGAAACTGGGGCCTGTGAACTTGATCGTGCCGTTCGGGCCGTCCTCAACCCCGTCGACCCTGTAGGCGGAGACGATCATGTCGTCGTAAGTTCCGACAACGAAGTCGAGATACCCGTCAAGGGTCGAAGCGTTGATCTTCTTCCAATCCGCTTGTTCCCCGCACGTTGCCTTGCACGCTCGACGCTCGTCAGCGAACCGCTCCCGGGGCGAGGGCCGCGAAAGCGTCCTCGACCAGGCCACCGAGGCGCTCAGCTCCGCCGCTCTCGACCCATCCGTCGTACGCGACGATGACGCAACCCAGGGCGGCCATCACGAGAGTCTGCACGGCGATGCGTCGCAACTGGCTGCTGGCTTCACGCTCGACGAGCACCGCAGCGAGTCCTTCTCGCCAGGTTGCCTGCTTCTCGTGGAGCCGGGCCCACAACGCGGGCGTCGACCAGACCAAGTCGAGTCGCGCGAGGCCCGCTTCGGAATCATCCTCGATGAGCGCCACGGCGGGCCTGACCGCGTGACGAAGCGCAGTCCAGGCGTCCTCCGACTCCGGACGCTCCTCGAGGGCTTGTGCCATCTGCTCACCGAGGGGATCGAAGACGTGCAGGACGACGTCCTCCTTGCTGCCGAAGTAGCGCAAGAAGGTGCTCCGAGAAACCCCTGCTCGTCCGGCCAGGTCCTCGAACGTGACGGCGTCGAAGCCTGACTCCAGGAAGCAACGGAGCCCGATGCTCCCCAGCTCGTCCCGCACTGCCGCTCGTCCGATCGCTCGTGTACTCATCGGGTTCATGCATCGATCCTACGAGGGTGTGCACTCACTTGCAGGAATGATGCGGAGTCCTTATCGTGGTACTGAGTGTCACACACGACGCTCGGCGTCACCGCCGCATCCCCAGAGGGAGAAGCCCCATGACCTACGACCTGCCCGCCCTGCGCATCACCGTCGCCGACGGCGTTGCGAACGTCACGATCGACAACCCACCGCTGAACCTCTCCGACGGCACCCTGCTGCCGTCGATCCGCCGGTTCGTCGCCCAGGTCCGTGAAGACGAAGACGTGCGAGTCATCGTCTTCGAAAGCGCCGACCCGGACATCTTCATCGCACACGGCGACACCCGGTTCATCACGGAACCCGAGGTCATGTCGACAGCCGTCGCCGCGACGATGGAGGCGAACCCGGACGCAGAGTTCTCCGCAGACCTCAACCTCATGCAGGTCGTCCACGAAGAGGTCCGCTCGCTTCCGCAGGTCACGATCGGCAAGCTGACCGGCCTCGCCCGAGGTGGTGGCAACGAGTTCTTGATGGCCCTCGACATGCGCTTCGCCGCCATCGGCGCTGCCGGCCAGGCGCAGCCGGAGGTGCTGATGGACATCATGGCCGGCGGTGGAGGCACCCAGTACCTGACCGCACTCGTGGGCCGGGCGCGTGCACTCGAGATCCTCCTCGGTGCGCAGCTCGTCGATGCCGAACTCGCAGAGCGGTACGGTCTCGTGAATCGAGCACTCCCGGCCGACGAGATCCACTCCTTCGTCGACGCGTTGGCCCGCCGGATCGGCGGGTTGCAGCCCGCAGTCGTGTCCGCCGTCAAGACAGCGGTGAACGCTGCCCCGAGTCCGATCACCCGTGCAGGCTTGGCTGCAGAGAACGCGCTCCTCGGCCCGTTGTTCACCCCGGCCGCGGCCGACCGCGCGCACGTCCTGCTCGCCGCGGGCATGCAGACCCGCGACGGCGAGCTCCGACTCGAATCAGTGATCAGCGGGCTCTGATCCGACCACCCCCGACGGGAACCCGCCGGAATGTCCCAGAGCGGCCGGCGAAGCACACGTCGGCCGCTCACTGCATCTCGGGTGAGACCCGCGGTGCAACGACAGACGCCCGGTGGTCCACACGAGACGGACGGGAGGCCCGGTGCCAGCTGGCACCGGGCCTCCCGTCCGCCTCGTGGTCACGTCGACGACGCGACCCGCAGGCGCTGGTGCGTCAGCGCGATGCGACGATCGCGGCCTTGGTCTGGTCACGCAGGTACGCGATGCCCGCGGCGTTCGGGTGGAGTGCGCCGAACAGGATGGAGTACTTCGTCCCGGCCAGCGGGGTGCTGTCCGCAGCGGTGCCGCGATCGGTCAGGGTGAGTCCCGCCATCCACGCGGAACCCGACGCAGCACAGGGCGTGTGCGCAGCAGAGCCCTGCAGCGTCCGCATCCGTCGAAGATGCGGCGGTGGAATCGAGGCTTGGCCGCGAGACCGGCTACCGGCTCCCCCCACGCCGATGCGACGAGCACCGGTACCGTCACGCTCGGACTCGCCGGAAGCGCCGACCTCACCGTCGGGAGCAGCCTGCGATGGCCGCGACGTCGTTGATGGTCGGGTTCGCCCCCGTCACGGTTCAGCCATCGCTCCCGGCATCGCGAGGAGCAGCCGTGCTCTCGCGGATGAGGACCGGCGGGTCGACGGTGTCGAGGGCGAGCGGGGCGGCTCCGGCGAGGAGTGCGTCGAGCTGCGCCATGCCGTGCCGACCGAGCTCGGCGAAGTCCTGCCGCGCGGTGGTGAGCGAGGGCAGGAACATGGCGGCCAGCGGGTGGTCGTCGAACCCCGCGACGCTGACGTCCCGCGGAACGCGCTTGCCGGCGTCGTGGAGCCCGCGGATCAGGCCCATCGCTGTTTCGTCGTTCCCGCAGAGGACCGCGGTGACGTCCGGTTCGGCCGCGATCTCGATGCCGACGGCGTACGCCGAGCGCGGGTCCCATGAGACATCGCGGATGGCGGGGGTGACGATCCCGGCTTCCGCGAGGGCATGGCGCCATCCCGAGGTGCGGCCGTCTTCCTTGCCGGACGGCGGGACGCGCACGTGGTGCACGGTCCGATGGCCGAGTCCGAGCAGGTGTCGGGTGAGTGCCGCTGCCGCATGCGATTCGTCGAGGACGGCCTGTGGGACGCCATTCTCGGGGACGCCGGACAAGGCGACCACCGGGATGTGCGGCTGGAGCGCAGCGAGAGCTGCGACACCGGGCGGATCGAACTTCAGGACGACGACTCCTGCGGGTGATTGGCGGAGGACGGCATCCGTCGCTGCGGACACGTCGGCTTCGTCGGCGGTCTCGACGACGACGATGAAGCTGAGCAGCCCCGCGGTGCGGGCCGCTTCCTCCACACCTCGGATTGCTTCGGCGTACCCGTAACGGGACGTGTTGCCAGCGACGATGCCGATGACATTGGACCGCCGTGATGCGAGTGTCTGCGCTGCGGCGCTGGGCCGGTATCCGAGTTCGGCGATCGCGTCGAGGACGCGGCGTCGGCGTCCGTCGCTGACCTTCGCTGCTCCTGTGAGCACGCGTGACACGGTCGGGACGGAGACGCCGGCAAGTTCGGCGACATCGCTGATTGTCGCTGGCTTGTCGCGGTGTTTCGTTGTCATCGTGGCTTCACGATACGACCTGCCCGCGGTGATGCTCATTTCACCGCTCCGCTGGTGATGCCGGCGATGATCTTGCGCTGCATGACGACGAAGGTGAGCAGGAGGGGCAGGCTCATCAGGATGACGTAGGCGAAGATCAGGTGCCAGTTCTGCAGGTAGAGCCCGCTGGAGGCGACCTGGTACAGATTCAGCGGCAGGGTGTCGAGCCGGCCGCCGACGACGAAGAGTGCGTAGAAGACGTCGTTCCAGATGTAGAGGCAGATGAGGATCGTTGCGGTGGCGAGCGTCGGACCGAGCAGCGGCAGGATGATGCGGGCGAACACGCGGACAGGGCCGGCGCCGTCGACGCGTGCTGCTTCCTCGAGCTCGACAGGGATCGTTCGGACGAATCCGGTGACGAAGAAGATCACCGTCGAGAGGTACATGCCCATGTAGACGCCGATCATGCCGACGGCGGTACCGGCGAGGCCGAGCTGGCGGAGCAGCAGGACGATCGTCACGACTGCCGGTGGGAGAACGATGCCGCTGATGCCGAGTGCGTAGACGACAGAGATGAGTCGGCTCTTTCGGCGGGCGAGCACCCAGGACGCCATCGATCCGAGGATGAGGACGCCGAGGACGGACGGAACCATGACGAGCATGCTGCCGAGGAATGCGGGGACCATGCGGCCTTGTGTGAGGACGGTGCCGAAGTTCTCCAGCAGTTGCCAGTGCGAGGGCAGTGACAGGTTCGGGTTGAGCGCTTCGGCCTGGTCCTTGCCGGCGGTGACGACGACCATCCAGAACGGGACGCCGAGCAACGCGACCACGAGCAAGACGACGATGGTCGGCTGCAGCCAGTGGCTGACTGGACGGCGACGTCGGAGCTGGGTCTCGGGGGCCGAGGGGCGTCGCTGGTCGGCGGGCAGGGGCAGGTCGGTGACGGTCATGAGAGCACGTCCTCTCGCTTGCGCAGGAAGTAGATGACGGGGAAGGCGAGGAGGGTGACCATGACGAACAGGGACAGGCTCATGGTGGTCGCCTGTGCGAAGAGCCCTTGGCCGAAGGTGCGGAAGATGAAGATGTTGAGCAGCTCGGTCGATCCGCCGGGGCCGCCGGCGGTGGTGGCCTGGACGATGTCGAACCCGTTCATGGAGCCGAGCAGGGCGGTCGCGACGTTGAAGGTCACGGCGGGTGCGAGCAGCGGGAACCGGATGGACCGGAAGGTGCTCCACCAGCCGCTGCCGTCGATGCGTGCGGCTTCGAGGACGTCACCGGGAATGGTCTTCAGTCCGGCGAGGTAGATGAGCATCGACAGGCCCATCCACTTCCATGCGTGGATGATCGCCACGACGAGGAGGGTCCAGGTGGTGCTGCCGAGCCACGCGATCGTGACTTCGTGGCCGAGGAAGAAGCCGAGGATGGCGTTCAGTCCGCCCTCGGGCTTGAGCAGTGCTTGGAAGATGTAGCCGACCGCCAGGGCGGACATCACGACCGGCACGAAGAACGCCGTGCGGGCAATCCGGTTGATACGGGTGTCGGCCTCGAGGACGAGCGCGAGTACCAGACCGAAGAGGTTCTGGAGGATCGCGACGAGCACCGCGTAGATGAGGGTCGTGCGGAGATCAGCGAGCAGGGTGCCGTTCTGGAGCAGTGCTGTGAAGTTGTCCCCACCGACGAACTGGATGTCGCTGTGGAAACTCGACCAATTCGTGAACGCGTAGACGAAGTTGAACAGGGTCGGGATGAAGAAGAACACGACGAGGACCGCGAGAGCTGGGATCAGGAACCAGAGGGGATGGTCCTGCCTGCGGACACGTCCGGGAGTGGGGACGCTGCCGGTGATGGCCGGATCCGGATGCGAAGGCCGGGTGCGTCGAGGGGTGAGCTGGGCGGTCATGGGCTTCCTCTGCTTGGTGCGTTCGCTCATGTCGTTGGTGGCGGTGACGGGAGGCCCGTGGCGGGCCTGCCAGGGGCCTCCCGTCGGTTGTCGGCCGGGGTCAGAACCCGGCGGCGCCCTGCGCCTTGGCGAGCTCCGCGAACTGCTGCTGCGTCGCTTCGGTGACCTGGTCCGGGGTCTTGGTGCCCTGGATCATGTCGGCGAGGTTGAGGTACAGGTCGGGGTTGGCGATGGCCTCGGCCTGCATCGAGCCCACGGACGACGGCACGGCGGCGGCGGCGTCCTGCAGCGCGGTCGGGACGTTCGAGGGAGTGTCGACGCCCTTCTCGATCGAGACCGTGGACTGGTCCTTCACGAAGCTGGCGTAGCCCTCCCCCATCCAGTACGACAGGAACTGGCGCGCGGCCGCTTCCTGCTTGTCGTTGCCGGATTTGAAGGCGACGAGCGCGTTGCTCTGGTCCGGGATGAAGGTGCCGGTGTTCCCGGACGGTGAGATCGGGAAGAAGCCGATCTTCTCGTTGAGCTCCTTCGTCGGGGCGAGGGTTTGGAGCTGGTTGAAGAACGAGTTCACCTGGATCACCATGCCGGCGTCTCCAGCGAGGAGCGCCTTGCCCTGGTCGGCGAAGGTAGCGGTCTTGATGTCGCTGTTGAACATGCCCTGCTTGATGAGGTCGTCGTAGTTGTCGACGGCCTTCTGGACGGTGGAGTCGGTGAACTTCTCCTTGCCGGTGTTGATCTGCTTCCACAGGCCGTCCTTGGCTGCGTCGGCAAGCTGGACCTGCACCCACCACTGGGTGGCCCACTTCTCGCCGCCCATCTCGTAGAACGGCGTCACACCCTTGCTCTTGAGGGTCTTCGCGTCGGCGAGGAACTCGTCCCAGTTCTTCGGGGTCGAGGTGATCCCGGCCTCCGCGAGGACCTCCTTGTTGTAGTAGACGCCCTCGACTGCGGGGGTGCTGACGAGCGCTGCATAGCGGGTGCCGTCGAGCTTGCCGGTGATGTCGGCGAGGTTGCCGGTGTACTTCGACGTCCAAGGAGCGTCGGTCAGCGGCTGCAGGTTCTGCTTCGCGTTCAAGGAGGTGAGCTGCGATGCGGTGGGCTGCCAGAACGCCAGGTCGGGCTTGTCGCCGGTGGCGACCTTGGTCTGCACGCCCTGCTCGTAGGGGTCGGGGATCGTGACGACTTTCACGTTCGCGCCGGTGGCCTTCTCGAATCCGTTGATCACCGAATCGGCGGTCTTGTTCGAGTTCTGGGCCGCCCAGATGGTCAGGGTGGTGCCCTTGAGGTCGGCGGTCTGCGACGGCCAGGTGATTGACTCGGATCCGGTCGTGGTGCTGGATCCGGGGTCGCTGCAGCCGGTGAGGAGTGCTGTGGTCACGGCGGCGACAGCGAGGGCGCCCTTCCATGCGTGCTTCATGTTCGTCCTTGCGGTCAAGTGTTCGGGATGTGGGGTGGTGCGGTGTTCGCAGGTCACGCAGACGGCGCCGTCGACGTGAGGGAGAAGGTCCGTGCCGTCGGGGTGGTGACGGTGTTGCGGACCGACAAGGTGCCGGTGTCGGCGTCCCATTCGGCCTGCCAGTCGGGCAGGTCGTGCGGGAAGATCGTGGTGACGTGCAGGTCGTGACCCGCCAGGTCGGGGAAGCGCAGCTCCGCTCCGTCGGCTCCGCCTTCGCGGTCCCAGACGGAGACGATGGTCCGGTCGGCACCGTGCCGGGCGGAGGCGATCCACCGATCGGTCCAGCCGGGGAGCCCGAGGGGCCACGACGGGACGGTGTCGGCGATGTCCTGGTGCAGTGAGCGGGCCGTCGCGACGGCATCGCGGACGCGCGCGAGCTGGTCAACGGTCATCTTGTTGAGGTAGCCGGAGAGGTAGAACCGGCCGGCGAGGCCGGTGACGAGGGTGAAGGTGTTCTCCTCGGGCGAGAGGTCCGGTTGCGGGTAGGCCCAGTTCGCAGCTTGCTCGGGCAGCATCGCGAGTCCGGCTGACGCGGCGATCGGCGGGTACAGCAGTGGGTCTTGCTGGTCGGAGGTCGACTGCAGCTGCGTGTGGGCGAGCATGGCTGCGTCCATCCGCATTGCCCCGGACGCACAGTTCTCGAGCACGAGGTCGGGGTGCCGCGCGAGGACACCTTCGAGCCAGAAGAGATGGGCCCGGTTGTGGTCGAGGAGCCCTGCGCCGACGCTGTCGGTGTCCCGGTCGGTGCCTGGTCCGCCATCGATGTTGTAGTCGAGCTTGAAGTAGCCGATGCCGAACTCGTCGACCAGGCGATCGACGACGGCGTCCAAGTGCGCGCGTGCGGCGGGGTGACGAAGGTCGAGGTGGTACCGGTCGTGTTCCTCGACGCGGTGTCCACGACGCTGCAGGAACGCGTCCGGCGGCAGGCTTTCGGCGATCGGGCTGCCGACACCGACGACCTCCGGCTCGAGCCACAATCCGGGGGTCATCCCCGCGTCCCGGATCGCGTCGATGACCTCGGCTAGCCCGTTCGGGAAGCGGGTGGTCGATGGTTCCCACGCACCGACCGTGTCCCACCAGTCCGGCGAGTCGGAGTACCAGCCGGCGTCGATGCAGAACGTGTCCACCCCTACCTGCGCTGCCGCATCGATCAGCGGAAGCAGCTTCGCCGTGGTGGGGTCACCGTCGAGCGTGTTCATGTAGTCGTTGAAGACGATGGTCGGCGCCGTGTTCTCAGCGTGCGGGAGACGGTTCCGACGCCGGGCTGCTGTCATCGCAGCGACCGCTGTTGGTAGGTCGCGCCCCAGTGCCACGGTTGCCGGGACGGTCGTGAACGTGTCACCGGGTTCCAGCGACACCGACCATTGGTGGTCTCGGTCCGTCGGCCCGGACAGCGCGAAGTAGCAATCGGACACGTGCTCGCCGATCTCCCACCGCCAGGGTCCGTTGTGCTCGATCTCCCACAGCCAGGTGAGCCCGGCGGTCGAGAGGCCGGCGACGGGCAGGTGGCCGCCGGTCGACCACGTCCCGGCGGCGGTGCGGGTGACTGCTGACCGGGGGGTGTGTCCGGTGAGCTCTTCACGGAGCTCCGGCAGGAGCGCACCGCGCAGCGGCCGGGTCGACCAACGGCCCTCGCCGAGCCAGTCGTTGACGCCCTCGATGAGGGACCAGTCCGACGCCTGCAGCTGCTTGCTGGTGCTTGCGTCGCGTCCGAGGCCGCTCGCCCAACTCGTCACGGAGGTCAGCAACACCGGCTCGGCGCCGGTGTTCTGGACGGTCGTGACTGCGCGGACCGCCCCGGCGACGGCTCGGAGTTCGATGTGGACCTCGAGTTCGGGGGTGATGCCCTCGGTTGCGAGGCGCAGCGTCAGGGTGTCCTCGGCCGGCTCCCTGTGGGACCGGTACCGCAGGGCGGCACCGATGGAGCTCTGGACGAGACGGTCGTTGGCGAGCGTGTGTCCCAGCCCGACCGCGAGGACCTCGACAAGGGGGACGTCGTCTCCGATGCAGGCGTCCGCGTCCTGCCCGACGAACCGGGTGAGTCGCACCGGGCGGTCCTCGTCGTGTCGGAACTCCAGGTGGACGCCTTCTGGTGTCCAGTCGATCTGCGGCAACGCTGCCTCCTCGTCAACCGGCCCAACGTTGGGCCGTACGATGATGATAGCGGTTTCAAGAAGGGATACAACAGGTTTTTGAAATCGCTATCTTTTCTGCCCACCGCCGCGCACGCGAACAAGCAGCCCGCCCCGCGGGAGACACGTTCGCGCTCGCTCGCACCGACCTGACTCGCGCTGCAGTCGGCGGCCGGGGCGCAGCGCAGTCCTCCTCGCGTTCAGCAGACGCGATGGGCAATGGGGAAGGCCCCACCGACGGCCGGGGTGTCGATCGTCGGTGGGGCCAGCTCAGAGGGTCTCGCGAAGGACCGCGAGACGTGGGCCCGACAGCAGATGCGGCTGAGCTCAGTTCTCAGATGACAGGCGTCCGTGGCCTGTCGTGCATCCTCGGTGCGCTGTCGCGGGTGTCACGGAAATTGGCGGGAGCTGCCCGCTCCCCCGGCGCTTTCACCGTGCCGTCGTCGTCGGAGTTCCGACGACGAGCTTGGCGAGCGTGATCGCGTCCACATCGGGTGCGTAGGCGGTCGCGTTGCCGAAGGTGAGGGATCCCGTCGCCGTGCTCAGTCGGACCGGGACGCTGCGGTCCCAGAACGACGACCAGGAGTACGTGTTGCGGAACGACGCCTTCGTGGTCTGCCCGCCGTTCTCGGTGACGTCGAGGGAGCGGCTGACGAACTGCGGGTTGTAGTTGATCGCCGACGTCTTGTCGGCGTTCGCAGCCGCCACGGTCAGGACGTAGTCCCCCGCACCGAACCCGGGCGGGCGCTGCCAGGTCATCGTGTTGCCCGACCCGTTGCCGATGAAGCCGACGTCTCGAACGGTTCCCTGCTGGTCGGCCGACCCGTTGGATCCGGCCGGCAGGGTCTGCGCGCGGGCCGTCCCCGCGAGCGTCAGGTCCTCGGCTTCTACCCGTGATGCGTTGGCCTCGTCGGCGGCGCGTTGCGTCGCACCGCGCAGGATGCGGAGGTCCTGCACCTTCGCGCCGACGCTCGAGGACAGTCGAACCTCGTTGACGCCCTGCGGGAGCCAGATCCGCTGCGTGGAGGTCCAGTTCCCAGCCCCGCTCGCCGCGAGCGACGGCACGCGACTGCTGTTCACGGTGAGGTCGAGCGAGGACGCCTGCGTGCTCGTCCAGCGGACGCTGACGTCGTGGTAGCCGGTCTCCGCAGCGGTCGTGAAGAAGGTCGCGGACCCCTTCCCCGACAGGTTCGCCGCTCCAGCAGTGCCGCTTGCCCACGTGAGTGCTGCACCGTCGGCGAGGCGAGCGTCAACGGCGGGGGTGACCTGCTGGTCCCCGTCGGTGGCGTCTCGGAGTTCGAACCGGTCCAGGGAGATGTTCGATCCCGGAAGGACGGTTCTGCCATCGCGGCTCGCCCGGACGGAGAGGGTGTGCTGTCCGCTGGTCAGCGGCAAGGTGATCTCGGCCGTGCCGCGGTAGCCCCATCCGAGGTCGGCCGACCATCGGATCAAGCCGGCGAAGTCCCCGTCGACGAACAGTGCCTGCTGCCCGGGGGTGCCGTTGGCGCCGCCGAGTGCCGTGAGTCGGTACGTGCCGTTCCGCGGAGCAGTCACCGTCCAGGTTGCACTCGAGCCGGAATTGTCGAAGGACCCGACGTCCTTGCCGCCCGAAGCCATGAAGTCCCACTCACGAGCAGGGTCCTGCGTGTAGACCTGCGCGTTCGCGAGCGTGGTCGACTCTGCCTCGACTGATGACACCACCGCACCGTCGACTGCCGGACGGTCTGCCCGCGGCGGGGTGACCTGCACCTGGTACGCGGCGTAGCGGTCGCTGTTCGGGATGGTCACCGAGAGTCGGCCACCCGAAACGGTCGCTCGGGTGGAGGAGATCACGGGTGGCTGCAGTGACGCGCCCTCGGCGCCGTTCAGCCGGTCCGCGCGGACAGTGACGTCCACGGTCGATCCGAACACCGTCGACGACAAACCCGACATGTTCAACGCGATGTCGTCCGAGCCGCCTCCGACGAGGACGGTCGCGCGCTTCGCGCTCGCGTCGATGGATGCCAGCCCCTGCAGCGTGTCCGGGACGTCAGCGCGCGGCGACGTGAGGGTGGCGGTCTGGGAACCGGCGAGGTCGCCGTACCACTTGAAGAACCACCAGCCGCCGTTCGCGCCGTTGTTGCGGGAACTGTTGTCGGAGAGGTTGCCGGCGTAGTTCCAGTAGGCCGTCTGTGCATCGACCTTGGCGCTCTCGAACATCGATGCCCATTGCACGAGCTGACCTGGGGTGCCCATGTCGCGGAGGTTGCCGTACTCGGTGATGTTCACCGGGATCGGGCTGATCCCGAGATCGGAGAGGATCCCGTCGTACTCGCGCTTGTGCGACCGGAACGAGCCGAGGCTGCCGGTGCCGAGCTCGTGCCAGATGAAGACGTCCGGCAGCTGGTTCTTGCCCTTTGCGTCGGCGAGCAGGTCCCTGGTGCGGTCGGCGTGCCACGCCGAGTCGCCGGCGCCGCCGATGCGGGCGTGACCGAGTCCGTGTGCTGCGTACACCTGCTGGATCGTGTCGTACGCGGCGGACCAATCTGCGAGGAACTGGGTCTTCTGGTTGGCCCAATCCGGGTACCAGTTGCCGCCGTCGGGCTCGTTGAACGGGATGAACACGTACTTCTCGGGGTGAGCGGACGATGTCGCGATGCGCTCCACCGACTGTCGGAGGATCGGGAGGTAGTCCCAGACTCCGTCGCCGTTGGCATCGCCCGGTCGTTTCCCGCCGTTGTAGGCCCAGTCCGGGTACATGTCCTGGTTGTAGACGTAGAGGTCCGATCCTCCGCCAGCGAAGAAGGACCGCTCGACGTCGAGCGCATCGCCGTTCGGGTGTTGCGCGCCCTGGGGCGGCTTCTGCGACGTGTTCGTCACGCGGGCGCCGTTCAGCACCGCTTGCGAGGGCACACCGTCATCGCCGAGCCCGTACAGGGTGCCGGTGGCGCCGCCGCGGAACGTTCCGGTTGTCTTCGAGAAGTCGACGGCGATCGTCGACGTGGCTGCGGATGCTGCCAGCGGCGTCACAGCAGCGAACACCATGGCGATCGCAGTCGAGAGCGCTGTTGCTGTGGCAACCCGTCGGACCACGTGTCGTGGACGTGACTGAGGCACGAGTACTCCTTTGTACTTCTGGCTTCATCTGCCACCCCGGCGAACGTGAAACCGCTATCAGGTTTGCATGCTTCCTAGGGAGATACAAGTCTCGGCGCCCGGAAACGCACGAGAAGTCCCACGGCGGCGGCTCAGACTGGCTCGCACCGCTCCCGGCGCAGGGCGAACCCGCCGTCCGCGCAGGGCGGCGCTGTCGATGGGAGGCTGCGCCTCGCCCACAGCGCGCCGCGGTCGCCGAGCGGTGCGCGTTGGATGCGGGACGCCATCGGGCCCGGCCGTTTTCTCTCGTCCTCACTCCAGCAGCGGGCGAGCGCCGCTCGGCCCGATCGAGCCGTTGTGGACAGGACGAGAGCGAACCCGACGAAGATGACGTATCCATCGTCGCCGTCGAGAAGTGGTGGCTCAACGAGACGCCCTGCCGGGTCACGGTCCGACAACATGTCGAGCGCTGGCGACCTGACCGCCCGGTGGTCCACACGAGACGGACGGGAGGCCCGGTGCCAGCTGGCACCGGGCCTCCCGTCCGCCTCGTGGTCACGTCGACGACGCGACCCGCAGGCGCTGGTGCGTCAGCGCGATCCGACGATCGCGGCCTTGGTCTGGTCACGCAGGTACGCGATGCCCGCGGCGTTCGGGTGGAGTGCGCCGAACAGGATGGAGTACTTCGTCCCGGCCAGCGGGGTGCTGTCCGCAGCGGTGCCGCGATCGGTCAGGGTGAGTCCCGCCATCCACGCGGAACCCGACGCAGCACAGGGCGTGTGCGTGGCAGAGCCCTGCAGCGTCGAGACGTAGGTGAAACCACGAGCCTTCACCGCAGCCTTGACCGCTGCGTCGAGCGCGTTCTGTGTGCGGTGGAAGTAGGCGGTGTCGGTGGCGGTGAAGGGGAACGCGTTCTGCGGGAACGGCGGCTCGAGACCGGAGTCACCGAGGAGGCTCGAGAAACATCCCTTCGGGGCCTGCGCCGCACCCGGCGCGATCATCGGGTAGCCGACGACGAACACCTTCGCCTGCGGAGCACGCTGCGCGATCACGCGGAACGTCGACGCGAGCCGAGGTGCCACGACGGTGCGGATGCGCGATGCGAGACGATCCCGCGTGACGCCGTGCACGACCGGTGCGTAGTAGTCCTTGCAGTGGTCGTAGGTCTTCCCGTGGATCTCCGAGAACACCGGGCCGGCCTTGTCCAGCGCGACGCAGTTCTTGATGACTCCGGTGAACCCCAGGTCGTTGCCACCGATCGACACCGTCACGACATCCGTGTCCTTCGACAGCGCGTCGGCCTGGACGGGCGCGGTGGCACTTCCGGCTCCGGTCTTCTGCGCGACCCGGGAGATGTTGCCGGTGGTGGCACCGGCGCAGGCACGGTCGTCGAGCTGGAGTCCCAGGGATGACGCGACCTGGTGCGGGTAGTCGGTGGTGGACTGGAAGCAGCCGGCCGCCGGACCCGAGCTGTAGGGGCCGACGCCGAAGCCGCCCGCGTACGAGTCCCCGAGGGCCACGTAGCTGTCACCGCTGGCGGCGGCCACGGACTGGGTGGGCGCCGCGCCGTCGGCGTTGGCCGCGGAGACGGGCCCGGCCGCCCCGACAGCGAGCGCTGCCGCCGTGAGGACGCCACTGGTGAGCAGCAGCGCGTTGGTGCGGCGGAGGCGAGGAGCGTGACGCATGGAGCAGGTTCCTTCCAGAGGGCCTATTCGACAGACGATCGTCTGACAAGTAGACGGTAGGTCGGTCGGACGCCCCGCGCCATGAGAGGGCCACAAGGTGCATCGGATGCGTTCCGAGCACCCGCCCTGTCCCTCGACGCGGATCAGGCCAGCGCGCACCAGGTGGACAGGTGGTCAAGCGCCGCTCCGGCCGTGTCCACCAAGCGCTTGCGGGTCGATTCCCGGTCGGCATCCGCGAGGACCGCGTCGCCGATGGCCTCGGTGGTCTGCTGCACGACGGCCACGAGGGCGGCAGCCTGAGCACGCCGGGTCATCGAGTCGAAACCCGTGTCCGCCAGTTCTGCTGCCACCGCGGACGTGACCTCGTCGTAGAACTCCAGCGCCCGTCGACGGAGCACCGCGCTGAGCCGGCACTGCGCCGGGAACTCCCCTCGCGCCAGAGCCGGATCCTCTGCGACGTACCGATCGACGTCCTCGATGACGATGGTGCGCATCGCTTCCGCCGGCGACTGGTGCGCACCTCGGTCAGCAACCGCAGCTCGGATCTTCTCGAGCACCTCGTCGGCTCGGTCGAACACCAGATCGGGTTTGGTCGGGAAGTAGTTGTAGACGGTCTGATCCGAGACGCCTGCGGCTCGGGCCACGTCTGAGATCGACACCTCGTCGTACCCGTGCTCCGCGAACAGCCGTGCAGCAACATCCCCCAGGCGCTCGCGGGTCTCTCGTTTCTTGCGCTCTCGCAGCCCCGACGGAACACCCGTGCTCGACTCCACCATCCCCCGAGTCTGGCACGAAACGTTGAGTGACCCAAAGTTCTGGTAGGTTGAAAAAAGTTGGAGTTACTACAAGTTCGGCGGATGCCGAGGAACGAGGACGATCGATGACCACGCAGACACAGGAACAGGTACTCATCGCAGGAGCGAGTTTCGCTGGGCTCACGACTGCGCTGTGGATGCGTCGGCTCGGGTACGACGTCTCGATCGTCGAGGTCGCTCCCGGGTTGAAGCGAGGCGGCACCCCGGTCGACATCCGCGACGACACCATCGCGATCGTGGATCGGATGGGCTTGCTCGAGCAGATCTCGGCGAAGGCGCTCGCGCCGCGGGTGACGGAGTTCACGACGCCGGAGGGAGACCGCATCGCGCGGATGGATCCCGTGCCTCCCTCGGCCGGATCGACGGGCGACGGCTACGAGATCCACCGCGACGACCTGCTCGACATCCTCGCCGCCGCGACCGACGGCGAGGTGGAGATGCTGTGGAACAACTCGGTCACGTCCCTGCACCAGACCGACGAGGAGGGCGTGCACGTCACCTTCCGCGACGGAACCGAACGGGACTTCTCCATGGTGTTCGGTTGCGACGGCAACCACTCCACAGTGCGTCGACTGCACTTCGGGCAGGAAGCGCGGTACAGCCACTTCCTGCGGACGTACTTCTCCGTCGCCATCCTCGACGACCTCGTCATCGAACCGCAGACGACCCGGATCACCAACGCACCGGGCGTCACGATGCTGGTCAACTCGTACGACACCACCACCGACCTCGTCCTCGGCTTCCGCTCCGAGCAGGAGATCCCCTTCGACCACCACGACGAAGCAGCACAGAAGCGCATCCTCCGCGAGCACATGCTCCGGGCCGGTTCGCCGTTCTCGGACCACGTCGACGAGGCCATCGGTGCCGAGACCTTCTACTTCGACAAGCTCAGCCAGATCAAGATGCCGGCGTGGACGTCCGGCCGCGTCGCACTCGTCGGCGACGCCGGTTACTGCCCTTCCCCGGCCGCCGGGATGGGCGGCTCGCTCGCCATCATCGGCGCCACTGCACTCCACGACGCCCTCCGGGACGCGGACGGCGACGTCGAGCAGGCATTCGCTGACTACGAGCGCGCGCTCCGGCCGGTCGTCGACGCGGTACAGCACGACGCCGAGCACATCGGTGTCAGCAGCTACTTCCCCGCGACCGCGGACCAGATCGATGCGCGCAACAGGATGCTGCACGACCGCTGAGTACGGACGCCCCGCGGTGGCGCCTGTTCGGAACAGTTCCACAAGACTTCTTGTGCGTATAGGGTCGCACCATGACCCAAGGACGGATCGACGACCCCGCCCAGATGCGCGCCCTCGCTCACCCGACACGCCTGCGCATCCTCGGCCTGTTGCGTGCGAACGGCCCGCAAACCGCCGCGACGATCGGCGAGGTGATCGACGAAGCGCCCGGCACGATCAGCTACCACTGCACCCGACTCGCCGCCGCGGGCTTCATCGAACCCGCTCCCGACGCGGGCACGGACCGCCGTGAGCGCTGGTGGCGAGCCGCACACGACGCCTCCGTGTGGGAGCTCGCCGATGCGCTCGACGACCCGGAGCGGTTGCTCGCCACGAACGCCCTCGACCACGCGGTCGCCCGCGTGTACGCCGCGAACTACGAGGCGTTCGTCGACCTCGCGCCGACGCTCGGACGCGAGTGGGTGTCGGCGTCCTCGAGCTCGGACCGCGTGCTCCGCCTCACGGCCGCCGAACTCCAGGACATGGGCGAGGAACTCCGCGGCGTCGTGGACCGCTGGGCTGGTGTCGCTGCCGAGCACCACGCCGGCGACGGCTCCGAGCAGGTCTTCGTGCTGAACCAGGCATACCGATGGCCGCGCGCCTGAGCCCCCGCGCGCAACTGCGCGCACTGCTCGCGGTGCAGGTGGTGTCGCGCATCGGGAACGTCGTCACCACCATCACCGTGCCGTTCGCCGTCCTCGCGCGTGGCGGCTCCGCCACCGACGTCGGCATCGCCGCGTTCATGGCGACGGTGCCGATCGTGCTCGGCGGCCCGTTCGGCGGTGCCATCGTGGAGCGGGTCGGCTTCGTCCGCTCGAGTGTCGCGTCCGACGTCGTCAGCGGGCTCACCCTGCTCGCGATGCCGGTGCTCGCCTGGACCGTCGGTCTGCCGTTCTGGGCGCTCCTCGCGCTCGTGTTCGTCAGCGGGCTGTTCGACACCCCGGGTGAGTCCGCCCGACGGGTGCTCCTGCCGGGGCTCGCGACCGCGGCAGGCGTGCCGCTCGAACGTGCCGTCGGCCACTTCGAGGCGTCGTCACGGCTGTCGGTGCTGATCGGTGCGCCCCTCGGCGGGACCCTGGTCGCCGTCCTCGGTCCGATGCCGGGTCTCGCCTGCGTGGCGATCGCCTTCGGGGCAGCCGCGATGCTCATGGCGCTGACGGTCCGCGGTGCGGTGGCGCCGGTCGCGTCCGGCGAGCCCGTGGAGTCGCAGGGGTACTGGCGCGACATCGCCGACGGGTTCCGGTTCTGCGTCCGCGATCCCCTGTTCCGGCTCGTGGTCGCGCTGGTGCTCGTGACGAACCTGCTCGACGCCGCACGCTCGACCACGCTCCTGCCGCTCTACGCCGACCAGCAGCTCGGCGGCGCGCAGGCGCTCGGGCTCGTCACCGGTGTCTTCGGGGGTGCGGCGTTCCTCGGCTCCGTCGCCTTCGGGTACGTGGCGCACCGCGTGCCACGGCGGTTGGTCTTCGCCCTGTGCTTCGTGCTCGCCGGCGGGCCGTCACTGGTCGTTCCGGCCATCGGGCTCGGCCTGCCGTGGATGCTCGCGTCCGCCGCGCTCTCCGGGCTCGCGGCCGGTTCGATCAACCCGATTCTCGGAGCCGTCGAGCTCGAGCGGATCCCGGAGCACATGCGCGCGCGGGTGTTCGGCCTGCTCGGTGCCGGCGCGTGGGCGGGCATCCCCGTCGGCGGCCTGCTCGCCGGGCTCGCTGCCGACGGTGTGGGGGTCGAGGCCACCTTCGCCGTCGTCGCGGTCGTGTACACGGTCGTGACGCTCACGCCGCTGCTCGGCGGATCATGGCGGCTGATGGAACGCCGCTCGGTCACGGTGTCGGCGGCTTGACGTCCGGTGGTCCGCCCGAACCGCCGCCTAGGCTGCGGAGGTGACCAGGCATCGGACGGACACCCGACGAGCGATCGTCGTGACCGTTCTGGTCGTGGCTGCCGCGGCCGTCCTGTTCATCGGTCTGCGCGCCGCACTGTTGTTCATGGGCGCGACGGAAGGCGACGTGCCGGCGACGGCGTCGATCCCCCTGCCGGCCGGGAGCAGGGTCGTCGACGAGGACGAGCAGTGCGCGTCCGGCGGGTGCTGGTCGCTCGTGTCCGTGCAGCCGCCGTCGGGGATGAGCCCGACCGAACTGTCGACGACGTTGGGCACTGAACCGTTCGCGAGGCTGCCCGGGAGCCTGTGGGCCCACGCGTCATCAACCTGACGTCAGAAGTCCAGGGAGACCTCCTCGTGATCCAGGCGGACTACTGGTCCCGCGAGCCCTCTCCCTGACGCCCGGAAGACCACACGAGGCGGCCGTGCCTGGAGGGACGGTGCCAGCTGGCACCGGGCCTCCCGTCCGCCCTGTGGTCGCGTCGACGACGCGTCAGGCTTCCCAGGGCCAGTAGGTCTGGCAGGTCTCGGGGCCGCCGTTCGTCGAGCCGCAGACCTCCACCGGCCCCAGATGCTTGACGACCAGGGTTCAGCCCCCGCTGCGCTCCCGACGGCGAACCCGCAGCGTGCCGATCCCCTGCACGATGCACAGGACGCCGCTCGCGACGACGATGACCCCGGTCACGATCCGGCCGATGGAGACCCCGCCGAACAGCAGTGGGGCGACCGCGACACCGATGAAGATCGCGCCCATCACGATGACGACGACCGGGTTCTGGGCGACGAAGAACCGGCGACCGCCGTTCGCCTCGGCGATCGCCCGGTCCCGAGCACGCGGGACGGCGTCCGGCGACCGACCAGCGCGGCGATCTGCACGCCGTCGCCGGCTGCGCAGGACCAACCACACCGCCGCGCCGATGACCACGGCCGCTCCGATCGCGATCCACTCGACGAGCTGGAAGAACCCGAAGACGAGCACCAGGACGAACCCGACCACGACGCCCGCGAACATGTCCGTGGTCATCCGGTCGGTCCGGCCGTCGGCACTCGTGACGTAACCGGGGCGGCGTTCGTACGGATCGTGCTCGTCCACGGCCGGTCCGTCGGCCCGTTCGGTTCCCATGCTCCGAACGTACCGACGGCGCTGGGGACCCGTCCGGGTCAGCCCACTCGTTCCCCCGGCTGCTCGGCCCGGACCCCGTGTGCCGGACGCCGCTCCCGCACGATCGCCACCGCCTGGCGCAGCGACAACCCGGGCAGGTAGGTACGGACGATCGCGACGCCGATCGTGGGCAGCGCCACCGGGTCCGGGTACGCCATCACCAGGGGGTGCAGGTCGGGCCCGAACTTCGCCTTGAAGCGCAGCAGGGAACGGAACCCGTAGACGGGCTCGAGCGCACCGCCGACGACGTCGAGGACCGATTCGACGCCGCCCCGGCCTGCACCCTGCGGTTCGGCCGACGACGCGAGCGGTGCGGCGGACAGGCTGAGCCGCTCGGCACCGTCGGTGCGCATCCGGTCGACCGCACTCGCGACCAGGAACTCCATCACACCGTTCGGGGCGTCCGGCGCGCGGCGCATCACGTCGAGCGTCCACCCGACCACCTGGCCGGCGCGGTAGGCGGGCAGCCAGCTGGTGACGGCGAGCACGGTGCCGTCCTCGCCCAGTGCGACGAGCGTGCGGACGGCCGGGTCGCGCATCTCGTCGATCCCGCCCAGGGTGAACCCCATCTCGGGCAGTTCGCGCTCGGCGACCCACTCCTCCGAGATCGCCTCGATCTGGCGCGTGACCGAGCCGGGCAGCGAGGCCCAGTCCGACCAGAGCGCGGTGGTGCCGGAGCGGGCCGCCTTGTTGACGGCCGTGCGGACGTCCTGCTTGCGCTTGCCCGTCGTCGTCCAGGTGCGCGGGTCGAGGTCGGCGTCCTCGGCCACGGGGAGGGTCGTCCAACCGAGTCGGGCGAGCGCAGCGCCGAGGGTGGCATCGATGCCGTAGAAGACGGGCGTCCAGCCGTGGTCGTCCGCGGCCCGTGCGAAGCCCTCGAGTGCCGCCAGCCGCGCGTCCTCGTGTCCGAAGGGTCCGCCGGTCGTCACGGCGACGCTGCCGGTGCGGTGGTAGGCGACACCGGCGCGGCCGTCCTCGGTGAACCAGTACTCGTTGCCGGGCCAGGTGGTCATCCACCCGAAGGTGTCGCCACCGCCCGCGACCAGGAGCGCCCGAGCGGCCACCCGGGCGGCGTCCTGCCCGTCGAGGTCGCTGTCCGAGCGTCCGGCGCCGGTTGGCCGGACCGCTGCGATCGCCACGGCGAGCCACAGGAGCGGACCGGAGACGCCCACGACGAACCGCAGCGCCGGCTCGGCCTGCGCCAGGTGTGTCGGCAGCGTCACGGGCGCGATCGGGCCGAGCACGGCGAGCGCCAGGTGGAGGGGCTCGCGCACACTGTCGCCCGAAGCCACGGCGACACCGACGACGACGACCGCGAGCACCACGGCCGAGCCGGCGACCGTCAGGACGAAGGTCCGCAGTCGTCGCCGGTCGGTCCGGACCGGGAAGTCCGCCCGGCGCAGGACGAGCACCACGGCGGTGGCGATCGGCACCAGGACCGATGCGACGATCGAGAGCGAGACCGCGAGGTGGTCCGACGCCAGGCGCTGCACGACGGCGTGGTGCCGCTCGGGCAGCACCCCGTAGGAGACGGCGGTCGCGACGCCGGAGACCAGGTCGACGGTCGCGACGAGCCACAGTGCGAACCTGCTCCCACGCCGGAGTCCCACGGCGCCGACCGCCAGGACCACGAGCGGCATCACGGCCAGCAGCGAGTGGAACAGGCCGTGCGGGTGCACCTCGGCGAGCGCCCGGACGCAGCTGGCGGTCACCCCGGTCACCGAGCAGTGCGGCATCCGCCCGGTCGGCCCGGTGTCGAGCACCACGGCGAGCGGGGCGAGCAGCCCGAACTGGGCACCGGTGACGAGCGCGAGCACGGGTCCGACCGCCGACACCGTCACCGCGGCCACGAGCAGCACCCGGGTCTCGCGCGAGGAGCTCCGCGTCCAGCCGCTCCGCACCGGGGACCGTCGCAGCACCCGGCCGAGCACCAGGCCGACGACCAGGGCGAGCGCCGCGTGCAGGTCGGACGCGTGTCCGGCGTAGAGCAGCAGTGCCGCGACGACGGCGATCGACACCACCCGGATCCGGCGTCGCCACAGCGCGCCGGCGAACGCGCTCGCGGTGACGATGGTCCCGACGATCCAGGTCCAGGGGCCGACGTGTCCCAGGTGCACGAGGAAGCCGCGGTTCGCGGGGGCGCCGTCGAACAGCTGCAGCAGGGCACCGAGCCCCGTCCCCACCACGGTCGTGACGACCATCGCGAGCAGGGTGCGCCGCCAGCCGAGGAGCCGTTCGGACGCCGCGGTGCAGACCACGACGGCGACGAAGGTGACGAGGAACCCGACGACGCTGCTCGTCACCGCGACCACGCCGAGCGGACCCATCGTGCCGCCCAGGGTGTCGGGCGTGCGACCGTCCTTCGTGCCGAGGCATCGGAGCACCACGGCGGCGATGCCGGCGACGATCGTCAGGGCCGAGACCACGCTCGTCAGCGGGTACCGACGGGCTGCCGGCACGAGCCGTCTCGGATGCGCCCACGCGAGGGCCGTGACCACCGCGCTCACCGCAGGCCCAGGTGCGCGATGACGGCGGGCATCCCGACGCGCAGGGCGTAGCGGACGGTGTTCCAGTCATGGGCGGAGCCCTCGGACACGAACAGCGGGGTCTGCATGCCGGCGGTGTTCGCGGCGGCGCGGAGCGCCGTGGTCGAGGCGACGTAGGGGGCGTCGTCGCTGCCGTAGGCGAACACCGTCAGGTGCCCGGGGTACGGCCCGTGCGCACGCATGATCGCCCGCGGTGCCGCCGCGGCGTACCGCGAGGCCGAGCCGCCGAACCCGTACCGGATGCTGTGCTGGACGGAGCCGTTCAGGGGTGCCAGCTCGCTCGAGATCGCGAAGGTCGTGCCGAACACGTCCGGGTGTGCGGTGGAGAACTGCATGGCACACGTGGCTCCCTGCGAGAACCCGACGATGCCCCAGGCCGAGGGCGCTGCCCCGACGCGCAGGTGCTGCCGGATCCAGTTCGTGGTGTCGGTCATGATGTACGTCGCGGAACGGCCGAGGGACGAGTCGACGCACATCGGGTTCCGGTCCGGCGCCCCGAGTTGGTCCGGCGCGACGACGATCGGGGCGAGTCCGTGGTGGGCCTCGGCGAACGCGTCCATCACCGCGCCGAGCCGACCGGCCTGGAACATGTCGCTCGGCTGCCCGGGTTGCCCGGCCAGGCTGATCACGACCGGCAGGGTCGGTGGTCGCTCGGTCAGGGCGGCCGGCGGCAGGTACACCACCGCCGGCCGTGCGTGGAAGTGGGAGACGGTCGACGGGATGGTGACCGAGAGCACCTTCCCGCGTCGCGGCATGCCGGCGGGGGCCCGCCAGGTGGCCGGGTCCACCACCGGACTGGAGGCGCGCCCCACCCCCGTCTCATGTCCCAGCGGACCCGACGGGTACGGATCGGTCGTCACGGCCTGCTCGATCGTGCGGTACGCCCCGAAGTCGACGTTGACGCCGAGGACGGCGGCCAGGGCCACCGCCACCGCCGCGAGCACGCCGAGCACGCGGCGGAGCCAGCCGCCCTGGACGACCGTCACGACGAGGAGCCCGACACCGCCGAAGGCAAGGGCCACCCACATCCGGGTGATCGGGGTGAACGACACCCCGTACAGGTCCTGCACGTCCCCGAACCACCACACCGCGACCAGGCCGATCCCGGCGCCGACGGCCACGGCGCCGAGCCGCCAGAGCAGGCCCCGGACCGGATGCCCGGAGTGATGACCGAACGCCGGCAGGAGCGCGGCGACGGTGAGGAGCCCGGCGGCGACGTCGACCGGGACGAGCACGGACGGTGCGACGACGGCGACGTGGAACAGGGGTCGGAGCAGATCGTGGAACATGGGGCCTCCCGGCGGACGGTGCAATCGTGGCGGGGGCCCGCTGCGAACGGGGCACCGAGGCGCTTCCGGTTCGCACAGTTCCCACCTGTGCGGCTCTCAGACGGCACTCGAACAACGCCCAGTGAGGCATCCGGTGCTAGGCCGCCGCCAGACCTCGCGGTGGTGCGCACCTAGGGTGAACGGGTGACGCACGACGGATCGGTACGGGCTGCACTCGCGGCGGTCGCAGCGGACGGCTGGGGTGACGGTGGGCCGCTCGTCGAACCCGGCGGCACGGCCTCACCGCGTCGGGCCGCGGTCCTGATGCTCTTCGGCGCGCTCGACCACACGCCGAGCGACCGACCGGCGGCAGCGCCCGGAGTCCCGCGGGACCTCGACGTCCTGCTCCTCGCGCGGGCCACGACCCTGCGCGCGCACGCCGGCGAGGTCGCGTTCCCCGGTGGACGCATCGACCCCGGTGACGCGGACGCCGTCGCCGCCGCACTCCGCGAGGCACAGGAGGAGACGGGGCTCGACCCCGCCGGCGTCGAGGTGCTCGGCACCCTGCCGGCCGTGCCCCTGGCGTTCTCGAACCACCTGGTCCGACCCGTCATCGGCTGGTGGCGCGACCCCTCACCGATCCGCGTCGTCGACGAGCACGAGTCGGCTGCGGTGTTCCGGGTCCCCGTGGCCGACCTGCTCGACCCGGCGAACCGCGGCGTGACCGTGATCCGCCGCAGCGGTCAGGAGTGGCGCGGACCGGCGTTCACGATCGAGGCCGACGGGGACGAGCACCTGGTGTGGGGCTTCACCGCGATGCTGCTGGATGCACTGTTCGACCGACTCGGCTGGACGGAACCGTGGGACCGGAGCCTCGAGGTGCCGCTGCCCGACTGAGCAGCGGGAACGACAGCGGGTCGGCCCGCACCGCGTCGACCGCGTGGGCCACGGCCCCGATGACGACGACGTCGGCCCCGAGCGACGACGCGACGAGTTCGGGCACCGGGTCGAAGTGCCCCTTGGCGAGCAGGTCGCGCGCGCGGTCGATGACGGCGACCGCGGGCTGGGCGATCGCGCCGGCGACCACCACGCGGTCGATGTCGAGCAGGCTCGCGAGCAGGATGCAGACCCGGGCCAGGCGGTCCCCCAGACGGTCGACGATGGTGCGCGCGACCGGATCACCGCTCCGTGCGGCCGCGAACACCAGGGCGGCGTCCGCGGCGAGCGCGTCGTCCGCGGGGATGTGCCCGGCAGCGACAGCGTCGGCCACGAAGGTGCGGGCGACCGCGCCGATGCCGTCGGAGGATCCGACACCCTCGACGAGTTCGAGCACCCGCATCTCCCCGGCACCACCGTGGGCACCGCGCAGCAGGACCCCGTCGACGACCAGGCCCGCGCCGAAGCGTTCGCCGGACAGCAGCGCCGCGAACGAGGCGTCACCCGAGGACGGCCGTTCGGCGAGCGCGGCGAGGTTCGCGTCGTTCTCGACGAGCACCCGCCCGTCCGGCACGGCGTCGGCGAACCCCGGGTTCATCCGGACCCAGAAGCCGCCGTCGTCGGGCGAGGCACCGGCGGCGTCGACCGGCGCCGGGATGCCCACGACCGTGACCAGGACCCGTCCGCGGTCGACGTCGGCCGAGGCGAGGGCGGCGGACACGGTGTCGGCGAGGACCCCGAGTCGAACGGGCACGTCGAGGCCTGATTCTCCGAGCGACCCCTCGGCGCGACCGAGCACCGTGCCGCGCAGGTCGGCGACGAAGGCGGTGACCCGGTGCTGGCCGGCGTCCACACCGACGACGACCCCGGCGACCGTGTCGAGCTCGTAGCGGCGGGCGGGGCGTCCCATCCGGTACTCCCCCGCGGCCCGGGCATCGTCGAGTTCGCGGAGCCAGCCGAGCCGCACGAGCTCCTCGGCCGCCCCGAGCACGGTCGACCGGGTCAGGCCGGTGGCGTCGATCGCCTCGGTCGCGGTGAACGCGGACGAGTCGAAGGCGTACGCGAGCAGCGTCTCTGCGCTCGTTCCACGGGGTGGCGGCA
Organism: Curtobacterium sp. MCLR17_031; assembly: GCF_003234775.2. NCBI lineage: Bacteria > Bacillati > Actinomycetota > Actinomycetes > Micrococcales > Microbacteriaceae > Curtobacterium > Curtobacterium sp. MCLR17_031. Next base: position 2,880,255 of record NZ_CP126270.1, read on the forward strand.
TGTCGTGACCCTATCGCGCGACGAGTTCCTTGCGGAATTAGATTTTCTCGCTACATTTAGTTCCGCGGGCAGCATCGGAGCCGCTCGCGGGACGGAACGGCAGGGACGCCGGGTCCGGACGGACGGAGACGACGTGCAAGCACACGCCACCGCCAGGAGCGCAGCATCGGTCAGCCGACGCGGGTTCCTGCTGGGAGCGGGCGGCATCGGGGCGGGCCTCGCGCTCGCCGGATGCGCCCCGATCGGGTCCTCGAGCGCCAAGCCGGAGACCATCACGTTCTACGTGTCGAAGCCCGAGGTCATCGGCTACTTCGACGACGTCATCGCGCAGTTCCACCAGAGCCAGTCGAAGGTCCGGGTCGTGCGCGACTCGACCTCGAGCATGTCCGCGAACTTCGTGCGGAACCGTCCGCCGGACCTCGGCTGCTGGAACTACAACTTCTCGGTCGTGCCGTTCGTCGAGCACGGCGCGCTGACCGACCTGTCCGACCTGCCGCAGGCCGACACCATCAACCCCGACCTGTGGCCGCTCATGGAGCAGACCGCCGACTACCCCGGCCGGAAGAGCGCCCTGCCGTACTCGGTGACCGCGGCGTCGGTGATCTACAACAAGGCGCTCTTCGCGCAGCAGGGGCTCGAGGTCCCGACGACGTGGAGCGAGTTCGCCGACGTGTGCGAGCGCCTGACCAAGGCCGGCATCGCGCCGATCTACGGCACGTTCAAGGACAACTGGACGATCGCCCAGGGCATGTTCGACTACTCGATCGGCGGCATGATCGACACCCCGGCGACCTTCGAGGCACTCCGGCGCGAGGGTACGAACGTCGGCAAGGGGTCCGCGGTCTCGTTCGAGCGCGACCTGCGGAAGCCGATGGAGCGCATGGTGCAGCTCCGCGCCTGGCACCAGGACGGCGCCGCGAGCCGCGGGTACGGCGACGGCAACCTCGCCTTCGCCCAGGGCAAGGCGGGCATGTACCTGCAGGGACCGTGGGCCCTCGGCGAGATCGCCAAGACCACGAAGGACATGGACCTCGGCACCTTCCCGCTGCCCGTCACCGACGACCCGACCGACCGCAAGGTCCGCGTGAACGTCGACCTGGCGCTCTGGATCCCGGAGGCGTCGCGCAAGCAGGAGGCCGCCCGCGAGTTCCTGTCGTTCCTGATGACCAAGCAGGTCAACGACAAGTACAACGCGGACAACAACGGCTTCGGGGTGCGCAAGGACGCTCCCCCGGCGTCGAACCCCGCCCTCCGTGGCATGCAGTCCTACTACGACGACGCTGCCTTCTACCTCGGCGCCTCGCAGCTCATCCCCGCCGAGATCCCGGTCGCGAACTACGCGCAGTCGATCGCCTTCGGCGGCGACCCGCAGCGCCAGCTCCGCACCCTCGACGCCGACTGGGCGCGTCTCGCGCTCCGCACGGCCGCGTAAGGAGACGTCCGAATGGCAACCACGACCACCGAATCCATCACGACGGCGGACCGCCGCCGCCGTGGCGGAGCCGCACCGGGCCTCCAGGCCGGACGACGGGACGGACGACGCAAGCCCCGCGTCGACCCGCTCTTCCTGGCGTTCCTGCTGCCCACCCTGGTGCTCTTCACACTCGCCATCACGCTGCCGGCGGTGATGGGCATCGTGCTGAGCTTCACGAACTCCGTCGGCTTCGGCGAGTTCCGGTTCACCGGGATCACCAACTACATCGCGGTGTTCTCCGACCCCGCGATCCTGCAGGCGTACCTGTTCACGCTCGGGTTCTCGCTCGTCACCGTGATCGTCGTGAACGCGATCGCGTTCCTGCTCGCCATCGCGCTGACGTCGAAGATCCGCGGCAAGATCGCGCTGCGTGCGGTGTTCGTGCTGCCGATGGTGATCTCGGGCATCGTCATCGCCTACGTGTTCTCGTTCCTGTTCGCGAACAGCCTGCCGGCCTTCGCCACCGCGATCGGCTTCGGGCCGCTCGAGCAGAGCATCCTGGCGAACCCCGACCTGGCCTGGCTGGCGATCGTGGTCGTCACCGCCTGGCAGGCGATCCCGTCGACGCTCCTCATCTACATCGCCGGCGTCCTCTCGATCCCCGGCGAGGTGTACGAGGCGGCGGCCCTCGACGGTGCCAGCGCGTGGCGGCAGCTCGTCTCGATCACCGCACCGCTGACGGCGGGCTACATCCTGATCAACCTGGTCATCGGGTTCAAGAACTTCCTGAACTCGTACGACATCATCGTCGGCCTGACCGACGGCGGCCCCGGCACCTCGACCACCAGTGTCGCGATGTCGATCTTCAAGGGCTTCAACGGCGGCGACTACGCCTACCAGATGGCGAACGCCACGATCTTCTTCGTCATCGCGGTCGTCATCGCCGTGATCCAGCTGCGGGCGACCCGCGGGAAGGCAGCGCTCTGATGTCCCTGCAAGCACCCCTGCGACCGGGGACCACCGCGACCGGCAGCATCCGTTCCGTCGACGCCGACCGGTCCTCCGGCTCGGGCAAGGCTGGCCGCGGTTCTTCGAACTGGCCCGTCACCGTCGTCCTCGTGCTGTGCGCGCTGTCGGTGCTCGTGCCGCTGTACGTCACCCTGACGATGGCGTTCAAGACCACCGGCCAGGCCGTCGACGGCAACGCGTTCTCGCTGCCGGCGCCGTTCAGCGTCGACGGCTTCGTGCAGGCGTGGCAGCTGACCGACTTCCCGCGGGCGTTCGGGGTCTCGGTGTTCGTCGCCGCGATCACCGTCGTCGGCACGATCCTGCTCGCCTCGTTCACGGCCTACGCGATCGCCCGGAACTGGGACCGCCGGCTGTTCCGCTGGTCGTTCTTCTACCTGCTCGCGGCGATGTTCCTGCCGTTCCCGGTGCTTGCACTGTCGCAGGTGAAGCTCACCGGACTCGCGCACCTGGACAACCCGCTCGGCGTCGCGATCCTGCACGTCATGTTCCAGCTGTCCTTCAGCGTGCTGCTCTTCACGGCCTTCCTGCGGTCGATCCCGGCGGAGCTGGAGGAGAGTGCACGCATCGACGGTGCGAGCACGGGGCAGGTGTTCTGGCGACTCGTGTTCCCGCTGCTGGCACCGATGAGCGCCACCGTCGGCATCTTCGCGTTCCTCGCGTCCTGGAACGACTTCGTGATGCCGTCGCTGATCACCTCCGACCCGGCGCTGCAGACCCTGCCGGTGCTGCAGCAGATGTTCCAGACGCAGTTCAGCAACAACTACAACGTGTCGTTCGCCTCGTACCTGATGGCGATGGCCCCGGCGATCATCGTCTACCTCGTCACCCAGCGGTGGGTGATGGCCGGCGTGACCCAGGGCGCCATCAAGTGAGCGACACCGCCGGTCCGGACCCGACCGACACACACCCCACGAACCCGACGAACCCCTCGACCCTCGAAAGGCCCGACGTGACCGACACCCTCACCCAGCCCGCCGCCACCTCGCACGACGAGACCTGGTGGCGCCAGGCCAGCGTCTACCAGATCTACCCCCGCTCGTTCGCCGACGCGAACGGCGACGGCATCGGCGACCTGCCCGGCATCACCGAGCGGGTGCCGTACCTGGCCTCACTCGGCATCGAGGCCGTCTGGCTCAGCCCCTTCTACCCGTCCGCCCTGGCCGACGGCGGCTACGACGTCGACGACTACCGCGACGTCGACCCGCGCCTCGGCACCCTCGACGACTTCGACCGGATGGTCGAGGCACTGCACGCCGCCGGCATCCGGGTGATCGTCGACGTCGTACCGAACCACACGAGCGACCGGCACGAGTGGTTCCGCGAGGCGCTCGCAGCGCCCAAGGGCTCTCCCGCCCGCGACCGCTACGTGTTCCGCGACGGCACGGGGCCGTCCGGCGAGAAAGCCCCCGCCGACTGGATCTCGATCTTCGGCGGCCCGGCCTGGACCGCCGTCGGTGACGGCCAGTGGTACCTGCACAGCTTCGCGAAGGAGCAGCCCGACCTGAACTGGGCGAACCGCGAGGTCCGCGACGACTTCCTGCACACCCTGCGCTTCTGGTCCGACCGCGGCGTCGACGGGTTCCGCATCGACGTGGCCCACGGCCTGGCGAAGGACCTGGGCGAGACCCTGCCCACCTGGGCCGAGCTCGCCGAGATGCCGAAGGACGGTACGCACCCGCTCTGGGACCGTGACGACGTGCACGAGATCTACGCCGAGTGGCGGACGGTCTTCAACGAGTACACGCCGGCCCGCGCCGCGGTCGCCGAGGCCTGGGTCCCCGCCCACCGCCGTGCCCGCTACGCCAGCGCCGAGGGGCTCGGTCAGGCGTTCAACTTCGACCTGCTCGAGGCCGACTTCGACGCCGGCCAGTTCCGCACGATCATCGAGTTCAACCTCGGCCTCGCCGAGCAGTCCGGCTCGTCGACCACGTGGGTGTTCTCGAACCACGACGTCGTCCGGCACGCCACCCGCTACGCCCTGCCGCCCCGTGCCGGTGGCACCGACAAGCAGGGCAGCGCGTGGCTGCTCGCCGGCGGCTCGCAGGACGCGCTCGACCAGTCGCTCGGCCTGCGCCGCGCACAGGCCGCCACGCTGCTCGAGCTCGCCCTGCCCGGCTCCGCCTACCTGTACCAGGGCGAGGAGCTCGGCCTGCACGAGGTCGGCGACATCCCGGACGCCGACCGCCAGGACCCGGCGTTCTTCCGCAACCCGGGCGTCGACGTCGGTCGTGACGGCTGCCGTGTGCCGATCCCGTGGACGCGCACCGGCTCGTCGTTCGGCTTCGGTCCGGACGGTTCGCACCTGCCGCAGCCGGCGTGGTTCGCCGACTCCAGCGTCGAGGCCGAGGACGCCGACCCCGACTCCACCCTGAACCTGTACCGGAAGGCGCTCGGCCTGCGCGGCCAGCTGCAGTCCGAGGAACAGCTCGAGTGGATCGAGACCGGCCGCGACGACGTGCTCGCGTTCCGTCGGCCGAACGGCTGGACCAGCGTGACGGTCTTCGGCGAGGAGCCCTTCCCGCTGCCGGCCGGCGAGCTGCTGCTCGCCTCGGCCCCCGTGGTCGACGGCGCCCTGTCGGGCGTGGGGACGGCCTGGTTGCGTTCCTGACGCGACGCTCGCGCCCTGGGCGCGACCGGATGACGGACGGGAGGCGCGGTGCCAGCTGGCACCGCGCCTCCCGTCCGTCGTCTCCCGCGTCTGCCCGCGGAATGCGGCGTACCTGCCGGAAGCGGGCGTACCCGGCGGAAACGGGCGTACCTGCCGGAAGCGGGCGTACCGGGTCGAGAGTTCTGACCAGGTACGCCCGTTCTCGCTTCCCATCGCGGCCGTTCTGGGAAGGAAGTCCCGGTAGGGTCGCGGCATGAGCGGGGCGAGCATCAGCGTGCAGGACTTCGTGATGCGGTTCGGGGACCGCAACGTGGTCGACGGGCTGTCGTTCGACGTCGCCCCCGGCGAGACGTTCGGGCTGCTCGGCAGCAACGGCTCCGGCAAGACCACGACGATCCGGGCCCTGCTCGGCATCACCACCCCGACGGCGGGCACGCTGACGATCGACGGACGCCCCTACCGACCGGCCACCGGCGGCATCGGCTACCTGCCCGAAGAGCGCGGGCTGTACCGCAAGGAGTCCGTCATCGACGTGATGACCTACTTCGGGCGCCTGCGCGGGCTCCGCGGTGCCGAGGCGACCGCGTGGAGCATGGACTACCTGGCCCGCGTGGGGCTCGCCGACCGCGCGAAGCTGCGCGTCGACAAGCTGTCCGGCGGGCAGCAGCAGAAGGTGCAGCTCGGCATCACGATCATGGACCAGCCCCGGCTGCTCATCCTCGACGAACCGACCAAGGGGCTCGACCCCGTGAACCGGCGGCTCCTGCTCGACCTGGTCGACGAACGGAAGGCCGACGGCGCGACCGTGGTCCTCGTGACGCACCAGATGGACGAGGTCGAGCGGCTCTGCGATCGCATCCTGCTGCTCAAGGACGGCCGGGCCGCCGCGTACGGGTCCGTGCCCGACGTGCAGGACGCCTTCGGTGGTGCCGTCGCCCGCGTGGGGCTCGACGGCCCCGTGCCGAAGTCACCGCTGTACCGGCTCGCCCGCCACGAGGGGCACGTCGCCTACCTGGTCCCGACCCAGGCCGCCGCTCCGGACGGTGCGGACGTCCTGGCAGAACTCGTCGCGGCCGGGGTGCACGTCACCGCGTTCGAGATGCGCCGGATCCCGCTCGACGAGATCTTCGTGCAGGTCTACGGGCACGACGCCCTGGCTGCGGCGTCGACCGACGGGGCAGCGGCATGAGCAACCTCGGCACGGTCGTCCGGTTCGAGTTCGTCCGCGCGGTCAAGAAGCCCGCGTTCTGGATCGGCACCCTCGCGCTGCCGGTCGTCATCGTGGTGGTCTCGTTGCTCGTGGGCATCGGGCAGGCCGCAGGCACCAACTCCGTGGTGTCCGGGTCGTCCGCCACGAAGACCCCGTTCCACTACGTCGACGAGTCCGGCCTGGTGTCGGAGTCCGTGGCGGCGAAGTGGGGTGGGACGCCGTCCACCGACGCCGCCGCCGACCGCGCCGCCGTCCGGTCCGGTGACCTCGATGCCTTCATCGCGTTCCCGTCGTCGCCGTCCACGACGGCCATCCGGGTCGACGCCGCCGACCGCGGACTCTTCGCGAACGGGGTGTACTCGTCGCTGGCCGAGCGGGTGCTCGAGCAGAGCGTCGCCGCGTCGGTCGACGACCCCGAGACCGTGCAGCTGCTCCGCAGTCCGCCCGCCACCGACGTCACCACCTACACCGACGGCCGGGTTGCCCCGGGCTGGTTGTCCGTCGTGCCGCCGTTCCTGTTCGTCGCCGCGTTCTTCGGGCTCGTCATCCTGCTCGCCGCCCGGATGGTCACGGTCGTGGTCGAGGAGAAGGAGAACCGGATCTCCGAGATGATCCTGACCACGGTGACCGCGGGGGACCTGATCCGCGGCAAGGTCATCGCGATGCTGCTCGTCGGCTTCGTGCAGGTCAGCGTGTTCGTCGTGCCCGGCCTGGTCGGGCTGCTCGTCGCCCTGCCGCTGGTGTCGTCGCAGCTCGGTGGGCTGACCGTCGACCCGTGGCGGATGGTCACCGGGGCGCTGCTGCTCGTCGGCGGGGTGCTGCTGGCGTCCGGGCTGTTCGTCGCCGTCGGAGCCGCCGTCCCGTCGATCAAGGACGCCTCGGCCCTGCAGTCGGCGGCGATCTTCGCGCTGATCATCCCCCTGTACGCGGCGTTCTTCGTGATGACGACGCCGACGTCGCCCGTCGCGCAGTTCTTCACGTACTTCCCGACCTTCACGCCGATCACCGCGATGGTGCGGAACGCCGTCGGGGCCCTGACCGTGACGGAGTCGGTCGTCTGCATCGTCGAGGTGTTCGTCGTCGCCGGGCTGCTGCTGTGGTTCGCGGAGTACCTGTTCCGGCACTCGGTCGCGCAGTACGGGTCGAAGGTGACGGTCCGGCAGATGCTGTCGTGGCGGCGGGGGCGGCGGGGCTGATCCCCGCCGATCAGCCGGCGGCGATGCGGCGGAGCGCGTCCAGGTGGGCGGCCCAGACGGCCCGACCCGACGCGGTCAGGGTGATCGACGTGCGGGGTGTCTTACCGACGAAGCCCTTCCCCACCGACACGTAGCCGGCCGCCTCGAGCGCGGAGACCTGCTTGCTCAGCACCGAGTCGCTGACCTCGACCGCGTCCCGCACCTCGCGGAACCCCAGGGTGCCGGCACGGGTCAGGGCGGCGATCACCGAGAAGCGCACCGGGTGCTGCAGCAGGTCGTCGAGCTCGTGCCGGGGATGCACCCGGTCGGTGGTGCTCACGAGCGGGCCTCGCGCGCCGCACACACCAGGGCGACCAGCAGCACCAGCCCCGAGGTGATGCCCGACCAGAGCACCGAGCCGTGCACCCACCCGACCACGGCGATCGCCGCCAGGTAGGTGACAGCCCAGCTTGCGATGTAGACGGTCCAGCGGCGGCTCCGGGCGAAGGCCGAGCGGCCGCGGATGCTCACCATGAAGAACACCACCAGGGCGAACAGGGCCACGAGGGTGCCGACGTAGACGGCGGCGAACGCGTCCCCGGTCGTGAGCCCCATGCCGAGCGTGCCGAGCGACGTCGCGACGCCGAGCGCGGTGATGAACGTGACGTACGGCCAGCGGACGGCGTCGTGCGCACGTCGGCCGATCCGGTCCGCCTGGTCGAGCAGTCGGGCCGCCTCGGCGGGTCCGGGTCGTGCGGTGGTGTTGTCCATGGTGTCCCCTCTCGTTGACACCAGTGTTGCAAGTGCTTTCCAGTTTGGCAAGTGCTTTCCAAAACGGGGACGCCACCGCTGCACTCAGACGCGGACGGGTGCCTCGTCGAGGTCCCACGACGGGACGGCGTGCCGCTTCCAGCCCTGGCGCAGGGTGTTCGCCGCGCGGTCGAACTCCACCAGGACGTCGATGTACGGGCGGACCAGCATCTGGATCTGCAGCCCCTCGTACACGGCGAGCAGCTGGGTCGCAGCCTGGTACGCGGGGATGCCGGCCTCTTCCGAGCCCTTGTCGAAGTCGCGCTGCAGCCCGACGGTCAGCTGCTCGGCGTACTCCTCGAACCGCTTGCGGAACAGTTCGGCGAACCCGGACTCCGAGCTGGCCACGGTGATCAGCCCGGCGAGCACCCGGACGAGCCCGGGGTCGGCGACGTCCTCGGCGAGGGTCAGACGGACGTGCTCGATCGTGCATGTGGGCGGGTTCTTCCGCCGGGTCCCCCGCAGCTGCGCCCACCGGTCGTAGGTGACCAGGAGCAGGGCATGCCAGGTCGGGAACAGCCGCTCGACGGTCTCGAGCGGGATACCGGCCACCTCGGCGACGACCGCCGCGTCGACGGTGTCGAACGGGTGCAGCCGGTAGGCACGGATGGCCGCGCGCACCGTGCGCTCTGCGAGGGACTCGTCGTCCTCGACGCGTTCGCCGTGCAGGGGTTCCATCCGACCATTGCAGCGCATTCCGGGCCGTTTGTCTCGTCCCAGAGCGGGGGCCGTGCTCCGGGCCGCGTCAGCGCGTCGTGATCACAGTGGTCAGCCGACGGTGACGGGCGCCGCCGGAGGCCGGACCCGCTGGCGCATCCACACGAAGAACCCGGTCAGGGTGAAGACGCCGTAGAAGACGTACATCAACCCGGAGGCGTAGTACCCGGCGGAGAACAGCAGCGGCACGCCGACCAGGTCGACCGCCACCCAGATGAGCCAGAACTCGACCCACCCCTTCGCCATGCCGTACGTGGCGAGCAGCGATCCGACGAAGATCCACGCGTCGCTCCACACCGGCTCGTACGACCCGAGCGCGCGGAAGACGGGGGTCAGCAGGGCGGTTCCGCCGACCATGCCGACGACGAGCAGCAGACGGGTCCGCCAGGAGGCCCAGCGCGGGTCGATCACGGTCGTCGCGTCCTCGGGGCGGTGCGTCCACCGGTACCAGCCGTAGATGCTCACGATGATGAACATGACCTGACGGCCGGCCTGCCCGAGCAGGTTGACGGGGTTCGGGGTGTCGAAGAGCGCACCCATGAAGACGGTGAAGAGCAGGGCGTTGCCGACCAGCCCGACCGGCCAGGCCCAGACCTTCCGGCGCATGCCACCGAGGGCGCTGAGCAGCCCGAAGACGTTGCCGATCACCTCGCGCCAGAGCACCGCCTGGTCGCCGATGACGATCTGCGCGTCGAACAACCAGCGCACGATGTCCATGGGCCCTCCTCGTTTCCGGACGGTGCAACGACGCCGTGCGTACCGGCATTCCTTCTGTGATCACTCTGCACACGCGGAGCGCGCACCCAGAAACCGGGGTACACGCAATGTCCTCCCTAGCGGGGACAAAAATGACCCCTGTTCTGGGGTCCGGGTGAACGCTCGTTCTCGCTTGTCGGCACTTTGGGGGACAGCTAACGTCGTCACCAGAGCGAGTCCAGCCCGCCCGAGCAGCAGCACATGCGCTCCGAGGCCCGGCGACCGCTCTCGGCACCGGTCAGCCGCGACCCCTCCAACCACTGGGTCGATGACAACCTCCCCACCGGACACGACGCCCGAATGTCCCCGGTGGGCTTCAGCGTGCCCCGAGCACGCAGGAACGGAACCACCCCATGCACAAGATCGTCACCGGTGCCATCGCCGGCGCAGCAGGCGTCGCACTCCTCCTCGGCGGTGCGGGCACGTTCGCCCTCTGGAACGCCAGCGCCTCGAGCGCCGCGTCCGCCGTGAGCGCCGGCACCCTGACGCTGAGCGCCAACAACGACGGCGCGTGGACGGACATCACGAACGGTCGTTCCACCGCGATCGACCCGACGAAGGCCCTGATGGTCCCGGGCAACACGTTCCAGTTCACCCAGACGCTGAACATCGGCGCGACCGGCCAGGACCTCAAGGCGAACCTGACCTACGCCAACCAGAGCATCACCGGTGACGCCGCGCTGCTCGCCGCCACGACGAAGACGCTGGCCGTCACGTCGACGAGCGCCTCGGTCGTGCAGTCCTCGTCGAACACGAACACCTTCGTGGTCTCGCCGTCCTCGTCCACGTCGACCGTCAAGGTCGTCTTCACGGTGACGCTCCCCTCGTCGGCGACCACCGGTCAGGGCGGCTCGATCAACCTCAGCGCGCTGGCCTTCACGCTGACCCAGACCGCGATCGGTTCCTGATCCCCCGATCGCACCCCACCGACCACGACGACCAGGAGCACGCACATGACCGCCACACCGCGGACGACGGGACGCCACCGCGCAGCCCGACGGTACCGCTGGGTGTGGCCGGTCGCGATCGCCCTGGTCGTCGCGGTCGGAACAGCACTCCTCGGCGCCGGCGGCACGTACGCACTCTGGAACGGGACCGCCAGCACGGCCAGCACGACGGTGCGCTCCGCCACGGCGACCGTCACCGTCGGCAGCACCACGGCGATGAACACCGCGGTCCTCGGGCCGGGCACGAGCACCACGGGCACCTTCACGGTGCGGAACACCGGGTCGATCCCCCTGTCCATGCGCGTCACGACGACGGCCTCGAAGTCGTCCGTCGCGGCGGCGACCGGTGAGCTGACGCTCCACCTCGCGATGGTGTCCTCGGCCGCGAAGTGTGTGCCCGGGCTCACCGGTACGAGCGGTCGGGTCGCCACCTTCGACACCGGTACCGGGGCATTCACCCTGCCGGCCGGGGTCAGCGGCACCGCGTGCCTCGAGATGGTCCTCGACGCCGACGCCCCGCAGGCCGTCGCCGGCGCCACCACCGACTTCACCCTCACCGTCACGGGAACGCAGGTCTCCGCATGAACCGCCGCCTCCGGCTCCTCGTCGCCGTGCTCCTCACCGCCGTGTTCGTCGGTGGCACCTCGAGCGCCGCGTGGGCACTGTGGAGCGCGACGGGCACCACCGCGGCGAGCACCACGGTCGGCACGGTCGCGGCGTCGATCAGCGGCACGAGCGCACTCACCACGGCGTTCTCGTCGAGCGTCACCTCGACGACGAAGCCGATCACCCTGACCGACTCGGGCACCCTCGCCGGCACCGCCACCACCACGGTCTCCGTCGTGTCCGGCAGCTCGACCGCACTCGCCAAGGCCGTCACCGTCGTCGCCTGGCCGGTCGCATCGACCGCGGGCTGCACCGCGAGCACGGCCGTCGGCACCGGGTCCGTCACCGGCACCTGGGCGTCGCTGCCGAGCATGAGCGCGAAGCTGGCCGCCGGCGCCTCCGCCGTCTGGTGCACCCGCAGCACCGTGCAGTCGTCGGCCCCGGCCGGCTCGGCCGCCAAGGTGAACGTCAACCTCACCGTCACGAGCGGCACCTGGACCTCGGGCGTCGTCGCCGGCGGCTTCACCCTGACCACCCCGGCGGCGACCGTCGACACCACCCCCTCATTGGTCTGCACCGACCACGGCGGTTGGTACGTCGAGATCCGGTGGGACGCCGCGAACCGGCCGATGGACACCTGGTACGGCGCGTTCGTCGGCTCGACCCCGGTCGGGCAGAAGGCGCAGGACTACTCCGCGTTCATCACGATCGCCCCGCCGGACGTGCCCGCGAGTGCCGGCACCGCTGGCACGCTGACCGTCACCGTCAAGGTGCTCGACAGCGCCGGCAACCCCACGAGCACCGTCGCGGGCACCGGCAAGGTCACGCTCTTCACGCAGGACAACGGGGCGGCGATCCGATGCGGCGCGTGAGCACCCCCACCCCGCGCTCGGGCTGGCGCGCCGTCGTCCACGCCGTCGTGCTCGGTCTCAGCACCGGACTCCTGCTGCTCGTCGCCGCCCTGGCGGTCGTGCTGATCGTCGTGCCGAAGGCCACCGGCTCGATGCCGCTCACCGTCCTCACGCAGTCGATGGAGCCGACCCTGCCGCCGGGGACCCTGCTCGTGGTCCGTCCGACCCCGATCGACGACATCCGGGTCGGCGACGTCGTGACCTACCAGATCGTGTCCGGCCAGCCCGCGGTCGTCAGCCACCGCGTGGTCTCGGTGTCGTCGTCGTCCGACGGCGAGCGGACCTTCGTGCTCAAGGGCGACAACAACGCCGAGGCCGACCCGGCGCCGGTCACCGCCGTGCAGATCCGCGGCGTGGTCTGGTACTCCGTGCCGGAGATCGGCATCGTCAACCAGGTCGTCAACGGGTCGCGGGGCTGGCTCATCCCCGTGGTCGCCGGCGTGCTCCTGGCGTACGGGGCGGTGATGATGACCGCGGGCTTCGTGAGTGCCGCGCGTCGTCGCCGCGCTGGCACGAGCCGCGCCGGCACCAGCCACGGACGCCGCAGCGCAGCGCACCACGTCGAGCGGACCACCACCGAGGCCACGACCGAGACGACGGCCACCACCCGGTCTAGGCTCGGTGGACGTGACGGACGGAGTGCAGCGGGCCCGGGAGCTCCTCGACGCAGCGGCCCGACGGCTCCGCGCCGCGGACGTCCCGGACGAAGCACTCGGCGAGTACGTGCAGCCGAAGGCCGTCCTCGGGATCCGTCGTGACCCGACGATGCGACCGCTCGGCCGGGTGTGGCGGGTCGGAGCACTCCTGATCGGGTCGTCCCCCGAGACCGCCGGCCGTGTCTGGGCCACCGGGTCGATCACCCGCGTCACCGAACCCGGTCGGTCGCAGTACCAGTCGGTCTCCGCCGAGGTCCGTCGCGCCTACCGAGCCGCCGCCGCGAAGGGGCACTTCGGCGCCGGTGACACGGTGAACCACGGCGCCGCCCCGATCCCCGTCGACGACTCCCTGGTCGGCGCCGAGGGCGTGCTCTTCATCGCCGACGACGTTCCGTCGGTCCGCTGGTCCCCGACCGCCGGCGCCGCAGTCCCCCTCGCCGACTACCTGGACGACCGTGTCGGGCTGCTCGTCGATCCCCCGCGGGGCACGACCGACTGAGGCGGCACCGACCGTCGCACGGTGCAGGGTTCGTCGTGCGGTGCCGGATCGCCCGACCCGTGCGACCTTGCCCACCCCGTGCCCCGCCACGACCCAGCACCGAGCCACCTCCACCGCCCCCACTGACGAACCCAGCACCGTGCGGCCCGACACCCGGAATCCCGCACCGAGCGTCCGCGGCACCCGAACCCGGCACCCGAACCGGCCACCCGCACCCCGCAGCCCGTCCGCCGGACGCGATCCGGGCCTCCAGTCCGACCGGACCGACCACGCGCCTGTCGCGACGTCACCCGGTCCCGATAGTGTCGGAACGTGAGCAACGAGGCATTCGACGACCGCTACGAGCTGCGCGAGTTCGCGCCCGGGACGGACGACAAGGGGGCACCGAACGCCGAGACGGCAGCGTGGATGCAGGCCGTCGGGATGGGCTTCCACGAAGCCGACCCCGACGCCGAGGGCGCAGCCCGCATGGCGTCGCACTTCATCGCCGACGAAGAGACGTTCCTCGGGGTCTACGTGCGCGAGCCGTTCCCGGGGTCCGTCGACGAGACGTGGCCGGCCGGCACCTTCACGTGGTTCCGCAAGGCGCTGAGCTGGGGTGACGGGTCCTCCGTCGACACCCAGGCGATCTCCGCGGTCACCGTCCGCCCGACCGAGCGTCGCCGCGGCATCCTGCGCCGGATGATGACGCATGCGCTCGAGCGCGGGGTCGCCGAGGGCTACGCCGTCGCGTCACTGACCGCGTCCGAGGGCACCATCTACCGCCGCTTCGGCTTCGGCTGCGCCATCCGCGAGCGTGCCGTGCACGTGCGCCGCGAGCGCGCGCTGCCCCTGCTCGCCCCGACCTCCGGCACGGTGTCGGTCGTCACGCCGCAGTGGCTGGCCGACGGCCCGGGCAAGGCGGTCTTCGACCGGTTCCACGTCCGCACCCCCGGCTCGATGGTCCGCAACACCGGCACCTGGCCGATCGTGTTCGGCCTGCTCGGGCACGACGGGCAGAAGGCGAAGGACGTCCGTGCGGCGGTGCACCGTCCCGACGGCTCCGACGAGATCGACGGCTACGTGACCTGGCGCGTCAAGGAGGACCGCGGTTCCGACACTGCGCTCGAGATCGTCGACCTGGTGTACGCGGACGACCAGGCCTACACCGCCCTGTGGGAGTTCCTGCTCTCGGTCGACCTCAACGACGTCGTGAAGTACAACCGCTCCCGCCTCGACGACCCGATCGTCGCGGCGCTCGGCGACAACCGTGCGTACGACGTCGACCACGAAGAGGACCACGTCTGGCTGCGCGTGCTCGACGTGCCGGCGGTGCTGGCCTCGCGACCGTTCGCCGTCGACGGGTCGCTGACACTCGGGGTCACCGACGCGCTCGGCTTCACCACCGGTACGTACCGCCTCGACGTCCAGGAGGCCCGTGGCACCGTCACGCGCATCGCCGACGACGTCGACGTGGCCGGGTCCGACGTCCAGCTCGACGTCGCGGAGCTCGGTGCGCTGCTGATCGGGTCGGTCTCCCCCGTCACGTTGGCAGCCGCGGGGCTCGTCCGCGCCGCGGACCCGGCGTCGGTGGAGCTGCTCCGCGCGATGCTGCTGCCGCCCCGGACGCCGCACGGCATCACGTACTTCTGATGGACGTCGCCCGGGTGGTGGGGCGCGCGCGCCAGGTCGTCTCCGTCCTGGCGTCCCCCACCCTGCGAGCAGCGGTGCTCGGCGGGAGCCCCGTCGATGACCGCACTCGGGCGGCCGTCGGCTCGTTCGACTGGGTCACCGACGACGGCCCGGACGCGTCGGTGCTCGGCCGGACGGCACGCGAGCTCCAGCGACTCCAGTCGCCTGCAGCGGTGCTCGAGTTCGACCGGATCGAGCGGATGCCAGTGAAGGACGTCGAACGACGTGCGCTGTCCGTCCGGATCGTGGAGCTCGTGTTCGAGCGACTCGGACAGGAGCGAGCCGTGCCGGAGGCCGTCCTGAACGCCGCCGTCGGCATGTTCGCGACCGATGTCTCCGTCGTGCGCCGGGATGCCGTGGACCTCGGCGTCCTGACGCGCACCGACGACGGTTCGGTCTACCGGATGACGCGTCGTCCCGCCTGAGGCTGCTGGCCGTTCCGCCTCGTGCCAGGTGAACAACCTCGCACGGTGCGAGGGGCGAACGCTCTGGTGCGAGGTTCCCGATTCCGTGGCCGGCGGACGCGCTCGCACGGAGTACGGAACCTCGCACCACACGAGCGGCGGTGCCGCGGGCCTACGCCCGGCGCCGCACCCGCGGGTCGACGAACGCGTAGACGATGTCGACGATCACGTTCGCCGTGACGATCAGCAGCGCCGAGAACAGCGTGAAGCCGACGACCACCTGCAGGTCGAGCGTGTGCACCGCGTCGATGAGCAGTGCGCCGAGGCCCTGCATCGAGAACACCTTCTCGGTGATGACCGCCCCACCGAGCAGCGACCCGAGGTCGAGCCCGAACAGCGTCACCACGGGCAGGATCGCGGTCCGGAGCCCGTGCCGCACGACGACCTGTCGCTCGCGCAGCCCCTTGGCCCGGGCGGTCCGGACGAAGTCCTGTGACATCGACTCGAGCATCTCGCCACGGGTCAACCGGGCGTAGATCGCCGCGCTGATGAAGGCCAGCACGCACCACGGCAGGATCAGGTGCGTGAACCAGCCGACCGGGTCGTCACCGAAGGCCACGTACCCGCTCGTCGGCAGGATCCCCAGCACGAAGCCGAACAGCAGGATGCCGAGCAGCCCGACCAGGTACGCCGGGGACGAGACACCGGCGACCGCGACCGTCATCACGGCCCGGTCGACGAAGGTGCCGCGGCGCAGCGCCGAGACGGTGCCGCCGAACACGCCGGCGACGAGCCACAGCACGGCGGCACCCACGGCGATCGAGGCCGTGACGGGCAGGCGCGCCAGGATCAGCTCGGTGACGCTCTCGTGCAGCTGGAACGAGTACCCGAAGCACGGTGCCGCGCACTCGATGACGCTGTTGCCGCTGCCGAAGGTCCGGCCGGTGAAGATGCCGGCCAGGTAGGCGCCGAACTGTGCGAGCCAGGGCTTGTCGGTGCCGAGGAACGCCTGGACCTCCCGCAGCCGGTCCGGGGTGCAGGGCTTGTCGCAGATCGCCCGCGCCGGGTTGGTCGGCAGGAGCATGAAGAGCGCGTACGTGATGGCCGCGACGACGAGCAGCACGACGGCGGCCCCGAGCACGCGGATCGCGAGGAACCGCAGGGTGGCGGCGTTCACGCGGTGCCCCCTCGTGGGTCGAGGGCGTCGCGCAGGGCGTCACCGAGCACGTTGAAGGCGAGGGTGATGAGGAACAGTGCGGCTCCGGGGAACACGAGGTACATGGGATCGGTCTGCACCCAGCCGATGGCGTCGCCGATGCTGCGGCCCCACGACGGCGTCGGCGGGTTGACGCCGACGGCCAGGAACGAGAGCGCGGCCTCGGCACCGATCATCGACGGGATCGAGATGGTGGCGTAGACGGTGATCGTCGCGGCCAGGTTCGGCAGCAGCTGCGTGCGGATGACGTGCCAGCGCCCGGCGCCCATCGCGGTGGAGGCGACGACGTAGTTGCGGCTGACGAGCGACAGCGTCTGCCCCCGCACGACACGGGCCACGGCCGGCCAGCCGAAGAACCCGATGACGAGCACGACGAGCACGGGCTTCGGGAACGACGACGGCACGATCGCGGTGAGGGCGATCATGAACACGAGCGACGGGAACCCGAAGATCACGTCGACGACCCGCGAGAGCACCCGGTCGTACCAGCCACCGAAGAACCCGGTCGTGACGCCGACGAGCACGCCGATGACGATCGACACCAGGGTCGCGGCGAGTCCGATGCCGAGCGAGGTCCGCGCACCGTACGTGACGATCGAGAACAGGTCACGCCCGGTCAGCGGCTCGACACCGAACCAGTGCTCGCCGCTGATGCCGCCGCCCGGACCGCGCGGAGCGCCGAACGAGTTCAGCGCGTCGATGTCGTACGAGTACGGGTCCTGCCCGGACGCCTTCGCGATGAGCGGGGCCGCCACGGCGACCACCAGGAACACCGCGATGACGACGGCTGAAGCCACCGCCCAGCGGTCCTGCCGGACGCGTCGCACCACGGCCCGGAAGCCGGTGGTCCGGCCGGACGGTGCGACCGGTCGGTCGACGACGTTGGCCGTCACGAGGCCACTCCTTCCCACGCGCGCCACGCCTCGCGGCGAGCGGCCTGTCGCACGGGATCGGCGACGGGCGCTGCGGCGAGGAGCATGCGCGTGTAGTCCTGTTGCGGGTCGTCGAGCACGGCGTCGGTGCTCCCCCGTTCGACGACCCGGCCGTCGCGCAGCACGATCACCTGGTCGGCGAGCTGACGGACGACGGCGAGGTCGTGGCTGATGAGCAGCATGCCGAAGCCGAACTCCCGCTGCAGCCCGGCGAGCAGGTCGAGCACGGCGGCCTGCACCGTCACGTCGAGTGCCGAGGTCGGTTCGTCGGCGATGACGAGTGCCGGCCGCAGCGCGAGCGCACGCGCGACGGCGACACGCTGCCGCTGGCCGCCGGACAGCTGGTGCGGGAACCGCTCGGCCCACGTCGGGTCGAGCTGCACGGCGGTCAGCAGTTCACGGACCCGCTCGGCCCGGTCCGCAGCGGATTCGGTGCCGTGCACGAGGAGCGGTTCCGCGATGCTCCAGCCGATGGTCTGCCGCGGGTTGAGCGACGACGCCGGGTCCTGGAACACGATGCCGACCCGACTGCGCAGCTCGCGCAGTCGTCGTCCGCGAGCGGTGCGCAGGTCGCTGCCGTCCACCTCGACCGAGCCGGCGACGACGGGCACCAGGCCCGCGAGCGCGCGCCCGATCGTGGACTTGCCGGACCCGGATTCGCCCACCAGGCCGACGGTCTCGCCGGCGTGCAGGTCGAGGTCGATGCCGGACACGGTGGGTCCGCCTCGGCGCGAGTACCGCACGGCGACGTCGCGCAGACGCGCCACGGGCGGTCTGGGCCCACGCCGCCGGTTCCGGTCCGACGCGCCAGCGGCGGACCGGCCGTGCCGGTGGGGAGAGGCGCGACTCGCGTCCGCCTCGTCGGTCACCGCAGCGGTCTTCGCGCTGGGCGACACCTCACGCGCGCCTGGAGCCGTGAGCTGTCGCTGGGCGCGTGAGCCGGGCTCGTGGGCCCGGGCGTCCGGGTCCGCAGCCGGCGCTGCGGACGCGGGACGCGCCTCCAGGCTGGGGACGGCCGCGAGGAGCTCGCGCGTGTAGTCGGCGGTCGGGTGGGCGAAGACCTCGGCGACGGTCCCGTGCTCCACCGGGTCGCCGCGGCGCAGCACCAGCAGGTCGTCCGCGACGTCGGCGACCACGCCCATGTCGTGGGTGATGAGCAGCACGGCGAGGGAGCGCTCGCGGCCGAGCCGCCGCAGCAGGTCGAGGATGCCGGCCTGCACGGTGACGTCGAGGGCGGTCGTGGGCTCGTCGGCGAAGAGTGCGACCGGGTCACCGGCCAGGGCCATCCCGATCATCGCGCGCTGGAGCTGGCCGCCGGACAGTTCGTGCGGGTAGGCCTTCCGGATGCGCTCCGGGTCGGTGAGCCCGGCGTCACGGAGCAGTTCGTCGACGCGTGCCCGGACACCGGCACGGTCGAGCCCGGTGGGGTGTGCCCGGACGGCCTCGGCGATCTGCGTGCCGATGGACAGGACCGGCGTGAACGAGTTCATCGGCTCCTGGAACACCACGCCGATGCCCGCACCCCGGACGGCACGGACCGTCTCGACGGGGGCACCGATGAGTTCCTCGCCACGGAACCGGGCGCTGCCCGACACCGAGGCCTGCGGCGGCAGGAGCCCGAGCACGCTCATGGCGCTGACGGACTTGCCCGAGCCGGACTCCCCCACCAGGGCGAGGACCCGGCCGGGCGTCAGGTCGAAGGAGACGTCACGGAGGACGGGCTCCGCGTCGCCGAACGCGACGCGGAGCCCCTCGACCTGCAGGATCGGTTCGGTCACTGCTTGAGCGAGACCTTGAGGTAGTTCGGGTACGCCGGGAAGTCCGCGATCTGGAAGTTCTGCACGTTGGAGCCGGCGAGGAAGGACTGCTTCGCGTAGATCAGCGGCACGACCGGGGCGTCAGCCATGATCTTCTGGTCCGCCTGGGCCCAGAGCTTCTGCGCGTCGTCCTGGTCGACCGTGGAGCTGGCCTTCGCGATGAGGGCGTCGACCTCGGGGTTGCTGTACTTCGACACGTTGTAGCCGCCGCCACCGATCTGCGACGAGTCGTACAGGGGCTGCAGGTTGGCGTTCGCGCTCGGGAAGTCCGGCTGCCAGCTCGACAGCGACAGGTCGAAGTCGGTGCCGTTGGTGGTCGCCTGCGTGAAGGAGTCGTAGTCGAGCGGCTTGAGCGTCACGGCGATGCCAGCACGCTTCAGGCCGGACTGCAGCGCCTGGGCCTGGGCGAGGTAGGTGGGGTCGTTCTGCGTCACCAGGGTCAGCTTCAGGTTGCTGACGCCGGCCTCCTTGAGCAGCTGCTTCGCCTTGTCGACGTCGCCGGTGGCCTTCGTCTTGTACAGGTCGTAGTCCTGGCGCCCGGCGATGCCCGGGGTGATGAGCGTCGAGGCGTACGAACCGGCGATCGCGCCGCCGGCGGCGATGCGGAAGGACTTGCGGTCGACCGCGTACTGCAGCGCCTGGCGGACCTTGAGGTCCTTGAGCTCACCGCGCTGCGTGTTGATCGCCATGTAGCTGATCGGGCCGGCCTTCGAGGTGGCGAGGCGGTCCTGGGCGGCCGGGTTGCTGCGCACCTGGTTGAGCTCGGCGGCACCCAGGTAGATGGCGCCGAAGGAGTTCTTGGCGTCGCCGTTGTCCGCGATGAGCGTCTGCGTCGCCGTGGACTGGTCCTGGCTCTCCTTGAAGACGATCTTCGACGGGCCGGCGGTGCGGACCTCGTCGGTCTTCGCGCTCCAGTTCTTGTTGCGGACGAGCGTGACCTGCGAGCCCTGCGTGTTCGACTGCACCTGGTACGGGCCGGACGCGACCGGCTTCAGGTCGTAGGCGCCGGTGTCCTTGCCGTCGCCCTCGGGCACCGGGGTGAACGCGGGCATCGACGCGAGCCACGGCCAGTCGCCGTACGCGTCGTTCAGCTTGAAGACGATGGTCTTGTCGTTCGGGGTCTCGATGCTGTCGAGCGACTTGCCGTCGAACGGGCCCTTGTAGGAGTCACCACCGACCAGGAGCGACTTGTGGTAGCTCAGGCCACCGCTCAGGGTCGGCGCGAACGAGCGCTCGATGCCCCACTTGATGTCCTTCGTGGTGATCGGCGTGCCGTCCTGGAACTCGACGCCGTCCTTCAGCGTGTAGGTCCAGGTCTTGCCGTCGTCGCTCGAGACCCCGGTGTTGGTCGCCAGGTCGGGGACGACCTTCGCCGTCTTGCCCGGCTCGACGTCCCACGTGGTGAGTCGTCGGGCGACGAGGCCCATCGAGGTGATGCCGAGGCTCTGGCTGGTCGCGGGGTCGAGGTGGAACGAGGTCTGCGGCGTCAGGATGTTGAGCGTGCCGCCCTTCGCCGTGCCCTCGGCGCCGTCGTCGGACGAACCCCCACCCGAGCAGCCGGTCAGGACCAGGGCTGCTGCTGCGGCGACGGCCGCGGTGATCGTCAGGCGGTTGGGGCGTCTCATGACGGTGCTGCTCCTCGGGGAAGGGGGTCGCGATCGCGGTGGCGGTCGCTGCGACGGCGGAACGGTTCACCCGCCGGGCGGCGTCCATCCTGACACCGCGACGGTGGCCCGTCCGAATCTCGCGTGCGTCGGACGACGCACGACGAAACATTGCAAGCGCCGGACGCCGTCCCGCTATTCCCGATGCGTTCGCACCGCGGAGCGTCAGCGGTCGAAGAGCCCGCCGAGGAAGTCGTTGCCGAGGTTCGATGCTTGCTCGCCGAGACCGGACGCCTGCTCTCCGAGGCCCGCGGCCTGCTCGCCGAACCCGCCGAGGAGCTGCTCGCCCTCGCCGAGGACGCCCTCGACGCCACCGCCGAGGTCACCGAGCCCGAGGTCGCCCATGCCCGAGGCGATGCCCTCGAAGTCGACGCCGAGGTCGGCCGCCCCTGCCAGGACCGGACCGGCGGCAGCGCTCAGCACCGCTCCCCCGGCCACCGCGGCGGCGAGGCCACCGAACGCCATCGCGCCGGCGCCGACCGCTGCACCACCGGCGAAGGCCCCACCGCGGCCGCGGCCGTTGCCGTTGCCGTTGCCCCGGCCGGAACCGCCGAGGACCCGTCGGACCAGCCCCGGACGCGACATCTCACCGCGGGTCATCGCACGGGCCATGCCGCCCGCCGAGTCGTCGCGCAGGTGCTCGTGGGGCGGGAGCTCGGAGTTCAGGCGGTCACGGACCTGCTGGCGCTGCGCGGGGGTGAGCCGCGCGAAGGCGTCGTGGTGGACCTGCTCGAGCTGCTCCGGCGACGAGGTGCGGAGCAGGTAGTCGTACTTCGCCAGGGCGACCTTGTCGGCGTCGGCCCCGTGCTGCGGCGTGCCGGCGTGCTGCGGCTGGCCGTACTGCTGCGGCTGGCCGTACTGCTGCGGCTGGCCGTTCTGCTGCTGGTTCCGATCGTCGCCGGTCAGCTTGTCGGCGGCGCTGCGCACGATGCCGCGCCAGTCGGTTCCGCCCTGCTGCGATCCGGCGCCGGGCACGGTCCCCCCCTGCCCACGCCGCTTCTGGAGCTGCTTGTCGATGACCTTGGAGGCCATGCCGATGATGCGGTTGAGGTTCGCCATGTCGCCACCTTTGCGTCCTCACATGTGGAAGAGCGGCACCGAGGCGGGGGTTCGCCAGGGCATCCGATGGGGATCCCCTGTGAGATTCCGGCTGCATTTCAGCGGACACATACACGGAGGCTGGCTCCGGTCGCGTCACCGCCGGAGCGCGACCTGGGCGAAAGTGTGAGGCCCGGGACTGCGACAACAGTTCCGGGCCTCGATTCGCCTTCCGAGTGGAAAGCCAAGGGATGCGTAAACCATCCCGAGTCCAACGCTCGGAACCGATGGTAGCCGAGCCCGCTCGGCGACGCATCCCTCGGCCGAAGCTCCTCGTGTCAGCCGGCGACGACACCAGGAGGTCATCGATGTCGAACGACACCGATGATCGGTCCAGGCGTCGGGTGCCCTGGCTGGGGATCGCGAGCTTGCTCGTGACCGTGGTCAGGCTCCTGATCGACCTGTCCCGCAAGGACTGAGGACCCGGGTGTCCCGCACCACAGCCGGTGGTGCGGGACACCTGTCCATCGCGTCAGGACAGGATGCGCGCGAGGAACGCGTTCCGGAACCGCCCCGTGGGGTCGAGGTCACGGGCGAGTGCGGCGAAGTCGGACAGCCGCGGGTACGCCTCGTGCAGCCGCTCGGCACTGGCCGCGGAGACCTTGCCCCAGTGCGGTCGCGGGTCGAAGGGCTCGAGCACGTCCTCGATCCGGGCCACCGCCGCGGCCACGGCGGCGGCGTCCCGGCGGAACGTGAAGTGCAGGCCGACCGACTGTCGTCCGGACGACGGCGCGAGCCACGCGGTGTCGGCCGCGATGGTGCGGACCTCGGCGGCGATGAGGATCGGGGCGAACAGCGACGCCAGCGGTCGGAGCGCCTCGAGCGCCGCCACCGCCGAGGCAGCGGGGATCAGGTACTCCGCCTGGATCTCGGCCCCGGTCGACGGGGTGAACGAGGACCGGAAGTGCGGCAGCCGCTCGGACCACGGCCCCGGCACGCCGCCCTGCTCGGTGACCCCGGCGGGGTCGTTCTCACCCGGGTGCACCGGACCCGAGGCCGCACGGGCGCCGAGGGCCACGAGGTCGACGGTCGGTGCGGCCTCGTCGACGCGGTGCTTGACCCAGACCTGCCGGGCACCGCGGTCGTCGAACGAGGTGAACATCGACACCGAGTACGCGTCGGACATCACCTGGTCGAACTGCGCTGCGACGGCGTCCCACGGCAGGTCGAGGCGCACCGTCGTGGCGACCTGGAACGTCGGCTCGATCGCGAGCTCCACCGCGGTGACGACACCGAGCGCGCCGATCCCGACCCGGTGGGCGTCGAGCAGCCCGTCCGGCGACGGGGCATCGACGTGGGCGATCTCACCGGAGGCGCGGACGACGTCGAGGCCGACCACCGCCTGCGCGAGCGACGGGTTCCGCACACCGGAGCCGTGCGTCCCCGTGGCGACGGCCCCGGCCGTGGAGATGTGCGGCAGGGACGCGAGGTTCCCGAGTGCCCAGCCACGGGCCTCCAGACCGGCCGCGACCTGGCTGTGCGTCATGCCGGCCGCGACCCGCACGACGCGACGCGACGTGTCGATGTCGAGCACGGGCGGCAGGTCCGACAGCGACACCTGGACGGCGTCGGTGTCGGCGATGGTGTTGAACGAGTGTCGCGAGCCGAGCGCCGTCAGGCGCGGCGTGGAGGCGACGAGCTGCTGGAGCTCGTCCACCGACGTCGGCCGGGCCAGCGTCGAGGCGCGGTAGGTGACGTTGCCCGCCCAGTTGGTGCGGGAGCGCTCGGCCGCGATCACGTCGTCCATCGTGGGTCCTGACTCCTCTAGAAGCCGCGGTCGAGACGGTGCCACGACTGCTGGAGACGCAGCTCGTCGCGGAACCCGCGTGCGGTGGTGTGCTCGTCGATGACCAGGAACTCGGTGCCGACCATGGTCGCGAAGTCCTCGACGACCTGCAGGCCGACCGCCGTCGTCATGACGGTGTGGTGGGCGGCGCCGGCGGTGAGCCAGGCCTCGGCGGCGACGGGGAACGACGGCCGGGGCTCCCAGACCGCGCGGCCCACGGGCAGCTTCGGCAGGGCCTCGGTCGGGGGCACGACGTCGACGACGTTCGCGGTGAGGCGGAAGCCGTCGCGGGTGTCGGACAGCGCGACGACGACGGCCTCGCCGGAGTCGGCGGTGAAGACCAGGCGGACCGGGTCGTCCTTGCCGCCGATGCCGAGCGGGTGGATCTCGAGCGTCGGCTTCGTGGTGGTGAGCGTCGGCGAGACCTCGAGCATGTGCGCCCCGAGGATCTTCTCGGCACCCGGGGTGAGGTCGTAGGTGTAGTCCTCCATCAGGGAGGCACCACCGGGCAGGCCGGCGCCGGCGACGTTCATCGCGCGGACCAGGACCGCCGTCTTCCAGTCACCCTCGGCACCGAAGCCGTAGCCGTCGGCCATCAGGCGCTGCACGGCCAGGCCCGGCAGCTGCTTGAGCGAGCCGAGGTCCTCGAAGTTCGTGGTGAACGCGGCGCTGCCGTTCTGCGCGAGCAGGGTGCGGAGGCCGATCTCGATGGCGGCACCGTCGCGGAGCGCGGCGTGCCGTTCGCCGCCGGCGCTGCGCAGGGACGGGTCCACGTCGTAGTCGCGCTCGTAGGTCGCCACGAGCGCGTCGACCGCTGCCGTGTCCGCTGCTGCGGCGTCCACCGCTGCCGCGAGCTCGTTGACGGCCCACGTGTTGACCTGCACGCCGAGCTCGATCTCGGCCTCGGTCTTGTCGCCTTCGGTGACGGCGACGTAGCGCATGTTGTCGCCGAAGCGGGTGAGCTTCAGCTCACGGACGGCCGCGGCGCCGGCGGCGGCACGGGTCCAGTTCGCGACGCGCTGCTGGACGCGGGGGTCCGAGACGTGGCCGACGGCCGTCGCGTGCCGGACGCCCAGGCGAGCGAGGGCGTAGCCGAACTCACGGTCGCCGTGCGCGGCCTGGTTGAGGTTCATGAAGTCGAAGTCGATGTCCGCCCAGGGCAGCGTGACGTTCGCCTGCGTGTGCAGGTGCAGCAGCGGCTTGGTCAGCGCCTGCAGGCCGCCGATCCACATCTTGGCCGGGCTGAACGTGTGCATCCACGTGGTGACGCCGATGACCTTGTCGTCGGCGCTCGCCTCGATGAGCGCCCGGCGGATGCCGTCGGCGTCCTTGAGCACGGGCTTCCAGACCAGCTTCACCGGCAGGTGGCCGGCGAGCTCCGCGTGGACGGCCTTGCTCTGCTCCTCGACCTGGCGCAGGGTCTCCTCGCCGTACAGCCCCTGGGAGCCGGTGAGGAACCAGACCTCGTAGCTGTCGAGCGTGGCCTGGGGGTCGACGTGCGTCGCGGTGTCCTGCGTCATCGCATGGCTCCTTCGGGGTTCTGTCCGTAGACGTTCTGGTAGCGATCGAAGAGTCGATCGATGTCTGCTTCGGGGATCGGGACGACCTCGCCGCCCTGCTTCGCGATGTGGACGGTCCGTGCCACGTCCTCGCACATCACGGCCGCCTTGACGGCGTCCTTCGCGTCCTTGCCGATCGTGAAGACGCCGTGGTTCTGCATCAGGACCGCACGGCTGCGGTGGCCGCTCAGGGTGTCGACGATCCCGTGGCCGATCGAGTCGTCGCCGATGATCGCGAACGGGCCGACCGGGATGGGGCCGCCGAACTCGTCCGCCATCGCCGTGATCACGCACGGGATCGCCTCGGCGCGGGCGGCCCAGGCGGTCGCGTACGTCGAGTGGGTGTGCACGACACCGCCGACCTCGGGCATGTTCCGGTACACGTAGGCGTGCGCGGCGGTGTCGCTGGAGGGGCCGTGCTCGTTGCCCCAGCCCTCGGCCGGCACGCCGTCGAGGGTGCAGACGACCTGGTTCTCGGGCGTCAGGTCGTCGCTCGACACCCCGCTCGGCTTGATGACGAACAGGTCCGTGCCGGGCACGCGCTCGGAGACGTTGCCGCCGGTCCAGATCACGAGGCCGTAGCGGACGAGTTCGCCGTGCAGGCGCGCGACGCGCTCCCGCGTCGTCGCCACCGCATGGCGTGTGGTCTCGTCGATCGCGTCCGTCATCGGGTCACTTCCTCTGTCTGGAGGCGCGGGTCGGCGCCGTCGGTCTCTTCGGTCGGTCCTGTGGTCGCGCTGGGCCGGGTCGCCGCCGCGGCGACGTCCTGCACGGGCAGTGCGGCCCGGTAGCGGTCCAGGTACGTCTGGAACCCGGCGACATCTGCCGGCTCGGGTTCGGCCACGTGCACGGCGTCCCCGCCGAACACGGTGTCGGACAGGTAGTCGGCGAGCTGCTGGTCGGTGTGTTCGAGGTAGGCGGCCAGCACCGCGATCCCCCACGCGCCGCCTTCGCCCGCGGTCTCCTCGAGCGCGATCGGCACGCGCAACGCCGCCGCGAGGAGCCGCTGCGGGCTGCCGGGCGTGCGGAAGAGCCCGCCGTGCGCGGTCATCCGGTCCACCTGCACCTGTTCGCCGTGCAGCACGTCCATGCCGATGGCCAGGGTCGCGAACGCGCCGTGCACCTCGGAGCGCACCAGGTTGCCGAGCGTGAAGCGAGCGCCGGGGGTGCGGAGCAGCAGGGGCCGGCCGTCCTCGACGTGGGTGACGGGTTCGCCGGCCAGGTAGTTGAAGGAGAGGAGCCCGCCGGCATCCGGGTCGGTGTCGTCGGCGACTGCCTCGGCGAGCAGGGTGGCGTAGACGTCGTCGATGCCGATCGGCGTCGCGCCGGTCCGGTCGCTCGAGGCCTCGGCGAAGCGTCCGAACACCCGGGCCCAGCTCGCGATCTCGCTCGCGCCGTTGTTGCAGTGCACCATCGCCACGGCGTCGCCGGCCGGGGTGGTGACGACGTCGAGTTCCTCGTGCGCGGTGGTCAGCGGCTGCTCGAGCACGACCATCGCGAAGATGCTCGTGCCGACGCTGACGTTGCCGGTGCGCGGTGCGACGGCGTTCGTCGCGACCATGCCGGTGCCGGCGTCGCCCTCGGGCGGGCAGAGCGGTGCGCCGGGTTCGAGCGTGCTGGTCGGGTCGAGCCAGGCCGCACCCTCGGGGGTCAGCTCACCGGCTTCGGCACCGGCGACGAGGACCTCGGGCAGCAGGGACCGCAGGTCCGGCACGCCGATCAGGTCCTGCGCGGTGGCGAGCATGGCGTGGTCGAAGTCCTTCGCGCCCGGGTCGCCGGGGCCGCTGTCGACGGGGCCGCCCTCGATCGGGAACATGCCGCTCGCGTCGCCGACGCCAAGGACGTTCCGGCCGGTCAGGCGACGGTGCACGTAGCCGGCCAGGGTCGTGACGCCGGCGATCTCGGCCACGTGCGGCTCGTCGTCGAGGACCGCCTGGTACAGGTGCGCGATCGACCACCGCAGGGGGATGTTGAACCCGAGGGCCTCGCTGAGGCGTTCGGCCGCGGGGCCGGTCGAGGTGTTGCGCCAGGTGCGGAACGGCACGAGCAGCTCGCCCGCGGCGTCGAACGCCAGGTAGCCGTGCATCATCGCGCTCACGCCGACCGCCCGGTAGGTCGTCGGGGTCACGCCGTACTGCGCCTCGACGTCGGCCACGAGGGCGGCGTACGCGGCTTGGAGTCCGGTCTCGACGGCCTCGAGCGAGTAGGTCCAGCGGCCGTCGACGTACTCGTTCTCCCACTCGTGGGAACCGGCCGCGATGGGCACGAGGTCCTCGTCCACCAGGCAGGCCTTGATGCGGGTGGAACCGAGTTCGATCCCGAGTGTGGTGCGCCCGTCCACGATCCGCTGTCGGCGGTCGTCACCCATGTGTTCCTCCAGAACCTCGTCGTCCTCAGTGAGCGCTCACATCCTGGCACGTGAGCGCTCACTCGTGCAACGCCGCGGCGCGCCGCCGGTCCGCCCGTCCCGCCAGCGGTCGAGACACCCCGCTCAGTTCCCCCGAACGGTCACGAACCGTCGTCCGGCGCGCCCGTAGCCGACGGCTCCTGACCACTCGACGCCCCACGCGCGACGGGTCGTGACCGCGCGACGAACGACGGCGACGACGACGTGCGACCACCGCAGTCCCACCCCCGCGCAAGTCCTGACCACCGGCCGCTCCGCACCCGCGCAAGTCCCGACCCCTCGCCACCCCGCACCCGCGCACGTCCCGACCACCGGCCACCCCGCACCCGCGCACGTCCCGACCACCGGCCACCCCGCACCCGCGCACGTCCCGACCACCCGCCACCCCACACCCGCGCACGTCCCGACCGCCCGCCGCCCCCCACCCGCGAACGCCGATCCTCCGCACCACGACACCCCCGAACCGCTACACCCCGAACGGCGGCGCTCGGGACGGTCACGACACCCCGCTGCCTCCCCACCGCGCGGTCACGAACTGTCGACTGGAGCTGCGCCGAGCGACGAGTCGTGACCGCTCGACCACGGCGGACGGGGTGTTGTGACCGCTCGACCACGAGCACCAGCACCAGCACCGCCGAGGTCGCACGACACGCCGCAACCGGTCCGCCGAGGTCGCACGAACTGCCGCCCGACGGCACGACGCGCGGCAGTTCGCGCGACCTCGCAAGCCCCGAACCCCGAGCCCCGAGCCCCGAGCCCCGAGCCCCGACCGCCGAACCGCGCCCTACGCGCCGACGGTGCTCTCGCGGATGACGAGCGACGGGGTCACGGCCGCGGACGACGCCGTCCCGCCGTCGATCAGGGCGAGGAGCGCCTGCCCCGCGACGCGTCCGAGCTCCTCGAGCCGCAGGTCCACGGTGGTCAGCGGCGGCCTGGAGGCGAGCGCCATCACGTCCCAGTCGTCGAACCCCGTGACCGCGACGTCTCCGGGCACCGAACGCCCGAGTTCCCGCAGCCGGTCACACACGCCCCGGGCGATCTGGTCGCTGCCGCAGACGATCGCGTCGACGTCGGGCGACTCCCGAGCCAACACGTCCACGGCCTGCCGCCCCCAGCGCTCCGACCACTCGCCGTACAGCGGGTCGGTGACCAGGTGCGACCCGAGGACCGACGAGGCACCGGCCACCCGTCGTGCCGCGGACCGGTGCCGTGCCGGCCCCGTCACGATCGCGACCCGCTGCCGCCCGAGCGAGCGCACGTGCGAAGCGACGAGTGCCGACCCGGCGGCGTCGTCGAGGGTGACCGACACGTCGGCGTCGTCGGTCGAGGGTGTGAAGGCGTAGACGACCGGGATCGACACGTCGATCGGGGCTCGGGCGTCGGCGGAACGACCCGTCACGATGATGCCGTCGACGCCGCGGGCCGCCAGGGAGCGCAGGTAGTGGGCCTCGCGGACGTGGTCGTCGCGGGTGTCGCACAGCAGCACGGCCATCCGCCCGGCGGACAGGGCGTCCTCGGCACCGAGCAGCACCGGGATCGAGAACCGTCCGAACGAGTCGGTGGTGATCATGCCGACGGTGTAGGTCCGCCCCGACGACAGCGCACGGGCCCGGGCATCGCCGACGAACCCGAGCTTCTCGGCGGCTTCCTTCACCCGCAGCCGGGTGGCGTCCCGCAGCTGCCCGGTGCCGTTCAGCGCCTTCGATGCGGTGCCGATCGACACCCCGGCGAGCGCCGCCACGTCGGTGATCCGGATCGGCTGTCCGGTGCGTTCGAGCGTCACGGCAACCACCTTTCCGACGACCAGGACGTGCCGATGACCTTACACAAAACCGCCGGAATGCTCTTGCGCGGCGTGCGCCCGGTGTCGTAGCGTCCACCGCAGAAACCGTTTTCCGGATGGCCAGCTCCATCCGCACGGTGCCAGTCACATCGCAAGGAGGCGACATGACCACCACGCTCGCGACCGATCGCGGCGCGCACACCGCGACCCCGGTCCTCCCGACCACCGACGCACGCCTGACGCTCCGGCCGCTGCCGACCGGCGACGCCCGGATCACCGGCGGCTTCTGGGGGCTCCGCCAGGAGCGCAACGGCCGCGACGCCGTCCGCAGCGGCTACCAGCAGCTCGAGACGGCCGGCAACTTCCGCAACCTCCGCATCGCCGCGGGACTCGAGGAGGGCGAGGCCGTCGGCCCGATCTTCATGGACTCCGACGTGACGAAGTGGCTCGAGGCCGTGGCCTGGGAGTACGGCCGCGCCCCCGCCGAGGACCTGCTCGACCTGCAGCGCGAGGTCACGGCGCTGTACGCCCGGGCACAGGCCGACGACGGGTACCTGGACTCCGTGCAGCAGGTCCGCGGCAAGGGTGAGCGGTACACGGACCTCAAGTGGAGCCACGAGATGTACTGCGCCGGGCACCTGTACCAGGCGGCCGTGGCCCAGCACCGTGCGACGGGCGACACCGGGCTGCTCGACGTCGCGATCAAGAACGCCGACCACCTGGTCCGCACGTTCGGCGACGGCACCGCACCGGACGGCACGCCGAAGACGCGCGACGTCGACGGCCACCCCGTCGTCGAGATGGGCCTGGTCGAGCTGTACCGCGAGACCGGCAACCGTGACTACCTCGACCTGGCGCACTGGTTCGTCGACGCCCGCGGGCACGGCATCATCGAGCGCGCCGGCGGCGAGCCGACGTACTTCTCCGACCGGGTGCCGAGCCGGCAGGCCACGACCGTCGAGGGCCACGCCGTGCGCGCCGTGTACCTGGCGGCGGGCGCCGTGGACGTCGCGATCGAGACCGGGGACACCGAGCTCCTCGCCGCGAGCGAGACGCAGTTCGCGGACATGATGGCGACGAAGGCCTTCATCACCGGCGGACTCGGGGCGCGCTGGGACTGGGAGGCGTTCGGCGACCCGTACGAGCTGCCGACCGACCGCGGCTACGCCGAGACCTGCGCGGCCATCGGCGGGGTGCAGTGGGCCTGGCGGCTGCTGCTCGCCACCGGCAAGCCCGTGTACGCCGACGCGATCGAGCGTCTGCTGTACAACGCGTTCCTCGCCGGGGTGAGCCTGGCCGGCACCGAGTACTTCTACGTGAACCCGCTGCAGCAGCGCGACCACGCCCACCAGGACGAGAACCGCTCCCCCGCCCACGGGCGCCGCGGCTGGTTCGACTGCGCCTGCTGCCCGCCGAACATCATGCGCACCTTCGCGAGCCTCGACGGCTACCTGGCGACCGCGACCGACGGCGGGCTGCAGGTCCACCAGTACGCCACCGCCGACCTCGGTCCGGTGCGGGTCGAGACCGACTACCCGCACGAGGGCCGCGTCCGCGTCACGGTCACCGAGGACGGCCCGCTCGCCCTGGGCCTGCGGATCCCGGCCTGGTCGGACACCACGACCGTCACGGGTCCGGACGGGTCCGCGAACCCTGCGGCGGGCACGCTGCACGTCGTCGACCGCGAGTGGTCGGCGGGCGACACGGTCGAGCTCGTCTTCGACACGACGCCGCACCGCTACGTCGCGGACGCCCGCATCGACGCCGCCCGCGGGCAGGTCGCGATCGAGCGCGGCCCGCTCGTGTACGCGGTCGAGCAGGCGGACCAGCAGGGCTTCACGGTCGACGACCTGACGGTCGACGCGGACGCGCCGATCACCGAGGAGCGCCGCGACGACCTGCTCGACGGCGTCGTCACGCTGCGGATCCCGGGGCACGCCCCGGCCGAGCACGTGCAGCCGGCCTGGCCGTACCAGCGGCTGGACGCGACCCGGTCTGGAGGCGCGGATCACGCCGGAGACGCGACCGACGTCGACGACGTGGCCGGTCCGCAGGGCGTCACCACGGGCCTCCAGGCTGGTCACGACGGCCGCGACGTCACCGCGACCGCCGTCCCGTACTACGCGTGGGCCAACCGGGGAGCCGCGCCGATGCGCGTCTGGCTCCCGCTGGCGCGGTGACCGGCGTGGACCGCCGAGCGTTCCTCGTCGGCGGCGTCGCCGGCGGGGCCGCCCTCGCCCTGGCCGGGTGCTCCGGCACCCTGCCGAAGGTCGTCGCGAAGCCCGCGAGCTTCGGGAAGAACGCGACCGGCACCGTGCAGGTGTGGTGCCGGTCGGCGACCCAGGCCGGCCTGACGTCGGCCGTCGCCGGGTTCAACAAGGCGAACCCGGCGCTGCAGGTCCAGCTGACGCCCGTGCCGGACGCGCAGTACGTGACCAAGCTCGCGACCGCGATCCGCGGGGGTGAGCCACCGGACGTCGTGGACATCGACGACATCAACTCGCAGCTGTTCATCTTCCGCGAGGCGTTCGCCGACCTGACCGACGTCGTCAAGAGCCTGGACTACTTCGACGCGATCTCACCCGGGCACCTGCGCCTGCTCGAGTACCGCGACCGGTACTACGGCCTGCCCTACCTGGCCGACAACTCGCAGCTGTTCGTGAACACCGAGCTGTTCGAGCGTGCGGGCCTCGACGTCGAGGAGTCGACGAAGGACCTGTCCACGCTGCTCGACGCGGCGAAGGCCATCCGGAAGCTCGACGAAGACGTGTACGGCTGGTCGATCTCCGGCAACGCCGCGGGCATCATCGGCTTCGTCACGCAGCCGCACGTCTGGGCGACCGGGGTCGACATGATGACCGGCGAGGTGGGGTCCCAGCGGGCGAACATCACCGGCAACGAGGCCCTCGAACGCATGCTCGAGTTCTACCGGCAGCTGTGGAAGGACGGCGTGCTGTCGAAGGCGACGTACTCCGACGCCGGCACCACGTGGGGTGCCGACTTCCGGGCCGGCAGGGTGGGGATCTTCCCGACCTCGTACGGGGCGACCGTGCCCGCGGCCACCAAGGCGATGCGGGCGAAGATGCAGACGGTGCTCATCCCGTCGTGGGACGGCCAGCGGTCGTTCTTCGACGGCGGCGACAACATGTGCATCCCGAACGGGGCGGCGAACCCGTCCGGTGGGTGGGCGTTCATGCAGTACGCGAACGGCCTCCAGCAGCAGCAGGCGCTGCCGGACGGCGGGTACTTCCCGACGCGGTCCGACGCCGCCACCCCGGAGTACCGCAAGCGGTTCCCACTGGCGTACGGGCCGCTCGACGCCATCGAGAAGGGCTACGCACCGCAGACGCTGGCGTACAACCTGCTCAACAACCAGCCGTCGTCGCCGTACTTCGCGATGTTCCGCGAGGCCGTGTTCGGGTCGGGGAGCGCTGCCGCCATGCGGACGGCGCAGTCCGACTACCAGCGGATCCTCGACCAGGTCCAGGCCTGAGCCGGCCTGCCTGTCTTCTCGCTCGTCTCGCTCGTCTCGCTCGTCTCGCTCGTCTCGCTCTTGTTGATGCACAGAGAGGTGCACGCATGTCGACCATCTCCACCCGGCGCCCCGCCGGCCGGACCGGCCCGGGCCGTCCCACCGTGGGCCGCGGCCCGGGGCGCGGCGGCGCCGTCCGGACCCGCAACTCGCTCACCCACCCGCCGCGCACCGGCGCCGTCCTCGTCGCCCCGGCGATCCTGTTCGTCGCCGTCTTCGTGCTCGTCCCGCTCGTGTTCGCGCTCTACATCTCGTTCACGAACTGGCCCCTGATCGGCCCGTACCGGTTCATCGGGCTGCAGAACTACCTGACGCTGTTCCAGGACCCGACGTTCGTGCACGCGATCGGCTACACGCTGCTGTACACGGCCATCGTGACCCTGCCGATCCTGGCGCTCGGGTACTTCCTCGCCGTGCTCGTCCGCGCACGCCGCCGGGGCAGCACGATCCTGCGGACGGTGTTCTTCCTGCCGTACGTGGTCGGGCTGACGACGCTCTCGTTCATGCTCGTGCTCGAGGCGCAGCCGAACTCCGGGGCCGTCAACATGGTGCTCCGCTGGCTCGGGATCACCGACGGCAGCACCGCGTGGCTCGTGAACGGTCCGCTGGCGACGCTGCTCATCTGCGTGCTCGTGGTCTGGGCGGTCTCGGGGCTGACCATGGTGCTGCTCATGTCGGCGATGCAGGGCGTCCCCGACGAGGTCTACGAGTCGGCGCAGCTCGAGGGGGCGTCCTGGTGGCAGACCGAACGCCTCATCACGTTCCCGATGATCCGCTCCACCGTCGCACTGAGCGTCATCATCTCGGTGATCGGGTCGCTGCTGGCGTTCAACCAGTTCTACATCCTGACCCAGGGCGGGCCGGGCACCGAGACCACCACGATCGTGAACGCGATCTACAACCGCGGGTTCGTGAACCTGCAGCTCGGGGCAGCGACCGCCCAGTCGATCGCCCTCGTCGTGGTGATCGCCGCCGTGACGGTGTTCCAGTTCTGGGCACTGCGAGAGAAGGACTGACGCCATGAGCACCACGACCTCCCGTGCGGCCCTCTCGGCGCCGGACCTGTCCACCAGGACCCTGACCACCACGGGCGACGGGCGACGTCGGCGCCACCAGCAGGGCAGCGTCCAGCACCCCCGCGACACCACCGTGAAGCGCACCCTGTACGCGATCGCCGGCATCGGTTCGGCGCTCGTGTTCGGCGTCCCGCTCTTCTGGTCGATCCTGCGGGCGTTCCAGTCCGAGGCCGTCATCACGCAGGCCCCCGACCCGGCGACGTTCTTCCAGCTCGGGTGGCAGAACTTCGCCGCCGTGTTCGCCTCGTCGTCGCACCTGCTCACCGGCGTCGTGAACTCGCTCATCGTGTCGATCGCCACGGCGGTGCTGACCGCGGTGATCGCGACGATGGCCGGCTACGGCTTCGCCCGCTTCCGGTTCCGGGGCGCCGGGCTCGTGTTCGGCCTGGTGCTGCTGACGATGATGGTGCCGTTCCAGGCCATCCTCACGCCGCTGTACCTCGAGATGAACGCCATGGGGCTGACGAACTCGCTGCTCGGACTCGTGCTGTTCTACACGACCGTGAACCTGCCGTTCGGGGTGTTCGTGATGCGGAACGCGTTCGAGTCGATCCCCACCGAGCTCGAGGACTCGGCGTTCGTCGACGGGGCCTCGCGCTTCCGGGTCGTCGTGTCGGTGCTCCGCCCGCTGCTCCTGCCCGGGGCGGCGACCGCCGCGCTCTACGCGTTCCTGGCGTCGTGGACGGAGTTCCTCGGAGCCCTGACGTTCCTGACGAAGGACTCGCTGTACACGCTGCCGGTCGCGCTGCTCAACCTGCAGACCGGGGCGTACGGGCAGGTGTCGTACGGCAACCTCGTCGCCGGGTCGGTGGTGGCGATGATCCCGTGCATCGCGCTGTACGTCGGGTTGCAACGGTTCTACGTCGCCGGGCTGTCGTCCGGGGCGTTGAAGGGCTGACGGTCGGGTCAGCTCGCCGGCGGCGCCCCTCGCACCGTGCGAGGGGTGCCGCCGGTGTGGTGCGAGGTTGCGTACTCCGTGCGGGGCGCAGGGGCTCGCACCGAGTACGGAACCTCGCACCACGCCGAGCGCGCGGTGCCAGACCTCGCACGGTGCGAGGGGGCGCTACGTGCTGCGCCGCACCACCAGCTCGGGCGCGAGCAGCGTCTCGTCGCGGGGCTCCCCCTCGACCAGGGCCCGCACGGTGTCGAGCACCCGCTCCCCCATCGCCCGGAAGTCCTGCCGCACGGTGGTCAGCGGCGGCGTGAAGTGCGCGGCCTCGGGGACGTCGTCGAACCCCACGACCGCGATGTCGTCGGGGACCCGCAGCCCCTCGTCGGCGAAGGCGTGCAGCACCCCGAGCGCCATCTGGTCGTTGCCCGCGAAGACGGCGTCGACCGTCCCCACGTCGATGCGCCGGGCGGCCGCGAAGCCGCTCGCCGGGGTCCAGTCGCCCTCGAGCACGACCGGTTCGAGTCCGGCGTCCTGCATGATCCGCACGTAGGTGGCGCGACGCACCTCGGACTCCTGGGACACGTGCGGTCCGGCGATGTGCACGATCCGGCGGTGTCCGCGGTCGAACAGGTGCTGCATGACGAGCGAGGTGCCGGCCGCCTGGTCGATGGCGACGGCGGCGACGCTCGGCGCGACCGGGGTCCGGACGGCGTCGCGCTGCACGGCGTTCGACACCACGACGGGCACCGTGACCGGCACGGTGAGCGAGGCGAGGGCGTCGAGCACCCGGTTGTCGGCGGCGACCAGCACGATCGCGGCGACGTCCTGCGCCAGCAGCGTGGTGAGCGCCCCGGACAGGTCGGACGGCCGCGGTTCCTCGGGCAGTGTCGACAGCAGCACGTGGTACCCGGCGGAGCGGGCGGCCCGTTCGAAGCCGATCGAGGTGCTCGACGGGCCGTACAGCGCGTCGCCGGCGGTGATGATGCCGAGCGCCTTGCTCCGCCCACCGGCGAGCGCCCGGGCGGCGGCACGGGGCCGGTACCCGAGCTCGGTGACGGCGTCGGTGACCTGCGTCCGGAACTGCTCGCGGACGGTCGGGTCGCCGTTGATCACGCGGGAGACGGTCTGGTGGGACACGCCGGCGCGTTCGGCGACGTCGAAGATCGTCGGGGCCTTCCGGCGCTTGCCGCCCCTGCCCTCGGGGGCGGTCGTGGTGCTCACGCGCCAACCGTACCGCTCGGTCCGGTCGCCGCGGCAAGATCACGAAACGGCGGTGTTGAGTTGACACCCCGTCACGGAACCCACAAGATGTGAGCGCTCACACGAGCGCATCCCACGGGGCACAGCAGCCCCGGCACCCGACCGCGTCGAGGACGACGCGAAGGAACAGAGGTACTTCGATGATGAAGCGCAGGATCATCGCGGGCGTCGCAGCCGTCGGCATCGCGATCTCGCTGGCCGCTTGCTCGGCCGGCGGCCGTGCGTCCACCGATGGTGGCGGCAGCGGCGACAACAAGGGCGCCCTCGTCGGCGTCGCCATGCCCACCAAGGTCTCCGAGCGGTGGATCAAGGACGGCAACGCCGTCAAGAGCGACCTCGAGAAGGCCGGCTACAAGGTCGACCTCGAGTACGGCGACAACAAGGTCCAGCAGCAGGCCCAGCAGGTCAGCAACATGATCACCAAGGGCGCGAAGGTCCTGATCATCGCGTCGATCGACGGTGGCGCGCTCTCCGACCAGCTCGACGCCGCCGCCAAGGCCGGCATCAAGGTGATCTCGTACGACCGCCTGCTCACGGGCAACAAGAACGTCGACTACTACGTGTCCTTCGACAACGAGAAGGTCGGCGTCGACCAGGCGAACAGCCTGCTCACCGGCCTGGGTGTGCTCGACGCGGACGGCAAGAAGACCGGCGAGAAGGGCCCCTTCAACATCGAGGTCTTCGCCGGCTCGCTCGACGACAACAACGCCGGGTTCTTCTTCAACGGCGCCATGAAGACGCTCAAGCCGTACCTCGAGGACGGCACGCTGAAGATCCAGTCCGGCCAGGACCAGCTGTCCCAGGCCGCGACGCAGCAGTGGGACCCGGCCACGGCCAAGGCCCGCATGCAGAACCTGATCGCGAAGTCCTACTCGGGCGGCACCACGCTCGACGGCGTGCTCTCGCCGTACGACGGCATCTCGATCGGCATCATCTCGGCGCTCCAGGGCGCCGGGTACGGCACGAGCGACCGTCCGCTCCCGACGGTCACGGGCCAGGACGCCGAGGCAGCCTCGGTCAAGTCGATCATCGCCGGCCAGCAGTACTCGACGATCTACAAGGACACGCGCAAGCTCGCCAAGCAGTCCGTCACCATGGCCGAGGACCTGCTCACCGGCAAGAAGCCCGAGGTCAACGACACGAAGAGCTACGACAACAAGGTCAAGGTCGTCCCGACCTTCCTGTTCCAGCCGACGGTCGTCACGAAGGACAACTACAAGGAAGTCCTCGTGGACTCCGGGTACTACACCGAAGCCGACCTGAAGTAGTCAGGCCCATCTCACGGACCGGAGGCGCGGTGCCAGCCCGCACCGCGCCTCCAGTCCGTCTCCACCAGCGCGCGCACGCGCGCACGACGGAAAGGCGTCCACATGGCGGACACCATCCTCGAGATGCGGGACATCACCAAGACGTTCCCCGGCGTCAAGGCCCTGCAGGGTGTCTCGATCGAGGTCGAGCGCGGCCAGGTCCACGCGATCTGCGGCGAGAACGGCGCGGGCAAGTCGACGCTCATGAAGGTGCTGTCGGGTGTCTACCCGGCCGGCTCCTTCGACGGCGAGATCCTGCTCGACGGCGAACCCGTGCGGTTCGCGAACATCAACGACTCCGAGGCTGCGGGCGTCGTCATCATCCACCAGGAGCTGGCGCTCAGCCCCTTCCTGTCGATCGCCGAGAACATCTTCCTCGGCAACGAGCAGTCCAAGGGCGGCTTCATCGACTGGAACAAGACGAACCTGACGGCCGCCGAGCTGCTGGGGCGCGTCGGGCTGAAGGACAACCCCGTCACCAAGGTCGTCGACCTCGGTGTCGGCAAGCAGCAGCTCGTCGAGATCGCGAAGGCGCTCTCGAAGGAGGTGAAGCTCCTCATCCTCGACGAGCCCACCGCCGCGCTGAACGACGACGACTCCGCGCACCTGCTCGAGCTCATCCGCTCGCTGCAGGCCGAAGGCATGACGGCGATCATCATCAGCCACAAGCTCAACGAGATCAAGGCGATCGCGGACAAGGTCACGATCATCCGCGACGGCAAGACCATCGAGACGCTCGACATGCGGGCCGACGACGTGTCCGAGGACCGGATCATCCGCGGGATGGTCGGCCGTGACCTGTCGAACCGGTACCCCGAGCGCGAGAACCCCGTCATCGGCGAGGAACTGCTGCGGATCGAGGACTGGACCGTCCACCACCAGCTCGACTCGTCGCGCGAGATCATCCACCAGGCCAACCTCAACGTCCGCGCCGGCGAGGTCGTCGGCATCGCCGGGCTGATGGGCGCCGGCCGCACGGAACTCGCGATGAGCGTCTTCGGCCAGTCCTACGGCACCGGCATCAGCGGCACCGTCTACAAGCGCGGCACCCCGATCAAGACGCACACCGTCTCGCAGGCGATCGACAACGGCATCGCCTACGTCACCGAGGACCGTAAGCGCTACGGCCTGAACCTGATCGACGACATCAAGCGGAACATCTCCGGGTCGGCGCTCGGCAAGCTCGCCAACTGGGGTTTCGTGAACTCCTCGGAGGAGACCACCGTCGCGACCCAGTTCCTCAAGAGCCTCAACATCAAGGCGCCGAACGTCGACGTCGTGACCGGGAAGCTCTCCGGCGGGAACCAGCAGAAGGTCGTCCTGTCGAAGTGGATGTACGCCGACCCCGACGTGCTCATCCTCGACGAGCCCACCCGCGGCATCGACGTCGGCGCGAAGTACGAGATCTACACGATCATCAACCAGCTCGCCGACCAGGGGAAGGCGGTCATCGTGATCTCCTCCGAGCTCCCCGAACTGCTCGGCATCTGCGACCGCATCTACACCCTCTCCGAGGGCACCATCACGGCCGACGTCCCGCGCGCCGAGGCGACGCCCGAGGTCCTCATGCAGTACATGACCCAGGAACGGGAGACCCCTGTCAATGAACGCGCTTAAGTCCGCCGTCGGCTACCTCACCGGGCAGCTCCGACAGATCGGCCTGTTCATCGCGCTGATCGTCATCGTCATCTTCTTCCAGGTGACCACGAACGGCATCACGCTGGCCCCGATCAACGTCTCGAACCTGATCGTCCAGAACAGCTACATCCTCATCCTGGCCATCGGCATGGTCATGGTCATCATCGCCGGACACATCGACCTGTCGGTCGGCTCGGTGGTCGCCTTCACCGGTGCCATGGCCGGCGTGATGATCACGCAGTGGAACATCCCGTGGCCGATCGCGGTCGTGCTCTGCCTGGTGGTCGGTGCGCTCGTCGGTGCCTGGCAGGGCTTCTGGATCGCGTACTTCGGGATCCCGGCGTTCATCGTGACGCTGGCGGGCATGCTCGCGTTCCGCGGCGCGGCCCAGATCGTCCTGCAGAACCAGCAGATCTCGCCGTTCCCCGCCGGCTTCCGCTCGCTCGGCTCCGGCTTCCTGCCGTCCTTCGGCACCACCGGGTACGAGCCGCTCACGATGATCCTCGGCTTCGCCGCCGCGGCCGTCATGGTGATCGCGGCGTTCCGCGGACGCATCACGCGGCGCAAGTACCAGCTCGAGAGCGAGCCGTTCGCCTGGTTCATCGTGAAGACGGCGTTCGGCGCCGTGCTCGTGATCTACGTGGCGCTCCTGCTCGCCAGCTACAACGGCACCCCGATCGTGCTCGTCGTGCTCGGCGCCCTCGTGGTGATCTACTCGGTCGTCATGCGGAGCGCGGTGTTCGGCCGCCACATCTACGCGATCGGTGGCAACGCCCTGGCCGCGCAGCTGTCGGGTGTGAAGACGAAGCGCGTCACGTTCCTGCTCTTCGTCAACATGGGTGTCATCTCGGCCCTGGCGGGTGTGGTCTTCACCGGCCAGCTCAACCTGGCGGCGCCGGGCGCGGGCAACGGCTTCGAGCTCGACGCCATCGCCGCCGTCTTCATCGGTGGCGCGGCCGTCACCGGCGGCATCGGCACCGTGCCGGGAGCCATCGTCGGCGGTCTGATCATCGGCCTGCTGAACAACGGCATGTCGATCCTCGGTGTCGGCACCGAGTTCCAGTCCCTGATCAAGGGTCTGGTGCTGCTCGCCGCCGTCGCGTTCGACGTGTTCAACAAGCGCCGGGCGGCGTCCGCGCGCAAGTAGCGTTGTTCGCTCGTTCGCGCGTGCGCGCGTTCGCGCGTTCTCGTGTTCGCGTTCGCGTTCGCGCGTTCGCTTGTTCGCTTGGTGAGCAGAAACGGTCGGGTCCTCGATGGGGACCCGACCGTTTCTGCTCACGAACGCGACAGGACGGCCCAACCCCCGGCCGGGAGGCGCAGGGTCCAGTCCCCGAGATCGGCCCCGCCCGCCTCGACCTGCGTCGCGTCGGCCACGGGCACCTCGACGGGATCGTCCGACAGGTTCAGGGCGGTCACCACGGCGGCGTCCGCCGTCGCGGTCCGCAGCACCACGGCGGTGTTGGTCAGGTGCACGACGTCGGTGTGCGCGCGGTGCAGCCACGGGTTCCGGCGACGCAGGGCGATGAGCGCCTCGTGCGCGTGGGTCAGGTCCGTCGGCTCCGGCACCTCGGCCGGGAACTCCGGGCGGACCGCGTCGTCGCCGCCCTCGCGTTCCTCCTTCACCCCGGTCCAGCCGTACTCGTCGCCCGCGTAGACCACGGGGGTCCCCGCCACCGTGAACAGCACCGCGGCGGCGTGCCCGGCGAACCGCTCCCCCACCGCGCTCGCGATCCGGGTGACGTCGTGGTTGCCGACGAACGTCGTCGGGGCGAAGGTGGCCAGCAGCGCGTCGTGCCGCTCGATCGCGTGCGCGAGCTCGTGGCCGTTGCGGTCCGCGATGCCGTGCCAGATCCCCTGCCACAGCTCGTACTGGGTCAGCGAGTCCATCGTCGAGTCGCGTGCGATCGCCGCCGCGTCGCCGTGGATCACCTCGCCGCTGAACCAGGCGTCCGGGAACCGCTCCCGCACCCGCGGCAGCACCCTCGCCCAGAACGCCGGCGGCACCGCGTACGCCGCGTCGAGCCGCCAACCGTCGACGCCGCGGGCCAGCCAGTGCGTCATCACCTCCACCACGAGGTCCTCGGTGGCACGGCTGTCGTGGTCGAGCGCGACGAGGATGTCGTGGCCCTCGAACAGTCCGACGGGCACGGGCTGCCCCGGCTGCCACCCCGACCAGTCGATGGCGAACAGGTCGGCGGTCGGCGCCTCCGGGCCCTGGTCCGACAACGCACGCAACGCCGGGTGCTCACGGCCGACGTGGTTGAACACCCCGTCCAGCAGCACCCGCACGCCCCGCTCGTGCGCCGCGGCGACCAGGGCGTCGAAGTCGGCATCGTCGCCCAGGCGCGGGTCGATGCGGAAGTGGTCGACCGTGTCGTACCCGTGGGTCGAGCTCGCGAACACCGGGCCGAGCAACAGGCCGTTCAGACCGAGGTCGACGACGTGGTCGAGCCAGCCAATCAGGCGGTCGAGGCGGTGTTCGAGCGGACGCTCCCCCACCGGTGACGCGGGGCGGACCTCGGCGCCGACGAAGCCGAGCGGGTAGACGTGCCACCACATCACGTGCTGGACCCAGGCCGGCTCGGACGGACGGGCGGGGGCGGTGTCGGGATTCACTGCTCCGATGCTGCCAGGCGCACCTGGACCGTGCGCGTGGTGGCTGTGGACCGCCCTGCCGAGCAGGACGAGGATGGGGCCATGGGACGGGCGATCAGGACGGAAGCCGATGCGTCGGCATCGGAGTCGGCACACGCCGAACGGACCTGCGCCTCGTGCGGGCGACGGATGCCGTCCTCGGCGGCGCCGGAGGCGAAGTGGTGTTCGGCAGCCTGCCGCCGACACGGGCTCGACGACACCGACCGGGCCCTCGAGCAGCGCATCGACGAACTGCTCGCGGCACGGGCACGGACCTCGAGCATCTGCCCGTCCGAGGTTGCACGATCACTCGACCCGGACGACTGGCGGCCGCTGATGGAGCCCGCGCGTCGAGCCGCCCGGCGCATGGTCGCGCGCGGCGAGGTCGAGATCACCCAGGGCGGGTCCGTCGTCGACCCGTCGACCGCCAAGGGCCCGATCCGCATCCGCCGTCCGCGGTGAGGGAACATGTGTCGTCCAACGTCGGTTGCATCGAAGGATGACTGCAACCGGATCGACCGAACAGACCTCTGCCCGCCGCGAAGCCCTGGTCGTCGGAGCCAGTGGCATCACCGGTTCCGCCCTGGTGCGCCACCTGCTCGACCTGGGCTGGGACGTGACGGCGCTCTCCCGCCGACCGCTCGCTGAACAGGGCGTCCGGACCGTCGCGGCCGACCTGCGCGACCCCGAGAGCCTGGCGGCCGCACTCGCCGACGAGCACCCGACCCACGTCTTCTTCACCGCCTGGCAGCGGCAGGACACCGAGGCGGAGAACATCCGCGTGAACGGCGGCATGGTCCGCGACCTGCTCGCGGCGCTGTCGCACGCTCCGCTCGAGCACGTCGCCCTGGTCACCGGCCTGAAGCACTACCTCGGCCCGTTCGAGGCGTACGCCGCGGGCGAGATGCCCGACACCCCCTTCCACGAGGAGGAACCGCGCCTCGACACCCCGAACTTCTACTACGCGCAGGAGGACGAGCTCTTCGCCGCTGCCGAACGCCAGGGGTTCACCTGGTCCGTGCACCGCTCGCACACCGTGATCGGGCACGCGGTCGGCAACGCCATGAACATGGGCC
The DNA here is from genome assembly GCF_003234775.2 of Curtobacterium sp. MCLR17_031. Taxonomy (NCBI): domain Bacteria; kingdom Bacillati; phylum Actinomycetota; class Actinomycetes; order Micrococcales; family Microbacteriaceae; genus Curtobacterium; species Curtobacterium sp. MCLR17_031. The sequence continues at coordinate 2,923,345 of NZ_CP126270.1, forward strand.
TCACACTCGCCGTGCAGGCCACGCTGGCGAAGGAACTCGACCTGGACTTCGTGTTCCCGGGCAGCGAGGCACAGTGGAACGGCCTGACCGACATGACCGACGCCGGCATCCTCGCGGAGCACATGGTGTGGGCCTCGACGTCACCCGAGGGTGCAGACGAGCCGTTCAACATCGTCAACGGTGACGTCTTCCGGTGGCGCTGGATGTGGCCGCGCCTGGCCGCGCACCTCGGTGTCGACCCCGCGCGCGTCGTGGGCTACGAGGACGCTCCGCGACCGCTCGAGGAGCAGATGGCGCCGTACGAGTCCGAGTGGGCCGGCATCGCCGAGCGCCACGGTCTCGCCGAGGCCGACATCACCCGGCTCGCCTCGTGGTGGCACACCGACGCCGACCTCGGTCGTGCGATGGAGGTCGTCACCGACATGGGGAAGAGCCGCGACGCCGGGTTCAGGGCGTTCCGGCGGACCGAGCAGGCCTTCGCGGACCTGTTCGCCCGGTACCGGGCCGACCGCCTCATCCCCTGATCGGTCCGGGGCCGGTCAGAAGGCGTACCGGATCCGGCAGGACGGCAGGTGCTCGGCCACGAGTTCGCGGAAGCGCTCGACGAGCTGCCCCTTCATGCCGGACCGGTAGCGCACGTTCACGGCACCGTTCTGGGACACCTTCTGCTCCTGCAGGTCCGGACGCCACAGCAGGTCTTCGGCCTTGGGGTGCCACCCGAGGTTGACCTCGTGCAGGGGCTGGTTGTGGGTCAGGAAGATCACCTCGGCAGCGAGCTGCGCCTTGGCGGCCGGGGACAGCACGTCGTCGACCTGCCGGAGCAGCTCGGCCCAGTCCGACTCCCACGTCGGCGTGAGGATGACCGGCGAGAAGTTCAGGTGGACCTCGTAGCCGGCGTCGACGAAGTCGTTCACCGCGGCGATCCGCTCGGCGATCGGGCTCGTACGGATGTCGGTGATCTTCGCGGTCTCGTGCGGCATCAGCGAGAAGCGGATCCGGGTCCGGCCCATCGGGTCCCAGTCGAGCAGGTCGCGGTTGACGTACTTCGTGGCGAACGAGGCCTTGGCCGTCGGGGTCATCCGGAACAGGTCGCAGAGGTCGCGGACGTTGTCGCCGATCATCGCGTCGACCGAGCAGTCGCTGTTCTCGCCGATGTCGTAGACCCAGGACTCCGGGTCGCACTGGTTCGGTTCGGTCTTCGGCCCCTGCTTGGCGATGTTCCGCGCCACGTGCTTGGTGATCTGATCGATGTTCGCGAACACCGTCACGGGGTTGCTGTAGCCCTTGCGCCGCGGCACGTAGCAGTAGGCGCACGCCATCGCGCAGCCGTTCGCGGTGGACGGTGCGATGAAGTCGGCGGAGCGACCGTTCGGCCGGGTCACCAACGACTTCTTCACGCCGAGCACGAGCGCCTCGGTCTTGATCCGCACCCAGCGCTGGACGTTCCGTTCGTCGCCGTGCACCTCGGGGATGTTCCAGTGCGACTCGACCGGGACGATCTCGGCGTCCGGCCAGCGCCCGACGATCTCCTGCCCGCGCTGCAGTTCGAGCGCGGCCGGCTCGGCGTAGATGCGTCGGACGTCGAGCATCGGGCGGACGCGTTCGTGGCTCATCGGCTCCTGTCTACCCGGCACCACCGACGGTGCAGACTCGGACCATGACCGCCGAACCCGACGACCACTTCTTCGTCGTGGACGGCCGACGCTGGCGCCGCACCGACCCCGCCCTGCCCGAGGAGCTCGCCGCCGCACTCCGCTCCCACCTTGGGCGCGGGCGCAACGCCGTGAAGACCGCGAAGCGCGCGGGCGACGACGAGGCCCTGGCGGCGGCACGGCACCGGAACGGCCTGGTCAAGCACGGCCTGGGCGAACGCGGCCCCGAGTGGTGGACCCGCCCCGAGGCCGACCGGATCGCCGATGCAGAGCGCGCCCTCGCCGACCTGGACGCCCTCGACCGCGACTGATCCTTCCCATGACGCCCGCCATGGACAGCGGAATCGGGCGTACCTGGTCGAAACGTCCGACCAGGGACGCCCGATTCGACCAGGGACGCCCGATTCGACCAGGCCGCGCGCCCGACTAGGCCTCGGTGTGACCCAGGTCGGGCTGGACGAGCAGGCACGCGGTGCGGGACGCGGCGGCGTGCAGCTCGAGCACGACGAGCTCGTTGCGACCCTGGCGCAGGACCGGGCCGGGGATCGCCAGGGTCCGCTGCGGGCCTCGCGACCAGTACCGACCGAGGCAGAACCCGTTGACCCAGGCGACACCCTTCCGGAACCCGTCGAGCGACAGGTACCGGTCGTCCACGGTGTCGAGGTCGAACGAGCCAGCTGCGAACGTCGGCCCGGCGAGCACCTCGGTGCCGGTCGGAGCGACCTCGGACAGCGCGGTCACGGCGGCCGGCGCGATGGGGTCGAGGGCGAGCGGCGACGCCGTCCAACGGGCCACCGGGACGCCGTCGATCGAGACACCCCCGATCAGGCCCTTCGGCTCACCGATGCGGACGCCGTAGTCGACGCGGCCCTGGTCCTCGACGAGGAGCTCGAGCGTGCCGGTCACCGGCGGCAGGGTGATGGCGCGGTCGTGGTGCTCGCGCTCCAGGACCCCGACGACGACACCGTCGGCCGACACGATCGCACGGTCGCGCACCTCGGTGCCGACGGTCAGCACCCCTCCGGTGGGCAGGTCGACCTCGGCGCGGTAGGCGACGAAGCCGCTCGCGGCTCCGAGGGCGTCGAAGGTCGGCGGCTCGTCGTGCGCGGACCACGTCGTGAGCGTGGGCAGCAGGGAACGGAGCGACGCGACGCGGTCCAGACGGACGGCGAGGTCCGTGGCGGGGGTGATCCGGGCCTCCAGGCCGTCGCCGGACGCGGCCACGGGACCGAGTCGACCCGATCCACCCGGCTCCATCGTCGCGGGCAGCGGCGGGACGGGCGCGTAGCGCGCGATCACCGCGCGGAAGGCGTGGAACTTCTCGGTCGGCCGACCGGCCTCGTCGAGCGGGGCGTCGTAGTCGTACGACGTCGCGATCGGGCGGTAGACGCCCTTGTCGTTCGCGCCGTTCGTGAAGCCGAAGTTGGTGCCGCCGTGGAACATGTAGATGTTCACCGAGCCGCCGGCGGCGAGCAGGACGTCCAGGTCCTCGGCGCTGGCGGCCGCCGGCGTGGTGTGGTGGTGCTCGCCCCAGCTGTCGAACCAGCCGTCCCAGAACTCCGAGCACATCAGGGGCCCGGTGGGCTGGGCCTGCCGCAGGCGCTCGAGGCGGGCGGCGGAACGGGAGCCGAACGAACCGGTCTTGTGCAGCGAGGGCAGGGAGCCGTCCTCGAGCATCGTGCCCATCGGCTGGTCGACGCTCGTGAAGGGGACGGTCAGCCCGATGTCGCGGTGCATCTGCTCGAGTGCGCGCAGGTACTCGGGGTCGGAGCCGTAGGCGCCGTACTCGTTCTCGACCTGCACCAGGACGATGGGCCCGCCCTGGTCGATCTGCCGCGGGACCAGCACGGGGGCCAGCTGCTGCAGGTACGTCTCGACCGCCGCGAGGAAGCCGGGCTCGTTGCGCCGGACGCCCACGGAGCCGTCCGCGAACAACCAGTACGGCAGACCGCCGTTCGTCCACTCGGCACAGATGTAGGGGCCGGGGCGGACGATGGCGTACATGCCCTCGGCGGCGACGAGGTCGAGGAAGCGGCCGAGGTCCAGGCCACCCGACAGGTCGAACACCCCGGGCGACGGCGCGTGCGCGTTCCAGGCGACGTAGGTCTCGATGGTGTTGAGGCCCATCAGCTTCGCCTTGCGGATCCGGTCGGCCCACAGGTCGGGGTGCACGCGGAAGTAGTGGATCGCGCCGGACAGGACCCGGTGCGGCTCGCCGTCGAGCAGGAAGTCGGTGTCGCCGATGGCGAAGCGCATGGTGTCATTCTCTCGTTGCCGGCCCGGCCGGGCGTGGAGCGGGGCCGGGCGTGGAGCGGGGCCGTGCGGACGTGTCCGCACGGCCCCGCGGGGATGCTGTCGAACTACTTCGACGAGACCGTGAAGCCCTGGTCCTTGCCGTACTTGGCGAGGGCCTTCTGCCAGGCCTCGAGGCCGGCGTCGAGCGAGGTGCCGTTCTCGTACGCCTGACCGACGGTGTCGGCGTAGACGCTGTTCGCGTACACCTGGTAGGGCAGGTAGGTGAAGTCGTTGTCCGAGGACTTCGACGCGTCGACGAGCACCTTGTTGATCTGCTGGCCGCCGAAGTACTCCGGCTTCTCGTCGAGGAACGCCGACGAGTCGAGGTCAGCGGTGGTCGACGGGAAGCCGCCGGACTCCATGAAGACCTTCGTGGACTCCTTCGAGGAGTTCAGCCACTTGAGGAAGCCCGCGGCGAGGGCCGGGTTCTTCGACTGCTTCATGACGACCTGGGCGCTGCCTCCGTTGTTCGCGGTCTGGGCGGTGCCACCGTCGTAGGTCGGCATCGGGGCGACGCGCCAGTCGCCCGAGGCCTGGGCGACGCCGGACTCCAGGTTGCCGGGCATCCAGGCGCCGGTGATCATCGTGGCGATCTCACCGTTGCCGAGCTGCTTGTACCAGTCGTCAGTCCAGCCGACCGTCTTCGACAGCAGGCCCTGCTCGACGAGCTCGTTCCAGGTGCTCGTCCACTTCTTGGTGCCCTCGTCCTGCAGGTTGATGGTCACCTTGTCACCGTCGGTGGTGAAGGGGGTGCCACCGGCCTGGGCGATCATGCTCGTGGTGAAGCCGGCGTCGCCGGAGTCCGCCGCGATGTAGGCCTTCGGGTCCGCCTCGTGCAGCTTCTTGGCCGCCGTGACGTACTCGTCCCACGTCTTCGGCACGGCGATGTCGTGCTTGTCGAAGACCTTCTTGTTGTAGAACAGCGCCATGGGGCCGGAGTCCTGCGGCAGGCCGTAGACCTTGCCGTCGATGGACACCGAGCTCCAGGTGCTCTTCGCGAAGTCCTTCTCGAGCGAGTCGAAGCCGTAGCTCGACAGGTCGAGCAGCGACTCGGACAGCGCGAACTGCGGCAGGGCGTAGTACTCCACCTGGGCGACGTCGGGGGCGCCCGAGCCGGCCTTGATCGTGTTCTGCAGCTTCGTGTACTGGTCGGCACCGGTGCCGGCGTTGACGAGCTTGACCTTCACCTTGGGGTACTGCTTCTCGAACGCGGCGACCTGGGCCTTCGCCGACGGGGTCCACGACCAGTAGGTCAGGGTGCCACCGTCCTGCAGGGCCTTGTCGATGTCGTCGGCCGATCCGCCGGAGCCGGAGCCACCGGAGGCGCACGCGGCGAGGGCGATCGCGGCGGTGACGCCGATGGCGAGGGCGCTGAGCCCGCGCCGGAGACGCTTGTTCATGGGAGTGCCTTTCACTTCTTCGTGGAGGGGGTGGTGCTGCTGTGTGCCGGACCGGGCGGCGCGTGGCGGGGTCGCCGTGCGCCTGGTGTCCGAGGGGGTCAGGCCTTGACCGACCCGGCCGCGAGGCCGGACTGCCAGAAGCGCTGGAGGAAGAGGAACGCGACCACGATCGGGATGATCGTGAGGAGCGATCCCGTGACGACGAGGTTGTAGATCGGCTGCGCGCCGGACCCGGTGGCCTGCGCGTTCCACTGGTTCAGGCCGACCGTCAGCGGGTACCACTTCGGGTCGCTCAGCATGATGAGCGGCAGGAAGTAGTTGTTCCAGGTGGCGACGACCGCGAACAGCAGGACGGTGACGACACCGGGCGCGAGCAGGCGGAGCGCGATCGTGAAGAAGATCCGGAACTCACCGGCGCCGTCCATGCGGGCGGCCTCGAGCAGTTCGGCCGGGATCGCGTCCACCGCGTAGGTCCAGATCAGGTACATGCCGAACGGGCTGATCAGCGAGGGCAGGATGATCGCCCACGGGGTGTTGGTCAGGCCGACCTGCGAGAACAGCAGGAAGGTCGGGACCGCCAGGGCCGTGCCGGGGACCGCGATGGCGCCGAGGACGACGGCGAAGACCGCGCGGCGACCGGGGAACTGGAACTTCGCCATGCCGTAGCCCGCGACGGTGGCGAGCAGGGTGGCCCCGCCGGCACCGACGACGACGTAGAGCAGCGTGTTGCCGAACCACTGCAGGAAGATGCCGTCGTTGTACGTCACCGTGTCGACGATGTTCTGCCAGAGGTTGAAGTCCCCGCCGAACCACAGACCGAACGTGGAGAGCAGCGACGCCTGCGTCTTCGTGCTGTTCACGAGCAGGTAGAACAGCGGCGCGAACGAGTACACGACGAAGACCACCATGACCGCGGTCAGCAGGCCGGAACGCTTCGGCTTGCGTCCGCCTTCCGCGGTGCGGAGCTGCCTGGAGGCGCGGATCGAGCGGGTGCGCGGCGCACGTTGCGTCGTGGTCGCCTCGGTCACCGTGGCCGCTGCGGGCCCGGCGGGGTGCTGGATGGTGCTCATCGGTTCTCCTCGCGGGTGCCGCGGACCTGGACGACGTAGGCGATCACCGCGGTGATCACGCCCATCACGATCGCGACCGTGGCGGAGTAGTTGAACTGCTGACCGCTGAAGGACAGCGAGTAGGCGTACATGTTCGGGGTGAAGGCGCTGCCGATGACGTTCGGGGCGAGCGTCTTGAGCAGGTTCGGCTCGTTGAAGAGCTGGAAGCTGCCGATGATCGAGAAGATCGTGGCGATGACCATCGGGCCGCGGAGCGCCGGGAGCTTGATCGAGAGGACCGTGCGCATCGGGCCGGCACCGTCGAGCTCGGCCGCCTCGTACAGCTCACCGGGGACGGTGCGGAGTGCGGCGTAGAAGATCAGCATGTTGTAGCCGAGGAACTCCCACGTGACCACGTTGCCGATCGACGTCAGGACCCAGCTCGGGCTGAACGGCTGCAGCAGGTCGATGCCGAGCGCGTCGTTCGCGGCGCCCGTCAGACCGAACTGGTTGCCGTAGATGAAGCCCCAGATCAGGGCCGCGACGACCCCGGGGACGGCATAGGGCAGGAACACCGCGATGCGGAAGAAGCTCGTCCCCCACAGTCGGGCGCTGTCCAGGGCAAGGGCGGCGACGAGCGCGAGGCCGAGCATGATCGGCACCTGGACGACCAGGAAGATCGCGACCCGGCCGAACCCGGACCAGAACTTGGCGTCCTGGAAGAGCTGCACGTAGTTGGCGAACCAGACGAACTGGTTGCCGCCGATGAGCTGGTCGCGGAACAGGCTGAGCCAGAGCGCGTAGCCGATCGGCACGATGAGCATCAGGACCAGGACGACGACGAACGGGCCGACGAACAGCCATCCGGTGAACCGTCCCCGCGGCTTGGGGCGGCGGCCGGCCGGGCGCTCGGCGGTGGGGCGCGGTGCTGCCTCACCGGGGCGCGCTGCGAGCGTGCTCATGTGACTCCTTCGTCTGCTGCGTTCGGGTGGTCGATGTCGGCGCCTCGGCCCGGGCCGGATCAGGGTGTCCGGGCGGTCACCGATGTTGACGTCAACATCGAACGACGCGACGATAGCATGGCAACGTCAACATGCGCTAGCGTCCGGGGAGGCCGACCGCTCGGCCCCTCGATCCGGAAGGAGCGCCAGCGTGACGATGGAGTCCCCCGCCGGCACCCGCCGCGCCCCCTCGATGGCCGCAGTGGCCGACGCCGCCGGGGTGTCGATGCAGACGGTCTCGCGCGTCGCCCGGGGCTTCGACAACGTCAGCCCGGAGACCCGCGATCGCGTCCAGCGCGCGATGGAGTCCCTGGGCTACCGACCCAACCGCGCCGCCCGCGCCCTGCGCTCCGGCCGCTTCCGCACCATCGGCGTGATCATGTTCACGCTCGCGTCCTTCGGCAACATGCGCACGCTCGAGGCGATCGCCGACGCCGCCGGGGTCGCCGACTTCACGATCACCCTGCTGCCGATGGCCTCGCGCACCGAGGCCGGCGTGCGCTCCGCGTTCTCGCGCCTGCACGAACAGGCCGTCGACGGCGTCGTGATCATCATCGAGTCGCACATCATCGACACCGCCGAGGTCGTGCTGCCCGACGGCGTGCCGATGGTCATCATCGACTCCACGGGCAGCACCGACCACCCCGCGATCGACACCGACCAGGCCGACGGCGCCCGACAGGCCACGCAGCACCTGCTCGACCTCGGGCACGAGACCGTCTGGCACGTCGCCGGGCCGGAGTCGTCGTACTCGGCAGCCCGTCGCCTCGCCGCGTGGCAGGACACCCTGACGCGCGCCGGTCGGCCGGTCCCCCCGGTGTTCCGCGGCGGCTGGACGACCGAGCACGGCTACGAGGCCGGGCTCGAGATCGCTGCACGCCCGGAGATCACCGCGGTGTTCGCCGCGAACGACCAGACCGCCCTCGGTGTCCTCCGCGCCGCACACGAGTCCGGTCGCCCGGTGCCGTCGTCGCTCAGCGTGGTGGGGTTCGACGACTCCCCCGAGTCCGACTCGTTCTGGCCGCCACTGACCACCGTGCACCAGTCCTTCGACGAGGTCGGCCGCCGAGCGGTCGCGAACCTGCTCGCCCAGATCGACGGCGAGCGGGTCAGCGTCGCGGCGGACCTGGTGCCGGTGCGGCTCGTCGAGCGCGCGAGCACGGCGGCGCCGCCGGCGCGCTGACGCGGCGGGGCGCGGCGCGGGTTTTCGCGCTCACCGACACATCACGCGCGCACGGCCCCGTGAACTGTCGCCCAGCCCGTGAACTCGCGCGCGGGCCGGACGGGAGGCCCGGTGCCAGGCCGCCACGCGCCTCCCGGCCGCCGCCGCGCATGTTTCGGGCCCAGCGACAGTCCACGCGCCCGTCGCCCCGTGAGATGTCGCCCAGCACGTGAACTCGCGCCGCCCACCGCGCCCCCACAACGAGCAGAGGACGTCGGGCGCGAGCGCCCGACGTCCTCTGTGCTCACTCGACGCCCGCCGTGGCGTGCGCCGAGGCGCCTTGTCAGCCGATCGAGACGGCGGTCCAGGAGACCGGCGGGAGCTCGATCGTGACGGTGTCGCCCTCGCGACGGACCGACTCGTTCGTACGGAGCTCCACGCGCGAGGTGTTCTCCAGGTCGTTCACGGCGTGCAGGTCGTCGTCCCAGACACCCTCGGCGTGGACGTCACCCGTCGCACCGATGCCGGCCAGGTCGATCGTCACCGTGGTCGGCTCGGACGGGTGGCGGTTGATCAGGAAGACCGCGGCCTTGCCGTCCTCGGACACGGTGGCGGCGGAGTCCACGACCGGGACCTCGCCGTGCTTGCCGCCGTCGACCGTGTCACCAGAGGCCTTGACCTGCAGCGAGGTGCCCTGCGCCAGGCGCGAGGTGACCGAGAACGGGAAGAACGTCGTCTGGCGCCAGGCCGGGCCGCCGGGCTCGGTCATGATCGGGCCGATCACGTTGACGAGCTGGGCGAGCGAGGCCGAGGCGACGCGGTCGGCGTGGCGGAGCAGCGAGATGAGCAGGCCACCCACGACGACGGCGTCGGCGACGGTGTAGACGTCCTCGAGCAGACGCGGGGCGACGGGCCACTCGTCGAGCGTGAAGGTCTTGGCCTTCGCTTCCCACTTCTTGATCGACCAGACGTTCCACTCGTCGAACGAGATGTCGATGCGCTTGTCGGACTTCTTCTGCGCCTGGACGTGGTCGGCGGCCGTGGTGACCGTCTTGATGAAGTGGTCCATGTTGGCGCCCGAGGCGAGGAACGACGGCAGGTCGTCGTCCTCCTCGTAGTAGGCGTGCGCGGAGATGTAGTCGACGTCGTCGTAGGTGTGCTCGAGGACGGTGCGCTCCCACTCGCCGAACGTCGGCATCGACGCCCCGGAGGAACCGCAGGCGACGAGCTCGAGGTCGGGCTGGATCTGCCGCATGGCCTTGGCGGTCATGGCGGCGAGCTTGCCGTAGTCGTCGGCGTTCTTGTGGCCGAGCTGCCACGGGCCGTCCATCTCGTTGCCGAGGCACCACATCTTGATGGCGAAGGGTTCCTGGCGACCGTTCGAACGACGGTATTCGGACAGTGCGGTCCCGGCGTCGATGTTCGCGTACTCGAGGAGCTCGATGGCCTCCTGCGTGCCGCGGGTGCCGAGGTTCACGGCGAGCATGAGCTCCGAGCCGACCTGGTCGAGCCAGTGCTGGAACTCGTGCAGGCCGACCTCGTTGGTCTCGGTCGAGTGCCAGGCGAGGTCGAGGCGGCGGGGGCGCTGCTCGACGGGGCCGACGCCGTCCTCCCACTTGTACCCAGAGACGAAGTTGCCACCGGGGTAGCGGATGGCGGAGACGCCGAGTTCCTTGACGAGTTCGACGACGTCCTTGCGGAAGCCGTGCTCGTCGGCGGTCTCGTGGGTGGGCTCGTGGATGCCGTCGTAGACGTGGCGGCCGAGGTGCTCGACGAACCCGCCGAACAGGCGACGTCGCACCGGCCCCACGGTGAACGCGGCGTCGAGGACGAGGTGTGTGCGGGGCATGGATCTCCTTCGATCGTGGCAGTGCGGTTCGTGCGGGGAGCGGGTGGGGCCACGGACGGGAACCGAAGCGGGCCGTCACGAAAGTGAGCGCTCACCTGACGGAAACGCTACCGGGTTCCACGCCGTCGCGAAAGGGGTGGCGGATGCCGGGAGCGAGCGCTAATGTGAGCGCTCACGGAGCACCGGAAGGTCGTTCCGTGTCCGGAGCAGCAGTGCTCCGGGTCCGGAGCAGCGATGCTCCGGCGGGAGCACCGACCCTGTTCCCGAGCCCGGCCCATCCCGATGGAGTGATGCCATGCCGATCCCACCCGCAACACCCGCGTCGCGCCTCTCGCGCCGGGGCTTCCTCGCCGCTGGCGCAGCGGCCGCGACGGTCCTGCCGCTCGCCGCCTGCTCGAGCCCCCTCGCCGCCGGCCTCGCCGGCAGCGCACTCAACCCCGAGACCCTCGTCTTCTGGAACCTGTTCGGCGGTGGCGACGGCGTCCGCATGCAGGCCATGGAGGACGGCTACGCGAAGCAGCACGGCGGCTCGAGCGCGCTGCAGGGCACCACGTTCGCGTGGGGCAACCCGTACTACTCGAAGCTGACACTGGCGACCGTCGGGAACAAGCCGCCGGACGTCGCGGTCGCGCACCTGACCCGCGCGAAGCCGCTCTGGGACGGTGACCTGCTCGACCCGATCACGTCCGACGACCTGGCGAGCGTCGGCCTGAGCGCCGCCGACTTCAACCAGAAGGCCTGGGCGGCGCAGAAGACCGACGGCAACAACATCGCGGTCCCGCTCGACACCCACCCCTTCGTCCTCTTCTACAACGTCGACGTCTGCAAGAAGGCCGGCCTGATCGACGGCGACGGCAACCTCGTCGACCTCAACGGCATGGACAACTTCGAGAAGGCCCTCGCCGCGGTCGCCAAGGTCACCGGCGGCACAGCGCTCAACGTCGCGAACGTGGTGCCGGAGACGGCCACCCCGTGGCGCTTCTTCTGGACGATGTACAACCAGCTGAAGGACGCCACCCCGTTCATCAGCGACGGCGGATCGAAGCTCACCGTCAACGAGGACGCCTACAACGAGGTCACGAGCCGCACCCAGAAGTGGGTGAAGGAGGGCTGGCTGAACAAGGCCCTCGACTACGCCACCGCGCAATCGCTCATGTTCGACGGCAAGGCCGGCTTCTTCATGCAGGGCGAATGGGAGATCAGCACCGCGCAGTCGATCAAGGGCCTGAACTTCGGCATGGCGCCGATCCCCCAGCTCTACGACAAGCCGGCGACCCAGGCGGATTCGCACACGTTCGTCCTGCCGAAGAAGGACCGCACGCCGGAGCAGCGCAAGCAGCACATGCTCTTCATCAAGCAGATGCTCGAGCAGAGCCTGACTTGGGCCGAGGGCGGGCACGTGCCGGCCTACATCCCGACGTTCGACAGCGCCGCGTACAAGAAGCTCACGCCGCAGTCGAACTACGCGGCCGCAGCCGAGACCGCCGTGTTCGACGACGCCGCCTGGTACGGCGGGTCGGGTTCGACGTTCGAGGGCACGGTGGGCGCCCAGCTCGCCCTCGTGCAGCAGGGCAGCTCGTCCCCCGCGCAGGCCCTCAGCGCCATCAAGTCGCAGCTCGCGACGTACCTCAACACCCCGAGCCCCCTGTGACCCGGTACGCAACAGCCCGGCCGGACCACGCCGGGCAGACGACCCCCGCGATCGCCGTGAACACCGCGCGAAAGGCACGATGACGTGACCACAGCACCTGTCCTCGACCGGCCGACCGACGCGGCCACCGCGCCGCGTCTCCGCCGGAACCGCACCTACGGCTCCAGCGTGAACCGCGGCCAGGGCCGCAGCGGCTGGCTGTTCCTCGCCCCGTTCGGCCTGTTCTACGTGGCCTTCCTGCTCGGCCCGACGGTCTGGATGATCGTCACGAGCTTCTTCAACACCTCGACCGTCCGCACCGGGCTCGGCAGCTTCGCCGGGTTCGCGAACTACGCCGAGATGCTCGGGCGCAGCGACTTCTGGTCGTCGCTCTGGCACACGCTGCAGTTCACGCTGTACACGACCCCGCCGCTCGTCATCCTGGCGTTCGTGTTCGCCGTGCTGACGAACCGGATGAACCGCGGGCAGTGGTTCTTCCGTCTGGCGTTCTTCCTGCCGTTCATCCTGCCGTCGGCGACGATCTCGCTGATCTGGGTGTTCATCTTCACGCCGAGCACCGGTCTGTGGGCGAGCCTGCAGTCGGCGATCGGCATGACGCCCGGCTCCGGCATGCTGTCGAGCCCGAACACGGCCATGATCGGTGTCGCGATCGCCACCGTGTGGTGGACCCTCGGCTTCAACTTCGTGCTCTACCTGGCCGGTCTGCAGGAGATCCCGCGCGAACTGTACGAAGCAGCCGCCGTCGACGGTGCGTCGAACTGGCAGCAGATCAAGTCGATCACGCTCCCCCTGCTCGGCCGCACGACGACGCTGGTCGTCCTGCTGCAGATCATCGCGAGCCTGAAGATCTTCGACCAGGTCTACCTGATGACGAACGGCGGGCCGGGCATCTCGACCCAGGTCTCCCTGCAGCTCATCACGGGCGTCGGCTTCACCGACAACCGGCTCGGTGCCGCATCGGCCGCGTCGGTCCTCCTGTTCATCGTGATCGTGGCGATCGCGGTCATCCGGCAGCTCGTCGAGCGCGCTGCCGCCAAGCGAGAGATCGGGGCCTGACATGACCGCCACCGAGAGCATCACCACCGGGCGCAAGCTCCGCACCGGCGTCTCGTCCGCCGCTCCGACGAGCGCCGCGAAGATCGGCGTCAGCGGTCGTGGCTTCACGATCGCGTCGGGGATCGTCCTGACGATCTTCGCGATCATCTGGCTCATCCCCAGCGTGTTCGCGCTGAAGACGTCGCTGTCCGACAACGGCGTCGCCGCACTCGGCGCGAACGCGATCCTGTCGAACTGGAACCCGACGCTGCACTCGTACTCGTCGCTGTTCCAGGCCGGCGACATCTGGAACTGGTACCTCGCCAGCGCCATCACGAGCGTCGTCACGGCGGCACTCACCGTGCTGTTCGCGTCGATGGCGGCGTTCGCGCTGTCGCGACTGGTGTTCCGCGGCCGCAACATCGCGTTCCTGCTCATCATCCTCGGGATCATGATCCCCACCCAGGTGCTGATCATCCCGATCTTCCAGGAGCTCAACGCGGTCGGCCTGCTCAACACCTACTGGTCGGTGATCTTCCCGCAGGTGCCCGCCGTGATCGCGGTGTTCATCTTCAAGCAGTTCTTCGACGGCATCCCGAAGGAGCTGGAAGAGGCGGCGCGCATCGACGGCGCCGGCATCTGGAAGGTCTACTGGTCGGTCATCCTGCCGCTGTCGCGTCCCGTGATCGCGGCCGTGACGATCCTGACCTTCGTCGGGGTGTGGAACAACCTGCTGCTGCCGCTGTTCGTGCTGTCCAACCCGGACCTCATGACGATCCCGGTCGGGCTCGCCACGGTCCAGGGCAGCTTCGGGCAGCGCTACGCCGACATCCAGGCCGGTGCGATCCTCGCGGCGCTGCCGCTGATCATCCTCTACCTGATCTTCCAGCGGCAGATCGTGGAGGGTGTGACGGGCTCGGGCCTCAAGGGCTGACGCGACCCCACCACGGACGGGAGGCCCGGTGCCAGCTGGCACCGGGCCTCCCGTCCGTGCGTTGGTCGCGTCGCGTGCGCGGCGCGGCTGGCGCTTTCGGGCGTACCTGGCGGAACCGGGCGTACCCGGTCGGAAGTTCCTTGGTGGTATGCCCGAAAGCACCAGGCATCGCGCGCGCCAGGGGAAGAATCGGGCGCACCTGGCAGAACCGGGCGTACCTGGCGAGACCGGGCGTACCCGGTCGGAAGTTCTGTGTCAGTACGCCCGAAAGCACCAGGCATCGCGCGCGCAAGGGGAAGAACCGGGCGCACCTGGCAGAACCGGGCGTACCTAGGGGGAACGGGCGCACCTGGCAGAACCGGGCATACCCGGTCGGAAGTTCCGTGGTGGTACGCCCGAAAGCACCAGGCATCGCGCACGCCAAAGGAAGGACCGGGCGCACCTGGCCGAACCGGGCATACCTGGCGGAACCGGGCATACCCGGTCGGAAGTTCTGTGGTGGTACGCCCGAAAGGACCAGGCATCGCGCGCGCAAGGGGAAGGATCGGGCGTACCTGGCGGGAACGGGCGTACCTGGCGGGAACGGGCATACCTGCCAGGCAGCGCGCGGGTCAGGCGGGGACGGAGACCTTCGTCTCGTGCTTCCAGAACCCGGAGAACGTGATGCGCGACTTCGGCAGGCCCGCACGGTGCAGGTGGCGGCGGCCCTCGGTGGCGAGTCGCGACTCCCCCACGACGAACGCGTACCCCTGGTCGTCGGTCGGCACGTGCCGCTGCAGTTCGGCGAGGGCACCGCTGCCGGGGACCGCACCCGGCTGCCGGACGATCCAGGTCACCTGCACGCCGGTGGGGGCGTCGAGGTCGCGGATGTCGGCGGGGGTCGGGACCTCTTGGATGATGCGGCCGACGGTGTCGCGCGGCAACGAGGCGGCGATGCCGACGACGCCGGGCAGGCCGGTCTCCTCGGCAGCGACGACGACCTCGCTGGTGCCGGCCGGGACGTCGAAGATGCAGCCCTGGTCGAGCATCGCGAGCTCCTCGCCGGGGCGTGCGGCGCAGGCCCAGATCGCGGCACGGCCCTCGAGCTGACCGCGGTGGTCCAGGTGCACGACGAAGTCGATGTCGAGCTCGGCGGTGCCGTCGGCGAGCAGCCGGTACGCGGCGACGGTGTAGTTCGCGCAGTGGGGGCGGATGTCCTCGGGGATGCCGAGGAACGTCGGCCACCACTTCTTGCCGTCCAGGTCGGGCATGCGGAAGGCGTCCTGGTCCGGGCGTCGGACGAACAGGCGGAACCAGTGGTCGAAACCGAGGTAGCCGAACTCGTGCAGGTCGTCCCCGGTGACGGTGACGCGCTGCATCGAGGGGGTCACCCGCTGGGTCCGGAGGACACGGGCGCGGAAGAGCCGGGGGTTCGTCGGCAGGAGCCGCGGGGTCTTCGCCATGAGGCAAGGCTAACCTAAGATGACTTCCGTGCCAGCCCCCAATCCCGTTCTGGCTTCCGGTCCGGAGGCCCCCGAACCCGTCGCGTCCAGCGCCCGAGACGGCGACGCGTCCCGCGCCCTCGGTGTGCACCGGACCGCGATGCGGCGACGGACCGCGGTCATCATCGGCCTCGTCGTCGCCCTGGTGCTCGTCGCCGTGGCGAGCATGCTGCTCGGCAGCAACCGCATCGGTGTCGCCGAGGTGTGGGCGGGGCTCACCCGCTCCGGGTCGAGCACCGACGAGGCGATCGTGTGGGGCTCCCGCATCCCGCGCACGCTCATCGGTGCTGCGGTCGGGGCAGCCCTCGGCATCGCCGGACTCCTCATGCAAGGACACACCCGCAACCCACTCGCCGACCCCGGCCTGTTCGGGGTCTCGTCGGGTGCGGGGCTCGCGGTGGTGCTCGGCGTCTACGTGTTCGGGGTGACGAGCACGAGCGCGACCGTGTGGTTCGCCCTGGTCGGGGCCCTGGTCGCGAGCGTCGTCGTCTTCTCGGTGACCATCGCCGGCAGCGGCACCGCCAGTCCGGTGCCACTCGCCCTCGCCGGGGCCGCGGTCTCGGCGCTGCTCGCCGCCCTGACCTCCTTCGTCGTGCTGACCGACCAGGCCTCGCTCGACGCGTACCGGCTCTGGGTCGTCGGGTCCCTCGCCGCACGACAGCTCGACATCCTCGGGGCGGTGTGGCCGTTCCTGGCCGCCGGGCTCGTGCTCGCGGTGCTGAACGTCCGCGCCCTCGACGCCCTCGGGCTCGGGTCCGAGCTGGCGAAGGGGCTCGGCGAGAACGTGCTCGTCGCCCGGCTCGTCGGCCTGGGCGGGATCACGCTGCTCGCCGCCGGGGCGACCGCTGCGGCCGGCCCGATCGGCTTCGTCGGCCTGACCGTGCCGCACGTCGCCCGTGCACTCGTCGGCACCGGACACCGCTGGACCCTGCCGGTCTCCGGTCTGGTCGGCGCCGCCCTCGTGCTGCTCGCCGACGTCATCGGTCGCCTGATCGGCGGGTTCTCCGAGGTCGAGGTCGGCATCGTGCTCGCCGTCATCGGTGGCCCCGTGTTCGTCGCCGTGGCCCGTCGCCGATCGCTGGTGTCGCTGTGAGCGGGGCAGCGGTGCGCAGCACCGGCAGCACGCCCGGCAGCGCGCCCAGCAGCACGCCCGAGACCACCACGCCGGGCACGCCCGCCCCGGCTGCACGAACCCCCGGCCGCGCCGGCATCCGCATCGGCCCGGTCGGCCTCGCCTGGCGCCCCCGGGTGTTCTGGTACACGGTCGGGTCGCTCGCCACCGTCCTGGTGCTCATCGTCCTGGGCACGGCGGTCGGATCGACGTGGATCGCTCCCGGGGTCGTCATCCGGTCCCTGCTCGGCCTGGAGTCCGGGCCGGACGCCTTCATCATCACCACCCTGCGGCTACCCCGTGTGCTCACCGGCGCACTCGTCGGCCTGACGCTCGGGGTCGCCGGCGCGCTCACCCAGACCTTCACCCGCAACCCCCTCGGCACCCCGGACATCATCGGTGTCACCGCGGGCGCCAGCGTCGGTGCGGTCGCGGCGATCGTCCTCGGCGGCGGGACGTACTCCGTGTCGTCCCTGGTGCTCGGCGGCGGGATCCCGGTGGCCGCGACGATCGGCGCCCTGGTCGCTGCGGTCCTGGTGTACGGCCTGGGCTGGCGCGGCGGCGTGCAGAGCTACCGGCTCGTGCTGGTCGGCATCGGGGTGAGCGCGACCCTCGACGCGGTGACGAGCTACCTGCTCGTCCGCGCGAAGATCACCGTCGCCACCGCGGCGTCGCAGTGGCTCGTCGGCAGCCTGTCGAGCACCTCGTGGGAGAGCGTCTGGCCGCTGCTCGTGGTGGCCGTCGTCGCGGTGCCGATCGCGCTCGCGACGAGTGCCGCGCTCGGCATCGGGCAGCTCGGCGACGAGGTCGCGACGGGCGTCGGACTCGGCGTCCAGCGGCACCGGCTGCTCGTCATCGCGCTCGCGGTCGTGCTGACCGCCGCCGCCGTGGCAGCCGCGGGACCGGTCGGCTTCGTCGCGTTCGTCGTCCCGCAGGTCGGGCTCCGGCTCGCCGGCACGAACCGGCCGCCGCTGCTGCTCGCCGGTGCCCTCGGCGCCGTGCTCGTGCTCGCCGCCGACCTGCTGTCCCGCTCGGCGTTCCCGTGGCAGGTGCCGGTCGGCATCATCACCACCGTGATCGGGGCGCCGTACCTGATCTGGCTCCTCGTCCGTCACCGCAAGGAGATGTCCCGATGACAGCACCACACCAGCACCAGCACGACACCCCCGTCCTCGAAGCCACGGGCCTCTCCGTCGGCTACGACCGGCACCCCGTGCTGCGCGACCTGGACCTGCAGATCGAACGCGGCACCGTCACGACGTTCCTCGGCGCGAACGGCTGCGGCAAGTCGACCCTGCTCAAGGCGTTCGGCCGCGTGCTCAAGCCACAGGCCGGCGAGGTCCTGCTCGACGGCACCCCGATCCGCAGGGAGCCGAACCGCCAGGTCGCCCGCAAGCTCGCGATCCTGCCGCAGTCCCCCGTCGCCCCCGCGGGCACCAGCGTGCTCGACCTGGTGATGCGCGGCCGGAACCCGCACCAGTCGTGGGCGAAGCCGTGGACCGCCGAGGACGCCGCCGTCGCCGAAGAGGCCATCGCCGCCACCGGTCTGACCGAGGTCGCGCACCGCGACGTCACGAGCCTGTCCGGTGGGCAGCGCCAGCGCGCCTGGATCGCCATGGTCGTCGCGCAGCAGGCCCAGACGCTCCTGCTCGACGAGCCGACCACCTACCTCGACCTCGCGCACCAGCTCGAGGTCCTGCGGCTGGTCCGGCGACTGAACCGCGAGCAGGGGTCGACGATCGTGATGGTGCTGCACGACCTGTCGCTCGCGGCGCGGTACTCCGACCGGCTCGTGGTGCTGCACGACGGCGGGGTCGTGGCCGACGGCACACCCCACGATGTCCTCACCCCGGCCCTGCTCGAGCACGCGTTCGGCCTGCACGCCCGGGTGTTCCCCGACCCGGTGACCGGTGCACCGATGATCGTGCCCGAGGCGGACGAGCACGACCCCGTCCCGAGCGCCCCGACCGAGCACACAGTCCCGGGCGCCCGGACGGAGCACACGGTCCCGACGAAAACCGAAGACGTGCTGGCGAGTACCGCGAACTTAGGTTAGCCTCTCCTAACGTGAAGACCTCCCGACGTGGCCACCTGCGCGCCGCCCTCCTGACCTCCGTGACCGTCTCGGCACTCCTCCTGACCGGCTGCTCGAGCACCGGCAACTCGAACGACTCCGACTCCGACGGCGGCACCGCCGCGTCGAAGGCATGGTCGTACGAGGACGCCACGGGCGCCACCGTGAAGGTCGACCACACGCCGAAGCGCGTCGTCGTGCTGAACGACATCGCCCTGTCGTTCATCGAGTACGGCCTGAAGCCCGTCGGCACCTTCGGGCAGCTGACGATGGCGAAGGACGCCCGGTTCAAGGGGCTCGACACCGACGGCATCACGCAGCTCGGCACGGCCTACGGCGACATCGACCTCGAGCAGCTCGCCGCGCTCAAGCCCGACCTCGTCGTCACCTCGGTCTACCCGACCGACGCCAAGGGCACGCTCGACACGAAGCAGCCCGGCTACGGCTTCAAGGACAAGGCGCAGGAGAAGCAGATCGAGGCCATCGCGCCGGTCGTCCAGGTGAAGTGGGGCGGCAAGGGCGAGGACGTCATCGAGAAGATCGCCGAACTGTCCGAGTCCCTCGGCGCGAAGGAGTCGACGGTCGACGCCGCTGAGGAGCGCTTCGACACCGCGGCCGACGAGCTCGAGAAGGTCTCGAAGGAGCAGGACCTGTCGGTCGTCTCGATGTACGCCGACGGTGACGGCGCGTACGTCACCCGCCCGACCGACGAGCCGTCGCTGCAGATGTACGCGTCGTACGGGGTCGACTTCGTCAACCCGAAGCCCGAGGGCTTCTACTGGGGCATCTACTCGTGGGAGAACGCCGGCCAGATCACCGGTGACGTGCTGCTGCTGTCGCAGCAGGGCTACCAGGTCGCCGACCTCGAGAAGCAGCCGACCTTCGCCGACAACGCCGCGCTCGAAGCGGGCCAGGTCCACAGCTGGACGTTCCCGGCCCTCGACTACGCGTCGCAGGCCGACTACATGACCAAGCTCGCGGGCTGGCTCGAGGACAGCAAGAAGCTGTCGTAGGACGCAACCGAGAACCGGCCTGGAGGCGCGGTGCCAGCTGGCACCGCGCCTCCAGGCCGTTGGTGGTTGCGTTCCGGGCCGTCAGCCGACCGGCAGCGCCGCGTTCACCGCCGTCTGCGCGTCGCGCCAGACGGCCGCGCGCGACCCCGCGTAGGTGCCGCCCTGCCCGTTGGAGAACGACCGCAGGTTGTGCTTCGCGCCGTCCGTGTTGCCCTGCCAGTAGGCGGTGACGGCACGCGAGGTCCCGCCCACCAGCCACACCTGGTCGGCCGCGTCCGTGGTGCCGGTCTTGCCGAACAGGGTCGCGCCGTCGGGGGTCTGCCCACCGCTCGCCGTCCCGCCGCGGAACGCGCCCTGCATGACGTCGAACGCGGTGGCCGCGGTCTGCGGCGACACCGCCTGCGTGCACGTGCGGGGTTGTCCGCCGAGTTCCTCGCCGTCGGGGGCGACGACCTGGTCGATCACCACGGGTGCACAGAACCGCCCGCCGTTCGCGATGCCCGCGTAGGCCGACGCCATCGTGAGCGGGGCGATGCTCTCGGTGCCGAGCAGGGACCCCGGATTCCAGGGCAGCTCGCCACCGGTCGCCAGGTGCACCCCCAGCCGCTCGGCCACGTCGCGGATGTCGCACAGGTCGAGCTGTTCGGCCATCGACTGGTACGCCGCGTTCACGGACTGCGCCGTCGCCGACCGGACCGAGTACGGCCCGCGCTGCCCGGGTGAGTCGTTCTTCGGCTGCCAGAACGCCGAGGCGGGTCCACCGCACGCGGTCCACTCGCTGTGCGGGTGCGGTGTGCCGTTGACGACAGTGTCCGGGCTGCGGCCGGCCTCGATCCACGCCAGCAGGGTGAACATCTTGTAGGTCGACCCGGTCTGGAACCCGGTCGAGCTGCCGTCCGCCTGGTCGGTGGCGTAGTTCAGCGAGGTCGCGGTGCGGGGCGCGTCGGACGACCGGTCGTGGTCCGTGTTCTGCGCCATCGTCAGCACACGGCCCGTCCCGGCCTCGACCGTGTTGAACGTGGCCCCCAGCGCCAGCCGCGTCTCGGTCTTCGGGTCGTACTGGTCGAGCAGCCGCTTCTGTTCCGCGTTCAGGTCGAGGTCGAGCGTGGTCTGGATCCGGTACCCGCCGGTGCGCCAGGCGTCCGCCCGCTGCTGCTTCGTCGCGCCGAGCTGCGGGAGCCGCTGGGCGATGGTCTCCGCGTGGTCACAGAAGAACTCCGCGCCCACCTCGACCGCCTCGCACCCCTGCTGCGGGGCCGTCAGGTGGACGTAGTCGGCGACACGGGACAGCCGAGCCGTGCGGTACTCCTCGGTCGACAGGTGCCCCTGCTCGTGCATCGACCGCAGGATCACGTTCCGCCGGGCGGCGTTGTCGCGGTGGTGGTCCGGCGTCGACAGGTCCCGTCGCTCCGGCCACTGCACGATCGCGATGAGGGACGCCGCCTCGGCCGGGGTCAGGTCGGTCGCCGACTTGCCGTAGTAGTGCTGCGCCGCCGACTGCACCCCGTAGGTCTGGTCGCCGAAGTAGGCGATGTTCAGGTACGCCGCCAGGATCTGCTGCTTCGTGTACTGCTTCGCCAGGCTGATCGCGAGCTTCATCTCGGCGAGCTTGCGCTGCGGTGTCCGCCGGGTCGCGTCCTCGTACGCGGCCTCGCGCTCCTCGGCGGTGGGCAGTTCGCTCGCCTGCTGGATCTTGATGTTCCGCACGAGCTGCATCGTCAGGGTCGAACCACCCGACCCGCCCTCGGTCCCGGACGTGGCGACGCTCACGAGCGACCGGACGACGGACGTCGCGTCGACACCGCCGGTCTCGTAGAACCGCTTGTCCTCGCCGTCCACCGCGGCGTGCTCCAGGTGGTCGCTGATCTGGTCGAGCGTGAGCTCCTGCCGGTCCTGGTCCCACACGTTCGCCAGGCGCACCGGCTCGCCGCCGCGGTACGCCCAGATCTGGTTCCGCTGCGGCAGCTGCCCGATCTCGATGTCCTCCGGCAACGTCTCGAACACCCCGATCGCCGAGGTCGTGCCGACGCCGGCGACCGCGATCACCGGAGTCACCCCGACGCTCACCAGCAGCCCGGCGAGCACACTGCCACCCACGAAGCCGAGCGCGGCTCCCCCTGCACGTCGCATCGTCATGTCGTCCGTTCCCCCTCGGTCGCACCAGCATCGGCGCGGTCCGGAGAGGCTCGCAGTCCTGCTCGGGCGGTCGCCGTGACTTCCCCGCGGAACACCGTCGTGTCCGCTGGGAAAGTGCCGGTGCGATCCGCTCCTCACCGCCGCGCTACGATCCGGGCATGACCCCGATCGCGCCACGTGTGCTGCACATCCTCTGCACGGCATTCCTCGTCGTGGCGTTCCTGGCCTCGTTCGTCGGTGGGTACGCGAACGCGAACGACTCCGGCGAGGGCGGCGCGGACATCGGTGCCGGGGCGCTGATGTTCTTCGGTGCACTCGCCGGCGCGGTCGGCATCGGGCTCGGCATCGCGGCGCTCGTCTCCGGCCTCGTCGCCGCCCGGCGCAGCGCAGCCTGACCACCGGTCGCGCGCCGTTCCGAACACCACGGTCTCGGTGGTGGCGGGATCGCCACGACCGGAGGATCATCGGCCCATGGAGTACTCGACGGCGATGCTCACCGAGGAGACGTGGCCCGACTTCGCGGCGCTCGTGACCCGCAGCAACGGCGTGTGGGGCGGGTGCTGGTGCATCGGGTTCCACCCGGACGGCCCACGCGGGACGCCCGACCCGACGACGTCGCACCAGGAGGCGAAGCACCGCCACGTGCGGAACGGCACGAACCACCAGGTGCTCGTCTACGCCGACGGCACGGCGGTCGGCTGGTGCCAGTTCGGGCGGCCGGTCGAGCTGCCGACGATCCTGAACCCCGGCGCGTACGCCCGCGACGCCTCGACGCCGCCGGACTGGCGGATCGGCTGCGTGTTCGTGGAGTCCCGGCACCGCGGCCAGGGGGTCGCACGCGCCGCGGTCACGACCGCACTCGACCAGATCCGGCGGGCGGGCGGCGGGACCGTCGAGGCCTACCCGGAGCAGACGGTCGAGCGGAAGCCGCAGCGCGGTGCCTACCTGCACACCGGGCCGGAAGAACTGTTCACGCAGTTCGGGTTCGTGCGCGACCGCCGCATCGCCAAGTGGCGGTGGGTGATGCGCACGACGGTGTGACCGGCGTCCCCGCTCGACGCCGCGCTGCCAGCCCGGCGCGCGTACCGTGGGAACCGTGACACGCACCGCTCCGGTACGACCGCACCGCCTCGCCCTCATCGGCGCCGCCGTGGCCCTGGTGATCGGGGTCGGACTGCTCTTCACCCCCTGGGACGGGCCGGTCATCGTGCTCGCCTGGGCGCTCATCGTCGCCGCGGTCGTCCTCGGCGCCATCACGCTGTTCCTGGTGCGGGCCCCCCGCAGCTAGGCCGCGCACACCCGCCGGCGCGACCGTCGGTCAGCCGCGCCGCCGCGCGCCCGCGGAGCGTGGCGGGTTCGCGCGCAGGTGCTCCGCCGCTCCCCCGAGGATCCGTGCGAGGTCGTCGACGTCCGCGTCCGACATCGACGCGAACAGCAGGGTGTGCAGCGCCTCGATGTGTCCGGGGAAGACCGCGGCGAGGACGTCACGACCGGCCCGGGTGATCGTCACGACCGTGCTGCGTTCGTCGTCCGGCGAGGGACCGCGGGTGACCAGCCCGCGCTGCTCGAGCAGTTGCGCCTGGTAGGTCAGTCCGCTCCGGCTGTACACGACCCCGTCGGCGAGGTCGGTCATGCGCTGCTGCCCGCCCGGGGCGTCACCGAGCCGGGCGAGCAGCTGGAACTGCACGTAGCTCAGGCCGCCCACGTCGCGCAGCTGCCGCTCGACCGCGTGCCGCAGCAGGCTGCTCACCTCGGTGAAGGCGAAGTACGCCCCGAGCTGGGTCGGTGTCAGGGAGTTCGGCGCGTCGGTCACGGGATCCATCCTACCTGTTGCTTCGAGTTCGAAGCAGTGCTAGCGTCCTCGTCAGTTGCTTCGAACTCGAAGCACATGAGCAACACCGACGAAGGGCACGATCATGCAGGCAGTACGGTTCCACGAGGTCGGCGGTCCTGAGGTGCTCCGCACCGAGGACGTCGAGCAGCCCACCCCGGGCGCCGGGCAGGTGCGACTGCGCGTCGCCGCCTCGGCGTTCAACGCGGCGGACAACGGGATGCGGGGCGGGTTCCTGCCGATCCCGGTCCAGCTGCCGCACGTCCCCGGCTACGACGTGTCCGGCACCGTCGACGCGCTCGGCGACGGTGTCGAGGGGATCGCGATCGGGGACGCCGTCGTCGCGTTCCTGCCGATGGAACTCGACGGCGGGGCGGCCGAGTACGTCATCGCCCCGGCGGAAGCGGTGGTCGCCGCACCGACGAGCATCCCGCTGGCCGACGCGGCGGCGCTGCCCTCCGTGGCACTCACCGCGTGGCAGGCGCTGTTCGACGACGGGCGGCTCGAGGCAGGCCAGCGTGTGCTGGTCATGGGTGCCGGCGGCGTGGTGGGCAAGTACGCGATCCAGCTCGCCGTCCGCGCCGGGGTCCACGTCATCGCGACGGCGAGCCCGCGCAGCATCGAGGCCGTCCGGGCAGCCGGTGCCCACGAGGTCATCGACCACACCACGACCGACGTCCGCGCCGCCGTGACCGAGCCGGTCGACGTGCTCCTCAACCTCGCCCCGATCGACCCGCAGGACTTCGCGGCACTCGTCGACGTCGTGCGCGACGGCGGCGCGGTCGTCAGCACCACGGCGTTCATGGCCACGCCGGACGACGAGTCCCGCGGGGTCCGGGCGGCGACGGTGTTCGTCCTGCGCAACCGCGAACGCCTGGCGGAGCTGGTGTCCCTGGTCGACGCCGGGGCGCTCACGGTCGAGGTCACCCGGCGCATCCCGCTGACCGAACTGCCGTCCCTGCACGCCGAGGCGGCCGCCGGACGGATCAGCGGCAAGGTCGTGGTCCTGGTCGGGTGACGGCCGCACACCCCCGCGCCAGCACCACCCGCAGCAGCGCCGGATACGCTCGGCGCATGACGGACCAGGGGTGGCACGAGGACGTGCTCGGAGCACCGTACGAGCGGCTCGAACTGCCGCTCAGTACCGACTCGGAGGGGCCCGTCGTCGCCACCCTGGTCCGCCGCCGGCACACCCCGACGGACCTGCTGCTGCACGGTCGCGGGCCCCTGCACGGGGTCGACGTGCTCTACGTGCACGGCTGGTCGGACTACTTCTTCCAGGTCGAGCTCGCCGAACGCCTCGAACGGCTCGGCGCCCGGTTCCATGCGCTGGACCTGCGGAAGTACGGTCGGAGCCTGCGTCCGTACCAGACCCCGGGCATGGTCGACGACCTGGCGGTGTACGACGAGGACATCGCCGCAGCGCTCGACGCGATCTCGGCCGAGCACCCCGGCTCGGACCGCCGCCGACTCGTCCCGATGGGCCACTCCACGGGCGGCCTGACCCTGTCGCTCTGGGCAGCCCGGCACCCGGAGCTCGTGCACGGCCTCGTGCTGAACAGTCCGTGGCTCGAGTTCCAGGCCACCGCGGTCGGCCGGGCCATCGTCGCACCGGTCATCAAGCTCGGTGCCCGTCGGAACCCCCTCGCGCCGATGCCCGCCGTCGACCCGGGCTTCTACACCCGCACCGTCTCGGCCGAAGGCGAGGGGTCGTGGACCTACGAGCAGCAGTGGCGGCCGGAGCGTGGCTTCCCGCTGCACCCCGGGTGGCTCGCGGCGGTGTTCGACGGCCAGGCACAGGTCGAGAAGGGCCTCGGCATCGGTGTCCCGACCCTGGTGATGCTGAGCGACAAGAGCATGCTCCAGCCGCGGTGGGATCCCGGGATGGCGCGGGCCGACGTCGCCCTGAACGTCGACACGGTGGCGCACCGCTCGCTCTCCCTCGGCGAGGAGGTCACGGTCCGCCGACTCGCCGGCGCCCTGCACGACGTGGTGCTGTCCGCGCCGGAGGTGCGGGAACGGGCGTACGACACCATCGGGCGCTGGGCGAGCACACTCCGATAGCCCCGCGACGCCCAGCGACGCTCCGCGACGCGTGCCACTCAGTCGGACAGCCCGGCGACCGCGGCACGGGTCGCCGCGGCGACGAGCGCGTCCGACGGCTCCGCACCGGGATCGGCCCGGCTCGTCATCACCACGAGCACGACGGGGTCGCGCCCTGGCGGCGTCATGACCGCGATGTCGTTCCGGACCCCGTAGGACGCCGTGCCGGTCTTGTCGGCGACCCGCCACGACGGGTCCACCCCGGCACGGATCGTCGCGTCCCCGGTCGTGTTGCCGAGCATCGCCTCGCGGAGCACCCGACGGTCGGCGGCGTCGAGCGCGTCCCCGAGCAGCACGGTCCGGAGGTCCGCCGCGAACCGCTCCGGCGTCGTCGTGTCCCGTCGGTCACCCGGGACCGCCTGGTTCAGGTCGGGTTCGACCCGGTCGACGCTCGTCGTCCGGTCCCCGATGCCGCGCAGCCACCGCTCGACGGCGCCCGGCCCGCCGAGCCGTCCCACCAGCAGGTTCGCCGCGGTGTTGTCGCTGGAGCGGAGCGCGGCGTCGACGAGCTCGCGCACCGTCATCCCGGTGTCGAC
Organism: Curtobacterium sp. MCLR17_031; assembly: GCF_003234775.2. Classification (NCBI taxonomy): domain Bacteria; kingdom Bacillati; phylum Actinomycetota; class Actinomycetes; order Micrococcales; family Microbacteriaceae; genus Curtobacterium; species Curtobacterium sp. MCLR17_031. Next base: position 2,949,658 of record NZ_CP126270.1, read on the forward strand.
GTGCTCGCTCGTCACGGGCGCGTACTCGAGCAGGTCGCCGCGGTCGTAGTGCACCACGGTCGCCAGGTCGGCGTCGGAGGAGGCGTCGAGGACCGCCGCCGCGATGAACACCTTGACCGTCGACGCGAACGCGAACCGCTCCCCCGCACGGTGCGCGATCGTCCGACCGCTCCCGGTGTCGATCGCGACGACCCCGAGCCGTGCGTCGTACCGTCGTTCCAGCGCCCCGAAGGCCCGAGCGGTGGCCGGGTCGGTCGCCGGATCGGTCGACGGCGCCACCGAAGCCGACCCAGACGCAGAAGCCGACGCTGACGCTGACGTGGACGACGTCGGCCCGGTCGTGTCACCACCCGGCGCACCGGAGCACCCCACCAGCCCGACCAGCACCAACGCCGTCAGAGCAGCGGCCGTCATCCCCGTCCCACCTCGCACGCCCCGAGCCTGCCCGACGACCGTGCAACTACCCTGAGCGGCATGCCAGCTCCCGCCGTCCGCCTCACGCGCCTGGACCCCACCGGCACCGACCGCCAGGAGCTGCTCGCGTTCCTGACGTCCGAGGAGTTCCCGTTCCACGTCCGACGGCGCATCAGCGCGGCCGACGCGGCGAGCGCCGTCGACTCCGGCGCCTACCGCGACGACGAGCACGACACCTCCTGGCTCGACCACGACGACCTCGGGCGCATCGGACTGGTCCGCCTCGAGGACCTGGCGGACCCCGTCCCCCTGTTCGACCTGCGCCTGGCCGGTCGGTTCCGGGGCCGCGGCCTCGGGGTCCCCGCCCTGCGTGCGGTGACCGACCACGTGTTCACGACGATGCCCGCGATCACGCGCTTCGAGGGCCAGACCCGCGAGGACAACACCGCCATGCGCCGGGTCTTCGTCCGTGCCGGGTGGGTGCAGGAGGCCCACTACCGCGAGGCGTGGCCCGTCGACGGCGGCCAGGCCGTCGGGTCGGTCGGTTACGGCGTGCTGCGCCGCGACTGGGAAACGGGCGAGACCACTCCGGTGCCGTGGGACGACGTCGCGCGGTGAGCGGCTGACGGTTCTGGTTCACGATCCTCGGGGTTCGCGAACCGGAACCGTCATCGCGCGGATACGAACCGTCGTCCCGCGCCTGTCACGTGGCCAGCAGGCGGACGGGAGGCCCGTGGCGGCGCCGCCACGGGCCTCCCGTCCGTCGGTCGGTCGCGTCTCAGGACCGTGACAGGCGCTCCACGGTGGCGTGCGCGCCGTCCGCGATGAGCCCGTCCAGGGCGTCGCGGTACGCGGCGACGAACCGTTCGTCGTCGACCAGGTCGCCGAAGACCTGGCGGTTCGCGATGAAGGCGAGGCGGTCGTCGCGCTGGGTGAGGGCGATGCGGTGCAGGGGTTCGGCGAGCCGGTCGACGATCTCGATGGGTTCACCGGACTCGTCGGTGCCCTCGTCGTAGCGGGCCCAGGACGCGACGATGCCGGCGGACAGCGTGACGGGTCGACCGGCGGCCAGGTTCTCGCGCACGACGGGGAGCAGCCACTTCGGGATCCGGTCGCTCGACTCGGCGCAGAGCCGGGCGAGGGTGTCGCGCACCTCGGGGTTCTGGAAGCGCTCGATCAGGGTCGACTTGTAGTCATCGAGGTCGATGCCGGGCACCGGGTGCAGTGTCGGCGTGCCCTCTTCGTCCATGTAGCGGCGCAGGAAGGTCGCGATCGCCGGGTCCTGGGTGGCCTCGTGCGCGTAGCGGTACCCGGACAGGTAGCCGAAGTAGCAGAGCCCCTGGTGGCTGGCGTTGAGGAGCCGGAGCTTCATGAGTTCGTACGGCTCGACGTCGTCGACGAGCTGGACGTCGGCGTCCTCGTAAGGTGGGCGGCCGGCGGGGTGGTCGTCCTCGAGCACCCACTGGAAGAACGGTTCGGCGACGACGGGCCAGGCGTCGTCGATGCCGAGCTCGTCGCGGACCCAGGCGCGGTCCTCGTCGGCGGTGACCGGGGTGATGCGGTCGACCATCGAGTTCGGGAACGCCACGTGCTCGTCCATCCAGTCCGCGAAGGCCGGGTCCTGCAGCCGGGCGTAGGCGGTGAACATCGACCGTGCGACGTGCCCGTTGCCCTGGATGTTGTCGCAGGACATCACGGTGAACGGCTCGAGGCCGCGGTCCCGTCGGCGGCGCAGTGCCTCGACCACCAGGCCGAACACCGTGCGGGGCGGGCCGTCGCCGCGCAGGTCAGCCGCGACGCCGGGCTCGTCGGCGACGAACTCGCCGGTGACGTGGTCGAAGTTGTAGCCGCCCTCGGTGATGGTCAGGCTGACGATCCTGGTGTCCGGGTGCGCCATCTTCTCGACGACGGCGTCGGGGTCGTCGACCGCGAGCAGGTACTCGACGATGCTGCCGACGACGCGTGACTCACGGGTGCCGTCCGGGTGCTTGAGGACGAGCGTGTACAGGCCGCCCTGCTCGGCCATCGCGGTCGCCATCCGACGGTCCTGCTCGAGCACGCCGACGCCGCAGATGCCGTACTCGCGGGCCTCGCCTCGCTGCAGGAGCCGGTCGACCACCATCGCCTGGTGCGCGCGGTGGAACCCGCCGACGCCGAAGTGGACGATGCCGGCGGCGATGCCGTCGCGGTCGTAGGTGGGCACGGCGACACCGCTCGCGGCGATCTCGTCGAGGGTCTCCGGGGACAGGCGGACGGGCATCGGTACTCCTTCGTACGGTGGCGGTTCGTCCCGCCAGTCTGGCACCCGGCACCTCCGACTGAACAGCGGTGCAGCACAGACGTTCTGCACCGGGGGACGAACCTGGGGATGCACTCAACCTCATTGCACCGAGTGCATCGATGCACCTAGTGTTCCATCTCGTGACCATCGCGACCGACCGCCGTGCTGCCCTCAAGGCGAAGCACCGTGCGGCGATCCTGCAGGCCGCTCGCGACCTGATCGACGAGCGCGGCGGCCGCGACTTCAGCGTGGACGACCTCGCCGCCCGGGCCGACATCGCCCGGCGCACCGTGTTCAACCACTTCGCCTCGCTCGACGAGGTCCTGCTGGCCGTGTGCGAGCAGGAGCTGTCCGTCATCATCGACCGGTTCCTCGCCGACATGGCCCGGACACCGGTGGGCGACGGCAGCCGGGCGTCGATGTTCGACGAGCTCGAGTCCGCCGCCCGCGGTGCCGACCTGGCTCCGGCGATCGCCAGCATGTACCGGATCCTCGGCGACCCCGGCAAGGACGACCCGAAGGCCGCGGTCCTGACCCAGACTGCGTTCTCGCGGGTGACCGAACGGCTCCGGCACGAGGTCGCCCGGCGCTACCCGGCCGCCGACCCCCTCGACGCCGCGCTGCTCGTCGAGTCGCTGATGAGCGGCATCGTCGTCATCGCGGAGCACTGGCTGGCGACGTCCGGCCCCGAGCTCGACCAGCCGGCGCTCGACGCGTGGGACGACCTGCTCGCACGACTCGTGCACAGCGTCCGCAGCGGCTACATGGCCGACGACTGACCCCGCCACACCTCCTCATCCCCCAGGGGTCCACCGGCGCACCCCGCACCACCAGCACCTGACACGAAAGGACCGCAGGCAACCGCATGGCCGGTCTCCTCTACCGTCTCGGACGGTTCTCCGCACGACGCCACTGGCTCGTGATCATCACCTGGGTCGTGATCATGGCCGTCGCGGGCGTCACGTACACGCTCTTCGCCGGCACCATCTCGTCGTCGATCACGATCCCGAACACCAAGACCAGTCAGGTGCAGGACCAGCTCGCCGACAAGTTCCCGTCGGCGAACGGCGGCAACGGCACGATCGTCTTCGAGACGAAGGACGGCAAGGCGTTCTCGTCGTCGCAGCAGTCCGAGATCGACGACTTCCTGACCAGCCTCGAGAAGCTCGACGGCGTGAAGGGCACGACGAGCGGCTTCGACACCCAGGACCAGCTCGACGACCAGCGGCAGAAGATCGTCGACGGCCGTGACCAGATCGAGTCCGGTCGCGCGAAGATCGAGACCGGCCAGGACCAGCTCGACGCCCAGAAGGCGCAGCTCGAGTCCGGCAAGCAGAAGATCGAGGACGCCCAGGCGCAGCTCGACGCGCAGAAGGCCCAGGCGCAGGCAGCCGGTGGCGCAGCCGTCCCCGCCGCACAGGCGCAGGCAGCGGCCGCCCAGCTCCAGCAGGCGCAGGCGCAGATCGACGCCCAGCAGGCCCAGATCGACGCCGGTGAGCAGCAGATCGCCGACGCCCAGAAGACGATCGACACGAACAAGCAGAAGCTCGACGACAACGAGCAGGAGCTCGAACAGGGCTCGGACCTGCTCGACCTGTCGAAGGACATCCGCTTCGTGTCGGACAACGGCAGCGCCGCGATCGGCACCGTGCAGTTCACGACGTCGACCTACGAGGTCCCCGCGGACACGAAGACCGCCATCGCGGACGACGCCGAGTCGGCCGACATCCAGGGCGTCAACGTGTACGTGTCGAACGACATCGCACAGGGTGTGCCGTCGATCCTCGGCCCGGGTGAGATCGGCGGTGTCATCATCGCCGCGATCGTGCTGCTCCTGATGCTCCGCACGGTCATCGGTGCCGCGGTCCCGCTCGTCAGCGCCGTGCTCGGCGTCGGTGTCGCCTCGCTCACCGCCCTGTCGTTCTCGAGCGTCGTCGAGTTCATCTCGGTCACGCCGGTCCTGGGGGTGATGCTGGGCCTGGCGGTCGGCATCGACTACTCGCTGTTCATCCTGAACCGGCACCGGACCCAGCTGAAGCAGGGCATGCAGGTGCACGAGTCCATCGGGCTCGCGAACGGCACGTCGGGCAACGCCGTGGTGTTCGCCGGTGCGACGGTCATCGTCGCGCTGCTCGCGCTGAACATCACCGGCATCCCGTTCCTCGGCCTGATGGGCACGGTCGGCGCGGTCGCGGTGCTCTTCGCGATCCTCATCGCGACGTCCTTCACCCCGGCCCTGCTGTCGCTCATCGGCATGCGGATCCTGCGGAAGAAGGAGCGCGCGAAGATCGGCAACACCGACTCCACGCGGATCCCGAACAAGCCGATGTCGAGCTGGCGCGCGGTCATCACGCTCGTCCTCGGCGTCGCGGTGCTCGGCACCATCGCCCTGCCCGCGACCCAGATGCGCCTCGGCCTGCCGAGCGGTTCGTCCGAGGCCGTCGAGTCGAGCCAGTACAAGGCCTACAAGACGCTCGAGAAGGAGTTCGGCGCCGGTCAGAACGGCCCGCTGCTCGTCGTGGCGACCCTGCCGGAGTCGATCAGCAAGAGCGACGTCACCGCGACCGAGGTCACCATCGGCCAGGCGATCGCGAAGAACGACGACGTCAAGGCCGTCCTGCCCATCGGCGCCTCGAAGGACCGCGACATCGTCGCGTTCCAGGTGAAGCCCGCTGGCGGCCCGGACAGCGTCTCGACCGAGAACGTCGTGAAGGACCTGCGCGAGCAGACCGTCTCCACCGACGACGGCAAGGTCACCCTCGGCGTCGCCGGCAACGCGTCGGCGAACATCGACGTGTCCGAGAAGCTCTCGAACGTGCTGCCGCTCTACCTCGTGGTGGTCGTCGGGCTGTCGCTGATCATCCTGATCATCGTGTTCCGGTCGTTCCTCGTGCCGATCACCGCCACCGCCGGGTTCATCCTGTCCGTGCTGGCGTCCTTCGGTGGCCTGACCGCGATCTACCAGTTCGGCTGGCTCGGCTCGGTCTTCGGTGTGCACGACCCGGCACCGATCCTGAGCTTCCTGCCCATCATCGAGATCGGCATCCTGTTCGGTCTGGCGATGGACTACCAGCTGTTCCTGGTGTCCGGCATGCGTGAGGCCTACGCCCACGGCGCGAGCGCGAAGGTGGCCGTCCAGCGCGGTCTGCACGCGGGTCGCGCGGTGGTCACGGCCGCGGCGATCATCATGATCTCCGTGTTCGCGGGCTTCATCTTCTCGGACTCGTCCACCATCAAGCCGATCGGCTTCGGGCTGGCGTTCGGTGTGCTGATCGACGCTTTCGTCGTCCGCATGCTGCTCATCCCGTCGGCGATGCACCTCCTCGGCAAGAGCGCCTGGTGGTTCCCGAAGTGGCTCGACCGCATCGTGCCGGACGTCGACGTGGAGGGCGCGAAGCTCGAGCGCACCCACCCGGTCGCCGGCCACGAGGACACGCACACCGGCACCCACGCGCTCCCCGTGGAGCCGGACGCGAACGCGCACGACTCGGGCCACCCGCCCGCGCACCGCGCGTAGTCGACGCACCAGCGCAATTACCCTGGAGGCCCGGTGCCGGTCCACGAGACCGGCACCGGGCCTCCAGGCTGTTGCGCCCACCGCCCCGGGGTCGCGACCGCACCACTTCGTGCACGAACGAAGTACCCTGAGGGCATGACCCAGACCGCATCGGACCCGCTCGCGCTCGACCGGCAGCTCTGCTTCGCACTCGCGGCGACGAGCCGCAGCGTCATCGGGCTGTACCGCGACCTGCTCGAGCCGATGGGCCTGACCCACCCGCAGTACCTCGTGATGCTCGCCCTGTGGGAGCGTGACCCGCGGTCGGTGCGCGAGATCGCCGGGGAGCTGCGACTCGACTCCGCCACGCTGAGCCCGCTGCTCAAGCGACTGGAGGCCTCCGGCTACGTCCGCCGCACCCGCAGCGCCGCCGACGAACGCCAACTCGAGGTGTCCCTGACGACCGCCGGGCGCGCCCTGCGCGACCGAGCACAGGCGGTGCCGCTCGCCGTCGCCGACCGGCTCGGGTGGCCACTCGCCCGACTCGAGTCCCTGAAGGACGAGCTGACCGAGCTGCTGGAGCGCGTCGACCAGGTGTGATCCGCGGCCATCAGTGCCATAATGGTTCGTGCACGAACGAAAGGATGCACCGTGGGACGCTTCGGCCAGTGGTACGAACGGTGGAACACGACGCTCATCAACAAGATGGGCCCCTCGCAGATCGGCGCCGGTCGCCCCGAGGGCATCGACGACCGGACGATCGACCGGGGCTGCCCCCTGTGCGGCAAGCCCCTCTCGCAGCACCAGGTGATCCGGCCCGAGGGCCAGGTGCGCTCGTCGACGCTCGTGTGCCCGCGCGACTGACCGCACTGCCTGAAGAAGTGCTCCGAGGCGGAATTGCATGGGACAACTCGTCGTTCGCCCTGACGTGAAGCTCTTCGAACCCGCCTCCATCGGCGCCCTGTCCCTGTCGAACCGCGTCGTCATGGCCCCGCTCACGCGCACCCGCGCCGGCGAGCACGGCGTCCCGAACGACCTGCTCGTCGAGCACTACCGGCAGCGCGCCGGACTCGGCATGATCATCACCGAGGGCACCTGGCCCGTGCAGGAGGGCCGCTCGTACCCCGGGCAGCCCGGCATCGAGACCGACGACCAGATCGCCGGCTGGCGCCGCGTGACCGACGCCGTGCACGCCGCCGGCGGCACGATCGTCATGCAGCTCATGCACGGGGGCCGCGTCTCGCACACCGACATCTCGCAGACCCCGCGCATCGTCGCCCCGTCCGCCATCGCCGCCCCCGGGCAGACGCACCTGGCCGACGGCTCGAAGGCCGACATGCCCGTTCCGCACGAGCTGACCACCGCCGAGGTGCAGGAGGCCGTGCAGGGCTTCGTGCAGGCCGCCCGCAACGCGATCGCCGCCGGACTCGACGGTGTCGAGGTCCACGGCGCCAACGGTTACCTGGTGCACGAGTTCATGTCGCCGGTGTCGAACACCCGCACCGACCAGTACGGCGGCTCCCCCGAGAACCGCGCACGCTTCGCGATCGAGGTCACCACGGCCATCGCCGAGGCCATCGGCGCCGACCGCACCGGCATCCGCCTGTCGCCCGAGCACGGGATCCAGGGCGTCATCGAGGACGACGCCGCCGACGTGCGCGCCACCTACACCGCCGTCGCCGAGGGCCTCGCGCCGCTCGGCCTCGCCTTCGTCGACGTCCTGCACGCCGAGCCGACCGGTGACCTGGTGCAGCACGTCCGCCGTACCGCGGGCGCGCCGTTCATCGTGAACTCGGGCTTCTCGTCGCTCACCACCCGCGACGAGGCCATCGCGATCGTCGACGGCGACCACGCCGACGCCGTCGCCGTGGGCCGCGCCGCGATCGCCAACCCGGACCTCGCGCACCGTTGGGAGCACGACGCCGAGCTCAACGAGCCGCGTCCGGAGCTCTTCTACGGCGCGACCGCCGAGGGCTACACCGACTACCCGTCGCTGGCCGAGGCGCGCGCGACCGTCGCGTAGTCGACGCACCACCTGAGGAAGGGGAGGCCCGTGGCGACACCGCCACGGGCCTCCCGTCCGTACCGGGGCCACGTCGCAGGCGTGCGCCGACGGTCAGTGGTCGAGGACCGAGAGCGAACCGACCACCGCGACGGCCAACGGTCCGCTGTAGGACACGCAGACGACGCCCATCCACACGGCCCCCGCCCACGTCGCTCGCAGACGGCTCTTCCGCCGGTCGCGGAGCACCAGGCGACGCCCCGCGGCGGCGATCGCGTCGGCGTGCCCGTCCTCGAGCAACGAACGGTCGTCCTGGTACCGGGAGGCGGCGCGCACGACACGGGGCACGACCTCGCCCAGGACTGCCTCGACCTGCATCCACGGCGCAGGGCGCGACCAGTCCGCGGTCCCCGGCGCCGAGAAGACCAGCCGGTCGTCGACCATCTCGACGTTCCAGCCGGCCGCGTGGTCGACGAGCGCCGCCATCACGTCAGGGGTGAGGACGTACAGCGCGTCCCGGCCGTAGTCCTCCGGCGCCCACACCCGGAAGTGCCGGTCGAAGTCGCCCTCCAGGGACATCCGCTGCCGGTGGCGGAGCACCACCGGCAGGTCGCTGCGACGACCGTCGTTCGCCGTGGCGTCGAGGAGCAGGTGCGGCAACGTGCCGGGCAGCCGGACGGTCAGGTACGTCCAGTCCCGCGAGACCATCCAGCGCCGCAGGACGCAGCCGAACTCGACGTCCGGGACGCCGTCGACGTGCACGGGGGCGGCGCCGAACCGGGGGTGGACGCGGATGCCGGAGTAGCGCAGGGTGATCATCGAGTCGAGCGGCTTCGGACGGACCGGACGCGCCGGGTACCCACTGGCCTCCCCCGTCAGCACCGCCCGAACCTCGTCCGGACGCAGGGTCCGAGGTCGTTCGCCCCGGACCAGGAGCACGACGAGCCCGACCACACCGGCGACGAGCACCACGAACCAGGCCACCCAGTGGACGACGTCGCCGACACCCGCACCGTTGTGGACGAGCCCGGTGCCCCAGACCACGAGCGCGGACGCGAGCCACGCGAGCGGGACCTCGATCGCCAGGAGCAGCGCGTTCCACCACCGCGGAGCCTGTCGCGGGCGGCGCATCCGCGGTCGTCGCGCCGTCTCCGCCGCGAACTCGTCGTCGGACGCGGTCAACCAGCGCAGGTCCATCGGCCCCCCTCTGGAGAAGGATCGTAGCGTCCGCGTCGAGAACGCCCGGCGGAGCCGTCCACGTCTCCTAGGATCGACGCAGTGAGTACAGCAACGCCGGGCGAGCGGGGCCCCGCGCACCGAGCGCGCGACACCACGCGGTGGGACATCCAGGGCCTCCGCGCGTTCGCCGTCCTCGCGGTCGTCGTCTACCACCTGTGGCCGGGCGCCCTGCACGGTGGGTTCGTCGGTGTCGACGTCTTCTTCGTGATCTCCGGCTTCCTGATCACCGGGCTGCTGCTGCGGGAACAGCTCGCGACGGGCACGATCCGGCTCGGACGGTTCTGGTCGCGCCGGGCCAAACGCCTGCTGCCGGCCGCGTTCCTCACCATCGTCGTCACCGGCGTCGCGGTGCTCGTGGCCGTGCCGAGCGCGCTGTGGGGGCAGTACGGGCGTGAGCTGATCGCCTCGACGGTGTACCTGCAGAACTGGGAGCTCGCGGCGAACGCCGTCGACTACCTGGCGTCGGCCGACGCCCCGTCACCGTTCCAGCACTTCTGGTCGCTGTCGGTCGAGGAGCAGTTCTACATCCTCCTGCCGCTCCTGCTGCTCGGCGTCGGGGCGCTCGCGCGCCGGCGGTTCACGCCGCTGGCGACCGCGCGGCTGCTGCTCGGCAGCGTCGTCGTGCTGTCGCTCGTGTGGAGCATCGTGCAGACCGCCACCGACCCCGGCGTCGCCTACTTCTCCACCGGCACCCGCGCGTGGGAGTTCGCACTCGGCGGTCTCGTCGCCACCGTGCACCTGCCCGAGGTCCGCACCGAGGTCGCCCGACGGGTCCGCCTGGTCGCCACCGGCATCGGCGTCGTGGCCCTCGCACTGTCCCTCGTCGTGATCACCCCGGAGACGGCGTTCCCCGGGATCGCGGCGCTGCTGCCGGTCGCCGGTGCGGCACTCGTGCTGCTGTTCGGTGCGGGGACCGAGTTCGAGGACGTCGGGGCACTGCGGCCCGTCGCCTTCTTCGGTCGGATCTCGTACGCGCTCTACCTCTGGCACTGGCCGCTCGTCGTCATCCTGCCGATCATGCTCGGCCGTCCGCTCGACTGGGCGACGAGCTCGGCGGTGCTGCTCGTCGCGATCGGTCTGGCCACCGTGACGACGATCTGGTTCGAGGAACCCGTCCGGTTCTCGACGTGGCTGCGGGACCTGCAGCCCCGGGGCGTCGTCTCGCTCGCCGTCATCTGCAGCTTCACCGTCGTCACGCTCGGGGCAGCCACCCTGACCGCCGTCTACGTGCAGGAGGTCAACGCGACCACGGTCACGAAGCAGGTCACCGCGGAGCAGGAGGACGACGACGAGTCCTGCTTCGGTGCCGCCGCGCGCATCGGGTTCGCGGACCCCTGCGTCGACCCCGAGCTCGCCGACGTCCGTGTGCCCGCTCCGGCCGTGGCCAAGGACGACGACGACAACCGCGCCGAGTGCTGGAGCGGCACGTTCCGGCCCTGCGTCCTCGGCAAGGCCACCGGCTGGTCGAAGCACCTCATCGTCATCGGCGACTCGCACAGCAACGCACTGCTCGGCGCGTACGAGAAGATCGCCGACGACAACGGCTGGCGGATCGACCTGGCCGGCGCCGGCGGGTGTTACCTCACCACCGCGCAGCAGGACTCACTGAGCCCCTCGTCGATGCGGGGCTGCAACTCGTGGAAGCACGCCGCCATCGACTACGTCCGCGAGCACCGCGACGCCGACGCGCTGGTCGTCACCCACTCCACCACGCAGATGCCGGTCAGCCTGCCGCCCGGACCGGCCCGCGACAAGGCCACCCGCAACGGCCTGGTCGACGCGTGGGAGCAGGCCGCCGGCGACGAGCTGCCCGTCATCGCCGTCCGTGACAACCCGGTGCCACGCCCCGACGTCGTCGCCTGCCTGAGCACGATGTCCGGGCCGACGACGGACGCCTGCGACCGGTCGCGCGCCGAAGCACTCGGCACGACGGACTCGTCGGTCGAGGCCGTCGCCGCGTTCCGGGCAGCCGGGGGCAGGGCAGCGTCGATCGACCTGAGCCGCTACTACTGCACCGACACCACGTGCCCCGCGGTCGTCGGGGGCGTCCTGGTCTACCGGGACAGCACGCACATCACGGCGACGTGGGCGTCCTCGCTCGAGCCGTACCTGGAGCGTGCGCTGCGGGACCGGTTGGCGGCGTTCGCGCGCTGAGCCGGGCGGCCCGAACCGGGGGACTGAGCGCTTCATCAGACGATCGTCTGCCGAATTGCAGGACCGTCCCAAGTTGAGGGACGAAGTTGCTCGGACCATGCCGCGGCCATCAGCATCGCACAACGCGATCGACGGCCAGCGGACGCTCGAGGCAACTGAAGGGGCACCCCCGTGCACATCTCGCGCCGAACTGCGCTCATCGGCATCACCGCCACCGTCCCGCTCGTCACGACCGCGCTCGCGGCCCCGGCCGACGCCGCCACCCCGTCCGGCGCGGCCGGCTCCACCGGGTCGACCGGTTCCTCCGGCTCGTCAAGCTCCGCCGACTCGGGCGTGCTGGCCGTGCAGCGCTGGCTCAACACGACCTTCGGGCACCTGCACGGATGGGTGCACGTGGACGAGGACGGGCTGACCGGCAGCGGCACCGTGCTCGGGATCGTGCAGGCCACCCAGTCGCTGCTCGGCATCTCCCCCGTCGTCGCGACGTTCGGGCCGACGACCCGTCGGAAGCTCGAACAGCACGGCGACGTCGGGGCCGAGACGGGCGACGACGCCGCGACCTGGCGCCGGCTGGTCCAGGCCGGACTGGTCTGCAAGGGCGCATCGACCGTGACGCTCACCGGTGAGTACGACGCGGCCACCGTTGCGGCCGTGCAGGCGCTCCGGTCCGACCTGGGTGCCGAGCCCGGCGCGCTCCCGCTGTCGGCCCACCTGTTCGGCGCGCTCCTGACCGTCGACCCGGTGCGCCTCGCCTCCGGCGGGTCCCGAGCGGTGCGCGCGGTGCAGCAGTACCTCAACCGCACCTACGCCGAGGCGACCGGCGGCGCGTACGGCAGCACGAGCGGACTCGTCGACACGAGCACGTACTCGGCGGCGATCCGCGCGGTGCAGGTCGCGGTGGGCGTCACGGTCGACGGTGCCTGGGGCCCGGGGACGGCTGCCGCGCTCCGTGCCGCGGGACCGAGCGTCGTCGGGGTCGGAGCCACCGGCCCCTGGGTGCTGCTCGTCAAGGCGCTCCTGGTGCTGAACGGCGAGCGCGTCGTGTTCAGCAGTGCCTACTCGGCGGCGGACGCCGCGGTGGTCCGTGCGTTCCAGCAGTTCCAGGCGTTCCCGCCGGCCGAGCAGACCGGGACGTGCGACGCCGGCACCTGGGCAGCCCTGGCGGCGAGCACGGGCGACCCGGACCGCGCGACGACGGGCGCCGACACCGCGGTGCGCCTCGACGATGCCCGCGCGGCCGCCGTCCGGGCGTCCGGTGCGACCAGCGTCGGCCGGTACCTCACGAACCACCAGCGTTCCGGGGCACTCGACAAGGCTCTGACCCCCGAGGAACTCCGCGTGATGGCGAGCGCCGGGCTCGGGCTGTGGCCGATCTTCGAGGAGGGCGGGTTCGCTGCCTCGTGGTTCACGGAGGAACAGGGCGTCCGCGACGCCCACCGCGCCCACGACGCGGCCCGGAAGCTCGGGATCCCGAAGCAGACCACCGTCTACTTCGCCGCCGACTTTGACGCGACCTCGGCACAGGACGAGTCGCTCGTGGTGCCGTACTTCCGTGGCGTCGCCGCCGGCCTGCGGGACCGGGGGAACCTGTACAAGGCGGGCGTCTACGGCTCCCGCGCCACGTGCACCGCCGTGAGCAGCGCCGGACTCGCGCACTTCTCGTTCGTCGCCGGGATGTCGCCGGCCTGGGCGGGCAACCAGCTCGAGCCACTGCCGGGCAACTGGTCGCTCAACCAGATCCAGAACCGCACGGTCGGGTCGGGCAACGGGTCCACCGAGATCGACGCCGTGGTGGACTCCGGGCGCGACCCGGGCGTCCCCGCGGCGCTGCTGGCCGACTGACCGGCCGCTGACCGGGATCGAGCACCGCCGTGACCACCACGACCCCGCGTGACGACGAGCCGTACGCCGTGTTCCCGCACCGCGCCACCTACGTCTTCTCGAACTTCGAGGAGGCGATCTCGATGGACTGCTACTGCGACGAAGGCGCCGACCACTTCGGCGTCTACCCGTTCTACGACGAGGTCATCAAACCGATCATCGACGATCTGACCCGACGCGTCCGGCGCCGGTTCGGGAAGGAAACCCCGTGAACACCGCACACCCCACCACCCCGACAACCGCCCGGCACCGCACCCGCCGGACCGCCGCGACGGCCCTGGCCGTCGGGCTGCTCGCGGCGGGCATCGCCCTGCCGACCTCGGCGGCGAACGCCGATCCCCTGCCCACGTCCGCCGAACCGACGGGTTCCACGATGACCATCTCCCACGACGGTTCCCGTCCCACGGCGTCGACGGCGGAGCTCGACACCATCGGCACGCTCATCCTCCGACGGCTCGAGCTCGCCGACCCGGTGGCGGAGTCGAAGTGGCTCAGCGGCAAGCCGGTCGCCGACCCGGTCCGCGAACAGGCCGTCGTCGACGAAGCGGTGACCCTGGCGGAGCAGCAGGGCGTCGACCCCGTGCTGGTGACCCGGGTGATCCGCGCGCAGATCGCGGCGAGCAAGGTCGTCCAGCGCGGCCTCATCAACCACTGGACGCACAACCCGTGGACCGCACCCACGACGGCCCCCGACCTGACGACCATCCGGCCCCAGCTCGACGCCATCGACACGGACCTGGTGACCGCGCTCGGCCAGGCCCAGACCGTCGCCCAGGACCACCGGTGCGCGCACCTGGTGGACGCGGAGCGGAAGCACCTCGACGTCGGACTCGACTCGCTGCACCGGAAGGGGATCGACGTGGCCTGGCACACGTTCTGCGCTGCCTGACGCGGGCAGGGGACGGGCCGTCATCATGAGCGGCCCTAAGATGTGGTGTTCACTGATCGCTCAGCTCCGGGCGAGGAAGGACACCGCGCCAGATGAACCAGCGGCAGCTCGCCATGGAGGCCTCTCGACGAGCCATCATCGACGCCGCAGGGCAGCAGTTCGCGGCCTTCGGCTACGAGGCGACCACGTTCTCCCGCGTCGCCGAGGCGATGGGGAAGCCGAAGTCGGCGATCGGGTACCACCTGTTCCCGTCGAAGAAGGACCTGGCGACGGCGGTCATCGAACTGCAGCAGCAGCGCTGGCGTGCACTCTTCGACGCACTCCCCGCGCAGCCGGGCATCGAGCGACTGACGGTGTTCCTCCTGACCACCGGGATGGACGTCCGCCGGGGCTCGGTCGCGGGCGGCGCGGTCCGGCTCCTGCACGAACTCGGCAAGGCCGGCGTGCCGGTGCCGCGCGGCTTCGACTGGTTCGAGATGACGCGGGGCGAACTCGTCAGCGCCGGGGTCGCGGCGGCGGACGTCGACGCGGCCGCGGTCCAGCCGTCGGTCCTGCTGCTCCTCAACACGACGCTGGGCATGGTGGACGGTTCGACGCAGCTGACCGACGACGAACTCGTGGCGCAGCTCAAGGCCCTGTGGGCACCGCTCTTCACGTCGTTCGGCATCGCCGGTGCATCCGAGGTCATCGAGGCGGCCCAGCCGTACGCGCCGGCCACTTCGTGAGCAGGAACGGTCGAGTCCGTCTCGGGGACTCGACCGTTCCTGCTCACGAAGTCGCACGGAGCTGACGCGCGACGAACGGACCCGTGCGCGCACGCCGGCCGGAACGCCGGAACGACGAAGGGCCCCGGTGGAATCCACCGGGGCCCTTCTTCGTACTGTGCGCTCGAAGGGACTCGAACCCCCAACCTTCTGATCCGTAGTCAGATGCTCTATCCATTGAGCTACGAGCGCGTGGCCTTGCGGCCGTGGAAGACTCTACAACAGGTGCGGCCCGGGCGCCAATCGAGGCCCTCCGGCCCCCGTGCTCGGCGTGTCGCGAACGGTCTCCGACGGCCGCACCGTCACAGCGCCGCGGGCTCCTCGTCGAACACCTCGGCCAGGAACACCCGGAGCGCCTGCCACGACCGGCGGTCGGCGCGCTCCTGGTACTGCGCGCCGTGGTCCGGGGCGTCGGTGCCCGGCACGGCGAACGCGTGCATCGCGCCCGAGTACGTCACGACCTGCCAGTCGACGTCCGGCGCCGCCCGCATCTCGTCCTGCCACGCGTGCACGGCCTCGTCCGGCACGACGGGGTCGGCGCCCCCGGTGAGGACGAGCAGCTTCGCCCGGATGTCCGCGGCGTCCGAGGGGTCGTGCGCGATGAGGCCGCCGTGGAACGCCACGGCCCCGACCAGGTCGGCACCGGTCCGCGCGAGTTCGAGTGCGGTCGAGCCGCCGAAGCAGTAGCCCATCACCACGACGCGGGCGGGGTCGACGTCCGGGTCGGCGAGCAGTCGCTCGAGCCCGGCGGTGGCGCGGGCCCGCAGCAGGGGCAGGTCCTGGTAGAAACCGCCGGCGACCTGGGCCGCGGTGTCGTCACCGGGGCGGACGCCGGCGCCGTAGATGTCCGCACCGAACGCGACGTAGCCGAGCCGGGCGAGCATCGTCACCCGGGCCTCGACGTGCTCGTTCACGCCGTGCCAGTCGTGCACGACGAGGACGGCCGGACGACGGCCCGCGATCGCGGCGTCCTTCGCGAGCACACCGAGCAGTTGGGTGCCCTCGTGGTCGTAGGGGACGTCGTCGACACGGATGTCGGCGCCGGCGGGTTCGGGAACGGTCTGCAGGACGTCGTCGGTGGTGTTCACGTCGCCCGACGCTACGCCGCCGCTCGGGCTCAGGCCTCGATGTTGTCCCAGCCGTCGGGGCCGACGGACCCGGCGGCGTACTCGTCGAGGGGCGCCTTGCCGGCCTTCCACGCGTCGAGGAACGGCCCGACGACCTTCCAGCCCTGCACGGCGCTGTCGCCGCGCACCGACAGCGTGGCGTCGCCCTCGAGCACGCCGGCCAGCACCTCGCCGTAGGCGCTCAGGCGCCCGGGGTTGAACGTCACCTCGAGGCTGGTGTGGTCGATCGTGTACGGGTCACCGGCGCCGTTGACGTTGAGCTCGAGCTGCATCTCGTCCGGGGCGATCCAGATGCGCAGCCGGTCCGGCAGCTCGGTGCCGGTGAGTCCCTCGGGCACGTGCGGGGAGTCCTTGAACGTGATGACGATCTCGCGGCGCTGTGCGGCGAGCGCCTTGCCGGAGCGCAGCGTGAACGGGACGCCGGCCCATCGCCAGTTCGCGATCTCCAGGGTGAGCTGGGCGAGGGTCTCGGTGCCGAGCGACGGGTCCACGCCGTCCTCGTCGACGTACGACGGCAGCTGGCGGTCCCCGACGGTGCCGGCGGTGTACCGGGCGCGCTTGCCCGCGGTGACGACGTCGCCGCCCCACGGTCGGACGGCCCGCAGCACGAGCTCCTTCTGGGTGCGCAGGTCGTCGGCCTTGATCGAGGCGGGGGCCTCCATCGCGACGACGGCCATCACCTGCAGCAGGTGGCTCTGGATCATGTCGGTGAGCGCCCCGGCCTTGTCGTAGTAGCGCGCCCGGCCCTCGAGCCCGAGGGTCTCGTCGTAGACGATGTCGACGCGCTCGACGTGCTGCGACGACAGCAGCGGCTCGATGATGCGGTTGGCGAAGCGCAGCCCGAGCAGGTTGAGCACGGTGGAGCGGCCGAGGAAGTGGTCGACGCGGTGGATGCGCTCCTCGGGGATGAACGAGTGCAGCAGGTCGTTCAGGTGCGAGGCGCTGTCGGCGTCGGTGCCGAACGGCTTCTCGAGCGCCAGGCGCGTGCCGGCGGGCAGATCGAGGTGGGCGAGCTGCTCGCAGCTCTTCTCGGTGACCGCGGGCGGCAGCGCGAAGTAGATCGCGGGGTCGTGCTCGCACACGGCGAGCAGTGCGCGCAGGTCGTCCGGGTCGGTGACGTCGGCCTTCCGGTAGGTCGAGGCGTCGACCACGGCCTGCAGTCGCTCCGGCAGCGCTGTGTCACCCGAGGCGCCCTCGTCCTCCTCGTTCTTCGACGCCTGCGCGTTCTCGAAGGACTCGCGCACCTGCGCCTTCCAGTCGGCATCGGACAGGTCCTCGACACCGGCCCCGACGAGCTGGACGTCCCAGTCGTCCTTCACCTGGAGCAGGGTGGCGAGGCCGGGCAGGAGCAGGCGCTTGGACAGGTCGCCGCTGGCTCCGAGGATGAGCAGGCTGGTCTGGAGGCTCGACATGCAGCAGACGGTACTCATCGGCCCCGGTGGATGACCGGGCCGCTACGGTGGTGTCATTCCGGCGCGAGGGAGCACCATGAGCAGTGGGTACGAAGGGCGACGCCTCCGTGTCGCCGTGGTCGGGACGGGCATGATCGCCGGCGTCCACGCCCGGGCGGCCCGGGCCTCCGGTGCCGAGGTCCTCGGTGTGCTCGGCCGGAACGCCGCCCGCTCCGAGCAGGTGGCGGCGCAGCTCGACCTGCCCCGTGGCTACGCCTCCCTCGACGAGGTCATCGCCGACGCCCCCGACGTCGTGCACATCTGCACCCCGAACGACCAGCACCACCCGCAGGCGCTCGCGGTGATCGCGGCCGGCATCAACGTGGTGTGCGAGAAGCCCCTGGCGATCGACCCCGCGCAGGCCGCCGAGCTCGTCGCCGCCGCTGCCGAGGCCGGTGTCGTGGCCACCGTGCCGTTCGTGTACCGCTACCACCCGATGGTCCGCGAGATCCGGGCGCGCATCGCCGACGGGGAGCTCGGCCGGCTGCTCGCGGTGCACGGTCACTACCTGCAGGACTGGATGCTCGACGAGGACGCCTCGAGCTGGCGGGTCGACCCGACCTCGAGCGGGCTGTCCCGCGCGTTCGCCGACATCGGCTCGCACTGGTGCGACCTGGTCGAGTTCGTCACGGGTGAGCGCTTCGCCTCGGTGTCCGCCGCGACCGACATCGTCTACCCGACGCGGCCGGCGGCGTCCGGTCCGTCGTTCTCCGGCTCCCCCGACCCGGACCCGGTGGCCGACGCGGCCGAGCGTGCCGAGGTCACCACCGAGGACACCGCCGTCGCCACCTTCCGCACCGCCACGGGTCGCATCGGCAACGTCGTGATCTCGCAGGTCGCGTCGGGCCGGAAGAACCGCCTGTGGTTCGAGGTCGACGGCACCCGCGGCAGCGCGGCGTTCGACCAGGAGCAGCCCGAGTCGGCCTGGTTCGGCAACGAGCGCGGCGCCCAGATCGTCGTGCGCGACCCGTCGCAGGGGTACCCGGACCAGCGCCGGCTGGCGATCGTGCCGGCCGGGCACCCGCAGGGGTACCTCGACGCCTTCGCGGCCTTCGTCGCCGACACCTACACCGCGGTCCGCACCGGAGTGGCCCCCGACGGGCTACCGACGTTCGCGGACGGCGCCCGCTCCGCCGACATCATCGAGGCCGTGATCGGCAGCGCGGCCGAGACGACCTGGCGGGAGATCCGGTGAAGCTCGGCATGCTGACCGCCTGCCTGCCCGGCTGGTCACTCGACCGGATCGCCGGGTTCGCGCAGCAGCAGGGCTACGAGCGGCTCGAGGTCGCCGTCTGGCCCGGCACCGGCGGCCGCGACTTCGAGGCGGCGCACCTGCCGGTCGCCACCTTCACGGACGAGGACGCCCTGGCCACCCGCGCCCTGCTCGACCGCACCGGTCTCGAGATCTCCGCGCTCGCGTACTACGAGAACAACCTGCACCGGGACCCGGAGCACCGGGCGGCGGTGCGGACCCACCTCAAGCACGCCATCGACACCGCGCAGACGCTCGGCATCCCGTACGTCGGCACGTTCATCGGCCGCGACACCACGAAGTCCGTCCGCGAGAACATGGCCGAGGGGAGCCGGGTCCTGCCCGAGCTCGTCGACTACGCCGGCGAGCGGGGCGTGCGGCTCATCATCGAGAACTGCGTGATGGAGGGCTGGCACCCCGACGGGTACCCCGGCAACATCGCGTACTCCCCCGAGCTCTGGGGCTGGGTCACCGGTCTGGGCTTCGGCCTGAACTGGGACCCGTCGCACCTGACGTGGATCGGCATCGACCCGGTCGAGACGATCCTGCCGTTCGCCGAGCACATCGTGCACGCCCAGGCGAAGGACCTCGAGCTCTTCCCCGAGCGGCGCAACGAGTACGGGTTCTTCGGCAAGGTCGACAAGGGCGACGACCCGTGGGACATGGGCTGGTGGCGGTTCCGGGTGCCGGGCCGCGGTGTCGTGGACTGGCCGCGCGTCGTCGACCGCCTCTACGAGGCGGGCTTCGACGGCACGCTGAGCGTCGAGCACGAGGACCCGCTCTGGGGCGGCACCGACGACCGGGTGCTCGAGGGGCTGCGCATCGCGCACCGCACGCTGCGTCCGCTGATCGCGCAGGAGCAGTAGCGAGCGCCCACCGGGCACTGGCCTGGAGGCCCGGATCACGTGACCGACGTCGGTCACGTGATCCGCGCCTCCCGTCCACTGCGCGTGGACCGACCACGCGTGTTGCCGATGTGAACGTCGTGTGACGAGTTCGGCAGGGGTCTGGCGAGTCGCCTGTGCGTCTTCGTAGGTTCGACGGCGATGAACACTTCCCACACCACCGGAACCGCCGGTGCGACGACCCGACGACGCCTCGGCGCCGGCGCGGCCCTCGCCACCGCCGGGGTCCTGGTCGCACTGTCCGTCCCGTCCGCAGCCGTCGCCGCCGAGGGCGACACGACGATCGACATCATCGACGTCAACGACTTCCACGGTCGCATCGAGTCCGAGGGCACCGCCGCCGACAAGGCCGCCGGCGCCGCGAAGCTCGCCGGCGTCGTGCAGTCGTACCGCGAGGCCAACCCGAACACGATCTTCGCCAGCGTCGGCGACAACGTGGGCGCCTCGACCTTCACCTCGCTCATCCAGCAGGACTCCCCCACGATCGACGCCCTGAACGCCATGGACCTCGACGTCAGCGCGATCGGCAACCACGAGCTCGACAAGGGCCAGGACGACCTGACCGGCCGCATCGAGGACCGCGCCGACTGGCCGTACGTCTCGGCGAACATCGTCAAGGCCGGCACCACCGACCCCGCCTTCACGCCGTACTCCATCGTGGAGAAGGGCGGCGTCAAGGTCGGCTTCATCGGTGCCACCACCGAGGACCTCATCCCCGGGCTCGTCAGCCCCGGCGGGGTCGAGGGCCTCGCGATGGCCCCGATCGTCAGCCAGGTCAACCGGTACGCCGAGCAGCTCACCGACGGCAAGGACGACAACGGCGAGGCCGACGTGCTCGTCCTGCTCGTGCACGAGGGCGCCACCACGAGCGCGCTCACCGACGCCACGGGCACCGGCGCGTTCGGCAAGATCACCTCGGGCGTCTCGTCGAAGGTCTCGGCCATCGTGTCGGCGCACACCCACGCGACGTACAACCACTCCATCGCCGGCCCCGACGGCACGAAGCGTCCGGTGATCCAGGCCGGGTCCTACGGGGTGAACCTCGGACACCTGCAGCTCACCGTGGACGCCGACAAGCAGCTCACCGGCATCACGTCCTCGGTCACCTCCGTCAACGAGGACAAGCGTGTCCCCGCCGACACCACCTCGGTCAACGCCGTGAGCGACATCGTGACCGCCGCGAAGGCCGTCGCCGACGTCAAGGGCGGCGAGAAGCTCGGCGAGATCACGGGTGACCTGCGTCGCGCCGTGCAGTCCGACCGCAAGGCCGAGAACCGCGGCGGCGAGTCCGTCCTGGGCAACTACATCGCCGAGGTCCAGCGCAGCGCCACCGAGCGGAACGGCTCGCAGGTCGCCTTCATGAACCCGGGCGGTCTCCGCACCGACATGGTCTACGCGTCCAGCGGCGCCGGCGACCCGGACGGCACCGTCACCTACAAGGAGGCCGCGCTCGTCCAGCCGTTCGCCAACACCCTGGTGACCAAGGACATGACCGGCCAGCAGATCAAGAACGCCCTCGAGCAGCAGTGGCAGCCGGACGGCCTCGAGCGTCCGTTCCTGAAGCTCGGCGTCTCGGACGGCTTCGCGTACACCTACGACCCGTCGAAGGGTCGCGGCGAGCGCATCACCGCGATGACCCTCGACGGCAAGGCGATCGCGCTGACCGACACCATCAAGGTGACCGTCAACTCGTTCCTGTCGACCGGTGGCGACAACTTCGCCGCCTTCGCGACCGGTACGAACGTCGCCGACTCCGGCCAGGTCGACCTGCAGGCCCAGGTGGACTACTTCCTCGCCAACCCGAAGGTCACGCCCCCGGTCGACCAGCGCGCCGTCGGCGTCACGGTCACGCCGACCCCGGCCGGTGGCTTCCAGCCCGGTGACGCGATCGAGCTCGACCTGTCGTCCCTCGTGTTCAGCAGCGAGGACCCCGCGAAGGCCGGCACCGTCTCGGTCACCGCGGACGGCAAGGAGCTCGCAACGTCAGCGATCGACCCGACGATCACCGACAAGAACGACGAGCAGGGTCGCGCGACCCTGACCGTCACGGTGCCCGAGATCGAGGCGCCGGCCGCACGCGCCGCCGCCCGCACCGCCGGCTCCGTCTCCCTCGCCGCGGTGGCCGAGCCGGTCGCCACGACGGACGCGCCGCTCGTCGTCACCCTGCCGGGTGGCCAGACCGTCACCCTCGCCGTGACGATCCCGGTCGCCGCAGCGGTCGACCCGACCGACCCGACGGACCCGACCGACCCCACGGACCCCACGGACCCGGTCGACCCGACCCCGGCTCCGACCCCGAACCCGGGTGGCGGGGTCATCCCCGGCCCCGGCGCGGGTGACGGTGACGACGCTGGCATCGGTGGCGTCGGCGGGACCGACGACGACCCGCGCGCCGGTGGCGACCTCGCCTACACGGGTGCGGACCTGACCGCTCCTGCGATCGCGGCGGGCCTGTTCCTGCTCGCCGGGATCGCGGCACTCGTGGCACTCCGCCGCAACCGCGCACGACGTGCCGCGACGGTCCTGACGGACTGACATCGAGCCTGCGGGCTCACACGCGAACGGGCCGTCTCACCCTGGTGAGGCGGCCCGTTCGCGTCGGCCAGGAGGCCCGGAGCACGTCCGGCGCACACGTCGCGCGACCCGGTGGTCACGGTTGCTGTCCCATCCCGGTCGATCACTGCGGATCCGCGGATCTGCGGGGTACTCTCGGGGTTGTCGCACCGCGACGCGTCGTGCCGGGTCGCTTTCAGCAAGTCGACGGTGGTTCCGTTCGGCGAGACTCCGCGACGCGGGCGTCCTCCGCCTCCAGGGAAACGGCGGAGGGCGCCCACCCCTTCGGGTCAGCGACTCAGGTCAGCGGAAGAGCTGCTCGCCGATGTACGACCCCTTGCGGGGTGCCGGCGGCACGGCGAACACCGCGGAGCCGATGTGCGAGACGTACTCGTTCAGCCGGTCCGAGGCACCGAGCTTCCGCTGCAGGCGCGTGAAGTGGTCCGGGTCGTTCACGTAGGCGATGAACAGCAGCCCGGCGTCGAGCTGGCCGTACTCGTTGAGCCCGTCGGTGTAGTTGTACGGTCGGCGCAGGATCTTCACGCCGCCGTTCGCCTCGTGCGCGGCGAGGGCGATGTGCGACGTCGCGTCGATCTTCGTCGCACCGTCGTCGTCCTTGGCGTGGAAGTCCGGGGTGGTGTGCTCCTGCCCGCCGGAGAGCGGTGCGCCCTGGATCTTCGTCCGCCCGAACACCCGCTGCTGGTCGCTGACGACGTCGGCGTCCCAGGTCTCGATGTTCATCCGGATCTTCCGCACCACCTGGTAGCTGCCGCCGGCCATCCACCCGGCGTCGCGGCCGAGCCAGACGAACCGGTCGTGGTCGGCGTCGGTCGTGATGTTGCGGGTGCCGTCCTTGAACCCCATCAGGTTGCGGGGCGTGCTCTGGTTCGGCCCCGCCGATGCCCGGCCGAAACCGAGCACGGTCCAGCGGACGGTCGCGGTGCCGCGGGCCATCCGCGCCAGGTCGCGCACCGCGTGGTACGCCACCTGGGGGTCGTCGGCGCAGGCCTGCAGGGACAGGTCCCCACCGGTCAGGCCCTCCTGCAGGTTGTCGCTCGGCAGCGTCGGGATGTCGGCGAGCGAGGCCGGACGGCGGTCGGCGAGCCCGAAGCGCTCGTCGAAGACGCCGGGTCCCAGGCCCACCGTGACGGTCAGGGACGCCGGCCCGAGGTCGAGCGCCTCGCCGGTGTCGGCGCCGACCCCGTTGCCGTGCGCCGGCTCGACGCTGCCGACGGTCTTGCCGGCCTGCAGCTGGGCGATCGCGGCCGACCAGCGGGCGAGGAGTACCTGCAGCTCGGTCGCGACGGTCGTCGACAGGTCGAACGTCATGTAGACGCAGTACCGCTGCGGGGTGGTGCGGATCCCGCCCTGCGGCTGCCGTGCCGCGGTGGCGTAGAACGGCTGGCTCTGCGACAGGTCGATCGACTCGTCACCGTTCGTCGCCGCCGTGAACGGGTTCACGCCGGTCGCCGCGGTGGCGCCGCCGATGCCCGCTGCCGCGCCGACCCCGGCACCGGCCACGGCCAGGCCGGCGCCGAACAGACCACGGCGGGAGACGTTCGCCCGGGGTGCCTCGTCCGGCTCGGTCACGCGGTCGCGACCTTCTCGGCCAGGCGGGACAGCGGGTCCTGCAGCGCCTGGATCTGCTGCGAGATCGTGTTCGCGTCGGACTTCTTGGTGGCGGCGTCCCACGTGGCGAAGCCGCCCAGGTCGTCGGCGTCGCGGTAGCCGTCCATCATCGTGTTCGTGGCGTCGAACTGCTTCGCGATCTGCTTCGTCAGGGTCGGGTCGAGCTTGGTCAGCCCCGGCTTGAGGTACGCGAAGGCCTGACGGGCACCCTCGACGTTGGCGGCGAGGTCGACGAGGTCGATGTGGCTGTACGCCTCTTCCTCGCCGGTGATCTTGTTCGACTGCACCTCTTCGAGCAGGCCGGCGGCACCGTTCGCCAGGTCCTCCGGCTTGTAGTCCAGCGTCGGCACGAGCTTCGCGAGCAGCTGCACGTCCTCGGTCAGGTCCGCGGCGGTCTGCTTGGTCGACGCGGTGATCTTCCCGGCCTGGAACAGGTCCTTCTCGACGGCGTGGAACCCGCTCCAGCCGACGGCCGGGTCGAGGTTCGAGGCGCGCATGTCGATCAGGTAGTCGAGGTTGCCCGCGTTGTCGGTGGCCTTGAACCCCTTCTTGACGAAGCCGTCGACGTCGCTCTCCACGTGCTCGTAGAAGGGGCGCGCGTTCGCGTAGTCGGTCTTCGCCGCGTCGAGGTCGCCGGCGTCGATGTGCTTCTGCATCTGTTCGACCGCGGCGACCATGTCGGTCACCTGGCCGTCGACGTAGGTGGCGTAGCCCTTCGTCCCGTCGCGGAGCAGGGTCGAGGCGCTGCTGTTCGCGGTCGACGCGGCCTTGCCGGTGACGGTGAAGTCCGTCAGCTCGGTCTCGGCACCGGGGCAGTACACCTGGTACTTCCCGCCGGTCAGCGTGGCGGTGAAGCGGACGGCGTCGAGGCCGGGCGCCAGGTTCTCCTTCTCGCCGAGGATCCGCTGGTCCTGCAGCAGCTCGACCTCGGTGATCGCGGTCGACGACTCGTTCTTCACCGTGAAGGTGACGGGGCCCGCGGGGACCTTCGTCGAGGACACCGCGCAGGCGTCCTGCCCGTCGTTGGTGAGCGTGATGGTGACGCGGGAGACCTTCGCGTCGCCGGAGCCGGAGCCGCCGGCCTCGGCGGACCCACCGGCGCAACCGGTGAGTGCGAGGGCGGTGACGGCGCCGAGGGCGCCCAGGGTGATCAGGGGTCGGACGGGCTTACCGAAGGACATGGTCGGTGCTCCTTGCAGGGTCCGCGGCCGGAGGGCCAGCAGCGCCTGCGCGGCGGCCGCGATGCCGAGGGCGATCGGCAGCCAGGCCTTCCAGAGCAGCAGGTCCGCGGACCGCGAGTCCGCTGCGGCCACCGAGGCGGCCGACCGCTCGACGCGGGCGTCGGGGACGGACCAGACGGTGCGGTCCAGCGTCGTGGTGCGCGCGGACGGGAGGCCCCCACCGCTCAGCGTCAGCACCTCGCGTTCGTCGCGGGTCGCGTCCAGGACCCCTCCACGGACGGTCCACAGGGTCACCGTGTCGCGCACGGCCCAGCGCGCCGCGAAGGGGCCGGGGTTCGTCGACGGGGAGACCCCGACGGGCAGGCGGCCGAACAGGGTGACGAGGTCGTCGAGCGTCAGCGTCGACGGACGGTCGGCACCGCTCCCCTGCTCACTGGTTCCGTCCTGCACGACGCGCCACCGGTCGGCGGCCACGCCCGCACGGGTGACGCGGCGGTGGGCCGACGTCGGCAGGGTGAGTCGGGCCTCCTGGCCGGTTCCGGTGCCGGCCACGCGGAGGACGCCGGACGCACCGTCGACGCTGGCCGAGACGGAGCTGGCGTCGCCGCTGACCGCGGTCGTGCGGGGCAGGTCGACCCCGCCCGTCGGTACGGCGATCGCGAGTGCCGCTGCCGCCACGGCGAGTGCGCCGGCGACGACGGCGCGCACCCGGGGCACGCGGTCCGGCGACGGACGCCAGGCTCGCGGCCAGAGCGTCAGGGCCAGCACCGGGACGACGTAGAGGACCCAGCCGAGCACCTCGATGACCCGCGGGTCCGGCGGGATGCCGAGCACGCCGGTGACCAGGGCGCCCTGCACCGAACCGTTCGGGGCGAGCCACGACAGGTCGACGGTGCGCTGCTGGCCGATGACGATCCAGCCGGCCTCGTGCGCACGGCGGAGGACGGTCAGCACCAGGCCGCCCGCGACGAAGACCAGGAAGACCCCGGTGCCGGTGAAGAACCGCGACAGGTTGAGGCGGACGCCACCGGTGTAGATGCCGAAACCGACGACGACCGCGGCCGCGATGCCGATCACGGCACCGAGCGCGGCGAGGCCGGTGTCCGACGACGCCTGGAACGTGGCGAGGAGGAACACCGAGGTCTCGAAGCCCTCCTTCAGGACGGCGAGGAACGCCATGCCGGCGAGGGCCCAGGCGGTGCCGCGGCCGAGGGCTGCGGTCGCACTGGCCTCGAGGTCGGCGGTCAGGGTGCGCGCGTGCGTGCGCATCCAGACGATCATGCCCGTGACGAAGACGACGGCGACGATGCCGATGACCGCCTCCATGCCCTCCTGCTGGGCCTGCGGCAGCGCCTGCTCCACGGCCTGCAGCCCGAAGCCGACGGCGATGCTGAGCAGCACCGCGAGCCCGACGCCCGACCACATCGGGGCGAGCGGGACGCGGTTGCGACGCAGGAACGCGGCGATGATGCCGACGATGAGCGTGGCTTCGAGGCCTTCACGGAGACCGATGACGAGAGTGGCGAGCATGACGAAGGTGAGGCTAACCTAACCGCCGAACGGCCCGCCAGTCGTGCGACGTGATGTTTGATGGTTCTCATGAACCTGCTGTCCGTCGACGGCCTGGCGTCGGTCACGAACGTGCTCGACCTCGCCGGGGTCTTCGCGTCCGCCCTGCTCGGCGGCTCCATCGCCCGCGCGATGGACTTCGACCTGTTCGGGTTCCTGGTCGTCGGGTTCGTCTCGGGACTCGGCGGCGGGATGCTCCGCGACACCCTGCTGCAGAACGGACCACCCGTCGCGCTCGTCGACCCGCTGTACGTGCCGGTCGCCGTCGCCGGGGCGCTCATCGCGTTCCTCGTGTCGTTCTCCGAGCTCACCTGGGACCGGCTGTTCACCGTGCTCGACGCCGCCGTGATCGGGTTCTGGGCCGTGGTCGGCGTGCAGCGCACCTACGACGCCGGGCTCGACTGGCCCGCCGCGATCATCATGGGGACCATCACCGCGGTCGGCGGCGGGGCCATGCGCGACCTGCTGCTGCGGCGGGTGCCGGCGGTGTTCGGCGGGAACGCGCTGTACGCCACCGTGGCCGTCGCCGCGTCGGCCGTGATGGTGATCGCCTCGGCGCTCGGGTCGCCGTCGCTCGGCATCCTGCTCGCGATCACCCTGTCGCTCGGGCTCCGCTGGGGCGCGGTCCGCCGGGGCTGGGGGCTGCCGAACGGCCGTGACTGGCAGCCGAAGTCGACCCTCGGTTCGCTGCTGCGGCGCGGTCGGAGCCTGCGACCGGACGCGCTCCGGTTGCTCCGGCGCCCGGGCCGTCGGACCGGTGCCGGCAGTGTCCGAGAAGAGCACGAGGACTGAGGGGCTGTCCTCCGCGGCTCCGCGACGGTACGATCAGTACCGCCGGGTATCGACCTGGCTGTTCTGCCGGGCACGTCCCGGTGAACGCTGTCCGCACAGCACCGACGCGACCCGAACGCGGCGGTTCCGAGCAGACGTGGGGATGGGGGCTTCGCTGATGCCGCGCGGGATCAGACGCGCGGCGCGGCAGGTCTCCACCACGATGCTCTCCCCGACGACCACCGGCACAGGTCGGAGCAGCAACCGATGAGCGACGACGCTTACCCCACCCAGCGCATCCCGCGGGCCGAGGTCCGGGAACGCCTGCTCGCCGCCGGAGCCGCGGTCTTCGCCGAACAGGGTGTGTACGGCGCGCGGCTCGACGACGTCGCCGCGCGCGCGGGGTTCAGCAAGGGTGCGGTCTACTCGAACTTCTCGTCGAAGGAAGACCTGCTCGCCCAGGTCATGCAGCGGTCCACGAACGTCGTGCTCAGCTCACTGCAGGAACTCGTGCACGCGGACATCGCCGCCGTCGACGTCGGGGACGTCCTGCGCGCCGCGTTCGGGCAGAACGACCAGAGCGAGCAGTTCGCGCTGCTCTCGGCGTTCCGCGGGTATGCCGTCCGGCACCCCGAGTTCCTGCCCGAGTTCATCCGGCAGCGCCGGATCCTGCAGGACGGGGTGCTCGAGCTCGTGCGGCTGTGGCTCGGTGCCCACCCCGAGGTCGAGGTCGGCATGACCCCGGAGGAGTTCGCGACCGTGCTCATCGGGGCGAACGTCGGCCTGGTGTTCGACGCGCCGGCGCTGCCCGGAGTCGACCCCGGCGAGCGCATCGCGAGGCTGGTCGAGGCGGTCATCCGCCGGCGCTGACGCGCGGTGCCCCGCCCGAACGGTGCGAGGTTCCGTCGTCCGTGCGAGGCCGCGCCGGTCGCACGGAGTACGGAACCTCGCACCACTCGGCGCACCCTCGCGCCCGCGTCAGGCCGTGCGACGATCCCGACGGCGGGGCTTCGGCCCGTCGTGGGACCAGGCGGACGACGGCAACAGACTCGGCGGCAGCAGGCGCGACCGCACGACGCGCACCGTGGGGACCGAGGCGTCGAGCGCCTCCCGAGCGCCGCGGACGTGACGCTCCAACGCCGCCGTGTCCACCGATGCGGCCCCGTCGGCGGCGAAGCGCTCACGATCGACCGCGTCGACCGCGGCCTCCAGGTGCGGCACGACCGACTCCGGCAACCCGGGCCGCAGGCGCCCGAGCACGGCTCGGGCGGTCCGGGCCACGGCGGCGGCGTCACCCGGCGGCGCGAGGCCCGGGGCGTACCCGTGGTCGGCGACGTCGTCGAGCAACTCGCGCCACGCCTGCACGGCGGGCGACCGACCGGCAGCGATCGCCGACAGCCTCGACCGGCGGCGAACTGCTCGCACAAGGCCCGGGGCGACGAGGACCGCGAGCACGAGCAGCAGGCCCACGAGCAGCCCGACCGGTCCTCCGCCGCCGCCGGTGCCGGACGCACCCGTGGCACCCGGAACCGGGGACGCCGACGGGGTCGGGGACGCTGATTCGTCCGCCGGCGTGGTCTGCTCGGGCGCCGGCAGCGGGGTCTCCGGTGCCGCCGCCGTCGGCGAGGCCGAGGGCTCCTCGGACGGCGCGGCCTCGTCGGAGTCGGGCGTCGGCTCGAAGGCGACCCACCCGGCGCCCTGGATGTACAGCTCCGGCCAGGAGTGCAGCTGCCGGTTCGACACCGCGTACTCGCCGTCGGGCTGCGGCGACCCGGCCCGGTACCCGACCGCGATGCGCGAGGGGATGCCGAGCGTGCGGGCCATCACGGCCATCGCGGACGAGAAGTGCACGCAGTACCCGTCGCGGACCTTCAGGAACGTCGAGACGACATCCATGCTGTCGCCGTCGTAGCCCTGCTCGACGGGGGCGGTCTCGGAGTAGGTGAACAGGTCGCTGCGGAACCACTGCTCGAGGGCCCGCGCCCGCCCGTAGTCGTCGGTCGCGGCGGCGGCGACGCGGGTCGCGGTGGTCGAGATGTTGGCGGGCAGGTCGTCGGGCAGGGCGAGGTCGGTGCGCAGCTGCTGGCGGCTGGGCTCCCGGAAGCCACGGCCGTCGGATCGCGCGAGCACCCCCGAGGCGGCGACCGCGTCGAGGTAGTCGTTGGCGAACGTCGAGGCCCCGTAGACCTCGTACATCGCCCCGCGGGCGGTGGCGGCACCCGTCGACCGGACGGTGCTCGAGTTCCCCATCCACCGCCACTGCGACAGGTCGAGGTTGGTGGACTGCGACTCGATCGACACCGCACCCGACGGCACCGGCAGGTAGGTGCTGGACAGCCCGGTGATCCGCACCGTCACGTCGCCGCGGCTCGCCAGGCGCGGGTTGACGCCCTCGGCCCACTGCTGCTCGTCGGCCGTGTCGGCCTCGGCCGCGTTCGTCACGGTCGGCACCCAGTCCCCCGTGCCGAACTCGTCCAGGTCGGCGAGCTTGAGGTACTCGGGCTGCCCGTCCGACGAGCGGTACCGGAAGACCTCGAGCTCGCTCGGACGGCGCAGGTCGTTGCCGAGTTCGAGCAGGGTGCCGGGCCGTCCGGGCTGGATCGGCGACTGGATCGCACCGGTCACGCCGGACAACCAGCTGGCGTTGAGCGGCACGATCGTCGGCAGCCCGATGGCCACGACGAGCCCGATCGCCCCGACGACCGCGGCCGGCAGTGCGCGCTGCACCGGACGCACGGACAGCCAGAGCAGGGCGAGGAACGCCACCGCCGTGGTGATGACGAGCGGGGTGCCGGCGGGCTGCCCGGTGATGACACCCGGCACGATCAGGATGACGAGGGCCGGGGCCGCAGCGAGCGACGGGATCCGCGCGATGGCGGCGAGGAACAGCGAGACGGCCGCCACCCAGCCGATCGACGCGGTGACGACGAGCCGGATCGCGTCGGTCTGCGGCAGTGGTGCGGGGTTCAGGCGGATCGCGGCGAGCGTCTCCCCGAGGGCCCCATCGGCGTCGAGCCACCCGAGCGGTTGGATGTCGTTGACCAGTGCGGCGGCGCACGAGCAGGCGATGACCGTGCCGACCAGGACGACGAAGCGGACGCCGGGCGTCTGGCGGCGCACCGCGAGCATCACGGCGACGAGCACGGCGACGACGACGACGCCCGATGTCCACCAGGCGATGCCCTGCACGAGCGGCCGGATGGCGAGGGCTGCGAGGAGCACGGGCACCGGTGCGAGGGCCACGACCCAGGCGCTCGGGACGTCACGCAGGTCGTCGTCGCGGTCGAGGATCTCGCGCACGTCGGCACGGCCACGCGCCGGTGCGCTCACCCCGGTCACCGGGCGGCTCCGGACGGCGTCGCGCCGACGACCGGCACCACGAGGGTCCGCCAGCCGCCGCGGTCGAGGATGCCCCGCACGGCCGGGTCCGGCGGCACGATCGTGGCCAGGATGCCGCGGCTCGACCCGCTGGTCGCGCTGACGAGTTCGGCGGCTTCCTCCGCGGTGCAGGTGCCCGTCACGACGGCGGTCATGCCGTGCACGTCGCGGCCACGGACCTCGGGCAGGACGTCGGTGACTTCGCGGGCATCGGAGCGGAGCCGGACGTCGGCGAGCCCGACGAGCACGTCGGTGAGCCCGCCGACGTCGCCCGCGTGCCGGGTCGCGCCTTCGGGACCGTCGAACACGAGCACGACACGAGAGGTCCGGGCGGCGAGCGCCCGGGCGACGCTGGCGGCCACCACGACGGCGTGCTCGAAGGCCTGGTCGCCGCCCAGGTCGGAGAGCTCGGCGAGGTCCTCTCGACCGAGCCGCTGGTAGGACTCGCGCCGGACGTCGAGGGCGATCACGGCCTCGGGCGGCTGGGCCTGGGTGGTCTGGCGGACGTGCAGTTCACCGCGCCGTGCGCTCTGTGCCCAGTGCACCCGACGGATCGGGTCGCCCGGGCGGTACGGGCGGAGTTCGCTGTCGTCGGCGGAGCCACCCTGTCCGACCCGGCCCTCGTCGGCCGAGACCGCACCGGCGAGTGCCCCGGCGTCGATCGCCCCGAGGGGTGCCGAGGCCGGGACGACGACGACCTCTTCGGCCGGGACGACGGGACGGTCGATGCGGAGCAGACCGAACGGGTCCTCGACCCGGATCGTCACGGGGCCGACCAGCGAGCGGCCGCGGTGCATCGCGAGTGCCTCGACGTCGAGCACGGCCGGCGGCAGGTTCGGCCCGACCTCGGCGTAGGTCTCCGCCTCGGCCAGGCTGGCGAAGGCGTCCTCGAGCTGTTCGCGCACGAGCAGCGTCGCCCGCGGGCCGATCGGCAGGCTGGTGCTCCCGAGGGTGATGCGTTCCCGGTAGACCTCGCCCACCTGCACGATCGCCCGTGCGGTGCTGCGGCTGCCGCGGAGCGGGGTGGCGACGACGAACGCCATCACGATGCCGAGCACGACCAGGACGAGCAGCAGCAGGCCGGCCGTGACGGCGACGCTCGTGGTGCCGACCAGACCGCCGCCGACCAGGCCGATGCCGACGGCGATGACCGTCCAGCCCCGGATCGTCGGGCGCGGGAACGGGGTGCGTCGGGCCAATGACAGCCCCCGGCGGCCCAACCGGGCCGCCGTGGACCGCGCGGCACCGACGCGTCGCAGCAGCGACGGCGGTGCCGATGGACCGGCCATCAGGAGCGGACGGGGGTGGCCGTGAACGGGATGGCGGTGTCGGAGACGATGCGGACGACGATCTCGCGCACGGTGTCCTCGCCGGTGCCGCCGAGCCCACGGGCGACCGGCACGAGCCGGTGCGCGAGCACGATCGGGGCGAGCGTCGCGACGTCGTCGGGGGTGACGAACGGGCGGCCGAGCAGGGCTGCATGCGCACGGGCCGCCTGCGCCAGGTGCAGCGTCGCGCGGGGGCTCGCACCGAGCACGAGGTCGGGGTGGGTGCGCGTCGACCGGACGATCGCGATGATGTACGCCTCGACGTCGGGGGCGATGTGCACCCCGGCGACGGTCTCGATGATCGCCCGCAGCGTGGTGACGTCGACGATCGGCCGCAGGCGCGACAGCGGGTCGCTGCCGCCGCGGTTCGCGAGCATCTGCCGTTCGGCGTCGACGCTCGGGTAGCCCATCGCGATGCGCGCCATGAAGCGGTCGCGCTGCGCCTCGGGCAGCGGGTACGTGCCCTCCATGTCGATCGGGTTCTGTGTCGCGACGATCATGAACGGGCGGTCGAGCGGGCGCGTCACGCCGTCGACGGTGACCTGCGACTCCGCCATCGCCTCGAGCAGGGCCGACTGGGTCTTCGGGCTGGTGCGGTTGATCTCGTCGCCGATGACCACGTTCGCGAACACCGGGCCGGGCGAGAACCGGAAGGTGCCCGACGACTGGTCGAAGATGTTCACGCCCGTGACGTCGGACGGCAGCATGTCCGAGGTGAACTGGATGCGGTTCACGGACCCGCCGACCGAGGCGCCGAGCGCCTTGGCGAGCACGGTCTTACCGACGCCGGGGACGTCCTCGACGAGCAGGTGCCCCTCGGCGAGCATCACCGTCAGGGCCGTGCGGATGGCTTCCGCCTTGCCGTCGATCACCGTGGCGACGGAGGCCACGATGTCGTCGCCCACCGCCCGCACGTGTTCGAGCGGGAAGGCGGGGTGGGTCGGCTCCGGCACGCAGGGCTCCATCGTCGGGGACAGGTGTCGTGCATGCTACATCGGGCCGGTGACAGCACCCGGTACGGGTGCACGGACTGGTCGTTCCGCGCACCGGTGGCCGATCCGCGTGTGGTGGGGCCGGGAGGCACGGCCCACCACACACCGATCCGTCACCCGGTGCGCGGAACGGTCCACGGGCCTCCAGGCAGTGACCGGGTCGGCTGACGGACCGTCAGGACCGGGGCGCCAGCGCCGCCCCCGCGGCGCGCAGCACGCGCGCGGCGACCGCGACCCCTTCTTCGCGTCCGAGTTCGGTGTCCTCGTGCTCGATGTTCACCCACATGTCCGGGTCGATCGCACGCAGGGCCTCGAGGAACGTCGTCCAGTACGCCTCGTCGTGCCCCTTGCCGAGCGCGACGAAGTCCCACGCCGACGGCTTCGGCCACTCGTTCGCCCACTCGTCGCCGCCGAGGTTCGTGCGTGACTCGTCCGGCGTCAACCGGCGGAACGAGTTGTCGAGCACCCCGTTGATCGCGGCGTGCGGGTTGATCCGGACGTCCTTCGCGGCGGCGTGGAACACGAGCGGGCCGAGGTCGTGGGCGACCGCTACCGGGTCCATCTGCTGCCAGAACAGGTGCGAGGCGTCGAGCTCGACCCCCACGTTGGTCAGCCCGCCGCGCTCGACGAGCTCCCGGATCGACGCCGGGTTGAACACGAGGTTCTGCGGGTGCAGCTCGAGCGCGACCTTGACGCCGTGCTCCCGGGCCAGGGCGTCGATCTCCTGCCAGAACGGCACCGCGACGCTCCACTGGTGCTCGAGGACGTCGAGCGCGGCCGAGTTCCAGGCGTTCACGATCCAGTTCGGCCGCGTCCCGCCCGGCTCCCCCGCCGGCAGTCCGGACATCGTGACGACGCGGTCCTGCCCGAGGCGGGCCGCGAGGCGGATGCTCCGCCGGACGTCCTCGGCGTGCGCGGGACCGATCGCCGGGTCGGGGTGCAGCGGGTTGCCGTTGCAGTTGAGCCCGGCGATCTCGACGCCGGTCCCCGCGAACTGCGCGAGGAACGCGTCCCGCGCACCGTCGTCCTGCAGGATCGCGTCGATGTCGGGCACGTGCACCGGGGGCAGGAACCCGCCGGTGTTCAGCTCGATGCCGGTGAGGCCGTTGGCCGCGATGACCCGGAGTGCGTCGGGGAGGGGCCGGTCGTGCAGGATCGCGTTGTAGAGACCGAGCTTCATGCCGTCACTGCTTCCTTGATCGTCTCGGTGGTGCCCCCGGCCGCGGCGGACCGTGCCACCGCGTCGAGGACCTCCATGTTGTGCACGCCGTCGTCGAACGTGGCGTTCGCGGGCAGTGCGTCGGGCACGTCGCCGGACAGCCCGGCGATCTCGTCGAGGAACGCCCGCGCCTGGTACTCGAACATCTGGTTCTGCCCCCAGCCGACGCCCGGAGCGTCCATCGCCATGCCACCGGCGACGTAGGGGTGTTCCGGGCCGAGCACGACCTGGCGGTACCCACCCAGACGCGAGCCGTCGGACTGCAGCGCGAGGCCGATCTCGGACGCGCGCTCCTGGTCCCAGCGGGCGGCGCCGCGCTCGCAGAACACCTCGATGACGAGGCCGTTCGGGTGCCCGGCCGCGACGCGGGAGGCCTCGAGCGACCCCACGACCGTGCCGTCGCCGAAGCGTGCACTGAACGTGGCGTAGTCGTCGTTGCCGACGGCCGCGGTCTCACCGGTGAGCGGGACGGCCTGCCCCCGCAGGGCGTGACCGGCGGCCACGGGTCGCTCGGTGATCGACGTGGTGAAGGTCCCACCGCTGACGCTCCGGACCGGCCCGGCCAGGAACTCGGCGACGTAGGACAGGTGCGAGCCGACGTCGGCGAGCGCGCCGGACCCCGGCGCCCCCGCGAAGCGCCACGAGAACGGGACGTCGGGCGAGGCACCGTAGTCGGTCCAGTACCGGCCGGAGACGTGCAGGACCCGGCCGAGCGTGCCGTCCTCGACGAGCTCCTTGATGGCGGCGAGCCCGGGAGCCCGGCGGTAGGTGAAGCCGATGCGGCCGAGCACCCCGCGCTGCTCGGCGTCGGCAGCGGCGGACGCCATGGCGCGGGCGTCGTCGAGCGAGTCGGACAGCGGCTTCTCGCACAGCACGTGCTTGCCGGCGGCGAGCAGCCCCTCGACGATCTCGCGGTGCAGGGTGTTCGCGACGACGACGCTCACCACGTCGATGTCGTCCGCTGCCGCGATGGCCCGCCAGTCGGTGTCGTGCCGCTCGTAGCCGAAGCGCCGTGCGGCCTCGGCGGCGAGGGGCTCGTAGACGTCGCCGACCGAGACGAGCCGGACCGGCGGCAGCGTCGAGGTGAAGAGGGAGGGTGCGTTCCGCCACGCAGCCATGTGGGCCTTGCCCGCCATGCCCGCGCCGATGACGGCGACGCCGATGCTGTCGCTCATGTTCTCTCCTTCGAGAAGGTCGCTAGATCCGGATTCTGGAACGTTCCAGAACGTGTCGGTAGACTGTAGCCGCAGCAGCCCATGTCCTGTCAAGCACCGTGCCGGAAAGGCTCAGCGTGACCCCTCGCCCGCCGACGATCATCGACGTCGCCGCACGCGCAGGCGTCTCGAAGTCCCTGGTGTCGATGGTGCTGCGCGACGATCCCGGGGTCTCCCCCGCCCGCCGCTCCGCGGTGCTCGCCGCCGTCGCGGAGCTCGGCTACCGCCCGAACCGCGCCGCCGCCATCCTCGCCGGCACCCGGACCCGCACCATCGGGGTCATCGTCGACGACTTCCGGAACCCCTGGTACGTCCCGATGCTCGACGGCATCCGCGAGGCCCTCGCCCCGCACGGCCTCCGCCTCACCCTGGCCGACACCCGCGCCAACGCCCACCTCGACTCCTCGCCCTTCGACGACCTGGTCTCCCTGCGGGTCGACGGCGTGGTGCTCGCCGCCGAGGGCTTCCCCGACGTCGTCGTCCCCGCCGACACCCCGGTCGTGGTCGCCGGCGCACGCGAGGACGTCCCCGGCGGACTCGACGTGGTCGCCTCCGACGAAGCCGCTGGCGGGCGGTTGGCAGCGGATCACCTGATCGGCCTGGGTCACCGCCGCATCGTCCACGTCACCGGCTCGGGAGGCCCGGCTGCGCTCCGCCGCGACGCGACCGTCGCGCAGCTGGTCGCGTCCGGCATCGAGCCGCTGGTCTACGGCTCCGGCCCGACCTCGGAGACGACGGGCTACGAGGGCATGCGGCTCGCCCTGCGGGAGCACCCCGACCTGACCGCGGCGTTCGCCGCGAACGACGTCATGGCGATGGGCGCGATCGCCGCCGTGCAGGAAGCCGGACTCCGCGTGCCGCAGGACGTCTCGGTGATCGGGAACGACGAGACCCCGCTCGCCGCCTCACCCTTGCTGCGCCTGACGACGGTGGACCCGCACAACGACGAGGTCGGGCGCCTGGCGGCTGCGCGGTTGGTCGAGCGGATCGGCGCGGCTGCAGGGGCGCCGGCGGATCCCATCCGGACGCTCGTGCCGCCGACGCTGGTCGTGCGGTCGACGACGGGGCCGCCGCGCGCCTGAGTGGTGACCGCCCCGGGGCCGACGCCGGCGGGGCGGAGGTGCGCCGGGCCTCCAGGCCGGGTGCGAGGTGACCCGGGGTCAGACGCGCGCGCCCTCGAGCCGCTCGACGGACTCGGCCAGGTCGGCGAGTTCGGGGACGTCGTGCGCCTCGGCGAGGGCACCCTCGAGCGCCTCGGCGTGGATCGGTGTCGCACGCTCGAGCAGGACCTGCCCGGCGTGCGTGAGCTCCGTGTAGAGCCCGCGACGGTCGTCGGCGCACAGGACACGGGTCAGCAGGGCACGCTCCTCGAGCCTGTTCACCAGCCGAGTGGTCGCACTGGGGCTGAGGGCGGCCGCGCGGGCGAGCTGCTGCATGCGCATGTGGAAGCCGTCCTGGCGGCGCAGGGCATCGAGCACCGTGAACTCCACGACGGACAGGTCGACTTCGCGGAGCGCCCGCTCCAGGCGCGTCTCGATCAGGGCGTGCAGCGCTGCCAGGGTGCGCCAGCCGTGGGCACGGACGGCGGTGGAGGTGTCGTCGACGGACATCGGGGCTCCTTCGGTCGGTGCAGACGGCGACAGTTGCTTGCGCGGATACCCCGCGTGTGCAACTATCGATATCCCGCGTCTGCAACAACCAGCGTACGCGGCACAGCTGCACAACGGAAGGACATCCATGCCCGCGGGACTCATCGCCCTCGCACTCGGCGGATTCGGCATCGGCCTGACCGAGTTCGTCATCACCGGCCTGCTGCCCGAGGTGGCGGCCGACTACGGCGTCACCGAGACCACCGCCGGCTGGCTCGTCACCGGGTACGCCCTGGCGGTCATCGTCGGGGCCCTCGGGCTCACCGCCGCGACCACCCGGCTCCCCCGCAAGCCCGTCCTGCTCGGGCTGCTCGTGCTGTTCATCGTCGGCAACACCCTGTCCGCGATCGCCCCGACCTACGGCGTGATGATGACCGGCCGTGTCATCGCCGCCCTGTGCCACGGAGCGTTCTTCGGCATCGGCTCGGTCGTCGCCGCGAACATGGTCGAGCGGTCCAAGCGCGCCTCGGCCGTCGCCCTGATGTTCACCGGGCTCACCGCGTCGAACGTGCTCGGCGTCCCGTTCGGCACCTTCCTCGGCCAGGCCGCCGGCTGGCGTGCGACGTTCTGGGCGATCGCGGCCATCGGCGTCGTCGCCCTGATCGGCGTGCTCGTCCTCGTCCCCGCGGTCCGCTCCACCGAGGTCCCGTCGCTCGCCCGCGAGCTCGGCGCCTTCCGGTCCGGGCAGGTCTGGCTGTCGCTCGGCATGACCGTGCTCGGCTACGGCGGGATGTTCGGCGCCTTCACCTACATCGCCTACACGCTGACCTCGGTGTCCGGGTTCCCGTCGTCCGCGGTGCCGTGGCTGCTCATCGTGTTCGGCATCGGGCTGTTCGTCGGCAACTTCGCCGGCGGCAAGCTCGCGGCCCGCTCGATCGACCGCACGCTGCTCGTGGTGCTCGTCGTGCTGACCGTGGTGCTCGCGGCGTTCGCCCTCGTCGCGACCTCGCCGGTGCTCACCGTGATCGCCCTCGTGTTGATGGGGGCGTTCGGGTTCGCGACCGTCCCGGCCCTGCAGACGCGGGTGATGCAGTACGCCGACCACGCGCCGACCCTGGCGAGCGGGGCGAACATCGCCGCGTTCAACCTCGGCAACGCACTCGGCGCTTGGATCGGTGGCCTGACCATCGCCGGCGGGCTCGGGTACACGTCGCCGATCTGGGCGGGGTCGGGGATCACCCTGGCGGCCGTGGTGCTGACGCTCGTGGCGATGGGCGCCGTCCGTCGTGGTCGCTCGGGCGTGGGGACCACGACGACGGGGAGCATCGCGACCGTCTGACGCGGGCGCTTCGGGCCCGAGAACGACGAAACCCCGGTCCGATCGGACCGGGGTTCATCGTCGTGCGGAGACGGAGGGATTTGAACCCTCGGTCCCCTCAAAGGGGACTCCACCTTAGCAGGGTGGTGCACTCGGCCGGACTATGCGACGTCTCCAAGCACTCTCGCGAGCGCTGCGACCACCATACAGGAGGACCGCGCCACTCTCGACCCGACGCACACCCGCGCGTGGCACGACCCGTCACACTCGGTCCCCCGAAGTGGGGACACATTGGGGTTGTCGGGGCGTACCCCACTGCATAGCATCATCGGGACGCGGCAATCACGTTCCGGGGCTCGTCCCCGTCGTCGCGACACAGCACCCGACGTCGTTCCCCGTGCGGGCCCGGCGCGCCCGATCGCGTGGCGCCCGGCGGGGAGCGACTTCCCCTGGGGGCGCGGCCCACCACCGCGCCCCCTTTTCTGCGTTCGGGGGGGGGTGCACTGCTGATGTTCGGGCGCGCGCACGGCCACGGCCCGGCCCACGAAAGCGACACTGTGCCGCCGAGCTCGGCCGTCACTGGCGCCAGGGCGACAGAGTGCCGCGAAGGTTCGGCGGCAGACTGTCGCTTTCGCGGAAAGGGGGCAGGGGCGGGAGGCGGCAAGCAAGCAAGCGACCGACCGCGCCGCGCCTCAGTACCCGAACGCCTTGGAGCAGGTCTGCTGGTCGGCGGACTGGCCCTCGAGCCCGTCGATGGTCTCGGGCGTCGCCGAGGGGGTGCGCGGTGCGGCGGACGACGGTGCCGCCGGGGTCGCGGGCGTCGCGGGCACCGGCGCAGCCGCTGGCGACGAGGGCGCCGCGGTCGGCTGCGTCGGACTCGTCTCGGACCCGATGCCCGTGCTGTCCGCCCCGAGGGAGAACGACTGGTCGGCCTTGATCTTCGCGAACAGCCGGTCGGCCAGGTACGTCGTCGGCTCGACCTTGCCCTCGTAGACGCCAGTGCCGCCCGTGGTGCCCGGGTACTGCACGAAGTTCACCTGCGCCAGCGGCAGGTCGCGCAGCGCCAGGCCCATCTGCACCATCGTCCCGATGTCGTTCAGGCTCTGGGACAGCTGCATGTTCGACGCCGCTGCCCGGGCCAGCTTGTACAGGCGGGCCGGCGAACCGAGGGTGTCGTTCGACTTCACGGTGCGGAGCAGCGACGACAGGAACACCTGCTGGCTCGAGATCCGGCCGAGGTCGGATCCGTCGCCGACCCCGTGCCGGGTGCGCAGGAACGCCAGGGCCTCGTCGCCCTGCAGGGTCGAGGTGCCGGCCGGCAGGTTCAGCCCGGTGTACGAGTCGGTGATCGGCTGGGCGACGCAGACCGGCACGCCGCCGATCGCGTTCGACATCTCGATGACGCCCTTGAAGGACACTGCGGCCGAGTACTGGATGTCGAGTCCGGTCAGCCCGGCGACCGTCTGGGTGACGCAGTTCAGGCCGCCCTCGCCGAACGAGGTGTTGATCGGCTGCGCCGCCATGGCCGGGGCCGTGCCCGTGCCGTCGGTCTTCTTGCAGGCCGGGATCGGTGTGACGAGGTCGCGCGGGATGCTCACCGCGGTCGCGTTGGTGTGGTCGGCCGAGACGTGCAGCAGGATGTTGACGTCGTTGAGGGTCGCATCGCGCTCCCCGAAGGCAGCGCTCTGCTCGGGGTCGTTGTCGGTGCCGACGACGAGCATGTTGAACCCGCCCTTGAAGGCACTGATCGGCTTCGCGCCGCCCTTCGCCTGCGGTGCGGGCTGGCCCTGGATCTCGACGCCGTCACCGAGGTCGTCCGTGACCTGCTTCGCCGCGATCGCCGTGACGGAGGCCGAACTCACCAGGGCCACTGCGACGACGGCGGAGACCGTCTTGGCAGCGGTCGCGAAGGGCCTCGAGCGCCGCAGACGTCCGTGCCGTGCGATCCCGGACGCTCGGTTCAAGCGGTGGGATCGATCGCGGACGTCGTTCACGGGCACTCCTGTCGTCGGTGGACACGCCGGGGACGGCAACCGGTCAAGGCTGCCACGACGTTGCCTGACGATCCAGTGCGAGGGACACCGGTGACGCTCGCTGCCCAGTGCCGCGACCTGCGGATCCTCGGCGGTCAGCGCGGACCTGAGCGGATCCGCAGCCGACGAAGGTTCAGGCGGACACGACGACCCGGAAGCGGTCCGGCAGGGCGATCAGGGCGGACGACAGTTCGAGGAGCGCCGCGGCACAGTCGTCGAGGGCGTCTCGCTCCGCAGCGGCCACGGCCCGCTCGACGATCTCGACCCGTCGTCGCCGGTCGACCACGGCATCGATCCCGTTCGCCAGGGCGACGTCGTCGGTGAAGAACATGTCGAGCACGATGCGCTGCGACAGCAACCAGTCACCGCTGACCGACGACCCGCGGCGTCGCAGGTACCAGGCACCGAGTTCGACGAAGGCCCCGGCTTCGGTCCAGCACTCCCGCATCCACACCTTGTCGAACCGGTCCCGGTACCCGACGGAGTTCGACGGCGGATCGACGAGCAGGGCCTGGGCGATCCGCAGCCGTTCGATCATTTGGTCGACCGACCACTGCGAGATCACGACACCGACGTAGCGCTGCACGCTGGCCAGCTGCAGGGACTCGAGGGTCACGAGGGCTTCGCGAACCGGTGTGCGCGACACCCGCATGTCCGATGCCAGGGTGTCGAGCCGTAACCGCTGCCCGCGGCGGTACTCCCCCCGCAGGACGTTGTCGAGCAGTCGCAGGAACACCGCGTCGCGCAGCAGGCTGCGGCGCAGGCCGTGGGGATCGAGGCCGCCGGCGCCGGCTCGGATGGGGGTGTGCTCCATCAGCCCAGGTTCACGCACGGACGGCACCCCCGAGGCGAGGGCGGTCGCTGCCGTGGATCGTGGTCGCCGGTGTCGCGCTGTGGAGGAGTGCCATGCAGGCACAGTGACAGCGCTGCGACGGCGGCGCTAAACACTCTGAATACAGAATGTCAGGCCGCCGCCACAGGCCTCACCTCCGGTCGGACTTCGCGTCCCCGGTGAGCACCGAGAGCGGTTGCGTGACGTCCTCGAGCCCCTTCCGCGCGGCGTCGACCCCGAATATCAGGGCCACCACGCCGCCGCCGATCATCACGGCAGAACCGAGCAAGTACCCCCAGAACAGCGGCTCCCGGGATGACCCGTCACCGATGAAGGCACCGTAGATGGCCGGTGCGACCGCACCGAAGATCTGCGCCAGGGCGAAGAAGTACGAGATGGCCTGCGACCGCAGCTCGAGCGGGAAGATCTCGCTGACGGTCAGGTAGGCGCTCGACGCACCGGCCGAGGCGAAGAAGAACGAGACGCACCAGAACGCGACCTGCACCGTCGCCGAGATCGCGTCCGCCCGGAACAGGAACGCGGACGTGGCGAGCACGAGGCCGGAGACCAGGTACGTCAGGAAGATCATCTGCCGACGACCCCAGGTGTCGAAGAAGCGCCCCAGGATGATCGGGCCGAGCAGGTTGCCGATCGCGAACGGGAAGAAGTAGACCGCCGTCTCCGCCGTCTTCAGGCCGAAGAAGTTCGTGAGCACCAGGGCGTAGGTGAAGAAGATCGCGTTGTACAGGAACGCCTGCGTGATCATCATCGTCGCGCCGACGAGCGTCCGGGTCGGGTACTGCTTCAGCAGCACGCGCGCGATGGCCAGGAACCCGACACGGTCGGTCGGCGTGACGGTCATCGCCTTCGACTGGTCGACCTCGGGCAGGGGCTTGCCGGTCGCCTTCTCCACCGACGCCTCGATGCGGGAGACGGTGGCCTCGGCTTCTTCCTCGCGCCCGTGCGTCATCAGCCACCGCGGACTCTCCGGGATGTGACGTCGCAGGAAGATGATGGCGATGCCGAGCACCGGGCCGAGGAAGAACCCGATGCGCCAGCCGATGTTCTCGGCGAAGTAGGACGTGTCGAGCAGGTAGATGTTCGCGAACGCGCCGAGTGCGGCACCGCCCCAGTACGTGCCGTTGATGGCGATGTCGACGTGCCCGCGGTACTTCGCCGGGATGAGCTCGTCGATCGCCGAGTTGATCGCCGCGTACTCGCCGCCGATGCCCAGCCCCGCGACGAACCGGAAGGCCGCCAGGAACCAGAAGTCCTGCGCGAGGCCCGCGATGCCCGAACCGATCAGGTAGATCGCGAGCGTCAGGATGAACAGCTTGCGCCGCCCCAGCCGGTCGGACATGCGCCCGAACACCAGGGCACCGACGACCTGGCCGACCAGGTAGATCGTGCCGAGCAAGGTCACCTGTTGCGTCGACAGGTTCAGGTCCGCCTGGAAACCCGCGTTCGAGACGATCTGGATCTCGAGACCGTCGAGGATCCAGGACACGCCGAGTCCGACGACGACGCTCCAGTGGAACCGAGTCCACGGCAAGCGGTCCATCCTGGCGGGCACCAGGCTCTTGATGGTTGCGTTCGCGCTGCTCACGAGATGGGACCGTACGCCGAGATCGCCGATGTGGTTCAGATGCGGAACGAGCAACCGGGGGCGGAGCCGGATCCCCCTACTTCGAATCCGGCTCCGTCGCCGGGATCTCAATGATCGCAAGTGCGATGGAAACCCACAAGCGGACGGACGGGAGGCCCGTGGCGGGCCCCGCCACGAGCCTCCCGTCCGACAAGGCGTAACGTCCAGAACGTGACCCGACCTGACATCCGCACGGTCGGCGAGCTCCGCACCTCTGGTCACGTCCAGAAGACGGTCCGCGCCGAGATCCGCGACAACCTGCTCACCGCCCTGCGCCAGGGCACCGATCCGTGGCCCGGCCTGCACGGCTTCGAGGCCACCGTCATCCCCCAGCTCGAACGCGCCCTCATCGCCGGGCACGACGTCGTCCTGCTCGGCGAGCGCGGCCAGGGCAAGACCCGCCTGCTCCGCACCCTGCAGGGCCTGCTCGACGAGTGGACGCCGGTCATCACCGGCTCCGAGCTCGGCGAGCACCCGTACGAACCGATCACCACCGCCAGCATCCGGCGTGCCGACGACCTCGGCGACGCCCTGCCGATCAGCTGGCGGCACCGCGACGACCGCTACGTCGAGAAGCTCGCGACACCGGACACGAGCGTCGCCGACCTGATCGGCGACGTCGACCCGATGAAGGTCGCCGAGGGCCGCAGCCTGGGCGACCCGGAGACCATCCACTTCGGACTCGTCCCCCGCGGGCACCGTGGCATCGTCGCGATCAACGAGCTGCCCGACCTGGCCGAACGCATCCAGGTCGCGATGCTCAACGTGATGGAGGAGCGCGACGTCCAGATCCGCGGCTACGTGCTGCGGCTGCCGCTCGACGTGCTCGTCGTGGCGAGCGCGAACCCGGAGGACTACACGAACCGCGGCCGGATCATCACGCCGCTGAAGGACCGCTTCGGCGCCGAGATCCGCACGCACTACCCGATCGAGCTCGACGACGAGATCGCCGTCATCCGGCAGGAGGCCCAGCTGACGGCCGAGGTCCCCGACGCCCTGATCGAGATCCTCGCCCGGTTCACCCGCGCACTGCGTGGTTCGAGCGCCGTCGACCAGCGCAGCGGTGTGAGCGCC
Source organism: Curtobacterium sp. MCLR17_031 (assembly GCF_003234775.2). NCBI lineage: Bacteria > Bacillati > Actinomycetota > Actinomycetes > Micrococcales > Microbacteriaceae > Curtobacterium > Curtobacterium sp. MCLR17_031. The sequence goes on from NZ_CP126270.1 coordinate 2,993,838, forward strand.
CGGTTCGCGATCGCCGGTGCCGAGACGGTGTCCGCGGCCGCCGTGCACCGCGCAGCGCGCCAGGGCGAGGACGAGGCGGTCGCGCGGCCGATCGACCTCGAGACCGCGGTGGACGTCCTCGGCGGCAAGATCGAGTTCGAGAACGGCGAAGAGGACCGGGCCGACGAGGTCCTCGAGCACCTGCTCCGCACCGCGACCGCCGAGACCGTGCGCTCCCGGTTCAAGGGCCTCGACTTCGCGGTGCTCGTGGACGCGCTCGACGGCGGCACGATGGTGACCACGGGCGAGCAGGTCAGCGCCCGGGCGTTCCTCGAAGGGCTCCCGTCGATCGGTGAGTCCGACCTGTACGACCAGGTGTGCGACCGGATGGGTGCCACGAACGACGGCGAACGCGCCGGCGCGATCGAGCTCGCCCTCGAGGGCCTGTTCCTGGCCCGGCGCATCAGCAAGGAGTCCGGCGGAGGCGAAGCCGTCTATGGCTAGGCAGAACCGGCGCCTGACGCGCGACACCCGGTACGGCCGGTACACCGACGGACCCGACCCGCTCGCTGCCCCGGTCGACCTGGCCGAGGCGCTCGACGCCATCGGGCAGGACGTGATGGGCGGCACGTCGCCCGAGCGCGCGATGCGGGAGTTCCTGCGGCGCGGCGGCCGGACGCAGCGCGGCCTCGACGACCTGGCCCGCCGGGTGGCCGAACGCCGCCGTGAGCTGACGAGCAGGAACAACCTCGACGGCACCCTGCAGCAGGTGCGCGAGCTCCTGGACCAGGCGCTGCTCGCCGAGCGCGGGGAGCTCGCCCGCAACGTCGACCTCGACGACGGCGACCGGGCCCTGGCCGAGCTGCAGCTCGACAGCCTGTCCCCCTCCCCCGCCGCCGCGGTGCAGGAACTCGGCGACTACGACTGGACGAGCCCGGCCGCGCGCCAGAAGTACGACGAGATCAAGGACCTGCTCGGCCGCGAGGTGCTCGACCAGCGCTTCGCCGGCATGAAGCAGGCGCTCGAGGGTGCCACCGACCAGGACCGGGCCGCGGTCAGCGCGATGATGCAGGACCTCAACGCCCTGCTCGAGGCGCACGCCCGCGGCGAGGACACCCAGCAGCAGTTCGACGACTTCATGGACCAGCACGGGGAGTACTTCCCGTCGGACCCGGCGAACGTCGACGAGCTGCTCGACGACCTCGCAGCCCGCGCGGCCGCAGCGCAGCGCATGCGGAACTCGATGACCCAGGAGCAGCGGGACGAACTCGACGCCCTCGCCCAGCAGGCCTTCGGCTCCCCCGACCTGATGGGGCAGCTGTCCCAGCTCGACCGCACCCTGCGCGCACTGCGTCCCGGCGAGGACTGGGGCGGATCCGAGCGCATGGAGGGTGAACAGGGCCTCGGCCTGGGCGACGGCACCGGGGTGTTCCAGGACATCGCGGACCTCGACGCCCTCGCCGACCAGCTCGCCCAGTCCGGACCGGGCTCGGAGCTCGACGACCTGGACCTCGACGCGCTGTCCCGGCAGCTCGGCGACGAGGCGGCGGTCGACGCGAAGACCCTGCAGCGCCTCGAGCAGGCGCTCCGGAACTCCGGGGCGATGCGCCGTGGTGCCGACGGGCAGCTCCGGCTCACCCCGAAGGCGATGCGGCAGCTCGGCAAGAGCCTGCTCAAGGACGTCGCCCAGCGGATGTCCGGTCGCCAGGGCGCGCGGGACCTCCGTCGCTCGGGCGCAGCGGGCGAGCCCTCGGGGGCGTCACGGCAGTGGGCGTTCGGCGACACCGAGCCGTGGGACATCCCCCGCACCATCACGAACGCCGTGGTGCGGACGGCGGCCAGCGGACGACAGGGAGCCGGCGTGCGCCTGAGCATCGAGGACGTCGAGGTGCAGGAGACCGAGGCCCGCACCCAGGCCTGCGTCGCGCTGCTCGTCGACACGTCGTTCTCGATGGCGATGGAGGACCGCTGGGTGCCGATGAAGCGCACCGCCCTGGCGCTGCACACCCTGGTGTCGACCCGGTTCCGCGGCGACGACCTGCAGCTCATCGCCTTCGGTCGCGAGGCCGAGGTGATGGACGTCGAACAGCTCGTCGGTCTCGACGCGATGTGGGACAAGGGCACCAACCTGCACCACGCCCTGCTGCTCGCCAACCGGCACTTCCGCAAGCACCCCACGGCCCAACCGGTGCTCCTCATCGTCACCGACGGCGAGCCGACGTCGCACCTCGAGCCGAACGGGCAGGTCTGGTTCGACTACCCGCCCGACCCGGTGACGATCGCGCTGACCGTGCGGGAGCTCGAGAACGCCGGACGCATCGGCGCCCAGACGACGTTCTTCCGGCTCGGCGAGGACCCGGGGCTCGCCCGGTTCATCGACGCGATGGCGAAGCGGGTGGACGGCAGCGTCGTGGCACCGGAGAACGACGACCTCGGGGTCGCCGTGGTCGGCTCGTACCTCGGCTCGCGTCGCGGGGCCGGCGGCGCGCTCTTCCGCGACGACTGGGGGCTCTGAAGCCCACACGATATGGACTGGAGGCCCGTGGCGACACCGCCACGGGCCTCCAGTCCGTCCCTGGGTGCGTCTAGAACAGCGGCCAGGGCACGGCGGGGCCGTGACCGGGCGGCGGCGGGAAGATCCCGACGGCGCGCAGGGCCGCGCAGCGCGCCCGGAGCGTGTCGATCTCCTCGTCCGTCAGGTGCTCGGCGAGCTCGTCGCCGAGCCCGCCGCGCAGGGCTTCGGACACCCGGTCGAGGCCCTCGAGCTCGTCCGGCCCGAGCGGCTCCCCGATCCAGCCCCACAGGACCGTCCGGAGCTTGTGCTCGACGTGGAAGGTGAGGCCGTGGTCGACGCCGAAGCGGTGGCCGTCGGGCATCGCGAGCACGTGCCCGCCCTTGCGGTCGGCGTTGTTCACGACGACGTCGAAGACGGCCATCCGGCGCAGGGCCTCGGAGTCCTCGTGCACGAGCGTCACGGGCTGGTCCTGTTCGTCGATGGCCTCGAGCACGGGCAGCCAGGGCGAACCGTCCGCCTCGGCGAGCTCCGGTGCCACCAGGTCGACGGCGTCCTGCTCGGGGTCGACGTCCTGCCAGCGCTGCACCATGCCGGGCCCGAACGGACCGTCACCCATCCACGTTGGTGGGACGACGCCCCAGCCGAACGCCTCGGAGACCAGGTGGGCGGCGATCTCGCGGCCGGCGAGCGTGCCGTCCGGGAAGTCCCACAGCGGGCGCTCGCCCTCGATGGGCTTGTAGACGACGGTCGCGCCGTCGAGTTCGGCGAGGAAGGTGGCGTTGGACGCCTCACGGATGCGCGCCCGGACGGACAGCGAGCCGTCGCTCATGCGTCGCCGGGCGGACGACCGGCGGCGACGACCTCGCGCGTGCGCTCGACGAAGGCCCGGGCGGTGCCGACCGGGATCTTCACCTGGAACAGCTCGGCGGGCTCGGGGATCTCGACGACGGCCTCGATCTCGATGCCGTCCTCGCTCTCCTCGGACACGATCTCGACCTCGTCGTCGATCGGGTACGCCTCGATGACGACCTGCGCGGTGGACGGGTCGAAGCCCAGGCTCAGGGCCCCGGCGCGGAACTCGGCCTCGACGGGCTGGTCGAGCGGCTCCGGGTCGCGGAGTTCGACGGGCACCGACGGCGGCACGCTGAAGCGGTTGTCGTCGACGGTCGCCACCTCGTCGAGGAGCTCGTCGATCTTGTCGGCGAGCACGGCGGTCTGCTCCTTCTCGAGCGCGACGCTGGTGACGCGCCGACCGGAGCGGGCCTGGATGTAGAAGGCGCGCTCACCCGGACGGCCGATGGTGCCGACGACGAGGCGGTCCGGCCAGTCGAAGCCGTGGACGATGGTGGGCATACCCGCATTGTAGGAGCGCTCGGCTCCGCTCGTTCAGGGTCGGGCAGGTCCGTCGGGCGCGTCGGGCGCCGGACGCCCGGTGCCGGTGTGCGCATCGGGTTCCGGATGGCCCGCGCCGCCGCCGACCGCGGCGTCCCCGCTGGGTGCCGGGGCGGTGCGCAGCCAGGAGAGGTCACCGGACTCGGTGTTCGTCGCGACGACCTCGGGGCGGTGCTCGCCGTAGCGCACGACGGACACCGAGGCCGGCCCGACGCCGATGCGCTGGAACAGGTCCAGGTGCATGCCGAAGGCGTCGGCGAGGACGCTCTTGATGATGTCGCCGTGGCTCACCGCGACCCAGACGGCGCCGGGTCCGTGCTCCGCCTCGACCTCGGCGTCGATGCGCCGGACGGCCGCGACGGCCCGGGACTGCATCGTCTGCATGGACTCACCGCCGGGGAACACGACGGCGCTCGGGTTCGCCTGCACCGTGCGCCAGAGGGGCTCCTTCGCCAGGTCGGCGAGCTTCCGGCCCTGCCACTGCCCGTAGTCGGCCTCGGTGATGGCCCGCTCGATCAGCGAGGCGGGTGCACCGGTCTGCCGGTCCGTCTGCCGGTCCGTCTGCCGGTCCAGGATCGCGCGGGCGGTCTGCCGGCAGCGCTCGAGCGGACTCGACACGACGGCGACGACGGGCACCGCGGCGATGCGCTCCGCGGTCCGCTCGACCTGGGTGCGGCCGACGGCGTCGAGTCGCACGCCGGCGGTGCGTCCGGCCAGGACGCCGGTGGCGTTCGCGGTGGTGCGTCCGTGACGGACGAGGAGGACGGTCGCCATGCGCCCGATCCTAAGCGCGGGACGCGGTCGCCCTTGACGGGCCGGTCGGGGACCGATCAGATGGGGGCATGGCCGGGCGGCATCGACTCGCACTCTTCGCCACGTCGACGGTGACCGGGTTCGGGATCGCGACGTGGATCACCCGGACGCCCGCGATCCGCGACGAGCTCGGTGCCTCGATCGAGGCGATGGGCCTCGTCCTGCTCGGGCTGTCGATCGGGTCGATGATCGGGATCCTCGGCGCCGGGGCGCTGGTGCGACGGACCGGCAACCGCCCGCTCATCCTGCTCGGGGGCGCGCTGCCCGTCGTCGGCATGGTGCTCGTCGCGCTGCTCGCCCCGGCGCAGGTCGCTGCCGGGGTCTGGGCCGGGCTGTTCCTGATCGGCTTCGGGGCGGGCGTCGCCGAGATCGGGCTGAACGTCGAGGCCGCCGCGGTCGAACGGCAGATCGGACGACCGGTCGTGCCGGTGCTGCACGCCTGCTTCAGCCTCGGCAGCGTGGTCGGTGGGGTCGTCGGCATCGCCATGACGGCGGTGCGCACGCCGGTCGGGGTGCACCTGCTCGTCGGCGCCGCGGTGATGGCCGCGCTGGCGGTGTTCGCGGCGCTGAACCTGCGGCCGGTGCCCCGTGACGCACCGGCAGATGCGCCCGCCGATGCCCTGGGAACCCGCAAGGGAACCCGCCGCTCCGTCCTCACCGTGCAGCTCGCCATGATCGCCGTCATCACCCTGGCGATGGCATTCGCCGAGGGTGCCGCGAGCGACTGGCTCCCGCTGCTGATGACCACCGACCACGACGCGCCCGAGTCCGTCGGGTCCCTCGTGTTCACCGGGTTCGCCCTCGCCATGCTCATCGGTCGTGCGGCCGGCACCCCGCTCGTCGCCCGGTTCGGTCGCGCCCCGGTCGTCCGGGTCTGTGCCGCGGTCGGTGCGGTGGGGGTCCTGCTCGTCGTGCTGTCACCGAGTCCGATCGTCACCGCGGCGGCCGCCGGCGTCTGGGGTCTGGGCATCGCCCTCGGGTTCCCGCTGTCGATCTCCGCCGCGGGCGACCACCCCACCGACGGCGACCGCCGGGTGTCGGTGGTGGCCACCGCCGGGTACATCGCGTTCCTGGTGGGGCCGCCGCTGCTCGGGTTCGTCGGGGAGCACCTCGGCCTGCAGACGGCGATGCTCGTGCCGCTCGTCCTGCTGGTCGCGGCGTTCCTGGTCGCCCCGGCGACGCGGGGACAGGACACCGGTCGGACGATCGAGCCATCGGAACCGGCGCGGCGGCCGTCCGGTCGGTAGCGTCTCCGGCATGCCGTTCTTCCGCGACGCTCCGCGCCCGACCACCCCAGCCCCGCCGTCCAGGGTCCAGGCCGCGTGGTCCGACTCCGCCGGGCACTTCGCGACCCGGTGCCTGCAGCTCATCATCGTCGTGGTGGTCGTCGCCGGCGTCGTCTGGGCGAGCAACATCCTGAGCGTCGTCACGATCCCCGTGCTCCTCGCGCTCATCATCGCGTCCGCCATGCACCCCGTGGTGTCGTGGCTCCGCAAGCACCGGGTGCCGTCGGTGGTGGCCACCCTCGCGGTGCTCATCGGCGTCCTCGTGATCCTGGGGCTGATCGGCTGGCTCATCGTCGTCGCGGTCGAGAACCAGTGGGCGCAGCTGCAGAAGTCGGCAGTCGACGGGTTCCAGCAACTGCAGGAGTTCGCGAAGAACCTGCCCTTCTCGATCTCGGACAAGCAGATCGACGACGCGGTCGCGTCGGCGTCCGACTTCGTCACGAGCGCCCAGTTCGGCTCGGGTGCGCTCGCCGGCGCCTCGGCCACCGCGAACTTCCTGACCGGACTCGTCCTGATGATCGTCGTGCTGTTCTTCTTCCTGAAGGACGGCCCGAGCATCTGGGAGTTCCTGCTCCGCCCCTTCACCGGTGAGCGCTACGCCCGAGCACGTCGCGTCGGCGACCGGGTCGTCTCGACCCTCGGCGGGTACGTCCGCGGTACGGCCACCGTCGCTGCCGTCGACGCGATCGGCATCGGTGTCAGCATCGCGATCGTCGGCGTCCCCCTCGCCCTGCCGCTGGCCGTCATCGTCTTCATCACGGCGTTCATCCCGATCGTCGGCGCCAGCGCCGCCGGCATCCTCGCCGCCCTGGTCGCGCTCGTGGCCCTCGGCCCGCTGCAGGCACTCATCGTGATCGGCATCGTGATCCTCGTGAACCAGCTCGAGGGCAACCTGCTGCAGCCCGTCCTGATGGGGCGCACCCTCAAGCTGCACGGCCTCGTCATCCTGATCGGGCTGACCGCCGGCACCGTCCTCGCCGGCATCACCGGCGCGATCATCTCGGTGCCGCTGATCGCCGCCGCCTGGGGCGCGATCCTGGTGTGGGACGGCCCGAACACCCCGGCACGACCGTGGCGGAAGAAGCGCAACGAGGACGTCACCGCGCACAAGCTGCCGCAGGGCTGATCCGCAGCGCCGATCCATGGGGCGCGTTGCGGACATCCGCTTCGCGCAACGGCCTTCCACCCAGCAGGATGGAGGAGTGCTCGTCTCCATCGTCTACATGAGCCGTGCCGTCGTCCCCTTCGACGACCAGGCCATGGCGGTGCTGCTCGCGGAGTCCCGGCTGCGCAACGAAGCGCTCGGGGTCTCCGGACTCCTGCTCGCCAAGGGCGGCCGGTTCATGCAGCTGCTCGAGGGGCCGGCGTGGAGCGTGCAGGACCGGTACGACGTCATCGCGAAGGACCGGCGGCACGGTGAGGTGAAGTCCCTCGTGCGCGAGGACATCGAGCGCCGACGGTTCGACGGCTGGTCGATGGCCTACCGCGCGCTCGACGACTCGGACATCCGGTCCGAGGAGGGCTTCAGTCCCTTCCTGTCCGGCACGATGGATTTCCCGCGCTCGTTCGACCGGACCAGTGCGGCCTGGCTGCTGAAGTGGTTCCGCGACCGCGAGCTGCACGACCTCTGATCCGACCCCGCACGCCGTCGCCGGATCAGCCTTCGAACGCGTCCTCGACGACGGCGAGCAGCCGGTCGCGGTGCTTCGGGTCAGCCGTCGCCGCGATCACCACGCGCCACATCGTCGCCACGGCCGGCATCAGGTCGGTGCGCCGCGTCCGGACGTCGGACACGAGCTGCACGCCGGTGAAGTAGGGCACCACCGTCGACCCGAGCTGCTCCGCGGTCAGGTCCGTCCGGAGTTCCCCGCTCGCGACCGCCAACCGGAACACGTCGACGATCCCGCCGATCCACTGCTCGTAGAAGCTCAGCGTCGCGGTCTGGAACTCGCCGCGCTCCAGCGACAGCCGGATCCCGGCCCGCACGATCGGGTCGGTCCGGAGCAGGTCGGCGATGCCGTGCGACGCCCCGATCAGCGCGGCGACCGGCGAGCTGTCGGTGTGGCTGACGACGTCGAAGGTGCGGGCGTTCTGCTCGCCGATGACGCCGAGCGCCAGGGCGAGCTTCGTCGGGAAGTGGAAGTGCAGCGTTCCCTGCGAGAGGCCCGCCGCGCGGGCGATGCCCGCGATCGTCGCGCCGGCGAAGCCGACGCGGTCGAACTCCTCCGCCGCGGCCACCAGGATCTGCTCACGTCGTTCCACGGGACCAGTCTCACAGTCTGGAGGAACGGTGCCAGCTGGCACCGTGCCTCCAGTCCGAGGGGTGGTGCGTCTCAGGCCGCGTGCCGGCAGTCCGAGGTGTGGTGCGGCTCAGGCCGCGTGCCGGCCGAGCGTGATGCGCTCCTCGGGCAGGTCCTGCAGGTCGCGCCCACGGAACCAGCGGAGCAGCCAGTCGGCGGGCGTGCCCGCCACCCCGGTCGGCAGACCGGTGCGGTCGCTGAGGAAGGTGCTGAACCCGGGCTCGTCACGGAGCTCGTCCCCGGTCGGGCTGCCGAACGCCATCGCCCAGCCGTCGAACCGACGCGTGCTGATGGACTCACGCGACAACGACTTCACGCCGGTGTGCCGCGGGTCGCGCTCGATCGCGGCGAAGCGGTCCTCGACGCTCCAGACCGGCCCCTCGAGCACCTGCATGAAGCGGCCGCCCTTGGCGAGCAGGAGCCCGGAGACGCCGAGCGCGTGGTTGCGGAGCCGCGCTTCACGCAGCATGGCGACCAGCTGGTCGTCGGTCAGGTCGTCGACGGCGACGGACATGTAGACGAGGGAGGTGAGGGAGGTCATCCCCTGCAGTCTGGGTCGTGGTCGGCGGCACGGTCAACGCGTCGTCCGCACACCGCACCGGACGGTGCGGCATGCGGACGACGAGCGGGTGTCGGATGTCGGGTTTCGGGTGTCGGGTGTCGGGTTTCGATCAGGTGAGGGCGAGCAGGTTGTTGACCTGTTCGTTGACCCCGGTCAGCGTCGAGATCGGCTTGCCGTTCGCGTAGACGTCGTCGAAGGCGGGCTGCAGCAGGGCCTGCACGTCGGCGGGGTTCTTCGTGACCGGGAACAGGAACGTGGTGTCCTCCTCGACCTGCCGGGTGAACGCCGAGACGTCCAGGCCGCGCTTCCGGAACGACGCCACCGCGGCCTCGGTGCCCGCGGGACGGGCGGGGAACACGATCCCGCTCTCACCGACGATCCGCTGGGCCTCGTCGCTGCCCAGGAACGCCACCCACATCGCGGCGGCCTCGGGGTCCTTCGCCTGCTTCGTGATCGAGTCGCCGAGCCCGTTGAACATCGACGCACGGTGACCCGACGGGCCGATCGGGGTCGGAGCGACCGCGACGTCGAGGTCCTCCATGCCGAGGTAGGAACCGATCATCCACGAGCCGTTGAAGGACAGCGCGCACTTGCCGGCGCCGAGCTGGACCTCGGGCCCGGTCGTGGTGGAGAACACCCCGTACTTCGCCATGTAGCCCTTCTCGGCCAGCCGGTAGTACCAGGCGAGAGTGTCCTGCACGACCCGCTCGTCGTAGCGGAACCTGTCGCCCCACGGGTTCTCGTTCGTGTAGAACCAGTCGACCGATCCGGTGAACGGTGACCACTGGGTCTGGCCGAAGCCGTCACCGCCCGAGCCGTTCGACGAGATGCCGTAGACGGCGACGTCGTCCTTGTCGAAGCCGTCCTCGTCGCCGCGCCGGCCCTTCGAGTCGACGGTCAGCCGCGCGAGCATCCGTTCGAACGTGCCGCCGTCCTCCGGGTTCCACTCGAGCGACCCGAGTTCCTCGGCGGAGACCCCGGCCTTCGCCATCGCCTTCCTGTCGTAGAACATCGCGACGGTGTCCCAGTCCTTCGGCGAGCCGTAGCGGTGGCCGTCCTGGCCCTTCCACAGTTCGGCGAGTCCGGACTGGTAGTCGTCGTCCCGGATGCCCTTCGTGGCGTCGAGTTCGTCGAGCTTGTAGAGCACGTCGAGGTCGGCGTACTGCGGGAACTTCGTCAGGTGGTCGGTGAAGACGTCGGGAGCGGTGCCGGCGATGAAGCCCGCGGTGAGCTTGGTCCAGTAGTCGTTCCACCCGAGCTGGGTGATCTTCACGGTGATGTCCGGGTTCGCGCGGTGGAACGCGTCGGCGACGGCCTGGTACGCGGGCTGCTGGTTGGCGTCCCAGAGCCAGTAGCTCACGGTGCGCGCTCCCGACCGGTTCGTCGTGCGGCGACCGGGCGACGAGCAGGCGGCGAGCGCGCCGAGGGCCAGGGCCGAGGCGCCGCCGGCGAAGAGCGTGCGGCGGGTCAGTTGGTTCGTCATGGTGTTCGTCCTGTCCGACAGCCGGGTCACTTGATCCCGGAGAAGCCGATGGAGTTGACGATCCGCTTGGCGAAGACGCCGAACAGCAGGATCATCGGGAGCGCCGCCACCAGGGTCGCGGCCATGAGCCCGGCCCAGTCGGTGCCGGACTGCGGGGTCTGCGACTTGAAGACGCCGAGCGCGACGGTCAGCACCCGCGAGCTGTCGGTGTACGACACCATGAGCGGCCAGAAGTAGTCGTTCCAGCTCGTGATGTACGTCAGCACGGCGAGGGTGGCGATCGGGGCCGCGGCCATCGGGATGACGAGCCGGAAGAACACGCGGACCTTGCCGGCGCCGTCGATGAGCGCCGCCTCTTCGACCTCCTTCGAGATGCCGAGGAAGAACTGCCGCAGGAAGAACACCGCGAACGGGGTCATGAACATCGTCGGCAGGGCGATGCCGAGCAGGTTGTCGACGAGCCCGAGCTGCTTGATGAGGGTGAAGTTCGGCAGCAGCGTGAAGATCGCGGGGACCATCAGCCCTGCCAGGAACACCCCGAACACCTTGTCGCGACCGGGCCAGCGCAGCCGGGCGAAGGCGTAGGCGGCCGCTGCCGAGAAGAACACCTGGCCGACGGTGACGAGCGTCGACACCAGGATCGAGTTGAGCAGGTACCGCCAGAAGTTCAGCGCGGCGCCGGAGCCGCCCTGCGCCAGCGCCTCTTCGGTGGACTGCAGGCCGAAGACCCGCTCGAACCCGCCCAGGCTGAAGCCGACGGGCAGCAGCGAGGTGGGGTCGGAGTTGATCGCGGTGTTCGACGACAGCGCGGTGCGCAGGATCCAGTAGAACGGGAACAGGGTGACGACGATGACGAGGATCATCGCGACCCAGGCGAGCACCCGGCCGAGCGACGGGCGACGACGGTGGCCTGCGCCCATCCGCGGCGGGCGGGACGTGGTGACGGAGCGGGTGAGTGTCGTGGTCATGGCGCTTCCGTTCAGTCCAGGTCGGACTCACCCGAGCGGGTGAGGCGGTACTGGATGATCGTGATGATGCTGAGGACGATGAGGAGCGCGACCGAGACCGCGGACGCGTAGCCGAACTGGAACCGGCCGAACGCCAGGTTGTAGATGTAGTTCTGCACGACGTTCGTGGCGTTCGCGGGGCCGCCCTGCGTGGTGACGGCGACGGTGTCGAACACCTGGAACGACCCGATCACGGTGATGATCAGCACCAGGGACAGGATCGGGCGGAGCAGCGGCACCGTGATGCGCCAGAACATCTTCCACTCGCTCGCACCGTCGATGCGTCCGGCCTCGTACACGGTCTCGGGCAGCGACTGCAGGCCGGCGAAGATGAGCAGCGCCGTGTAGCCGACGTGCCGCCAGACGTTGATGAGCGCGATCGAGGGGATGCCCCAGACGTCGCTCTGCAGGAACGGGATGCGGTCGAGCCCGAGTGCGGCGAGCATCTCGTTGCCGATGCCGAGCTGGGTGTCGAGGATCCAGAGCCAGACCAGGGCGGCGACGACGTTCGACACCAGGTACGGCGCGAGCACGATGCCGCGCACGAAGGTCGACTTGGTCAGGCGGTGCATCATCACGGCGATGAACAGCGCGACGACGGTCTGGATGACGATGTTGATGAGGACGTACTCGACCGTCACCACCATCGAGTGCCAGAAGATCGAGTCCTGCACCAGGCGGGCGTAGTTCTGCAGGCCGGTGAACTCGGGCTCGGTGAGCAGGTTGTACGACGTGAAGCTCAGGTAGATGCCCCGCACGGTCGGCCAGGCGAGGAACACCGCGAACCCGACGGCTGCCGGGGCGATGAAGACGAGCGCGAGCCACAGGTCGTTCCTGGGGCGACGCCGTGGTGCGGTGGTGCGGGCACGGGCGAGGTCGGCGGACCGACTCCTCCGTCTCGTGCTGGCGGTCGTCAAGGGTGACGACACAGGGCTCTCGGTTGCCATCGCGACTCCTTCGTCTGCGGTGGACTGACGTGCAGCAGTCCGTGAGCCGGGAATCTACACGTGGGGACCACTGCTGGCAAGAGGCTCTTTCCGGGCTGTCGACGGGGGTTGTCACGTGTAGACAGTGTGTGTCAGGATGGCGCTCGATCGCATCGGAGCGACCCGCTCGGCGACGCATCCCACACCCCTGGAAAGGTCACTGATGATCTCTGTCGGAATGGTCGGCGCGGGCCAGTTCGCCCCCCAGTTCGCCAAGCTGTTCAAGCTCCACCCCGACGTGGACCGGGTCTACGTCACGGACCTCGTCGACGAGCGCGCGTCCGAACTCGTCGAGACGCAGCACCTCGACGGCACGTTCCCGGACTTCGACGCCGTCCTCGCCTCGGACGTCGACGCCGTCGCGATCTTCACGCAGCGCTGGACCCACGGCCCGCTCGTGGTCAAGGCCCTGCGCGCCGGCAAGCACGTGTACTCCGCCGTGCCGATGGCGATCTCCGTCGACGAGATCCGCGACATCATCCAGGCGGTCCGCGAGACCGGCCTGACCTACATGATGGGCGAGACGAGCTACTACAACCCCGCGACGGTGTTCGCCCGCAAGCAGGTCGCCGCCGGTGCCTTCGGCCGGGTGTTCTACGCCGAGGGCGACTACGTGCACGACATGGACCTCGGCTTCTACGCCGCGTACCAGTACAGCGGCGGCGACGAGTGGAAGCGGACCGCCAGCTACCCGCCGATGCTCTACCCGACGCACTCGGTCGGCGGGGTCCTCGGCGCGATCCCCGGGCACGCGGTCAGCGTCAGCTGCATCGGCGTCAAGGACGACCGCGGCGACGGCGTCTTCGACAAGGACGTCAGCCAGTTCGACAACGACTTCTCGAACGCCACCGCGCTGTTCGAGCTCGACAACGGTGGGGTGATGCGCATCAACGAGATGCGTCGCGTCGGCTACCCGTCGCACATCCGTGAGTCGCGGTTCCGCTACTTCGGCACCGAGGCCAGCTTCGAGCAGCTCGCGAAGACCAGCGTTTGGCAGGACAAGGAGGACTCGTACGACATCAGCGACAAGATCGACACGCAGGCGACGATGTCCCTCGACGACCCGCGCCTGGCCGACGTCGACCCGTCCCTGCGCGACGCGTTCGTCTCCGGCTACGCCGAGGTGCACGACACCGACCGTCTGCCCGCCGAGTACGACGGCGTGCCGACCGGGCACGAGGGCAGCCACCAGTTCCTCGCGGACGACTTCGTCCGTGCCGTCGTCGACCGGACCCTGCCGCCGGTGAACGCCTGGACGGCCGCGCGCTTCACCCTGCCGGGCATCATCGCCCACCAGTCCGCGCTGCAGGGCGGTGCCCGTCTCGAGGTGCCGGACTTCGGCGACGCACCGGAGACGACGAGCGCTGCGACGACGAGCGCACCGACGTCAGCAGCCAGCACGTCGTCGGCTACGATCGCGTCCGAGTAACACGTGTCGTTCGGGTGCCGGTCCGTCGTGGGCCGGCACCCGAACGACGCTCCCGGACCCGACGAAGGTGGCACCCGTGACCGTCCCGACGAACCCGAGGGCGGTCACCCGTGCGGACGTCGCCCGCTACGCCGGGGTCAGCACCTCCGTCGTCAGCTACGTCGTGCACGACGGACCGCGCCCCGTGGCCGCCGCCACCGCCGCCCGGGTGCGCGAGGCCATCCGAGTCCTCGGCTACCGCCCGAACGCGAGCGCCCAGGCCCTGCGCACCGGCTCGTCGAAGATGCTCGGCCTGATCGTTCCCGAACTCGACAACCCGTTCTGGTCCGAGCTCGCCGTCGCCGTCACCCACGCCGCCGCTGCACGCGGCTACGACGTCCTGCTCGCCAACAGCGACGGTGATGCCGCCCAGGAGCGCGAGCGGCTCCGCAGCCTGTCCGCGCGCCAGGTCGACGGCATCATCGTGACGAGCATCATGACCCACCCGGACCTGTCGACCGTCACGGACCCCGGCCTGCCGATGGTCCTGCTCAACACGTTCTTCGAGGTCCCCGAGTACGCCAGCATCGGTGTCGACGCCCTGCGCGGTGCCCTCGACGGCACGCAGCACCTGGTCGAGCACGGCTACCGCTCGATCGGCCTCGTGATGGGGCACACCGGCTCGATGGAGCTCCGCGAGCAGGGCTGGATGCGTGCCCTCCGCCAGGCCGGCCTGCCCGACGGCCCCATCGTCCGCACCGACTTCACCCGGCGCGGTGGCTACGAAGCCGGCCTCCGGATGTTCGCCGACGAGACCGGACCCCGAGCCGTCTTCGTCAGCTCGGACATGCAGGCGATCGGCGTCATGCGCGCACTGTGGGAGCTCGGTCTGCGCGTCCCCGAGGACGTCGCGATCGTGTCGTTCGACGGCGCGGCCGAGGCGGACTACACGAACCCGCAGCTCACCACGGTCCGGCAGCCGATCGAGACGATGGCGGTCGCCGCGGTCGACCGCGTGCTCGGCCTCGACGCCGACAACCAGTGGCACCGCGACCTGGTCCCCGCCGAGTTGGTCCTCGGCGCGAGTTGCGGGTGCGACGTGCGTCGCTGACGCACCCGAAAGCGGACTGGAGGTTCGGGGGGCGGGGCCGCCACGGGCCTCCTGTCCGTCAGCCGGTCGCGTTCAGGACGCGGGCTCCATGACGGCGCGGAGGCGCGCGGTCGGGATGCGCTCCTGCGCATCCACGGTCACGGCGGCGGCCTCGACCGCCTCGCCGGTCTCCGCGTCGACGAAGCGCAGGTCCGACGCCCGCTCGGACGGCCGGTGCCGGTCGGCCCAGCCGCCGAGGGCGAGCAGCACGAGCGACAGGTCCCGGCCGGCGTCGGTCAGGACGTACTCCTCGCGGGCACGGGCGCCCTCGGGCTTGTAGGTCGTGCGCTCGAGCACTCCCCCGTCGACGAGTGAGGCCAAGCGTGCGGTCAGGACCTCGCGCGGGATGCCGAGACTCTGCTGGAACTGGCTGAAGCGAGTCGAACCACCGATGGCGTCGCGGACGATCATGAGCGTCCACTTCTCGCCGAGGACGTCGAGGGAGCGTGCGATGGGGCAGCGCTCGTCGCCGCCGAGGATGCCGAGCATGTATTCATCCTAGCTGGGTTCGGTTTTCGGACACAACGTGCTAGGTTCGAATTCCGTACTCACCTTCTCTTGTCTGGAGCACTCATGACCGACCTCACCAACGCCGTCGTCCTCGTCACCGGAGCGAACGGCGGCCTCGGCGCCGAGTTCGTCCGCCAGGCCCTGGAGCGTGGCGCCACCAAGGTCTACGCGACCGCCCGCAACCCCCGCACCTGGGACGACGAGCGCATCGTCCCGCTCGCCCTCGACGTCACGAGCCAGGAGAGCGTCGACGCCGCGGCCCGCGCCGCAGCCGACGTGACCGTCGTAGTGAACAACGCCGGGATCGCCGGCTCCGACCCGCTCGTCGACGTCTCCGTCGAAGAGGTCGAGCGCATCTTCGCCACCAACGTCTTCGGTGCACTCCGCGTCGCCAAGGCCTTCGCGCCCTCGATCGCAACGGTGCGTTGATCGACGTGCACTCCGCCCTGAGCTGGGTCGCCCTCGCCGGCGCGTACTCGGCGTCGAAGGCCGCGTTCTGGTCGATCACGAACTCCCTGCGCCTCGAGCTCGCACCCCAGGGCACCCAGGTCGTCGGCGCCCACCTCGGCTACACCGACACCGGCATGATCGCCGACCTCGACGTCGAGAAGTCCGACCCCGCCGACATCGTCCGGTCGATCTGGGACGCGGTCGAGGCCGGCGAGCACGAGGTCCTCGCCGACCAGGTCAGCCGCGACGTCCGTGCCGGCCTGAGCGCCCCGCTCACCGCGCTCTACCCGATGCTCGCCAGCGCCTGAGGCCGGTTCTCGTCGGGACGGTGACGGTTCTGGTTCACGAACACCCCGGTTCGTGCACCAGAACCGTCACCCGCCCCGATCGCGTCAGCCGCCCGCGCCGCGGTCGGTGATCCGACGGTTCGTGGCGGTGATGGCGGCGCGCTCGTCGTCGGTCAAGCCGCCGGCGTGGAGGATCCGGCTCAGCACCTCGCTCTTCCGCTCGATGTAGTCGTCGATGTCCTCGGCCTCGGTGGCTGCCCGGCGTTTCACGGCGGCGTACTCGTCGCGCAGCACCGGGTCGGAACGCAGCACGTCACGGACGGCCAGGTGGTTCCGCAGCGCGAGCGACCCGGCCGCGACGACGTAGGTGTTGGTCGGGGTGAAGCGATCCGGAGCCCGGAACGCCTGCCGCCCCGGGACGCCGAGTTCACCGCGCGGCTCGAAGCCGATCGTCGCCATCGCCGCCACTGCGGCGGAGACATCGGCAGCGCCCACCACGACGTCGACGTCGAGCACGGGCTTCGCCGCCAGGCCCGGCACGGACGTGCTGCCCACGTGCTCGATGCTCCGGAACGGCACATCGGCGTCGTCGAGCGCGGCGGCGTACGCATCGTGCAGCTGCCGGAACCGCTCGGGCCAGGACGACCGGTACTCGACGACCTCGATCACGGGGTCGGCGTCGGCGTCGGCGCGAGGAGCTGGAACATGACGTGGTCGCGCCAGACCCCGTTGATCTTGATGTACTCCGGCGCGAAGCCGTACCGGGTGAAGCCCGCCGACTCGAGCGCGCGCTGCGAGCCGACGTTCTCGGGCAGGGTCTCGGCCTGCACGCGGTGCAGACGGAGCACGTCGAACGCGTGATCGGCCGCCGCGCGGACAGCGCGGGACGCGTGGCCCTGGCGCGTGCGGTCGGCGCGGATCCAGTAGCCCATCGCGCACGACTGCAGCGCGCCGCGGACCACGCCGCTCAGCGTGATGCGGCCGAGGAGTTCCCCGTCGGTCGACTCGATGACGAACGGCACCGCGTTGCCGGCGCGCTGCGTGGCGAGGGCCTGCGTGATGACGTCCCGCTGGCCGGACTCCGTGTAGTACGACGGCGCTCGGGCCGGTTCCCACGGTCGCAGGTGGTCGGCGTTCTCGGTGATGACCGCAGCCAGGACGGCCGCGTCGTCGAGGCGGAGTGGGCGCAACCGTGTGTCCATCGCGGAGGGTGTGGGATTCGAACCCACGAGACATCTCTGCCCACCTGTTTTCAAGACAGGCTCCATCGGCCGCTCGGACAACCCTCCAGTGACGCGACCACGTGGCGAGACGTGATCGCGTCCCGGGAAGTCTACCCGGGCCTCCAGGCTGGGGTGCGCGCGAGCGCGGACTAACGGGGCAGGGAGTCGAGCGCCGCTGCCAGGCCGTCGTCGGTGATGCCGCCGGTGAGCTCGTTGCCGGCGTCGACGACGTCGTCGGGGGCCTGGCCCATGACGACGCCGCGACCGGAGGTCGAGGCCCAGCGGAGCATGTCGATGTCGTTGCGGCCGTCGCCCGCGGCGAAGACGCGGGAACGCGGGATGTCGAGCCACTCGCGCACGCGCTCCATCGCGGTGGCCTTCGTCACGCCCTCGGGAGCGATGTCGAGCCACGACGTCCAGCCGACGGAGTACGAGACCTTGTGCAGGCCCATCTTCTCGACGATCTGCAGGAAGTCCTCGGTGTCGTGGCCGGGCGAGATGACGACGACGCGGGTGGCCTCGACGCCGAGCAGCTGCTCGAACGGCACGTGCTCGCCCTCGACGGTCATCGTGTCGTCGGGGAAGTTGCCGGACAGCAGGAAGTGACCGGTCTCGTCCTCGACGCCGAACGCGGCGTTCTCGAGCGCGCCGTGGATGGTCTGCAGCACCTCGGACGGGTCGAACCGCTCGACGTGTTCGCGCACGTAGGAGCCGTCGGCGCGACGGGCCAGGATGAGCGCACCGTTGGCGCAGACCAGGTACTTCGGCCGGATGCCGAGGGTCTCGAGCAGGGGCACGGTCATGCCCTCGCTGCGGCCGGTCGAGAGCATGACCTCGTGGCCGGCGGCCTCGGCGTCACGCACGGCGGCGACCACCGCCTGCGTGATGACACCGTCCTCGCGCATGGTGGTGCCGTCGATGTCGAGCGCGACCAGCCAGCGCTTGGTGCGGGCGGGCGCGTCGGTACCCGCGCCCTGCTCGGTGCCGTCCACGAACTGTCCCTGGGTGCTCATCGGGGCTCGATCACCTCGACGCCACCGAGGTAGGGGCGCAGGACCTCCGGCACGACGACGGAACCGTCGGCCTGCTGGTGCGTCTCGAGGATCGCGACGATCCAGCGGGTGGTGGCGAGGGTGCCGTTCAGTGTGGCGACCGGGGCGGTCTTGCCGCTCTCGGTGCGGTAGCGGATGTCGAGGCGGCGGGCCTGGTACGTCGTGCAGTTCGACGTCGAGGTGAGCTCGCGGAACGTGCCCTGCGTCGGGACCCAGGCCTCGATGTCGTACTTCTTCGCGGCGCTCGTGCCGAGGTCACCGCCGGCGACGTCGATCACGCGGTAGTGCAGCCCGAGGTCCTGGAGCATCTGCTCCTGGTGGGCGACGAGGCGCTCGTGCTCGGCCTCGGCCTGGTCGGGGTGGACGTAGGCGAACATCTCGAGCTTGTTGAACTGGTGCACGCGGAGGATGCCGCGGTTGTCCTTGCCCGCCGAACCGGCCTCACGCCGGTAGCAGGTCGACCAGCCGGCGTAGCGGTGGGCCTGTCCTTCCTCGAGCGGCAGGATCTCGTCGGCGTGGAACCCGGCGAGGGCGACCTCGCTCGTGCCGGTCAGGTACAGGTCGTCGGCTTCGAGCCGGTAGACCTCGGCCGCGTGCTCACCGAGGAACCCGGTGCCGGCCATCGTCTCGGGGCGGACGAGCGTCGGCGTGATGAGCGGCTCGAAGCCGGCGGCGATCGCACGGTCGAGGCCGAGCGACATCAGCGCGATCTCGAGCCGGGCGCCCATGCCGCGCAGGAAGTAGAAGCGCGAGCCGGAGACCTTCACGCCGCGGGGGATGTCGATGATGCCGAGGTGCTCGCCGAGGTCGGCGTGGTCCTTCGGCTCGAAGTCGAACTCGGGCTTGGTGCCGACGGTGCGGAGCGTGACGAAGTCGTCCTCGCCGCCCTCGGGAACCCCGGGGAGCACGACGTTCGGGATGCCCCGGACGACGGTGTTGAAGGTGTCCTCGGCCGCGGTGACGGTGGCCTGGGCCTCCTTCACCTTTGCGGCGAGGGCCTGGGCCTGCTGCACGAGCGCGGCCTTCTCGTCCTTCGGGGCCTTGGCGACGGTCTTGCCGAACGCGTTCTGCTCGGCGCGGAGCGACTCGAACGAGGTGATCGCACTGCGGCGGGCGGAATCGGCGGCGACGGCTTCGTCGACGACGGCCACGGAGGCACCACGCGCCTGCTGTGAAGCCTTGATGACGTCCGGGTTGTCGCGAAGCAGCTGTGGATCGATCACCGCCCCATCCTAGACGGGGGCAACCGCACGCAGCCTCGATCGGTAGCGTGGACGTATGTCGACCCCTTCGGAGACCGCGCCCGCGGACCAGGACGCCCTCCCCACCGAGCAGCGGACGGCCGCGGTGGTCTACAACCCGGTCAAGGTCCACCTGCCGACCCTCAAGCGCACGGTGCAGGAACACCAGCAGCAGGCCGGTTGGGCCGAGACCCTGTGGTTCGAGACCTCCGAAGAAGACCCGGGCGGCGGCATGGCCCGCGCGGCGATCGAGGCCGGTGCCGACGTCGTCGCGGCGGCCGGCGGTGACGGCACGGTCCGTGCGGTCGCCGAGGTCGTGCACGAGTCCGGTTCGACCCTGGCGCTGCTGCCGAGCGGCACCGGCAACCTGCTCGCGCGCAACATGAAGCTCCCCCTCGACGACCTGGCCGCGAGCGTCCGGACGATCTTCCACGGCGACGACCGCAAGATCGACTTCGGCATGCTCAAGGTCGAGCGTCCCGGTGGCGAGCGCGAACGCTTCGGCTTCCTGGTGATGGCGGGCCTCGGGCTCGATGCTCGGATGCTCGTGAACACCCGCCCCGAGCTGAAGAAGAAGGTCGGCTGGCTCGCCTACGTCGACTCGCTGTTCCGTTCGGTGCGCGACGCCAACGCGTTCGAGTTCCGTTACCAGCTGGACGACGACGGCAACCACTCGCTCCGAGCGCACTCGCTCATCGTCGGCAACTGCGGCATGCTGCAGGCCGGCGCGATCCTGCTCCCGGACGCCGAGATCGACGACGGCGTGTTCGACATCGCCGTGATGCGCCCCCGCGGGTTCTTCGGCTGGGTGCGGATCGGTGCCCGGGTGTTCTGGGAGAACGGGATCCTGCGGGCGTTCCGCCGGTCGAACCTGGGCAAGACCGCCGTCGGCAAGAAGATCGTGTCGCGTTCGCGCGAGGAACGACCCCTGCGCTACCTGCGCGGGCAGGAGTTCACGGCGCGGCTCGAGCGGCCCGACGAGTTCGAGATCGACGGCGATCCGGTGGGCGAGGTCATCGCCTTCCGTTCGCGCATCGACCCGATGGGGCTCTCTGTGCGCGTACCGGACCCGGCGGACGACCGCCACGGCTCGCGCCAGGTGCCCTGACCCGCAGCGCTACCGCGCCCCGGGCTCGCCCGACACGATCGCGCGCAGCCAGTCCCGCGCCTCGACGAACGCGGCGTCCGAGTAGCGGGCCGGAACCTCGGGGCGGGCACCGTCCGCACGCGGGTACGACCCGAGGAACGTCACGCGCGGGCTGAAGCGGCGCAGGCCGAGCAGCGCGTCCGCGACCCGCTCGTCGCGCACGTGCCCGTCGAGGTCGATGACGAACCGGTAGCGGCCGAGCTCGTCACCGATCGGCCGTGACGACAGCAGCCCCATGTTGATGCCCCGCGTCGCGAACTGCTCGAGCATGTCGACCAGGGCGCCGGGGTGGTCGGCGGGTAGCTCGACGATGACGCTGGTCTTGTCGGCGCCGGTCGGTTCGGGCAGCGCGAGGGTCTTCGACACGAGCACGAACCGGGTGACCGCCGAGGCGTTGTCCCCGATGGACGACGCGAGCACGACGACGTCGTGGTGGTCGGTGATGCCGGGCGGCGCGACGGCGGCGTCGGCCGTGGGGTTCGCCTCGAGCAGGGCGAGGGCCGCGGCGACGTTGGACGACGCCGGGATGTGGCCGTGGCCGGGCAGGTTCGCCTCGAGCCAGTTGTGGGTCTGGGCGTAGGCGACCGGGTGCGCGTTCACGGTGCGGACGTCGGCCAGGGTGGTGCCGGGTCGGGCGACGAGCACGAAGTCGACGGGGACCAGGTACTCCCCCACGATCCGCACGCCGGGGATCCGGGCCAGGGCGTCCTGCGTGGCGCTGACCCCACCGTCCACGCTGTTCTCGATCGCGATGACGGCCCCGATCGAGCGGCCGGACATGACGTCGTCCAGGGCCTCACCGACGTTGTTGACGCTCCGCCAGGGCTTGCCGGCGGCGGCCTCGACGAGCTTCAGGGCCGCCTCGGTGAAGGTGCCGGCGGGTCCGAGGTAGGAGTACGTGTCGGACGGCGCGGCGGGGTCGGTCATGCGGCGAGCCTATTGCAGGGACGGGGAGGCCAGGCGGCCTCAGTCCGTCGACGCACCCGTCAGCCGCTGCTCGCAGATCGCGGTGTCGTCGTCCTCGCGCGGGTACGTCAGCGCCGCGAACCGCCCCTCGGGGTCGAGCCGCGTCAGGAGCGACGCAGCGATGCCGTCGAGCTGCGCGACCTGCTCGTCGGAGAGCGCGTCGATGACCACTCGACGGGCGGTGCGGACGTGGTCCGGGGCAGCGTCGACGATGGTGGCGTACCCGGCGTCGGTCAGCCGGACGTCGGTCGCTCGGCGGTCGGAGGTCGACGGGCACCGGGTCACGAGCCCGCGCTTCTCGAGCCGGGACACCACGTGCGACAGCCGCGGCAACGACGCGTTCGTGGCCGAGGCGAGCGCCGACATCCGCAGGGTCCGGGTGTCGGTCTCGGAGAGCATCGCGATGACCATGTAGTCGAAGTGCGTCAGGTCGGCGTCACGCTGCAGCTGCTGGTCGAGCGCGGCCGGCAGGAGTTCCATGACCGCGACGAGCTTCATCCACGCGCGCAGCTGCTCGCGGGTGAGCCACGGGGTCTCGTCGGTCATGACCTGATCATACCGAAAGGTTGTCCCTTTAACCAGTGGTGCGCACCGCGGACGATCCGGACGAACCCGCCGAACCAGACGGCCCGCCAGCGCGACGCGACCGCACCACCCCGATGACGAGCACGACCACCACGACGACGAGCAGCGCCCCCTCGACGAGCAGCAGCCGCGTGCCGTAGTCGAAGGGCAGCACGGTCGGGTTCTTCTGCCCGTGGTCCTTCGCAGTGATCTCCGGCAGGACCACCAGGGCGAGCACGCTGCCGAGCACGATCGCCGCCTGCACGACCACGAGCACCCAGGCCCGCAGCGAGCGTCCGGCCCGACGCAGCAGCAGCCCGGCACCGACCACGAACGGCGACAGGACCGCGTCGTGCAGCACCACCGCCGCGAGCAGCCAGACCCCGAGCCCGCCGATGCGGTTCGGCTTGACGGACGTCACGAGCACGTACGCCCCGAACGCGATGACCAGCACACCGATCACCACGAGCACGATCCGCGCGGCCTTCACCGGAGCACCTCGATCTTCTCGATCCACTTGGTCTGCAGCACACCGGGCCGCCCGGGAGCGATGATCCGCGCCGGGAACCCGTGGTCCAGGTCGAGCGTCGCACCGTTCAGCTCGAGGGCGACGAGGGTCGTCGGGTCCTCGGCGTACTCCGGTCCCATGTCCATGATCCGGTAGCCGCCGTGCCGCTCCAGGCTCGTCACCCGCACGTGCGACCCCTGCGGCGCCTGCACGGCGTCGAGCAGGTCGCGCATCCGCACGCCCTTCCAGGTCGCCATCTGGCTCCACCCCTCGACGCACGAGATCGGCAGGTCGACCTGCGCGGTGCCGAGCGCGACGAGTTCCGCCCGGACGAACGTCCGGCTCACGTCGTGGCCGACGACGGTGAGCGTCCAGTCGGCGGCGGTCGCGGTCGCGAGGACGCCGGCTGCCCGCGCGGTCCGGTTGACCGGCAGCCCGTTCGCGCCGATGCCGCGACCGCGGGCGCCGAACACGTTGAACGGTTCCGCGAGCTTCGAGGACTGCCCCGCCGTGAGCGCGACGACACCGACGGTCGCCGCCGTCACGCCGGCGAAGAACCCGCGTCGGGCGATGCGCTGGCGTCGTCCGGTGGCTGCTTCCGGCGTCGGCCTGGAGGCCCGGCTCGCCTCCGGCACGTCGGCCGTCGGCTGGGCGGGACTCGGCTCCTCGGACACCTCGCGGGTCTCCGGGGCCGTGTCGGGTCCGGTGGGACGAGGCTCGGCGCCGCCGGGGGCGGCGTCGACGCCGTCGATCCAGCGGAACACGCGGCCCAGCAGGCCGGGGGCGGTGGACCCGGCGGTCTCGGCGACCGCAGCGCGCGGGGCGGACGTCGGATGTGCCTCCCGGCCGGGTGGGAGCAGCTCACTGCCGGACGCGGGGTCCGCGATGAACCGGCCGTGCGCGTCGTAGGAGTCGCGCTTCCGCCAGTAGCGGGCGATGACCGGCAGCTTGGCGGCGATGTGGATGGCCAGCGACCCGATGATCACGTAGGCCAGGGCGTTGTGCACCTGGCGGAACGGGAACGGCCACGGGTACCACTGGTACGTGTTGAGCAGGCCGGTGACGACCTGGATGATCGACGCGGACACGAGCACCGCGATCGACAGCCGCTCGAGCAGGTGCAGCACGCCGCGCACCGGCGGAACCTGCACCAGGGCGGGCATGACGGTGTTGAGCTTCGCGAGCAGCAGCGGGATGATCGCGATGCCGGTCGTGATGTGCAGGCCCTGCGTGAACTGGTACAGCTGCGTCGGACGGGTCGGGAACCGCATCCAGCCGAGCGGTTCCTGCAGCAGGTGGCTGTAGATCCCGGTACCGAAGCAGATCAGGAACGCGATGCCGAGCAGACGCCCGAGCACCACCGCCGAGCGGGCGTTGCGGTTGGGGGACGCCAGAGCTGCTCGTCCGTCGTGCAGCAGGCGCTGGAGGCCGGATAGCCTCGACGGACCATGAGCGACCGACTGCGTGCCCTCCGACCGTCCTTGGCCGACGGCACCGCCGCGCGGATCGGCACGGTGCTGGCCGTCGTCGGAGTGCTGGCCCTGTCGGGCGTCATCGCCGTCGGCGTCACGCATCTGGGGTTCCTCCGATCGGGCCATCGTTCTGCATTCGTTGCGTGGACGCTGATCGCTTGGACCGTCTTCGTGATCGCCGTGCTCGCGGTGCGTTTCGTGCCCGTCCGGTGGATGACCACCATGGTCATCGGCGGAGCGGTGGTGATCGGCATCGCCGCGCTGGTCGGCCCGCCCAACACGAGCACCGACTCCGCTCGGTACGCGTGGGACGGCATCGTCCAGCATGCCGGTGTCTCACCGTACGCGCACACCCCCCAGTCCGCGGCACTGTCCGGTCTCCGACCCGACTGGTTGTTCCCCGACAAGGTGGGCGGCACGTGCGATCCGCTGAAGCCCCGGTTCCGCGGGCTCGGCGACGGCGCGGACGGGCACTGCACCGCGATCAACCGGCCCGACGTCACGACGATCTACCCGCCGATGGCGCAGCTGTGGTTCGCCGCGGTGCGGTTCTTCGTGCCGGCGACCGCGCAGTACCTGCCGTTCCAGGTCGCAGGGCTGCTCGTTTCGCTCGGCGTGACCGTCGGGCTCGTCCTGGTGCTCCGCCGCATCGGCCGTCCGACGTGGTGGGCGGCGCTCTGGGCCTGGTCGCCGCTCGTCGCGTCCGAGGCGGTCACCAACTCGCACGTCGACGTCGTCGGTGCCGCCCTCGCCACGGCCGGTGTCGTGCTCGTCGCGTTCGGCCGGCCGATCTGGGGCGGCATCGCGCTCGGGGCCGCGACCGCGACGAAGCTCATCCCGGCGATCGTGTACCCGCCGTTGCTCGGCCGCGGTCGGGCGTGGTGGGCGATCCCGATCGGCATCGCCGTGTTCGGGCTGCTCTACGTGCCGTACGTGCTGACGACCGGGCTCGACGTGCTCGGGTACCTGCCCGGCTACCTGAGCGAGGAGGGCTACGAGGACGGCTCCCGGTTCGCGCTGGTGTCGCTCGTGGTCAAGGGCGACGCGGCGACCCTGGTGGTGGGGCTCCTGGTGCTGCTGGCAGCGTTCGTGGCGTGGCGGTTGTCCGACCCGGCGCGGCCGTGGTCGGGCGAGGTCCTGATGATCGGCGTGACGTTCCTCGCCGTGACGCCGCGCTACCCCTGGTACGCGCTGCTGCTCATCCCGTTCGTGGTGTTGTCCGGGCGGTGGGAGTGGTTGTCGATCGGACTCGCCATCGCGCTGCGCGGGGTGTGGCCGTCGGCGGACGCCTACCGGTGGTGGTTGCTCGCGGCCGTGGCGGTCATCGTGGTCGTCACGCTGCTGCGCACGGAGCGGTCGCAGTGGCGACGGTGGTGGGAGCGGCTGACGTTCCGGCGCGTGGAACACGTACGCTGACGACCATGGCACCCGCGATCCTGCTCGGCACGACCGGCTCCGTGGACCCGGCTCCCGCCGGGCTCGTCGACCGCTTCGGGCGTCGCGCCGTCGACCTGCGGGTGTCGCTGACCGAGCGCTGCAACCTGCGCTGCACCTACTGCATGCCCGCAGCCGGGCTGCCGTTCGCCCCCGACGAGGCCCTGATGACGGCGACCGAGATCGAGCGGCTGGTCCGGATCGGCTCGTCGCGGTTCGGCGTCCGCAAGGTCCGGTTCACCGGCGGGGAGCCCATGCTCCGGCACGACCTGGTCGACGTGATCGCCCGGTGCGCCGCACTGCCCGACGCCCCGGAGCTGTCGCTCACCACGAACGCGATCGGCCTCGCCCACCGCGCCCAGGGCCTGTACGACGCGGGGCTGCGGCGCGTGAACGTGTCGCTCGACACCGTCGACCCCGACGTCTTCACCACCGTGACCCGCCGGCCGTTCCTCGACAAGGTGATCGCCGGGCTGTCGGCCGCGCACGACGCCGGACTCGACATCAAGGTGAACGCGGTCCTGTTGCGCGGGATCAACGACGAGGCCGCCCCGGAACTCCTCCGCTGGTGCCTGGAGCGTGGCTACGAGCTGCGGTTCATCGAGCAGATGCCCCTGGACCCCGACCACGCCTGGGACCGCACCGAGATGATCACCGCCGCCGAGACCCGCGCGCTGCTGGCGACGTCGTTCGTGCTCACGCCGGACGACGCCCCGCGCGACGGCGCCCCGGCCGAGCGGTACCGCGTGCACGACGCCGTCACCGGCGAGCCGCTGGGCACCGTCGGGATCATCGCGAGCATCACCGAGTCGTTCTGCGCCGACTGCACCCGCACCCGGCTGACCGCTGACGGGCACGTGCGCAGCTGCCTGTTCTCGGACGAGGAGACCGACGTGCTCGGGCCGATGCGCTCCGGGGCGGACGACGACGAGGTCGCCGAGCTCTGGCGGCTCGCGATGTGGGCGAAGCCGCGCGACCACGGTGACGACAGCGACGAGCTCGTGCACCCGACACGCGGCATGAGCGCGATCGGCGGCTGAGGCATGACCACGATCCGGTTCTTCGCCGCTGCCCGCGCTGCCGTGGGTGTCGACTCGCTGACCACGACGGGCCCCACCATCGAGGCCGCCCTCGGCGCGATCGATGCGGCCGACGTGGCGGACCCTGCGCGCTGGACCGTGTTGCAGGAGCGTTGCTCGTACCTGGTCGACGGCGTGACGACGCGCGACCGGGCGACCTCGCTCGACGGTGTCGAGGTCGTCGACGTCATGCCGCCCTTCGCCGGGGGCTGAGTTCGCGGGCTGAGTTCGGCGGCTGAGCGGTAGTACGCCCGTTCCTTCCCAGAACACCCGCGATACCTGGCGTTTTCGGGCATACCGTGTCGGAACTTCCGACCAGGTACGCCCGATTCGACCAGGTACGCCCGATTCGACCAGGTACGCCCGGAACAACTAGGTACGCCCGACTCGACCCCGCGCCCGCGCACCCCGCGCCCGTTCCTTCCCAGAACACCCGCGATGCCTTGTGTTTCCGGGCATACCCGGTGCGAACTTCCGACCAGGTACGCCCGATTCGACCAGGTACACCCGATTCGACCAGGTACGCCCGACTCGACCCCGCGCCCGCGCACCCCGTGCCCGTTCCTTCCCAGAACGTCGGCGATACCTGGTGCTTCCGGGCATACCGTGTCGGAACTTCCGACCAGGTACGCCCGATTCGACCCCGCGCCCGCGCCCGCGCCCGTTCCTTCCCAGAACGTCCGCGATACCTGGTGCTTCCGGGCATACCTGGTGCGAACTTCCGACCAGGTACGCCCGATTCGACCAGGTACGCCCGGAACAACTAGGTACGCCCGACTCGACCCCGTGCCGCACACCCCGCGCCCGCGCACCCCGCGCCCGTTCCTTCCCAGAACACCCGCGATATCTGGTGCTTCCGGGCATACCTGGCGCGATCTTCCGACCGGGTACGCCCGATTCCACCAGGTACGCCCGGAACGACCCGGCGCAGCGCGACCCCGCCTACGCCGCGCCCAATCCGACCCGCCCCGCCCCGCCCCCGCACCCCGCCCTACGGCGAGACGGACAGCACGATGAACGCGGCGAAGATCACCAGGTGAACCCCGCCCTGCAGCCGCGTGGCACGACCGGGCAGCACGGTGAGCACCGCCGCGACGATCGTCAGCGCGAGCAACACGATCTGCGACGGCCCGAGCCCGAGCAGCAGCGTCCCCGGCATGAACAGCGACGCGACCGCGATCGACGGGATCGTCAGACCGATCGACGCCATCGCGGACCCCATCGCCAGGTTCAGGCTCGTCTGGATCCGGTTCCGTGCGGCGGCCTTCGACGCTGCGATGCCCTCCGGCAGCAGGATGAGCAGCGCGATCACGACACCGACGAACGACGGCGGGAACCCGACGGCGGCGACCCCGGCCTCGATCGCGGGCGACTCCACCTTGGCCAGCCCGACCACGGCGACGAGCGCGACGACGAGCAGCCCGAGCGACACCATCGTGGTGCGTCCGGACGGGCGTGCGGCGTGGGCGTCCTCGGACTCGACGAGCACCCCGCCGGCACGGTTGACCGGCAGGAAGAAGTCGCGGTGCGCCACGGTCTGCGTGACGACGAACAGCCCGTAGAGCACCAGTGACGCGATCGCGACGAACACCAGCTGCGTCCCCGTGAAGGACGCGTCGTCGGTGCCGGTGGTGAAGGTGGGCAGCACCAGGGTCAGCACGGCGAGCGCGGCCACCGTCATGGTCGCGGCGCTCGCGCCCTCCTGGTTGAAGCGCACGGTGTTGTGCCGCAGGGTGCCGATCAGGATCGCGAGGCCGACCAGCCCGTTCATCGTGATCATCACCGCCGAGAACACCGTGTCGCGCGCCAGGGTCTCGGCCTGCGCACCGCCCGAGCTCGACAGCGAGATGATGAGGGCGACCTCGATGATCGTCACGGCGACGGCCAGCACGAGCGAGCCGAAGGGTTCCCCCACCCGGTGTGCGACGACCTCGGCGTGGTGGACGGCGGCGAGCACCGTGACCGCGAGCACGACGGCGACGACGACCACCACGGCGGTACCGAGCCCGTAGCGGCCGTACGAGAACGCGAGCACGACGGCCGCCAGGATCGGCGTGGCCACGGGCCACACCTTGGGGAACCAGGAGGTCATCCGACCATTGTCTCAACCGCGGGGCGCGTAGACCGCCACCTCGGCCGCGGGGACGTCGATGCGCACCGCGTCGCCGGGGGCGATCCCGAGCGCGGTCAGCCGCGCGAGCGTCAGGTCCGCCACCAGGTCACCGGCCCGCACCCGCACCAGTCCGTCGCGCGGTTCGAGCGACGAGACGGTGCGCGCGGCTCCGGCACCGTCCCGCGTCAGCACGGCGGCCGTCGGGTGGAAGGCGGCCAGGGCGGGCCGGCCGGGAGGCACGGCGTGCGCCCCCGACGCCAGCTCGCCCCCGCCGTCGATCGCGATCCCGCCCCCGGTGGCGGTCCCGTGCACCAGCGCGAGTCCGGAGAACGTCGCGGCGAACGCACTCGTCGGACGGCCGAGGACGGCAGCGGGGGTGCCCTGCTCGACCACCCGTCTGCCCTCGAGCACGACGACGCGGTCGGCCAGGGCGACGACCTCGACCGGGTCGTGGGTGACGAGGACCGCGGGCCGGCCGGCGACAGCGGTCCTGAGTGCCGCGCGGACCTCGTCCTGCGCGCCGACGTCGAGCGCCGAGGTCGGTTCGTCGAGCAGCAGCACCGCCGGGTCGGTGGCGAGCGCGCGCGCGATCGCGACGCGCTGCGCCTGTCCGCCGGAGAGCGTGCGCGGGTCGCGGGTGGCCAGGTCGGCGACCCCGACGGCGTCGAGCGCGTCGCGGGCACGCTCCCGGGCCGCAGCACGACCGGCTCCGGCTGCACGGGGCCCGAAGGCGACGTTCCCGACGACGTCGAGGAACGGGAACAGGTCGGGCCGCTGCGCGACGAGTCCGGTCCGACGACGGTGCGCGGGGACGGTGTGCCGCGGGCTCGAGACCTGCACCCCGTCGAGTTCGATCCGGCCGGCGTCGATCGGCAGCAGCCCGGCCAGGGCCTCGAGCACCGTCGACTTGCCCGCACCGTTCGGCCCGATGACCGCCAGGCACTCCCCCGCTCGGACCTCGAACGCGACGTCGACGTCCCGCGAGCCGACGACGACGTGCGCCCGGACGCCCACCGGGCCCTCGGCCGTCACGCCAGGGCTCCGCGGGTCCGGATCGACGAGGCCCCGATGACGACGACGGCCACCACGACGAGCACGACCGCCAGGGCCACCGCGGTGTCCGGGTCGACCTCGCGCTGCAGGTAGACCTCGAGCGGCAGGGTCCGTGTGACCCCCTGCAGGCTGCCGGCGAAGGTCAGGGTGGCCCCGAACTCGCCGAGGGCCCGGGCGAAGCAGAGCACGAGCCCGGACACGATCCCCGGCAGGA
The DNA here is from genome assembly GCF_003234775.2 of Curtobacterium sp. MCLR17_031. Taxonomy (NCBI): domain Bacteria; kingdom Bacillati; phylum Actinomycetota; class Actinomycetes; order Micrococcales; family Microbacteriaceae; genus Curtobacterium; species Curtobacterium sp. MCLR17_031. The sequence continues at coordinate 3,024,032 of NZ_CP126270.1, forward strand.
CCCGCGGCGTCGTGACGGTCAGGAACGTCCGGGTCGGTCCGGCACCCAGGGTCGCGGCGACCCGTTCGTAGCGGTCGCCCTCGACGCGGAGCGCCCCCTCGACCGAGGACACCAGGAACGGCATCGCGACGAAGGTCTGCGCGATGACCACCGCCGTCGTGGTGAACGCGATGTGCAGGCCGTGGTCGTCGAGGAACGCCCCGACCACCCCGAGCCGACCGAAGGCCGCGAGCAGCGCGAGGCCGCCGACCACCGGCGGCAGCACGAGCGGCAGGAGCACGACGGCACGAGCGACGCCGACCCAGCGCGACCGTGACCGCGCGAACAGCACGGCGAGCGGGTAGCCGAGGACGAACGCGACGCCGGTGGCCGCGAGCGCCGTGCCGAGGCTGAGCCCGAGCGCGGTCAGTGACGCGGTGGAGGTCACGAGCCCGACGAAGGACGACCAGTCCACCCGGCCGAGCATCGCGAGCACGGGCACGACGACGAACAGCCCGCCGAGCACCGCGGGCAGCGGGAGCCACCACGCGACCGGCGGCCGTCCGTCAGTGCGCGGAGCCACGGGTCAGGGCTTCCCGAAGCCCGCGTCGGCGAGCACGCGCTGCCCGGCGGCGGAGCGGACGTACTCCGAGAACGCCTGTGCGAGCGCCGGGTCCTCGGATTCCCGGAGCACGCCGATCGGGTACGTGTTGACGGCCTTGCCCGACTCGTCGAACGGGACCCCGTCGACCTTGCCGCTGGCCCCTCGGACGTCCGTCACGTAGACGAGTCCGGCATCGGCCTGACCAGACTCGACCTTGCCGAGCACGTCGGTGACGGACTGCTCCTCGCTGGCCGGGCGCAGGTCGACACCGGCGGCTCGCTCGACCTTCGCGGCTGCGGCACCGCACGGCACCGGGGCGGCGCACGTGACGAGCTGGACGCCTGGCGCGCGCAGGTCGTCGAGCCCCGAGATGCCCTTCGGGTTGCCGGGTGCGACCGCGATCTCGAGGACGTTCGTCGCGAAGTCCCGCGGTGACCCGCTCGCCAGGTCGGTCGACGCCAGCTTCGCCATGTTCGCTTCGTCGGCGGACGCGAACACGTCGGCGGGGGCACCGTTCTGGATCTGGGTGACGAGGTCGCTGGAGCCGGCGAACGAGAACCGGATCGAGGCGCCGGGGTTCGCGGTCTCGAACTGCTTCCCCAGGGTCGTGAAGGTCTGCTGCAGGGATGCCGCCGCGAACACGGTGATCGAACCGGTCGGCCCCTCGGTGTCGGAGCCCGCCGGAGCCGATGCTCCCGACCCTGCGTCCGGAGCCGTGCACGCAGCGAGTCCGAGTGCGACGGTGGCGGCGATGGCCAACGCCGCGAACGGCCGGAGGCGGCTCATCGTTCGTCCTCGTGCCGGGCGGGTGCCTCGACCGCGACCATCGTGGCCTTGACGGACGCCACCGCGACGGACCCGACCTCGAGCCCCAGGTCACGGACGGCCTCGGCACTCATCAGGGACACCACGCGGTGCGGGCCGCACTGCAGCTCGACCTGCGCCATCACGGTGTCGACGACCAGGTCGGTGACGATCCCGACGAAGCGGTTGCGCGCCGAGCTCTTCACCGCGGACGCCGGGTCGGTCAGCTCGGAGCTGCGTTCCCGCGCGTACGCGGCGACCTCGCGACCGTCGACCACGGCTCGCCCCGCGTCGTCCGTGGCACGGGTGAAGGTGCCGCCGTCGACGAGCCGACGAACGGTGTCGTCACTGATCCCGAGGAAGGCCGCAGCGTCCCGTACCCGCAGTTGCGTCATGATCCACCGATCCTATCCGCGGATGCGGCGGCAGGGGCGGTGGGGGTGACCGGGCTGGGTCAGGACCGGTGGTCGATCGCCACGGGCAGCCCCTCGCGACGCCAGGCCTCGAAGCCGCCGTCGAGGACCGTCACGCGCCTCCCGGCCGGTTGCCGCGCCGCCCACGCGTCCGCACGGGGTCCGCGTGCGCAGTAGACGACGACCTCGTCCGCGCCGGTGTCGTCGGTGACGGCACCGGCGACCACGCCGGCCGCCCGTTCCTCGTCGGTCCGGACGTCGACGACGACCAGCGGGTCCGACGGGTCCGCCACCCTGGCGGCCAGGGCGGACGGCGCGATGCGCGGCGTCGCGGCGGCACCAGCAGCAGGTGCCGGTCGACGCGAGGCCGGTCCGCGACGGACGGGGCTCTCCGTCCAGCGCCACCGGCGGGCGTCGACGGTCAGCACACGTCCGAGCAGCGGGTCGCCGCCGCCGGTGACCAACGCGAAGACCTGTCCCGCCATCACCGCACCGACCGCACCGCACAGGGCGGGGACGACGCCGTCCAGGGCGCACGAGCCCTCGTCGGGCAGCGCGTCGGGGTGCAGGTCGTGGAAGTCGACGCCGTCCGGCCCGGCGTCGCGGAAGACACTGACCTGCCCGTCGTGGCCGAGCACGGTGCCCCACACGAACGGCACGCCCGCTTCGGCGCAGGCGTCCGAGACGGCCCGGGTGACCACGACCGAGTCGGCGGCGTCGACCACGACGTCGTGTCCGGCGACCAGGTCCGGCGTGAACGAACCGACCACGGCGACCGCGTCGAGTTCCGGGTCGACGGCGACGGCTCGGGCGACCGCGACCTGCGCCTTCGGCGAGCCGACGTCGGCGGCGGCGAAGAGCGTCTGCCTGGCCAGGTTCGAGGCGTCGACCACGTCGGGGTCGACCACCGTGAGCCGACCGATCCCGGCGAGGTACGCGACCACCGGCGCCCCGAGCCCGCCGGCCCCGACGACGAGGATGCGCGAACTGGCCAGGCGTCGCAGCCCGGTGACCCCGACGTCGGCGAGCGCGGCGGTCCGCGAACCGAGCTGCATCCGCCCCGGGGAGAGCGCGGCGGCAGGGGCGACGAGGGGTTCCATCCCGTCATTCTGGCCCGTCGCACCGAACTCCTGCATGTGAGAGTTCAGCGCCCGGACGCGGCGGATCCCCAGAGCAGATCGGTACGGTCGCGGGCGTGAGTTCCCCGCGCACCGGCACCGTCCCGGTCCGACACACGACGTCGGACGCGTCGGTGCGCGCGCGCTCGCTGGGGCTCGTCGTCGCGGCCGTGCGAGCACTCGCACGGACCCCCGAGATCACCGTCGGCGCGCTCGGCGTCGTCGTCGCAGCGGCCTTCAGCTGGGTGCCGTCGGTCTGGTACGACGAGGCCGCGACCATCGCGAGCGCACAGCGCAGCTGGCCGGCACTCTGGGCCGAGCTGCAGAACGTCGACGCCGTCCACGGCCTGTACTACGCCGTGATGCACGTCTGGTTCACGCTCGTCGGGTACTCGCCGTTCACGCTGCGGTTCCCGAGCGCGCTGGCCATCGGGGTCTCCGCCGGCCTCGTCGTCGCCCTCGGCCGTCGTCTCGGCGGGGTGCGGCTCGGGGTCGTCTCCGGGATCGTGTTCCTGGTCCTGCCGCGCGTCGCCTGGGCCGGCACCGAGGGGCGCCCGTACGCCACCGTCACGACCTTCGCCGTCGCGCTGACCCTGGTGGGGATCACCGCGGTCCGGCGCACCCGGACCGGGCACCACGCGACCCGGTGGTGGGTCGTCTACGGCCTGCTCGCCGTGGTCGCCGTACTGTTCAACGTCTACCTGGCACTGGCCGTCGTCGCGCACGGGGTCGTGCTCCTCTGGACCGCCGTCGCCGACCGTGCCGCACGACGCGACGCCGTGCTCTCGCAGCGCAGCGGTCCGGTGGCCGCGCCGATGGTCGACCGCGCCGCGTTCGTGCGCTGGGGCGTCGCCGCCGTCGGGGCCGCGCTCGTGGTGTCGCCGTTCATCGTCCTCGCCGCAGGACAGGCCAAGCAGGTCGGCTGGATCACCGGCGTCGGGTGGGCCACCGTGCGCCAGGTCGTCGCGACCGCCTGGTTCGGTGCCGTCTGGCCGTACGCGGTGCTCGGGTGGGCGCTGATGATCGTCGGCGTCGTGCTCGCCGCCCGGGCCACCCGACGCCCCTCCCCGACTGCCCGTGACCTGCTGCGGATGCAGGCCGTGCGCGTCGCCGTCCCCCTGACGATCCTGCCCACCGCACTGCTGGTCGGCGCGACCGCAGCCGGGGAGCACCTGTACTCCCCGAAGTACGCCAGCCTGAGCCTGCCGTTCGTCGCGCTGCTCATCGGCCTGGCGATCACGGCGATCCGACCCCGGCGGTGGCTGGCGCTCGCGGTCGTCGGGATGCTGCTCGTGTCGGCACCGACGAGCACGATCGTCCGGCTGCCCCACGCCAAGCAGGACTCGCACTGGGCGAACGCTGCGGCGATCATCGAGCGCGAGCGGGACCGGCGCACCGACCAGAACGAGGGCGTCGTCTTCGGCAGCGTCTGGGAGCACCCCGGCACCACCGCGCAGGTCATCGCCGACTCCTACCCCGAGGCCTTCACCGGGATGCGCGACCTCGCCGTCGCCGAGACGGGTGCCGAACGCGGGCAGCTCTGGAACGTCAACGGGGACATCGCGACGACGGTGCCCGAGCGGATCTCCGGCATCGACACCGTGTGGTTCGTGGGCGGCAAGTCACGGAACATCCGTCCGCAGGTCACCGACACGCTCGTTGCCGAGGGGTTCCACGTCGTGCGCTACTGGCACACCGGCACGGTCATCCTCTGGAAGTACAGCCGCTGACGGCTTTGCCGGGGCGTCGGGTCAGTGCACCACGCGTGCGCCGTGCACCGGGCCGGTGGCACGGAGTGCGACGAGGCCGGCGGCGCTGAGTTCGACCTGCAGTTCGAGCGCGGCGTCACGGTCACCCACCAGGAACGCCACCGTCGGTCCGCTGCCGGACACCAGGCCGGCCAGGGCACCGGACTTCTCACCGAGCTCCAGCGTCGCCGCGAGCCGCGGTTGCAGCCGCATGGCGGGCGCTTGCAGGTCGTTGTGCACGCAGTCGGCGAGCAGGTCGGGGTCACCCGCGCGCAGGGCCTGCAGCACGTTCGCCTCGACCACGGGGTGCGACGGCGCCGGGGAGATGTCGGCGCGGTACCGCTCCCGGTGCTCGTCGAGCGCACGGTAGACGGCCGGGGTGCTCAGCCCGTCGTCGCTCAGGGCGAGGACCCAGTGGAACTCGCCCTTGGCCAGCGCCGGGCTCAGCTCGTCGCCGCGACCGGTGCCCACGGCGGTGCCGCCGGCGAACGCGAACGGCACGTCGGCGCCGAGCTGCGCGGCGAGCCGGAGCAGCTCCTCGCGACCGAGCGCGGTGCCCCAGAGCGTGTCGACCGCGAGCAGGGTCGCCGCGGCGTCCGCGGAGCCACCGCCCATGCCGCCGGCGACGGGCACCTGCTTGTCGATGGTCAGCCGCACGCCACCGCGGTGTCCGGCCGCGTCGGCCACGAGCCGGGCCGCACGGATGGCCAGGTTCGACTCGTCGACCGGCACGGTGCTCGTGTCGATCGGCCCCGTGAAGGTGACCGAGAAGTCGTCGGCGGCCTCGGCGGTGACGTCCTCGTACAGGGACACCGCCTGGTACGCCGTGGCGACGTCGTGGTAGCCGTCGTCCTGCAGCGCCCCGACGGACAGGAACACGTTGATCTTGCCGGGGGCGCGCGTCCGCACGCGGGTCGGTGCGGCCAACGTGGTCATGCGCCCAACCTATCCCGCTGCGGCTGCCGTGAACCCCCGCGCCAGGTCCGCGGTGATGTCGTCGATGTGCTCGAGGCCGATCGACAGGCGGATGAGCCCGTCCCCCACCCCGGCGGCAGCCCGCTCGGCGGAGGTCATCTGCACGTGGGTGGTCGACGCCGGGTGAACGACGAGCGAGCGGACGTCACCGAGGTTCGAGACGTGGTCGAACAGCTCGAGCGCCGCCACGAACCGTCGGCCCGCGGCGACCCCACCGGCCAGGTCGAACGACAGCACGGCCGACGGTCCCTTCGGCACGTAGCGCTGCTGCAGGTGGTGCCACGGCGAGTCCGGCAGGCCGGCGTAGTGCACGTGCTCGACCTGGTCGTGCGCGTCGAGCCAGGTCGCCACGGTGGCGGCGTTCGACACGTGCCGGTCCATGCGGAGCGACAGCGTCTGGATGCCCTGCAGCACCAGGAACGCGTTGAACGGCGCGATCGCGGGCCCGAGGTCGGCGGACAGCTTCGAGCGGGTGCGCTGGATGAACGCCCGCCGCCCGAACTTCTCGGCGAAGTTCGTGTTCGCGAACCCGGACTGCTCGGTCGTGGCGAGCTGCGGGTACGCGTCGGCGTGTGCCGCCCAGTCGAAGTTCCCGCTGTCGACGATGAGCCCGGCGATGGCGCTGCCGTGTCCGGCCAGGTACTTCGTCGCCGAGTGCACGACGATGTCGGCGCCGTGCTCGATCGGGCGCACCAGGTACGGCGTCGCGATGGTGTTGTCGACGATGAGCGGCACCCCGGCCTCGTGCGCGACGCCGGCCACCCCGGCGAAGTCCAGGACGTCGCCGCGGGGGTTCGGGATGGACTCACCGAAGAACGCCTTCGTCTCCGGACGCACCGCCGCCGCCCACTCGGACAGGTCGGTCGGGTCCTGCACGAACGTGAAGGTGATGCCGAGGTCCCGCAGGGTCGACGCGAACAGCGTGTAGGTCGCGCCGTACAGCGAGGCGCTCGACACCACGTGGTCACCGGCGCGTGCGACACCGAGCACGGCCAGCGACGTCGCCGCCTGCCCGGACGCCAGCGCCAGCGCACCGATCCCGCCCTCGAGGTCGGCGATCCGGCGTTCGAGTGCTGCCGCGGACGGGTTGTTCACCCGCGTGTAGGTGTGGCCGGGAGCGTCGAGCATGAAGCGCGCGGCGGCGTCCTCCCCCGACGGGTAGACGTACGCGGCGCTCTGCGCGATCGGCGGCACGTTCGCGCCCCACCCCGGGTCGGCCTTGAAGCCGGCGCGGATCTGGCGGGTCTCGAACGCCCAGCCGTCCTCGGCGTTGGTCGGCGTGGCACCCATCAGGACTGCGCCCCGACCGGCTGCCGGACGAGCGGGATGACCTGCTCGCCGAACCGGTCCATCTCCTCGAGCTGCGGCGAGAACTGCAGCAGGAGCGTGTCGACCCCGGCGTCCTCGAACTCCCGGATGCGGGCGGCCACCTGCGACGGCGTCCCCACGAACCCGGGGCGCAGGCCGCGGTTCGACACCGAGTAGTCCTCGAGCGAGGGCACGTGCTCGAGCTGCGACTTCGAGATGAAGTCCTGGTACGACTCGTACGCCTTGCCGTGTTGCACGTCGGTGATCCGGGCGAGCTCGGCCTGCGCCTCTTCCTCGGTCTCGCGCACGATGACGTACGCGGCCATGCCGAACGCCTCGAACGGCGGCAGACCGGCGTCGACGCGGCGCTGCTTCATCTCGTCGATCTTCGCGCGGAGCTCCTCGACGGTGCCGCCGTGCGTGACGTAGGCGTCGGCGTACCCGGTGATCGCGGCCTTGCCGGCCTCGCTCTCCCCACCGGCGTAGATGCGCGGCGTCACGCGGGGCTTCGGCTCGAGGTGCGCGTTCTCGATGTCGTAGTACTCGCCCGAGAACGAGTACGGGGTCTCGCGCCACAGGCCCTTCATGACCTCGACGAACTCCGCGGTGCGCTTGTACCGGTCGTCGTGCTCCGAGAAGATCCCGCCGTACTGCTTCGCCTCTTCCGCCCACCAGGCGCTCACGACGTTGAAGGTGAACCGGCCGCACGAGATGTCGTCGATCGTCGCCGCCTGCTTCGCCGTCACCGCGGGCAGGTGGTACCCGGGACGCATCGCCGCCATGATCTCCAGGCGCTCGGTCGTCGCCGCGATGGCCGCCGCGAGCGACCACGCCTCGAGCGAGGGTGCCGCCGTGCCCTTGATGTCGTTGAGGTTGAGCTCCGGCACGAGCGTCAGGTCGAAGCCGATCCGCTCGGCGCGCTGCGCCAGGCGCTTCACGTAGTCGAAGGTGACCGGCATGTTCTCGTTGTCGACGTTGCGCAGCCAGCCGCCGAAGAGCGGGGTCCAGTATCCGAATCGCACGTGGGTTCCTTGGGGGTGTGGGAAAGGCGGACTGGAGGCCCGTGGCGGGCCCGCCACGGGCCTCCAGTCCGGTGGTTCTTGCGTTCTCAGGCCGTGAGCTGCGCCGCGTACTCCGCTGCCAGCAGGCCACCGAGGTACTTCGCGATGGAGCGCGGGCCGGAGGCCGGCGCGGACTCCTCGACCGCGGGGTTGTAGTTCGTGTTCGTGTTGATGTCGTAGACGACGGTGCGGCCGTCCGTCGTCTCCATGAACTCGACGCCCGCGATGGTGATGCGCTGGTCGGCGAGGAACGTGCGGAGCTGCTGGACCAGCGGGTGCTCGGCGGTGATCTCGGTCCGGACGGCGAACGCCGGGGGTGCGCCGACGGCCTCGGTACCGGGGACGTCGCAGACGGCACCCGCGATGGCCTGCGGCACCTCGCACGCGTCGGCGGGGCAGAGCTCGAAGCTGCCGGCGCTGGTGTCGACGCGGACGGCGTACACGAACTCGCCACCGACGAACTCGACGCGGGTGATGAAGGGTTCACGGGCCGTCAGGTACTCCTGCAGCAGCGTGATGCCGTCGACCGGGGCCTCGAACTCGGGGCTGTCGACGTAGGCGTCGAACTCGGCGAGCGAGTCGAACCGCCGGACGCCCAGGCCCTTGCCGCCCTGGTTGTGCTTCGTGATGAAGGGGACGTCCTGCCCGTCGGTGAAGGTGCGGGCGGCGTCCTTGAGGGTCGTCGTGCCGAACACTGCGGTCGTGCGCGGCACGTCGAAGCCGGCCTGCTGCAGGAGACCGTGCTGGGCGACCTTCGACACCTCGAGCTCGAGCACGTGGCTGCCGCCGACGACCTGGCGGCCGGCACGCTCGAGCCAGCCGAGGATCGCCCGGGTGTACTCCTTGCTGTGCTCGTGGCCGCGGGTGTGGGAGCTCGCGGACATGCGGCTCCAGTAGACGCCGGGGGCCGGCTCGGCCGCGAGGTCGATCTGCCCCTCGGTCAGCAGGATCTCCTCGACCGGGACACCCTCGGCCTCGAAGGCAGCGGCGAGCGGGGGGAACCACTCGGGGTTCTCGTGGATGACGTACACGCGCGGAGTGCTCACGCCCCCACCCTAGGCACGGTATACCGCACGCGGCCAAGTGTGTGACGCGGCGTTGCTTCTCCGGGGCGGGGGGGCGCGGGCGCACGGGTCCTGGTCGCTCGGTGCGAGGTTCCGTACTCGGTGCGACCTGCTCGCCGCCGCACCGAGTACGGAACCTCGCACCGTTCGGTACCGGCGGTGGTCGACCTCGCACCGTGCGAGGTCGTCAGCCGGCGAAGGTCTGCTGTCCGACGACGCCGAGGAGCTCGAGCTTCTGCGCGTCCTCTGATCCTGGAGGCGCCGTGAACAGCAGCAGTGCCTGCGCCTGGTCGTCGGTGTGCAGCACCTGGCAGTCGACGGTGATGCGGCCGAGCTCCGGCTGCACGATCGTCTTGTTGTCCGACCAGCGCGTGGCCACCTCGTGCTTGGCCCAGAGGTCGCGGAACTCGGCACTGCGCGTCTGCAACTCGGCGATGAGTTCCGTCGCCCGGCGGTCGCCCGGGCCCGCGAGCCCGACGGCCGCCCGGAGCGACGCGACCACCACCCGCCCAAGCCGCTCGTGCTGCTCGGGTGCGTACTTCGCGAGCTCCTCACCCGTCACGAACCACCGCCACGCCTGGTACCGGCGGTTGCCCGGCAGGCCGACCGAGCTGGTGAGGAGCGCCGCCGCGAGCCGGTTCTCGACCAGGGTCTCGCCCAGGTGGCTGACGACGATCGCCGGGGTGTCCTCGAGCCGGTCGAGCACCCGCAGGATCGCCGGGTCGACGTGGTCGGCGCGGTGCATCCGGGTCGGCGCGTTCTGCCCGGCCAGGTGGAACAGGTGGTCGCGCTCGTCAAGGCTGCAGCGCAGGGCCCGGGCGATCGCGGCGATCATCTGCTCGGACGGCTGCGGTCCGCGCTGCTGCTCGAGTCGCGTGTAGTAGTCGACGGACATGCCGGCGAGGGCAGCGACCTCTTCACGGCGGAGCCCCGGGGTCCGGCGTCGTGGACCCTGCCCGAGACCGGCGTCCTCGGGGCGCAACAGCTCACGGCGACGGCGGAGGAAGTCGGCGAGCGCGGCACGGTCCATGGGTCGATCATCGTCCGCTTCCGGCCCGGGTGCCAGGGATCGCCGATCCCCCGATGACCGCGCTCTGGTTGCGGCCCTGTCCACGGAGCATCGTGGTGGTCATGGACATCACGAACTCCACCGTCTTCATCCCCGGCGCGACCTCGGGCATCGGTCTCGCGCTCGCTCAGCGCCTGCAGGCCGCCGGCAGCACCGTCGTCATCGGCGGCCGTCGCCAGGCGCTCCTCGATTCCCTCGCCGCAGAGCACGGCTTCGGCACCGTGCAGATCGACGTCGCCGACGCGGCGTCCATCGACGCCGCCGCCACCTCGGTGCTCGAGGCGTACCCGTCGCTCGATGCCCTGATCACCATGTCGGGGATCATGCGCGACGAGGACCTCCGCGACCCCGATCACATCCACGACGCCCTCGAGCTCGTCCAGACGAACCTGGTCGGCACGATCCGGCTCATCGACGCGTTCCTGCCGCACCTGCTCGCCCAGCCCTCGGCCACCCTGATGACCGTCACCTCCGGTCTCGCGTTCGTCCCGCTCACCGCATCACCGACGTACAGCGCGACGAAGGCCGGTGTGCACGCCTACACACAGGCCCTCCGTCAGCAGCTCGTGGGGTCGTCGCTCGAGGTGCTCGAGCTCGCCCCGCCGGCCGTCATGACCGACCTGATGGGCGGCGCCGACTTCGGTGGGATGCCGCTCGACGCCTTCGCCGACGAGGTCATGGCGCTCATCGAGTCCGGCGCTGCCCCGGAGATCCTGGTGCAGAACGTGCACCCGCTGCGCTTCGCCGAGCGGAACGGCAACCACCAGCAGATCCTCGAGATGATGGCGTCCCGCGAGCACTGAGTCGGATGCCTCGAATGGTGCGAGGTTCTGTGTTCGGTGTGAGGCACTTCGGCTCGCACCGACCACGGAACCTCGCACCATCGCGGTCAGCAGGCACACGGGGCGCGGGCGTCACGCGGATCCGGACGCTGAGCGGGAACCGGACTACTCCGCAGCCGCCAAGACCGTCCGCCCGAGCCGCACGAAGTCGTCCACACCGATCGCCTCGCCCCGGGCGGTCGGGTCGATGCCCGCCGCCGTCAGGACCTCGGACGCGTGCGCACTGCCGCCGAGCACCCCGGACAGGCTCTGCCGCAGCATCTTGCGTCGTTGCTGGAACGCCGCGTCCACCAGCGTGAACACCCGCGACCGCAGGAGCTCGTCACCCGGGGGCTCGTGCCGGTCGAACGCCACCAGGACACTGTCGACGTTCGGCACCGGCCAGAAGACCTGCCGGCTCACCAACCCGGCGGTGCTCCACGAGCCGTACCAGGCAGCCTTGACGCTCGGCGAACCGTAGACCTTGCTGCCCGGACCGGCAGCGAGCCGGTACCCGACCTCGGCCTGCACCATGACGAGCGACCGCTCGATCGACGGGAAGGTCGCGAGCAGGTGCAGCAGCACGGGCACGGAGATGTTGTAGGGCAGGTTCGCGACGAGGTGCGTCGGCTCGACGTCGAGGTCCGTGGCGGCGACGGTCATGGCGTCCTGCTGCACGACGGTCAGCCTGGCGTCCGGCTGCATCGACGACACCGTCGACGGCAGCTTGGCGGCCAGGCGCTTGTCGATCTCGACCGCGGTGACGGGGGCGCCGGTCTCGGTCAGCCCGAGCGTCAACGACCCGAGCCCCGGGCCGATCTCGAGCACCTGTGCCGACGGGGTCACACCGGCGACGGACACGATGCGCCGCACGGTGTTGGCGTCGTGCACGAAGTTCTGCCCGAGCTTCTTCGTCGGGGTGACGTCGAGTTCGGCCGCGAGCTCCCGGATCTCCGCCGGGCCGAGCAGGGCACCCACGACTACTCGTCCACCGTCACGGGCTCGGCGTCCCACGCGCCGTAGACGAGCTCGGTGTTCGAGGCGATCTGGGCCGCGAGCATCGAGGCGTCCGTGCCGAGCGTCTCCGCCATCGACCGCAGGGTGAGCGGGATGAGGTACGGCGCGTTCGGGCGGCCACGGAACGGGGTGGGCGTCAGGAACGGTGCGTCGGTCTCGATCATGATCAGGTGCCGCGGGGCGACGACCAGGGCTTCACGCAGCAGTGCGGCGTTCTTGAACGTCACGGTGCCGGCGAACGACATGTACCAGCCGCGCTCGGCGCAGAGCCGGGCGAGGTCCGGACCGCCGGAGAAGCAGTGGAAGACGGTGCGCTCCGGGGCACCCACGCGGTCGAGGACCTCGACCACGGCGTCGTGCGCGTCGCGGTCGTGGATCGTCAGCGCGAGGTCGTGCTCCTTCGCGATGCGGATGTGCTCCTCGAAGGAACGGACCTGGGCGTCACGGCCGTCCTCGCCGGTGCGGAAGAAGTCGAGGCCGGTCTCACCGATCGCCCGGACCCGCGGCAGCACAGCAAGACGCTCGATGCCAGCGAGGTGCTCGTCGAGCAGCCCCTGCTCCTGCAGCACGGGCGCTTCGTTCGGGTGCAGCGCGACGGCCGCCAGGACCCGGGGCTCCCGAGCCGCGATCGACGCGGACCACTCCGAGGTGGCGAGGTCGGTGCCGACCTGCACGACACCGCGCACGCCGACGCTCGAGGCACGGTCGAGGTGCTCGCGGTACTCGAGCGGACCGTCACCCCCGTCGCCGACGCCGTCGGCGATCTCCATGTGGGTGTGGTTGTCGTACACCGGCACGACGAGCGCCTGCGGCAGCGGCGGGTACGTCAGGTCGCGCTTCGAGCCACCGGACGCCCCGTCGCCGCGGGACCGGACGTGCGACTCGGCGTCGGTCACGCGGAGACCTGCTCGATCCGGGGGAACAGCCCGCTCTCGAGCGGCACCACGTGCGACGCACCCTGCCACTCGTACGCGCGGTCGACCCGCTGCTCGGCGACGGACCCGCCGGCGCCGATCGAGGCCCAGAGCTTCTCGGTCGCCTTCGGCATGACCGGGGACAGCAGGACGGTGACGGTGCCGAGGCCGCGGAGCGCGGTGGTCAGGACCGTGCCGAGGCGCTCGCGGTTGGCGTCGTCCTTCGCCAGGGCCCAGGGCGCCTGCTCGGTGATGTACCCGTTCAGGGCGTCGACGAGCTCCCACACGCTGGCGATCGCCTCGTGCGGGGCGAAGGCGGCGATGGCGGCGTCGGCACGCTCGGTGACCGACACGGCCAGGGCGTCGATCGCCTGGTCGGACTCGGTCAGTTCGCCGCGATCGGGGACCTCGCCGTCGCAGTACTTCTGCAGCATGGCGACCAGGCGCGACGCCAGGTTGCCGTAGCCGTTCGCGAGCTCGGCCTGGTAGCGCGCCGAGATGTCTTCCCAGCTGAAGTTGCCGTCCTGCCCGAAGGTGATGGCGCGCAGGAAGTAGTAGCGGAAGGCGTCGGACCCGAACGTGTCGGTGATCTCCGACGGCGCGATGCCGGTCAGCTTCGACTTGGACATCTTCTCGCCGCCGACGAGCAACCAGCCGTGGCCGAAGACGCGCTCCGGTACCGGCAGCCCGGCGGCCATGAGCATCGCCGGCCAGATGACGGCGTGGAAGCGGGCGATGTCCTTGCCGACGATGTGCACGCTCGGCCAGAGGCGCTTGAAGGCCTCGTCGTCGTCGGTGCCGTAGCCCAGCGCCGTGACGTAGTTGAGCAGGGCGTCGAACCACACGTACAGCACGTGGTCGCTGTCCCAGGGGATCTTGATGCCCCAGTCGAAGCTGGAGCGCGAGATCGACAGGTCCCGGAGCCCCTGCTTGACGAACGAGATGATCTCGTTGCGGACGCTCTCGGGCTGGATGAACAGCGGGTTCGACTCGTACAGGTCGAGCAGGCGCTGCTCGAAGTCGGACATCCGGAAGAAGTAGTTGCGCTCGGCCAGTACCTCGACCGGGATCGAGTGGATCGCGCAGACCTGCTGGCCCTCGTACGCACCGGTCCCGGCGACCAGGTCGCTCGGCTGCTTGTACTCCTCGCAGCCCACGCAGTAGAAGCCCTCGAACTCGCCGGCGTAGATGAAGCCGTCGTCGTACAGCTTCTGCAGGAACGCCGTCACGCCGCGCTCGTGCCGTTCGTCGGTGGTGCGGATGAAGTCGTCGTTCGCGACGTCGACCGTGTCGAGCAGTGGCTTCCAGGCGTCGTTGACCAGCCGGTCGGCCCATTCCTTGGGCGAAACGTCGTTCGCCGAGGCGGTGCGCAGGATCTTCTGCCCGTGCTCGTCGGTGCCGGTGAGCAGCCAGGTGTCGTCACCGCGCTGCCGGTGCCAGCGCGCGAGGAAGTCCGCGGCGACCTCGGTGTAGGCGTGCCCGATGTGGGGCACGTCGTTCACGTAGAAGATCGGCGTGGTGATGCTGAACGAGGACCCGGCGGACATGCGGACCATCCTACGGGCGCACCGAACCCTGATGACGCGTGCGGCGGTGGACTGTGGAGAACCGGGTCCGGGAGGCCCGTGACGGGCCCGCCCCGCGCCTCCAGACCGGCGGACGCGGACGTGACGAGCCCCGCTCAGCGCGCCGCGAGCGCCCCTTCGTACAGGTCGCGCTTCGACAGCCCGGTCGCGTCCGCGACCGCCGCGGCGGCCTCCTTCATGCGCATGCCGGCCGCCACCCGCTCGAGCACCAGGCGCACCCCGTCGTCGAGCGTGGCTTCTTCGGTGGCCTCGGCGGCGCCGGCGACGACGATGCAGATCTCGCCACGGACGCCCTCGGACGCCCACGTGACGAGTTCGTCCAGCGGCCCACGGCGGACCTCTTCGTACAGCTTCGTGAGCTCGCGGCAGACCGCGGCGCGTCGATCGCCGCCGAACCCGACGGCCATGTCGGCCAGGGTCTCGGCCAGCCGGTGCGGCGACTCGAAGAACACCATGGTCCGTTGCTCCCCCGCCAGCGCCTGGAACGCCCGACGGCGCTCGCCGGCCTTGCGGGTCGGGAACCCCTCGAACGTGAAGCGGTCGGTGGGCAGCCCGGACACGGCGAGCGCCATGAGCACGGCCGACGGCCCGGGCAGGGCGGTGACGGTGACCCCGGCGGCCGCGGCGGCCTCGACGAGGGGGAAGCCGGGGTCACTGATCGCGGGCATGCCGGCGTCGGTCAGGACCACGACGTCCTCGTCGCGGGCGAGCTCGACGACCTCGGACGCCTTCGCCCGTTCGTTGTGCTCGTGCAGGGCGATGAGCCGCGGACGGTTCTCGATGCCCAGGGCGCGCATCAGGTGGATGGCGGTCCTGGTGTCCTCCGCCGCGACGACCGTGGCATTGGAGAGGGTCTCGACGAGACGGCGCGAGGCGTCCCCGAGGTTGCCGATGGGCGTTGCTGCGAGGACGATCACGCACCCATTGTCCCCGCACAGCGACCCCGGTGCGGCGACAGCGGCCGCCCGACGCCGCCGCGTCGGCCCGAGCAGCCCCGTCGCAGCGGGGACATAGGTCGATCCGTAGGATGCTCAGCGATGACCAGCGAGCTGACCGACGACCGCACGGCCGTGCCCGACGGGCCGGTCGGCTCGCGCCTGGACGACTGGTGGGGGCGGGTGCTCTCCACGTCGCAGCGCGTCGCCGTGTGGCGGTGGACGGGTCCGCTCGCGGTGACGCTCCTCGCCGCCGTGCTGCGGCTGGTGAACCTCGGCAACCCGCACTCGCTCGTGTTCGACGAGACGTACTACGTCAAGGACGGCTGGTCGATCGTGCACCTCGGGTACGAGGGCACCTGGCCCGCGAACCCGAGCAGTGACACCGCCCCGACGACCGACGACCGGTTCGTCCGCGGTGAGACGGACATCTTCACGAGTGCCGCGGAGTTCATCGCGCACCCGCCGCTCGGCAAGTACCTCATCGGCCTCGGGATGCTGCTGTTCGGGGCGGACAACTCGTTCGGCTGGCGTTTCACGGTGGCCGTGCTCGGCGTCGCGACGGTGTTCCTGACCGCGGTGATCGCCCGGTCGCTGTTCCGTTCGACGATGATCGGCACGCTCGCCGGCTTCCTGCTCGCGATCGACGGGCAGGCGATCGTGATGTCGCGGGTGACGCTCCTCGACGGCATCCTGACCTTCTTCGTCATCCTCGGGTTCGGGGCGCTGCTGCTCGACCGTCGGCACGGTCAACGGCGGCTCGACGAGTGGGTGGCCGCCCGTGCTGCCGC
Source organism: Curtobacterium sp. MCLR17_031 (assembly GCF_003234775.2). NCBI lineage: Bacteria > Bacillati > Actinomycetota > Actinomycetes > Micrococcales > Microbacteriaceae > Curtobacterium > Curtobacterium sp. MCLR17_031. The sequence continues at coordinate 3,040,239 of NZ_CP126270.1, forward strand.
GGGCCGGACCACCCTGTGGGGGCCGGTGTTCTGGTGGCGCCCGTGGTTGTTCGCGATGGGCTTGGCCCTCGGGCTGGCAGCGGCGACGAAGTGGTCGGGGATGTACTTCCTGGCGTTCTTCGCCGTGTACTCCGTGCTGAGCGACATGATGATGCGCCGCCGCGCCGGGGTCGAGTTCTGGTCGTCGAGCGCGCTGCTGCAGCAGGCACCGGTGTCGTTCCTGCTGACCGTGCCGATCGCCGCGGTGACCTACGTGGCGTCGTGGACCGGCTGGTTCGTGTCGAGGGACGGCTGGGACCGCAACTGGCTGTCCTCGGGCGGCGACCGCTGGACCGGGCTGCTCGCCTGGGTGCCGGACGGCCTGCAGAACTGGTGGCACTACCAGTCGGAGATCTACGCCTTCAACATCGGGCTGCACACCCCGCACTCGTACCAGGCGAACCCGCTGCTCTGGCTCGTGATGCAGCGCCCCACGTCGATGTTCTACGTCGGCACGGACGCCGGGCAGGACGGCTGCTGGGCGAACCGCTGCGGCGAGGCGATCACCGGCATCGCGAATCCGTTCATCTGGTACGCCTCGGTCATCGCGACGGTGGCGCTGCTCGTGCTCTGGGTCCTGCGCCGGAAGTGGGAGTACGGCTTCGTCCTGCTCGGCGTCGCGGCGGGGTACCTGCCCTGGCTGATGTACGTCGACCGGACGGTGTTCCAGTTCTACACGATCGCCTTCGAGCCCTACATGGTGATGGCGCTGGCCGCCGCGATCGGGTTGGTGCTCGGCAGGCGGAGCGACGAACGGTCACGCCGGTCACGGGCGATCCTGTGGGTCGGCGTGTACCTGGGCGTCGTCGTGCTCGCCTCGGTCTACTGGTACCCGATGTGGACGGCGATGCAGGTGCCGTGGGACTTCGTCCGGTCGCACTACTGGATCCCCAGCTGGCTGTAGCCGGCCTGGCAGGTCCGGCCGGTCCGGTCGCGGCCGTCGCGTTGGGCGCTCTGGTGGCGACCACAGCCGGACTGGAGGCCCGTGGCGGCGCCGCCACGGGCCTCCCCTGCGTCCGTGGTCAGGACTGCGCGTGCAGCGCGCGCTCGATCGACTCGCGGTCCAGCGGGTCGCCGAGCATCGGCGCGGTGTCGTCCGTACCCGGCAGGACGCCCTGGATCAGGAGTTCCGCGTAGCGGCGCCAGGCGTCCGGGTCGTGCTCGCGGGTGGCATCGGCGACCGCACCGACCATCGCGGTGAGCATCGGCAGGTCCCGGTAGTCGAAGCCGGGCCGGACGACGCCGGCGGTCTCGGCGCGGCCGATGATCGCGGCGACCTGCCGTTCGAGCCGGTCGCGCTCCTGCACGATGGACGGTCGGGCCTTGCCGGCACGGACGATGGCATCGGCGAGGGCGCGGTCGCGTGCGCGGAACGCGAAGACGCCCATCAGGTACACCCGGAGCGCCTCGCGCGGGTCGGACACGTCCGCGGCGCGCGCTGCGGCGTCGTTCATGGCCTCGAACTTGGTGGCGAGCAGCGCCTCGATCAGGGAGTCCTTGTCGGCGAACCGTCGGTAGACGGTGCCGACCCCGACGCCGGCCTCGTGCGCGATGTCGTTCAACGTGACGGAGAGCCCGCGCTCGGCGAAGCACTTGCGCGCCGTCTGCAGGATCAGCTCGCGGTTGCGCGCTGCGTCGGCGCGCAGCGGTCGCTCGAGGTCGGACGCGGACTCGGTGGTGCTCACGATCCGACCGTAGTTGCACTTTCTGGGAACAAGTGGATGCCCTCCTTCCGTTTCGGTCTACACTGACCACAAACGGATGCCTCGCATCCGGTTTCGTCACCACCACATCTCGGGAGTGCCCGACGGCGCGCACCTCCACCCCACCCTCCAACCTTCTCGAAGGAGGCTGCCGTGACGGCAGAACACACCGTGCCGACCCCCACCGGGACAGCACCCACGACTCCGGGCACCACCCCCGCCAAGAGCAACCACCGCTGGATCGCCCTGGCGGTCATCGCCCTCGCACAGCTGATGGTCGTGCTCGACGCGACCATCGTGAACATCGCCCTGCCCTCGGCCCAGGCCGACCTGGACTTCGGCACCGACCAGCGACAGTGGATCGTCACCGCGTACTCGCTGGCCTTCGGTTCGCTGCTGCTGCTCGGCGGTCGTCTCGGCGACCTGTTCGGGCGCAAGAACACCTTCATCATCGGGCTCGTCGGCTTCGCCGTCGCCTCGGTGCTCGGTGGCCTCGCCGACTCGTTCGGCCTGCTCGTCGCGGCCCGCGCACTGCAGGGCGTCTTCGGCGCGCTGCTCGCCCCGTCCGCGCTCGGCATGCTGACCACCACGTTCCGCGACCCCAAGGAACGCGGTCGCGCGTTCGGCATCTTCGGGTCCATCGCCGGCTCGGGTGCGGCCATCGGCCTGCTGCTCGGCGGCGTGCTGACCGAGTACGCGTCCTGGCGCTGGTGCCTCTACGTCAACGTCGTCTTCGCCGTGCTCGGCGTGATCGGCGCACTCGTCTTCATGGAGAAGCCGCCGAAGGTCGAGCGTCCGCGCATCGACGTGCTCGGCGTCATCACCATCACGCTCGGGCTGGTCGGCGTCGTCTACGGCTTCTCGAACGCCGAGACGAACGGCTGGGACTCCCCCGTCACGATCGCCATGCTCGCCGGCGGCGTCGTGCTGATCGCCGCGTTCGTGTTCATCGAGACCCGCGTCGCCCACCCGCTGCTGCCCCTGCGCGTCGTGCTCGACCGAGACCGCGGCGGCTCGTTCATCGCGATCGGCCTCGTCGCGATCGGCATGTTCGGCATCTTCCTGTTCCTGACCTACTACCTGGAGCAGACCCTCGGCTTCAGCTCGCTGCAGACCGGTCTCGCATTCCTGCCGATGCCGCTGTCGATCATGATCTCGGCGACGCAGATCGGTGGCCGCCTGCTGCCGCGCGTCGGGCCGAAGGTGCTCATCTTCGCCGGTGGCCTGGTCGCCGCGACCGGGCTCCTGCTGCTGCTCCGCACCGACCTGGACAGCTCCTACGCGGGCACCGTCCTGCCGGCGCTGATCGTCATCGGTCTCGGCATGGGCACGATCTTCTCGTCCGCGATGAACACCGCGACCACCGGAGTTGCTCGGGCCGACGCCGGTGTGGCCTCGGCGACGGTCAACACCATGCAGCAGATCGGTGGCTCGATCGGTACGGCGCTGCTGTCGACGATCTTCGCCGACGTGGTGTCGAACAGCCTGTCCGGGCTGACCGCCGCCCCGACGAAGCTGCAGCAGGCCCAGGCCACGCTCGACGGGTACCACGTGGCGTTCGGCATCTCCGCCGGTGTGCTCGTGCTCGTCGCCCTGGCCGGCGGACTGCTCATCAACCGGCAGTCGGTGCGGGTCGAGCGGCTCGCACGTGCCGGGTCCGCCACGACCGGGAGCATCCCCGCCGCGGCGCACTGACGCCGGCGGTTCGCTCCGCGTCTTCGGCCCGTTCCGGTTCTGCCGGGGCGGGCCGTTGTGCGTGTGTGTGTGGGGGGGGGCGGCGACACCCGTTCCACGACGATCCACCTGTCGAACGACGCGTGCATCGTCGATCGATGCGCACGCACTCGGTGCCTGCGCATGTTCCGACAGACCACTCGTCGAACGACTGGTGCATCGTCGATCACTGCCCACGCATGCACCTACCCGCACCCACGGTTGCGCCGCGTGTCCACGTCCCTGGCCCACGTCAGGGGTGCGGATTATGGTGTGCGACATGGCCCCCGTCCTGACCTCACCACTCGTGTCGACGCAGTGGCTCGCAGACCACCTCGGTGCTGACGAGCTCGTCGTGCTCGACGCCTCGGTGCACACCGTCGGGGCCGGGTTCGACACCACATGGCTCCCCGGACGGGACGCCCACGAGCAGCGCGGCCACGTGCCCGGCGCCCGCTTCGCCGACCTGATCGACGACTTCTCCGCCGCCGACGCCGACGTCCCGTTCACCCGCCCCGGCGCCGAGCGCTTCGAGGTCGCCGCGGCACAGCTCGGCGTGACGAACACCTCGACCGTGGTGGTCTACGACGACAGCGTCGGCGAGTGGTCGGCACGCCTGTGGTGGATCTTCCGTTCGTTCGGCTTCGACTCGGTCGCGGTGCTCGACGGTGGTTTCACGAAGTGGCGCGACGAGGGCCGCCCCGTCCGCGTGGGAGCACTCCGCACGCCCGCGACGCCGTCCGACCCCGATGCCGGCGCGTTCCTCGCCGGCGAAGAACGTGCGCTCTGGGCCGACCACGACCGCGTCACCCGTGCGGTCTCCGGCGAAGAGCCGGCGTCCCTGGTGTTCGCCGCGCCCTGGGCGGCCCTCGGTGACGACCACCCGCCGATCGTGCCGGGCAGCACCCCGATCACGGCGGACACCCTGGTGGACCCCGAGACGAACGCGTACCTGCGCGGCGCCGAGCTCGAGCGGGCCTTCGCCGCGGTGATCGGTGCCGACGAGATCGTCACGTACTGCGGGGTGGGCAGCGCCGCGTGCGTCGACGCCCTCGCCCTGACGGTGCTCGGGCACGACCGGGTGAAGGTCTACGACGGTTCGCTGGCCGACTGGTGGCGGCACGAGCAGCTCGCCTCCTGACGGAACCGATCGCGGAACGACGGCCGCGCCGGGCCGACGGCCGCGGACCGTCAGCCGAGGACTGACGGCCGCGAGCCGACCGCCGCGCCGCACTACCGTTGCACCATGAGCACCAGACGCGCGGTCATCCTCGGCGGCACCGGCGGCATCGGCTCGGCCGTCGCGCGAGAGCTGCTCGACGCCTCGGGCCGGGGCGGCGACGACTGGCAGGTCGACGTGGTCGCACGCCGAGGCGGTCCCGCAGCGGACGCCCTGACCGCAGCCGGTGCCGCGTTCACGCCCGGTGACCGCCGCGACCGGTCCGACCTGCGCGAACTCCTGCGCCCCGGAGCCGACCTGCTCGTCGACACCGTCGGCCTGACCCGCGACGACGCCCAGCAGCTCCTGCCGTTCCTCGACGACGTCGGCTCGACCGTCTTCGTCTCGTCCAGGTCGGTGTACGCCGACGAGCAGGGGCGGCACGCGAACTCGCTCGACAAGCCGGTGTTCGGCGGCGCGGTCACCGAGATCCAGCCGACCGTCACCGCCGGCGACGGGGACCCCACGAGTCGTGACGGCTACGGCGCCGCGAAGGTGGCGGCCGAGCAGGTCCTGCTCGACCACGGTGCCCCGGTCACGGTGCTCCGCCCGTCGAAGGTGTACGGCGTCGGCATCGGCCGCCCGCGGGAGTGGTTCGTCGTCCGCCGCGTGCTCGACGGCCGGGAGCGCATCCTGCTCGCCGACCACGGCCGCGGTGTGGACCACACGACGGCGGCGAGCGGTATCGGTTCGCTCGTCCGGCTCGTCGCGGACGCGCCGGACCGCCGGATCCTCAACGTCGCCGATGCCTCGGCCCCGACCGCGCTCGAGATCGTGCGGACGATCGGCGGACACCTGGACCACCGGTTCGACGAGGTCCTGCTCGACGAGGACGCGCCCGCGTTCGTGGGTGGCACGCCGTGGTCTTCACGACCGCCGTTCGTCCTCGACACCACTGCGGCACGCGCCCTCGGGTGGGAACCACCGGAGTTCGCGACGGCCGTCGCCCCCGAACTCGATTGGCTGGTCGAGACCGCCCACGCGACGCCCGCCGACGGCGACGTCCCGTGGGCCGACGACCCGTTCTGGGAGCACATGTTCGACTACGGCCCCGAGGACGCCGCACTCGCGCTCCTCTCCCTCAACCTGGGCTGACACGGTGCCCCGGTCCGAGGTCCTGTTCATCGGCGGACGCTCCGGCGTGGGCAAGTCGACGGCAGCCGAGGCACTGCACGACCTGCTCGTCGCGGCGGACGTCCGGCACGCGGTGATCGAGGGCGACCTGCTCGACCTCGCGCACCCTGCACCGCACGTCGAACACCCCGAGGCCCACCTGGCCGAGCTGAACCTGGCCGCGATCTGGGCCGGCTACCGGGCGATCGGGCACCACCGGCTCGTCTACACGAACACCGTGTCCGTGCTCGAGCACGAGCGCCTCGCTGCAGCGATGGGCGACGATCCGCTGGTGCGCGTCGTCCTGCTCCGCGCATCCGACGGCGCGACCGCCGACCGGCTCGCACGACGAGCGGGTGGTGCGGTCCCGCAGGCGCAGCTCGCGCACAGCACGCGGACGGCCGGGAGGCTCGACTCGGCCACCGCGGACACGGTCACCCGGGTGGACACGGACGGCAAGAGCCCCGCCCAGGTGGCCGCACGGCTCGCGTCGATCACGGGGTGGCTCGAGGGCTGATCTCCCCCGCACGGCCTGTGCAGAGTGGGCGTTCCGTCCACAGTTGTCCCCGGACGGTGGTCCGCCCAGTCGGGGGCGGGCACGCTGGAGCCATGAACGACAACCGCCTCGGCACCTCGGTCAGCCCCTACCTGCGTCTGCACGCCGACAACCCGGTGGACTGGCGCGAGTGGGGTCCCGAGGCGTTCGCCGAAGCGCGCGAGCGCGGGGTCCCGGTGCTGGTGTCCGTCGGGTACGCCACGTGCCACTGGTGCCACGTCATGGCGCGCGAGAGCTTCGACGACCCGGAGATCGGCGAGTTGCTGCGGCGGGACTTCGTGTCGGTGAAGGTCGACCGCGAAGAACGGCCGGACGTCGACGCGAGCCTGATGGCCTCGGCGAGTGCGTTCACGCAACAGCTCGGCTGGCCGCTGACGACGTTCCTGACGCCCGACGGCCACGTCTTCTTCGCGGGGACGTACTTCCCGCCCACTCCCGTCGGGCAGGTCCCGGCGTTCCGGCAGATCCTGGCCGCGGTGCTCGACGCCTGGACCGAGCGTCGGCACGAGGTCGACGCGAACGCCTCGGCCATCGCGACGGCGATCCGGCAGGGCGCCGTGGCGGACGCTGCCACCCGTTCCGGCGAGGGCGGCGCCGGTGCCGGAGCCGACCCGGGCCTCCCGTCCGTCGACGCCATCCGGGCCGTCGCGGACCAGTTGTCCCAGGCAGAGGACACCACCTACGGTGGTTTCGGCGGCGCGCCGAAGTTCCCGAGCACACCGTTGCTCGAGTTCCTCGCCGACGCGGCGGCCGACGGCGACGCCGAGGCCGACGGGTTGCTCGACCGGTCGTTGCACGCGATCCGCGCATCCGAGCTGACCGACGCCGACGGCGGCGTCTTCCGGTACGCGACCAAGCGCGACTGGAGCGTGCCGCACTACGAACGGATGCTCTACGACAACGCGGGGCTGCTCGCGGTCGCGGGTGCCGAGCAGGCCCGCGGCATCGCCGACTTCCTCCGGGACACCCTGCGCCGTGCCGACGGGGCGTTCGTCGCCGCGCAGGACAGTGAGTCGACCATCGACGGCCGTCGGGTCGAGGGCGAGTGGTACCGCCGACCGATCGCCGAGCGCGCCCAGCTCGACCCGCCACCGCTGGACGACCAGGTGCTCACGGGCTGGAACGGCCTGGCGATCCGGGGGCTCGCGATCGCCGGCGCACGGCACGGCGACCCGGAACTCGTCGCGCTCGCGCGGGGCGCGGCCGATGCGGTCCTCGCCGCCCACGTGCAGGACGACCACGTGACGGTGCGGTCCAGCACACCGCGCGGAGTCTCCTCTGCACCGGCCACCGTCGAGGACGTCGGGCTGCTCGCCGAAGGGCTGCTCGAACTGGCCCTGGTGACGGGCGAGGTCTCCTACGCGACCGTCGCACGCTCGCTCGTCGACGACGGTCTGGCCGAGCGCTTCGACGTCGACCCGGTGCTGGCCTCGGCGGGGACGGCCACGGGGGAACAGCCACAGACCGCGATGCGGTCCGGCACCGTGGCGCTGGCGTCGGCCGCCGCGACGCTCGGGGCACTGACGGGCGACGAGGCACTGCGGGTCGCCGCGGCACGACTCATCGCCGACCGCGCCCGCACCGGGACCGAGCGACCCCTCGGTCACGCGGATGCCCTCGGTGTCGCCCTCGCCCTGCAACGGCCGTCGCGCGAGATCGTCGTCGTCACGAGCGGCACCGACGACCCGATGCGGGCCGTGGCACGCCGCGCTCGGCGCCCCGGCACGGTCGTCGCCACCACGACGCCGGAACAGGCACGCGACTGGGCCGAGGCGGGGTTCTCGTTGTTCGAGGGACGCGACGTGCTCGACCCTGCCGCGTACGTCTGTCACGACCGGGTGTGCGAACTGCCCTCCCGGTCGGCGGACGTCCTGTCCCGGCAGATCGCCTGACACACCAGTCGCCCGGCGCGCCTGTATCCTGGAATGCTCATGTCTTCTCCGCTGCCCGTCATCACGTACCCGCCCGAACTGCCGGTCTCGCAGCGGCGGGACGACATCGCGGCTGCCATCCGTGACAACCAGGTGGTCATCGTCGCCGGGGCCACCGGCTCGGGGAAGACGACGCAGCTGCCGAAGATCTGCCTCGAGCTCGGTCGTGAGCACATCGGGCACACCCAGCCCCGGCGGATCGCGGCACGGACCATCGCCGAGCGTGTGGCGGAAGAACTGGGCGGCGGGGAGCTCGGCGGACTCGTCGGCTACCAGGTCCGGTTCACCGACAAGGTGAGCTCCGAGACCCGCGTGAAGCTGATGACCGACGGCATCCTGCTGAACGAGATCCACTTCGACCGCGACCTGAAACGGTACGACACGATCATCATCGACGAGGCGCACGAACGGTCCCTGACGATCGACTTCCTGCTCGGCTACCTGAAGCGGTTGCTCCCCCGTCGTCCCGACCTGAAGCTCATCATCACGAGTGCGACGATCGACCCGGAGTCGTTCTCGAAGCACTTCGACGACGCCCCCATCATCGAGGTGTCCGGCCGCACCTACCCGGTCGAGATCCGGTACCGCCCCCTCGTCGCCGAAGACCAGGACGACGACGCCGACGACGAGTCGGACTCCCGCACCGGCGACAGCGGCAACGCAGCCGACGACCGCGACACCCTGCAGGGCATCACCGACGCCCTCGACGAGCTGGCGCAGGAGGACCCGGGCGACGTGCTCGTGTTCCTGTCCGGCGAGAACGAGATCCGCGACGCCCAGGACGCGATCGAGGGCAAGCGCTACCCGGGCACCGAGGTCCTGCCGCTGTACGGCCGCCTGTCCGCCGCCGACCAGCACCGGGTCTTCGAGCGCCGGCACACCCCGGGCATCCGCCGTCGTGTCGTCCTCGCCACGAACGTCGCCGAGACCTCACTGACCGTGCCCGGCATCAAGTACGTCATCGACACGGGGACGGCACGCATCTCGCGGTACTCCCCGCGGGCCAAGGTGCAGCGCCTGCCGATCGAGGCGATCTCGCAGGCCAGCGCCAGTCAGCGCTCCGGTCGAGCGGGTCGCACGAGTGCCGGCATCGCGATCCGGCTCTACTCGGAAGACGACTTCGGCCGACGCCCCGAGTACACCGACCCCGAGATCCTCCGCACGAACCTCGCCGCGGTGATCCTGCAGATGATCTCGCTCGGCTTCGGGGACATCGAGTCGTTCCCGTTCCTGCAGCCGCCGGACAGCCGCGGCGTGAAGGACGGCCTCGACCTGCTCCGCGAGCTCCGCGCCGTCGACAAGGACGGCCGCATCACGAAGTCCGGGCGACAGCTGACCCGGCTGCCGATCGACCCCCGGCTCGGTCGGATGGTGCTCGAGGCCGGGCGGCAGGGCGTCGGGCGCGAGGTCATCGCCATCGTCAGCGCCCTGAGCATCCAGGACCCCCGCGAGCGCCCCCTCGAGAAGCGCGCGCACGCCGACCAGCTGCACGCCCGCTTCGCCGACCCGACGAGCGACTTCCTGACCCTGCTGAACCTCTGGAACCACATCGAGGAGCAGCAGGAGGAACTGTCGTCGAGCGCGTTCCGCCGGCTGTGCAAGGCCGAGTTCCTGAACTACCTGCGCATCCGCGAGTGGCAGGACCTGTACCGGCAGCTCTCCCGTGCCGCGAAGCAGGTCGACGTCCGAGTCGGGCAGGCCCGCTCCGACGACGGCGACGCCGTGCACCGCGCGCTGCTCTCCGGACTCCTCAGCCAGATCGGGCTGCGCGACCGCGAGAAGCGCGACTACCTCGGCTCCCGCAACACCCGGTTCGTGGTGTTCCCGGGCAGCGTGCTCGCGAAGAAGCAGCCCGACGCCGTGATGGCCGCCGAGCTCGTCGAGACGAGCCGGTTGTTCGCTCGGACCGTCGGCCGGATCGACCCCGCCTGGGTGGAGCCGCTCGCCGGTGACCTGCTCAAGCGCACATACGGCGAGCCGCACTGGGAGAAGAAGCAGGGGGCGGTCGTCGCCTACGAGCGCGTGAGCCTGTTCGGCGTCCCGATCGTGCAGCGCCGCCGCGTGCAGTACTCGCGGATCGACCCGGAACACTCCCGCGAGCTCTTCATCCGGCACGCCCTGGTCGAGGGTGAGTGGGAATCGCAGCAGGCCTTCGACCGCGCCAACCGGAAGCTCCGCAAGGAACTCGAGCAGCTCGAGGAACGCACCCGCCGCCGGGACATCCTGCTCGACGACGAGAACGTCTACGAGTTCTACGACGCCCGCATCCCTGCCGACGTCGCCACGACCCGCGACTTCGAGGGGTGGTGGCGCACCACCCGCCGTGAGCAGCCGGACCTGCTCACGATGCGCCGGTCGGACCTGCTGGACGAATCAGCGGCCGAGGCCGCCGAGGACGACGTCGAGTACCCCACCCAGTGGCGGAGCGGCGACCAGCGTCTCGCCATCCAGTACCGCTTCGAGCCCGGCGCACAGGACGACGGCGTCAGCGTGCAGGTCCCCCTCGCGCTCCTGCCCCGGATGCGTGAAGAGGGCTTCGACTGGCAGGTGCGCGGCCTCCGCAAGGAACTCGTCACCGCGCTCATCAAGTCGCTGCCGAAGCAGATCCGCAAGAACGTCGTGCCCGCAGCCGACTGGGCCGAGAAGATCGTCGCCGAGCTGCCCGACGACGCCCCGACCGAGCCGACGGAGTCGTTCCGCGCCACCCTCGCCAAGGCGATCCAGCGCATGACCTACGTCCCGGTCTCCGAGTCCGACTTCGACCTGTCCCGCGTCCCCGCGCACCTGCTGCCGACGTGGGCCGTGGTCGACGAGCGTGGTCGCCGGGTCGAGACCGGCAAGGACCTGTCGGCCCTGCAGACCAAGCTGAAGGACCGGACCCAGCAGAGCGTCGCCTCCGCCACGGCGAAGGGCGCGGGACGGACAGGACGCGCGGCTCGCGTCGCGTCCGCCGGTGCCGGTCGTCCGCTGGAACAGTCCGGACTCACCGCCTGGCCCGACCAGGACCTCCCGCAGACCCTCGACACCAAGCAGGCCGGCGGCGTCATCCGCGCGTACCCGTCCCTGGTCGAGGAAGGCACGGGTCCGAAGGCGACCGTCGGCGTGCAGCTGCTCGCCACCCCGTCCGACCGCGTCGTCCGGATGCCCGCCGGGGTCCGTCGTCTGGTGATGCACGCGGTGCCGTCGCCCGTGTCGTACATCCAGTCGCACCTGACCGCGCAGGAGAAGCTCGCCCTCGCGGCCAGCCCCTACCCGTCAACCGCCGCGCTGTTCGACGACGTCCTGGCCGCGGTGGTCGACGCCGGCATCCGTCGGACCCACCCGGACGGCCTCGTCTTCACGAAGGCCGAGTTCGAGTCGGTCCGCGATGCCGTTTCGGCCACCGTCGTCGACACGATGTTCACCGCGGTGTCCGAGGTCGCGGCCGTCCTGGCCGCGCAGCGCTCCGCCGAACGGGCACTCAAGCAGGCGAACTCGATGTCGCTGCTCGCCGCCCTCAGCGACATGCGGCAGCAGATGGAGCGCCTGGTGTTCCCGGGGTTCGTCGCCGTCGCGGGGCTCGACCGGCTGCGACGCATCCGCGTGTACCTGCAGGGCATCGAGGCGCGCGTGCAGAAACTGCTGCAGAACCCCGGACGCGACGCGACCTGGATGCGCGAGGTCACCGTGGCGACCGACCGCTACACCGATGCCGGCGGCACCTTCCCGCCCGCGGTCGGGGCGCACCCGGAGCTCGTGCACGCTCGGTGGATGCTCGAGGAGTTCCGGCTCAGCCTGTTCGCGCAGGAACTCGGGACCGCTGAGACCGTCTCGCTGCAGCGGATCACGAAGGCCCTGACCGCCGCGCGCTGATGGGTCTACCGTGTCGGCCATGATCGGCACACTCGACGTCGTCGTCCTGGACTGCCCGGACACCCGCGCCCTCGCCCGCTTCTACGCCGAGCTGCTCGGCGGGGAGATCGTCGGCTTCGACGAGGACTGGGCGGAGCTCGCACTCCCGTTCACCGACCACCGTCCGATCCTGGCGTTCCAGCAGGTCGACGACTACCGGGCGCCGGACTGGCCGGGGCAGACGGTCCCGCAGCAGAGCCACCTCGACGTGAAGGTCGACGACCTCGACGACGGCGAGGCCGCGGTGCTCGCGATCGGTGCGACGGCGACGGGGTCGGGCACGGAGACGTTCCGCGTCTACCTCGACCCCGCGGGGCACCCGTTCTGCCTCATCCGGCCGTCGGACTGACCGGTTCGGTCGCGAGACCCTCGACCACGGTGACGTTCGGCAGCGCGGTGAGTGCGGCGCCCGGCAGGAAGAGCTTCGCGGCGCGACGACCGGCGCCGATGACGACCTCGGGGGCGTCGAGGACGCGTGCGTCGATGTAGAGCGGCCACGACGACGGCAGCCCGATCGGGGTGATGCCGCCGTACTCCATGCCGGTCAGCTCGACCGCTTCGTCCATCGGGGCGAAGCTCGCCTTCCGGACGTCCAGCAGCTGCTTCACGACGCGGTTGACGTCGAGCTTGGTCGATGCCAGGACGACGCAGGCGGCGTAACGGATCTCGTCGCCGCGCTTGCCCGCGACGACGATGCAGTTGGCGCCGCCGGCCAACGGGTAGCCGTACGCCTCCGAGAACGCAGCGGTGTCGGCCAGGTCGGCGTCGATCGGGGCGCCCTCGATCTTCATGACGACCTCGGTCGGCAGCGCGACGAGGGCTTCGGCGACGGGGATCGCGAGGAATCCGGTGGCGACCAGGGCGGGAACACGTTCGAGCGTCGGCATGGCTCCACCGTAGGGAAGCGATCCCGCACGAGGGTGGAGCCATGACCGAACTCCGGGCGATCGACGTCGACCAGTGGCCCCGCCGGGAGCACTTCGAGCACTACCGGCACCGCGTGCCGTGCGCGTACGAGGTGACCGTCGAACTCGACATCACCGCCTTCGTCGAGCGCGTCCGAGCGACCGGCCGTCGGACCTACGCGTCACAGCTCTGGGCCATCGCGACCGTGGTGAACCGGCACGACGAGTTCCGGATGCAGCTGCTGGAGGACGGCTCCCCCGCCGTGTGGGACCGCGTCCACCCGATGTTCACCGTGTTCCACCCGGACACCGAGACGTTCTCCGCCCTCGTCGTGCCGTACGACGGCGACTTCGGCACCTTCCACGATGCTGCGGTGTCGACGATGGAGGAGTACCGAGACGACACCCGGATGTTCCCGCAGGACGACCGGCCCAGCAACGTGTTCGACGTCTCGACCCTGCCAGGAGCATCGTTCACCGGCTTCTCGTTGCAGGTGCACGACGGCTGGGACCACCTGCTGCCGATCATCACGCTCGGCGGGTACCGGACCGCTGGTGACCGGACACTGCTGCCGCTGGCGCTGCACGTCAACCACGCGGCTGCCGACGGCTTCCACACGACCCGGCTGCTGCGCGAGCTCGAGGAGCGCTTCGCCGACCCTGGCTGGCTCGGCTGACCTTGCCCGTCGCTCCACCGCATCTCCTACGCTGACCCCATGACGTCGCAGTCGGACTCCCCCGCCCGCAAACGCATCGGGCTCGTCGGCGCGGGCGGCATCTCCGTCGCCCACCTGCCCGGGCTGCTCCGCCTGGGCGATGTCGTGGTGCACGCTCGCGAGGGCGCCCACGAACTCGTCGCCGCGTTCACCGACACCGCTCGGGCCGAGGGCAGCACGATCACCGTCGCCGACAGCCTCGACGAGCTCCTGGCTGCGGTCGACGTCGTCGACGTGGTGGTCCCGACGCACGCCCACGCCGAGGTCGTCCGTGCGGCGATCGCGGCCGGCAAGGACGTCGTCTCCGAGAAGCCCCTGGCCCGGACCGACGCGGACGCGGCGGACCTGGCGGCCCGCGCTGCGGACGCAGGCGTGCAGCTCTACCCGGCCCAGGTGGTGCGCTGGTTCCCCGCGTACGCGCGCCTGCACGAGGCCGCGACCACGGGCCTCCTGGGCGACCTGGCGGTGTTGCGGTTCTCGCGGTCCGGCGCCTTCCCCACCCACGTCCCCTGGTTCGGCGACCGTTCGCTGTCGGGCGGGATCGTGATGGACCAGATGATCCACGACCTGGACATCGCGCGCTGGGTGGCGGGCGAGGTGACCCGGGTGTCGGCGGTGAGCGTCCGCGCGGGTTCCGAGGCCGAGCCCGTCGAGGCGGCGCACGTCCTGCTCACGCACGAGTCGGGCGCGATCAGCCACGTCGCCGGGCTGTGGGGGCCGCAGCACCTGGCCTTCACGACCGAGTACTCGGTGACGGGGACGCTCGGCAGCCTCTCGCACTCGTCCCGGGCCGAGGAGGACACCCGGAGCGACCTGGCGGCACCGGCTTCCGTGGACGGTTTCCTGCCGACGGTCGATCCGGCGGACGATCCGTACGCGCTGGAGCTCGCCGACTTCCTCGCCGCGTTCGACGGTGGTGCACCGCCCCGGGTGACCGTGGACGACGGCGTCGCCGCGGTGCGGATCGCGAACGCGGCGATCGCCTCGATCGAGTCCGGCCAGCCGGTCGAGGTCGCGCGGTGACGCTCCGGGTCGGGGTGCTCTCCTTCGCCCACACGCACGCCATCAGCTACCTCGGCGCCCTGGCGGCGATGCCGGACGTGGAGGTGCGCGGCACGGACCCGGGCGGGGTGTCCACGGGGACGGAACTCGGCGACCTGCGCGGCGCCGAACTGGCACGCGCGCTCGGCGCCGGGTACGCGGACTCCGTCGACGAGCTGCTCGCCTGGGGTCCGGACGCGGTGATCGTCACGAGCGAGAACGCTCGGCACCGCGAGTTCGTCGAGCTCGCGGCGGCAGCGGGGGCACACGTGCTTTGCGAGAAGCCGCTCGCGACCTCATGGCAGGACGGCCTCGCCATCCGCGAGGCGGTGGACCGCGCCGGGGTGCTGCTGATGATGGCGTTCCCGGTGCGCTTCGCCTCGGCGTTCGACCGGCTGCGCGCGACGCGGGACTCCGGCGCACTCGGCACGGTGTTCTCGGTGCGGGGCGCGAACAACGGCATGCTGCCCCTCGCCCGCGACTGGTTCACCGACGTCCGGCTGAGCGGAGGCGGCGCCCTCGTCGACCACGTCGTGCACGTCGCCGACCTGATCGACGGGCTGACCGGAGCGGCGCCGGTGTCGGTCACCGCCGTCGCCAACCGGGTGCTGCACGCAGACCGCGCGAACTCCGAGACCGCGGGCCTGGTGACCATCACGTACGACGACGGCACGATCGCGGCGATCGACTGCTCGTGGAGCCGACCGGACACGTCGCCGGTGTGGGGCGGGCTGACGCTCGACGTCGCGGGGACCGGTGGCACGGTGTCGGTGGACTTCTTCGGGGCGGCTGCTCGCGGGCTCGAGGCGGTCGGGGGCCGGCCGATCGAGCTCCGGTACGGACCCGACCACGACCTGCCGATGCTCCGGACGTTCCTGGCGGCGGTGCGGTCCGGGGAGCAGCCGCAGCCGGACGTCGGGGTCGGACTCCGGACACTGTCGATCGTGCTGGCGGCGCAGGAGTCGGTGCGGACGGGCAGGACGGTCCCGGTGCAGGTCGCGGAGTGAGCACCGCCCCGCGCTACGCTCGTCCCGATGCGCGCAACCGTGCGGGACGTGGCCGCCCTCGCCGGGGTGTCCCCGAAGACCGTCTCCAACGTCGTCAACGGCGGCGTGGTCGTGCGCCCGGAGACCCGCGAACGCGTCGAGCGGGCGGTCGCCGAGCTCGACTACGTGCCGAACCTCTCCGCCCGCGGGCTCCGCAACGGCCGCTCCGGAGCGATCGCGTTGACGCTGCCGGAGATGGGCAGCGCCTACTCCGCCGAGCTCGCGCAGTCCTTCGTGGAACTCGCCCGCGAACGCGGCTGGGTCGTGCAACTCGAGCAGACCGGCAACGACCCGGCCCGCGAACGCGAACTGGTCTCCCGTGCCCGGGCACACCTGGTGGACGGGCTCATCCTCAACCCGGTGTCGCTCAGCGCGAGCGTCCTGGCCTCGACCGAGGGGCTGCCGCCGACCGTCGTCATCGGCGAGGTCGAGCCCGAGCACGTCGACCAGGTGCACGTCGACAGCCGCGCGGCGGCCGAGCAGGTCACCGAACACCTCATCGCCCACGGGCACCGGCGCATCGCGATCGTCGGGGCGTCACCCGAGGGTGCCGCGACGGCGACCAGCGAGCTCCGCGAACGCGGCTACACCGCCGCGCTCGCCGCCGCCGGCATCACGCCCGACCCCTCGCTCCGTGTCCCGCTGCCGTCGTGGACCACGAGTTCCGCGGCGACGACCTTCGCGGCCTGGCTCGACGCGCACCCCCTGCCCGACGCCGTCTTCGCCTTCACCGACTCCATCGCGTTCGGGGTGCTGCACGTGCTGGCTGCCCGCGGCGTCCGCGTGCCCGAGCAGGTCAGCGTCATCGGGTTCGACGACGTCGACGCGGCCGCGTACGCGATCCCGTCGCTCAGCACGGTGTCGTTCGACCGTCGGGCCTTCGCGACGGCGGCGCTCGACCTGCTGACCCGGCGGATCGCGGACCGCAGTGCCGCGCCGGAGACCGTCGTCGTGCCGCACCGGATCGTCGAGCGCGCGAGCGTCGCCGACCGCCCGCGCTGACGCTGCTGCCGCGCCGCTTCGCTGCCGCCGCCGCCACGCCGTTTCGCGCTGACCGACACCTCACGCGGTCGCGCGCCCACGAAGTGTCGCTCAGCGCGAAAGACCGCCAGCGCCGCCGCCGCCGGAGCCGCCGCCAGCGCCGTCGCCCCCGCCCGGGTCCGCCGCTGCCAGCACCGCCGACCGCGTCCGCGCATCGCCGAGGATCCGGAAGTGCCCACCCACCGGCAGCCGCACGTTCGTGGCGCCCTGGAGCTCGCTGCCCTCGGGGATGAGCGTGTCGAACACCCCGTACACCGAGGTGATCCGCGCGTTCGCGTCGAGTTCCCGCGCCAGCCCCGCCAGCACCGGGTCGGCCGCCCGGAACGCCCGCAGGTGCGGCACCGGCGCGAGCCGCGCGTAGACGGACCCCGCGAAGGGCGTCGACACCGCGACCATCCGGTCGATCCGCTCGTGCTGGTCGAGCTGCGTCATCGCGTACTTGCCGATGAGCCCGCCCTTGCTGTGCGCGAGCACGAGCACGTTCCGTAGGTCCTGTTCCTCCAGGGTCGCGATCACCTCGCGCGCCGAGTCCGGCACGGGCCGCAGGTTGTGCCGCAGGACGGGCAGCACGTGCACCGGGTGTCCCCGGTCGTGCAGTGCGTCCATCAGCGGCCGCATGAAGTGCCAGGTCTCGTAGACGCCGGGGACCACGACGACGGGCTGCCCGGCGCCGGTCCGGTAGTCGTCCGCGGTGGTCGGGCCGAAGCTGCGCACCTGCCAGCGTGCCGCGTACCCCCAGTCGAGTGCGGCCCACCACGCGCGTCGCACCAGCGGGACACGGCCTGGAGGCCCGGATCGCGCCGTCCGCGCCGCCTCCGTCCCCGACGTGGCCGGCCGGGTCATCGCAGCCCCTCCAGGCGCTCGGCGCTGCGGAAAGACTCGAGGAGGCGTGCGAACGCGTCCGGCTGCCGTTCCTGCACGTGGTGTGGGCCGTCCAGTTCCACGAAGGTGCCGTTCGGCGCAGCGGCCGCGACCCGAGCCGACCAGTCGTGCCGCGCGATCGGGTCCCGGGTGCCGCGGACGACGAGGACGGGCTGCGGCACCTCGGTGATCGTCTGCTCGGTCGGGTAGCGGAGCATCGGCCCGAGCTCGCGCGTGTACTGCCGCATGCTCCGCAGGTAGTCGGTGACCAGGACGCCGTTCATCCGGACCCCCTCGACGAACCCGTCGCGGCCCAGGTCGAGCGCCTGCAGCGGGAGCGATCGCCGCTCGGAGTCGATCACCGGACCGACGAGCACGATCGCCGCGACGGTCTCCGGGTGGCGCCGGGCGGACTCGACCACGACCTGGGCACCCATCGACTGCCCGACGAGCACCAGGTCGCCGTCGACCAGGTGGCGGACGGCCCGCACGACGACGTCGCCGAGCTCCTCGATGGGCAGCCGCCGACCGGCCGCTGGCAGCCAGCCGAACCCCGGCAGGTCGACGCTGATCGTGCGGTGCTCGGCGGCGACGGCGCGCTGCGACCGGGCGAAGGACCGGTGGGACATCCCGATGCCGTGGACGAACACGACGGTGGGGTCGGTGTCGTCGCGGACCGGCTCTCGCGCCGCCATGGTGTGCAGGCGCACGGGCACCCCGTCGATCCGGACGGTCTCCACAGCAGCGCGCACGAGCCGAGGCTACGCGGCGGTTCGCAGCACCGGGTCAGCCTCGTCATCGGCTGTGCATAGCCGAGCCGTGTGCACTCCTGGCATGAGCGACATCACTCCCACCAACGGTCACCAACCGGACGGCTCCGACCCGGCGAACCGGGCGACCACGCCGACCGGCTGGGGTGCCGCCCCGACCCCGACGTCGACCTCCACGCTCGACGCCCCCGCGCCGCAACAACAGCAGCAGCAGCAGCAGCAGCAGCAGCCGTACCGCGCGGACGCTGGCGCCAGGAACCCGGGCGCCTGGGACTCCACCGCCCCGAACGGCGCCACCCCCTGGTACGGAGCCGCAGCCGGCGCCGCGAGCCCGACCAACCGCCGCAGCACCGGCCCGAAGCCCCCATGGTTCTGGCCGCTCCTCGCCGCGATCGTCGGGCTCGCCGCACTGCTCGTCGGCGGAGGCGTCGGGTTCGCCATCGGCCACGCGATCGGTGCGGACCGGACGCAGTCGACGACGCAGGTCCCCGGCACGAACCGGTTCCCGGGCAACGGCACCGGCCAGGCCCCCGGGTACGGCTCCGGCAGCACCGACGGCACCGGGAGCTGACGGGCGCGTACGATCCGTCCCATGCGGAAGACCACTGCCGGTCTGTTCACGTCGGTCGACGGCGTCGTGCAGGACCCCTACGAGTTCCAGTACGACAGCTTCGACGACGAGCTCGGCGCCGGGATGGGTGCCTTCATGGCCCGCACCGACACGGTGCTGCTCGGCCGGAACAGCTACCTCGAGTGGTCCGAGTGGTGGCCCGCCCACCCGGACGACCCCTTCGGGCAGTGGATCAACCCGATCGAGAAGCACGTGGCCTCCACCACGCTCGGCGACGACCTGACCTGGCAGAACAGCACGCGGATCCCGGGCGACGTCCCCGCGTTCGTGCGCGACCTGCAGCAGCGTGAGGGGGCCGACATCGCCGTGTGCGGCAGTGTCACGCTCGTCCGCAGCCTGCTGTTCGCCGGGGTCCTCGACGAACTGCAGCTCATGATCCACCCGGCGATCGCCGGCCGTGGCCGGCGACTGTTCGAACCGACCGACCCGCCCACGCGCCTGCGTCTGGTCGACAGCACCGTGACGAGCAAGGGGAACGTGCTGAACACCTACGGGCGGTTCGACGCCTGACGGACGCACCGCGGGCCTCCCGGCCTCTGCCCGTCATGCGCCCCGGCAAACCGCGCGTACCCTCGTGGGTGACCATCCGCACCCGAGGAACACCGGAGCAAGCATGACCCAGGACACCCGCCCGCATGTCGTCATCGTCGGCGGTGGATTCGCCGGTGTGGCCGCCATGCGGGAGCTCGCCGATGCGCCGGTCCGGGTGACCCTGGTCGACCGCCACGTCTACAACATGTTCCAGCCCCTGATGTACCAGGTGGCGACGGGCGGCCTGAACGCCGGCGACGTGACGTACTTCCTGCGCTCGCTCCGGGCCCGCCAGTCGAACGCCGAGTTCCGTCACGGCCTGCTCACCGGCATCCGCACCGACGAGCGCATCGCCGAGATGTCCGACGGCGAGCACCTGCACTACGACTACCTGATCCTCGCCAACGGCGTGAACACGAGCTACTTCGGCACCCCCGGTGCGTACGAGTACGCGTACTCGATGTACTCCCGTTCGCAGGCACTCCGCATCCGCGACGAGCTGTTCACCCGGCTCGAAGAAGCGGCGGCGAACCAGGGCCCCGACGAGATCCGCATCGTGATCGTCGGTGGCGGTGCGACCGGCGTCGAGATGGCCGGCGCGCTCGCCGAGCTCCGCGACCAGGCACTCGTCGGCGCGTACCCGGAGATCGAACGCGGCAACATCTCGATCACCCTCGTGCACCGCAGCGGCGAGCTGCTCAAGCCGTTCGCCCCGCGCCTGCGCCGGTACGCCGCCAAGGTCCTGCGCAAGCGCGGTGTCGTGCTGCGGCTGAACACCGGCGTCTCCGAGGTCAAGCGCGACGGCGTGATGACCGCGGACGGCGAGTTCATCCCCGCGTCGCAGGTGATCTGGGCGACCGGAGTCGCCGCCCACAAGGAGGTCTCCGGCTGGGGCCTGCCGCAGACCCACGGTGGCCGCATCCAGGTGAACGACGACCTGAGCGTGAAGGGCGCCGAGCGGATCTTCTCCGCCGGCGACATCGCGGCCCAGGACGACGCCCTCGCCCAGCTCGCCCAGCCCGCGCTGCAGGGCGGACGGCACTCGGCGCGGCAGATCGTGCGCCTGCTCGAGGGCAAGGCCACCGAGCGCTTCAAGTACTTCGACAAGGGCACCATGGCGACGATCGGCACGAACGCCGCGGTCGCCCAGCTGCGCGGCGGGATCACGATGGTCGGCCCGGTCGCCTGGCTGGCCTGGGTGTTCGTGCACATCACGAGCCTGCTCGGTGCCGGCAACCGGATGTCGACCCTGACCCACTTCTTCGTCCGCTACGTGTGGTTCATGCGGAAGCGATCGATCCCGATCGTCGGCGACGTCCGCCCGGTGCGCCCGAACGGCGACCGCGAGCCGGACCCCTGGCAGCTGCAGAAGGCCGAGTAGCCGCGCGCGGTCGCTCGCACGCTCGCTTCGTGAGCAGGAACGGTCGGGTCCGCACGTCGGACCCGACCGTTCCTGCTCACGATGTGCGTGCGGTGGACGCGGGGCGCGACGGCCTGGAGGCGCGGTGCGGGCCGGCCACGGGCCTCCCGGCTGGCGCGTGGTGCGCGGGGCTGGCGCCGACGCGTGGCCGGGACCGTGGGGCCTGCCGACGCGGAACGACCATGTCGCTGTCGGACGACAGCGACATGGTCGCTGCGCGCGCCGCGCGACAGTGCGCGCGTGCAAGGAACGACGTTGTCGAGGTCGTACGACGTCGACACTGTCGTTCGGCGTCGGCCCGGACGAGCCTGGTGCACCCCGCTCGTTGAGACTCCTCTTACCCGCGAGGAGGACCCTGGTCGGCGACACGCAACCGAGCAGCGCGGGGAGGGACCATGGCGACGACCACGCTGACCCACGCGCCGACGCAGGCGCGGCCACAGCACCGCACGGCCGCCCCGGCGCACTCCGAGGCCGGGTCACCGCAGGCTCCACCACCTCCGCTCACGCACCGCGCACCCGCGCTCGACGGACTCCGGACCATCGCCATCCTGGTCGTCGTCCTGTACCACCTGCACGTGCCGCAGTTCGAGGGCGGCTTCATCGGCGTGACGGTGTTCTTCGTGCTGTCCGGCTTCCTCATCACGACGCTGCTGCTCGGCGAACGGCGTCGTACCGGGCGGGTGCGCCTCGGCTCGTTCTGGGTGAAGCGGCTGCTCCGCCTCTACCCGGCACTGCTCGCGCTCGTCGTCGTCGGGCTCCTGCTCTGGAACTGGGTCGGTGACTACAAGGGCGCTTCGCTGTCGTCCGGCGAAGCGGCGTTCATCGCGCTGACCTACACGGGCAACCTGTTCCGCGCCTTCTGGGACACCTCGCAGGGCGTGTTCGCGCACACGTGGAGCCTGTCGATGGAGGAGCAGTTCTACCTGGTGTGGCCGCCGGTCCTGGTCCTGCTCGCCGTACTCCGGGTCCGCCGTCGCTGGCTCCTGGCGGGGCTCGGGGTCCTGGTCGTCGGGGCTTCGGCGGCGTCGTGGGCGAGCTACCGCAGCCCGAGCGGCGGTGCCACGCCCGACGTCTACTTCTCGCCCGTGCTCGGGGTGGTGCCGCTCGCGATCGGCTGCGGGCTGGCCCTGCTGCTCGACGACGAACGGGTGCGCGTCCGGGCCGCCGGGGTCCTCGGGCACGTGGCGACCTGGCTCGGTCTCCTGCTGCTGGTCGGGGTGCTGCTCGGGATCGACGACGACTGGACCCAGCACGCGTCGACGTTCGGCATCGTGCTGCCGCTGACCGGTGTGATCGCGGCAGTGACGATCGGCGGGCTGGTCTCGGTCCGCTCCCCCGTGTCCGCCGCCCTGGCCTGGACGCCGGTGTCGTGGTTCGGCCGCCGGGTGTCGTACTCGGCGTACCTCTGGCACCCGCTGGTGATCGCGCTGCTCGGCACCTTCGCGATCGGCCCCTGGGGCACGGTCGGCCTGGTCGGCGCGGTGGCGATCGTGTCGATCGGCGCCGCCTACGCCGTCGAGGTGCCCGTCGAGCGCTTCCGCGCACGGGTCCGAGCGGGTCGCAGGGCCGCAGCGCACGCCGCGCCCGCGACCCCGCCCGCGCAGCGCATCGAGTGAGCAGAACACGTCGAGTACAGCCCGCTGACCCGACGTCTTCTGCTCACTGAACGCCGCGACGAACGGTCACCGTAGGCTCAGCGGCGTGCCCATCGAACGCGTCGACGTCCTCGTCGTCGGCGGCGGCCCCGTCGGGCTGTTCGTGGCGGCACTCCTGGCGGCGCGGGGCGTCGATGTCCGGGTGTGGGAACGCCGGGACGAGCCCCCGACCGGTTCGCGGGCCATCGGCATCCACCCGCCGTCCCTCGACGCGTTCGCCGCGATCGGTCTGGACACCGCGGTGCTCGCCGAGGCCTCGCTGGTGCACGCCGGCGTGGCCCGGAGCCGCGGTCGGACCCTCGGCACCCTGCGCTTCGACCGCGCGTCGCCGACCCACCCGTACGTGGCCACCCTCGACCAGCACCGCACCGAGTCCCTGCTCCGCGACCAGCTCCGGGCCAGCGCACCGGGCGCTCTGCGGACCGGGACCACCGTGACCGCGCTGTCCCGGCACACCGACCACGTCGACGCCACCGGGACCGGACCGGACGGCGGCACCGTGACGGTCCGTGCGGCCTTCGTCGTCGGGGCCGACGGTGCCCGGAGCGCCGTCCGCGACCTGCTCGGCATCGGCACGACCGGGCGCGAGTACCCGGACCGCTACGTGATGGGCGACTTCGCCGATCCCGAGGCGCCGTCGGCCCGCTCGGCCGCGCTGGTCGACGTCGGCCCGGACGGCGTCGTCGAGTCCTTCCCGCTGCCGGGCGCGCGTCGCCGGTACGTCGCCCTGGTGCCGGACGACGACGCCTTCGCTTCGGCCGAGGGCAGCTGGACGGGCACGCCGGACCCCGCGGTCGTCGCACGCCTGGCCGCGCTCGTCGCCGAGCGCACCGGTGTCGTCCCCGACCCCGCGACCTGCTCGATGACCAGCGGCTTCCGGGTGCGCCGCCGCGCCGCCGACCGCGTGGGCGTCGGCCGGGTCGTGCTCGTCGGGGACGCCGCCCACGAGATCAGTCCGATCGGCGGGCAGGGCATGAACCTCGGGTGGCTCGACGCCGCCGAGCTCGCGCCGTTGCTCGCCGGAGCGGTCCGCACCGGCACGGCCGGGCCGTGGCCGGGCTACGCCGCCCGCCGCCAGGCAGCCGCTCGACGCGCGGCTCGGCAGGCCGAGGTGAACATGGCACTGGGACGTCCGCTCGGCCCCGTCACGGCGACCGGCCGGGAGGCGCTGCTCCGGACCGCCCTGTCCCTGCCGACCGCGCATGGCCTGGCCCGGCTCTACGCGATGCGCTGGGCCTGACGGCTCGCGTCCGGCGCACCGGCGCAATCGCGCGGTCACGCAGTCGCGCAGTCGCGCAGTCGCGCAGTCTGTTCCGCGTCGTCAGGCGACGAGTCGCGCGCCCGCGAAGCCGAGCTCGACGACGAGCACGAGCGACGACGCGATGACCAGCCGGAACAGGGTACGTGATGCCCGCCCCGCGAGCACCAACCGGACGCCGACGACGGCGAGCACCGCCACCACGACGGCACCGAGGACCGCGAGCACGACCCCGAGCCCCTGCACGGGGTCGTCGCCGAGCACCTGTCCGCCGAGCACCAGCGCTGCAGCGACGACGAGCGAGGCGAACGCGACGATCCCCGCGCCGCGGAGCCCGAGCCGGTGCGGGAAGCCCCGCACCCCGGTGGCGGCGTCGTCGACCAGGTCGGGCAGCACGTTGGTGCAGTGGATCGCGATCCCGAAGACGGCCCCCGTGGCGATCGCCCAACACTCCGGCCACTGCCCCTCGGGCCCGGCCGCGACGGACACGACCGGCAGCAGCCCGAAGGCGACCACGAACGGCGCCACCGACCACACCGAACGCTTCAGCCCGGCGTCGTAGGCCCACCCGGCGGCGACGAGCACGAGGTGCGCGACCGCGGCGACCGGCCCCAGGAACAGCGAGAGCACCACGGCGGCCCCGGCGGTGGCGTACGCGGCGGTGCGGACGGTGCCGACGGCGATGAGGCCGCGGGCGACGGGCTTGTCGCTCCGCCCGACGGCCCGGTCGCGGTCCGCGTCGATCCAGTCGTTCGCCAGCCCGATGGACAGCTGCCCGGCGACGACCGTCAGCGCCACCAGCACCACGAGCCAGACGGGGTGCCCGACGGCGGCGGCGATCACCGCGGCGAGGACGGTCACGGTGACCGTGGGTCCGGGGTGCGACGACGCGAACAGCAGACGCGCGGTCGACGGGGTGCGGCTGGCGGTCACCCGGTCAGCGTACGGATCGCCCCTGCGCGGTCGTGGGGCGGATCACGGAACCGCCGTCACCTCGACGCTGAAGCGGTCGACGAGCTCACGCTTGAGCACCTTGCCGCTCGGACCGAGCGGCAGCGCCTCGAGGACGTGCACCACCCGCGGGTACTTGTACGCGGCGATCTCGGCCGCGACGAAGTCGACCAGGACCTGCGGCTCGACGGTCGCGCCGGCGTGCAGGACGACGGCGGCCTCGACCTCCTGCCCGTGCACCGCGTGCGGCACGCCGAACACCGCGGCCATCGCGACGTCGGGGTGGGTGGCGAGCACTTCCTCGACCTGCCGCGGGTACACGTTGTAGCCGTTGCGGATGATCATGTCCTTCGTGCGGTCGACGATCGTCAGGTACCCGTCGTCGTCCTTCGTGCCCAGGTCACCGGTGCGGAACCACCCGTCGACGATGGCCTCGGCGGTGTCCTCGGGTCGGTCGAGGTACCCGTTCATCAGGTTGTGGCCACGGATGACGAGCTCACCGATCTCGCCGTGCGGCAGCATGACGATCGCGTCGCGGACCTCGGGGTCGGCGATCTCGACGTCGATGCCCCACACCGCCGTACCGATGGTGCCGGGCCGCGGCGGCTGCCCGACGTGGTTGAAGGTGGCGACCGGCGAGGTCTCGGTCAGCCCGTACCCCTCGTGGATCGGCGCGTCGAAGACCTGCTGGAACCGCTCGAGCACCGCCAGTGGGAGCGAGGCCCCGCCGGAGATCGCGTACCGGAGCGTCGGACGGGCCTCGGACCGGGTCGCGGCGTCGAGCAGCGCCATGTACATCGTCGGGACGCCCATGAAGATGCCGCAGCCGTGCTCGACCATCGCGGCGAGCGCCGTGTCACCGTCGAACTTCGGCAGCATGACGAGCGTCGCGCCGGTCCGGAACCCGGTGTTCATCGTGCAGGTCTGCCCGAACGTGTGGAACAGCGGCAGGGCGCCGAGCAGGACGTCCCCGCGGTGCATGTCGAACGTCGTCATCAGGTTGGTGTTGACCTGTTCGAGCAGCGCGAAGTGCGAGCCCTCGGCACCCTTGGGCTGGCCGGTGGTGCCACTCGTGTACAGGATCGTGGCGGTGTCGAACGGGTGCCGCGGCACGTAGGTGTCGAGCGGTTCGCTCTGCGCGGCCAGGGCCTCGAGCCGGTCGGGGCCGGCCGCGGACCCGTCGTCGGTCGTCGCCGGTGCGAGCACGGTCACGACGTCGACCCCGGCGAGCTCGGCTCCGGCGGCGCCCTCGCCGAGCAGCGGGGCAGCACAGACGAGCAGCGTCGCGCCGCTGTCGCGCAGGACGTACTCGATCTCGCGGCGCTTCAGCAGCGCGTGCACGGGCACGGCGACCGCGCCGAGGGCCAGCGTGGCGTAGTAGACGCGGGGGAAGTCCGCGACGTTCGGCACGAGCATCGCCACCTTCGACCCCTCGGTCACGCCCCGCGCGCGGAGCGCCCCGGCGTAGGCCAGTGTCTGCGCCCACAGCTCGGCGTAGGTGGTGCGGACGTCGCCCACGATGACGGCGACGTCGTCCGGGTACCGTGCCGCCGACTCGGCGAGGATCGCTGCGACCGACGCGGTCGCGCGGGTGGTGTGGGTGTCGTGCATGCCGGTCTCCGTCTTCGTCGACGACCTCGTCGTCGTCACCGCCGATCCTACGGCTCGACCCGGCGGCCCGGTCAGACAGGCGCGGACCGGTCAGACAGGCGCGGCCCGGTCAGACAGGCGCGGCCCGGCGGCCCGGTCAGACAGGCGCGGCCCGGCGCCCCGGTCAGACCGCGGACGCCGCAGGTTCCCGCCGACGGACGAGCACCCCGGACGCCAGGGCGATCCCGAGCAGGACGACGAGTCCGCCGACGGGCTCGTTCCACCGCACCCGTTCCCCCAGCACGAGCACCCCGAGCGCCACCCCGACCACCGGCGTCAGGTAGGTGACGGTGGAGGCGCGACCGGCGCCCCACGCCTGCACGAGCCGGGTGTTCCAGGCGTAGGCCAGCCCCGTGCCGACGCAACCGAGTGCGACCATCGCAGCCACGATCCTCCCGTCCAGCTGCACCGGACCGGTCGCGATGACGGGCGCGACCAGCAGGAGCATCCCGGAGGCCAGCGTCAGCTGGACCGTCGCCAGCGTGACCGGGTCGTACGCACTCGCCACCGCGACCCGGCGCAGGTAGGCGAGCCCGATGCCGTAGGACGCGGTCATGCCGAGCAGCGCGACCTGCCCCGGCACGCTCGCCAGGACCGCCGGGTCGGTCAGGACGTCCCACGGGCCGACCAGCACGAGCACCCCGACGATGCCGAGCACGATCCCGAGCACCTGCCGTCCGCGCAGCCGTTCGGACGGCACGAGCACCGCGAGCGCGGCCAGCGTCATGATCGGCGTCGTCGCGTTGTAGATGCTCGCGAGCCCGGACGGCACCGTCTGCTCGGCCCACGCCATCAGCGACGACGGCACCGCGTTGAGGAACACCGCGACGACCGCCAGGTGCGCCCAGGTCCGCGGCTCCCGGGGCCACCGGCGACGGGTGGCCAGGAGCACCACGACCAGCGTGACCCCACCGAGCACGGTCCGCACCGTGGCGACCTGCTGCGGGGCGAGACCGTCGAGTCCGATCTTCGCGAAGAGGAAGCTCGATCCCCAGGTCAGTGCGACGAGGGCGTAGAGGAGGGCGTTCACGTGGCCTAGTGTCGGACCACCGGGTGACATGCGGCAAACGCATGTCGCTCATGCCGACATGAGGAGGACGCATGACCGTCTCGGTCCAGCAACTGCGCGCGTTCGTCGCCACGCTCGACGCCGGGTCCTTCACCGCGGCGGCCGCCGCGCTGGGCGTCGGCCAGTCCGCGGTGTCCCACGCCGTCGCCGGGCTCGAACGCGAGGTCGGCGGCCCCGTGGTGCGCCGCGGCACGGTCGCCGCCGCCACACCGCTGGGCGACCGCCTGGTGGCCCACGCCCGCAGCGTGCTCGCCTCGGTCGAAGCCCTGGAGGCGGTGGTCCGGCCCGCCACGGCGCGCGGCACCGTGCGCCTCGCCGCCGTCCCCACCGTCTGCCAGGGCCTGCTGCCGCGGCTCCGCGAGCTGTGGGCCGTGACCCTGCCGGACGTCGACGTGCAGGTCTACGAGGGGGACGACGACGAGATGCCGGAGTGGCTCGAGGCCGGCACCGTCGACGCCGCCGTGCTCGTCGACCCGTCGCCGGTTCCCGAGGGTGGCGTGGTCGTGGCGCGGGACGAGATGGCCGCCGTGATCCGTCGCGACCACCCCCTCGCCGAGCTGCCCGCACTCACCCTCGACGACCTGCACGAGGACGGCCTGGTGGCGGGCGGCGGCGGCTGCGAGTACCAGATCCAGAAGCTGCACGAGCTCGACGGCCGGCCGTTCCGGTACGCCCACCGGGTGCGGGAGATGAGCACGATGTTCGGGATGATCCAGCGGGGCGAGGGCGTGTCGATCGTGCCGACCCTGGGCCGCGGGATGCTGCCGCCGGACCTGGTGATGATCCCGATGGCCCGGCGGCTCGAACGGACCCTGGTGCTGAGCGGGCCGTCGTCCCGTGCGTGGCACCCGTTGGCGCGGGCCCTGGTGGACGCGGTCTGAGACGGACGGTCCCCTGGTCAGGCACCTTCGGCAGCTCCGGCACCTCCGACCTTCGGCGGATCCGCTCGTGACGACGGCTCCCTAGGCTCGGGGCATGACCTCGACCGCGCTCCCCGCCGTGCCGCTCGGGCAGCGTGTGTGGTCCCAGACCTGGCGTGTCGCCGTCGCCGCCCTGACCGGGCTGCTCACCGCTGGGCTCGTGTGGCCGTCGATGGACACCCGCGGCTGGAGCGACCTCCACGTCGGCGCGCTGCTCCTCGGCGACGTGGGTGCCGGTCTGGCCGCCCTCGTCCTCCTGCCGTTCCGGCACCGGGCACCGCTGCTGATCACGGTCGTCATCGCTGCGCTCAGCTCGGTGTCGACCCTGGCGGTCGGGGCGGCCGCGATCGCCACGGTGTCGCTCGCCACCCGGCGCCGGGCCGTCGAGCTCGCCGTCGCCGGTGCGGTGCTGCTCGGTGCCACGGTGCTCTACGACGTCGTCCTGGCGCCCCCGGCCGACGACATGCCGCTCTGGCAGATCCTGGTCGCGGGCATCGTCGGCATCGCCCTGCTCGTGGTCATCGGCATCGCGATCGGGCAGCGCCGGGCGCTCCTGCTGTCGCTGCGCGAGCGCGCCGCCCTGCTCGAACGCGACCAGCAGCTGCGCGAGGACCGTGCCCGCGAGCAGGAGCGCGCCCACATCGCCCGCGAGATGCACGACGTCCTGGGCCACCGGCTGTCCCTGGTCGCGCTGCACGCCGGTGCGCTCGAGTACCGCGGCCCGGGGCTCACCCCCGACGAGACCGCCGCCGCGGCCGGGGTCGTGCGGGCCGAGGCGCACTCCGCGTTGACCGACCTGCGCGACGTCCTCGGGGTGTTGCGCGACCCCGCGGCGACCGGCGGCGACGAGGTCACCGGCACCGCGCCTCCGCAGCCGACGCTCGTCGACCTGCCCGCCCTGCTCGACCAGGCGCGTGCCGGCGGCGCGACCGTCCGGGCACGCGTCGACGCCGACGGCGCGGCGGTGCCGACGGCAGTCGGACGGCACGCCTACCGGATCGTGCAGGAGTCGCTGACGAACGCCCGCAGGCACGCCCCCGGACAACCCGTCGACGTGGTGGTCGAGACCGTCCCCGGTCCCGGGGTCCGGGTGGTGGTGTCGAACCCGCTGACCGACGGACCTGCGCCGGCGGACGCGTCCGGGAAGACCGCCGGGCACGGCCTGCGCGGGCTCGCCGAGCGCGCCCGGCTCGTCGGCGGGAGCTTCCGTGCCGGCAGCGACGACGGACGCGTGCACGTGGTCGAGGCGGTGCTGCCGTGGACGCCGTGACCGCTCCCGTCCGCGTCGTCCTGGTCGACGACGACCAGCTCGTGCGTGTCGGGCTCCGCATGCTGCTCAGCGGCGACGACGGCCTGGTGGTCGTGGGCGAGGCGGGCGACGGGCTCGAGGCCGAGGCCGTCATCGCGTCGACCACGCCCGACGTCGTGCTCATGGACATCCGGATGCCCCGGTGCGACGGACTCGTCGCCACCGAACGCGAACTGCGCCGACGACCCGACCTGGCCGTCCTGGTGCTGACCACCTTCGAGGGGGACGACCTCGTGCTCGGGGCACTGCAGGCCGGCGCCCGTGGGTTCCTGCTCAAGGACACCCCGCCGCACGAACTCGTGCAGGCCGTGCGGACCGTGGCGGCCGGGCGCTCGATCCTGTCCCCGTCCGTGCTCGACCGGGTGATCGCGTTCGCGGCCGGACCCCGCTCGGGCCAGGCGGCCGGTGGCCCGGGCGGCGCACCGGCCGGGTCATCGGCCGGTGCCGCTTCGGACGACACCGAGGCGCGCCGGCTGCTCGCCCTGCTGACCGAGCGGGAGCGGGAGGTCGCACTCGCCGTGGCGAACGGGGCGTCGAATGCGCAGATCGCCGCCGACCTGTACGTGGGACTGGCCACCGTGAAGACGCACGTCGGGCACGTGTACGAGAAGTTCGGCGTCGAGAACCGGGTGCAGCTGGCGCTCGTGGTGCACGCGGCCCGGCGGGGAGAGCCGAGCGCGTGACCGGGTGACCGAGGCGCCGGGGCACCGGGTCGTCGGGTCGCCGGGTCGCCGGGTCGCCGGGTCGCCGGGTCGCCGGGTGACCGTCGGCTGAACGGACGACGGTGCCCCCTCGGCAGGATGGACCGATGGCCGAGACGCACGTGAAGACGTTCACCACCGCGGACGAAGCGGCAGCCGAAGCAGCCGGGCTCGCCTGGCTCGCCGAGGCCGAGGACACCGGAGGCACCCGCATCGCCCGCGTGCTCGGGAGCCCGACCCCGACCGTGCTCGACCTCGAGCTGGTCTCCGACGGCTCCCCCACCGCGACCCAGGCCGAGCGGTTCGGCCGGTCCCTCGCGCACACGCACGCCGCCGGTGCCGACCACTGGGGTGCGCCGCCAGCCGGCTGGACCCGCGGTGCGGCGCTGCGGATGGGCCGCTCGCGCACGCCGTTCGTCGCGGCCGATCGGGCACCGGCGACCTGGGGCGATTTCTTCGCCGAGTACCGCATCCGCGACTTCGTCCGCCGCATCGTCGACGCGGGCGGGTTCGACCACGCCGAGGCCGCGGTGTTCGAACGGGTCGCCTCGCGCGTGCAGGACGGCACGCTCGGGTCGCCGCAGCCCGCGCTCGTCGGGGACCGACCCGCGCGCCTGCACGGTGACCTGTGGGCCGGCAACGTCCTCTGGCCGACGGACTCGTCCGAACCGACCGGCGCCGTGCTCATCGACCCCATCGCGCACGGCGGGCACGCGGAGACCGACCTGGCACTGCTCGGGCTGTTCGGGCTGCCCCGGCTCGAGACGGTGCTCGCCGCCTACGACCGGGAGTCACGGCTGGCTGACGGCTGGCAGGAGCGCGTCGAGCTCCACCAGCTCGCGCCGCTGCTGCTGCACGTGTTCCTGTTCGGCGGCTCGTACACCGGGGCCGCACTCCGGGCCGCGCAGCGGTACGCCTGACCCCTCGCACCGTGCGAGGGGCGCCGCACGAACGGTGCGAGGTTCCACACTCCGTGCGACCCCGCGTGCCTCGCACCGAGTGCGGAACCTCGCACCACAGCAGACCGCCCTCTCGCACCGTGCGAGGGGGCGCACCGTGCGTCCTTAGCCCGCGCATAGCCGGCGCAGTGCAGCAGTCGGGGAACGCCCCGGATGCTCATCGACATGACCACGTACCCGATACCCGTGACCGACCGACGCGACCCCGCGCGCAGTGCCGCCCGGGATCGGCGCCGCCCGCCCCTCGCCCGGCTGTTCCTCGGCGAGCGCGAGGACGCCCGCTGGCTCCGGCCGGCGTTCTGGGCGCTCCTGGCCGTGACCGCCGTGGTGTACCTGTGGGACCTCAGCGTCTCCGGGTACGCCAACAGCTTCTACGCCGCCGCCGTGCAGGCCGGCACGAAGTCGTGGGAGGCGTTCTTCTTCGGCTCCCTCGACTCGTCGAACTTCATCACGGTCGACAAACCGCCCGCCTCGCTGTGGGTGATGGTGCTGTCGGCCCGGCTGTTCGGGTTCTCGAGCACCAGCCTGCTGCTCCCCCAGGCGCTGATGGCCGTCGGTTCCGTCGCCCTGGTCTGGGGCACGGTCCGCCGCACCCTGGCCCGACTCGGTGCCACCACCGCGAACGTCGGCGCCCTGCTCGCGGGCTTCGTCGTCGCAGCGACCCCGGCGGCGGCGCTGATGTTCCGGTTCGACAACCCGGACGCCCTGCTCGTCCTGCTGATGACCGCCGGGGCGTACTGCACGGTGCGGGCGCTGCCGAAGGGCAGCTGGAAGTGGATCGCGCTCGCCGGGGTGGCCCTCGGGTTCGCGTTCCTGACGAAGATGCTGCAGGGCCTGCTCGTCCTGCCCGCCTTCGGACTCGTCTACCTGTTCGCCGCCTGCACCGGATGGGGCCGGCGCGTGGTCGGCCTGCTCGTCGCGGCCGGCTCCCTCGTGGTGGCCGCCGGCTGGTGGGTCGTCGCCGTGTGGCTCTGGCCCGCCGAGTCCCGCCCGTACATCGGCGGTTCGACGAACAACACCGTCCTCGACCTGGTGTTCGGCTACAACGGCCTCGGCCGGATCTTCGGCGGCTCGGGCAACGGCGGCGGAGGCGGCGGCACGACCGGCGGCACCGCCGGAGGCTCGTTCGGCGGCTCGACGGGCCTGGACCGTCTGTTCTCGTCCGAGATGGGGCTCGAGATCTCGTGGCTCCTGCCCGCGGGGCTCATCGCCCTGGTCGTCGGGCTGGTCGTCGTCGGCCGTCGGCACCTGGCCGACCCCGCACGCGCCGGGCTGGTCCTGTGGGGCGGCTGGCTCCTGGTCACCGGACTCGTGTTCTCGTACATGTCCGGCACGATCCACCCGTACTACACGGTCGCCCTCGCCCCAGCGATCGCCGGACTCGTCGGGACCGGCGGCGCCCTGCTCTGGCACGCACGAGCCCGCTTCGTCGGCCGCCTCGGCCTCGCTGCGATGATCGGTGTCACCGCGTTCTGGGGCTGGTGCCTGCTCAACGAGAACCCGACCTGGCTGCCGTGGCTGCGCTGGGTGATGCTCGCCGGCGGGCTGCTGTCCGCGGCACTGATCGTCATCGGCAGCGTGCCGTCGCTGCGCCGGCTCGTCACGGTCGGCGTCCTCGCCGGCACCCTGTTCGGCCTGTCCGGCACCACCGCCTACGCCCTCGCCACGACGACCGTCGCGCACTCCGGTTCGATCCCGAGCGTCGGTCCGGCGGGCAGCAGCTCCGGTGGGATGGGCGGCGGCACCGGTGGCTTCCCGGGAGGCACGGACGGACCGGGTGGGTCGACCTCCGGCTCCGACGACGGCGGCTCCGACAGCACGTCCGACTCCCAGCAGGGTCCCGGCGGGACCCCGCCGGAGGGCGCCTCCGGCGAGGCGCCGGAGATGCCGGACGGCACGTCCGGTACGGCACCGGGCAGTGGGCAGGACGGCACGGACGACGCGACCTCCGAGGGTGGGTCGGGGACGAGCCTCCAGGCCGGGGGTGGTGGCGGGGGTGCGTCGACCTCGTCCGCCCTGCAGGAGCTGCTCGAGGCATCCGACGCGAAGTGGGCGGCCGCGGTCAACGGATCGCAGTCGGCCGCGCAGCTCGAACTCGACACCGACACCGCCGTGATGGCGATCGGCGGCTGGTCGAGCGACCCGGCACCGACGCTCGCGCAGTTCAAGGCCTACGTCGCCGACGGCGACATCGGGTACTACGTGTCGTCCGGCTCCGGTGGCGGCATGGGCGGCGGATCGTCGACCGCGTCGGCGATCCAGGAGTGGGTCGCAGCGAACTACGAGTCGACGACCGTCGGCGGCCAGACCGTCTACGACCTGAGCAGCACGGAGTGACCGGCGACGAGGGCGCGGTGGATAGGCTCCGGGACATGCCCGGCCCCCCGCTGCAGCGCACCGACGGCTCCCCCGTCCGCGCCCTCGTCGTCGACGACGAGCACGCCCTGGCCGAGGCCGTCGGCCTCGCGTTCGCGGGCGACGGCTGGGCCGTACGGTCCGTGCACCGCGGGCGCGACGTGCTGTTCGCGGCCCGGGAGTTCCAGCCCGACGTCATCGTGCTCGACGTGATGCTGCCGGACATCGACGGGTTCGAGGTCCTCGAACGACTCCGCGACGCCCGCGACGGCGTCCGGGTGCTGTTCCTCACCGCACGCGACGCCCCCGAGGACCGGCTCGCCGGGCTGACCGGCGGCGGCGACGACTACCTGACCAAGCCCTTCGGCATCGAGGAGCTGCTCGTCCGTGCCCGGATCCTGGCGCGCACCTCGACCAGGGTCGCCGCGGCCGGGGCGAGCGCCGAGGTCGTGGTCGGGGACCTCCGGCTCGACGAGGACGCCCGCTCGGTCAGCCGTGCCGGGGACCCCATCGAGCTCACGCCGACCGAGTACGAGCTGCTGCGGCACCTGGCCCGGAACGCCAACCGGGTGCTGTCCCGCGAGCAGCTGCTGGCGAGCGTCTGGGGCATGGACTTCGGCACGTCGTCGAACCTGGTGGACATGTACGTGTCGTACCTGCGGAAGAAGCTCGACGCCGGACGTGAGCCGATGCTGCAGACCGTCCGTGGGGCGGGGTACGTGCTCCGGCCGGCGACGTGAGCCGCCCCGGGCGCACCGGGCGTGTGCCGTCGTTGCGCTGGCGGATCGTGGCGGCCGTGGCCCTGCTGCTCGTGGCGACGAACGTCGTCGTGGGGGCGGTGACCGTCGTCGCGTTCCGGGGGTACCTGGTCGACCGGCTCGACGCGGAGCTGTCGACGGCGGCGATGCGGACCGTCGGCGGACGGGACGGGGCGGAACCGCCGCCGGGGGCGTCCGGGCCGCCGCCGGGGTCGTCGTCGTCGGGCTCGGGCTCGGGCTCGTCCTCGTCGTCGTCCTCGTCCTCGTCGAACGATCTGCCGGATCCCGACAACGCCTTCATCGGTGCGCCTGGGCAGTCTGCGGGCACGGTCATCGCCATCGTCCGCGACGGCGACGTGGTGCTCGGGGGCTACACCGACGGCGACGGTGACCAGCGCCGTCTGACCGCGGCGCAGCAGCGGACGCTCGCCGCGGTGCAGACCGGCCGCGACCCCGTGACGGTCGAACTCGGCACGCTCGGCGACTACCGGGTGCAGGCGGTCGGCGACGACGGCGACGTGTTCGTCACCGCGCTCCCCCTCGGTGACCTCGACGCCGCGATCGCTCGACTGCTGCTCGTCATCGGGGTCGTCACGGTGCTCGGGCTCGCCGTCGCCGCGTGGGCGCTCACGGTGCTCGTCCGTCGATCGCTCCGTCCGCTCGAACGCGTCGCCGCGGTGGCGTCCGGCGTGACCGCGCTCGACCTCGAACGCGGCGACCCGGACATCCCCGTCCGCGTCTCCGACGCCGACCTGCGCGCGAACCGCGAGGTCGCGCAGGTCGCCGGCGCGCTGAACCGGCTGCTGGGCCACGTCGCCCGGGCACTCACCGTCCGTCGCGACGCCGAGGCCGGCATGCGGACGTTCGTCGCCGACGCCTCCCACGAACTGCGGACCCCGATCGCCACCGTCCGGGCGTACGCCGAGCTGTCCGAGCGGACCTCGGACCTGGACGCCGTGCACCGCAACGTCGAACGGATCGGACGCGAGGCCGTCCGGATGGGCGACCTCGTCGACGAGCTGCTGCTGCTCGCACGGCTCGACGCCTCGGCCCTGGCGTCGGGGGCGCCGGCGTCGCAGGTCGTCCGCGAGCCGGTCGACCTGACGTCGCTCGTCGTCGACGCCACCGTGGACGCCCGCGCGACGGCGCCGGACCACCGGTGGACGCTGCAGGTCGTGGACGACCAGCCGGTGCTCGTGGCCGGTGACGAGGTGCAGCTCCGACGGGTGGTCACGAACCTGTTGACCAACGCCCGGACGCACACGGCGCCGGGGACTGCCGTCGTGGTGTCGTTGCAGTCGGTCCCCGAGTCGGGGTCGGCGTCTGCGTCTGCGTCTGCGTCTGCGTCTGCGTCTGCGTCTGACGGTGCCGTCGTCCGCTTCGTCGTGGCGAACGACGGGCCGCCGATCCCGGCCGAGTCCCTGCCGACCCTGTTCGACCGGTTCACCCGGGGTGAGGCCTCGCGCTCACGGGAGCACGGCACGAGCGGCCTCGGGCTCGCGATCGTGCGGGCCGTGGTCGTGGCGCACGGCGGCAGCGTGCGGGTCGCTTCGGAGCCCGGCCGGACCGCGTTCACCGTGGACCTGCCGGCCTCGGACGCTTCGTGAGCAGAAGACGTCGGGTGCCGCGACCGCACTCGACATCTCCTGCTCACCGAGTGCCGTCCGGGTCGCATACTGGTCGGAGAACGCCGGACGAGGAGGCCCCGTGACGAACGCGTACGACAAGCTCCCGGGCCGCCCGGACCCCGCCGACCTGGTGGTCGAGGTCCCGGCGTTCGAGGACGACCGCCCCCAGCCCGAACCCGCTCCGCCGGCCGCGGCGCCGGAGCTCGTGGCCGCGACCGAGTTCGCGCGCTCCTCGCACGCACCGCCCACGATCCGCCGGACGCAGATGCGGGCGGGCGCCTGGATCGCGGGCGTCCCGATCGCGGCGCTCGTGGTCGTCGCGATCGTGCAGATCCTGCTGCCCCGCTGACCGAGAGCGCTGCTGGGCGGGCCGCTCGGACGTGTTCTCACGCGCTCAGCGACACCTCACGCACAGCCGACCGCGTGAGGTGTCGCTGAGCACGAAATCCGGGCGTCGTCCGGATCGTCAGACGATCGACCAACGTCGAGTCCCATCGCGTGCATCCGCGTCGGAGGGCACGCAGGCTGGGTCCTGTCCGAGCAAGACGACCCGAACGGGTCACCACTGCAGAGATGGGAAACACGATCATGAACTCGTTCAAGCGCAAGTCCGTGAAGCTCTTCGCCGGCACCGCCCTCGGTGGCGCCGTCATCGCCGGGGCGTTCGTCGCAGCCCCCGCGCAGGCCGCCGAGCCCGCGCCGCCCAGCACCTCGTCGTCCGTCGGCGGCAGCGTCAACGTCAACCTCGACCCGGTCGCGATCGTCAACGCGATCAAGGACGCGGTCAACGACCAGAGCGACCGCGGCGGTGCCGTCCAGGCGGCGCTCGACGTCGGGTACTGGAACGCCGGCAACCCCGACCGCCTCACCGTCGCGGTGGTCAACAAGAACCAGGACATCACCGTCGAGGGCGACGTCGCGGACGCCCAGTCGATCGACATCAAGGGTGGCAACTACGTCATCTACTGGTTCAAGGGCCCCGGCAAGGTCACCAACAACGGTGACGGCGGCTGGCTGAACTGGGGTGTGTTCGGCAACATCGAGCGCATCGACAACGTGATCCACGTCAACGGCGGCTGACTCCAGGTCCGCACGACAGCGCCCCCTGGGACCTCGGTCTCAGGGGGCGTCGCCGTGCGTCCGCGCCGCTTCGATCGCCGAGGGTCGGTTGCGTGCAGCCAGACGGAGGTCCCGCCGACTCCGGATCCAGCCCCGGACGAAGGCGACCGACACCAGCGCCGTCCGGTTCGGCGCGTTCCAGGACTTCATCAGCCGGCCGAGGTGCCAGGCGACGGCCTGCCGGCTGTAGGCGGTCTCCTTGGCGATGGCGTCGTTCGACAGCCCACGGGCGGCGAGCGCCAGCATCCGCTCCTCGGTCTCGTCCGGTCCGGGCGCCGATGCCACCAGGTCGATGTCGTCGGTGCCGAGCGCTGTCGTCGCGTCCGCCGACGCCCCTCCCCGGTGCTGCGCCCAGGCTTCCGCCCAGCACGAGCCGAGTTCGTGTGCCACGGGCGATGCCCGGCTCATCGCGAGCATCGTCCTGCCGGCGTGGTCGATCGTCGTCGCGTGCTCGCGGGTGGCCGTGTGCATGACGAGGGCGAAGACACGGATCGCGGGCAGGGCGCCGCGGAGCACGACCGAGACGTCGACCTGCGGGTCGCCGGCACTGGCGGCTGCGACCTCGCGGAGTCGGACCAGGCAGTCGGGGTCGAGTGGCTCCCCACGCTCGACCGCGCGCAGCGCCGCGGGGAGCACGAGCGGGACGATCTGCTCGTACCGACGCCGGAGCCAGTCGTGCCCGTCGGGTCGGATGCCGTGCAGCGGCGGCGCGAGCAGCAGCTCCGAGAATTCCGAGCACCGCTCGTCGAGCGCCAGCCCCAGCCGCTCCCCGGGGAGCAGCACGGCCGTCCGTCGTGCGTCGTCGCGCTCGGTCGTCATCGTGCGTCGAACGTATCCGGACAACAGGTGTCGTGTCCGCCGCGTTCACGTGGTGTTCGTTCTTACCCGGGCCACAGCGCCCTGCCTCGGCCCCCGTAGCCCCGCTGCCGAGCATGAGCGGCATGACGGAGACGAACCAGCCCCTCGACATCGACATCGTCGTCCCCTGCTACGACGAGCAGGACACGCTCGCCGCCCACGTGCGACGGCTCCACACGTTCTGCCGGACGTCGTTGCACCATTCGTGGCGCATCACGATCGCGGACAACGCCTCGACCGACGACACTTCCCGGATCGCCGACGACCTCGCCGCGATGCTCCCCGGCGTGCACGCGGTGCACCTGCCCGAGAAGGGCCGGGGCCGTGCGCTCAAGGAGGTCTGGGCGGCATCGCCGGCGACCGTGCTCGTCTACCTGGACGAGGACCTGTCCACCGACCTCGCCGCGCTCGAACCCCTCGTGGCACCCCTGCTGTCGGGGCACTCGGACCTGGCGATCGGCACCCGGCTGGCCGGTTCGTCGCGCGTGGTGCGCGGCAGCAAGCGGGAGTTCATCTCGCGCTCGTACAACCTGCTGCTCCGGACGACGATGGGGGTGTCGTTCTCGGACGCGCAGTGCGGGTTCAAGGCGGTCACGAAGGCCGCCGCCGACCACCTGCTGCCGTTGTGCGAGGACGACGCCTGGTTCTTCGACACCGAGCTGCTCGTGCTGGCCGAGCACGCGGGACTCCGCATCCACGAGGTCCCCGTCGACTGGGTCGACGACGTCAACTCCTCGGTGCACATCGCGTCGACCGCGACCGAGGACCTGAAGGGCATGTGGCGGGTGTCGAGGAACATCGCCACCGGGCGGGTGCCGATCAGCACGGTCTACGCGGCGATCGGTCGGCAGCCGTTCACCCCACCGAGCGTGGGGTTCCTGGGGCAGGTCCTGCGGTTCGGGGCGATCGGGGTGCTCTCGACCCTGGCGTTCGCCGCCCTGTACGCCCTGTTCCGGCCGGCGATCGGCGCCCAGACCGCGGACTTCCTCGCGCTGTTGGTCACGGCGATCGGCAACACCGCACTGAACCGGCGGTTCACGTTCGGGGTGCGGGGCCGTGCGGGAGCCGGTCGGCACCATGTGCAGGGTCTGGTCGTGTTCGGCATCGCCTGGGCGATCACGTCGGGGTCGCTCGTGGTGTTGCACGCGTCGGTGCCGGGAGCCTCGCACGGTGCGGAGATCGCGGTGCTGACGGCCGCGAACCTGTTCGCGACGTGCGTGCGCTTCGTGCTCTTCAAGGCATGGGTGTTCCGCACCGGCCGCCGTCACCCGGAGCTCGTCCGTGCCGGGACGACCCCCGCCGCCGACGCGAGCACGGCGGTCACGGAGCCGATCGCGGTGAGCGACCGAACCGGCGAGCGAGCAGCCTGACACCGTGCCGGGTCACCCACCCGGTGCAGGGTTGCACGGCGCCCGCGGCACGCCGCGCCGTGCGGCGTCGGCCATCCCGTGCGAGGTTGCACGCTCCGTGCAGCGCTACGAACTCGCACCGAGCGTGCAACCTCGCACCAGCGGAACAGACCCGCACGGTGCGACACCATCACGCCCCACACCACCCGTGTTGCACGGTCGGTATACCAAGCCGTAGCATCGCCCTACCGCACCACCACCCCACAGGGCCCGACTGCCACCATCGGTCTGCCCGCGGCGAGCGCTCCATCGATGCAGCCCGCGCCGTCCGCTGCCGGCAACGCCCCACTGGACCCGCACGTGAACCCCACCTCTTTCGGTCTCTACGACCCTGCCCGCGAATCGAGCGATTGCGGCGTCGGTTTCATCACCCGTCTCGACGGGACGCCGAGCCACGACGTCATCCGCAAGGGCGACGAAGCGCTGTGCTCCATCCCGCACCGCGGCGGCAAGTCCGCCGAGGGTGTCGGTGACGGCGCGGGCGTCAGCATCGACCTGTCGGTGGAGTTCTTCAGCGCGATCACCGGCGAGCAGCTGCGCGCCGGGCACTTCGGCGTCGCGAACTGCTTCGTGCCGAGCAGCGACGGAGCGGACGGCACCGACGAACGCGCCCGCGCCGAGCAGACCGTCACGGACGCCATCACTGCCGAGGGCTTCGAGCTGCTGCTGGTCCGTGACGTCCCGGTGGACCACTCCGTCGCGCGCCCCGAGGCCGAGCAGTACCAGCTGCCGATCGTGCAGTGGGTCTTCCGTGCTCCGTCCGACTGGGACCGCACCGAGGTCGACGCCGCCGCGAACCGCGCCCTGCTCGCCATCGAGGCGGTCTCCTACGCCCAGGCCGCCGCCGAGCGCGCCGAGCACGCCGCCCTGTACCCGCTGTCGCTCAGCGCCCGGACCCAGATCCTGAAGGGCCGGCTGAACTCCGGCGAGGTGATCGGGTACTTCACCGACCTGCGCGACCCCCGGCACTCGGTGCGGACGCTGTACTTCCACACCCGGTTCTCGACGAACACCGAGCCGCACCCGACGATGGCGCAGCCGTTCCGCCTGATGGCGCACAACGGCGAGCTGAACACCGACCGCAAGAACCGACTGTCGGACGAGGCGCTCGCGCGGGCCCGCACCCGGAGCATCGTGCGTCCGCCCGGGCAGTCGGACTCGAGCCGACTCGACCAGACCCTGCAGAGCCGCGTGTTCGACGACGGGCTCGAGATCGTCGAGGCCGTGGTCTCGCTCATGCCGCCGGCGTGGGAGAACGACCGCACCCTGACCCCGGACGTCCGGGACATGCTCGAGTACTTCTCGCTGTACGAGGAGAAGAACGACGGTCCCGCCGCCGTGATCTTCAGCGACGGCGACGTCGTCGGTGCCCGGCTGGACCGCCTGGGCCTGCGCCCGCTGCGCACCGTCGAGACGGCCGAGTACCTGATGGTGTCGTCCGAGGCCGGCCAGGTCGAGTTCGACGCCGACGAGGTCGTGCACCGCGGCCGCATCGAGGCCGGCGGCATGCTCGTCGTCGACCACCGCACCGGCACCCGCATGCGCACGGGCGAGGTGCTGCACATGCTCGCGGCCCGCCGTGACTACGGCACCCTGCTCGATGCCGCCCGCGTGAACCTGGACGACGTGCCCGCTCCGGACTACGAGCGCACGACGTCCACCCTGGGCTACGACGGCGACCTGTCGCTCGCGGGTCGGTACGTGGCGTACTCGCTGAACCAGGAGAGCTTCCGGTTCATGCTCGACCCGATGCTGCAGAACGGGTCGGAGCGCATCTCGGCGATGGGCTACGGCAACGCCATCAACGCCCTGAGCGACACCGAGGGCGGCATGGCGAAGTACTTCTCGCAGCGCTTCGCCCAGGTGACGAACCCGCCGCTCGACTCGATCCGCGAAGCCGACGGGATGTCGATGCGCGTGGCACTCGGCGCGAAGCCGGACGGCACGGGCACCACGGGGCGTCAGCTCGTCGTGCAGTCGCCGATCCTCGGGCACCTCGACATGGTGCGCCTGCGCGAGCAGGACATCGTGCCGCTCGAGCGCTTCGACATGCTCTACGTGCCGGTGCCCGCCGACGAGCAGGCCAACGCCGACGCGATGCGCGGCGCGCTGGACGCCCTGTGCGACGCGATCGAGGCGTTCGCGGCGCGCGGTGGCGGGATCGCGGTCGTGACCGACCGCGAGGTGTCGTCGACCCATGCGCCCCTCCCCGTGATCCTGGCCGTTGCCGCCGTCAACCAGCGGCTCATCGAGACCGGTCTGCGCCTGCGGGTGTCCGTCGTCGCGGAGAGCGGTCAGCTGCCATCGTCACA
This sequence comes from Curtobacterium sp. MCLR17_031, assembly GCF_003234775.2. Taxonomy (NCBI): domain Bacteria; kingdom Bacillati; phylum Actinomycetota; class Actinomycetes; order Micrococcales; family Microbacteriaceae; genus Curtobacterium; species Curtobacterium sp. MCLR17_031. The sequence continues at coordinate 3,082,280 of NZ_CP126270.1, forward strand.
CCACGTCGCGACCGCGCTGGGCTTCGGCGCCGCCGCTGTGTACAGCTTGAGCGCGCGACTGCGTGCGGAGGAGAAGTACCCCGCCGCACCCGCACCAGCCGGTGAGCTGACCGCGACCGACCTGGCGCTCAAGCAGTTCCGCAAGGCCGCCGAGAAGGCCCTGGCGAAGACCATGGGCCGCGTCGGCCTGTGCACTGCCGAGAGCTACATCGGTGGCGAGTTCTTCGAGCCGAACTACCTCGACACCGGCGACGACGTGCTCGCGCGGATCTTCCCGCACATGCAGGCCCCGGTCGGCGGCGTCGGCTTCGCGCGCATCGCCCAGGCGGCGACGGACTGGCACGAGCGTGCCCGCTCGGTGGCGTCCGAGGGTCAGGTCCCGCTGCTCGGCCTGTTCAAGGAACGCTCCGACGGCGCCGGCCACTCGTTCGGCGTCGCGAGCGTCCGCGGGTTCGGCGGCATGACCGAGGAGCGCCCGGCCTTCGAACGCTCCGGCGACTCGGACGCGCTGCGCCTGCTCACGCTCGGCCAGCTCGACGACTCGTTCGGCATCACCGACGCCGCGTACCGGAACACCGGCTACGACCGCCTGAGCGACGCCGAGATCGACGCGCACCGCATCACGCCGGGCTACGTCACGTTCCTGCAGACGACCCACGACGAGCGGTCCCGCCGCCCCGCTGCGCTCCGCGACGTGCTCGCGCTGCCCGCGGACGTCACCGGCATCGACACGGCCGAGGACTTCGCCCGCGAGCTCGGCCGCTTCTCGACGAGCGGCAACGCCAGCGTCACCGTGCGCGGGCTCTCCGGCTCGCGTCCGTCGGACGACCAGGACCTGCCGGGAGGCACGGAGCGGTTCCGCCTGGAGCTCACGTCGACGGGGACCACGGGTGCACTGCGCCACGCGGCCCTGGCAGACGGCCTCGCGCTGCTCCACCCCGGACAGATCGACGTCGACGCCGTCGACGACACCGGGGTGACGCTCCGCGCCACCGGTGCGGCCGTCGCGCTGCTCGCACTGCTGCAGAGCGCCCCGGCGAGCGTCGAGCTCGACGAGGTGCAGCCGGCCCACGAGATCACCCGGACCCTGGCGTCCGGCGCGATGAGCCACGGCGCGCTCGTCGCCACCGCCCACGAGGCCGTCGCACACGGCACGAACATGGTCGGCGGCATGTCGAACAGCGGTGAGGGCGGCGAGCACCACTCCCGCTACGGCACCATCCGCGGCTCGCGCATCAAGCAGTTCGCCTCGGGCCGGTTCGGCATCTGGGCCGGGTACCTCGCCGACCCCATGCTCGAGGAGCTCGAGATCAAGATCGGCCAGGGCGCGAAGCCCGGCGAGGGTGGTCAGCTGCCCGCCCCCAAGGTCACGGTGGACATCGCCGCGGCCCGTGGTGGCACGCCCGGCGTCGAGCTGATCTCGCCGCCGCCGCACCACGACACGTACTCGATCGAGGACCTCGCGCAGCTCATCCACGACTGCAAGGCCGCCCGCGTCCGGGTGATCGTGAAGCTCGTCTCGTCCGAGGGCATCGGCACCATCGCGGTCGGCGTCGCGAAGGCCGGCGCCGACGTGATCAACGTCGCGGGCAACACCGGCGGCACCGGCGCCGCGGCCGTCACCAGCCTGAAGTACGCCGGCCGCTCCGCGGAGATCGGCGTCGCCGAGGTGCACCAGGCCCTGGTCGCGAACGGCCTGCGCCAGAAGGTCACGCTTCGCTGCTCGGGTGCGCACCAGACCGGCAGCGACGTCGTCACGAGCGCCCTGCTCGGCGGCGACAGCTTCGAGTTCGGCACGACCGCGCTCATGATGCTCGGCTGCGTGATGGCGAAGAACTGCAACGTGAAGTGCCCGGCGGGCCTGACCACGAACGCCGAGGCGTTCGAGGGCGACCCCCGCGCGCTCGCGCAGTACCTGCTCAACATCGCCCACGACGTGCGGCAGATCCTGGCCCGTCTCGGCCTGCGCTCCCTGCGCGAGGCCCGCGGCCGGACCGACCTGCTGCAGCTCCTGGACCACCCGGCGAGCGTGGGCCGGCTCGACGCCCGCGCCCTGCTCGCCCAGGTGCCCGAGAAGATCGTCGCGGACCCGGAGTACCTGGAGAAGGACTTCCACACCGACGACGCCCTGCTCGAGCGCGTCCGCACCGCCCTCGTCGACCACGCCCAGGAGCACGTGCTCGTGCACGGCGTGCTGCTCGGCAACGCCGACAAGTCGGTCGGCGGCCAGCTCGGCATCGACCTCGAGCGCCTGCTCAACCACGAGCTCCGCGCCGAGGACGTGCAGGGGCTGCCCGCCGTGACGACGGACGACCGTGGACGCCGCCGGCTGGTGGACGGTGCGGTCACCATCCGCACGCAGGGCTCGGCCGGGCAGTCCTACGGCGTCTTCAACAACGACGGCGTCGTGCTCGAGCACACCGGCACCGCGAACGACGGCGTCGGCAAGAGCCAGAGCGGCGGACGGATCATCGTCCGCGCCCCCGGTGGCGGCAGCGCCGCACAGGGCGGCAACGTGCTGGTCGGCAACTTCGCGCTGTTCGGGGCCACCGGTGGGCGCACCTTCGTCGAGGGCGAGGCCGGCGACCGGTTCGCCGTCCGCAACTCCGGCGCGACCGCCGTCGTCGAGGGCGTGGGCGACTTCGGCTGCGAGTACATGACCGGTGGCGCCGTGTTCAACCTCGGTGCGTTCGGCAAGGGCCTCGGCAACGGCATGTCCGGCGGGTTCCTGTACCAGTACGACCCCTCCGGCCAGGTCGCCGAGCGTGCCAGCACGGACTCGCTCCTGGTGTTCCCGATCACCGACACCGAGCGCGGTGCGTTCCACGAGGCCGCCGCCCGCCTGCTGCTCGAGTGGCACCTCGAGGCGACGGGTTCGGCCCTGGCCGAGCGGCTGCTCGCCGAGTGGGACACCGCCCGCGCGCACGTGTACGTCGGCATGCCGCGTGCCCTGCTGCTCACGCAGGACGCCGGCGAGATCCTCGCGGCGGCGACCCGGCCCGAGCTCCTCGACGAGCTCGCGACCTCGATCGCCACCGACAAGCTCCGCGCGTTCAAGCTCGACTACCGCGACCAGCGCACGGTGCTCGACGGCCGTGCCCCGGCGCTCGGCGACCAGGGCGAGGACATGTTCTCGCTGCTGTCGTCGTACACGGTGCTCGGAGTCGCCCAGGACGTCGCCCTCGAGCGCGTCCCGGGTGCGCTCGGCGCCGCCGACCCCCGGGTCGCCGAGGCCGTCAAGAACCTCGTGCTCACCGAGGACTTCTCCGTCAAGCAGCGCGTCGTGAAGTACCTGCGCGGCACGCTCGACCGGTTCGCCGACGACCAGCTCGCCACGCTCATCGCGATCAAGCGGCTCGACGACTACAAGCGCGCGCTCACGCAGCGGAACAACCGCAGCATGGACGCGCCGGGCACCACGGGGTGGATCATGCACCAGAACGCCAAGAACGACGGCCGCGTCCGCGAGGCGCGCTTCGACGAGCTGCTCGCCACCGCGGCGCTCGAGGACATCGCCCGCCGTGCACCGCAGGCGCCGACCGAGGCGGTGACCGCGTGAGCCTGCTCCCCCCGACCGGGTCGCTGATCCCCGTCGACGCACCGTTCTCGGCCGCCCAGGAGTCCTGGCTCGCCGGGTTCATCGCGGGCATCGCCGCCGCCGGCAAGAAGGTCGCGGCCAGCGCGCCCACGACGACGATCGACGTGCTGTTCGGCACCCAGACCGGCAACGCCGAGTTCCTGGCCGACGAGCTCGTCGCCGGCGCGAAGGCCCGCGGACTCGGCGGTCGCGCCAGTGCGCTCGACGCCGTCACCCCCGAGCAGCTCGCCGAGATGTCGCACGTGCTCGTCGTCACCTCGACCTACGGCGAGGGTGAGATGCCCGACAACGCCGGGCTGTTCTGGGACGCGATCCAGGCGAGCACCGTGCCGCGGCTCGAGGGGCTGCAGTACGCCGTCCTGGGCCTCGGTGACACGAGCTACGACGAGTTCTGCCAGGCCGGCAAGCTCCTCGACACCCGGTTCGAGCAGCTCGGCGCGACCCGCATCCACGACCGCGTCGACTGCGACGTCGACTTCGAGGACCCGGCCGCACTGTGGACCGCGGCGGTCCTCGACCGCCTCGCCGCCGAGGCCGGCGCGACGGCTGCACCCGGCGCGACCACGGGCGGTGGTGCCGGCGACGGTGCAGCCGCGACCGGCGGGGCGGGCGCGAGCCGTGCCTCCCGGCCGGGGTCGCAGTGGAACAAGCGCAACCCGTACCCGTCACGCCTGGTCGAGAACCGGCTGCTCTCCTCGCCGCGCAGCGCGAAGGAGATCCGGCACTACGAGTTCGACCTCGGCGACTCAGGCATCGAGTACGCGGCCGGCGACGCCCTGGCGGTCGTTCCTGTGAACGACGAGGTCTTCGTGGCGGACCTGCTCGAGCAGGTCGGCGCGAACGGCGGCGAGTCGTTCGACGGCCGGCCGATCACCGAGGTCCTGCGGACCGACCGTGAGATCCGGACGCCCTCGAAGGACCTGATCGCCGACCTGGTGCAGCGCGCGCCGTCGAGCGAGCTCGCGGCCGTCGTGGCGCACGGCGACAAGCACGAGCTGGACCGCTGGCTCTGGGGACGCGACGTGCTCGACCTGCTGCGCGACGCCGGACCGGCCGCCCCGGGACTCGACGAGCTGCTGCCGAACCTGCGGCCGCTGCAGGCGCGGCAGTACTCGATCTCGTCGAGCCCGCTGGCGCACCCGGACCGCATCCACCTGACCATCGCGTCGGTGCGCTACGGCGACCCGCACCGGATGTACGCCGGTGTCGCGTCGACGTTCCTGGCCGACCGGGTCGACCCGGACGGCACCGTCGACGTGTACCTGCAGCCGAACGCGTCGTTCGGGGTGCCGGCGGACGAGTCGGCGCCGATGATCATGATCGGGCCGGGCACGGGGGTCGCGCCGTTCCGGGGATTCCTGCACGAGCGCGCGGCGTCCGGGGCGACCGGGCGCAACTGGCTGTTCTTCGGCGACCAGCACCGGGACACCGACTTCGTGTACCAGGACGAGCTCACCGAGCTGCAGGAACAGGGCGTGCTCGACCGCCTCGACCTGGCGTTCTCGCGCGACCAGGCCGAGAAGGTCTACGTGCAGACGCGGATGCTCGAACAGTCGGCGGAGCTGTTCGCCTGGCTCGAGGACGGCGGCCACGTGTACGTGTGCGGCGACGCCTCACGCATGGCGAAGGACGTCGAGGCCGCGCTGCTCCACGTCATCCGGACCGGACGTGGGCGCGGCGAGGACGACGCGCAGGCGTACCTGGCCGACATGCGTCGCGCGAAGCGGTACGTGCGCGACGTCTACTGAGCCGCGTGCAGATCTGATGAGTCCGCCCCGGCCACGGAACCCGAATCCGATGGCCGGGGCGGTCCCGGAGGAGCGCCGGTCAGTGGCGACCGACCAGCGAGCCCTGCAGCGTGGCGCGGCGGACGCGACGCACAGCGTCGGTCGCACGAGCGTCGAGTGCCCTGATCCGGGACTCGCGCCGCTCGTTCGTCTCGGCCACCGATGGTTGGCCGGTGCCGGACTCGCCGGGCGTCACGGGCAATTCGGGTTCCCCTCCTGCCGCGGACGCTGCCAACACCGGTGCCCTAGCGCCGGTGCGGGGGACGACAGCGAACCGCGGTGAAGCCACAGTACGATCCGAGCAACCTGACTGGAACCCGTTGACCCGGATCAGCGCGTTGTGCTACCGCTCGGTGTCCCCGATGCGTCATCAGCGTCCCCGGGTGCCACCGCCCGCGACCACGCCGAGTCGGCCGCCGTGCTGGTGTCCTGCGGTTCCGGCGTCAGCACGAGCCCCGAACCCGAAGTGGCCGAGGCGTAGAGGTCCTCGAGCCAGCTGCGGTTGATCGACGGCACCCGGCTGCCGGTGAACTTGAAGTGCAGGCTCACGTTTGGGTTCAGCCAGATCGTGCTGCGACCGTTGCCGTGGACGACGTCGTCCTTCCACGAGAACGCGAAGCGGTGGTCACGCCGGAGCATGTTGACGATGACGATCTGCAGGTGCGTGAGCGCGCGGTCGTCGATCCGCAGGTCGAGCGGTCGTCCGTCGTAGATGAGCTGCCCCATGGCTCCTTCTACTCCTGCGCTCCGGTGTGCGCGAGGCCGGACGCCCAGGTGGTGATGGTTCGGTCGAACCAGACGGCGTCGACGTTGCGCTCCCAGGCGTGCTCGGCCGGCTCGCTGACCGCCAGTGTCACCGTGCCGGGGTGGGCGTCGGCGAACTCCTGACTGGCCGAGAACGGCACCGTGGTGTCGCCGGTGGAGTGGATGAGCAGGGTCGGTGGCAGCGGCCGGGGTGCGCGCAACCACGACAGCGCGCGCACGTCGACCGGCGAGCGCAGCCCCACCATCCGGCAGAGGACCGGCGTCGCCATCGCCCCGAGGGCAGCGCCCACCACGGGGCCGGGCAGCCCCGCGCGACGGGCCTGGGACCGGACGGTGACGGCCCAGTCCAGTGCCGGGGCGACGAGCACGATCCCGGCCAGGCGGTCGCGGTGCGCCGAGCGGGCGAGGAGCTCGTGCGTGATCGTCGCGCCCATCGACCACCCCACGATGACGAGCCGTTCGGCCCCGTTCGCGACGGCGTGGTCGAGCGCCACCTCGACGTCCGCCCACTCGCGCGCGCCGAGGTGCGATGCCCGACCCTCCCACGGTGCCTCACCGTCGCCGCGGAACGACGGGACGATCGAGGTCCAGCCCAGTTCGAGCGCCGCGGGGACGGTCCGGAGCGCGGTGACCCGGGTCGTCCGGATCCCGTGGACGTGGACGGCCCAGGTCCGGGCGGCCTCGGGGTCGGCACCCCGGGCAGCCATGGAGTCTGCACCGAGGGCAGCCGGGCGGCCCGGGCGGGCAGCGCCGTCCGGCCCCGGCCGCATCACCCACGCCGGCGCCGGCCCCACCGGCGTCGGCAGCGACACCTCGGACCAGTCGACCTCCATCGCCGCCGGGTCCGGGTGCACGTGCCCGCTCCACCGCACCCGCGACGACACGGCGCCGGTCGTCCGCACCACGGCCCGGCGCACGAACCCGGCGGCTTCGTCGACCTCGAGCACCGGCCCGACGGTGGTGTGCCCCGGGCCGTCGTGCCACAGCCCGTACTCTCCCGGCCGCACGGTGTCGTCGGTGATCGGCAGCCGGACGGAGTCCGCGTCGGACTCGATGACGGGCGTCCACCGGTCGCCACCGGGCAGCACGATCCTGCCGACGACCTTCCGCAGGACGACCAGGACGACCAGCCCGATCAGACCCACCGCCGCCAGCACCACGAGCGCTCCGAGCACCCACCACACGATCGTCACGCCGTCATCCTCCGAGGCTCCGGGTCAGGGTCCGTTCGGCCGACCGCACCTGCGCGAGTTCGGCGTCGTCGAGGGTCCGTCCCTGCACCTCGGCGTCGCGGATCGCGATCACCAGGTCGTAGGTCCGGGCCTGCGGGTCCCCCGGCCGCTCGACCGCCCGCACGGCGTGCCGACGGGCGATGCGGCGCAGGCGTCGGTGGTGCCCGCGGTGGCGCAGGTCACGGCCCCACCGCCGGAACGTCAGCGAGGCCATCGCCACGACGATGAGCACGATGCCGAGGTAGAACGGCGGGTCGAAGGCCAGCCGCAGGCCGTCCCGCACCCCGGCCGGGAAGAGTCCGAAGTGGTCGGCGGTGAGCGAGGCGACCTCGTCGACGCTCGCCACGACGACCAGGGCGAGCCCGACACGGAACACCACGAGTGCCACCGGGTTCTGCAGCACGCCGCGGCGCAGGGTCGTCGCGGCGATCAGTCCCACGCCCACCATGTACACCGTCCCGTAGAGCCACATCGGGGTCTGCTCGATCTCGCGCACGATGAAGTGGAAGTCGGTCCCGCCGCGCTCCTCGACCAGCAGGAACGGCACCGTGAAGGCCACGACCACGACGAGCAGCGCCACCGGTCTGGCGAGCACCGGGCGCTCCGGCAGGTCGTCGGTGCTCGCGCGCAGCATCAGCCAGAACGCGACGGTCGCGCAGACGTTCTGCACCAGGTTGATGAGGTTCGAGCCGCCCAGCGCACCGTCGAGCACCGGCTGCGGCACGACGCTGCCGAGGGTCAGGAGCCCCAGCGCCCCGACGCCGGTGGCGCCCCAGGCTGCCCGACCACGAGGGTTCCGCAGCACGTACGGCGTGCGGGCGAGGAAGATCAGCGCCGCGAACCAGAAGGCCGCGGCGTGCAGGACGGCCATCAGCCGTAGGCCCGCTCGTCCGCGCCCGTGGCCCCGGCGAGCAGGACCGTCGCGAGCTCGTAGGCGAACCGTTCGGCGAAGTGCTCGTCGTCGTCGGAGATGCTCACGAGCCCGGAGTCGGCGTCGAGCGCGCGACGGCAGACGTGGCCCCCGGCGGCGAACTCGGCGACGGACGACGCGGTCGGTGTGCCGACGTCGCCGTGCACCAGGTGCCCGAGCTCGTGCAGCACGCAGTGCATGCGGTAGAGCGGCGGTGCGTCGGCCGGCACGAGCACCAGGTTCTCGTGCTCGAACTGCGACACGAGCGCGGTGAGCGGACCCCAGCTCGGCCCGTCGACGTCGATGACGCGCGTGGGCTTGCCGACCATCCGACCGACGCCGGTCACCACGTCGGACAGCTGCGGCGCACGGGGCAGGGTGGCGACGAGGGCACGGACGGCACCGGACGCACCCAGCTGCTCCGCCATCGCCCCTCCGATCTCCGCGGCAAGACTACCGGCAGGTCCCCCTTGTGGACGAGACCAGCCGGACGTAACCTACAACCAAATGGTTGTACGAATCGAACTGTCCGACGCCGAGGTCGACCGGGTGTTCCACGCACTGGCCGACGCGACCCGTCGTGACATCGTCCGGCGCACGCTCGTCGGGTCGTCGTCCGTGAGCGAGCTCGCGGACGCCTACTCGATGTCGTTCGCCGCCGTCCAGAAGCACGTCGCCGTCCTCGAAGGAGCCGGACTCGTGAGCAAGGAGGCCCGCGGCCGCACCCGCATCGTGCGCGCCGAGCCGGAGCAGCTCGACCGGGTCCGTGCCCTCCTCGACGCCTACGGCCGCCTCTGGCACAGCCGGATGGACCGCCTCGGCGACGTGCTCGACGGCGACGCGTCCGGACACCCAGCACCAGACGACACCCGACGACACCAGGAGCGATGATGCCCACCACGTCCGTCCACACCGATCCCGACACCCTCTCGATGACCCTCGTCGCCGAGTTCCCCGTCCCCGTCGAACGCCTCTGGGCCGCCTTCGCCGACCCCCGCCAGCTCGAGCGGTTCTGGGGACCGCCCGGGTTCCCCGCGACCTTCACGACGTTCGACCTGCGCCCCGGTGGCCGCGCCGACTACCGGATGACGTCTCCGCAGGGCGAGCGGTTCCACGCCGTCTGGCAGGTCACCGAGGTCGACGAGCACCGTCGCATCGTCTTCCGCGACCTGTTCACCGACCCGGAGGGCACGGTCGACGAGTCGCTCCCCGCCAGCGAGACCGTGTTGTCGTTCGGGCCGGCCGATGAGGGATCACGGGTCACCGTGGTGTCCTCGTTCGCCTCGACCGCCGACCTCGACGCGATGCTCGAGATGGGCATGCTCGAGGGCTACCAGCAGGCGTTCGGCCAGCTCGACCGGGTGCTCGCCGACCTGCGCGAGTGGGCCCTCGGTGCGGGCACCGAGACCGAGGTCCTCGACGACACCCACGTCCGGATCACCCGGGCGTTCGCGGCGCCGCGGCACCTGCTCTGGCGGGCGCACACCGAGCCCGACCTGGTGCGCCGGTGGCTGCTCGGCCCCGACGGGTGGGAGATGACGGTGTACGAGAACGACCTGACCCCGGGCGGCGCGTTCCGGCAGGCCTGGGCGCCGACGGGTGACACCGAGGGCGAGGCCTTCGGGTTCGAGGGCGAGAACCTCGTCGTCGAACCCGAACGCCGGATGGTGTCGACCGAACGCATGACCGGGGCGCCCTTCCCGCCGAACACGAACGACCTGCAGTTCGACGAGGCCGACGGCGTCACGCTCATGACGCTGCTCGTCACCTACCCGGACCGGGAGCAGCGGGACGTGATCCTCGCGACCGGCATGACGGAGGGCATGGAAGCCAGCTACCAGCGGCTGGAACGCGAGGTCCTGTCCGCAGCGTGACCGGCAGACGGACGGGAGGCCGGTGGCGGCGCCGCCACGGGCCTCCCGTCCGTCCCGAGCAAGCGACAGATCCCGGCGCACGATCCGGGTCCGGTCCCCGAGAGCGACAGATCCCCGCGGATGTTCCGCGGGTACCTGTCGCTTTCGCGAGGGGCTGGTGGGCGCAGGCCGGCTACTCCGGCTGCGCCGTCGCCTCGTAGTGCCGCGCGCCGCCGCGCACGCCCGCGAAGCGGAACGGCGCGGTCGTGACGCGCGGACGCTCGACGTCCTCGCTGGTGGCGGCACCCGCTGCGTGCAGCGCGCGGTACGCGTCGACCGTCAGCGGGACCCGTGCCTCGAGCAGCGACCGCACGCGACCCGCACGGCGGTGCTCGCGGTAGTCGGGCCGGACGGTGCCGGTGATGAGCTCACCGACGCTGCCGGAGCCGTAGCTGAACAGGCCGAGCCGCTCCCCCGCCAGGTCGTCGTCCAGGTCGAGCAGCGCTGCGAGCCCGATCCAGAGCGACGCCGTGTAGGTGTTGCCGGTCTGCCGGTTGTAGGTGAACCCGATCGCCAGGTCGGCCTCGTCGAAGGGTGCGCCGACGTGCTGCGTGAGCTTGCGGTGCGCCTTGATCGCCATCTTGGTGAAGGGCTGGTGGTGCACGAACCGGGCGATGTCGTCGTACGCGGGGCCGCCCTGTTCCGCCAGGTCGTCCCAGGCGCCGACGAAGGCGTTGACGTACGCGCTCACCGAGAGCCGACCGTCGACCAGTGCGGTGGAGCGGTCGTTCGGCCGCCAGAAGTCGTCGACGTCCGACGTGTAGACGCCCGCCGCCGGGTCGATCTCGATGAGGTCGGGGTCGGCGGACACGAGGATCGCGGCGGCGCCGGCACCCTGGGTCGGCTCGGCCGGGGTGTCGACGTCGTACCGGGCGACGTCGGCGGCGATGACGAGCACCCGCTCGTGCGGGGCGCGCGCGACGATCCCGAGTGCGAGCTGCACCGCGGCCATCCCGCCGTAGCAAGCCTGCTTCAGCTCGACCACGCGGACGGCCTTCGGCAGCCCGAGCAGGCCGTGCACGTACACGCCGGCGGCCTTCGACTGGTCGACGCCGGACTCGGTGGCGAACAGCACGGTGCGGATGCCCTCGACGCCGTGCCGGTCGATGAGCTCCTTGGCGGCGGCGGCGCCCATCGTGACGATGTCCTCGTCGGGCGCGGGCACGCTGAAGGCGTCCTGCCCGATGCCCACGTGGTACTTCGCCGGGTCGACGCCGAGCCGCTCGGCCAGGTCGTCGAGCTCGAGCACGTGGTGCCCGGTCGCGATCGCGATGTCGTGGATGCCGACGCCGGTCATGCCGCACCCCCTGCGGGCTTCGTGCCACGGCGTTCCATGGCGACGTGGGCGGCCATCAGCTCACCCGGGTTGGTCTGTGCGGCGAGGAGCGAGAGCTCCCCGCACAGGACGGTCGCGGCGCACAGGGCGGCGAGGCGGCGGGCGTTCCCGCCCGGCTCGCGGTCCTCGCGGCAGCCGAGGCGCACCAGGGCGTCCTCGACGACGGGCAGGTCCCCGCCCTTGCCGTTGCCGACCGTGCCGACGATCAGGTGCGGCAGCGAGGTCGCGAAGTACAGGTCGCCGTCGCGGTCCTCGGCGCTCGTGATGCCCTGCGAGCCCTCGACGATGTTGGCGGCGTCCTGCCCGGTGGCCAGGTAGAAGCCGAGCAGCATGTTCGCGTAGTGCGCGTTCGCCGAGCGGATGGCCCCGGCGATCGTCGACCCGATCAGGTTCTTCGCGATGTTCAGTTCGACGATGCGCGCGGTGCTCGATCGCAGGCGCTTCTCGACGACCTCGCCCGGGATCACGATCTCGGCGATGGTGTTGCGGCCGCGGCCACGGATGCCGTTCACCGCGGTGGCCTTCTTGTCGGTGCAGAAGTTGCCCGACACCGAGACGTACCGCAGGCCCGGCTGCCAGTCCAGGATCGCCGGCAGCAGCTTGTCCGCCGCCTGCGTGACCATGTTGTGGCCGGAGGCGTCGCCGGTGGTGAACGCGAAGCGCAGGAACAGCAGGTCCCCGACGATCTCCGGGTGCACCTCGATGAGCTTGGCGAACCGGCTCTGCCCGGACACGATCGCGGCGAGTTCGTCCTGGCGTGCGAGGATCTGGCCCGCGGCGACGTGTGCTGCTGCGGCGCTGTCGGCACGGACCACGACGGAGCGGGTCATGCGCTCGTCGACGACGGTCGCGACGATGCCGTCCTCGACCATCCGCGAGATGCGGGCGCCACGGCCGACGGACGGCCAGAGCGGCGACTCGTAGGTGGCGAGGGGGACCTCGTGCTCCCCCTGCACGGCGTTGCCGCTGACGCGGATCGGGCCGACCCACTTGGTGGGGATCGGTGTGAGCAGGTCACTCATCGAGGGCTCCTTCTGGTGCTCGCACCGCGACGCTGAGGTGCCTGATGTCGTGCGCCTCCCAGGCGCGGTGGATGCCGGCGGGGTCGGTGTCCGCCGGGACGAGCGCGATGCCGCAGTCGCCGCCGCCGGCACCGGACGGCTTCGCCGCCCCGCCCGCCGCCTCGACGACGTCGCACAGGGTCGCGAGACGCTCGGTCTCGATCTTCGACCCGACCGAGTCGCCGAGACGCTGCAGCAGCCCACGGGCACGTCGGAGGGCACCGAGCGTGCGCTCGGCGTCGCCGGTCTGGAGGCCCGTGGTCAGGTCGTCGACGGCGCTGCGGCTCTCGTCGAGGAACGCCTGGTACCCGCCGTTGCGGTGCCGACGCACCACGTCGACGAGTTTCGTGGTGGACGCGGGCGAGCCGGTCCACCCGACGAGCAGCTGCAGGTTCTCGGGGGCGGGCAGCCGCTGGACGTCGAAGCCGTCCCACGCGTCGGTATCGGTCAGGATCGCGGACACGGCGTGGTCGCCGAGCATCGCGGCGAGGCGCTCGCGGTCCGGGGCGCTGTAGCGCAGCCAGCCCCCGAACGTGCTCGCGGCGAGGTCGCCACCGGAGGCCCGGGGGTTCACGCGGATGGTGGCGAGCAGGGCGACCTGGAAGCGCTGGCGCTGCGTCAGGCCGATGCCGTAGAAGCGGTCGAGGGCGCCGACCGTGGCGACGGTGACCGCGGCCGAGGACCCGAGGCCGAACTTCCGGCCGCTGGCGTCGTCGAGCTGGCTCTCGATGCGCAGTTCGTGGAACCGCGGGGCGATGCCGTGCTCGGCGCGGAGCTTCTCGACCAGGTCGATCGTGGCCATCACGTAGTCGTACGGGTGGTGCTCACGGTCGAGCGCCAGGCCGTCCTCGGCACGGGTCCACGTGAGCGGCAGGTGCCCGTACTCCTCGGAGTGCACGCTGCCCGCGCCGTGGCCCTCGCGCACCTTCGCCGTGATGGCGCGGTCGAGGGCGATCAGGACGGACGGCTGGCCGGGCTCGACGACGGCGTACTCGCCGGCGACGAACAGCTTGCCGTGTGCACGGAACTCGATCACTGCGCGGACTCCTTCTGGTCGGGATTGCTCCCGGTCTCTTCGGAGCGGAGCACCCGCGCGGCAGGTCCGGTGCCGGACTCGATGACGTCCCCCAGCGACGCGAGCGCCCCGGCGACGGCCGACCGGTCCTGCGGCTTCGTGAGCACGACGACGTTCGGGCCCGCGTCGGCCGTGGCGTAGGCCTCGGTCCCGCCGGCACGCAGCTCGGCGACGGCGTCGAACACGGCGACGCTGCGGGCGTTGAGGTAGCGGATCGGCGGGAACGCGCCCTCGATCGTCGCGTGCATGCGGAGCGCGTTGCTCTCGGTGATCTCGCCGATGCGGGTGAAGTCGCCGTCCGCGCAGGCCGTGAGCATGTCGCCGACGGTCTCGGTCGTCGAGGTCACCCAGGCCGGGTAGAACGGCGACGTCGCGATGGTGCGACGCATGGCCTCGCGCGACCCGATCGGCTTCGGGCCGGCGTCGATCGTGACCACGACCATGGCCATCGGCGGGGCGGGGATCGGCTCGGCGAAGGAGCCCTGGTCGTCGCCGGCGTGCCAGACGGCGACACCGCCGGGGATCGAGCGCGTGGCCGAGCCGGAACCGCGACGGGCCAGACGGGACAGGTCGCGCGGCGACAGGTCGAGGCCGTAGGCCGCGGCGGCCGCGGTCGCCAGTGCGGCGAAGCCGGACGCGCTCGAGGCCAACCCGGCGCCGGTCGGGACGGTGTTCTCGGACACCACCGACGCTCGCTCGGACGAACCCGCGAGCTCGCGCACCAGGTCGAGGAACTGCTGCACGCGCACCAGGGCACCGTCGTCGACGACGTGACCGTTCAGCGTGAACGCGTCACGCGCCTCCCGGCCGTCACCCGACCCGCCGCCCACCGTGACGGTGGTCGTCGTCGGGAACACGTCGAGCCCCATCGAGACGCTGCCCGTGGCGGGCAGCGCGAGCTGCGCGTCCGCCTTCCCCCAGTACTTGACGAGGGCGATGTTGGGGTGCGCGACGGCGGTGGCTGTCAGCAAGCGCGGGCTCCGATCGTGGTGGTCCAGGTGGCTGCGGCCCCTGCGCCGCGGAGTGCGGCCGCGATGCGGTCCGCGTGGTCGTCGTCCGCGGCGAGCGCGAGGACGCACCCGCCCCGCCCGCCGCCGGTGAGCTTCGCGCCGAGGGCGTCCGCAGCACGTGCGGCGTCGACGAGCCGGTCCAGGTCGTCACTCGACACGTCGAGTGTGCTGAGCAGGTCGTGCGCGGCGTCCATGGTGGCACCCAGAGCCTGGGCATCGCCGTCCTCGAGTGTCCCCCGTGCCCGACGGGCGAGCGTACCGATCCGGTCGATCACGGCGCCGACGCCGGCCGGGTCCTGGTCGTGGCGGGCGCGGACGGCCGAGACGGCCTCGCGGGTGTGCCCGGGGACGCCGGTGTCCGCGACGACGAAGGTGAACCGGGTGCCGAGCGTGACGGGTTCGATGTGCCCGCCCTCGAACCACACCGGCGCGGACGCGACGACGCCCCGGGCGTCGAGGCCGGACGGTCGGCCGTGGGCGACGCGCTCGCACTCCTGGATCAGCTCGTGGTGGGTCTCGACGTCGAGGGTCTCGCCCAGGGCGTCGGCGACGGCGGCGGTCACGGCGGCGGCGACCGCGGCGCTCGAGCCCATGCCGCGGGCGGTCGGGACCTCGCTGTCGACCCGGACGTGGAAGTGGCGGTCGGTGACCCCGAAGTGCCGCAGGGTCGCGGTGACGGCGGTGACGGTCGGCATCACGGCCGCGGGTGCGAGGTCGAGGGGGCCGGTGTGCACGGTGGACTGCAGGCTGTGACCGGGCTGCTCGGCGTCGGCGGCGACCGGGGTGACCGTCGCCACGACCCGTGCGTCGAGCACCGGCAGGACGAGAGCGGGTGCGCCGTAGACCACGGCGTGCTCACCGATCAGGATCGTCTTGCCGTGGGACGACGCCGATCCGTTGCCGGGGGTCGTGGTGTTGTCGAGGTCGCTGCTGCTCATCTTGGGTCACGTCAGCCTAACCGTCCGGGTCGTCGGCGTGTTCGTCAGCTGAGCATCCCCTGCATCGAGTTGTGCACAACTGGGTTGCGTGACAGTGTGGATGCATGCCCGTGACCGACGAGATGGTGTGCTTCTCCCTCTACGCGGCGTCCCGCGCCACCACGCAGGCGTACCGCACGATGCTCGAACCCTGGGGTCTGACGTACCCGCAGTACCTGGTGCTCGTGACCCTGTGGGTCGAGGGCGACCAGACCGTCTCGAGCCTCGGGGAACACCTGCAGCTCGACTCCGGCACCCTCTCGCCACTGCTCCGCCGCATGGAGCAGAGCGACCTGGTCCGCCGCGAGCGCCGCAGCACCGACGAGCGCGTCGTCACGGTGACCGTCGGCGACCGAGGCCGCGAACTGCGGTCCGAGCTGAGCGGCATCCCCGCGCGCATCGCCGCCGGGATGGGCCTGGCCGACGAACGTGCCGCCGCCGAGCTCATCGCGACGCTGCACCGGCTGACCGAGACGATGCACGCGGCGGCCGACCCCGAGCACGACGCCGCGGGCGCTGACGCCGGCGCCGGCGCCGTTTCGCGCTGAGCGACACCGCACGGCCACGTGTGCCCGTGAACTGTCGCTGAGCGCGAGAGCACGCCGCACACCCCCGAACTTCACGATCCGCCCCACAAGGAAGGAACCCCATGGAAACCCTCTACACCGCCGAGGCCCTGGCCACCGGCGAAGGCCGCAACGGCCACGTCGCCACGAGCGACGGCACGGTCGAGTTCGACCTCGCCATCCCGAAGGAGATGGGTGGCTCCGGCAACGGCGCCAACCCCGAGCAGCTCTTCGCCGCCGGTTACGCCGCCTGCTTCCACTCCGCACTGCAGGGCGTCGCCCGCAGCCAGAAGGTGAAGATCACCGACTCGTCCGTCGGCGGTCGCGTGTCGATCGGCCCGAACGGCAACGGTGGCTACCAGCTCGCCGTCATGCTCGAGGTCGTCATCCCCGGCCTGGAGCACGACCAGGCCCAGGCCCTCGCCGACGCGGCCCACCAGGTCTGCCCGTACTCGAACGCGACCCGCGGCAACATCGACGTCACCATCGTCGTCTCGGAGGACTGACCCATGAGCACCACCACCCCCAGCACCATGCGCGCCGTCGTCCACGAGACGTTCGCCGAGCCCGCCGACGTCCTCGAGGTGCAGGAGCGCCCCGTCCCGACGCCCGGCGCCGGCGAGGTCCTCGTCCGCACGGTCCTCTCCCCCATCCACAACCACGACCTGTGGACCGTCCGCGGCACCTACGGCTTCAAGCCGGAGCTCCCCGCCGCCTCGGGCACCGAGGCACTCGGCGTCGTCGAGGCCCTCGGCGAGGGCGTCACGAACCTGCAGGTCGGCCAGCGCGTCGCCGGCGGTGCCTTCGGCGTCTGGGCCGAGTACTACACCGCGAACGCCGCCGGCCTCGTGCCGGTGCCGGACGCGATGACCGACGAGGCCGCCGCCCAGCTCGTCTCGATGCCGTTCAGCGCCATCAGCCTGCTGCACTCGCTCGACCTGCACGAGGGCGACTGGATCATCCAGAACGCCGCCAACGGTGCGGTCGGACGCATGGTCGCCCAGCTCGGCGCCGCCCGTGGCATCAACGTGATCGGACTCGTCCGTCGCGCCGCCGGTGTCGACGAGCTCCGCGAGCAGGGCATCGAGCGCATCGTCGCGACCGACGCCGACGACTGGCAGGACCAGGTCGCCGCGATCACCGGTGGCGCCCCGATCATCGCGGGCGTCGAGTCGGTCGGCGGCAAGGCCGCCGGCGACATCGCCTCCGTGCTGGGCGAGAACGCCACCCTCGTCGTCTTCGGCGCGATGGCGTCGCCGACGCTCGAGATCCCGTCGGGCAAGGTCATCTTCGGCCAGCTCACCGTGAAGGGCTTCTGGGGCTCCGTCGTCAGCAAGACGATGCCGGCCGAGACGAAGGGGCAGCTCTTCGGTGAGCTCATCACCCGCGTCCTCGACGGCTCGCTGACGCTCCCCGTCGCCGAGACCTTCGCCTTCGAGCAGGTCCGCGACGCCGTGCGCGCCAGCGACACCGCCGGCCGCGTCGGCAAGGTGCTCCTGCGCCCGTAGCGCGACCACAGGACGGACGGGAGGCCCGGTGCCAGCTGGCACCGGGCCTCCCGTCCGTCCGCGTGCTTCGTCACACACGCCGAATGAGCAGAAGACGTCGGGTGCCCTGGGGCGACCCGACGTCTTCTGCGCTCTCGGTGCGGCGTGGTGCGGACTAGCGGCGCGACGCCTTCTCGGGAACGGTGAAGATGTTGCCGGTGGTGACGCCCTCTTCGACCTCTTCGAGGGTGCGCCCGCGGCTCTCCGGCACGAACTTCCAGATGAAGAGCAGCGCCAGCAGCCCGACGACCCCGAAGCCGAAGAAGGTCCCGGTGATGCCGGTCGCGGCGACGATCGTCGGGAAGTACAGCCCGAGGAACGCGTTCGCGATCCAGAGGCAGAACACCGAGATGCCCATGCCGAGCGCACGGATCTGCGTCGGGAAGATCTCGGACAGGACGACCCACACGGCGATGTTGAGGAAGGTCTGCATCGAGCCGACGAACGCGACGACCAGGAACAGGATGACCCACGGGCGGGCCGGGTTGCCCTCGGGCAGCGCCACCGACGCGATGCCGATGAGGAAGTGGCAGATCGTCGTCAGCGTGAACCCGAGGATCAGCGTCGTGCGGCGGTTGATCTTCTCCATGTTGTACAGCGCGATGACGCCACCGACGACGGCGATCACGCCGGGGGCGATGTTCGCGATGAGGGCTGCCGACGCCTGGAACCCGGACTCGATGAGCACGGTCTGGCCGTAGTACATGATCGAGTTGATGCCGGTGAGCTGCTGCGCGACACCGAGCCCGGCGCCGATGAGCACGATGCGGATGAGCCACTTGTTCCCGCGCAGCGTGTGCCAGCCGCTGACACGATCGACCTTCGCTTCGAGGTCGTTGCTCCGCTTGATGTCGTCGAGCTCGGCGCGGGCCCGATCGGTGGTCCGGACCTGCTCGAGGACCGAGAGCGCCTCGTCGTAGCGGTCCTTCGACGCGAGCCAGCGCGGCGACTCCGGCACCCGGAGCATGCCGACGAACAGCGCGATCGCGGGGAGCGCGCAGACGGCCAGCATGACGCGCCACACCCCGTTGCCCTCACCCCACACATTGCCGATGATGGCGTTGACCACGAACGCGGCGAGCTGACCGATCACGATCATGAGCTCGTTGCGGCCGGACAGCGACCCGCGGATCTCGTACGGCGCGAGTTCGGCGAGGAACACCGGCACCACCGTGGAGGCGCCACCGACCGCGAGGCCGAGGAGCACACGACCGACGACGATGACCTCGAACGTCGGCGCGAACACGCAGATCAGCGTGCCGACGAAGAACGTGACGGCGAGCAGGATGATCGTCTTGCGGCGACCCCAGCCGTCGGCGATGCGGCCGCCGAGCATGGCGCCGATCGCGGCACCGAAGAGCAGCGAGCTGGTGACGACACCCTCGGTGAAGTTCGTGAGGCCGAGCTCGGCCTTCATCGGGTTCAGGGCACCGTTGATGACACCGGTGTCGTACCCGAAGAGCAACCCGCCGAACGTGGCGACGAGGGCCAGCACACCGAGTCGTCGGCGGTGCGGCCCGGTCCCCAACGGGGGCAGTGCGACAGTCGGGGCTGTCGGTTTGATGTCGACCATTCGGTGACTCCTTCGTCGGTGATCGCGCGTCAGTGCGTGGACCGATCGTAACCCGATTCCATGTCCTGTCAATTGGACATTCTGTCGTCAGGTCGTTTGGATCGGTCCACAGAAGGCCTGATGAGGACGGGAGCGGTCCAATCCGCGGATCGGGCTCAGCGCTCGTCGTCGACGGGGCCGTCGCCCAGGACGTCCCCCAACGAGGCCATGTCGGCGCCGTGGTCGGTGTAGCGGCGCACGGTCCGTCGGGCGGCGGCACTCGCGGCGCCGGACAGGGCGGGGTTGCGTCGGGCGGCGTCGGCGACGCGGCCCGCGTGCCCCGCGGTCGAGAGCAGCACGTTCGCCAGCGCACGGGCGTCACCCCGCTCGGGGACCCCGGTCACGGTCCAGGCCGTGCGGACCTGGGCGTCGGGGGTGACGCCACGGCGGGTGCCCATCCGGTGCCAGTCCGACAGCACACCCTCGGTGCGCGAGGCGGCGCGGTCTGCCTCTCCCGCGCGACGGCGTGCAGCGTCACGTGCATCGGACTCGGTGTCCGAGCCCTCGACCGTGTCGTACCGGTCGGTGAGCCCGTCGGCCCGGCGCCGGACGCTGTCGGCACGTTCACGCGCTGCGACGTCGTCACCACCGGCCGCTGCGATGCGGGCGGCGTGCGCGGCGGCAGCCGCGGCGAGGATCTCCGAACGCTCCATGCCCTCGACCGTAGCCGCTCCGACCGACACCACCTCGCGCCCGCGGCGGCTGGACTGCGTCCCGGGACACAGTCCGTCGGCGACGACGACCGTGTGTTCGCCACCGCGTTACCCTCGACCTGAGGGGGCATCATGAAACGGACCGGCGGGATCGCCATCGTGCTGGCGGCCGGCGTTGTGCTGTCCGGCTGTTCGCTGCTGCGGGGACCGGACGGTGCCCTGCCCGCTCCCGCTTCCCCACCCGCGTCGAGCCCCACCGCGAGCGAGACCCCGACCGCGACCCCGGACGGCGAGTCGGCATCGGACCTGATCGAGGCCTCGGCGAACCCGCGCACACCGACCCCGGTGCCGACGGAGGCCGCCGCACCCGCACCGACGCTGACACCGATCCCCGCCGGGACCGTCCTGGCCCAGGGGGACGTGGCCTCGCCGAAGGGCAGCGTGCACTTCCACTTCCGGGTGGTCGCGGACGGCGACGACACGTTCACTGCGCAGTACTCCGGGATCACCTCGACGCTGCCGGTACCGATCGGCGTCGCGTTGTTCGACCTGCCCCGTGCGGTGGGCGACGGCCTCACCTACCCCGGTGTCGGTGACCGGACCCTCGGCGGCCCGACCAGCACGGCGGCCGCGGTCGACGTCCCGTTGGACGGATCCGGGGTCGACCCGTCACACCTCGGCACCCTCGTGACCTACTCCGCCGCGGCGCCCGGGCAGGACGTCCCCGTCGAGATCTCCGCCGGCAAGGTCCTCGCGGTGTCCACCGTGCGGTGGTCCGTCCCCGCGCGGCAGACGAACGTGCACCCGAAGGACGCCGGACGACGAGCGAACGCGACCGGGACCGTCACCGCGACCACGGCCGCCGGTGCGCCGAGGTCCTACGGCGTCGCACCGGACGACCTGATCGGGGACGTCGCCGCGCGGTTCGGCATCACCGTCCGCGACCTGGTCTGGCTCAACGAGGGCGTCCAGGTGTTCGGCGAGGACCAGCACCTGTACGAGGGCACGTCCCTCAACCTCGACCCGCTCGCCCGCTGAACGCGACGCTGCTGCAGGCGGCAGGCGTCGTTTCGCGCTGAGCGACACCTCACGGGCCAGCGTGCGCGTGAAGTGTCGGTGAGCGCGAAACCGGCCCGGCGTCCGCCCCGCGGCCAGCCCGGCCACACAGACGGACGGGAGGCCCGTGGCGGATCCGCCACGGGCCTCCCGCCCGTCAGGTGGGGGCGTGCGTTACTTCCGCAGCTCCAGGTACTTCGCGATGAGCGCCTTGGTCGACGGGTCCTGCGCGTCGAGCGCGGCCTGGTCGCCCTCGACGGCCGGCGTGACCTGCAGCGCCAGCTGCTTGCCGAGCTCCACACCCCACTGGTCGAACGAGTCGATGCCCCAGATCGTGCCCTCGGTGAACACGATGTGCTCGTACAGGGCGATGAGCTGGCCGAGCACGCTCGGGGTGAGTTCCGGCGCGATGATCGACGTGGTCGGCTTGTTGCCCGGGAACGTGCGCGCCGCGACGATGCCTTCGTCGGTGGTGCCTTCGGCGCGGACCTCGTCGGCACTCTTGCCGAACGCGAGCGCCTTGGTCTGGGCGAAGAAGTTCGCCAGGAACAGCGTGTGCACGTCGGTGCCGGGCGCGACGCCCTTGCCGTCGCCGGTCTCGTCCTTGAGCGGACGGGCCGGGTTGGCGACCGTGATGAAGTCGGCCGGGATCAGGCGGGTGCCCTGGTGGATGAGCTGGTAGAACGCGTGCTGACCGTTCGTGCCGGGCTCACCCCAGAAGACCTCGCCGGTCTCGGTGGTGACGGGCGAGCCGTCCCAGCGGACGCGCTTGCCGTTCGACTCCATGGTGAGCTGCTGCAGGTACGCGGCGAAGCGGTGCAGGTACTGCGTGTACGGCAGGACCGCGTGGCTCTGCGCACCGAGGAAGTTCGTGTACCAGACGTTGAGCAGGCCCATCAGGACGGGGACGTTCTGCTCGAGCGGCGTGGTGCGGACGTGCTCGTCGATGGCGTGGAAGCCGGCGAGGAACTGCTCCCAGTTCTCCTTGCCGATCGCGATGACGACGCTCGTGCCGATGGCCGAGTCGACCGAGTAGCGGCCGCCCACCCAGTCCCAGAAGCCGAAGGCGTTCTCGGGGTCGATGCCGAACGCCTCGACCTTGTCGAGCGCGGTGGAGACGGCGACGAAGTGCTTGGCGACGGCGTTCTTCTTCTCGTCGTCGGCGGCGTCGGTCAGGCCGAGCCTCTCCCACAGCCACTGGCGGGCGAGGCGCGCGTTCGTCAGGGTCTCGAGCGTGCCGAAGGTCTTCGACGCGACGATGAAGAGCGTGGTCTCGGGGTCCAGGTCGGCGGTCTTCTCGTAGATGTCCGCCGGGTCGATGTTGGAGACGAAGCGGGCCTCGAGGCCGGGCTGGACGTAGGGCTTGAGTGCCTCGTAGACCATGACGGGGCCGAGGTCGGAGCCACCGATGCCGATGTTGACGACGGTCTCGATGCGCTTGCCGGTGACACCGGTCCAGGCGCCGCTGCGGACCTGCTCGGCGAAGCCGTAGACCTTGTCGAGCGTGGCGTGCACGTCGGCGTCCACGTCCTGGCCGTCGACGGTCAGGGGCGCCGCCGGCACGAGGCCCTCGGTCGCCTTCGGGCGGCGGAGCGCGGTGTGCAGCACGGCGCGGTCCTCGGTGACGTTGATGTGCTCACCGGCGAGCATCGCCTGGAAGCGCTCGGCGACGCCGGTGTCCTTGGCGACCTGCAGCAGCGCGGCGAGGATCTCGTCGGTCACCAGGCCCTTGGAGAGGTCGACGGTCAGGTCGGCCGCCTGGAAGGTGTACTGCTCGGCACGACCGGGGTCGCTGTCGAACCACCCTCGCAGGTCCGGGGTGAAGCCGGCAGCGATGCTGTCGAGCTTCTTCCAGCCTTCGGTCGATGTGGGGTCGACGGGAGCGGATTCGGTCACTTCGGTCCTCCTGGGGATCACGTTCAAGACGTACAGCCCGCGGGTCACGCAGCGCTGCGTCGCGGACCGTCTTCGAGCGTAGTGCGCTCCGGCGGGTGGTGCGCACAGTCGGCCGGGAGGCGCGGCTCGCGTTCGCTGCGCGCGTCACGCCTCCCGGCCGGTCGCGTTCAGGGCCGCGGTCGGCTCGCCGGGTTCAGGGCTGCGGTCGGTTCGCCCGGTTCACGGCTGTGGCCGGGTTCACGGCTGTGGCCGGGTTCACGACTGCGCCGCGAAACGACGCAGCCGCAGGCTATTCGTCACCACGAAGACCGACGAGAACGCCATCGCCGCCCCCGCGAGCACCGGGTTCAGCAGCCCCGCCATCGCGAGCGGGATCGCCGCGACGTTGTACGCGAACGCCCAGAACAGGTTGCCCTTGATGACGCCGAGCGTCGCGCGCGACAGCCGGATGGCGTCGGCCACCACGGTGAGCCGACCGCTGACGACCGTGATGTCGCTCGCCGCGATGGCTGCATCGGTGCCGGCCCCCATGGCGATGCCGAGGTCGGCCGCGGCCAGTGCGGCTGCGTCGTTCACGCCGTCGCCGACCATCGCGACGCTCCGCCCCTCGGACTGCAGCCGGCGGACGGTCTCGAGCTTCGACGCCGGGGTCGCGCGGGCGTGCACCTCGTCGATGCCGACGCTCGCGGCGACCGCGCGTGCGGCACCGTCGTTGTCACCGGTGAGCAGGACCGGGTGCAGGCCGAGCGCCCGGAAGCGGGTGATCGCGTCGGCGGCCTCGGGCTTCACGGTGTCGCCGACGACGACCACGCCCAGGGCACTGCCGTTCCGGGCGACGACGACCGCCGTGCCCCCGTCGGCCTCGGCACGGTCGACGGCGTCGGACAGCACCGGGGGCAGGGTGATCGACCACGAGTCGGCGAGCCAGCGGGTCGTGCCGACCAGGACGACGTCGCCGTCCACGACGGCCTGCACACCGGCGCCGGCGGTGGCGGTGAACTGCTCGGCCTCGGGCAGGTCAGCGCCCCGGGCACGGGCCGCGGTGGTCACGGCGCGGGCGACGGGGTGTTCGGAGCCGTCCTCGACCGCCGCGGCGAGGCGCAGGACGACGTCCTCGGTCTCGTCCAGGGCGGTGACCGACCGCAGGGTCATCGACCCCGTGGTGACGGTGCCGGTCTTGTCGAGCACGACGGTGTCGACACCGCGGGTGCGCTCGAGCACCTGCGGACCGCCGATCAGGATGCCGAGCTGCGAGCCTCGGCCGGTGCCGACCAGCAGCGCGGTGGGCGTGGCGAGCCCGAGGGCGCACGGGCAGGCGATGATCAGGGTGGCGACGGCCGCGGTGAAGGCCGCGGTGACCGAGCCGCCGAACACGAGCCAGCCGACGAAGGCCAGCACGGCGAGCACGATGACGATCGGCACGAAGACCCCGGACACGCGGTCGGCCAGGCGCTGCACCTCGGCCTTGCCGGTCTGGGCGTCCTCGACCAGGCGCCCCATGCGGGCGAGCTCGGTGTCGGCACCGACGCGGGTGATCGCGACGACGAGCCGGCCGCCGACGTTGATCGTGGCGCCGGTGACCCGGTCGCCCGGTCCGACCTCGACCGGCACGGACTCGCCGGTGAGCATGCTGAGGTCGACGGCCGAGGAGCCGTCCTGCACCAGGCCGTCGCTCGGGATCCGCTCGCCGGGTCGCACCACGACGACGTCGCCGACGACCAGGGACGAGGCCGGCACGCGGTGTTCGGCACCGTCGCGCAGGACCGTGGCGTCCTTCGCACCGAGTTCGAGCAGTGCCCGGAGTGCGGCACCGGACTGCGTCTTCGCGCGGGCCTCCATGTACCGGCCGGCGAGGATGAACACCGTCACGGCCGTCGCGACCTCGAGGTACAGGTCGGTGGCCTCGGGGTCCGTGGCGAACCACGAGAACGTCATGTGCATGCCGGTCGTGCCGGCGTCGCCGAAGAACAGGGCGTACAGCGACCAGCCGAAGGCGGCGAGGACGCCGACGCTCACCAGGGTGTCCATGGTGGCGGCACCGTGCCGGGCGTTGACCCACGCGGCGCGGTGGAACGGGAGCGCGCCCCAGACCGCGACGGGGGCCGCAAGCGTCAGGGCGAGCCACTGCCAGTTCGGGAACTGCAGCGCCGGCACCATCGAGAGCACCACGACGGGCACCGCGAGCACGGCGGACACGACCAGGCGTCGGCGCAGCGGGCCGGTCGGGTCCTCGTCCACCGCGGGGTCGGCGTCGGCGGCTGCGGGCGGTGCCGGCACCGTGGCGCCGTAGCCGGCCGACTCCACCGCGGCGATCAGCGCCTCGGGGTCGGCGGTGCCGTCCGCGGCGACCTGCACCTGCGCCTTCTCGGTGGCGTAGTTGACGGTGGCGGTGACCCCGGGCAGCTTGCCGAGCTTCCGCTCGATGCGGTTCGCGCACGAGGCGCAGGTCATCCCGGTGATGTCGAGTTCGACGGTGCGGTCGGTCACGAGCGCACGACCTCGTACCCCGCCTCGGTGACCGCGGCACGGAGGGCGTCCGCGTCGACGGGTGCCGCCGAGCTGACGGTGACCTCGGACGATCCGCCGGGGACGAGTCGGACGTCGACGCCCGACACCCCGTCGACCTCGGTGAGTTCCTCGGTGACGCTCATCACGCAGTGGTCGCAGGTCATGCCCTCGACGAGCAGCGTTTCGGTGGTCATGGTGTCTCCTTCTCAGTGGTCGATCGTCAGGGTCAGGAGCGGACGAGCCGCGCGATCGCCTGGCTGGCCTCGCGCACCTTCTCGTCGGCGGCGTCCCCGCCCTCGGCGACGGCCTCGGCGACGCAGTGCGCCAGGTGGTCCTCGAGCAGCGACAGCGCGACGCGTTCGAGCGCTCGGTTCGCCGCCGAGATCTGGGTCAGGACGTCGATGCAGTACGTCTCGTCCTCGACCATCCGCGCGATGCCGCGCACCTGCCCCTCGGCGCGACGGAGTCGCTTGAGCAGGTCGTCCTTGTCGCCGATGTACCCGACGTGTTCGTGCATGTCCGCCTCCACCGTTCTCAATACGGTACCCCCCTAGGGTATTCCTTTCCTTGTCCGGTGCAACTGATGGCATGATCGGCGCATGGACCCCTCGACGACGAACGGATTCCGCCGGCTGCGGTTCTCCGACGGCGAGGGTTCCGACTACTCCGAGATCTTCACGGCCGAGTACGGCGGCTCGGACTTCGCCTCCGAGACCTTCGCCACCGACGACACCCGGTACGAGTACACGGTCGTGGGCGACGACGACCTGTCGCTGCGCACCATGCGGGCCGAGGGCGGTCGGCGGGGCGGGGTCATCGGCGTGCGGGACGACCACGTGGTGTTCTGGCTGACCAAGGGCCGGCTCGAGATGCACTTCGCCGACCGCACCCGCGTCGTCGAGCCGGGCAGCCCGTACATCGCGTCGGCGTCCGAGGCCTACCGGTTCGAGTCCGACGGCACCGTCTACAACGGCGTGCACGTGTCCGACCGGTTCCTGCGGAGCGTCGGCCGCGACCTCGGCTACCGCCTGCCCGACGGCCCACTGCTGTTCGACCAGCAGGACGAGGTCGTCGCCCGGCGCGAACCCCTGCGGCACCTGATCCGTGAACTCGGGCCGGCCCTGGTCGACGAGCGCGTGCTCGGGCCGATGCGGACCGCGCTGAACCGCCGGCTGGCCGTCGTCATCCTCGACACGTTCCCGATCCGGAACCGCGGCGACGACGTCCCCGTGGCGAACCGGCTCCGCGACGCGATCCGCTTCATCGAGCTGCACGCCGCCGAACGCCCCTCGGTCCCCACGATCGCCGCCGCCTGCGGACTGAGCCAGCGCGGGCTGCAGGACGTCTTCGCCCGGACGCTCGACACCACCCCGCACCGGTTCCTCCGCGACCACCGCCTGGACCGGGTGCGCGAGGAGCTGCTCCGCGCGGACCGGGGCGGCCCGGTCGCCCCGGCGGACTGTCCGCTCGTGTCCTCCGGCATCGCCGCGATCGCCCGCCGCTGGGGCTTCACCAACCCGGGCCGGTTCGCCGAGACCTACCGCGACCGGTTCGGTGAGGACCCCGCCGTGACGAAACGCACGTCGCTGGCTGCGCAGCCGGAGGCCGGCAAGGCGTCGTGGCGTGTCCGTCGTGCGGTGTCGTACATCGAGCAGCACCTCGACGACCCGCTCACGCTCGACGACATCGCGGCCGCCGCAGGGGTGCTCCCCCGACGGCTGCAACAGCTCTTCCGCGAGGAGCGCGGCGAGTCCCCGATGGCCTGTGTCCGTGCCATGCGGGCCGCTGCAGAGCGCAACGGCGCGGCCGGAAACGGCTGAACGGCCGGACCGGACACCCCGGGGGTACACACAGATCCCCGGATTTCCGGGGTTCCCTGGAAAGCAGCCGAATCCGAGAAGTCGTGTGTGACGAATCTCTTCCACAGCCCGTCTCATCCGTGAACAGCAACCGCTGGGAACGCCCGGCGGGTCAACGGAAGGAATGAACCATGGCTGACACCATCACCCCCACCCCGGCCACCACGGCGACCCGTGCCACCTCGCACGCCGGCACCAGCGGCGTCACCGGCAAGACCGTCATCGACGACACCGTCGTGTCGAAGGTCGCCGGCATCGCCGCCCGCGAGGTCAACGGCGTGCACTCCCTCGGCAACGGCGCAGCCCGTGCCATCGGCGCGATCCGCGACGCCATCGGCCAGCGCGACTTCGGTCAGGGCGTCAAGGTCGAGGTCGGCGAGAAGCAGGTCGCCGCGGACATCGTGATCGTCGCCGAGTACCCGGTGTCGCTCCAGCAGGTCGCCGACGGCGTCCGTGCCGGTGTCGCCCGTGCCCTCGAGCAGATCGTCGGCATGGAGGTCGCCGAGGTCAACGTGACCGTCCAGGACGTCTACATCCCGGGCGACGACGACGACAACGAGGACGAGAAGAAGGAAGCCCGAGTCGCATGAGCAACACGCTGATCGGCGCCCTCATCGGCGCAGTCCTCGCCGTCGTGGCACTGCAGTTCGGGTTCTGGGGCTTCGTGCTCGTCATCGTCTTCGGTGCGATCGGGGCCCTCGTGGCCGCACTCGCCACCGGGCGCATCGACCGCGGTGCGCTGACCGACGTGCTGACCGGACGCCGGAGCTCCCGGTGAACGCCGGCCCGGACGTCCCGGGCCGCGTCGAGATCACCGCACGCGCGCTCACCTCGCTGGCGCGGGCCGTCGCAGCCGAAGGGCTCGGCGCCCCCGCCAAGCGGGTGCGCGTCGGACTCGGCGACGCGTCGGGAGCACTGTCGCTCGACATCACCGGGCCGATCGCCGCGAGCGACGACATCGTCTCCGGGTCGATCCGGATCGCGGACCAGGTCAAGGGCCGCGTGAGCGACCTGACCGGGCGTCGCGTCGGCAGTGCCCACATCGAACTCACCGGGATCGTGCGCGAGCACGAGTCCCGTGCCCGCTAGGAGGCCATCATGAGCAACGGTTCCGTCGAACGACGCATCCGTCGTCGGAGCGTGCACCGCTCCCGCTCCACAGCAGTGGCGGTGGCACTCGTGGTGCTCGCCCTGGTGGCCGCCTGGATCGGCACCGAGGCGGTGCTCAGCGCCATCGGACGCCCGCCGCTGGTCGCCGACCCCCAGACCGTGGTCGACACGGCGCTCCGTCCGGACGCCGCGTTCGTCACCATCGTCGAGGTCATCGCGGGTGTGCTCGTCGTCCTCGGCGTCGTGCTGGTCGTCCTGGCGCTCAAGCCCGGCCGCCAGCACCGATCGGTCGTCGAACACGAGCGCGGTGCGGTCGTCATCGACGCCCGCATCGTCGCCTCCACCGCGGCGAACGCTGCAGGCATGGCGGCCGGTGTCCCCGAGGGGAACGCCTCCGCCACCGCCCGTGGCCGTTCCACCGAGGTCCGCATCGTCCCCGTCACGGGTGTGCCGGTCGACGAGGCGAGCGTCCGCGCCGCCGTCGTGGAGCGTCTGAGCGGTCTCGACGAGCGCTTCGGCCGACGCGTCCGCGTCCGGGTCGAGGAGAAGGGAACCCTCGCATGACCAAGAGCAACCGGACCCTCAACCGGATCATCCTGTTCATCCTCGGCCTCGTCGCCGTCGTCGTCGGGATCGCGATGGGCGCGGGTGTGCTGCCCGCCGTCCAGGACGCCGTCAAGCCGTACGTCGACCTCCCCCGCAGCCTCGACGTCCCCGCGTCCACGCTGTGGATCGTCGCCGGGGCCGCGGCCCTCGTGATCGTCCTGTCGCTCGTGTGGGTGTTCACCCGCGGTGGTGGCGGCACGTCCGTCGCCGTCCGGGAACACTCGGGCGACGATGCGGTCACCGTCAACGTCGCACTCGTCCGGGACGTCCTCGAGCACGAACTCGCGGGTGTCCGCGACGTGGTCGGCTCCCGGGTCGACACCTACCTCGTCCGCCGGCAGCGCGCCGCCCGGATCCGTGTCGCGGTCCGCCGCGGCGGGGACGCCGTCAGCGTGCTCGACGCCGTCGACCGAGCCGTCGCGGTCCTCGACCGCACCCTCGGCCGTCCGGTCCCGGTGCTCGTGCACCTGACCGGCGGTACCCGCTCCGCGCTCGCGAAGTCGACCCGCGTCCACTGACACCCGTCAGCCGGACGCACCCCGGGCCTCCCGGCCCACCACCACACCACCGGGCGCACGCCCACTCACGAAAGGACCCGTCATGGGACTCGACGACAAGATCAAGAACGCCGCTCAGGACCTCGCCGGCAAGGCGAAGGAAGCCGTCGGCAACCTGACCAACGACGACGCCAAGGTCGCCGAAGGCAAGAAGGACCAGACCGCTGCGAGCGCGAAGCAGACCGGCGAGGACGTCAAGGACGTCTTCAAGAAGTAGGTCGCACGACCGCATCGGGGCACCCGTCGAACGGGTGCCCCGATGCGTCCCCGCGCAGATCCCGAACGAGGAGGAACCATGCAGCACGACCCCCATGCGAACACGCAGGTCACCGAGGTGACCCTGCCCGCAGCACTGACGGAGCCGCTGCCCGACGACGCGAGCACCGCGACGATCGTCGCGCGCACCGCGGCGGAGACCGCGCTCGGCGTGCCCGGCGTGCACCACCTCGGCGGGATCGCCGCCCGTGCCGCCGACCAGCTGCGGAAGCAGCTCGGCCGCTCGGCGGGCACCGCCGGCGTGCAGGTCGACGAAGAGGACGGTGTGCTCGCCGTGCAGGTCGCCGTCGTCGTCAGCTACCCACACCCGGTGCTGGACGTCGCCGCCGAGGTCCGGCAGCAGGTCACCGCAGCCACCCGACAGCTGTCCGACCTCCGCACCTCGGTCGACGTGCGCGTCCTCGACGTGCACGGACCGTTCGACGACGAGCAGTCCCCGCTCGGCCGCGCCGCCGAGCAGGCGACCGATGCCGTGAAGCAGGCGGCGGAGTCGACCGGCGAGGCCGTCAAGCAGGCCGCCGAGACCACCGCGGACGCCACCAAGCGCGCCGCGACGGCCACGGCGGACGCGACGAAGCAGGCCGCCGACGCCACGGCCGACGTGGCGAAGCAGGCCGCGTCGGCCACTGCGGACGCCACCAAGCAGGCAGCGTCCGCCACAGCCGACGCCACCAAGCAGGCCGCGTCCGCCACAGCCGACGCCACCAAGCAGGCCGCCGACGCGACAGCCGACGCCACCAAGCGCGCTGCCGACGCCACCGCCGACACGACGAAGCGTGCCGTCGACGCCGCCGCCGAGACGGGCGAGCGTGTGCATGACGCCGCCTCGGAGTCCCTGGCTCGGGCATCGGAGCAGGCGGCCGATGCGGCATCGTCCGCGAAGGACGCCGCCGAGCAGGCCCGTGACGTCGTCGTCGACGCAGCCGGCACGACCCGCGAGCGGGCCGCCGACGCTGCCGATGCCGCGGCGGACGCTGCCGACGACGCAGCCGTCGCCGCCGGTGCGGCAGCGGATGCCGCCGCGGCTCCCCGTCACCGGGACCAGCCGTGACCACCGCCTGGTCCGGAGGGCGCCGGTCCCGCGACCGGCGCCCCCGACCCCGCGGCGTCTGGATCGCCGGCGGCATCGGGGTCTTCCTCGTGATGGCCATCGCGGTCGGCGGGTTCCTGCCGCTGGTCGGGTTCCTCGGCGGGGTCACCGCCACCACTGCCGGTCTCGTGCCGTTCCCGTTCGTCCGGGTCACCCTGATCGCCCTGCTCGGTGCGGTCGTGGTGCTCGGCCTGCTCCTGCTCGCCCTGACCCGCCGGCACACCGCCACCGCGACGACCGCCGTCGTGCTCGCCGTCCTGGTGAGCCTGGCGGTCACCCTGGTCCCCGTCGTCCTGGTCGCCGTCGGGTCCGCCGACCGCGCCGGCGACGTCTGGCCGATCGTCACCGAGCTCTGGACCCGCTTCACCGGCTGACGTCGTGCTCACGGTCCCGGCCTGGAGGCCCGCCCCACCCGACCCGGTCGGCGCACCCGGGTGGTCCTCCGGTCCACTGCCCGTCCGCTAGCCTCGCGACGTGAAGCGTCTCTCCCCCGGCCAGCGCTGGGTCATCGGTCTCGGCGCGTTCGCGCTCGTCTGTCTCGTCGTCGGCGTCATCGGTCTGGTGGTCGGGGTCACGAACCGGTACGGGTGCCTCTCCGACTCCGAGGTCTGGCCCCGGTCCCGCTGCCTCGGCGACGACTCCGGGATCTCCTGGGGCAGCGCCCTCGGCATCATCGGGCTGCTGCACCTCGGCCTGACCGGACTGGCCGGTGCACTCGTCTGGACCTCGACCCCTGCGATCGCTCCGCGTCCCGTCAAGCGTCCGACGCCGCGCCCCGGCGAGACGCACCGGGTCTTCTCCTACGGCACGCTCCAGCAGCCGCTCGTGCAGGAGTCACTGTTCGGCGACCACGTCCCCACCACCCCGGACTCCCTGCCCGGCTGGCGGCTCGACTGGGTGACGATCACCGACCCGGACGTCATCCGCACGAGCGGCTCCGACCGGCACCCGATCCTCCGCCGCGGCTCTGCCGGCGACGTCGTCGAGGGTGTGGCCCTGACGCTCGGGTACGAGTGGCAGCTCCGCGCGGTCGACGGCTACGAGGTTGCCGACTACCAGCGCATCCGGGTCACGCTGGCCTCGGGCTGGACTGCCTGGGTCTACGTGGCGGCCGACGAGGCCTGAGCCGCGGCGCGCAGCCGTTCGAGCCCCTCGTCGATCGACACCGACGGGGTCCACCGCAGGTCCTGCCGGGTCCGTCGCTGGTCGAACCAGTGCGCGGTCGACAGCTGTTCGGCCAGGAACCGGGTCATCGGCGGTTCGTCCTCCCCCGGCCGGACGCGCCAGACGGCCTCGACCACGGAGCCCGCGGCCCGCGCGACCGCGGCCGGCACGTGCCACTGCGGCGGTCGGACGCCCGACGCCGTGCAGATGCCGGCGAGCAGGTCGGCGACCGGGCGGGGCTCACCGTTCGTGACGACGTACGCGTTGCCGTGGACGCCGTCGTCCGTGACGCGTTCGAGCGCCGCGACCATGGCCGTCGCGGCGTTGTCGACGTAGAGCGTGTCGATGAGCGCGGCGCCGGAGTCGAGCAGCGGGAGCCGTCCGGCGCGGGCACGCTCGACGATCCGTCCGACGAGCTGCGTGTCACCCGGACCCCACACCAGGTGCGGCCGGACCGCCACGACGGCGAAGTCCGGGGCGTCGGCGTCGAGTGCCAGCAGCTCCGCCGCGGCCTTGGTGCGGGCGTAGTCTCCACGAGCACGGGACGGTTCAGCCGGACCGGCATCGGCACCGACGAGCGACGACCCGGTGTGCGCGACCGACGGCGACGACACGAAGACGAAGCGCCCGACGCCGGCTGCACGGGCGGCCTGCAGCAGCGAGCGCGTGCCCTCGATGTTGACCCGGGCGAAGTCGGCCGGGTCCCCGGCGAGTGACACCTTCGCGGCCAGGTGCACGACGGCCTCGACCCCGTCGACCGCGCGGGCGACCGCGGCGTCGTCGGTCATCGTGCCGGCGACGTCCTGCACCCCGGGCACACCGGATGGACGGCGCTGGAACGTCCGGACCTCGTGCCCGGCGTCCCGCACGGCGGCGGCGGTGGCCTGCCCGAGGAACCCGCTGGCCCCGGTGACCAGGACCTTCACGGGCGGACCATCCGTCCGCCGTCTCGAACCGCGACGGGTCGGCGATTCGTGCTCACCGACACCTCACGCCCCCGACGGCCCGTGAGGTGTCGGTGAGCGCGTGAGAACGCGCCGATCACGGACGGACCATCCGTCCGCCGGACAGCACCGAGCCGGCCCAGCGGGACAGCCGGGTGCGGTCGACCTTGGAGTTGTGCCGGATGTCGGTCGGCAGCACGGGCACGACGAGCACCGCGGCGAGTGGGACTCCGGCGGCGGCACGGACCGCTGCGGCGAGCGACGGCGACGCCAGCCCGGCCCGGAGCACGGCAGGGTCGGTCTCGACGACGGCCACCACCTGCTGGGTGCCGATCGGCCCGATGCCCGCGACGCCGGCACGTCCGACACCGTCGACGCCCTCGATCCGCTGTTCCGGCCCGACCGGCGTGACGACCCCGTCCGGAGTCACCAGCACGTGCTGCAGCCGGCCCTCGACCCAGATCCGTCCCGCGGCGTCCAGGTGTCCGACGTCCCCGGTGCGGTGCCCGCGCGGGTCGTCGACCCCGAGGCGCGAGACCCGGTCGGTGCGCCAGAGCCGGTCGTAGTGGTCGCGCACGTGGGGTGCCGCGACGACGATCTCGCCGGTGACCCCGGGCTCGTCCGTCAGCGCTCCGGTCGAGCGACCCGAACCGTCGAGCGGTGCGATGCGGACGCGGACGTTCGCTGCCGGCACCCCGACGCAGATCCCCTCGTCGTCGGACCGGCCGGCGGCACGGACCCCGTCGAGGTCGACGTCCGTCATGAGCAGCCCCTCGGTCATGCCGTAGGGGGTGTGGGCACTGGCGTTCGGCATCAGCTCGGTCGCCGCTGTGAGCAGCGCAGCCGAGACGGGAGCCCCGGCCGACAGGAACAGCCGCACGCCCTTCAGTGCCTGGCGGTCGGCGTCGGTGAGCTCCGACGCGGTCGCGACGACGTTCGCCAGGGCCGCCGGCGACAGGAACACCACGGTGGCGTCGGCCGCGGCGACCGAGGCCGCGACCGCCTTCGCCGTCAGGGTGCGCGGCGCGGTGACGTCCATGTCGGGCGCGACCGACCGCGCCCCGAGGGCCGGGCCGAGCAGCGCGAACGGTGCGAACCCGGCGACGAGCCCTGTACCGACCCCGACGTCGTACTGGGTGGCAAGGGCGTCCCGGACGGCGCTGAGCTGCCCGTGCGTGTACACGACGCCCTTCGCCGGGCCGGTCGACCCCGAGGTGAAGAGCACGGCGGCGGGAGCGTCCGACGACGGGGCCGCCGGCAGCGCGGCGCCGTGGGCGAGACGGCGGGCACCACGTCGGGCGACGTCGACGAGCGTGTGCTCCACCCGCAGTGCCTTCCGTGCCGGTGCGGGCAGCGAGAGCGTCGCGATGCGGCGCCCCGGCCAGCCGAGGGCACGCGCGGCACCGAGCCCGGGCAGCGCGCCGATGATCCAGTCGGGTCGGGCTCCGCGGACCGCGCGGGTCAGGCCGCCGAGTCCGAGACCGGCGTCCGCGACGACGACGACCGCGCCGATCCGCACGCAGGCGTACAGGACGGCGGTCAGGTCGGCACCGGGGGTCACCAGGAGCGAGACACGGTCGCCGCTGCGGACGCCCAGGTCGTCGAGGCCAGCGGCGATCTCGTCGACCCGTCGGGCGAGCAGCCGCCACGTGATCGTGCGGGGGCCACCGGCGGCGGCCATCTCGACCAGCGCGGGTTCGTCACTGTCACGCAGTTCGTCGAGCCGTGCCCAGAGCGGCGGGGTCGCCGGTGCGGGCTGGCCCGGGTCCACGGCGTCGGACTGGGCCCACGCCGCCGGTTCCGGAGCGACGCGCCAGCGGCGGGCCGGCCGTGCCGGTGGGGAGAGGCCCGTGGGGGCCTGCGCAGGACCGCGGCCGTCCGGCAGGCGGTCACCGAGCCAGTCGAACACCGCGCCCGCCACGTCGGCGTCATCAGGCAGCAGGTGTCCGGCACCCTCGAACCGGTGGACGTCGGCGTGCGGCACGCGTTCGGTCAGGTCGTCCAGGTAGCGCTCGAGGAACACCGGGTCGCGCGGACCCCAGAGCAGGAGCACCGGCACGTCGAGCGCGGCGACCCCGGCGGCGATGCGGTCGAGTTCGGGTGCGCTCCGATGCCGGGCGTCGACGGGGATGTCCGCGACGAACCCGCCGATGCCACCGCGACGGGCGGCACCGCGGTAGGGCGCCCGGTAGCCGTCGGCCGTGGCACGGTCGAGCTTCGGGTGCGCGATGGCCAGGGTGGTCTCGAGGAACGCCGGGGTCACGACCGTCGCGCGGCCGAGCATCCCCGGGCCGAGGGCGAGCCGCAGCGGTGCCGGGATCGGGGCGTCGTCGGGCTGGTGCACGGCGGTGTTGCACGTCATCGCGGCGGCCAGGACGTCCGGGTGGTCGACCGCCCAACCGAGCGACACGACACCACCCCAGTCGTGGCCGAGGGTGACGACCGGTCCGGTCAGCCCGAGTTCGTCGGTCAGGGCTCCGAGGTCCGCGACGCGCTGCGCCAGTCCCCGCTCGACGCCGGTGCGCTCCGAGAAGCCCATGTCGAGCTGGTCGACGGCGACCACACGCCAGGCCGGTCCGCCGGCCTGCGCGACCTCGAGCGAGGTGCGGAGCACCGACCGCCACAGGTACGACCAGGTCGGGTTGCCGTGCACGCAGAGGATCGTGCCGACCGGTTCCACGCCGAGCGCGGCCAGGGACCCGGCCGTGTCGAGGAGGTGCCAGGTGCGCGCGGCGCGATCTGTGCCTCCCGTCCGCTCTGCAGACCACGCGGGGACCGTGACCAGACGCGACCAGGCCGGGTCGAGGCCGGGCAGGGAGGGCGGCTGCGTCGCCGGAGCCGTGCTCGCGGCGACGCGGGGCAGCCGGGACGTCACCAGTGGAGTTCCATCATCGCCGTGTTGATGCCGGAACCGACGCCACCCAGGAACACGCGGTCACCGCGACGGATGCCGCCGGAGGCGACCTCGTCGGCGAGGGTGATCGGGATCGACGCGGGGCCGACGTTGCCGAACCGCTGGTAGGTGGTGGGGACCTTGTCGCGCGGGATGCCGATCGCCTCGACGAAGGCGTTGGTGTGCACGTCGGAGACCTGGTGCAGCACGTAGCGGTCCATGTCGGCCCAGTCGAAGTGGGCGCGGGCCTCGGTCCAGGCGGCGACGACGAGCTCCATGCCGCCCTTGAGCAGCATCTTCGCGTCCGTGAACATGCCGTCGACGCTGCCCACGCACAGGTCGTACCACTGGGTCGCCGCGCGGGTGACGCCGCCGACGATCCGGTGTCCTTCGGGGTGCAGGTCCGCCGGGCCGAGCACGGCCGCCGCGGCACCGGACCCGAGGGTCAGGCTGGCGAACTCGCTCATGAAGTCCTTGCGGTTCCGGCCGCCCTGGTTCAGGCGGTCGATGGTGTTGAGCTGCACCTGGTCGGCGTCCTCGCCGTCGACGACGAGCGCGTACTTGATCTGCCCGGAGTCGATCATGCCCGCGGCGACGCTCATGGCGTTGACGAACCCCAGGCAGGCGTTCGCGATGTCGAAGTTGATGGCGGACGACGGCAGCCCGAGGCCGTGGTGCAGGCGGACGGCAACCGACGGCTCGAGGTGCGGACGGGTCACCGAGGTGTTGATGAGCAACCCGATCTCGTCCGGACGGACCCCGGCTTCGGCCATGGCACGGCGGCCGGCGTCGATCGCGGCGTCCTGGAAGGTCTGGCCCTCGCCCCAGTTGCGACGCTCGATGACCCCGGCGACGCGCTCGAGCAGTCCCATCGGCAGACGGAGTCGACGGAGGACCCCGCGGAGCTTGGCCTCGATGTCGGCCGAGGTCGTCACACGCTCCGCCGTGGTGGTCGCCACGGAGAGCAGTGAGACGTTCCGGTGCTTCGCCGTGGCGTTGCCGGGCTGCTCCGGTTCACTGCTCGATGCCTGGTCGACCGGCCGTTCCGTCATGATCGTCACCGACACATACTTCCGCATCTGGCCTGTGTGCGCGATCCGGATGCGCTGGACGGCTCCGGATCCAAGCAGCTCTCGCACGTGCAATGAATATTTCAGAGGGCGGTAATCGTCTTATGACAGATCGCGATGCGGGCTACGTACCGCTAGATACCGCACGCCGTGCCGCCCGAACCTCATTGTTGATGTGGCAGCTTCTCATGAGGCGCCGAGCGGGCGCTGGCGCGCCCTCTCGGCGGCCCCGCTGTTCCGTCGTCAGCGACACCGGCGCGGGCCGGGACGCCTCGTGACCCACCGGACGCCCAAGCCGCGCGGTCGCGTCGACGCGGCGGTGGAGCAGATCGGCCGCGAACTGACCAAGCGACGGTAGCGCTGGTCGCGCCGTCAGTCGTGAGCTGTGGATCGCTCGCCTGGCACGATGCCGTCATGGATCTCGACGCGCTGTACGCACTACCTCCGGCGGACCAACGCACGTTCCTGCTGGGGCGACTGTCCACGGAGACGACCCGCATGGACATCGCCCTGCGGTTCCTCAACGCCGCCCTGGACGGCGTGGGCGAAGTCGATGCGCTCCGAGACGCGCCCGACCGGTTGCAGACCAACGTCGACGAGTGCGAGGCGAAGGTAGCCGCCACCGACCGACTGTCGAACGACGAGCGCCCGCTCGTCAGCGGGACCCTCGACGCAGCTCGCACCGTCTACCAGCGCCGGAACCGTTTCGTGCACGACCTGCTCCGAGAGGATCTCTTCACGAAGGACTGGGAGCTCTTGAGGCTGAACCGGAACGGCGAGGAGTTCACGACGACGAATGCCGCGGACATGATCGCGCTGGTCTGTGAGCTCGTCAGCGTGACCTACCGGCTCCGCGGTGCGGCGATCTACGCACTGCAGGGCGGCTGGGCGGCAATGGCGTTGGGCGACGTCAGGGGGCGCTGGGACGGCACTGTTGATGCC
This sequence comes from Curtobacterium sp. MCLR17_031, assembly GCF_003234775.2. Taxonomy (NCBI): domain Bacteria; kingdom Bacillati; phylum Actinomycetota; class Actinomycetes; order Micrococcales; family Microbacteriaceae; genus Curtobacterium; species Curtobacterium sp. MCLR17_031. The sequence goes on from NZ_CP126270.1 coordinate 3,120,293, forward strand.
AGCCATTGAAGCGCGCGCCCTGAAAGAGCACAGACCGCGCGGGCTCTTGGGACGATGGTACGGATGACGATCACATCGACGTTTGCAAAACGGGCAGCCCCGCGATGGGACTGCCCGTTTTGCGCTTCACTAATAAATTGAGCTTTCCAGGAATTCACCTGAGTCACTCAGGAGCACTTAGACCGGAACGACTATCCACTCATCGCCTGGACGCCGCACCCGGTAGCTGCTGTCGGTGGCGAGCGGACCGCGCAACCAGACGGTGGAGTCCGGTGACATCCCCGCAAGCATGGTCATGCCACCGTCAACGGGCAGGGGGATGCCTGCCGTGTCGAGGTATCCGCCGACCGACAGGTGCACGCCATCGAACTCCCTAGCGATAGCGGACCAGTCTGGTAGAAACCATGCGGTTCCAGGGACACTGCCGCCCCAGCTAGATCCCCTGGCTGCCGTTACCTCCATCGGGGCTCGCTGCACGAGCGCAGTCCACGCGTCGGGGCCGTCGATCTCGTAAATGTGCGCAGCGTCTGGGGTTTTCACGTGATGAACGATGGCGTTCTCACGTCCCCAATCGTCTTCGTTCACGAGGAGCAGGAGCGGGATCTGATCGACGGCGCTCGAGGTGACGAGAACGTTCGGCGCGAGTGGAATTGACCACCAAGCTGGCGTTTCGTGGTCGCCGCAGGCCTGCTCGCACCATCGGGCAATGTCGACGTTCGGCGAGCCGGTCGGGAGTGGCTCGCGCCACTGCCCGAGCCACTCCACCGCGTACTGCGAATCACGCGCCAGTTCTAGATCGAACGCGTCACCGCCACTGCCCCCTGCGCGCTGGCTGTGCCTGAGGGAGCTACTCCCCTGCCACAAGTACGGCTCTTCTGCAGCCTCCGCCAGAGCGGCCAGGGGGCTAGCACCCGCGCGCAGGGCGCCGATTGCAATTGGCCGTCGACTTTGCACCATCGTCACGCTCCGCAGGGTTGGTCTCTGTGGACAGAGTTAGCCACGGTATAATACTTCTTCCCGTGGGTGATTTCTGAAGTCAGCCCTCGGTCTGCAACGGCTCCTTCGGCAGCTTCCGCACCTTCGCGCGCCGCTTGCGACGCTCCGGGATCATCGACCGCATCTCCTCGAGCTTGCCGAAGCAGAGCAGGCGGTCGCCCGGTTCGAGGGCGACGCCACTGCGCGGGTTCGGGATGACGTTCGAGCCGCGGTGCAGCGTGAGGACCGTGATGTCGCGGTCCCAGAGCCCGGACTCCTTGATCGTCTTGCCGACCAGGTCGGCGTTGGTGTGCACGAGGAGCTCGGCGACGCCGTAGCCGGTCGAGACGGACAGCCGCTGGCGGACGTCGATCTCGGGGAACGCGACCTGGTTCGCGATGAAGTCGACGATCGCACCGGCGATGTCGAGGCCGGTGGCGCGCTCGACGCCCTCCAGCCCGGGCGACGAGTTGACCTCCATCACGAGCGGCCCGTCGTTGCCCTCGAGCATGTCGACGCCGGCGACCTTGAGGCCCATGATCTGCGCCGAGCGGACGGCCACGGCCTCGTACTCGGGCGAGAGCGTGACCTTCTCGACGGTGCCGCCGCGGTGCACGTTGGAGCGGAACTCGTCGCCCGAGGCGGTCCGACGCATCGCCGCCACGACCCGGTCACCGACGACGAGGGCCCGGATGTCACGGCCGCGGCTCTCGGCGATGAACCGCTGGATCAGGACGTTCTGCTTCGTGGAGTGCAGGGTCTCGACGATCGACTCGGCCACCTTCGCCTCGGGTGCCAGGATCACGCCGATGCCCTGCGTGCCCTCGAGGAGCTTGATGACGACGGGCGCGCCACCGACCCGTTCGATCGCGCCGCGCACGTCGTTGCGGCCGGCCACGAAGGTCGTCGCCGGCATGCCGATGTCGTGCCGCGACAGGATCTGGTTCGCCCGGAGCTTGTCGCGCGAGTTCGTGATGCCGTTCGCCGTGTTCGGCGTGTAGACGTCCATCTGCTCGAACTGGCGCACCACGGCGGTGCCGTAGTAGGTGATCGAGTTGCCGATGCGCGGCAGCACGGCGTCGTAGTCGCTCAGCAGCTTGCCGCGGTAGAGCAGGTCCGGGTCGTCACCGGACAGGTCGATCGCGAAGCGCAGGGTGTTGAGCACCTTGACCTCGTGGCCGCGGTCGAGTGCCGCTGCGCGGAGGCGCTGGGTCGAGTACGCCTGGGGCGCGCGCGACAGGATGGCGAGTTTCATCGAGGGGTTCTCCGCTGGGTCGGATCGACGGCGACGCCCCATCAAAGCATGCGGACGTGGCCACGGAGCATGCGACAGGATGGGCACATGGCCCGCGCTCCGAAGTCCTCCGACAGCGGGCTCGTCGTCGCCGGGTGGCGGGAGTGGGCGGGACTGCCGGACCTCGGCGTGCCGTGGATCAAGGTGAAGCTCGACACCGGCGCCCGGAGCTCCGCGTTGCACGCCTTCGACCTCGAGGAACTGCCCGGCGAGCGGGTCCGGTTCTCGCTGCACCCCTGGCAGGACACCGATGCGGACGCCTCCACCATCGAGTGCGACGTGCACGACCGCCGCATCGTCCGCAGCTCGACCGGGCACACCCAGGAGCGCATCGTCGTCCGCACGCGGATCGCGTTGGCCGGGCAGGTCGTCGAGTCCGAGGTCACCTTGAGCAACCGTGACCAGATGGGGTTCCGGATGCTCGTCGGTCGCGAGGCGCTCCGGCAGGGCTTCCTCGTCGATCCTGCACGGTCCTTCATGGCCGGGCGCGCTCCGAAGGAGATCCGGCGCCGCAACCGCGGTCGCGCCTGAGCGCTCCTGGGCGCTCCTGGTCACGCAGCACGGGCCGTTGCGGTGACCGGTTGACGGCCTGGAGGCGCGGTGCGGGGCCGCCACGGGCCTCCCGTCCGCCTCGACGCGCGCCTCGGGCGCGCTGGTCGGGCGCGCTGGTCGGGGCGCTCGTCGGCTCAGTGACCGAGGTGGCGGCCGAGGAAGGCGAGCTGCTGGGGCGCCAGGCGGCGCCAGTAGCCGTGCGTGTGGGCGCCGGGTTCGAAGCCCCCGGCCGGAGGCGTGTCGAAGCCGTCGACGTAGGCGTGCACCGCCGGCGCGAACCCGTCACCGTTGCCGCAGTCGACGCGGACGGCGACACCGTCCAGGGCGCGCTGACGCCCGAGGACGGTGTTCGCGCGGAAGTCGGCCGCGTCGTCGAAGGCGCCGCGGGCGGTGTCGGCGGCCGACTTCCAGAGCGCGGGGCTGATGGCCGAGACCGCCCGGACGCGCGAGGCACCGAGGACCCCTGCGAGCCGGAGGGCGCCGAAGCCACCCATCGAGTAGCCGGTCAGGGCGAGGCGGTCCGTGTCGAAGCCGCGGCGGGCGATCAGGGGCAGGAACTCGTCGACGACCATCGCGGCGGGGTCGTCCCCGTCGGCTCGTCGGTGCCAGTAGCGGTTGCCGCCGTCGATCGAGGCGATCGCGAACGGTGCTCCTCCGTCGGCGACGTGCGCTGCGAGGAACCGGTCGTAGCCCAGGCTCCGCCCGAAGAACGAGGTGTGGTCGTCGCCGTAGCCGTGCAGGGCGACCGCCACCGGCAAGGGGGTGTCGGATGCCGGGGCCGCGATCGTCCAGCCGACGGTGCGGCCCTTCCGCGCTGCCGACACGAAGGTGCCGGAGGCGGTGGGGACCGCCTCGACGTCGGGGACCGTGCCGTCGGTGCCGTCCAGACCGAGGACCCGGTACAGGGTCGAGCGTCCGGGCAGCAGGCCGAGGTTGATCCCCTCGGCCACGGCTCCCGCGGCGACGACGCCCGTGCCACCGATCAGCAGGGAACGGCGGGTGATCGTGGCAGCACGCGATCGGGTCATGTGGTGGGCGCCGTTCCGTCTGGGGTGTGTTCCCGGATGAGGGACGCGGCGACGGACCGTGCCGTCGTCGTGTCGAGCGCGGGGTCGCGCAACCGCATCGCAAGGTAACCGGAGACGATGAGCAGCAGCTGGTCGGCGAGGACCTCGGCACGGGGACCGACCACCGGCACCGCCTGTGCCACGAGTCGCCGGCGCAACGTGGTGGTCTCGAGGTCCAGGACCTGTCGGACCTCGGCGGGGGCGTCGGCGTACTCGGCGGCGGTGCCGAGGAAAGCACACCAGCGGGAGCCCGTGGGCGTCGAGCGGTAGGCGTCGAGGGCGTCGAACACCGCCAGGAGTCGGCCCAGGTCGTCCCGTTCGGCGGCGACCGCACGGTCCCAGGTGGCGATCCAGTCCTCGTGGCGACGGGTGAGGGCCGCGGCGACCAGGGACTCCTTGCTCGCGTAGCCGCGGTACAGCGTGGCCGTCGAGACCCCGGCCCGTTCGAGGACCGCGTCGATCGGGGTGGCGGCGATGCCCTGTGAGAAGAAGAGCTCCTCGGCGGCGTCGAGCAGCCGTTGCTCGGTCCCTGGGCGTATCACCATGAGAGCACCCTAGGCTCTGAAAAGTGAAACGCTCGTTTTCGTTACGACAGCGACTGCTCCTCGTGAGCGGACTCGGCCTGATCGCCGCCACCTACGGGCTGGTGCGGCTGGCCTACGGGCTGTTCCTGCCCGACGTGCAGCGCGACCTGGGGCTCCGGGCAGACGCCGCCGGGTGGGTCTCGTCGGGTGCCTCGGCGCTGTACTGCGTCGGTGCGGTGGCCGGGTTCCTGCTCGCCGCACGGATGCCCCGCGTGCTCGTCACGGTCGCGACCCTGGTGGCGGGGGTCGGCGCGATCGCCATGGCGACGGCCGGCGGGTCACTGGCGTTCGGCATCAGCGCCGTGGCCGCGTCGGCGGGGGCCGGACTCGCGTCCCCCGCCCTCGTCCGGATCGTCGCCGAGCAGGTGCCGTCGGCGCTGCTCGGTCGAGCACAGGCGATCGTGAACGCCGGCACCGGCCCCGGGCTCGTGGGCGCCGGGGTGCTCGCCCTCGTGCTGCTGCCCGACTGGCGGACGGCCTGGGCGGTGTCCGGGGTGTTCGCCCTGGCCGTCGGAGCCCTGCTGCTCGCGGTGTCCCGCGGCGGGGCTGCCGCGTCCCGGGCACCACTTCCCGGTGTTCCGTGGTTCGCGGCGCACCGAGGGGTCCTCGTGCTGGCGCTGCTGTTCGGGGCCGGGTCCGCCGTCGTCTGGACCTACGGACGTTCGGCGCTGGTGGAGGCCGGTGCGTCGGTCGTCGTCTCGGTGTCGGCCTGGATCGCGCTCGGGATCGGTGGTGCGGCCGTCGTGGTCACCGCGCGTTGGACGAACGGACTGCGCGCCCGGACGCTCTGGGCGGTCACGGCGGGGTCGGTCGCCGTCGCCGTCGTCGTGCTGGGGGCAGCGCCGCAAGCGACGGTCGCGGCACTGCTGGCGTGTGCCGTGTTCGGCTGGGGCTACACGGCGGCGACCGGGGCACTGATCGCGTGGACGACCGAGATCGATGCCGAGCGGTCGTCGGCGGGCACGTCGATGCTCTTCGTCGCACTCGTGCTCGGGCAGGCCGTCGGTGCGGCGGGTGCCGGGGCGCTCGTCGGTGCGATCGGGTTCGTCGCGACGTTCGTGGTCGGGGCAGGTGTGACCGCGGCGAGCGCCGTTCCTGCGGTGGTCCCTCGGCCGGGTGGGGTCCGTGCCGTCAGAGCAGCGGGCGGAGCTCGATCTTCCGGTTGCACGCCTGTGACGCCTGGTGGGCCACCCGGGCCGCCGTCTCGGCATCCGGGAGGTCCATGACCCAGAACCCGGCGACGTACTCGTCGGAGTTGCTGGCGGGCCCGGTGCCCGTGTCGGCCGCGCCCCCGCGGGCGTCGATCACGGTGGCGTCAGCGGGTGCGGAGACCCCGGCGGCGAACACGATCGCGTCGGCCATCCGTTGGTTGAAGGCGTCGACCGCGGCGGCTTCCGCGTCGGTCGCGGAGTACGTGTCGCCGACGGCGGCGGCCTGGCCGTCGTCGATGACGTTGACGAGGAACTGCATGGCGTCTCCCCTGCTCGTTGGCGGGAGGCTACTCCTGGTCGAGCGCACCCAGTAGCGTTTCCTGCATGGGGACGACGGCGGAGTGGTCGCGACTGCCGGTGGGGCGGCACGAGTACCGGCAGGACGCGGTGCTCGCAGTTGTGCTGGCCGGTGGGCTCGCCGTCACGACGTTCCTGTACGGGTCGGCCGGTACCTACGGTGACGACCAGGCCGAGTGGTGGGTCTCGGCACTGATGATCGTCGCGAACGCGGCCCCGATCGCGTTCCGCCGACGGTTCCCGATGTCGGTGGCCCTGGTGTCGGCGGTGGCGTTCGCCGCGACGCAGCTGCTCCAGGTGCCCGAGGTCTTCCTCGTCAACTTCACGCTCTTCATCGCGCTGTACACGGTGGGCGCGTGGTGCTCCGACCGGGTGCGGGCCGAAGCGGTGCGCTGGGTCGTCATCGGTGGCATGTTCGCGTGGCTGTTCGTCGCGATCTCGTTCGGGTGGGCGTCGCCGAACGCGCTGCCGAACGACACGGACTCCCCCGTGGCGCCCTACGTCGCGATCTCGCTGCTCAACATCGTCATCAACGTCATCTACTTCGGCGCCGCCTGGTACGCCGGCAACCGCGCCTGGGTCTCCGCCGTCGCACGGCACCAGCTCGCCGAACGCACCGCCGAACTCGCCGCCGAGCGGGAGCGGTCCGCAGCACAGGCCGTCACGATCGAGCGGGTCCGGATCGCCCGCGAGCTGCACGACGTCGTCGCCCACCACGTCTCGCTGATGGGCGTGCAGGCGGGTGCTGCACGACGCGTGATCGACCGCGACCCGGCTCAGGCGTCGGCATCGCTCGGGGTGGTCGAGGAGAGCGCCCGCACCGCGGTGGAGGAACTCCGGCGGATGCTCGGCACCCTGCGCTCCGACGACGACGCGGTCGGCCTCGGGACACCGCACGGCGACGGCCCGAGCACCGAGGGCATCACGCGGATCGCCGAACTGGCCGAGTCCGCCCGGGTGGCTGGCCACCCCGCCGAGTACGTCGTCGTGGGCGACGAGCGCCCGGTGCCGCCGACGGTGGCCGCGGTGGCGTACCGGATCGTGCAGGAGGCCGTGACGAACATCCTGAAGCACGCCGGCCCGACCGCCCGCGCCGACGTCCGGCTGCGGTACCTGGACGACGGCGTCGAGGTGGAGGTCACGGACGACGGGCTCGGTGCCCGTGCCGCCCGGAGCACCTCCGGCAGCGGACTCGGACACGTCGGGATGCGGGAACGCGTCGCCGCCGTGGACGGACGGATCGAGATCGGGCCACGAGCCCGGGGAGGCTACCTGGTGCGGGCATGGCTGCCGACGACGTGAACGCGACAACCGACCTGACCATCGTGCTGGCCGACGACCAGGAGCTCGTCCGCGCCGGGTTCCGCGTGATCCTGGAGTCCGAGCCCGGGTTCCGTGTGGTCGGCGAGGCCGCGGACGGCGCCGGGGCGGTCGAGGCCGTGCAGCAGCTCCGTCCGGACGTGGTGTGCCTCGACGTGCAGATGCCCGGCGTGGACGGGCTCGAGGCCGCGCGGCGGATCGCGGCGCTACCGGACCCACCGGCGGTGCTCATCCTCACCACGTTCGACAGCGACGACGCGCTGTTCCAGGCGCTCGAGGCGGGAGCGAGCGGGTTCCTGCTGAAGAACGCCTCCCCCGAGCGGCTGATCGACGCCGTGCGGACCGTCGCCGCCGGGGACGCCCTGCTCGCGCCGGACGTCACGCGCCGGGTGATCAGCCGGGCGACGGCGTCGGCTGCGGTGCAGCCCTCGGCGACCACCACCGCGACGACTGCGACGACCGACACGACTGCCACGACGGGCGACGACGCACTCGCCGCCGCCGGGCTCACCGAGCGGGAGACCGAGGTGCTGCGGCTCCTCGCCCGGGGCCTGAGCAACGCGGAGATCGCCGGCGAGCTCTACGTCGGCGACGCCACCGTGAAGACCCACGTGTCGAACGTGCTGCAGAAACTCGCACTGCGCGACCGGATCCAGGCCGTCGTCTGGGCGTTCGAACACGGCGTCGCCGGCTGACCGAGCCGGGCCGAACCCGCACGAGCCGAACAACCCCGCACCGTGCCGGCTCGCACCCAGCCCGCACCGTGCCCACCACCGCACCCCACGCCCGCACCGTGCGCCTTCGTTCAACCCGTGCGGCCCTGACCGCACCGTGCGCCGCCAGAACGACGCACCGAGCAACCGAACCCGCACGAGCCGAACAAGCGCGCACCGACCCGAAGAAGCCCGCACCCGGCCCACCGGACCGACGCGCGCTCCTCCCCCACGCGGTGGAGTCGACCACCCACCCAAGTCCCGTCTGGCGGCGGAGGCGGGGCGTGCCTCCCGGCCAATAGCGTCGGACGCAGCGACGACCAGCGTCGCGACGAAGGGGAACGACATGCTCACCATCGAAGGGGTGACCAAGCACTTCGGCGACCGCCGGGTGCTCGACGACGTGGGGTTCACGGTCGGCAGCGGCCGCCTCACCGGCTTCGTCGGCGGCAACGGTGCCGGCAAGACCACCACCATGCGCATCATGCTCGGCGTGCTCCAGGCCGACGCGGGCACGGTCTCGATCGACGGCACCGCGGTCCGTCCCGCCGACCGCCGCCGCTTCGGCTACATGCCCGAGGAACGCGGCCTGTACCCGAAGATGCCGGTGGCCGAGCAGATCACCTACCTGGCCCGGCTGCACGGCGTCGACAAGCGCGCCGCGACGACCCGCACCGGCGAGCTGCTCGAACGCCTCGAACTCACCGCACACGCCGGCGACCCCGTCGAGAAGCTCTCGCTCGGCAACCAGCAGCGCGTGCAGATCGCGGCGGCGCTGGCACACGACCCCGAGGTGCTCGTGCTCGACGAGCCGTTCTCGGGCCTCGACCCGATGGCCGTCGACACCGTGCTCGGCGTCCTGCGCGAGACCGCGGCCCGGGGCGTCCCGGTGCTGTTCTCGAGCCACCAGCTCGACGTGGTCGAGCGGCTGTGCGACGACGTCGTCGTCATCGCCGGTGGCACGATCCGCGCCGCCGGTCCGCAGGAGGAACTCCGCAAGCAGGCCGGCCCGGCCGCGTGGGAGCTGCTGGTCGACGGGGACGTCGCCTGGCTCCGCGACGAGCCGGGTGTGGCCGTGCGGGAGTTCGACGGCGGGTACGCGGTCTTCGAGGCCGACGCCGCCACCGCCCAGCGTGTCCTGCAGCGTGCCGTCCAGCACGGCACCGTCGGGTCGTTCTCGCCGCGGGTGCCGCGGCTCAGCGAGGTCTTCCGGGAGGTCGTCCGATGAACAACTCATTCGTGCAGGCCGTGCGGCTCGTCTCCGCACGTGAGATCCAGGCACGCATCCGCAGCAAGGCCTTCGTGGTCTCGGCGCTCATCCTGATCGGCATGGTCGTCGCGTCGATCGTCGTCGGCGGGATCGTGAGCAAGGCCACCGCCGACGACACCACCCCGGTCGCGGTCGTCGACGGCGTCTCGCTGCCGACCACCAGTGGGCTGGACGTCACGGAGTCGGCGTCGGTCGACGAGGCCGAACGGCTCGTGACGAAGGGCGACGTCGACGCGGCGATCGTGCCGTCGGACGACCCGCTCGGCTACAAGGTCGTCGGGCTCGACGAGGCACCGTCCGAGGTCGTCTCGGCGTTGAGCGTCACCCCGCGCATCGAGCTGCTCGACCCGGATGCACTACCGGGCGGGCTGGTGTACCTCATCGCCATCGCGTTCGGCGTCGTGTACTTCGCGTCGGCGGTGACGTTCGGCCAGTCGATCGCGCAGAGCGTCGTCGAGGAGAAGTCGACGCGGGTGGTCGAGATCCTGATGTCCGCGATCCCGGCCCGGGCGCTGCTCGCCGGCAAGGTCCTCGGCAACAGCATCATGGCCTTCGCCCAGATCGTCGCGGTGGCCGTCGCCGCCATCGTCACGTTGGCGGTGACCGGCCAGGACAACATGTTCGCGATGCTCGGCCCGAGCATCCTGTGGTTCATCGGCTTCTTCGCGATCGGGTTCGTGCTCCTCGCGTCGCTGTTCGCCGCGGCGGCCGTGCTCGTCTCCCGTCAAGAGGACGTCGGCAGCGTCACCACGCCGGTGATGATGCTCGTGATGATCCCGTACTTCCTGATCATCGTCGCGTACGACAACCCGACGATCCTCGGCATCATGTCGTACGTGCCGTTCAGTGCCCCGATCGGCATGCCGATGCGGATCTTCCTGGGGACGGCCGAGTGGTGGGAGCCGATCCTGTCGCTCGTCATCGTCGCCGCTTCGGTGGTCGCGGTCGTGGTCATCGGTGCCCGCGTCTACGAGAACGCCCTGCTCCGCACCGGCAGTCGCGTGAAGCTGTCCGAGGCGCTGCGCGGCTGACGCCGGCAGGTACGGCAGGTACGGCAGGTACGGCAGGTACGGCAGGTACGGCAGGTACGGCCAGGAGGCCCGCCCAGCGTGAGCAGATCAGCTCACGTCGGGCGGGCCTTCCGTCGTCAGTCCGTGCGCACCGAGAAGACGTCGCCCGGTTGGCAGCCGAGCACCTCGCACAGTCGGGTGAGGGTGGAGAACCGGATCGCACGGGCCCGGTTGTTCTTGAGCACCGAGAGGTTGACGACGGTGACGCCGACGCGGTCGGCGAGCTCGGTCAGGGTCATCCCGCGCTCGGCCAGCAGGTCGTCGAGGTGGCAGACGACCGCGTGGCCGTCCTCCTGTTCCGGGGGCATCAGACCAGCCCGGCCTGGTCCCGCACCATCCGCTGCGAGGCGGTGAGCGCGAACCGGAAGCAGACGACGACGAGCAGGCCGAGGTACACGGGCAGGAACTGGTGGTCGACCACCGGCGTGGGCAGGTACCCGTCCCATCCGAGCCCGGACACCACCCAGTTCCACCCCATCCGGCGGACGAACGACGGCAGGAACCCGGCGGCCAGCACCGCGCCGCCGAGCCAGTCGAGGATCCGGGTGGTCGAGCGGTCGAAGAGCCCGCCGCGTGAGATCTTCCAGGCCACCGCCGCGACCAGGGCGATGAGGGCGCTGACGAGCAGGACCTCCAGCGCGTCGCCGACGCGGATGTACCCGATCGCACCACCCGGCACGTCGGCGATCGGTGCCCGGAGCACGAGCTGGTCGGACGTCACCGTCGCGCCACCCGGAGGCTGCGGGACGGCACTGGTCTCGCGGATCCGGATCGGCACCGCCACCGTGCCCGAGGCGATCGAGTGGACGAGCAGGTCGACGTACCGCCACACCACGATCGCGATGCCGATCGCACACGAGACGACGTAGGCCAGGTAGGAGTTCCGCCCGCGGGGCGGTTCGTAGACGGGCGTGGTCAAGGCTGCTTCCCCTGTCGATCATCGATACCATCGAATTTCGATGCAACGATAAACGATAGGTCCGGTGCCGGCAACCCCTACAGCAGCCCGAAGGCCGCCTGCATGCCCAGGCACGTCCCCGCCACCAGGACCCAGAGCGCGATGCCGAGCAGCATCGGCCGGAACCCGGCACGGCGGAGCGCGGCGAAGTCCGTCGAGCAGCCGATCGCGGCGAGCGCCACCGTGATGAGGAACGAGGCGGCCGTCGCGAACCCCGGCGCCACGGACGCGGGCAGGACCCCGACCGTCCGGAGCAGCACCACCACGAGGAACCCGATCAGGAACCACGGCACCAACCGGAACACACGGAACCCGCGACCCGGCCCCGAGGCGGGGGCGAGCTGCTCGCGGGAGGCGCGGCGGGCCTCCAGTCCGGCCAGCCCGATGACGATCGGGATGATCATCAGGGTGCGCACCAGCTTCACGACGACCGCGGTGTCGGTCGCCTGGCGGCCGTAGACGGTCGCCGTGGCGACGACGGACGACGTGTCGTTCACGGCGGTGCCCGCGAAGACGCCGAAGGCGTGCTGGCTGAGGCCCAGGGCGTGCCCGAGCAGCGGGAAGGCGAAGACGGCCGCGATGTTGCAGAGGAAGATCGTCGACATCGCGTAGGCGACGTCCGCACTGACCGCGCCGATGACGGGTGTCACGGCGGCGATCGCCGAGGCGCCGCAGACGCCGGTCCCGACGCCGATCAGGGTGCGGAGTGCGCCCGAGACCCGGAGCAGTCTGCCGATCCCCCACGCGGCCACCAGGCAGACGACGAGCGTCGCGAGCATCACCGGCAGGGTCTCACCGCCGATGCGCAGGACCTCACCGATGGACAGCTGCGCGCCGAGCAGGACCACGGCGAACTGCAGGACCCGGCTGGACGAGAACTTCACGCCGGGCGCCAGCGCGGCGAGTGTGCCACCGGTGCGGCGTCGGACGAGCCACCCCACGACGGCACCGATCAGGACGGCGGGGACGGGACCGCCGACCACCGGGACGACCCGGCCGACGAGGGTGGCGACGATGCCGATCGCCACGGCGAGGGCGACACCGGGTGCGGCGGCACGGACGGACTGCATGGGAACAGCATGTCGCGCTCGCGGACGATCGGTGGCCGCGACGGGCAAGATGGCACGGTGGAGTACTCCGGGGAACGGTGGGTGCAACGGCTGCGCGACGGGGAGATGCCGAAGCGGGGGCCGGTGCTGCTCGCGGCGGTCGTCACCACGGCGGTGGGGCTCGCCGCGCTCGTCGCCGAGTTCGCGTTCCCGGACTTCCTGCGCGGCATCGACAGCGCCCGGACACAGGGGTCGTTCGTGCTGTGGCCGATCGTGGTCGCGGGGTTCGGGGTGCTGCTGGCCGTGTCGACGCTGTCCGCCGGGCGAGGCGACCGCCGGACGCTCGCGCGCATCGGAGCGGGGCGGGCACCCCGGTTCCACCTGCCCGTGCTGACGTCCGGCCTGCGCACCTCCGACGACTTCCCGAAGCCCCGCCCCGAGGTCTGGACCGTCGACGAGTTCGGCCTGCACGCGTGGGCACCGTCACGGGACGCGCCGGTGTTCGGCCTGCCGTGGGCGCGCATCCGACGGTTCTCCGTCGCGACGAGGGAGTCCCGCGGCCAGCGTGCCGACTTCGGCGTCTGGATCACCACGACCGACGGTGACGACGTGGTCGTGCAGCCGCGGTCTGCCCTCGGACGTGAGTTCGAGGCCGGACCGGACAAGCTCGACACCCTCGTACGGGTCCTGCGCACCCTGCAGCGGGAGCTCGGCCCGGACTCGGTGCCAACCGACCGTCACTGAGCGGGCGGGGTGCCCCCCGTCATCTCGACGCGGCCGGTCTCGTCGTTCCAGGTGAAGGTGGCCGTGGTGCGGCCGGAGGGCGCTGCGTTCGGCTCGCCGGCCTTGGCGAACCGGTAGGTCACCGTGACGGCCGAGTCGCTCTGTCGTTCGACGGTCGGCTCGAAGGCGTACTGCTGGGCAGTGGCCGTGCCGAGGTACCGGCCTTCGTGGAACAGCAGGATCGCGTACGGGGATCCTGCCGTGCCGTACTCGGGTGCGACCACGGACCAGGACAGTGGCGCGCAGGCGTCGTAGCCGGAGTAGTCGGCGTTCGCGGCGTCCCACTTCGCATCCTCGAGGCCGGCGGGCAGCGGCAGGGCCGCGATGCCATCGGCCGCAGCCTCGGCACCGCTCGACGGCCCGCAGGTCGGGGTGGGGGTGGGCGTCGGCGTCGGCGTGCTCGCGGCGTCGGAGGGCGGGGCGGTGACGGTCTCGGTCACGGTCGGGGTCGCCGCACCGCCGTCCGCTCCGTCAGCGCCGGAACACCCCGTCAGCAGCGCGGCCAGGGTCGCAGTGGTCAGGATCAGGGCGGCTCTCGTCAGGCGCATGCCTCCACGCTGCCTGCCCCGCCGAGCGGTCGCCCGCATCGTTACCGGGCCGTGTCCCTCGCGACGCTCCGAAAGCATGCCTGTTCGAGCGCCGCGAGCCCGGCTCCCGCCCGCGTCCTGCAACACTGCTCCCATGCGGGGGAAGCACCAGGACACGATCGAGGTCGCCGATGACCGGATCGACGGACCACACGGACCGGTTCCCGTCCGGCGGTACCGACCGTTGAACCAGAGCGCCAGCGTGGGAGCCCCGACCCTGGTCTGGGTGCACGGCGGCGGGTTCTTCCGGGGCGACCTCGACCTGCCGGAGTCCGACGCCGTCGCACGGGCACTCGCCGAGCGCGGGCTGCCGGTCGTGACCGTCGACTACCGCCTCGGACCACTGCCCGGGCTGCCGTGGCTCGGCCGGGGTGGACCACGTGGGCGACGACGGGCACCCCACGCGCGGGACGAGATCGTCGCCGTGCTCCGCCACCTGCACGCCGAGGCACCGTCCGCCGGCCTGCTGCTCGGTGGGGCGAGCGCCGGGGCGTGCCTGGCGGCGTCCGCGGTCGCCCCGCCACTGGTCGGCCTCGTGCTGACCTACGGGTTCTTCCACGCCCGACTCCCGCGTGACCGGGCGCTGCAGCGACTCGTCCGAGGCCACCGGCGGCTCACGCACGCGCCGCTGCTGCTCGACCTGAGCAACCGGGCGTACGCGGGCGGCCGCCCCACTGCGGTCTACCCGGCGTCCGACGACCTCGGCGGGTTCCCCCGCACCCTGGTGATCGACGCCGAGCGGGACGTCATGCGTGCGTCGGGCGAACGATTCGCGGACGAGCTCGCGGCCGCGGACATCGAGGTCGAACGACACGTCCTGCCGGACAGCCGTCACGCATTCCTCAACCGACCCGGCACGCGGGACTTCGACGACACGATCGAACGCATCGTGGACTGGGCCGACCGGAACCCCATCCGCTGAACGCTCATCCATCTGCGAACGGCGGACATCCGGGGACGGCACGCCCGCGGCGGACGTACTCTGGAAACGGAAGCAACGGCGGTTCCGAATCCCCTTCGCCACGCTCCCTGCCGTGGCGTCTCACCACCGTGACGAAGAGTTCCATCGTGACCGAACACCTCATCGAGTACGTCGCCCGCGACCGCACGGGCATCACCGCCGTCGTGACACCGACCGGTGTCATCGACGTGGACACCGTGATCCAGCACATCCGCGCCGGCCACGCGGGCTACTACGTGGCTGCCGACTCGTGGAAGCGCACGCCGGTCCGGAGCATGTCCTTCATCGGCGGGACCTACCTGTTCGCGAACTGGGACGGGTCGAAGCGGAACATGCTGCACGACCTGGCTTTCCGCTCACCGACCCGCTCGATCGAGACGCCCCACGAGCCGGAGTCGCGGTTCTCGCGGTTCCTCGACGCGCTGTTCGGCAGGCGCTCACCGCAGCTCTGACCCCCGGCAACCCGCCCGTGACACCATGGCAGGGCCACGAGAGGCGCCAGCAGAAGGGGGAGGACATGCTCGCACGAGAGGTGGCGGACAAGCGGTTCCGGCCGACGAAGTTCCGCGAGGGGTACGACCAGAGCGAGGTCGACGCGTTCCTCGACCGGGTCCAGACCACCCTGGCCGGGTACGAGCAGCGACGCCCGGTCGACCCGCTCACACCGGAGCAGGTCGCAGCGGTCCGGTTCCAGCCGACGAAGTTCCGCGAGGGGTACGACCAGGGGCAGGTCGACGACTTCCTCGACGAGGTCGTCGTCGCACTGCGTCAGCACGGCCCCCGCTGACGCGGCCACGTGCGGTGCAGGTGACCGCCTGGAGGCGCGGCGTGCGTCGCGGACGCGGGTCGCGCCTCCAGGCGGTCGCGTCGGTCAGCGGACCGACTTGATGGGCAGGATCACCAGGGCGCCGAGGATGACGGCGACGCCGGCACCCCAGAGCATGAGCGTGTAGTTCTGGCCGCCACCGATGCCGAGCAGGAACAGGCCGACGGCGGGGGCGAGTGACTGCGGCAGGGCGTTCGCGATGTTGATGACGCCGAGGTCCTTGCCGGGGCGCTCCGGGTCGGGCAGCACGTCGACGACCAGGGCGGTGTCGATGGCGGCGTAGATGCCGAAGGCGAAACCGAGGACGATCTCGGCGAAGTAGAACCCGCCGACGCTGTCGACGTGGGCCAGGATCACCAGGCCGACGGCGGTCATGGCCGTCGAACCCCAGACGAAGACCTTGCGACGCTGGATCCGGTCGGACACCCAGCCGGAGACGGCCGCACTGACGAGCAGGGCGATCGTGTACAGCAGCACGCCGAACGCGACGACCCCGACCGCTTCGCCCTGCGGGAGCCCGATGCGGTCCTGCATGTAGAGGAGTCGGTACGTCGTGAACATGAACGTGCCGAAGGTGATGAGGAAACGGCCCCACCAGGCGAGCCCGAAGTCGCGGTGCTTGATCGGGTTCGTCCAGAACGAGCTGATCAGGTTGATCCAGCTGAAGGGCTTGACGGGCGTCGTCGGCAGGTCGTCGCGAGCGACGAACGAGTACACGAGGACCGCGATGATCGCCAGGACGCCCGGGGCGATGAACAGGACCGGCAGGTTCCCGACCAGGTACACGGCCAGGTAGAGCCCGGCCAGGATCGCGATGTTCTGTGCCAGGGCGATGACGCTCGAGGCCTTGCCACGCTGGAACTCCGGCACGTTGTCGGCGAAGCTCGCCGTCAGCGTGGACAGGACGGCGTTGGCGGAGACCTGCGCCAGCACCCAGGCCAGGGTGAGCTGCAGCACGTCGGGCGAGAACGCGAGCCAGGCGAGGGAACCGACGAAGACGACGACACCGCCGACCATCCAGGGGCGGCGACGGCCCCACCGCGTGCGGGTGCGGTCGGAGAGCGCGCCGAACAGGGGGTTGGCGAACAGGGCGCCGAGCGCTCCGAACGGCAGGACCGAACCGACGACGGTCTCGGGGCTCGTCGGGTTCAGCTCCGTCGCCTTGATCGACATGCTCACGAAGACCGGGGTGAGCAGGGCGACGAACAGGCCGAACTGGGCGAAGCTGAGGCCCCAGAGGTACCCCCGGCCCACCCGGACGGTGCTGACGGACTGCGTGATGCCCTCGACCGAGAACGCTCGGGACGCCGCGGCGTCCGTGGCGGTGGCTCCGGCGGCTGCGGTGACCGCTGGGGACGCGGTCCCGGCGATGCCCCGCGTGGGTTCTTCCTTCGACGTCGGTGTCGACATGACTCCTCCTCGAGTCACAGGGGGCTTCGGTGCCCGCTGAATCCCTAGTGCTGCTAGGTGATCGGGACTGTAGCACCGGAAACCTCGTGCCGGAAGGTTTTGCGCTGTTTGTTTCGTCGGGTGCGGACGGATGCGTGCGGACGCGTGCGGATGCGTGCGGACGCGTGCGGACGCGTGCGGACGCGTGCGGACGCGTGCGGACGCGTGCGGATGCGTGCCGACGCAGAACGACACCGCCGTTGTCGGGGGACAACGACGGTGTCGTTCTGCATCGACCCGCAGGCCGGAAAGGAGCCGCTAGTGCTCGCCGTCCTCTTCCGGGTTGAAGTGCGAGTCGTCGCCCGTGTGCCCTGCGGCCAGGCCGTCGGGGTTGTTCGGGATGGTGTTGTCGTCGCCGAGGCCGCCCGGCTTCTCGGTGCCCTCGGAGTCGTTCTTCGGGGCGTCGTGCGTGTTGTCACTGTCGGTCATGAGCTGCTCCAGTGCAGAGATCGATCCGGCAGCACTGCCGCCGGTGGTACTGAGGACTCGGACAGTACGTGGCGCACCTCGGAAACCGCCGTCCGACCGGGGGAAGCGGATGACAGGGACCGGGGTGATCGGTAGATTGTTCAACAACCCGCGACGACAGGGAGCACCCGTGACGACGATCGACCTGAACAGCGACCTGGGCGAGGGCTTCGGAGCCTGGGCCATGGGCGACGACGCCGCGATGCTCGACGTCGTCTCGAGCGCCAACGTCGCCTGCGGGTTCCACGCCGGCGACCCGACGATCATGCTCGCCACCGCCCGCGCCGCCGCCGAGCGTGGTGTGGCGATCGGCGCGCACGTGGCCTACCGCGACCTGATCGGGTTCGGCCGCCGGCCCGTGCACGTCACCCCCGACGAGCTGTACGCCGACGTCGTGCACCAGCTCGGCGCGATGGCCGCCACCGCGCACGTCGCCGGCACGGCCGTCACCTACGTCAAGCCGCACGGTGCCCTGTACAACACGGCCTGCGCCGATCCCGTGCAGGCCGAGGCCGTCGTCCGTGCCGTGGCCGACGTCGACCCGTCCCTCGCCGTGCTGGCGCTGCCCGGGTCCGAGCTGCTGCTGGCGGCCGAGCGACACGGGCTCCGCGCGGTGAGCGAGTCCTTCGCCGATCGCGCCTACGAACCCGACGGCTCGCTGGTGTCACGGAAGCAGCCGGGATCGGTGCTGCACGACCCGGACGAGGTCGCAGCCCGGGTGCTCCGCATGGTCACCGACGGGGTCGCGACCGCCGTCGACGGGTCCGAGATCGCCGTGCGTGCCGACTCCGTCTGCGTGCACGGTGACTCCCCCGACGCGGTCGCGATGGCCCGGGCCATCCGAGCACTGCTGACCGAGCACGGCGTGACGATCGCGCCCTTCGCGCCGTGACTGGCCCGGAGGTCCGCTCCGCTGGCGGCACCGCACTCCTCGCCACGTTCGGGTCCCTCGCCGACGTCGTCGCCTTCCGCGCCGGACTCGCACAGGCCACCCTGCCGGGGCTGACCGAGGTCGTCTCCGGTGCCCGGACACTGCTGCTCCGGTTCGACCCGACGACGACGGACGCCGGGCGGCTCCGCTCCGAGCTCGCGCAGGTCAGCCCGGTCAGCCCGGTCAGCGCCACGCTCGAAGCGCACGACGCCGACCCGCTCGTCATCCCCGTCACCTACGACGGCGAGGACCTCGACACCGTCACCGAACTGACCGGCATGCGGCGCGACGAGCTCGTGGCGTGGCACACCGGGCAGCTCTGGACGAGCGCGTTCTGCGGCTTCGCCCCCGGCTTCAGCTACCTCACCGGCAGCGATCGACCGCTCGACCTGCCCCGCCGCAGCACCGCCCGCACGGCCGTCCCGAGCGGGGCCGTGGCGTTGGCCGGCGAGTTCAGCGCCGTCTACCCGCGGACATCGCCCGGCGGCTGGCAGCTCATCGGCCGCACCGAGGTGCCGATGTGGTCCCTCGAGCGCACGCCTCCGGCGCTCGCCCCCGCCGGCACGCTCGTCCGGTTCGTCGTGGCGGGTGCGGCATGACCGCGCTGACCGTCGTGCAGGTCGGTTACGGCGCGACCACGCAGGACCTCGGGCGCCCGGGCTTCAGCGACATGGGCCTCGGCGCGGCCGGAGCCGCCGACCGTGGCTCCGCGGCACTCGCCAACAGACTGGTCGGCAACCGTCCCGACGCGGCCGTCCTGGAGGCCCTGCTCGGCTCCGTCACGCTCCGCGCCGACGCGTACGTGGTCGCGGCCACCACCGGCGCGGCTTGCCCCGTCGAGGTCGAGCGGGCGGACGGATCGGTCCGCGGTGCCGCCTCGCACGAGGTGCTGCTGCTGGCCCCGGGCGACACGCTCCGGATCGGCACCGCGACCGTGGGCCTGCGCGCCTACGTCGCGGTCCTCGGGGGCTTCGCGGTCGACCCGGTGCTCGGCAGCCGCTCGTGGGACTCCCTCGCGCGCCTCGGTCCGCCGCCGCTGTCGGCCGGTGACGTCCTGCCCGTCGGTGACGCCCGGGTGTCGTGGCCGATCGTCGACGCGGTGCCGCAGCCCGAGCCGCGGTGGCCCGACGAGTCGGTCGTGCTCGACGTGGTGCCCGGACCGCGCGACGACTGGTTCACCCCGGAGTGGCGCACGACCCTCACCGGCCAGGACTTCTCCGTCAGTGCGGACAGCGACCGGGTGGGGGTCCGCACCACGGCCGCGACGCCGCTCGCTCGCTCCGTGGCACGCGAGCTGCCGAGCGAGGGCGTCGAGACCGGTTCACTGCAGGTGCCGCCCGAGGGCTTCCCCGTGCTGTTCCTCGCCGACCACCCGGTGACCGGCGGCTACCCGGTCATCGCGGTCCTGACACCGTCGTCGATCGACCTCGCGGCGCAGCTCCGTCCGGGCGATCCGCTCCGGTTCCGCATCCTCGACTGACCGACCCGGAACAAGCGCAGGGGGTCAGGGGTTGGCTTGGACACCGCTGACGAAAGGTTCCCCATGTCGATGACCGTCCTGCTCGAGGTCCAGTTCCAGAGCGACGCCCCCGAAGACGCACTCCAGGGTGCGATCCGCGAGACGCTCGAACAGACCGCGTCGTTCCACGGCCTGGAGTCGCTCGAGGTCCTGGTCGACGACGAGGACCCGGCGCGCATGGTCGTCGTCGAGTCGTGGACGACCGCCGAGGACCACGACACCTACGTGGCCTGGCGCGCGACGCCGGAGGGTGCTCCGGCGATGGCACCGTTCCTCGCCGCGACTCCGGTCACCCGCACCTTCGCGCGGACCCTCCCGCTCGACTGAACGGACGCCGAAGCCGACAACGGCGCGATCGCTCAGATCGTGTCGTCGTCGGTGTCGAGCGGCACCGGTCGGTCGTCGTCGGGGAGCAGTTCGTCGTCCGCGTCGTCGACCACCGGCAGGTCGTCGGGGTCGAGCACGGTCGGCTCCGGTTCGTAGTCGGTCTCCTGCGCCTCGCGGAAGTCGTCGAGGGTCTCGTCGTCCTTCGGATCGCTCATGGCCCCGAAGGTACCTCCGGATCCTCGACGTGTCCGCAGATGTCGAGCGCTCCCGACGACGGTCAGCGAGCGGCGTGCTCCCGGGCCTCCATGGCGTCCCAGGCGAAGCTCGCCAGCCAGTGAGTGGAGTAGTACTCCTCGCCCACGCTCGCCGCGAGACCCGAGACCAGCAGCCGGTCGGCCGCGTCGTCGAGCAGGTCGGCGATGCCGGTGCCGGAGTCGTCCGGGCCGCCGGCGCGGAGTGCGTCCGCGATGCGCCGGGCCGATCCCGCCCGCGACAGGTCGAGCCCGAACAGGTGCACCTGCTGCGGGTCGTTCTCGTCACGGACCACCGTCGACCGCAGGATCGCGTCGCCCGGCTGCACCGCGGCGAAGAAGCCACGGGCCCACGTCGCGAACTCCGGGGCGGGCAGCACCGCCCGCATCAGGTCGGCTTCGGCGAGGCCCGCGGACAGGAAGTCGTGCCCGCTCCGCTCCCAGGCGAACGGCCACCCGGCGTCCGCGCCGAACCAGTCCTTCGCAGCGCCCTCGACCGCTGCCGCCAGGGCCGGACGGTCGAGCGACCGGGCGGCCTCGAGCACGAGCAGCAGCCCGAACGCCGAGTTCGAGTGCACGCCGTGCCGGACGGGGTGCGCGGCGCCGTCGATCCACCGGACGACCAGGTCTTCGAGGACGTCGACGACGGGTGCGAACCCCGGTGCCAGTGCCCGGACAGCGGGCGCCTCGGATGCCGACACCTCGGCGGCGAGCCGGGCGAGCCAGGCCCAGCCGTAGGGGCGCTCGTAGTGCGGCGTCTCGCGCAGGTAAGCGGCCTCGGTCGCGAGGTGATCCGTCGTGAGGTGCGCCTGCAGGATCGAGGTGAGCCGGGCCTCCAGGTCGGTGGGCAGGCCGTGCGCGACCAGGCGCGCCGCGAGCCAGTGCATGTGCACCGACGAGTGCCAGTCGTACGACGTGGCGAAGGCGGGGTGGAGCTCGACGGGCAGGGCCCGGTCGTCCGGTCCGGATGTCGCGTGGTGCGCGGCGTAGGGGTACTCGCGGGTCGTGTTGTCCGCGGCGACGGCCGCGAAGCGGTCGGCCCAGGCCGCGCGGGTCAGGTCGATCGGGGCGGCATCAGAATGCGACAAGGTACATGACTCCCATGTTGACGACGAGCAGGATGGCGGCGGTGGGGATCTGCGCCTTGATCGGGCCGTACTTGTCCCGCATCTCGAGCAGGGCGGCCGGCACCAGGTTGAAGTTCGCGGCCATCGGGGTGACGAGCGTGCCGCAGAAGCCGGCGAGCATGCCGATCGCGAAGATCGCGGCGGGGTTACCGTCGAAGCCCTGCACCAGGACGGGCCAGCCGATCGCGGCCGTCATGATCGGGAACGCGGCGAAGGCGTTGCCCATGATGATCGTGAACAGGGCCATGCCGAGGCAGTAGATGACCACGGCGGCGAGCAGCGAGCCGTCGGGCAGGACCGACTTGATGATGGTGCCGACGGCGTCACCGACCCCCGCCTGGGTGAAGACGATGCCGAGCGTCGAGAGCATCTGCGGCAGCAGCGCCGCCCAGCCGATCGCCTGCAGCAGGCGACCGCCCTCGCGGATCGGGGTGGCGATCTTCGGCGGGCGCAGGACGAACACGGCCACGACCACGGCGAGCACCGAACCGA
Source organism: Curtobacterium sp. MCLR17_031 (assembly GCF_003234775.2). Lineage (NCBI taxonomy): Bacteria > Bacillati > Actinomycetota > Actinomycetes > Micrococcales > Microbacteriaceae > Curtobacterium > Curtobacterium sp. MCLR17_031. The sequence continues at coordinate 3,142,374 of NZ_CP126270.1, forward strand.
TGCCCAGGCCGGTCAGGGTCGCACTGCCCTCGGCGAGGAGCGGTTCGCCGCCGAACGAGACGAGCGGGCCGAGCGTCGCGACCAGCACGGCGACCACCGGCACCACGAGGGCCGGGATGAAGAGCCGGTTGCCGTACTTCGTCGCGAACGCGGCGCGCTCGTCCGGGCTGGTGGTGGCGAGCACACTCGTGCTGCCGCTGCCGGCGTCCGTGATCTTCTGCGTCACGCCGGTGGGTTCGGCGGGGCCGGTCTCGGCACCCGTGCCGGCGCCGGGGATGCTCGCGACCCGGGTGCGGCTCGTCGTGCCGGTGAAGCCGAGTCCGGCGAGCGCGACCATCACGAGGACGGCGATCCCGAGCGTCCAGGCCGGCACGGTGCCGGCGGCGACGAAGGTGCCGGTGAAGAACGACAGGCCGAGGATACCCCAGAACGCCGCGTTGCCCAGGCGCTTCGCGTGCGCGGTGTCGGTGACGATCAGGACGGCGACGGCGATGAAGAACGCGCCGATGAGCCAGTAGAGCCATTCGCTGGTGATCACGCTGCTGCCCCCAGGGTCGGGGCGTCGGCACGGGCGTCCGCCGCCATCTTGTCGAGTCGGCGGTCGAACAGCAGCAGGCGTCCGCCGTGCACGATGAGTGCCGCGATGCCCGTCGGGATCGCCCACAGGGCCAGGTCGATCGGTTCGAGCGACAGTCCGTAGGTCGAGTCGACGAACGTCGTGATGAGCAGGATCGAGCCGACGGCGACGAAGACGTCCTCGCCGAAGAACACACCGACCGTGTCGGACGACGCCGAGTAGCCCTTGATCTTCTCGCGCATGCGGTCGTCGATCCGCCCGTACTTCTTCGTCGCCGCACCCTCGGCCATCGGGTAGACCAGCGGGCGCACGGTCTGCGCCGGGCCACCGATGCTCGTCAGGCCGACCGCCGCGGTGACCTGCCGGATCACCAGGTACCCGGCGAGCAGACGACCCGTCGTGAGCTTGTCGAGCTTCGCGATCAGGCGCTTCGCCTGGTCCTGCAGGCCGTAGCGCTCGATCAGACCGATGACGGGCAGGACGAGCGCGAAGGTCGTGACGGACCGGCTCGAGGCGAACCCGTTGCCGAACGCGTCGAGGATGCCGACGGGACCGATCCCGCCGATGGCCGCGGTCACGATGCCCGCGACCGTGACGACGAGGAGCGCATTGATGCGCAACGCGAAGCCGACGATGACGACGGCGACGCCGATGAGGACGAACATGCGGGACAGTCTGGACCGCATTGTTCAACAATCGCAAGAGCCGGTTCCGCTCTGTAACACGCCCTTCACAAACGCCACCCGTGCCAGGATCGGTGCCATGACCCGAACCGTCGGCGGCGCTGACTCCACGGCCACGCGGTTGCGCACCATGATCGCGTCGGGTGGGTTCTCCCCCGGGGCGCAGCTGTCCGAGGAACGGTTGAGCGACCAGCTCGGGGTCTCACGCAACACCCTGCGCGAGGCCTTCCGGCTGCTCGCCCGCGACCGTCTCGTCGAGCACGTGTTCAACCGCGGGGTCTTCGTCCGCCGGCTCTCCGCCGCCGACGTCACCGATCTCTACGCGGCTCGGCGGGTGCTCGAAGAGGCAGCCGTGCGCGCCTGCACCCCCGACGCACCGGCACTCGCCGAGGCCGCCGCAGCGGTCGCCGACGCCCGGGCAGCCGCGTCCGCAGGCGACTGGGGCGCGGTCGGCACCGCCGACATCCGGTTCCACGCCGAGCTCGTGCGCGCGGTGCCGAGCGAGCGGATCCACGCCCTGATGGACGGCCTGCTCGCCGAGATGCGGCTCGCCTTCCTGACCACCGCGGACCCGGCCTCGTTCCACGCCGACTTCGTCGAACGCAACGACGCGATCGTGTCCGCGTTGCGCGGTGGCGACCAGGACGCCGCCTCGGCGCTGCTCGCCGACTACCTCGACGACGCGGAGCGGACGCTGCGGGTCGCCGCCGGCGCAGCCGACTGAGGGACGGCCAGGAGGCCCGGTGCGGCTCCGCCCCGCACGTCCGGCCCGCGACCGCTCACGCTGATCCCTGCGGACCCCTCGGTCAGGACTTCCCGCCGAGCAGCGCCGTGACCGCGTCGACCACGACCTGGCGACGCCGCGGCGGCGTCACGGCCTGCACCAGCGGCTCGTACTCCGGAGCGGTCGCGCTCCAGAACGCCGCGGTGTGCAGCACGAGCCCGAGCAGCACCGCCGGACGGAACGCCCGCGGCAGGACCCCGGCACGCTGCGCGTGCTCGACCTCGGCCACCGCGTCGACGTAGCTCGTCGCGACGGACTCGAGCGGGACGTCGGCGCGCTCGAGCCGGTGCCACGTCGCGAGCCGCTGGGCCCAGGGGCGACGGACGTACGAGTCGTGCACCCGGCCGGCCCAGGCGGCGAGGTCGGCGGTGTCGAGCGGGGCCTCGGCGAAGGTCTCGGTCACGGTCTCCGCGACGAGGGCGTCGAACAGCCCCTCCTTGCTGCCGAAGTAGTGGAAGACCTGCGCCTTGTTGCTCGACGCCGCGGCACCGATCCGTTCGACCCTGCCGGCGGCCAGTCCGACCGCGGAGAACTCGTCCCGCGCGGCGAGCAGGAGCCGGGCGCGCATCGCGTCAGCGGCTGGGGGCGTGAATCGGGCCATGGCGACCACCGTACCGATCACACGGCCCTGCGGAGCTGAAGTGCACTGCAGCGGCTTCAGGCCACCTCTCGCGGAATCCCTGCAGAACGACTTCGAGAGAAATACAAACTACGCACGAACCATCTGGAACATCAGTAGCCTGTGAACGCAGGTACAAGTCGTGACCACATGAGGAGATGGCGTTGTCTCGGAGAACCATCGGACGATCTTCCGGAGCTCTCGGAACGATCACTCCGGAGCGAGCAGCACACTCTCGTCTCCGGCGTGGGCTCAGCACGGGGCTCGCAGTGAGCGCGATCCTACTCGGCGTCGCCTGCGTGGTGCTGGTCGTCAATGGATGGCCGCTCACGGTCGCGGCCGGAGCAGCCGGCCTGAGCGCCGCGAGCTTCGCTGGCGTGCTGGAGTCGAAGAGCAAGACGGCACCGGCTGCATTCCTGGTCTGCGTCGCAGCGATCGGCGTCGCGCTCGTCCTCAACGAGGTACTTCCGTAGTCCGTTCGCACGCCGGCCGGTCGGTCGGTCGGTCCTGCGAACGTGAGGCACCCTGCGTGCGCTCGACGGGTGGACAACGACCTTGGTCCATTCGTCTTCGCGACCGTCGGCGGAGCGGTACCCGGGGCGAGCGAGCCGACGGGCACCTTCGGCGGCAGGAAGCCGTCGTCCCGCCGGACAGTACCGCCACCGCACGAACCGTGCGCGCAGCAGTCGGATCCCCGCGCCGGCACCACGACGACGCACGATTCCACCGCAGATGGGCAACTTTGCGTCCCCCGAACTTCCCTAGGCTCGAGACGATCCGGTAACGCGCACCACTCGTCCGCAGATCCGCGGCCGACCCCGAAGACGGGAGGTTCGACATGTCCCAGTTCGCCCAGAAGATCTCGCAGGACGCCATCGTCGGAGAGCCCGAGGTCGTCGAGGACCGCCTGTCGGTGCGCGAGATCGCCGCCCACCCCGCCTGGCTCCGGCTCAAGCGCGCGGTGGTCGCCCTGCAGGCCCTGCAGACGCGGGACGGCTCCGTCCCCGAACCGTCCGAACACGCTGCTGCCGCCGACCACGTCGCGGTGATCGTGCCGGCCGTCGCCGAGCTGGCACCGCACTTCCCGCACGACGCCGCGTTCCTGCAGGTGCTGCAGCGCGACTTCGCACGCTGGAAGGAGCAGGGCTTCGGGGTCCCCGACTTCCTCGACTCCCTCACCGCGTTCCAGCCGCAGCAGCACCGCGTCGACGGGCTCGGCCACCTGGTCGTGTTCCCGATGGTCACCCAGAACGGCAGCACCTCGCGCTTCGTCGAAGCGGTCCTGGTCGAGGTCATCTGGCCGGAGTTCATCGCCGAGCTCGAGGCCGGCGACCACGGCAACGCGTTGTTCGTCGCGCTGCGCTTCGTCGACTTCACCCCGGGGTACGACACGAACTCGGCGGTGCTGTTCCCCGAGACCGTCGCGATGCGCTCGATCCCCGCCTTCACGTGGGGCGCGATCTTCCAGGACCGCGAGGCCGCCCGCTACCGCCGGGTCGTCCGTGCCGCCGCCGACGTCACCAAGCTCGAGCTGCCGGCCGAGGCCGCGGCGATGCTCGACGACCAGCAGCTGACCGAGCGGGTCTTCGTGATGTGGGACATCATCCACGACCGCTCGCACATGCGCGGGGACCTGCCCTTCGACCCGTTCATGATCAAGCAACGGATGCCGTTCTTCCTCTACTCGCTCGAGGAGCTCCGCTGCGACCTGACCGCGTTCCGCGAGTCCGTGCGTCTGGAACGCGAGCTGTCCGGCGGAACCGACACGGGCCTCCAGGACGCGCAGCGCGCCATCCGCGACCACGCGCGCCTGGTGCAGTACGCGGTCGTCTTCGACCGCATCTTCCGCTTCGCGATCACCGGCAGCCGCGTCCGCAACTACGACGGACTCGGCGGCCAGCTGCTGTTCGCCTGGATGCACCAGCACGGCGTCCTGCACTGGACGGACACGCAGCTGACGATCGACTGGCCCGAGGTGCCGGACGTGATCATCGCCCTGAGCGACGAGATCAACGAGCTCTACCGGCGCTCGATCGACCGGCCGAAGTCGGCGCACTGGCTCGCCGCGTACGAGATGCTGACCCGCACGCTCACGCCGCACCCGGCGTCGAAGTGGGCGCGTGGCCTGCCCGACGAGACGCTCGCCGGACCGCCGCGCGGCTACACCGAGGCGGTGCTCGACGACGAGTTCCCGCTGTCGATGTTCTACGAGGCGCTCGACAAGAAGATGGCGACCGTCATCGCGTCCACGGCCGGCATCACCGGCACCACGGACGCCGAGCTCGTCGGCGAGGCCGCCGCGTGACCGACGGCTCGGTGGCCGGTCGCCTGGTGCTGATCGCCGGTGCGACCAGTGCCAGCGGCGCAGCCGTCGCGCGCGCACTCACCGCCGTCGGTGCGGCCGTCGTCGCGGTCGGCACCAGACCCGACGCCCTGGAGGCCCTGCGCGCGTCTGTCCCGGGCGTCACGACGCGCACGTGCGACCTGTCGGACCTCGGTGCGGTCACCGCGTTGGCCGACGACGTGCACGCGGACGCCGGCCGCGTCGACGGGCTGGTCCACCTGGTCGGCGGGTGGCGCGGCGGTGGCAGCATCGTCGGCCAGTCCGACGCGGACTGGGACTTCTTCGACCGCGCCTTCCGGACCCTGCGGAACACGACCCGGGTCTTCCACGACGACCTGGTGGCGTCCCCTGCCGGGCGGCTCGCGTTCGTGTCGTCCACCGCGGTCGACTCCCCCACCGCCGGCGCCGCGAACTACGCGGCCGCGAAGGCCGCGTCCGACGCCTGGGTCCGGGCCGTGGCACAGGGGTTCCGGAAGGAGGCACCGGAGACCGCCGCGGCCGCGGTGTTCGTCGTCGGTGCACTGTCCGGCCTCGAAGCGCAGCTCGGCACCGCGGTCGTCCGGCTCTGGGACACCCCACCGGCCGATGGCAACGGTGCCCGCATCCCGCTCACGGCGCCTGATCCCTCGAACCTAGGATGAACGCGTGACCCTCCGACTGCATGACCTGGACCTGCGGGGCTTCGCCTCGGACAACTACGCCGGCGTCCACCCCGAGATCCTCGCCGCCATCGCCGCGGCCAACGACGGCCACCAGATCGCCTACGGCGAGGACGTCTACACGGCACGTCTCAACGAGGTGATCCGCGAGCACTTCGGGTCGCAGGCCGAGGCGTTCCCGGTGTTCAACGGCACCGGCGCGAACGTCGTCGGCCTGCAGTCGATGCTGCCGCGGTGGGGAGCGGTCGTGTGCACCGCGACCGCGCACATCCACACCGACGAAGCCGGTGCGCCCGAGCGCGTCGCCGGCATCAAGCTCCTGCCGGTCGAGGCACCCGACGGCAAGCTGACGCCCGAGCTCATCGACCGCGAGGCCTGGGGCTGGGGCGACGAGCACCGTGCCCAGCCGCTCGTCGTGTCGATCACGCAGACCACCGAGCTCGGCACCGCCTACACGGTCGACGAGGTCCGGACGATCGCCGACCACGTCCACTCGCTCGGCATGAAGCTGCACATGGACGGCGCCCGCATCTCGAACGCCGCGGCGTCCCTCGGGGTGCCCCTGCGCGACTTCACCACCGACGCCGGTGTCGACGTGCTGAGCTTCGGCGGGACGAAGAACGGCATGCTCTACGGCGAGGCGATCGTCGTGCTCAACCCTTCGGCGTCCGAGGGGTTGCACTACCTGCGCAAGATGAACATGCAGCTCTCGTCGAAGATGCGGTTCGTCTCCGCGCAGCTCATCGCCCTGCTCAGCGACGACCTGTACCTGCGCTCCGCCGGGCACGCCAACGCCATGGCCGCCCGACTGCGCGGTGCACTGGAGGCCGGCATCGCCGACGGCAGCATCCGGGGCGTCGGCTTCAGCCAGCAGACCCAGGCGAACGGCGTCTTCGCGACCCTGCCCGCCGGGGTGGCCGACCGGCTGCGGAAGCACTTCCGGTTCTACGACTGGGACGCCAGCCGCAACGAGGTGCGGTGGATGTGCGCGTACGACACCTCGGAGCAGGACATCGACGACTTCGTCGCGGCCCTGACGCGGGAGCTCGACGCCGCGTGAGCTGACCGACCGCCGGTGCCGGCCCGGCGCGCCGGGCCGGCACCGGCGGTCGGCTCATCCGAACGGGATGACCCGCACGACGATCGCCACCACGAGCATCGCCATCGCGACCACGGCGGCCCGCCACAGCACCTTCCGGTGGTGGTCGCCGAGGTTCACGTTGGCCAGCGACACCAGCAGCAGGATCGCGGGGACCAGCGGGCTCTGCATGTGCACCGGCTGCCCGACGACCGAGGCCCGCGCCATCTCGGCCGGGGTGATCCCGTACGCCGAAGCGCTCTCGGACAGCACCGGCAGGATGCCGAAGTAGAACGCGTCGTTGCTCATGAAGAACGTCAGCGGCATGCTCAGCACACCGGTGATGCCCGCCAGGTACGGACCCATCGAGTCCGGGATCACCGCGACGAGCCAGTCGGCCATCGCCGCGACCATCCCGGTGCCGTCGAGCACCCCGATCAGCACCCCGGCGGCGAACACCATCGACACCACGCCGACGATGCTCGGAGCGTGCGCGACGATCTGCGCGGTCTGCTGCTTGAGCTGCGGGAAGTTCACGAGCAGGGCGATCGCCGTGCCGATCATGAACACGAAGTGCAGCGGCAGCAGGCCCAGCACGAGCGCCACCATCACGGCGACGGTCAGCGCCAGGTTGAACCAGATCCGCTTCGGCCGCAGGGTCGGACGGTTCGGGTCGAGCATCGTCTCGGCCATGGTGCCGGTCCCCGTGCCGCCCTCGTCCCCCGAACCCGCGCCGTCCACGCCATCGCCGTCCGCACGCCGACCGTCGGCCTTCCCGCCGCGCAGTCCGAGCGCGACCGTGGGGCTCGTGAACATCCCGCCGCCGGTCCCACCCACCGCCGCGAGCACCCGTGAACCGGCCCGGGCGTTCGCCCGCTCCGGCACCCGCGCACCCCGCGAGGCCTCGGTGAACTCGATCAGCCCGAGGCGCTTCCGCTCCCGCAGGCCCATCGTCCACGCGAACGTGAAGCACAGCAGCAGCCCCACCACGAGCGACGGCACGAGGGGCACGAAGATGTCCGTCGGGTCGATCTTCAGCGCGGCGGCGGCACGGGCGGTGGGACCGCCCCACGGCACGATGTTGAGCGTGCCGTTCGTCAGACCCGCCACACACGTCATCACGACCGGGCTCATGCCGAGCTTCAGGTAGATGGGCAGCATCGCCGCCGTGACCACGATGAACGTCGTCGAGCCGTCCCCGTCGAGCGACACCGCACCGGCCAGAAGAGCCGTCCCGAGCACGATCTTCGCCGGGTCGTTGCCGGTCACCCGCAGGATGAACCGGACGAGCGGGTCGAACAGGCCGACGTCGATCATCAGCCCGAAGTACATGATCGCGAACATCAGGAGCGCGGCCGTCGGCGCCAGCGTGCCGATCGCCTCGGTCACCATGTCGCCGAGTCCCAGACCCGCCCCCGCGAACAGTCCGAACACGGTCGGCACGATGATCAGCGCGAGCATGGGTGACATGCGCTTGGTCATGATCAGGACCATGAAGGTCAGGACCATCGCGTACCCGAGGATGACGAGCATCAGGACTCCTTCGTCCGTGTCTGGCAGTCCGGGCACGCTACGACCCGGCCTGGAGGCGCGGCGCGCTTCTGCACATTCGCGCACCATCGCGCGTTGACCGCTTTCTGCGCATTGTGCGCAGGCAGGTCGGCTCGCCCTCCGTACGCTGGGGTCGTGACCGACGACCGTTCACGGCGCCCCAGGCTCCGCTTCGCCACCGAGGTGCTCGTGCTGCAGCTCGCCGTGGTCGTCGCCGTCGTCGCCCTGACCAGTGCCGTGTTCGTCCGGATCGAGGTCACTCGGCTGGAGCGCGCTGCCGAGGGGACCGCACTGGCGATCGCACAGAGCGTCGCCGCGCAGTCCGACGTCCGGGCCGCGGTCGCCCGGTTGAGCGTCGACGGCACCCACCTCGACCCCGCGGTCCTCGCTGACGGGCCCGTCCAACGGGCGGCCCTCGCAGCCCAGCGCCGGACCGGGGCACTCTTCGTCGTGGTCACCGACGACCGGGGCATCCGACTGGCCCACCCCGACACCGACCGGATCGGCGAGATGGTGAGCACCTCCCCCGACGCCGCACTCGCGGGCCGCGAGACCGTGTCCTGGGCGCGCGGCACGCTCGGTGAGTCGGCGCGGGCGAAGGTGCCCGTCTCCGCGCCCGCAGCCGGCGGGGCGGAGACGAGCCGGGCCTCCCGGCAGTCCGCCGTCGTCGGCGAGGTGAGCGTCGGGTTCAACCGGGCACGCGTCTACGACACCCTGGTCGAGGACAGCATGCCGGTGATCGGTGCCGGGCTGGCGGCGGTCCTGCTCGCGGTGATCGCCTCGGTGCTGATCCGGCGGCGACTGGTGCGGCTGACACTCGGGCTGCAGCCGGAGGAGCTCGTGACGCTCGTGCAGAACCAGCAGGCCGTGCTCGGCGGCGTCGGTGAGGGCGTCATCGCGATCGGCCCGTCGGGGGTCGTCACCGTCTGCAACCCCGAAGCCGTGCGACTGCTCGGGCTGGCCGATCCGGTCGGCCGTCCGGTGGCCTCCCTCGACCTGCCCGCGCCGCTCGGGTCGATGCTGGACGTGACCACCGCGGCTCCGGCGAGCGCCACGATCGTCGCCGGGCACCGGGTGCTGCTCGTCGACGTCCGCACGGTGTTCCGCGACGGACGCGACCTGGGCCGGGTCGCCGTCCTGCGCGACCGCACCGACGTCGAGGCCCTGACCCGACGGCTCGACGCCGTCGGGGCGATGAGCACGGCGCTCCGCGCGCAGCGCCACGAGTTCGCGAACCGGCTGCACGCGATCTCGGGGCTGCTCGACATCGGCGAGACCGCCCGGGCGCGCGCGTACCTGGCGGACGTGCAGGAGCGCGGACCGCTGCGCTACCCGGTGCAGCATGCCGACCGGCTGACCGAGCCGTACCTGCAGGCGTTCCTCGGGGCGAAGGGGGTCGAGGCCGCCGAGCGGGGCGTACTGCTGCGGATCGGGGCGGAGACGCTCGTGCAGGGGACGATCACCGACCCGGGCGACGTGACGACCGTGCTCGGCAACCTGGTCGACAACGCGGTCTCGGCGGCGCTCGGCAGCGATGAGCGGTCGCGCGACGGCGGATCCCCGTGGGTGGAGGTCGAGGTGCTCGACGACGGCGCGACCCTGCACCTGTCGGTGATGGACTCCGGGCCGGGGGTGCCGGACGATGCCGCGGACTCGCTGTTCGTCCGCGGGCCGGCGCCTGCTCCTGCGTCGGAGGACGTCTCGCAGGTGCACGGGCTCGGGATCGGGCTGCCGTTGTCGCGGGAGATCGCCCGGCGGCACGGTGGCGACGTGTGGCTCGCCTCCCCCGGCGGCGCCGACCACGGCGCGGTCTTCTGCGCCCGACTGGAAGGAGTGGTGTCGTGAGTTCCGTGTTCACCGTGCTGGTGGTCGACGACGACTTCCACGTCGCCGACCTGCACCGGCGGCAGGTCGACGAGGTACCGGGGTTCCGGGCGCTCGAACCCGTCGGGACCCTCGCGGCCGCCCGCTCCGCGCTGTCGAGCGGGACCGTGGACCTGGTGCTCGTCGACGTGTACCTGCCCGACGGCAGCGGGCTCGACCTGCTGCGGTCGATCGACGCCGATGCCTTCGTGTTGAGCGCCGCCTCGGACTCGGGCACCGTGCGGCGGGCGATGCGGAGCGGGGCACTCGCCTACCTGATCAAGCCCTTCGCAGCCGGGGTGCTGGCCGAGCGGCTGCAGGCGTACGCACGGTCGCGGAACGTGCTCGACGAGCGGTCGACACTCGACCAAGAGGCCGTCGAGCGGGCGTTCCGGATCCTGCACGCCGGGGACAGCGGTGGGGCGTCACCGTCCCGGGCGGCCACCGCGGCGCTGGTGCTCGAGCAGCTGGTCGCCGGTGAGGAACGGTCCGCCGCCGAGGTGGCTGCGGCGATCGGGGTCTCACGGGCGACGGCGCAGCGGTACCTGGCGCAGCTCACGGCGGACGGGACCGTGGCGATGCAGTTGCGGTACGGGGCTGCGGGGCGGCCGGAGCACCGGTACGTGCGGCGGTGACGGGCGCTGCTACCCTTGCGTATTTCACCGGATACCGGCAGGTTTGGTCTGACGCGCTCCGATCTCAGCCCCACGCGAGCGCGATGACCGACCCAGAAGGAGATCACGTGATCGCGATCGAGATGGCAGCCGCCGTCCTGACCATCGTCTTCGTCGTCCTGCCGGCACGCGGCACCATCGGCCGGAACGGGCTCGTGGGCATCCGTACCCGGGCGACCATGCGCAGCGACGAGAGCTGGATCATCGGCCACCGAGCAGCGATCGTCCCGACGAGCATCGCCGGCGGCGCGACCGTGGCAGTGAGCCTGGTCTACATCACACTCGGACGCGCCGACGACATCCCCGCTTTCGTCGCGTGCGCCGCGATCCTCGTCGGCGGAGCCTTCTGGGGCGTGGTGGCCGCAGGACGCGCGACCAGGTGACGGCGAACGCGGGGCCCGGGCGTGGTTCAGCGCTGACGCCGTCGAGCTGCTCGAGATGGTCGGCCCGTACCTCCAGGTCGTGGCGGTGCCGCACACGCACCCTGACATCTGTCCCTTCCGGCCGCCTCAGGAGGGGCGCGCGCCGCCCTAGCCCTGTCCCTGGTCCGTGAGGCGCCATCCGGACGCCGTCTTCGTGAAGCAGAAACTCCACGTGCGGGTCCCGTTCATCGGCTCCGACTCCTCCGACGCTCGACTCGTCACCGTTGTGTCGACGCAGGACTCCGTCCTGTGGCCAGGGTTGAACGGCACCGATTCCGCCTTGTCCGCGACGGTGTACTTCCGCAGCGTCGGGTTCCGGCACCACGCCCACGTGCTGTCGAGCGTCAACGCCTTCGTCACGTCACACCGCTGCGCCTTCGCCGCAGCCAGGTACACCTTCGTCACCTCGACAGAGGTTGCGGACGACGGCGGCAACCGGGGCGAACTGCACCCGGCCACCAGTGCGAGCCCCGACGCCAGCACGGCGGTCGCGAGGAGCGAGCGCTGCACGAGCAGGAGCCGTCCGTGCGGTCTGCTCATACGCATCAAGTCCACCCCTCACGGCGCCGCGGACGGTCCGCTGGTCTCGCCCAGCAAAGCGCACCACCCCGATCAGAGCCATGAGCACCCCCACAGCCAGGTCCGCCACTGACGGACTGGAGGCGCGGGGCGGGGCCGCACCGGGCCTCCAGTCCGTCAGGTGGTCACGCGACGATCTGCACCTGCGTGGGCACGTCGGTGACGGCGAACGCGGTGGACGTGCCACGCACGTCGACGCGGTAGTCGCCACGGAAGCCGCGGACCTGCACCCGACCGCGGTCGTCGGTGCGCAGCACCGTCGGGCCGAGCCACCACTCCTCCTTGACCAGGCGGCGGAGCGCGTCGTAGGACGGCTTCGGGGTGCCGTCGGCGCGGACGAGTCCGATCGGGGCGCCGAGCCAGGCGCCGGCGTCGGTGATGCCCCAGTAGGTGATCGCCTCGACAGAGGGGTGCCCCACGAGGCTCCGGTAGTGCCGCTCGATGTCGTCTGCCTGGCGCGCCTCACCCTCGGGCGTCGACGGCCACGAAGCAACCTGGTGGTCGTTGAGGTCGACGATGTGCGCGGGCATGAGGTCACCGGAGACGAGCGAGGTCTCGGTCAGGTGGAGCGGCAGGCCGTAGCGGGCGAACCGGTCGACCATCGCGAGCATCGTGTCCTCGCCCCAGTAGCCCTGGTGCATGTGGGTCTGCAGTCCGATGGCGTCGATCTGCACGCCGGCTTCGAGCACGCCCTCGATCAGGCACTCGTACGCACTCGACAGGTCGAAGTCGTTGAGCAGCAGGGTGGCGTGCGGATTGGCGGCGCGGGCCTCCTCGAAGGCCATCCGGATCATCGGGATGCGGCCCTTGGCCCGGGCGAGCGGGGTGATCGCGTTGTCGCCGTTGTCGAACACCGGCATGATGACGACCTCGTTGATGGCGTCCCAGGTGTCGATCGTGCCGGCGAAGGCGGAGACCTCGCGGCGGATGCGCTCGCGCTGGAGCCGCTCGACCTCGTCCAGCGGGAGCCCCAGCAGCCAATGGGGCTGCACGGTGTGCCAGACCAGCGGGTGACCCTTGAGGGCGATGCCGCGGTCGCGGAACCACTGCGCCGTCGTCAGGAGTCTGGCGGTGTCGGGGGCTCCACGCTCGGGCTCGAAGCGGCCCCAGTAGAACGGGAGCGTCGCGGTGTTGAAGACGTCGGTGTAGAGGTCGGCGAGGTGCTCGGTGCCTGCCGCGTCGTACGCTTCGCCGTTGGCCAGTTCGATGAAGTCGAAGCCGATGTTGCCGAAGGCGAAGGCATGGCGGGTCTGCTCGACGGTGATGTCGGCATCGGGGATGGGATTGCCTTCGGCATCGACGACCGTCAGGGTCGTCTCGCCGAAGCGGTGCTCTGGTGCGTGCGTCATCGCGCGTCCTCCGACATCGTCGTCCGGGATTTGTTGTGCGCGTAAACATAGCAGCGGGGATCGTCGCCGTCACCCCTGGGCGGTCGGCCCTGCGGAGTCGTCCGCGGGGTCAGGCGGACTGGACACCGTGAACGGAGAGAACCCGGTCGAGCAGGTGGATGAGGTCCTTCCGCTCCTTCGTGGACAACGCGGCGAGCAGTTCGTCCTGCACGGCATCCGCGAGCACCTGGATCTCGGCGAGCCTGACCCGACCAGCGGCCGTGATCGTGACGACGTTCCGCCGGCGGTCTGTCGGGTCGGGCTCCCGAGTCACGGCTTCGTCTCCTTCGAGCCGGACGACGATGCCGTTGACGTTGTTGCGGTCCAGACCCAGCGCCCGACCGATCTCAGCCTGACTCAGCGCGCCGTTCTCGTCGAGCACCGCCAGCACCGCGAAGTCGGACCGCGCTTCGAGGGGCATCCGGGCACTGGTCAGGCGCGCACCGATCGTGGCGAGTCGCCCGGCCTGCCAGCTCACGAGCGTCCGGAGCGTCTGGGGTGGAGTGGGGTCGTCGGACATGCCCGAAGACTATCAGTTGGTACGACCAACCATTTGTGGGTATCGTTGGTCGAACCAACATTGGTCTCACCGAGGAGTCAAACATGTCCACGGATCCCGTCAACCCTGACCTCTCAGGTCGTCGCGTCCTCGTGCCGGGCGGCACGGGCGGTGTCGGGGAGGGCATCGTCAGTGCCTACCTCGACGCCGGTGCCGACGTCGTCGTCCCCACCCGTTCCGATGCGCGCGGCACAGAACTCCGCGCCGCGCTCGGCGCGATCGGCACCTCCCACCTGCTGCACCTGCCGACGCACGACTACACGTCCTTCGCCGGGGCGGAAGCACTCGGTGCCGAGATGACCGAACGGCTCGGCGGCATCGACGACGTGGTCGTCCCCGTGGGCGGATGGTGGCAGGGCGGGCCCCTGACCACCATCGACGAGGACGACTGGGCGGGAGCGTTCACCGGACTCGCCACGGCGCACATGGCACTGGCGCGGGCGATCGTCCCGCGGCTCAGTGGCGTCGGCGCGTACACGGTGATCGTCGGGCAGTCCGCCGAGTTCCCGGTGCCGGGCAGCGGGCTGGTGAGCATGGAGCAGGCCGCGGTGCTCATGATGCAGCGGGTCCTCGCGGCGGAGTCGCCGGACGAGCGTGTCCACGCGCTCGTGCTCGGGCCGGTGCGGACCCGGTTCGTCGACGGCGAGCCGGAGTGGGTCTCGGCGTCCGAGGTCGGTGCCGCCGCCGTCGCGCTGTCCCTGGCGACGGGCATCGGCAGCCGCTCCGTCTCACTCGCGTCGTCGACGGAAGCCCGAACGGCGACGGAGGCGTTCCGGGCCGCGGCCTGACCACTGTCAGAGTGCCGCTGTTGCACAGAAGGAGCAGGCGGACCGTCCGACCCGACGGCCCGTCTGCTCCGGTCTCCCTAGGCGACGACGACGACCCGGACGTCCCACGGCCCGAGCTCGAGCACGGCATCCGCGGCGAGTGCCGTGCCCTCGAACATGTCCTCCGCGGCGACCGGCACCGCGTACGTGCTCGGTTCCCACGACCAGTTGTGGATCACGTGCACCGTCTCGCCGCGGCCGTTGACCGAACTCGCGACCGACTGCGTGTCGGCCTGCGGCTGCCAGCTCGGCGACCCGCTGCCCTGCGCGACCGCCCACTCCGTGATCGCTGCGGCGAGTGCCGGATCCGGGACGGTCCCGACGTAGGTGACCCGACCAGCTCCGTGCGACCGGGAGGTCACCGCCGCGAACCGACCGTGGTGCGGGTGGTCGTAATTGACGAGCACGTCGGCGTCGTCGACGAGCAGGCCGTCCGCCCACCGGGTGGCCGTCGCCCCGGCCGGCACGGTGAACCCGTGCTCAGCGGCAGCGGCTCCGGCGGACACCGGGATGCGTCGGCCGAGGTTGCTGAACTCGTCGTAGTGCACGCCCGCGGGCACGTCGAGGAACGCGGGCTTCCGTTCGAGCCGCGCACGGGCCTCTTCGTCCTCGTACCCGGTGCGGATGCCGACGACCAGGTGGCCACCTGCCTCGGCGTAGGCGGCGAGCCACTGCAGCTGGGCGTCGGTCGCGATGGTGAACGCGGCAGCGACGAGCACCGGACGCTCCGCGGCGACGGACGCCGGCTCACGGTCGAAGACCTGCGACGGGTGCACGGTGTTCGCCTGCAGACCCGCATCGAAGACGCCTCGGGCGTAGGCGTCGTAGATCGTCTGCCACGAACGCCGGTCGGGCTCCATGCCGTCGCCGAGCGCCGGGTGCTCGTTCAGCGCCCACTTCGACTCGTTCGAGAACAGCAGGGCGACGTCGGCGTGCGGGCGGAGGCCGGCGACCCGGTCCCCGGCGTGCGCGAACTCCGCTCCGATCCGGGCGATCTCCTCGTACGTGCGACCGGGCTGCTGCGAGTGCGGCAGGACGCCACCCCAGTACGTCTCGACGCCGTAGTGCAGCGTGTGCCAGTGCCAGTACTCGATCATCGACGCGCCTCGGGACACGAGCGCCCAGGCGGCCTGGCGCCACTGCCCTTCGTAGGCCGGTTCGTTCATCCACGAGAACCCGATGGCCTGCGCGTTGGTCTCGGTGACCAGGAACGGTGCCTGCTTCGACCCGTACATGCGGTCGCCCGAGGCGAAGATCGACCAGGCACCGGACGAGGTCCAGAACTGTGCGGGTTCCTCGGCACTCGGCAGCTCGAGGGCGTCCTGCATCCGGTAGTACGGGTTGCCGGCGGTGACGTCGAGCGTCCGGGTGAGCACCTCGTCCTCGACGGTCGGCCGCTCGTAGGCGATGCACGTGGTCACGAACTGGTCCGGACGCGAGTACTCCCGCACGACCGATGCCTGCCAGGCGATGAAGTCCGTCGTGATCGAGGCCTGGAACCGGCGCCAGGCAAGGTCGTACTGCGGCTGCGCGTTGCCGTCCGGCGTCCACAGGTCCGCCCAGGTGGACAGCCGGTGGGACCAGTAGGTCAGGCCCCACTCCTCGTTCAGCCGCTCGACGCTGCCGTAGGTGTGGCGCAGGTGGTCGACGAAGCGTTGGAACACCTCGGGGTTCGCGATGAGCTCGTTGCCCGGTTCGTTGTCGACCTGGTAGCCGATCACGGCTGGGTGCTCGGCGTAGCGGGCGACGATCTTCCGGATGACCCGCTCGGCATGGAACAGGAACGCCGGGTGGGCGTAGTCGATCTCCTGCCGGGCACCCCAGCCCATCGCCTCGCCGTCGGTGCGGCGGCGGACGTTGATCTCCGGCACGATGCGGGCGAGCCACATCGGCACGGCGTACGTGGGTGTACCGAGGATCACCCGGATGCCGTGTTCGTGGGCGGCGTCGAGCACCGGTGCGAGCCACTCCAGGTCGAAGCGGCCGTTCTCCGGCTCCCAGGTGCTCCAGACGGACTCACCGACGCGGATGACCGAGAAGCCGGCCTCCTGCATCAGGCGCATGTCCTCGTCGAGCCGAGGGGTCGGCTGGTACTCGTGGTAGTAGGCGGCGCCGAAGAGGACGCGGTCGTGCTGCATGGTGCTGGGTGCTCCGTTCGAGAAGGATCGGTGGTGGGTGCGGGTGTCGGTCATCCCTTGACCGCCCCCGCGGTCAGCCCGTCGAGCAGCTGCTTGCGGAGGAGCAGGAACACGAGGATCGTCGGCACGCTCGCCAGCACGGCCCCGGCGAGCACCAGGTCGTACGACCGGTTCTCCGACGCGAAGATCGCGTTGAGGCCGAGGGGCAACGTGTACTGGCTCGAGTCGGACAGCAGGACCAACGGCCACTGGAAGGAGTTGTAGCTCTGCAGGAAGCTCCACACCGCCAGGGCGCCGAGCGACGGTCGGAGCAGCGGGAGTACGACCCGGCGGAACGTGCCGAACTCGGAGTTGCCGTCGATGCGGGCCGCCTCGATGAGTTCGTCGGGGATCGCCTGCACGATGAACTGCTGCATCATGAAGATGCCGAACGCCGGCGCCACCCACGGCACGACGAGCGAGAACCAGGGGTTCGTCAGCCCGGACTTCACCACCAGGATGAAGAGCGGCACGAGGATCACCGCGAACGGCACCGAGAGCGACGAGAACATCACGGCGAACAGGATCCGCTTGCCCCGGAACCGGAACTTCGCGAAGCCGTACCCGGCCATCGCGCAGACGAACACGGACACGACGGTCGCGATCAGGGCGGTGCCCACACTGATGCCGAACCAGGCCCAGAACGGCTGGGTGGCGAGCAGGTTCGTGTAGTTCTCCCCCGTCGCCGGGCTCGGGATGAGCGTGGGCGGTGTCGCGAAGATGTCGCCACGCTGCTTGAACGAGCCGGACAGCGCCCAGAGCAGCGGGAACACGAAGACCAGCAGCAGCGCCACGAGTGTGGCGTAGAGCAGGCCGCGGCGAGCGATCCAGCCCCTGGTGCGGGGCGGGCCGGACCGGGGTGCCCGGCTTCCGGCGGTCGTGACGGCCCGGGTGTCCGGGCGGTCGGTGGTGGCGGTCATGCGTCCCTCCCGATGGCGAGTGCGCGGTTGAGGATCTGGCTGACGCCGAACACGACGACGAACAGCACGACACCGGCGGCTGCCGCGTACCCGAACTGCTGCCGTTCGAAGGCGGCGCGGTAGATGAACATGGCGACGGAGAGCGTGGCTTCGCCGGGGCCGCCCTTGGTGAGCAGGTAGGGCTCGTCGAACAGCTGCGCGGCACTGATGAAGCTCGTCACCACGACGAACGCCGTGACCGGTCGGATCGCCGGGAGCGTCACGTTGGTGAACTTCCGGAAGGTGCCTGCCCCATCGAGCGACGCGGCTTCGTACTGCTCGGGCGACACGTTCTGCAGTGCTGCCAGGAAGAAGATCGTCAGGTACCCGACCGTGCGCCACAGGAGCACGAAGCCGATGGCGACCTTCGCGAGCGTCGGGTCGCCGAGCCAGTCGGTGTTCGGCAGTCCGAACAGCGCCTTGAGCATGGCGTTGAGCAGCCCGTAGTTCGTGTCGAACACCAGGCTGTAGATGAGCGCGATGACGATCGGCGACAGCACCATCGGGATGAAGAACGTCACCCGGAACAGGTCTCGGGCGCGGAGTCCCTTGGCGTTGAGCGCCTGCGCGACCAGGAGCGAGCACGGCACGATGACGAACACGGCGATGAGTGTGTAGATCAACGAGTTGACCAGGGCGGTGCCGAAGCTGGTGTCCCGGAACAGGTTCGCGTAGTTGGACAGGCCGATCCAGTTCGGCGTGCCGAGGCCGACCCACTCGGTGAGTGACAGGTACACGGCGGCGAGCACCGGCACGATCATGAACAGGCCGTACAGCACGTAGAACGGCGCGATGAAGAGGTACGGCGCGCTGCCACCGTTCGTGTTCAGGCGGCGGCGACGGCGATCGGGTGGATCGGTGGTGGTCGTGGTGGCGGACACCGGGATGCCGGTGGCGGTTGATGTGGACAACGTCGTCCTCCTCAGGCGCGGGTCTGGCCGCGGAAGTCGGCCGCAGCGGCGTCGAGCGCCTGCTTCGGGGAGATCTGGCCCTTGTAGGCCTTGATGAGGTAACCGCTCAGGACGGTCTGCAGGATCGAGGCATCGGCGCTCTGGTGCTGCGAGGGCACGTCGTCGACGACCGACTTGTAGACGCCGAACAACTGCTGCCCGCCGAAGTACGGATCGCTCAGCGCCGCGAGCCGCGGGTCGTCGTAGACCGATCGGAGCGTCGGCAGGTAACCGAGGTCCTGGTAGCGCTTCACCTGCTGGTCCGGATCGAGGTACGCGGCGAGCACCAGATCGATCCCGGCCTTCGTGAGCGGCTTGTCGCGGAGCACCGAGAACCCGGTACCGCCGCCGACGCTCGTCGTGCTGCCACCACCCGCGAACCGGGGCAGGTTCCGCACCTTCCACTTGCCCTTCTGCTCGGGCACGTTCGGCTTGATGCCGTAGCTGGCGTACCAGGAGGGCATGTCGACGGCCAGGATCGTGCCCCCCTTCAGCCCGGACTGCAGGCTCGGTCCGTACATGTCGGCGACCGTCGCGATGGCACCGGACTGCACACCGTCGACCAGGAACTGCAGGGTGCGTTCGGCCTCCGGCGTCTGGATGTCGATGCCGCCGTCCTCGTCGTACAGGTCGCCGCCCCGCTGGAGCAGCAGGATCTGGTAGCTCTGCAGCGTGCCGCCCGGATCGGTGACCGCCACGGCGTGCAGCGCGACGCCCTTGCTCTTGTTGAGCTTCGCGCCGACGTCCATGTACTCCTCCCACGTCGTCAGGTCGTCGGGGATGCCGAGGGCCTCGAACTGGTCGGCTCGGTGGTAGTAGACGCACAACGGGGTGTCCGAATCGAGCGCGTAGAGGTGCCCGTCCTTCGAGAACGGCGTGAGTCGTGCAGCGATCAGGTCGTCCTTGCGCGACGCCACCGACGGCGAGAGGTCGCTCAGCAGCTCGGCAGCGATGTCCCCGCGGAGCATCCGGCAGAACGCCCCGATCTCGAGCCCGGCGACGTCCGGCGTCCCCGTGCCGGCGACGGCCTGCGCGATGAGCTTGGTCGGGATGTCCGCCGCCGCGATCGTGGTGATGTCGAGCGCGAAGTCGAAGTCCGACTTCCGGTCGGCGACCGGCAACGCCTCGGTGAAGAACTTCTCGTAGCCGGGGTCGTGGGTCCAGAAGGACAGGTCGGCGCGTCCGGAACGGACGGCGGCCGTCGACTGCGGGGAGCAGCCGGCGAGCAGCGCGCCGAGGGCGATGCTGCCGCCAGCGGCGGCGCCCCACCGGAGCAGGTCGCGTCGGCTCGGCCCACGGCCTGGAGGCACGGGTGGCGCAGGTGGGGAAAGTCGCCTGGGTACTGGGGTCACGGAGGTCTCCTGACGTCGTCGTCGAGGTGCGTGCGGAAGTGGCGGTGAGCGCGCGTGAGCGCTCACTCACGGGACGGACGCGGGCCGCGCCTCCCGTCCGGGGGTTCAGTCGGCGGGGCGGAGGTGACGCCGCTCAGCGGACGGCGGCGCGCTGGTGGCGCGCGTGATCAGCTGGCCGGGCAGCATCCGGTGGCGCTCGGCGGGCGGGTGGCCGTCGAGGGTGCGGAAGAGGCGGTGCATCGCGAGGCGGGTGGCCTCGTCGAAGTCCTGACGGATGGTCGTGAGCGGCGTCGGCAGGTACGCCGAGATCGGCATGTCGTCGAAGCCGACGACGCTGACGTCACCCGGCACGGACAACCCGTGCTGCTGGATGGCGGACATCGCGCCGATCGCCATCTGGTCGTTCGCGACGAAGACCGCCGTCAGGTCCGGACGGCCGAGCAACGAGCGCATGGCCTCGTAGCCGCTCTGCGGCGACCAGTCCCCCTCGACCGGCGCGTGCTCGGCGACGCCGGCGTCCTGCAGCGCCGCCCGCCACCCCGCCAGCCGGCGCGAACTCGAGGTCCAGTCCGCCGGACCCGCGATGTGCCACACGGTCTCGTGCCCGAGGGCCAGCAGGTGATCGGTGGCCGCGAACGCAGCGCCGCTCTCGTCCAGACCGACCGCCAGGGTGTTCTCTCGGTCGGAGACGTCCGGCGGCCCGAGCGTCAGCACCGTCACGCCCTGGGGCAGGCGGAGCTGGTCCATCTGGTTCTCGACCGGCTCGGAGAAGACGATCGCCTCGACGTCCTGGCCGACGAGCGAGTCGACCGCCGGCTGGAGCTCGGATGCGGTCGCGGCGACGGTCCGGACGATGGCCAGGCTGTACCCGTTCGTGCGGCACGCCTGCTCGACGCCGGTGAGCATGGCGGTCGGGCCGTACAGGTTCGTGCCGATGGTGATGAGACCGATCCGGCGGGAGCGCTGCGACTTGAGGGAGCGGGCGGCTGCGTTCGGGCGGAAGCCCAGTTCGTCGATCGCCTTGAGGACCCGGGCGCGGACCGCCTCGGTGACGTGCGGTTCGCCGTTCACCACGCGGGAGACGGTCTTCTGGGAGACGCCGGCCAGGGTCGCGACGTCGGTCATGGAGGCCGGACGGAGGCGATGAACCGATGCGTTGCCGCTCATCGTCAGCTCCTTCGCTGCTCCGTGGGACCGGCCAGGACCGGATGTGGGAGCAAGACAACCACGGGATTGTCTACGTAGTCAAGAGCGATTCCGCGGTGGTCATCGCAGCTGCAAGGTTGTGGCTTGTATTGATGTGCAGCATTCTGGATCGGTTGCCGTGCCGAGGCGCGAACCGAGAGGAAGAACATGGAGAAGATCCGGGTCGCATGCCACGCGGGCGGAGACAGGCGGTGAGGGCGTCAGGCACCCGGCCCTCCGTGCGCAGAGCTGCCGCCGCCACCCTGATGGTCGCCACCACCGGTGCCTCGCTGCTGGCGGTCGACAACCTGCTCGGCTTCATCGGAACGCATCTGATCGCAGCAGGGCCAGTGTTGATGGTCGCTGCTATATCCGTGTCAGCAGGAGTCGTCGCCGCTGCCGGTGCTGCGCTCGCTCGCGACGCCGTGCACCTCGTCTTCGCGGCCGCCACCGTCGTCTTCGTGGCCGCCCTGTCGCCGGCGACCAGCAGCCAGCTGTGGCTCTCCATCGCGGTCGTCCTGCAGGCGCTCGTCCCGTTGGCCTTCGCAGCCGCCGGGCTGCTGGCCCTTCGCGGTTCGCGGAACTCCACCGCGGTGCGGGTCCTCGCGGTGCTGCTCGTGGGGTTCGCCGCCGCTTGGATCGTCACCGCGTTCATCCCGGTGGCGCTCGTGGCGTTCCTCCTCGCACAGGCCGGCACGCTGGTCGTCGGGGCTGCCCTCAGCCTGCAGCCGCTTCTTCGCCGCGCCCGGAGTCTTGTGCGTGCGCTGTGGGCGAGTGCGGAGGTCCGCTGAGGAGCCCCGCTGCACGTCGCTGGGCGATGTGCGTTCGACGCGGTGCGGATACGATCGTGCGCGCATCCTGATCCAACGAGGGCAACGGGGTGTTCGAGGGGGGAGGACATCGTGGTGCGTCAGCAGGGGCACGTGGGTCCCGGATCGTCGGCCAGACGCACGATCGCGGTCGGTCTGGCAATCGCCGTGTCGGCAGCAGCCCTGGTCGGCATCCGTGCAACGGCAGGATCAGCGGACACCGCAGCCTCGGCGGTGACGGTCACGAAGGTCACCGCGTCCACCACCGGCACCGCCGTGCGCACCACGCTCAAGGTCAAGAACACCGCCTCGGTGCGGAAGCCGGCTTCCTCCGCGTGGCTGTACCTGTCCGCCGGCACGAAGAAGTACACTCTCGGCCGGGTCGCGGTGAAGGCACTCGCCGCTGGTTCGAGCACCTCGGTCACCGCAGTCCGCGGGACACCTTCCCGTGCCGCGGCCGGCAAGTACTCCGTCCTCGCCTGCGCCGGTGCGTACTCGGCGAAGCAGTGCCGCACGTCGACCGCGACCGTCACCACCAAGCCGACGAAGCGCGCGCGTCCGGAGACGGGCGTGATGCTCGACGTCGCTCGCGCCTACTACCCCGTAGCGTTGCTCAAGCGGTACATCGACCTCCTCGCCGACGACGGCGGCCGCTTCCTGCACCTGCACCTCACCGATGACCAGAACGTCGGGATCGAGAGCACGGTCCTCGGCCAGACCCTCGCCAACGCTGATCTCGACGACGGCGTGTACACGAGCCGCGTGACCCATCGCCCGTTCCTGAGCGCCGCGCAGGCACGCTCGATCGCCGCCTACGGGGCGAAGCGAGGCGTCGCGATCGTGCCGGAGATCGACACTCCCGGACACATGGCCGCCGCCTTCGCCCTGCTCGAGGCGGAACACGGCACGAAGTGGGTCGACCGCATCCGTTCGGGCGAGAACGAACTCGACACGTCGGCGCCGGAGAGTCTCGCCCTGGCGAAGAAGCTGTACGCAGAGGTGCAGCGGACCTTCCCCTCCAGCCGCACCGTGCACATCGGCGGGGATGAATGGGGCGACGACGTCACCGCCGGCCAGCGCGTCGCCTGGATGAACGCGATGGCGGCCACGGTCGGCAACCGCGAGGTCTGGGCCTGGAACGACGGGATCGATCGGGTCGCGATCGGGCGACTCGATCCGCGCATCCACGTCACGTACTGGAGCTTCGACGGCGACACCGAGGACGCAGCCGAGCGGCGCGAACGGCGAGCACGACGGGCGAGTGCGGTCGACCTGCAGCAGGCTGGGATCGACCTGCTCAACTACAACTCGTACTACCTCTACGAGGTGCCGACGGACCTCGACCCGGCCGACAGCGAGTACACGGTCGCCGACCTCCGCGAGAACTGGTCACTCCGGGCGTGGGACGGCGACTCCGGTTCGCTGCTCGCGGCTCCGATGTCGGGCGCCGCCGTCGCGATCTGGGGTGAGGACCTGGAGGATCCACCTGCTGACGCGCTCCTGGGGTGGAGCGCACCGCACGTGAGGGCGATGATCGAAACCGCAGCCTCCTGACGGACGCGTGTCGTGCCTCCAGGCCGATCGCTGGAACCGCCGGACCCGCCGCCTGCCTATCCGAGCGGCTCCACGCCGTAGCTGGTGACCACCGCGCGCAACTCGTCCAGGTACGCCTGCGCCTGCACGGTGAGGGGAACCGAAGCGTGCGCGATCCAGCCGATCTCGATGCGCTCGTCGACGTCGAGGGGGATGGCGACGATCTCGGGATCGAGGTCGTCGCTGATGAGCCCGGTCGAGATCGTGTACCCGCCGAGGCCGATCATGAGGTTGAAGATCGTCGCCCGGTCCGAGACACGGATCTCCCGCTTGCTCGACATCGTCGACAGGATCTCCTCGGCCAGGTAGAAGGAGTTGTTCGCGCCCTGGTCGAACGTGAGCCGCGGCAGGTCCGCGAGGTCCTCGAGGGTCGCACGCTCCCGAGACGCGAGCGGGTTCCGCTTCGCCACGAAGATGTGCGGCTGCGCGACGAACAGCGGTGTGAACACGACGCCGGCGTCCCGCAGCAGCTTGCCGAGCACCTGCTTGTTGAAGTCGTTGCGGTAGAGGATGCCCACCTCGCTGCGCAGCGTGCGGACGTCCTCGATGATGTCCCAGGTGCGCGTCTCGCGCAGCGAGAACTCGTACTCGTCCGCAGCTGCCGCTTCGACCATGCGGACGAAAGCCTCCACCGCGAACGAGTAGTGCTGGGCGGACACCCCGAGCAGCCGACGCGACCGCTGTCCGCCGACGTAGCGCTGCTCGAGCAGGGAGACCTGCTCGACGACCTGCCGGGCGTACCCGAGGAACTCGACGCCGTCGACGGTGAGCACGACCCCTCGGGCCGATCGGGTGAACAGCGGGCGTCCGATCCGCGTCTCCAGGTCCTTCATCGCCGCGGACATCGTCGGCTGCGACACGTAGAGCAGGTCGGCCGCTGCGCTGATCGAGCCCTCCGTCGCGACCTCGATGAAGTACCGGAGCTGCTGCAGGGTGATGTCGTTCGAGACACGGGCCATAGGCCGAGGCTATACCGGTGCATAGCGTCTCGGTATTACCTGATGGCCCATGAATCCCGCGATGATCGAGGCACCCCTTCCCCAGCGCCCGCGGGCGCTCGACGAACAGATTGCCGACCATGGCGAACGACCTCACCTTCAGCATCACCCGGACCCGGTTCGACGAGGACTACTCCCCCGCCGACAGCTCCCGGCTGACCACGAACTTCGCCAACCTGGCGCGCGGCGAGCACCGTCAGCAGAACCTCCGCGCTGCGCTGGCGATGATCGACGGACGAGCGAACGAGCTGGCCGCGGCACACGACCGCTACCGTCTGCAGCTCGACATCGTCTCGGTGGCGCTGGAGTTCTCAGACAGCGGGTCGGACGCGGAGTTCCCGCTGCTCGAGATGCTCGACGTCACGATCGTCGACGAGCACACCGGCGAGCGCCACCAGGGGATCCTCGGCAACAACTTCTCGTCGTACCTGCGCGACTACGACTTCTCGGTGCTGCTGCCGTCGTCGCCGTCGCTGCCGTCCGACTTCGGACAGCTGCACGGGGCGCTCTTCCAGCGTTTCCTGGAGTCCTCCGCGTTCCACTCGAACTTCAGTGCCGAGCCCGTCGTCTGCATCAGCGTCTCGACGAGCCAGACCTACCGCCGGACCGGGTACGTCCACCCGATCCTGGGCGCCGAGTACGAGCACGAGCACTCCTCGCTCACCGACGACTACTTCGGCCGGATGGGCATGCGGGTCCGGTACTTCCAGCCCGTCGGGGCGGCTGCCCCGCTCGCGTTCTACACGCGCGGCGACCTGACCGGCGACTACACGGACCTCCAGCTCATCGGCACGATCGCCACCATGGAGACGTTCCAGAAGATCTACCGCCCGGAGGTCTACGCCGCGAACACCCCGTCCGGCAGCACCTACCGCCCCACCCTCGACCACACCGACTTCACACCCACCCCGGTGACGTACGACCGCGAGGAGCGCAGCCGCCTCGGGATCACGCAGGGCCGGTGGACCGAGGAGCACCTGGTGCGGCCGCACCACGCACTCCTCGCCCGGTGGGCTGACCCCGCCCTCGCGCGCTGACTTCCTCTGCCCTTCGACTGACTGGACCGTCACCCCCATGCGTTCTCTCCTCCCCACCTCGATCGTCGGCAGCCTGCCGAAACCGTCCTGGCTCGCCGAGCCCGAACGGCTCTGGTCCCCCTGGGAGCTGCAAGGAGCAGCACTGACCGAGGGCAAGCAGGACGCCCTCCGATCCGCCGTGCACGAGCAGGAGCGCCGTGGCATCGACATCGTCAGCGACGGCGAGCAGACCCGCCAGCACTTCGTCACGACGTTCATCGAGCACCTGGACGGCGTCGACCTGGAGCGCAAGGAGACCGTCCGCATCCGCGACCGCTACGACGCGGCCGTCCCGACCGTCGTCGGTGCCGTGAGCCGTCGGGCGCCGGTCTTCGTTGAGGACGCGAAGTTCCTGCGGGCTCAGACCGATCGCCCCATCAAGTGGGCGCTCCCCGGCCCGATGACGATGATCGACACGCTCTCCGACCAGCACTACAAGAGCCGCGAGAAGCTGGCGTGGGAGTTCGCCACGATCCTCAACCAAGAGGCCCGGGAACTGCAGGACGCCGGCGTTGACATCATCCAGTTCGACGAGCCCGCCTTCACCGTCTTCCACGACGAGGTGCAGGACTGGGGCGTGGCCGCACTCGAACGCGCAGCCGAGGGCCTGCGCGCTGAGACCGCCGTGCACATCTGTTACGGCTACGGCATCGAAGCGAACAACAAGTGGAAGGAGACGCTCGGGGCGGAGTGGCGGCAGTACGAGCAGTCGTTCCCGCTGCTGCAGCAGTCGTCGATCGACATCGTCTCGCTCGAGTGCATCCACTCCCACGTTCCCCTCGAGCTCGTCGAGCTGATCCGCGGCAAGAAGGTCATGCTCGGGGCGATCGACGTCGCGACCGAGACCGTGGAGACCCCGGAAGAGGTGGCGGGGGTGCTGCGTCGGGCGCTCGAGTTCGTCGATGCCGACAAGCTCATCCCCAGCTCCAACTGCGGGATGGCGCCCCTGGCGCGGGGTGCGGCGCTGGACAAGCTCGGCGCGCTGTCCGCAGGGGCGGACATCGTGCGGGCCGAGCTCGCTAGCGTCGCCGAGCCGGTATCGCGCTAGCGACTCGGCTGCACAGGAGGGCTCGCCTCGACAACGGGGCGGGCCGTCCTTCGTGTCGCGTCCGGCAGGCGCCCTGGTCCCGGGCCGGACTGGAGGCGCGGCTCGGTTCCGGTGGTCAGGTCGCGGTCGTCACTCCTGACTGTCGAGGCTCATCTTCTCGAAGTCCCCCGCAACGCACTGCGAGCTGCCGTCGATCGTGTACCCGCGGGGATCCGCGCGGAAGTCGGAGGAGCTCACCGGACCGCCCCTGCCCCGGACGCCGAGGATCGGGTCCTCGCCGCCGGTCTGGTACCGCTCGGTCGTGACGCCGAGCTCCTTCCAGTGCTGTTCCACCGCCTTGACGTCGGCCTTCGGGTCAGCGCTCGCGGAGCGGACCATGGCGTAGACGTACTGGACGTCCCCTTGCCCCAGTCCCCGGCCGCACTTCCCGAGCCCCGGACCGTCGCTGACTTCCCAGCCGTCACCGACCACGTCGGTCGAACCCTCGACGAACGTGACGATCGACTGCTTCGCCCGCTCCGGGGTCTTCCCGAGCCCGGAGCTGCAGCCGGCGAGGACGGCGACCGCGAGCAGTGCCGCTCCTACAGACGGGAGGACGATGACGGCTTTCCGTCGAGGTACTTTCATCTGGGAACTCCACTCAGATCGCGCTGTGTCTGCGACGTTCGCACAATCATCTCGTGAGCCGTTCGAGCTGGCCGGTCGTGGCAGAGCCCACGTTCTGGAGCGACTTCGTGTCCTCGTCGAGGTAACCGCCGCCCTACCAGGTATGGACTCCATGGTCGCGTACGGGGTTGAGACCCGGCGCTCCGTCGGCGTCGAACGACGGCGTCTGCGAAGCGTCAGACTCGAGGGCGTTGACTACGGTCATGATCACCAAGGGCGTCATCCACCAGGTCGAGACTGCGACTGTCCGGGATCGCAACGGCGTGTCAGTCGGCAAGGTCGTGCAGGTGTTCCCCTCCGACGAGGACGGCAGTGCGGCCTACGTCTGTGTCGCAACCGGACTGCTCGGGCGTCACCAGGCGCTCGTCCCCGCCGACGACGCCACGTTCGACGGCACGGACGTGCACGTCGGGTACACGAAGGACGCGATCAAGGACGCGCCGTCCCTCGGAGCCGGACGCACCTTGTCCCCCGCCGAGGCGAACGCCGTCCGCGGACACTTCGGGCTGTCCCACACCGGCGCTGCAACCGGGGACATGGGTGATCCCCACGAGAACCTCGATCAGGCCGGGACCGGTCTCGGGGGTGCCGACGACACCGAGGGCGCAGGGACGACACCGCCGGCCTGAACCTCACCGGAGTGAACGGCGCCGAGACCACGGCTATCGCCCACACCAAGCCAGGCAGTGGCCAGTCCTCTGGCGGGTGCGCGCTCGCTCGATGATGCGCGCTCCTGTGAGCGTGGCCGACGCGGGTTTCTCGGTGGAGCGTGCCCGTCTCCGTCCGACGGGCTCCGCGGCCATCGCACACGCGCAGCACCGCGAAGGCGCTGCTGCGAACCCCCACCTCGTCGCTGCGTGGTCACGTGTCATGGGAAGTCACCCTCCGACACACATCGACACAACCCTTCTCGCAGGCGTTCGGCGATGCCACAGTCTCGCGATGGCGCACATCTGGTCGGGCTGTCCGCCCACACCGGACGAATCGACACCACACGGCGCCACACCACGCGACAGGTAGCAACCCAGAGAACGAAGGAGTCCTCGTGACCATCAGCAACCAGACCGCCGACCGCACGATCGACGAGGGCGCCGACGACGAGCTCCTCGCCCGCTTCCGTCCGATCTTCGACCGCATCGCTGCCGGCGCCTCTGCGCGCGAACGCGACCACCGCCTCCCGTTCGAGGAGATCCGCGAACTCGCCGCCGCAGGATTCGGCGCCGTCCGCGTCCCCGTCGCCCACGGCGGAGCCGGGGCGACCCTGCCCCAGCTGTTCCGCCTGCTGACCGAACTCGCCGCCGCTGACAGCAACATCCCCCAGGCGCTCCGCGGCCACTTCGCACTGGTGGAGGACCGGCTGGTCGCCCGGTCCGGGAAACGCGAGGGGTGGCTTGACCGCTTCGGCCGCGGTGAGATCGCCGGCAACTCGTGGACTGAAGTCGGGTCGGTGCAGGTCGGCGACGTGATCACGAAGGTGACCCCGCAGCCGGACGGGACGTTCCGGATCACCGGGCAGAAGTACTACTCGACCGGCAGCATCTTCGCCGACTGGATCGACACCTACGCCGAGCGCACGGACACCGGCGAGCGGGTCATCGCGATCGTCGACGCGCACCAGCCCGGGGTCACGCACACCGACGACTGGGACGGGTTCGGGCAGCGCACCACCGGCTCCGGTACCAGCACCTTCGACGACGCCGTCGTGCAGGCCGATGCGGTGATCCCCTTCGACGAGCGGTTCAAGTACCAGACGGCGTTCTACCAGGGCGTGCTGTTGAGCGTCCTCGCCGGGTCCGTCCTCGCAGCCGAACGAGAGATCGCGCGCGAGGTCCGCAACCGCACCCGCGTCTTCTCCCACGGCAACGCCGACACGTTCGCGGCAGACCCGCAGATCCTGCAGGTCGTCGGCGAGGTGTCGGCGGCCGGGTTCGCCGCCACGGCGATCGTCGACCGGGCCGCCGCGGCCCTGCAGGGCGCGTACGAGGGAGCCGGGCTCGACACAGCCGAAGACGAGCGCCGCAACGACCGCGCCGAACTCGCGACCGCGCAGGCGCAGGTGGCGCTGACCACGCTGGCGACGACGGCGACCTCGCACCTGTTCGACGCGCTCGCGGCGTCCGGGGTGAGCACGACGAAGAACCTCGACCGGCACTGGCGGAACGCTCGCACCGCCGGCAGCCACAACCCGTGGGTGTTCAAGGCACGGATCATCGGTGACCACGCGGTCAACGGTGCCGAACCGCCCCGCGTCTGGGCGATCGGTGCGACCCGGACCTCGTGACGCCTGTCGAAGCCGGGACGGCTTCCGCGTAACCGCTGCTGCGATGTGCCTGCCCCACCGCCCGCCCGCCGTGCGCGTACAGTCCCTGGCAACGCACGGCTGGCCAACGACCGGGGAACGCGATGCGACTGATCACTGGGATGACGCTGGCCGTTGCGCTGGCAGCAGGCGCGCTGATCGGCCTCGCGCCACCAGCGACTGCGGCCGGATCCGGAACGATCACCGTGCAGCTCACAACACCCGACGGCACCGCGATCCGGCTGGCGGACGTCGAACTCGCAGCGATCGGCACCGATGTCGTCGTCGGGAACGCCACCACCGACGATGACGGCACCGCGACGTTCACCGGCATCCCCGCACCGGACACCGTCACGGTGACGACGCGGCAGCTCCCGCCGCACGGAACGGAGACCTACGCCCCCGGACTCCGCTCGGGCATCACCGTCCGTGGCGGTTCCACAGTCGCGGTCACCGTGCCGCTCGTGATCGGCGCCACCGTGCAGGGCGGCGTGGTCGGCCCCACGGGACCCGCCACCGGTCGCCTGATGTACGCCTGGAACGAGGACACCTCGCAGGTGTTCCGGACGACCTCGGACAGCGCAGGCCAGTACCGATTCGTCGGGTTGAGCACCGGGAAGTACCGCATCGAGGCCTACGCCAGTGGAACGGCGTCGCCCGCCGTCTGGAAGACCCGGGTGTACCAGCAGCGAGGAACGCTCCCGGCTTCCCGGGTCACCTTGTCACGGCACTACGCACACAGCGACTACGACCTGATCGTCTACGCGGCCTCGGCGTCCCGCAGCCCGTCGGAGCAACTGAGCGGCGCGACCGTCACGGTGACGAACGCGACGACCGGTGCGTCGTTCTCGACCCGGTTCTCGACGCTGCTCGACAGCGAGCAGACGGCGCAGTTCCAGATCCCCTCCGGGCAGTACGTGGTGGAGCTCCGGACCGTCGCGACGACCACAACGACCGCGCAGGTGCTGTGGCTCGGACGTCCGGGCGGCGTGTACCGGTACGTGGCCGACCGGGCGCAGGCCGTCCCGGTGACGGTCGTGTTCGGCGGTCACGACTTCTGGGGCGGCGCCCTCGGGTGATTCGGCCCCAGCACATGGCTGGCCGGACGCGGTTGGCTGCGTGACTGCACGCGGTCGCGTGAGCAGCAACGGACAGGAGGCGCGGTGCCAGCTGGCACCGCGCCTCCTGTCCGGCACACGGTCGCGGACACGCGACGGTGGCGTCGCCACCTTCTACATGTCGGCGATGAGACGGAGCGTGTAGCCGTCGGGCACCGTCTGGTGTTCGACGTAGTGCATGAACACCGGCGCAGCCTGGTCAGCCGTGAACAGCTCGGCAGGATGCCGGGGCTCGTGCGCCGCCTGAACGTCGATGGTCCCCGTGAGCGCTTCGGTGAGATCGTGGTCGCGGCCGACGATGTAGAAGCGGTACTCCCCGTCGTCCTCGCGACGGCGCAGCTCCACGCTCATCTTCTTCGCGGTGCCACCGGCCTGCAGGTAGGAGTTGCCGTACTCGTCGATGACGGGCTGCGGGCCGGCGCGCCACGTCTGGTCGTCGATCGGCGCGGAGAAGACGAGCCACGCGAAGTGGTCGTCGTTGTCGAGGAGGCCGAGGCTGCGTCGCACCTGGTCCGGGAGCGGGCGGAACGTGTCGTTCAGCACACTGCTGACTGACCCGTTGGACTTCATGATGATCAAGGCGGGCTACTCCACGTGCTCGTAGGCGACAGAGGTGATCTTGATGCGCACCCCATGGAGCGTGGCATACGCGGGCTTGTCGTAGGAAACACCGTTGTCGACATATCCAACGTCAAGGTGCGGCCTCCCAGACCTTGCTTCGCTCTGAATCGCACAGTAGCGTTGCCAGCAGACCTCATCAACCCAAACCCATTTAGGGAACCAATTGAAGAAGCCTCCGGGTCCGAGCAAGTTCTCTCCAGCAGATTTGCGTAATTCCCTTCGTGGAAATATCAGGCCCGACCGGGAGCAATCGGCGCAGCTTTCCTCTTTTTGGCGCCAGTTGGGGATGCGCCCTACCGCCGTCGCAGCCGGATCGGACCCGAAGCCAGCCGACGTGACAGCACCTTTCTTACTAAGGTCTGAGGTGAAGGCCGCGGAAGTGGCAGAACTCTGGGTAGACGTCCTTTCGGAGCGGCATGAGCCCACTCTTGCAGATCTGGTGCTTATCGAGTACTGGTTTTCGGTAGGAGCAGCACATCTTTCGCGTCACATGCCGGCGAAGATGTCATACACGAAGACTCTCCTGACCGTCAGGCAGCGAGTCGCGATAGCCGTGCATGATTACGCCAGAGAAATCAATTGGCGGCGCCCAGTGCTCTTTGTAACAGCGCTCAAAATCGCTCGCGCCTACCTACGTGACGCAGTCGGACACGAAGAGGCTCTTCGCCCGGAACTGCGAAAAAATTTCACAGGCCGCCTAGGCGTAGCCTCCGTACTCATTTCTCGATTCGAGAGCATCGACCAAGAGGACGCCAGAGAAGCCATCACCGCGCTCGAACGCTCGATCTCGCAGGGAAACACGGACAGCTCCGCATTCGCGTACCTACTGGAGGCGCATGCAGTCTATTTCGATCTACAACCCGATATAACTCTCCTCGAGCGGGCATTGAGCGGAGCCAGAGAGCGATGCTCACAGGATCCCTCGTTCATCCTTGCTCAAATAGACCTTCTGCTACGCAAGGCAACGCAACCTGGATTTGTGACCCCAGACACCGACGTTCTTTCTGAGGCACGTAACCTCGCGAGCGCCTGCAAGCCGTTCCTCGGGGAGGAGAAAGTTCGAAGGGTCATGGCGACCGCGATCATCGAATATCTCCAGTCCGGTTTAGTCGAGCAAGAAGATCTAATGCATGCGCGACTTCCATTCGGTCTAAGGGTCGAGGGTGAGTCAAATCAGCTCTTGGTGCAATCAGCCAGATATCTTATTGGCCCGCTACGTCAGCTGGCAAGCTCAGGTGAACCCACCGCGCGAGGACTCTTGGCAGACTATCTCCTTCAGGCCGCCGGCCCACTTGGCATTACTGAGGCGAACGCGCTGGAGGAAAGCATATCGCTGAGGGGCGGGCAACGAACGCTGGAAGACGAGCGAAGTCAGCTACTGAGGCGGCGAGACCAATTACGGCTTGCAGCCCTGACGGATGATAGATTCCTGCGGATAAACACGTTGACTGAACTCGCTGCCATGGTCGACGCGGATCACACACTGCCGGCACCCCTCGTACTCCTGGCCCGGGACGTGCAAGAGCACGGGGCACAACCCGTCCCCATGGAGATAGGAACGGGCCAGTCCGCCCGCGCCGTTCTCAACAATATCTCGAAGGGCGACAGCAATTCCTTGTACGAGAAGGCTGGCGAGGCGGCGCTGCACAGCCCAGATCTATCTGTTCTCGGCTTAGGGGGCCGGAGCGGAGTGACCTCTGTGGCCGACTACTACGGACTGAGTAGCGAGACCTTCATCTTCAAGAACATGGCGAGGGTCGCGGTCGAGCTAGAGAAAGAGCGCTCAGACGCCATCGCTCACCATCTTCGGAGTGAGGGCTGGGAGAATCGGTACAAAGTATCTCGCCTCTTGGCCACATACGACCGCGAAGAAGAGGACGGAACAGACGTGACAGCCGCAAGGCACTATGTCCGCGGACGTTCACTCTTTGACGCGGTAGACACCGCGGACGCCGCGGAGCGCCGCGACCTACTGCGTGATGCAGCGAAGTTCCTCGGCATCATTAATGAATGCGAGCGCGGCGAGCCTTCAAACAGGGGCCGTCGTGAAGTGAAAATGAAGGAGTTTGGCCGTTGGCTGAAAGCTTGCGGCCTGCAGGATGCGGGCGCTACTTTCCACCGCTGGTGGGAACTCGTAAAAGACGTGGACCTCGTACGCCGGCGCGACGCGCACCTCCATAATTGACTGATTACGGACGCTCGAACTCTTTATGCAATCGATCTCGAGGCACAGGGCTGGAGGCCTGCGGGGTACGAGTTAGCTCAACTCACTGACGACCATTCCTTCCTGCCCATGGGGGACTGGGAGAGTCGCAGAACAGTATTCACGGATTGGCGAAGTGCCCGGAATGCTAACCCTGAAGGAGAGGGCGCAGAGTGGCTGTCCTACCAAGCATCAGTCCTGTCGCGGATCATCTGGGGCTTAACCGGGTCCGCCAAAAGCCCTTTTCCCTCCGGCATGGCTGAGGCGCGTCTTTCAACCTTCATCGACACCGTGGCGGACGCGCGCTTGCGCGATCTGGGGAACGAAATACTTCAGAGCTGGCTGTCATCACGTGGGCTTTCGCGACTTCCGCTTTCCGATCCCGCCGCGACTGGCGCGGGTCGCATCCGGACAAGCAAGGGCATGGCCTTCCACCTTCGCCATGACGCACTTTTGGAGCGAGACGCTGGCGGTTGGGCCCTCCTCGAAGATCTTCAGCAACGACTATTACCCGCGCATCCTGTCGAAGTCCTCGCAGCCGTAGCAACCGATAGAGAAGAGCGTCGATTTGAGATCAAAGCAGGAAGGATCCGGGCCAAGTACGGTCATAGCATTCCTGCTGAACTCGATTATGATCCGCCGAAGGTCACCACTCGCTTGTACCACGCTTCTCCTTGGGCATCGGCGAACCATATTATCGACAGTAGGGCTGGCGTGCTGCCTATGAGTAGACAGTTCGTTCATTTGAGCGACGACATCGAAGAAGCGGTGGCGAACGGAATTCGTACCGGCCAGCCTCTCGTTTACAGCGTATCCTCCGGTGCCGACGCGGGCATTCTCCAAGCTCACGGCAGCACGTTTCTCTCACGGGGAATTCCGATGCGAGAGCTAAGCGTCGTACCCGTGTCGTGCTTCTGGGTTCAGATTCCACCTAGCACGCATCTGCTCAGGGCGGAGCTGCCACCGACAGTTTGAGGGCCTAATCTCTCATCAGAAGTCGTGATTGATGGAATCAAGCTTCCTCGGTATTGATTTCAGCACCACGGTGCCTAGTGGAGCTTGTTTTACGGCGTCCAGAGACCAGCTGCAGAGGTCATCCATCGCGCCGCTGACGCCGCAGACACAGAACGCCCCGCCGGCCGAAGCCAGCGGGGCGTCCCCATGAGTCAGACCAGGATCAGAAGTCCCAGTCCTCATCCTCAGTGTTCACGGCCTTGCCGATGACGTACGACGAGCCCGACCCCGAGAAGAAGTCGTGGTTCTCGTCCGCGTTCGGCGACAGGGCGGAGAGGATGGCCGGGTTCACGTCCGTGATGTTCTTCGGGAACATCGGCTCGTAGCCCAGGTTCATCAGCGCCTTGTTGGCGTTGTAGTGCAGGAACTTCTTGACGTCCTCGGTCAGACCGACCTCGTCGTAGAGGTCCTGCGTGTACTGCACCTCGTTCTCGTACATCTCGAACAGCAGCGAGAACGTGTAGTCCTTGAGCTCGTCGCGCTCGGCCTGCGTGAGGGTCTCGAGGCCCTTCTGGTACTTGTACCCGATGTAGTACCCGTGGACGGCTTCGTCACGGATGATCAGGCGGATCAGGTCGGCGGTGTTCGTGAGCTTGGCGCGCGACGACCAGTGCATCGGCAGGTAGAAGCCCGAGTAGAACAGGAACGACTCGAGCAGCGTCGAGGCGACCTTGCGCTTCAGCGGGTTGTCGCCCTGGTAGTAGTCCATCACGATGGACGCCTTCTTCTGCAGGTTCGGGTTCTCCTCGGACCAGCGGAAGGCCTCGTCGATCTCACGCGTCGACGCGAGGGTCGAGAAGATCGACGAGTAGGACTTGGCGTGCACCGACTCCATGAACGCGATGTTCGTGTAGACGGCTTCCTCGTGCGGGGTGATCGCGTCGGGGATGAGCGACACGGCGCCGACGGTGCCCTGGATGGTGTCGAGCAGGGTCAGACCGGTGAACACACGCATGGTCAGGGTCTGCTCGGCCGGCGTCAGCGTGTTCCACGACTGCACGTCGTTCGACAGCGGCACCTTCTCGGGCAGCCAGAAGTTGTTGACGAGACGGTTCCAGACCTCGACGTCCTTGTCGTCCTGGATGCGGTTCCAGTTGATGGCCTGGACCCGATCAATGAGCTTCAGCTTCTCGACCAACGTGTGTTCCTTACAGAGATGGTGACTAAGTGACGGACTGGAGGCGCGGTGCGGGTTGGCACCGCGCCTCCAGGGAGCAGAGCGGCAGCTCTACAGCATGCAGCTGACGCAGCCCTCGACCTCCGTGCCCTCCAGCGCGAGCTGGCGGAGACGGATGTAGTAGATCGTCTTGATGCCCTTGCGCCATGCGTAGATCTGCGCCTTGTTGATGTCACGCGTGGTGGCGGTGTCCTTGAAGAACAGCGTCAGGGACAGGCCCTGGTCCACGTGCTGCGTCGCCGCGGCGTACGTGTCGATGATCTTCTCGGCACCGATCTCGTACGCGTCCTGGTAGTAGTCCAGGTTGTCGTTCGTCATGAACGGCGCCGGGTAGTAGACGCGGCCGAGCTTGCCTTCCTTGCGGATCTCGATCTTCGACGCGATCGGGTGGATCGACGACGTCGAGTGGTTGATGTACGAGATCGAACCGGTCGGCGGGACGGCCTGCAGGTTCTGGTTGTAGATGCCGTGCTCCTGGACGGAAGCCTTCAGCGCCTTCCAGTCGTCCTGCGTCGGGATCGTGATGTTCGCGTTGTCGAACAGCGACGCAACACGAGCAGTCGCGGGCGTCCACGTCTGGTCGGTGTACTTGTCGAAGAACTCACCCGACGCGTACTTCGAGTCGCGGAAGCCGTCGAAGGTCTCGCCGGTCTCGATCGCGATCTTGTTCGACGCACGCAGGGCGTGGAACAGCACCGTGTAGAAGTAGATGTTCGTGAAGTCGATGCCCTCTTCGGAGCCGTAGTAGACGCGCTCACGAGCGAGGTAGCCGTGCAGGTTCATCTGGCCGAGGCCGATGGCGTGCGACTTGTCGTTGCCGTCCTCGACGGAACGCACCGAGGTGATGTGCGACATCTGCGAGACCGAGGTCAGGCCGCGGATGGCGGTCTCGATGGTCTTGCCGAAGTCGGGCGAGTCCATCGTCAGCGCGATGTTCAGCGAGCCGAGATTGCAGGAGATGTCCTTGCCGATCTCCTTGTAGGACAGGTCCTCGTTGAAGGTCGTCGGGGTGTTGACCTGCAGGATCTCCGAGCACAGGTTGGACATGTTGATCCGACCCTTGATCGGGTTGGCCTTGTTCACCGTGTCCTCGAACACGATGTACGGGTAGCCCGACTCGAACTGGATCTCGGCGATGGTCGTGAAGAAGTCACGCGCCTTGATCTTCGTCTTCTTGATGCGCGAGTCGTCGACCATTGCGCGGTAGTTCTCGGAGATCGGGACGTCGCCGAAGGGGACGCCGTAGACCTTCTCGACGTCGTACGGCGAGAACAGGTACATGTCCTCGTTGTTCTTCGCGAGCTCGAACGTGATGTCCGGCACGACGACGCCGAGCGACAGCGTCTTGATGCGGATCTTCTCGTCGGCGTTCTCGCGCTTGGTGTCGAGGAACTTCATGATGTCCGGGTGGTGGGCGCTGAGGTATACCGCTCCGGCACCCTGACGCGCACCGAGCTGGTTCGCGTAGGAAAAGGAGTCTTCCAGCAGCTTCATCACGGGGATGATGCCCGAGGACTGGTTCTCGATCTGCTTGATCGGGGCGCCGGCCTCGCGGATGTTGGAGAGGAGCAGGGCCACGCCGCCGCCGCGCTTCGAGAGCTGCAGCGAGGAGTTGATGCCGCGCGAGATCGACTCCATGTTGTCCTCGATGCGGAGCAGGAAGCAGGAGACGAGCTCGCCGCGCTGTGCCTTCGCCGTGTTGAGGAACGTGGGGGTCGCGGGCTGGAAGCGGCCGGCGACGATCTCTTCGACCAGGTCGATGGCGAGCTGCTCGTTGCCCTGGGCCAGGCCGAGGGCGGTCATGACGACGCGGTCCTCGAAGCGCTCCAGGTACCGCTTGCCGTCGAACGTCTTGAGCGTGTAGCTCGTGTAGTACTTGAACGCGCCGAGGAACGTCTGGAACCGGAACTTCTTCGAGTACGCCAGGTCGTTGAGTCGCTGGATGAAGTCCAGCGAGTACATGTCGATCGTGGCTTTTTCGTAGTACTCGTTCTCGACCAGGTAGTCGAGCCGCTCCTTCAGGTTGTGGAAGAAGACGGTGTTCTGGTTGACGTGCTGCAGGAAGAACTGCTTGGCGGCCTCACGATCCTTGTCGAACTGGATGTTCCCGTCCGCGTCGTAGAGGTTGAGCATCGCGTTGAGGGAGTGGTAGTCCATCCCCGTCTGCGGCGACGTCAGATCGACGTCTGCAACTGCTGCGTCCAAAATGCATCCAATCCTGAGTTGACCGCCGACACGTCGTCAGGGGTCCCGAAGAGTTCGAATCTGTAGAGAAGGGGGACGTTGCACTTCTGCGCGATGACGTCCCCTGCGAGGCCGTACGCCTCGCCGAAGTTCGTGTTGCCGCCCACCACCACGCCGCGGATCAGCGAGCGGTTGTGGGCGTCGTTGAGGAACTTGATGACCTGCTTGGGGACTGCACCCTCGCCGTTGCCGCCACCGTAGGTGGGCAGGACCAGGACGTAGGGCTCGTCGACGTGCAGGAACGGTTCGCTCGGGTAGAGCGGGATCCGGTCCGCGTCGCGGCCGAGCTTCTCGACGAAGCGCGCGGTGTACCCGGACACGCTCGAGAAGTAGACCAATCGGCTCATGGTGCGCTCCTCTGGAGAAGGTGCGGAACAGGCGGACCGGAGGGTGTCCTGCGGGCGATCGCCGGGCCTCCTGAACGGGACCGGGGTGACCGTCCGCAGGACGGGAGACGACTACGCCAGTTCGGCGCTGAGGGTTGCGATCTTGTCGGGGCGGAAACCCGACCAGTGGTCGTCGTCCGTGACGACGACGGGGGCCTGCATGTAGCCCAGGCTCTTGACGTGCTCGAGCGCTGCTTCGTCCGTGGAGACGTCGTGCACTTCGTACTCGATGCCCTTGTTGTCGAGGGCCCGGTACGTCGCGGTGCACTGGACGCAGGACGGCTTGGTGTAGACGGTGACGGCCATGTTCTCCCCTGGTTCCTACTGGTTTCTGCTGTGCTGTGGAGGTGGTGCTGATGTCTGTCCGCAGTCGTGTCCGGGAGGGGCCGCTGCGATGCCTCCACACTACATCTAGTGGCTAGCCGCAGCACCGACCACTAGAGGAAGTGTTACAGCCATGTAGTTCTCCACAACGTCCTCCACAGTCTGTGGATTCCCGGGAGGCCCGAGTTTCCGCCAGTCTGCGCCCGACCACCGACACTTCCCCACACCGGTGGACAGTCCCGATCCACAGATGTGGAATCAACGCATCGGCGTGTCGCGAACCGCCCCTCCCCAGGACGGGGGACACCCCCGTCCGGCCGGTCCGTACACTCGTCTCGTGAGTACGTACGGGCCCCTCCTGAAGACCCCTGGCGTGGGTCGTGTCATCGCCGCACAGCTCACCGCGCGGTTCCCGTTCGGCATGCTGTCGCTGGCCTACCTGCTGCACGTCGAGCACGTGTTCGACTCCTACGGCGCGGCCGGCCTGGTGCTCGCGACGACGAGCATCGGGCAGGCGCTGGCCGGCCCCCTGACGAGCCGGTGGATGGGCAGCTGGGGCATGCGCCCCGTTCTCATCCTGACGAGCATCGTCGCGCTGATCAGCATGGTGGTCATCGCGTTCGTGGTCATGCCGCTCTGGGGCTACGTGGTGGTCGGGTTCCTCGGCGGCCTGGCGGTCCCGCCCGTGCAGCCGGCGGTGCGCAGGAGCTCATCTGGGTCGCCGGCCCGGTCATCACCACCTTCGTCGCCACCCAGGTCGGCACGGTCGAAGCGATCGTCGTCGCGATGGTCTTCCTGGTCGTCGGCGGCGCGTGGTTCATCGCCTCCCCTGAGCTCGGCCGCGTCCGCATCCCCCGTTCGAAGCGCGCCTTCGGTGTCGTGCTGAAGCGCCCCGCCGTCGTCGTCGCCACCCTGACCGGCCTGCTCCTGATCGGGGCGTGCGCCGCGGTCGAGGCCAGCGTCACCAGCGTCTTCGGCGAGGGCAGCCCCAACGCCGGCATCGTCCTCGCGGTGTTCGCGGTCGGTTCGCTCGTCGGCGGTCTGGCGTTCGGCCACCGCCCGATCTCCCGCAACACCCTGTGGACGCGCATGGCCGTCGTGTTCGTCGGCCTCACCCTGGCCCTCGGCGGCACGGGCTTCTGGTGGCTCTGCCTGGCCCTGGTCATCGCGGGTGTGGGCATCGCGCCGGCCCTCGCGGTGATGTTCGGTTCGGTCTCCGCCACCGTCAAGTTCTCCGACACGGCCGAGGCCTACGGCTGGATGGGCACCGGCCAGCTGATCGGTGCCGCCGGCGGTTCGGCGATCGCCGGCTTCCTGATCGACGGCAGCGGCCCCGTCGGCGGCTTCACCGTCGGCGCCGTGATGGCCGGCCTGGGCGTGCTGCTCCCCCTGGCGATGCGGAGCTGGCTGCCCGACCTGCGCGGCCGTGACGCCAGCCCCCTCCCCGACACCGAGCCCGTGCACCTGCCGACGTGAGCGGCGGGCGGGCGGCGGGCGGCGGTGGTCGCGCGGCGGCGGGCGGTTTCGGGCGTACCTGGTCGAAACGGGCGTACCTGGTCGGAAGTTCTGACCAGGTACGCCCGATTCCACTCGCCATCGCGGCCGGTGTGGGAAGGAACGTGCGCCCGGCGTACGGGTCGCGTTCTCCACAGATGGCCTGGAGGCCCGGCGCGCGCCCGCCAGGCACCGGCAGGATGGGTGCATGGTCACCTCAGTTCCCCTGCGCGACGGCCGCTCGATCCCCGCGATCGGCTTCGGCGTCTACAAGGTCGACGATGCCGAAGCGGAGACGGCGGTCGGCCTCGCGCTGGACGCCGGCTACCGGCACGTCGACACCGCCGAGATGTACGGCAACGAGACCGGCGTCGGCAAGGCGATCCGGGCCTCCGGGCTGGACCGTGACGACGTCTTCGTGACGACCAAGGTGTGGAACGACCACCAGGGGCGCGACGCGACCCTGCGGGCATTCGACCGCAGCCTCGAGCGGCTGGGGCTCGACGCCGTCGACCTCTACCTGATCCACTGGCCGGCCGCCGCCAACGATCGCTACGTCGAGACCTGGCGCGCTCTGGTGGAACTGCGTGAGTCAGGGCGGGCGCGGAGCATCGGTGTCTCGAACTTCCAGGTGCCGCACCTACAGCGGCTCATCGACGAGACCGGCGAGGCACCGGCGCTGAACCAGGTCGAACGGCACCCGTGGCTGCCGCAGCGCGAACTCATCGCGTTCCACGAGCAGCACGACATCGTGACCGGGGCGTGGTCGCCGCTCGGTCGTGGGCGCCTGATCGACGAACCGGTGCTGACCGGCATCGCGGACGCGCACGGTGTGAGCGTGGCGCAGGTGCTCGTGCGGTGGAACGTGCAGCAGGGCGTGGTCGTGCTGCCGAAGTCGGTCACGCCGTCCCGAATCCGCTCGAACCTCGACGTCGACGGCTTCGTGCTGACCGACGACGAGCTCGCAGCGATCGCGACGCTCGAGTCCGGGCAGCGGACGGGCTCCCACCCGGACTCGGTGTCGTAGCCGGGCGGGGTACGCACTGTTCAGCCACAGCGACTGACGGGCCGTACTGTCGAGGGGTGATCGATCCTCAACAGACCGCCCGTGAACACCTGCGCCCCGATGAGCACCTGTACTGGGCCGGCACGAGCGATCCGGCCAGGCTCCTCTCGGGCCGCGACGGCTTCCTCATCCCGTTCTCGCTGCTCTGGTGCGGATTCGTGGCGTTCTGGACCGTCTCGGCCGTGACCAGCGGAGCGCCGCCCTTCTTCTTGGTCGTCGGGTCGCTGCTCACACTGATGGGCCTGCACCTGCTCGTCGGACGCTTCCTCGTGAAGCGGTACCGCAAGCGGACGACCGTCTACGCCGTGACCGATCGCCGGGCCCTCGTGATCACCCCTCGCGGCACGCGGGAGGTCCCGATCGGCCGCACCGACCGCACCGTGAGCTGGACCGGCGACCGACGGCACTGCAACGTCGAGTGGGACGCGACGGGAGGCGGACCGGGATCGATGCTCTTCGGCTGGGGAACGAACGCGAAGGTCTACGCGAACACCGGTCTCGACGGCTTCTTCGGGCCACAGCCGATGGCGTTCTGGGACGTCACCGATGGCGAGGCTCTCGTGCGCGAACTCGACCGGGCGTCGAGCTAGCCCCGGCGGTCCTCCTCGGACTGCCACGGCAGGTGCAGGTCACCCGGTTCGGGCTCGACGTCGCCGGCGTCGTCCGCGCCGCCCGTCCCGGGGGCCGCGATGACCTTGGACGGGTCGATGCCGTCCGCTCGCAGGTCGGCGTCGTCGCGCTGCTTCGTCTGGGACGCGTCCATCTCGCGCTCGCTCGACGGGCTGTACGACGTGTCCGCTGCTCGCTGCTCGCGTCCGCTGACCCCGTCGACGTCGTCGCTGTGCGCGGCGTCGCGGAGCGCGTCGTTGCGTGCGCGGTCGTCCGACGGCTCGGGGCCGGGGGCGTTCGGGATGCTGTCGCTCATGGTGTTTCCTCCTGCAGCGGACGCTAGTCCTCGGCCCCGTGTAACGAGTCTGGCTCGGTCCGCTCCCCGCACTCGATGACGCGCCTGGCCCCCGCTACGCTGCCGACGAGGGGGAACGATGCGACGAACACGGACCGCGACGACCGCGGTGATCGGCTCGCTACTGGTGGGGCTGCTGCTCGCCGGGTGCACGGCGTTCGGCGGCGACGACGCGATCCCGACGCCGACGCGACAGGCGGGCGAGCGCACCGCGGAGCCCGCGCCGGGTCCGACGCGCGACACCGATCCGGTCGAGCCCGAGCCCGAGCAGGCGCTGCCCACCGGCACCGTGGCGGCCGAGACCGACGTCGTCTCGCCGAGCGGTGACACGAGCATCCACGTCCGCGTCGTCGCGAACGACCGCGGCACCTTCGACGCCCAGCTCTCCGGGTACCGCACGACCAATCCGCAGCCCATGCGCCTGGAGTTCCGACACCGGCCCGCGAAGCCGCTCGACGGCGCGGACGGCTCGGTGCGCGAAACGGTCGAGTGGGACGCCGAGGTTGCTCCCCCGACCTCGTTCACGATGGGTCAGGCGGGTCCTCGCCCTGACTACCTGCGCAGTGTCGTCCTCGTCCCGGCGACGGTGGCCGACGAGGACTCGTCCGAGCGCCCGTGGGCAGGGTCGGTGCTCGCCGCCGCTGACCTCGCGTGGAAGATCCCGACCCCCTACCCCGACCTCCGGGTCACCGTCGGCGAGGACCGACCGGGCGCCTACGGCATCGTCACCGACGTCGACGGCCGACCGGCGAACTACCTGGTTGCCCACGGTGACGAGCTCTCGACGGTCGCGGAGCGGTTCGGCATCACGCCGGCGCAGGTGCAGTGGATGAACCCCTTCATGGAGCAACGCGACGACGACTGGCTGCTCGAGGGCAGCACGCTCAACATCGACCCCGCTCGGCGTTGAGACGAGGGGCCGGGTCGGTCCGTTACGGTTGACCAGCACTCGGCACCACCAGGAGGTCCCATCGTGACGATCGTCGCCG
This sequence comes from Curtobacterium sp. MCLR17_031, assembly GCF_003234775.2. Taxonomy (NCBI): domain Bacteria; kingdom Bacillati; phylum Actinomycetota; class Actinomycetes; order Micrococcales; family Microbacteriaceae; genus Curtobacterium; species Curtobacterium sp. MCLR17_031. The sequence continues at coordinate 3,185,693 of NZ_CP126270.1, forward strand.
CCGCAGACGGCTCAGCCCTCGGCAACCCCGGCCCCGCCGGCTGGGCCTGGTACGTCGACGACGACCGGTGGGCGGCCGGCGGCTGGCCCCGTGCGACGAACAACATCGGCGAGCTCACCGCCGTCCTGCAGCTGCTCCGCGCCACGAAGGACACCGGCGAGCCGCTGCACATCCTGTGCGACAGCCAGTACGCCATCAAGGCCTGCACCGAGTGGCTCGCCGGCTGGAAGCGCAAGGGCTGGCGGAAGGCCGACGGCAAGCCGGTCCTCAACGTCGAGATCATCAAGGAACTCGACGCCGAACTGCAGGGCCGCAAGGTCACGTTCGAGTGGGTCCGCGGTCACGTCGGTCACGAGATGAACGAGGCCGCCGATGTGCGAGCCCGCGGTGCTGCCACCGCGTTCCAGAACGGCACCGACGTGCCGCACGGTCCCGGCTGGCCCGGCGCCGAGGTCCCCGAGCCGTCCGCGCTGCCCGACGCGACCCCGCCCGCGACCCTCTTCTGACGGCGGAGCGGCAAGCAGCGACTTCGGCGGAATCGAAACCGCCAGACGAACCTCCACTCGAATCGGAAGCAGATCTGATGCCCGACAGCACCGCCCCCTTCGACGGAGAGGTGGAACGGGCTCAGTCGCATGCCGTCGAGCGGATCATCGCTCGCGCATCGGCTCTAGGGGCAGACGAATTCCACCCGGCTGACGGGAAGACCGAGCTGGGCGGTCAGTAAGTCCTGTCCCCGCGGGTCAGTAGGTCCCGTCGCGCCGGTCCTGGCGGGTGATCTGCTCCCCGGACGCCGGGTCGACGCCCGAGCGCGTGGTGGTCGTGGTGCGGCGACCGCCGAAGGCCACGGCGAGGCTGATGATGAGCAGCACGACACCGGCTGCCATCAGGATGTAGCCGATCAGGCGGAGGTCGACACCGGCGAGCTGGATGTTCAGCGCGAAGGCGACGATCGCGCCGATGACGATCAGGGCGATGCTGGATCCGATGCGCATGACGCAGTCCTCTCGGGTGGGGGTGGTGCCGGAGACGGTACACGTCCGACAACCCCGGCGCCGATCAGTCGACGTCCACCTCGGCCCACCCGTCGAACCGCCCGATCTCGGTGACCCGCACGACGGCCTCGCCGACCTCGTCCGAAGCATCCAGGTCGATCGTCGCCGAGAACCCGAAGTCCTTGTCGCCCTCGGGGTCGGCGAAGATCTGCCGCGCCTTCCAGACCCGGGGTGATGCGGTGGTGCCGCTCTCGTCGAGCACCAGGTACTGCATCGAGCGCGCGTCGGCATCGGTGCCGATGGTGTCGTGCTCCTCGTAGTACTCCTCGAGCACGGTGTCCCACGCGGCTCGGTCGAAGCCCGCTGTCGCGTCGAGTTCCCCGAGCCCGTCGATGTCGTCGGCCGCGGCGAGCAGCACCCGCTGGAACAGGGCGTTGCGGACGAGCACCCGGAACGCCCGCGGGTTGCCGGTGAGCCGTGCGGGCTGCGGCGGCGCGATCTCCTCGTGCTCCTCGGAGGCCAGCAGGACGTCACCGTTGAGCAGCGCCTCCCACTCGTCGACGAGCGAGGAGTCGGTCTGCCGCACGACCTCGCCCAGCCACTCGATCAGGTCGTCGAGCTCCTGGGTCCGCTGTTCCTCGGCGATGGTCTGTCGCATGGTCCGGTACGCGTCGGACAGGTAGCGGAGCACGAGCCCCTCGGAGCGGGTGAGCTGGTAGAAGCGCACGAAGTCGCCGAAGGTCATCGCGCGTTCGTACATGTCGCGGACGACGGCCTTCGGGGACAGCTGGAAGTCGAGCACCCAGGGCTGTTCGGCCGCGTAGGCCTCGTACGCCGCCTCCAACAGCTCGGACAGCGGGCGAGGCCAGGTGACCTCCTCGAGCAGCTCCATCCGCTCCTCGTACTCGATCCCCTCCTGCTTCATGCGGGCGACGGCCTCGCCGCGCTCCTTGAACTGCTGCTGCGACAGGATCGCCCGCGGGTCGTCGAGCGTGGCCTCGACGACCGAGACCATGTCCAGTGCATACGTGGGAGAAGAAGGGTCGAGCAACTCGAACGCGGCGAGCGCGAACGGTGACAGCGGCTGGTTGAGCGCGAAGTTCGGCGCGATGTCGACGGTCAGGCGGTAGGCACCGTCGACCTTCTCGATCACCCGCGCGTTGATGAGGGTCCGGGCGATGACGAGTGCCCGCCGGGCCATCGCGAGCTGCCGGGAGCGCGGTTCGTGGTTGTCGTAGACCAGCGACCGGACGTCCGCGAAGGCATCGCCACCACGGGCGACGACCGACAGCACCATCGCGTGCGTGATCCGCATGCGCGAGACCATCGGCTCCGGCTCGGCCGCGATCAGCCGCTCGAACGACGCCTGCCCCCAGGACACGAAGCCCTCGGGTGCCTTCTTCCGCTTGATCTTGTTCTTCTTCTTCGGGTCGTCGCCGGCCTTGGCGACGGCGCGGGCGTTCTCGATGTCGTGCTCGGGCGCCTCGGCGACGACGTCGCCCTCGGTGTCGTACCCGGCACGTCCGGCACGGCCGGCGATCTGGTGGAACTCCCGCGCGGACAGCTGGCGCATCTTCGTGCCGTCGAACTTCGTCAGCCCGGTGAACAGCACCGATCGGATCGGCACGTTGATCCCGACGCCCAGGGTGTCGGTGCCGCAGATGACGGGCAGCAGGCCGCGCTGGGCGAGCTGCTCGACGAGTCGTCGGTACTTCGGGAGCATGCCGGCGTGGTGCACGCCGATGCCGGCCCGGATCAGGCGCGACAGGGTCTGTCCGAACCCGGCGCTGAACCGGAAGCCGGCGATGGCGTCGGCGATCTGGTCACGGCGTTCGCGCGAGGCGACCTTCGCCGACATCAGCGACTGTGCCCGTTCGAGTGCGGCGGCCTGGGCGAAGTGCACGATGTAGATCGGCGCCTTGCCCTCCTCGAGGAGCCGCTCGACCGTCTCCTGCACGGGCGTCATCACGTACTGGTACTCGAGCGGCACGGGTCGCGAGACACCGGTCACGCGGGCGGTGGGCCGACCGGTCCGGCGCGACAGGTCGTCGGCGATGGTCGTGACGTCGCCGAGGGTCGCCGACATGAGCAGGAACTGCGCACGCTCGAGCACGAGCAGCGGCACCTGCCACGCCCAGCCGCGGTCGGGGTCGCCGTAGAAGTGGAACTCGTCCATCACGACGACGTCGACGTCGGCGTCCGGTCCCTGCCGCAGCGCCAGGTTCGCCAGGATCTCGGCGGTGCAGCAGACGATCGGGGCGTCGGCGTTGACGCTCGAGTCGCCGGTGACCATGCCGACGTTCTGCGCACCGAACAGCTCGACGAGCTGGAAGAACTTCTCGGACACCAGCGCCTTGATCGGTGCCGTGTAGTAGCTCCGCTTGCCCTCGGCGAGCGCGGCGAAGTGCGCGCCGGCCGCGACGAGCGACTTCCCGGTGCCGGTCGGCGTGCTCAGCACGACGTTCGCGCCGGAGACGAGCTCGATGACCGCTTCGTCCTGCGCCGGGTACAGCGGTCGGCCGCCCTCGGCGGCCCAGGCCGCGAAGGCCTCGTAGACCTCGTCGGGGTCGACGACGCCGTCCACCGCCGCCGGGATCGCGGCGACGAGCGGGGGCAGGGCGGTGACGTCGGTCATGCGCCCATCCTCCCAGGTGCGCATGTGCCGGACGGGAGGCCCGTGGCGGCGCCGCCACGGGCCTCCCGTCCGGCCCGCCGCCGACTCAGGCGCATTTCGATACGTGCGCATAGACTCGCGACATGCGCGAACTCGGCTTCCTCTCCTTCGTCCCGAACCACGGCGGCACCGACGGCGCCGCCGGCGCCCTGGAGGACGGCCTGCGCCTGTTCGAGACTGCCGAGTCACTCGGCTACGGCACCGGCTGGGTGCGCGGACGGCACTTCGAGCCGTACCTGACGAGCCCGATGACCTTCTTCGCGGCAGCCGCGCAGCGCACCAGCACCATCGCGTTCGGCACCGCCGTGCTCGGCATGCGCTACGAGGACCCGGTGCGCCTCGCCGAGGACGCCAGCACGGTCGACCTGCTCAGCGGTGGCCGGGTGCAGCTCGGCATCAGCACGGGCATCGCCGGGTACGGTCCGATCCTCGACCCGGTGTTCGGAACGGTCGACCGCAGCTTCCGCGACGAGGCCGAGGCCCGCGCCGCCCGGCTGCTCGAGGTGCTGCAGGGTGAGCCCCTGGGCAGTGCCGGCAAGGGCTACGAGAGCATCCCCGCCGGGGCCGACCTGACCCTGCAGCCGCTCAGCCCGGGCCTGCGCGACCGCGTGTGGTGGGGCGGCGGCAGCATGGGCACGGCGGTCCGCACTGCCGAGAAGGGCCTCCTGCTGCACTGCTCGACCCTGAACACCGAGGACACCGGCGCCCCGTTCGCCCAGGCGCAGGCCGACCAGATCGCCGCCTACCGCGAGCGGTTCGTCGAGTTGCACCCGCAGCGCGAGTCCAAGGTCGCCGTGGGCCGGATCGTGGTGCCGCTCCTCGACGACCACGACCGCGAGGTGCACGAGGAGTTCCTGACCGGGTACGCCTCCGGGATGGACGACGAGGGTCGACCGCTCTCGGGCACCCCGCCGTTCCGGTTCAGCAAGGTCGTGTCCGGCGAACCGGCGGCCATCGTCGACGCCCTGCTCGCCGACCCGGCGGTCGCCGCCACCGACGAACTGGTCATCACCCTGCCGGCGAACGGCGACCGTGCGGCGCACGAGCGGATCCTGCGCATCGTGGCCGAGGAGATCGCCCCGGCGCTGCGGGCCTGAGAACCGGTGCCGCGGGCCGGCGCCGCGGGCCGGCGCCGCGGGCCCGACCAAGGGCATCCGGCAGGGCTCTGATCGAGTTGGTGAGGCCCGAGAGCCCGGCCGGATGACCATCTCGTCCCTGATCCGCACGAGATGGTGCACCCATCGTTCCACCTACCGAGCGGTTTGTCACACCGTTCCGCGCACCTGGGACGTATGAAGTTGACCAAGTGTCACTCGTTTTTCCGAACCGGGACGAAGTGCGGCAACCGGTTCACCGGTGCGCATCAGGGCCGGAACGACGAATGCGTCCCCGCGCGGACGCGGGGACGCATTCTGGGACGCACCGGGGAGGCCAGGGCAACAACGGCCGGATCAGGAGACCGAGTCGCTCACCCAGCGACCCCGTAGTCGGTGCGTGCGCGGACGGTAACCAGCCGACTCGCGCACATAGATGTTACTGAATGGAGTTGCGAGCTGCGCGGAAACCGGACGACTTCGTCACTCCAGTTCGAGGGACGTGGTTCCGGCGTCGTCGACGACCGAGGCGCCGACGTGCAGCGTGAAGGTCCCCGACTCGTACTGCCACGAGCCGTCCCAGTGGGCGAAGGCACGCGCCGGGACCTCGATCGAGACCTCCGTCGAGGCGCCTGCCGCGAGCCGGACCGGGGCGAACCCGACCAGCCAGCGCACCGGACGGTCGACCGCCGACTCCGCACGGGACGCGTAGACCTGCACGACGTGCTTGCCGGCCCGGTCACCCGTGTTCGCGACGGTCGCCGTGACGATGACGGCGTCGCCCTCGCGCACGGTCGGGGTCGCGGAGACGCCCTCGATCGACCACGTGGTGTAGCCGAGGCCGTGCCCGAACGGGTACGCCGGTTCGGTGCCGGCGCGGAGCCAGGCCCGGTAGCCGACGTGGACACCCTCGTCGTACGCGACCTTCCCGTCCACCGGGGTGACGTCGAGCACCGGGACGTCGGCCATCGCGATCGGCCACGTGGTGGGCAGGCGGCCGCCGGGCTCCTGCGCCCCGGTCAGTACATCGGCCAGAGCGTTGCCGTACTCCTGCCCGCCGAACCAGGTCAGCAGCACCGCGGCGACGTCGTTCCGCCACGGCATCTCGACCGGCGACCCGGCGTTCACGACGACGACCGTGTTCGGGTTCGCCGCGGCGACCGCGCGCACCAGGTCGTCCTGGTGACCGGGGAGTGCCAGCGAGGAGCGGTCGTAGCCCTCGGACTCGACCTTGGAGTTCGTCCCGACCACGACGACGGCGACGTCCGCACCACGGGCGGCGTCCACCGCGGCCTCGATCAGCACGGCGGGGTCGTCGTCCGACGGCTCGGTGCCGAACTGGTACGCCAGCACCCCGCCGAGCGTCTCGTCCTGCACGATGTCGTACTCGATGCGGATCGCGACCTGCTGTCCCGCTGTCACCTCGACCGGCACCGACCGCGCCGGCGGGTTGAGGAACGCGGCACCGAGCGGGTCGCCCTCGAACGGCACGTCCTCGTCGAGCAGCAGCTCGCCGTCGATCCACATGCGTGACCGTCCGGCCGCGCCGATGCCGAACCGCACGGTCCCGGTCGACTCGGCCGTGTAGGTGGTGGTGATGTCGAGCCGGTCGGCTTCGCGGATCGGGGCGTCGCCGCCGAACCAGAACAGTGCCGTCGCGCGGCGGTCCTCGACGAACAGCTCCTCGCCGTCCTTCACGAAGGCGACCCGGGCTCCGGGCTCCCCGGTGCCGGGGTTCGTGATGGTGGACAGCGGGAACTCCGCGATGCCCTCCTGCACGACGGCGCCGATCGCGTAGTCCACGCTCGCGCCGGGGAAGGCCGAGCGGATGCCGTCCAGCGGTGCCACGACCTGCGACGGCACGACCGTGGCCGAGCCACCGCCCTGCGTGCGGGCCTGGTCGGCGTTGTGCCCGATCACCGCGATGCGCGACAAGGCGGGGGCGTCGAGCGGCAGGACACCGGTGTTGCGGACCAGGACGGTGCCCTCGGCCTCGGCCTCGCGCACGAACGCGATGCCGTCCTCGACATGCACGGGCGACGTGGCGACGGGCTCGAACCCCTCGAGCGCGCCGACGCGTGCGGCCAGGGTCAGGATCCGGCGGACCTTGCGGTCGATCGCCGCCATCGGCACCTCGCCGGACTGCACGGCGGCGAGCAGCGGGCCCTCGCTCCACCACGGGTTCGGCCCGGGCATCGCGACGTCCTGCGACGCCTTCGCCGAGTCCACCGAACGCACCCCGGTCCAGTCGGACACGACGATTCCGTCGAAGCCCCACTCCGAGTTGAGCGGAGTCTCGAGCAGGTCGTTCTCCGACGCCGTCACACCGTTGATCGCGTTGTACGACGACATGATCGCCCAGGCGTGCGCCTCGGTCACGGCCTTCTCGAACGCGAGCAGGTACAGCTCGCGCAGCGCACGGTCCGACACCTCGGTCGACGCGGTGAAGCGGTCGGTCTCGTAGTCGTTCGCGATGTAGTGCTTCGGGGTGGCGGCGACACCGTTCTCCTGCACGCCGTCGACGTACGACGCGGCCAGGTCACCGGTGAGCACCGGGTCCTCGCTGAACGCCTCGAAGTGCCGGCCACCGAGCGGGGACCGGTGCAGGTTGATGGTCGGACCGAGCACGACGTCGACGCCCTTGCGGCGGGCCTCCACCGCGGCGGCGGCGCCGTAGCGCTTCGCGATCGCGCGGTCCCACGAGGCACTCAGCGCGGTCGCCGACGGCAGGTTCAGGGACGGGTCACGCTCGTCCCACACCTCGCCGCGCACGCCCGACGGGCCGTCCGACATCAGGATCCGGCGCAGCCCGATCTTCTCGATGGGCCAGGTGGTCCAGAAGTCACGTCCGGTGAGCAGCTGCACCTTCTCGTCGGTGGTCAGCTGGCCGAGGAGCGCATCGATGCGCTCGGTCAGCGGCGTCGACGGACTGGAGGCGGTGCTCGCGTCGTTCACGGTGGTCACGGTGGTCACGGTGGTCGGTCCTCTCGTTCAGGGCCGCGGGGCGCCGCCTGGACAGCCGGGGCCTCGTCGCCCACACCCACCATCCACCGGGTTCGCCGCCCGCGCTGGCAGCTCCTGCACCGTACCACCGAAAACCAACCGTTGCTTGGTTTTCTCGGGTCTCCTGTGGGCGGTACAGTCTGGCCATGGCACGACGGGGTTCGTACGCAAAGGGCATCGCGAAGCGCGAGGAGATCCTCACGGTCGCGCTGGACCTCGTGGCGTCGCAGGGCTTCCGGCGGACGAGCATCAAGGACATCGCCGACGCCGTGGAGCTGACCCAGGCCGGCCTGCTGCACTACTTCGACTCCAAGGACGAGCTCTGGGTCGAGATCCTCCGCCGGCGCGACGAACTCGACCTCGCGCACGACTGGCAGGCCGCAGACCCGGCAGCCCTGCTCGCCGCGATCGTGCGACACAACGCCGAGGTCCCGGGCCTGGTGCAGATGTTCGTCAACCTGTCCGCTGCCGCGGCCACCGACGCCGAGCACCCGGCGCACGAGTACTTCCGCGAGCGCTACGAACGCAGCCGCCGCGACCTGTCCGCCGACTTCCGCACCATGCAGCAGGACGGCCGGTTGCGCACCGACATCGATCCCGACGAACTGACCAGCGTGCTGCTCGCGGTGTCCGACGGCATGCAGATCCAGTGGCTCTTCGACCCCACCCGCGACATGGCCGAGCACGTCGAGCTCGTCGCCCGCCTCGCGATCGCCCAGGTCGCCCCCACCGCCTGACGGGAGGCGCACCGCACATCGGCACCGAGCCTCCCGCCGACGAAGTGGTCAGGGCAAGCGCACGGCAGCGAGTTCGTCCGCCGCGGTGCTCCACGCGCGGACCTGCGTCTTCGAGAGGGGTTCCTCCGGAGACATCGACCAATCTGAGATGTTCCGGCCCCGCATCTCCCGCGCGAGGTGGTCACGCACCGCTCGCTTCGAATCCGTCGACAAGGCCGCTCCGTAGTGCTCCGCACCAGGAACGTCGGCCAGTTCGGTCAGGTACGCCTGGCAGAACCAATCCGCTGCTTCGGCCCGCAGGTACGGGCTCTCGAGCGTGGCGTACCAGCGGCGGAAGAACTCGTCGTACGGGCGAGAGTCCTGCATGAACCCACCAGAAGCAAAGAGGAGTTCACGGACCCGCTGAGGGGTGAGCCCGCGGGCGGCTCGGACGGCATCACCGATCCTTCCCCCGTCGACGAGGCTCGCTATCTCGCTCATTTCACCCATCCATTGCTGATGTGACCGCCGGTCGACGTCCGAACGGTGATCGTCCGCCCGCTGTATCGCCACGTGTAGTCGATGTGGTCACGCGCCTTCGCTGAACGTCCGTTCGCGACAGCCTTACTCATGAGGTCTGCGACCTTTGCACGTGTCGTACCACCCACGTACCGCCAGTTGTGCTTCCGCGCCATGATATGAGTCCACTTCGACGTTGTGAGGGACAGCGCGTACTTCTTCGCGGCGCTCTGGATCGCGGCCTTCGAGAACTGGCGGATGGCCATCTGGATACCCACACGAGCAAGCACCACCAGGATCAGCGGCAGAACCTGCGCTTCGGTGGCTGTCGTGTCGATGAAGTGCGTCTCACCTGTCGAGTCCGAGGTGAGGAGCGCGGAGAAGTTCTCGTCGTCGACGATCGTGAGGTCGCTGATCGAGTACGTGTCCTCGAGCACATCCCCCTCTTGGGCAGTCTCAACGCTCACCGTGTCGATCACGTTGCCGTCGATCGCGACGACAGCCTCACCGTCCATCCCGAGTTCCGACTCGATCTGGGTGGAGACGGACGCCTCACCAGCAGGATTCCCTTCCGTCACCACGGAGATGTCGACGGCCGCCGCATCAGGATCACGGTCCACGGGTTCGGCAGACGCGGGCGCGACAAGGCTGAACACCATCACTGCCGTCACCAACACGCCGACGGGCGGTGTCCACTTGGAGAGCTTCATTGGTTCTTCCTTTCGGTACACCGCAGCACTGGAACGCCGCGGTCGTCTTTGACGCCACGACGCTGCGCGTCGCGGAGCAAGTCATCGCGGGACACAGGCCACCCGGCACAACGGATCACCGCGGAGACGGCCGATGCGGCTGCGATGCTCGTCCCGGAGACCTCACCGCCAGAGCCGAGGTCGACGTCAACACCGAGTGCGCTGACGTCGCCGTCACGTGGCGACGTCGACGCCCGTGCCCCGGAGTGATCCACACTGGACACCGAGAGCACGGATTCGTGATCAGCGGGGAAGGACCTCGCACCGATCAATTCGTTTCGCATGCTGCTCACCACGAGGACGTCGTTGCGATCCGCGTTCCGCAAGGCAGCCCGAAGCGCGGCCGAGTCGAAGCGACTGCTCAGAGCGATCAACACGATGTCGGCTCCACTGCCGACGGCCCATTCCACGCCTTGGGCGATTGAGTCCGGAGTGGCGGGGTGATTCGGCGTCGCCACTCGTACGTCGAGAAACGATGGAGTTCCCTTACCGAACTCGGCGAGAACTACCGCCGCGAGCAGGTCGGCATGGCCATCAGGCGACTCGTCCGGAAGGTTCGGCGCGATCCAAGGGTGTGCTGCATCCGTTCGTCCGAGGGATGGCGTCATCCCGCCGTCCACGATCGCGATGGTCCGCTCGCTGGCTTCACCCGCCGGTGCCCACGTCGGGTCGGACGAACAGCCGGCAAGGCTCGATGACAGCACGACCGCCGCAACGATCGTTCCTCGCCGAATCATGATACCCACACTGACATATGAGTGTTGAAATCTGAAACGAAATACCGTACCAGCTCCGGGGTACGGACAGGGCCTGGTCGCGTCAGGTGCGGCGGGGCAGGATGGTCGGTGCCCGCCAGGGTGTGTTCCGACGACGATGTGGAGTGACGCGATGACGCGTGTAGTGGTGACCGGTGGCAGCGGCAAGCTCGGACGAGCGGTGGTGCGCGACCTCGATGCGCACGGGTACGACGTGGTCCTGCTCGACCGCGTCCCCTCCCCCGACAAGCCCGAGCGTGTGCCGTTCGTGCGGATCGACCTGACCGACCACGGCCAGGTCCTGAACGCCCTGCTCGGCATCGACGACCGGTACGACCACGTCGACGCCGTCGTGCACCTCGCCGCGGTGCCGGCCCCGGGGCAGGTCCCCGATGTGGCCCTCATCACGAACAACGTGACCTCGTCGATCAACGTCTTCCACGCCGCCCGTGCCGCGAAGATCAAGAACGTCGTGTGGGCGTCGAGCGAGACCCTGCTCGGCATCCCGATGGGCGAGCACCACCCGCCCTACCTGCCGGTCGACGAGGAGTTCGCCGTCCGCCCGCAGTCGTCGTACTCGCTCGGCAAGGCGGTGGAAGAGGAGATGGCCCGCCACTTCACGCGCTGGGACCCGGAGCTGAAGATGATCGGCCTGCGCTTCTCGAACGTGATGGACGAGACCGACTACCCGGCGTTCCCGTGGGACGCCACCCCCGAGGCGAAGACGTTCAACCTGTGGTCGTACATCGACTCCCGTGACGGGGCCCAGGCCGTCCGCCGGGCGCTCGAGGCCGACCTCACCGGGTTCGAGGCGTTCGTCATCGCGAGCCCCGACACGGTGATGGACACCCCGACGATCGAGCTCGTCGAGCGCTTCGTGCCGGACATCGAGCGCCGTGCGGACATCGACGGCGTCAGCTCGCTGCTGTCGTCGGAGAAGGCCCGCGAACTCCTCGGCTACACGCCCGAGCACAGCTGGCGCGACCACCGCGCCTGATCGTCAGGCGGTGGGGACGAGCAGCCCGTCGAGCACCAGGTCGCGCGCCGCCGGCAGCAGGTCGGCGGCGAGCGCCCGCTCGTCCACGCCGGTGATCTGCGCGAGCGCGCCGATGATCGCGGCGACGGACAGGTCACCGTCGCACGCGCCCACGAACGCCGCGAGTGCGGTGTCCGCGTCCACCCGGCGCCCGAGCCCGCCACCCTGCACCAGGGTCATCACGGTGGGGTCGTCGTTGCCCGGCCAGTAGTACCGCTCCTCGGTGACGTCACCGGCCACCGACAGGTGGGCGGCGGCGAGCGCGGCGTCGTCGTGCGCGGCGAGCCAGGCCGCCGCGTCGAGGACGCGGGCGACCGTCGCGCCGAGGCCCGCGGGGTTGGAGCCGAGCGTCTCGGGGACCCGCTCGAACCGGCGGAGGCCGGACGTGCCTCCAGGCAGGGGTCGACGCACCACGACGTAGCCGAAGCCGACGCCGGTGACGCGACGGTCCGCGAAGTCGTCGAGCCAGGCGTCCATCAGGGTGTCGAACTCGGCCGTGCCGGGCTTCGTCCCGCCGTCGCGGATCCAGGTCTCCGCGTAGGACGTGGGGTCCTGCCGCTCGCGCTCGATCACCCAGACGTCGAGGTCGGTGTCGGCGAACCAGCCGCGCACGCGGTCCAGGCCGTCGACGCCCCAGTGGTACTCCCAGTTGCCGAGGAGCTGAGCGGTGCCGCCGGGCTCCAGGTGGTCGGACAGGCCGCGGAGCACCGTCTCGACCAGGGCGTCGCCGACCATGCCACCGTCGCGGTACTCGTACGACGGGACGCCTTCGCGACGAGGCGTGATGACGAAGGGCGGGTTCGAGACGATCCGGTCGAAGCGCTCCCCCGCGACCGGCTCGAACAGTGAGCCGAACCGGAAGTCGATGCCGTCGATGCCGTTCAACTGGGCGTTGAACCGGGCGATGTCGAGGGCACGGCGCGAGATGTCGGTGGCGACCACCTGGTCGGCGAACCGCCGCGCGTGCATGGCCTGGATACCGCACCCGGTGCCGAGGTCGAGCACCCGCTCGACCGGGACGGGCACCTGCAGGCCGCTCAGCGTCGTGGTGGCGCCGCCGATGCCGAGGACGTGTTCCTCGCTGATCGCGTGCCCGAGGGCGAGCTCGCCCAGGTCAGAGACGATCCACCAGCTGCCGGCGCCGAGGTCGTCCACGAAGGCGTAGGGGCGCAGGTCGACGGTGGGGTGGACCAGGTCGTCGGCGCCGTCGCAGTCGCCTTCGCCTTCGCCGTCGCTGCGCAGCAGGCCCGCGGCGGTGACGGCGTCGAGCCCGGCGGTCGGGAACGCCACTTCGGCCTCGGACCGCACCACCGGCAGGCCGAGCACGAACAGTGTCGCCAGGGTGCCGAGCGGCGTGGCCTCGCGGGCGGCGAGCGCACGGAGCGCGGCGACCCGCGATCCGCGGTGCAGCGATGCGGCAGCCTCGGTACCCCACAGGGAGTCGAGCCGGTCGACGGTGAAGCCGGCAGCCGTCAGGTCCGCGGCGAGCGCCGTGGTGACGGCGGGGTCCGCGACGATCGACGGCAGCGTGTGCACAGTGTCCACGCCCGCGCTCCCGCCGGCGCTCACGATGCGATCCCCTCGCGCAGCAGGGCCGCGGGGACCTGCCAGTCGAGCACCAGGTCGAGGAGCCCGGGGAACCGCTGCTGCACGTCCTCGACGCGAACTCGGCTGACGCGGGTCAGGCCCTCCAGGTGCTGCTCGAGCAGACCGGCCTCGCGCAGGACCCGGAAGTGGTGGGTCAGCGTGGACTTCGGCCGGTCGATGCCGACCCAGCCGCAGCTGCGCTCGCCCCCGGCCGCGTCGACCAGGTAGCGGTGCAGGATCGCGAGCCGGATCGGGTCGCTCAGGGCGTCCATCACGACCGGGAGGTCCATCTCGGCCACGGACGGCTGCGGCAGCCGTTCAGGAGCATCGACGTGCGCGGGCATGGACGGGACGCTACCACCGTTCGGCTTGCTGTACGACTTGTGTCGTACTGTTCGAGTGCGGTACGAATGCAGTCGTACTGCACGGAGATGGAAAGGGGTGCGCATGCACCAGTCAGCTCGTTCGGTCGCCGGGTTCTGGATCCTGGCGGCGATGCTCCTGGTCTCGGTCGCGTCGTCGGCCGTGCCGTCGCCGATCTACCCGGTCTACGCAGCCGAGTGGCACCTCACCCCGCTCATGCTCACCGGGGTCTTCGCCATCTACGTCGCCGGCCTGCTCGCGAGCCTGCTCGTCGCGGGTCGCCTGTCCGACCACGTCGGCCGCAAGCCCGTGCTGGTCGTCGGCGGCCTGGGCGTCGCACTGTCGCTCGGCCTGTTCGCGATGGCGGACGGGGTCGTCGCGCTCATCGTCGACCGGATCGTGCAGGGTGTCTCGGTCGGGCTGCTCATCGGGGCCCTCGGCGCGGCCCTCATCGACAACTCCCTCGAACGCCACCCCACCACGGCCGGCGTGCTGAACGGCGTCATCCCGCCGATCGCCCTGGCCACCGGCGCGATGTCGAGCGGCGCGCTCGTGCAGTGGGGTCCGGCCCCGGAGCAGCTCGTCTACCTGCTGTTCGGCGCGCTGCTCGTGCTGCTGGTGCTCGCGCTGTTCGTCGTCCCCGAGCAGGTACAGCGCCGCCCCGGCGCTCTTCGCTCCCTGCGTCCGACGATCAGCGTGCCGCGGTCCTCACGCCGGCTGTTCCGCGGTGTCGCCGGCTCGCTCGTCGCCAGCTGGGCCCTCGGCGGCATGTTCCTGTCCCTCGTGCCCTCGGCGCTTGGCACGGTGTTCGGCATCACGAACCACTTCGCCGCCGGTGCGCTCATCGCCGTGGTCACCGGCGTCGGCGCGCTGACCGGCCTGGCGATCCAGCGCATGGACACCCGTCGCGCGGTCCTGCTCGGACTCGTGGCCCTCGTGCTCGGCCCGATCGTCACCGTGTCGTTCGTGTTCGCGCACTCCCTGCCGGGCATGGTCGTCGGCAGCGCGATCGCCGGTGTGGGCTTCGGCGCCGGGTTCCAGGCGCCGCTGCGGATGCTCCTCGCCACCGCTGCCCCGACCCACCGCGCCGGGCTGCTCTCCACGATCTACGTCGTCAGCTACCTGGCGTTCGGGGTGCCCTCGGTCATCGGCGGGCTGCTCGAGCCCTCGGTCGGGCTCGTCCCGGTCATCGCCGGGTACGGCGGCTTCATCGTGCTCGCCGCGGTCGTCGCCCTCGTGCTGCAGCTGTCGTCGAAGGACGCCGCCGAGGTCGAGGAGCGCGCGGCCGAGGTCATCGAGCGCACCGCGACCGGCTCGATCCGGGTCGCGGCCGAGTAGCGAACCGTCCGCCTGGCGCGGCGCGCTCGCACGGTGCGGCGCTAGTGGCCCGGTCGCGCCGAGTTCGTCCCGCGAGCGCGCGCACGCACCCCGACGGTCCGCGCAGCACCGGTGTGCGCAGCGTCGACGTCGGCCTTGCCCCGGTCCGCAGCATCGCGCAGACGCTTCGGCCCGTGCCGCTTGGCCCAGTCCCAGAAGCGGTGCAGCTGCGCCTTGAGCCACGTGATGATCTTGTGGAAGAAGTGGAACTCGCTCGCCAGCACCGTGAGGCCGATGAACACCACGAGCCACCCCGGGCCCGGCAGC
The DNA here is from genome assembly GCF_003234775.2 of Curtobacterium sp. MCLR17_031. Classification (NCBI taxonomy): domain Bacteria; kingdom Bacillati; phylum Actinomycetota; class Actinomycetes; order Micrococcales; family Microbacteriaceae; genus Curtobacterium; species Curtobacterium sp. MCLR17_031. Next base: position 3,200,828 of record NZ_CP126270.1, read on the forward strand.
GGCACCAGGATCAGCCCGATGATGACGACCAGCCCGCCCACCAGACCGACCAACACCTTGTAGAGCAGGTGCACGTGCGGCCGCGCGTGGATCCAGGTGCGCAGGCGGTGGAACCACTGGAAGCGCTGGCGCGGCGCGCCGTCGGCCCGGACTTCGCCGGGTCGGTCGTTCGGGTCGCCGTCCATGCCGAAAACGTAGGGCGCGCGGCTGGGAATCAGCGGCGCACGGGGTGGACGCGGGGTGCGCATGCCGGGAGGCGCGTGGCGGGGACAGACCGCGCCTCCAGGCCGTCAGGCGGCACCGATCGCCTGCCCCTCACGCGTGCGCGACGCACGTCGCCGCCCACGGGACGGCGGCCAGCCGGGCCTTCGGGATCGGCTCGCCGCCGACCGTGCAGCGCCCGTAGGTGCCGTCGTCGAGTCGTGCGAGCGCTGCGTCCACCTGACGGACCCGCAGCTGCGCGCCGTCGCGGACCGCACCGAGCGAGCCGCGTTCCCAGGCCAGGGTCGCGCCCTCCGGATCGTGCTCGTCGTCGGAGTTGGCGTCCTGCCGGGCGTCGCTGACGTCACGCATGCTCCGCTCGACCTCGAGCAGCAGCCGTTCGTTGCGGGCGCGTTCGGCCTCGAGTGCGGGGCGGGGGTCCTCCATCCCGGCCACGGTAGTCGCGGCGGAATGGCCCCGCCTCCGGATGCGTTCGCATGGACATGACGAAGATCGGGTTCCTGTCGTTCGGACACTGGCGTGACGTGCCGGGGTCGAAGGTGCGCAGCGGGCGGGAGGCCCTGGTGCAGGCGATCGACCTCGCGGTCGCAGCCGAGGAAGCCGGCGTCGACGGCGCCTACTTCCGCGTCCACCACTTCGCCCCGCAGCAGGCCGCACCGTTCCCGCTGCTCTCCGCCATCGCCGCGAGGACCAGCCGGATCGAGATCGGCACCGGCGTCATCGACATGCGCTACGAGAACCCGCTCTACATGGCGGAAGAAGCCGCAGCCACCGACCTCATCTCCGGCGGCCGACTGCAGCTCGGCGTCTCCCGGGGATCACCCGAGACCGCCCTGGCCGGCTACCAGCAGTTCGGCTACGTGCCCGACGCCTCCGACGAGAACGGCGGCGACATGGCCCGAGCGCACACGAACGTGTTCCGCCATGCGATCACCGGCGAGCCGATGGCCAACGCCAACCCGCAGATGACCGGGTCGGTCGGGTCCCTGCCGATCGCCCCGCTGTCCGACTCGCTCGGCGACCGGATCTGGTGGGGCGCCGGCACCCGTGCCACCGCCGAGTGGACCGCTGAGCAGGGCATGAACCTGATGTCCTCGACCCTGCTGACGGAGGACACCGGCGTGCCCTTCGACCAGCTGCAGGCCGAGCAGATCGAGCGCTTCCGCCGGGTGTGGTCCGAGTCGGGCTGGGACCGCGAACCGCGCGTCTCGGTCTCGCGGAGCATCATCCCGATCATCGACGACGAGTCCCGCCACTACTTCGGCGTGCGCGCGCAGGTCGAGGGGCAGGACCAGGTCGGGCACCTCGACGGCGGGCTGGCCCGGTTCGGCCGGTCCTACATCGGTGAGCCCGAGCATCTCGTCGCGGAGCTCGCGGCCGACCAGGCCGTCCGTGCTGCCGACACCGTGCTCGTCACCGTGCCGAACCAGCTGGGCGTGGACTTCAACGCCCGGCTGCTCGCCGCCGTGAAGGACGTGTTCACCGAGGTCGACGCGGAGCCGGTCCCCGCCTGACCCCGGATCGGGATCGGTCTCGGTCTCAGCCGTTCGGCCAGAGCAGCTGGAACCGCTCGCACACGACCGGCATGTCCGGCGCGAACCCCCGCGGGTTCTCCGAGTGTGCGCACCAGAACGCCTCGTGCACGGTCCGCCAGTGTTCGAGCGTCCGGTCCCCTTCGCCCTCGGCCCAGGCGTGGTCGGCGTCGACCTGGTCGAACGGCACCAGCCGGACCGCCGTCGTCTCGATGACGGCACGGGGCGCACCCGAGCCGTCGGTCACGATGCTCACCTCGTCGACTGTCGGCAGTGGATCATCGGTCGCCTCGTAGTCCCAGAGCGACGACGCCGTGCCGACCTTGACCCCGTCGAGCACGAGCTGCAGGAGCGCGTCCGCCTGCTCCGGGGTCGCGCCGAAGGGCCACGCCTCCGGCACGTCCGCCGGAAGGCTCGGACGCTCGCTGCGTCGCGCGGTCCAGAAGTCGTCGAGCGTCGAGGGCACGCCCCGACCGTAGTGCACCGGTCCGGTCCCCCCTTGTGCTGACACCCGGCTGGGGACTGGGGCGAGGCCGACCGCGCTCCTAGGCTCGGGAACGTCGATCCACCCCGCACCTCGAGGAGCAACCGTGACGCTGCCGGCCGCAGGCTGGTTCCCGGACCCGCAGGACGCCCGTCGTCTGCGCTGGTGGGACGGTCGCACCTGGGGCGCGGCCACACGGGCCCCCGCGGCCGCTGCAGAACCGGTCACGCCGATCGTCGTCGCTCCGGTGGGGCCGTCGTTCTCGGTGCAGACCGCGGCGATCCGGACGGACGCGTGGGCATCGGGCACCGCCGGCGACCGTCGGCTCTGCGTGTTCACGGTGCTCGCGGTGCTGCTCGCCGTGGTCTCGGTCGTCGCGAACCCCTGGGGCCTGGCGGGACTGCTCGCCGTGGCGTGCGGGGTCATCGGCATCGTCCGTCCCGGAGCCGTCGGTGCCTGGGCCGTCCTGGCGCGGAGCGCTTCGGCGAGCGCCCTCGTCGTCGCGGTGACGACGAGCGTCATCGCCGCGTCGGCCCAGTTCCACCTGTTCTGAGCGCGTAGCCCGCCTACCGTCGCGATCCACGGCGCTTCGTGAGCAGAAATGGTCGGGTGCGACGGCGCGACCCGACCATTTCTGCTCACGAAACGCGCCCGTCGCGCACGCGCACGGCCCCACGCACCCGCGCACCCGCACGGCCCGCGCAGACCGCCTACCGCCGCGCCCGCGGGTGCGCCGTCTGGTACACGTCCCGCAGCATGTCCGCCGTGACCATCGTGTAGATCTGCGTCGTGGCGACACTCGCGTGGCCGAGCAGCTCCTGCACCACGCGCACATCGGCACCGCCCTCGAGCAGGTGCGTCGCGAACGAGTGCCGGAACGTGTGCGGTGACACGTGCGCCTCCAGGTCGGCGGCAGCAGCGGCAGCCTGGATCACGAGCCAGGCACTCTGCCGCGACAGCCGTGCTCCACGGGCACCGAGGAACAGCGCCGGCGTCGACGGCCCTCGTGCCGCGAACACCGGCCGCGCCCGCACCAGGTAGGCGTCGATCGCTGCCCGGGCGAAGCTGCCGAGCGGCACGATCCGCTGCTTGTTGCCCTTGCCCGTGACCTTCACGACCGAGAGCTCGCCGTCGGCGTCCGACAGTGTCGTCACGTCATCGACCGACAGCCCCACCGCCTCGGAGATCCGCGCACCGGTGGCGTAGAGCAGCTCGAGCAGGGCCTTGTCCCGCAGCTGGACGGGGTCGTCGGCGTCGACGGACACCGCCCCGAGCAGCCGTTCCATGTCCTCGACGGGGATCGCCTTCGGCAGCCGCATCGGGGCCTTCGGCGGCCGGACGGCGGTGCCGGGGTCGAGCGGCAACCAGCCCTCTCCCGCGGCGAAGGCGGTGAACGAACGGACCGAACTGAGCATCCGCGCGATCGACCGTGGCGCCAACGGTCCCGATGGTCGCGTGGCGAGGTGCTCGACAAACCCCGAGACGTCCGCCCGCGCCAACCGTGCCACGTCCTGCAGCACCGAGGAGCCCCCGGACCGGTCCGCTTCGTCAGACTCGACCACCGGTGCGGCCTCGAGCCACTCCGCGAACACGGCGAGGTCCCGCCGGTACGCCGACAACGTGTGCTGCGAGAGTCCCCGCTCGATCGCGACGTGCCGCAGGTACGTCTCCGCGGCACGGTCGAGGGGCATCACCTCAGCAGGCTAACCGGCGCGAGGCCACCCGCCCGTCAGTGCAACGCCTCGTCCGGCGCGCCCACGCGGAACCCGGTGAACGTCACGGTCAGCCCGGCCCGCGTCGGTCCGGCGCACAGCAGCCCCGCGGACACGACGGCGTCCGGGCCCAGGTACGCGACCCGGACGAGCCGGGGCTCGTCGCCCTCGGCCCACGCCCGGATCGTCACGGCGTCACCATCGCGGCTCGCGCGGACGGTCACCACCCGGTTCACCCACTCCGGCACGGGCGACACCGACCAGTCCGAGAACCCACGCGTCACCACGGCGCCGAGCTGCGGCGCTCCGTCCGAGAACTCCACGCCGGCCTTGATCCAGGTCTGTTCGTCGACGCGCAGGAACACCCCGGCCTGGTCGAACTGCTCGGTGTAGTCGAGCACGAACGACGCCTCGACCGAGAACGGCCCGTCCGTCGGCTGCAGCAACGCGTGCTCGGAGTCGTGCACGAACCCGTACGAGGTGGTCCGCCAGGCGTCACTGCCCTCGACCGCGGTGACGCGGAACACGTCGCCGTCGAACTCGGCGGCCGCAGGCTCGTGCGTCCAAGTGCCCCTGGCGACCAGGTCGCGCAGACCGTCGACCGCAGGCCCGCTCATTTGCGGCGCTGTTCGATGGCCTCGACGGCGAGCGTCGCGACGACGAGGGCCGAGTTGTTGAGCCGACCGCCCAGGATCCCCTCGAGCAGCTCTGCCCGGGGGACCCAACGGGTCACGATGTCTGCCTCTTCGGCCTCGCGCTCGAACGCGGACTCGGTCGACCGGACACCGCGCGCCCGGTAGATCTGGATGAACTCGTCACTGCCGCCCGAGGACGTGTTGTACCGGACCAGGGGCTCCCACGTGTCGGCCTCGAGGTCGGCCTCCTCGCCCAGCTCGCGCTTCGCAGCCGTCAGGTGGTCCTCGCCCTCCATGTCGAGCAGACCGGCGGGCAGCTCCCAGTCGCGCAGCCGCACCGGGTGCCGGTACTGCTGGATGACCAGGACGCGGCCCTCGTCGTCCTCGGCGTACACGGCGACGGCGCCCGTGTGGTCGATGTACTCGCGGACCATCGAGTCGCCGTTGTACGCGACGGTGTCGCGGCGCACGTCCCAGACGGCGCCCTCGTACACGACGGTGGATTCGGTGACCTCGAAGGAGGCGGACTCGTCAGCGATCGGTGCGTCTGTCACCGCTCCATCCAAGCACGCGCGCGCCGGACGCCCCCGTCGGAACCAGGTTCCGGACACAGCACCGCGTCGTTCCGTGGTTCCGTGTCCGGAACCACGTGCCGTGGACGCGCCCCCCAGACGGACGGGAGGCGCGGTGCCAGCTGGCACCGCGCCTCCCGTCCGGTCGTGGAGACCGGCGCTTACGCGACCTGCTCCTCGGTCTGCGGGTCGAACAGGCTGGACGCCTCGTGACGCTCGATCGCGGCCGCGACGAGCCCCGCGAACAGCGGGTGCGCATCGGTCGGACGCGAGCGGAGCTCCGGGTGCGCCTGCGTGGCGATGTAGAACGGGTGCACGTCGCGCGGGAGCTCGACGTACTCCACCAGCGTGCCGTCGGGCGAGGTGCCCGAGAAGACGAGGCCGGCGTCCGCGATCTGCTCGCGGTACTTGTTGTTCACCTCGTAGCGGTGACGGTGGCGCTCGGAGGCCTCGGGCGCACCGTACAGCTCCGCGGCCAGCGACCCTTCGGTGAACGACGCCGGGTACAGGCCCAGGCGCATCGTGCCGCCCAGGTCGCCGCCCGCGATGATGTCGACCTGCTCCGCCATCGTCGCGATGACCGGGGTCGAGGTCTCCGGGTCGAACTCGGTGCTCGACGCGTCGGTCAGACCGACCTCGTGGCGGGCGTACTCGATGACCATGCACTGCAGGCCGAGGCACAGGCCGAGCGTCGGGATGCCCTGCTCACGCGCGAACTTCAGCGCGCCGAGCTTGCCCTCGATGCCGCGCACGCCGAACCCACCGGGGATGCAGATGCCGTCGACGTCGCCGAGCTGCTTCGCCGCGCCCTCGGGCGTGGTGCAGTCGTCGGACACGACCCACTTCAGCGTCACCTTGGCGTCGTGCGCGAAACCGCCGGCACGGAGCGCCTCGGTGACGGACAGGTAGGCGTCCGGCAGGTCGATGTACTTGCCGACCAGCGCGATCGTGACGGCCTTCTTCGGCTCGTGCACGGCCTTCAGCACCGGGGTCCACGCGGTCCAGTCGACCGGACCGGCGTCGAGCTTGAGCGCCTCGACGATGACCTGGTCGAGGCCCTGGTTGTTCAGCAGCGTCGGCAGGTCGTAGATCGAGGGGACGTCCACGGCGTTCACCACGGCGTCCTCGTCGACGTCGCACATCAGCGCGATCTTGCGCTTGTTCGACTCCGACACCGGGCGGTCGCTGCGCAGCACGAGCGCGTCGGGCTGGATGCCGATCGAGCGGAGCGCGGCGACGGAGTGCTGCGTCGGCTTGGTCTTCTGCTCGCCCGAGGCGTTCATGAACGGCACCAGGGAGACGTGCACGAAGAACACGTTGTTGCGGCCGAGCTCGTGCCGCACCTGACGGGCGGACTCGATGAACGGCTGCGACTCGATGTCGCCGACGGTGCCACCGACCTCGGTGATGATGACGTCGGGCTGCGGGTCGTTCTGCGCCTGCTCGCGCATCCGGCGCTTGATCTCGTCGGTGATGTGCGGGATGACCTGCACCGTGTCGCCGAGGTACTCGCCGCGACGCTCCTTGGCGATCACCGTCGAGTACACCTGACCGGTCGTGACGTTCGCGGCCTGCGACAGGTTGATGTCGAGGAAGCGCTCGTAGTGCCCGATGTCGAGGTCCGTCTCCGCACCGTCGTCGGTCACGAAGACCTCGCCGTGCTGGAACGGGTTCATGGTGCCCGGGTCCACGTTGAGGTACGGGTCGAGCTTCTGCATGACGACCTTGAGGCCGCGAGCCGTGAGCAGGTTGCCGAGGCTGGCCGCCGTCAGGCCCTTGCCGAGAGACGAGACGACCCCGCCGGTCACGAAGATCTGCTTCGTCACCTTCGGGGTCGAGTTCGAAGAATTGGTACCGCCGCTGAGAGTGTCCGCCACGGGATTCCATCGTACGTCAGAACTGCCGGGAGGCGCGACCTCGGTTCGCCGTGGGCGTTGCGCGGGTGGGTGGCCGGGTCCTCGGGCCGTGGCCGGATCGGCGGGCGGCACCCGCCTGCTTGGTCGTCAGGCTCGCTGGCCGGCGACGTCGAGCAGCTCGCGGGCGTGCTCGATGCCGCTGGCGCTGTCGCCGAGCCCGGAGAGCAGCCGTGCCATCTCCTGCAGACGGTCCTCACCCTCGAGCCGGCGCACGCTCGACGAGGTCACGGCACCGCTGGCGTCCTTCACGACGTTGAGGTGGTTGTTCGCGAAGGCCGCGACCTGGGCCAGGTGCGTGACGACGATGACCTGCGTGCGCTCGGCGAGCTTCGCCAGCCGTCGGCCGATCTCGATCGCCGCCGCCCCACCGACACCGGCGTCGACCTCGTCGAAGACGAACGTCGGCACTGTGGTGCTGCCGGCCATGACGACCTCGATCGCGAGCATCACGCGCGACAGCTCACCGCCGGACGCCCCCTTGCCGATCGGCCGGGGATCGGTGCCGGAGTGCGGCTGGAGCAGGATCGTGACCTGGTCACGGCCGTGGCGGCGGTACTCGCCGGCGTCGGTGACCTCGACCACCAGGGTCGCGCCGCCCATCGCGAGGGTCTTCAGCTCAGCGGTCACACGCTTCGCCAGGTCGGTCGCCGCCTTGGTGCGCGCCGTCGTGAGCGCGGCGGCGGCGGACTCGAGCGCCTGCTCGTCCTGCTCGACCGACTGCTGCAACGCCGCGATCCGGTCGTCGTCGCCGTCGAGCTCGAGCAGCCGGTCGCTCGCGCGCTGTCCGTAGGCGATGACGTCGTCCACCGTCTCGCCGTACTTGCGGGTGAGGCCGGCCAGCAGGGCTCGGCGTTCGTTGATGAGTTCGAGGTCGTGCCCGGCCTCGGGTTCCAGGGAACCGAGGTAGCTCGAGATGCTCGCCGAGGCCTCGGCCGCCTGGATCCCGAGCTCCGTGAGCTGCTCGAGCACCGGCTGCAGGGCACTGTCCGACGACGCGACGCGCTCCACGGCACGGCGTGCGGACTCGACCAGGCCGACGACGTCGGAGACACCGTCGAGGGACTCGCTGGACAACGCCTCGTGCGCCAGGGCCGCGGACAACCGGAGCTCCTCGAGGTTGCCCAACCGTTCGGCGCGTTCGGCCAGTTCGACGTCCTCGCCGGGCTGCGGGTCGGCGGCCTCGATCTCGTCCGAGGCCGCGCGGATCCGCTCGGCCTCGGCCACCCGGTCGTCCCGGTCGCGGACCAGGACCTCGAGTTCACCGGCGTGCTGCTGCCAGGCGTCGTACGCGGCGACGTACCGGGTGAGGGCCTTCTCGAGCGAGGCTCCCCCGAACCCGTCGAGGGCAGCTCGCTGCGCCGTTGCCGAGGTCAGGCGGATCTGGTCCGACTGCCCGTGCACGGTGACGAGCTGGTCGGCGAGCTCGCCGAGCACCGCCACGGGCGCACTCCGACCGCCCACCGTGGCACGGCTGCGCCCCTCGGCGGAGACCGTGCGGGTGAGGATGAGTTCGCCGTCCTCGACGGTGCCGCCGGCGTCCTCGACACGTTCGGCGACGGCGTCCTGCTCGGGGACGTGCCAGCGGCCTTCGACGACGGCGCTCGGCGCACCGCGGCGCACCGAACCGGCGTCGGCCCGCGCACCGAGCAGCAGCCCGAGCGCGGTGACGATCATCGTCTTGCCCGCACCGGTCTCCCCGGTGACGACGGTGAAGCCCGGCCCGAGTTCGAGCGTGGTCTCACCGATGACACCGAGGTCGCGGATCGCGATCTCCTCGATCATCGGTCGTCCTCCGTCGTTCGCTGCGCCACGGCCGACCGGGCGGAAGCGATGCTGCGCCCATCCACGCCGATCATCGGGTGTTCTCCGCGCTCATCGGGTGTTCTCCGCGCTCATCGGTCGTCCTCGTCGCTCTGGGGGCCGCGCCACCCGGCGACGGGCAGCTGGAACTTCGCGACCAGGCGGTCGGTGAACGGAGCGTCCTTGAGGCGGGCGACCCGCACCGGGTCGGGCGAACGCCGGACCTCGACACGGGCGCCCGGGGGCAGGTCGTGGGTCCGTCGGCCGTCGCACCACAGGACGCCGACGCCGCTCGTGCGCCGCAGGACCTCGATCGCGAGCGTGCAGTCCGGCCCGACGACGATCGGTCGGGCGAACAGGGCGTGGGCGCTCAGCGGCACCATGAGCAGCGCGTCGACGTCCGGCCACACGATGGGGCCACCGCCGGAGAACGAGTACGCCGTGGAGCCGGTCGGGGTCGACACGACCACGCCGTCGCAGCCGAAGGACGACAGCGGGCGGCCGTCGACCTCGGTCACGACCTCGAGCATCCGTTCCCGGGAGGCCTTCTCGATCGTGGCCTCGTTCAGCGCCCAGCTCGAGTAGACGATCTGGTTGCCGACGACCACGTCGACCTGCAGGGTGACGCGTTCCTCGACGTTGTACTCGCCGGACAGCGCGCGCTCGACCGTCTCGGACAGACCGTCGCGCTCGCTCTCGGCCAGGAACCCGACGTGCCCGAGGTTCACCCCGATCAGTGGAGCGCCGGTGTTCCGGACGAGTTCCGCCGCGCGGAGGATCGTGCCGTCGCCGCCGAGCACGATGACGATCTCGAGCTGGTTCGGCTGGACGTCGACGCCGAGGATGTCGACCTTGCCGACCGACGCCTCGGCACGACGGATGTCGGCGTACTCGTCGAAGGGCATGACGGGCGTGAGACCGGCCGCGTGCAGGAGGTCGCAGACCTCGACCGCAGCGTCGATCGAGTCACGGCGACCCGTGTGGGACACGAGCAGGATGTGCCGTTCGTCACTCATGAAGACCCTTCCGTGAGTTCGGTCGCCCGGACTCTCCATTCTGTCGGATTGCCCCCGACACCGCGCTGGAAGCGGGCCAGGTACTCGTGGTTGCCGTGTGTCCCGACGATCGGGGACGCGGCGAGCCCACTGGTGCCGAGGCCCAGGTCCCACGCCGCCCACAGCACGTTCATGAGCGCGTCGTTCCGGAGCCCGGCGTCGTGCACGATGCCCTCGCGGACACCGCCACGACCCACTTCGAACTGGGGCTTCACCAGGAGCACGAACTCGTCCGCGGGGACGGCTTCGGCCAGCGCCGGCAGCACCAGTCGGAGCGAGATGAAGGACAGGTCGCCCACCACCAGACTCGTCTCGGCGGCGGTGCCGTCGAGCGCCAGGTAGTCGGCGCGCGTGAGGTTTCGCGCGTTCGTCCCCTCGACCACGGCGACGCGTTCGTCGAGCGCGATGGTGGGGTGCAGCTGTCCGTGCCCCACGTCGAGCGCGATGACACGGCGCGCACCGCGTGCGAGCAGCACCTGGGTGAACCCACCGGTGCTCGCACCCACGTCGAGCACGACCCGACCGAAAGGTTCGACGCCGAACGCGTCGAGTGCACCGACGAGCTTCCGGGCCGCCCGCGAGACCCACTCGTCCGCGGCGTCGACCTCGATGTCCGCGTCGGACGCGATCGGCGTCGACGGCTTCAGGACGGCACGGCCGCCCACGAGCACCCGGCCGTCCTGGATCAGCTTGCTGGCGACGGTGCGCGACCGTGCGAGCCCGCGTGCAGCGAGGAGGGCGTCGAGGCGGACCGGGGTCGCGTCGTGCACGGCTCCGTCCGGCTCAGGCACTCGCGGAGCCGCCGCTCTCGAGCCGCGTCCGCAGCTCGTCGTGCAGGGCGGAGAAGGCGTCGGCACGGTCGGCGAGCGGCAGGGCCTCGGCCTCGGCGGTGCGCGCGGCGAAGGCGTCCTGCTGCTCGGGTTCGACGGACGTCTGCTCGGGTTCGGCGGACGTCTGCTCGGGGTTCGGCACGTCCGACACGCTACTCGCCGCCGTACAGCTGCGGGTCCACGTCGAGGCCGTAGATGGCCAACCCGGACTCCCAGATGAGCGTCGAGCCGGCACGGAGCCGATCGATGTCCGTCCCGGCGTCGAGCACCCGGACGACGTGCCCGCGCATCGCCACCGTCGAGGTACCGACGGTCACGTACCTGGTGCCGTCCTCGTCCTCGCGCCGCACCGTCTCCGGGTACGGCTGGGACAGCCCCCGGAGGTCTTCGAGCACGTAGGTGGGACGCGAGCGCTGGTCGGCCGCGAGCACCTGCTTCGCCTTGTCGATGCCGGTGAGCACGAGCACGCTCGGGATACCGGCGTCGTTCGCGCCCTTGATGTCGGTGTCCAACCGGTCCCCGATGAACAGGGTGCGACCGCCGCCGAATCGCTCGACCGCCGTGTCGAAGATCGGCCGCTCCGGCTTGCCGGCAACCACAGGCATCCGGCCGACCGCCTGGTGCACGGCGGACACGAGCGTGCCGTTGCCGGGCGCGATGCCCCGCTCCACCGGGATCGACCAGTCCATGTTCGTGGCCACCCACGGCACGCCCGGGTCGGCCAGGGCGAACGATGCCTCGGCCAGTTCCTTCCAACCGAGGTCCGGCGAGAAGCCCTGGATCACCGCGGCCGGGGAGTCCTCGGCACTCGAGGTGACCGTGAACCCGGCTTCCTCGACGATGCTCGACAGGCCGAGCCCGCCGGTGACCAGGACGGTCGATCCGGCCGGCACCAGGGTCGCGAGCAGCTGGACGCCGGCCTGCGACGAGGTGACGACGTCACCCTCGGACACCTCGAGCCCGTACCGCTCGAGGTGCTCTGCGACGTCGATCGGTCGGCGCGACGCGTTGTTCGTGATGTAGCCGACCCGCGCCGTGAGCGATGCCCGGGTGAGGGCCTCGACCGCGTGCGGGATGGCGTTGCGGCCGCGGTAGACGACGCCGTCGAGGTCGGTGAGGACCACGTCGACGCCGTCGGTCAAGGCCGCCGAGTGCTCAGCCGGCTGCGGAGCCGTCGACGTCGCGGGGGTTGTCGTCGTCGATCTCGCCGGGCTCGTCGGCTGCGGAGGTGTCGTCGTCGAGGGCGTCGAGGGCGGGTTCGTCATCGAGGTCGTCGTCGATGTCGTCGGCGGATTCGTCGTCGCCGTCGAGTTCGTCGGTCGCGACGTCGTCGGCTCCGAGGTCATCGGCGGCGGCGTCTCCGGCGTCTCCGTGTTCTTCGACTTCGAGCGTTTCCTCGACCACATCAACTGTCTCCCAAGCGTTGTCGTCCGCGATTTCGGCGAGGGCCGCTGCCGCGCGGTCCACACGGGCCCACCACTCGTCGGCCTCGTCCTGTCGACCGAGCTCCTCGAGCGTGGCCGCGTAAGCACTGTAGAGCGCCGGGGACCACGTGTAGGCGGTGGATGGGTCGAGCTGTGGAATCTCCAGCTCGCCGAGGGCGGCTGTGGGATTCCCGAGGTCGAGACGAGCGCCGGACATGGCGATCGCGAGCTCGACCTGCACCGGGGTCTCGAGGGCCGAGCGCTCGACCGAACGACCGAGCTCGAGTGCCCGCTCCGGACGGCCCAGGCCACGCTCGCAGTCCACCATCATCGGGAGCTGGTCGTTGCGACCGGAGATCCGACGGTAGGTGCGGAGCTCCCGGAGCGCGGTGGCGAAGTCGCCGAGGCGGTACGCGGTGATCGCGGCCGTCTCGCGGACGACACCGACACGACCGGCACGACGAGCAGCACTCAGGGCGTGCTGGTTGGCCGTCTCGGGGTCGTCGTCGACGAAGAGCGCGGCGGCCACGAGGTGACGGGCAACCCAGTCGGCGTTGTCCTTGCTGAGGGTCTTCAACTCCATCCGGGCCGCGGGGTCGAGGTCGCGCGCCTGGATCTCCTCGGGGATCTCCGGGTCGTCGTGGCGCGGACGGATCGACTTCGTGCCGTAGGGGTCGCGGTCCTCCCAGTCGTCGCGCGCGGCCTCACCGAAACGGGCGCCGGCGTGACGGCTGCCGTCACCGAAACGACGACGGTCCTCACCGCCGTCGCGAGCCGGGCGGTCCGACGAACCACCGCGGAACGAACGGTCGGACGAACCACCACGGGCCGGACGGTCGGACGAACCACCGCGGTACGGGCGGTCGCCGTCTCGAGCAGGGCGGTCGGAGCCCCCGCGGTACGGACGGTCGCCATCACGAGCGGGACGGTCCGAGGATCCCCCGCGGTACGGGCGGTCCCCGTCGCGAGCCGGACGATCGGAGCCCCCGCGGTACGGGCGGTCGCCATCGCCACGGCGACGGTCAGAACCGCCCTGGAAGGGTCGGTCCCCGTCACGGCGCGGCCGGTCGGAGGACCCGCCACGGTACGGACGATCACCATCACGAGCGGGACGGTCCGAGCCACCGCGGTACGGGCGATCGCCATCACGACGCGGACGGTCTGAACCACCCTGGAACGGGCGGTCACCGTCACGGCGCGGACGGTCAGAACTCCCGCCACGGAACGGACGATCACCGTCACGAGCCGGGCGGTCGGAGCCACCACGGAACGGACGATCGCCATCGCGTCGCGGACGATCGGCACCGCGCGGACCATCGCCACGCGGCGGCCGGCCGGAGTCACCACGGTCGCCCTGCCACGACGGACGGTCGTTCCGGTCGCCGGACCGGAACGGACGATCCCCATCACGACGCGGAGCGCTGTCCCGGCGGGGTGCACCGTCACGGAACGGACGGTCTCCACCCTGCGGACGATCACGACGGTCGCCTTCGCGGCGCTCGAACTCACGAGGACCGGACGACCAACGACCATCGCTCTGGCCGTCCCGTCGCGGAGCGCCGTCGCGACGCGGGAACCGGTCGCCGTCCCGCCGGGGTCGATCTCCGCGGTCCCCGTCGTTCCGCCGCTGATCGTCGTCGTTCGCCACCGTTGCTCCTCATCGCGTGCCCGGTGCAGTGCCTCGGGCGTTCGTCCGCTGTGTCGTTGTGTTGGGTGCCGCGTCGGTCACCCGACGTCGGCCTCCAGTCCATCACGAACCAGAGCCGGCGTCGAGCGAACGGCGGCAGAAACAGAAATGGCCACCGGCCCCGACCGAGAACGAGGGTTTCCCCTGCGAATTCTCGATGGAGGGCCGATGGCCACATCTTTCAAACGTTAAGTCCGGCGGCGTCCTACTCTCCCACAAGGTCCCCCTTGCAGTACCATCGGCGCTGAGAGGCTTAGCTTCCGGGTTCGGAATGTGACCGGGCGTTTCCCTCTCGCTATGACCACCGGAACACTCTCGACCAGATCATACATTGGTCTCAAAGCTGTCCCGACTACCACCCTCCGTGAAGAGGGCAGAGCGGTGTATTCAGTCTCGATTCCCGATCGTCTGTCGGGAACCACAAAGTGGACGCGAGCCCGTGCAACAAGTGCACGGAAATCAGTGTGTTATCAAGTCTTCGGCTTATTAGTACCGGTCAGCTCCACGGGTCGTTAGTCCCCGCTTCCACATCCGGCCTATCAACCCAGTAGTCTGCTGGGAGCCTCTCACACTCAAGGTGCATGGAAATCTCATCTCGAAGACGGCTTCCCGCTTAGATGCTTTCAGCGGTTATCCGGTCCGAACGTAGCTAATCAGCGGTGCCCTTGGCAGAACAACTGACACACCAGAGGTTCGTCCATCCCGGTCCTCTCGTACTAGGGATAGATCTTCTCAAATTTCCAACGCGCGCAGCGGATAGGGACCGAACTGTCTCACGACGTTCTAAACCCAGCTCGCGTACCGCTTTAATGGGCGAACAGCCCAACCCTTGGGACCTACTCCAGCCCCAGGATGCGACGAGCCGACATCGAGGTGCCAAACCATGCCGTCGATATGGACTCTTGGGCAAGATCAGCCTGTTATCCCCGAGGTACCTTTTATCCGTTGAGCGACAGCGCTTCCACAAGCCACTGCCGGATCACTAGTCCCGACTTTCGTCCCTGCTCGACCTGTCAGTCTCACAGTCAAGCTCCCTTGTGCACTTACACTCGCCACCTGATTGCCAACCAGGTTGAGGGAACCTTTGGGCGCCTCCGTTACTCTTTGGGAGGCAACCGCCCCAGTTAAACTACCCATCAGGCACTGTCCATGAACCCGATCAGGGTCCTACGTTAGACATCCAAAGTGACCAGAGTGGTATTTCAACAATGACTCCACGAACACTAGCGTGCCCGCTTCACAGTCTCCCACCTATCCTACACAAGCCACTCCGAACACCAATACCAAACTGTAGTAAAGGTCACGGGGTCTTTCCGTCCTGCTGCGCGTAACGAGCATCTTTACTCGTAGTGCAATTTCGCCGAGTTCGCGGTTGAGACAGCTGGGAAGTCGTTACGCCATTCGTGCAGGTCGGAACTTACCCGACAAGGAATTTCGCTACCTTAGGATGGTTATAGTTACCACCGCCGTTTACTGGGGCTTAAATTCAGAGCTTCGCCCAAAGGCTAACCCTTCCTCTTAACCTTCCAGCACCGGGCAGGCGTCAGTCCGTATACATCGTCTTGCGACTTCGCACGGACCTGTGTTTTTAGTAAACAGTCGCTTCCCACTGGTCTCTGCGGCCTTCAACGCTCACGGAGTAAATCCGGTCACGTGTCCGGCCCCCCTTCTCCCGAAGTTACGGGGGCATTTTGCCGAGTTCCTTAACCACGATTCTCTCGATCTCCTTGGTATTCTCTACCTGACCACCTGAGTCGGTTTCGGGTACGGGCGGCTGCAACCTCGCGTCGATGCTTTTCTCGGCAGCATAGGATCACTGATTTCCCCTTACGGGTACGCGTCGGATCTCAGGCATACAGACGACGGATTTGCCTATCGTCAGCCCTACATCCTTACACCAGGTTCACCTTACGGATACCATCGCCTGGCTCAGCTACCTTCCTGCGTCACACCTGTTCATACGCTAACCGCACCAGCATGGGGTCGAGCGTTAGACCGGCCACCATCACCCCGAAGGGATCCGGTTGTACCGGGTTAGGACTCTTAGCACCACTGGATTAGCTTGGGCGGTTGTTCGCCGGTACGGGAATATCAACCCGTTGTCCATCGACTACGCCTGTCGGCCTCGCCTTAGGTCCCGACTTACCCAGGGCGGATTAACCTGGCCCTGGAACCCTTGGTCTTTCGGAGGACGGGTTTCTCACCCGTCTTTCGCTACTCATGCCTGCATTCTCACTCGTGTAGCGTCCACGGCTGGATCACTCCGCCGCTTCACTCGCCACACGACGCTCTCCTACCACTCCGCACGACTGAACCACGAAGGCTTGTCTATAGTGCGAAATCTACAACTTCGGTGGTGTGCTTGAGCCCCGTTACATTGTCGGCGCGGAATCACTTGACCAGTGAGCTATTACGCACTCTTTCAAGGGTGGCTGCTTCTAAGCCAACCTCCTGGTTGTCTGTGCAACTCCACATCCTTTCCCACTTAGCACACGCTTAGGGACCTTAGTTGGTAGTCTGGGTTGTTTCCCTCTCGACGATGAAGCTTATCCCCCACCGTCTCACTGCTGCGCTCTCACTCACCGGCATTCGGAGTTTGGCTGACGTCAGTAACCTGTTGAGGCCCATCGGCCATCCAGTAGCTCTACCTCCGGCGAGAAACACGCAACGCTGCACCTAAATGCATTTCGGAGAGAACCAGCTATCACGAAGTTTGATTGGCCTTTCACCCCTATCCACAGCTCATCCCCTCCATTTTCAACTGAAGTGGGTTCGGTCCTCCACGACGTCTTACCGTCGCTTCAACCTGGCCATGGATAGATCACTTCGCTTCGGGTCTAGAACATGCGACTCAAACGCCCTATTCAGACTCGCTTTCGCTACGGCTGCCCCTCACGGGTTAACCTCGCCACATATCACTAACTCGCAGGCTCATTCTTCAAAAGGCACGCCGTCACCCCTACTAAGGAGGCTCCGACGGTTTGTAAGCAAACGGTTTCAGGTACTATTTCACTCCCCTCCCGGGGTACTTTTCACCTTTCCCTCACGGTACTTGTCCGCTATCGGTCATCTGGGAGTATTTAGGCTTATCAGGTGGTCCTGACAGATTCACACGGGATTTCTCGGGCCCCGTGCTACTTGGGATACACATCCGGCCATAACACCATTTCGTCTACGGGGCTGGCACCCACTACGGCCCGGCTTTCAAACCGGTTCGACTATGATGCGCTGTAACCGTCCCAGTCCGGCAGAACTGAGTGACGTGTCCCACAACCCCGACCATGCAACGCCCGCCGGCTATCACACATGATCGGTTTAGCCTCATCCGCTTTCGCTCGCCACTACTCACGGAATCACATGTTGTTTTCTCTTCCTGTGGGTACTGAGATGTTTCACTTCCCCACGTTCCCTCTACCCGCCCTATATATTCAGGCGGGAGTCACCAGGTCGCAAAAGCGCCTGGCGGGGTTTCCCCATTCGGAAATCCTCGGATCGAGGCTCGATTATCAGCTCCCCGAGGCTTATCGCAGATTTCTACGTCCTTCATCGGCTCCAGATGCCAAGGCATCCACCGTTTGCTCTTAGAAACTTGACCACAAAGATTAAAATTGCGATCCAACGTCACCACTCAACAACCCGAAGGCTGATCATGGATGACGCGAATCAAAGATGCTCGCGTCCACTGTGTAGTTCTCAACATACGATCGGCACCAGCACTCCCCCACCACAACAGTAGGTTCACCCTGGCCCGACGAAGGACCCGTAGGCCCAACCCCCACCACCACTCACGTAGCAGCAGGAAGCCTGGTCCCTCAGGACCCAACAACGTGCACCAGCTGGCAGCTCCACCCCGACCCGTCCCAACCCTGCAAGCAGAGCGTACTGAGGTCGGAAGCATCACTCCCAACTGCACTGTCAATGTTCCACCCATGAGCTACCCGTCGGACACGTTCGGTCCGAAACAGGCGCCTGGACCAGCAACCAACCACCCATGATGGGCGACCAGCACTGACCAGATGCTCCTTAGAAAGGAGGTGATCCAGCCGCACCTTCCGGTACGGCTACCTTGTTACGACTTAGTCCTAATCACCGATCCCACCTTCGACGGCTCCTTCCACAAGGGTTAGGCCACCGGCTTCGGGTGTTACCGACTTTCATGACTTGACGGGCGGTGTGTACAAGGCCCGGGAACGTATTCACCGCAGCGTTGCTGATCTGCGATTACTAGCGACTCCGACTTCATGAGGTCGAGTTGCAGACCTCAATCCGAACTGAGACCGGCTTTTTGGGATTCGCTCCACCTTACGGTATCGCAGCCCTTTGTACCGGCCATTGTAGCATGCGTGAAGCCCAAGACATAAGGGGCATGATGATTTGACGTCATCCCCACCTTCCTCCGAGTTGACCCCGGCAGTCTCCTATGAGTCCCCGGCATAACCCGCTGGCAACATAGAACGAGGGTTGCGCTCGTTGCGGGACTTAACCCAACATCTCACGACACGAGCTGACGACAACCATGCACCACCTGTACACCGACCACAAGGGGGCGACCATCTCTGGCCGTTTCCGGTGTATGTCAAGCCTTGGTAAGGTTCTTCGCGTTGCATCGAATTAATCCGCATGCTCCGCCGCTTGTGCGGGCCCCCGTCAATTCCTTTGAGTTTTAGCCTTGCGGCCGTACTCCCCAGGCGGGGCGCTTAATGCGTTAGCTACGACACAGAAACCGTGGAAAGGTCCCTACATCTAGCGCCCAACGTTTACGGCATGGACTACCAGGGTATCTAATCCTGTTCGCTCCCCATGCTTTCGCTCCTCAGCGTCAGTTACGGCCCAGAGATCTGCCTTCGCCATCGGTGTTCCTCCTGATATCTGCGCATTCCACCGCTACACCAGGAATTCCAATCTCCCCTACCGCACTCTAGTCTGCCCGTACCCACTGCAAGCCCGAGGTTGAGCCTCGGGATTTCACAGCAGACGCGACAAACCGCCTACGAGCTCTTTACGCCCAATAATTCCGGACAACGCTTGCACCCTACGTATTACCGCGGCTGCTGGCACGTAGTTAGCCGGTGCTTTTTCTGCAGGTACCGTCACTTTCGCTTCTTCCCTACTAAAAGAGGTTTACAACCCGAAGGCCGTCATCCCTCACGCGGCGTTGCTGCATCAGGCTTTCGCCCATTGTGCAATATTCCCCACTGCTGCCTCCCGTAGGAGTCTGGGCCGTGTCTCAGTCCCAGTGTGGCCGGTCACCCTCTCAGGCCGGCTACCCGTCGTCGCCTTGGTGAGCCATTACCTCACCAACAAGCTGATAGGCCGCGAGTCCATCCCCAACCAAAAAATCTTTCCACCACCAGACCATGCGGCCAGTGATCATATCCAGTATTAGACGTCGTTTCCAACGCTTATCCCAGAGTCAGGGGCAGGTTACTCACGTGTTACTCACCCGTTCGCCACTAATCCACCCAGCAAGCTGGGCATCATCGTTCGACTTGCATGTGTTAAGCACGCCGCCAGCGTTCGTCCTGAGCCAGGATCAAACTCTCCGTAAAAAAATACAGACCCAACACCCGAAGGCATCAGACCGAGTTGATTCTGACTGTTGACTGTCTACTGACAATCTTCAATCCAAAAGGAATTGCTTCATGACCCGGTCAGCAAGCCGACCAGGCACGAGGTCAATCAATAAATTGGCATTGACAATGTGCACGCTGTTGAGTTCTCAAGGACCAGACGCACTTGCTCCTCGGCTCGAGTTCGAGCTTCAGCCACAAGGCTTGTGTTCTTGGCTTGCCACCGGTTGTTCGTCGGACCCGGAGGTCCAGTGGCTCATCCCGAGGGGAGAGAACCGGTGGGCTTGTCATCCTAGGCGTCGAAGCGATCCGGCGCAAGGCCCGATCTGAACTTCAGTGGAGGATGGTCCCGCTTGAGGGCCGACGTGCTCTGGGCTTTCGCTCCAGCCGCTCCGCCGCACCTTTGGGGTGACGAGTAAGAACTATACGCAGCCCTGAGCGAGTGCGCCAAGCCAGCCCCCATCCCGGGCGTGTCGCGTTGTGCAACACACGTCGCCCGGACGCAGCGATGCCCGGTTCCACCGGGGAACCGGGCACCACAGGGGGGCGAGCAACCGGGATCAGGCGAGCGTCACTCCGGCGAGGGTCTTCTTGCCACGACGGAGGACGAGCACTCCCCCGGGCAGGGCGAGTCCGGACAACGGGGCGGCCGGGTCTTCGGCCCGGACGTTGTTCACGGAGACGCCGCCCTGGTCGATCGCGCGGCGGGCCTCGCCGAGGGACTTCACGAGTCCGGTCTCCACGAGTGCCCGTGCGACGTCCGCTCCGGAGTCGAGCGTGACCGATCCCGGCAGCGCGGCGATCGCCGACCGCAGGGTCTCCGGGTCGAGCGCACCGAGGTCACCGTTACCGAACAGCGCGGCCGCGGCATCGATCGCCGCCTGGGTCGCCGCCACTCCGTGCACGATCGAGGTGACCTCGAAGGCCAGGGTCCGCTGGGCCTCTCGTCGGAAGGGCTCGTCGGCGACGGCCTGCTCGAGTCGTTCGATCTCGGCGCGCGTCAGGAACGTGAACTGCCGCAGTCGGGCGATCACGTCGGCGTCCGTCGTGTTGAGCCAGAACTGGTACATGGCGTAGGGCGAGGTCATCTCGGCGTCGAGCCAGATCGCGTTGCCCTCGCTCTTGCCGAACTTCGTGCCGTCGGAGTTCGTGATGAGCGGGGTCCCGAGAGCGTGCACCGTGGCACCTTCGGCACGACGGACGAGCTCGGTGCCCGAGGTCAGGTTGCCCCACTGGTCCGAGCCACCGGTCTGCAGCGTGCACCCGTACTGCCGGAAGAGTTCGCGGTAGTCGAGCCCCTGCAGGATCTGGTAGCTGAACTCGGTGTAGCTGATCCCCGCATCGGAGTTCAGGCGCGCGGCGACGGCGTCCTTCTTGAGCATCGAGTTGACGCGGAAGTACTTGCCGACGTCGCGCAGGAAGTCGATCGCGGACATCGGGGCGGTCCAGTCGAGGTTGTTCACCAGCCGGACGCCGTTGTCGCCGTCCGGACTGAGGAACCAGGACACCTGTGCCTGCAGTCGGGACACCCACTCCGCCACGGTCTCCGGCGTGTTCAGCGTGCGCTCGGCCGTGGGACGGGGATCGCCGATGAGACCGGTCGACCCACCCACCAACGCGAGCGGCTTGTGCCCCGCGAGCTGCAGCCGACGCATGGTCAGGAGCTGCAGGAGGTTGCCGCAGTGCAGCGACGGCGCGGTCGGATCGAACCCGCAGTAGTACGTGATCGGCTCACCGTCGAGGGCCTCTTGCAGCGCGGTCTCGTCGGTCGAGACCTGCACCAGACCGCGCCACTGCAGTTCGTCCCACACCGAGTCGAAGGCGGGGTCGTTCTGCTGGCGCGTCAGGACGTCTTGAGCGGTATCACTGGACACCCCGCCATCGTAGCGGCGACGGACGTCCGGCAGGCGCGGCAGCCGGGAGGCCCGTGGCCGGGTTCACGAGTCGAGGGCGCCCTTGTGCCGTCGGTACGTCGAGACCGTGGGGTCACCCGTCAGCCAGAAGCGCCAGGGGTACCGCACCCCGCCGGCGATGCCGCCGACGCCGGTGCGCGGGCCGCGGGAGATCCGTGGGACCGCAGCGCTCGCGGGCGGACCGGCCAGGGTCTCGGACAGGAGCTCGTCGATCACGTGGGCCGGTCCGGCGGAGGCGAGCCGGGCCTCCAGGCCGGGTGCCAGGGTGAGCACGAACGGGCCGGACCCGTCGAGGAGCGACGTGCCGTCGTCCTGCCCGAGGACCGCTCCGAGTGCACCACCGAGGTTGCCGGGCCCGCGTGCCAAGGCGACGTCCGTGACCTTCGACCCGCGACGAGCTCGCGCGACGTCGAGTCCCTCGACGACCTGCGCACCGCGCAGCAGGGAGCCCGACGAGGTGCCGGCCGGCCCGCTCACGACGTTGACGCAGGTGTGGATGCCGTACGAGCGGTAGGCGTAGAGCGTGCCGGGCGGACCGAACAGGTGGCGGTTGCGCTCCGTCATCCCCCGATGACCGTGTGATCCCGGATCGGTGGGGCCGGAGTAGGCCTCGACCTCGGTGATGCGGAGCGCCACGCCGCGCCCCGCGATCGTCGCACCGAGCAGGGCCGGCGCGGCGATCGGGGCGGGCTCGGCGAGCAGCGCGGCGATCCCCTCGGTCATCGCGAGAAGGGTGCGCCCTCGGCCAGGTCGCGGACGCGGCGGGTGACGGACGCGAGCTGCTCGGCGACCCGGTCGGGTGCGGTGCCCCCGACGCCGGAGCGCGATGCGACGCTGCCCTCGATGGTCAGGACGGAACGGACGTCGGGCGTGAGGTGCTCGGACACCGACCGGTACTCGTCGTCGGTCGGCTCGTCGAGCTCGATGTCGCGCTCCTCGCAGTACCGGACGAGCGCGCCGGAGACCTCGTGCGCATCCCGGAACGGGACCCCCTGGCGGACCAGCCACTCGGCGACGTCCGTCGCGAGCGAGAACCCCTGCGGCGCGAGCTCGGCCATCCGGTCGGTGTCGAAGGTCAGGGTCGCGATCATGCCGGTGAACGCGGGCAGCAGGACCTCGAGCGTGGCGACGGAGTCGAAGACCGGCTCCTTGTCCTCCTGCAGGTCGCGGTTGTAGGCCAGCGGCAGGCCCTTGAGGGTCGCGAGGAGCCCGGTCAGGTTGCCGATCAGGCGCCCCGACTTGCCCCGGGCGAGCTCGGCGATGTCCGGGTTCTTCTTCTGCGGCATGATGCTCGAGCCGGTCGAGAAGGCGTCGTGGAGCCGGACGAAGCCGAACTCCTTCGTGTTCCAGAGGATGACCTCTTCCGACAGGCGCGAGACGTCGATGCCGATCTGCGCGAGGACGAACGCGAACTCGGCGACGACGTCGCGGGCGGCCGTGGCGTCGATCGAGTTGTCCGCCGGGCGGTCGAAGCCGAGCTCCGCGGCGATCGCGGCGGGGTCGAGGCCGAGCGAACTCCCTGCCAGCGCACCGGCACCGTACGGGCTGACGCTCGCGCGGCCGGCCCAGTCGCGGAGGCGCTCGAGGTCGCGGACGAGCGGCCAGGCGTGCGCGAGCAGGTGGTGGGCCAGGAGCACGGGCTGCGCGTGCTGCAGGTGCGTGCGGCCCGGCATGATCGCGGCCGGGTGCTCGGTCGCCTGCTGGGTGATCGCGTCGACGAGGTCGATCACGAGCCGGCCGATGCGCCGCCCGTGGTCGAGCATGTGCATGCGGCCGAGGGTTGCGATCTGGTCGTTGCGGCTGCGACCAGCGCGGAGCTTGCCGCCGAGTTCGGGACCGAGGTCGGCGATGAGCAGGCGTTCGAGGGCGCCGTGGACGTCCTCGTCGGAGTCGTCGGGCTGCAGTGTGCCGTCGGCGTGCGCCGCTTCGAGCCGGTCGAGGCCGGCGAGCATCCGATCGAGCTCGTCGGCGGTCAGGTAGCCCGCGGTGTGCAGCGCTCGGGCGTGGGCTCGGGACCCCGCGATGTCGTACGGCGCGAGCTGCCAGTCGAAGTGCGTCGACTTCGAGAGCGCGGCGAGGGCCGCACTCGGGCCGTCGGCGAAGCGGCCGCCCCAGAGGGCACCGGTGTTGGTGGCGTCGGTCTTCTCGTCGGTCATGTCGTCCTGCGTCGTTTCGTCGGTGCTGGGTCGGGCCGGGGGCTCGGGCCGTGGGCGGTTGGTCGGTGTGGTGCGGCCGTCGGTCAGTTCGCCGCGTCGCGGCGGGCGGAGATCTTGCTGGGCAGTGACCAGAGCTCGATGAACCCCCTGGACACGGACTGGTCGAACGCGTCGCCGGTGTCCGACGTCGCCAGGTCGAAGTCGTAGAGGCTCTGCTCCGACCGACGGCCCGTCACGGTGGCACGCCCGCCCTGCAGCCGCAACCGGACGTCGCCGGACACGTGCTGCTGGGTGTGCTCGACGAAGGCGTCGAGGCTGCGCTTGAGTCCGCCGAACCACAGGCCGTCGTAGACCAGGTCGGCCCACTCGGACTCGACGCCGCGTTTGAACCTGGCGACGTCGCGCTCGAGGGTGAGGCTCTCGAGCTCCTCGTGCGCGGCGATGAGCGCGATCGCGGCCGGCGCCTCGTAGACCTCGCGCGACTTGATCCCGACCACCCGGTCCTCGACGACGTCGATCCGCCCGACGCCGTGCTTGCCGGCGACCGCGTTGAGCTCCTGCACCATGCGCAGCACGCTGAACCGCTGCCCGTCGAGGGCGACCGGGACACCGCGGTCGAAGGTGATCGTGACCTCGTCGGGCTGCTGCGGGAGCGCCGGGTCCTGCGTGGTCGCGTAGAGGTCGTCGGCGGGGGCGGTCCACGGGTCCTCGAGGAGCCCGGTCTCGACGGCTCTGCCCCACACGTTCTGGTCGACCGACCACGGCTCCCGCTCCGAGTGCTGGATCGGCAGCCGGTGCTCCTGGGCGTAGGCGATGGCGCGGTCGCGGGTCAGGGCGAGGTCCCGCACCGGTGCGACGGTCCGCAGGTCCGGTGCGATCGCCGCGACGGCTGCCTCGAAGCGGACCTGGTCGTTGCCCTTGCCGGTGGAGCCGTGCGCAACGCTGTCGGCACCGAGTTGCTTCGCCGTGAGGGCGAGGTGCTTCGCGATGAGCGGGCGGCTCAGTGCCGAGACGAGCGGGTACCGCTTCTGGTAGAGCGCGTTGGCCCGGAGCGCCGGCACGATGTACTCGTCGGCGAACTCGTCCTTGGCGTCGACGACGAGCGACTCGACGGCGCCGCAGTCGAGCGCACGCTGCCGGACCGCCTCGAGGTCCTCGCCGCCCTGGCCGACGTCCACCACGAGTGCGACGACGTCCTTGCCGGTGGCGTCGCGCAGCCAGCCGATCCCGACGGAGGTGTCGAAACCGCCGGAGTACGCGAGGACGACGCGGTCAGCCACTGGTGTTCGGTCCGTCGGCTAGTCGTTGGCGAGCAGCCAGGCCAGCAGCGCCTTCTGGGCGTGCAGACGGTTCTCCGCCTCGTCCCAGATGATGCTGCGCGGGCCGTCGATGACGTCGGCGGTCACCTCGAACCCGCGGTCGGCCGGCAGGCAGTGCATGAAGACGGCGTCCTCGGCGGCGTGCGCCATGAGCGCGTCGTCGACGCGGTACCCCGCGAAGGTGTCGAGGCGCGACTGCTTCTCGGACTCCTTGCCCATCGACACCCAGGTGTCGGTGACGACCACGTCGGCACCCGCGACCGCGGCAACCGGGTCGGTCACCACGAGGACGGAGCCGCCCGTCACGGCGGCGCGTTCCTCGGCGTCGGTGACGACCTGCGCCGACGGGGAGAACTCGGCGGGTGCGGCGACGCGGACGTGCATGCCCGCCGTCGCCCCGGCGAGCAGGTACGACTGCGCCATGTTGCTCGCACCGTCGCCGATGAACGCCACGGTCTGTCCGGCGAGGGCGCCGCGGTGCTCACGGATGGTGAGCAGGTCGGCGAGGAGCTGGCAGGGGTGGAAGTCGTCGGACAGCGCGTTGACGACGGGGACCGTGGTGCCGGCGGCCATCTCCTCGAGCCCGGCCTGACCGTAGGTGCGCCAGACGATCGCCGACACCATGCGCTCGAGCACGCGGGCGGTGTCCGACGGGGTCTCCTTGCCGCCGAGCTGGCTGTTCGCCGTCGAGATGATCAGCGGGCTGCCGCCGAGGTCGGAGATGCCGACGTGGAAGGACACGCGGGTACGGGTCGACGACTTGTCGAAGATCACCGCGACGCTCTGCGGACCGGCGAGCGGCTTCTCCGCCCAGCGGTCGGCCTTCATGCGGTCGGCGATGTCGAGGATCGCGGACTGCTCGGCCTGGCTCAGGTCGTCGTCGCGGAGGAAGTGGCGGGTCATGCGGTGGGCTCCTGCGCTGCGGCGACGGCCGCGAGGCTCTGGGCGAGGATCGACAGGAACTCGTCGATCTCGGCGTCGGACACGATGAGCGGCGGCGCGATGCGCAGGCTCGACTCGTTGGGGGCGTTGATGATGAGGCCGCGCTCGAGGGCGGCTGCGTTGACGGCCGGGCCGATCGGACCGATCAGACCGACGCCGATGAGCAGGCCGGTACCACGGACCTCTTCCACCAGCGGGGACCCGATGGCGCGGATGCCGTCACGGATCCGCTCGCCCTTGACCACTGCGCCGGCGACGAGTTCCGCACGCTCGATCTCCTCGAGCACCGCGTTGGCGACGCGGGTGCCGAGCGGGTTGCCGCCGAAGGTCGACCCGTGCTGGCCGGCCGAGAACAGGTCGGACGCCCAACCGAACGTGACGAGGGCGCCGATGGGGAAGCCACCGGCGATGCCCTTCGCGACGGTGATGGCGTCCGGCGTCACACCGTGGCCCTGGAACGCGAACCAGTTGCCGGTCCGGCCGACACCCGTCTGGATCTCGTCGAGGATCAGCAGTGCGCCGTGCTCCGCGGTCAGTCGGCGTGCCGCCAGCAGGAAGCCCTCTGGTAGGTCGACCACGCCGGCCTCGCCCTTGATGGGTTCGAGGATCAGGGCGGCGACGGAGTCGTCGATCGACGCTTCGAGCGCCTCGATCGAGGTGTCGATGTGCTCGACGCCGGGGATCATCGGCAGGAAGTCCTGCTGCAGCGCAGGCTTGCCGGTGAGCGCGAGGGCACCCATCGTGCGCCCGTGGAAGCCCTGCTTGAGCGCGAGGATCCGGGTCTTCGTGCCGTCCGCACCCTTGTTGAGGCGGGCCAGCTTGAACGCGGCCTCGTTCGCCTCAGCGCCGGAGTTGCCGAAGTAGACACGGCCAGCGTCGCCCGCACCGGTGATGCGCTTGAGTCGCTCGGCGAGTTCGAGCTGCGGCGGGGTTGCGAAGTAGTTCGACACGTGCACGAGCTTCGCGGCCTGGTCGGCGATCGCCTCCACCAGGGCGGGGTGCGCGTGGCCGAGCGAGTTCACCGCGATGCCGGCGAGGAAGTCGAGGTACTCGTTGCCGTCGACGTCCCAGACGCGGCAGCCCTGGCCACGCTCGAGCATGATCTTCGGCGGGGTCAGGGATCGCATGAGCGACGCCCCGAACCGGTCGTTCCAGGTATCGGTCTGCGTCTCGGTGCTCACTGCTGGTGTCCCTTCTCGTCCGTACCCGCCACGTGCTGGCCGGTACTGCTGTCGATCGACGGCGACGCCACGCGACGGCCGATCTCGGCGTGGGTCATCTGGTTCTCGGTTCGTCGGCTCGGGTCCGGGATCACCTCGGTGCCCGCACCCCGCAGGGTGAAGACCTCGAGCAGGATCGAGTGCGGGATCCGGCCGTCGATGATCGTCGCACCGCCGACCCCGCCGACCACGGCGTCGAGGCACGCGGTCATCTTGGGGATCATCCCCGACTCGAGGCTCGGCAGGAGTTCGCGGAGCTCGTCGACCGCGATGAGGTCGACGATCGAGTCCCGGTCGGGCCAGTGGCGGTACAGCCCGGGGACGTCGGTGAGCATCATGAGCTTCGAGGCGCGGAGCGCGATCGCCAGGGCACCCGCCGCAGCGTCCGCGTTCACGTTGAGTGCCTGGTCGGGGTGCGCGTCGTCGATCGCGATGCTCGAGACGACCGGGATCCGGCCGGCCTCGATCGCGGCGAGCACACCCGACGGGTCGACGTGGGTGATGTCCCCGACGTGGCCGAGGTCGTACTCCTGCCCGTCGACGACGACGCCCTTCTTCTCGCCGGTGAACAGCGAGCCGCCGTCGCCGAACACGCCGACGGCCAGGCCCTCGCCGTGTTCGTTCATCAAGTCCACGATCTCACGGTTGACCTCGCCGGCCAGGACGTCGCGGACAACCGTGATCGCCTCGGTCGTCGTGACGCGGTAGCCGCCGCGGAACTCGGACTCGATGCCCTGTTCCTTGAGGGCCGCGGAGATCTGCGGGCCGCCGCCGTGCACGACGACGGGGTGCAGACCGGCGTAGCGCAGGTAGACCATGTCCTCGGCGAAGGCGCGCTTCAGGTCCTCGTTCACCATGGCGTTGCCGCCGAACTTGACCACGACGACCTTGCCCGAGAAGCGCTTCAGCCAGGGCAGCGACTCGATGAGCGTCGCGGCCTTGACCGCGGCGAACTCGTGTTCTTCTTCCTTCGTGAGGGGCGTGCCGGCCCCGTTCGTGTCCGCCGCCATCAGCTGGAGTACGCGCTGTTCTCGTGCACGTAGTCGTGCGTGAGGTCGTTGGTCAGGATCGTGGCCGAGTGCGTGCCGACACCGAGGTCGATGCGCACGTGGGTGTCACGAGGGGTCAGGTCGACGGAGTCGCTCGGCTCGTCGGGTGCGCCCGCGTGGCAGACCCGGACGCCGTTCATGCTGACGTCCACCGCGTACGGGTCGAACTCGGCGTCGGTGGTGCCGATCGCCGCGAGCACCCGGCCCCAGTTCGGGTCGTTGCCGAAGACGGCCGCCTTGAACAGGTTGTTCCGGGCGACGCTCCGACCGACGGTCACGGCGTCGTCCTCCGTCGCGGCGTGCACGACCTCGATCGCGATGTCGTGGCTCGCACCCTCGGCGTCCTGCTGCAGCTGGCGGGCCAGGTCGGCGCAGACCGCGGTCAGGGCTTCCTGGAAGTCACCGACCTCGGGCGTCACGCCACTCGCACCCGACGACAGCAGCACGACGGTGTCGTTCGTGGACATGCAGCCGTCGGAGTCGACCCGGTCGAACGTGATGCGGGTGGCGGCACGGAGCGCCTGGTCGAGCTGGTCCGGCGTCTGCACGGCGTCGGTCGTGATGACGACGAGCATCGTCGCGAGGCCCGGGGCGAGCATCCCGGCACCCTTGGCCATGCCGCCGACGGTCCAGCCGTCCTCGGTCACGACGGACTGCTTGGCCTTCGTGTCCGTCGTCATGATCGCGGTCGCCGCATCCGGACCGCCGTCGCTGCTGAGTGCGGCGCTCGCCAGGTCGACGCCGCGGAGCACGTTGTCGCGGAAGGTCTGGTCGCCCACACCGATGAGCCCGGTGGAGCAGACGACGACGTCTCCGGCTCCGATCCCGAGGGCGTCGCCCACGGCTTCGGCCGTCAGGTGCGTGGTCTGGAAGCCGAACGGGCCGGTGAAGCAGTTCGCGCCGCCGGAGTTCAGGACGACGGCACGGGCGACGCCGTCCCCGACGACCTGGCGGGACCAGATGACGGGGTGCGCCTGGGCCCGGTTGCTGGTGAAGACGGCGGCCACGGCCGCGCCGGGGCCGTCGTTGACGACGAGGGCCACGTCCGGCTTGCCGCTCGTCTTGAGGCCTGCGGTGACGCCGGCGGCGCGGAAGCCCGCTGCCGCGGTGACGCCCTGGAGGCCCGGCTCGGTCTGGGTGGTCGTGCCTGCGTCGGTCACGGTGCGACTCCGTCCACGCTGAGGCCCGTGGTCTCGGGGAGACCGAGGGCGATGTTCGCCGACTGGACGGCGGCGCCGGCCGTGCCCTTGGCGAGGTTGTCGAGCGCGGTCACCGCGACGACGCGGCCGGCGGCCTCGTCGACGGCGATGCCGACGAGCGCGGTGTTCGCACCGATCGTGTCCGCGACCCGGGGGAACTCGCCCTCGGGCAGCAGGTGGACGAAGGGCTCGTCGGCGTACGCCTGCTCCCAGGCCAGTCGGACGTCGCGTGCGCTGACGCCGGGCGAGAGCTTCGCGGTGGTGGTCGCCAGGATCCCCCGCGACATCGGGACCAGGACCGGCGTGAACGAGATCGTCACGTCGGCGGCCCCCGCGACCTGCAGGTTCTGCTGGATCTCGGGGACGTGCCGGTGCGAGCCACCGACGGCGTAGGCGCTGGCGGACCCCATGATCTCGGAGGCCAGGTAGGTGGTGGCCAGCTTCTTGCCGGCGCCACTCGGGCCGACGCTGAGCACCGCGACGAGGTCGTCGGACTCGACGAGGCCGGCCTGGATGCCCGGCTGGATGCCGAGCGTCACCGCGGTGACGTTGCAGCCGGGGACCGCGATGCGCTTCGTGCCGACCAGGGCGGAACGCTGCTTGCCCTGCGACGCGATGTCGTCGACCTCGCGCCATTCGTCGGCCGAACCCGGGGTGGGCGCCGCGAGCAGGAGCTCGGGCAGCCCGTAGGTCCATGCACCGAAGTAGTCGCCGCCGTAGAACCGCTCCCACGCTGCCGGATCCGTCAGACGGTGGTCCGCGCCGCAGTCGATGACGAGCGCGTCGTCGCCGAGTTCCGCGGTGATCGCACCCGACTGGCCGTGCGGCAGCGCCAGGAACACCACGTCGTGCCCGCGCAGCGTCTCGGCCGTCGTCTCCGCCAGCGTCAGGTGCGACAGGGAACGGAGGTGCGGCTGCGTCGCGATCAGGGGCTGTCCGGCGTTGGAGAACGCCGTCACCGTCCTGACCTCGAACTCGGGGTGGGCGGAGAGCACGCGCAGGAGCTCACCACCCGCGTAGCCGGAGGCTCCCGCCACGGCGACGGATACGGACATGGGATTCCACCTTTGGTCGGACTGGTCGTCGAGAGAGTCGGAGGCGGCGACCCCGGGCGGTGCTGATCCCGTGTGGGTCAGTCGCGCAGGGTCGCCCCGAATCGCTCGCCGGCACGTCGGACAGCGCCGTCACGGGCCTCGGTGGCCTCGGCAGCGGTCAGCGTGCGGTCCGTGGCACGGAAGCGCAGGGCGAACGTCAGGGACTTCTGTCCCTCGTCCACGCCGGAGCCCCGGTAGTCATCCACGAGCCGAGCATACTCCAACAGGTCTCCGGCGCCAGAGCGCACCGCATCCAGCACGTCACCGGCCGGCACGCCGGCATCGACGACGAGCGAGAGGTCCTGCGTGGCCGCCGGGTAGGAGACGATCGGCGCGACCGCGACGAGTTCCGGGGCCGCGGCGACCAGCGCGTCGAGGTCGAGCTCGACGACCGCCACCACGCGGGGCAGGACAGCGGCCTCGGCCAGTTCGGGCAGGAGCTCACCGGCGACGCCCACCACCGTGCCGTCGACGAGCAGCGACGCGGCACGGCCCGGGTGCAGGGACGGGTGGGTCGTCTGCGCGACGGTGAGTTCCACACCGACGGCCCAGGCGACCTGGCGGGCAACGTCGATCGCGTCGGCGATGCCGAACGGTTCCGCCGTGGTGCCGGGCTGCTTGACGACCCGGTGGCCGGTGAGCAGTGCGGCGACGTGGAAGGGCTGGGCGGGCAGCGAGGCGTCCAGCGCCTCGAGCGTCGCACGGTCGGGCCGGGTGGCGCCCGCCGGGACCTCGTCGGTGCCGAGCGTCACGCCCGTCACCGGCAGGAACACCCGGGACGTCTCGTAGAGCGCGACGTCGACGAGCCCGCGCGACACGTTGCGACGGGCGGCGTCGACCAGGGCCGGAACGCCGCTCCGGCGCAGGAGGTTCTGCTCGCTGTCCAGGGCGTTCGCGAGCACGACGCTCGGTCCGCCCTGCGGGTCGATCCCCGGGTAGGCGTCCTGCGTGGCGGCCGACACGAACGGCGCCGTGACGACCTCGGTCAGGCCCGCCGCCGCCAGCGCCGAGGCGACCCGACGACGAGCCTGCTGGTGCCGGGTCAGGCCACGGCCGGGCGGGGCGACCGGCAGCACGCTCGGGATCCGGTCGTAGCCGACGATGCGCGCGACCTCTTCGACGAGGGTGGTGTCGTCGGTCAGGTCGGGACGCCAGGTGGGCGGCGTGACCGCGAGCTGCTCACCGTCGGTCTCGACCGTCGCGCCGATCGCGCGGAGCGTGTCGATGACCTCGGCGTCGGTGTACTCGACGCCGACGAGCTCGGCCGGACGCGTGAGGCGCATCGTCACGGTCGCCCGCGGCTCGGTGTCGACGAGCGTGGACCCGAGGGCGTCAGCGGTGCCGCCGGCGAGCTCGACGAGGAGCTCGACGGCACGGTTCGCCGCAGCCTCGGCCACCTGCGGGTCGACCCCGCGCTCGAAGCGACGGGATGCCTCGCTGGGGAGCTTGTGGCGACGAGCGGTGCGGGCGACGGAGACCTGGTCGAACCCGGCGGCCTCGATCAGGACGTCGGTGGTGCTCGCCGAGATCTCGGTGCGGGCTCCGCCCATGACGCCGGCGAGGCCGACGGGACCGTCGTCGTCGGTGATGACGAGGTCTTCGGGGTCGAGCTTCCGGACCGTGCCGTCGAGGGTCTCGAGCGTCTCGCCAGCGGTCGCCCGGCGCACGCCGAGGCCGCCCGCGATGGTCTGCAGGTCGTAGCCGTGGAGCGGCTGGCCGAGCTCGAACATGACGTAGTTCGTGATGTCGACGGGCAGGGAGATGGAGCGCACGCCTGCCAGCGAAAGACGCGACACCATCCAGGACGGTGTCTTCGCGGCCGGATCGATCCCGCGGACGACGCGGGTGACGAACGTCGACGCTCCGACCCGACCCCGCACCGGGGCCTGGTCGTCGATCGTGACCCGGAAGCCCTCGGCCGCACGCGGCGCGACGCGGTCGACGGGGTCGTGGAAGCTGGCTCCGGTGGCGTGCGCGTACTCACGGGCGACACCACGCATGCTGAGCACGTAGCCGCGGTCCGGCGTGACGTTGATCTCGACCGCGGCGTCGTCGAGGCCGAGGAGCGCGATGGCGTCGGCACCGACGGTGGGGTCCATGCCGAGGTCGGCGAAGCGCAGGATGCCGTCGTGCTCGTCGCCCAGCCCGAGCTCGCGGGCCGAGGCGATCATGCCGTCGGACACGTGCCCGTAGGTCTTGCGGGCGGCGATCGGGAACGGCCCCGGCAGGACCGCGCCGGGCAGCGTGACGACGACGAGGTCGCCGACGTCGAAGTTGTGCGCGCCGCAGACGATGCCGCGGGGCTCGGCCTCGCCGACGTCCACCTGGCACCAGTTGATGGTCTTGCCGTTCTTCTGCGGCTCAGGGACGCGCTCGAGGACCCGACCGACCACGATGGGACCGGTCAGGTCGAAGGTGTGGACGTCCTCTTCCTCGAAGCCGACCGACACGAGCGCCGCGTGGACGTGCTCGAGGGTGACGTCCTCGGGGAGGTCGACGGACTCACCGAGCCAACGGAGTGGGACGCGCATCAGACCACCGTTCCGAACTGCTGCGAGAAGCGGATGTCGCCCTCGAGGAAGTCACGCATGTCGTTCAGGCCGTTGCGGAACTGCAGCGTCCGCTCGATGCCCATGCCGAACGCGAAGCCCTGGTACTCGTCCGGGTCGATGCCGGCGGCACGCAGGACGTTGGGGTTCACCATGCCGCAGCCACCCCACTCGACCCACCGCGCGCCACCCTTGGCGTTCGGCTGCCAGACGTCCATCTCGGCGCTGGGCTCGGTGAACGGGAAGTAGTTCGGGCGGAGCCGGATCTGCGCCTCGGCGCCGAACATCTGCCGGGCGAAGTGCTCGAGCGTGCCGCGCAGGTGCGCCATCGTCAGGCCCTTGTCGATCGCGATGCCCTCGACCTGGGTGAAGACCGGCAGGTGCGTGGCGTCGAGCTCGTCGGCACGGTAGACGCGACCCGGCGCGATCACGTACAGCGGGAGGTCACGCGACAGCAGCGACCGCACCTGCACCGGCGAGGTGTGGGTGCGCATGACCAGGTGCCGGTCGACGGGCTCGACGAAGATCGTGTCCGCCATGGCCCGGGCCGGGTGGTCCTGGTCGAAGTTCAGCGCGTCGAAGTTGAACCACTCGTGCTCGAGCTCGGGGCCTTCTGCCACTTCCCACCCCATGCCGACGAAGATGTCGGCAACGGCTTCGTTCAGCAGCGAGAGCGGGTGGCGGGAGCCGGTGGCGCGGTGGACCGGCAACGCGGTGACGTCGACGCGCTCGGCTTCGAGCCGTGCGCGTTCCTCGGCCACCGCGAGGACGGATTCCTGCTCGGCGATCGCCGCGTTCACCCGCCCACGGGCCTGCCCGACGAGCTTGCCCGCCGCGGCCTTCTGCTCCGGCGGCACACTGCGCATCGATGCGTTCATCCGCGCCAACGGTGACTGCTCACCGGTGTGCTCGGCCCTGGCCTGCTTCAGTTCGGCGACCGTCGTCGTGGCACGGACGGCGGCGAGGGCCGCGTCCACCGCGTCGGCGACGGCCGATTCGCTGATCTCGAGAGGTTCTGACACGAGACCCAAGCCTACCGGCCGTCGGGATACCACCCACCTGCACCGAGCGGACGGTGGATGACCGATGCCGACGACCGGCCTGGGGAGGGAGGAGCGTCAGCTCCGGAGCGCGAAGGCCGACTCGTACAGGCACACCGACGCAGCGGTGGCGAGGTTCATCGACTCCGCCTGCCCGTAGATCGGCACCTTGACGGCCCGGTCCACGAGCGCCAGGTCGTCGGCGGTGAGTCCGCGGGCCTCGTTGCCGAAGACCCACGCGGTCGGACCGTCGAGCATCCCCTCGGCGCGGACCACCGGCAGGTCGTCGCCGGAGACGTCTGCCGCGAGCACCGTGTAGCCGAGGGCCTTCGCCCGCTCGATCGTGTCGGCCAGGGTCACGCCGACGGACACCGGGACGTGGAACAGGGACCCGGTCGTCGACCGGACGACCTTCGGGTTGTACGGGTCGACCGAGCGTCCGGTCAGCACCACCGCGTCGGCGCCGGCCGCGTCGGCGGCCCGGATGATCGTGCCGGCGTTCCCCGGGTCCCGCACCTCTTCGAGGATGGCGACCAGTCCGGGCAACGCGGCCTGCTCGTCGGACGCATCACGGGCCTCCCGGTCGGCGGCGGCCGCAGCGCGGTCCGGGAAGACGTCCTTCACCGACGTCGGGAACTGCTGGCACACCGCCACCACGCCCTGCGGGGTGACCGTGTCCGCCATGGCGTCGAGCACCTGCTCGGTCACGAACCAGGTGTCCACCGGCGCGTCGTCGAGCCCGTAGCGGGCTGCGGCGGTCGGGGTCACGTAGAGCTCGCGCAGGAGCTCCGGGGCGTACTCCAGGGCTTCGCGGACCGCTTGGGGCCCTTCCAGCAGGAACAGGCCGGTCTCGGCCCGGACGTCCTTCTTGGCCAGGGCCGCAACGGCCTTCACACGTCCGGCACGGGGGTTCTCGAGGAGATCGCTCACGACCCAAGTCTAGGAACGACGAAACCCCCGCCGTGCGGCGGGGGTTTCGCGAGCAGAAGAACTGACTACGCAGCCTTCGGGGCCGAGGTGTCGGCCGGGAGGGCCTTCTTCGCGGTCTCGACGAGCGCGGTGAAGGTCTCGGGGTTGTTCACCGCGAGGTCGGCGAGGATGCGACGGTCGACCTCGACGCCGGCCAGGTTGAGACCCTGGATGAGGCGGTTGTAGGTCAGGCCGTTCGCACGGGACGCAGCGTTGATGCGCTGGATCCAGAGGCGACGGAACTCGCCCTTCTTCGCGTGACGGTCGCGGTACGCGTAGACGAGGGAGTGGGTGACCTGCTCCTTGGCCTTGCGGTACAGGCGCGAACGCTGGCCGCGGTAGCCCTCGGCGCGTTCGAGGATGACGCGGCGCTTCTTGGCGGCGTTGACCGCTCTCTTTACTCGTGCCATTGCACTATTCCTTTACGATCCGGGGGCTCAGTGGCCGAGGAGCTTCTTGACGTTCTTCGCGTCACCCTTGGAGAGGACCTGGTCCTCGTTCAGGCGGGCCTTGCGCTTGGAGCTCTTGACCTCGAGGTTGTGACGCATACCGGCCTGCTGCTTCATGATCTTGCCGGTACCGGTGACCTTGAAGCGCTTCTTCGACCCGGAGTGGGTCTTCTGCTTGGGCATGGTGGTGCCTTTCCGTGGGATGGATGGGGGGCCGCGTCGTTGCGGGTTCGGTCCGGGGACCTATTCGGCCGCGGCGTCCGTGGATTCCGCAGCTGCCTCGGACGTGGAACCGGCCTCGGCCTCGTCCTTGCCCTTCGCGGCGTGCTCGGTGGCACGACGCTCGGCCTTCTGTGCAGCACGCTTGGCGTTCTGCTCGCCCTTGACGTCGGACTTGTTCTTGAGCGGGGCGATGATCATCGTCATGTTGCGACCGTCCTGGGTCGGACGCGACTCGACGACACCGAACTCGGCGATCTCTTCCGCGAACTTCTGGAGGAGACGGACACCCTGCTCCGGACGCGACTGCTCGCGGCCACGGAAGAGGATCATCGCCTTCACCTTGTCGCCGCCGAGGAGGAACCCCTCGGCGCGCTTGCGCTTCGTCTCGTAGTCGTGCACGTCGATCTTCAGGCGGAAACGGACCTCTTTCAGGTCCGTGTTCACCTGGTTGCGACGGGCTTCCTTGGCCTTCTGAGCGGCTTCGTACTTGAACTTGCCGTAGTCCATGATCTTGGCCACGGGCGGCTTCGAGTTCGGCGCGACCTCGACCAGATCCAGTTCGGCTTCCTGCGCGAGACGCAGTGCCATGGCGATCGGGACAACGCCGACCTGCTCACCCTGCGGACCGACGAGTCGGACTTCGGGAACGCGGATTCGGTCGTTGGTACGGGGATCGGTGATGCGGAGCTCCTTCAATCAGGTGGTGGCCGTCCGGGGCGTTTGCCCTGGACGACAGCACGAGAGAGGAGATCTGACGCACGGGATGTCGACCCGTTCGGCAGCCGCCCTGCATCGGATCCGTGGGATCCGACCGACGGGTGCAACACGTGCACTCGCGGAGCGGTGGTGACCCGGTAGCCTGGTGGAACGCGGCCGCGGGTGGGAGAGACTCCTCTTTCGTGACACCGTCCGGGTGTTGTCGAGGATCTTGATCTCAGGAGAACTGATGTCAAGGGAACTGACGGCACACGGACAGCATCTGCCGCGAGCAAGCCTAGCAGAGGAGCACCGTGAGCGACACCCCGATCGACGACACCGGCATCGACGCCGCCAGGGACATCGCGGAGGTGCCCGCGGTCGAACTCATCAACACCGTTGCGGTGCACCTGCTCAGTGCCGCGGCCGTGAAGGTGGGCCTGGCAGACGACCCGCAGGAGCAGACCGACCTGGACGAGGCGCGGAAGCTCATCACCGCGCTGGCCGGCCTGGTCACCGCAGCCGCGACCGAGATCGGCGACCACCACGCCCGTCCGCTCCGCGACGGGCTGCGTTCGCTGCAGCTCGCCTTCCGCGAGGCGTCGGCGATCCCGGACCCGATCGGTGCCGGACCGGGCGAGAAGTACACGGGTCCCGTCAACTAGACGACGCCACCCGGAGACGGACGGGAGGCCCGTGGCGGTGTCGCCACGGGCCTCCCGTCCGTTCGTGGGTCGCGGTCAGGACCCGCTGTCGCCGACCAGGCGCGCGACGGCCGCGAGCGGGATGCCGACCCAGTCGGGTCGGTTGCGGGTCTCGTAGACGACCTCGTAGACCGCCTTGTCGAGCTCGAAGGCGTCGAGCAGTGCGCTGTGGGCGGCGAGGTCCGCGCCGGTGCCCCGCCGGTAGCCCTCGAGGAAGCGTGCCCGCGCCTCGGCCGCCCAGGCGGCCGCGTCGACCGGTTCGGCGTCGTGCGCCAGCGCACCCGCGACGTAGTCGAACGAGCGGAGCATGCCCGCGACGTCGCGCAGGGTGACGTCCGGCAGCGAGCGTTCGTCGAGGGGGCGGAGGGGTTCGCCCTCGAAGTCCAGGAAGACCCAGCCACGGGGATCCGGTGCCGACAGGACCTGTCCGAGGTGCAGGTCACCGTGGATGCGCTGCAGGTCCGGCCACGTCGCGTCGGCGGCACGGGCGTAGACCGCGCGGACGGCGTCGACGTGGTCGGCGACGGCCGGGGCCTCGCGGGCGGCGGTGTCGAGTCGGGCGTGCATCGTCGCGACGGCGGCGTCCCGTCGGGGTGCGTCTGCCGGTTCCGTCGGCAGCGCTCCGGCGAGGGTGCGGTGCACGTCGGCGAGCGCGGTGCCGAGCTGCTCGGCGCGGTCACCGAACGGGGTGCCGGCCTGCGCCTCCTGCAGGGCGACGCGCCAGGCGTCGTCGAGCCCGGGGAGGAACTCCTGGGCGAAGGCGAGGTGGCCCGTCGCCGTGCCGTCCGGGCGTCCGACGTCGGGCCAGTCGGCGCGGAGGGCGCCGTAGACCCGCGGCACGCGCGTGCTGCCCGCCGCCGTGAGGGCGAGCTGCGTGGTCACGTCGGGGTTGTCGCCGTGGTGCAGCACGCGGAAGACCTTGATGATCACGCGGTCGCCGGACTCGGTGTCGCAGATGACCGACGTGTTGGACTGCTCACCCGTCAGGACGCGGGCCGCGGTGACCCGACCGATCGGGCTGAGGCTGTCCGGTGCCGCGTCGATGCGTGCGGCGAGTGCCGACACCCACGCGAGGTCGGTGGTGGCGTCGACGAGCGCGCCGTCGGGGTCGCTGGTGATCGGTGACTGGTAGAGGACGGGGACCGCGGGAGCCTCGTCGAGCACCAGCCGGGTCCCGTCGGCGGTCGAGATCGTCCGGAGGCGTGGCACGGACCCCTTCGAGGCGTACCAGCGGCGGTCGGCGATCCAGGACTCGAGGTCGCGGTCGCTCGGCGTGCTGGTGTCGGGGGCGCTGGTGTCTGCGCTTGTGTCCGCGCGGGTGTCGGGGGCGCTGGGTGCTCCGTCGCTCATGCAGCGGAACCTACGCGCCGGGGCCTGGCGAGGTGCCGAGTCCCCCACAGGACGGGCCGGGCAGGGCTCTGTCCACAGAACCCGCTGCCCCCGGTCTGACACGGGTGCGTCGGACGACACTTGCGGCATGCCCCGATCCGCTGCTGCTCCCGCCCCCGCCGCTGACGCTGCACGTGCACTCCCCGACCCCCGCCGGACCTGGCGGATCCTCGACGACCGCAAGCTCCCCGCACTCGAGCCGTTCGCCGCCGACGTCCGCCGCCACGGAGCGGTGACCGTGCGCGAGACGGTGTGGGACTCCGACGACCGGGTGCTCGCTGCCGAGGGCGTCGTGCTCACACGCTTGCCGGACGACACCTGGACGATCGACCGGGGTGCCCACGGGGTCGGCCTGGAACCGCTCGACTGCGCGTCCGACGATCCACCACGGGATGCCGTCGAGGTGTTCCTGCGTGGTCGTCCGCTGCGGACCGTCCTGGTCCGTGACACCGCCACGACGCTCGTGACCCTCCGGGGCAGGGACGGCCGGGTGCGGGCCGAGGTCGCCGACGTGCGCGTGGACGACGGTGACCCGGACACCACCGTGCTGCGGTCGTCGCGGTGGTGGGCGCTGACGGACGACGGACGCGACGGCGCCACGGCACGAGCGGCCGAACGAGCGCTGCACGACGCGGCGACCGATCCCGTGGACGTCTCGTCGGTTCCGCTCCCCCGCGGCCCCGAGCCCGCCCCGGAACGGCGACGCGGCCGAGTGAAGCGCCCCCGGCCGGACACCGCCGCCGGGTTCGTCCTGCGGGTGCTCGATGCCCTGCGGCGTGACCTCGTCGCGGCGGACCCCCGGGTACGAGCCGACGAGCCCGAGGCCGTGCACGACCTGCGGAAGGTGCTGCGCCGCCTGCGGAGCGTGCTCGCGGCGTTCCGCGGCGCGCTCGACCGTCAGGCGACCGAGGAACTCCGTGCCGCCCTGGCCGAGACCGGACGGATCGCCGGGACCGCTCGCGACGCCGAGGTGCTGCACGCCGGCCTGTCCCGGTCGGCGGCACACGCCCCCGACGGGTACGTGGACGCCGAGACCCTGGACCGCATCGCTTCAGAGACCGCGGAACGTCGCAGCGTCGCTGCGGCCGAACTCCGGCGAGCGCTGCGTTCCGATGCCTGGTTCCGGACGCTCGACGCCCTCGACGACCTGCTGCTGCGCGCGCCGGCCGGCCCGCACGCGGACGACGATGCGGCCGCGTTCGCCACCGGGCGCATCCGGCACGAGCGGGCACGCGTCGGTCGGCTGCTGGGTGATCCCAGCGATGACCTCGACACCCTGCACGAGGTCCGGAAGGCCGCGCGCCGGTTGCGCTACGCCCTGCAGGCGGCCGGTGACGTGCCCGACGTCGGGAAGCGCCGACTCGGTCGACTGCGACGGGTGCAGGAGACCCTCGGCGAGACGCTCGACGCCGCACACGCAGCCGATGCGTACCGACGGCTGGCCGCCGTGGCAGCGCAGCACGGCCAGGACACGTTCGGGTACGGCGTCCTGGCGACGACCGAGCAGGCGGCCAGCACGCAGGGCCTGCACCGATCGCGGAAGCTGCTCGCGCGGCTCTGACCGGGTGCGAGAATCGGGCCGTGCCGCACTACTTCGAGGACCTCGCTGCCGGACAGACCTTCACGACGCCGGGGCGCACCATCACCGAGGCGGACGTGGTGTCGTTCGCCTCGTGGACGAACGACAACAACCAGGTGCACACGGACGTCGAGTTCGCGGGGAAGACCCGGTACGGGCAGCGGATCGTGCACGGGTTGCTCGGCACCTCGCTGTGCCTCGGGCTCATCGCGCGCACGGGCGTCTTCGAGGGGTCCGCGGTGGCACTGCTCGGGATCGACCAGTGGCGGTTCACCGAGCCCGTGTTCATCGGCGACACCGTGACCTGCACCGTCGAGGTCCTCGGCACCCGGCTGACGAGCTCGGGAACGACCGGGATCGTCGAACGAGCGGTGGCCCTGCGGAACCAGCACGGCGTGGTCGTCCAGCAGGGACGGATGGACGTCATGGTGCTCACGCGCGACGCCGCGATCGGCTGAGCGACCGCTCGACGAGCGCCCCGCGGAACCTGCTCCACGCGATCCCGGCTCCCTGTTCACAACGAGCCCTTTACAACGATGTACCCGCACGGGAGCATGGACGCATGAGCACGCTCGACGGCATCGTGGCCGCACCTGACTCCGCTTCCGCCCCCGGCCTCCCCCTCGCTTCGCGGCAGGACGGCACGTACCCCCGGCCGCAGATGCTCCGCACCGCCTGGGCCGACCTCGACGGCACGTGGTCGTTCCGGAACGACGGCGACGACGACGCCTGGCGCACCGGCTTCACCGACGCCCGGGACATCGTCGTCCCGTTCCCGCCCGAGTCCCCGGCCTCGGGCATCGACGAGCCCGGATTCCACCCGGTGGTCTGGTACTCCCGCGCGATCACTCGCTCCGAGCTCGACGCCGCCGGGTTCGGCACCGGCGCGCCCCGGCTCGTGCTGCACTTCGGCGCCGTCGACCACCGCGCCCGCGTCTGGATCGACGGGCAGTTCATCGGCGGGCACGAGGGCGGCCACACCCCGTTCTCCTTCGACGTCACCGAGGCGCTGACCACGGACCCCGACGCCGTGCACACCCTGGTGGTCCGCGCCGAGGACGACCCGCACGACCTGACCCAGCCGCGCGGCAAGCAGGACTGGCACGAGGACCCGCACGCGATCTGGTACCGCCGGACCACCGGGATCTGGCAGACGGTCTGGCTCGAGGCCGTGCCGACCGCCTCGATCGCGTCCCTGCGCTGGACGAACGTCGACCACGCGACCATGCGGCTGACCGTCCGGCTCGACGGTCACCGCACCGGCGGCGAGCGCCTGCGCGTCGAGGCCCGCTGGGACGACCGCGACGAGCACCTCGCCACGATCGAGACCACCGTCGGCGAGACCGGGGACGAGTTCGACGTGGTCGTGCCGATCGCGCGGCAGACGAACGGGCAGGCCGAGGACGAGCTGCACTGGACGCCGGACACGCCCCGGCTGATCGACGCCACGGTCACGCTGCTGCCGCGCTCCGGCAACGGCACGACGGTGGGCACGGGCGCGCTCGACGCCGTCGCCAGCTACTTCGGGATCCGGACGGTCGGGGTCGACGGCGGCGCGTTCCTGCTCAACGGCCGACGCCACGACGTCCGCAGCGTCCTGAACCAGGGCTACTGGCCCGAGTCGCACATCGCCGCCCCGTCCCGCCAGGCACTCCGCCGCGAGGTCGAACTCATCAAGGAGCTCGGCTTCAACGCGGCCCGCAACCACCAGAAGATCGAGGACCCGCGGTTCCTGTACTGGGCCGACCGGCTCGGACTCCTGGTGTGGGGCGAGGCCCCCGGCGCCTACGCGTTCTCCCCCCGCGCCGTGCAGCGTCTGATGCGTGAGTGGATGGACGCCGTCGAGCGTGACGCCTCGCACCCGTCGATCGTCACGTGGGTGCCCGCCAACGAGAGCTGGGGTGTGCAGCACATCGCCACCGACCCGGCCCAGCAGGCCTACGCCCGGGCCCTCGCGGACGTCACGCGGGCGTTGGACCCGACGCGTCCGGTGATCTCGAACGACGGGTGGGAGCACACGAACTCCGACATCGTCACGATCCACGACTACGAGGGCGACGGGCCCCGGCTCGCGGCCACCTACGCGGACGAGACCGCACGGATCCGGCTGCTCGGTGGCATCGGCCCGGCGGACCGCCGCATCCTGGTCGGCGGCGCCGAGGACCTCGGCCAGCCGGTCATGCTCACCGAGTTCGGCGGCGTGAACTACCAGCCGGGCGTCCAGCGTGAGGACGGCTGGGGGTACACGTCGGCCACTGACGGCGACGACTGGGTCGCCCGCATCACCGCGCTGTACGACGCGATCCGCGCGAGCTCGTTCCTCGCCGGGTCCTGCTACACGCAGCTCACCGACACCATGCAGGAGACGAACGGCCTGCTCAACGCAGACCGCTCCCCGAAGGTCCCGATCGAGCAGATCCGTCGCGCGGTCACGGGGCGCTAGCCGGGAGGCCCGCACTTCGTGAGCAGGAATGGTCGGGTCCGGCAGGCGGACCCGACCATTCCTGCTCACGATGCACACGGGTTGGCTCGCGCCGGGCGGTGGCTGCCCGCGATGCGGGGCGCGGCCTGCGATCTGGGAGGAT
Source organism: Curtobacterium sp. MCLR17_031 (assembly GCF_003234775.2). Lineage (NCBI taxonomy): Bacteria > Bacillati > Actinomycetota > Actinomycetes > Micrococcales > Microbacteriaceae > Curtobacterium > Curtobacterium sp. MCLR17_031. Next base: position 3,243,341 of record NZ_CP126270.1, read on the forward strand.
CGGGCGGGTGACGAGCGTGGCGGAAGCGAGCCGGGCCTCCAGGCGGGGGTTCCGCAGCCTGCTGACCGAGCGGCGCAGCGCCTGGACCGCACCGCTGCTGATCTGGGCGGGCTCGCGGGTCGTCAGCACGGTGCTGCTGGCGACCGTGTACCTGCTGGCGACCGCGAACGGCTGGCCGTTCGCCTCGTACCGACAGGACCCCTCGTTCTTCACGTTCTCGGGCTCGTGGGACGCCTCGTTCTACCGGACCATCGCCGAGCACGGGTACCCGGCAACACTGCCGGTCGACGACTCCGGGCACGTCCTGCCGAACGCGTGGGCGTTCCTGCCCGTGTTCCCCGCGGTGGTGCGGGTCGTGATGACGCTGACCGGCGCCTCGTTCTGGGTCGCCGGGGTCGTGGTGGCGTCGATCGCCGGAGCGGGCGCCTGCGTGCTGCTGTACCGGCTGGTGCTCGCCGTCGGCTGCTCGCACCGGGCCCGCTGGGCGACGGCCCTGTTCGCGTTCGCGCCGACGGGGTTCCTGCTGCAGGTCGCCTACGCGGAGAGCCTGCTGCTCGTGATGCTGTTCGGTGCCCTGCTCGCCCTGGTCCGGCGACGGTACTGGCTGATTGCGCCGCTCGGTGTCGTGGCGGCGTTCACGAAGCCCGGGGTCCTCGCGCTGGCGCTGGCACTGGCCGTGCACCTGGTCTTGCGGTGGGTGGCGTGGCGCCGGCAGCAGGACGCGTTCCCGTGGCGCGACCGGATCGCGATCGTGGTGACCGGCCTGGTCGTCGCGGCTGCCGGACTGGCGTGGCCCGTCGTCGCGACGGCCATGACCGGGCGACCGAACGCGTACCTGGACACCGAGCTGTCGTGGTGGGTGGGGTTCGTCGGCCGGCAGCACTTCGCGCCGCTGACGCCGTGGTTCACGATGGCGTCGACGTGGCTCGGGCCGCTCGGCATCGTGCTCGTCGTCGTGGTGCTCGCCGCCGCGGTGTGGTTCTTCTCACGCAGGAGCACCAGGGCCCTGGGTACCGACGTGCTCGCGTTCACGGCCTCCTACGGGCTGTACCTGGTGGCGGTGTTCCTGCCGCAGCAGTCGTTGCCGCGGTTGCTCATGCCGATGGCGCCGCTGCTCGGCTCGGACGTCTTCGTGGGGACACGGCGGCGGGCGGTGACGTGGCTGATCGTCGGGGTGTGCCTGCAGCCGGTCGCGGTCGTGCTGCTGTGGTTCCTCGGGTACCCGTGAGCGGCGCTGGTCAGTCGGCGCTGCAAAACACCGGTGTTCGCCGGTTGAACACGCGCAGACCGCGGTGCGAAGTGCGAACACCGGTGTCTTGCGGGCCGCGACAGCGCTACGCGTCGAACGTGTGGAACCAGGCCGATCCGCCGGGGTGCTGCACCGTGATCATCTCGTCGAGGTCGCGGTAGGGGCCGTCCTGGTTGTGGCTCGCCGACTTGATGCGGATGGTGCCGTCGGGTTCGGTGAAGACCTCGGACACGATGGTGGTGTGGTCCGGTGACCCGTTTGCGTTCCAGTCGAAGAACACGATGTCGCCGACCTGCACCTTGTCGCGCTCGTCCGACGACCGCCGGGTGAGCCCGAACTCCGCCGCGTTGGTCTCGAGCCACGGGTCCATCGTCGGGCAGTAGGTCCACGTCGCACTGTGCTCGGCACCGGCCGCGCGGTTGTACCAGTCGGACCGCTGCTCCCACCCGCGGGCGATGAGCGTCTGGCTGACGTAGTTCGCGCAGTCGCCGCCGATCGGGTTCATTGTGCCGTACTCGGCGAGGTTGTAGTCCTTCCAGTACCGCATCGCGTAGGCGAGCTGCCGGTCGACGTCGGTCAGTGCGGCGTAGGCCAGGGTGGTCGAGGCGACCGCGCTGCCCGCAGCGGGCGTCGCGGCGGCGGTCGGGGTCGGCGTGGTCGTCGCGGTGTCCTGGGTGGCGCCGCTCTGCCCGTCGTTCGCGGCGCTGCCGTTGCCGTCAGAGGACTGGTTCGCCGACGCGGTGGGCTCGATCACCGAGGTGAAGAGCGCGACGTCGGCGTCACCGGCCGTGTACATCGCCTGGTGCGGGGCCGTGAAGGTCACCTTCGACGCGGTCGCCGTGACGTCGCGCGCAGCAACACCGCCGACGGTGACGCCCTTGACGGCGGCGAGTCCGGTCCCCGTCACGGTGATCGTGACGCCACCGGCGAGCGGGACCTGCGCCGGAGTGACGGCCTTCGCGACGGACTTCGCCGTCGGGGTGGACGATGCGTCCCCACCCCCGGAGCTCCCACGCCCGCCGCCCGAGCCCTTGCCCGAGTCGCCGCCCTTGTCGCTGCCGGAAGAGCACGCCGCGACGGCGAGCCCGATCCCGGCGACGCCGGCGAGGGACAGGAGTGCGCGGCGGTTCATCGAGGCAGTCATGACACGACCAGCGTAAGCGACACCTCCGTCGTTCCGACACGGCATGATCGTCTTCGGGGGCGAGCGTCCTCCGTGTCCCAGCGGAGCCGTTCGGAAGGAACACACATGCCCGAGAGCCACGACTTCTTCGTCGCCACCGACCCCGAGACCGCCCGTGCCCAGGTGCGTGAGGCGCTGTCACGCGAGGGCTACACCGTCGACGACGCCGAGCAGGGGGCACTCCGTGCGACCCGCGGCAGCCTCGGCCTGACGCTCCTCATCGGCGGCATGGCGAACGACCGCACGTTCCACACCCGCCTCGACGTGCAGATCATGATCGCCCCGGACGGCCGCACGGTCGCCCGACTGCTGCGCGGCTCGGGCAAGTCCGCGATCAAGGGTGGAGCGCTCGGCATCTCGCGCGGCAACCGTGCTTTCGAGCAGGCCGCGAACGCGATCCACACCACCTTCGCGCAGTCCGGCGTGCTGACGGAGAGCATCGCCGGCTGACACGTCGACGTCGGGGCCGGGTCCGACGCGACCCGCAGACGGACGGGAGGCCCGGTGCCAGCTGGCACCGGGCCTCCCGTCTATCACGACGTCACGACGTCACGGCAGTGCGATCACGTGCAGGAGACGTTGCGGTCGATGCTGCCGGACCCGTAGGGCACCACGACCTGGACCATCGCGATGGTGCCACCGGGCAACGGGGTGCCGGAGCAGGCCTTGCGCGCCTTGGTGACCGTGCTCTTGCCGAGCGCGATCCAGTTCGACCGGCCGTAGAGCGGGCTGTTCGACTTGACCGTGCCGGCGATGGTCTTCCACTGCGAAGTGGTCGAGTAGAGGCCGATCCGCTTCACGCCGGCGGTCTTGAGCCCGACGATCATGCCCTGCATCGCCGCCCGGTTCTGGGCGGTGTCGCGCTGGTAGGACAGACCCGTCTCGACGTCGATCCACCAGCGGTAGGCGGACGGGTTCGGGACGCCACGGCTCTGGACGTCGTCGTACCCACGGGCGTAGCCGTACATGAACGAGCACGCCAGGGTGACCTGCTTCTTGCCGCCCTTGGTCACGCACTTGCCGAACGGGTTGGTGGGCACCGTGTTCTGGTACCGGTTCGACGTGGGCCAGACCGACGCCTTGAGGCCCGGGTTGGCGAACAGCGCGTACAGCTGCGTCTTCGGTTGGGCCGAACCCCCGACGGACTTCGCCGACCAGGCGAGCTGTTCGGCGAGGCACGGGTTCGTGGTGTTGCCGAGGGACTCGTTGACGCCCACGATGCCGAACGCCTGGTCGGTCGGCACCTGGCTGCCGCACTGCGGCCAGGAGATGTCGACACCCAGCGGCGTGACCGCTGCGGATGCACCCGACGACGGGCCGGCGACGGCGATGCCGGCGGCCACCACCACCGTGGTCGCGATGGTCGCGACGAGACGACTGATACGGAACATGCTCTCCCCCTGATCGGGCCGAACCGGTCGGCCGCGCCCCACCGGCGCACGGGGAGTCTAGGGCGGTGCGTTGGACAACACACCACCCCTGTCCGTGAACTGTGCCGAACGATCCACCTGGTTCGGCCTGTGGAGGACGATCCCCTCCACACGACCGCCAACGACAGAACGGCCCGGAACCTGTGGGTTCCGGGCCGTTCTCGTGGTTGCTACCTGGTGGAGCTAAGGGGATTCGAACCCCTGACCTTCTCATTGCGAACGAGACGCGCTACCAACTGCGCCATAGCCCCAAGTGCTCGACCACACTAGCACCCTCGTTCGGCCCAGCCGAAATCGCAGGTGGGCCTTCGGGCGTGCCGCGGGTCAGACCGCGCGGCGCCGTCGCATGATCGCGTCGAGGTCGGCCTGCTGGTAGGCGTCGTCGTCGAGGACACCCATGCCGGCCCACTTGCTCGGCGGCCCGGCGGGCTCGTCGGCGGGAGCAGGAGCGGCAGGAGCAGCAGGAGCAACGCCGGCCGACGCAGCGGGGGCCGCGGGGGCCCGGAGCCCGAGCCGTTCGGCCAGACGCCCCTGGTCGTGCGCGGACAGCGACGCCGCAGCCTCTTCGAGTTCGGGTCGCATCCGCGACACCCGCGCCAGCGACGGGTCGGACTCCCCGGCGCGGATCGCGGCCGCTTCGGCCTCGGCTTCCGCCTTGGCCGCGGCGACGCGCTCCTTCAGGCGGGCAGCGAGTTCCGCCGACGACTCGGGCGACGCGGCCGGAGCGGCCGGCCGCTCCACGTAGAGGGGCTTCGGCACGTGGTTCGGGGTCCAGGAGCGGTCTGCTGCAGGCTCGGCAGGCTGCTCGGTCGACAGGGGCGGCGCCGGGTCCGTCCAGGCGGTGGACGGCCGGGAGGCGCGGGTCGCGCCCGTCTCGGCGGCCGCGAGACGCTGCTTCCGCGCCGTCGCCACCTGGTGCAGCTGGGCCAGGACCGCTGCGGACCCACCGGCGGCGACGAGTCCGGCGACACCGACGAGCCAGAGTGACGGTGCCGTGACGAAGACCACGAGGGCGATGACGACGCCGAGCGTGCCGAACAGGGTCGCTCCGAGCCGGGAACGGCGCATGCGCATCGCGGTCAGGGCCGGCACGGCGGACGCCCGCTCGAGCACCGGTGCCTGCTCGGCCAGGCGGCGGGTGATCTCACGCTGCCGCGCGGCTTCGTGGGCTCGGACGATGGCGGTGCGCTTGGCCTCTTCGGACCGGGCGACGCGCTGCGCCTGGGCGAGGGACTTCGCGTTCATCTCGATGCGGACCTCGTCCGGCAGCTCGGCGGTCTGCGCGAGGATCCGGAGGGTCTGCTGCAGCCGGATGGCGTTCCGCTCCGTGGCCAGGTACTGGCGGCGGGCGGCCCACGACGGCATCAGGTAGACGAGCCAGAGGACGGCCGCGACGAGCAGGACGATGCCGCCACCCCACGAGCCGATTCCTGCCATGCGAACACGGTAGGGGCGGCGGTTCCCGCGCCGCGTCATTGCCGGACGCGTGTTGCGCGTGTCGGGGCGGAATCCGTGGGAGGCGAGCCGCGCCTCCAGGCCCGTCAGACGTGGGACGTCAGATGCGGGGCGTCGTGTCCAGCGGCATCGCCGCCTCGTCTCGTGCGGCGAGCGGCACGGCCCCCACGCCGGGCGGCACCTGCCCCTGCACCCAGCGCTCGAGGACGCCCCCGCGGACTTCTTCGGCCACCAGCGCGAAGCAGAAGTGGTCGCGCCAGTCCCCGTTGATGTGGATGTACCGGCGACGGAGTCCCTCGTACCGGAAGCCGAGCTTCTCGACGACGCGCAGGCTCGGGGCGTTCTCCGGCCGGATGCAGATCTCGATCCGGTGCACGCCGAGCGAGCGGAAGCAGTGGTCGACGGCGAGGGCGACGGAGATCGGCGTCACGTTGTGGCCAGCGGCGTCCTCGACGACCCAGTAGCCGATGGAGGCGCTCGCGAGCGAGCCGTAGGAGATGCCGGAGACGTTGAGCTGCCCGACGAAACGGCCGTCGAGTTCCATCGCGAACGGGAGTCCGAGTCCCGCGCGGGCGTTGGCCTGGAGCGCGCGGATGCTGCCCCGGACGTCGGTGGAGACGTGTCCGGAGGGGTTCGTGGCCTCCCAGGTGCGGAGCCACGAACGGTTCGTCGCGAGTGCCGCGTCGAGGTCGCGGGTGTCGCGGAGCCGGAGGGGCCGGATGGTGACCCGCCCGTGGGACAGGGTCGGGATCGTCGTCATCGCTGGGTTCCTCCGGGGTCCCGCCCCGGTGCGGGACGGGGTGTCCCGCCCGGGTCCGTGATCACCGGACCCGAGCGGGATGGCCGACTATTCGCCCGCGTTGAACTCCTTCAGCCACGACTTGAGGTCGGGGCCGAGGTCATCGCGGTCCGAGGCGAGCTGCACGATCGCCTTGATGTAGTCGAGTTTGTCACCGGTGTCGTACCGGCGTCCACGGAACACGACGCCGTACACGCCGCCGGTCCACTCTTCCGCGCTCGCCATCTTCATGAGCGCGTCGGTCAGCTGGATCTCGCCGCCCTTGCCCGGCTCCTGCTTCTCGAGGACGTCGAAGACCTCGGGACGGATGACGTAGCGGCCGATGATGGCCAGGTTCGAGGGCGCTTCGCCCTGCGGGGGCTTCTCGACGAGGCCGGTGATCTTCACCACGTCGTCGGTGTCGGTCGGCTCGACCGTGGCGATGCCGTACAGGTGCGTCTGCGACTCGGGGACCTCGAGCAGGGCCACGATCGTGGCGTTCTTCTCGCCCTGGACCTCGATCATGCGCTGGAGCAGCGGGTCACGAGCGTCGATGATGTCGTCACCGAGGAGCACGGCGAACGGCTCGCGGCCGACGTGCATCTTCGCGCGGAGCACCGCGTGGCCGAGGCCGAGCGGGTCACCCTGTCGCACGTAGTGCATGTCGGCGAGGTCCGTCGACTGGTTCACCTTCTGCAGCTTCTCGTGGTCGCCCTTCTTGCGGAGGGTCTCCTCGAGCTCCGACACGTGGTCGAAGTGGTTTTCGAGCGCGTTCTTGTTGCGCCCGGTGATCATCAGCACGTCGGTCAGCCCGGCACCGACAGCCTCTTCCACCACGTACTGGATGGCCGGCTTGTCGACGACGGGGAGCATCTCCTTCGGCATCGCCTTGGTCGCGGGGAGGAAGCGGGTACCCAGCCCTGCGGCCGGGATCACCGCCTTCGAAATCTGGAAGCCCATGCTCAGACCGTATCCGATCCCCCTTTCGAGGGCATGTCGTCGCTCCGGGGGACACGGGACCCCGCGTGTTCCCGGCGGGAAGCCGCAACCGTGCCCCTCGGTAGACTCCTGCGCATGATCGCCGATCTCGGGAACGAGAAGCGCGCCCTGCGAGCCGAACTCCGGCAGCGGCGGCGCACCCGGACCACGACCGAACGCGACGCGGACACCGAGACCCTGACCGCGACCCTGCAGCGCTTCGTCGAGGAGCGCCAGGTGACGTCCCTCGCCCTGTACCTGTCCGCACCGGACGAGCCGAACGTCCGGCCGTTCCTGAACTGGGCGTTCGGGCAGGGCATCCGCGTGCTGCTGCCGATCACCCGCGAGGACGGCCTGCTCGACTGGGCCGTGGGCGACGGCGAGAGCGAGACCGAGAGCCTGCTCGGCCTGCCCGAGGTCGTCGGCGAGGTCCTGTCCCCGCTCGCGATCAACGACGTCGACGCGATCCTGGCCCCGGCGGCGGCGGTCGGGCACGACGGCGTCCGCATGGGCTGGGGGCGCGGCTACTACGACAAGACCCTCGGGTCCATGGCGAACCGTCCGCCCGTCTATGCTGTGATCTTCGACGCGGAGTACCTCGACGAGGTCCCGCGCGAACCCCACGACGAACCCGTTGACGGCATCATCACGCCGTCGCGCATCATCACGTTCCGGAGCTGACGTGCCCACCTACTCGTACCGTTGCACCGAGTGCGACAACGCGTTCGACATCAAGCAGTCCTTCTCCGACGCCACCCTGACGGAGTGCCCGGTCTGCGGCGGCGTCCTGCGCAAGGTGTTCTCCCCGGTCGGCGTGACCTTCAACGGCGGTGGCTTCTACCGCACCGACTCGCGCCCGGCCCCGAAGTCCGAGGGCTCGTCGAGCACCCCCGCGAAGTCCGAGTCGAAGAAGTCGGAGCCGGCGAAGAAGGCCGAGTCGAAGCCCAGCGGCTCGAAGCCCGCCGCGTCCTGACGCGGCCTGCGCTCTCCGGATAGGTTGGGGCGCGTCGCCACTCGGCGGCCGTCCTCGACCCGGAAGGAGACCCTCGCATGAAGGGCTTCAAGGAGTTCCTGCTCCGCGGCAACGTCATCGACCTGGCCGTCGCAGTCGTCATCGGTGGTGCGTTCACCGCGATCGTCAACGCGATCGTCAACGCCGTGATCAATCCGGCAATCGGCGCGGTCTTCAACGCGTCCAGCCTGGACAAGGCGCTGCCCGTCGTCATCCCGACCGTGTCCGGCGGGAACGCGACGATGTACTTCGGTGCGGTCATCGGCGCGGTGATCAACTTCGTGATCGTCGCCGCGGTCGTGTACTTCGCGCTCGTCGTGCCCGTCAACCACCTGAAGAAGGTGGCGTTCGAGCGCGTCAAGAACGACGAGCAGCAGACCCCGCAGGACGTCCCCCCGACCGACGTCGAGGTGCTGCTCGAGATCCGCGACCTGCTCCGCCCGCAGAACGGCGGCGCGACCAGCACGGGGGCGCACATCGCCCCGTCGAACGCTCCCGAGGGGCCCGGCATCGGCGGCTCGACGAAGCTCTAACGCGCGACGGAACCAGGTTCCGGGCACAACACCACGGAGATCCGCGGTGCTGTGTCCGGAACCTGGTTTCGTTTGCGAGGGGGCCCGTCAGGCGGCGGGGACCGCGCGACGCTTCGCGAACATCGCGACGGCGTACTGCGCACCGGCGAGCACGTGCCCCGCCGTGCCGAGGTACACGAACACCAAGGCCACGACCCGGACCCACGGCGCGTTCTCGTCGACGGTGTGCACCGCGGAGAACAGCAGCACCGGCAGCCCGACGAACAGCAGGGCCGAGCGGATCTTGCCCGTCCACGTGACGTCGAGGTCCGGGTTGCCGTGGAACAGCACGCTCGACAGGACGACGAGCACCAGGTCGACGAGCACCACGACGGCCACCACCCACCAGGGCAGCAGGCCGACGAGCACCAGGGACAGCACGATCGCGATGATCGCCAGGCGGTCGGCGACGGGGTCGATGGCCTTGCCGAGCTTGGAGCCCTGGTCGAACCTGCGGGCGATGAAGCCGTCCGCCCAGTCGCTCACGCCGATCACGACGAGGGCGACGAGCGCCCACCCCGGGTGGCCGGCGACGACGAGGCCGATGAACACCGGGATCAGCACGAGGCGGAACAGCGTGATCAGGTTCGGCCAGGTCTGCCAGTCGGGGCGCTGTCGCGCGGTGTCAGTCATCACGGGCCAGGCTACCGGTTACCAGTGCGGGGGGACGTCGCGCCGGAGCTGGTCGTCGTTCTCACCGTCGCGGTGCCGCGCCGGTTCCGGCGGCGGTGCGGGGTCGTAGCCCGCCACCGGCTGGGTGGTGACGCGTCTGCGGCGCCGCACCGGGCCTCCCGGCTGGTCGGCCGTCTCGCCTCCGTCGGCGGCGGGACGGACGGGAGGCGCGGCTGACGACGCGTCGTCGACTCGCGTCCACGTGCCCACCAGCTGGTCCGTCTCCGGCGTCACCGGACCGGCGGGCCGCGAGGCCCGGCGGCTCATCGGCGGGCGGGGATCGGCGGTATCGAGATCTCCTGCGTGGCGCCGCGGTCGACCCCGAGCACGGACGCGACGGTGTCGGCGACGCGGTCCGGGTCGGAGAACAGCTGGAACGCGTGCACGCGCACGTAGTGCCAGCCGAGTCGGCGGAGGACCTCGGGGCGCAGGCGCAGGGACTCGCGCAACGATCCCTTGACCAGCGACGCATCGGTCTCGATCGTGACGCAGACCCCGCCGTGCGCGGCGACGAGGCCGAGCTTGCCGCGGTGTCCGAGCGCGACCGGGATGCCGCGCATCTCGAGGCGACGTGCGAGGTCGACGAGCAGCGGGTCGGAGTCGTCCGGCACGTACTCGGCGGTGGTGCGGGCACGCACCTCGGCCAGGATCTCGGCGAGGGCGACGGTGCCGTGGCCCATGCGCTCGGCCTCGATGTCCGACGGCTGGAAGCAGGTGACGATGACCATCGAGCGACGCGCACGGGTCATGGCGACCGCCAGCAGCCGCTCGCCGCCGGGCTTGCCGAGCGGACCGAAGTCGCGCAGCACGCGGCCGTGCGGGGTGCGGCCGTAGCCGATGGAGAACACGACGCGGTCGCGGCTCTGCGCCACCGACTGCTCGAGCGTCGCCACGATGAACGGCTCGGCACGGTCGCCGATGACGAACTCGGTCAGGTCCTTGTGGCCCTGGGCGGCGGTCAGCACGGCCTGCTCGACGCGCACGGCGTGCTTCGCCGACGCGGTGATGACCATGAGCGACTCGGTCGGTCGGGTGCGGGCGTGGTCGATGACGAGGCGGACCACGCGGTCGACCTCGGCGTCGACGCTCTCGACGGCACCGGACTCGGGGTCCGGGACGGCCTTGCCGTCGCTGACGTAGTCGAGCGCGATCGAGCCGTGGCCGAGGAACGAGCCTGCCCACGGCAGGGACTCGATCTTGCCGCCGTAGAAGCGACGGTTCACGAGCTCGGCCAGGTCCTCGCCGCCGGCGCGGTACGACCGCGACAGCGACAGCGTCGGCAGCAGGGTGGACAGCTTCGCCAGGGCGGAGTCGGCGTGGAACGCGTCGAGCGTGCCCTCGTCGACCTGCAGCGCCCGGTGCTCGGGGTCCACGGCGATGCGGAACGGCGACGGCGTCTGGGTGACCGGGTCGCCGAACACGACGGTCTGGCGGGCACGGCGGACGGCACCGACGGTCTCGGCGATCGTCACGGCACCGGCGTCGACCAGGATCACGGTGTCGAAGGGCATCGTGTCGGCGATCTGCGGCACCTCGTACGGGCTGGCGAGCCAGACGGGTGCGATCGACCGGGACAGGTGCGGTGCGGAGTCCTGCAGCAGGCGCGAGGTGATCGCGCCGTCGCGGAGCTGGGTCTTGAGCGCAGTCGCTTCTTCGGGCCAGTCGACGAGACCGACCTTCCAGTTCTCGGCGAGCTGCCACGCCAGGCCCTGGGAGACCCCGGCCGCGTGGGCGTCGTCCACCAGGCGGAAGTCGGCCTCGACCCGGTCGAGCATGTCGGTGTTGGCACCGAGCAGGGCACGGTCGGACTCGAGCATGGTCTCGAGGGCGGACTGCCACCAGGCGAGCTCGAGCTCGGCCGGCACCTGCACGTCCGGCACGTGCCGGTTCGCCAGGTCGGTGATGAGCGGCTCGAGCTGCAGGTCGCGCAGGGTCTGCATGAGCTCGGTGCGCTCCTGCAGGTTGTGCAGGACGTCGGACTCGGCGGCGAGCTCGGCGATGGTCGGGACGAGCTGGTCGACCGGGGTGTTCGCGAGCTGGCGGTCACGCTCGGTGCGGCCCAGCGGCTCGTCGAGGCGCGCGAGGTCCTCGGCGACGTTCGAGAACAGCACCTGGACGTCGGCGATGCCCGTGGGCACCTCGGGGTTCACGCCGGCGGCGACGTAGCGCTGCCAGAGCACCCGCTGCTGCTGGACGCGGGTCAGGGCCTCGTGCAGGTCGGACACGTGCACGCCCGGACGGACGTACTCGCGGGCGAGCTTCTTGAGCCGGCGACGGTTCGTTGACGACATCGGAGCGCCCTCGCCGCGGGGGGCGGTGGCGGCCACGAGCTCGGACACCGAGCGGTCGAAGACCACCGGCAGGAAGCGGTCGAGCGTGTCACGGATCTCGGTGAGCAGGCGCAGGTAGATGCCGAGCTCGTTGATCGTCGTGAACTGGCGCATGTGCGTCGAGCTCACCAGGTCGTGGGCGCGGCGGAGCAGGGTCGGCAGACCGTCGGCGTCGAGGTCCTTCGCGATGCGGTGCGCACGCTGGGCGCCATCGCTCGAACCGAACTTCGCGCCGTACCAGGGCGAGTCGTCGGGGCCGTAGCGGAACTCACCGAGGTTCGCGGCGCTGACCATCGTCTCGGCGACGCGCGAGCGGCCCTCGACCATCGAGGCGACGGACTGCTTCGACAGGCGCGCGGTGGTCGACGGGGCCACGGGCAGCAGCGACAGGCGCGACAGCTCCACCAGGCAGTCGAGCACCGAGACGCCGAAGTCGGGGTCCTTGCGGGTGAGCGAGCCGCGGTAGTCCTTGAGCACCTTGCGCAGGCGGACCAGGGCGTCATCCACCTCGCGGAGGTTCGGACGCGCGGCCTTCTCGTTCCGGGCGATGGCACGGACGACGTCACGGCGCAGGGTCGACGGCGTGACTGCGACCCCGGGCAGCTGGACCTCGCCGAAGCGGGCGGCGATGCCCCGCAGGGTGGCGCGGCGCGGGCTCACGACGAGCACGCGCTTGTTCGCGGCGACCAGGCCACCCAGGGCGTTCACGATGGTCTGGGTGCCACCGGTGCCTGGAAGGGTCTTCACGACGATGGAGTTGCCGGCCGTGATCTGCGCGATCACGTTCTCCTGCTCGTCGTCGGCGTCGAGCAGGAGCGTGTCGGTCTCCGGGCTGCGCTCGTCCGACGGGGTCTGCTCGACCGGGTGGTAGGACTGCTCGACCTGCCACTTCGCGCTCGGGTTGCCGGCGAGGGCGTCGAGCACGGGGTGCGACAGGTCGCCGGTGTCCTCGACCATGCCGGTGGCGACCTCGGCGAAGGTGGACACCACGAGGCGTGCGTGCACCGAGAAGCCGGGGATGTGCGCGGTCAGGCCACGCAGGCGGTCGATGACGGGGTTCGGCGTGAACGAACCGTCCTGCTGCGCGAGGGCCACGAAGGACTGCGCGTCGAGGATGACCCCGAACTGCTCGTGCAGGGCGTCGGCGAGGCCCGGGTTGAGCACCGGTTCGCCGAGCAGGCGCACCTCGAAGTCGCGTCCGTGCCGGCGGATCGCCAGGGGGCGCAGGAGCACCGGGCCGCGGAACTGCTCGTCGCCGTGCTTCCAGTCGGCCATGCCGATGCCGAGCTTCACGGCGTCGATGCCGCGCACGGTGGCGAGCTCGGTGCCCTTCGCCTCGACGTGTCCGGCGGCCACGCGGGCGGCACGGAGCGCCACCTCGTCGCGGATCAGGCTGGACAGCAGGGTCGTCTTGCCGGTGATGAACTGCGCGAGACCGCCCGGGTGGGTGGTCGAGAGCTCGATGCGGGCGCGCGGGTGGTCGCTGAAGTGCGTGAGCGGGCTCGTGCCGCCGACGCCGGTCAGCTGGGTGCGCCAGCCGTCCCACGTCGGTTCGGCCGCGTTGCCGGCCTGCAGCCGCGGGTCGCCGAGGCTGATCGCCTGCGGGCTCGTCATCTGCAGCTCCGGGCGGAGCGTGCGGTCCGGCTCGTCGTCGGTCCGTTCCTGGTCCACGTCCTGCTGCTCGTCTCGGTCGTCGTCGGGGCGCACGCGGGCACCCTCGACGGGGACGTCGTCGTTCACGTCGTCCTCACCGTCGGTCACCCTGTCCGCTCGCCACACATCCGACACTGTAGGCGGAACCGGACGGCCTCTCTGGCAATGAACCGAGGTTTCGGGGTTTCCGCACGGACGTGACCGCCGTGCGGCCCGACGTGCGCCGCCGTCCGACCCGACGTGCGGCGCGCCCGATCCGACGGCAGCCCCGTCCGGTGTGGTACCAACGGGGCATGGCCACCGACGACCGCACCGCTCCGTCCGCCCCCACGCCGAACCGGCGTCGATCGGTCCCCGCCGAGATCTCACGGTCGTGGCTGCTGGTGTCCGGCACCGCCACCGACCGGTTCGACAAGTCCCAGCGCTCCCGCGCCGACCAGATCATCCTGGACATCGAGGACGCCGTCGACCCCGCCGCGAAGCCCTCGGCCCGGCAGGGCGTCGCCGCCTGGCTGGCCGGCGGTGGCGAGGCCTGGGTGCGCATCAACGACGTCACCACGGACTTCTGGGCGGACGACGTCGAGGAGCTCCGCGGCCTGCCCGGGCTGCAGGGCGTCATGCTCGCCAAGACCGAGTCCCCCGCCCAGGTCACCGACACCTGGCACCGGCTCGGCGGCCAGACGCCGGTGATCGCCCTGGTCGAGTCGGCCCTGGGCATCGAGGAATCCGTGTCGATCGCCAAGGCGCAGGGCGCGTTCCGCCTGGCCTTCGGTTCCGGCGACTACCGCCGCGACACCGGGACCAGCGCCGACACGCTCGCGATGGCGTACCCGCGGTCGAAGCTGGTCGTCGCCTCGCGCGTCGGCGACCTGCCGGGCCCGATCGACGGCCCCACGGTCGGGTCGTCGCACCCGATCCTCCGCGAGCAGTCGCAGGTGGCGGTGTCGCTCGGCCTCACCGGGAAGCTCTGCCTGGACACCGAGCAGCTCCCCGTCATCAACGAGGTCATCTCCCCCACGCCGACCGACGTCGCCTGGGCGCAGGACTTCCTCGACGACTTCGAGGCCCGCGGCCGGGTCATCCGCGACGGTTCCGACCTGCCGCGGCTCGGTCGGGCGCAGAAGATCCAGCGGCTCGCACAGGCGTTCGGGGTCGAGGCGCGGTAGGACTGCACGCATGACCTGGTCCAACGTCCCCGGCCCTCCGCCGCAGTCCTCCTCCGGTCCCACGGACGCGCAGCGCGCGGCGTGGGAGCGCGGTGGCACCACGCTGTTCCCGCCGGCGAAGCTCGCCGACCGGATCTCGACGGTGCTGCTCCTGGTGTTCGGTGCCGTCATGACCGCGATCACGGCGGTCGTCGGCGTCGTCGCGATCGCCTCGGCCACGGCGGAGTGCGACGCCTCGTCGGGTTGCACACCCGGCGGGTACTTCGGTGGCGCGGCCATCGCGGTCGGTGGCGCCTTCGTCATCGGGGTCGCCACGGTCGTGCTGTCGATCGGCGCGTGGATCCGACGGAAGCCGTCGTGGTGGATCGCCGCGGTCGGCTTCGTGCTCGCGATCGTCGTCATCGTGTGGGGCGGGGTCGTCTTCGCGAACGCCGTCGACAGCGGTTCCGCCTCGTCGTCGGTGTCCGCCAGCGCCTGACCGGCGCACCGACACCACCCTCGCGACCGGACACCGTCGTCCGACGCGTGTCGGGTCGGAGAACGCGTGTGCGTTCCGCCCTGGAGGCGCGGGGCGGGGCCGCCACGCGCCTCCAGTCCGCAGCGGGGTAGCGTCCGGAGCATGGTGACGGTGTCGCGGACGACGGTCGCGGTGGTCGGTGGCGGCCCCGCAGGGGTCGTCCTCGGGCTGCTGCTCGCCCGCGCCGGCGTCGACGTGCGTGTGCTCGAGCGGCACGACGACTTCAACCGGGACTTCCGGGGCGACACGGTGCACGCCTCGACCATCCGGCTGCTCGACGAACTCGGCCTCGGAGCACCGTTCCGGGCGCTGCCGCAGTCACGCCTCGACGACTTCTCGCTGCCGATGCCGGACGGCTCACGACTGCTGCTCGGTGACTTCTCGCGTCTCGCACCGCCGTACGACCACGTGGCGATGGTGCCGCAGTGGGACCTGCTCGACCTGCTCGTGACCGCCGCCCGTCGGGAACCGTCGTTCCGCATCTCGATGGGCCTCGCGGTGACCGGGCTCATCGAGGAGAACGGGGTCGTGACCGGGGTCCACCTGCGGCCGCGGGACGGGACCAGCGAACCCGAGGAACTCCGCGCCGACGTCGTGATCGCCTGCGACGGGCGGAACTCGGTGCTGCGTCGCGCCGCCGGGCTCGTGCCGCGAGCGTTCCGGGTGCCGTTCGACACCTGGTGGTTCCGGTTGCCCCGGCACCCCGGGGACGCGGCGAGCGCCCTCACCCCCGCGTTCTCGGACCGGGACGTGCTGCTGAGCTTCCCGCGGCCGGACTACCACCAGGTCGCGTACTTCGCGCCGAAGGGCTCGGACGCGGCCCTCCGCGCCGCGGGGCTGACGGCCTTCCGGGCCCGGGTGGCGCGGCTCCGACCGGACTTCGCGGACCGGGTCGACGCGATCGCCTCGATGGACGACGTGCACGTGCTCGACGTGCGCATGGACCGCCTGCGCCGGTGGTGGCGCCCGGGTCTGCTCTGCATCGGCGACGCCGCGCACGCGATGTCGCCCGCCGGCGGGGTCGGCATCAACCTCGCGGTGCAGGACGCGGTGGCGACCGCGACGATCCTGGTGCCGGCGCTCCGACGGGGGCTCCGCGGTGACGGCCTCGACCGGGCGCTCGCAGCAGTCCAGCGTCGTCGGACCCCGCCCGCAGCCCTGGTGCAGGCCGCGCAGGCGGTGCTGCACCGGGTCGTGTTCGAGCGGGCCTTCGCCGGGCACCTGCAGGACGGTCCGCCGCTGCTCCCGGTGCTGCTCGCGCGCTGGGTCCCGCCGGTCCGGGGCCTCTACGCCCGCGGCATCGCGTTCGGCCCACTGCCGGAACACGCGCCGTCGTGGGCTCGTCGGTGACGGAGGCTCCTGGCGCGTCGGTGCGGGAACTGGGCGTCGGCGTCGGGGGCGGGCGCATGCTGGGCCGATGAAGCAACGAGTCATCGGAGACGTGTCCGTCAGTGCCATCGGTCTGGGCGGCATGCCCATGTCGATCGAGGGCCGACCGGACGAGCGTCAGTCCATCGCCACGATCCACGCAGCGCTCGAGAACGGTGTCACGCTCATCGACACCGCCGACGCCTACCACCTGGGCGGCCACGACGAGGTGGGGCACAACGAGGAGCTCATCGCGCGGGCCGTCCGGGAGTTCCACGACGACACCTCGGACGTGCTCATCGCGACGAAGGGCGGGCACCTGCGCCCCGAGGCCGGCAACTGGGCGCAGAACGGGCACCCGGAGTACCTGAAGGAGGCGGCGAAGGCCTCGGCGAAGCGGCTCGGCGTCGAGCAGATCGGCCTGTACCAGTTCCACCGCCCCGACCCGGGGGTGCCGTACGCCGACTCGATCGGGGCGCTCGCCGAGCTGCTCGACGAGGGTGTCATCCGGATGGCGGGCATCTCGAACGCCGACCCGGACCAGATCCGCACCGCGAACGAGGTGCTCGGCGGACGCCTGGCGTCGGTGCAGAACCAGTACTCGCCGAAGTTCCGGTCGGGTGAGCCGGAGCTCGAGCTGTGCGACGAGCTCGGCATCGCGTTCCTGCCGTGGAGCCCCCTCGGTGGCATCGGGAGCGCGGCGGACCTCGGCACGGCGTTCGAGGACTTCGCGTACATCGCCCGCGACCGTGGGGTCACCCCGCAGGTCATCGCCCTGGCGTGGGAGCTGCAGAAGAGCGACGTCGTCGTGCCGATCCCCGGTGCGTCGCGGCCGCAGTCGATCCTGAACTCGATCACGGCGCCGACCGTGCGGCTGCGGCCGGAGGACGTCGCACGCCTCGACGCCTCGCAGCCCGCGGCCGTCTGACGCCCGTTCCCCCGACGGGGGAAGCACGACGCCCCGCCGCTCCTGGTCCAGGAGCGGCGGGGCGTCGTCATGCGTGGCCGGGCGTGCGCCCGCTCAGCTCTTGGCGGGGCAGACCGCCGAGACCTGGTCGAGCGTGGTCTGCACCTCGGACTGGGCCTTCGTGACCTCGGCGGAGTCCTCGGCCGCGCCGGAGCGGATGGCCGAGCTGTAGCCCTTGGCCGCGCCGGAGAAGTCCTCGAACGTGTCGTGCACCTGGTCGTTCGAGACCTTCGTCAGCGCCGAGTCGATGCGCTGGACGAACTCGTCGACGAGCGCCGCACGGGCCTTCGGATCGGCCGGGGCAGAGCTGGAACCCTGCTCCTTGAGGAACGACGCGAGTTCGTTCTCGAGCAGCGAGCAGGCTTCCTGCTTGGTCTGGGCGGGTGCTGCTGCGGCGGTCTTCGAGGCCGACGGTGCGCTGGACGAGCCCGAGTCGCCCCCGGAGGAGCCGCCGTCGGACGAACCGCCGTCGCCACCCGAGCAGCCGGCGAGCAGCGTGAGTGCGAGGCCGGCGGTGGCGAGCGCGGTGAGGGTGCGGCGCATCAGGAGTTGCACTCCTTCTGGAACGCGTTGCCGGCGTCCTGGACCTTGGTGCTGGACTTCGTCAGGGCCGAGACGTCGGCCGACTGCGGGTCGTCGGCGATGTCCTCGATGTCGTCGACCAGGTCGCCGTAGGCCTCTTCGAAGGCGTCGCCCTTGGCCTTCAGGTCGTCGTCCGACAGGTCGTCGACGCCGTCGGAGATCTTCTCGTCGAGCTCCTTGAGCTTCGTGACGGCGGCGTCCGGGTCGGACTGCAGGTTCGCGGCCTCGGACTGGACGCCCTGGGCGGCCGACTTGACGGTCTTCTCGAACTGCGTGCACTGATCGGCCTTGGACGGCCCGGTCGAGCAACCGGCGAGCAGCGTGAGTGCGAGGCCGGCGGTGGCCAGCGCGATGAGCTTCTTGGGCATGGTGGAGAGTCCCCCTCGATCTGTCCGCACTCCCCCGGATGAGGTGCAGATCCGTCATCGAGCGTACAGGGAACATCCACAGGGAGACCGGCCGGGTTGTGAGCGACCGGCACCCGGCCGAAGGCACGTGGCGCGTACCGTCGAGGGCATGCGAGCCATCACGTTCGACGACGCTTCCATGTCCGTCACCGACCTGCCCGACCCGGAACCCGGTACGGACGAGGTCCTGATCGAGGTCGCCGCGGCCGGCGTCAACAACGCCGACCTGCAGCAGCGTGCGGGGAACTACCCGCCGCCGCCCGGGGCCTCGGAGGTCCTCGGGCTGGAGGTCTCGGGCACCGTGCGGGCCGTCGGTGCGGGCGTCACGACCGTGGCGGTGGGAGACCGGGTGTGCGCGCTGCTCTCCGGCGGCGGGTACGCGGCACTCGTGGTCGCGCCGGTCACCCAGGTGCTGCCGGTCCCCGAGGGCGTCGACCTGGTCGAGGCGGCCGGCCTGCCCGAGGCCGCCTGCACCGTCTATTCCAACATCGGCATGCTCGCCGGGCTCCGCCCCGGGCAGACGCTCCTGGTGCACGGGGGTACGGGCGGCATGGGGTCGCACGCGGTGCTGTGGGCGAAGGCCCTCGGTGCGACGGTGATCGCGACGAGCGGCGGCGACCGCAAGGTCGCCGCGTCCCGTGAGCTCGGCGCCGACCTGGTGGTCGACCACCGCACGGAGGACTTCGTGGAACGCGTCATGGCGTTCACCGACGGTGTCGGCGTCGACGTGGTGCTCGACGTCGTCGGACCGTCCTACCTGGAGCGGAACCTGCAGGCCCTCGCCCCGAACGGGCACATCGCTGTCATCGCCTCGGGCAGCGGCCGCACCGCCGAGCTCGACTTCGGGGTGCTGATGTGGAAGCGCGCGACGATCAGCGGCACGACCCTGCGCGCGCGGCCGCTCGCCGAGAAGGCCGCCATCGTCGAGGCGGTCCGCTACAACGTCTGGCCGCTGGTCGCCGCCGGCCGGGTGCGCCCGGTCATCGACTCGGTGCTGCCCCTGGCCGAGGTCGAGGAGGCCCACCGCCGCGTGCGCGACGGCGAGGTGATCGGCAAGGTGCTGCTGACGCCCTAGGCGTGCACGCGGGCGAGGAACTCGACGAGCGCCGGGTGCTGCGGGTGGTCGAGGACGTCGGCGGGGGATCCCTGCTCGACGACCTCGCCGCGGTGCAGGAACACGATCCGGTCGGCGACGTTCCGCGCGAAGTGCATCTCGTGCGTCGTCATCAGGATCGTCGAACCCTGCCGCTTCAGCTCCGTGACCAGGTCGAGCACCTCGCCGACGAGCTGCGGGTCGAGGGCGCTCGTGACCTCGTCGAGCAGCAGGAGTTCCGGGTCCGACGCGATCGCCCGGACGATCGCGACGCGCTGCTGCTGCCCACCGGACAGGCGGTCAGGGTACGCATCGGCGAACGAGCCGAGACCGATCCGGTCGAGCAGCCGGCGCGCGGTGTCCTCGGCCTGGGCCCGTCCGATGCCGTGCACCTGGCGGGAGGCGAGCGTGACGTTGTCGAGCACGCTCATGTGCGGGAACAGGTTGAACTGCTGGAACACCACGCCGATGCGCGCCCGCACGGCGTCGACGGCGACGCGCGGGTCGGCGATGTCCGTGCCCTGCAGCAGGATCTCGCCGTCGTCGATGCCCTCGAGCAGGTTGACCGTCTTGAGCAGCGTCGACTTCCCGGAGCCCGAGGCCCCGATGACGCAGATGACCTGGTGGCGGTGGACCGTCAGGTCGATCCCGCGCAGGACCTCGTGCTCGCCGAAGGCCTTGCGCAACCCGCGCAGTTCGAGGACCGCGGCGTCCGCACCGGACGCACCACGGGCCTCCTGGCCAGCCTCGCTCATACGGTCCCTCCGATCTGTTCGCGCCGCTGCTGGCGACGCGCGATCGCGTCCGTGACGCGGATCAGCGGCAGGCTGATCACCACGAACAGCAGCCCGGCGACGAAGTACGGCGTGAAGTTGTAGGTCTCGGCCTGCGCGATCTGGGCGGAGCGGACCGCGTCGACGGCCCCGAGGATCGACACCAGACCGACGTCCTTCTGCATCGACACGAAGTCGTTCATCAGCGCCGGGGTGACCTTGCGGATCGCCTGCGGCAGCACCACGAGCCGCAGGGTCTTGGCGTGCGAGAGTCCGAGCGACCGGGCGGCCAGGCGCTGCGAGGGGTGCACGGCCTCCATGCCGGCCCGGAGCACCTCGGCGATGTACGACGAGTAGGTCAGGGTGATCGCGATCGTGCCCCAGACCTCGGCGGGGAGCCGCGGGAACACCCCGAGCCCGGGGATGCCGTAGCCCACCAGGTAGAGCACGATGATGAGCGGCAGGCCACGGAACAGGTCCGTGTAGCCGGTCGCGAGCATCCGCAGCGGGAAGAACACCGGGTTGCGCAGGCCGCGGACGACCGCGAGCAGCGTGCCGAACACGGCGACGCCGATGGCGCTGAAGAACAGGATCCGGACGTTCAGCCAGAGGCCCAGCAGGATGTCCGGGAACGTGTCGACCGCGGTCTGCGGGTCGAAGAACGACTGCTGCACCGCTGCCCAGCCGGGGGTGTTCACGACGCCGAAGTACACGACGGCGAGCACGACCAGGGTGGAGACGACCGACACCACGACCGAGCGACGGCCACGCTGGCGGCGGTAGAGCCGACGCTCGAGCTCGACCTCGCTCGGCGCGGGTGCGGCGACCGGGGTGCCGGCCCCTGCTGGCAGGGTCATCCGGTTACTTCAGGACCGGCGTGCCGGTCTCCGACGACAGCCACTTGGTCTGCAGGTCCTGCAGGGTGCCGTCGTCGTCGAGGGTCTTCAGGGCCTTGTCGACCTTGCTCGTCAGCTCCGAGTCCTTCGGCAGGACGAAGCCGAACTGGTCGCCCTTGCCGTCGTCGGGGAACTGCGCGGACACGGTGCCGTCGTCGACCTGGGCCGAGGCCATGTAGAACGCCGTCGGCAGGTCGGTGACGATCGCGTCGATCTGCCCGGACTTGAGCGCGAGCACGGCGTCGTCGTTGGAGTTGAACACCTGCGGCGTGACTCCGAGAACGTCCTTGACGCTCGCGATGCTCGTCGAACCGGTCGCGACGCCGATCGCGTCCTGCTTGAGGGCAGCGATCGTGGTGTCGCCGGCGGCCTTCGACCCGGAGGTCGTCACGACCGCCTGGGTCGTCGTGTAGTAGGCGCTCGACATGTCGACGGCCTTCTTGCGCTTCGCGTCGATCGAGAACTGCTGGACGTTGAGGTCCCAGTCCTTCGGTCCCGGTGCGATGGCGCTGTCGAAGGTGCTGCGCTTCCACACGACGTCGGACTTGCCGTAGCCCATCTCCTTCGCGACCGCGTACGCCACGGCGGACTCGAAGCCCTTGCCGGACTGCGGCTTGTTGTCCTCCACCCAGGGCGAGTACGCGGGGTCACCGGTGGCGATCGTGAGCTTGCCGTCGGTCACGGTGCCGTCGGCGTTGCTGCTGCCCCCGGCGGAGCAGGCCGACAGGGCGAGGGCGGCGACCGCGGCGGTGGCGACGGCGAGGGTGAAGCGGAGGTGACGGGTCACGGTCGGGCCTTCGTGCGAGGGGGGCGGGGGCAGGTCGAAGTGTACTTCGCGGTGGGATACCAACGCGAAACGGTGTCGCGGTGCTACTCGGCGGCGGAGTCCCCGTCGTCGGCCATCGTGAAGTCGTCGAACGAGAAGCCCGGCGACACCAGGCAGCTCAGCAGCACCTCGCCGTCGCCCGGGATCGTCCGCTGCCACACCCCGCCGCGCACGAACGCCTGCGCGTCGTTCACCCGGTCGCGGCCGGCGTCCGGGCCGAGCGTGATCGTCGCGCCGGGCTCGGGGACGTCACCGTCGCCGCCGAGCTGCAGGTCGACGGTGTCCGGCCCGTGCCACATCCAGATCTCGTCGCTCGTGACCCGGTGCCAGGCGGAGGCCTCGCCCGGGGGCAGCAGGAAGTGGATCAGGGTGGCGGCGGGACGGTCCCCCGCGGGGGTGGTGACCGTCGCCGGCGAGGTCCAGGTGCGGACGTACCAGCCGCCCTCGGGGTGCGGTTCCATGCCGAGGGCGATCGCGCGCTTCGGCACGTCGAGCCACTCGATCAGCTCACCGGTGACGGTTCGGCGTGCGGCCATTCCGGGGTGGGGTGCGGACTCGGTCATCGTTCCTCCTGGTGCGGTGCGGGGATGTCCATGTGCGGGGAAGCCGGTTCGGTGACGACGCCCGCCGCGGCGCGGACGACCCCGCGGATCACCGTGGCGGCCGCCCGCCCGGCGCCGTCCTCGACGAGCTCGGCGAGCGCGTCCGGCACGGTCCGGGCGTCGACGTCGAAGACCGCCAGGTCGGCGCGCGCCCCGACGGCGAGGTGCCCGATGCGGTCCGGCCCGACGGCGAGCCCCATCGCGTGCGCACCACCGAGGGTCGCCGCCGCGAGCAGCCGCTCGTGCAGGTCACGGTGCCCGTAGCCCTGGGCGCGGGCGATCCGGTGCAGCGCGGTGACGTCGGCCATCAGGTCGAGGGACGGCGACGACGACAGGGAGTCGGTGCCGATCGCGATCGGGCTGCCCTCGCGCAGGTAGTCGGCGACGGGCGGCGGGTCGAGGCCGATGACGGCGTTCGACCGCGGGCACAGTGCGACGGCGGTGCCACGGGCACGCAGGAGCGCCCGGTCGGCGGCGGTCATGTACACGCCGTGGGCGATGTGGCAGTCCGGCCCGAGCACGCCGAGGCGGTCGACGAACGCGGTCGCGCTCGCACCGAAGCCCAGGGCCCGCAGCGCCCGGAACGACGGCACGTTCGCCAGGTGCCAGTCGTTCCCGTGGCCGACGCCGTCGACCCCGTCGAGCCCGGGGACCGGGCCGAGGGCGGTGCGCTCCCCCTCGAACGCCGCCTCGCCGAGGTGCAGGTGCAGCCGCAGACCGCGCTGCCGCACGATGTCGGGGAGCTCGAGCAGCGGAGCGACCTCGAGCGAGTAGGGCGCGTGCGGCGACAGGCCGGCACCGGGCGTCGTGGGGATGCGGTCGAGTTCGTCGAGCACCTGGTCGCGTCCGTGCGACTGCCAGGCGTCGTTCTCCCAGTCCATCACCTCCCAGTACGCGATGCCGCCGAGCCCGGCGTCCTGCAGGGCGGTCGAGGCCTCGATGTCGGTGACGATGTCCGCGATGCTCGTGACGCCGGCCAGGATCGACGCCCGTGCACCGTCCGCGGCTTCGGCCCGCCAGTCGTGCGGTTCGGCGTAGTCGACGTTGAACGCTGCGGCCCAGTCCTCGAACCCGTTGTACTGCCGTTGGCCGACACTGGCCATGCCGGTGTACTGGAGGTGCGAGTGCGCGTTCACGAGTCCGGGCAGGAGCGCGCCACGCCACTGCCGCTCGGTGAAGGTCGCGCCGGAACCGGTGAGCTGGTCGATGACCCACGACCGGTCGCCGACGTGCAGGATCCGACCGTCCTGCACGGCGACCGCGCCGTCCGCGATCGGTGGTGCGGTCATCGGGACGACGACGCGCGCCGAGTGCACCGTGACCGGGTGCTGTCGGGCGCTCACGCCGGGTCTCCGAAACGGTGCGTCCGGACGTCCGGCTCGCGGTCCGCCGGGTGCTCAGCGGGGAGGCCGGGAGGCAGGGGTCGGCTCCCGAAGGCGGCGAGCGCCGTGCGGGCGGTCACGTCGTCGACCGCGGGATCGATCGGCACGACGGCGCGCTCCAGTTCGTCGCCGCGCTCCAGGAGCATCCGGACGGCGCCGAGCTGCACGGCGAACGACAGGTCCATGATCTCGACCGGGTTGCCCTCGGCCGCGGTGATGTTGATGCAGCCACCGTCGTCGAGCACGATCGGCCCACCGTCGGCTCCGGGGAACACGAACCGCTCGGCCTTCGGCCCCACGTCCTGGCGTCGGGCCCCGGCGGCGAGCGCGTCGTCGATGGCGATCTCCTGGTCGACCCCGCCGGCGACGGCGAGGACCGCACCGCCCGCGCAGGCACGGAGCACCTCGAGGTCGATGGTGTCCTGCACCCCGGTGGCGCTCATCACGAGGTCGGCGTCACGCACCGCCTCGACGAGCGGGGCCACGGCGTACCCGGCGAACCGCGCCTGCAGGGCGCGGACCGGGTCGGTCTCGGCGACCGTCACCCGGAACCCGAGGGCGGTGAGCACCAGGGCGACCCCCTCGCCGACGTGCCCGAACCCGGCGACCGCCGCCGCGCCTCCCGGGATCACCCGGTGCGTGCCGGACGCGAGCCCGTCGACCAGGTCGAGCACCGCGAACACCGTCGACTGCCCGGTGCCGTACCGGTTGTCGAAGAACGTCTTGGTGCGGGCGTCGTTCACCGCGATCACCGGGATGCCGAGCTCGCCGCGCGCTGCCAGCACACGCAGGGGCCGCAGGCCGCTCGTGGTCTCCTCGGCGGCGCCGAGCATCGTCGGCAGCAGGTCGGGGCGTTCCTGGTGGGCGAGCCGGATGACGTGCGAGCCGTCGTCGAGCAGGATGTGCGGCGCGGTGTCGAGCATCGCGAGGGCCAGCTGCTTCTGCTCGGGGAGCGTCGCCGTGCTGCTCGCGAACACCGTCAGGCCGGCGGATCGCAGTGCGTCGGCGACGGCGTCGTCGGTCTCGTCGGCGTGGGCGTAGACGACGACCTCGGCGCCGGCGTCGCGGAGGAGCAGGCTCAGTACCGCCGTCTTGGGCTCGAGGAACATCGCGACGCCGATGCGGGTGCCGCGCAGGAGCCCGCCGTCGCGGAGTTCCGCGGCGACCGAGCGGGCGACCGGCATCGACCGTCGTGCCCAGCGCAGGCGTGCGTCCGCTGCGGGGTCGTCCTCGGGGTCGCGGCCGGTGGAGACGAGGAAGACGTCGTCGGAGAGCATCGGGACGGCGAGGACGCCGGGGCGGGCGGGTGCGACGGGGCCGAAGGCGTCCTCGTCGACGGCGGGCAGGTACCGGCCGGCGTCGATGACGACCAGGGTGGTGCCGCGCGGGCGGTCGGCGGCCTGCTCGACCGCGGGGGTCGATTCCTCGGGCGTGCCGAGGCACCAGAGCTGGTCGACGAGGTCGGACGGGTGCTGCGGGTTCGGTTGCTGCTGCTCGTCGGCCTCGTGCGCGCCGAGTGCGGTCAGCAGGTGCCGCAGTGCCGCGGCGTCACGGAGGTCACCGCCGACGATGCGGAACCGGCGGGCGGCGACGAGCAGGTTGGTCGCTGCGGCGAAGCGCCGCACGGCCCCCGAGGCCCAGGCCAGCGTCGCGGGGTCGGGTGCTGGCGGCATGTGCCAATCGTAGGGCGAGCGGGGCGCAGGTTCGGCGGCGCTGCGGGAATGCCCGGGGGCGCTCCGACGTACTCTCTGCACATGAACGATGCGACGACTGCCCCCGACCGCGTGACCATGTTCGGTGCCGACTGGTGCCGCGACTGCCGTCGGTCCAAGGCGCTGCTCGACACCCTCGGCGTGGACTACGAGTACGTCGACGTGGAGCAGGACCTGTCCGCGGCCGACCGTGCCGAGGCGATCAGCGGCCGGAAGAACATCCCCGTCGTGGTCCTGCCGAACGGCAAGCACTTCGTCGAGCCGTCGGACGCCGAGCTGCGTGCCGAACTCGAGGCCTCCGGCGTCGTCTGATCGCCACTGGCCGTTGCGACTCCACGCACCCAGCGACACCTCACGGGCACTGTGGCGCGTGAGGTGTCGCTGAGCGCGAGAGGTCGCCGCACCGGCACCCCGAGCGGACATCGGATGAATCGGGCATCATGAGCGCGTGATCATCGACGCTCACCACCACCTCTGGGATCCCGCCGACCGGCCGTACCCCTGGATGGACGACTCGGTCGCTCCGATCCGCCGCCGGTTCGACGTGGACGACCTCCGCGCCGCCGCCCGGAGCACCGACGTCACCCGGACGATCGTCGTGCAGGCCGTGCACGACCCCGGCGAGACCGCCTGGCTCCTCGAGCAGCCCGAGCCGGTCGCCGGGGTCGTCGGCTGGGTGGACCTGACCGCCCCGGACGTCGTCGACCGCATCGCCGCACTGATCGCGGGGTCCGGCGGGGGCCGGCCGGCCAGCAGCCAGCTGGCGGGCAACCGGCCGGCCAGCAGCCAGCTGGCGGGCGATCGGCCGGCCGGCACCCGCCTGGTCGGCATCCGCCACCAGGCGCACGACGAACCGGACCCGGATTGGCTCGCCCGGCCCGAGGTCGTCCGCGGAGTCCGTGCGGTGGCCGCCGCCGGCCTGGTGTTCGACGTGCTCGTCCGAGCGCGTGAGCACCGCGCTGCCCTCGCGCTGCTCGACGCCGTGCCCGAGGGATCGTTCGTCCTCGACCACGCCGGCAAACCCGACATCGCGGGCGGGGACCTCGGGTGGGTGAGCCGGATCGACGACTTCGCCGCGCGGCCGAACGTGGCCTGCAAGGTGTCCGGACTGTTCACCGAGGCCGGACCGGAGTGGCGCCGGCAGCCCGTCGACCGGTACGTGCGTGCCGTGGTCGAGCGGTTCGGCCCGGATCGGTCGCTGTTCGGGTCGGACTGGCCCGTCTCGACGCTCGCCACGACCTACGACGACGTGGTGCGGCGGACCACCGACGTGCTGGCCGACCTGACCCCGGACGAACGGCAGTCGGTGCTGAGCGGGACGGCGGAGCGCACGTACCTGCATGGGAGGACCCTCAGCACCCGCGACCTTGTCGGCAACCCGGCGCAGACATAGGATGTCTCTGGTTGCGCCGGTGCAGCCGGAGAGCGAGGAACGATGCAGTTCGCACGACTCGGCCCCGCGGGCGGCGAGATCCCAGTCGCGGTCGACACCGACGGCGAGGTCCTCGACCTCCGCCCGATCACGACCGACATCGGCGGGGCATTCCTGGCGTCCGACCCGGTCGCCCGCGTCCGGCACGCGCGCAGCGCCGGGGACCTCCGAGCGCTGCCGGACGCCGAGGGCCTCCGCCGCGGTGCACCGGTGGCCCGTCCCGGCAAGGTCGTCTGCATCGGCCTGAACTACCGCGACCACGCCGCCGAGACCGGCGCCGAGATCCCGACCGAGCCGATCGTGTTCATGAAGGACCCGATGACGGTGATCGGCCCGGACGACGAGGTCCTGATCCCCCGCGGCAGCGAGAAGACCGACTGGGAGATCGAACTCGCCGTCGTCATCGGGCAGACCGCCCGCTACTGCGACTCCGACGAGGCCGCGAGCGCCTGCATCGCCGGCTACGCCATCGCCAACGACGTCTCCGAACGGGCATTCCAGCTCGAGCTGGGCGGGCAGTGGGACAAGGGGAAGTCCTGCGAGACGTTCAACCCCCTCGGCCCGTGGCTGGTCACCCCCGACCAGGTCGACCCGGCGGCGCTCGCACTCCGGCTCACCGTCAACGGCGAGGTGCGGCAGGACGGCACCACCGCCGACATGATCTTCCGACCCGTCGAGATCGTCCGGTACCTGTCGCAGTTCATGGTGCTGTACCCGGGCGACGTCATCAGCACCGGCACCCCGGCCGGGGTCGCCCTGGCCGGACACGCGCCGTACCTGCAGCCCGGCGACGTGGTCGAGCTCACCGCCGACGGGCTCGGCTCGCAGCGCCAGACAGTGGGAGCAGCCTGATGGACGACACGACCGCCCAGACCGGCACGACGGGGACGCCCGGCACCCACGCGGGTCTCCGCGCGATCGTCACCGGCGGCGCCTCCGGCATCGGCGCGGCCATCGCGGCCGCACTGCAGGAGCGCGGCGCAGCGGTCGCCGTGCTCGACCTGCAACCGTCCGCCGCCGACGGACTCGTCTCCGTCACCTGCGACGTGTCGTCCGACGAGTCCGTCCGTGCCGCCGTCGCGTCGGCCGTCGACCAGCTCGGCGGTCTCGACGTGCTCGTGAACAACGCCGGCATCGGCGCCCAGGGCACGGTCGAGGACAACTCCGACGACGAGTGGCGCCGCGTGTACGAGGTCAACGTGCTCGGCGCCGTGCGCCTGTCCCGCGCCGCGCTCCCCCACCTCCGAGCGTCGGACAGCGCGAGCATCGTCAACACGTGCTCCGTCGCGGCCACCGCCGGGCTGCCCCAGCGGGCGCTCTACTCCGCCACGAAGGGGGCGATCTCCGCACTCACCCGCGCGATGGCCGCCGACCACGTCCGCGAGGGCATCCGCGTCAACGCCGTCAACCCCGGCACCGCCGACACCCCGTGGATCGCGCGACTCCTGTCGTCCGCGGACGACCCGGCCGCCGAACGCGCCGCGCTCGAGGCACGCCAGCCGCACGGACGTCTGGTGCAGGCGGCGGAGGTCGCCGAGGCGGTCGCCTACCTGACGAGCCCGCTCGCCCGGTCGACGACGGGCGTCGAGCTGGCGGTCGACGGCGGGATGCAGGCACTCCGGCTGCGGCCGGCCTGATGGTCGTCCCGCGGCTCCGCCGCACCGGCCTGGAGGCCCGTCCCGGGTATCGTCGGGACCTCCCGTCGCGCACGCGGCCGGGTCCACAGGAGGTGGTGACGTGGCGTCGTTGACCGACGATGCGATCGCACGCATCCAGCAGATGATCGTGAGCGGCGAGCTCCAACCCGGCCAGCGCCTCCCGCCCGAGAAGGAACTGAGCGAGTCGCTCGGCCTGTCCCGCAACAGTCTCCGCGAAGCCGTGAAGGCGCTCGAGCTGATCCGCGTGCTCGACGTCCGACGGGGCGACGGCACCTACGTGACGTCGCTCGAACCGGGCGTCCTCCTCGAGGCGGTGTCGTTCGTCGTCGACATGCACCACGACCGGTCGCTCGTCGACCTGCTCGAGGTGCGCCGCATCCTGGAACCGGCGTCCGCCGTCCTGGCGACGGCCCGTGCCACGGAGCAGCAGATCGACGAACTCGCGACCCTGATGCAGTCCGTCGGCGAGGACACCGGCGTCGAGGACCTCGTCGCCCACGACCTGCTGTTCCACTCGACCATCGCGGGCATCGGCGGCAACCAGTACCTGTCCGGGCTGCTCGACGCCCTGTCGAGCAAGACGGTGCGGGTGCGGGTGTGGCGCGGGCTGACGCAGAACGGCTCGGTGCAGCGGACCCTCGACGAGCACGCGGCCATCGTCGACGCCATCCGGCGCCGGGATCCGCAGCTCGTGCAGGCCCTCGTCGTGTCCCACGTCGAAGGTGTCGAGCGCTGGTTGCGGCGCTCCCTCGACTGAACCCGACAATCCTCCCAGGAACCTCGGAGTTGTGTCGGTCCTCGGCCCTGACTCCGGCAACCATGCCGCGGCAACCGCACCCACGAGGAGGACACCGTGCTCGGTCTCATCATCAGCTTGATCATCATCGGACTCATCGCCGGCGCTCTCGCCCGGCTCATCATCCCCGGCAAGCAGAACATCGGCATCCTCATGACGATCGTCCTGGGCATCGTCGGCTCGTTCGTCGGCGGGTTCCTCGGGTTCCTGATCTTCCAGCACGACCCGATGGACGGCTTCTTCCAGCCCGCCGGCATCATCGGCTCGATCATCGGCGCCATCATCGTGCTGTTCATCTACACGCGCGTCGCCGGCCGCGGTTCGCGCCGCTAGGCACCACGCTGCCGGTCCGACCGGCGCACCACCGAAGTCACCCCGAACCACGCAGACGCGTGGTTCGGGGTGACTTTCGTCGTACGTGGCGTCACATCGCGAGCAGGCCCGCTGCACGCAGGTCGTCCCAGAGCGCCTCGGGCACGACGGCGGCGGCCCGGGCGACGTTCGAGCGCACCTGGTCGGCAGACTGCACCCCGAGGGCGATCGCCGCGACCGCCGGGGCCCGACGCGGGAACGCCAGCGCGGCCTCGGGCAGCGTGACCCCGTGGCGCTCGCAGACGTCGGCGATGGAATTCGCCCGCGCGAGCAGCTGCGCAGAGGCCTCGGCGTAGTCGTAGGTCGCACCCGCCGAAGGGCGCTCCTGCCCGAGCAGCCCCGAGTTGTAGACCCCGACCGCCACGACCGCGACGCCCAGCGACGCGCACCGGTCGACGAGCGCCGACGCCGGTTGCTCGAGCAGGGTGTACCGCCCGGCGAGCATGACGACGTCGCAGAGCCCGGTGTCGACGGCCGCCGACAGCGCCTCGACGGAGTTCGACCCGACGCCGACCGCCCGCACGACGCCCTCGTCGCGGAGCTCGGCGAGCGTCGGCAGCGCCTGGGTCAGACCGTCGGTGAGTGAGTACACGTCCGGGTCGTGCAGGTAGGCGACGTCGACGTGGTCGAGCCCGAGGCGGCCGAGCGACTCGTCGAGCGAGCGCCGCACGCCCGACGGCGACGGGTCCCACTGCCGCACGGTGTCGTCCGGCACCGCGAAGCCCCCGGACGCCAGGTCGTCGCCGTCACCGCGCCCGGGCACGAGCACCCGCCCGACCTTCGTCGACACGAGGAAGTCCTGCCGGGGGTGCCCGGCGAGCGCCGCCCCGAGCCGCCGTTCGGACAGGCCCAGGCCGTAGTGCGGGGCGGTGTCGAACCCGCGCACCCCGGCGTCCCATGCGGCGTCGACCGTGGCGCGGGCGTCGTCGTCGGACACCGGACGGAGCAGGTTGCCGATGCCGGCCCCGCCGAACCAGAACGGACCGCGGTCCAGGTCCAGGTCGAGGGCCGTCACGGGTCCACCTGGTCCGCGTGGTGCACCTGGTCCGCCAGCGACCAGACCCGCGGGACCCCGTCGTCGTCGCCCGAGTAGTCGTCGTCCGCCTCGAGCAGCGGGTTGATCGTCTCCTGCCACTCGGCGTTGACCGGGTCGTCGGCGAGCGCCCGGCGCATCGCCCGGTGGTCCTCGACCTCGATCAGGTGGACCAGGTCGAGCCCGTCCCGCCAGATCGTCCAGTCGTGCACGCCAGCCTCGCGCAGTCGCGCCGCGAGCGCGGGCGGGACCGAGGCGTGCACGGTGTCGTACGCCGCCTCGTTCCCGGCCCGCAGTCGCGTCCGCGTCAGGATCCGCTGCATCAGTCGCGCAGGAACAGCTCGACGACGGGCACGGCGACGTCGGGCCGCACGATCGGCAGCGTCAGGGTGAGCGTGCCGGCGGGCTGACCGCCGAGCCCGGTGTTCTGCGCCCGGGTGCCCGGCGGGATCTCGCGGAAGTGGATCTCCGATGCGTCGTTGAGCAGCTGCGCGTACGCCACCCGGCCGGCGAGGTCGGGCAGGTGCACGTGCTCGAACGGCCACGCGAGCAGGTGCAGGTACAGGCGGTTGCCGTTCTGCGTGTAGACGGTGTTCCGCGGGGCGACGAACCGCGACGGCCCCGCCCCGTACACCGAGCGGGCGTGCTGGCGCATCCACGTCCCGATGCCGTCGAGTGTCTGCCGCGAGACCCCGTCGAACTCGCCGCGACCGGTCGGCCCGATGTTGAGCAGCATGTTCCCGTTGTTCGAGACCCCGTCGACGAGCATGCGGACGAGCAGGTCGACCGGCTTCAGGTTCAGGTTGTCGCGGTCGTAGCCCCACGAGCCGTTCAGCGTCTGGCAGGCCTCCCACGGCACCGGGACGCCGTCGACCTCCATCGGCTTGTCGGGCTGGTACTGCTCGGGGGTGACCAGGTCACCGGGGATGTCGAGCCGGTCGTTCACGATGATGCCGGGCTGCAGTCGCTTGGTCAGCGCCATGAGCTCCTCGGACCCCCACTCGTCCCGGCCCTTGCCGCCCCAGATGTCCTCGTGGTCGTTGTCCCGGTACGAGAAGTCGTAGAACAGGTAGTCGATCTGCCCGTAGTCGGTGAGCAGCTCCTCGACCTGACCGTGGAGGTACTCGCGGTAGCGCGACATGTCGCGGCCCTCGTTGAACGCCTCGATCTCCTCCGGCGAGTCGTCGCGCCGGGGGTGCACGCCGTCGACGGTGAAGTCCGGGTGGTGCCAGTCGATGAGCGAGTGGTAGAAGCCGACCCGCAGCCCCTCGGCACGGACGGCGTCGACGAACTCGCGCACGATGTCACGGCCGAACGGGGTGTTCGTGGACTTGTAGTCGGTCAGGGCGGTGTCCCACAGGCAGAAGCCCTCGTGGTGCTTCGTGGTGAGGACGACGTACTTCATCCCCGCCTGCCGTGCCCGACGTGCCCAGTCCGCGGCGTCGAACAGGTCCGGGTCGAAGTGGTCGAAGTACTTCTGGTAGTCCTCGTCGGTGATCCGTTCGCGGTTCTTGACCCACTCGTGCCGTGCCGGCAGGGCGTACAGCCCCCAGTGGATGAACATGCCGAACCGGTCGTGGGAGAACCACGCGGGGAACCCCGCGGAGTCGGTCGCGGTCTGCGGCTCGGCAGGTGCGGTGATGGTCATGAGGCCAGTGTTCCTTTCAGTGGAGGACGAGAGGGGGACGGTCGGCGGTGTCACCGGCCGCCGAGACCGCTGGTGACGATCCCCTTGACGAGGTGCTTCTGGAGCAGGATCAGCAGGACCACCGTGGGCAGCATCGAGATCACCGACGCCGCCATCACGAGGTTCCACTCGGAGCCCTGCTGCCCGAAGAACTGCTGCAGGCCGAGCGGGATGGTGCCACGGGCCTCGACGTCGTTGACGATGACGAGCGGCCAGAGGAACGAGTTCCAGTACGCGATGAACGAGAAGACGGCGAGGACCGCCATCGTCGGTCGGGCCAGCGGGAGCATCACCGAGAAGAACGTCCGGATCGCTCCGGCTCCGTCCACCCGGGCGGCGTCGTCGAGCTCCTGCGGCACGGTGAGGAAGAACTGCCGCACCAGGAACGCGCCGAGTGCCGTGAACGCCCACGGGATGATGAGCGCCTGGAACGTGTCGACCCACCCGAAGCCCTGCATCATCACGTACATCGGGATGACGAGGACGTCCTGCGGGATCATCAGCGTCGCCAGGAACAGGACGAACACCGTGTTCCGGCCGCGCCACCGCAGTCGCGAGAACGCGTAGCCGGACAGCACCGCGACGGCGACGTTGATCGCCGTGCCGGCCGCGGCGACGAAGACACCGTTCAGGATGAACCGGGCGAACGGCAGGTACGTGAACGCCTGTGCGTAGTTGCCCCATTCGATGGACGAGCCCCAGAGCGTCGGCGGGGTCGTGAACACGTCGGCCGACGGCTTCAGACTCGTCGCCACCATGTAGATGAGCGGCGAGACGAACAGCAGGGCCACCAGGCAGAGCAGCACGTAGCCCACCGCGTGGCGCACCCGGCCGGTCTGCCGGTGCGTGCGGGGCAGCGCCCGCGGGTTGATCGTCCGGTTGGACGAGGTCAGTTCAGTCATAGTGCACCCACCGCTTCTGTCCGAGGAACTGGATGGCCGTGATGCCGAGGATGATGACGAACAGCACCCACGCTCCGGCCGATGCGAGTCCGAGCTGCTGGGTCTGGAACCCCGTGTTGTAGATGTACTGCACCAGGGTCTCGGTGGCGGTGCCGGGGCCGCCCTTCGTCAGGACGAACGGCTGCACGAACACCTGGAACGAGGTGATCAGGGTCATCATCGTCGCGAAGAAGATCGACGGCGAGATGAGCGGGAACTTGATCCGCCAGAACATCTGCCAGGCGTTCGCCCCGTCGAGCTGCGCAGCCTCGATCTGGTTCTCCGGCACCGAGTCGAGCGCCGCCGAGAAGATCAGCATGTTGTAGCCGAACCCCTGCCAGACGCTCATCGCGACGACGGCGAGCATGGCCCAGTTGTCGTCGGCCAGGAAGTTCGGGGCGTTCACGCCGACGGTCGACTGCAGCGTCGCGTCGATGGCACCGCCCGGCTGGTACAGCATCCGCCAGACGACGACGTTCGCGACGATCGGCGTGATGGTCGGGATGAAGAACAGCACGCGGAAGACGTGCCGGTGGCGGATCTTCGGCGTGAGCCAGGCCGCGAGCCCGAGGGACACGACCAGGTTGAGCGGCACGTAGAGCACGACGAACAGCACGGTGTTCAGCGTCACGGTGCGGAAGATCGGGTCGGAGAACAGCTGCGCGTAGTTCGACAGGCCGGCCCACGAGCGTTCGCCGAGCATCGGCCAGTTCATGAAGCTCACGACGAGCGACGCGAGGATCGGGAACGCCGTGAACACGACGAGGCCGATCGAGTGCGGAGCGGCGAAGGCGG
The DNA here is from genome assembly GCF_003234775.2 of Curtobacterium sp. MCLR17_031. NCBI lineage: Bacteria > Bacillati > Actinomycetota > Actinomycetes > Micrococcales > Microbacteriaceae > Curtobacterium > Curtobacterium sp. MCLR17_031. The sequence continues at coordinate 3,277,658 of NZ_CP126270.1, forward strand.
CGCCCCACCAGGAGCGGCGGCCGAGCTCGGCGTCGGCGCCGCTGTCCTTCCGGCGCGGGGCCGCCCCGGTCGCGACCGCGACCGCGGGGGCGGGCAGCGCCGCCTCGGCGGGTGGGTCCTGGATGGTGGTCATGCGACGGCCTCCTCGTCGTTCGCGCGGTCCTGGTCAGGGGATGAGACAGGCCGGGAGGCGCGGGGCGGGGTCCACCCGCGCCTTCCGTCCGTCAGGGGGTGACGCCCGTCACTGCGAGCCGAGCTGGCTCGCGATGGACGACATCGTCTCCTTGCCGGAGGTCTGTCCGTTCACCGCCTGCAGGGCGTACTGCGCGAAGAGCTGGTTGAGCTGGTCGCTCTGCTTGTTGCCGGGCAACGGGGTGGCGTTCTCGAGCCCGGTCTTCAGGGCGTCCTCGACCCCGTCGATGCCGGCGTTGTCGTACCAGGCCTGCTGCGCCGCGGTGCGTGCCGGGAAGGCGCGACCCTGCTCGGCGAGCGAGGTGAGCGTGGCCTCGTTCGTCATCGTGGTGATGGCCTTGAACGCCTGCTCGGGGTACTTGCACTGCTTCGAGATGCCGAAGCCCGACCCGGCGGCGAACGAGCTGGGGCCGTCCGTTCCCGAGGGGATCGTCGTGATGCCGAGGTCGAACTTGACCTTGGCCTTCTGGCTGATGATCGACCAGGGGCCGTCGCTGTACATCGCCACGTCACCGGACACGAACGCGTTGTCGTCGGTGGAACCGTCGGTGCTCGCCTGCGTGGCGTAGCCGTCCTTCACCAGACCGCCGATCCAGTCGAGCCCCTCGGCGAACTCCGCGTTCGAGGCGTCGAGCGTGCCGTCCTCGTCGATGACCCGACCGCCGTTGTAGCCGAGGACCATCGACTCGAGGGGGATGTCCTCGACGCTCGTGCCCCAGATCGGCGTGCCCGCGGCCTTGAGCTCCTTCGCAGCGTCCTCGAACTCGTCGACCGTCCAGCCCGGCTTCGGCTCGTCGACGCCCGCCTTCTCGAAGATGTCCTTGTTGTAGAACATGACCATGGGGCCGGTGTCGTACGGCAGCCCGTAGAGCTTGCCGTCGACCTTCATGCCGTCGAGCCCGGTCTGGTCGTACTCACCCAGGTCGAGGTCGGCCTGCTTCGCCATGTCGTCGATCGGCACGAGCACGTCCGTGTAGTTCGCGGCGCGGAGCGACTGGATGCTCACGATGCAGGGTGCGGTGCCGGTGGACAGCTGGGTGCGGAGCTTGGTCCAGTAGTCGTTGAAGGGTGAGCCCTGGATCGAGACGTCCACGTCGTCGTCGGTCTTGACCGTGTCGGCGACCTTCTGCCACGCGGCCTTGTCCTCCTTCCCGGCGATCCACATGGCCCAGGTGAGGGAGTCCTTCGACTGGCCGTCGCTGGCGTTGCTGCCAGCGGAACAGCCGGTGAGCACGAGCACGGCAGCTGCTGCTGCCGCCAGCCCGGCGGTGCGTCGTCGTTGCATCGGTGTCTCCACTTCGTCGTGGTGATGGGGTGTGCGGTGGGGTGTTCAGGCGACCCGGACGGCGTCCGGGACCCGATCGGGATCGGACTCGGCCCAGACCGGGCCGTCCGGGAACGCGTGGGTGGTCAGGGTGTCGGCGAGCATCTCGGTGCCGGCGCCGGGCGTGGTCGGCGGCCAGTAGCGGCCGTCGTGGACGTCGACCGGTGTCACGAAGTGCTCGTGCAGGTGGTCGACGAACTCGATGCACCGGGTGTCGAGGTCACCGGTCAGGGCGACCGCGTCGAACATCGACAGGTGCTGCACCGCCTCGCACAGGCCGACGCCGCCGGCGTGTGGGCACACACGGACGCCGTGCTTGGCGGCGAGGAGCAGGATCGCCAGGTTCTCGTTCACCCCGGCGACCCGGGTGGCGTCGATCTGCAGCACCGACATCGACCCGGCCTGGATCAGCTGCTTCGCGATCACTCGGTTCGCCATGTGCTCCCCCGTCGCGACCGGGATCGGGGCGATGCGCCGGGCGATCTCGGCGTGGGCGAGGATGTCGTCCGGGCTCGTCGGCTCCTCGACCCACGCGACGTCGAAGGGGCGGAGCCGGTCGATCCACGCCACGGCCTCGTCGACGTCCCAGCGCTGGTTCGCATCGATCGCGATCCGGACGTCCGGGCCGACGGTGGCACGGGCGATGCCCATCCGTCGGACGTCCTCGTCCACGTCGCCGCCGACCTTGAGCTTGATCTGGGTGAACCCGTCGTCCACGGCTTCCCGGCACAGCCGCGCGAGCTTCTCGTCGTCGTAGCCGAGCCAGCCCGGGGTCGTCGTGTAGGCGCGGTAGCCCTCACGCTCCAGGCGCGCTCGACGTTCGGCACGCATCGGTTCGGCGGCGCGGAACAGTTCGAGCGCCTCGGCCGGGGTGATCGCGTCGGTCAGGTACCGGAAGTCCACCAGGTCGACGAGCTCCTCGGGTCGCAGGTCGGCGAGCAGGGCCCACAGCGGCTGCCCCGCACGCTTCGCACGCAGGTCCCACAGGGCGTTGACGACGGCGCCGATCGCCATGTGCATGACGCCCTTCTCCGGGCCGAGCCACCGCAGCTGCGAGTCGTGCACCATCGCGCGCCAGGTACCGCCCATGTCGGCCAGGACCGCATCGGCATCGGCGCCGACGACGTGCCCACGGAGGGCTGCGATCGCCGACTCCTGCACCTCGTTGCCGCGGCCGATGGTGAAGACGAAGCCGGTGCCGACCAGGCCGTCGAGCGCGTCGGTGGTGAGCTCGACGTAGGCGGCGGAGTAGTCGGGTGCGGGGTTCATGGCGTCGGACCCGTCGTGCTCTCGCGAGGTCGGGAACCGGATGTCGTGCACGTGCAGACCGGTGATGCGGCTCATCTGTGTCTCCTGCCGTCCGGTCTCCGTCGACCGAACGGTGCAATCAAAACATCCGATGTCTCGTGCGTCAAGAGCCTTGTTCTTGCGGTTCTGGCGAAAGTGGCCGCCCAACCGTCCGATGACTGCGCGACCGACGGTGTGGACGCGACAACGGCCTGGAGGCGCGGTGCGGGTCCGACCCGCACCGCGCCTCCAGGCCGTGGTCGCCCCGCGCCGGGGGCGACGCGATGGTCACGCTGGTCAGGCGGTGGCGAGCCGCCCCATCTCGGCGACGACCGCGCGCAGCCGCGCAGCGAGCTCGTCGCGTGAGCCGTCCGCCGATCGGTGGGCGGACTCGATCACAGCGGCCATCACGAGGGTGGTCGCGGTCCGCGCGGTGTCCTCGTCGACGCGCTCTGCGGCGACCGCCAGCACGGTCTGCCGCGCGTGCGCCATCCACTGCATCATCGCCGGGACCATCTCGGGGCGGGCTCGGACGAGCTCCTTCATGCGCCGGCGGTCCTGCGGCAGGGTGACCGTGTGCGCGACGAGGTCGCAGAGGTCCGACACGAGCGGACCCGTCGCACCGAGGAACGCTGCGCGCGCCGCGTCCGGGACCGTCGTCGCCGGCAGTCCGAGGGCTGCCTCGGCCTTCGACGGGAAGTAGTTGAAGAACGTCCGCGGGGAGACCCCGGCGTCCGCGCAGATCTGCTCGACGGTCACCCCGGCGAGCCCGTGGTCGGTGACCAGGGCGAGTGCCGACCGGTGGATGGCGGACCGGGTCTGCTGCTTCTTGCGCTCCCGCAGGCCGCAGTCGCTCGCGACGAGGTCCTCGGTGGTGGTGGGCTGGTGCACGTGTTGCGCTCCGTCCTGCTCTCGGGCCCGTGCGACGCCGGGCCTCCGCGTCGTGTGACGGGGAGGCCCGGCGTGGTTCAGACCTGCGACCGACCGCCCTGGACGGGGATCGAACCGGTGACCGGTGCGGTGGGCGAGCCCATCGTGTCCGCGGCCCGCACGGCCTGCGCCTCGAGGTCGTCGGCGGTGCCGGCGTCGTCCGCCTGCTCCTGCAGGGCCGAGCTCTTGCGGAGCGGCGGCGCCTTGAAGAAGAAGCTCAGGACGAACGCGAGCAGGATCACCGCGAAGCCGACCCAGTAGACGGTCACGGCCGACGCGTTGAACCCGGACATGAACGGCCGGGTCAGGGCTGCGTCCGCACCGTTGAGGTACGACGTGTCGCTCGTCTCGGCGTTCGAGTCGCTCGAGTCGTTCGCGCCCTTGTCGATCTGCTCCGACAGCTCCGGTGCGAGCTGGTCCACCCAGTAGGTGCGCTGCGACGAGTCGGACCAGTCGACGACGAGCCGGCCGTCCTGCACGCTGGCGTGCGCCTTGTCGGCGGCGGCGGTGAGCGCCTGCTGCTGCACGGCGTCGGGAGCCCCGGCGGTGGCCTGGGTCACCTGGTCGGTGGCGGTGTCGAGGCCGGACTGCACCTGCTGCTGGAGCGGGGTGACGATCGGGTCCCAGATCTGGTCCATGACGCCCTGGTTCGCCTTCGCGCTGGCGATCTCCGGGTCGAGCGCCGCACTGAGGGCGGGCTTCAGGTTCGACTCGTCCGCTGTGGCGTGCAGGATGTTCGTCGGCATGAGCGAGAACAGGACGGACAGCAGGACGGCGGTGCCGAGCGTGCCACCGATCTGGCGGAAGAACGTGGCGGACGACGTCGCCACACCCATGTCGCGCGGCTCCACCGAGTTCTGCGAGGCCAGGGTGATGCTCTGCATGAGCTGGCCGAGCCCGAGGCCGATCAGGAACATGCCGATCATCAGGAACCACAGCGGCTTGTCGATCGTCATGAACGTCAGGACGACGTAGCCGAGCGACACCAGGGCCGTGCCGATGACCGGGAAGATCCGGTAGCGGCCGGTGCGGGCCACGATCTGCCCCGAAGCGATCGAGGCGATCATCAGCCCACCGATCATCGGCAGCGTCGCGAACCCGGACTCGGTCGGCGTCAGGCCGGTGACGATCTGCAGGTACAGCGGGATGGTGAGCATCGCGCCGAACATCGCGAAGCCGACCAGGAAGCCCAGGATGGTCGCCATCGAGAACGTGCTCGAGCGGAAGAGCTTGAGCGGGATGATCGCGTCGTCCTGCATGCGGGTCTCGATCACCAGGAAAGCGACGAGGCCGAGCGCACCGATGACGTAGCAGGCGATCGCGCTGGCCGAACCCCAGCCCCACGTGCGGCCCTGCTCCGCGACGAGGAGCAGCGGCGCGAGCGTGACGATGACCGAGGTCGCGCCCCACCAGTCGATGCGCGGCTTGGCCTTGGCCTCGCCGAACTTCGGCAGGTGCAGGAACGCGATCACCATGAGGAGCGCGGCGACGCCGATGGGCACGTTGATCAGGAAGACCCAGCGCCAGCCGGTGATGCCGACGATCGAGCTCGCACCGGCGAACAGGCCACCGATGAGCGGGCCGATCACGGACGAGATGCCGAAGACCGCCAGGAAGTAGCCCTGGTACTTCGCGCGCTCACGGGGCGCGAGGATGTCGCCCATGATCGCGAGCGGCAGCGACATCAGCGCACCGGCACCGATGCCCTGGAACGCGCGGAAGGCGGCGAGCATGGTCATCGACGTCGACAGGGTCGAGAGCAGCGACCCGAGGATGAAGACCGCGATGCCGAAGATGTAGAGCGGGCGACGGCCGAAGACGTCGGAGAGCTTGCCGTAGATCGGCGTGGTGATGGTCGACGCGATCAGGTAGGCCGTCGTGACCCAGGCCTGCTGGTCGAGGCCGTGCAGGTCGTCGCCGATCGTGCGGATCGCCGTGCCGACGATGGTCTGGTCGAGCGACGACAGGAACATGCCCGCCATCAGGCCGTAGATGACGAGCAGGATCTGGCGGTGCGACATGATCGGCTTGCCCGGCGTGCTCGCCGGGGAGTCCTGTCGTCCGCGCGACACCTCGACGGGTGCGGTGGCAGTGGACATGCGGAGTTCCTCACAGGGGATGTGGCGTGGTGGTCGTCGGCCTGGTCGGGACCCCGAACGGGTGTCAACCTTGCAGGCTCTGCAACTTTACACCGCAAGCACCTTTGCTGCCAACGCAAAGTTGCCGAGCATGCACGTTCGTGTACGGGTTCTCAGGTAGCGTCGGCGCATGGGGCGAACCACCTGGACCGATGTACCGACGACGCTGCGGCAGCAGGTGGAGGGGGTGCTGGGCGGTCCGGTCGTGACCGCCGAGTCCCAGGCGAGCGGGTGGTCTCCCGGCAGCGCCGACCGGGTGTCGACCGCGGCGGGACGACGGGCGTTCGTGAAGACCGTGTCGCGCTCGCGCAACGAGGCAGCCCTCGAGCTGCACCGCCGCGAGGCCGCCGTCATGGCCCAGCTGCCGACCACCGTGCAGGCACCACGGCTGCTCGACGCGCTGCACGCCACGGTCGACGGCGACGACTGGGTCGCGCTCGTGCTCGACGACGTCGCAGGCCAGCACCCGGGGCGGCACCTCGACGGATCGGACACGACGGCCGTGCTCGACGCACTCCACACGCTGCCGCCCGCGACCGGTGGGCTGGCGACGCTCCCCCGCATCGCCGAGGACCTGCGCGGTGAGTTCGGAGCCTGGGACCGGATGCTGGCCGACGACGCGGACGCCGTCCGTGTCGCCGGGGTCGTCCCGCCGCACGTCCTCGACGCCGGGCCCGCGATCGCCCGCGCGGCAGCGGGAGCCGCTGCACTCGTCGATGGCGAGCACCTGGTGCACGCCGACTGCCGAGCGGACAACCTGCTCGTCGACGACGCCGGGCTCGTCTGGGTGGTCGACTGGCCCTGGGCGAGCGTGGGCGCGCACTGGCTCGATCCGCTGACCTACCTGCTCGACACGCTCGTCCGCGGTGAGGACGCCGACGTCGAACACCACCTCGCCACGCACCCGGTCTTCGCCGGGGTGCCCGCCACCACGATCGACGCCGTGCTGGCCGGGCTCGCCGGGCTGTTCTTCGAGCACGCCCTGCCCCCGGCACCGCCGAACATGCCCATGATCCGCGACTTCCAGCGGCGCGAGGGCGTGGCCGCCGCCGAGTGGTTGCTCCGGCGCTGGGCCGACTGACAGCGCGCCCGCCCGAGCGGGGGACGCGTCTGTCCAGGGAGCGCAGCGCACCGGAGCGTACGGTCCACCGCATGACTGACGAGCACCGCACCCCGCGTCCCGAAGACGACGCCGCGCGCCTCGGTCTCGTCGTCGTCGGCGAAGCAGCAGCCCTGCAGTCCGGCGACGAGGCAGCACTGGACGCGAGCGAGCAGAACATCCGCGACACGATCGACGAACTGGTCGACGAGCCCCTGACCCCGCGGCAGGAGGAGGTCGTCGAGCGACTCGCCTCGGCCGGCGGCACCCTGACCGCCGGACTCAGCGGCGCCCTCGCCGCCCAGAGCGGTCGCAGTGTCGACGACGTGCTCGAGGGTGCGGCTCGCAGCGTCGTCTGGCAGCAGCGGCTCGCCGACGAGCGTGAGGACGCCGGCGCACAGCAGCGCGACCCGCAGAACGAGAACGGGCGCGACGAGGGCTGATCCCCCGTCGCGCCCGCTGCAGGCACCCGCCCGGCTACTCGGTCGGCTCGGCCGGTGGCACCGACTGCTCGCGCACGACGGCACGGGCAGCCGCCTGACCCGTCGTGGTGCTCTTCACGATGTCGCTCAGGGTGAACCCGGCGGTGGCACCGAGCAGCGCATCGACCTCGCTGAACTGGCTCACGACGCTCTTCGACAGTGCACCGGCGCCGTCGGAGGACACCACGGTGAGCGTGTCGATGTTGCTCATCGGAGCAGCAAGCTCGCGGGCGATGCTCGGCAGTGCCTCGATGGCCTTGACCCGCAGGACGGCCTCGGAGTGCTGCGCGAGTGCGTCGGCCTGCGCCTTGGTCGCATCGGCCTCGGCCTGACCCTTCGCACGGATCGCGTCGGCGGCGGCTTCACCCTCGGCGCGTGAGGCGTCGGCGGCGAGCTTGCGGGCGTCGGCCTCGGCCTTCGCCTCGGCAGCGACGGCCTCGGCGGAGATCCGGCGGGCCTCGGCCTGGGCGCGGGCGGTCTCGACCTGGGCCCCAGCGGCGGCTTCGGCCTCGACGCGGGTCTTGCGCGCCTGGGCCTCGGCGACGGCGGACACCTCGGACTCGAGCTCGGCACGGCGCAGTTCGGCACGCTTCTGCGCGGTGATCTGCTCCTGCTCGACGACGCCCTGGGACGCACGCGCCTGGGCGAGCGGGCCGGCGGCAGCAGCTTCGGCGGATGCACGGTCGGCGTCGAGCTGCAGCGCGGCACGACGGATGGCCAGCGTGTTCTCGGCCTCGGCGATCGCCTGGTCGGCGGTGGCGCGGGCTTCTCGCGCTTCGCGGTCGGCCTGGGCCTCGGCGTTCTCGGCCTCGAGTCGCACGCGTGCACGCTCGGCACGACCGAGGTCGCTGATGTACTCGTTGCGGTCCGAGATGCCCTTGATCTCGAACGAGTCGACGTCGAGCCCCTGGCTGTGCAGGGCGTCCTGCGCGACGGTGAGGACCGCGACGGTGAGCTGGTCGCGGTTCCGGATGATGGTCGACACGTCGGTCGCACCGATCGAGGCACGGAGCGAGCCGGACAGGACCTCGCGCGCGAAGTCGTCGATCTTCTTCTCCTGGCCGAGGAACCGCTGCGCTGCCGCCCGGATGGACGCGTCGGCCTCGCCCACCTTGACGAGCGCCACGGCCTCGACGTCGATGGTGACGCCACGGGAGTCCTGCGCGTTGACGTTGATGTCGATCGCACGCGAGCTGAGCGACAGCTTCGCGACCTTCTCGAAGAAGGGGCGGACGAGCACACCGGCGCCGAGCACGACCTTGATGCCGGACTCGACGGTCTCGGTGCCGTCGGCGTTCTTGACCTTGCGGGAGCGCTTGCCGGTGATGATGAGCGCTTCGTCGGCACCGGCGTTGCGGTACACGACCTTGGCGTAGATCAGCGCGATCACGGCGAGGACGATGATCCCCACGATGATCAGCGGGACGGCTCCGAGCGCGAACAGGACTTCCATGACTCCCCCTCCGGACCAGGCGCCAGCCTGGATTCCGCATCTGTTGTTCCGTTGGCTCCCATCCTAGGAGCGCACGCGGACAGCCGGGGCGCGCAGGGAAGGGTTGGGGACAACAGACGGGAGGCGCGGTGCAGGATCACCTGCACCGCGCCTCCCGGCCGTGTCGCGTCAGCGCCTACGCGCCCGCACGCCACCAGTCGTCGAAGGGCGTCGCCGGCACCTGGCGCTTGTGCTCCGTCGCGCGGTAGCGCGACTCGATCGCCTCGGCGACCTCGACCGGTACGTCGTGGCCCTGCAGGTACGCGTCGATCTCGGCGTAGGTGAGTCCGAGGTTCGCCTCGTCGGTCTGCCCGGGCAGTTCGTCGAGCAGGTCGGCGGTGGGTGCCTTCTCGTACAGGCGAGCCGGTGCGCCGAGGTGCTCGAGCAGCTGCCGCCCCTGGCTCTTCGAGAGCCCGGTGAGCGGGGTGAGGTCGACGCCGCCGTCGCCGTACTTGGTGAAGAAGCCCGTCACCGCCTCTGCCGCGTGGTCCGTGCCGACCACCAGCAGGCCGCGCTGCCCGGCGATCGCGTACTGGGCGACCATGCGCATGCGCGCCTTGACGTTGCCCTTGACGAAGTCGCTCAGCTCGACGCCCGAGGCCGCGGTGTCCTGCATGACCCCGTCGACCCCGTGCTCGATGTTCACGGTGACGCCCGGGTCGGCCGCGATGAACTGCAGGGCGAGCTGGGCGTCGTCCTCGTCGGCCTGCACGCGGTAGGGCATGCGCACGGTCGTGAACTCGGCGGGGTGCCCCTCGGCGCGGAGCGACTCGACCGCGAGCTGGGTCAGGCGGCCGGCCAGGGTGGAGTCCTGCCCGCCGCTGATGGCGAGGAGGTACCCCTTCGCCCCGGTCGTCAGCAGGTAGTCGCGCAGGAACCCGACACGACGGGCGACCTCCTGCTCCGGGTCGATGGTCGGCTGGACGTTGAGGTCCGCTGCGATGGCGGCTTGGAGTTCACGCACCACCCCAGTATCACGCCGATCCGGCTCCGTGGACCGGCGGGTTCCCGAAGACGTCGATCGGATCGCCCGGGAGCTCCCGGGGCGGCGGTGACCCGATCACCACCGCCCCGGGGATCCGCGACGACCCGAACGCGTCGCGGACCCGGTGAGGCGGACGCCGGTACCCGCCGGCGTCCGCCCTGGTCAGGCGCGACGAACTCGTCGCGCCGGGATCGCGGTGGGTAGTCCGTGGTGTGGCACGGTGCCTCCTCCCCCGACGGGCTCTCCGCCGCTGATCCGCCCCCGGTGGTGAGCCGGGGGATGTGGGGCCCGTCGAACGGGCCGAGGGCGGTTGGTGAGGCCGCTTGCTGTGGAAGGTATCAGGGTCCGGGCAGGACTCGACACCCCCGTTCTGGGGTCACGACTCTTACTGCCTTCGTTGACAGTTCGATGGCTAACAGTTAGAGTCCTGATCATGCAGGCACCGGACTTCACGACACCGCTCCAGCTCATGCGGTGGATCGGATGGGCACAGCGCAAGGGCGCCGAGGAGTGGGTCCGTGAACGCGACCTCACCCACGAGCAGTCCTTCGTGCTCGGGTACCTGCAGGAACACCCCGGCGCCATCCAGCGGGACGTCGCCGAGGCCACCCGGACCAGCGCGGCCAGCGTCTCGAGTCTCCTGCAGGGGCTCGAGCGGCGTGGCCTGATCGAACGACGACCGGACGCCACGAACGGGCGGACGAAGACGGTGCACGCCACCCAGGCGGGCATCGACCTCATCGCCGGGTTCACCGACGCGATGGTCGCCCTCGACGACTCCTTGCTCGCACCCCTCGACGAGGACGAACGCGACACCCTGCGGCGACTGCTGCAGAAGGTGACCGCGGAACTCGCGCCGCCGACCCGCTAGCCGCACCGCCGCACCACCGGCGCCACGCGCGCCACCGCACCGACCCGCTCACGCACCACGCGCCTCCCGGCCGGATCCGCCGGCGCGCCCTCGCGACCCCGCGATCCCGCGCCTTCCCGACCCGCGACCCTGCGATCCCGCGACCCCACCGGTCGCGCGCTCCCCCCTGCCGTGCCGGCGTCCGTCGGCGCGCCCACCGCCATGCCCGGAAGGGAACCGTCATGTCCACCACCACCACCACCGCTGCGGCGACGAACCGCTGGTACCTCTCCGCTGCCCCCATCGCCCGAGCCCTGGTGCACCTGTGCGTGCCGATGGCCGCCGCGATGGTCGTCAGCGCCCTGTACAACGTCATCAACGCGGGCTTCATCGGCGCCCAGCACGACACGTCCCTGCTCGCCGCGATCACCTTCGGCACGCCGCTGCTCGGCCTGGTGATGGCCGTGGGCGGGGTGTTCGGCGTCGGCGGCAGCGCGTTGATGTCCCGGTTGCTCGGCGCCTCGGAACACGATCCCGACAAGGCGCGGGACATCAAGCACGTCGCCTCGTTCGCCCTGTGGGGAGCCGTCGTGACCGGCGCCGTGCTCGGCGTCGTCGGACTCCTGCTGCTCCGCCCGCTCGTCGCCGTCCTCGGTGCCGACGCGGCAGCGGTCCCCGCCACGAGCGAGTACGTCGCCGTGATGCTCGCGTTCGTCCCCGTCCTCGCCGCGTCCTTCGCGCTCGAGCAGATCGTCCGCTCGGAGGGCGCCGCGAGGCAGGCGATGATCGGCCTGGTCCTGTCCACGGTCGGCAACCTGGTGTTCGACGTCCTGTTCATCCTGGGGCTGCACTGGGGTGTCGGCGGCGCCGCACTCGCGGTGGGCCTGGCCAACGTGGTGTCGATCGCCTACTGGGTGACGTGGCTGCAGCGGAACAGCGAGAACGTCAGCTTCGCGCCGAAGTGGTTCACCCTGCGGGCGGACATCCTGAAGCCCGTGTTCGGCATCGGCGTCGGCGAGCTGCTGCAGTCCGCGTTCCTCATCGTCACGACACTCGTCCTCAACAACCTCGCCGCCGCGTACGGTGACGACCCGCTGGCGGCGATGGGCGTCGCGGTCCGCATCGCCCAGGTGCCGGAGTTCCTGGTGATGGGCGTGACCATCGGCGTGCTGCCGCTGCTCGCCTACGCGTTCGGCGCGGGCGACGCCGATCGACTCCGCTCCGGCCTGCGCGCCGCGGCCCTGACCGTCGGCGGCATCGTGCTCGTCTTCTCCGGCACGGTCTTCGTGTTCCGCGAGCAGGTCTTCACGATCTTCTCCGGTGACCACTCGGTGCTCGCGATCGGCATGACGATCCTGACGGCACAGCTCGTCGCCGCCGTCGTCAACGGGTTCACGGGACTGCTCACCTCGCTGTTCCAGGCGACCGGGATGGTCATGCCCGCGATGGTGCTGTCGATGGCGCAGGGCGTGCTGTTCATCCCGATCGTGATCGCCGGCAACGTCTGGTTCGGGCTCGCCGGGATCATCTGGGCACTCACCGTCACCGAGGGCATCGTGTTCGTCGCCGCGGTCGTCCTCTGGCTGTCGACGCGGGGCCGCATCGCCCGAGGCCTGGCCGAGGGCAGCGCGGCACGCGCCGACGCCGCGCTGGAGGCCGCCCCCGTGGCGTGAGGCGCGTCGCCCCCGGCGTCACGCACCACGTGCGGACGGGAGGCCCGGTGCCGGTCCGGCGCCGGGCCTCCCGTCCGTCGCGTGGTCGCGTGACGTGCGCCGCGTGCGCTTGGTGAGCAGAAATGGTCGGGTGCGCGCGTGCGACCCGACCATTCCTGCTCACGAAGTGGGCTTGCGCCGCGCGCGCTCCGCGCTACGCGCTGCGACCGCGCCGCAGCAGCAGCACGACGACCGCGCCGGCCACCAGGACGGCTCCGGCGCCGAGGCCGATCCACACGCCCGGCGCGATGCCCGGCGACGAGGACGGAGCACCGTCCGAGGCTCCGGTGGCCGTCGCGGTGGCACTCGACGTCGGAGCGGTGCTCGCCGTCGGGGTCGGAGTGACGCTCGCGCTCGGGGTCGACACGGGCGCTGCAGCCCGGTACTCGAACGCGAGCGTGCCCTCGATCGGGTGGCCGTCCGGCGACACGTACCGCCAGAGCACCGTGTAGTTGCCCCGGTCGAGGTCGACCGCGCGGCGCATGGTCGTCCCGGAGACCGTCACGTCACCCGTGGCGACTTCGGTGCCGGAGGCATCCGTCACCTGGATCCGGAGTCCGGCGTCGAGGCCGGCGAGCGGCGCTTCCGAGAAGGTCAGGTCGACGGACTCGAGCGGTTCGGTGACGACCGCCCCGTCCGCCGGGGTACTGCTGGTCAGGGCCGAGTGGGCCGACGCGGGCTGGACACCGACGAGCGTCAGCAGTCCCGCCGCGACGATCGCCAGTGCCGCCGCCGTGGTTCGGGCTGTGCGCATGCGCAGACTCTACCGACGGTCGAGCGGCAGCCCGCTGGGGGTCAGAGCTGCTCGCCGAGGAAGTCCGCGTAGGTGGGCTCGTAGCGCGCTTCGCTGACGCTGACGAGCTGGTGGCCGGTTCCTTCGAGGCGTTCGGCGACGAGGGCGGCGAGGTCTTCGGGCGAGCGGAGGCCGTGGCGGTGCCAGGCGTTCTGGATGGTGGCGGTCATGGCGACCAGCCCTTCGTCGAGATGATGCGCATCTCGGATCCGTCCGGGTCGACCCGCTGTGCCAGACCTCACAGATCGTGAGGAGCATCGTGACGACGAGTCCCTGATGACTGACCCGGTACCGCAACGATACGGTCGCGCCGGAGCGCCGTCGAGGCGGATGCGTTTCGCGGCTGACCGACGCGGCGGACCGGCGAGGCGGGTGCGCTGTAGCGTCGGCCCATGGAGATCCTCTTCGTCCACGGCGCGCTCGTCCGCGACGGCGACTGGTGGTGGCAACCCACCGCCGACCTGTTATTCGACCGCACCGGTGTCCGCAGTCGATCGGTGGCACTGCCGTCCTGCGGCGAGGGCCCGTCCGGGCGCCCCGAAGGCGGTCTCGTCGAGGACGCGGCAGCGCTCCGGGCCGCGCTCGACCGCAACGACGGCGCGATCGTCGTCGGGCACTCGTACGGTGGCACGGTCATCGCCGAGGCCGGCCCGCACGATGCCGTCGAGCACCTGGTGTACGCGTCGTCCTACCTGCCCGACGTCGGATCGGCCCAGGCCGGGATCATGTCGGACGAGCCCGATCCGGTGGCGATCGGTGATGCCGGGGACGGAGCCCTGGCAGTGGTCGGGTACGACGCCTCGTCGTTCGGCGCGCGGTTCCTGCAGGACGCCGACCCGGAGGTGCAGCGAGCTGCGTGGGACCGCGTCACCGCCCAGTCCGCTGCCGCGTTCGTCACGCCGACCACCGCGGCGGGCTGGCAGGGCGTCGACTCCACCTACCTGGTCTGCACCGAGGACCGGAGCACCACCGTCTGCCTCCAGCGAGCGCACGCGGCACGGGCGACGCGGAGCGTCGACGTCCCCACCGGGCACCATCCCTTCATCACCCGGCCCGACCTGGTCGTCGAGCAGCTCGAACTGCTGCTCGGGAGCACCGCCGCCTGAGACGTCGCGACGACGGACGGGAGGCCCGGTGCCAGCTGGCACCGGGCCTCCCGTCATCAGTGCGTCGCGCCCAGGGCGCGGCTCCGCTCGATCAGTCGGTGCCGGAGTCGAAGGCAGCGCCCTCGGACGCGAGGTCCGTGCGACGACCCATCGCGTCCTCGGCGTCGGAGGCGACGATCGCGCCGCCGAGGATCTCCTCGGCCTCGCCCGCCTCGAGCTCGCCGACGAGCTCGGCCGTCGCGCCACCGATGAGGCCCGCGGCCGCGTACTGCTCGAGCCGCGAACGGGAGTCCGCGATGTCGAGGTTGCGCATGGTGAGCTGGCCGATGCGGTCGTCCGGTCCGAAGGCGGCGTCGCCGACGCGCTCCATCGACAGCTTGTCCGGGTGGTACGACAGCGCGGGGCCCGTGGTGTCGAGGATCGTGTAGTCGTCACCACGACGCAGGCGCAGCGTGACCTCGCCGGTGACGGCGGAGGCGACCCAGCGCTGCAGCGACTCGCGGAGCATGAGGGACTGCGGGTCGAGCCAGCGGCCCTCGTACATCAGGCGACCGAGACGGCGACCCTCGTTGTGGTACGAGGCGACCGTGTCCTCGTTGTGGATCGCGTTGAGCAGGCGCTCGTAGGCGATGTGCAGCAGCGCCATGCCCGGAGCCTCGTAGATGCCGCGGCTCTTCGCCTCGATGATGCGGTTCTCGATCTGGTCGGACGCACCCAGGCCGTGGCGGCCACCGATGGCGTTCGCCTCGTAGACCAGGGCGACCGCGTCGGTGTACTCGACGCCGTTGATCGCGACGGGGCGACCGGCCTCGAACCGGACGCTGACGATCTCGGTCGCGACCTCGACGTCGTCACGCCACGCGGCGACACCCATGATCGGCTCGACGATGTCCAGGCCGCTCGACAGCTCTTCGAGGCTCTTCGCCTCGTGCGTCGCACCCCAGATGTTCGCGTCGGTCGAGTACGCCTTCTCGGTGGAGTCGCGGTACGGGAACCCACGGGCGACGAGCCACTCGCTCATCTCCTTGCGGCCGCCGAGCTCCTCGACGAACTCGGAGTCGAGCCACGGCTTGTAGACGCGCAGACGCGGGTTGGCCATCAGGCCGTAGCGGTAGAACCGCTCGATGTCGTTGCCCTTGTAGGTGGAGCCGTCGCCCCAGATGTCGACGCCGTCTTCCTTCATCGCGCGGACGAGCATCGTGCCCGTCACCGCGCGGCCGAGCGGCGTCGTGTTGAAGTACGTCTTGCCGCCGGAGCGGATGTGGAACGCACCGGTCTGCAGGGCGACCAGGCCCTCTTCGACCAGGGCGCTCTTCGCGTCGACCAGTCGGGCGATCTCGGCGCCGTACTCGTGGGCGCGGCTCGGGACGGCGTCGATGTCGGGCTCGTCGTACTGGCCGATGTCGGCCGTGTACGTGCAGGGGATCGCTCCCTTCTCGCGCATCCAGGCAACGGCGCAGGAGGTGTCGAGACCCCCTGAGAACGCGATGCCGACTCGTTCGCCGACGGGGAGACTGCTCAGGACCTTGGACACGGGGTCAATCGTACGGGGCCAGCGGGCTCGACTACCGTCCGGGGCGACGGTTGTGGAGAACTCCGGGCCGCTAACAGGCCCAAGGGCACAATCAGGCTGACGGCGCATGCCGCCGACCGGCCGGCTGCGCGGCCTGGTCGACGTGTGAGAAATGCAGTCGGTCGCGACCGCGGTCATGGGGACCGTGGTCGCGGCCACCGTCATCTGACGACGGCGCTGATGCAGATCAGACGGCCGGCTCGAGACCGACGATGTCGGCGACGTCGTCGGGCTCAGTGAGATCGACTGCAAGCGCGGCTGGCTGCTCCACCTCGAGCGTCTCGACCCCACGGAGTTTGCGCGAAACCGCCCGTGTCCGAGTGCCGGCGTCCGCAACCGTCTTCTGGGCTGTGGCGAGCTGCTTCTCGAGCTTCTCCCAGACCATCCCGTACTTCTCGAACTCGCCCTTCGCAGCGCTGAGCACCTTCCAGACCTCGGAGCTTCGCTGCTCGATCGCCAACGTCCGGAAGCCCATCTGCAGGCTGTTCAACAGCGACATCAGCGTCGTCGGACCCGTGACGAGGACCCTGTGATCGTTCTGCAGCTTGCTCGCCAGCCCCGGCTGACGGATCACCTCAGCGAACAGCCCCTCGGTCGGTAGATACATGATTGCGAAATCGGTAGTTTTCGGCGGCGCGATGTACTTGGCAGAGATGATCTTTGCCTGGGCGATAATCGCGCGTTCGAGCATCTTGGCCGCACCGTCGATCGCTGGCTTGTCACCCTCGTCCTGCGCGTTCAGCAGGCGCTCGTAGTCCTCCTGCGGGAGCTTCGAGTCGATGGGGAGGTAGACCGCCTCTTCCGCAGTGCGCCCGGGAAGTTTCACTGCGAACTCAACGCTCTCGGCTGTCCCCTCCTTGACGACGACGTTCTGCTCGTACTGCTCGTGCGTCAGCAGGTCCTCCAGCTGACGCGAGAGCTGGACCTCGCCCCAACTGCCACGGCTCTTGACGTTCGTCAGGACCCGCTTCAGTCCACCAACGTCGGTAGCGAGCGCCTGCATTTCGCCGAGCCCACGCTGCACCAGTTCGAGACGCTCGCTGACGAGCGCGAACGACTCCCCGAGACGCTTTTCGAGCGTGCCCTGCAGCTTCTCGTCGACCGTCTCTCGCATCCGCTCGAGCTTCGCTTCGTTGCCCGTGCGAAGCTTGTCGAGCTCTTCGCGCAGCGACTCCTGCAGCTGCCGCTGCTTGTCGGAATTACTCGCCTGAAGCTGCTCAATCGTCGCCCTCACCGCGTCGAGCTTCTCTTCGTTGCCCGACTTCATCCGGCCGAATTCAACGCGCACCGACTCCTGAAGTTCCTGGTGCTTTGTCGAGTTCTGCTCGGTGAGGACACGAACACGTTCCGCGTTGCTCTCGAGCGCCGTGGCGTTCGACTGTTCAAGCTTCTCGACGGATTCGCGGATCTTCTCGAGCTTCGCCTCGTTCGCAGCGCGCAGTTCTTCAAATCGCTTCTCGACCGAGGAGCGAAGTACAGCATCAGCGGCGAGCGCGGCCTGCGAGTGCTCATGGAACTTGTCTCGGAGGTGAGCCAGCCCCTGGTCGAGGTTCGCACGGAGTTCCGTCTGGTTCGTCCGCTGCAACTCGACCGCATGGTCGGCCGCCATCTTCTGGTCCCCGAGTATCGCAGTTAGCCGAGCCTCAAGAGCGCGACTCCCGTCTCCGATGGCTGAGCCGAGCTCCTGTCGTTGCGCGCTCAGATCCTGCCGGAGCCCACTACCGACCGCAGCGAGCGCTCGCTCGTCGATCTGCGGAGCGGCGCTGCCGTTGCGACGGACCGCGAGCATGACGAGGACGATGATCGTCAAGACGAGATTGATCCCGAGCACGATGGTTGTAATGGTGAACACTGTCATCCCCTGACGGCCGCTTGCCTGGCCCCCAGGCACGATCACCCTAAGCCACCTCATCCCCGTATGGTGCCCCCAAAGTGCGGGTCGGGTACGCCGAACGCACGTGGTACGTCTGTTTGACGCCGAAAACAGCGCTCGGCTTCCGCAACACGCGTATTCAGACAGGTCGACATAGTTCGGTAGCTGGCACACCCGGTCCCGGACAAGGCCGGGGGACCCCGGTTGCACACCGGAGCCGTGCTCATGGTGCGCCCAACGGAAGCCTTCCGGAAATTTCGAAGCGCGCCGGAGATACCTGACGGCGATCATGGCGGATAGCCGTCGGGCGGATTGCGAAGCGAACGCATGTACCCCTTCCCAGAGGCACGCGATTCTCCAGAGCGCGGGCGGGTGCTTCTCCGGGGGCAACGGGGCGACCAGCCATCGTGACTGGGGTGGGCAACCACCGAGATTCCCCACGTTTCAAACGCAGACGATCGCCCTGCTCGATTCTGTCAACAGAACGAGCCGCGCCCCCTTGGGCCCCAAGCACAACAGCAACTTTCGATGCTAGCTCGTGAGACATGACTGACGAATCAATCCCTCCAGCGCTCTACAACGCCCGCAAAGGCGTCGTCGAACCAATCCTTCTTCCATTCCTTGTGGAACTTAACGTCGTTAGAGGCAGGCCGGTCTGTAATCTCATCAATACGAGTCAGCGACGGGAGCGCAACGGCGTCACCGATAAGGATCGCCTCTCGTTGTTCGAGCGATGCCAAGGAGTCTGTGATTGCAGACAAATTGTCCGGAAGAAGCCGCTTCACGTACCTCTGATCATTCGGGTTCGTCAGTCGCATGGCGACGAAGTTATTGCACTGAGAGAACACGGTCTCTGATATTTCCGACGGACGCTGGCTAACGATCATCAAGGAGATCCCATACTTGCGCCCCTCCTTCGCCACTCTTTCAATAGCCCGTTTAACCGAGCCGTACTTCGCGCCCTCACTTTGCGGAATGTAGTTGTGCGCTTCCTCGTAGACTAAGAGGTAGGGCAGTTCCAGGCCGTCTTTTGCGTGAAGCTTCTTGAAGTGGAAGCTAAAGGTAAAGACCAAGCGGGTGATCAGAGAGACTACGACACTAAGTACGTCGAAGGGAATTCCGCTGAGGTCGATAATTGTAATATTGCTTCTATCGTCCCCGTAGCCCATGAACTGTGCAATCAGATCCGAAAGATCGTCGGTTTTGTATTCAACTCCCTCGACGTTCTCTGGAGCGAGGAGGAAATCCAAACGATGGTCATTCTTGCGGCCTTCAAGTCGCATCAAGAACCGATTAAACTCCCCTGCAAAAGGGCCAGCAGTTGCCTTCGTGGCCGCGGCAGCGGACTGCTCCACGAAATCGACTTTCCGGTCAAAATACAGCCTCTCTCTATTCGATATCAGGCCGTCAACTTTCGACTTTGGCGCGTTCTCCCCATTCACCCTACTGATCGTCTCGGAGTTGAGATTGTCCAGGTACCGAGTGACTTCCTCCAGGGAAAAGTAAACTGGGGAGTCGTAGGACACTCTCGCCGGACTGATACCTGGATTGTTCTTTTGCTTATTGGCGATTACGGCACCGCGGAATTGGGAAACTTGATTGTGAGAGTTCTGCTCATTGCTCTCGATGAACATCTCCTCAAGCTCCTCGGCGTTCATCAGCCAATAAGGCAGCTTGATCTCCTCCGCACCAATAACATGCGCATCAGGGAACGCCGGCGCGTACTCACCGTGAATGTCAAAAATGATGACGTGAGAGTTATTCAAAACACCCGGGGCCCGTTCGCCGTCTCCGGCGCGCAAGCCCTCCTGGAGAATCGCAGCGACCGTCGATGACTTACCCGATCCGGTAGATCCCACGACTCCAATGTGCTTCCCGAAAAACCTGTCGCCGTGCAACGCAACTCGCACAGATTCGTCCTGAACCAAGGTGCCGAAAGAAAACCGATCGGCGGCTTCGACAGAGCTGTAGATCTTTTCGAGAAGATCCTTGCCGGCGATCGAAACATTCTGGGGCGGAATCGTGATCTGCTTGCCGCCACGCATAAATGTGCCGTTCTCAAGACGGCCGACCGGTTGCAGCGAGAGGACAAATTTCGGCCCAGTAGGTGCATCTTCGGCGCCAATGGCGTCCTTGATTCTGAACCCCTGGACTACCGCAATAAGCTTCGAATCCATGTCGTCGGAGATTTCGAGGTAGCTGCCAATTTGGATCTTCTCCTCGAGATCAGCATATGCCGCCGTCGAACTAACCTCGATCTCGATCGCATTGGGAGTTACAGCAACTACTTTCGCTAGGTCGTTCATATTCATGCAATCTCCTCCAAGAGATGCGCGTATTCTGCCGGCGCAAAGTGTCGCAGGGAAATAACCTGATCGGCAGCCTCAGCCATCCACGGCTGCTCGTCGCCGATGGAAATAAATCGAGAAAGTTCGAAGGTACTCGGATCGACGTTTTGATAATTCGACCGGCGAACCAGCCTTATCACGAAGGACGCTTTTGCTATTCTATCTCCGGACCCGCGGACATTAACGATCGGCGACTGAACAAAGAATTGCGGATGAAAATGCAGGTCCTCATGCCCGTCGTTGAAGGGTACGCCCGACTGGACCAGCGCAACTTTCAGGGCTCGAACAAATTCGGGTTCACCGTCGACAATCACGGTCCACGGCTGAGCGTTCTTAAGCCGACCAACATGCACCCGCCCCAGCGACGCACACAACTCGCTGATTTGCTTAATATTAGCCTGTGCGACCTCCACATAGAGGGCCCGCTTTTTTTTCGGATCATTAAATCCGCCCGCACGAAGCCTTTTCTTCTGCGCAGCCAAGTAACGGTCGGCTCCAATTGACTGCATATGCCACTTATCGAACAGAAGGTCCTTGACTTGCAGATGCTCCATTAGATCTCGTCGCACGACAGACCTCGCGGACTCTTCCTTCAGCATGGCACGAGAGTGCACGAATTCGCGTGCCTTCGCCAGATAAATGGCGACCACCTCGTCTTCGTCGCACCCCAGTGCATCCCTGAGCTCACGACGGAGGGCCTTTGCTTGCGTCGCGAAGGACTCTCCACGTTCGATGCGCAAGCGGGAGCAGAATTCTTCTAGATCCCCTTGCGACACACCTGTGAAGTATTCCACAACCCCTTCGGTTCTAGAATTGAGGGTCAGACACTCCTTCATCTGCGCAACAGAGAAAACTGTGGGCATCGAACGAAAGTCCCTGAAGTGCACGTGTAGTACATAGTTCCATCCCGCTCCCGTCTTGAAATGCTCAAGCATGAGACGGACGGGATCGCGCAATGTTTTTGGGGAAATATAGGATTGTCCCGCGAAGTACTTCACTTGGACAGCTTGACTCTCCCCAACCGAGTGCAGGTCGATGTCCTCAATACCCTCAATCTCCAACTGATCGAGAGGGTCCGCCCGTAATAACGCAATTGCCGTCTTGTCAAATTGGTATTCGTAGCCGGCAATCGCGGCGTGCGCCGACCGCGAGCTGGTTGATCCGGCAGTATTCTGAGTCATCCCATCCCCCATTGCGACTCGAGCGCGACGCATCCACAAAACGTTGTCTAGCACGAAATCGTTGACGCCATCCGCGCGCGACTCAAAGATGGCTAAATCGCGTCGATTACCCAATCGCTCACAAACCTTAGCGGGGCAATGACTGCCGAACAAGGGTGGCGGAAAGGAATAGCATTACTCGCGGCGAAAAGGTCCGGTTCGACAAGCCGATCGGACCACTCAAATCCCAGCATACAAGATGCATTTTGTCAATATCAGTGCCCCTGGAGGGACTCGAACCCCCAACCGTTTCCTTAGGACGGAACTGCTCTTCCATTGAGCTACAGAGGCTGGCCCGTCCACTCTAGCGGCGGAAGGGCCCCAGGAACGCGTGCAGTTCGTCGACGAACAGGTCGGGCTGCTCGAACGGCGCGAAGTGCCCGCCGCGGTCGAGTTCGTGGTGGAACACGAGGTTCGTGGTGCGCTCGAGCCACTCGCGCGGCGCCCGCACGATGTCGCCGGGGAAGATCGAGAACCCGGACGGCACCTCGACCCGTCGCTCCAGCTGCTCCGCCGGGATCGCCGCGTTCGCGTGGTACATCCGCATCGCCGAGCCGATCGTGGCGGTGGCCCAGTACTCGGTGAGCAGCGCCAGGACCTCGTCGCGCGTGTAGACCGACCACAGGTCCCCGCCGCAGTCGCTCCACGCCCGGAGCTTCTCGACGATCCAGGCCGCGAGACCCGCGGGTGAGTCGTTCAGCCCGACGGCCGCCGTCTGCGGCTTCGTCCGGTGCAGCATCGCGTAGGCACCCTCGGCGGTGCGCCACCGATCGGTCGCGGCGACGAAGTCCCGCTCGGCGGCGGACAACGTCGATGGATCGAGGCCTGGCCAGGCGAGCCCGCCGTCGATGCGGTGCACCGCGACGACCCGGTCGGGGTGGTCGAGTGCCAGGTAGCGGGCGACGTGCGTGCCGATGTCACCGCCGGACACCGCGAACCTTTCGTACCCCAGGTCCGTCATCAGCGTCGCCCACATGCCGGCCACCTGCCGGGCGTCGAGCACCTGGGGCGGTGCATCCGAGAAGCCGTACCCGGGCATGTCCGGCACGACGACGTCGTACCCGGCGGCGACGAGCATCGGCAGCACCTTGCGGTACCGCCACCCGGAGTCCGGCCAGCCGTGCGCGAGCAGGACCGGCAGGGCGTCGGGCTGCGGAGCGCGGGCGTGCAGGACGTGGACGCCGATGCCGTCGACGACGACACGGCGCGAGGGCAGCGCAGCGAGCTCGGCGCGGTGCGCGTCGAAGTCGAACCCGTCGGCCCAGTACTCGACGAGCGGGCGCAGGACGTCGAGGTCCACGCCGAGCGACCAGCCGACCCCGGCGGGTGCGTCCGGCCAGCGCGTGGCGCGCAGCCGCGCGCGCAGGTCGTCGATGGTCGCGTCGTCGATGTGCGGTGTCTCGCCCATGCGGCCGACGCTACTCAGCGCCACCGACGCAGATGGGCGAGCGGGGACTGGGCCGCTCCCCCTGGCGGACCGACTGCATGTCCGCACAGGCTGTGACGAGCCTCCCGGCGGCGTTCACCTGGCGGACACCCGTGCATCCTCTGCCCGCCACGGGGTGCGTCGACGCTGGTCGGACCGCGCCGGTCCCGGCGTGACGGCACGTACCCAGGAGTCCCATGATCTCGCTCGTCTGCCTCGACATGGCAGGAACCACCGTCGACGACGGTGGCGTCGTCCTCGACGCCTTCCGCACCGCGCTCACCGACGTCGGCCTCGAGCACGGGAGCTCGGAGCACGACCGCGCGGTGCAGTACGCGGTCGACACCATGGGCCAGTCGAAGATCGCCGTGTTCACGGCGCTGTTCGACGGTGACGGGGTCCGCGCCGAGGCGGCCAACACCGCCTTCGAGCGCGCCTACGCAATGACCCTCGACCGCGGCGTGCGGCCGGTGGACGGCGCCGTCGAGACGCTCGTCGCCCTCCGCGCAGCGGGGCGACGGATCGCGCTGACCACCGGGTTCTCGCCCACGACGCGCGACGCGGTGCTCGACCTGCTGGGTTGGCGGCCGCTGATCGACCTCGCGCTCTCCCCCGCCGACGCCGGACGCGGGCGCCCGTACCCGGACATGGTGCTCACCGCCGTGCTCCGGACCGGCACCGACGACGTCCGTGACGTGGCGGTCGTCGGGGACACCGTCGCCGACCTGCTCACGGGACACCGCGCCGGCGCCTCCGTCGTGGCGGGCGTGCGGACCGGGACGCACCAGGACGCCGACTTCGCGACGGTCGCGCACACCCACGTCCTCGACTCGGTCGCCGAGCTGCCGTCGGTACTCGCCGACGCCGACGCCGACGCCGACGCCGCCAGGGTGTGACGACCGCGTGACGACCTCACCGGTGCCGGAGGCCACCGGGGCCGCACCGTTCGCGGGCGTGGTCGGATGCTCCGCGACTGACGGTCCCCCTCAGCCGAGGACCGCGGGCGCGATGCCGAGGCCGGTCGTCATGCCGATGCCCGTGGTGACCGTCACGACGTCGACCCCGGGGACCGGCCGGTCGATGAGGAACTCCCGTCCCGGGGCCGAGGCGTAGACGCCCTGCCACCGGTCGATCACGGAGACCGGCGCACCGAACAGCCGCTCGGTCTCGGTGACGAGCAGCCGGAAGCCGTCCTCGTCCTGGAACGGCGGCGCGTCGACCCCGCGCTCGTGGGTGTCCCCGACGATGACGCTGCCGTCCGGCGGCGACGTGTACATCTGGTTGAGGTCCCACCGGATCCCCTCGGGCAGGTCGGCGGCGAGCCGGTCCCGCAGGGCACCAGCTCCGGGCATCGCGGCGAACCCCGAGTAGCGCAGCAGCGACCACCCGGTCAGCAGCGGTGTGGCGAGCGGGAAGGCGAGCGGGATCGTCGCACGCAGCATGTGGAGCCGGCAGCGGACCAGGCCGATCGACTCGGCGAGCTCCGGGAAGAGCTGGTCGAGGTCGTGGTTGGTGCAGACGACGATCCGGGTGCCCTCCACGACGCCACGACCGGTGCGGACGGCGCCGGTGGTGACCTCGAGCACGGGGGTGCGCCAGTGGAAGGTGACCCCCTGCTCGGCGAGCCAGCGCGCGATCGCGGGTGCTGCCTCCCGGGGGTCGACCTGCAGGTCGTGCGCCAGGTGCGCGCCGCCGAGGGCCGAGCCGGGGTCGACCGGAACCGCCGCTGCGATCTCGGCCGCGTCGGCCAGCCGCAGGTCCGCGCCGGAGTCGCGGTACTCCTCGAGCACCGCCAGCTCCTCGGGGCGACGGGCGACGACGTGTGCACCGCGTTCGCGCGCCGTGAACCCGGCGAGCTGCGCGAGTGCGAGCCAGCGGCGGCGTGCTTCCTGGGCGTACCCGGCTGCCTCGCCGGTCTGCGGGGTGACGCAGGCGTGGCCGAAGTTCCGGACACTCGCACCGACGACCGCGCCCGCGCGGTCGACCACTGCCACGCGGGCACCCTGCCGGAGCGCCTCGTAGGCCATGCCGAGCCCGACGATGCCCGCGCCGACCACGACGACGTCGTACCGTTCGGTCAGCGGCTGGTGGTCCGTCTCGGTGTCGAGTGCGGTGCGTGCGGAGCGGGGCATGAAGACCTTTCGGGCGCCGCGGAGCGCCGGTCCGGTGCGGATGCCGCAACTGTCGCAGGTCAGCGGTGGGGCGGGGTTCCGTCCCGGTGCACACGGCGTGGACGGCAGGTGAAATCGATCGGCGCCCGTCCCGACAGCCCGGCCGGGTCAGCTGGCCTCGGTGCCGCCCGGCGTGGCGCGGTGGTCACGGCGACTGCGGAGTGTCTCACGCGCCACGCTGATCGCGATCGCGACCGAGAGCGCGATGAGGATGATCTCGATGACTCCGGTGGTTGCCGGGGGCTCGGCGCCCTCGTGGTCGCGGCCCGCGGTCTGCAGGAACAGCGCGGCGTCGTTGAGCCCGTGCAGGAGCATCGGCACCCACAGCTTCCCGGTGGCGCGGCGGGCCGCGTAGAAGAGGGCTCCGTCCATGCTGAGGAACGCCACCTGGACCAGGACCAGGCCGAGCGGGAGTCCGGCGATCACGAAGCCGACCACGTGGGCGAGGCCGAACATCACCGAGGAGACGATGAGGACGACGAACTCGGAGTGGTGTGCGCGGAGCGCGGTGACGAGGATCCCGCGGAAGAACAGCTCCTCGCCGACGCCGACGCCGAGCGCACCGATGAGCACGACGACGATGATCCCGACCGACGCCTCGGACCACGGCACGAGGCTGTACAGGATCACTGTCGAGACGAGGGACAGCACCGGAGCTGCGAGCCACCACCAGCGCCGGGGTCGGCCGACGGCGACGGCCGGTTCTCGCCAGATGTCGTTCCACCAACCCGAACGTCGGGCGAAGAACACTCCGGCGGCGATCATGATGCCGACCGGGATCCAGGTGCCGGCGAGCCAGTCCGCGATCGGGTGGTTCTCCCCGTCGACGACCACACTGAGCAGGTTCCCCACCCCGGCGGCCATGAGGACGTAGACCACACAGGCGACGAGGGCGATCCAGAACAGCCGCGGGACCTCGCGACGCCCATCGACTTCGGCGGTCATGCGGCCACTCCCTGCTGGTCGGTCTCGGTCTCGGTCCCGGTCTCGGTCTGGGGGCTGCTGACTCGGCCCTTGATGAAGAAGAGCACCAGGAGTGCGAGCACCGGGTAGGCGAAGTTGAAGATCCCCGCGAAGCCGATCAGCCCGGCGTCCCCGGCGGCCGCAGCGGTGGTGTCGATGCCACCGGTCGCCAGGATCGTGGTCGGGTCGGTCGCCGCGTGCAGGAGCATCGCGGGGACGATGCTGCCCGTGACCCGCATCGACAGGTAGAACATCATGCCGGCGCCGAACGTGTACACGACCGTGACGGCCACCGTGACGAGCGGTGTCCCTCCGATGGCGTTCGAGGCGTGCATCAACCCGAACAGCAGCGACGACAGGAGCGCGACGGTGCGTTCGGTGTGGTGCCCGCGTCGGAGGAGGTTCACGGCGACGCCACGGGCGATGAGCTCCTCGGCGAACCCGATGCACAGACCGAGGAACAGCACCGCGAAGACCACGGAGACCGAGTACGACGACCAGTTCGTCGCGACGAGCCGGATCACGATCGGGACGAGCAGCAGGACGACGGCGATCCACATCCACCCGCGTCCGGGCAGTGGCTGGCGACCGAAGACCTCGCGCCCCCATCCGAGCGTGCGGACGAAGACCAGGGTGAGCAGCCCCATCACGATGATCGGCAGGGCGACGCCCACGACGGCTCCGCGGGGTGAGCCGAACAGCTCGTCCGCGGTGATCCCACTGGCGAGGGTGTGGGCGTTCAGCCAGCCGAGCCCCTCGTAGACGGCGAGGTAGAGGATGACGGCCAGCACCGCGCGCCACCAGCCGCCGCGGTTCCAGAACCGCTGCCACGGGTTCCGTCCCGCTGCCGTCTCGGTCGACTGCCGTGCTCCTGCGGCCATGCTGTCCTCGTGGGTCTCGGTCGTCGGGGCGTCTGGTGACTGGTCCTCACGTCAGCGTAGTGCGAGCCCGGAACGCTCCGGGGGCCATGGACGCGCGACGGACGGACTGGAGGCCCGTGGCGGCGTCGCCACGGGCCTCCAGTCCGTCTCCTGGTGCGTACCGACAGCCGCTACGCGGCCACGAGGTACTCGTCCCACTCCGCCTGCGGACGCTCGATGCCGCGCACGACCCACGAGGACCCGTGCGGCACCTTCGGCGGGAACCGGAGGCGCCACCCCATCTCCTGCGGGGTGCGGTCACCCTTGGTGTTGTTGCAGGCCAGGCAGCAGGCGACGAGGTTCTCCCACGAGTCCTGCCCACCGCGCGACCGCGGCTGCACGTGGTCGATGGTGGTGGCGTGCCGGCCGCAGTAGGCACAGTGGTTGCTGTCCCGACGCAGCACACCGCGACGGGACACCGGCACGAGCCTGGAGTGCGGGATGCGCACGTAGCGGGTGAGGATGATGACGGACGGACGGTCGTAGCTCGACGTCGACCCGGTCACCGGGTGTTCGACGTCGGCGGCGACGATGGCGGCCTTCTGGTTCATGACCAGCACGAGGGCTCGTCGGAACGAGATCACCGCGAGGGGCTCGTAACCGGCGTTGAGGACGAGAGTGCGCATGGGTTCCCTTCCGACGTGCCTGGACGGCTTCCAGGCGCTGCGGGTGCGTCGGACCGACGACGCGAACGGGTGAGGACGACCTGTTCACACCCCTGGAACCACGAAGAGCACCACCCGGATGGGCAGTGCTCTCGTCATGCAGGGGCGTGCTCGTGCACGCAGACTGTACTCGACCATATGTCGACGCGCGCGCGCCGACCCATGGTGCGGGTCGTGCGGAACATCGACATGAGGGTCTCCTGTTCGCGCCGGTGCGGACCGGTGCAGCGTCAGGTTAACCCAGAAACCGGCCCGGCACGAGGGTGTGCGGGCCGGTTCCGGTGAAGTTCACACGCCGGAGAGGTGGTGGTCGCTAGATGCCGAAACGGACGATGTGGTAGTCGCTGGTCCAGATCTGGCGAATCTGCACGGTGCCGCCGGGCTTCGGGGCGTCCATGATCATGCCGTTCCCCATGTAGAAGCCGTCGTGCGCCTCGTTGTTGAAGATGACGACGTCGCCGGGCTGCGCCTCGGACTCGGGGATCGTGGTGCCGGCCTGGTCCTGCAGCGGCACGGAGTGCGCGAGGTTGATGCCGTACTGGGCGTACACGAACATGATGAAGCCGGAGCAGTCGAAGCCCGACGGGTCCGCGCCACCGAAGACGTACGGGGTGCCGATGTACTGCTTGCCCGTGGCGACCACGGCCGGCAGCGAGAACGGGGTGTCGGCGGCCGACGAGCTGGCCGCGTACTCGGCGGCGGTGGGCCCGGTGTACGAGGAGTACTGCTTCGCGGTCGCGGCGCGGGCGGTCTGGGTCTGCTCAGCCTGCTCGGCGGCTTCCTTCGCAGCGGCAGCCTGGTCGGCGGCGGCCTGCTTCGCGGCCTTCTCGGCGTCGAGCGTCGCGGTGGACGTCGCGCCGAAGCCGTCACGGCTCGTGTCGGCGAGCGCCACGGCGTCGGAGACCGACAGCTCCTGGCTCTGGGTGGCCCGCACCTGACGCTGGGCATCGGCGGCGGCGGTCGAGTTGCTCGAGGTCGTCGCGGCGAAGGCCGGGGCGACCGCGACGGTGCCGAACATGCCAGCGGCCACGGTGAGGACGACCGGCGCGAGGAACTTGCGCTTGCGCGACGACGAGCTGGCCTTCGCGGTGCTCGCGGCTGCCGCGGCCTGCGCGGCACGACGACCACCGGGCAGCGGGGCGGAGCGCACCGGCACGACCTTGCGGACCGGGCGGCCCTCGGTCTCGCGCACGGCCCGCCGGGTGAGCGGGGCGGTGGTGGCGTTCTCGGTGTTCGTCGGGTTCGCGGGCGTCTGGTCGTCCGCGGCGGTACCGGTCTGCGTCAAGAGGTGTGTCTCCAACGTCTCGTCATCACGCCGCCGTGGGTGTCCGGCGGTGTGCAACCCCATCCGTTCGTCATCGTTTCCGATCGAGGCAGGAGACGGGTTCGAGACGTCCTGCCACGGGTCTCCGGCTCAGGGGCAGCGCGGCGACTCGGACGAGTGTACGGAAGCGTCGTTACCGAGTCGAGACCAAACGCCCCGCAGGTAACGAAACGGTAAAGACTCTCAGGAACGACCAGGAACGGTCAGCCGCGTTCGATGTAGACGTGCTGCGCGACCTCGATCGGCAGCTCGATGCCCGAGTCCTCGCCCTCGACGCGGACCGCGACGTACGCTCCCGCGCGCTGCACGCTCGCCACGCGCCCCGGCATGACGCCGGCGGTGCGGAGCTGGTGCAGGAGCTCCGGTTCGAACTGCACGGGCTCGCCCAGGCGTCGAACGACCCCGGTCGTGACGGCGTCGGTGCCCTCGGTCGCGGCGACGATGTTCTGGACGCCGTCGAGGAACCCGGCGGCCGCGGGGCCACCGATCTCGGCCAGCCCCGGGATCGGGTTGCCGTACGGGGATTCCGTCGGGTTGCCGAGCATCTCGAGCAGGCGGACCTCGACCTGCTCGCTCATGACGTGCTCCCACCGGCAGGCCTCGTCGTGCACGAAGGCCCAGTCGAGTCCGATGACGTCGGCCAGCAGGCGTTCGGCCAGACGGTGCTTGCGCATCACGTGCGTCGCGCGGGAACGACCTTCGTCGGTGAGTTCCAGGTGCCGGTCCCCGGAGACGACGACCAGGCCGTCGCGCTCCATGCGGGCGATGGTCTGCGAGACCGTCGGGCCCGAGTGTCCGAGGCGCTCGGAGATGCGCGCGCGCAGCGGCACGATCGCCTCTTCCTCGAGGTCGAGGATGGTGCGAAGGTACATCTCCGTGGTGTCGACGAGATCGGTCACGGTCCGCCTCTCATGTCTGGGCCCAGCGCCGACCACACTACTTGTTCGCACCGACGAACACCGACCGGCGCCCGGGTGCACGTGAGAAAGGGTCATCCGACGCGGTCAACGGGCGGGCCGGACCCTCCCCGTCCGGCCGGTACACGGGCTCGGGCGGGCGGATCGTCATCGGTAGGATCGGTGCATGGCAGACATCGTCATCCCGGCCGAACTCCTCCCCACCGACGGTCGCTTCGGCTGTGGTCCGTCGAAGATCCGCGGCGCCCAGCTCGAGTCCCTCGTGACGCGCGGCGCCACGATCCTCGGCACCTCGCACCGCCAGAAGCCCGTGAAGGACCTGGTCGGCAGCGTCCGCTCCGGCCTCGCAGACCTGTTCCAGATCCCCGAGGGCTACGAGGTCGTCCTCGGCAACGGCGGCTCGACCGCGTTCTGGGACGCCGCCGCGTTCGGCCTCATCGAGCGCCGTGCCGAGAACCTGTCCTTCGGCGAGTTCGGGTCGAAGTTCGCCAAGGCCGCAGCGGCCCCGTGGCTCGAGGCGCCGCACGTCGTCGAGGCGCCGGGTGGCTCCCTCGCCGCACTCGAGCCGGTGGAGGGTGTGGACGTCTACGCCTACCCGCACAACGAGACCTCGACGGGCGTCATGGCTCCGGTCGTCCGCGCCACCGGTGACGCCGGCGCCCTCACCGTCGTCGACGCGACGAGCGCCGCCGGTGGCGCCCTGTTCGACGTCAGCGCCACCGACGTCTACTACTTCGCCCCGCAGAAGAACTTCGCCTCGGACGGCGGGCTCTGGCTCGCGCTGCTCTCCCCCGCCGCGATCGAGCGGATCGAGCGCATCGCCGCCTCCGACCGGTACATCCCGGAGTTCCTGTCGCTCAAGAACGCCGTCGACAACTCGCGCCTGAACCAGACCCTGAACACCCCGGCGATCTCCACGCTGCTGCTCCTGGACGAGCAGGTGCGGTGGATGAACGAGTCCGGCGGCCTGGCGTGGGCGGACCTCCGCACGAAGGCCTCGTCGTCGACGATCTACGACTGGGCCGAGGCCAGCGACTCCGCGACCCCGTTCGTCTCCGACCCCGCCGCTCGGTCCCAGGTCGTCGCCACGATCGACCTCGACGACTCGATCGACGCCAAGGCCGTGGCCGCGACCCTGCGCGCGAACGGCATCGTCGACACCGAGCCGTACCGGAAGCTCGGCCGCAACCAGCTGCGCGTCGCGACGTTCACCGCGATCGACCCGGACGACGTCGCGAAGCTCGTGCGCGCGATCGACTTCACGATCGACGCCCTGCGCTGACGTCGGGGACACCCGCCGGAACGAGGACGGGCCCGGCACCACCGGATCGGTGGTGCCGGGCCCGTTCGTCGGTCCGGGTGAGTCAGGCGCGGTGGAAGTCCGGGTCGGCCTCGCCGGCGTCGAGCTGGTCGACCTCGAGATCGGCGTCGGGCTCGAACGGCTGCACGCGGCGGGCACGGCGACGACGGGGCGGCTGCGGGGCCTCGTCCTCGGTGTCGGTGTCGCTCACATCGGCGAGCGCATCGACGTCCACACCCTCGATGTCGTCGTCGTCCGACTCGTCGAGGTCGTCCTCGTCGGCGTCGAACTCGTCGTCATCGTCGTCGTCCGACTCGTCGTCGTCCTCGTCGTCGTCATCCGAGTCGTCGTAGTCGTCGTCCTCGTCCGAGTCCTCGTCGTCGTCCTCATCCGACTCGTCGTCGTAGTCCTCGTCGTCCGACGCGTCCTCGGCGCCGTCCTCGCCCTCGTGCTCCTGCGCGGCCCGGTACTCGGCCAGTCGCTCGGACCACGGCACCCACTCGGGCGCGACGAGCGAGCCGTCCCCGGGCATCAGCTCGACCTCGAGCACGGTCGGTTCGTCGTCGCCGACCTTGGCGACGCTGACGGTCCACCGCCACCCGGGGTAGCCGGGCAGACGGTTGGCGAACAGGACGGACACGACGCCGTCCCCTTCGTCCACCGTGCCGACGGGTGCGCCGACGGTCGACTCCGGGGTGACCTCGAGCAACGCCTCGCGTGCCAGGTCGGTGTAGTTGATGGACGCTACGTCGATGGACGCTGCGTCAGGAGCCGTCTCGGCCCCTGCTGTCTCGGACTCGGTCATGGGGTCACGCCTCCAACTGGTCTGCGACGTGCCGCAGGATGGCGGCGATGCGATCGCCGTTCTTCGGGTAGCGGCCGTGGCGGAGGTCTCCGCTGATCCGGTCGAGTTCCTTCACCAGGTCCTCGACGATCACGGCCATGTCGTCCGCGGAGCGACGGGTCATCCGCGACAACGACGGCTGGGGCTCGAGCAGCCGCACGGACAACGCCTGCGACCCCTTCTTGCCCTGGACGACGCCGTACTCAAGCCGCGTGCCGGCCTTGACGGTCACGACGCCGTCGGGCAGCGAGGACGCGTGCAGGAACACCTGGTCGCCGTCGTCTCCGGTGATGAAGCCGAAGCCCTTGTCGTCGTCGTAGAACTTGACCTTGCCGGTGGGCATGCGTGGACTCCTCGAGGTCGTGGTACGGCCGTGGTGCGTCGGATATCCTGGGTCGATGGCCAAGCCGACCCGATCAACCGGGAACCCGCAGGACTCCGCAGAACCCCCGGTGACGTTCAATCGTACCGAACGCGCTCTGGCGTTCATGATCGGTGGGATCATCATCCTCGGCCTGCTCTGCTTCGTCGCGATGATCATCATGTGGCTCACCGCTCCCAGCGCCCAGGGTGCGATGCCGTGGCCGGTGGTCATGGCGATCCCGCTCTACGGCTTCCCGATCGCCATGGTGCTGGTCTTCACGCTCCTCGGCATCACCTGGACACGTCGCGCACGAGCGAACCGGACGGCTCGCTGACGTCCGCCCCGGACGCTGGCACCGGACGATGACGACCACCGCCGACCTCGCCGCCCGACTCCGGGCGATGCCGGACGATGCGCTCGAGCGCCTCGTCGCGGCGAGGCGACTCCCCACCGCTGCACTCGCCGAGACCGGCCCGCAGCGCATCACCGACTTCTTCGACCTCGCCGAGGCGCTCCGCAGCGACGACGCCGTGGACGCCGCCGTCGAGCACCTGCCGCGCGCCACGATCCTGGCGCTGCGTGACGGCGGCGCCGTCGAAGCGCTCGGCCCCGCGATCGAGCTCGGCCTCGCCGACGAGGACGGCGCCGTCGACGACGCGGTCGCCGCACGTGTGGCCGCGCACCCCGACCTCACCGCGCTCAACGAGCGGACGGGAGGCCCGGAGCAGGTCCGCCCCGCTGCTCCCGCCCTCGACGACGCGGCCCTCGAGCGTGCGCGCACCACCGGCGCGGAGCAGGCGTTCGCGACGATGACGGTGCTCGCCGAGCTGCTGCGGGCGGTCGACGCCGGCGCCGTCCGCGAACTCGTCAAGGGCGGGATCGGCATGCCGCTGGCCCGCACCCTCGCCGAGCGCATCGGCACCGATGCCGAGCTCGTCGCCGGTCGCCTGGCGCTGCTCGACGACATCGGGTTCGCCGACCCCGACACCGGACGCTGGATCGTCACCGACGCCGGGCACGCGTGGTTGCTCGCCGGCTGGCCGGAGCGCTGGGTGTCGCTGGTGGCCGCGTGGTCGGACACGCTCCCGCCCGCCGTCCACCAGGTGCTCGAGCTGGCCGACGGGGACCTGCGCGACCTCGTGCCGCTCGGGCGGTGGGCGTACCCGGCGGGGTCCCGCTGGCTCGACGCCCTGCTGCTCGACGTCGCCGGCACCGCGGCGTCGCTCGGCCTGGCGGTCGACGGCATCGTGACGAGCACCGGCCGGGCGCTCCTCGACGGCGACGCCGAGCAGGCCGCCGACGACCTGCCGGGCACCGTCGAGCGGGTCTACCTGCAGCACGACCTCACCGTCATCGCACCGGGGCCGCTCGCGCCGGTGGACGACGACGCCCTGCGCACCGTCGCCGTGCTCGAGGCACCGGGCCTCGCGGCGCGCTACCGCATCTCCGAGGACACCCTGCGCGCGGCGTTCCGGGCCGGACACTCCCGCGACGACCTGCTGTCCCTGCTCGGACGACTGTCGGCGACCGGGATCCCGCAGCCCCTCGCCTACCTGATCGACCAGGTGGCCGGACGCGACGGCAGCATCGTCGTCGACCGGGGGCCGGGCGGCGTCGGGACCGAGGTCCGCGGCACCGCCGACCAGCTCGACCTCGTCGGGGTGGACGCCGAGCTCCGGCAGCTCGCGTGGGAGCGACCCGACCTGACGACGCTGACCACGCGCTACCCGCCGCACGTCGTGCACACCGCACTCGAGGACCAGCGCTACCCGGCCGTCCTGACGACCGCAGCCCGCCCGGAGGCGCACCACGGGCCTCCCGGCCGGCGCAGCCCCACCGGACGCTCGCCGGAGCAGTCGGCGCACGCACTCGTCGAACGGCTCCGCCTGACGACACAGCGCGGCGACGCGGAGCCGGAGCAGGAGTGGCTCGGTCGGCAGATCGACCTGGCCGTGCGCGGACGCACGCCGATCCGTGTGACCGTCCGGATGCCGGACGGCTCGGAGCGGCCGTTCTCGATCGTGCCGACCTCGGTCGCGGCCGGACGCGTCCGCGGGCGGGACACGGCCGTCGACGTCGAACGGACCCTGCCGCTGTCGCTCGTCGTGTCGGTCGAGAGCGACGCCTGAGCCGCGCGGTCACCCGCACGCAGGTGCCGACGGCTAGGCTGGCAGGTCATGAACGGACCGCTGATCGTGCAGAGCGACCGCACCGTGCTCCTCGAGGTCGCGCACCCCGATGCCGAGGACGCACGCCACGAGCTCGCGGCCTTCGCCGAGCTCGAACGCGCTCCCGAGCACGTGCACACCTACCGGATCACCCGCCTCGGACTCTGGAACGCGCGCGCCGCGGGCCACGACGCCGAGGCGATGATCGACACCCTGGAACGCTTCGCCAAGTTCCCCGTGCCGCAGAGCGTCACGGTCGACATCCGCGACACGGTCTCGCGCTACGGACGACTCGTGATCCGTCGCGAGGAACGACCCGACGCCCCCGTGATCGCGAACTCCCCCACCGAGGAACTCGAGCAGCTGCCGCTCCTGCTCCTCACCGCCGAGGACCCGTCGGTGCTGGCCGAGGTCATCCGGTCGAAGCGCATCAAGCCGTTGCTCGGTGACATGCGGTCCTCGACCGAGGTCGAGCTGCAGCCGTGGGCGCGGGGGCAGATCAAGCAGGAGCTCGTGAAGCTCGGCTGGCCGGCGGAAGACCTGGCGGGCTACACCCCGGGCCAGCCGCACCCGATCGACCTGGACACGGCCGAGTGGCACATGCGGCCGTACCAGGAGCAGGCGGTCGACACGTTCTTCGCCCAGGGCTCCGGCGTCGTCGTGCTGCCCTGTGGCGCGGGCAAGACGCTCGTCGGCGCTGGTGCGATGGCGACCGTCAAGGCGACCACGCTCATCCTCGTGACGAACACCGTCTCGGCGCGACAGTGGCGCACCGAGCTCCTCAAGCGCACGACCCTGACGCCGGAGGACATCGGCGAGTACTCGGGCAGCGTCAAGGAGATCCGGCCGGTCACGATCGCGACCTACCAGATCCTCACCGCCCGCCGGAAGGGCGAGTACACGCACCTGTCGCTCCTCGACGCCCTCGACTGGGGGCTCATCGTCTACGACGAGGTGCACCTGCTGCCCGCGCCGGTGTTCAAGCTGACCGCCGACCTGCAGGCCCGCCGACGCCTGGGCCTGACGGCGACGCTCGTGCGCGAGGACGGCCGCGAGGGCGACGTCTTCTCGCTCATCGGGCCGAAGCGGTACGACGCCCCGTGGAAGGAGATCGAGGCGCAGGGCTACATCTCGCCGGCCTCCTGCTACGAGGTCCGCATCGACCTGCCGCACCAGGACCGCCTGGAGTACGCGGCGTCGAGCGACGACGAGCGCTACCGGCTCGCCGCGACGTCCCCGGCCAAGACCCCGGTGGTGCGGGAACTCATCGAGAAGCACCGCGGTGAGCAGATCCTGGTGATCGGGCAGTACATCGACCAGCTCGACGAACTGGCTGCGTCGCTCGACGCCGCGGAGATCACGGGGGCGACCCCGGTCGACGAACGGGAGCGGCTGTACGACGCGTTCCGGTCCGGCGAGGTCGACGTGCTCGTCGTCTCGAAGGTCGCGAACTTCTCGATCGACCTGCCCGACGCGACCGTCGCCATCCAGGTCTCCGGCTCGTTCGGGTCCCGGCAGGAAGAAGCACAGCGGCTCGGCCGGCTCCTCCGCCCGAACAAGGACGGCCTGCCCGCGTCGTTCTACACGCTCGTGGCCCGGGACACCGTCGACCAGGACTTCGCGCAGAACCGGCAGCGGTTCCTGGCGGAGCAGGGCTACTCGTACACGATCCTCGACGCCGACCAGGTCCAGACGCCCGTGGGCTGACGCACGAACCGCTCTCAGGAAACCCCGAGGGAACAGTCAGAAGATAAGACCATGAGCGATGGCCCCAAGATCCTGATCGTCGACGACGAGCCGAACATCCGCGACCTCCTGACGACCTCGTTGCGCTTCGCCGGCTTCGCCGTGCGTGCGGTGGGCAACGGAGCACAGGCGATCTCCGCCGTGCTGGAAGAAGAGCCGGACCTCATCATCCTCGACGTGATGCTGCCCGACATGAACGGCTTCGGCGTCACCAAGCGCCTGCGTTCCTCGGGCTACACCTCGCCGATCCTGTTCCTGACGGCGAAGGACGACACCGAGGACAAGATCACCGGCCTCACCGTCGGCGGCGACGACTACGTCACCAAGCCGTTCTCGCTCGACGAGATCGTCGCCCGCATCAAGGCCATCCTCCGTCGCACCATGAACGACGAGGAAGACGCGATCATCCGCGCCGGCGAGCTCACGATGGACCAGGACACGCACGAGGTCACGATCGGCGATGCCCAGATCGAGCTCTCGCCCACCGAGTTCAAGCTGCTCCGCTACCTCATGCTCAACCCGAACCGCGTGCTGTCGAAGGCGCAGATCCTCGACCACGTGTGGGAGTACGACTTCAACGGCGACGCGGGCATCGTCGAGAGCTACATCTCGTACCTGCGCCGCAAGCTCGACCAGTACTCCGCCGAGCCGATCATCCAGACCAAGCGCGGCTTCGGCTACATGCTGAAGGCGTCCAAGGCCTCGTAGCACCATCACCTCTTCACGGCGGTCGTCCGGTTTCACCGGGCGGCCGCTGTCTATCGTTGGGGCAGCATGCACACGCGAATGAACCACTGGTGGGACGGGATCTCCCTGCGCACCAAGATCACCGGGATCACGGTGCTGCTCGTCGCGCTCGGATTGCTCGTCGCCGGTCTCGGCACGATGACCGTGCTGTCCACCTACCTCATGCAGCAGCTCGACAACACGGTCAAGCAGACGACCGAGCAGCTCGAGGGCCAGAACATCAGCGACGGCGAGCAGTACTGCAAGCTGTCCGTCGTGGTGTCGCAGAGCGCCTACGTCGCCGCGTACGACGCCGACGGTGACCGGATCTGCCAGACGAAGGCGTCGAGCCGGCCCGACGTCCGCGAAGCCACCCTGGTCGAGGCCTCGCAGGCGAACCAGCGCATCTCGCTCTACGACAGCCAGCACAACCACGAGTGGCGCGCGCAGATCATCCCGGCATCGCTGCAGAACCAGTCCGACGGCACCACCGAGACCGGCTACGTGCTCATCGCGGTCTCCAGTGCCGGTACCGACGAGACCATCGGCAAGTTCACCGCGATCTTCCTCGGGTTCGGTGCCTCGGTCATCCTGCTCGGCGCCATGCTCACCCGGCTGCTCGTCACCGCGACCTTCGACCCGCTGCGCGACGTCGAGGACACCGCCGCACGGTTCGCCGCGGGCGACTTCAACCAGCGCCTCGAGGCCGACACCCCGAACACCGAGGTCGGCCGCCTCAACCGCTCCCTCAACGTCATGCTCGAGCGGATCGACTCCGCGTTCGAGGACCGCGAGCGCACCATCGCCCAGATGCGGCGATTCGTCGGGGACGCCTCGCACGAGCTCCGCACGCCGCTGGTGTCCCTGCGCGGGTACGCCGAGCTGTACCGGATGGGCGCCCTGCGCAAGGAAGAGGACGTCGCCCAGGCGATGGAGCGCATCGAGAAGGAAGCGCAGCGGATGGGCCTGCTCGTGCAGGACCTGCTGCAGCTCGCCCGCATCGACGAGTCGAAGCCCCTCGAGCTCGGCCCGGTCGACCTCGTCGCCATCGCCCGTGACTCGGCGCTCGACACGATGGCCTCCAACCCCGACCGCGAGATCCAGGTCCTCGTCGAGGACTCCCTGACCGGCGAGAGCGTGCCCCAGGCCGTGCGCCCATCGGCGTCGTCGTCGTCCATCGGGTCTCCGGACTCCGGCGAAGCACCGCCCGTGTCGCCCACCTCGGCGAACACCACCGGGCCGATCGCGTTCTCGCGCCAGACCATCGCGCGCCTCCGGGCCCGTCGGACCCGCGCCATGAACATCGACGCCGGCGCCGCACCGACCGACGAGACCACACCGCTGCCCACGGTCGTGCTGCCGAAGCGCCCGCCGATCGTCCTGGCGGAAGAGAACAAGATCCGCCAGATCGTCACGAACCTGATGGGCAACGCCATGCGGTTCACGGCGAACGACGACCCGATCGAGATCGGCATCGGCGTGGACGACGAGCGCGGCATGGCACACCTCGACGTGATCGACCACGGTGAGGGCATCCCGCCGCAGCTGCGCGAGAAGATCTTCCAGCGCTTCTGGCGTGCGGACACCTCGCGCGCCCGGGACACCGGCGGCTCGGGCCTCGGGCTCGCCATCGTGTCCGGCATCGTCGCGGCGCACCACGGCTCCGTCGAGGTCTTCGACACCGAGGGCGGCGGCGCCACCTTCCGCGTCTGGCTCCCCCTGCTCCCCCGCGACTTCGCCGCCTGACCCGCGTGACCCACGCCGGCTGCTGCGGCCTGGGCGCTCGCGTCCCGTGGCCCGTGCGGTCACAACACCCCGTCCGACGCCGCCGAGTGGTCACGATCTGTCGTCTGCGCTCCCGCTGACCGACAGTTCGTGACCGGCCGGCGCACAGCCAACGACGTGTCGTGACCGCCCGGCGATGAGATCTTCGGCGTGGCTATCACAGCCGTCACGCGGAGCGTCGACGACTTCCGACCGCTCGGACCTCGAACGCCTGGCGGAGTCGCTCGAACAACACCGCGGGTCGGTGTGCGTCCGATGCGGTCGCGTGGATCACGAGCCAGTCGTTCACCACGAACCCGTTGTCCCGTCGTTGATCGTGTCGGAAGGTGTCGCGCTCCCGGTGGTGATCGCCGTCGTACTCCAACGCGATGCGGAACTCCGGCCACGCCATGTCGACGCGTCCGAGGAACCGCCCCGCACCGTCGTGCACGTCGACGTTCAGCTCCGGCTCGGGGAACCCCGCTTCGACCACGGCCAGACGGAGCCAGGTCTCCTGCGGCGACTCCGCCCCGGCCCGGACGAGGTCCAACGCCCGCCGAGCAGCGAGCGCGAAGCGTGTGCCGGGGCGGATCGAAACACGGAGGTCGTCCGCCGTCGCCAGCCCGGCTGGTCCGACGAGGTGGTCCGCGATCGCGACCAGCGCGTCACGTTCGAGCACGGCGGCGCACTCGAACCACATCTGCGCCGGGACACTGACCAGGAACCCGCGGTGTTCGACCGTCCTCGGCCCGTCAAGGCGGTGCGCGACCACGCCGGGCCGACGCATCCGGCACCCGTCCCTCGCGGTCGAGACGTGCACCGGCCCGACCGTGCGCACCGACCGCGGCAGTGGCGCACCCCAGATCGCGGCGGCGGTCGTGTGGCTGAAGAACTGATCGGGACGCATGACCAGGGCGACGGCGTCGATGAAGTCGACCGAGTCGATCGGGGCACGGACACCGTGGACCGGGGCTGCCAGGTCGGTGCGTCGGAGTCGTTCCGGATCGATGCCGTGCCCCACCGCATCGGCCACGCGGAAGGTGGATCGGTCGAACGGAGCAGGGAGGCGACGGGCAGCTGGCATGCCGTCATGGTCGTTGCGGGGCACGCTAGCCGGCCACGCGCACTCGCAACCTGTGGAGAACGAGGTGAGCCGGGCCTCCTGTGCGGGAGAGACGACCCCGGACACGCGCAAGCCGCACGCGCGAGCCGGCCACGACTCCCCGCTCCTGCGCCGGCCGACGGTCACGATGCGTCGACTGGAACGGGCCGAACCGACGGTTCGTGACCGCTCGGCGGACCTGAGCGGGGTGGCGTGACCTCCCGGCCCCGACCCCGCCCAACCGCCACCCACCCCCGCACACGCAGAAGGGCCCCACACGCGCAGCGTGCGGGGCCCTTCTGTCAGGCGGACTTAGAAGTCCATGCCACCCGTCGGGTCGCCAGCCGGAGCAGCAGGGGTGCGCTCGGGCTTCTCGGCGACGACGACCTCGGTGGTCAGGAACAGACCGGCGATCGACGCAGCGTTCTGCAGCGCCGAACGCGTGACCTTGGCGGGGTCGATGATGCCGGCGGCGATCAGGTCGACGTACTCGCCGGTCGCGGCGTTGAGGCCCCAACCCGACTCGAGCTCGCGGACCTTGGCGGCGACGACACCCGGCTCGAGACCGGCGTTCAGCGCGATCTGCTTGAGCGGCGCGTCGATGGCCACGCGGACGATGTTCGCACCGGTCGCCTCGTCACCCTCGAGCTCGAGGGCCTCGAGTGCGACGGCACCGGCCTGGATGAGGGCGACGCCACCACCGGCGACGATGCCCTCTTCGACGGCAGCCTTCGCGTTGCGGACGGCGTCCTCGATGCGGTGCTTGCGCTCCTTGAGCTCGACCTCGGTCGCGGCACCCGCCTTGATGACGGCGACGCCACCGGCGAGCTTCGCGAGGCGCTCCTGGAGCTTCTCGCGGTCGTAGTCGGAGTCGGTCGCCTCGATCTCGGCACGGATCTGGCGGACACGGCCGGCGATCTGCTCGGCGTCGCCGGCACCCTCGACGATCGTGGTCTCGTCCTTGGTGATGACGACCTTGCGGGCACGACCGAGCAGGTCGAGCGTCGCGTTCTCGAGCTTGAGGCCGACCTCTTCCGAGATGACCTGGCCACCGGTCAGGATCGCGATGTCCTGCAGCATGGCCTTGCGGCGGTCGCCGAAGCCCGGGGCCTTGACGGCGACGGACTTGAAGATGCCGCGGATCTTGTTCACGACGAGCGTGGCCAGGGCCTCGCCGTCGACGTCCTCGGCGATGATCAGGAGCTGCTTGCCCGCCTGGATCACTTTGTCGACGACCGGCAGGAGGTCCTTGATGTTCGAGATCTTCGAGTTGACGATCAGGATGTAGGCGTCCTCGAAGACGGCTTCCTGACGCTCGGGGTCGGTGACGAAGTACTGCGACAGGTAGCCCTTGTCGAAGCGCATGCCCTCGGTGAGCTCGAGCTCGGTGCCGAAGGTGTTCGACTCCTCGACGGTGACGACGCCTTCCTTGCCGACCTTGTCGATGGCCTCGGCGATGAGCGCGCCGATGGTCGGGTCAGCGGCCGAGATCGACGCGGTCGCGGCGATCTGGTCCTTGGTCTCGATGTCCTTCGCGTTGGCGAGGAGCTGGTCGGAGACGGCGGCGACGGCCTTCTCGATGCCGCGCTTGAGCGACACGGGGTCGGCACCGGCGGCGACGTTGCGGAGGCCTTCGCGGACGAGCGCCTGGGCGAGGACGGTCGCGGTGGTCGTTCCGTCACCGGCGACGTCGTCGGTCTTCTTGGCGACCTCCTTGACGAGCTCCGCACCGATCTTCTCGTACGGGTCGTCGAGCTCGATCTCCTTGGCGATGGAGACACCGTCGTTCGTGATCGTGGGGGCGCCCCACTTCTTCTCGAGGACGACGTTGCGGCCGCGCGGGCCGAGCGTCACCTTCACGGCGTCGGCCAGCTGGTTCAGGCCGCGCTCGAGGCCACGGCGGGCCTCCTCGTCGAAAGCAATGATCTTAGCCATGTGGTTTTTCGTCCCTCCCGGACGTCGTCTTGGGGGTCGTGCTGGCACTCAGCGTGAGCGAGTGCCAACGCCGATTCTGGCACTCGCCGGGTGTGAGTGCAACACAGTCGGGAGGCTCGTGACGACTTCCCAGGACACGTCGCGTCCGGTGGACCCCGCACCACCGCCGCGGTCGCGCCCCCCGCGCCGGTCACCGTCCCCGCACACGACGAACGCGCCGCCCCTGACGGGACGGCGCGTTCTGGAAGTGGTGCTGCTCAGGCGGGGCGGACGGACTCTGCCTGCGGGCCCTTCGACCCGGTGCCGACGTCGAAGACGACGGCCTGGCCCTCCTCGAGGACCTTGTAACCCGACATGTCGATGGCCGAGTAGTGCACGAACACGTCCTGGCCCCCTCCATCCACGGTGATGAAGCCGAAGCCCTTTTCAGCGTTGAACCACTTCACGGTTCC
Organism: Curtobacterium sp. MCLR17_031; assembly: GCF_003234775.2. Taxonomy (NCBI): domain Bacteria; kingdom Bacillati; phylum Actinomycetota; class Actinomycetes; order Micrococcales; family Microbacteriaceae; genus Curtobacterium; species Curtobacterium sp. MCLR17_031. The sequence goes on from NZ_CP126270.1 coordinate 3,319,849, forward strand.
GTTGGCCATGATCTCTTGCTCCCTGGTACTGCAGTGCGGAACGACGTGATCGTCGTCTGCATGGGACTCTGACCGAACCCGTCCGATCAGGCAAGAGGTGTGACGTTGTTTCACGTCGATTCCGTCAGAAATCAACGTGCCCGAAACACGGCCGTCACACAATGCGCGGAAAACGCGGCGCGACGCCCCGCAGAGCGACCGATCAGCCGGTGTAGTCGGCGCCGAGGACGACGCTCACGTCGGCGTTCGGGAACGCCGCCGACTGCTGCACGGCCGTGACGCCGAGCTGCTTCGCGATGCCCTGCGCGACCGCCGCCTGCGACGCCTGCTGGTAGTAGACGATCGTCGACGTGGAGCCCGTCGTGCCGGCGTCACCGGTGGAGGCGACCTGCCAGCCGGCGCCGGTCAGCGCCGCGCTCGCTCGGCTGGCGAGGCCCGTGGTGGTCGTGCCGTTCAGGACGACGACGGTGGTGGTGCCCTGCTGCGCCGGCGTCGCGGCCGCCGCACTGCCCGATCCCGACCCTGCAGAGCCGGAACCGGCCGACGAGGACGCGGACGGCTTGGACGTCGCCGAGGGCTTCGCGGTGGCGGACGCCGACGTGGAGGCCGAGGGGGAATCCGAGCTGTTGAAGGAGTAGCTGCCGTTCAGCAGTGCGAGGACGAGCACCCCGATGCCGACGAGCACACCGGTGGCGAGCGCCGCCCAGGCGAAGGCGATCCAGCCGCGGCCGCGACGCTGGGCACCGCGGTGCGCACCGACCCGCGGGCCGTCGGCGACGTCGTCGAACCGGTCTCGGGGGAATCTCGTGCTCATCGTTCCTCTTCACGTCCTTCGGGAGCTGCACCGGGCGCGACGAAGCTGCGTGTCGCCCGGGCGCTGGTGCGCGCGTGACGGAGCCGCTGCAGCCGGCTGACGAGCTGCGGGTCGTACGCGAGTGCCGCGGGCGAGTCGATCACGCGGTTCAGCACCTGGTAGTAGCGCGCCGCCGACATCTCGAACTCGACCCGGATCTCCGCTTCCTTCGTGCGGTCGTGCCGTGCCCGGTCCTGCTCGAACGACAGCACGCGCTGGGCGAGCTCGCTGAGCTGCTCAGTGCTGCGTTCGTCGGTGGGGCTGGTCACGGCGGTTCCGATCACGGTCGGGTAACGGGTCTCGCACATCGTAGGGGTGGAGTCGATCCGGACCCTGGCACGGCGCTGGACTGTCGCGAACACCGGTCACAGGTTCGGCGCGCGGAACCAGCGCACACGTGTCCCGAACGGGTCGGAGACGGCCACCGCGTCCCCGTCGAGCGAGACCGTCGCGAACGCGTCCGGGTCAGCGGCGTCGAGGTCATCGGGGAGCGTCGCCGCCACCCCGCGCAGGATCCCGGTGCGCTCGAGGGCGATCCAGTGCACCCCCCGCTCACGGATCCGGTCGACGAACCGCTGCCGGTCCGCGCCCGGCACGTAGACCAGGGTCCCGGTCGTGAGGACGACCGGTTCGACGTCGTCCGGCAGGGCGTCCAGTGCACGGTCGAGGTCACTCGGCAGCGTGCCCCGGATCCGCACGGGAGGCACGGCGAGCGTCGAGCGCGCCGCCTCGCGCATCAGGGCGATCCGGTCCGACGCCTCGGGCGGGACGGCCTCGACCAACCGGTCGAACGCGCCCGGTGCGGCGAGGTCGATCGGGTTCGGGTCGAGGGCGATCCGCGCGCCGATCCGGATCGGCCTGCTCGCCGGAGCCGGGAGGCCCCCGGAGACGTCCGCGACGAGACGGACCGCGGGTTCGTCGACCGCCGTGTGCATCCGGACGAGCTCGTCGTGCGCCCCGCCGTGGTCGTCGCGCCCCGAGGAGTCGGGGCGCGACGACCGCACCGGGGCGCGTTCCGCCGGCACCCGGGACTCCGACGTCCGGTACTCCAGGGTCACCCGGTCCGGGATCGAGCACAGCCCGGCGGCGGCCCCGGCGTCGACCAGGCCGAGCGGCCGTACGGACCGTTCGGCGAGCGCCGCGAACAGCGGGACGACCGGGGCGAGCCGTTGCGGGTCGTTGGCCTGCACCGTGGCGGAGGCGAGGGCCGTGACCAGCGTGGGGCGGGCCTCCAGGCCGAGCGCGCGCAGCGCACCCGGGTCCGACGGGTCCGCGCCCAGCCGCCGCGCGACCGCGAAGAACAGTTCCGGCTGCCGCTGCTGCTCGGGGACCTCGGCGAGGAGCGCGACCAGCGAGTCGTCGAGCGACCGGGCCCAGGCGGCGTACGACGGCGAGACCGCCTGGATGCGGTCGGCGTACGCGTCGTACCGGGCGCGGGTGTCCATCAGCGCCCGGGCCGGTGCATGCCGACGTGGCGGATGCCGGCCTCCACGTACGGCTCCCCGAACCGTACGAAGCCGTACCGCTCGTACAGGGCGGCGACGTACTCCTGAGCGTGCAGGACGAACGGGTCGTGTCCGTGTTCGTCGAGGACGGCGGCGACGAGCCGCCCGGCGATCCCCTGTCCACGATGCTCCGGGTCGGTCGCGACGCGGCCGATCACCCACGCCGGCGGCGCTGCGCCGTCGGGGTGGACCTCGTCGACTGCCGGGCGGATGAGCCGCAGGTACCCAACCGCATCGGTGTCCGTGCCGAACCACCAGTGCTCGGTGTCGGGCTCGCGGTCACGGCCGTCGAAGTCCTCGGCGGTGACCCGCTGCTCGAGCGCGAACACGCGGTTGCGCACGACGACGATGCCGTACAGTTCGTCCGTCGTCAGACGGGTCCAGCGGGCGTGGTGCACGGAATGCTCGGACATCGTGGCGAGTTTAGTGAAGTGGTCGGGAGTGCCCGGAAGAGCCCGGCCGGAAGCAGGAGGAACCAATGGCATACAACGTCGACAAGTCCGACGCCCAGTGGCGCGAGGAGCTCTCCCCGGACCAGTACGCCGTCCTCCGCCAGGCGGGGACCGAACGACCGTGGACCGGTGAACTCCTCGACGAGGAGCGCGCCGGCGTCTACACCTGTGCGGCCTGCAACGCGGAGCTGTTCAAGAGCGGCACGAAGTTCGACTCCGGCTGCGGCTGGCCGTCGTTCTACGAGTCGGTGAACCCGGACGCCGTGCAGCTCATCGAGGACAACTCCCTCGGCATGGCCCGCACCGAGGTCCGTTGCGCGAACTGCGGTTCGCACCTGGGCCACGTGTTCCCGGACGGGTTCGGCACCCCCACGGGTGACCGGTACTGCATGAACTCGATCTCGCTGAACTTCTCGGAGAAGTCGGGCGAGTGAGCCCCGGACGCCCTCACCGGTAGGATGAGCGGCGTCAGCCGGCATGGCGCAATTGGTAGCGCACCGTACTTGTAATACGGGGGTTGCGGGTTCAAGTCCCGCTGCCGGCCCCAGACGAAGCGATGCCCCGGGCGAAGTCTCGCCCGGGGCATCGGCACACGGAACGCGGATCAGGGGGCGTTCCGGGCGCTGGACGCGGTAACCAGCCGGTCGTGCGACGAGGATGACACCTCACCGACCCGCGCGTCCACACCCTGACCCCACATCCGCGGAAATCCGCACGATGTGCACGAACGCGCAGCGGTCCTGTCCGCTCAGCGCCCGCCGGTGATCTTCCGCTCCCGCTGCGCGACGCCGGCCGTGCCGTAGGGGTAGTCGTCGATGCGGGGAGCGCTGGCGTCGGTCAGCCGGGCGAGCTCGTCGTCGGTGAGCACCAGGTCGGCGGCACCGAGGTTGTCCTCGAGCTGCGACAGGGTGCGGACGCCGAGGATCACGCTCGTGACCGCGGGCCGGGCCAGCAGCCAGGCCAGTGCGACCTGCGACTTCGACGCGTCGTGGGCGTCGGCCACCTCGGAGACGGCGTCGAGCACCTCCCACGTGCGCTCGTCGCCGTTGCGGGCCTCCCACGCCTCCATGCCGCGCTCCGGGTTCTCGCCCAGTCGGGTGGCGCCGGTCGGGGCCTCGTCGCGCTGGTACTTGCCGGAGAGCCAACCGCCGGCCAGGGGCGACCAGGGCAGCAGCCCGATGCCGGCGTCGAGGCAGGCGGGCACGACCTCGTGCTCGATGTCGCGGACGAGCAGGTTGTACTGCGGCTGCAGGGTGACCGGCGGTGCCCAGCCGTGCGCCTTCGCCTCGTAGACGGCCTTGGTGACCTGGTAGCCGAGGTAGTTCGAGAACCCGTAGGAGCCGATCTTGCCGGCGGACACGGCGTCGTCGAGGAACCGCAGGGTCTCGTCGATGGGGGTCAGGGCGTCCCACGCGTGCATCTGGTACAGGTCGATGTGGTCGACGCCGAGCCGTTCGAGCGAGGCGTCGAGGGCCACGCGCAGGTGTCGTCGGGACAGGCCGAGGTCGTTCGGGCCGTCGCCCTGCGGGAACCGGCCCTTGGTGGCGAGGACGACCTGCGCGGCCTCGGTGGGGTGTGCTGCGAGCCAGCGGCCGATGATCCGCTCGGACTCGTTGCCGGAGTAGACGTCCGCCGTGTCGACGAGCGTGCCTCCGGCGGCCACGAAGGCGTCGAGGATGGCGTGTGAGGTGGGTTCGTCGGCTTCGCTGCCGAACGTCATGGTGCCGAGGGTCAGCGTCGACACCGATGTCCCGCTGTTGCCGAGGAGTCTGTAGTCCATGGCGGGGACGGTACGCCCGGTGCCGTCCGACCGAGGGGACCCACGAGTACCCCTCAGCGCGGGGCGGACAGGAACCGCAGTGCCGCTTCGCGGAACGGCCGCGAGGTCGGGGCGTTGAAGTGGTTGCGCCCGGGGATCTCGAAGAAGGTGGCGTCCGGCGCGGCCTCGGCGAGCCGGACCGCGCTGTCGCGGATGCCGTCCTCGCTGCCGGCGGCGATCAGGAGCGGCTGCGCCGGGGCGTTCTCCGGGGTCGGCTCGATGCTGTTCCGCATCCCCTCGACCATGGCCACGAGCGCGCCGAGGTCGTTGCCCTCGACGTTGCCCGCCATCGTCAGGTAGCCGTTCGTGACGCGGTCCTCAATGGGGGTGCCGTCGGCGATGTACGCCTTCGCCTGGTCGACGCGGACGCGACGCATCGGGTCGGCGTCCGGGATCCCGCCGAACACCGCACGCGAGATCCGGCCGGGCAGGCGTTCGGCGGTGTGCCAGCCGACCCGTGCGCCGAGCGAGTAGCCGAGGAACGCGACGTCGTCGAGCAGGTACGTGTCGATGACCGTGGTGACGTCGGCGACGAGCAGGTCCATCGAGTAGGCACCCGGGTCGTGCGGCTTCGCGCTCGCGCCGTGCCCGCGCTGGTCGAGTGCCAGGACCCGGTAGCCGGCTCGGACCAGGTGCCGCGTCCAGCCCGAGGCGTGCCAGTTGAGCACCGCACCGGAGGCGAAGCCGTGCACCGCGATGACGGCCGGGGCGTCGGGGTCGCCGAAGTCGTAGGTCGCGAGTCGCAGCCCGTCGGGCGACATCACGAACCGGGGGCGGGGCGCTTCGGGGACGAGTGACATGTCCTCTCAAGCGTATCGGGGCAGTGTGGTGGCCATGGACGGCTACGGCGGCGATCAGATCCGGGCGGCGGAACGCCCCCACCTCGACGCGGGGGAACCCCTGATGCAGCGGGCCGCCGACGGGCTCGCGCGCATCGGCGGCGAGCTGCTGGACGACCCGGCCGTGCGGCCGGTCGACGGACCGGGGTCCGTCCTCGTGCTCGCAGGCAGCGGCGACAACGGTGGCGACGCCCTGTTCGCGGGTGCTCGCCTGGCAGCGGCCGGGAGGCACGTGGCGGTCCTGCGCGTCGGCTCCCGTGTCCACGAGGCCGGCCTGGCAGCGGCGCTGGACGCCGGCGCGCGTCTGCTGGACGGCCCGTCCGGCGCCTCGGGACCGAACGCGGGCGGAGCGGCGGACATCCTGCGAGCCGCCGGCCGGAGCGACGGCGAACGCCTGGCGGACGTCGCGACCGAGGCGGCGCTCGAGGCCGACCTGGTGCTCGACGGCATCCTCGGCATCGGGGTGCACGGCGCGAACGCACTGCGGTCCCCCGCTCGGGAGGTCGTGGACGCCATCCGTGAGCTCGCCCGCGACCAGCGTGCGCCGTTCGTCGTCGCGGTGGACGTGCCGAGCGGCATCGACGTGGACACCGGCGGCGTCGCGGACGACCACGTCCTGCACGCCGACGTCACCGTCACCTTCGGCGGGGTGAAGGCCGGCCTGTTGACCGGACCCGCCGCCACCCTCGCCGGGCGGATCGAACTCGTCGACGTCGGGATCGGTGCGGACCTGGCGACGACGGAGCCGCTGATCCGCACCTGACCCCTCGCCCGTCAGTGCGTCAGTGCGTCAGTGGTGCTCGTACAGCACGGGCTCCGGCAGACCGTGTTCGGCGCGGATGCTGCGTGCGATGCCCTCGATGGCGACCAGGGCGTCGACCACGAGCTCGGGCGTCACCGGGAACGGCATGTTGTGGATGGTCTCGCCCTCCACCGTCGCAGCCTCGGCCACGGCGCGCAGCACGTCACGGTCGTCCACCGTCAGGCCGATCTCGGTCAGGGTGTTCGGCAGGCCGACCTTCGTGGTGAAGACGACGAAGTCCTCGATCTCCTCGGCCGGGGCACCCTCGAGCACCAGCTGCGCGATCGTCCCGATGTTCACCTTCTGCCCGTGCGCCAGGCCGTGCGCCTGCGGAGCCGCGGTCAGCCCGTTGTGGATCGCGTGGGCGGCGGCGAGCCCGCCGGACTCGAAGCCCAGGCCGGACAGCAGCGTGTTCGCCTCGACGACCTTCTCGAGGGCCGGGGTGACGACCTTGGCCTTGACGGCCTCGATGGCCTGCAGGGCGTTCTCGTGCAGGAGCTTCCACGACAGCTCGGCGAGCGCGACGCCGGTCTGGGTCTGCAGGCCGCCGGCCATGGTGTCGGCGTTGGCGCGCTTCGCGGCACGGGCCTCGACCCAGGTCGCCAGCGCGTCGCCGATGCCCGCGACCAGGAACTGCACCGGCGCGTTGGCGACGAGCCTGGTGTCGATGAGCACCAGGTCCGGGTTGTGCGGGAAGAAGCGGTACTCGATGAACTCGCCCTCGGCGGTGTAGATGACGGCGAGCGCCGAGGTCGGGGCGTCGGTGGACGCAGCCGTCGGCACGCTGGCCCACCGGATGCCGGCGAGGTGCCCAGCGGCCTTCGCGGCGTCGATGGCGGAGCCGCCGCCGAGCCCCACGATGACGTCGGCGTCCGTCGCGCGGATCTGCTCGACGAGCTCGTCGACGGCTTCTGGGGTGGCGAAGCGGCCGAACCCGACACGCTCCACGGCCAGGTCGGCGGACCGGAAGCTCTCGGAGACGGCGGTCTCGACGATGCCCCAGACCACGTCGTCGGCGACGATCAGGGGCCGCTTGCCGATCGGGGCGATGAACTCGCCGACGCGGGTGATCGCGTCCTTGCCCTGGACGTAGCGGGCGGGGCTCATCACGGTGCTGATGGGAGTGGCCATCGTGCGGTTCCTTCCGGTTGTACGACAGGTGTACGACAGGTGTCGGGGTGGCCGACGCCGCCGACGGTACGCGGGGCCGCTGATCGGGAGGTGCTGATCGGTAGGTTCGGGATCATGACGTTCAACGACGACTCGCAACTCCGGGGCGGCAAGGTCAAGCGGCGGGGTCGCACCACGGCGATCGGCGGAGGTGCCGTGGGCGTCGGTGCCATCGTGGTGTTCCTGATCCTGCAGTTCACCGGCGTCGACGTGAGCGGGATCGTCGGCGGCGGCAACGGCCTGACGACGATCCAGCAGGAGGGCGAGTCTGCCGACGCCGCCCCCGAGTGCCGGACCGGGCGCGACGCCAACCTGCGCGTCGAGTGCCGGATGGAGGGCGCGGCCGAGTCGCTCGACGCCTACTGGACCTCCGAGGCGCGGTCGCTCGGCATCTCGTACACGTCACCGGAGTTCTTCCTGTTCCAGGACTCCACCGACACCTCGTGCGGGCAGGCCTCGGCCGCGACCGGTCCGTTCTACTGCCCACCGGACCGTGCGGTCTTCCTCGACACCGCGTTCTACGACGACCTGCAGTCGCAGTACGGCTCGTCCGGCGGTCCGCTCGCGCAGATGTACGTCGTCGCCCACGAGTGGGGGCACCACATCCAGCAGCTGCAGGGGTCGTTCGCGAACACCGACCGCTCCGGCACGGGGGCGTCGTCGGGCAGTGTCCGCGTCGAGCTGCAGGCGGACTGCTACGCCGGGGCCTGGGTCGGCGACGCCGCCACGACCGAGGACGCGAACGGCGAGACCTTCTTCGAACCGATCACCCGCTCCCAGATCACCGACGCCCTGTCGGCGGCGAGCGCCGTGGGCGACGACAGCATCCAGGAGCGTGCGACCGGCCGCGTCGACCCGGACTCGTTCACGCACGGGTCGAGCGAGCAGCGACAGCGCTGGTTCCTGCGGGGCTACCAGCAGGGCGCGACGAGCTGCGACACCCTGAGCATCCCGGGTTCGGCCCTGTAGCCGCACCGTCGAACCACGGGAGGCCCGGTGCCAGCTGGCACCGGGCCTCCCGTCCGTGGTCAGCGCGTCAGCGCTCGTCCAGGCGTCAGCGCTCGTCCAGGCGTCAGCGCTCGTCCGGCCGTCAGCGCTTGGTCGGCGTGGGCGTCGGGGTCGCGCTCGGCGTGGGCGTCGGGGTGGCGTCGGTCGCCCCGGCGGCCGTCACCACGAAGGTGCGGAAGTCGTCGTTCGTGACCGGGGTGGTCAGTTCGTAGCGCTGGCCGTTGACGAGCACGAGCGGCGTGCCGGGGAACTCCTTGAGCGTCGACCCGGGGATCGTGCCGTCGGACACCGCCGTCGTCTGCTCGTCCACCCACTTGGCGTAGTCCTGGTCGGCGATGCAGCTCCGGACGGCGCTGCGTTCCTGCAGCCCCTGCACGCCCGTGACGACGTCGGTGAGCTCCGCGTCGGTCAGACCAGGGGTGCCCTCGTCCGGCTGCTTCGCGAAGAGCGCCTGGTTCACCGCGTAGAACTGGTTCGGGGAGTGCTCGGCGACGCAGGCGGCGGCGTTCGCGGCGCGGAGGGAGTACTTCGTGCCCTGCGAGCGGTTCGACAGGACCGCGACCGGGTGGATGTCCACCGTGGCCGCACCGGAGTCGACGAGGTCCTTGATGTAGTCGCCGTTCGCCTGCTCGAACTGGCCGCAGCCCGGGCAGAGGTAGTCGACGTACAGGGTGATCCGGACGGTGCCGGCGCCGTCGGTCGCGGCGCTGCTCGGCGACACGGAGGCCGATCCGGACGCTGACGCCTCGACGGGCTTCAGGTCCTGCCCGATGGTGATGCCGCCCTGCGACATGGTCGACGGGCCGGGGCCGGCGGGCTTCACGGAGTCGACCAGCACGAGCGTGACGATCGTCGCGGCGGCGAGGAGCACGACCCCGAGCCCGATCTGCAGGCCGAGCCGGACACCACGCTGGCGTCGCTTCTGCTGGGTCCGGGCACGCTGGGCTCGCTGGCGGGCGGCTTCACGGCGCTCGTTCCGCGCGGCGCGGGCGGCACCCTCGGGGCGGTTGTTCATCGGTGCGTCGTCCTCCTGATCGGTGTCCGCTCGGCGTTCCCCTGCTCGGCGGACGGACCCGGCGATTGTAGTGGGGCGCTCTGGGAAGCCGCCGACCAAGGGGGAAAACACTGGCGCACCCGGGTGAACTCGTGTTGTATGAACCTCGACAGTCGACGGCGACTGTCCGGGGCCCGTACGGGCACACCGCTTCACTCGGATCGTCCGGCACGTACCTGCCGGTGAAGGAAGGACCGAACGCTCATGGCGTCCGTCACCTATGACAAGGCAACCCGTCTCTACCCCGGAGGCAACCGTCCCGCGGTCGACTCCCTCGACCTGGACGTCGCCGACGGCGAGTTCCTCGTCCTCGTCGGCCCCTCGGGCTGCGGCAAGTCCACCTCGCTCCGCATGCTGGCCGGCCTCGAGGAGGTCAACTCCGGTCAGATCCGCATCGGCGACCGCGACGTCACGGACGTCCCGCCGAAGGACCGCGACATCGCGATGGTGTTCCAGAACTACGCGCTGTACCCGCACATGACCGTCGCCGAGAACATGGGCTTCGCGCTCAAGATCGCCGGCGTCGGCAAGGAAGAGCGCGCCACCCGCGTGCAGGAGGCCGCCAAGCTCCTCGACCTCGAGGACTACCTCGGCCGCAAGCCGAAGGCGCTCTCCGGCGGTCAGCGTCAGCGCGTCGCGATGGGCCGTGCGATCGTCCGTCAGCCGCAGGTGTTCCTCATGGACGAGCCGCTGTCGAACCTCGACGCCAAGCTCCGCGTCCAGACCCGCACGCAGATCGCGTCGCTGCAGCGTCGTCTCGGCGTCACCACGGTCTACGTCACGCACGACCAGACCGAGGCCCTCACCATGGGTGACCGCATCGCGGTGCTCAAGGACGGCATCCTGCAGCAGGTCGGCACCCCGCGCGACCTGTACGAGAAGCCGAACAACGTGTTCGTCGCCGGCTTCATCGGTTCGCCGGCCATGAACCTGCTGCCCGCCGACGTCATCGAGGGCGGCATCAAGTTCGGCACGCTCAACCACGCGATCGACCGCGACACCCTGTCGAACGCCCGTGCCGCACAGATCACGGTCGGCATCCGCCCCGAGGACGTCATCGTGTCGCAGTCCGGCGAGGGCCTGCCCGTCACGGTCGACGTCGTCGAGGAGCTCGGCGCCGACGGCTACCTCTACGGTCACGCCGACGTGAACGGCCAGCGCGCCGACATCGTCGCCCGTGTCGACGGTCGTGCGCACCCGTCGATCGGTGACACGATCGTCATCACGCCGAAGCAGGGCCACGTCCACGCCTTCGACACCGAGTCGGGCGACCGCCTCGACGACAAGGCCGTCGTCAGCGCGTAACCAGCGCACTCCCCCGAGAGCCCGCGCCCGCCTCACAAGGGCGGACGCGGGCTCTCGGCTGTCCCCGACACCAGAGGAACCACCGTGCCCGACTCGATGTCCATCACCGCCGCCACCGTCGACCCCGGCCTGCTCGACCTGCCGTGGGACCTGCCGCTCGCCGACTGGCCCGACGACACGATCGTCGCGCTGCCGAAGGGCATCTCGCGGCACCTCGTGCGGTTCGTGCACCTGAGCGGGTACGTCGCCGCGGTGAAGGAGACCGGCGAAGAGGTCGCCCGGTCCGAGTACGAGATGCTCCGGACCCTGCAGCGGATGGACGTGCCGTGCGTGGACCCCGTCGCGGTCATCACGAACCGCGTCGACGCCGACGGTGAACCACTGCACCCCGTGCTGGTGACCCGCCACCTGCGGTTCTCCCTGCCCTACCGCGCGCTCTACTCGCAGACGCTGCGCCCCGAGACCGCCACTCGTCTGGTCGACGCCCTCGCGCTGCTGCTCGTCCGCCTGCACGTCATCGGCTTCTACTGGGGCGACGTGTCCCTGTCGAACACGCTGTTCCGTCGCGACGCCGGCGCCTTCGCCGCGTACCTGGTCGACGCCGAGACCGGCAAGCTCTACCCCGGCGGGCTGTCGAACGGTCAGCGCGAGAACGACCTCGAGGTCGCCCGCGTGAACATCGCCGGCGAGCTGCTCGACCTCGAGGCAGGCGGGCGACTCGACGAGAACGCCGACCCCGTCGACGTGTCGAACCGCATCGTCGCCCAGTACCGGACGCTCTGGACCGAGCTCACCGGCACCGAGCAGTTCGACATCAAGGAACGCTGGCGCATCAACGACCGCGTCGAGCGCCTGAACGAGCTCGGCTTCGACATCGAGGAACTGTCGATCCACACGACCGAGGGTGGCTCGCAGGTCCGGATCCAGCCGAAGGTCGTCGACGCCGGGCACCACCAGCGGCGACTGCTGCGACTCACCGGGCTCGACGCCGGCGAGAACCAGGCCCGGCGCCTGCTCAACGACCTCGACTCGTACCGCGCCCGCAACGGCCGTGACGAACTCGACGAGGAGATGGTGGCGCACGAGTGGGTCTCACGGGTCTTCGAGCCCGTCGTCCGCTCGATCCCCCGTGACCTGCGCGGCCGACTCGAACCCGCCGAGGTGTTCCACGAGCTGCTCGAGCACCGCTGGTTCATGTCCCAGCAAGAGGAACGTTCCGTCTCCCTGCCCGAGGCCACCACGGCCTACATCAACGACGTGCTCCGACACCGTCGCGACGAGCGCCTGCTCATCAACCCGCCGACCTCGTCGATCACCGTGCCGATCCCGGTGCTGGACGACGACGACGCCGACGAGTCCGACGAGTCCGACGACGTCGACGACTGGCGCGCCACGGTCTGACGCGGTCCCCGCTCGGTCACGACACCCCGCCGGGCGGGCGTCGACCGGTCGCAGACCGTCGCCTGCGGCGTCGCGCAGCGACGACTCGTGACCACACGGCGGGCACCAGCCAACGCGTCCTGACCGTTCGGGGGTCGGCAACGCGACCGCCTGGAGGCCCGGCGCGGGTCCCGGAGACCGGCGCCGGGCCTCCAGGCCGTCACGCCCGACCCCGCTGGTGGTGACGTTGGACGTCGAGCGGTCACGACACCCCGCCGGGTGGGCGCCGACCGGTCGCAGACCGTCGCCTGCGGCGTCGCGCAGCGACGACCCGTGACCACACGGCGGGCACCAGCCGACGTGTCCTGACCGTTCGGGGGTCGGCAACGCGACCGCCTGGAGGCCCGCCCCGCGTCCCGGAGACCGGCGCCGGCCCTCCAGACCGTTACGCCCAGCCCCGCCTCGCACCGTGAGCAGGAATGGTCGCCTCCCGCTCGGGGAGGCGACCATTCCTGCACACGAAGTGCTGGGCTACACGGTGCGACGGCGCCGCGCGACCTCCCACAGGGTGACGCTCGCGGCGATGCCGGCGTTCAGGGACTCGGTGGCGCTCGAGATCGGGATCGACACGATGGCGTCGCAGGTCTCGGTGACCAGGCGCGACAGGCCCTTGCCCTCGGAACCGACGACGATCACGATCGGGCGGTCCGCGAGCTCGAGGCCGTCGAGCTCCACGTCACCGTCGCCGTCCAGGCCGAGGACGAACAGGCCCATCGACTTGAGCGACTTCAGGGTCTGCGTGAGGTTCGGGGCCATCGCGACGGGCGTGCGTGCCGCGGCACCGGCCGAGGTCTTCCACGCCGACGCCGTCACTCCGACCGAACGACGCTGCGGCACGATGACGCCGTGTCCGCCGAAGGCCGCGGTCGAGCGGATGATCGCGCCGAGGTTGCGGGGGTCGGTGATGCCGTCGAGCGCGACGAGCAGCGGGACCTGGTCGCGCGAGAACGCCTGCTCGACGATGTCCTCGGACACGGCGTACTGGTACGCCGGCACCTTGAGGGCGACGCCCTGGTGCACGCTGTCGTGTCCGGTGATGCGGTCGAGTTCGGGACGCATGAGCTCGATGATCGGCACGCCACGGTGGTTGGCGAGCGCGAGGATCTCCTTCACGCGGTCGTCGACCTCGATGCGCGACGCGATGTAGAGCGTCGACGACGGGGTCTTCGTGCGCAGGGCCTCGAGCACGGAGTTGCGCCCGGTCACCAGCTCGGAGTCGTCGGTCTTGCGTGCCGGCGGACGGCCCGTGCGACCCTGCGGGGTGCTCGAGGAACCGTGACGGCCCTTGGCCGCCTCGAAGCGGTCCTTCGCGGCCTTGCGCTTTCCGGCGGGGTGGTACGGGCGGTCCTCGGCCTTCGGGGTCGGCTTGCGGCCCTCGAGCGCCTGGGCGCCCTGTCCGCCGGAGCCGACCTGCTTGTTGCCCTTGCGACCGGTGCGGACGGCGCCGGGCCGACCCTTCTTGCTTCCCGAGACGTTCTTCATGCGTAGCTCCTGTTCGGCACTGCCGTGTTCAGGCGATGCTCCAGCGTGTTCCGGACGGCGTGTCCTCGATCGTGATGCCCGCGGCGGCGAGGTCGTCGCGCACGCGGTCGGCCGCGGTGAAGTCCCGTGCTGCCCTGGCGTCCGCGCGCTCCTGCACGAGGCGTTCGACGAGGGCGGCGAGCGGGCCTGCCGAGGTGTCGTGGCCGCCGCCCGACCAGTGGGCGGCTCGCGGGTCGATGCCGAGCACCTCCACCATCGCAGCCACCTGATGGTACGCGGTCCCGAGCGTTTCCGCATCGTCGGCGTCCAGGGCAGCGTTGCCGGTGCGTACGGTCTCGTGCAGCACGGCCAGGGCCTGGGGCACGGAGAGGTCGTCGTCCATGGCCGCGGCGAAGGCCTCGGGCACGGCCGGGGCGTCGGCGAGGTGGACACCCTCGAGCCGGGTCTCGGCGCGCTCGAGGAACCCGGCGATGCGGTCGTACGCCGCCTCGGCCTCGGTCAGGGACCCCTCGTGATGGTCGATCGACGAGCGGTAGTGGGCGGCACCGAGGAAGTAGCGCACGACGGCGGGACGGGCGGATCCGAGGAAGTCCGCCGCGAAGATCGAGTTGCCGAGCGACTTCGACATCTTCTGCCCCTCGACCGTCACCAGACCGTTGTGGAGCCAGTACGAGGCGAACGGGTCCCCGGCGGCCGTGGACTGCGCGAGCTCGTTCTCGTGGTGCGGGAAGCGCAGGTCGAGCCCGCCGCCGTGGATGTCGAACGCGGGGCCGAGGTACCGGCGCGACATCGCCGAGCACTCGATGTGCCAGCCCGGGCGGCCGGCGCCCCACGGGGAATCCCAGTTGGCGGTCGAGGGCTCGCCGGGCTTCGCACCCTTCCACAGCGCGAAGTCACGGGCGTCGCGCTTGCCACGCGGATCGGCGTCGGCGGCCTCGACCATGTCCTCGCGCCGCTGCCGGGTGAGCACCCCGTAGTCGGCCCAGCTGCCGGTGTCGAAGTAGACGTCACCCGAGCCGTCGTCGGCGGCGTAGGCGTGCCCGCGGTCGACGAGGCGCTGGATGATCTCGTGCATCTGCGGCACGCTCGCGGTGGCACGGGGCTCGTAGGTCGGGGGCAGGATGCCGAGGGCGTTGTACGCGGCCGTGAACTCGAGCTCGACCCGGTAGGCGCGGGCGAACCACGCCTCGTCCGTGCCGGCAGCCAGGTCGAGGACCTTGTCGTCGATGTCGGTGACGTTGCGCACCAGGGTCACCCGGTACCCGCGGTGGGTGAGCCACCGACGCCAGATGTCGTAGACGAGCGCGGACCGCAGGTGCCCGATGTGCGGCGACGACTGCACCGTCGGACCACAGACGTAGACGCTCACGTGTCCGTCGACCAGGGGCACGAGGTCGACGACGGCTGCGGCGCGGGAGTCGTAGAGGCGAACGGTCACGCCTCAACCCTAATCGGCGCGGGGCCGCGGTTTCAGGAGGGACGCACGAGTGCCGTGGCGATCGCCGCGAGCCCCTCGCCACGG
Source organism: Curtobacterium sp. MCLR17_031 (assembly GCF_003234775.2). NCBI lineage: Bacteria > Bacillati > Actinomycetota > Actinomycetes > Micrococcales > Microbacteriaceae > Curtobacterium > Curtobacterium sp. MCLR17_031. Next base: position 3,335,100 of record NZ_CP126270.1, read on the forward strand.
CCGGTGAACCCGAGCCCGTCGGTCGTCGTGCCGGACACGGCGACGGGCGCACCGACGACCGCGGACAGGGTGTCCTGCATCTCGTCGCGGCGACGACCGATGCGCGGCCGGTTGCCGATGACCTGCACGGTGACGGACACCGGCACGAGCCCGGCGTCGGCGAGCAGCGCGACCGCGCCGCGCACGAACACGTCGCCCGTGGCGCCGGCGTACTGCGGGTCAGCGGTGCCGAAGCGTCCGCCGATGTCGCCGAGGCCCCCGGCGGAGAGCAGGGCGTCGCACACCGCGTGCGCCACCGCGTCACCGTCGCTGTGGCCGGAGAGGCCGGGTTCGCCGGGGAAGTCGAGCAGCCCCACGCGGCAGGGTGAGGCGTCGTCGAAGGCGTGCACGTCGACCCCGAGCCCGAGTCGGACCGCGACGGCGTCCGACTGGCTGGCACCCGCCGCACCGGCAGCCGCAGCGGTACCGGCACCAGCACCAGCACCAGCACCAGCACCGGCCCGCGCCCGCACGATCGACTCGGCCCGGCCGAGGTCCCACGGCGTCGTGATCTTGAAGGCGTCGGCGTCACCCGGTACGAACCGGACGGTGCCCCCGACGGCCTGGAACACCCCGGCGTCGTCCGTCTCGGACTGCGACGCCACCGCGTACGCCCGCCGCAGTGCCGCGAGCGGGAAGCCCTGTGGCGTCTGCACCCCGACGAGCGCCGCACGGTCGACGGTCTCGACGACGACGTCACCGTCGACCCGCTTCACCGTGTCCGTGACGGGGAGCGCCGGCACGACGCCCGCACCGTCCCCGGCGGCGACGGCGTCGAACACCCGCGAGAACTGTGCCGCGGGCGTGAGGCACCGGGCCGCGTCGTGCACGAGCACCGTTGCGACGGAGTCCGGCAGGACGGCCAGGCCGGCCTCGACCGAACCGTGGCGATCTGCGCCTCCTGGGACGACGGCCGTGTACGCGACCGCCGCTCCCGCGACGGAACCGACCACCTGCCGGCACTCGTCCAGGTGCGACGCCGGTGCGACCACGACGACGAGCGTCGGCGACGGCAACGCGAACAGGGGTTCGAGCGCCCGCGCGAGCATCAGCGCACCGGCCACGGGCACGAACGCCTTCGCGGTCCCGATGCCGAGCCGGGTGCCGGAGCCCGCCGCAACGACGACGACCGCCCGGTCCACCCCTTCGGGGAACCGTGCGGTCGTCGTTCGTGCTGTCGTGTTCAGTGCGCTGTCGTCAGGCTCAGGAAGCCAGGACCTCGTCGAGGACGGTCGATGCCTTGTCCTCGTCGGTCTTCTCGGCCAGCGCGAGCTCGGAGATCAGGATCTGCCGGGCCTTGGCCAGCATCCGCTTCTCACCCGCGGAGAGCCCGCGGTCCTGATCGCGCCGCCAGAGGTCGCGGACGACCTCGGACACCTTGATGACGTCACCGGAAGCGAGCTTCTCGAGGTTCGCCTTGTAGCGGCGTGACCAGTTGGTGGGCTCTTCCGTGAACGGCGCCCGGAGGACCTCGAACACCTTGTCGAGCCCTTCCTTGCCGATCACGTCGCGGACGCCGACCAGGTCGACGTTGTCCGCCGGGACCTCGATCGTCAGGTCACCCTGCGTCACCCGCAGTTTCAGGTAGACCTTTTCCTCGCCCTTGATGACGCGAGTCTTGACTTCAGAGATGGTTGCCGCCCCGTGATGGGGGTAGACGACGGTCTCGCCGACCTCGAATTGCATGTATCAGGCTCCGTTCCCAGACATCCAGTTTACCACAAGGGCCGTTCCGGTAAGGGGACCCTCAACGCTCACCCCTCCCGGTGATCGCTAGGATGGGCGCGGGGACCGCCCGGTCTCCATCGTGACTTACGGAGGAATCTCTTGCGACCTCGGGTACTCGTGTCCGTCGCCGTTGCGGCAACCATCGCGCTCGGCGCCACCGGGTGCGAGTTCATGTCGCCGGCCCACACCGTCGACATCAAGCAGATCACCGACGGCGTGGACGTCTCGACCGGCAAGGTCGACGTGCGGAACGCCCTCCTGATCTCGGACGACGGTGAGAGCGCCCGCTTCATCGGCACGCTCGTGAACAACGACGACCAGGACGACTACACCGTCTCGATCGAGATCGGCGGCGACACCCAGACCGTCGACGTGCCGGCGAACACCCACGTCGACCTCGCCATGGCCGCGGGTGCGGGCAGCGACGACGAGTCGAGCGTGCAAGAGGGCGACACCACGCAGGGCACCACCGCCGGTGACGCCGAGCCGATCGTGTTCGACAACGCGGACGCCAAGCCCGGTTCGCTCGTCAAGGTCTACTTCAGCTACCCGGACGCCGAGGGCACCTCGGCCAACGTGCCGGTGCTGACGAGCTCGCAGGAGGAGTACCAGACCCTCGCGCCGAGCCCGACCCCGACGCCCACCTCGACGTCCCCGTCCGAGAGCGGCGCACAGTCGACCGGCGAGGCCGTGCCCGGCACGCAGCCGACCGACTCGCAGACGGATTCGTCCGAGGGTGACAACGGCACCAACTGACGCCGACGGGCGCGGCTGACACCGCGCCCGAGCCGTTCGCACAGGAGGCCCGGTGCGAGTCCCAGGGACTCGCACCGGGCCTCCTGTCCGTCCGTCTCAGGCCTCGATGCGGTACCCGAGACCGCGGACCGTCACCAGGATCTCGGGGGTGGACGGGACCCGCTCGATCTTCGAGCGGATGCGCTTGATGTGCACGTCGAGGGTCTTGGTGTCGCCGAAGTAGTCGGAACCCCACACCCGGTCGATGAGCTGCCCGCGGGTCAGCACACGACCGGCGTTCCGGAGCAGCAGCTCGAGGAGCTCGAACTCCTTGAGCGGCATCGGGGTCTCGGACCCGTCGACCGACACCGTGTGCCGCTCGACGTCCATCCGGATGCCGCCGACCTGCAGGATCCCGCTGTCCGCCGGGTCGTCCTCGGTCCGGCGACGGAGCACGGCACGGATCCGGGCCAGGAGCTCCCGGGTCGAGTACGGCTTCGTCACGTAGTCGTCGGCGCCGAGCTCGAGCCCGACGACGATGTCCACCTCCGAGTCCTTCGCGGTGAGCATGATGATCGGCGCGTTCGACCGGGTCCGGATCTGCCGGCACACCTCGGTGCCGCTCAGGCCCGGCAGCATGAGGTCGAGGAGCACCAGGTCGGGGTTCTCCGCGTCGAACTTCGACAGCGCGGTCACGCCGTCGGCAGCGACGGAGGTCTCGTACCCCTCACGCTGCAGCAGGAACTCCAGGGGCTCGCTGAGGGCCGGCTCGTCGTCGACGATGAGGATCTTGGTCACGATGGCTGCTCTTCCAGTTGCTCTTCGAGTGCTGTGGTCAGTTCGGGATCTGCCTCGGGCAGACGGATGGTGAAGGTCGAGCCCTTGCCGGGCTGCGACCAGACGCGCACGTCACCACCGTGGTTGCTGACGACGTGCTTGACGATCGCGAGCCCGAGGCCGGTGCCCCCGGTGGCGCGCGACCGTGCGGGATCGACACGGTAGAACCGTTCGAAGACGCGGTCGAGGTCGGCCTCGGGGATGCCGACGCCCTGGTCGGTGATGGCGATCTCGACGAAGCCCTTCGAGGACCGGACGCCCACACCGACGCGGGTGTTGTCCGGCGAGTACTTCACCGCGTTGGCGATGAGGTTCGACACCGCGACCTGCAGCAGCCCGCGGTCGCCCATCACCCGCAGCTTCGACTTCTTGGCGCGGATGATCTCGATCGAGCGGGCGCGGGCGACGACCTCGTTCGCGTCGATCGCGGCCTGCACGATCTTGTCGATGCCGGTCTCCTCGCTGTTCTCGAGCGCGTCGACGGACTGCAGCCGGGACAGCTCGATGATGTCCTTCGTCAGCGCTCCGAGCCGCTCGGACTCGGTGATGAGCTGCGCGGCGAACTTCTTCACGTGCACGGGGTCGTCGGCGGCGAGGACGAGGGTCTCGGACAGCAGGCCGATGGCGCCGATCGGCGTCTTCAGCTCGTGCGAGATGTTGGCGACGAAGTCGCGGCGGACCTCGTCGATGCGCCGGCTCTCGGTCAGGTCGTCCGCCGTGAGCAGGACGTACCGGTTGCCGAGCTGCGCGGCGCGGAAGCTGAGGTAGCCGATGAGCTCCCCGTGGCGACCACGCGGCAGCTCGAGGTCCTCCGACCCCATCTCCCCGCTCTTGCGCACCCGGTCGATGAGCTCGAGCAGTTCGTGGTGCACCAGGCGTCGGCGCACGACGAGCCCGGCCGTGAGGGCCTGGGGGGATGCCGCGACGACGGTGTTCGAGGGGTCGATGACGACCGCCGGGTTGTGCATCGTCGCGATGACCGCTGCGACGCCGTCCGGCAGGGTCCGCTCCGCCACGTCGGCAGCACGTGCCGTCCGCTCGGCGGTGATGATCAGCACCACGACGCCCGCGCCGAAGACCCCGCCGAGGAGCATCGACAGTGGCACGAGCCACGCGTTGTCCATGCCGCCAGTGTAGGGATGGTCATGCGGGGTTCCGGTACCGTTCACCGTCTGCGGAAGGCCAGAACGCGAAGCGTTCAGCCCCGCGTCACCGTTCGTTCACCTGGGCTGACGACACTCGTCCGGTACGCAGAGAGAGGTACTCCCCCATGCGCGAAGTCTTCCAGCAGGAACTCCAGGACGTCCAGGAGCGACTGACCGAGATCGCCGGGCTCGTCGAGTCCGCCATCACCCGAGCCACGCAGGCCTTCAGCGACTCCGACGTCGCCCTCGCCGAAGAGGTGATCGCCGACGACGAGAAGATCGACCTCGCTGCGAACAGCCTCGACGAGATCGCGATCGACATCCTCGCCCGCCAGGCCCCGGTCGCCCGCGACCTGCGCGTCGTCGTCACGGCCCTGCGCGTCAGCTCCTCGCTCGAGCGCATGGGCGACATGGCCGAGCACATCGCGCAGCTCGCCCGCCAGCGCTTCCCCGAGAAGGTCGTGCCGAAGGGCCTCCGCAGCACGTTCAAGGAGATGGGCCGGCACGACGTCGCCATGGCGCAGAAGCTCACGCGACTGCTCGCCACCGAGGACATCGCGCTGTCGGCCGAGATCCGCGACGAGGACGACGCCGTCGACGAGCTGCACGCCAGCGTCTTCGACTTCGTGCTCGGCGAGGCCTGGAAGGGCGGGCCGATCGACACCGTCGACGCCACCCTGGCCTCCCGCTACCACGAGCGCTTCGCCGACCACGCGGTCTCGATCGCCAAGAAGGTCGAGTACCTGGCGACCGGCGACTGGACCGGCGCGTCCACCTCGACCGCGGCGGTCTGACCCGACCCGATCGGTCTGACCCGGCCCGATCGGTCTGCGAGGATCGTGGCATGGCCCAGGTCGCGATCATCGTCAACGGCATGCCCGGTTCCGGCAAGAGCAGCATCGGCACGGCACTCGCCGAGGTGCTCGGTTGCCCGTTCCTGTCGAAGGACCGCATCAAGGAGCCCCTCGCCGACGTCGTCGGCCCGATGATCGCCTCGCGGCCGCTCGGCGGCATCGCGATGGACACGATGTGGTCCATGGCGCAGGCCGTCGAGAACGGGGTCGTCCTCGACGCCGTCTGGCTGCCGTCCCGTGACCGCGACCTCCTGGAGGCCGGACTCGCGTCCGCCGGGTCGCCTCGCGCCGTCGAGGTGTGGTGCGACACGGACCGCGCCACCGCCGAGGAGCGGCTGCGCGACCGGTACGAACCGGGCACCGTGCCGGTGCGGCACGAGGTGCACGGGGACCTGGCCGGCGTGCTGGCCTTCTGGGACGAGCACGGCGACGACGCCCGGCCCGTCGGACTGCCCGGCGTCCCGGTGATCCGGGTCGACACGACGAAGCCCTACGACGTCGGCGCCCTGGTGCAGGAGATCGCGTCGCACTTCGTCTGATCAGCCACGGCTCGTCGAGCCGACCACGCTGCCGGAGCGACAGGTCGTCGACGGGGCGATCCGTTCCTCCTGGCAGAGCGACAGGAGTCGGCGGAACGTCGGCGGCCCACTGTCGCCCTCGCGAAGCCCCGCACACGCAGAACGCCCCGCCCGATACCGGACGGGGCGTTCTGCGTGGGTGCTACTTCTTGGCGCCCTGGGCGGCCACGGCGGCGGCGCCGGCTGCGGCGGCCTCGGGGTCCAGGTAGTACGCGGGCTTCGTCGGCGTGAAGTCGTCGTCGAGCTCGTACACCAGCGGGATGCCCGTCGGGATGTTCAGGCCGGCGATGTCGTCGTCGGAGATGCCGTCGAGGTGCTTCACGAGCGCACGCAGCGAGTTGCCGTGGGCCGTCACCAGCACGGTCTTGCCGGCGGCGAGGTCCTTCGTGATGTCGGACTCCCAGTACGGCAGCAGGCGGTCGATGACGAGCTTGAGCGACTCGGTGCGGGGCAGCTGGTCGCCGAGCTCGGCGTAGCGGCGGTCACCGAACTGCGACCACTCGGCGTCGTCGGCGATGGGGGGCGGCGGGACGTCGAACGAGCGGCGCCACTCCATGAACTGCTGCTCGCCGTACTCGGCCAGGGTCTGGGCCTTGTCCTTGCCCTGCAGGTCGCCGTAGTGGCGCTCGTTGAGGCGCCAGTCGCGCTTCACCGGCAGCCAGGCCAGGTCGGCCTGCAGCAGCGCGATGTCCGCCGTCTGGATCGCACGGGTCAGGAGCGAGGTGTACAGGACGTCGGGGACGATGCCGGACTCGGCGATGAGGTCGCCGGCTCGCTTCGCCTCCTTCTCGCCCAGCTCGCTGAGCCGGACGTCGACCCAACCGGTGAACAGGTTCTTCTGGTTCCAGTCACTGTTGCCGTGACGGAGCAGGACGAGCGTGGAGGTCATGCCTCCGAGTCTACCGAGCGGTACCGGCCCCGTACCCTTGACGCATGCCCATCGGGAACGTGACGCGCGGGACGACCGGGTACAACCGGCTCCGCCGCGTCGACCGGTGGATCGCGACCCTGCCGGTGCTGCGCCGGACGGACGACCCGCTCGTCGCCGACGTCGGCTACGGGGCCTCACCGACCACCACCCTCGAGCTGCGCGACCGGCTGGCGGCCGTCCGACCCGACGTCGAGGTGACCGGCATCGAGATCGAGCCCTCGCGGGTCGCGCTCGCGAATGCCGGGACCCGCGACGGCGTGACGTTCCGCCTGGGGGGCTTCGAGACGCCGACGCCCGGGCAGCGCCGGCCCGCCGTCATCCGGGCCTTCAACGTGCTGCGGCAGTACGACGAGTCCGCGGTGGTCGGGTCGTGGCGGATCATGCAGGACCGGCTGCAGCCCGGCGGTGCGCTCGTCGAGGGGACCTGCAACGAGGTCGGTCGTGTCGCATCGTGGGTGACCCTCGACGACGTCGCGCCGCAGACCTTCACGGTGTCGCTCCGGCTCGCCGGGCTCGACGTGCCCTCGATCGTCGCCGAGCGGCTGCCCAAGGCCCTGATCCACCGCAACGTGCCCGGGGAGCGGGTGCACGCGTTCCTGCGCGACCTCGACCTGTCGTGGGCGGTCGCCGCACCGCTCAGCACGTACGGGCCCCGGCAGCGGTGGATCGCCACCGTGCGCGGGATGCGTGACCGCGGCTGGCCCGTGCAGCACGGGGTGACGCGCTGGCGGCTCGGTGAGCTCAGCGTGCCGTGGTCGGCCGTCGAGCCCGCCTGACGCCAGCGGGGAGCTCTACGAGCGCTTGACGGCTCCGAGGCGGGGCAGGCGGGGGACGTTCGCCGTGGCACCGGCCTCGGGCGGGACGATGGTCTCCTGCGCGGCGGTCACCACGACGTCGTCGGCCTCGAGCCGCAGGGTCGCGGTGGGGTCGAGGGAACGCTTCACCACGGCGAGCCCGATCGGACCGAGCTCGTGGTGGATCGCCGAGGCCGAGAGCCGACCGACCTGCTTGTCGTCGAGCAGCACCGGGGTACCGGGCGCCGGCAGCACGCCGTCGGACCCGTCGAGGTGCAGCAGCACGGCCCGACGCGGGGGGTGCCCGAGGTTGTGGACCTTGGCGACGGTCTCCTGACCGCGGTAGCAGCCCTTCGACAGGTGCACGGCGGAACGCAGCCAGTCGAGCTCGTGCGGGATCGTCCGCTCGTCGACGTCGGACAGGGTCGGGCGCCAGGCGGCGATCCGCAGCGCCTCGTACGCGAGCAGCCCCGCGACGGGCACGTCCGACGCGGCGATCGCGACCGCGGTGCCGGGGGTGACCACGGCGATGCGGAGGGTCCAGTCGGAGCCGGGGTGGGCCTCCTGGTCGGCGTAGCCCCATCCGCCCGGCGTGACGGCGCCCCACGGGTCGACCCACTCGGCGACGGGCGGTTCCGGCAGTTCGACGGACGCGAACGGGGCGTCCGCCCCGAACCAGCCGAGGGTGACGAAGTCGTCGGAGCGGTCGGCGACCTCGACCCGGAGCATGAAGCGCATCGAGTCGAGCCACCCGGCGAGCGGCGCAGCGTCAGCGCGCTCGGTGAGCAGCCAGACCGTCGCACCGTCGTCGACGACGCGAGCCGCGTGCTCGACGCGTCCGGCCTGGTCGAGGACGAGCGTCTCGGTGCTGACACCGGTCGGCAACCCGGTGAGCTGCTGCGAGGTGATCGAGTTGAGCCACGACAACCGGTCCGGTCCGGAGACGGTGACGACACCGAGTCCGAGCTCGACGACGGCCCACCCCCGGGTCAGCAGACGCTGCTCCCCGATCGGGTTGCCGAAGTGCGCGGCGACGGAGTCGGCCGCGACGAAGGCGTCACGCGCGGCGAACACCGACATCAGTCGACCTTCGCGAGCTGCCCCGAGGCGTGCGAGGTGAGTTCGCGACCGAGCGCGGCGATGTCCCACGCCCAGAAGAGCTTGCCCTCGACCAGCCCGTACAGGCGGGTCGCGGCGGAGTAGTCCTTCGCGTTCGGCGAGCGCAGCACGGCATCGGTCGACAGGTCGATCCGGCCCTTCAGCACACGGCCGACGTAGAGCTCGTTGACGCCCGTCGGGTGGATGATCGCGGCCTCGACGTCGAAGCCGTCCGTGGTGTTGCGGAGCGCCTCGACGCTCTCCACCGTGCTGAAGGGGGTGGGCCCGTCACCCAGGAGCATCGCGGGGCCGCGGTCGCCGGGCTCGGTGGGACGGTCGATCCGCCAGTAGCCCATCTCGGCGGCGAGCGGGGTGTGGTCGTCGTCGAGCAGCCAGGTGGTCGACGAGTAGTTCAGGTACGGCAGGCCGTCGTGGCTGAAGCTGACGCGCTGGCCGAACTCGTAGTTCCGGACCTCGTCGTCGTCACCGACCGGGTACTCGACCACGCCAGTGCCCTCCCACACGCCGACCAGCCACGACAGCGGGACGAGTTCGGGGGCGAGGCCCTCGGGCAGCTCGATCAACGCTGGCCCTTGAACAGCTTCACGACGACGACCACCGAGATGAACGCGATCGCGAGCGACGCCAGGCCGAGGAGGCCGACGTAGAAGAGCTCGAGCGCAAGCAGCGAATCCATGCTCGGAGTCTACGCGGCTCGGCTCAACGCGCCAGGAGCACCACCGCGGTGACGAGGACCACGACGAACGCCCCGGACGACGCGATGCTGATCCGTTCGACCAGACCGTCCTTCGTGGCGGTGATGAGCTGCAGCACGAAGCTGACCATCACGCAGGCGACGAAGACGAGCAGCAGCCAGGCGAAGGCGTCGCGCTCGGCCACGGTCAGCACGAGCACGGCTCCGACGACCGCCAGCACCCAGACCGGCAGGACGGACGTCAGCCGCAGGCGACGCTGGTCGGTGGGGTGCACGGGCTCGGTCACGCGCTCCATCATGTCAGGGACGTGCGGAACGCACGCACCGCACGGTGCGGTGCTCGCGCCGAGCGGTGCGGGATGACGCGCAATCCGTCCGGCCGGATAGGTGGTTCGCGAGCATCACTAGGATGTGTCCACGACGTCATCCACCTCCGGAGGTCCTGTGGCACAGCTCCTGGTACTCACCTCGACCGCGCCCGGAGACGTCCTGCCGAGCCTGGGCCTCCTGAGCCACCGGATCCGCCACGTGCCGGCCGAGGCCGCACAGCTGGTCAACGCCCCGCAGAGCGACCTGATGTTCGTGGACGCCCGCACCGACCTGGTCAGCGCGAAGGCCCTGTGCAAGATCCTCGCCTCGTCGGGGTCGACCACTCCGATCGTGCTCGTCGTCACCGAGGGCGGGCTGACCGCGGTGAACAGCGACTGGAACGTCGACGACGTCGTGCTCGAGAGCGCCGGCCCGGCCGAGATCGACGCCCGCATCCGGCTGTCGGCCGGTCGTGCGGCGAAGGGCCAGACGAGCTCGAAGATCCAGGCGTCCGGTGTCGTCATCGACGAGGCCAGCTACTCCGCCAAGGTGCGCGGCCGGCCGCTCGACCTGACGTTCAAGGAGTTCGAGCTCCTGCGCTTCTTCGCCACCCACCCGTCACGCGTCTTCACCCGCGAGCAGCTGCTCAGCGAGGTCTGGGGCTACGACTACTTCGGTGGCACCCGCACGGTCGACGTGCACGTCCGACGACTGCGCGCCAAGCTCGGCGACCTCGAGTCGCTCATCGGCACCGTCCGCAACGTCGGGTACCGCTTCAACGTCTACGACGACGAGGCCGAGCGCCTGATGGGGCAGTAGTGCTGCCCGACCTCGGCAGCTACGTCGCCCCCGGCGAGGCTCCCCCGTTCTCCGATCAGACCCTGGTGGACGTCCGCGCGGGGCGCGCGACCGTCCTGACCGTCGACCACGGGGTCGCGGTGGTCCGTGACGGTGAGCTTGAGGTGGTCGTCGCCCAGGAGGCCCGTGGCCGGGGCATCGGCACGGCCCTGGTGACGCAGGCGCTCGCGCTGGGCGGCGGGGCCGCTCCCCGGCTCGCGTGGGCGCACGGGGACCACCCTGCAGCGCGAGCGCTGGCCGACCGGTTCGGCTGGCGCGCGGTCCGCACGCTGCTGCAGCTCCGGGCGCCCGTCGCCGACTCCGATGTGGACGTCGCCGCCGACGCTGATGCCGACGTGGCGCTGCCCGACGGCTACTCGCTGTCGGCGTTCCGCCCCGGCACCGACGACGAGACCGACTGGCTCGCACTGAACGCCGCCGCCTTCGCCCACCACCCCGAGCAGGGTCGGATGACGCTCGACGACCTGCACGCACGCGAGGCCGACGACTGGTTCTCCGGAGAGGACCTGCTGCTGCTCCGCGACGCCTCCGGGCAGCTGGCCGGCTCGTGCTGGCTCAAGGTCGAGGACGGCATCGGCGAGTTCTACGCCGTCGCCGTCCGGCCCGACCTGCAGGGGCAGCGACTCGGCGGAGTGCTCATGCGTGCGGGCACCGCTCGGCTGCGCGGCCGCGGCCTGACCGCCGCCGCACTGTACGTCGAGGGGGACAACGAGCCGGCGCTGGCGCTGTACCGGCGGTCGGGGTTCACGCAGCACGCGATCGACGTGCAGTACGCGGCACCGTCCCCGTCCGGCCGGTAACATTGCGTGGCCGGCGAGGGGTCGGCCAGTGGGGGAATCGGGGAACGCGTGGCGCAGGACCGTCAAGGGCAGTACGGCCAGGGTGAACCGCTCGGCGCGTCCTACCGACTGGTCGAACTGCTCGGGACCGGCGCCACCGGAGAGGTCTGGCGGGTCGAGCACTCCGCGACCGGCGAGGCCTTCGCCGCCAAGCTCCTGCGTGCCGAGCTCGCCGCCGACCCGCAGATCGTCGAGCGCTTCGTCCGCGAACGCTCGGTGCTCCTCGCCCTGCAGCACCCGTCCATCGTGCGCGTCCGCGACCTGGTCGTCGAGGGCGACCGGCTCGCGATCGTCATGGACCTGGTGCCGGGTGGGTCCGCCCGCGACCTGCTCGCGTCGAACGGTCCGCTCCTCCCGCGGGACGCCCTGACGATCACCGCCGAGACCCTCGACGCACTCACCGCGGCGCACGAGCAGGACATCACCCACCGTGACGTGAAGCCCGACAACGTCCTGCTCCAGACCGCGTGGGCCCCCGGTGCCACCGGTGCCGTCCGGGTCACCGACTTCGGGATCGCGTCGGTCGTCGCCGAACGCGAACGCACGACCACCGGGCTCCTCGGCACGCCGCAGTACATGGCACCCGAGTCGATCAGCCACGGACGTTCGGGTCCGGCCGCCGACGTCTACGGTGCCGGGGTCATGCTCTACGAGCTGCTGTCCGGTCGCACGCCGTTCGCAGGCCCGGGCACGGACTTCGCCGTGGCCTACCGCCACGTCACCTCGAACCCACCCCCGCTCGACGTGCCCGACGCCCTGTGGGCCGCGGTGTCCGCCCTGCTCGCGAAGGACCCGAACGCCCGGCCGTCGGCGGCGGACGCGGCGGGGACCCTCCGTCGGCTCGCGCGGTCCCTCGCGTCGGCACCCGCACTGGTCGCCTCCAGCGACCCGGACTCGTTCGACGAGGTCGAGCGCCCGGCGACCGTCGTCCGTGGGGTCCGTCCCGACGACGCGACGGGATCCCGGACCACCGCCACCGAGGACGACGCCGCGGTCGTCGGGCCGGCCCCGGAGCTCGGCCCCGCCGGGTCGCAGACCGTCATCCGGCCGATGGCGCGGCAGCCGTTGCCCGCCGCACCGGCCGCTGAGCCCGAACCGAAGCGCCGGTTCGCCCGGCCCGAGTGGCTGACCGACCGTGCGCTCCTGTTCGGCGGCATCGGCGTCGTGCTCGTCGCCGCGCTGGTCGTCGGTGGCGTCGTGTGGCTGCCCGGGGCCCTCCGGAAGACGCCCGGCACCGGTACCGCGACCGCGCAGGCCGCCAACGCCTACCAGCAGGACCGGCCACTGCCCACCGGGCTGGCGACCACACGGCGCGCCACCATCGACCCGGCGAAGGGCACCGTGGACCTGCGCGTCACGTACGCCGCGCAGGCGGCCACCCTCAGCGGACCGTTCCTCGAGGTGCTGCCGGGTGCCGGGTCGGGAGCCTCCTGCCCCGCGGTCACCTGGTCCGGCGAGGGGATCACCGCGAAGCGCAACCAGCCGTCACTGACCGGCGTGGACACCGCCTGCGCGTGGAGCCTGTCCGGCGTCGAGGTCCCCGCCGGCGGAGACGTCACGGTCGAGGCCTCGGTGCCACTCCCTGTCAAGGACGGTGCAGCGTTGCAGACCTGGCTCGACGGCGTCGGCGAGGCGACCACCGCAGCCGTGACCGACGACGCCGTGCGCGGGACCGCCTACCCCGTCCAGCGGCTGCAGGGCGTCGAGGTCCGGACGCCCGACCGGACGGTCAGCCAGACGGCGCTGCCGGTGACCCTGGTGCCGGTCTGGCCGAACGGTGCCGACGAGCTCAACCCGCTGTACCGCAGTCCGAGCAGCGGGCGCCCGTCGCAGATGCTCGTCGACGTGGCCGGCGGGGAGTCCGGCGTGCGGTTCGCCGACGGCTGCTCGGGCGCGTTGGCCGTGTCGTCCGACGGGCTCGTGGTCACCGCACTGTCCGTCGCCCCGTCGTGCACCGTCCGGGCGACCGTGGGGAACTTCACGAACCTCGAGAGCTCGCCCTTCGGGATCACGACGCGCGACTGAGCGTTTCCGTCACGTCCGTCGCGCGACCAGCAGGCGGACTGGAGGCCCGTGGCGGGGTCGCCACGGGCCTCCAGTCCGTCAGTCGGTCGGGTCAGCTGCCGGCTGACGCGGTCTGGACGAGGCGGACGGCCCCGCCGGACGACGCGTAGCCGCGACCCACGGTCAACGCCACCGGTGCACGGCGCGGGAGCGTGACCCCCAGGAGCTCGCCGTCGTAGTCGACGTCCGGCTGCAGGAGCACGCCGCACCGCGACTTGCGGACGGCGCGGGTCCAGTGGCTGTAGAGCGACCGGAGGTCGGCAGACCGACCGGCGGCGACCACGCACAGACCGGGACGCTCCGTCGCGAGCAGGGTGGCGATCGCCTGGTCGCCGTCGTCGAAGCGTTCGGCGTCGTCGATGAGCAGCAGGACCGGACCGCGCTCGAGCCGCAGGCCGGCCAGCAGTGCAGGGACCTCGTCGGGTCCGACGGCGATGCGGTCGAACGCTCCCGAGGCGAGCGGCGACCGACGGTCACAGATCGCCCAGACGGCCGGGCGGACGCCCTCTGCAGCGCGCGCCAGTGCCGCCAACGCCAGCAGGACGGTCGACTTGCCCGAGCGGGCCGGCCCCGCGACGAGCACGTGTTCGCCGTCGTAGACCTCGAGCGTGGCCGGAGCGAGGTCGTCCTCGGCGATCCCGACCGGCAGCCGCCACGGCTCGTTGGTGAACACCGCGTGCGCGCCGAGCTCGTCGACCAGGACAGCGTCGGGGAGCCGCCCGACCGCACTCGCCTTCGGAGCGGTGCCGGACCAGCGTTCCGCGAGGCGCTCGACCGCCTGCGCGAGCGGGACGTCGGGCGTCGCCACGTGCGACTGCAACCGCATGACCGAGTCGATGAAGCGACCCGGCACCGGCGGCGGGACGTCCTTCGGGCGGACGCCGATCGAGGCGTAGTCGTACGGGTCCGCCAGGCGGAACATCCACTTCTGGGTGGTCACTTCGTCCATCGCGGACGGCACGGCCTTGGCCCGCGTCGTCGACACGGCGAACGAGATGCCCAGCGCGGGCCCCTCGGCGTAGACGCGGTACAGGGCGTCGAGCAGCAGCTGGCCCTCGAAGTCCTGGTACTCGTCGCGCAGGGCCGCGAGACCGTCGATCAGCACGACGGCACGGCGGCCTCCCGGAGTGGCACGACGGCGCTCGAGCTCGACGCGCAGGTGACGGAGGAACCGCGCCTGCAACTCCCCCGCGCCGGCTCCGGAGCCGACGTAGGCCGTGGTGTGCGGCAGCCGGGCGAGCGGAGCCAGGTCGCCCGGCCCCATGTCGAGCACCAGCAGGTCGAGGTCCTCCGGGCTCGTTCGGTCGGCGAGCTGCAGGGCGAGGGTGGCGAGCGCGGTGCTCGTCCCGCTGCCGGGGATGCCCATGAGCATGAGGTTGCCCTCGTCCAGGTCCCATCCGGTGGTGACCTGACGCTGGTGGTCGGGGTCGTCCGCCAGGGCGACGGGCACCGTCCGCGACGTGTCAGCGGCGTCGGCTGCTGCCAGCGCACCCAGCTCGACGCGGTCGCCGAGTGCCTCGGGCCAGATCGGGCGCGGCGGGGCGTAGCCGGCGGCGGCGTTCGCCTGCCCGATCGACTCGATGAGCTGGTCGAGGTCGGTCACGTCGGACGCCGTCGGAGCCGGGGCGGGCATCGGCGCGGGAACGCCGAAGACGTCCGTCGGCCGGACCGACACCGGCTGTTCGGCGCGTTCGTCACGGGCGCGGCCGGTGACGAGGGCTGTCTGCACCGGGGTGATGTCGTCCTGCCCGAGCTTCACGTAGGCACGACCGGTCTGCTGGCGACCGATGCCTGCGGCCGCGGGGACGCCGATCACGTTCGTGGAGTCCTCGCGGCTCTGCACCCGCAGCGCGACACGCATGTTGGTGTTCGCCAGGATGTCCTCGCTCACCACGCCGGCCGGCCGCTGGGTGGCCAGGATCATGTGGACGCCGAGTGTGCGCCCGACCGCCGCGACGGCGACGAGCGAGGTCAGGACGTCGGGGAAGTCCTTCGCCAGCATCGCGAACTCGTCCACGACGAGGAGCAGGCGCGGCATCGGCTCGTCCGGCTTCGTCGCCAGGTAGGCGTCGAGGTTGTCGATGTCCGCCCCGGCCGCGGCGAACACCCGCTGCCGTCGCTCGAGCTCGGCCTCGAGCGCACGGATCGCCCGGTCGGCGAGCTGCTCGTCGAGGTTGCTGATCGTGCCGATGGTGTGCGGCAGCCGCTCGCAGGCGGCGAACGCGGCTCCGCCCTTGAAGTCGACGAGCAGGAAGTTCAGGCGCGTGGGGTCGTTCCGCGCGGCGAGCCCGGCGACCAGCGACCGCAGGAACTCGCTCTTGCCCGAACCCGTCGTGCCACCGACCAGGCCGTGTGGTCCGTCGCGGACGAGGTCGATCTCGAGGACGCCGCTCTCCGACGACCCGATCGGGGTCGAGAATCCGGTGCGGGCGTCCCAGGCCGCGCGGATCGCATCGGCGGGGCTCGTGCCCGTCGGGGTTCGCGCGACCGTGTCGTCCCCCGCGAGCAGCTCCGGCAGGCGGACGAGCGACGGCAACGACGCACCCGGCACCAGCAGTTCGGGGTCGTCGAAGTGCGCCACGCCGCGGGCGCTCCGTTCGGCGGTCTCGGCGCTGAGGCCGGCGAGCACGACGTCCTCGACTCGGGTCCGGTCCTCCGGCCGGTAGACCGTCGCGGCGGCGTCGGCACCGACCGTGGTGATCGTCGTGCAGGCCGCGGGGAGCTGCTGCTCGTTGGTCGCGATGACGATCCCGCTCACCCGTCGGGGCTGCTCGCCGGGACGGAGCGACTGTCCGGGCACGGTGCGCCCTTCGCCGAGCAGGTTCCGGGCGGGTGCGTCGCGGCCCTCGGTGAGCACTTCGGAGTCGACCACGACGAGCAGGTTCGGGGTCGGGAGTTCGTCGAGCGACTCCCGCAGCCCGCGCAGTACCGCTGCGCTCTGGTCGCGCTGGGCCGACATCCAGCGGGCACCGGTGCTGCTCCCCGCCACGCGCGCGTGCGGCAGCCAGGAGGCCCATCCCCAGTCGTCCGCGCGGCCGGCGTCGCAGAAGACACCCACCGTCAGGTCGGCGGGCCCGCAGTGCACGGTGGCCTGCGTGAGCAGACTGCGCGCCAGCGCGAGCGCGCCCTCGCGGTCGCCGACGATCCCGACGACGCCAGCGTCGGACAGGTCCGCCACGACCGGCGCAGCGGTGAGGCGGCTGTCGGCGATGGCGACCTTCGCCTCGTCCTCGAGCTTGGACGACGCCGCCCGCTGATCGAGTCCGGGGCGCCAGGGTGCGTCACCGGTGCCGGCGTGCAGGCTGAGGAAGTCAGCGTCCTCGGAGCGTCGCTGCCACAGCAGGGTGGTGGGGAGCTCGGCCCGGCGGACGACGGTGGCCGGGTCGGGGACGAGTTCCTGCCGACGGGCCGCCTCGACCGCCGCGGCCTCGGCGATCTCACCCCGGAAGGACTCCACAGCCTCGGCGAAGCGGGTGTCCTCCTCCTTCAGGTTCTTCGCCCGACGGTGCTTCTGCTCGAACCACATGCCGATCGCGGTGACCGGTGACAGCAGCGCGAACAGGGCGAACCGGGCGTCGCCGAGCAGGAGCACCATCGCGCCGGCGAGGACCAGTGGCGCTGCGACGGTGATCCAGCTGAACTTCGAGGCCTGCGGCACCTCGCGCTTGGCCGGCGGGTCGACGGTCTCGGTCTCGGTGTTCCGCCCGGCTCGGGGCGGGCGGTTGAACGGCGCGGTCGCCGCGGGCGTCAGGTTGGCCAGCGAGCCCGCGGCCGGCACGGGGACCTCGTCCAGCGCTGGCCGGACCAGCAGCACGGCGCCGCCCACGATGACGCTCGTGGTCCCGGTGAGCAGGACTCCGTCGGCATCGATGCGCTCGCCCGCGATCACGGTGCCGTTCGTCGAACCGGCGTCACGCACCCGGACCCCGTCGTCCTCGCGCTCGATCGTGCAGTGCTCCCACGAAGCGCTCTCGGTGGGCAGCACGACGTCGGCTTGCGGCGCCCGGCCCACGACGAGCTTCCGGCTGCGCGGGACCGGTACGACGAGACCCGCGTCGAGTCCCCCGGCGAGGGTGACGCTCCACCCGTCGATCGTCTGCGGACGCTCCTGCGGCGCGCGGCCGATGCGGGATCCCTCGAGCAGGACGAGGTCACGCAGCGGGGTCGCCGCACTGGTGCGGTGACCGTCGACCGCGAGGGTCGTCTCGGCGCCGAGTTCGACGCCGATCGCCGCCGCGATGAGTTCCCCCAGCGAGGACGCGCCGGACCACCCGTCGACCTCGACCGCTTCACGTCGGTCGTCGAGCTCGATCAGCAGGCGCATGCTCGCGGTGTCCTTCTCGGGGTTGTGCGTGGGTGGGTCAGCGTGCGGTGGAGTCCTCGAACCACACCAGTGCGGTGGACTGTGCGGCATCGGATCCGGAGTCGTCGCCGTTCGACGCGGTGTCCGGTCGGAGCCCGAGTGGCTGTGCCGAGGCCGCCAACACCGTCGCGGGCGCACCGAGCGCCTGCTGCCGCGTGAAGTCGAGCGCCGGACCGGCGATGCCCGCCGCGGAGTCGAGGTCCAGCGCGGCGAGGGCATCGGTCACGTCGGAGGGCTCCGTGCTGCCGGCCTTGCCGACCGCGCGGACCAGGGCGACGACGGCATCGTGGCTGCGGGCGTCCGCTGCCCCGGCCATCGCCGAGAACGGCCGGTCGCCCGTCAGGTTCTGGGCGTCGGCATCGTCGGCGAGCACCCGGACCCCACCGAGGAACGCGGACATCGCCCGACCTTCGGCGTCCGAGGAGAGCGCCCGTGCGTCGTCGGTGGCCACCCCGACGGTGCGGAAGGAGCCGCTCAGGCTGCCGCCGGCATCGATGAGTGCGGCGCCGAAGGCCGGACTCGTCGCGTCCGGGGTGAGGACGACCGGCACGGTGACGTCAGCGGCCTGCAGCGCCGCCACCAGGGCACCCTGTCGTTGCGCGGACCCGCTGACGACGACAGCGTCCGAGTCCGGCGCGGCCTTCGGATCGGCGTCCGAGGCCTCGTCGGTGCTGTCGTCTGCGTCGGTGGCGCCGGTCCGCGAGGCGATGGTCGCAGCGAGCCCAGCGGTGTCAGCGGTGTCGTCGCCGTCGAGGACGTGCGCCACCCGGAGGCCTGCGGGCGCACCACCGCCGAGGTCCACCAGGAGCGGCGACTTCGCGTCGCCGAGCGCCGTCGTCATCGCGACGCCGATCGACTTGGCGGTCGGGGCGGTCGACCACGAGTCCTTCTCGGCAGAGGCGTAGGGCACCACCACCGGGATGTGCTTCTCGGCCGCGGTCGACAGCGCTCCGGACACGTGCTTGCCGGACGACGCGACGACGATGCCCGCGACTCCGCTCTTCGCCAGGGACTCCACCGCCGTCTTCGCGCCCGCGGAGGTCCCGCCGTCGTTCTTCGTGACGAGGGTGATGTCGGTCCCACCGAGCGCCAGTCGTCGCTCGGCGACCAGGGCGCCCTGCGCCGCCTCGTTCCACTCGGAGCCTTCGCCGTCGCCCAGGGTGACGACGACGCCGATCTTCGTGGTGTCGGGGACGTGCTTGACGGTGATCTCCACCGGCACCGTGGCCGGGACGGCTTCGGCCGGCGTGCTGCTGCTGATCGCCCGGAAGGTCAGGACGGCGGCGACCACCGCGGCGACCAGGAGCACCGCGATGGCGGCGATGACCAGCGGACGGCGGTTCCGCGGACGCCCCGCCTCGGTGCCGTCGGACTCGTCGATCGTCTGGTCGCTCATCGGTCCGCCCCGATCCGGAAGGTGTACAGCGTGGTCGAGGTCGCGCTGGACGGCACCTCGAGCTGGAAGGCGGGCAACGTCGTCGCGGCGTCGAGGGAGGCTCGGAACTGCTCCTGCTGGAGCAGGATCCCGGCCACGTCCTCGGCGCGGACGTTCGCGTAGCCCGCGGCGTTCTGCGAGGCCAGGGCGAGCTGGTAGTCGGCGGAGTCGGACTTCGCCGCGCTCGTGGCCATCGCGCCGAGGATGCCGGATCCGTTGACCTTGCGGTCGCCCAGGTCGAGCATCACCCGGTTGAGGTCGCCGGTCAGCAGCGTCGACGCTCCCTGCACGTCGCGCGTCGAGGCGCTCGTGCTCGCAGCGATCTGCTCGAGACTCGAGGCCGTCTGACGGTCCACGGCGGAGGAGAGCTCCGAGCCTTCCTGCTCGAGCGTGCCCTTCTGCTCGTCGATCGTGCCCTTCGAGTCCTTCGTGACTTCGCCCGAGGTGGACCGGAGCCCGGAGATCGACTTGTCGAAGGCCGAGATGACCGCGTCACGGCTGCCCTTCGCAGTCTCGCTGACCTGCCGCACCTGCTGGTCGATGATCTTCTGGACGTCCTTCTCGGACTGGGTCGATGCGTCGGCGAAGGCCTTGCGGACCGCGTCCTGCAGCTGGGTCTGCTGCGTGCTGATCGCGGTCAGCTGGGTGCCGACCACAGCGCTCGACTTCGTTGCCTGCTCGACGAGTTCCTGGAGCTCCTGTGCCGCTCCCTCGACCGAACCACCGTCGTCGCGCACCGCCCGGCGGACCTCGGCGATGCCGTCGTCGAGCGCGTCGACGTCGTCGGACAGCGTCGTGACCGCGGCACCGATGCCGGTCTCGGAGCGGAGATCGGTCGCCGCGACGACCGCGTCCCACTGCTTCGCCTGGTCCGTGAGGCGTTCGTCCATCGGGGTGCTGAAGCGTCCACCGGGCCGCAACGTCGTGCCCTCCTCGGCACCGGGGCACGGCGTGGCGGTCAGGTACCCCCGAAGCGCATCGGCCTGCTCGGCGTCGAGCTGGTCCGTCGCCGCGAGGGCGCAGAGCTGGTCGGCGACCTCGAGGTTCTGCGCCTGCATCGAGGTGCTGAACAGACCGTCGCCGGCGTTGCCCACCAGCCCGCGCGCGGCGACTGCCTGCCGGTTCACGGTCGTGACGGCATCACGCACGGGGCCGAGGTCGTCAGCGGTCTGGTCGCGGAGGTCCTGCAACGCCTGCAGGGTGCGCGCGACCTCACCGGTGCCGTCGGCGCCGAGGGCCTGCACGGCGGTGTCGATCTCGCCGAGCTTGGCGCGCAGGGCGTCCGACTGCTCGATCGCCGTGTCCGCCAGCTTGGGGTCGAGCTGGTCGGCGAGCTGCTGCCCGGTGCTGACCAGACCGATCAGCGAGGTGCTCACCGCACGCGACGAATCCCAGAGCGCGCAGGTCAACGATCCACGGGCCTCCTGAGGGGCACACGTCGTCTCGTCCGGCGACGCCGGGCCGACCGCTCCCGCCAGCTGCGCACTGACCTGCTGCTTGCACGCCTCGCTCGCATCGGCGTAGCCGGTGAGCTGCGCCGAGACGCGGAGGAGGTTGCCGTAGACACTGCCCCCGGCGGACGGGGTCTTCGGCGTGGCCGCACAGCCGTTGCCGTCGAGCACCGTTACCGGCGCGGTCGCGGACGTGTCACCGAGCAGGCCATCGAGGCTCGTCGTCGTCTGCTGGAGCTGCTGCAACACCGTCGACTGTGTGGCCTTGACCGTCGCACCGAGGTCGCTGTTGAGCGAGCCGAGCTGTCCGGACAGGGACTGCATCGTGCTGGCCAGAGAGGAGCTGCTCTCCTTGAGGCGCTCGGCCGTGCTGACGCCGAGGGTCTCCGACGTCGTCTCGAGGTTCGACCGGACCTCGGTGATGGTGCCACCGGCACGCGCCAGCACCTCGTTCACCTGCGAGATCAGGTCGATCGTGCGGCGCTGGAGCGCGAGTTCGGAGTCACTGTCGGACCCGAAGGCCGCGTTGACGACGCCCGTGGAGGACAGGTCCGTGGACAGCCCGGGCTGCGCGGCGACGTCGATGGTCGGAGCGGTGAAGTCCTCGACGTCGGCGACGAGGTGCAGCGTGCTGCTCGCGCCGGAGGTCGGCGGAGCGAGCAACCGGCCCCACTGGACGACCGCGTCGCCGTCCTCGTTGGTGCTCACGACACCGTCGGTCGACGAGCCGGAGTCGGCCGAGTCCGTGACGACGCGGTCGGCGGCGGTCCCCGTCAGCACGGTCGACGCCGCGATGCTGAAGGGCGCGCCCACGAGTGCCGGGGTCGAACGCGACGTGCCGGCGACGTCGTAGGTCAGGTTCTTCGACGTGACCGTCAGGTTCTCGATCGTCAGGTCGATCGACACCCGACCCGAGTACCCGTCGAGGTCGGCCAGGTCCGTGCCGGTCTTCTTCGTGGTCGAGTACTGCGTCGTGATGCGCAGTGGCAGGTCACTCGCCGCCTTCGCGGGGTCGTGCTCCGTCGTCGCGGACGAGGAGTCCTTGCCTGCGACGGAGATCGCAGTGTCCGAGATCGAGGTGATCGAGCCGTCCGCGGCGAGGCGCGTGTCGACGGCCTGCAGGACCCGCGAGGGGTCGGCAACAGGCTTGTCGTCGGAGGTGCAGCCGGCGAGCACCAGCGCAGCGATCCCCGTGACGGCGACCGTCCCCGCGATCCGTCGTCCGGTCCGTCGTGCTCCGGTGTTCCCGGCACGCTGGTTCATCACGGTCTTCCCCCCAAGAGAATCGTCGAGCACATCGATGCTAGTTGCTGAACGGCGCCGGATCCGGGCTGGTCTCCCCCGGGAGCCACCCCCGTTCGGGCCACAGCTCGCTACTGAAATCCAACATAGAGCATCCGCGAGGGCGCTCGGACCAGTCCACCGGGCGCTGATACTCTGCACGCATGATCCAGGGGGACCAGGGCGTCACGCCCTTCGAACGACGGCGCACGAACGCACGACCGGGGGCGGACCGGTGAACATCAACCTGTCGCCGGTGCTCATCGCGCTGATCGCCATGATCGCCATCCCGGCCGCCGTCAGCGCGCTCGTCCGTCAGAACGACCGGAAGCGGCCACCGTCCACCGTCGTGGGCGACGAGGCGTACGGCGTGCTCTTCACCGTCCGTGCGCGCCGGTTCAGCTACCTGCTGCTCCGGATCATCGGGATCGTCGTCATCGTCGTCGGCGGGTTCTTCTTCCTGGTCACGCTCAGCCTGCTCGACGACCCCGACGCGATCGGCATGCTCATCGCCGGCATCGGCATGGTGCTGTTCGGGATCCTGTTCGTCTACCTCGGCGTCGGGCAAAAGCGCCGTCGCGTCGAGGCGTACGACTCGCAGCTGGTCGTGACGCCGATGTTCCGTGCCGCGCGGACCGTCGACCCGGCGGCGATCAAGCGCATCCGGCCCACCACCAACCGGTTCGGCGGGCTCGACATCAAGGTGAACGGCCAACGCGGCGTGATCAGCGTCCTGTCGATCGACGCTGCCTACCCCGAGCTCTGCGCATGGCTCGAGCAGCGGGCGCCGGCGCAGTGGGGTGAGTTCGTCGGGGCCTTCGGGCGCTGAGCGGCGCGCTGCTGCTGCACTGGGCCGACGGACCTACTGTGTTCGCACGGGCTCGAAGCTCTTCACGTACACGGCCTGGCGGATCGTGTTCAGGAACTCCCGCATCGTGAAGGAACCCTCGCCGACGTCGAACCGGTAGCGCTCCCCCTCGATGACGCCCCGCGCCAGTTCGTCCTCGTTGTCGCGGTTCACGCCCCAGGTCTGCACGAGCGTTCCGCAGTCGGACGTCTCGAACACGACCTGCGACGTCGACGAGCCCACGCCTTTCAGGGAGCGAGACGAGTCCGCACTGCTGTGCGCGGAGCTGACGGTGCAGACGACGTGCACCCGGTGTCCTACGTCGTAGACCTTCAACGTGATCGGCCCGACGAAGAAGCCCAGCAAGGGAACGAGCACGACGAAGGCGAAGACGATCGAAGCCATGATCCTGTCTCGCCGTACGCGTCTTCGCCGTGCGAGTCGTTCAGCCCCGGAGTCTCTCAACTGCCACCCCGATGTCCGTCGCCCGGTGCGGTCAAACTTCACGTCGCACCGCTTCGGAAAAGGCCAACACCAGCGCCCCCAGCTCGCTCTCGTAGGGCCAGCTGTCGGCAACAAGGCGGGCTGTGCCCTGTATCCCCCTGCGGTACGCCGGATGGTCGGGCCGCTGCTCGAACGCGGCGACGAGAGCGGATCGTACGGCGGCTATCTGCACAGCCGACGCGGCATCCTCGACTGCGCGATCGTCGAGTTGCTTGAGCAATTCCGACAAGGTCATGTTCTGCCGTGCCCCTTCAGCGCTGGAACAGCGAGTCCATCACGGGAATGTGCGCGTCGCCCGCAGCAGCGCGGAGAGTGACCGCTGGAACGCTTTGGTCGCAGGGACATCGCCCGCGCCGTCAGGCGTGACCACGAACATGTCGCCCATGCCCCCTGCCCCCGAGTTCGACGCGGAGTAAATCCTTCGGTAGATCCGCCGCCGAGCAAGCCACGCTTTCTCGACGCGGAGCGCCTCGGCGTGGCGGAGGTAAAAGCCCTCCGCTTCACGAGCCTCCATCCGACCGAGGAATCCGGCTACCTCGTTGCACAGTGCGACGACCTCGTCCCGTGCGCTCCTTCGTCTCAACATCACCGCTCCGCCTCACTCGTCGTTTGGGCTGTCACGCGATCCACGCCGGGGCGTCTCCGAGGCGAGCACGCCGGTGTAGCTGTAGATCTCCGGCGCTACCTTCAGGATCTTGAGGCCGGCACGCAGCCTGAACGAGCCAGCACCGACAGTGAATCGGTAGCGCTCGCCTGGTTCCACCGCGGACGCTATTCGCTGCATGCTGGACCGATCCACGCCTTTCAGGTAGAGGAGATTCCCGCAATTCGTGTGGAAGGTGACCTGGGGTTGTGTACCGCCGGCTCCCTTCGCGGATCGGGAAGACGAAATGCTCGCCTCTGCCGAATCGACCCGACACACGACCTTCATGCGGTGCCCATCGTCGTACGACGCGAGAATCGACGGGCCGAAACCGAACGTGGTCACCGGGAGCCCGATGATCAAGAACAACAGTCCGACGGCCTGCGACCGCTCAAGAAAGACACGGGCAGGGCTCTTGTGAGGGCGACGAAGCGTGTGATCAGGAGCAGCGCTCACCAGGTCTT
The DNA here is from genome assembly GCF_003234775.2 of Curtobacterium sp. MCLR17_031. Classification (NCBI taxonomy): domain Bacteria; kingdom Bacillati; phylum Actinomycetota; class Actinomycetes; order Micrococcales; family Microbacteriaceae; genus Curtobacterium; species Curtobacterium sp. MCLR17_031. The sequence continues at coordinate 3,359,612 of NZ_CP126270.1, forward strand.
GTTCCTTCCCTACCTCGAAGGGCGGACATGAAGTAGCCCACTAGGACATCCAGCACGGGTTCGACAATCAGTGAACAGACGGTTGCCAACTCGAGCCCTAACGGGCCATCGGAGCGTAATGGGTCGATTACGCGACACGCTTCGCCCGCGCCTTCCAAGCCCTGTATCGCAGGTGCGAGGCATGGCAAGCTGAAGCGAAGCTGCGCAGAACAAATGAAGGTCTAGCTAGCGCCTAACTGCCTCCAATTCATGAAAAGACGAACAAACCGATGAACAGCACTGCGAGCATAAAGCGCACACGAGCCGGAACCGGTGGCTCAGGCTCGCCGGACGAACCCCGCCAAGCCACCGAGGACCGAGTACGGCGTCGCCGCGAGAGCATGATCACCAGCGAGCACGAGGGGCAAGGCGATTTCGGATCCGCCGATCGTCGCCGCAGCGATGAGAATGCCGCGATGCTGCTCGACGTCACCCGCGTGCGGGGGTCCGACCGGTAGAGACCTTGCGTGAACGCCGAGGTTGCGTCGCACGCTACTCCTGGGTTGCCTTGAAGTCGCGCACATCAGGTGCGACCTTGACCAGCTGAAGAACCGAGCGCAACCGGTAGGTCCCCTCTCCAACTATGAATCGGTAGCGTTGCCCCACCTTGAACTCGTCGGCCACCCGATCGACATTGTGCTTGTTAAGACCTGAGTCGATCAGCAACCGCCCACAGCCTTTTGTCTCGATGACAACTTGACTACCAGAACTCCCGACGCCCTTCAATGAACAACTCGAAGCACTCCCGGCTTTTGCTGATTCAACAGCGCAAGTTACTGGCATTGGATGAGAATCGTCGTACACACCCAAAGCGATCGGCGCTACAGAGAATGCCAAGATCGGTAGGACAACGACGAGGAAGAGCAAGAGTAAGAGTAAGAGTAAGAGTAAGAGTAAGAGTAAGAGTAAGAGTAAGAGTAAGGCGATGGTGCGGTTCCGAAATACACGCCGCCCGACGTCCGTCCCGAGCCGGGTCTCCGTATTCGGCACCGTTACGCTCTCCTTCTCTCGTCGCCCGACACTCATGGGGCACGATGTGAACTGACGGTAGGATCCCGCGCCCCTGCAAGGAACCCTGTTCCAAACAGTCTGGACAAGGTTCGCTCGACTCTGATCCCCGCCCGACCGGACCAACTCATTTGCCATGGCACCAACGCCGCCTGCACTGTGGTTCACCACACCACCGATCAAAGCGGCAGCTCCTGGAGAGCTGAGGTCCAAGTTCTTAACGATCTTAGCTCCGAGCCCCCCGGACCCCAGGCTGAAGCCCGCACCCAGACCGAAGCCGGACAGCGTCGGACTCGGGCGACACCACCCGAGGATCCGTCAAGCGCGGTGATCCGCGCATCGGCATCGCCGTCAAAGCCCCCGAAACGGTTCAAGCTTATTCGTGAGCTACGTAGGACTGCACAATCACCGGTGTACGGAAGGTGTGGAGCACTTCCCGCCACTTGAATGACCCAGCCCCAATGCGGAATTGCACGCGTCCGGCGGAACTCAACTCGTCCGCGATCTCCTGCTTGTTCTGCTCAGTCACCCCGCGTCGCAGGACCAGGGGCCCACAATCCTTCGTATCGACTTCAACCTGATCGAACAGGGTTCCGACACCCCTCGAGGAGGTCGAGCCACCCGATGAGGCCTCAGCCTTCCGAACTTCGCAAGTCTCCTCAATCTGGTGCGATCTGTCATACGCTTTGAAAAGTTGCCCGCCACCGACTATGCCGATCGTGACGACAACCGCAAGACCGAGAACGGAAAAAACGAGAATATTTCCTCTTTTTTGTTTCCTCCGCAGGGCACCAGCGCTCCGAGCTTCTTGTTCCAATTGCCGCCCCTTTTCCGTTTACCCAGCTACGCGCCTCGGCGTCGAGTACGTCTGGCCTTCTGCGCCAGACAACAGCCCGTTGGTAAATCCTTGCACAGGCCCGTCGCCTCCGGGCCGCATCCATTCGTTCACGCCGCCCTGCAAGCCGCCCACGAAGTGATCGACTCCAGCCGTCACTCCCTTCTTCACCAGCAGGACGTTGGGTGCCTCCGCATGCCGCGGAATCCTCACGTGGCTTCCGTTCGGCGTCGGGAACCGAGGGTCGATGTGGATGTTTGACAAGGCGAGGTTACTGGCCTTGGATGATGCCCAGCTTCCACCGAGGCCTGTTCCGAAGCCCGTAGCCGCGGACGCCACGTAGCCCGAAGCGTCTCCCTGCCAGTTGGTCTGCGTGCCGTACTGCAACGTGTTGGAAGTCATGCCGGACGCGCCTGAAGATATCGCTGCTTGGCCCGCGTCCGAGAGGACCCGCGAACCAACGTTGTTGATCCAGGGCGTTACGGCACGACTCGCGGCTGACGCAGCCTTTGACAGGCCGGCCGCAGCAACCCCACCTGCCAGACCGGACGCCGCGCCGATACCGCCCTGGATGGCGACCTTGCCCCAGTCCACCCGACCGGTCTCTTGCTTCTGCGAGATCACCTCGACGCCGCCACTGACCATGGCGCCCGACGCCATCATCAACGCGACGCCAGCTGGCCCACCGACCCCGGTGAACATCAGACCGACACCCAACGCGATCACAGCACCTGCAGCAACGTACTCCCAGTTGTCTTCCCACCAACCTCCATCGAAGATTCCCTGGTTCGCATCCCGGTACGCCTGCATGTCGGCATCGGTCGCCGGCCGCAACCCGAGCGGGTCGACGGCTTGCAACGGGTCGTTGCCCGCGTAGGAGTACGGGTTCCCCGACCACGCGGCACCCAGGATCGGAGACAGCGGATCGACCGACAGGAAGCCCCGCGCCGCAGGGTCGTACACACGGGCACCCAGCCACTCCAGCCCTGCGACGGACACCCCACCCGAGCCGGTCAGGGACACCCCCGCGGGCAGCCCGACGTCGGTGACGGCAGCGAGCGCAGCCCACGGGTCCGCAGCATCGGTCGCGCGAGCACTGCGCCAGGCGGGCTGCGTCACGGCATCGCCGATCGCGGCGACACCCCCCGGCAGGTCGAGCAGCGACGTGTCGGCGATGCTGATGAGCGACGGCACGACCGCGGCGGAGTCCCACCACGTGGCGACCCCACCCACCTCGGCGAGCTCACCGAGCGCGTCGACCCAGACGTCGAGCCGACCGGTCTCGGCGTACGAAGCGTCGCGGTCGACGACGGCAGCGAGGTACCCCAGGTCGGACCACGCGTACTCGGTGGTCGAACCATCGGCTGCGGTCCGCCGGATGCGTCGGCCGAGACCGTCGTGGACGTACTCGGTCCGGCCGGCCTCGGTGATCGTCGCGACCAGCTGTCCGGCAGCGTCGTAGTCGTGGCGCGTCTCGACACCACCGACGGTCTCGGCGACGAGTCGCCCACCGTCGTCGTAGGCCCACGTCGAGTCCCCGGCGCGCACGAGCTGCCCGGCGGCGTCGTACTCGTACGACACCGCTCCGGACGGTCCGTCGACCGCGGTGATCCGCGCGTCGGCATCGCGCTCGATCCGCGTGCTGGTGGCACCGTCGAGCGTGGTCGAGGTGTGCGCGACGAGGGCGCCTCCCTCGTACGACCACGACTGCACCAGGTCGCCCGTGGCCGCCTGGACGATACGACCCGAGGCGTCGTAGGTGAACGCGCCGGCAGCGGTGCCGTCACGGTCCACCCCGACCACACGGCCGACGGCATCGCGCCGGTAGGTGGTGCGGGTGCCGTTCGGGTCGACCCGAGCAGTGCGGTTGCCGTCGGCGTCGTACTCCCACGCGACGGACTGGTCGCCGCGGGCTCGGCGGACGAGCAGGCCACGGCGGTCGTGCTGGAGCTCGTGCTCGATCGTCCGGCCTGCACCACGGGTGTGGTCCGACACGACGACAGTTCGGTGGACGGTGTCGCGGGTGATCTCAGCCTGCACCGCACCGTCGACGAGCACGGCCCGCTGGCGGCCGGCTGCGTCGTACGTCCACTCGGTGGTGCGGCCGTCGGGATCCGTCTGCCGGATCTGGCGCCCGGCCGGGTCGTAGGCCGCCGTGGTCGTCCGTCCGAGCGGATCGGTGACGGCGACCACGTGGTCGGCGGCGTCGTACTCGCGTCGGGTGGTGCCGCCGGCAGGGTCGGTGATCGTCACCAGGCGCCCGCGCTCGTCGTACTCGAACGAGGTGACCCCGTCGAGACCGTTGACGACCTGGATCAGCTGCCCGGCGGGGTCGTAGCGGAACCGACGACGGCCGAAGCGTGCGTCGTGGCTGGAGACGAGCCTCCCGGCCAGGTCGTAGCGGAACCGCGCGGTGCCGGAACCCGGAGTCGTCTGCGTGACCACGCGCCCGACGGCGTCGTACGTGATCTCCTCGACCTCGCCGGTGGGCAGGGTCCGGGCCACGACACGGGAGTCCGCGTCGTAGGTGAGCGTCGTCCGCGCCCCCGCGGCGTCGGTGGCTGCGGCGGGACGCCCGCAGGCGTCGTACTCGTACGTCGAGCGCGCGCCCGAGGGGGCGACCAACGCGACGACGCGACCGGCGAGGTCGCGCTCGAGTCGGGTCAGCCCGCCTTCGCCGTCGACGAGTTCGACGGGGCGACCGGCGGCGTCGTAGGTGATGAGTTCGGAACCGGTCTCGTCAGACGTGGACTCGACGGGTCGGCCGTACTCGTCGAACCGGACGGTCGCTGTGTCGAAGGCGTCGCGCAGCGTCACGACGCCGGTCGCGACGTCGTCCGAGAACTCCTGGCGGACGCCCGTCGGGTCGACGGTCGCCGTCAGCTCGCCGACGACGTCGTACTCGCGACGCCAGGTCGCGCCGGCGGGGTCGGTGACGGCCTGGAGGCGCGACAAGGCGTCGTGCGCGAACGTCCAGACCGCGCCGCCCGGCAACGCGAGCGCCGCCAGGTTCCCCTGGTCGTCGAAGGTCCGTGAGACGCGGCGACCCAGTGGGTCGGTCGTGGTCGCGAGTTCGCCGTTCGGGGCGTACTCGAGCGTCGTCCGTGCTCCGAGCGGGTCCGTGATCGCAGCGATCCGCGCTCCGGCGGCGTACTCGAAACGCCAGACCGCTCCGTCGGCGTCACGTCGTTCGACGAGGAGCCCGGCGGCGTCGTAGCGGTACTCGCTCCGTGCGCCGGAGGGGCTGATCGCGGCGGCCGGGTGACCGGCGGCGTCGCGCTCGATCCGAGCGGTGTCGCCGACGGCGTTGGTGGTCGAGACGAGCTCACCGAACGCGTCGTAGGAAAGCGTCAGGACCACGCCGGTCGGGTCGACGACGTGGGTGAGGGAGCCGTCCTGCCAGGTCAGCTCCGTCCGACCGCCGACCGGGTCGACGATGACCGACGGGTCGCGGTCGTCGCCCACGTACTCGTAGCTCACGACGGCGCCGGCCTCGGTGACGACCGTCGTCACGCGGTCCTGGTCGTCGTACCCGTAGGTCAGGTCGCCGCCGGACGGCGTGACGGTCCGGGTCTTCCGGCCTCGGTCGTCGTACGCGTGGACGGTCACCGACCCGTCGCGCTCGGTCGCCGACACCAGGTTGCCGTGCCGGTCGTAGCTCATCGACTGGCGTCGGTCGTCGGAGTCGATGATCCCGACGAGACGCCCCTTGGCATCGGCGATGTAGGAGTTCGACCGCGAGCCGTCGTGGTCGGACACCACCGTGACCCGGCCGGGCAGGTACGCGAAGCGCACCGTGCGGCCGTGCGGGCTGATCTGTTCGACCACGCGGCGCTGGTCGTCGTAAGTGTTGTCGACCTCGACGACACCGGCCGCGCTCGTGACCGTCGTGATGAGGTCGTCGTCGTTCCAGCCGTAGGTCCGGGTGCCGACGGCGTCGGTCACCGAGACGAGTCGGCCGCGCTCGTCGTACCCGTACTCGACCCGGCGACCGTCGGAGGCGCGGAGCACCGCCACTCGGCCGTCGACGTGGTCGATGTCGATCGAGCGCCCGCGCTCGTGCAGCAGGCGCACGACGACGTCGTCGGCGTCCCGCTCGATGCGGACCGCGGTGCCGGCACCGCCGCGCTGTCCGAGCCACAGCCCGGACGGCGAGAAGTCGATGCGCTCACCCTGGTTGTCGCGGACGACGAGCCGGTCACCCTCGGCCGCGAGCCAGCGGTTCTCGCCGACACCGCGCGCCCACCCCTCGCCGTCGCGCGGGAACCGGACCTGACGACCGTCGGCGCCGACGAACGACGCGCCTTCGTCGTCGAGGAGCAGGCGGGTCTCGAGGATCGACGCCCACCCCGGACCGAAGAGCCCGACGTGCTGGTCGAGGGAGTTGTACATGCGGGTCACCTGCAGCGCCGCAGACGCACCGGTGAACGCCAGGTCGAGCTCCGGCTCGAGGAAGTTGCCCGTCGTGGTGTTCACCGGGTCCATCGAGAAGCCGGTGGTGGGCTGGGCGCCGTAGGCCGTCGGCGGCTCGAACTGCAGATCGGTGCGGGTCTGCGAGACGCCGGCCGCGGCGAGCGCGGCTGCGAGCCCGGAGTCCGCGACGGTCGAGACCTCGCCCTCGCCGCCGGCGGCCGCGAAGGCGTCGGCGACGGTGTTGGCCCACGTGACGTCCTGGTCGTTCGCCGCGATCCACTGCTCGAACGCCGTCACGACGCTGCCGGCGTCGATGTGCGCCCACGAGCACTTCGTGGCGAAGTCGGCGAGCTTGCCGCGGAGCGCCCCGGGCTTGCCGTCGAGGGCGCGGTTCAGCGTCGAGGAACCGGTCGCGAACGAGCGGAGGTCAGCGGGCCGGGCGGACGACGTGCCGCCGCCACCACCACCGCCGGCCCCGGGGTTCGGGGTCTCACGCGGCTTCGTCGTCACGGCCGGCGGGTCGAACTTCGGCGCCGGTTCGTTCTCGACGGTCGGCATCGGGTCGTAGTGGACCGTGTCGTTGAGGAAGTCCTGGAAGCCGTTGCGGCCGTCCTCGCGCTCCTGCCACTCGCGGGCGGTCTTGCGGCGCGCGCGCTCGTCCGCGGCGGCGGCCTTCATGGTGTCGATCCACCCGGCGATGGTCTCGAGGGCGTCGACGATGTTGGTGGCATCGCTCGATGCCGTCCCCGCGTTCTGCGTGAAGAGCTGCGAGAAGTGCCCGCGGAACTCCTGGGAGGCGGTCGTCACGTACGACTGCCTCGATGCCTTCTGTCCGCTGATCGCGTCAGCCGACGTGGTCAGCGAGCTCTTCAGCGCATCCGCGGTGGCATCGTCGAACTCGATCGGATCCGTGTTGGCGTGGATCTTCGCCATGGTCGTCCCCCCAGGGTCGGTGCTGGTCGTGCTGATCGTGCTGGTGAAGCGGCCCCACCGACCGCGAACGCCCGGACCGCCGCGAATGCGACGGTCCGGGCGGGAACAGGCCGGTGCTTACGCGCCGCCACCTGCGGTGAAGATGTCCTGCGAGATCTTGTCGAGCTGCGTGCGGAGCTGCTCGAGCTCGGTCTTCGCCTTGTCCAGAGCAGCCTTGGTCTCCGGCCAGGTGGACCCGCGGAACGTCGCCGCGAGCGGGCCGTCCCAGACATTCGAGTCGGACAGGATCCGGCCCTGGGCGTCGAGCTGCGAGATCTGGTCGGTGAAACCACCGTTGATGATCGACTGGACCTGACGGATGGCGGTCTTGGCCTGCTCGGTCGAAAGGACACGCGACATGATGAACCTCTTTCATTCGTAGCTGCACCCCCGCGCAGTGGAATCCCCCCGGAGGCTCTGACACGGCCCACCATACCCACAAACCCAGGCAGATGTCACCGTCGGTATATCGTGATCCTTCCTCCACATCCGAACGGTTCACCGCCGGTTTCCACAGCGTCCACCGAGGCCCCTCCGGTGGCAGGGGCCGGGTGGCAGGATGTGGGGATGGACACCGAACCGCAGCTCGACGGCGAATCCGTCGCACCCGACCTCGACGACTTCGACGAAGTCATCGAGATCGAGCACGAGTCACTGCCGACGGACCGCTACTTCGACCGCGAGCTGAGCTGGCTGCGGTTCAACCAGCGCGTGCTCGAGCTGGGTGAAGACCGCACGCAGCCCCTGCTGGAGCGGGCGAACTTCCTGGCGATCTTCGCGTCCAACCTCGACGAGTTCTTCATGGTCCGCGTCGCCGGCCTGAAGCGCCGCATCGACACCGGCATCGCCGTCCCGACCAACGTCGGCCGTGCCCCCAGCGACGTCCTGCGGGACATCGCGAAGAAGGCCCACGAGCTGCAGGACCGGCACGCCCAGGCCTTCATCGGGTCGCTCAAGCCCGACCTCGACGCCGCGGGCATCCACATCGAGCACTGGTCCGACCTCGACGAAGCCGACCGGCAGCGGATGCGGGAGTACTTCAACGAGCAGATCTTCCCGGTGCTCATGCCCCTGGCCGTCGACCCGGCGCACCCGTTCCCCTACATCTCCGGGCTCTCGCTCAACCTGGCGGTGCGGGTCCGCAACCCGAAGTCGCAGCGCCAGGAGTTCGCGCGTCTCAAGGTGCCGCAGAACTTCTCCCGTTTCATCAAGCTCCCCGACGACAACTCCGGCCGGATGCGCTTCATCCCGCTCGAAGACCTCATCGCGAACCACCTCGACGACCTGTTCCCGGGGATGGAGGTCCTCGAGCACCACGTGTTCCGGGTCACCCGCAACGAGGACGTCGAGATCGAGGAGGACGAGGCCGAGAACCTCATCCAGGCCCTCGAGCGCGAGCTCCTGCGCCGCCGGTTCGGTCCGCCGATCCGCCTCGAGATCACCGAGGACATGGACCCGGTGACCCTCGACCTGCTCGTGCGTGAACTCGACATCACCGAGGAAGAGGTCTTCCGGCTGCCGTCGCCGCTCGACCTCGGCGGACTGTTCGAGATCTCCAAGATCAACCGTCCGGACCTGCACTACCCGAAGCACGTGCCGACCACCCCGGTGCAGTTCCAGCCGGGTGAGCCGAACACCAAGCCCGACCTGTTCCGCGCGATCAAGGCGAACGACGTCCTGGTCCACCACCCCTACGAGTCCTTCGCCACGAGCGTGCAGGCGTTCCTCGAGCAGGCCGCGGCCGACCCGAACGTGCTGGCGATCAAGCAGACCCTGTACCGAACCTCCGGCGACAGCCCCATCGTCGAAGCGCTCATCGACGCCGCGGCCGCCGGCAAGCAGGTCCTCGCCCTGGTCGAGATCAAGGCCCGCTTCGACGAGCAGAACAACATCACCTGGGCCCGGAAGCTCGAGAAGGCCGGCGTGCACGTCGTCTACGGCCTGGTCGGGCTGAAGACGCACTCGAAGCTCGTGCTCGTCATCCGGCAAGAGGGCGGGACGCTCAAGCACTACAGCCACATCGGCACGGGCAACTACAACCCCAAGACCTCGCGCATCTACGAGGACATGGGCCTCTTCACCTCGGACGACACGGTTGGCAAGGACCTCACCCGCCTGTTCAACGAGCTGTCCGGCTACGCCATCGAGAAGAAGTTCAAGCGCCTGCTCGTGGCACCGCTGCACCTGCGGAAGGGCCTGCTCAAGCGCATCCAGACCGAGGCCGCCAACGCCCGTGCCGGCAAGCCCTCGGGCATCCGGATCAAGGTCAACTCGATGGTCGACGAGCAGATCATCGACGCGCTGTACCTGGCGAGCCAGGCCGGGGTGCCGATCGACGTGTGGGTGCGCGGCATCTGCTCGCTCAAGCCGGGCATGGAAGGCGTCAGCGACACGATCCGCGTGCGGAGCATCGTCGGGCGCTACCTCGAGCACTCCCGTGCGTTCGCGTTCCACAACGACGGCGACCCCGCGGTGTTCATCGGCAGCGCCGACATGATGCACCGCAACCTCGACCGACGCGTCGAGGCGCTCGTGCGGCTGGTCGCTCCGGACCACATCAACGAGGTCCAGGAGATGTTCGACCTGGCGATGGCCGACACCGCCAGCTCGTGGCACCTGGAGTCCGACGGCGAGTGGACACGGCACTCCACGGACGATGCGGGCCGTCCGCTCGAGGACGTGCAGAATGTGACCATGCGGAAGATCTCGGCCCGGAAGCGCTCGACTCGGTGAGCGGCGGTCCCTCGGGCCCCGTCGTCGCTGCGGGTGCGGTCGTCTGGCGCGAACAGGACGGCACACCCCTCGTGCTGCTCATCCACCGTGACCACCACAAGGACGTCTCCTTACCCAAGGGCAAGGTGGACCCGGGCGAGGCCGTCCCGACGACCGCCGTGCGCGAGATCGACGAGGAGACCGGCTACCGCGTCCACCTCGGCGCACCGCTCGGCACCGCCGAGTACGTGCTGCCGAACGGTCGCGACAAGGTCGTGCACTACTGGGCGGCCCGGGTCTCGGCCAAGGAGTACGCCCGCGCGGGCGCCTTCGTGCCGAACCACGAGGTCGCGGCGCTCGAGTGGGTCACCATCGACGACGCCCGCAACCGTCTGACGTACGAGCGGGACGTCGCGATCCTCGACCGGTTCGCCGAACGCGCCGCCGCCGGACAGCACCGCACGTTCGCCCTGATCACCCTGCGCCACGCGAAGACGGTGTCCGGCTCGGACTGGGACGGCCCCGACGCCACCCGTCCGCTGCTGCCCGTCGGCCGTTCACAGTCCAAGGCCGCCGCGGCACCGGTCGCGGCGTTCGGCCCGAAGAAGATCGTGAGCAGCACGGCGGCGCGGTGCCTCGCGACCGTCGAGCCGCTCTCCGCCGCGACGAAGCTCGGGGTCTCGAGCACCGCCGACATCAGCCAGGACGCCCACGACCGCGGCGCCGCCGACGTCAAGGGCGTCGTCCGGCGTCGGCTCGACAAGGGCAAGACCGCCGTGTTGTGCTCGCACGGTCCGGTGCTGCCCGACATCATCGCCAGGATCGCCACCGCGACCGCCGATGACTCCGGCCGCTTCGACCTGCGCCGCGCCGCGATGCTGTCCGTCGGGGACTTCTCCGTCATGCACATCGCCGGGGACACACTCGTCGCGGTCGAGACGCACCGCAACACGATCCCGGCGTAGCCGGCGACCACCGGACCGCAGTGCCGCCGGACCGCAGCGCAGACGCCCGGCACCCGACCACACGACGGGGCCGCGCCGCGCCCGGGAACGCGATCCGGGCCTCCCGACCGCTCGTCCGCGATCATGCGTGCGCATCTTCCGAACGAGCGCACAGTGCCCCCGATCCTGCTCCCTGCGGGGGAGCGGCGCACGCCGCCCCGACGTCGACAACCCCTCGTTCACCTTCCGTTCACCAACGGGGGTGATTGCGGTCACCTCGCGTCCCTACAGTCGCTCCCGGGTCGGCACCGGCCCAGGGACCGCAGTGGTCCCACTGCATTCCATTCCCGAAGGGACCCCTGTGAACATCAAGCGAATCGGTTCGATCGCAGCAATCGCGATCGCCGGCGCAGTCGTGCTCTCCTCGTGCGCGGCGAACGAGGACGCGGGCAGCACCGAGTCCTCCTCCTCCAGCGGCAGCGACTACTCGAAGCTCTCCGGCACCCTGACCGGCTCCGGCTCGTCGGCACAGCAGACCGCGCAGGCCACCTGGGCCGCCGGTTTCCAGAACGAGGCCTCGGGCGTCACCGTGAACTACACCCCGGACGGCTCCGGCGCAGGCCGCGAGAACTTCATGTCGGGTGCCGCGGACTTCGCCGGCTCCGACGCCGCGCTGAAGGACGAGGAGCTCTCGGGCAAGTTCGAGTCCTGCAAGGCGGACACCAAGGGCATCGACATCCCCGTCTACATCTCCCCGATCGCCATCGCGTACAAGGTCGACGGCGTCAGCGACCTGACGCTCGACGCGAAGACCATCGCGGGCATCTTCTCGGGCAAGATCACCAAGTGGGACGACTCGGAGATCGCCGACCTGAACAAGGACGCGAAGCTGCCGGACGCCGACATCACGGTCGTCCACCGCTCGGACGACTCGGGCACCACGCAGAACTTCTCGGAGTACGTCTCCGCGAACGCCTCGGACGTCTGGACCGAAGAGCCCAGCCAGACCTTCCCGTACTCGGTCGGTGACAGCGCGAAGGGCACCTCCGGTGTCGCCTCCGCGATGGGCAACGCCACCAACGCCATCACCTACATCGACGACTCCGGTGCGGGCGACCTCGACCGCGCGAAGCTGATGGTCGGCGACAAGGCGACCGAGATCTCGGCCGACGGCGCCGCGCAGGTCGTCGCCGACTCGAAGATCGCGACCGGCCGTGAGGACAACGACCTCGCGATCGACATCGACCGCAAGGACACCGCTGACGGTGCCTGGCCGCTGGTCCTCGTCTCCTACGCCATCGCGTGCCAGGAGTACAAGGACGCCGACAAGGCCGAGCTCGTGAAGGGCTACCTCGACTACGTCGTCTCGAGCGCAGCTCAGGACGCCGCTGCCAAGGAGGCCAAGTCGGCCGCCCTCTCCTCCGACCTCGCGTCGAAGGCCAAGGACGCGGTCGCTTCCATCAAGTAAGGCCCCCTGAGCGCCCGGACGCCGGTCCCACCCACTCGACCGGCGTCCGGGCACTCAGCCGTCCAGGACCCCACCCGGACGCGCACCACCACCCCAGAACCCGTCGCCTCCCCCGGCGTTCCTCCGACAGGAGTACCCCATGACGACCGCACCGGCCCAGCCAGGGGCCACCGTCACCCCGACCAAGCCGAAGCCCGTCGTCCGTGTCGGCGACCGCGTCTTCTCCGCCGCCTCGGTCATCGCCGGCGGCCTCATCCTCTTCGTGCTCGTGCTCGTCGCCGCGTTCCTCGTCTGGCAGAGCATCCCGGCCTTCTCCGCCAAGGTCGGCGAGCTGCCGGGCAAGGCCACGAACTTCTGGGACTTCGTCGGCCCCCTGGTCTTCGGCACCGTCTGGTCCGCGCTCATCGCGCTCGTGATCGCCGTGCCGCTGTCCCTCGGGATCGCCCTCTTCATCTCGCACTTCGCGCCGCGTCGACTCGCGCCGGTCCTCGGCTACGTGATCGACCTGCTGGCCGCGGTGCCGTCGGTCGTCTACGGCCTCTGGGGCATCGCCGTGCTGGCGCCCCTGGTGAAGCCGTTCTACGTCTTCCTGAACGAGTACATCGGCTGGTTCCCGCTGTTCTCCGGCCAGGTGTCCGGCACCGGCCGCACGATCCTGACCGCGTCGATCGTCCTCGCCGTCATGGCGATCCCGATCATGACCGCGGTCATGCGTGAGATCTTCCTGCAGGCCCCGACCCTCAACGAGGAAGCGGCCCTGGCCCTCGGCGCGACCCGCTGGGAGATGATCCGCCTGTCGGTCCTGCCGTTCGCGAAGTCCGGCATCGTCTCCGCGATCATGCTCGGCCTCGGTCGCGCGCTCGGCGAGACGATGGCGATCGCGCTGGTGCTGTCGGTCTCGACGAACGTCACGTTCCAGATGCTGACGTCGCAGAACCCCTCGACGATCGCCGCGAACATCGCCCTGCAGTTCGCCGAGGCATCCGGTACGGCCCTGAACGCGCTCATCGCGTCGGGTCTGATCCTCTTCGTCATCACCCTGGTCATCAACATGCTCGCGCGGTACATCGTCCGCAGCCGAGTCAGCTGAGAGGTCGCACCCGATGTCCCTCGCGCTCCGTCAGACCGGCACCGCCGGCAACGTCTACGCCAACGGCAAGCTGCACGCCTCCGTCCCGTGGCTGCTGCTCGTCGGCAGCTGGGTCGCCCTTGTCCTGGTCTTCGCCCTGCTCAACGCGGGTGGCGCCGTCAAGGACTTCAACGTCGTCGCCGCGATCTTCCTCGGCACGGTCCTGTTCGACGTCCTCATCGTCGTCATCTCGCGCATCGTCGAGGGTGGCCGCAAGGCGGTCGACCGCCTGGTCACCTCGCTCGTCATCACGGCGTTCGTCATCGCGGTCCTGCCGCTGGTGTCGCTGCTCTGGACGGTCATCGCCAAGGGCGTCGCCCGCTTCGACGCGAACTTCTTCTCGTACTCGATGCGCGGGGTCATCTCCGAGGGCGGCGGCGCGGTCCACGCCCTCATCGGCACGCTCGAGATCACGCTGTTCGCGGCGCTCATCTCGGTGCCGATCGGCCTGCTCACCTCGATCTACCTCGTCGAGTACGGTCGCGGCGCACTGGCGAAGGGCATCACGTTCTTCGTCGACGTCATGACGGGCATCCCGTCGATCGTCGCCGGTCTGTTCGCCTACGCGCTCTTCGCGCTGTTCCTCGGCCCGGGTGCCCGCTTCGGCCTGGTCGGCTCCGTCGCCCTGTCGGTGCTGATGATCCCGATCGTCGTTCGCTCCACCGAAGAGGTGCTGAAGATCGTCCCGATGGAACTCCGCGAGGCCTCGTACGCCCTCGGGGTGCCGAAGTACCTCACGATCCTCAAGGTCGTGCTCCCCACCAGCCTCGCCGGCATCACCACCGGCGTCATGCTCTCGATCGCCCGCGTCATCGGTGAGACCGCCCCGCTGCTCGTCACGGCCGGCTTCACCGCGAGCATGAACTACAACCTGTTCCGCGACCCGATGATGACCCTGCCGGTGTACGCGTACACGCAGTACTCGCAGCAGGGCGCCAACCCGGTGCCGTTCGTCGACCGGGCCTGGACCGCGGCCCTCGTGCTCATCCTGATCGTGATGCTGCTCAACCTGCTCGCCCGGTTCATCACCCGTCTCTTCGCCCCCAAGCTCAGCCGCTGACCCTCCGCCCCCGCGGAACCAGCGACACCACCCACCCAGAAGGATCAACGTGTCCAAGCGCATCGAGGTCGACGGCCTCAACGTCTACTACTCGAAGTTCAAGGCGGTCGAGGGTGTCGACATCACCATCGAGCCCCGCACCGTCACGGCCTTCATCGGCCCGTCGGGCTGCGGCAAGTCCACCTTCCTCCGCACCCTGAACCGCATGCACGAGGTCATCCCCGGCGCATGGGTCGAGGGCTCGGTCAAGATCGACGGCGACGACCTGTACGGCGCCGGCGTCGACCCCGTGCTCGTCCGTCGTCAGGTCGGCATGGTCTTCCAGCGTCCGAACCCCTTCCCCACGATGTCGATCCGCGACAACGTGCTGGCGGGCGTGAAGCTCAACAACAAGCGCGTCTCCCGCTCCGAGGCCGACGACATCGTCGAGCGCTCGCTGCAGGGTGCGAACCTGTGGAACGAGGTCAAGGACCGCCTCGACAAGCCCGGCATGGGCCTGTCCGGTGGGCAGCAGCAGCGTCTCTGCATCGCCCGCGCGATCGCGGTCGAACCGGACGTGCTCCTGATGGACGAGCCCTGCTCGGCCCTCGACCCGATCTCGACCCTCGCCATCGAGGACCTGATCGAGGAGCTCAAGAAGGAGTTCACGATCGTGATCGTGACCCACAACATGCAGCAGGCGTCGCGCGTCAGCGACAAGACGGCGTTCTTCAACATCGCCGGCACCGGCGCCCCCGGCAAGCTCATCGAGTTCGACGACACCGCGACGATGTTCTCGAACCCGTCCGTGCAGGCCACCGAGGACTACGTCTCGGGCCGCTTCGGTTGATCGGCATCCGTCCGTCGCACTGACGGACGGCCTGGAGGCCCGGTGCACGTCCGCCACGGACGCGCACCGGGCCTTCGTGGTTGCGCCGGGTGCGACGGCGACCCGCGGGACGTGCGCATGTTCCGACGATCCACGCGTCGATCGACTCGTGGTTCGTCGCTCGATGCGCACGCAGACGTTGCGTGCGCATGTTCCGACAGTCCGCGCGTCGATCGACTCGTGGAACGACGAAAGGTGCCCGCGCATCGACTGCACGGGCACCTTCCGGAATGCGTCAGGCCGTGGTGGTGGGGACCGCCATGATCGGCGAGGTGGTCGGCTGCTCGGAGCCGCCCTCGGGCTCGACCGTCATGCCGATCGTCGCGCCCTCGGACATCGCGCCCTTGAGCACGGCGGAGTGCACACCGTCAGCCGCACCGTCGACCAGGCCGGCCGACTTGATGGTGCCGCCCTGCTCCTCGGAGCCGATGTACCAGAGCTCGTACGTCTTGCCCTTCGGTGCCTGCTCGACACCGTCGAGGATCACCGCGGACTTGCCGAGGTCGTTCGACCACACGACCGTCGCCGAACCGCCGCCCGCGACCTTGGTCGTGGTGCGCTGGAAGTCTGAGGCGGCGTAGATGCGGTCGAGACCGCTCGAGGCCTGGGTGGTGCCCGTGCCGGAGCCGTTCGGGTCGAAGATCGACCCGACGCCGAGTCCGCCGAAGAAGACCGCGGCGACGGCGGCTGCGGCCGTCAGCATGACCGCCGGACGCTGGAACCAGCGGCGGCGAGCCTCGGAGGAAGCCCGGCCACCGGCGGTGGGGCCGTCGGCGATCGAGGCGACGTGCCTGGCGGGCTCGGGACGGGCCTCCTGGACGGAGGTGGTCTCGGCGACCGGGGTCTGGTCGGCCGTCGCGTCGGCGAGGGGCGCAGCCTGGGGGGTCGTCGCGATCCGGGCCAGCAGCGACGCCTTCAGCGACGCGGGGGGCTCGATCGGTGCGACGGCGTAGGCGAGCTGCAGCGCGGTCTCGCGCAGCGAGTCGTTCTCGGCCTGCAGCTCGGGGGACGTCCGGAGGGCGTCCTCGAGGAGCGCGCGCTCGTCGTCGGACAGCGCGTCGAGTGCGTGGGAACCCGTCATCAGTGCGGGGTCGTCGTGGCGTTCGGTCATGAGGTCACCCCCATCTCGTCTCGGAGTCGGATCATCCCGTCACGGAGACGGGTCTTGACGGTGCCGATGGGGACACCGAGGTGTTCGGCCATCTCGCTGTGCGAGTAGCCGCCGTAGTACGCGAGTTGCACGGCCTGCCGCTGGAACTCGGTGAGCTTGGCCAGCGCTCGGCCGACGCGCTCGTGCTCGATGCGGATCTCGACGGACTCGGAGACCTGGTCGAAACCGGCCTCGAGGTCGCGGATGCCGATCTTGGTGTCGCGGTCGTGCGACGACTGCGAGGCACGGACCCGGTCGACCGCTCGGCGGTGGGCCATGGTGAGGACCCAGCTGGCGGCCGTCCCGCGCTTCCGGTCGAAGCGGGTGGCCTGCTGCCAGACCTCCAGGAAGACCTCCTGCGTGACCTCTTCCGACTGCGCGCGGTCCCGGAGGAGCCGCGTGATCAGACCGAGGACCCGACCAGAGAGTGCGTCGTAGAGGTCCGCGAAGGCGGCTTGGTCACCGGCGGCGACCCGGGCGAGGAGGTCGTCCGGCGATGCCTGAGCTGGCTCTGACGAGCTCCAGCGTTCGGTGTCGCTATCCACGAGGGCAAGCATTGCAGGTTTCCCTCCTCTCGGTTGCTTTCGTTGACCAGGCGGGTAGCACGAAGCCTCCGCATGGGCGGTCGAGACGAGGGGCCGGCGTGACCAACAGGGAATTGACCGGCGGTGCCGGTCCGGGTCACACCGGGCCTCTCGCTTCGTGACGGGCATTCCGTCCGTCACGCAGATGATTCGGTGCGGTCCCCGCTGTGGATTGGATGGGGGTCGGGATTTCTCGGCGGGATGGGCGCGGCGGGCCTGCACAGGGGTGCGCGCGGGCACGCCCGGGGCCGGTTCTGTCCACCATGAGTGAACAGGGTCGAGTGATCAGCCGACGTCTCGTAGACTTGGTCTCGCCGGGCCGCAGCAAGCCCCGGGCTCCAAAATTCGCCGCTTCGAGCGGCCTCGCGCCGAGAGGCGCTTCTGCGGCCCGGTCTTTTCATGCCCGGACGCCGTCGTGTCCGGATTTTCTGCTGCGCGGCCCTGGAGGCCCGGTGCGGGTCCGTCCCGCCGCTCGCTCAGTCCAGGCTGTCGCGGCGCCAGAGCGCCGCCGCCTCGGTCAGGTCGGCCGCCAGCTCCGTCAGGCGGAGTGCCCGCGTCGTGAGTTCGCTCGCGCGCTCGGACGCCACCAGGTCGGACTCGTCCGCCACGGCTGTCGCGCCGGCGGCGGTCAGTCGGCAGAACGACGCCCCGCGGTCGAGCGCCACCGCGAGGTCGCCCGTGTACAGGCCGTGCAGGATGCGGTCGGCGAGCGTCAGGATCTCGGCCGGGCCCGTCGGTTCCTCGGCACCCGCGACCGCCTGGTCGATCGTGCCGATCTGCGCCGTGCCCCGCTCGAACAGGTACGCGATCTCCTCCGGGTTCTGCCGGATGACGATGCGCACCAGGTACACCCGCCAGAGCGCCCCCGGCAGGGTGTGCGCCCCGACCCGCGCCCACAGCTCCGCGATGGCGTCGATGCCGTGCACGTCGGTGTAGGTGACGAGCCGCTCGACCACGGCCGGGTCCGGGTCCTCGCGCACGCGGTGCAGCAGGGCGTTCGCGGTCTCGTGCGCGACACGGTTCACGAGCGCCGGGTCCTCACCGCCCTGGATGGCGGCGAACTCGGCGTCGGTGAAGTGGACGGGACGGTGGTGATCGCGAGGCACCGCAGCAGTGTAGGCGCGGCCGGTGACACGCCCGCGTCCCGTTCGCCCAGAACGCAACCGCTGCGCCACGCGTACCGTGTTGCGGCAGGGAGGCGCTCCTCCCTGCACGTGAAGGAGAGGATCTTCCATGAACGCCCTGCTCATCATCCTGGCTGTGATCGCAGTCATCCTGCTGTTCGTCGGCGGGTTCGCTGCGAGCCTCAAGTTCCTGCTCTACGTCGGCATCGTGCTGCTGATCATCGCGGTCATCGCGTGGCTGCTGCGGACGCTCACCGGACGCCGAGGCTGACCCGGACCGACGGTTCCTTCCTGGAGGCCCTCACCCGCTAGCCTTGCGGGTGAGGGCCTCTAGCTCAGTTGGTAGAGCACCGGACTTTTAATCCGAGGGTCGTGGGTTCGAGCCCCACGGGGCCCACCTCCCAGTCTCGCTTCGCACTCTTGTCTAGAATGCGACGGATGGGCCGACGATCGCAGCGCGAGCGGCCGGGCACCCCCACCGGCCCGGCGACGATGCGCCGACGCCGCCGGAAGCTGGTGCCGGCACTCGCCCTCGGCGCGATGGCACTCGGGGTCTCCGGACTCCTGCTGATCCTGCCGAGCGTCTCGAGCGCCTGCCAGCCGGTGTCCTCGTCGACCTCCGCCTCGGCCGTCGCTGCCCCCGGCGTCTCGGCCGATCGCGTCGCCGCGGCGATCGAGCCCGGGTCACGCGTCCTGATCGTGGGTGACTCGTACACCTCGGGTCGGGGCTCGGCCAGCGGACTCCGCGGTTGGGCACAGGACCTCAGCGAGGACCGTGGGTGGACGGCCAAGATCGACGGGTACCCGGGCACGGGCTACGTCGACACCGGTCGGACCGGTTCGTCGCACTACACGTACGGGCCACGCCTCGAGCGGCACGCTGCGTTCGACCCCCAGCTCGTGATCGTGCAGGGCAGCCAGAACGACTGGCTCGTCGACTCGGACACCCTCCGCGCCACGGTGGAGCGGACCCTCCGCACGGCGCAGCAGACCTGGCCGGACGCCGTCGTCGTCGCGCTCGGCCCGTCAGCACCGCTCCCGTGGGCGAACTCGACCGTCGGTGTCGCCGCATCGGTCTCCGCGGGTGCCGCCGCCGCAGGTGTCCCCTACGTCGACGCCCTCGCCGGCAGGTGGTTCACATCGAGCAACAGCCCGGGGTACTCCGCCGTCGACGGCGGACACCCGAACGACGCCGGCTACCAGTACCTGGCGGACCGCGTCAGCGAGTCCCTCGACGCCCTCGGCGCACCCGTCGGCAGCGCCCGCTGCGTCTGAGCGACGCCATCTGCTCCTGAACGGGGTACAACCCGTCCCCAGCCGGCTCATGGGAGATCCCCTGCCCACCACAGCCCGCCCTCAGCGGATTGTTGGGCTGCCGCCGATAGTGTCGTTCCCGGATCCGTTCACCGGATCCTGCAGCACAGCACCACCACGAACGAACGGGGTACACCGTGATCGAGCCCATCGAAGCCACGCAGACCAGCACCACCGGTGACGCGCGCCGCATCGTCGAGCTCGCAGCAGCGACCAACACGACGATGAGCAACGAGCTCCTGCTCGACACGCTCCGCCGCAACGCCCAGGTCACGACCCGCCACATCCGCAAGGACTTCATCGAGGTCGCGACGGCCACCGCCGTGCTCGGCTACGTCTGCCGGCAGCGCAAGGACTTCATCGCGCTCCGTGGCGACGACCCGGCGTGGGCGCACGAGGTCGGCCGGTACGCTACCGAGTCCCTCGCGGTCGAGGCACTCCGGATGCGCCGCGGCTGACGCCCGGCGTCCGACACGAACACAGAAGGCCCCGCCGGACACCCGGCGGGGCCTTCCCCGTGTCGGCGGTGCACGCCGACCGGAGTCCTCAGGACCAGACGCGACGGATCCCCCACGAACCGGTCCAGGTCTCGTCCGGCTCGAGCCAGCGCAGGCCCTCGCCCGAGTTCAGGGCGTTCGCGGGTGCCGTCATCGGTTCGACCGCGACGGCGAGGCCCTTCCCGTTGCCCCGCGGGTACTCGCGCGAGGTGAAGACCTGCACGTAGGGGAACGAGGCGTCCTGCCAGAGCTCGACCCCGTCGCCCTCGGGCCCGTGCATCGTCGTCCTGCGGATCCCGTCGGCGTCGGGGGTGACGTCCGTGTAGGCGGTGTCGAGGTCAGAGTCCCCGGCACGTCGCCCCTGGCGCAGGTCGTACGGCGTGCCCTCGACCGGCACCGAACCGTTCGGGACCTTCTGCTCGTCGACGGTGAAGGCGGTCGCGGCGTCGAGCGTGACGACCAGGTCGTCGGCGGGGGTGTCACCGGCACGCAGGTACGGGTGGGCGCCGACGGCGAAGGGTGCGCGGACGCCCGAGCGGTTCGTGACCTCGTGCGTGACACGGATGCCGTCGTCGACGAGTTCGTGCAGCACGCGCGTCTCGAGGGTGAAGGGCCACCCGTGCTGCGGGTGGATCGTCGCTTCCTGCTGGATCGACGTCTCGGTCTGCGACACCACCCGGTACGGGGCGAACCGGAGCAGTCCGTGCGACGCGTTGCCGTACTTCGGCTCCGAGACGTCGAGCTGCTGCCGCTTGCCGTCGAGCTCCCACACACCACCGGCGACGCGGTTCGGCCAGGGCGCCAGGACGATGCCGTTCGCCCCCGGCGGCTGCTCGGTCACGGGGAACGGCTCGGTGATGTCGAAGCCTGCGACACGGAGTTCGCGGATGCCCGCGGCGACCTCGGTGACCACGGCTTCGACGACCCCGTCGGGTCCGGCGTGGTGGAGGCGGTACTGACCACCCGTGGGTGCTGCGGTCATGGGGTGTTCTTCCTTCCGGCTGGTTCGGTGTGCTGCTCGCCGTCGGCGACGATCACCTCGGCCCCGGCCGCCCGGATCGTGGCGACCGCGGCGGCGTCGGCCTCGGCGGTGACGACGACGTCGATGTCCTCGAGCGCGCGGACGACCCCGATGTGGGCCCGGCCGAACTTCGACCCGTCCGCGACCACGACCGTACGCCGGGCCGTCGCCGCGAGCATCCGCTTGGCCTCGGTCTCGGGCAGGTTCACGTTCGTCAGACCGTGGTCGACGTCGAGTCCGGTCCCGCCGAGGAACACGAGGTCCGCGGCGATCATCGGCAGTACCGTCCCGTTGAAGGGGGCGACGAGCGAGTGCTGCAGGGGCCGGAGAGTGCCGCCGGTGACGATCACGGTGAAGCGCGGGACAGCTCGCTCGAGCGCGAGCGCCGTGGTGAGGGAGTTCGTGACGACCGTGACGCCGGTGAGCTCGGTGCGCGCCACGAGGGCCTCGGCGATGGCGGCCGGCGTGGTGCCGACGTCGAGGACGACGCACTCCCCCGGGCGGACCAGCGCAGCGGCCGCACGGCCGATGGCGGCCTTGGCCACCTGGTGCTCGACGGCTGTCTCCTCGAAGGGGCGCTCGGTGGACCCGGCCCCGAGGCGGACCGCGCCTCCGTGCACCCGCCGGATCCGGGCCTCCTGGTCGAGGACGGCGAGGTCCTGGCGGACCGTCACCTCGCTGGTGCCGAGGGACGCGGCCAACGCGGCCGTCCGGACCATGCCGGGGGCGCCGTCGACGATCGCGACGATGCGGTCCTGCCGGAGGGGCGCGGGCAGCGCGCCGGCGAGGAAGGAGAGGTCGGCGTCCGTCATGTGCACAGTTTCGCTTGCTTCCGATGTCTTTCGCAACGCTTCGGATGGGCGCTAGGCTGTTCCGGTGATCACCAAGCGCGTGACGAAGCTCGCGGACGGCCGCGACCTCTTCTACTTCGACGACGCCGACTCGACGCTGCCCGCAGAACGCAGCATCGACGAGCGCGTGCTCGACCCGCGGCCCGAGACCGCGCGGATGCGGCAGGACGTCCTGACGGGCGAGTGGGTTTCGATCGCGGCGTCCCGGCAGAACCGGGTGTTCCTGCCGCCGGCCGACCAGGACCCGCTCGCACCCCAGAGCCCGGCCAACCCGTCCGAGATCCCGAGCCGCTACGACGTCGCCGTGTTCGAGAACCGCTCGCCGTCGTTCGGCCCGCTGCTCGAAGCCGACGACGCCCCCGAGTCGCTCGAGTCCCTGAGCGACGTCGGCCTGAACCGCCAGCTCCGCTCGGTCGGCCGGTGCGAGGTCGTGTGCTTCTCGCCCGAGACGTCCGGGTCCTTCGCCTCCATCTCCGAGTCGCGTGCCCGCACCGTCGTCGAGGCCTGGGCCGACCGCACCGCCGCACTCTCCGCGATGCCGGGCATCCAGCAGGTGTTCCCCTTCGAGAACCGGGGCGAGGCGATCGGCGTCACGCTGCACCACCCGCACGGGCAGATCTACTCGTACCCGTACATCACGCCGCGCACCCAGCGCCTGCTCGCGAGCATCGAACGGTTCGGTCCGGACCTGTTCGAGCAGCACCTCGCGAACGAGCGGGGTTCCGAGCGGGTCGTCCTCGCTGGCGAGCACTTCACCGCCTTCGTCCCGTTCGCCGCGCGCTGGCCCATCGAGATCCACATGCTGCCGCACCGCCACGTCCCCGACTTCGCCGGTCTGACCGACGCCGAGAAGGACGAGCTGGCGCACATGCACCTCCGGCTCACGCGTGGGCTCGATGCGCTCTACGGCGACCCGACGCCGTACATCGCCGCGTGGCACCAGGCACCGGTGCACACCGCCCGCGACACCGTGCGGCTGATGCTGCAGATCACCTCGCCGCGACGTGCGGCGGACAAGTTGAAGTTCCTGGCCGGCAGCGAAGCCGCCATGGGCGCCTGGATCGGGGACCTCGTGCCCGAGAAGGCGGCCGAGTTCATCCGACAGGGAGTCGAGCGCGCATGACGTTCCAGCAGGTCTACGGGTACGAGCCGACGGTGCGGTACTCCGCCCCGGGTCGCGTCAACCTGATCGGTGAGCACACCGACTACAACGACGGCTACGTGCTGCCCTTCGCGATCGACCGTCGCACCACCGCCTCCATCGCGCAGCGCGACGACCGGACCATCCGTGTCGCCTCCGCCTTCGACGCCTCGAGCGAGCCGATGGCGCTGTCCCTCGACGATCTGTCGCCCGAGGCCATGGACGGCTGGTCGGCGTACGTCTTCGGCATCGCCTGGTCCCTGCGCGAGCAGGCCGGTGCCGATCTGAGCGACAAGACCGGGTTCGACGTCTTCATCGAGTCCGACGTGCCGGTCGGTGCGGGCCTGTCGTCGAGTGCCGCGATCGAGTGCGGTGTCGCGCTGGCGTTCAACGACCTGTGGGAACTCGGCCTCGACCGGAAGACCCTGGCGCGGGTCGGGCAGTACTCGGAGAACCACGCCGTCGGTGCCCCCACCGGCATCATGGACCAGTCCGCCTCGCTGCTCGGCCAGCAGGACGCCGTCGTGTTCCTCGACTGCCGCACGCTCGACACCGCCGTCGTCGACCTGGCGCTCGAGGCGAACGGGCTCGAGGTCCTGGTGATCGACACCCGCGTCGAGCACGCCCACGCGACCGGTGGCTACGCGGCTCGTCGGGCCTCCTGCGAGAAGGGTGCGCGGGTGCTCGGTGTCGAGGCACTGCGTGACGTCAGCGTCGAGGACCTGCCTCGTGCGCAGGAGCTCCTGGACGACGAGACCTTCCGCCGGGTCCGGCACATCGTGACCGAGGACCAGCGCGTCCTCGACACCGTCCGCACGCTGCGCGAACAGGGTCCCCGGGCGATCGGTTCCCTGCTCGTCGCGTCGCACGAATCGATGCGTGACGACTTCGAGATCTCCGTGCCGGAGCTCGACCTGGCCGTCGCGACCGCCGTCGAGCACGGTGCCGTCGGTGCCCGCATGACCGGTGGTGGGTTCGGCGGTGCGGCGATCGCGCTGGTCGACCAGGAGTCACGCGGGGCGATCACCGCCGCCGTCACCGCCGCCTTCGCCGACGCCGGGTACCGCGATCCGAACGTGTTCACGGTGCACGCCGCGCAGGGCGCCCGGCGCGACTGACGGCTGCGGCGGGCTCGGCCGCTCGGCCGCTCGACGTTTCGCGCTCAGCGACAGGTCACGCGGCGATCAGCCCGTGGACTGTCGCTCAGCGCGAAAGAACGGCAGCACCCGACCGCAGCGCGCCCCCGCCTGCTCAGCCGAGGTAGTCCGCGTACCGGACGTACTCCACCACGTTCCCGAGCACGAACGGGTGCGTCTGACCGTGCTCCACGGCCCACTCCACCCACGCGGTCTGCGCCGGCATGAGCAACCACACCAAGGCGGTGGTCCCGAGCACGGCCGCCAGGGTCAGGCCCATCACGGTGTGCTCGTCGAAGCGGGCTGCACCTCGGCGGGCGATCGCGACGACGAACCCGGCGACCGCGAACCCCACCGTCGCGAGCGTCCACCCGAACCAGGGGCCCGACGTGAACGTGTACTCCTGGCCGGCGTGCGCGAGTGTCATCGACCAGGTCGACCCCGGAGCCTGGAACAGCACGCAGAGCGCCACGATCACGATGAGCCACCGGGCGTCCTTGGTCAGTTGCGACGGCTCGGGCCGGGCTCGCATCACCGGCGTCGTCTGCAGTCGTTCGTCCCCCATGCCGCGACCGTAGCACCGGCTGGGCGCACTTCGTGAGCAGCAGTGGTCGGGTGCGATGACGCCACCCGACCATTGCTGCTCACCATCGGCGCGCGACCGCCACGCTACGACAGCTGGCGCTCGGCGGCCTCGACGACGTTCTTCATGAGCATCGCGCGGGTCATCGGCCCGACACCACCGGGGGTCGGCGACAGGAAGCCCGCGACCGACGCGACGGCGGGGTCGACGTCGCCGTGCAGCTTCGCCTTGCCGGTCTCCTCGTTGACCACGCGGGTGATCCCCACGTCGATGACGGCAGCTCCGGGCTGGACCCAGTCCGGCTTGACGAGCCCGGCGACCCCGGCTGCGGCGACGATGATGTCGGCGCGACGGCACTCCGCGGCGACGTCGGCGGTCAGCGAGTGCGTCAGGGTCGCGGTCGCCTCGAGCCGCGTGAGGAGCAGGCCGAGCGGTCGTCCGACGGTCAACCCCTGCCCGATGATCGTGACGTGTGCGCCGCGGATGGGGATCTCGTACGCGTCGAGCATCGCGACGATGCCCCGAGGGGTGCACGGCAGCGGTGCATCGATCGTGCCGGCACCACCGGGCACGGCGAGCACCAGCTCGCCGAGGTTCGTCGGGTGCAGGCCGTCGGCGTCCTTCGACGGGTCCATCAGCTCGAGCATCGGCGTCGGGTCGATGCCCTGCGGCAGCGGGAGCTGCACGATGAACGCGGTGACCCGGGGGTCGTCGTTCATCTGCAGGATCGCGGCCCGGATGTCGGCAGCGGACGCCGTCTCGGGCAGGTCGATGCGGTGCGAGTCGAGCCCGATCGACGCCGAGTCGCGGTGCTTGCCCGCGACGTAGGACATCGAGCCGGGGTTCGAGCCGACCATGATCGTGCCGAGACCCGGACGGATGCCGTGCTCGTGCAGGCGGTCGATCCGGCCCCGGAGTTCGTCGAGCGTCCGGGCGGCGAGGGCCGTGCCGTCGATGCGGACGGCACTCCCTTCACCGGCCCAGAGCTCGCGCGGGAGCGCCGCGCTGACCGAACCGCTCACGCGTAGAGCGGGAACGCGTCGGTCAGGACCTTCACGCGGGCCGAGAGCGCTGCGACGTCCGGGTTCGGCATGAGGGTCAGCGCGATGATGTCGGCCACCTCGGTGAACTCGGCGTCGCCGAATCCGCGGGTCGCCAGCGCCGAGGTGCCGATGCGGACACCCGAGGTGACCATCGGCGGGCGCGGGTCGAACGGCACGGAGTTGCGGTTCACGGTGATGCCGACCTCGTGCAGCAGGTCTTCGGCCTGCTTGCCGTCGACCTCGGACGCGCGCAGGTCGACGAGCACCAGGTGCACGTCGGTGCCGCCGGTGAGCACGTCGATGCCTGCAGCCTTGGCGTCGTCAGCGGTCAGACGGGCGGCGAGGGCCTGGGCACCGCGGATCGTGCGCTCCTGGCGGTCCTTGAACTCCGGGGTGCCGGCGAGCAGGAACGCGGTGGCCTTCGCGGCGATCACGTGCATG
Organism: Curtobacterium sp. MCLR17_031; assembly: GCF_003234775.2. NCBI lineage: Bacteria > Bacillati > Actinomycetota > Actinomycetes > Micrococcales > Microbacteriaceae > Curtobacterium > Curtobacterium sp. MCLR17_031. The sequence goes on from NZ_CP126270.1 coordinate 3,385,945, forward strand.
AGCGGGCCGCCCTGCTGGCCCGGGAAGACCGCGGAGTTCAGCTTCTTGAACAGGGTCTCGTCGTTCGACAGGATGATGCCCGAGCGGGGGCCACCGAGGGTCTTGTGGACCGTCGACGAGACGACGTGCGCGTGCGGCACCGGGGACGGGTGCAGACCGGCGGCGACGAGGCCGGCGAAGTGCGCCATGTCGACCCAGAGCTTCGCGCCGACCTCGTCCGCGATCTCGCGGAACTTCGCGAAGTCGAGCTGGCGCGGGTAGGCGGACCAACCGGCGATCAGGACCTTCGGCTGGTGCTCGATGGCCTTGGCGCGGATGTCCTCGTAGTCGACCTCGAACGTCTCGGGGTCGACGCCGTACGCCACGGCGTTGTAGATGCGGCCCGAGAAGTTGAGCTTCATGCCGTGGGTCAGGTGACCGCCGTGGGCGAGTTCGAGGCCGAGGATGGTGTCGCCGGCCGAGGCGATGGCGTGCAGGACGGCCGCGTTCGCCGTGGCACCGGAGTGCGGCTGCACGTTCGCGTACTCGGCACCGAAGAGCGCCTTGGCACGGTCGATGGCGAGCTGCTCGGCGACGTCGACGTACTCGCAGCCGCCGTAGTAGCGCTTGCCCGGGTAGCCCTCGGCGTACTTGTTGGTGAGCACGGAGCCCTGCGACTCGAGCACGGCGCGCGGCACGAAGTTCTCGGACGCGATCATCTCGAGGGTGTCGCGCTGGCGGCCGAGCTCCTGCTGCAGGACGGCGGCGATCTCGGGGTCGACCTCGGTGAGCGGGGCGTTGAACGCGGCGCGGGCGGCGGCCTGCTCGGCCACCTCGGCCGAGTCGGAGACGAACGGGGGCAGATCGGCAATGGACACGGGACTCCTACGGTGTGCGGACGACCAGCTGGTCGCACTCGGACGGTCGGTCGGTGCAGCCCAGGCGTACGGCCGCGCACCGTGTCTTTGTCGCTCCCCGATGGTGACCCATCCAACGCCAGTCGCGACCTCACGATCGTACCGAGCCACCGCACCCTGTGTCACCCTGGATGCATGACGCTGCTCTCGCCCGACGTGGACGAACGGACCACCACGGACGAACGGACCAGTGCGCGGGCGGACACCCCGTGGGTCACGGTGGTGTGGGACGACCCGGTGAACCTGATGTCGTACGTCACCTACGTCTTCCAGCGGCACTTCGGGTTCTCGCGCGAGCAGGCCGAGCGGCTCATGCACCAGGTGAACGACGACGGCCGGGCGATCGTGGCGACGGGCCCGCGCGAGTCGATGGAGGCCCACGTGCAGTCCATGCACGGCTACGGGCTGCAGGCGACCGTCGACAAGGCCCCCGAAACGTGATCCCGTTCGTCCGCCGCGCCGACGGCGTCCACCTCGGCCTGTCCTCCGGCGAGCGCGACCTGCTCGCCTCGCTCACCGAGCAGCTGCGGCAGGTGCTCGGCGGTGACCTGTCCACCGACCCGATCAGCGAACGGATGTTCCCGGACGCCTACCCCGGCGACGACGAGGCGAGCGCGGAGTTCCGGAAGTACACGCAGTCCGACCTGCTCACGCAGAAGACGACGAACGCCTCGATCGTGCACGACTGGCTGACGGGCACCCGCGACGGTTCGCTCGACGTCGAGGACGAGCAGGCGTGGCTCCGCACCCTCACCGACCTGCGGCTGACGATCGCCGATCGGCTGGGCATCGAGGACGCCGACGACGAGGAACGCTCGGTCGAGGCCGACGCGGGCGTCGGCCTGCGCGACGTCTACGACTGGCTCGGCTACGTGCAGGAACACCTGGTCGTCACGCTCACGTCGCGCTGACGGCCACGGCCTGGAGGCTCGGATCACCTCCGGTGCGGCGGGTCACCCCAGCAGGTCGTCGCGGTGGGCTCGCGCCCAGTCGGCCAGGCTCCGGGGTGCGGTGCCGGTGATGCGCAGGACGTCGTCGCTCATCACGTCGACGCCGTCGAGGCCGCGGCGGACGACCCGGCCGAACTGCTGCCGGAGCCCCTCGGCCTGCCAGGCGGGCACCCCGCTCAGGCGCAGCACGCCGGCGTAGACCCGGCTCGGCAGGTGCAGGGCGCGCACGGGTCGGCCGAGCCCGGTGGCGAGCGCGGCGGCGACACCCCGCGCGTCGAGCAGATCCGGCCCGGTGAGCACCGGTTCGGTGCCGTCGTGGCCGTCCTCCGTCAGCACCCGGGCGGCGGTCCGGGCGATGTCCTCGGTGTCGATCCAGCCGATCACCCCGCGGCCGGTGGTGTGCGGGAACCACCCCCGTCGGATCGCCGGCGCCGAGGGCTGCACGTTCGTCATGAACGACGAGGGGTGCAGGATCGTCCACGCCAGCCCGCTCTCGCGCACCAGCCGGTCGATGTGCCAGGCGGCGCTCGCCCACGACATCGGGGAGTGCTCGGCGGCGTCCCCGCCCGACAGCTGCACGATCCGGCCGATCCCTGCACGCTGCGCCGCACGGACCCCGGTGGTGCCCTGCTCGCGCTGCCGCTGGCTGACCGGCGTCACGAGGAAGAACCGGTCGACCCCCTCGAGCGCCGCGGTGAGCGCGTCCTCGTCGTCCAGGTCGGCCAGACGTCCGTCGATGCCCCGCGCCCGGAGCGCGTCGACCTGTTCGGGCCGCCGGACCACGGCTCGCACCGTCACCCCGGCCGCCCGCAGCAGCTCCGCGGTCTTGCCCCCGACGTCCCCGGTCACGCCGGTGACCGCCACGATCTCGCCCATGTCTGCTCCTCGTCCCACTGATCCGTTTTAGTATCAGTTTCCTGATACCAGAACGTACGCCGGTACGATCGCCCCGTGCCCCAGGAACTCCCAGCCCCGAGCGACGACGTCGACGGCATCGTGGCGTGGACGGTGATCCGGGCCGCACGGACGCTCTCCCGGCGGCTCGCGGCCGAGCTGGCGCCGCTCGGGTTGACGCCCGTGGAGTTCGGGGCGCTCATCCAGCTCGCGGCGGCGGGCGAGCTCAGCCAGGCCGACCTGGCGCGAGCGGTCGGCGTCCGACCGCAGAGCATGACGACGCTCGTCGGGGGGCTCTCGACGCGGGGACTCGTGGAGCGGGGCGCCGCACCGGGCCGGGGACGGGCCTCCCGGATGCGGCTGACCGACCAGGGCGAGGCGCTGCTGGCACGCGCCCACCCGATCGTCCGGGCGAGCAACGCGTGGTTCGGCGACGGTGCGGAACCGATCTCGGCGACCCTGCTCCCGCTGCTCGAGCCGGACGCGGGCGACGACGGGTCCGCCGTTCCCTGAGCAACATCAGAAGGCAAACTTGCAAGGCGGGCTGGTGACAGACTAGCCTCCGGGCGTGACCGACACACCGGAGACCGACCCGACCGACCTGGCCGACGCCGTCCTGACGATGCACGGACGCCTGCGGCGGTCGTTGCTGGCCTCGAAGTCGGACGACGTCACGGCGTCGCAGACCGCCGCTCTCGGACGCCTGCTGCGGCACGGGCCGGCCACCATCGCCGACCTGGCCCGAGCCGAGGGTGTCCGACCGCAGTCGATGGGCGCGACCGTCCAGGCCCTGGTCGACCTCGGCCTGGCCGAGCGGCAGCCCGATCCGACGGACGGCCGGCGGTCGATCGTCAGCGCGACGGCGGCCGGTCGGGACGCCCGCCAGGCCGCCTGGGCCGCGCGGAACCGCGAGCTCGCCGAGCGGCTCGCGACCCTGCCCGAGGCGGACCGCCGCGTCGTCGCGCGGGCGATGGACCTGCTCGGGCCGATCGTCGATCCCTGATCCGCGCACCCCTCGTCCCATCCTGCAACCGGAAGAAGCGCCCTCACGTCCACCACCACGACCCCCGACACGACCACGGGCAGCGGCTTCGGCCCGAAGCTCCTCATCCCGGTGCTCGTCGGGCCCCTGCTCAACCCGATCAACACCACGATGGTGTCGGTCGCCCTCACCCCGATCTCCCGTGACCTGGGCATCGGTGCGGCGCAGGCGATCTGGCTCGTCGCGGCCCTGTACCTGGCGAGTGCGATCGCGCAGCCCACGATGGGCAAGCTCGCCGACCGGTTCGGCCCGAAGAAGGTGTTCCTGACCGGGCTCGTCGTCGTCGGGATCGCCGGGGTGGTGCCCGAGGTGCTGACCGGGTTCGGCGGCGCCGTGTTCGCCCGGGTGCTCATCGGCATCGGGACGTCGTCGGCGTACCCGGCGGCACTCACCACGCTCCGGCAGCACTCCGTCCGGATCGGGAAGCCCACGCCGCCGCTCGTGCTCGGGGCGCTGTCGATCACGTCGCTCGTGTCCGCTGCCGCCGGCCCACCGCTCGGCGGGGCGCTCATCGCCGCGTTCGGCTGGCACGCGATCTTCCTGGTGAACGTGCCGCTCGCGGTGTTCGGCATCGTCGTGGCGACGCTCTGGCTGCCGTCCGACCGACTGCGTCCGCGCGACGACGCGGAGTTACCGGTACTGCAGGCGCTCGACCCGCTCGGCATGGTGCTGATGACCGGGACCGTCTCGGCGCTGCTCGTCTTCCTGCTCGACCTGTCCGCCGGGCTGTGGTGGCTGCTCGCGGTGGCCGTCGTGCTGCTCGGCGCCCTGGTGGCGTGGGAGCTCCGGGCCGTGCGACCGTTCGTCGACGTACGGCTGCTCGCCCGGAACGGCGCGTTGTCCCGCACGTACGGCCGCCTGTTCCTGACGTACCTGCTCGCCTACACGATGACCTACGGGTTCTCGCAGTGGGTGCAGGACGTCGCGGGCTACCCGAGCGACGTCGCCGGGTACATCCAGCTGCCGGCCGCGATCGTCGCCGGGGTGGCCTCGTTCGTGGTCGCACGCAAGACGGCGATCCGCGGGCCACTCGTCGTCGCCGCACTGGTGCCGATCGTCGGCGGTGTGCTCCTGCTCTTCCTGCACACCGGGTCGCCCGTCGTCCTGCTCGCCCTGACCCCGGCGCTGTTCGGGGTGCCACAGGCCCTGGCGTCGGTGTCGAACCAGGCGGCGCTGTACCGGCTCGTCCCCGCGGAGTACATCGGCACCGCGGCCGGGCTGTCCCGCACCGCGGTGTACATCGGGGCGATCGCGGCGTCCTCGCTCATCGGTGGCGTGTTCGGCCAGGCCCCGACGACGCCGGACCTGCACGTGCTGGCGTGGGTGATCCTCGGCGTCGCGGTGCTCCTGACGGTGCTGACCCTGGCGGACCGCCGCCTGCGGGACGCCGACGCCGGGCGCCCCACTACCGCCGCGCCCGACGCTGCGCCCGCGCCTGACGCTTCGTGAGCACGAATGGTCGAGTCGCCGCGACGCACTCGACCATTCCTGCTCACGAAGCACCTCCCCCGCGGCCGGTACCCTGATCCGGTGACCGACCCGACCCCCACGCACTGGACCCTGACGCTCGTCTGCGACGACCAGCCCGGGATCGTGCACGCCGTCTCCGGAGCGATCGTCGCCGCCCAGGGCAACATCACCGAGTCGCAGCAGTTCTCCAGCGCCGACACGAACACGTTCTTCATGCGGCTGCAGGTGATGGCGCCGGTGGACCGCGCCGCTTTCGAGGCAGCGCTCGCCCCCGTCGCCGCCCGCTACGACGCCCGCGTCCAGCTCGACGTCGTCGGGCGTCCGCTGCGCACCCTCGTGCTGGTGTCGAAGGCGGGCCACTGCCTGAACGACCTGCTCTACCGGCAGCGCGGTGGACAGCTGCCGATCGAGGTCCCCCTCGTGCTGTCGAACCACGCGGACCTGTCCGAGCTCGCCGCGTTCTACTCCGTGCCGTTCGAGCACCGCCCGGTCACCGACGCCGAGTCGAAGGAGCAGATGGAGCGACGCGTGCTGCAGGCGGTGGAGGAGCACGACATCGAGCTCGTCGTCCTCGCCCGCTACATGCAGATCCTGTCGCCCGAGCTCTGCGCCGCGCTCGAGGGCCGTGCCGTCAACATCCACCACTCGTTCCTGCCCGGCTTCAAGGGCGCGAACCCGTACCGGCAGGCGCACGCCCGCGGGGTGAAGCTCATCGGGGCGACCGCGCACTTCGTGACCAGCGACCTCGACGAGGGCCCGATCATCGAGCAGAACGTCGTCCGCGTCGACCACACCAAGGAACCGGCCGAGCTGGTGTCCATCGGGCAGGACGAGGAGTCCCGCACGCTCACCCAGGCGGTGCGCTGGATCGCGGAGGACCGCGTCCTGCTCGACGGCGCCCGCACCATCATCTTCAAGTAGGCAGCACCATGACCAACGCCCCGCAGTCCCCCGTCGACTGGGAATCGGTTCCCGACCCGGCAGCCGTCCGGCAGCCGCGACGGCGATTCGAGGCCTGGATGGTCCTGCGGATCGCCGTGATGGTGTTCGGCCTGCTGTCCCTGGCCTTCTGGGGCTACTGGTCGTGGCAGCTCCCGCTCCCCGGCTACCTGTTCATGGTCGGCGCCCCGCTGTTCGCCGCGGTCGTCTGGTACTTCTTCCGGTCGCCGCGGTCCCCGATCGAGACCGACATCGTCGGCAAGACCATCGTCGAGGTCGCCCTGGTCGTCGCCGCAGGCGCGACCTGGATCTCCATCGGGCACCCGGTCGTCGGGATCGTCTTCATCGTGATCGCCGCCCTGAGCGGCCTGATCGCGTTCCGCATGGAGACCGCATGAGCACCACGGGCCTCCAGACCGGCCAGGAGGCCCAGCGCACGCTGGTCCGCGCAGCCCGCGTCGTCGACGCAGCCGGCACCACGGCCGACGGCTGGGTCCTGGTCGTCGGCGACACGATCCACGCGACCGGCTCCGGCCCCGAGGCCCCCGCCGCCGACCGGGTCGTCGACCTGGGCGACGCGGTCCTGACGCCCGGCTTCGTGGACCTGCACGGGCACGGTGGGGCGACCGAGGCGTACGAAGACGACTCGTTCGACCGTTCGCTCGCGATGCACCGTTCGCACGGCACGACCCGCTCCGTCCTGTCGCTCGTTGCGAACCCGGTCCCCGCCCTCACGGCGTCGCTGGCCCGCGTCCGCGCCGTGATGGCGAGCGACCCGCTCGTGCTCGGCGTGCACCTGGAGGGACCGTTCCTGTCCCCGCACAACAAGGGTGCGCACAACGAGTCGTTCCTGATCGACCCGACACCCGCCGCGGTCGACGCGCTGCTCGAAGCGGGCGAGGGCGTCATCCGCCAGGTCACGATCGCGCCCGAGCTGCCCGGAGCCCTCGACGCCGTCCGCCGGTTCGTCGCGGCCGGCGTCACGGTCGCCGTCGGCCACACGGTCGGCACGTACGACCAGGCCCGTGCCGCCTTCGACGCCGGGGCGACGATCCTGACCCACGCGTGCAACGCGATGCCCGGGCTGCACCACCGCGCACCGGGGCCGATCGGCGCTGCCGTGGCGGACGACCGTGTGACGCTCGAGCTCATCCTGGACGCCGTGCACGTGCACCCGGTCGTGGCGGAGACGCTCTTCCGGGCGACGCCGGGTCGTGTGGCGCTGATCACCGATGCGATGGGTGCCGCCGGCGCTGCGGACGGGTCGTACCGGCTCGGGTCGCTCGACGTCACGGTGACCGACGGCGTCGCACACGTGGCGGGGACGGAGACCATCGCGGGGTCGACGCTGACGCAGGACGTGGCGCTCCGCAACGCGGTCTCGCTCGCCGGGCGGACCCTGCCCGAGGCCGTGGCGGCGCTGACGAGCGTGCCGGCCGGCGCGCTGGGGCTCGGCGACCGTCTGGGTCGGCTGGCGCCGGGGTTCGCCGCCGACCTGGTGGCGCTGTCGCCGTCGCTCGAGGTCGAGCGCGTCTGGGGCGGCGGGCGCGAGCTGCGCTGAAGCGCGCACGGCGCAGACGGCTCGCTCGGACACGTCACGGCAGGTCGGTCGGGCGGGGGTTGAGGGGCTCACCGAACCGTGGGGCCCGGCCCGGGACGCAGTGCCCGTCGATGGACACGTCCGCGTACGAATCGAACGCCTGGAAGAAGATGGCGAACCCGTCTGCTGCTGTCCCACCGAGGTACCCCTTCGGGTAGCTGATGACCGTCCGCTCCGGCGAGAGTTCCGTGTCGTGCTGAACACGCGCGCCCTCGTACCCGATGTTCGCGAGTGCCCTCGCGACTCCTTCGGCAACCTGATCGGGCGTGCCCGGGAGCGGAAGTCTCCGGGTGCTCGCGTAGGTGTACTGCGCAGCGTCCTCGCCATCACCTCCGCAGAGGTTCCACCCTGGGTCCTCGTCACCCCAACCCTCCTGCCCGACGACCGAGCGCACGGCGGCGAAGATGTCCAGGACGTCCTGGTGCGACTGTTCGACGTTCATCGACGTGTCCTTCTGCATCGGGGAGTGCGGGACGGGGCCGGTGCACCCGGCAAGGAGCGCGGTGACCACCAGGGCTCCGGCGAGGGCGGCGCCCCGCGGTTCAGAGCATCGGGTCACCGGTGCCCCCGGTCTGCCAGCCGTACATGAGCCAGTCGTCCTTGGTCTGCTGCCGCATCCGATCGAAGGGGCCGCCGCGCTCCGGGATCTCGTCTCCGAGTCCCATCGCCGCTCGTGCAGCGTTGTGCTGGGCGGTGGTCCCGTTGTCGAAGTAGGAGTACCTGCCGTCGTCGTCATCGCCGTCGAACGGCCCGTGGCGGGTGACGCCGTGCAGGGTGCCCGACCCACGACCCTCGGTCTCGGAGCTGAACGCGTGCGCGTCCCACGTGGACTCGGTCGGGTCACGCCGACCGGACAGGTTCTGCCCGGTGACGGCCCAGCCGTCCTTCGCGCCCTGGCTGGCGAAGACCTGCCCCTCGGGCACGTGCAGCGCGGACGCGTTCGGTACGGCGTCCGTCACACCGGCCGAGCCGAGCAGCACCACGTGGTCGGCGTGGGTCTTCGTCAGGGCGATGGTCGCCACGGTCGTGCCGTAGGAGTGCCCCATGACGGTCAGGTCGGCGTCCCGCCCGGCAGCCGCTCGTGCCGCGTGGAACCCGTCGAGGTCGGCGACGAGTCGCTCGGCGCCCGCTCGCGCTCGGTCGTCCGCCAGGACGGTCCGGAAGGACGGGTCGTCGGCCATCGGCGGGTGGTAGCCGATCCAGGACACGACGGCGATGTCACTGCGGCGGATCCCAGCCACACGGGCCTCCTCACGACGCATCCCGCGGGCGATCGCGCTGTAGTCCTGCACCGTGCCGTCCTGGTACGTCGCGGTGTTCATGCCCGGCACGATGACGCTGACGTGCGTGGCACGGTCGAGGTCGCCGGCGACGATCTGCGCGAGCGGAGGTCGGTCATCGATGAGCGACACCAGTGACACGGTGCTGGCCGCGAGGGTGTCCTGGATGTTCCGGTAGGCGTCGCGCTGCCGTTCCCAGACGAGCAGCTGCTCCCGCGCCTTCGCCGCTTCGGCCGGGTTCCGGGCCGCGTCGTGCCGTCCACGCCAGTGGCGGACCTGCTTCCGCGCGTGTGCGAGCCGGTCAGCCAACACCGTCGTGTTCGCCCGTGCCCGCGCCCAGGAAGCGACGCCGTTCAGGGTGCCGATGACCGCCGGCATCGCCGCGACGAACGCCCGCTGGACCGCGGACGGCACACCGTCGACGCCCGACATCGCCTGCCACCACCCGGCCACCTGCGCAGGGTCGAGTCCGGCGAGCCGCTTGGCGACCCGTGCGTCGTCACCGAGCGCGGCGACGGTCTCCGGGTCGAGCGTGCCGAGCCAGGTGAGGAACTGCCCGTCACTCATCGCGGACACGACCGTGGCGGAGACCAGCTTGCCGAGCACCGCCCGGTCCTCGAGGGCGGAGGCTGCCGCTCGGTCGGCTGCGGCTCGGCGGGCGACGAGCTCGTCCCACTGCGCCGCCAGCCGAGCATCCAGCCCGGCCAACCACTCGCCGCTGCGCTCCAGCTGCTGCAGGAGCGCACGGTCCGACTCGACCGCATCCGGTCCGGACGCCACCACGGTGGCATCGCGGATCGCCCGCTCGTTGGCCGCGATGTCGTCCGCGGTGTTCCGCCGGGTCGTCTGCAGGCTCGCGGCGTCGTCCTGGATCTCCCGCACCTGGCGCGCGTAGGTGGCGAGTGCGGCCGACGCCGCGTCCAGCCGCGCCGCGACGCGCTGGGCACTCGCCGGCATCGCCGCCGCCGTCACGAGGAACCGCTGTTGCGCCCGCCCCGCCCAGCCGGACGCCGCGTGCTCCGCGGCGACGAGCACGTGCCGGGCGCCGTCACGGACCGTGTCCGAGTGGTCGTCGTGCCGACGGGCGATCCGCTGGATGCCGTCCGGGTCGCCCGCGACGGGGTCCGCGCTCACCGGACCCGCCGGGCGAGGTCGGCATCCGCACGCAGGACCGCTTCGGCGGCCGCGGTCACGTACTCGCGCAGCGTGTCCGCGTCGTCACCGAGGGAACGGATCATCGCGTCGTGCGCCCTGGCCGACGCGACGAACGCGGACTCGACCGCCCCCGAGCCGAACGCACCGCCGTCCGAGTCGGACAACGGGCGCTCAGAGCGGAGGTCGGTGACCGCCTGCCCCGCCGCTCGCGCGACCGCCTGCATGGTCGGCAGATCGACCGTCAGATCCCCCATGGTGCCCCCTCGTGTTCCCCGAGGAGGTCAACATATCACCGCTGAAGTACGGTGTGTCAAGCGAACTCAGTGGTCGATCGGACGCCCCCGCTCGCCGCTCGCCCAGCTCGTGTCCGCCGCGTCCCCGACCCGCAGGGACAATGCGCCGCCCCGCGTCACGAACGACGCCGGCACCCAGGACCGCTCGTGCGTCCACCCGTTCAACCGCGCGCCCTGCACGTACGGTTCGGTCCCCGAGGACCGGATGACGATCCGCTCGCCGCTGGAGCGCCGGATGTCGACCGTGCTGAACGTCGGGCTGCCGACGAGCATCTCCGCTCGCCCGGGCGTCTGCGGGAACAGGCCGATCGAGGCGAAGACGTACCAGGCGCTCATGGTGCCGAGGTCGTCGTTGCCCGGCAGGCCGCCTGGGCCGGTCGAGTAGGCGTCGTCCACGACCTGCCGCACGGTCTCCTGCGTCTTCCAGGGCTTGCCGAGCGCGTTGTACATCCACGGCGTGTGGATGTCGGGCTCGTTCGTCGGGTCGAACTTCGTGGCGTCGCCACCGGTCACCGCGAACGCACCGGTGCTGTCGTGGAAGAACTCGTCGAGCCGAGCGGTTGCGGCGTCGTCACCGCCGAGCGCGCTCGACAGGCCCCGCACGTCCTGCGGCACGAGCCAGGTGTACTGCGCGCTGGTGCCCTGTGCGAACCCGGTGCCGGTCGAGGGCGACCAGTCGGGCGTCCACGATCCGTCGGCCTGACGAGCAGCCTGGTAGCCGACGGCGGCGTTGAAGGTGTTCTTCCAGTAGGTCCCCCGCTCCGCGAACATCCGGGCGTCCGACCGCAGCCCGAGGGAACCCGCCCAGTACCCGAGCGCGCTGTCGGAGATCGAGTCCTCGAGAGTCTCGGCCGCACCACCCCAGCAGGAGCAGTCGTCGTTCGCCGCGTACTGGCGCTCCAGGTACTCGTCGAGTGCGGGCCGCTGCGCCAGGCACTGCCCCGGGCACCCGATGTCGCTCTCGGCGTCCGCGTTCTCGGCCGTCGCCTGGCGCTTGAGCGAGGCGTAGGCGGCCCGGACGTCGAAGTTCCGGACGCCCATCGCGTACCAGGTGGCGAGCGTCGCGGCCGAGGGGTCGCCGGTCATCACGTGCGTCGGCGCTCCGAGGTGCAGCCACCGGTCCCACACCCCGCCGTTCTGCTCGGCGAACCGCAGCATCGACTGCGCCATGTCCCCGGCGACGTCCGGCCGCAGCAAGGCCAGCAGCTGGATCTGCGCCCGGTACTGGTCCCACCCGGAGTACGTGCCGTAGACGGCCCGGTGTCCGCGGTCCATCCGGTGCACGCGCAGGTCGGGCCCGAGGTAGCGCCCGTCGCGGTCGTTCAGCGTGTTCGGCTGCATGAGTGCGTGGTAGACCGACGTGTACAGCTGGGTGGTCCGGTCCGCCGTGCCGCCACCGACGCGCAGGCGCGACAGTTCACGGTTCCAGGAGGCCCGCGTGCCGGCCGCCACGCTGGCGACGGTCGAGCGCTTGGTCACCTCACCGTCACGGTTCGCGACCGCTCCGGCCGCGCTCACGTACGAGATGCCGATCTTCGCCTGCACCGTCGCTCCGCGACGCGCATCGAACCCGACCCACGCGCCGGAGCCGCGTCCGGCGCGGTCGGCGCCGGTCAGGTAGCCCTCCCCACCGGAGGAGGACGTGCCTCCAGGCTGGACCGTGCCGTCCTTCCAGGTGCCGGTGCTCGCGAACGCCGTGTCGAAGGTCGCGGTGAAGTAGAGGCGGTAGTAGCTGCGGCGGTCCGGGTTGGTGGCGCCGCCGCCGTTCGCGCGGCGGCTGCAGAAGCCGCCGGTCAGGACGCTGCCGCTGACCGTGCGGGTGCGGGGGTCGACGCGGGTGACCGCGGCCTCGCTGCCGTTGATCGAGTTCGACGTGCGGAAGAGCAGGTTCGCGTCCTTGCCGGCCGGGAACGTGAACGCGCCGACGCCGGCACGGGTGGTCACGGCCAGGTCGGTGCGGACGCCGTTGTCGAGCGTGACGCCGTAGCGGCCGGGGCTCGCGGACTCCTGGTCGTGCGAGTACCCGGCGGCGTAGACGGCGTCCTTCGAGTCGGCTGACGGCGAGGTCGTGACCGGGGTCGTGACCGGCATGATCGGCACGTCTCCCGCGGCACCCGGCGCACACCCGGCACCGTTCAGGTGCGTCAGGCTGAAGCCGCGCAGCCGGTTCACGTCGTACGAGTAGCCGTTCGCGACCGGGGTCGACGTCTGGTCACCCGCGGTGCCCGTGGGGCTCCACTGCATCATGCCGAATGGCGCGGTGGCCCCGGGCCAGGTGTTGCCGTTGTTGCTCGTGCCGATGAAGGGGTCGACGTACCGCGCGGGATCGCTGACGGTGCGCCCGGCCTGCGTCGAGGGCGTGGCCACGGCCGGCGCGGCGACGATCGCCGTGCCCAGCAGTGCGGCGATCGTGGCCACCGCGGCGAGCGGGAGCGGACGGACGAGCGGGCGACGGTGCACGCGAGATCGGTTCACGTCCGTGACGCTAGCCCCCTCGGACGGGGGACGCCGCCCGCGTCACCGAGCGCTCTCCCGCTGTTCACGTCGGGTTCGGCGTCGGGCCCCGCCCCGCCCGGTCAGACGATGGTGCGGGCGGCGACCTCGTCGACGAAGGTGCGGACCCGCTGCCGGAACACCGGGTCGGTGGCGGCCCCGCGGACGGGCACGACGTGCAGCCGCCGGTCACCCCGACGCAGCGCCGGCCCGACGAACACCCCCTCGGCGACGTCCGGCGCGGTGGCCGACCAGAGCGTCGAGCGAGCGCCGTCCTCCGCGGTCCGGGCCATGCTGCGGGCGATCATGCCGCCGAGGCGCTGCGCGAGGGTCTCGGCCTGGTCGTTCATCCCCGTCGCCGCGATGCCTGGGTGTGCGATGACCGAGCGGACGTCCGAGCCGGCCGCGCGGAGCCGCTCACCGAGGTCGACCGCGAGCGCCGTCGCCGCCGTCTTCGAGTCGGTGTACACGGCGAGCTGGGAGTAGTCGCTCGGATCATCCACCCCGCCCGGTGCGGGCACGCGGCGGGTGCGCTGCGACAGGTTCGACCCGACGAGGACGACCCGGGGCGACGGTCCGCCGAGTACCGGGAGCATCGCGTCGGCGAGCACGGCCGGCCCGACGACGTTGGTGGCCCAGGTGCGTTCGATGCCCTCGTCGGTCAGCGCGAACGCGCCGAGCGTCGCGCCGGCGTTGTTGACGAGGGCGTCCACGACGATGCCGTCCGCCGCGAGCTGCCGGGCGAACGCCGTGACCGAGGCGACCGATGCGGTGTCGACGACCCGCGCCTCCAGGCCGACGGGCAGGACGCGAGCCGCATTGTCGGGGTTGCGGACCGCCGCGATGACGCGTGCTCCGGCGGCTGCGAGTCGGGTCGCGACCACCAGACCGAGTCCGCCGGTCGCGCCGGTGACCACCACGGTCCGGCCGTGCTGGTCGGGCATCGCGGACGGTTCCCACTCGAAGGTGTCCATGGTCGTCTCCTGCTCAATCGTCGTACGGAATCGGATGATCCATCCGGAACGCTAGCACAAGCGGATAGAGTGTCCGTATGACGATCGCGATGGCCCGACCCGAAGCGCTGCGCTCCGATGCGCAACGCAACCGGACCGCGCTGCTCGACGTCGCCCGGTCGTTCGTCGAGCGGGGCGAGCAGCCGCTCCTCAACGCCGTTGCACACGAGGCCGGTGTGGGTGTCGGGACCGCCTACCGGCACTTCCCGTCGCAGCAGCACCTGCTCGAGGCGCTCGCGATCGACGCGCTCGAGGACATGCTCGACCTCGTCCGTGTCGCCGTCGCGCTGCCCGACGCGGCGGACGCGCTCCGGGGGGTCGTGACGGCTGCGTTCCGGGGCATGGTCGACGACGCGGCCCTCGGTGACCTGCTGACGAACGGCGGGTTCTCGTGCGCCGACACCGCGGCGCTCGCGGGCGACCTGGTCGAGTCCGTCGACGCGCTGCTCATGCGGGCACGGGCCGAGGGGCTCGTGCGTGCCGACGTCGACGCGGACGACCTGCGACGGCTGCTGTGCGGGATGCGGGTGGCCGCCGTGGCGGGTGGCTCCCGGGTGCACGACCCCGAGCGCTACGTCGAGGTGCTGCTGGCGGGCCTCCGCCCGGCCTGACCACCACCCTCGCGCCCCGCGTGCCTCGCTGTCAGGATGGGCGCATGAGCGTCATGGTGTCCGTCTTCGATGCGTACCGGTCCCGCACGAGCGAGAAGTACACGGCCTACCCGCCGGACGTGCTCCCCATGTTCGTCGCCGAGATGGACAGCATGCTCGCCGAACCGATCCGCGACGCGCTGGTCACGGCGGTGACGAACGGCGACACCGGGTACGTCGGGCACGGCCGGGCCCTGCCCGAGGCGTTCGCCGACTTCGCCGAGAGCCGGTGGGCGTGGCGGGTCGACCCCGACCTGGTCCGCACCACCACGGACGTGTCGGTCGCGGCGGTCGAGGTGCTGCGCCGGGTCATCGAGCCGGGCGACCAGGTCGTCATCATGCCGCCCGTGTACCCGCCGTTCTGGGAGTACGTGTCCGAGGCCGGCGGCACCGTCACCGAGGTCCCGCTGCTCGCCCCCGCGGGCCCGGCCGACCCCTTCGACACCACGGCCGGCTGGCGGATGGACCTGGACGGCCTCGCGCAGGCGTTCGCCGACGGAGCCCGCACGGTGCTGCTCTGCAACCCGCACAACCCCCTCGGCCTGGTGCACGACCGCGAGTCGCTCGTCGCACTCGCGAACCTGGCCGCCGAGTGGGACGCCGTCGTGGTGTCCGACGAGATCCACGCGCCGCTCGTGCACGCCGACGCGGTGTTCACGCCGTTCCTGGAGTCCTGCCCCGAGGCCGCGTCGCTCGGCGTCGCCCTGACGAGTGCGAGCAAGGCCTGGAACCTCGCCGGCACGAAGTGCGCGATGATGATCGGCGCCTCGGAGCGGGCCCGCGCGTGGTTCGACGGACTGCCGACCGAGGTCGTCGAGCGCACCGGCATCCTCGGCTACACGGCGAGCGTCGCGGCCTTCAGCGAGGGCGGGCCGTGGCTGGCGTCGCTGCTCACCGAACTGGCCGCGAACCGGCGCACCCTGGCCGAGCGGATCGGCGACGTGCTGCCCGGCGCCGAGTACCGGCAGCCGCAGGCGTCGTACCTGGCGTGGCTCGACCTGCGGGCGCTGCCGTGGGGCGACGACCCCGCGGCGGAGCTCGTCGACCGGGCGAAGGTGGCGCTCGGCTCCGGCCCGGCGTTCGGACGGCAGGGCCGGGGCTTCGCGCGGCTGAACTTCGGGTGCTCGGCGGAGACCCTCGACGAGGGACTCAGCCGCCTCGCCGCAGCCGCTCGGGCCTGAACCCGAGCTGCGTCGACCGGCGTGTGGCTGCCGCGAGACGCCGGCGTGTGCGTTCGACGCCCCGCAAGCGTCGAGACACCGCGGGATTCGGCGGCGTCTCGACGCTTCGGCGGCGCCGGGGCAAGACGCCGGCGTGTGAGTGGAGAGAAGGGCGCAGCGCCTACTCGAACCGCTGCCAGGCCGGCTTGTTGGCGTACGTGTAGCGGTAGTAGTCGGCGAGCTGCAGCCCGGCGGCGGCTTCCTCGTCGACGACGACGGTCGCGTGCTCGTGCAGCTGCAGGGCCGAACCGGGCACGAAGGAGCTGAGCGGCCCCTCGATCGCAGCGGCGACGGCCGCGGCCTTCGACGAACCCTGGGCGACGAGGACGAGCTCGCGGGCCTCGAGGATGGTGCCGAGCCCCTGCGTCATGCAGTGCGTCGGGACCTGCTCGGGCGAGTCGAAGAAGCGCGCGTTGGCGTCCCTGGTCGACGGCGCGAGGGTCTTGATGCGGGTACGCGAGGCGAACGACGAGGTCGGCTCGTTGAACCCGATGTGGCCGTTGGCCCCGATCCCGAGGATCTGCACGTCGATCCCGCCCGCGGCACGGATCGCGGCGTCGTACTCCTTGGCCGCGAACTCCAGGTCGGCGGCACGGCCGTCCGGCACCCGCACGCGCGAGGCGTCGAAGCCGAGCGGTTCGACGACGTCGCGGGCGATCACGGCCGCGTACGACTCGGGGTGCTCGAGTGGGATGCCGACGTACTCGTCGAGGGCGAACCCACGAGCCTCGGCGAACGAGATCTCGCCCGCCTGCACCCGGCGCTGCAGGTCGGTGTAGATGCCCTGCGGGCTGGATCCGGTGGCGAGACCGATGACGGCGGACGGCTTCTTGGCGACGACGGACGCGATCTTGGCCGCGGCGACGCGACCGACCTCGTCCGGCGTGGGCAGGATGATGATCTCCACACGGCAAGCCTACTGGTCATGACCAGTCTGCGACAGGGGTCGTGTGGGTAGCGTGGAGGCATGCCGACCCCCGACTTCGTCCTGTCCCTGCGCGAGAAGATCGGTACGGCGCCGCTCTGGCTGTCGGGCGTGAGCGCCATCGTGACCCGCGGCTCCGGCACCGATCGCGAACTGCTCGTGGTGCGGCGTGCCGACACGGGCGCGTACACCCCGGTCACCGGGATCGTCGACCCGGGCGAGGAACCCGCCGTCGCCGCCGAACGCGAGGTCCTGGAAGAAGCCGACGTCGTCGCCGTCGCCGAACGCCTGGCCTGGGTGCAGGTGCTGCCCGAGATGACCTACCCGAACGGCGACCGGTCGCAGTACCTCGACCTGGTCTTCGCCTGCCGGTACGTCTCCGGCACGCCGAACCCCGCCGACGGCGAGAACACCGAGGCGTTCTGGGCTCGGCTCGACGCCCTGCCCGACATGTCGGAGAACATGCGGGCACGCGTCGAGGCCGGGCTGGCGGACGAGCGCGAGGCGCGCTTCCAGCGCTGACCCCACCGGCCTGGAGGCGCGGTGCCAGGCCGCCACGGGCCTCCCGTCCGCGTCCCCCGTCGTTTCGGGCACAACGACAGTCCACGCGTCTGGCCGCGCGAGGACTGTCGCTCAGCGCGAAACGTCGCCGCCGCAGCCGCCGCTACGCGAGCGGCGCGACCGCCACGGGTGCGCCGAGCAGGCGCACGGCGACGGGGTCGCCGGTCGCCCGGCGGTCACCGACCTCGTGCTGGACGGTCACGACGGTGTCGTCGTCCAGGCGGACGGTGGTGCGGCGGATCGAGCCGAGGAAACTCGAGGTGACGACGGCGCCGGTGATGCCCTCGGGGGCGAAGGCGATGTCCTCCGGCCGGACGTAGGCGAGCACCGGCCCGTCCGGAGCCGAGGAGTCGAGGGCCGGCACCCGGAAGCCGTACACGAAGACGTCGCCCCCGCGCAGGTCGCCCTGCAGCCGGTTCGACTGACCGACGAAGTCCGCCGTGAAGGCCGACGACGGGGTGCGGTAGAGCTCCTCGGGCGTGCCGACCTGCTCGATGTCGCCCGCCTGCATCACCGCGATCCGGTCGGAGACGGCGAGCGCCTCCTCTTGGTCGTGGGTGACGAACACGGTGGTGATGCCGAGGTCGCTCTGGATGCGGCGGATCTCGTCGCGCAGCGAGACCCGGACCTTCGCGTCGAGGGCCGACAGCGGCTCGTCGAGCAGGAGCACCCGGGGGCGGGTGACCAGGGCGCGGGCCAGGGCGACGCGCTGCTGCTGCCCGCCGGAGAGCTGGTGCGGGTACCGCTCGGCGAACTCGCCGAGGCGGACCATGTCGAGGGCCTCGACCACGCGGCTCTTGCGCTCTGCGGCGGGGACCCGGCGCATCTCGAGGCCGAAGGCGACGTTCTGCCGCACCGTCATGTGCGGGAACAGCGAGTACTGCTGGAACACCATGCCGATGTCGCGCTTGTTGACCGGGGTGTCGGCGACGTCCTGACCGTCGATGCGGATCGAGCCGGCGTCGATGGCCTCGAGGCCCGCGAGCGCGCGGAGCGCCGTCGTCTTGCCGCAACCGGACGGGCCGAGGAGCGAGACGAACTCCCCCGGCTCGACGCGGAGGGACAGTCCCGCGAGTGCACGGTGTGCGCCGTAGTGCTTCTCGACGGCGTGGAGTTCGACGACGGCACCGGTGGTGGCGAGGGACGCCGGGGCTGCCGGAGCGGTGACGGTCATGCGGACTCCTCGAGGCGGGGACGACGGGTGGTGCGGGTGCGGCGGACTCGGCCCGTGCGACGGGTCCCGATGCGGCCGATGAGGACGAGCAGCACGAAGCCGAACGCGAGCGCGGCGACCGAGAAGATCGCGGCGACGTACGGGTCGGTCCCCTGCACGAGCACGAGCCCGGTCTGGAACGTGCTGCGGGAGAGGAACGCGGCGAGGGTGTACTCGCCGAGGACCACGGTGATCGTGAGGAAGCACGCGGCGGTGATGCCCCGACGCAGGTTCGGCAGGAGCACGCGCCAGGTGACGGTCCACCACGAGGCACCGAGTGAGCGAGCCGCCTCGGACAGGACGATCAGGTCCGTCGCGGTGATGGCCGCGGCGATCGGGCGGAACGCGAACGGCAGCGTGATGATGCCGATCGCGAACGCCAGCGTCCAGGAGCCGGACCCGAACACCTGCGAGACGACTTGGTACACGGGGATGAACCCGACGACGAGCACCACGACCGGCACGGTGATCGGCACGATGCAGACGAACTCCAGGATGCTCCGGAGCCTGGGGTAGCGGAGCGCGGTGATGATCTGGGCCGGCAGCAGCACGAGCAGCACGATCCCGACGGTGATCACGGCGATGAGCAGCGACGCCCCGAGCCCGTCGAACACCGGCTGGTAGGTGAACGCGTTGGCCGGGTCACCGATCGCCGCCCAGTGCGCGAAGGTGAGCCCGCCGTCGGTGCCCTGCCGGAAGGTGAACTGCAGCAGGGCGACCAGCGGCACGGCGAACAGGAGCCCGATCACGGTGAGCACGATCGCTGCCGCACCACGGGACGGGGCCGTGCCGAAGCGGCGGACGCGGGACGGGCCTCCGAGCCGAACCGGCTTCGCCGGGCGGACCGGCCGGACCGGGGCCGCCGCGCTCATCGCTGCCACCGTGCGGCACGGCGCTGCAGCAGCGAGTACGCGCCCATCACGACCGCCATCACGACGACCATGCCGAAGGCGAGCACCCCGGCGACGTTCTGCAGGCCGGCGAGCGTCTCGCTGGTGAGCTGCGTGCGGATCGTCAGCGGCACGATGCCGCCCTGCGAGATGAGGGCCGCGGCGGTGGCGAACGACGAGAAGCCGTTCGCGAAGAGCAGCAGGAGCGACCCCCAGAACGCCGGCGCCAGGACCGGCAACGCGATCCGGCGCCAGTACGTCAGGCGCGAGGCGCCGAGGGTCGCGGCGGCCTCGCCCCACTGGGCCTTGACGCCCTCGAGTGCGGGCATGAACGTGAGGACCATGAGCGGCACCTGGAAGTAGACGTAGGGGATCACGAGCCCGGGCACCGTGTACAGGAAGGCGCCGTCCGCGTTGAGGTCGACGTGGAAGACCGTGACCAACCACGTCGTGACGAGGCCCTGCACGCCGATCGTGGCGATGAACGCGAACGCGAGCATGACCCCGCCGAACTGGGCGAGGACGCTCGCGGCCGAGTCGATCATCGACCGGACCAGTCCGTCCGGCCGCAGTGCCGAGAGGGCCCAGCAGACGACCGCGCCGAGCACGGCACCGATGACCGCGGAGGCGGCGGACAGGCCGAACGACCCGCCGAACGCCCGCAGCACGGACGGGTCGGCGAAGGCCGCGAGGTTCGCGAACGTGAACGCTCCGGAGCCGTCGAAGAAACCGCTGCCGATCGCGATCACGGCGGGGACCGCGAGGAACAGCAGGACGTAGGCGGCGAAGGGGGTCAGCCCCAGCCAGGCGAGGCCGACGCGGCGCCGGACACGGGGTCCGGCGCCGCGTCGGACGGCATCGGCGGACGCTCGTGCGGACGTCGGGCGCACGGGGCTCGTCGCGCTCGTCGCCGGTGCGGCGTCGGTCGCGGCCGTGCCGCTCGCCGCGGGCGCGTCTGCCGATGCGGTGGTCATGCTGCTCAGGAACCCATCGTCGAGGACCACTTGGCCTTGAGCACCTTGGCGGCGTCGGCGACCTGCGCGTCGGTCAGTTCGACGTAGTCCTTCGGTGCGCCACCGGCGGCGTCGAGGGCGTCCTGGTCGACCTTGCCCGACTTCGTCAGCGCGGCGAGGGTGGACGGGAAGGCGCCGGCCTGCAGGTACAGGTTCTGGACCTCGGGGCTGGCGATGTACTCCTCCCACAGGCGGGCGGCCGCGGGGTGCGGGGCGTCCTTGTTGATGGCCTGCGAGTAGTACGAGCCGAGCGCCTGCCCCTTCGGGACGACGGTCTTCCAGTCCTTGTTGCCACTCGCGCCCGCTGCCGGGCCCCAGGCCAGGTTGTTGTACGACCACTGGACGACGACCGGGGTCTCACCCGAGGCGACGGTGGCCTGCGTCGGCAGCACGTTCTGGAAGTTGCCGGCCTGCTTGAGCTTGCCGAAGAAGTCGACGCCCTTGGTGATGTCGTCGGCCGAGCCGCCGTTCTCCAGCGCCGCCAGGTACACCGCGGACGCGGCCTGGTTCGCCTGCGTCGGGTCGCCGCCGATCGAGACCTTGCCCTTGTACTCGGAGCCGAGCAGGTCCGTCATGTCCTTCGGGGCGTCGGAGATCTTCGACGAGTCGTACCCGATCGACATCAGGCCGGTGTAGTCGCGTGTCCAGGCGCCGTCCTCGTCCTTCAGGTTCGTGGGGATGTCGTCCCAGTTCGCGACCTTGTAGTCGGCGAACAGGTCGAGGTTCTCCTGCAGCACGGCGTTCCCGAGGTCGAGCACGTCGGGGGCGGTGGACTGGCCCTTCTGCGACTTGACCGCGGCGACCTCGTCGGCGCTCGAGCCGTTCGGGTTCGCGGAGTTGATCTTGATGCCGTACTTCTTGGTGAAGCCGTCGATGATCTTGCCGTAGTTGGCCCACGTCGGCGGGAGCGTGATGACGTTGAGCTGGCCCTCGGCCTTGGCGGCCTTGACCAGGGCGTCCATGCCGCCGGCGGACTCGGCGCTGGTGGTGGTCTTCCAGTCGGCGTCGCCGCCGGAGCCGGCGGTCGCCGAGCTCGTCGCCGAGCATCCGGCGAGGGTGACGACTGCTGCGGCGGCCAGGGCGATGCCGGCCAGGGTGCGCTTGTGCTGCACGGGTGGGCCTTTCGGGTGGGGGAAGGTGCTGCGGGGACCGGGTGTCCGGGTTCTGGTCGATCGTGGACGCGGCCGGTTTCCGGCCCGTGCTCCGGTGGTGAACGACGGCGGAACAGCGGGTGCGGCTGTACGCTTTGCTCGTTCTGGGCGCATGGTCGCGCCCACACCAGGCTTGGAGGCACGGATGCGGTTCACGACGACGGTCCTGCTGGCACGGAAGACGGCGACCGGACTCCCCGTCCCGGAGTCCGTCATCGAGGCGCTCGGATCCGGCAAGCGCCCCGCCGTGGTCGTCACGATCAACCGGGGCTACACCTACCGCTCCACCGTCGGGGTCATGGACGAGCAGTTCCTGGTGCCGCTGTCGGCCTCGCACCGTCCGGCCGCCGGGATCACCGCCGGGGACACCGTCGAGGTCTCGCTCGAGGTCGACACCCTGCCCCGGACCGTCGACCTGCCGGAGGACCTGGCCACCGCGCTGCAGGAGGCAGGGGTGCGTGCGGCGTTCGACACCCTGTCGAACTCGCGGCAGCGGGCGCTCGCCGCCCCGGTCACGCAGGCGAAGGCCCCGGAGACCCGGGCCCGGCGGATCGAGAAGGCCGTGGAGTCCCTGCGGGGGTAGGGGTCGGTCGGGGTCGGGGCCTGGTCGAGGTCGGGCGGCCCGGTCGTTCCGGGCGTACCTGGTCGTTCCGGGCGTACCTGGTCGTTCCGGGCGTACCTGGTCGATTCGGGCGTACCTGGTCGATTCGGGCGTACCTGGTCGATTCGGGCGTACCTGGTCGGAAGTTCTCGCCAGGTATGCCCGAAAGCACCGGGTACCGAGGGCGTTCTGGGAAAGAACGGGCGCGCTCAGGCCCCGAGTTCGACCAGGACCCGCGGGATCTCGGTCACGAGTTCGCTCGCCAGGTACCCGAGCGGCCCGACCTGCACCGCGAGTCGGTCACCTGCGGCAGCGTGCACGTAGGACGCCCACGCCACGGCCTGTGCCGGATCGGCGCCGCGGGCGAGCAGGCCGGTGACCGCACCGGAAAGCACGTCGCCACTGCCGCTCGTGCCGAGACCGCCGGAGCCGGTGCCCTTGAGCCACGCCCGACCCTGCGGTGTGGCGATGGCGTCGCCGAGGGCCACGACCGCTCCGAAGCGGTTCGCGATCGCGACGGCGTCGGCCACGTCGTCGTCGCTGCACTCCCGCCCGAGCAGGCGTTCGGCTTCACCGGCGTTCGGCGTCATCACCAGCCGTCCACGCAGCGGTTCGAGGCGGTCCCGCACGTCGGCAGCCACACCGAGAGCGAAGGCGTCGAGTACGACGGTGGTCTGCGGACCGACGACGTCGGCGAGCCCGGCCACGAGGTCGCGGGAACCGTCCGGCTCGTCGAGACCCGGCCCGACCAGCACGGCATCGGCGCTCGAGGCGCTGTCCGCGATGCCCTCGATTGCACCGACGGCGATGTGACCGTCCTGGTCCTCGTCGAGGGGTTCGACCCCGGACTCGGGCACGACGACCGCGACCTCGTTCGCGACGCTCCGGCCGACCGCCAGGGTGAGGCGACCTGCGCCGACGCGGAGTGCGGCGAGCGCGGAGAGCATCGCGGCGCCGGGAGTCCGAGCGGCGCCGCCGACGATGAGCACCTGCCCGCGGCCGTACTTGCCGGCACCTGGTTCGGGCAGTGGCCAGTCCCGCAAGAAGTTCGGGGTGACGGGTTCAGTGGACATGTTCGTCGTCCTTCCGGCCGGTGTGCTGGGTGACCTCGTCGTCGTCCAGGTGTCCGACCGAGGAGAACTCCTCGAGCACCCACGGCGATCCGGCATCGTCACGACGGAGTCGGGTGAGGGAGGCGTTCGCGACGGCGTGGGTCCGGGCGAACTCCATGAGTGCCGGCTCGTCGAGGTCCAGGCACACCGCGACGGCGAGCATCACCACGGCGTCGTGCGCGGCGATCACCAGGCGCTCGACACCGTCGACCCGCTCGAGGTCGCCCAGGAGCGACCTAAGCCGGAGCATCACGTCCGCCCACGACTCCCCGCCTGCCGGCCGGTGGTAGTACTTGCCGAGCCACTGTCGGCGGCGTTCCTCGTCCGGGTACCGGTTGCGGACGCCCTGCAGGGTCAGCAGGTCGAGGACGCCGAGTTCACGGTCACGGAGGCGCTCGTCCACCCGCTTCTCGGGCTCGGCGAGGCCGGCTGCCTCGAGCGCGATCGCGATGGTCTGCTGCGCACGGAGGTACGGCGACACCCACAGCGCGACGGGGACATCGTCGATCCCGCGGTCGGCGAGCTCCTGGCCGAGGGCACGGGACTGATCGGTGCCGAGCGGGCTGAGCGGGACGTCGGCGTCCCGGAACTCGACGTCGATGACGTCGTCGCCCGCGGCTTCGGCCCGAGCCGCTGCGACGTTCGCGACCGATTCGCCGTGACGGACGAGCCAGATCTCCTGCACTGCCATGCCGCCACGCTAGCCAGAGCGTGCTGTGCCGGTTCACCGCCACCGGACGGTCACCCCGTACGGAGCCGAGCGCTCCGGACCGGTCGGACAGCGCACGGGAGCCCCGCCGCCCGGAGTCGCAGCGCCAGCGCATCGAGGTCGAACAGGTCTCGCCATTCGAGCCGGATGATCGTCCGCACACCCGGCACGGTGAGCAACCGGCCGTGCCGCCGCTTCTCGTCGAGGAACACCTCGGTCGGACTCCGGCCGCCCAGGTAGCGCTCCTGGGAGTACTTGGCCCGTCCGTCGATCTCGACGATGACCCCGTGGTCCGGGAACCAGAAGTCGACTGCGGACCGACGGCCGTCGACGACGAACTCCTGCTGCAGCAGCGGGTCCGGAAGCCCGAGCTCCCGGAACACGACCCGAGCGAGCGACTCGGCCGGTGACCCGGAGCGAGCATCGGCCAGGTCGAGCACCTGCTGCGCCAGCGCGCGGGCGCGAGCCTTCGGAGGAACCGCTCGTCGGAGGTCGTCTGCGTCGACGCCACGTCGCAGCGCGGCGTCCGCGATCACGACGCCCGCCCGCAGGTCGCCGGACATCGCGATGTCGACGACGGTCCGGGGAACGGAGGTGACGGCGAGCGCACCGACCGTGATCCGTTCGGCCCGGCCGACGGGTCTCGTGTGCAGGACCAGCTCGGCGCTCCTGCCCCGGTACATCGACTCGGGCACCGTCGCGTGCACCGGGACGTCCCACCCGCCGAGCGCCGGGAGACCGTGCACGGCCGCGGCGGACAGGTGCGATGCCGTCGCCCGTGTGCCGAGGCGGCCGAGCCGCGCGAACACCCGGGTGACGTACCGCTGACGAGGCCCGGCGGCGTCCCACGCGGCACCGTCGACGAAGGCGTTCAGCCCGACCCGGACCAGGCGGCCCACACCCTGGATCCGGGTCCGGCGGCGCAGGGTGGTGGCGTCGAGGCCGGCCTCGTGCATGGCGGAGGCTCGGAGGATGGGCAGCGACTCGTTCATGCACGTGACGATGCCGGACCGGCCATCCGTTCCGGAGGCCGATGTCGGGAACTGTGGACGGGCCTCCAGGCCTGGGCGGTTGTGGAGGGGAGACGTTCCTTCCCAGAACGGCCGCGATACCAAGCGGAATCGGGCATACCTGGCCAGAAGTTCCGACCAGGTACGCCCGATTCGACCAGGCCACCCGCCCCACCCGACGCAGCCCATGCGCTCCCTCGCACCCGCACCCACGCAACACGGCGCCGAACGGAACGCACCCGTGTCCCGTCCGGCGCCGCGGTCTCTCCCCGACCGAACGCCGGGCCCGCTGCCTCAGGCCCGACGCACGCGCAGCGTCACGATCTCGAACGGACGCAGGGTCAGCACGACCGGCTCCCCGGCCGACCACGAACGCTCCAGCGGCCGTTCGAGCAGGTCGACCTGCGCCACCGACGCAGCGTCGAACCCGAAGGAGACCCCGACGTCAGCAGCCCGGCCCCCGAGTCCTTCGTACAGGCGCACGACGACGTCTCCCGAGCGGTCCTCGGCGAGCTTGACGGCCTCGACGAACACCTGCGGCGACGACACCGTGACGAGCGGCGCGACCTCGGCCGACCCGGGGACGCTCCGCACCGGCAGGTTCAGCCGGTACCCGGAGTCGGCGGCGTCGAGCACCGAGGCCCCGATCCGCAGCACGGTCTGGAACACGTGGTGCCCCTGGTCGGCGTTCGGGTCCGGGAACGTCGGCCCGCGCAGCAGCGACTCCCGCACGAGCGTGGTGATCCCGCCGTCCGGCCGGGTCTCGCGTGTGATGTCGTGGCCGTAGGTCGAGTCGTTCGCCACGGCGACGCCGAACCCGGGCTCCGCGACGTGCACCCAGCGGTGTGCCGAGGTCTCGAAGCGGGCGTGGTCCCACGAGGTGTTCTGGTGCGTCGGCCGGTCGATGTGCCCGAACTGGATCTCGCTCGAGGCCGACGATGCGAGCACGTCGATCGGGAACGCGAGCTTCAGCAGCTTCTGGTGCTCGTGCCAGTCGACCTCGGTCTCGACGGTCAGCTCCGGTTCGCCCTGCACGGCGGAGTAGCGCGTGGTGAGCGTCGATGATCCGAAGGACCGTTCCACGACGAGCTCGTCACCTGCGATCGCGACCGACGACGCCGACAGCACCGTGCCGTTGCGCTGGTACGCGCGGTCGATGTCCCACGCCTCCCACTGGTTCGGGGTGTCCCGGAAGACCGTGTACTCCGCCGCCGCGGCGCCTGGTGCGATCGCGTCACGTCCGGTGGCGTGGTCGACGAACGAGACGACGTGCCCGGCAGCGTCGATGGTCGCGGCGACGACGCCGGTGTCGAAGACGAAGCGGTCGCCGCTCCGGACGGGAGGCACGGGTCGCGGCGCGTGGACGACCGAACCTGCCAGGGCGGTCACGTCCCCCGCCGCGACCGGCGAGGCGTTGAAGCGCACGACCGACGCGGTGTCGTCGGCAGTGCCGGCGAGCGCCGTCGTCGCGCTGCCGATCAGCCCCTCGAGCACCTCGGCGACCCGGGCGTACTGCTCCTCGGCGTTCTCGTACACCCACGCGATCGAGGACCCGGGCAGGATGTCGTGGAACTGCTGCAGCAGGACGGTGTGCCAGGCGTCCTCGAGATCGGCGTACGGGTACTCGCTGCCGAGCCGGACCGCCGCCGTCGCCGCCCAGAGCTCGGCTTCGCGGAGCAGGTGCTCGGAGCGGCGGTTGCCCTGCTTCGTGCGGATCTGCGACGTGTAGGTGCCGCGGTGGAACTCGAGGTACATCTCCCCTGACCAGACCCCGGGCGTCGGCAGTTCGGCCTCGAGCTGCTCGAACACCTGCGCCGGCGTGCCGAGTGTCACGTGGGGTGACCCGTCGAGGTCGTGCTGGCGGTGTGCGGCACCGACCATCTCGCGGGTGGGACCGCCACCGCCGTCCCCGAAGCCGTACAGCAGCATCGAGGTGTTCGCGGTGCCGCGTTCCTTGTTGTTCCGTTCGCCGCGGCGCAGGTCGGCGGGCGAGACGTCGGAGTTGTAGGTGTCGGCCGGGGGCAGGTGCGTCAGGACGCGCGAGCCGTCGATGCCCTCCCAGTGGAACGAGGTGTGCGGGATGACGTTCGTCTCGTTCCACGACGGCTTCTGGGTGACGAACCACTTCGATCCGGCGGCGCGGACGATCTGCGGCAGGGCACCCGAGTAGCCGAACGAGTCGGGGAGCCAGGCCTCGGGGGTGTCGATCCCGAACTCCTCCAGGAAGAAGCGCTTGCCGGCGACGAACTGGCGGGCCAGGGCCTCACCGCCGGGCAGGTTGGTGTCCGACTCGACCCACATGCCGCCGACCGGGATCCACCGCCCCTCGGCGACGCGCTGCTTGATGCGGGTCCAGATGGACGGGTACTCGTCGCGGATCCAGGCGTACTGCTGGGCGGACGAGCAGGCGAAGGTGAAGTCGGGGTCGCGGTCCATCAGGTCGAGCACGTTCGAGAACGTCCGGGCGCACTTGCGCTTCGTCTCGCGCACGGGCCACAGCCAGGCGGAGTCGATGTGGGCGTGCCCGACAGCGATCGCACGGTGGGCGGCGGGGCTGGCGGGGACGGCGAGCACGGGCGCCAGGACCTGACGGGCGTCCGCGGCGGTGCCGGCGACGTCGTCCGGGTCGAGTGCGTCGGCGGCGCGTTCGAGTGCCCGCAGGATGTCGGCGCCCCGGGTGCCGTCGGTGGGGAGCTCGGCCATCAGCCCGCGCAGCACCCAGAGGTCCTGCTGCAGTTCCCACACGGTGTCGTCCCGCTCGACGACCTCGAGGGCCTTCAGGCGGTAGATCGGCTCGTCACCGGCGGTGGAGCGCGAGCCGAGCGGCGTCGCGCCCTGGAACGAGTCACCGCCGATGTCCGGGTTCGCCCCGGCCTCGATCCAGAGCTCGAAGGACTCCCCCGGGCCGACCTCGAGCGGCACGGTGTCGTTCCGCGGCTCGATCGCCTTGATCGTGGAGCCGTCGGCGCGGAACGCGAGTCCCTCGGCCTGGAACCCGGGCTGCCGCTTGGTGAACCCCAGGTCGACGAGGAGTTCGGCGGTGGTCCCCGGCGCGGTGCCGAAGTCCGCCGGCACGGTCCCGGTCACCCGGAACCACGTCGTGCCCCACGGGCGTCCGCCCCAGTGCGACCCCACCGTGAACGGTGTGTACGTCTCGCCCACGGCGGCGTCGAACGGCACCGGCTCGCCCGGCACCTCCCACGCCTCGATCGTCACCGGCGCCGAGCGACGGAGGACGGCGGGGTCGACACGGTCGCGCACGAGGCGGGCGATCCGGGCCTCGACGAGCGGTTCGTCCTGGTGCATGTGCTTCCTTTCGAGAGTGTGCCGGGGTGGACCGGCGGATCAGCCCTTGATGCCGCCGGCGAGGGCGTTGCCGCCGCCGAGGCCTCGGGACACGATCACGTAGAGGGCGATGACGGGCACGGAGTAGACGATCGAGAACGCGGCGAGCTGGCCGTACGCCACCGCCCCGTTCTGCCCGAAGAAGTTGAAGATGCTCACCGCGGCGGGCACCTTCTCGGGCGAGAGCAGCAGGACGAACGGGACGAAGAAGTTCCCCCACGCCTGGATGAACACGAAGATGAACACGACCGCGATGCCCGGACGCATGAGCGGGATGACGATGCGGGTCAGGGTGGTGAGCATCGAGGCGCCGTCGGTCCACGCCGCCTCTTCGAGCGAGATCGGCACCGAGTCCATGAAGTTCTTCGCCATCCAGATCGCCATCGGCAGCGACGTGGCGGCGAGGAAGAAGATGCAGCCCCACACGTTGTCGATCAGGTTGAGCGACACGAACAGTGCGTAGACGGGCACCATCATCGCGGTGATCGGCAGGCCGGTGCCGAACAGGATGCTGTACAGGAACGGCTTGTTGACGCGCATCTTGTACCGGGACAGCGGGTACGCGGCGAGCAGGGCGAACACCACGGTGACGACCGCGGTGCCGCCGGAGAGCAGCAGGCTGTTCGCGAGCGGGATGAACGACAGCTCGGGGGTGAGCACCTTCGCGAAGTTGTCGAGCGTGAACTGCGAGGGCAGCTTCACCGACAGCGAGGCCTGGGTGTCGAACGAGGCGAGCACGAGCCAGAGCAGCGGCACCGCGAAGCACACCGCGATGACGAGCAGCACGACGTTCGACACCCACCGCATGGTGCGGCCGCGCGGGGACGTCATGTGCATCGACCCCGGTGCGGTCACCGAGCGGGTCGTGGTCTGGTCGAGGGACGGGGCTGTCATGGCCATCAGTCCACCTCCGGCTTGAGGGCTCGGATGTAGATGATCGAGAAGACCGCCCCCACCACGAGCAGGATGGTCGCGATCGCCGTCCCGAAGCCGAGCTGCGAGAACTTGAACGCCTCCTGGTACGCCAGGATCGGCAGGGTCGACGAGTTCGTGCCCGGACCGCCGCCGGTCATCACGAAGATCAGCGTGAAGACCGACAGGGTCTGCAGCGTCGTGAGCATGAGGTTCGTCGAGATGCTCCGGCGGATCACCGGGAGCGTGATGTAGACGAGCCGCTGCCAGCCGGTGGCTCCGTCGACCTCGGCGGACTCGGTGATCTCCTCGGGGACCTCCTGCACGGCGGCGGAGTAGACGAGCATCGAGAACGCGGTGCCGCGCCAGATGTTCGCCAGGATCACGGCGAGCATCGGGTACGTGTAGAGCCAGTTGGCGCCGGTGATCCCGATCGACGCGAGGAACGTGTTGAGCGTCCCCTCGTCGTTGAAGAACGCGTACGCCGCGAACGACGCCACGATCTCCGGCAGGACCCACGCGGCCACCACGAAGGTGCCGACGATCGCCCGGACGGCCTTGTTCGCCGAGCGCATGAGCAGGGCCAGTCCGAGGCCGAGCACGTTCTGTCCCACCACGGCCGAGGCCAGCAGGAAGACGACGGTCAGGATGACGGACTTCGGGAAGTCCGGGTCCTGGAACAGCTCGACGTAGTTCTGGAAGCCGACGAACTGCTGGTCGGCCGCACTGGCACCGGTCAGGGCCGAGTTGGTGAACGACCCGTAGAACGACGAGATGACGGGGCCGAGCAGGAAGATGACGAGGAGGACCAGGGCGGGCAGGAGCGGGACCGCTCGTCCGACGTTCCGCAGTGGTCGCCGCTTGCGCGGCACGGGTGGATCGGTGCGCTTCGGCGCACCGGGCGCCGACAGCGTCGGCGCGAGGGGGGTGCTGGACACGATGGGTGCCTTCCGGGTGCGGAGGGGTTCCGAAGGTGGGGAAGAGCGGACGGGAGGCGCGGTGCGGGACCGCCCCGCGCCTCCAGTCCGTCAGTGGGTGACGTCCGTCAACCAGCGGAGACGGTGTTCTCCTTGCCGACCACCTGCGTGACGGCCTTGTCGTAGGCGGCAGCCGCGTCCTTCGGCGACTGCTGACCGGTCATGACCGCTTCCATCGCGACCTGGATCGCGTTGGACACCTGCGAGTAGTCACTCGTCGCGGGGCGGAAGTTGGTGTTCTCCACCAGCCCCGAGAAGAACTTGAACGTCGGGTTCGCCGCCGTGTAAGCCGGGTCGTCCGCGACGTCCTTGCGGACGGCGATCTGACTGTTCTCGGTGTCGTACTTCAGCGAGCCGTCCTTGTCGAGGAAGCTCGTGATGAAGTCGAACGCCGCCTGCGGGTTCTTCGACTTCGCGCCGACCGCCAGGGTCCAGCCGCCGGACATCGAGTTGTAGCCGGGAGCCTGCCCGTTCTGGGTCGGCATGGGTGCCTGGCCCATCACGTCGTTCCACTCGGGCCACGGCGCGGTGCCGGACTTCAGCCACGTGCCGGACTGCCACGAACCGTCCAGGTCGATCGCGAGCTTGCCCTTCGGCAGCCACGTCTGGGCGATGGTCGTGCCGACGTTCGTGTCGAGCGCCTGCTGCGGTGTCGGGCCGAGGCCGCCCTGGTAGACGTCCTTCACGAACTTGAGCGAGTCCTCGAACTGCTTCGAGCCGGTGACCCACTTCTTGTCCTTGTACAGGGTGTTGCCGGAGCCGTCGGCGCCGTACAGGAGCATCTCGAAGCCCTGCATGGTCGAGGCCTCGCCCTGCGCCTTGCCCGAGTAGATGTTGAACGGGATGACGTCGGGCTGCTTCTCCTTGATGGTCTTCGCCGCCGCGAGCACGTCGTCCCACGTCTTCGGCTTCCACGGGACGTCGAGCCCGGCCTTCTTGAAGATGTCCTTGTTGTACCAGAGGGCTCGGGTGTCGGTGCCCATCGGGACGCCGTAGATCTTGCCGTCGTCACCCTGCCCGGCCTGCTTGGCGTTGTCGAAGAACTGGTCCCACTCGTCCCACTTGTCCGTGTACTTGTCGAGTGGCAGCAGGTAGCCCGCCTCGGCATCGGCCTTGACGAGGAACGTGTCCTCGTACATGACGTCCGGGGCGGTGGCCGGCGCCTTGTTCATGAGCGCGAGCTTCGTGTAGTAGTCGTTGCCCTGCGCCTGGATGGGCACGAGGGTGACCTTCTTGCCGGGGTTGTCCTTCTCGTACTGCTTCTTGACGACCTTCATCTGGGCGTCGAGCTGCTGGAAGGCGCCGAACTTCTGGTACGCGATCTTGATCGTGTCGCTCGAGGCGGACCCCGAGCTCGAGCAGCCAGCCAGACCGACTGCGGCCACGGCCACAGCTGCGAGTCCGGCGATGATGCGGGTGCGTTTCATCGGTGCTCCTTTGCACGGGTGATGTCCGCGGGCACCATCGCCCGCGCGCAGGATTAGTCCACCGTATTGACTTAAACCTGTCAAGGAGTTTCTCGGGCCGATTCGGGCGTACCGGGTGGATTCGGGCGTACCGGGCGGATTCGGGCGTACCGAGTGGAATCGGGCGTACCGGGTCGGAAGTTTCGACCAGGTACGCCCGATTCCACTTCCCATCGCGCGCGTCCTGGGAAAGAACGTCCGTCAGGAGGTCGGCGTCGCGCTCCCCGTCACCGTGATCCCGCCGGCCTCGGGCACGTCCACGAGCAGCAGACTCGGACGCCCGACGTGCCGCCCCTGCCGGATCGTGACGCGGTCGCCCGGCAGCACTGCACCGATCTGCCGCAGGTACGCCCCGGTGGACGCCGCTGCCGATCCCGTCGCCGGGTCCTCGGTGATGCGCCCGGCGGGGAACAGGTTGCGCGCCTCGTACTCCCGGTCGCCGGTGCGGTGCAGCACCGTGACCGTCCCCGCCCAGCCGGCCTCGCGCTTGAGCTCGGCGAGGGGCCCCGGCGCGAACCGGAACTGGTGGAACAGCTCGCGGTCGTGCAGCACGAGCACCGGGTGCCAGTTGCCGGCGAAGGACTCCAGCACGGGGAACCCCGGAGCGATGTCCGCGGCCGAGAGCCCGAGCAGGTCGAACAGCCGCGCCAGCAGACCCGGCTCGATGTCCCGCGTCGCCGGCTCGACGCTCGTCATCGCGACCTGCACCGCGCCGTCCGCACCGACGGTGGCATCGAGGGTGACCTCACCGGCCAGGGTCGTGAACACCCGGCGGCCCGGCCCCTCGCGCTCCGCCAGCGCCACGGCCAGCGCGACGGTGGCGTGCCCGCAGAACGGCACCTCGGCGCTCGGCGAGAAGTAGCGGACCCGCGGCCCGGTCGACGTCGCACCCACGACGAAGGCGGTCTCGGGGTACCCGACCTTCCGGGCAATCGCGAGCATCCGGTCGTCGGACAGTCCGGCCGCGTCGAGCACGAGCCCGGCGGGGTTGCCACCGCCCGGCTCGGCGGCGAAGGCGGTGTACCGGAGGATCTCCTGCTGCATGCCCCGACGCTACTGCGGCGTCACGACCGGGTGCGCGGGCCGATCACCGACGGGTGGCCCGGACTGCTGCGGCGCCGCGGGTGGCTCCGAGGGCAGCGCGAGGAACACGGCGAGCACGATGTAGCCGGCGGGCACGAAGCAGAGCAGGACCCACCACCCGGAGCGGTTCGTGTCGTGGAGCCGCCGCATCGCGATGGCGATCCAGGGCAGCAGCGACGCGAGCCCGACGACCACGAAGACCCCCAGTGCGATCTGGGCGAAGACCGGCATCGACGTGAGCAGGAACCACCAGACCGGGAACGGGTTGAAGGACTGCATCGCCTGGTCGAGGACGCGCGCTTCCTCCGGGCTCGGCATCGGTGGGGGCGTCGTGAAGAGTCCGATGCCGTACATGATGTTGATCGCAGCGGAGATGATCGCCCACCACAGCGCCCACCACCAGAACTCGGCACGAGCGGCACGACCCCGGAACACGACGTACCCCCGCCAGAACCGCGAGAACGAGGCGGGGAAGGAGGCCTGGTGCCAGGGGACCCCGACCGGTGGCTGCTGCGTCTGGTGCACCGGACCTGCTTACCGGGGCGACCTGGGCCCTCCTGACCACTCCTCGGCAGGCCCGGCGTGGCGGGTGGGGGTAACCCCCGACCACTTCCGGGTGTGCACGTGATGTTTCAGCGTCGCCTCCGTCGTGAGACTGGATCCATGAGCACCGACACGCGCCCCACCACCGCCCGCCGCACCCTCCGGATCGCCCTCGCCTCCACCGCCGCGGTGTCCGCCCTGCTGCTGACCGCCGGCTGCAGCGCGATCCAGGACATCGTGCCGAACAAGACCCCGCAGAAGCACTTCGACGCGTACTCCGACGCCCCGCGCTCCGGGGAGTCCGAGGACCTGGCCTTCTTCATGCCGAAGTGGGTGCCGGAGGACGCGAAGGACATCGACGTGCGCCTCCACGTCTCGCA
Source organism: Curtobacterium sp. MCLR17_031 (assembly GCF_003234775.2). Classification (NCBI taxonomy): domain Bacteria; kingdom Bacillati; phylum Actinomycetota; class Actinomycetes; order Micrococcales; family Microbacteriaceae; genus Curtobacterium; species Curtobacterium sp. MCLR17_031. The sequence continues at coordinate 3,419,731 of NZ_CP126270.1, forward strand.
GCCCGGGTACGTCATCGGGTTCGCGTCGAAGGACGGCGTCGACGTGGACGACTGCACCCCGCTCGACGAGTCGTACGGGGGCACGGCGATGACCGCCGACTTCCTGCCGGAGGAGCTCCCGACCAAGGGCCTCGTCACCTGCGGCGACGGCCGCGCGGTCACCGAGATCGACGGCCGCTGGTACGGCTGGACCACGAAGGACGCCATCCCCGGTCAGGACGACACCCAGACCATGCACGGGTCGGCGGACTGACCGCAGCCACCCACCGGTCTGGAGGCGCGTGACAGCCCCGCACCGCGCCTCCAGTCCGTCGCGGGGTCGCGCCCACCGCGCATGGTGAGCAGGAATGGTCGGGTCCGCTGTGCGAACCCGACCATTCCTGCTCACGAAGTGCCCCCGTGGGGCGTGGGGACTACTCCGCAGCCACAGTCCGACGTCGGCGACGCACGATCAGCACGCCCGCGCCCGCCGCGAGCAGCAGGAACGCCACCAGCGCACCGGCACCGAGGCCTGCGGCACCCGTGAACGCGAGCTGCCCATCCGTGGTGATCGTGATCGGGGTCCACCCGATCAGACTCCCGTCGGCAGCCGTCACCGCCAACCGGTGCGCACCAGCCACCGTGTCCGCCGGGATCGTCACCCGAACCGTCCCGTCGGATGCGACCACAGCCGTGCCGATCAGCGTCGGTTCCGAGAACAGCCACACGTTCACCGTGTCACCGGCCGGCGCCGTCCCCACCGTGACCGTGATCGTCTCCCCCGCACGAGCGGTCGCCGGAGCCGACACCCCGCCACGGTTCGCCTCCGTCAACACCGACTCCGACGGCGCCACCGGAGCAACCGGGGCAGCCGAGGGACCCGGGGTCGGGACCGCGGTGGGCGTCCCACCCGGGGTCGGGATCGGGGTCGGCGTCGTGCCGCCGTCGCCCGGCGTCGGAGTCGGCGTCGGCGTGGGCTCCGTTCCCGGATCGGTGTCGCCGCCCTCGCACGGGTACGTCCCCGTGCGGAGCGAGAACCCGTCCGTGTCGTTGTCGTCGGCGTAGAAGGTCGCGCGCTCCCCGTCGGTGCAGACGCCCGAGATCGCGAAGCCCTCGTTGGCGAGCGTGCGGTCGGCAGCCGACGGCGCCTCGTACAGCGTCGACGCGGCGAAGGCCCCGTCGGTCACCTCGAACAGCGCGGTCCGGCCGGAGCACACCTCGTCGCAGACCACCCAGAGCGCGTCGAGCGTCGGGTCGAACTGCACGTCGGCGACGACGGCGAGCGAGGTCGCGATCGTGGCGACCCGCGCCGAGGACCCGTCGTCCATCAGGGCGTAGGCGTACACGCTCGCGGTGCCCTCGACCCCGACGAAGAACAGGCCCTCGCCGTGTCCGGCGTAGCTCGACGGTGCGTAGGCGGCGCCGGTGCGCTCGTCGGCGAAGCCGTGCGCGGTGAGCCAGGTGTCCGGGATCCAGGTGACGCCCTCGAGCCCGGCGTTCGCGCCGAGCCCGGGGAAGTCCGCGGCGAGGTTCCACTCGTCCGTGGCCCGCAGGGTGCCCTCGGCGCCGTCGGTCGTGGCGTAGCGCAGGACCGACGGGCGGCTCGTGCTCGACACGTCGTTGTTGCGCTCGGTCGACACGTAGACGGCGCCGGGGTCGTCGCTCGTGACGGTCACGCCCTCGGCGTCCGGGGTGCCCGTGCCGTCGGCGTAGCGCAGGTCGGTGCCCGCGGCGTTCGACGGCGCCCAGCCGCCCGTGCCGTCCGAGGTCAGGTGGTAGAGCAGGCCGTCGCCGTTCTGCACGGCCCAGAGCTGCCCGTCCCGCGAGCTCCCCGAGGTCGTCCAGTCGAGGCCGCTCAGGTCACCGGTGAAGGTGTCCTCGTCGTCGAGCACGGTCTCGTCCGGGCCGCCGGGCCAGGCCTCGGCGGTGACGACGCCGGCGAACCGGTTCGCCGCGCCCTTCGTGGGCGCTGCCGTCTCGGCGAAGTCGCCGGTGCCGTCGGGGTTGCGGCCGTACGTCGTGGCGGCGTGCGCCGTCCACGAGGTCGAGTCGACGACCGCACCGCGGGCGTCGAAGAGCCGCGCGGAGTCCGCCTTGCCGAGTCCGAAGCCGAACGCCGCCTCGTCGAGGACGGTGAAGCCCCCGGCTGCGACGGTCGTGCCCGCGGGGATCGTGTACGCGTGGTCGTCCTCGCTGTCGCGCAGCACGTACCCGCCCAGGTCGACGGTGGTGCTGCCGGTGTTGGTCAGCTCCACCCAGTCGCCGGGGGTGCCGTCCTGCGACTCGACCTCGTTGATCCGCACGGGCGAGGAGCAGTCGTTCGCAGCCCCCTTGGTCGAGGCCGTGGTGTCCACGAGCGGCCCGACACCGTCGGCGCAGCGAGCGTAGGTGACACCCGCGTGGGTCGTCCAGGCGTACCGGAGCACCAGGTCACCGGCGGGGTCGTACAGGCGCGCGGTGTCCGCACCGCCGAGCCCGAAGTCGAAGCCGGGGGCGGTCGCGGACAGCTGGTCGACGACGAAGTACCCGCCGGCGGCGATCGTCGAGCCGCTGGGCAGCACGTACGCGTCGTGCGAGCCGTCGGAGTCGAGGAACGCGTACCCGGTCAGGTCGATCGCGGTGCCCGAGGTGTTCTTGAGCTCGACCCAGTCGGTGTCGTCGGCGTTCGACTCGACCTCGTTGACGACGAGGCCGTTCGCCGCGACGGCGCCGACGGCCGGGTCGTCGTCACCGACGGCGGCGAGGGCCGGGCTGGCGGTGACGACACCGACGGCGACGACCAGGGCGGTCGCGACGGCGGCGCCGATGCGCAGGGTGGGCGGGCGCAGGGCGGGAGCGCGCATGCAGGGTCCTTCTCGGGGGAGCGAGCGGGCGGAGACCTGCACGACTGTTCAGCATCCACGCGACCGCCCGGTGGCCGCGGGGTGAACGGGCGGTGTCCCGGGTCGCGCCCGTTGCCCTGGACCCGCCGCGTGCGGACGGGAGGCGCGGGGCGGGCCCGCACCGCGCCTCCCGTCCGCCCTGCGGTCGCGCTCACCGCATCCGGTGCGCAGAAGACGTCGGGTCCGCACGGCGAACCCGACGTCTTCTGCACACTCGTTGCTCGAGGTGTCAGCGCTCGGTGACCTCCGAGAAGTCCGGCGTCCCGTCGGGCAGCGCGGGCAGGGGCGTGCCGTCGACGTAGCGGGGCCAGGCCAGGGCGCGGGAGGCCGACGGACGGGACGCGTAGCGACGCCCGTCGGACGCGACGACCGTTCCGGGGGCGGGATCGGAGGCGGAGGCAGGAGCGGGCGCAGGTGCGGGAGCGGACGGCAGCGGCACCTCGGGTGCGGGTGCGGGAGCGGGAGCCGCGGGCGTCGGCGTCGCGCTCCACGCCGGCTGCTGCTCGGGCACCGGCCACGTCGCCGACGGCAGCGTGGCTCGGGGCCGGAACAGCGCGTTGCTCAGGGGCACCACGACGGTCCCGAGCAGGTCGAGGATCACCACCACCCAGACGAGCCGCCAGTAGCCCCGGGCGTAGTCGACGTCCGGCGCGAGCAGCGGGATCGAGAGCAGCAGTGCGAGCAGGGCGATGACGCCGACGGTGGCCTTCGCGACGACCTGCAGGACGGGCGTCGGGTACCGCCGGTGGATCACGAGGAGCAGGTGGACGTGCAGGAGCGCCACCCGGGCGACGCCGACGAGCCAGATCCAGTGCCAGAAGTGCTCCAGGACGAACCAGATGCCGTCACCGGAGACGCCTGTCGGCACGATCCACACCTTGTACAGACCGGCGACCAGCAGGTACATCGACGTGGCGATGCTCGCGAACGCGAAGATCCCGGACCGCCTGGACGACACGTCGGCGTCGTACCAGGACAGCAGCGCGAAGACGACCACCACGACGATCGTCAGGAGCAGCTGCACCGCAACCCGTCCGAAGTCGCCGAGCAGCACCGCGGCGATGCCGACCAGGCCCGCGGCGACGACCGCGCCGATGATCGTCCGGAACACGAGCGGGCGTACCCTCGCCCACCGCGGGTCCATCGTGCCGTCCGTGTCGTTCGCGCTGTCCGTGCTGGCCGTGCTGTCCGTCATGTGTCCCCCGTCGATCCCGCGCACCTGGCGGCTGCGTCGGATCGCAGCGTAGCGGGCCGGGGCGGAGTGCTCCGGCCGGGCAGGCCGCCGAGCGACGACGCCCCTGCCGTCAGCGCCGGATGAGCAGGGTGCTGGCCCTCGGCGAGAGCGCGGCGTCGAGGACCAGGCAGGCGGCACCAACGGCGGCGACGTCGGCACCGCGGTCGCTCTCCACCACCTGCACGGCGTGCTTCGGCACGAGCAGCGGTGACCCGACGATGGCGGTCCGCGCAGCCGGCAGGGCAGCACTCGCGATGCGTGACCAGAACGGGCCGCCGAACACCACGCGGTCGATGTCGAGCAGGTTCACGATGAGGACGACGGCGTTGCCCATGACGGTGCCGGCATCGGCCGCGAGCGTGACGGCGGTGTCGTCCCCGTCCGCGATGGCCGCGGCGAGCTCGTCCCACGCGGCGTTCACGGCGTCGACATCGGCGGCGTCGGCGGCGTCGGTGGCATCGGTGGCGTCTGCACCAGCATCCGCCTCGGCGACCGCGCCGCCGCCTGACAGTGCGAGCCCGCGCGACCGCGCGACCCGCACCAGCCGGTCCGGCGCGACGGCTGCACCGACCTCGCCGCGCGTGCCCGAGCCGTCCGGGGTGCCCGCGAGCGACCCCTGGTCGACCATGATGTGCCCGGCGTCACCAGCGTTCGACCCCACCCCGCGCACGGGTTCGTGGTCGACGACGAGCCCGACGCCGAACCCGGTGCCGAAGTACACGAACGCGAAGTTCCGGGCCGAGGACTCCCCCGCCAGGAACATCTCGCCGACCGCGGCAGCCGTGACGTCCTTCTCGAGCAGGACCGGGTAACCGGTGGCCTCGGCGAGCGCATCGCGCAGCGGCACGTCCCGCCACCGGGGCAGGAACGGCGGGTCGACCACGATGCCGGCCTCGACGTCGATGGGTCCGGGGCTCGCGATCCCGACGCCGAGCACGCTGTCGACGGCCACCCCGGCGTCGGCGACGAGCCCGTCGACGGCCGAGGCGATGGTGCGCACCACCTCCGACGGGTCGTCGGCGGTGGGGGTCGAGGTCGTGGACGCGGCGACGACGGTGCCGGCGAGGTCGAGCAGCACGTAGGTGACGACGGCCGGGTCGACGTGCACGCCGACCGCGTACCGGCTGCCCGGTTCGAGCCGCAGGATGGTGCGGGGCTTGCCGCGGCCCGAGACGACGGTGCCGGACTCGACGATCATGCCGGCCTCGATCAGGAACCGGGTGACGTTCGACACGGTCTGCGCGCTCAGGCCGGTGCGGGCGGCGAGTTCGACGCGGCTCAGGCCGTCGGGCGAGCGGCGGACGGCGTCCAGGACCACGGTGCGGTTGAACCCGCCGATCGACGGGAGGTTCGCTCCGCGTCGATGCTCTGCCATGCCGCGACCATACCGCGACGCCGCTCGGGCACCCGCTCGCGTGGTCCGGTCAGAGCGCCCTGTCCTGGATCAGCCCGCCGGACGTCCGGTCGACGACCGCACCACGAGCGAGACCGGGAGCGTCGCCCCCTGCAGCGCCCCGTCGCCGATCGCCGCGAGCAGCCGTTCCACCGCCACGGTGCCCATCAGGGCGGTCGGTGAGTGCACGGTCGTCATGGGCGTGGGCAGCTGCGCCACGACCGAGATGTCGTTGTAGCCGACGATCGACAGGTCGTCGGGAACGCGGAGGCCGCGTTGCCGCGCGGCGCCCATCACGCCGATCGCCGCGGTGTCGTTGACGGCGAAGATCGCGGTCGGTGGGTCCGACAGCGAGAGCAGCGTGTGCGCGCCGACGACGCCTCCCTCGACCTCGAAGTCGCTGTGGACGACGAGCGCGTCGTCGACGACGAGGTCCCGCCGCTCGTGCGCCAGGCGGAACCCGGCCGCCCGCTCCACGGCGGTGCTGGCGTGGCGCGGCCCGGCGATGACGCCGATGCGGCGGTGCCCCAGCGCGAGCAGGTGTTCCGTCGCCATCCGGCCGCCCTCGACGTCGTCACCGACCACGGCGGGCATCCAGTCCCCGGGGTGGCGGTTCGTCGCGATGACCGGCACGGGGAGGTCGATCAGCCGAGGGTTCGGGGACGACAGGTGGAGCGAGCTGACGATGAGGCCGTCGACCTGTCGGGAGAGCAGGAAGTCGACCGCGTCCAGTTGCGCGCCCATGTCGTCCGGCGGCGTCGTGAGCAACAGCTGGTACCCGGCTGAGCGGGCGGCCGACTCGACGGACTGGCAGATCGTCGCGATGACCGTGTCGGCGAGCCGTGGCATCACGACGCCGATGGTGTTCGACCGCCGGGTCCGGAGCGATGCTGCGAGTCGGTTGGGGCGGTACCCGAGCTCGGCCGCCGCCGCGATCACCCGCTGCGCCGAGGCGCTCCACCCCTTGGTCGGCTCCGCCTGTCGGAGCACGCGCGACGCCGTCGAGATGTGCACGCCGGCGAGCGCAGCGATGGCCTGGAGGTTCACGTCACCACGACGATCCTGCTGACCGTGTCCGGCCGGGTCGTCGCTCGTACTGCCCATCCGTCGAGTCTAGGTGACAGATCGTCGTCACACCGGACGGCGCGAACGTTTGCAGGCGCCGCACCCGACGACAGCCCGGGCGAGCCGAAACACACTGGTTACACGGTTGGACGTCGATCGAAACAGTCGACTGTCAGGATTCCGGTCAATGCAAACGATTGCACAAATTGCAGCAACGACGAGAGACGGTGTCCCATGGTGAAAGAGATCTTCGTGTCCTTCGGCGTCGACATCGACGCGGTCGCAGGCTGGCTCGGCTCCTACGGAGGGGCGGATTCCCCCTCGGACATCCAGCGCGGGATCTTCGCGGGACGGACCGGCGTCCCCCGTCTGCAGAAGGTGTTCGACCGCGCCGACATCGCAGCGACCTGGTTCATCCCCGGCCACTCGCTCGAGACCTTCCCGGACCAGTGCAAGGCCCTGTTCGACGCCGGCCACGAGATCGGTGCGCACGGGTACAGCCACGAGAACCCCGTGGCGATGACCGAGGCGCAGGAGGACGCGGTGATGGAGCGCTCGGTCGAGCTGATCACGCGACTCACGGGTCAGCAGCCGACGGGCTACGTCGCTCCGTGGTGGGAACTGAGCAGCTACACGCCCACGCTCCTGGAGAAGTTCGGGTTCAGCTACGACCACAGTCAGCAGCACAAGGACTTCGTCCCCTACTACTCGATCGTCGGCGACCAGTGGACACCGATCGACTACTCGCAGGACCCGCACACGTGGATGACGCCGCTCGTCCACGGGAGCGAGATCGACCTCGTCGAGATCGCGGCGAACTGGTACGTCGACGACCTGCCCCCGATGATGTTCATCAAGTCGAGCCCGAACAGCCACGGCTTCGTCAACCCGCGCGACGTCGAGCAGATGTGGAAGGACCAGTTCGACTGGGTGTACCGCGAACTCGACTACGCCGTCTTCCCGATCACGATCCACCCCGACGTCTCCGGGCGGCCGCAGGTCCTGCTCATGATCGAGCGGCTCATCGAGTACATCGGGGGCCACGAGGGCGTCCGGTTCGTCACGATGAACGAGATCGCCGACGACTTCCGCGTCCGCTTCCCGTTCGCGCAGCCCGAGCGCCCACGCGAGTACTGATGTGCGGCGGATGTGGCGGCAACGGCGGGCACCGTGACTGGTACGCCGCCGGTGTCGAGGACACCGCCGCGGCGCGCAAGCGGGCGCAGCTCCGGCTGGCCGCCTGGGCGACCCGGCTCTTCGCGGACGATCGGATCCGCGTCCACGAGGTCCCGGGCACCGTGCGGCTCGTGATCGTCGGGCCGACCGGCAAGCGCGTCGTGGCCCAGGGCGTCGACGGGGTCCTGGACGCGGTCGAACAGGTCGGCGCCGGGCGCACGGACTGGTCGGCCGTCGCCACCCGCGTCCGCAGGGCCGACCCGCGTGACGACACCGACTGGGAACACCGCAGCCTCGCCCGCGCGGTCGATCGACGAAGGGACACCCTGCCGTGACGGACCCCACGCTCCCCCGGATCGTGTACCTCGCCCTCGGCGGGACCATCGCGAGCGTCACCTCGGGCGATCCGCGCGACTGCGGCGCCGTGCCGCGGATCGCAGCCCGCGACCTCCTCGCCGGTGTGCCGGCCATCGCGCAGGTCGCACGGGTCGAGGCCCGCCAGCTCGGCATGGTGCCCTCTCCCTCGCTCGACTTCGACGACGTGCAGCGGGCCCTCGACGCCGCGCGCGACGCCGTCGCCTCCGGAGCCTCGGGCGTCGTGCTGTCGCAGGGCACGGACACCATCGAGGAGACCGCGTACCTGCTCGACCTCGCCTGGGACCGCCCCGAGCCCCTCGTGCTGACCGGAGCGATGCGCCACGCCTCCTCGCCCGGCGCGGACGGCCCGGCGAACCTGTTGGCGGCCGTGTGCGTGGCCGCGGCACGGGCAGCAGTGGGACGTGGCGTCCTCGTCGTGCTCGACGACGAGGTGCACGCCGCCGGGACGGTCCGCAAGACGCACACCTCGTCGACCGGTGCCTTCGCCTCACCGGGTTCCGGTCCGCTCGGACGGGTCACCGAGGGCTCGCCCGTCTTCCACGCTCCGGCGTCCCGAGCGCCCGCGCTCACCACACGCGTCGCACCGCTGCCACCGGTGGCCCTGCACCGGGTCACCCTCGCCGACGACGGCCGGGTCCTGTCGACCCTGGACGGACTCGGGTACCGCGGCGCGGTCATCGAGGGCTTCGGCGGCGGGCACGTCGCCGAGCGCACGGTCGACGCCGTCCGCGCACTCGCCGCGCAGATGCCGGTCGTGCTGGCGTCGCGGACCGGCGCCGGTGCGACCCTCACGACGACGTACGGCTTCGCGGGCGGCGAGATCGACCTGCTCGGCGCCGGGCTCGTCCCCGCCGGCAACCTCGACGGCCTCAAGGCGCGTCTCCTGCTGGCCGCGCTGCTCGCCCTCGACACCCCGGACGACCGCATCCACGCGGCGTTCGCCGCCCACGGCCGGGGCTCGCCCCCGACCGGCCACCCCTGACCGCACCCACGCTCCGCCTCCGCCCGTCAGCCCGCGCCGCGACACCGTCGCAGCGCCGCACCGCCGTACCGAGAGGAAGACCATGTCCACCACGACCATCCACGAGCCCGAGGACCTCGAGCTCGCCACCGGGACGTTCCCGACGATCGGGCCGAAGGAGACCAAGCGCGGCGCGACCCTGGCATTCTTCGCCTGGACCCTCGCCGTCTACGACTTCATCATGTTCGGCACGCTCCTGCCCCGCATCGCCGAGGACTTCGGGTGGAACGAACAGACCGCCCTGCTGGCGAACACCCTCGTGAGCGTCGGTGTCTTCGTCGTCGTCGTCCTCGTCGGTCTGTTCGTGGACCGACTCGGCCGGCGCCGCGGCATGATGATCACGATCGGCGGCGCGGCCCTGTCGTCGCTGCTGACGGCGGCGTCGACGGGGGTCGCCTCGCTCGTCGGCTTCCGGGCTCTGAGTGGCTTCGGGATGGCCGAGCAGTCGGTGAACTCCACCTACCTCAACGAGGTCTTCGCGCTCACCGAGCTCGAGGGCGTCAAGAAGCGTCGCGGCTTCTTCTACAGCCTCGTCCAGACCGGGTGGCCGATCGGCGCGCTCCTCGCCGCCGCGTTCATCGCCGGCATCAACGGGCTGTTCGGACAGGAGTCCTGGCGGCTCGCGTTCCTCATCGCCACCGTTCCGGCGCTGTTCGTGCTGTTCCTGCGCAAGGGCATCAAGGAGACGCCGCAGCACCGTCTGAACACGTACCTGCGGCAGCTGCGGAAGTCCGGTCGCACCGAGGAAGCCACGGAGGTCGCCGCCCGCTTCGGCATCGTCGACGAGGGTCCGAACCCGCTGCGGGCGATCTTCGGCCGACGGTACGCACGCAACACCGTCGTGCTCTCGATCGCGTGGATCGTGAACTACTTCGGCATCACCACCACGAGCGTGCTCGGGACGACGATGCTCGAGGGCGTCAAGGGTGTCGACGCGAGCATGTCGCTGCTCATCATCGTGCTGTCGAACGTGGTCGGCGCCGCCGGCTACCTGTTCCACGGCTGGCTCGGCGACATCATCGGCCGCAAGACCACGATCGTCGTGGGCTGGGTGCTCGCGGGTGTCTGCTGGACCCTCTTCGTGCTCGGGCCGGACGACTTCGGCTACGTCCTGGTCACGTACATGCTGACGCTGTTCTTCCTGCTCGGACCGTACGCGTCGCTGCTCTTCCTGCAGGCGGAGTGCTTCGACTCGAGCTGCCGCGCCACCGGGTCCGCGTTCGTCACCGCGATGGGACAGCCCGGCACCATCATCGGCTCGGCTGTGCTGACGGCCCTCGTCGCCGGGAGCATCGGGCTCGGCCCGGCCGCCCTCATCGTCGGTGCGGGCGGCATGGTCCTCTCCGGTCTGATCATGCTCGGCACGAAGCGCGTGGCGGTGATCGACCATTGAACGCCACGACACCGACCGGCGTGTACTCCGAGTTCTCGGGCAGCGTGGTCGTCATCACCGGCGCCGCGAGCGGGATCGGCGCGGCCCTCGCCGTGCAGCTCGCCGAGTACGGCGCGAACATCGTCATCCCCGTGTTCGCGGGTGACCCGCACGATCCCACACCCGTCGTCGACGCCGTCGAGGCGGCCGGGGGCAGTGCGCTGACGGTCACCGCGGACGTCCGCAGCACCGAGGACGTCGACGCCGTCTTCCAGGCGGCCGTGGACCGCTGGGGTCGCGTCGACCACGTGGTGGCGGGAGCGGGGGTCCTCCGTCGGCAGCCGCTCGACACCATGACCGACGCGGCGTGGGACGACATCCTGCAGGTGGACCTGCACGGTGTGATGCGCACGCTCCGGGCCGGTGCCCGGCACCTCGACCGGGGCGGGTCGATGGTGGCCGTGTCCTCGATCGCGGGCGGCGTGTACGGCTGGGTCGCACACAGCCACTACGCCGCGTGCAAGGCGGCGGTGATCGGCCTCGCCCGGAGTGCGGCAGCCGAGCTGGCGCCGCGCGGGATCCGGGTGAACACCATCGTCCCGGGGCTCATCGAGACGCCGCAGTCCTCGGACGCCCAGAACTCGCTCGGCCCGGCGGGCCTCGCCGCCGCGGGTGCGCGGATCCCGTGGGGTCGTGTCGGCCACGCCGACGAAGCAGCCGCGGCCATCCGGTTCCTGCTCAGCCACGAGGCGCGCTACGTCACCGGGCAGGAACTCGTCGTCGACGGCGGCCTGACCATCCTGATGGCCGACTGATGCGCGACGGGACGGTGTTCGACCTCACCGGGACGACCGCCCTGGTGACGGGTGGCGCGAGCGGCATCGGGCTCGCGATCGTGGAGACCTTCGTCGCCGCCGGAGCGCGGGTCGTCGCCGCGGACCTCGACGCCGACGGCCTGGCGGACCTCGCCGAGCGGCTGGGCGTCCGGACCATCGTGCTCGACGTCACCGACGAGGACCGGGTCGAGGCCGCCGTGGCCTCGGTCGACGAGGAGTCCGGCGGGATCCAGGTCCTGGTGAACGCCGCCGGCGTGCTCACGCAGGCCCCGCTCGAGGAGCTCACCACCGCTGACTGGGCGCGCGTCATGGCGATCGACCTGACCGGGGTCTTCCTGGTGATGCGAGCAGTCGGTCGGCGGATGCTCCGCGACGGGCACGGGCGCATCATCAACCTCGCCTCCCAGCTGGCGATCAAGGGCGGCTCCGAGGTCGCGCACTACGCGGCCGCGAAGGCCGGGGTCATCGCGCTGACGAAGAGCGCCGCGATCGAGTGGAGCGGACGGGGCGTGCTCGTCAACGCGATCGCACCCGGCCCGATCGTGTCCCCGATGACGGATCGGATGACGGCGCAGTGGCGGACGGACAAGGCCGCGGAGCTCCCGATCGGACGTTTCGGGGTCCCGGCCGAGGTGGCGCCGACCGCCCTGCTGCTCGCGTCGTCGCCAGCGGGGGACCTGTACACCGGGCAGACGCTCGGCCCGAACTCGGGTGACGTCATGCCGTGAGCACCACACGCCGGTCGGCCGCCCGGTTCCGCCGCGGCAACGGTGCGGTCTCGGTCTGCCGTCGTCACTGGCTTCCGCAGGGTCTGCACCGTTACCCTGGCCGCATGTCCGACCTGCGCCTGGAAGAACTCTCCGCGAAGACCGCTGCCGCGGCCAACTCCCTGACGCTCAAGCCGGGCCAGGAACAGTTCGTGCAGCCGACCACCTACGGGGTCGCCGAGTCCGACGTCAAGCCGAGCTCCGCGTGGACCCGTGTCGTCCTCGACGACGACGAGGTCCTCGGCCTGATCATCGGTTCGTTCGACGCCGACAACGCGCAGGAAGAGCTGCGCAGCTGCATCTGGCGCGTCAACGTGGCGGCGAGCGCACAGGGCCGGGGCGTCGGTCGCTTCGCCGTGCACGGGCTGGCGGACGAGGCACGCAGCCGTGGGTTCGAGCGACTGACGGTCGTGTACGAGCCGGGCGGCGACGACAGCCCCGAGGCGTTCTTCCGCGCCGTGGGGTTCGAGGTCGTGCGCGAGACCCAGTACGGCGACCACTTCGCGGTCCTGACGCTCTAGCACTCCCCGTACGACGTGCCCTCCGACGACGTGGCATCCGACGACGCCCCCGTCGACTTCGGCGCCGCCGTCGCCGAGGTGGTGCGGATGATCCCGCCGGGTCACGTCATGACGTACGGCGACGTCGCCGCAGCCCTCGGGTCGCGGGCGTCGCGTGCCGTCGGCAAGGTGATGGCGCACGAGGGCGCCGACCTGCCGTGGTGGCGCGTGGTGCGCGCGGGTGGGCACCCGCCGCTGCACCACGAGGCCCGTGCGCTCGAGCACTACCGCGTCGAGGGGACGCCGCTCGTGCAGGGGACGACGGCCTGGAGGCTCGACATGCGTCGTGCGCGCTGGTCACCCGCCACGGACGCGGACGACCCGTTCTGATCCCCGGCCGCGCAGGCCGGCCCGCCAGGGCCCACCGTCAGCGGTCGAAGCGCGCACCCTTCGGGTTCGCGGGCAGCAGGCACAGCACGTACACGATGAGCGAGCCGAGGCCCGGCAGCACGTGCAGGAACTGCCAGAAGCCGGACAGGTTGGCGTCGTGCAGCCGTCGGGCGCCGAGGGCGAGGGAGCCGATGAGCGTCGCGAGCACCCACAGCATGAACAGGTACGAGCCGACGGGGTTCTCGAGCACCGGGGTGTCCGGCGTGAACACCTGCGGCACGAGCTGCAGCACGAGCCCGATCGCGAACGACGTCAGCCACCACCACCAGAACTCGGCGCGCGATGCCCGTCCGGTGAACACGGTGTACTTCCGCCAGAACCGTCGGACGGCCTCGGTGAAGGGGGCACCGTAGAAGGGGTCGTGCAGGGCGACGCCGCCGGGCTGCACCACGCTGTCGTTGCTCATGGAGCAAGCCAACCACGTGGTGCAGCCCGACCGGGGCCTAGACGAGCGAGTCGCGCCAGGCCGCGTGCAGCTGGGCGAACCGCCCGGTGCCGGCGATGAGGTCGGCGGGGGTGCCGTCCTCGACGATCCGGCCGTGTTCCATCACGAGCACCCGGTGGGCGATCGCGACGGTGGACAGCCGGTGCGCGATGATCACCGCGGTGCGGTCGGCGAGCAGGGTCTCCAGACCCTCTTGCACGAGTCGCTCCGAGGGGATGTCGAGCGACGCCGTGGCCTCGTCGAGGATGAGCACCTTCGGGTCCGCGATGAACGCCCGCGCGAACGAGAGCAGCTGCCGCTGACCCGCCGAGACACGGCCGCCGCGCTTGTTCACGTCGGTGTCGTACCCGTCGGGTAGCGCCATGATGAACTCGTGCGCGCCGACGGCCTTGGCGCTCGCCTCGATCTCCTCACGCGACGCACCGGGCTTGCCGAGCGCGATGTTGTCCGCGACGGTGCCGGAGAACAGGTACGCCTCTTGTGTGACCATGACGATCGCGCGGCGCATGTCCTTCGTGTCGAGGTCCCGCAGGTCCACACCGTCGAGCTTGACCGAGCCCTGGGTCGGGTCGTAGAAGCGCGCCATGAGCTTGGCGAGCGTCGACTTGCCGGCACCGGTGGACCCGACGAGGGCGATCGTCTGCCCCGACGGGATGTGCAGGTCGAACTCCGGCAGCACGACCTTGCCCTGGTTGTAGGCGAAGACGACGTCGTCGAAGTCCATCTTCCCGGTGGCGTCCGCCAGGCGGGTGGGCTTCACGGGGTCCGGCACGCTCGGCCGTTCCTCGAGGACACCCGAGATCTTCTCCATCGCCGCCGACGCCGACTGGTACCCGTTGTAGAACATCGCGAGTTCCTGCGCCGGGTCGAAGAAGCGCTTGGCGTACAGCGCGACCGCGAGCAGCGCACCGACCTCGAGCGTCCCGCCGACGATCCGGAAACCACCGACGATGACGACCGCGGCGAGCGTGGCGTTGCCGATGAGCACGAGCACGGGGTCGAAGGTCCCGAACAGGTTGAACACCTTCGTGTTCGCCACCCGGTAGTCCTCGACGTAGCCGCCGTACTCGTCACGGTTGCGGGACTCCTTGCGGAACGCCTGCACCGCGCGGATGCCCGTCATCGTCTCGACGAAGTGCACGATGACGCGCGCCGAGGTGACACGGGTGGAGCGGAACAGCGTCTGCGAGTTCGTCTGGAACCAGCGGATCAGGAACCAGAGCGGCACGAGCGACACCGCGAGCACGAGCCCGGACGTCGGGTCGAGCAGCACCAGGGCCACGGCGGTGAACGCCATGTACAGCACACCCTGGATGAGCTGGTTCAGCCCGGAGTCGAGCAGCTCGCGGATCGAGTCGAGGTCACTCGTCTGGCGCGAGATGATCCGGCCCGACGTGTAGGTCTCGTGGAACTCGAGCGAGAGCCGCTGCGTGTGCAGGAACACCCGCTTGCGCAGGTCGAACAGGATCGCCTGGCTGATCCGTGCCGCGAGCACCGTGTACCAGGCAGTGAGCACCGCGCCGAGGACGGCCACGACGATGTACGTCGCGACGACCCCGAACGCCGGCACCCAGTCGTTCTGGTCCATCACCGCGGGCAGGGCGTTGTCGATGCCCCACGCGATGAGCGCCGGACCCGCGACGGTGCCGGCGGTCGAGACCACGACCACGATCCCGAGCAGCACCAGCCGGAGCTTCAGCGGTGCGGCGAGGGACCCGAGCAGGGCGAGGGACCGGCGCCGCAGACGCTTGCTCTCGGCCTTCGTGAAGTCCTCACGCTCCTCGCCGCGCACGCCCATGGTGGTGATCGAGGCGGTGACGGGGGCGGCAGCCTGCTCGTCCGGAGCTTCCTGCGGGACGGACGCCGTTCCTCCCGGCAGGTTCTGGTCGGTCTGCTGGCTCATGCCATCGCCTCCTGTCGTGCGGTCGCGTCGTCGTCGTCGAGCGACGAGATGACGTAGCGGTAGTGCTCGTTGGTGGCCATCAGGTCGTGGTGGGTCCCGACGGCCGTGACGACGCCGTTCTCCATCAGGGCGACCCGGTCGGCCAGCGTCACCGTCGACGGACGGTGCGCCACGATGAGCGACGTGGTGTCGGCGAGCACGCGTCGCAGGCCCGCCTCGACCCGTGCCTCGGTGTCGACGTCGAGCGCCGACAGCGGGTCGTCGAGCACCAGGACCGACGGCCGCGCGGCGATCGCGCGGGCGAGTGCCAGACGCTGGCGCTGCCCACCGGACAGCGACAGCCCCTCCTCACCGACCCGGGTGTCGACGCCGTCGGGCAGGTCGTCCACGAAGGACGCCTGCGCGATGTCGAGCGCCTCGCGCATGAGCGCCTCGGCCTCGGCACCCTGCACGTCCGGTCGACCGAGCAGCACGTTCTCACGCACGGTCGACGAGAACAGGGTGGCGTCCTCGAAGGCGACGCCGACGTGCCGGCGCAGTTCCTCGCGGGTGAGGTCGCGGATGTCGACCCCGTCGATCGTCACCGAACCGCCGGTCACGTCGTACAGACGCGGCACGAGCGAGAGCAGCGTCGTCTTGCCGCAGCCGGTGAGCCCGACGAGCGCCATGGTCTCGCCCGGCTGCAGCTGCAGTTCGACGCCGTTGATCAGGTCCGGGTACTGCGGTGCGGAGTCCTGGTACCGGAAGTGCACGCCGTTGAACGACAGCGCACCGTGCGGCTCCGCGATCGTCTTCGGGTGCTCCGGGTCCGTGATGGTGTTCTCGGAGTCCATGACCTCGAAGAAGCGGTCGACCGCTGTGCGGGTGTCGAACGTCATCGAGAGCAGGAAGCCGATCGACTCGATCGGGAACCGCAGCACCGTCGCCGTCGCGAAGAACGCGAACAGCTGGCCGACGCTGAGCTGCCCCTGCGATGCCAGCCAGATGCCGGCGAGCAGGCACAGCGCGAACGCGACGTCCGGCACGAGCAGCAGCCACAGCCAGATGCCCGCGATGGCCTTCGCCTTCTTGATCTCGGTGCCGCGCAGGGCCTCGGCCTGCTCGCTGAACTCCTCGAGCTTCGCCCCGCCGCGACCGAAGGCCTTGAGCACGCGGATGCCGTGCACCGACTGCTCGACGCTCGTGGCGAGGTCACCGACCTGGTCCTGGCTGCGGCGTGCGACGGCGGAGTACCGGCGCTCGAACAGCAGGCCGTTGATCCACAGCGGGATCGACGCGATCAGGAAGATCAGCCCGAGGATCCACCCGAAGGTGAACAGCACGACGAAGCCGACGACGATCGTCACGATGTTCACGACGAGCAGGACGACGCCGAAGGCCAGCCAGCGCCGGATCAGCGACAGGTCCGACACGGAGCGGGACAGCAGCTGCCCGGACTCCCAGCGGTCGTGGAACGCGACCGGCAGGTCCTGCAGCTTCGCGTAGAGCGAGTTGCGCATGCTGGTCTCGATGCGGGTCGAGGGGCGCATCACCAGCCGGCGGCGCGAGGCGATGAAGAACGCCTCGAGCACACCGAGGGCGAGCACCCCGAGCCCGGCGGGCCAGATCTGTGCCGAGTCGCGCGACGACAGCGGACCGTCGACGAGCCACTGCAGCACGTAGGGGATTGCGAGCGCCACCAGGGAGGCTCCCATCGCTGCGGCCATGCCGCCGATGAGGCGCCCCTGGTAGGGCTTCACGTAGGGGTAGATCCGCGCGATCGCGCGGAAGGTGGACGGGCGCGCCGTGGTGGGCGACTTGGACATGCGTTGCGTCCTCATGCGTCTGCCGGGTCCCCGGGTCGCGCTGCGCGGTGCGTGCTCGCTGCTTGCTTGCTGCTTGCTTGCTGCTTGCTCGCTTGCTGCTTGCTTGCTCGCGTCGCGCGGCTTCGGCCTGGAGGCTCGGTGTGGCGTTGCGTGGTGATCATCGGCCGGGCGCGTGGTCGCGTCTCCGCCGTCACTCGCGTGACGTCGGTCGGGCCGGAGGCACCGAGGGACAGTCGTCCCCCGGGTTCAGGCGGGTGGTTCGCGGACGCCGGTGGTGCTGCGTCGCGGGGCCGTGGGAACGGCCCGACTAGACGGCGGCCGCGGCGCGGGGCCGCGGTGCGATCAGGGATCGCCGTGCGGGAGTGGTCCCCACGACGGACACGAGACCTGCACGGGCGGCCGTCGCCACGGTTCCGGTCATGTTGTCCATCGTCACTCCAGTCGTCGTCTTCGTCACCGTTGTGTCCGCGGTGCCGCCGGTCCCGAGGGATCGTCGGCTGCCTGCCGCGGAGCCTTACAGACTATTCACAGTGACTCACGGCGCGCAATGGTTCGCCACCGATTGTTCACATCAGTGGAAGAAGTGGCGCTCGCTCGTGAAGTACATCGTGACGCCGGCGGCCTTCGCCGCGGCGATGACCTCGTCGTCGCGGACGCTGCCACCGGGCTGCACCACCGCACGGACACCGGCGTCGAGCAGCACCTGCAGGCCGTCGGCGAACGGGAAGAACGCGTCCGACGCCGCGACGCTGCCGGTCGCACGGTCACCCGCACGGTTCACCGCGAGGTGGCAGGAGTCGACCCGGTTGACCTGGCCCATGCCGACACCGACGCTCGCACCATGGTTCGCCAGCAGGATGGCGTTCGACTTCACCGAACGGCTCGCCTTCCACGCGAAGGCCAGGTCGGCGAGGGTCTGCTCGTCGGCGGGCTCGCCGGCGACGAGGGTCCAGGTGGCCTGGTCGAAGCCCGTGAAGCGGTCGGCGTCCTGCACCAGGAACCCGCCGGAGATCTGCTTGACCTCGCGGTCGGCGAGCGCGAAGTCGGCCGGCAGCGTGAGCAGGCGGATGTTCTTCTTGCGCGACAGGATCTCGAGCGCCTCGGGGTCGAACCCGGGGGCGACGACGACCTCGGTGAAGATGTCCTTCACGGTCTCGGCCATGGCCACGGTGACCGGGCGGTTCGCGGCGATGACCCCGCCGAACGCCGAGAGCGGGTCGCAGGCGTGCGCGGCGGCGTGGGCCGAGGCGATCGGGTCGGCGGAGTCGGCCGGGGCGATCGCGATGCCGCACGGGTTGGCGTGCTTGATGATCGCGACGGCGGGCTCGTCGAAGTCGAAGGCCGCACGGACCGCTGCGTCGGCGTCGACGTAGTTGTTGTACGACATCTCCTTGCCGTGCAGCTGCGTTGCCTGCGCGATGCCGGTGCCGTCCGACGTCGTGTAGAGCGCCGCGGCCTGGTGGGCGTTCTCGCCGTAGCGCAGGGTCGCCGACAGCTCGGCCTCGACCGCCAGGTGCTCGTCGAACGCACCGGGGGTCCGGATGTCGCCGGCGGTCGTCGGGGCTGCAGCGGCCGTGACGACGTCGCTCGCGAAGTACGACGCCACCGCGGTGTCGTAGGCGGCGGTGTGCGCGAAGGCCTGGGCGGCGAGGCGCTTCCGGAGCTCGAGCGTGGTTCCGCCGGCACGGACGGCCTCGACGACCTCGGGGTAGGACGCCGGGGACACGACGATCGCCACGTTCGGGTGGTTCTTCGCCGAGGCGCGGACCATCGCGGGGCCGCCGATGTCGACGTTCTCGACCACGGTCGCGGTGTCGGCACCCGACGCCACGGTCTCGACGAACGGGTAGAGGTTCACGACGACGAGCTCGAACGGCGCGATGTCGAGGTCGGCGAGCTGCTGCTCGTGCGACTCGAGCCGCAGGTCGGCGAGCAGGCCGGCGTGCACCGACGGGTGCAGCGTCTTCACGCGGCCGTCGAGGGACTCGGGGAACCCGGTGACGCTCGCGACGTCGGTGACGGCGTACCCGGCGTCACGGATGGCCTGGGCGGTGGAGCCGGTCGACACGATCTCCACCCCGGAGTCGGCCAGGGCACCGGCGAGCTCGAGCAGGCCGGACTTGTCGCTCACCGAGATGAGTGCACGGCGGACCGGGACCACGTCACGGTCGCGGTAGAGGCTGGGGTCGGCTGCGTGCACGCTCATGCGCTCGGGGTGCCCTTCAGGTCGGTGGTGCCGTTGGCGATGTCGAGGATGGTCTGGATGAGCAGGCGGCGCTCGACCGGCTTGATGCGGTCGTGCAGCGTCGACTCGGTGTCCCCCGGCAGCACCGGGATGCGCTCCTGCGCGAGGATCGGCCCCGTGTCGACGCCGTCGTCGACCGCGATGACGCTCGCTCCGGTCTCGGTGACCCCGGCGGCCAGGGCGTCCCGCACGCCGTGGGCGCCGGGGAACTCCGGCAGGTACGCCGGGTGGGTGTTGATGATCCCCGGGGCGAACTCGGACACCACGGCCGGGGGCAGCAGGCGCATCAGGCCGGAGAGCACGAGCAGGTCGGGCGACCACGGGCGGATCTGCTCCGCCAGGGCCTGGCCCCACTCGGCGCGGGAGTCGTAGCGGGTGAACGGCACCGTGAAGGTCGGGATCGAGAACTCCTCGCCCAGCCCGAGCCCCTCGGCGTCGCGGTCGGCACCGATGGCGACGACACGGGCGGGGTACTCGGCGTCGAAGGTCGCTTCGAGCAGGGCTCGGAGGTTCGACCCGGTACCGGAGATCAGGACGACCAGTTCGAGCACGGCACCAACCCTACCGGGAGGCACGGCGTCGGCGGGCGCGGTTACCGGTCGTCCTTCGGCTGTCGCCACCAGGGCAGTTCGTCCTCGGGGATCTGGTCGGTGACGTCCCACTTCGCCGGGCGGGACGGCTCCGCCGGCTTCGAGGCGGGCGCTCGGGTGTCGAGCGCGACGTCCACGCGGTCCGCCTCGGCCGTCTCGTCGACGTCGTCGCGGCCGGCCACGAACTCCTCGGTGTTCCACGGGAACGCGGGCTGCGCGTCGGTCGGCACCGCGGTGGGTGCGGGTGTGGACGCGGTGGGCCGCTCGGAGCTGGGTCGATCCGGCTCGGCGTCGGAGCCGGTCACGCGGTCGCGGAGTACACCGGCTCGTCCCCGGACGCCCTCGGCCGCACCGGCCAGGCGGTCGCGGAGGCCACCCAGGGCTGCTCGTCCGGCACTGCGGCGCTCCGGTTCGGGCTCGGCGGCCAGGCGGTCGGCGGCCACCGCGTCGGTCTTCGCCCAGTCGGGGAGCTCGACGTCGTGGTCGGTGTCGCCGGCGCGCGGTGCGACGGGCGCGGGTGTGACGGGCGTGGGTGCGGAGGCGGGCCGTGCGGGTGCGGAGGCGGGCTCGCTGCCGATCGGCTCGGTCACGTGTTCGGTCGTCGCACGGGGCCGTGCAGCGGTCGACCCGTCGTGGGACTCCTCGACCACGAAGCGGTGCACGTCGGTGGTGCGCCCGGCGCCGGCCTGGTCGAGCGCGGCGAGCAGGGACCCCTCGCCGACGTCGACACCGGCGCGCTCCGCGTCGTGGGCATCGTCGGATTCGTCGGCCTCGGTCCAACGCTCCCGCGTCCATCCACGGTCCGGCAGCCGGACCAGGTCGCTGCCCGCGGCGAGGGCGATGATCGCCGGCAGGCCGATCTCGAGTGCGGCGAACCCGCCGACCGCGAGGGCGTTCGGGCCGACGTCGGCAAGGCGCCCGGGGCCGAACGAACCGGAGGACACCCAGGCGATGAGCCCCGTGAGCACCCCGGCCACGAGTCCTGCGACGACACCGCCGAGCGCACGGTGCAGCGCGGAGTCGGCGGCGCCCAGGGCCCGCACCAACCGCGGCCGCATCGAGCCGCCGATCGCGAACCCGGCGATGACCGGCACGAGGATCCAGACGAGCCCGAAGGTGTGACCAGAGGTCGGCAGCGCGCCGAAGACCGGCAGGCCGGGGATCGGGCCCAGGGTCGTGGCGATCGGGGACACGCTCGACCCGGTGCCGATCGCGAACCCGGGGCCGATCAGCCACGAGGTGGCCCACCCGACGAAGTCCGGCAGGAACGCGAGCTGCCCGACGGTGAGTGCGACGCCGCCGATGACCCCGGCGTGCGACTGCTCGTACAGGGTGATGACCTCGGCGAACGAGGTGAAGAGGAGCAGGCCGACGAGCACCGCGGCGACCCCGACGACCACGGCGGTCGCGGCGGTCCCGGCGCGCAGGCCGAACCCGGCGACGGACCGCCAGACGGCGGGGATGCGGTCGACCAGGTCGATGATGCGCTGGGTGCCGGCGTCGGCGGGCAGGTCACGGCGACGACGGCAGACCTCGGAGGCGGCGAGTGCGGGGATCCCGAACCAGAGCGCCGGCAGCACCACGGCCTGCCAGAGCGTGGGGCGGGTGGCAGCCGAGGTCGACGACAGGGCGACGGCCAGACCGAGGAGCGCGACGACGGCGGTCCCGACCAGCAGCCCGGTGGTGCGGTGCTCGGTCTCCGCGAACCGACGTCCGGCGCGGGCGCCGAGCCAGGCCGTCACGACCGCGAACCCGAGGGCCGCCAGGGTCACGTGGATGGGGTCGGCTGCGCCGCTGACCCCGGTGCTCTTGGCGAGTGCGGACCCGAGCAGGAACGAGACGTCGACGCCGTGCCCGACGAGCCAGACGCTGCCGGTGGCCTTCCAGAACACGTCCCAGTCGACCTGCAGGCCGTACTCGAACCCCCAGAGCAGCGTCAGGGGCACGAGGGCGATCCCGATGCCGACGCCGACCGTCACGACCGCCTCGATCGCGGCGAGCAGAGCGGTTCCCAGGCGGTTCATCGCAGCGAGGATACGTGAGCCGCAGCCGGAACGACGGGAGGCTCGGCGCGGAACCCGCACCGAGCCTCCCGGCTTCGTCCCGACCGTCTGCCGGGCGCTGGCCGCTAGCGAGCGGCGACGACCTCGCGCAGCAGCGCGGCGGTCTCGGACGGCGTCTTGCCGACCTTGACGCCGGCGGCCTCGAGCGCCTGCTTCTTCGCCTCGGCGGTACCGGCCGAACCGGACACGATCGCGCCGGCGTGGCCCATCGTCTTGCCCTCGGGAGCGGTGAAGCCCGCGACGTAGCCGACGACCGGCTTCGTGACGTGCGCCTTGATGAACTCGGCCGCACGTTCTTCGGCGTCGCCACCGATCTCACCGATCATCACGATGGCCTCGGTCTCGGGGTCGGCCTCGAACGCGGCGAGCGCGTCGATGTGCGTGGTGCCGATGACCGGGTCGCCGCCGATGCCGATGGCGGTCGAGAAGCCGAGGTCCCGGAGCTCGTACATCATCTGGTACGTCAGGGTGCCGGACTTCGAGACGAGCCCGATCGGGCCCTTGCCGGTGATCGTCGCCGGGGTGATGCCGACGAGGGACTCCCCCGGGGTGATGATGCCGGGGCAGTTCGGCCCGATGATCCGGGTCGTGCCGCCCTTCGCCTTGGCGTGCGCCCAGAACTCGGCCGAGTCCTGCACGGGGATGCCCTCGGTGATGACGACGACGAGCGGGATCTCGGCGTCGATGGCCTCCATCACCGCGTCCTTCGCGAACGCCGGCGGGACGAAGACGATCGAGACGTCGGCACCGGTGGTGTCGATGGCCTCGCGCACCGAGCCGAAGACCGGCAGCGACACGTCGCCGTGGGTGACGGTGGTGCCGGCCTTGCGGGCGTTCACGCCGCCGACGACGTTCGTGCCGGCCTTGAGCATCAGGGCGGTGTGCTTCGTGCCCTCGCCACCGGTGATGCCCTGGACGATGACCTTGGAGTCCTTGTTGAGGAAGATCGACATGGTCAGTCCCTTCAGGCCGCTGCGGCGGCGAGTTCGGCGGCCTTCTCGGCCGCATCGTCCATGGTCGCGGCGACGGTGACGAGCGGGTGCGCTGCCTCCGCCAGGATCCGGCGACCCTCTTCCACGTTGTTGCCGTCGAGGCGCACGACGAGCGGCTTGGTGGCCGCGTCGCCGAGGATGCCGAGCGCGGCGACGATGCCGTTCGCGACGGCGTCGCAGGCGGTGATGCCGCCGAAGACGTTCACGAACACGCTCTTCACCTGCGGGTCGCCGAGGATGACGTCGAGGCCGTTGGCCATGACCTCGGCCGAGGCGCCGCCGCCGATGTCGAGGAAGTTGGCGGGCTTCACGCCGCCGTGGCGCTCACCGGCGTAGGCGACGACGTCGAGCGTCGACATGACGAGCCCCGCGCCGTTGCCGATGACGCCGACCTGGCCGTCGAGCTTGACGTAGTTCAGGCCGTGGGCCTTCGCCTTGGCCTCGAGCGGGTCCTCGCTGGCGGTGTCCTCGAGGTCCTTGTGGCCCTCGTGGCGGAAGTCGGCGTTCTCGTCGAGCGAGACCTTGCCGTCGAGTGCCAGGATCTGACCGTCGCCGGTGCGGACGAGGGGGTTCACCTCGACGAGGGTCGCGTCCTCGCCCTTGTAGACGTCGTAGAGCTTGACGAAGACGTCGGCGACGGCGTCCTGCAGCTCCGATGGGAAGTTCGCCTGCCGAGCGATCTCGAGCGCGGCGGCCTTGTCGATGCCCGTCAGCGGGTCGACCTCGACCCGGGCGAGCGCCTCGGGCTTCTCGACGGCGAGCTGCTCGATCTCCATGCCGCCCTCGACGCTGGTGAGCGAGAGGTAGGAGCGGTTGGCCCGGTCGAGCAGCACGGAGAAGTAGAACTCCTCGGCGATGTCGGCACCCTGGGCGACCATGACGCGCTGGACGGTGTGGCCCTTGATGTCGAGGCCGAGGATGGCCTGCGCGTGCTCGAACGCCTCGTCCGGGGTCTTCGCGACCTTCACGCCGCCGGCCTTGCCGCGACCGCCGACCTTCACCTGCGCCTTGACGACCACGACGCCACCGATCTTCTCGGCCGCCGCCTTCGCCTGCTCGGGGGTGTCGGCGATGATCCCCTGCAACACGGGGACGCCGTAGGACTCGAAGAGGTCCCTGGCCTGATACTCGAAAAGATCCACGCTGTTCTTCTTCCCGCACGGTTCGTGCGATCGGCATCGGTTTCCCGGTCGCGCACTCCACATCGAGGGTCGCTCGATGTCGAGACAACGGCCGCCACGCAGCCTAGCGCTGCTCGGTGGACGGCCGGTGCACGGATGCCGGGCCCCGGTCCGCTCCGACGCGCGTGAGCCGCTGCGCGCACCGCTGGGACCGGCCCGAGCTGGCGCTCGGCACTGTGGATCGGTGCAACCCGAACTCCGTACCCGCGCCACCGAGGTCTTCGGCTGGAAGCTCCGCCCCGACCAGGAGTCCGTCATCCACGCGGTGCTCGAACACCGCGACGCCCTGGCGGTCATGCCCACCGGATCGGGGAAGTCCGCGATCTACCAGGTCGCCGGCCTCGGGCTGGACGGCCTGGTCGTGGTCGTCTCCCCGCTCGTGGCGCTGCAGGAGGACCAGGTGGTCGGGCTCGAGCACCATCCCGACGCACCCCGCGCCGTCGCCCTGAACGCCACGAAGAAGGCGCGGGACGTCGCCGACGCGTGGGACGCCGTCGCCGCGGGCGAGATCGGCTACGTGTTCCTCGCCCCCGAGCAGCTGGTGAAGGACGACGTGCTCGAGCGCCTCCGCGATGCCGGGGTCGCACTGGTCGCCGTCGACGAGGCGCACTGCATCTCGTCGTGGGGCCACGACTTCCGACCGGACTACCTGGCGCTCGGCGAGGTCGCGGAGCGCCTGGGCCGCCCGCCGGTGCTCGCCCTGACCGCGACGGGGTCCGCTCCGGTCCGGGACGACATCGTCGAGCGGCTCGGCATGCGCGACCCGTTCGTGCTCGCCTCGGGGTTCGACCGTCCCGGCATCCGACTCGAGGTGGTCCGGCACGCCGAGGACGCCGAGAAGCGCCAGGCCGTGGTCGACCAGGTCGCCGAGCTCGACGGTCCCACGGTCGTCTACGTCGCCACCCGCGCGGCGACGACGGAGTACGCCGACGCCCTCGCCGCCCGCGGTCGTCGTGCGCAGCCGTACCACGCCGGCATGCGGGTGGCGGAGCGCGAGGCCGTGCACACCGGGTTCCTGGACGGCGACGTCGACGTGGTGGTCGCGACGAGTGCCTTCGGCATGGGCATCGACAAGCCCGACGTCCGGTACGTCGTGCACGCGGACGTCCCCGAGTCGATCGACGCCTACTACCAGGAGATCGGGCGAGCCGGGCGGGATGCCGAACCGGCCGGCGCCACCCTGCACTACCGCGCCGAGGACTTCGGCCTGCGCACGTTCTTCGCGTCCGGCTCGCCGCGGCCCGCCTCGGTCCGGGCCGTGTTCGACGCCGTCCCGGCGACCGGCTCGATCGCCCGCTCCGCACTGGTGGACGCCGCTGGCCTGTCGGCCCGCACCGCCGGTCGCGCACTGAACGCCCTGCTCGACGCCGGCGCCCTGCGCGACGACGTCGACGGTGTCTCCCGGGTGCCGGACGGCCCGCAGGACGCCGACCGTGCGGCACGTGCGACAGCCGACCGTGCCGCCGAACGGGAACGGGTCGAGGAGTCCCGCATCGCGATGATGCGCCAGCTCGCCGAGACGACCGGGTGCCGCCGGCAGTTCCTGCTCGGCTACTTCGGCGACGAGCTGCCGGAGCCGTGCGGCAACTGCGACACCTGCTCGTCCGGCACGGCCCGGGACGCCTCCGCCCACGTCGCCGACGGTGCGAACGACGCCGCCTGGCCGCCGGATGCCCGCGTCGAGCACGCCGAGTGGGGCACGGGCGTGGTGATGAGCACGGAAGAGGACCGCATCACGGTGTTCTTCGAGTCCGCCGGGTACCGCACCCTCGCACTCGCCGACGTCGAGGAACGCGACCTGCTCGAACGCGTCTGACAGCGGCCCGGACGAATCGCACCGACGGCCAGCGCACGGGCCCGGACGGCCCGGCCGGCCCGGGCGGGGAAGGCGCGGTCGCTCGACCACCCGTCGGCGACCGCGCTCCACTCCCCCGAGCATCGGCGATGCTGCCGTGGCGGTGTGACCGGAAGGTGACCCCCGGGTGAACACGACACGAAACCGGACGGCCGCCAAGCGCCGGCGGGTAGGCAGGAAGCCCGCAACGGAAAGGAACCACCATGAGCGACCCCGGCATCAGCCCCGTCGACGACTTCGAGTCCCAGCAGCGTCGCGACGACGACATCGATCGTGAGCACGTCGGCCCGTACGAGGTGGACGAGGCCGAGGAGTCCCTCGAGACGGTGACGAACGACGCGGTCGCCGGTGAGACGGTGGAGCCGCAGCCCGGTGACGGCTCCGACGACGGTCCGACCGGCGGATCCCCGCGCGAGGGCTCGCCCGACCTGTGGGAGCACGAGAACGAGCAGGACGAGGACCGCGCCGACCTCGGCAACGACCTCGGCACGAAGCCGCTCTGAGCGCTGACCTGATCAGGCTCCCCCGGAACACGGCTCGGTAGCATCGGGCCGTGTTCCGACGAGTCCGCTCCAGCGTCCGCAGCATGCCGTCGGCAGCGCGGCTGCTGGCGGTCGCGGCGATGCTGCTGGTCGCCGCCGCGGCACACCTCGCCGCCCGCTCGGAACCCGGTGGCCGCTGGGTCCCGCTCCTCGTCGTCGGCGTCGTCGGTGCGGTCGTCACCGGATCACCGACCCGCCTCTGGCCGCTCCCCGCGATCTGGCTCGTCGCGACGCTCCTCGCCCTGACCGGTGATGCGCCCGTCGACACCTCGTACGCACTGGTCGCCCTGGTCGTCGGCGCCGTCGCGCTCCTGGCGGCGATCGCCGCGGACCTGTGGCCGGTCCTGCGGGCGCGACGCCGACGCGGTGCGGCGTGAACACCCCACGGCCTGGAGGCACGACACACGACCCGCACCGTGCCTCCCGTCCGCCTGCTGGTCGCGCGCACGACCGTCACCTGCGTCGGTTCCTCGCCGACAGCACCCCCGTGGCCGCGGGCGGCCGCGCCATCCTGCTGCAGATCGCCGACCCGGTCGTCGCGGCCGGTGTCCGACGGCACTCGGACTTCGCCAGGCGACCCCAGCAGCGGCTCGCCCACACCCTGATGTTCGTCTACGCCGTCGTCATCGGGACGGAGACCGATTCGGCGACCGCAGCGGGCTTCGTCAACCGTGCGCACCGGCCCGTCGCGGGCGCCGACGACGTCGACCGGCAGCTCTGGGTGGCCGCGACCCTGTTCGACTCCGCCCGCCGGGCACACGACCTGTTCGGCACACGCGTCTCCGCGGCCCGAGCCGAGCAGGTCCTCGCCGCCTACGCCCCGATCGCAACCGCGCTGCGGGTGCCGCCGGAGCGTTGGCCGACCTCGGTGGCGGCGTTCGACCGGTACTGGCAGCAGACGCTCGACGGACTCGAGGTCACCGACGACGCCCGCGGGGTCGTCCGTGACCTGCTGCACCCGCGGTTCGCGCCGCTGTGGGTGCGGGCGGCGATGCCCCTCGTCCGCATCGTGACCGTGGGGATGCTGCCGGAACGGGCGCGCTCGGCGTACGGCTTCGCGTGGGGGCCGCGGGAGGAACGGCGCTTCCGGCGCACCGTCCGGGTGGTGGCCGGGGTGCGGGCGCTGGTGCCGGGGGCCCTGCTGGGGCTGCCGGGGCCGCTGCTGCTGCGGGCGATGCGGCGGACCGCTGGGCGACACGCCACGGTACGGTAGCGGGCATGTCGGTCGACCACTTCGCCATCACGGTCCCGCGGTCCTGGTTCGAGCTCCCGGTCGAACCGGAACGCCGTGACGACCGGATCAGCGCCCTCGTGCAGGAACGCATCGAGGACCACCGGGAACTGTGGGACCACCGCACCGAGATCGTCCGGGTGCTCCGCCGATTCGCCCGCTCGGCGTGGGACAGCGGCGCGCGGTACTGCGCCGCGTTCGCCGAGCCGAGCGAGGACGGCATCGTCTCCGGTGCGCTCACCGTGACGGTCCTGCCCGCGCCCGAGGCCGGCGGCGACCCGCTCGCCGCGCTCACCGACCACGTCGCAGCACTCGGCGGTGACGACGACGGCATGCACGTCGACGTGCACGAGGTCCCCCGCGTCGGCCGGGTGCCGCGCGTCTGGGGTGTCTCGACGGTGCAGGCACCGGACGGCCGCGGGTCGTTCGACGTCGTGCTCATGCAGACGTTCGTGCCCGCCGGCGACCAGGTCGCCCTGGTCAGCGTCTCGTCGCCCGCGACCGACCTGGCCGAGCCCCTGTACGAACTGTTCGAGACCGTGACCGACACCTTCGAGCTCATCGACTCCGCCGCGGTCGGCAGCGAGGCGTCCTGATGCGCCTCTGGCCGTTCCGGAAGAAGCGCAAGGTCGTCGAACCCGTCGTCGAACGGGTCGACGAGCGTGACCTGGCACAGATGGCACAGCGCGGCGAGCTCGCCCGGTCGGTCACCACACCACCCCCTGCTCCGCGTGCGAGTGCCGACCGGGTCCGGGCGACCGTGGCGCAGCTGCCCGGCCGACCGCTCGGGTCGTCCGGCGGCACCACCGCCCGTCGTGACGCCGCCCCCGCCCGCCAGGCAGCGGCTGCCGTGCTCGTCCTCGACGGCGCCCAGCGGGTGACCGTGTCCGGCGGCGGGCTGATCGGCCGTGACCCCGCAAGCGCCCACCCGGACGGCGGACACGCCCACATGATCGCCCTGGAGGACCCGGAGCGGCTGCTCAGCCGCACGCACCTGGAGTTCGGGTTCGGCGCCGAGGGCTCCCTCTGGGTGCTCGACACCGCGTCGGCGAACGGCGTCGAGCTGCAGCGCCCGGGGTTCCCCGCGGCGATGCTCGTGCCGTCGCAGCGCACGACCGTGCAGCCCGGCGACACCGTGGTGTTCGGCGGGCACACGCTCCGCGCCGAACCCGCCGTCGGACTCGTCAGCGAGACGCCGCTGGGCTGAGCAGGCCCCGGACCGGGCCGGCTCCGGGGTGCGCGGGCTCCGGGCTGCGCCCCCGCGGCCGACGCCCCCGCGGCCGACGCCCCCGCGGCCGGCGCCCCGCGGCCGGCGCTAGTCGCCGGCCGGTACCTGCACGAGTCGGAGCGCCTGGTCGGCGTCGTTCAGCAGCGCCCGGCCCGCGACGCGGTCCTGGGTGACCAGGCTCTTCGACAGCTTCGTGCCGATCAGGTCGCCGTCGACGGTGCTGAGCGGCGCGAGGAGCATGCCCCGACGGGCCTTCTTCGCGTCGACCTGCCAGCCGCGGAACCCGCTCGCCACACCCTCGACGTCACCGGCCAGGACGAGCCCGACCGAACGACCCCGGTCGGAGTCCATGATCGCCCGGAACACCGGTTCGGCCGGCGACTCCTTCAGGGCCTCGGCGTCGTCGACCAGCACGAGCGTGAAGCCGTCCGAGCCGGTGTCGATCGCGGCGGACAGCCCCTCGGCGCCGATGGCGCCGTCGGTCACGACCGTGACGCGAGGGGCTCCGTCGAGTGCTCGGAGCGGGGACTCCCGCGGTGTCACCGCGACGACCGACCCACCCGCCGACAGCACGTGGCGCGCCATCGCGACGAGCGCGGTGCTCTTGCCCGAGCGGGGGCTGCCGCCGACGATGAAGACCGGGGTGTCCTGCACGAAGTCGTGCGTGAACAGCCGGAGCTCGTCGCCGCCGACGCCGAGTGCGACCCGGCCGACCGACGCCTCGGCCGACGGCAGGTACCGCACGGCGTCCGTGAAGGTGATGGAGCGCGGGAGCACGTCGATCCGGAACGGCTTCGGGGCGTCGGCCGGCACGTGCGCACGGACCTCGTCACCGATGCCCCGCAGCGCGGCGGCCTGGTCGCGGCCCCCGAGTCCGCCGGGCAGCACGGCGACCTGGGTCTCCGTCGCCGTGGCGTTCCGGAACCCGCGCCCCGGTGGGATCGACTCCGGGAGCTTCTTGCCGTTGATGCCCTCGTAGTTGTAGTCGCCACGGTCGGCCAGGGCGAGCAGCAGCTTCCGCTCCACCTGGCTCGACATCCGGCCGGACGTCAGGGTGCGGTCGCCGGAGACGACCAGGTGCACGCCGACGCCGACGCCCTCGCGCAGCAGGGTCTGGACGGCGTCGTGCAGCGCACCGTTCTCGGCGTCCGCCAGGGTCGCCATGAAGCTCTCCCACTGGTCGAGGAACACGACGATGTGCGGCATCGGCACGGTGCCCGCGTCGGTCCGCTGCTCGGCGATCGACGAGTACCCACCGGCGGCGAAGGCGGCCTGGCGCTCCTGCACCGTGCGGAGCAGGATGCCGAGCAGTCGCGAGACCCGGTCGGGTTCGTGCCGCTGCACCACGGCACCGCAGTGCGGCAGCGCCCCGAGGGCCAGCAGCGCGCCGTTGCCGCAGTCGATCCCGTACATGTGGACGTCGCCGACGCCGAGCCGCAGGGCCATCGCCCCGGCCAGGGTGCGGAGCGTCTGGCTGCGACCCGAGCGGGGCGAGCCGATGACGAACAGGTGGCCGTCCGCGTCGAGGTCGAACACCGCCGGGCGCTGCCGCTGGTCGCCCGGGTGGTCCTCGACGCCCCAGGCGACCGCCAGGGGTGCCAGGTCGCCGGTGCCGGTCGCCTCGACGTCGTCGAGCCCGACGACCTCGCCGAGCGGCGGCAACCAGGGCTTCCGCTGCTCGGGGGTGCCGAGGGCGCGGGTGGCGTCGTCGATCGACGCGACGAGGACGCTCAGGTCGGTGACCTCCACGTCGCTGGCCGCGGCCTCGACGGCGGCCGGGCGGGGGGCTGGATCGCTGTACGAGGCGAAGGTGAGCTCGCGGACCAGGGCGGGCCGGGCCTCCTGGTCGTCCGAGCCGGGCCGGCGCCCACCCACGCGACCGGACTGGAACGGCAGCAGCGAGGCAGCGCCGAGCCGCACGTAGGCGCGCCCCGGGGTCGACTTCGCGATCCGCGCGGCGTCGTTCGCGCCGATGACGTCCTGGCTCTCCGACTGGTCGGTGACCCGCAGCGCGATGCGGAGGTTCGTGTTCGCGCGGATCTCGGGCGACACGACGCCGCCCGGACGCTGCGTGGCGAGGATCAGGTGGATGCCGAGCGAGCGACCGCGCTGGGCGATGTTCACCAGGCCCTTGACGAAGTCGGGCAGCTCGCGGGCGAGCGAGGCGAACTCGTCGATGACGATGAGCAGCCGCGGCAGGCTCGGGATCGTGTCCCCGTTCGCCGCGCGCTTGGCCTGCAGGTCCTGGTAGTCCTCCAGGTCCTTCGCCCCGACCTCGGCGAGGGCGTGCTCGCGGGTGCGGAGCTCGGCGCCGAGCGACTCGAGCGCGCGCTCGACCTGGTGCGTGTCGAGGTCGGTGACCATGCCGACCGTGTGCGGCAGGTCCACGCAGTCCTTGAAGGCCGCACCGCCCTTGTAGTCGACGAGCACGAAGTTCATCTCGTCCGGCCGGTTCGCCACGGCGAGGGACGCCACGATCGTCTGCAGCAGCTCGGACTTGCCGGAACCGGTGGTCCCGGCGACCAGGCCGTGCGGGCCGTCGTTCCGCAGGTCGATCGCGAACGGCCCGTCGATCGACGCCCCCACCACGGCGGTGGTGCTGCGGCCGCCGAGCAGCCAGCGTGCCTGCACGGCCTCGGACGTCGGCGGTTCGAGCTGGAGCACGTCGAGCAGCCGGGCGGACGACGGGATGGCGCCGTCCTGCACGTCCGGGCTGGCGTCGACGATCGGCGACAGCGACCGGGCGACCCACTCGAGCCAGTCCTGGTCGACCAGGTCGGGGCGTGCGTCGTCGATGCGCTCGCTGCGCTGCTGGGTGACCCGCACCCGGTCGTCGCGGACGACCACCACGGCGTCGCACTCCTCGGGCAGGAGCCGCTCGTCCAGGTCGAGGCAGATGCTGAACACCCCAACCGACGGCCCCTCCTTGAGCACCTGCACGAGCGAGGGCATCGCGCGGAGCCGGCGCGCGCCGTCCATCACGACGACGATCTCGTCGGCCGGCGGGGTCTTCTTGCCGATCCCGGCTTCCTTGCGGGCGTCGATGATCGCGGCGAGCTCGGCGATCGCCCGCGCGGTCGACGCGGCGTTCGAGGCGATGCTCGTCATCGGCTGGTCCGCACCGTCGCGGCGGACGTGCGGCAGCCAGGACATCCACTCCCACAGCGACGTGCGCGTGGTGTCGGTGAGCAGCGTGAAGGTGACGTCCTTCGGGCTCTGCAGTGTCGCGAGCTGCGCGACCACCCAGTTCGCGAGTCGTCGGGCGTCGTCGTCCGGGCCGGCGATGCCGATCACGCCGCGCTCGGCCAAGCGGATGCGCACCGGCACGTCCGTCGCGTCCCACGCGACGGTCCGCTTGTGGGACAGCTGCTCCGGGTCCTCGATGGTGACCTCGGAGCGCTGGGTCGCCGTGCCGACGCGGACCAGCAGGTGGTCCGGATCCGTCCGGCGTCGCTCCCACAGGCGCGGCAGGGGCGTGACCGCCGTCTCGTAGACGGCGGCGGGGTCCGGCGCGCTCGCGATCCAGCGTGCACGTTCGGACTGGAGGCTCTCGGTCGCGTCCGCCTCGATCCGCGCCTTGGTGTCCTCGTACTCCACGACGCGTTGCCGGTACGTCTTCTTGCCCTGCCGGCGGCCCTGGAGGCCCGTGATGATCATCAGGATCGGCGACAGCAGGGCGATGAGCAGGTAGATCCAGCGACCGGTGGTCGACACGAACATGACCGCCATGCCCATCGGCGCCAGCGCCATCAGGATGGGGAGCGCCCGGGCCGGGGGTTCGGTCGGCGGCGGGGGCAGCTGGTAGCGGGTGTGCTCGTCCGGCGGCAGGATGCGCGGCGGCCGGTTGTACTCGAGCGACATGCCGTCGTCCGCCAGGGACAGGTGGGCGCCGCGGTTCGGGGCGCGGCCGAAGCCGAGCAGGACCCCGCCGACCGCGAGCTGTGCGGTCTCGGGCCAGTCGGTCTCCTCGGTGACCGGCTCGCCGTCCAGCAGCGCCCCGGAGTAGCCGTTCGCCGGGCGCACCTTCGCGCCGTCGGCCGTCACCGTGACGAGCAGGGCGATCTCCGGCACCGTGTCGGACCCCGACGCCTCGGCCTCGACCTCGTCCGTGGTGCTCACCGGTACCCGCACGTGCGCGGACGGCGACGTACCGATGGTCACCGTGCCGGTGCTGACCCGCACGATCGTCCCCGCGTGCAGCCCGGACACGATCCGGACCTCGGCGTCGGTCAGCGGGCGGAGCGGCGGCGGCGGCACCTGCTCGAGGCTCCGGCGCACCACCACGCCCTCGCGGACGCCCGACTCGGCGACCGACGCCGAGAGGTCGAGCGGCTGCTCCCCGACGAAGTACACCGGGGTCCGGCCGGAGGCGACGACGTCCGTGGCGATGAGGCGCTCGGCCTCGGCCACCAGCTCGCGCACCGCCCGGGACTCGTCACCGTCCACGTAGACGTTCGCGGTCTGGCCGCTCTCGCGGTCGACCATCGTGAACGTGAAGGTCATGGCATTCCCCCGTAGCGTTGACTTCGTGTCGCAGGACGATGGTAGTGTCCCCTGCAACACGCCCCGTTGGGGGGACAAACGAAACTCCGGGGAAAGGGAGTCACACCGTGGCGAACATCAACGTCTCGTACGCAGACCTCGAGGCAGCAGCCTCCGACCTCAAGGCGGGCCAGGCAGACATCGAAGACCGTCTGTCGGCACTGCAGCGCAAGATCCAGCAGCTCATCTCGGACGGCTACGTCACCGACAAGTCGTCGGTCGCGTTCGGCGAGTCCTACGACGAGTTCAACCGTGGCGTGACCCAGACGGTCCAGGGGCTCGAAGGCCTCTCCACGTTCCTCTCGAAGGCCTCGCAGACCCTGTCCGAGACGGACGAGTCGCTGGCCTCCGGCCTCAAGGGCTGACACCGTCGTCGACCCCGTGCCCCGCGATCGCGTGGGGCACGGGGTCGTCGCGGTTCCTGTGGCGCCGTCCTGACGGCGCCGGTTCGTGATCGGGGAGGGATTGTTCCGTGGCAGGCAAACTGCTGGTTGACCTGATGGGGCTCGGGGAGCTCCAGAACGACCTGACGACCGTGCACAGCACGCTCGAGCAGGCGCACAAGCGTGTCGACGCGTCCGACGACGAGATCGGTTCGGGGACGGTGCAGAACGCTCTGCACGACTTCGACCACCGCTGGGGCGACAAGCGGGACAAGATCAGCGAGTCGACGAAGGCGTTGGCGGACATGCTGAGCTCGTCCATCGAGACCTACACCGAGACCGACGAGCAGCTGGCACAGGCCCTGCAGGTCAACGACGAGAACGGCGGCGGCGGACCCGCTGCCTCGAGGGCGCAGTAGTCATGGGGCGGCCGTCGGGGTGGGACGTTGTCGATCAGGGTGATGATCCGGTCAAGGGTGATCCGTCGACGTTGCGGATGATGGCGCGGGAGTACCAGCGCATCTCCGACGCGGCCGCTGACGCCTCGACGCGGCTGCAGTCGGTGAAGGGCTCCGGGTGGCTGACCGACTGGGAGGGTGAGGCCGCTGATGTGTTCGTCGACGCGATCGAGGACACCCCGTCGGACCTGACCAAGCTCGTCGATTCGTACGAACTCGCCGCGACGGCGTTGTCGGGGTGGGCTGACACGGTCGATGACACCCAGTACCGGGCTGATGGTGCGTTGGCGGACGCGAAGGACGCCACCGGGGACCTCGCCGCAGCGCAGGACCGGTTGGCGGATGCGCAGTCGACGTTGTCGCACTACGAGTCCGCGTCGAAGGACCTGTCGAAGGTCGCGGACGAGTACCCGGCAGGCTCCGACGTGCCGGACGGGGTGGATGTTCCCTCGCCGGCGCAGTTGCGGGCAGCGTCCGACAACGCTTCCGTCGCGCAGGGTTCCGTGAGCTCGGCGCAGGGGGACATCTCGGCGGCGCAGTCGCGGATCGATGCGGCGAAGCGGCTCGTGGCGGATGCGAAGAGTGATTGGCAGGACGCGGAGCAGCGGACCGCGACGAAGATCGGTGAAGCTGCGGACGCGGGCCTCGGGAAGCAGTCCTCGTGGGACAAGTTCTTCGGGTCCGAACAATGGGAGGCCGTCGTCTCCATCGCGAAGGTCGTCGTCGCTGTCGGCGGCATCATCGTCATGATCGTCGGCGGACCGCTCGCATGGATCGTGCTCGGTGCAGCGTTGCTCGTGCTCGCCGACACCCTGTACAAGATGAGCAAGGGCACCGCCGACGGGTGGGACCTCGCCTTCGCGCTGCTCGACTGCATCCCGGGGATGAAGGGGATCACCACCGCGAGCCGATTGCTGTCCGCCGCAGGCGACGCGCGCAAGGCGTTTTCGCTCGCTCGTTCGACCGGGACGCTCGGGCCCCTGGCGGGCCGGACACTCAGCGGTGCTCGTCGCTACGGCAAGATGGCCATCAAAGAGGTCCCGCTCGCAGTGAAGCAGTTCGCGTCGAACCCCGCGCGACGAATCGAGCGCATGGCGTTGCAGGTTCGCTACTTGACCCCTGCGAACATGGTGCGCAGTACGGTCGACGCTGCGAAGGGATTCGCAAACGGCTACACGGTGGGGGGCCAAGGTACGGGCATCACCGGCAGGCTCCTCGAGGGGCTCCAGAAGTCCGACTCGGCGTTCGCACGAACGGTGAATTCCGGCTACAACGCCCATGTGTCGGAGATCGCCCGCACCGATCCTGCGCGAGCGAGTCAACTGTGGCAGGGTGGCGGCGGCTACTACGGCGTCGATGACATGACGAACGTCGTGGCCGACTCAAAGGGTGTCGACGGGTTTGCCTCGACTCCGGACTTCGACGGGTCCGGTGCGTCCTATGCGGTACCGAACAGTCCGGTCGTCGACTCCGCGACATTCCACGAATCCGTCCAGGTAGGAGCGAGCACCGGCTACGCGACCCCTTATCGCGAGTTCGTCTCGGAGACCCACATCGGCCCGGGCTCGACCTACGCGATCGGCCATGCAGGAGCCAACCCACAGTTCGGCGGCGGGGGCGGCATGCAGATGTTCAGCTCGGACATGATCGGGCACAACCCGTCTCCGTTCCCGGCACACGGCGGATCAGCACACGCCTGGTCCCCTATGGACAGTTCCGTACGAACCGTCGGAGAATCGGTTGCAATGCGCAATCTCCTCCATGTCCCATGGCGCGCCTACGCGTACACCGCCCCGCTGGCCTCGAGTGATTGAGTCGACCAGTCCGGCGAGCCTGCCGACCTTCATCAGTGTCGGCCCGGTGTCCAACAGGCGGTTCGACGACGACGGACGCCTCGTGATCGAGCGGGATGGGGTCGAGGACGGCAGTTGGAACGGCACGTCCATGGAGCAGTACGTCGCGCCCGCTGCCGCGCTCGCCTTGATCCTCGACGTCCTCGACCCCGAGGTCGACGAGCGAACCGGAATTGAGCATCGTTTTATCCTCAATTCGCGTGAGGACGAGCGCGGTGACATGCGCGGCGGCCGCTCCCCGATATCACGGTGGGCATACGGTGCCCTCGTCGACTACCCGCTCGACACGCAGCTCCTCGCGGAACGCGCGAGTCTCGTTCACACCCGCCGATCTGGCCACCCTGCCTTCGACAACGAGTACTTCCGCTACCCGACCGCCGGACGGTTCGTCGAGCAGCTCGGGCCCGGAGCAACTTGGTACCGAAACGGTAGGCGCGACTACTTCGACCAGGTGCTCTCGTTCGCCAGCGATCCCCAAGCAGATCGGCTCGTCAAGAAGTATCGCCGGCTCTGGGAGCGAGCTGAAATGCGCTGGTCACGTCTGGGAACCGAGGAGCAACGACGGCGAGAAGGCCCGTGGACCTGAGCGACCCGGCCGAGCTCACGCTCTGGCGACGTGCGGTCGACCTCGACCTGTGGATGTTGGCGACCGAGGACGGCGCGCCGGCGGTCATCGCCCCGGGTGACGGGTCCTCCCCCACTGTCGCGCTCGCGTTCCTCGCCCTCGATCAGGCTCAGGCAGCCGCCCCGGACGACGCGGTACTCCTCCACACGACGTTGTGGTCGGCGCTCCGTGCGACTCCGTCCGACGTGGGCGTCCTGCTCCAGCCGGGTCAGGCCGACGAGGAGGTCCTGCTTCCCGATGACATAGACCGGATCATCGGTGGACCGCGGGATCGCGCGCCGATGCTCTCACCTCGCGACCTGGCGATCACGTCGATGATCCCGGCAGCAATCGTGGACAACACCCTGATCCCGAAGCCGGACGGCTTGCCCGTGGGTGTACTCCTCGACCAGTCCAGACGCTCCACTGACGGATTGGCCCTGGCCGCAGGGCCGTCGATGCAGATCGAACTCGACACATTTACAGCAGCGGCACTCGTCCGTGCAGCGAGTCCGTTCCCGATGGGATTCGACATAGTCGTCGGTGCCCCGAAGCCGGAGCAGTACCCGGCGCTGACCGACTTCCGCGCGCAGTACGACGGGGTGCCGATCAGCACGGTCGGTGTCATCGTCGAGCGGGTGTCCGAGCGGATCGTTGTCCTCGCCGACACCGACGACCCCGATGAACTCGGACGCATTCGTGTCCGGGCCGCATCGCTCGTGCCACTGCCCGTCTTCGTGACCGACCGCAGGTCCTCACCGGAGCGGGTGTGGGTGCTCGGGCGTACCGACAGCCCCGTGTCATGACGCTGACCGGGCAAGCAACTTCGGGTCGGACGACAGTCAAGGCCGTGCCGATGGCACGTGTGGCAAAGGTCGCCGATGACGAGTTCGTGGCTTTGCCCGGAGGGCTGAGCCGTGGCGGAATCCAGCCTGACCAATACATCGACGATGGTGGTCCGCTCTCCGCAGGTGCCGATGTCTCGCTCCGCCCAGCACCGGTCGCTGCCGTGGGTTTCACCGAAGCACTCACTGACCACCTGGGGTGGACAGCAACCGCCACTCGCGCACGTGGCACGGCGCTGATGCCAGGTCGATGAGGACGGGGCTCACAAGGGCGGGCAGGTCCCTGCTGCCGACATCGAGGTCTTGGCGGGCGCGGCCGGAGCCGGAACCGGATGGTCGTCTCCGCACGATGACGTCCCCGGACCCGCTCTGGCCGGAGTACGGTCGTCTGCTCACCTTCATGAACTGGCTCGAAGACCGCTCCTTCACGATCGCCGAGCATCGCGGGCCATCCCGTCAGCGAGGCAATGAACTCCTCGTTGACAGACGATTCACCGCCGTCGGAAGGCCGTGTTCGATCGCTGACCTCGAGAAGGAGTGGTCCTTCGGCGAAGGGATTGAACTCGTCGACCGCCCGGGCGGCCCTGGGACACCGATCGCTCGACTTCGAGACGGAGTACGAGCGGGTGACTACCGGTACTCGGTCGATTTGCGGATGGCGGTCAACGGAGACACGCTCGTGAACGACGACCGAGACACAGCCTTTCGCGCACTGATCCGTCTCGGTCATGCGCTCGCTGCCACCCCCACGTGGAACGGTCGCGACGTCCCCGCTGAGCACCCCGCCGGGGCCGGATGGGGACGCCTGCCGTACATCGTTCGATCAATCCAACGGGAGGGCGGTCGGCTCTCCCCTCGCGCTCCGAACCGGCGCTTCTCGAAGGCTGTGGAACACTCCGGGACCATCCTCATGCGGGGCCGCTCCACTCTGGAAGACCTCCGACTTCCCGACGGCATGGCGGCGGAACGTTTCGACGACGGAACGACACTGGTGCGGGACTTCCCCGGTGGGTTCGCGAGTGAGCGGGCGCGTTTTGCACTCGTCATCCTGCCGGATGCCTGATGTCCTTGCGCTGCACCCCAGCGCCACGAACATGCTCGTAGGGTGGTGAGCGTGCGCATCGCTGCTGTCCCCGTACCCGATGACCTGCACCTAGCGATCGACGACAGCGGCCGGCCCGCCACGATGCCGTACGACCGCGGCGTCGTCGTCGAGTTCGCGTACTCCATCGCCGGGGACCGCCCGCCGGCTGTCGGCACCGGTTCACGGCGGGTGAGTCGTCAGTCGCTGATCGAGGACGAGCGCAGCGGTCGCGCGATCGTGTTCGTCGACGTGGCCGCCGATCATTGGGAGGGGTTGCCCGTCACCGAACGCCCCCGCGCGCGCCGGGGTCTCCTGCCGATCCAGTCGCGAGCAGCACACGCCAGGCGGATGTCAGCATCCAGCGGTGTCTGGGCCGAAGTGGTCCTCGGGGTGTCCGTCCCGAACACCGCATGGGAACTGTTCACCTTCAACGCCACCGGGCCGCGACTGCACCTGGTGATCGACCCGGATCCCGCCCGGTGTCGCACCGAGATCCTCCGGGCACTCGGAGACCGACCGCACCCGGAGATCACCATCGTCGATTCCGTTGACGCCGTTCCACGTGCCTGGCGGAATGCCGCCCGCGCACTCCTCCACGGACAGCACGATGGCTGAGGCTGCGGCTGCGCCTCGTCACGGCTGTGACACGCGCCTCTGGCACCTGAACATCGACAGATCCGATGTCGCCGAAGCGGTCCGGTCGCGGATCGGCCTGCTCAGCGATCGAGCCGTGTTGGCCGAGGAGGCCGGGTACCATCGCCCGCCCAGTCCGACCGCCCATCAATCGGACTCAGCGGGCACCCTCCTCGCGATTGGACCGGGCGTCACGGCGCCCACCGCACTCCTGTTCAACCGAGAGGTGATCGGCCGATGACGATGCCGAGCGCAGATCGGACGGCGATCGAGCCGGGGTGTTCGGTCTGCACCGCTGCAGTTGCGCGGCACGGCAGGGTCGAGACGGCGATCGGCGTCAGCCACCAGCAGCGGACCTCGTACTTCCGCTGCGTCGCCTGCGACACCTACTGGGGACAGGACGAGCGCTCGCTCCGCGTCGTCGGGGAAGCCGACGTGCCGCTCGACCTGACGAGCGACTGGCGCGACGGCGACGGCAACCTCCGAGCAGCACCGCTCCCGCCGTACCGCCCATTTGCGCGGCACGCCGATCTCCCGACGGAGATCACCACGACGGCCTTCGGTGACCAGGAGCACCCGCCTGCCGTCATCGACATCCCGTTCGCCCACGAACTCCTCAACTCGGTCCCCGCTGGTCCCCTCGCCGAGCGCGTTGCCGTCTGCCGACAGCTCGCGCGGTTGGCGGAAGCCGTCTCGCCGTCTCTGGGCCCGGCAGAACGAGCGTGGACCTTCCGCCGCGTCGAGTACACCGACTCGCTCGGGCACCGTCACGTCGGCTACGGCTTGGAGCTCGACCGGGTTGCGACGTTCGACGAGATCGCATCCCGCGTCAGGTTCCCCGGGTTCGGACCGGGCGTCTTCTCGGCGACTCCGCGGAACGCCACGGTGTCCGAGTCGGGAACCCTGATGACCATCGGTCCGGGAGGCGCGATCGCCCACCCGGGCGTCCCGTTCTTCAATGCGCTGCGGCTCGGTGCGTGACATGACGACCTACGAACGAACCGCTCACAGGAACGGCACGAGCGCGCCGGCGACCGTGATCGTCGAGATGGACCTGACGAACCCCGATCATCATGTGCGCTACACCGTGACCGTGTTGCTGCTGGGCGCAGAGCACGCGGCCACGGCGTACGACGCCTTCGAGGCACTGAGCCTGGTGCGCGAGGCGCTCGACGACGAAGGCTGGCTCCTGGGCGTGCAGGGAGCCCGCGTCGACGTGTGGCCGAGTGGGATGGCGCGACAGCAGGGCGGTGGCATGCGGGCGTACCGACTCCGCCGCGGTCGTCAGCCTCGGTTCAAGGACCTCGTCGACGTGTTCGCCCCGGCCGACGAACACCTCGGCACCGTGCAGGCGCAACGCGCGTTCGTCGCAGCGAAGTTCCCCGACGCCTGACCGGGTGCTGGCGACGACCGTCCGTGACTCCCTGAACACCGAGCCCCCGCGCACGGTTGGGTGGGTACATGTCCTCTGCCCCGCTCTCCGGTGACGACTCCCTGCACCTGCCCGAGTTCGACAACCCGCCAGCGTCTCCGCTCGACCTCGCTCGCGAGTGGCTGTCCGCGGCGAAGGACCGACAGGTCTCCGAGCCGCTCTCGATGACCCTCGCCACGGCCGGTGCCGACGGCCGCGTGTCTGCTCGCACCGTCGACGTAAAGCGGATTGCGACCAACGGACTGGTCTTCGGCACGTCGGAGGACAGCCCGAAGGGCCGGCAGCTCGCCGAGAACCCGCACGCAGCCCTGCAGGCCTACTGGCGCGAGACGATGCAGCAGCTCCGGTTCGAGGGCCACGTCGTCCGACTGTCGGACGCCGAGTCCGACGCCCTGTTCGCGGACCGCTCTCCGAAGTCACGCGCCGCGACGGCCATCGCCGACCAGTCCGCCGTGCTCGAACCCCGCACCCTGCAGGACCTGATCGACGACGCGAACGACCTGCTCGACGACTCCGGCGACGACGTCCCCCGGCCGGCACGGTGGGTTGCCTGGCGTCTCGAGCCCGACATCGTGGAGTTCTGGCACGGCAGCCGTGACCGGATGCACCGACGACTGCAGTACGCACTCGCCGAGGGCGCCTGGACGGCCACACGCCTCCAGCCGTAGTCGGCGCGGCTTCGGTTGGTGCGAGATTGGCCACTCCGTGCGCGCTCGTTGCGCTGCACGGAGTGATCAGCCTCGCACCGAGCGCCACTGTCCCC
Source organism: Curtobacterium sp. MCLR17_031 (assembly GCF_003234775.2). Taxonomy (NCBI): domain Bacteria; kingdom Bacillati; phylum Actinomycetota; class Actinomycetes; order Micrococcales; family Microbacteriaceae; genus Curtobacterium; species Curtobacterium sp. MCLR17_031. Next base: position 3,461,461 of record NZ_CP126270.1, read on the forward strand.
GGCCGCCGAGCCCGCGCTCCCTACCGCCCGATCGGGTTCACCATCTCCCCCGCCCGGATGAGCGACGCCGACTGGTCCGCCAGGTCCACCATCGACAGGGTGTTCCGCAGCTGCAACCGGTTCAGGCACGAGTGCTCGAACGTCGGCACCCGCAGGTCCAGGGGACGCCGGCGGTCCGGGTGCGCGGCGGCGTGGGCGTCGATGCACTCCCCCACGACCTGCCAGAAGCGGGACTCCGGCAGCACCGCGTCGTCGTCGAGGATCGCAGCGACGAACCGCAGCACCCCGTCGAACACGTCGGTGAACACCGCGAGCGCGGCCTCGTCGTCGGTCACCGGGTGCACGATCCGGTCGATGTCGGCGGGCACCGGGCGGTCGTCGTGCCGACCGAGCACGGCGGCCTCCTCGCCGATGTCCTTCATCACGGCGCGGACCACGACGCCGTCGCGCACCACGAGCACCAGGTTCTCGCCGTGCGGCATGAACACCAGGTCGTGCACGGTCAGGCAGTGCACGACGGGCAGCAGGTAGGCGTCGAGCCAGCGCCGGACCCAGACGTCGGCGGGCAGACCGGAGGCCTCGATCAGCGCCGAGACCACGGCGTTCCCCGAGGCGTCGCGGTGCAGCAGCGCCGCCATCGTCAGCAGTCGCTCACCGTCCGCCAGCCGCGGCAGCGGACTCTCCCGCCACAGTGCCGCGAGCATCTTGCGCTGCGGCGAGGACACGTCGACCCGGTGGTAGGCGTCTCCCGTGTAGCCGATGGCGGCGTGTTCCCGGAGGACCGAGAACCCGGCGGCGGCGAGCGTGGGGTCGGCGGAGACGATCGACTCGACCCAGTCGTTCACGGCCGGGGTGTTCCGCATGTACGCGGGCGACATCCCCCGCAGGAACCCCATGTTCTGCACGGCGAGCGCCGTCTTCACGTACGAGCGTGCCGGCTCGGTGCGGTTGAACGCGGTGCGGATGGACTGCTGCGGCTGGTACTCGTCGGGTCCCTCGCCCAGGTCGACCAGGTCCTGTCGGCCCAGGTCGGGTGCGAAGGTCACGGCGATCCGGTGCTGCCACTGCCACGGGTGCACGGGCAGCCACACGTACTCGTCGGGGTCGAGCCCGCGACGCTCCAGCGTGGCACGGAACCCGGCCACGACCGCCGGCGACAGCTCCGACCGCCAGTGCGCCTGCTCGGTCCGGTCGGCGGCGAGCGCCAGGTGCGTGTGCTCGCGTCGGGCGGCGAGCCACCGGTACCGGAACCGGCCGCCGGACTCCGGCGCGAACGCCCGGTACTCGTCGAGCCCGAACCCGATCCGGCCGTTGGCGGCGACGAACGCCGGGTGCCCCTCGGTCATCGCCGCCTCGACGTCCTGGAACGACGCGACGACGTCCTCGACGGACCCGGACGACCCGGCCCCGCCCCGCCCCCGCGCCAGCTGCCCGGCCGACGGACCGCCCCGCCGGTGCTTCGCTGCGGCACTCGCCAGCGTCGACGCGATCTCCTCCAGGTACGTCCCGAGCAACTCGTCGGGGATCCCGAGCACCTCGTGCAGTTCGAGCACGAGCTCCTGCGCGCTGAGTGGTGCCGACGCCCCCGCACGGGTCCGCGTCAGCGAGGCCTCGTCCATCGACCAGTGCTCGAGCACGTGCTGCCGCGCCCGGAACCGGTAGGTCGACTCCCCCGCCTCGAGCCGCCAGCCGTCCCCGTCGGGCACGGGTGCGATCAGCCGTTCGTGGGTGAACTCCGCGATCGCCTTCGCGACGTGGTGCCGTTCGGCGGGCTCCAGGTGCTCGGGCCGCAGGTGCGCGGCCGGCCCGTCGTCATCGGGGACGCCGATGCGATCGGTGTCGAGCACTGACAGCAGGGCCCGCTTGCCGTCGACGTCCACCTGGCGCAGCGCGCGGAACCCGACCTCGGCGTTCTTCGCCTGCACGGCGGTGTTCCGCACGTCCGGTTCGACGACGACCCGGCGCGCGCCGAGGGCGTCCCGGCAGTGCTCGACGACGGCACGCATCACCGCGCTGGTCAGGCCGTGCACACGACGGTCAGCGGGCGCCGGCGCGACGAGCAGGTGCATGCCGACGTCGCCGGGTTCGGCCGCCCACACGTCGGTGAGCAGGACGGCGGAGGGGTCGTAGGTCTCCGCCAGGAAGCACGGCTCGCCGTTCCGGCGGCCGAGCCACGCTGCCTGCGCGGGGTCCGCCTGCACGCCGGCCAGGTAGGCACGCACGGCGTCCACGTCGAGGTCACCCATCTCCCACCACGACGACGCCGGGTGGGCGAGCCACGACTGCACGACGGCGGCGTCGCGTTCCGGGTCCACGGGTTCGACGGTCAGGAGGCCCGGCTCGGCTCCCCCAGGCGCGGTCGCGTCCGGTGCCGTGGTGGTCACGATCGGGGTCATGCGGAGACCTCCGCGCGCTCGGTCGCGGGGTCGGCCGGCGCGCGCTCCGCGGCGCCGGGGTGGGCGGTGGACGGCGCTGCTGCTGACTGCCCCGAGGCGGGCAGGCCGAACTCCTGGAAGGCGATCCGGGCCTCCAGGCCGTACACGGGGCGACCCGCGACGGACCGGATGATCGACGCGTTCCGCCACGCACCCATGCCGAGGTCGGGCGCGGTCAGGCCGTGCGTGTGCTCCTCGGCGTTCTGCACCCAGATGCGTCCGCCCAGGGTGTCGACGTGGTGGTCGCGCGCGACCGCCAGGCGACCGCGGGAGTCGCGGGCGACGAGGTGCTCGACCGGGTCGAGGAACCGCGGGACCCGCGGGGTGTACCCGGTGGCCAGCACCAGCTGCTCGACCTCGTGCTCGTACGTCTGGTCGAGCTGCTCGTGGCGGAGCGTCAGGCGGTACGTGCCGCGGTCGGCGAGCCAGGCGGCGTCGACGACGCTCGTCTCGGTCCGGAGCGTCGTCGGGACGGGGCCGCGCGCACTGATCCGGTAGAGCTGGTCGTACAGGTCGTCGACCAGGTCGGCGCTGATGCCCTTGTACAGGCCGCGCTGCTCCCGCCCCAGGCGGTCGCGGACGGCTTCGGGCAGCCCGTGGAAGTGGTCCGTGTACTCCGGGCTCGTCATCTCGAGGGTGAGTTTGGTGTCCTCCATCGGGAAGAACCGGGGCGAGCGCGTGATCCAGTCGAGGCGGTAGCCGTCCTGCCGGATGTCCTCGAGCAGTTCGCGGTAGACCTCGGCGGCGGACTGCCCGCTGCCGACGACCGCGATCGACCTGGCGTCGCGCAGGGCGTCGCGGTTCGGCAGGAACTCGGCGGAGTGCACGGCCGGCCCGCCGATCCCACGCAGCGGGGCGGGGACGGACGGCTCGGTGCCGATGCCGACGACGACGTGGTGTGCGCGGTACGTCTCGGGACCCTGATCGGTCTCGGCGTGCACCGTGAACGTGTCGGTGACCGGGTCGTGCTCGACGGCGGTCACCCGGCGGCCCCACCGCAGGGTGTCGAGCCGGTCGGCGGCCCAGCGGCAGTAGGCGTCGTACTCGCTGCGCAGGGGGTGGAAGTCCTCGCGGATGTAGAACGGGTACAGGCGCCCGGTCTCCTTGAGCCACGCGAGGAACGAGAACGGTGAGGTCGGGTCGGCCATCGTCACCAGGTCGGCGAGGAACGGCACCTGGATCGTGGCGTCGTCGAGCATCATGCCGTGGTGCCAGGCGAAGCCGTCAGCCGCGTCGAGGAACACCGCGTCGACGTCGGCGATCGGGTCGGTCAGGCAGGCGAGGCCGAGGTTGAACGGGCCGATGCCGACGCCGACGACGTCGTGCACGGCGGGGTCGGCGGTGCGGTCGGCGGTGCGGTCGGCGGTCATCGGGTCGCTCCTTCCGGGGCGGTGGTCATGGCTCGGACGCGCGCGGCCGTCGCGACGACGTGCTCCAGCGACGCGCGCATCTGCTCCGGCGTCGTCTCGGGGTTGAGCAGCGTGAGCTTGTTGCACGGCCGGCCGTCGATGACCGTCTTGGCGATGAGCACCCGGCCCTCGGCGAGCAGGGCCGAGCGGATCGGGGCGACCAGCGCGTCGGCGGCCTCGTCGGTCATGCCGGCGGGCTGCCAGCGGAACAGCACCGTGCTGAGCTGCGTCGGCGCGACGAGCACCAGGTCCGGGTGCTCCTCGACGATCCGGTGGGTGGCCGCGGCGAGCTCGATGACGGCGTCGAACGCCGCACCGATCGCGTCGGCACCGGTCGCCCGCAGCGTGGCCCAGAGCTTCAGGGCGTCGAACCGGCGGGTGGTCTGCAGCGACTTGTCGACCTGGTTCGGCTCGGCGGCGTCCTCCGGGTTCAGGTAGTCGGCGTACCACGCGGTGCGCCGCAGGTCCTCCGGGCGCTGCACGAGCAGGGCGCTCGACGACACCGGCTGGAAGAACGACTTGTGCAGGTCGGCGGTCACGCTCCGGGCCCGTTCGACGCCGTCGAGCAGGTGCCGGCGGGTCGGGGACACGAGCAGACCGCAGCCGTACGCGGCGTCGACGTGCAGCCACACTCCCTCCAGATCACAGACGTCCGCGATCGGCTCGAGCGGGTCGATGACCCCGCGGTCGGTGGTGCCGGCAGTGGCGACGACGGCCATCGGCGTCTGCCCGGCTGCGCGGGCGGCGGCGATCGCCTCGGCGAGGGCAGCGGGCACCATCCGGCCGGCGTGGTCGGTGGCGACGGCGACCACGGCCTCGAGCCCGAGCAGCCGCGCCGACTTCGCGATGCTGAAGTGGGTCTCCGCGGTCGTGAACACGGTGCCGCTGCTGCCGAGGGCCTCGCGCGCCAGCAGCAGGGCCTGCAGGTTCGACTGCGAGCCGCCCGAGGTGAAGATGCCGTCCCCCGCGGCGAACCCGATCCGACCGGCGAGCCAGGCGACGACGTGCCGCTCGATCTCGGTGCCGATGCGGGACTGGTCCCAGGTGTCGACCGACGGGTTCACGGCGGCCAGGACCGATTCGGCGGCGACCGCGGGCAGCGCGACCGGGCAGTTCAGGTGCGCGAGGTACGCCGGGTCGTGGAACCACACGGCCTCGCGGACGAACAGCTCGTCGAGTTCGGCGAGTGCGCGGTCCGTCCCGAGGGGTTCGGCGTCGAGGTCGACGTCCTGCACCCGGGCCCGGAGGACCTCGGGAGCGGTGTCGGTCGTCGGACGGTCGGCGGCGGCGAAGCGGTCGGCCAGACGGTCCACCGTGGACGTCACGGCGGAGCGGTAGCGCTCGGCGGTGGCGGTGGTCAGGAGTTCGATGGGAGGTGTCACGTTAGGTAAGGCTAACCTCACAAACCGCGATCGTGCCACCCGAACGAGGGGCGCGCCGAACGGCCGGGCGTGTCAGACGCCCGTCTGTCGGGTCGTCAGGCGTTCATGAACTCGCTCGGCTGCAGCGCCCGGCCGACGATGCGCACGTCGCCGATCGACCCGACGAACACGTTGTCGAGCTTGTCGCCGTAGCGGTACCCGCCGAGCAGCCACGGCTTGCCGATCGTGCTGAGACCGCGGTTCGGGGTGGACGGGTTCCGCACGACCGGGCACCCGTCGACGTACAGCACGGTGTGCGTCCCGTCGTTCACCACGGCCACGTGCCACCAGGCGCCGAGCGGCAACTCGTGCCCCCAGTTCGTCAGCGATCCGTCCTGGCTCGTCGGGTACACGCACCACTGCAGTTCGCGGTCCCCCGACAGGCTCAGCGTCACCGCGGGCTCGTCCGGGTCGCCGTCGGCTCCGGTCGCCTTCCCCACCTGGCCGGCGCTCGAGTACTGCGACAGCAGGGCGCTGAACCCGTTCGTGCTCGGGTCGAACGTGGTCGGCAGCGCGAAGAACGCCTCGACCGTGTAGCCGCGGGGGAAGTGGGTCCGGTTGAGCGGTGCCGTGTCGACGGTCTGCAGGTGGTCGCCGCCGGTCTTGCCGCCCTGCAGCGCGAGGCTGCCGGCGCCCGGCTGGTCGGGGTGGTGCGCCGCCGTCCAGCGCAGCGCCCCTGCGACGGCGCCGGTCCGGCGGGCGACCACCAGGTCGTTGCCCTTGCCGCTCTGGTCGCGCACCCGCGTCGTCGGCGCGAGCGCCGCCCCGTCCGGGTTGCCGTCGAACCGCCAGTACGCGAGCGTCCCCGGCACCAGCATGCGTGCCGCCGGCCGGGAGGCCCGTGGTGCGACCGGCGCGAAGCCCGCGAAACGCGCGTCGAAGTCCACGGCCATGGTGAAGCGGTCGACGTCGCCGCTGAGGGTGACCTCCTGGGCTGCGAGTTCGTTCGCGTCGCCGAGACCGCCGGCGAGCAGGAACGGCGACAGCGTCTCGACGTCGATGACGTTCCGCTCGAGGTCGACGTGGTACAGCCGGATCATGGCCGCCCCGCCGTAGTAGCGGTTCTGGTAGTTGGTCAGGTGCAGGGCGACGTCGTGCCCCACGGCGTTCTTCACCGTCGTGCGGCCCGGACCCCAGTAGTGCCCGTTGAGCGTCAGGAAGACCTGGTCGTGCTTCGTGATGAAGGAGTCCCAGAGCTGCTGCCCGTAGGGGTCGAACGCCGCCCCACCGCTGGCGTCCGAGTCGACGAGGGCGTGCGTCGTGAGGATGACCGGAGCGTGCGGCCGGGCGGCGAGCACGGAGCTGGCCCAGGCGAGCCCGCTCGCGCTCGTCCGCCAGTCGAGCGCCAGGACGACCCACTCGCGGCCGGCCGCGGTGAACCGGTGGGCGGTGTTGTAGCCGTCGGGGCTCGAACCGATCCAGCCAGGGGCCTTCCGGAACCGCTGCGGACCGAACACGTCGAGGTACGGGGTGCGGCCGCGCTGGTCGTCGGTCGAGGAGTCGACGTCGTGGTTGCCGGCGAGCACGCTGTAAGGCGCCCCGGCTCGGTCGAGCACGTCGAAGACCGCACCGGACGCGCGCATCTCGGACGCCGCACCGTTCTGGGTCAGGTCGCCGAGGTGCACGAGGAACACCGTGTTGTGCCGGGCCTGCTCGCGGACGACGTACTCGAGCGAGGCGCGCATCGGTGCCTGGTCGACCGCGGCGCCGTCGAACATGTACTGCGTGTCCGGCATCACCGCGACCGTGAAGCGCGGCGAGGTCGTGTCCGGGTGCCACCGTCCGGTGTGTCCGCGCGCCACCGCTGCCTGCGCGGCCGCGGCCGATCCGCCGAGCACTGCCGGGGCCACCGCGGGTGCCGCGTTCAGCGCATCGGCGACGGCCGGGACGCTCCCGAAGCCGTTCGACGCCACGAGTCCGGCGGCACCGGCGAGCCCGGATCCGACCAGGAAGCCCCGGCGGGAGACCGGGATGCGCTTGCTGCGGTCTCCGGCGTGGTCGTGGGCGTCGTCGCGGTCGTCAGGGCTGTTCTGCACAGCACCGCACCGTACGGATCGCGGGGGAACGCCCCGGGTCCGTTCCGTGAACTCCAGACCGGCTGCGGCTGCCGGTTCGGTGTGGACCGGTGAGGGCTCCTACAGCTTCTCGATCGGGGCGATCTTGATGAGGAGCTTCTTGCGGCCCGCGGAGTCGAACGCGATCTCGGCGATGCGCTTGGCACCCTGCCCCGTCACCGCGGACACCGTGCCCTCGCCGAAGTCGACGTGCTTGATGCGGTCGCCGGCGACGAGTTCCATGTCGCCGTTGTCGCGCACCTGCCCGGACACCCGGTTCGCCCACTCGGTCTTCGGGCGGGTCTTCGAGGCCGCCGCTGCGCGGTCGTACGAGCCGCCGCCCCAGCCGCCACCACCGCGGTAGCCGCCGCCACCGCCGCCGCCACCGCCGAAGCCGCCGTCGCGCTTGGCGTTCAGGGCGCGGGGCTGCGTGCCACCACGGCTGTTCGCCATGCCCGGGGACTGCTTCCACTCGATGAGCCCCTCGGGGATCTCCTGCAGGAAGCGCGAGGGCATCGCCACGTTCACGTCGCCGAACTGGGCACGGGTCATCGCGAGGGACAGGAACAGGACCTTCTTGGCACGGGTGATGCCCACGTAGAACAGCCGGCGCTCTTCGGACGGGCCGCCGGGTTCGTTGGCGGACATCCGGTGCGGGAGCAGGTCTTCCTCGACACCGGTCAGGAACACCGCGTCGTACTCCAGGCCCTTCGCGGTGTGCAGGGTCATCAGCGAGACCGTGCCCGAGGAGTCGTCGAGCTCGTCCGCCGCGGCGACCAGCGAGACCTCGGTCAGGAAGTCCGACAGCGTGCCCTCGGGGTTGTTCTTCTGGAACTCACGCGTGACGGCCACGAGCTCGTCGATGTTGTCGGCGCGGGCGGCGTCCTGCGCGTCGGGCGACTTCCGCAGGTTGTCGAGCAGCCCGGAGCCGTCGAGCAGCTGCGTCAGGGTGTCGACCACCGGCTGCGTCGGGGCCTTCTCGGACACGGCGTCGAGCAGCGCCGCGAACTCGGTGATGGCGTTGCGCACCTTCGGCCCGAACCCGAGCTCACCCGCGTGCCGCAGGGCGTCGCGCATGGTGGTCTCGTGCTCGTCGGCGTAGCGCTGCAGCGTGGTCTCGGTGACCGAGCCGATGCCGCGCTTGGGCACGTTGAGGATGCGGCGCAGCGCCATCGGGTCGGCCGGGTTGGCGACCGTGATCAGGTACGCCATGGCGTCCTTGATCTCGGCACGCTCGTAGAACTTGGTGCCACCGAGCACCCGGTACGGGATCGCCGCACGGATGAAGATCTCCTCCAGCGCACGGGTCTGCGAGTTGGTCCGGTAGAACACCGCCATGTCGCGGTAGTCCATGCCGTCTTCACGCAGGCGCTGGATCTCGTCGGCGACGAACTGCGCCTCGTCGTGACCGGTGTACCCGGTGAAGCCGACGATCTTCTCGCCGGCGCCGACGTCGGTGAACAGGCTCTTCGCCTGGCGGTCGAAGTTGTTCGCGATGACGGCGTTCGCCGCGTCGAGGATGTTCTGCGTCGAGCGGTAGTTCTGCTCGAGCAGGATCGTCTTGGAGTTCGGGAAGTCCCGCTCGAACTCGACGATGTTGCGGATGTCCGCCCCGCGGAAGGCGTAGATGGACTGGTCGGAGTCGCCGACCACCGTCAGGGACGCGGGGGCGATCGAGCCGTCGGTCTCGCGCATCCGGGCGACGTGCTGGCCGGAGTCCTCGAGCTTGTCGACCTGTTCGACCGGCACCGGGCGGGTGAGCTCGCGGATCAGGGCGTACTGGGCGTGGTTCGTGTCCTGGTACTCGTCGACCAGGATGTACCGGAAGCGGCGCTGGTACAGGGCGGCGACGTCCGGGAATGCCCGGAACAGGAACACCGTCTGGCCGATGAGGTCGTCGAAGTCGAACGCGTTCGCCCGGCGGAGTTCGTTCGTGTAGCGCCGGAACACCTCGGTGAACATGACCTCTTGCGGGTCGTTCACGTTGATGTTGCGCGCGTAGGTGTCGATGTCCTGCAGCTCGTTCTTGAGCTTCGAGATCTTCGACGCCGCGGCGCCGACGGTCAGCCCGAGGGAGTCGGCCTCGAGTTCCTTGATGATCCGCTTCAGCAGCGCCTTGGAGTCGGCGGAGTCGTAGATCGTGAACGACTGCGGGAACCCGAACCGCTCGGCTTCGCGTCGCAGGATGCGCACGCACGCCGAGTGGAACGTGGAGATCCACATCCCCTCGGCCTCGCCACCGACCAGGGCCCGGACGCGCTCGCGCATCTCGGCGGCGGCCTTGTTCGTGAACGTGATCGCCAGGATCTGCGACGGCCAGGCTTCGCGGTTGGCGAGCAGCAGCGCGATGCGGCGGGTGAGCACGCTCGTCTTGCCGGAACCGGCGCCGGCAACGATCAGCAGGGACTCGCCGCGGTACTCGACGGCTTCCTTCTGCTGGGGGTTCAGACCCGCGGTGAACGGGTCTTCGTACGCGCGGGCACCGGCGCCCGGCTCGGGCGTCGATTCGAAGGGGTCGAGCACGATCGTCATGTTCGGGACATTCTAGGCGAGACCCCCGACAGCGACCTCGTGCGGCAGGATGGCGCCGTGGCGATCACACCGGACCGACCTGACGTCTTCGTGCTCCCTGCGATGTCGGCCGCGATCCCCACCACCCAGGACGTCCTCTGCATCCTGCCTCCGGACGGGCGCGACGCCCCCGCCGCGATCATCGAGAGCCACCGTCGGGCCCGTGCTCAGCGGTCTCGGCAGGACACGGCGGGGTGCCTGGTCCCGCTGTCGGTCGGTCTGGTCGCCGCAGGGCTGTGCCTGGCCGCACTCGGGGCTCTCGCTGCGTCGACGTTCCCGAGGAGTGCCCGGCTCCTCGTCGCCGTCGTGGTGTTCCTCGTCGTCTCGTCCGCCGTCGCGGTCCTCGTCGATCGGCGGCGACGGCGACGGCCACCGGTGCAGCCCCTCCCGGTGACACCGATCGACCCTCGGGTCGCCCGTCTCGCGCCCGGGGACCTGCCCGCGGCCGAGGTCATCCGCGCCTCGGCAGTCCTGCAGTCGCTCGACCGTGCTCGTGCCGACCTCCGGAAGGGCGAACACGACGCCGACCTGACGGACGCGCAGCGGACCGTCCAACCCGGCGACCGGAGCGCGTGGTTCTTCCGGCCCGAGGACCTGGCCGGGCTCCGCACCGCTGCCGCGTCCGCACGCGAGGAGGCCACCGAGGTCCTCCGGTCAGCCGGCATCCCGCTCGAGGCACTCGAGGACTGACCGGGCACGCACCGCGAGGTCGGGGTGGTCGGCGAACACCCCGTCGAGTCCGGTGCGGATCACGGACGTGAACCACCGCTCCCAGTCGCCGAACGCCGCGACGTCCCCACCACGACGCAGCGGCGACGGCAGGAACCGGTTCTCCGGCCGGAGGGTCCACGTGTACACCGCGAGCCCCACGGCGTGGGCGCGGTCGACGATTGCGCTGCGCACCGGCGTCGGGTCGTCGAGTGCGACGCTGTCGACGCCGGCCATCAGGGTGCCGAGGTCGACGCTGATGCCGTGGAACTCGGTCGCGAACGACGCCAGCGCGTCCTCGGAGCGCTCGGCGGCGTAGGTGGGGGCGAGCGACCCGTGGGACGCGACCTCGTCCGCGGCGCTGCCACGGGCCTCCTGGAGGTACACGAGCCGACCACCGGTCCCCCGCTCGCGCAGGTCCCGCAGCACGCCCTTCTCGAAGCTCTCCACCGTGAGCCGCTCATCCTGCCGCCACCCGGCCTCGCCGAGCGCGGCGTCGACGAGTGCACCCATCGGGAACCCGGCGCGGTCGAAGGACGCGGCGTGCTTGACCTCGGCGACGAGCCCGACCGGGCGGGGCGCCGCGTCGAGGATCGCGAGCAGGTCGACGAGCCGCAGGATCGGCTGCGCACCGTCGTGCTCGGCGGATCCCGGACGCAGCACCGGCAGGCGCTCGCGGGTGCGGAGCGTCTGCAGCTCGGCCCACGTGAAGTCCTCGGTGAACCAGCCGGTCAGGGTCTGGCCGTCGACGGTCTTCGTCGTGCGCATGTGCCGGAACTCGGGGTGGTCGGCGACGTCCGTGGTGCCCGAGACCTCGTTCTCGTGCCGGAGCACGAGCACGCCGTCCTTCGTGGGCACCAGGTCCGGTTCGATCGCGTCGGCGCCGAGTTCGATGGCGAGCTCGTACGCGCTCCGCGAGTGCTCGGGGCGGTAGCCGGACGCACCGCGGTGGGCGATCACGAGGGTCATGGCGCGACCCTACTGGCCGCGGGTGAGCAGCGGGGCGCCTGTGTCGCGGGACACACCCGGCGCTCCGAGGCCCGTCGTTCCCAGCGACGACGCCGAGCATCACCGCATGACCGTCCGTTCGCTCTCCACCGCCGTCGAGGCCCGGATCGACCGGGCCGCACGCCGCGTGCTCGACGCCGGGCACCAGCCGCACCGGCCCGTCCGGGTGTTCGTCACCGAGTTCCTGGTGTTCGGCGCGAAGCAGGCCTGGGCGTGCGCGTTCGGGGCGCTGCTGCTCGCGACCATGGCCGTGGTGCACCTCACCGTGCCGGCGGCGATGCGGAACGACGTCCTGACGATCGCGGCCGTGCTGCTGCAGGTCGGCATGCTCGTGTTCGGGCTCGAGACCGTGCGGGAACTCCGGGTCGTCCTGCTGTTCCACGTCGTCGGCACCGCGATGGAGGTGTTCAAGACCCACATGGGCTCGTGGACCTACGAGCCCGGAGGGCTGTTCGTCGTCGCCGGGGTGCCGCTGTTCTCGGGGTTCATGTACGGCGCCGTCGGGTCGTACATGGTGCGGGTCTACCGGCTGTTCGACCTGCGGTTCGACCGGTACCCGCGGCAGTGGCTGCTGGCGGTCGCGGCGGGCGGGATCTACCTGAACTTCTTCGGCCACCACTTCGTCGCCGACGCCCGGTACGTGCTGCTCGCGCTCGTGCTGCTGCTCTTCGCCCGCACGACCATGCACGTTCGGATCCACCGGGCGACGCTGCGGATGCCCGTCCTCGTGGCGATGGCCCTCGTCGCGGTGTTCATCTGGGCGGCGGAGAACGTCGCGACCTGGGCCGGGGCGTGGAGCTACCCGGCGCAGCTCGCGGTGTGGCAGCCGGTGGCGCCGACGAAGATCGTGGCGTGGTTCCTGCTCATGACGATCTCGGTCGCGCTCGTCACCTGGCTCTACCCGGCGCTGCCGTCGGAACCGGCGCGCTCGACGGGCTCGACGGGCTCGACGGCAGACTCTCGACGTCCTCGGGGCGCGCGTGCAGCGGGCGACCCTAGGCTTCCCTCGACGGAGCCCGCTGGGCCGCGTCCGCTCGCCGCGAATCCTCAGCCTTCCGCGACCGAGCGCCCCTAGGCTGAGAGGACTCGAATCTCCTAGGAAGAGGACACCATGGCCTTCAAGCCCGGTTTCGACCAGTCCCCCGCCTTCAACGCACAGGGGGCAAACACCTGGGGCGGGCGCGGCGCTGGTCAGCAGCAGGCCGGCTGGGGACAGACCCCGCAGCAGGCCCAGGGCGGCATGACCCCCGAGCAGCTGCAGTACATGTACGACCGTCCGACTGCGTCCCCGGTGGACACCGACCGCATGTCGTACGAAGACACCATCGTCAAGACGCTGCTCGCGTTCGGCGTGCTCGTCGTCGGCGCGGTGGCCGGTTGGAACCTGCCGCCGGCCGTCTGGGTCGTCGGCGCGCTCGTCGGGTTCGTCCTGGCGCTCGTCAACACCTTCAAGAAGAAGCCTTCGCCGGGTCTGATCCTGACGTACGCGTTCTTCGAGGGGCTGTTCGTCGGCGGTATCTCGAACTACTTCCAGACCGCGTTCCCCCAGGCCGACGGCATCGTCGCGCAGGCGGTGTTCGGCACGCTCGGTGTGTTCTTCGTCACCCTGCTCCTGTTCCGCTCGGGCAAGGTCCGCGCGACCCCGAAGGCCACGCGCTTCTTCCTGATCGCGATGGTCGGGTACATGGCGTTCTCCCTGGTGAACCTGGTCCTGATGTGGACCGGCGTGACGCAGAGCGCGTTCGGCCTGATGGGCGTGACGCTCTTCGGCATCCCGCTCGGTGTGCTGATCGGCATCTTCGTGGTCGTCATGGCGGCGTACTCGCTGATCCTCGACTTCGACCAGATCAAGACCGGTGTGGAGCGCGGGGCACCCCGCATCTACGCCTGGACCGCGGCGTTCGGTCTGATCGTGACGCTCGTCTGGCTGTACCTCGAGATCCTGCGCATCCTCGCCATCATCGCGAGCAGCTCGCGCAACTAGTACCACCGCACACGCGAAGGGCCCCGGCGCTGCCGGGGCCCTTCGTCGTTGCCGGGCCGGTGGGCGCGAGAGCGGCAGCGGGACGGCGGTCCCGGGGGCGGTCCCAGTGGTCACGACCCCCCGCCGGTCGCCCGCCGAGTGGTCACGAAGTGTCGCCCGGGCCGGGGCCAGCCGACAGTTCGTGACCCCTCGGCACCGGGCCCGCGGGGTGTCGTGACCACTCGACGGCCCCGGCAGCACCCACGCCCCCGGCTCCAGCCGCCCGAGGTCGCACAACACGCCGCACGCCTAGCGCCTGGGTCCCACGAACTGCCGTCCGACCTCCCGGCAGACGGCAGTTCGTGCGACCCCGCCACCGCCACCGCCCCCCGGACGCACGAAGGCCCGGCACGCGTGACGCGTACCGGGCCTTCGTCGCTCAGGGGAGCCTTACTCCCACTCGATCGTCCCCGGCGGCTTCGACGTGACGTCGAGCACGACCCGGTTGACGTCGGGCACCTCGTTCGTGATGCGGTTCGAGATCTTCGCGAGGGTGTCGTACGGCAGACGCGTCCAGTCGGCGGTCATGGCGTCCTCGGACGAGACCGGACGGAGCACGATCGGGTGTCCGTAGGTCCGGCCGTCGCCCTGCACGCCCACGGAACGGACATCGGCGAGCAGCACGACCGGGCACTGCCAGATCTCCTGGTCGAGGCCGGCCGCGGTGAGCTCTTCGCGGGCGATCTTGTCGGCCGCGCGGAGCAGTTCGAGCCGCTCCTTCGTCACCTCGCCGACGATGCGGATGCCCAGGCCCGGGCCGGGGAACGGCTGGCGACCGACGATGACCTCGGGCAGCCCGAGCTCGCGGCCGACCGCGCGGACCTCGTCCTTGAACAGGGTGCGCAGCGGCTCGACGAGCTCGAACGTCATGTCCTCGGGCAGGCCGCCGACGTTGTGGTGCGACTTGATGTTCGCGGTACCCGCTCCGCCACCGGACTCGACGACGTCGGGGTAGAGCGTGCCCTGCACGAGGAACTTGACCTCGGCATCGGAGTCGGACGCCTTGGCCTCGAGCACGAGTGCCTCGGCCGCGCCCTCGAACGTGCGGATGAACTCGCGCCCGATGATCTTGCGCTTCTGCTCGGGGTCACTCACGCCGGCGAGGGCGTCGAGGAACTGCTGCTCGGCGTCGATCGTGATGAGCCGGACGCCGGTGGAGGCGACGTAGTCCTCTTCCACCTGCTTGCGCTCGTCGGCACGCAGGAGCCCGTGGTCGACGAAGACGCAGGTGAGCTGGTCGCCGACGGCCTTGTGCACCAGGGCTGCGGCGACGGCGGAGTCGACACCACCGGAGAGCCCGGCGATGACCCGCGCGGAGCCGACCTGCTCGCGGATGCGGGCGACCTGCTCCTCGATGACGTTGCTGGAGTTCCAGTCGCCGGGCAGGCCCGCGGCACGGTGCAGGAAGTTCTCGAGCACGGCCTGGCCGTACACGGAGTGCTTGACCTCGGGGTGCCACTGCACGCCGTAGAGCTTGCGCTCGTCGGACGCGAACGCCGCGACGGGCGTCGACGCGCTCGAGGCGAGCACCTCGAAGCCGGCCGGTGCCTTGGCCACGGAGTCGCCGTGCGACATCCAGGTCACCTGGTCCGCCGGCTGGTCGCCGAGCAGCGTGCTGGTGCCGGGGGCGAGCGTCACGTCGGTGGCGCCGTACTCGCGCAGACCGGTGTTCGCGACCTCGCCACCGAGGGCGGTCGCCATGGCCTGGAAGCCGTAGCAGATGCCGAGCACGGGGACACCGAGGTCGAGGATGTCACCGTCGAGGGACGGCGCGCCTTCTTCGTACACGGACGACGGACCACCGGAAAGCACGATGGCCGCCGGGTCCTTGGCGCGGATCTCGTCCGCGGTGATGGAGTGCGGCACGATCTCGCTGTAGACGTTCGCTTCACGGACCCGACGCGCGATGAGCTGCGCGTACTGGGCCCCGAAGTCGACGACGAGGACGGGACGCTGTTCGGTCTCGCTCACCGAGCGGCCTCCTTCTCACGCTGCTGGGCAGCGATCAGCTCGTGGTAGGTGTCCATGGCCCGCTGCTGCATGCGGTGTTCGACCACGAAGGACATGAACGGGATGATGCCCCCGAGGGCGATGAGCAGGAAGCGCGACGGCCTCCAGCGCATGATGCTCCACAGACGGAAGTCCGTGAAGAGGTAGAGCACGTACAGCCAGCCGTGAGCGATGAGGATCGCGATCGACAGGTTGAACGTGCCCGGGGTCTCGCCCGCCGTGCCGTTGGGCACGAAGAACGGACCGTTGCCGAGCTGCATCTCGAGCTGCAGCGGCGTGTACTTGATGATGACCTCGACCACCAGGGCGAGCAGCAGCACACCGGTGATGTACGCCGAGACGCGGTACCACTTCACCGCCCCCGGGATCTTGGGGATGTCACGGGTTCGGACGGTCAGGGCCATGCCGGCAATCCTACCGTCGGAGCGCGTCGGCTTCGGTGGCGAGCGCTGCCTCGCGCTCCTCTTCCTGCTCGCGCTCCCAGGCGTCCTTCACGAACCGGTACCAGAGGAACACGGCGAAGCCGGCGAAGACGACCCACTCGATCGCGTAGAACAGGTTGAGCCAGTCGAACTGGACCTCGCGCGACGGTGCACGGTCGGCGATGGTGCCGAGGTCGGCGGCCTTCGCGGTGGTGCCGTCGGCGACGACGTACCCGAGGTACATGCGGTCGTCGAAGGCCTGCCAGGTGTTCACGAACCGGGCGGGGGCGACTGCGGAGTACTCGCCCTTCTTGTAGGCGTCCTGGTCGGGCGACTCCGCCGGGTAGTAGCGGCCCTGGATCGTGAGCGTCTGGCCGTCCGCCAGGCGCTCGCCCCCGGCGACGGCGGCCGACCGCTGGTCGGACCACCCGATGACGACCGGGAGGCTCGCCCCACCGTCCGAGTCCACCAGGTGTCCGACGGTCTGGTACTTCCCACCCCCGGTGCGGCCGGTCAGGACGGTGGTGTCGTCGGCGACGAAGGTCCCGGTGACGGTGACCTTCTGCCCGGCGAGACTCTCGCTGACGGGGCGCTCGGGGGTGGTGACCGCCTCGAGCGTGCGGCGGGTCTCGGTGGTCGCCGGCAGGGGCTTGCCGTTGGCGATCGACCGCTCCAGCTGCCACTTGCCCAGCCCGGCGAACACCGCCGCCAGCACGAGCGCCAGCAGCAGCAGCGCGATCCACCTCGGTCGTCGGGCAACGGCCCACATCTGTATCAGTACTCCGGATCGCGCTGTCGGACCGGGCGCTCGGGGCGCTCGGCGGGGATCTCGACCGGCGACGTCACGGGTGCGGACGTCGGCTCGGACCCCTCATTGTCTCGCTCGTCCCTGCCAGCCGCCTCGACGAGCGCGAACTCCTCGGCGAACTGGCGGTCCCGCTCGGCCTTCCGCGCCGCGGCGGTGGCGTCCGCCTCGGCCTCGGCCGCTTCGGCGCTCTCGGCGGCGGCTGCGGCGGCGACGGCACGTCGGCCGCCCAGGCGTCCGCGCAGGCGGATGAGCCGACCCGGGCGCACCACGAGGCGGCCGATCCGGTCCGAGTTCACCGCGAGCAGCGGCCCGAGGACGGCCATGCAGAGGACGTAGAGGCCCGCGAAGGCGGTGATCCGCGCCTCCAGCCCGGCGGCAGCCGACAGCGTCGCGAGGATCAGCGCGAACTCGCCACGGTTCACCAGGATGACGGCGGTGTTGATGCCCTGCTGGACGTTGAAGCCGTTCATCCGCGCGACGATCTGGCCGGCGACCGCGTTGAGCACGACCGTCATGCCGATCGCGCCGAGGACGGGCCAGAGCACCTCACCGAAGGTCGACAGGTCGAGGCCGAGCCCGAAGTTCACGAAGAAGAACGCGGCGAAGACGTCGCGCATCGGCAGGGCGAGCTGTTCGATGCGATCGCGGTACCGGGTCGCTCCGCAGAGCAGGCCGATGACGAAGGCACCGATGGCGTCGGTCACGCCGAGCAGATCGCCGATGCCACCGAACATGACCGCGAGTCCGAAGAACAGCACCGTGAACAGCTCGTCGTCACGGGTGGCGAAGATCTTCGAGACCCACTTGCCCGCGAAGCGCGCGAGCGTGAACATCACGATGAGGAACCCGAACGCGAGTGCCAGCTTGCCGACGACGGCCCAGACGTTGGTGTCGCCGGACAGCACGACCGAGACGATCGCCAGGTAGACGGCGATGAAGACGTCCTCGATCACGGTGACGCCGAGGATCATCGGGGTCTCGTCGTTCGCCAGGCGCCGGAGCTCGATGAGGAGCTTCGTCACGATGGCGCTCGAGGACGTCGCCGTCATGCCCGCGATGATCAGGGCTTCTCGGGTGCCCCAGCCGAGCGAGAACCCGAAGGCGAACCCCACGCCCATGTTGATGACGACGTAGGTGCCGCCGGACACCAGGAGCTTGCCGGCGTTGCCGTAGAACTCCTCTTGGTCGAACTCGAGCCCGAGGTTGAACAGCAGCAGGATGAGCCCGAACGTCGCGATGAGCTCGATCGTGTGGGACTCGACGCTCAGCCCGAACCACGGGGTGTTCGGACTCGCGACGAGTCCGACCACCATGTAGATCGGGATGGCCGGCAGACCGATGGTCTTGCCGAGCCGGCCCAGGACGTAGGCGATGACGAAGAGCACACCGATGGTGAGCAGCTCACCACCCAGGTGCATGCGCTAGCTCTTCCGCGGGGCCTCGGCCGAGGCGGCCGCAAGCTCTCCGCTGCGGTAGAAGGAGAACGCCTTGGCGACCTTCTCGGGGGATCCGGCGACGACGATGGTGTCTCCGGGGAAGACGACGAAGTCCGACGACGGCGCCGGGTTGGCGCTGTCGCCACGGACCACGGCGACGACGGTCAGGCCGATGAAGCCGGAGTCGTGCAGGTCGCCGAGGGGCTTGCCCGCGATGGCGTCGTCGTAGTCGACGGAGAACCAGTCGATGGACAGCCCGGGGATCTCGTCGAGCTTGTCGAGGCCCTCGGTGATCCGGGTGCCGCCGAGCAGTTCGGCGAGCGTGTGCGCTTCGTCTTCGCTGAGACGCAGCGAGACCTTCTCGGACTTGTCCGCGCCGTCGGAGACGTCGGCGAACGAGATGAGGTCGGAGTGCCCCGACCGGTGCGTGATGACACCGCACTTGCCACCGTCGTCGGTGTAGAAGCTGTGCAGCACGCCGACTCCGGGGAGTTTGACGCGATGGACGTCGACCATGATGGCTCCCTCTTCGAGTACCCCCATGCTAACCACCCGGTGACCCCGCGCATTCCTCCCGCTACTGTTCTGTGGATGGGGAGAACACGGATCGTCGTGGCCGTCGTCGGGGTGCTGGTCGTGACGCTGTACGCGGCCTTGCTCGCGGTGCAGCAACTCGTGCTGGATCCGCTCGCGGCGGTGCCGGGCACCTCGCTGGACGCGATCCACGCGCACCTCGAGGGGCAGGGGTTCGACGTCCGCGGTGACGTCGTCGCCATCCTCGTCACCGCGGCGATCGGTGTCGCGCTGGCGCTCGTGGCCGCGACGGTGACGCTCTGGCGGCGCGTGGAACCGCACTTCGTCGTCGCCTGGATGCTCGGGATCATCGCGGCGGGTGCGGTCCCGTTCTTCGTCACCGGCTTCCAGCTCGGCATGGACGTCGCCGACGGCTACGGGGTCAGCGGCCACGCCCACACCGCCTGGGCCGGTGTCCTGTACGTCACGAGCCTGGTCGCGTTGGTCGCGATCCCGGTGGTGATCGTGTTCGGCGAGCGGCGGCGCGCCCTCCGGGCCACGTCGGGACCGCGGGTCGCCTGACGGACGCACCACGGGCCTCCAGTCCGGTCTGCTGGCCTGGAGGCCCGTGGTGCGTCCGCGACGCGGCTCGCTACTCCGGCTCGCTCGTCTTCTCGCCGACGACCTGCTCGTCGGACGCCTTCGCGCCCTCGGCGCCGTCCGAGCGACCGCCGCCCACGACCACGTCGTCCTCGTCGAAGCCGAACGCGATGTCCGGGGCCTCGAGCCGCACGCGGTCCGCGCTCTCGTCGTCGGGCTGCAGCTGCGACTCCCGTTCGGCGGCGACACGCTTCAGGTAGTTCGCGACCTCGTGCTCGGTCGTCTCCTGGTCCCACCCGAGCACGTCCGCCATGAGCTTCGCGGCGACGGGCGCTGCTGACTCACCGCGATCCCAGGCCTCGATGGAGATGCGGGTGCGGCGGGCGAGGACGTCCTCCAGGTGCAGGGCGCCCTCGTGCGAGGCGGCGTAGACGACCTCGGCGCCGATGTAGTCGTCGGCCCCCGGCAGCGGTTCGGCGAGCGCGGGGTCCTGCTCGACGAGCTGCAGCACCTCGGTCGCGAGGGTGCCGTACCGGTTGAGCAGGTGCTCGATGCGGACCTTGTGCACGTTGAAGCTCCGTGCGGTGCGGGCGCGTCGGTTCCACGCGGCGGGGTAGCCCTCGGCACCGAGGAGCGGGATGTCCTCGGTCGTCGACTCCGGGATCCTGCCGTCCATGGCCGCGACGGCCTCGTCGATGGCGTCCTTGCCCATCACCCGGTAGGTGGTCCACTTGCCGCCGGCGACCACGACGAGCCCGGGCACGGTGTGCGCGACGACGTGCTCGCGGCTGAGCTGCGAGGTCTGGTCGGACTCCCCCGCCAGCAGCGGGCGGAGTCCGGCGTAGACGCCCTCGACGTCCTCGCGAGTGAGCGGGACGGCGAGCACCTTGTTGACGTGCTCGAGGATGTAGTCGATGTCCGCCGCGGTCGCTGCCGGGTGCGCCTTGTCGAGGTACCAGTCGGTGTCGGTCGTGCCGACGAGCCAGTGCCGGTCCCACGGGATGACGAAGAGGACGCTCTTCTCGGTGCGCAGGATCATGCCCGTGTTCGACTGGAACCGGTCACGGGGGATGACGAGGTGGACGCCCTTCGACGCCCGCACCTTGAACTGGCCGCGGGTGCCGATCATCGCCTGGGTGTCGTCGGTCCAGACACCGGTGGCGTTGACGACCTGCTTCGCGCGGATCTCGAACCGTTCGCCGGTCTGGATGTCGTGGGCCTGCGCGCCGACCACGCGCTCCCCGACCTTGATGAACCCCTCGATGCGGACGCGACTGGCTGCCTCGGCGCCGTAGGAGGCGGCGGTGCGCACGAGCGACGCGACGTAGCGGGCATCGTCGACCTGGGCGTCGTAGTACGTCATGCCGCCGACGAAGGCGTCCTTCTTGAGCCCGGGCATGTTCCTGAGCACCTGCTTCCGGCTGAGGTGCCGGTGGTGCGGGACGCCGGGCGGACGGCCGCCGGACCAGCTGAACACGTCGTACATCGCCATGCCGATCCCGATGTAAAAGCGCTCCCAGACCCGGTGGTTGAGCGGGTAGAGGAAGCGCACGGGCTTCACCAGGTGCGGGGCGATGCGCTGGAGCAGCAGGCCGCGTTCGATGAGCGCCTCGCGGACGAGTGCGAAGTTGAGCTGCTCCAGGTAGCGGATGCCGCCGTGCACGAGCTTGGACGAGCGGCTCGACGTCCCCGAGCCCCAGTCGCGGGCCTCGACGATGCCGACGCTCAGGCCGCGGGTCACGGCGTCGAGCGCGCTGCCCGCACCGACGATCCCGCCGCCCACGACCAGGACGTCGAGCTCCTTGGTCTTCAGCGTCTCGATCGCGGCCGCACGTTCGTCCGGCCCGAGCTTCGCCGCGGGGTCGAACCCCACGCCGGGCGCGACGTCACGCGGACGTCCGGCCGTGCTGGTCTGCTTCGTCGTGCTGGACTTGGCCATCGTCGCCTCCGGGTCACGGTCGGCGCCGTGGCGTCACCCGGGTTCGTGCCCGGGTGCCACCGTCACTGGTGGTACGGCGCCACGACCACTTCTACTCGCTGGAACTCCTTGGCGTCGGAGTATCCGGTCGTCGCCATCGAGCGGCGCAGGGCACCGACGAGGTTGGCGCGGCCGTCGTGGGTCGGCGTCGGGCCGTTCAGGACGTTCTCGAGCGGGGCGATCGTGCCCACCTCGACCCGGCGGCCGCGGGGCAGCTCCGGGTGGTGCGCCTCGGCACCCCAGTGGTAGCCACCCCCCGGGGCCTCGGTCGCGCGGGCGAGCGCGGTGCCGAGCATCACGGCGTCGGCACCCACGGCGATGGCCTTGACGATGTCGCCCGCGGTGTCGAGCCCGCCGTCGGCGATGACGTGCACGTAGCGGCCGCCCGACTCGTCGAGGTAGTCACGACGGGCACCGGCGACGTCCGCGACGGCGGTCGCCATCGGGGCGTGGATGCCGAGCGCGGCGCGAGTGGTCGACGCTGCGCCGCCACCGAAGCCGACGAGCACACCGGCGGCACCGGTGCGCATGAGGTGCAGCGCCGACGTGTACGTCGAGGCACCGCCCACGATCACCGGGACGTCGAGCTCGTAGATGAACTTCTTGAGGTTGAGGGGTTCCTCGGTCTGGGAGACGTGCTCGGCCGAGACCGTGGTGCCGCGGATGACGAACAGGTCGACACCGGCGTCGACGACCGTCTTCGAGAACTCCTGGGTGCGCTGCGGGCTGAGCGAGCCGGCGACCGGCACCCCGGCTGCGCGGATCTCCGCCAGGCGTGCGGTGATCAGCTCGGCCTTGATCGGCTCGGAGTAGATCTCCTGCATGCGCTTCGTGACGTTGCCGTCGGTGAGCGACTTGATCTGGTCGTAGTACGGGGTCGGGTCCTCGTAGCGGGTCCACAGGCCTTCGAGGTCGAGCACACCGAGGATGCCGAGCTTGCCCATCTGGATGACCGTCGCCGGCGAGGACACGGAGTCCATCGGCGCGGACAGGATCGGCGACGCGAACGTGAACGCGTCGATCGACCACTGCACGCTGACGTCGCGCGGGTCACGCGTCCGCCTGGAGGGGACCACCGCGATGTCGTCGAACGCGTACGCCCGACGTCCGCGCTTGCCTGCACCGATCTCGACTTCGCTCACTCGGACAGCCTACCGGGCGGGCTCTGCGGCGTGCACGGGCCGGACGGTGCGGGTGCCGGGCAACCTCGCACCGTGCGAGGCCTGCCGCCTACGGTGCGAGGTTCCGTGTTCGGTGCGAGGTCTCGAGGGTCGCACCGAACA
This sequence comes from Curtobacterium sp. MCLR17_031, assembly GCF_003234775.2. Lineage (NCBI taxonomy): Bacteria > Bacillati > Actinomycetota > Actinomycetes > Micrococcales > Microbacteriaceae > Curtobacterium > Curtobacterium sp. MCLR17_031. The sequence continues at coordinate 3,484,140 of NZ_CP126270.1, forward strand.
CGGAACCTCGCACCACGCAGCCGTCAGCGCGGGTGGCGCGGGGCCCGGCGGCGCTTCCGGAGCGCCCGCAGCACGAAGCCGAGCAGGAGCGCGAGCACCACGAGGACGACGAGCAGCACGGCCGCGACCTTGACGAGCAGCGCCGCCCCGACGAAGAGCGCGATGAACACGAGCCAGACGAGGGCGTCGAGCACGAGGGGTCCAGAGGTGCGCACCCGCGGAACGATACCGACCCGCGCGGGGCGAGCCGCGCCTCCTGGCCGGGTGCGACGGACGACGCCGTCGTCAACGGAAGACGCCGTCGTCAGCGCAGGACACCGCCACGCCGACGAGACGCCGCCGAATTCCGAGGCGTCTCGACGGGACCGCGGCGTCAACGGAACACGACGGCGTCATGCGACCACAGTCATGCGACCAGGGGCGAGCCGCGCCTCCTGGCCGGGTACAGGAGCGGGGCCGTGCGGCGCGAAGCGACCACGCACGGCCCCACCCGTCACGGATACCACCCCCACAGCGGTACCCGTAGTCGACGACAGCGCTAGCGCTGTGCGTCGACGTCCTTGGCGAGCGTCCCCAGGTAGAGCTCGATGACCTTGGGGTCGTCAGCGAGTTCCTTCCCGGTGCCCGAGTACGCGTTCTTCCCCTGGTCGAGCACGTACCCACGATCGCAGATCTGCAGACAGCGTCGCGCGTTCTGCTCCACCATGATGATCGACACACCGGCCTTGTTGATCCGGCGGGTCCGCAGGAAGGTCTCGTCCTGGCGCACGGGGGACAGTCCGGCGCTCGGCTCGTCGAGCAGCAGCACCTTCGGGTCCATCATCAGCGCACGGGCCATCGCGACGGACTGCCGCTCACCACCCGAGAGCGATCCGGCCCGCTGGTTGCGTCGCTGCGCGAGGACCGGGAACAGGTCGTAGATGACCTCGAGCCGCTCGGCGAACTTCCGGGGCCGCAGGTACAGCCCCATCTGCAGGTTCTCCTCGATGGACAGCGAGGGGAACACGTTGTTCGTCTGCGGCACGAAGCCGACACCGGCCTGCACGAGCTTGTTCGCCTTGAGGTTCGTGATGTCGTCCCCCTGCAGGGTCACCGAACCCTCGCGGATGGACACGAGCCCGAACAGCGCCTTGAGGAGCGTCGACTTCCCCGCACCGTTCGGCCCGATGATGCCGATGAGCTCGCCCGGGTAGCAGTCCAGGTCGCAGCCGTTCAGGATGTTCACGCCCGGCAGGTACCCGGCGACGAGGTTCTTCGCGCTGAGCACCGGCTCGCGTTCCAGCGTGGCCGCCGTGGACGGACTGGAGGCACTGCTCGCGTTCGTGGGGTCCGTTGCGTCCGTCATCGGGTCGTCTCCTCTGCTGCGTCCTCTTCGGCGACTTCCTCCGCCAGTTCCTCGAAGGTCTCCTCGGTGAGGAGCGAGTCGTCACCCAGGTCGGTGTCGTGGTGCGCACCGAGGTAGGCGTCGATCACGGCCTGGTCGTCCATCACCGTGTCCGCCGGGCCCTCGGCGACGACCTTGCCCTCGGCCATCACGACCACCCAGTCCGAGATGTGCCGGACCATGTGCATGTCGTGCTCGACGAACAGCACGGTCATGCCGTCGTCGCGCAGGGACTGGATGTGTCCGAGGAGCGACTGGGTGAGCGCGGGGTTCACGCCGGCCATCGGCTCGTCGAGCATGATCATCGTCGGGTCGGACATCAGCGCCCGGGCCATCTCGAGCAGCTTGCGCTGCCCGCCGGACAGCGAGCCTGCGTAGTCGTCGGCCTTGGTGTCGAGCTTGAACCGGGCGAGGAGGTCCTCGGCCTTGGCCGTGATCTCGCGCTCCCGCTTCGCCCACACCGGCTTGACCAGGGCGGCGAAGAAGTTCTCGCCGGGCTGGTCGCGGGCACCGAGGAGCATGTTCTGCATCACGGTGAGCCGGGACAGCGCCTTGGTCAGCTGGAAGGTGCGGACCATGCCCTTGTTCGCGATGTGCGTCGCGCTCGTCTTCTGCAGCGTCGCGCCGTTGAACTGCGTCTTCGCTCCGGGGCTCGGCTTGTCGAACCCGGTGAGCAGGTTGAAGAACGTGGTCTTGCCGGCGCCGTTCGGGCCGATCAAGGCCGTGATGGAGCCGCGCTGGACCTCGAGGTGGTCGACGTCCACGGCGGTCATGCCCCCGAAGCGGCGGGTGACGTCGTCGACGGTGAGGATCGGGTCGGCCTTGGGGTGGCCGTAGGTCTCAGACACTGAACGTCAGCTCCTTCTTGTTGCCGAGCAACCCCTGTGGACGGAACACGATGAGCAGCATGAGCGCGACGCCGACGAGCACGTACGAGAACTGCTCGGCCTGCTGCGCGTTCATGATCGAGTCGGGGATGAAGTCGCCGGCCAGCGTGCGGATGAAGAGCCGGACGACGAAGAAGAGCACGGCTCCGAGCACCGGTCCGAACACCGTCGCCGCACCACCGAGGATGAGCGCCGTCCAGATGAAGAACGTCATCGAGCGGCCCATGGCGTCCGGTTGCACCGAACTCGGCAGCACGTAGATGATGCCCGCGATCGCACCGAGCGCCCCACCGAACACGAGCGCCTGCATTTTGTACGAGTAGACGTTCTTGCCGAGCGAGCGGACGGCGTCCTCGTCCTCGCGGATGGCCTTCACCACGCGGCCCCACGGGCTGCGCATGAGCAGGAAGAGCACCAGGGTGAACAGGGCGACCATGGCCCACGCCGCGATGCGGATCCACCAGCCGTTGACGCCGTTGTTCGCGTACGTGAACCACAGGATCGTGGTGGTGCCGTCGGGCAGCGGGCTGAGGGCGGTGAACGGGTCGCGGTAGCTCGACCCGGTGATGCCGTTCGAGCCACCCGTGGTCGAGGTGAGCAGGCTCGAGCGGCCCACCATGCGGATGATCTCGGCGCCGGAGATCGTGACGATCGCCAGGTAGTCGCCGCGCAACCGCAGCGTCGGGATGCCGAGGATGATCGCGAACACGATCGCGACGAGCAGGGCGATGAGGACCGCCATCACGAACGGCAGTCCGTTCGTGATCGAGATCGCGAATCCGTAGGCACCGAGCAGCAGGAACGCCGCCTGGCCCATGTTCACGAGGCCGGTGAGCCCGAAGTGCACGTTCAGGCCGATCGCGGCCAGCGCGAACGCCGCCGTGGTCGGGGCGAGTGCCTCCTGGGTGAGCGAGGACAGCAGGTTGAGGATGTAGTCCATGCGCGTGCTCCCTTAGCCGATCCGCTCGGCGCGGCCGAAGATGCCCTGCGGCCGGAACAGCAGGATGAGGATGAGGATGACGAGGGCGGTGGCGTACTTGAAGTCACCGGGGAGCACCAGGTTCGTGAGCTCCACGACGACACCGATGATCATCGAGCCGACCAGGGCGCCGTACGCGGTGCCGAGGCCGCCGAGCGTGACCGAGGCGAACATGAGCAGGAGCAGCTGGAGCCCGGTCTGCCAGTTCACGCCGTTCAGGACGAGCCCGAGCATCACACCGGAGAGCCCCGCGAGGCCGGCGGCGAGCGTCCACACGAAGCGGATCACCCGGTCGACGTCGATGCCGGAGGCCGCGGCGAGCGCCGGGTTGTCGGACACGGCCCGGGTCGCCCGGCCGAAGCGGGTCTTCGCCAGGAAGAGCCCGGTCGCGATCAGGACCACGAGCGCGATCCCCATGGCGACGTACGACTGCACCGTCAGGGTGACGCCGGCGAACCGCACGGTCTCCGGGTTGCCCTGCTGGATGCGGACCGTCGAGGCGCCGAAGAAGTACTGGAACGCGTACTGGGCGGCGATCGACAGACCGATCGTCACGATCATGAGCTGTGTGAGGCTGATGCGCCGTCGCCGGAGTGGGCGCCAGATCGCGGCGTCCTGCAGGTACCCGGTCGCGGCGCACAACAGCGTGACGACGATGCCGGTGACCCAGATGTTCCAGCCGAGCTGGTTGGCGAACACGTACGCCAGCAGACCGCCGAGGGTGACCTGCTCACCGTGCGAGAAGCTCGACAGCCCTGTCGTGCCGTAGATGAGCGAGAGCCCGATCGACGCCAGGGCGATGAGCAGCCCGAGCCGGAGCCCGGAGGCGAACTGCTGCCAGGCCCGCTGGATGCTCACGCCCGACGAGTCCGTCGAGGTCGTGGCGCCCTTCTGGTCGGACAGCTGGAAGATCTGCCCGACGTTGGCGTTCAGGGTGGCCTGCACCTTGCGGTCGGCGTCGGCGGCGTTCGTCAGGTACTGGCCCTTCGGCAGGGTGCCCTGGTCGACGCTCACGGTGTACTCGCCGGCCGTGTCGACGCTGACGGACCAGCGGCCGTCGCCGTTGGTCGTGGCCGTCTGGTCGAAGCCGCTCGGGCCGGTCACGTCGACGTCGACGCCCTCGGCCGGTTCACGCTCGGAGTCGGTGATCGTGCCCTGGATGCACCCGTTGTCGGGGCTGACGGTGCACGCCTGGCTGGTGGCCGGTGCCGAGGTGGCACTGAAGGCCGGCAGGGTGACCGCCCAGTCGATCAGGAAGGTCGCCAGGAACGCGGCGACGAGCACGGCCGCCAGGACCGGTCGTCGTCGTGCGTGGCGGAGGCGGAACAGGCGCGGCTGCGCCCGTCCCGGAGGAGTGATGGATCCCACGGAAGAGCCTCTCGTTCGGATGACGAGGAACCTATGGGGATTTTGTGACACCCGTGTTTCCAACACGTTCCCTGTGTGATTCGTACCCGAACTGTGACGTTGTGGAGGAATGCTCCGAGGCGGGCGCGATCCGTGCCTCCAGGCGGAATGCGGCGACAGCCGCTCGCGTTACCATGTCCTATCCGGAACCCGTCGTCGTGTTCCCGGTGTCTCGACACTTCACTCGCCCACGAAGGGGACCCATGGACCAGCCGGATCCGTTCGGATTCATCGGACTCACGTACGACGACGTCATGCTGCTGCCCGGGCACACCGACGTCATCCCGAGCGAGGCGTCCACGGCGTCCCGGCTCACCAAGCGGATCTCCGTCAACGTCCCGCTGCTCTCCGCCGCGATGGACACCGTCACCGAAGCCCGCATGGCCATCGCCATGGCGCGCCAGGGCGGCATCGGGATCCTGCACCGCAACCTGTCCATCGAGGACCAGGCTGCCTACGTCGACAAGGTCAAGCGCTCCGAGTCGGGCATGATCACCAACCCGGTGACCACCACCCCGGACGCCACCGTGGCCGAGGTCGACGCGCTCTGCGGCCAGTTCCGTGTCTCCGGCCTGCCGGTCGTCGAGCAGGACGGCACCCTCGTCGGCATCATCACGAACCGCGACATGCGCTTCGTGGCCACGTTCGAGCAGGCCACCACGTACGTGCGCGACGTGATGACGAAGGCCCCGCTGATCACCGCGATGGAGGGCATCGACCCCGAAGAGGCGATCGCCATCTTCGCGCAGCACAAGATCGAGAAGCTGCCGCTGGTCGACGCCGACGGCAAGCTCCGCGGCCTCATCACCGTCAAGGACTTCGACAAGAGCGAGCAGTACCCGGACGCCACGAAGGACGACGAGGGCCGACTCCGCGTCGGTGCCGCGATCGGGTTCTTCGGCGATGCCTGGCAGCGTGCCGAGGCCCTGCGTGACGCCGGCGTCGACGTGCTCGTCGTCGACACGGCCAACGGCGAGAGCGAAGGCGTGCTCGACATGGTCCGCCGTCTCAAGGCCGACCCGACGTTCGACGCGATCGACGTCATCGGCGGCAACGTCGCCACCCGCGCGGGCGCCCAGGCGCTCATCGACGCGGGTGTGGACGCCGTCAAGGTCGGTGTCGGCCCGGGCTCCATCTGCACCACGCGCGTCGTCGCCGGTGTGGGTGTGCCGCAGGTGACCGCCGTGTACGAGGCCTCCCTCGCCGCACGCGAAGCCGGTGTCCCGATCATCGCCGACGGTGGCCTGCAGTACTCGGGTGACATCGCGAAGGCCCTGGTTGCCGGCGCCGACACCGTCATGCTCGGCTCGCTGCTCGCCGGCACCGACGAGTCCCCCGGTGACCTGGTGTTCGTGGGTGGCAAGCAGTTCAAGGCCTACCGCGGCATGGGGTCCCTCGGGGCCCTGCAGACCCGTGGCAAGAAGACCTCGTACTCGAAGGACCGCTACTTCCAGGCGGACGTGCCGAACGACGACAAGCTCATCCCCGAGGGCATCGAGGGCCAGGTGCCCTACCGCGGCTCGGTCGGCAACGTCGTCTACCAGCTCACCGGTGGGCTGCGGCAGTCGATGTTCTACGTCGGCGGTCGCACGATCCCCGAGCTGAAGGCCCGTGGCAAGTTCGTCCGCATCACGGCGGCGGGGCTCAAGGAGTCCCACCCGCACGACGTCCAGATGGTCGTCGAGGCGCCGAACTACCGCAGCTAGCAGCACTCGACCAGACGCCCCCGCTCCGGACGGAGCGGGGGCGTCTGGCGTTCGTGCGTCGACGCGTCAGGCCGAACGCCAGTCGTTCGACGTGATGTGCGAGCCGCCGTGCGGACCCATCTGCAGCATGCCGCCGTCCACCGGCAGGGACACCCCGGTGATGTACGACGACGCACGCGAGGCCAGGAACGCCACGGCGGCCGCGATCTCCCACGCGTTGCCCGGACGGCCGAGCGGGACACCGGGACGGTCGATGGTGTGCGGGTCCTCGTCCTCGGCGCCGGTCATCCGGGTGGCGATCTCGCCGGGGGCGACGGCGTTCACGGTGATGCCGTGCTCGGCGAGCTCGATCGCCATGGTCTTCAGCAGGCCGCCGAGCCCGTGCTTGGCGGCGTCGTAGGCGCTCGAGCCGGAGCGGGGCTGGTGTTCGTGCACGCTCGTGATGCCGATGATCCGGCCGCCGGTGCCGGCCTGCACCATGTGCTTCGCGGCGGCCTGCATCGTGACGAAGGCGCCGTCGAGGTCGGTCGACACCGTGTGGCGCCACTGGTCGAGGGTCATCTCGAGGAACGGGGCGTTGTCGCCGGTGCCGGCGTCGGCCACGAAGACGTCGACGCCGCCCAGCTGCGAGACGAGGCGGTCGATGACGGCGGCCGCCCCGGCGAGGTCGGAGACGTCGATCTGCTCGACGAAGGCCCGACGGCCGGTCTTCCGGACCTCCTCCGCGGTCTCCTCGGCACGGTCGGGTTCGGACAGGTAGGTGAGGCCGACGTCCATGCCGGCTTCGGCGAGCGCGACGGCGGTCGCACGGCCGATCCCGGACTCGGAGCCGGTGACGATGGCTGTGGTGGGCTGGAAGTCGCTCATGCGGCGGACCGTACGCCGGGCCTCCCGGGCGCCCTGCCGGACCATCCGCCTGGCGCAGGTCGGGTCGCCGCACCGGCACCGTCGCTGCTGCACCGATCCCTGTCCCTGCGCACAGGAACGTCACGGCTCGGTAACGAAACACCTTTGCGTACCGCCCCGTCACACGGGCGAAACACATGGACCCTACGTTTCTCGACATCCAGTGGAGGCGTCGCATTCACCCGAAGCGGCACAGCCTCCGCGCAGAGAAAGGGCTCCACGGATGATCAGAACCACCCGTGCCACCGCGGCACTGGCGTTGGCGGGCGCAGCAGCCGTCCTCCTCGCCGCGTGTTCCACCACCGGCAGTGCTTCCCCCTCGAGCTCGGCGTCGAGCGATGCGAAGAAGGATCCCGCCGCCAGCTGCAAGGCCCCGGACACCCCCGGTACGGACGCGCTGAAGATCGGCACGATCCTGCCCCTGACCGGTTCGCTGGCCTACCTCAACCCGCCGGCGGAGTCCGGTGTCGGCCTGGCCGTCAAGGACATCAACGCCGCGGGCGGCGTCCTCGACAAGGACGTCACGATCGACCCGGCGACCGACTCCGGCGACAGCAACGACATGACCGTGTCGAGCTCCGCCGCGACGAAGCTGGTCAACGCGAAGGTGCCGGTCGCGATCGGCGCCGAGTCCTCGTCCGTCACGCTGAACGTCATCGACCAGCTGACGAGCAACTGCATCGTCGAGATCTCGCCCGCGAACACCGCGACCGACCTCTCCGGCTACTCGTCGTACTACTACCGGACCGCACCGCCGGACTCGGTGCAGGGTTCCGCGCTCGGCCAGCTCGTGACCGGTGACGGCAACGCGAAGGTCGCCTTCCTGGTCTTCAACGACACGTACGGCACCGGCCTCCGCAACTCGGTGCAGGCTGCGGTCGAGGCGTCGGGTGGCCAGGTCGTCTACGGCGGCAAGGGTGAGGGCCAGGAGTTCCCGCCCGGCCAGACCACGTTCTCGTCCGAGGTGACCGCGGCCCTGGCCGCGAAGCCCGACGCGATCGTCGTCCTCGCCTTCGACGAGACGAAGTCGATCATCCCGGAGCTCGTGTCGCAGGGCAACGAGGCGAAGATCTACATGTCCGACGGCAACACGGCGGACTACTCGAAGGACTTCGACAAGGGCACCCTGACCGGCGCCCAGGGCACCATCCCCGGTGCCTCGCCGAAGGACGACTTCAAGAAGCAGCTCGCTGCGTTCTACAAGGACTCGTCGGGCAAGACGCTCGCCGACTACTCGTACGCGGCGGAGTCCTACGACGCCACCGTCCTCGCCGCCCTCGCCGCGGTGAAGGGCAAGGGCACCGACTCCGGCACGATCCAGGCCAACATGGCTGCGGTGTCGGGTGCTGACGGCGGCACCGAGTGCGCGACGTTCAAGGAGTGCAAGACGCTCCTGGACGACGGCAAGGACATCCACTACACCGGCCCGTCCGGCATCGGTCCGTTCGACGAGAACAACGACCCGTCGGCCGCCTACATCGGCATCTACAAGTTCGACGACGACAACAAGCCGGTCTACCAGAGCGCCATCCAGGGTGCGGTGAAGAAGTAGGGCTCAGCCCAGCACCGCTCGCGAAAGCGACAGTCCCCCACGGAACTTCCGTGGGGGACTGTCGCTTTCGCGTGGGTGGCGGGGACGCCCGGCAGGGTCCGTCGCCGCAGCAGGACGGACCAACGGACGGCCTGGAGGCCCGTGGGGCGTCCGTCAGACCGGCTCGGCGTGGGTGGGTGCGAGCGCCCGGCGACGGGACGCTCGCGCTGCGGCGAACGAGTCCGCCGTCAGCACCACGAGCGCGAGCCACACGATGCCGAAGCCGAACCAGCGTCCGGCCGACATCTCCTCGTGCTGCACCAGCACCCCGACGAGCAGCTGCATCACCGGCGCCAGGTACTGGGTCAGCCCGAGCGTCGACAGGCTCACCCGCCGTGCCGACGATGCGAAGAGCAGCAGCGGCACCGCGGTCGCCGGCCCGGTCAGCACGGTGATGACCGCGTGTCCCCAGCCCTCGCTCGTGAACGTCACGCCACCACCGAGCCCGGTCACGCCGAGCACGATGAGCGCCACGACCGCGATCGGCAGCAGCCACACGGTCTCGATCGTCAGGCCGCTCAGGGCGTCCACGGTGCCGCCGACCCGCTTCTTCACCAGGCCGTACAGTCCGAACGAGAACGCCAGGGCCAGCGAGATCCACGGCATCTGCCCGTAGCCGATCGCGATGACGACGACCGCCACGACGCTCAGCCCGACGGCTGCCCACTGCGCCGGACGCAGGCGTTCGCGCAGGACCACGACGCCGAGCGCGATCGTGACGAGCGGGTTGATGAAGTAGCCGAGCGCGGCCTCGACGGTGTGGCCGGTGGTCGTCGCGAGGACGTAGACGGTCCAGTTGACCAGGATCAGGACGGCGGCGAGCCCCATCACGAGCATCACACGACGCTGGGCCATCAGGGTGCGGGTGCGGAGCCACGACCGGGTCACCGCGATCGCCACCGCGCAGAACACCAGGCCGAAGACGATCCGCCACGACACGATCTCGAACGCCGCCGCGGGGGCCATGGCCGCGAAGAGCAGCGGCATCAGCCCCCAGAGCCCGTAGGCCACGATGGCCTGCACCACGCCGACGGATGCCTCGCTGCGGACGGGTCGCGCCGGACTCGGTTCACTCACGGAACCATCCTAGGAACGACCGCAGACCGTGGGACGCGCACCGGGCCTCCAGGCGGGGTGACAGCGGGATGATCAGGACCGGCGCACCCGGGTGACCGGCCTCGGACGCACGAACGCCCCGTCGGCCCGAAGGCCGGACGGGGCGTCCGTGGTGAGTACTCGACTCAGTGAACGATGACCGCGAGGACATCGCGGGCCGACAGGACCAGCAGGTCCTCGCCCGAGTACTTGACCTCGGTTCCGCCGTACTTGGAGTAGATGACCTTGTCACCCACGGCGACGTCGAGCGGGACGCGGTTGCCGTTGTCGTCGATGCGACCCGGACCCACGGCGACGACCTCGCCCTCCTGGGGCTTCTCCTTCGCGGTGTCGGGGATGACCAGACCGGAAGCGGTGGTCTGCTCCGCCTCGACCTGGCGGATGACGATGCGATCCTCGAGCGGCTTGATGCTGACGGCCACGGTGACCTCTTCTTTCTCGGTACGGACTCGGTACAGATGAAAACCGGGTTGGCACTTCGCACAGGAGAGTGCCAACGCCAACTCTAGGGGGCCTCTGGCACTCGGTCAATCCGAGTGCCAGCACATCCGGAGAACACGCAGCACCTGCGAGGATCGACGCATGGACGCCGCCGAACTCACCGCACTGCTGACCCCCGACGGGATGGCCCTGCTCGACCGTACCCCGGGCGTCTCCGACGGCGGCGAGATCGTCCGCGTGGTGTCCCGGCTGCGCGCCGAGGGGCACGATCCCCGGCTCGTCGCCGCAGTGCTGACCCAGGCGAAGCTGCGGCTGAAGGCCCGCGGCAAGTTCGGCGACTTCGCCTCCCGCATGCTCTTCACCGAGGCCGGGCTCGAGCAGGCCACCCGGCTGCAGGTCGCGGCCCAGCACGCCGGACGCTTCGCGGCGGCCGGGCTGACCCGTGTCGCCGACCTCGGCTGCGGCATCGGCGGGGACGCCATGGCGATGGCGGCGCTCGACCTCGACGTCACCGCGGTCGATCGCGACGAGGTGACGGCGGCCGTCGCGACCCACAACCTCGCGGTGTGGCCGAACGCGCGGGTGGAGCTCGGGGATGCCGCGTCCTTCGACCTGTCCTCGGTGGACGGCGTGTGGATGGACCCCGCACGACGCACCTCCGGCCACTCGGACACCCGCCGGCTCGCCGACCCCGACGACTGGTCGCCCTCGCTCGACACCGTGTTCGCCGCGGCGACGTCGACGCCGACCGGTGTGAAGCTCGGACCGGGCATCGACCGCGACCTGATCCCGGACACCGCCGAGGCGCAGTGGACCTCCGTCGACCGCGAGGTCGTGGAGCTCGCCCTGTGGTTCGGCCCCCTCGCCCGACCCGGGATCCGCCGCGCTGCCACCGTCATCGGTGCACACGGCATCGCCGAGATGACCGGAGCGGCCGACGCCGACGATGCCGAGGTCGGACCGCTCGGTGCCTACCTGTACGAGCCCGACGGCGCCGTGATCCGCGCACGGCTGATCGGCGACCTGGCACGGGGCCTCGACGGGCACATGCTGTCCGAGGGCATCGCCTACGTCACGGCCGACCGCGCCGTCGCGACCCCCTTCGCGCAGGGCTTCCGGGTGCTCGACACGATGCCGCTCGACGTCAAGCGCCTGGCCGCACGGCTCGCCGCCGACGGCATCGGCACCGTCGAGATCAAGAAGCGCGGCGTCGACGTCGACCCGGCGCAGTTCCGCAAGCGGCTGCGGTTGCGCGGGTCGGGTCGCGTCACGCTCGTGCTCACCCGCCTGGAGGGACGCCACACGGCGATCCTGTGCGAGCGGCTCACCGACACGGTCGGCTGACGGCCGGGGGCCGCGTGCGGTGCTGCGGGCGCGTCGGCGTCAGTTGACGAAGGCGCCGGAGTTCGAGCTGTAGTCGGAGTAGTCCGACGCGTTCGCGATCGAGATCCACACCAGGGCGACGATCAAGATGAACAGGCCCGTCAGGATCCAGCCACCGATGATGCCGGCGAGCGCCAGGCCGCGGCCACCCTCGCCGGTCTGCTTGATCTTGCCGAGGGCGATGTGGCCCATGATCGCGCCGGCCGGGCTCGTCAGGATGATGATCGGCCAGATGATGATGCCGCCGAACGCGAAGACGATCGACAGGATCGACAGGACGTTCGTCTTCGGGCGCTGCGCGTAGGGCTGGTACGTGTACGGGTTCGACGCGTAGGGCTGCTGCTGCGGCTGCGCGTACGGGTTCTGCTGCTGGCCGTACGGGTTCTGCGGGGCGCCGTACGCGTTCTGCTGCTGCTGCTGCGGGGCCGCGTACGGGTCCTGCTGCTGCGCGTACGGGTTCGACTGGGGCTGCGGGGCCGAGTACGGGTTCTGCTGCTGGCCGTACGGGTTCGGCTGCTGCTGCTGGCCGTACTGGTTCTGGGGCTGCTGCGGCTGACCGTACGGGTTCTGCGGCTGCTGCGGAGCGCTGTACGGGTTCTGCTGCGGCGGGGCCGCGTACGGGTCCTGCTGCTGGCCGTACGGGTTCTGGGGCGCTTCCGGGGCCGACGGCGCCTGCGGTGCGTCAGGAGCCTGCGGGGCGTCCGGGGCGGGCGTGCCGTCGGGCTGTCCGCTCGCCGGGCCGTTCGGCGTCTCGCCCGGCTTCGGCCACTCGTTCTGATCGGACACCGTCCACCCCTCTCGGGCGTCCGGTCTCTCCGACGCCCGTGTGAATCCTCCCACAGGCTCCCGAAGAAGGACCGGGGCCGAACTGGTCAGAACTGGTCAGACCTGGACGGTCGTCACCGGCAGGGTCGAGTCGGCGGCGATGCCGAGGTCGCTCGGAGCATGCCCCTCGGCCACGAGTCGAGCGCCGACGGCGGCGATCATCGCGCCGTTGTCGGTGCACAGGTCGAACGGCGGGATCCGGAGCCGCACGCCCGCGGCCGCGCAGCGCTCCTCGGCGACCTGTCGCAGTCGGGCGTTCGCGACGACCCCGCCACCGAGCAGCAGCCGGTCGACGCCGGTGTCGCGGCACGCGTTCAGGGCCTTGGTCAGCAGGACGTCGACGACGGCCTCGCGGAAGCTCGCGGCGACGTCGGCCACCGGCACCTCGCGGCCCTCGTCACGGCAGCGCTCGACCCACCGTGCGACGGCGGTCTTGAGCCCCGAGAACGAGAAGTCGTACCGGTGCGCGGCCATGTCCTTCGGCAGCGTCAGTCCGCGGGGGAACCGGATCGCCGTCGGGTCACCCTCGGCCGCAGCCCGGTCGATCTGCGGGCCGCCGGGGTAGGGCAGTCCGAGCAGCCGCGCGACCTTGTCGAACGCCTCGCCCGCCGCGTCGTCGATCGTCTCGCCGAGCAGTTCGACGTCGCCGACCAGGTCCCGCACCAGCAGCAGCGACGTGTGGCCGCCGGAGACCAGCAGCGCGATCGTCGGCAGCTCGATCTCGCTGCCGTCCTCGCGCAGCACGTCGGCCCCGACGTGCCCGACCAGGTGGTTCACGCCGTACAGGGGCTTCCCCGTGGCCACGGCGAGCGCCTTCGCGGCTCCCACCCCGACCATGAGCGCCCCCGCCAGGCCCGGCCCGGCGGTCACCGCGACGGCGTCGAGTTCGTCGAGGGTGACGCCGGCACGCTCGAGCGCCTCGTGCAGCGTCGGGGTCATCGCCTCCAGGTGGGCCCGTGCGGCGACCTCGGGCACGACCCCGCCGTAGCGCGCGTGCTCGTCCATGCTCGAGGCGATCACGTTCGCCAGCAGGGTGCTCCCCCGCACGATGCCCACGCCCGTCTCGTCGCAGCTCGTCTCGATGCCGAGCACCAGTGGTTCAGTCGCGCTCACCGAGGGCCTCCTGTCCGATGGGTCCGACGCCCGACGACCGCTCGGCGTCCGGGCCGGGCAGCTCTGCCCGCATCACCCACGCGTCGACGCCGTCCGGTTGGTAGTAGCGCGGTCGGGTCGCAATGTGCTCGAACCCGAACGCCGTGTACATCGCCTGCGCCACGGGGTTGTCCGCGCGCACCTCGAGGAACACCTCGCGCACACCGCGGCGCCGGGCCTCGTCGAGCAGCTCCGTGAACAGGACCCGCCCGAGCCCCTTGCCGCGCTGGTCCGCGGCGACGGCGATGGTCTGCACGTCGGCCACCGGGTTGCCCGCGAGCGACGAGAGGCCGGCGTACCCGACGACCAGCGGCGCGGACGTGTCGTCGGCCGTCTCGATCACGACGTAGTACCCGTGCGGTGAGTACAGCTCACCGGACATCTGCGACGCCGACCAGGCGTCCGTCGGGAACGAGACGTGCTCGAGCCACATGATGTCGTCGAGGTCCTGCGGGTGTGCTCGCCGCAGGCGGAGCCCGTCCGGCAGGGTCACTGCTTCACCCGCTTGGGCGCACCCGGCACCGTGACGTCGGGGTCGCGCAGGTACAGGGGCGTGTCCTGGTCGAACGCCGCACCGGACGCGAGCCGGTCCGCGGCGAGCGAGCCGAGCCTCCAGGCCGGGATGGACGCGACCGTCACGCGGTCCCAGCCCACCGCTTCGGGCCGGGAGGCGCGGATCGCGTCGTCGAGATCGGCGGGCTTGGCGAGTCCGGGGCCGGCCACGCGGACGCCGTCGGCATCGTAGGCGCTCCAGTAGACCTCGCGGCGGCGTGCGTCCGTGAGGACGACGAACGGTCCGGCGGTGCCCGAGTCGCGCTGGTCGAGGGCCACCGCGTCGTGGCTGACGAGGGGCAGGACGGGGACGCCGCGGGCCGCGGCGAAGGTGCGGGCGGCGGCGATGCCGACGCGCAGGCCGGTGAAGGGGCCCGGGCCCATGCCGGCGACGACCCCGGTGACGTCGGCGCCGGTGATGCCGGCCTCGGCGAGGGTCTCGGCGAGGAACGGGCCGATCACCTCGGCGTGCCGGCGGCTGTCCTCGGTGTCGCGGGTCGCGAGGGCCTGGCCGGTGGCCGGGTCGACGACGGCGACGGAGGTCCCGGCGGAGGTGTCGATCGCGAGCAGCACCCGTCCATCGTAGGCGGCGGTCAGCGCACCGGCAGCCTGCGGGACCACGCGACCTCGTGCTCCAGTTGCCCGGTCCGACGGAACAGGCGGACCTGGTGGGTGTCCGGCAGCGCGGCGGCCAGGGCCCGTCGGTCGGCGGGCGTGAAGCCGAGCGACTGCCAGAACGGACCAGAGCGGCGCGAGAACAGCCACGCGCGCTCCGCACCGGCCTCGGTCGCCCGCTCGATCGCGAACCGCGCCAGGCGCGTACCGGCCCCGGAGCCGCGGTGCTGCGGCGCGACGGCCACGCTGCGGATCAGCACGTGCAGGCCGTCAGCGCTCGCCTCGAACCCGGTGCTGCCGACCACCCTGCCGGCGTCGTCGCGGTCGAGCCAGAGTCGGACCGTCGGCTCGTCGAGCCCGGCGAGCGTCAGGTCCGCCCCGACGAGGAACGCACGGAGCGCCTCGACGTCACCCGCGTCGACGGGCTGCAGGGTCAGAGGGCCACGCCTTCCCAGCGCGGGCCGGTGGCGGTGACGACGACGCGGCGGGGCTCGTCGGGCACGTCGTCCGGGTCCGTGTCGTCGGCAGCTGCGTCATCGGCACCGGTGGCGCGCGTGATCTCGACGTCGAGCACACTGTCGCTGATGCCGTCGACCATGCCGCGGCCCCACTCGACGACGACGATTGCGGCGTCCCAGTCGAGGTCGAGGTCGTCGAGCTCGACCGGGTCGGACAGACGGTAGGCGTCGACGTGCACCAGGTCGGGTCCGGCGGTCGTCGGGTGGGTCCGGGCGAGGACGAAGGTCGGGCTGGACACCTGGCCGCGCGCGCCGAGTGCAGCGCCGAGCCCGCGCGTCAGGGTCGTCTTGCCGGCACCGAGCGGCCCGGTCAGCACGACGAGGTCCCCAGCGCGCAGCACGGCGGCCAGCCGGGCGCCGAGCTCCCCCATCGCCTCGGTGCCGTCGACGGTGGTGTCGAGCAGGACGCGCGCCGACTCGGTCACGGCCGCTCGCCCCGCAGGTACTCCCCGACCCGCCCCTCGATGTCGTGGCCCTCGTAGAACCGGGGCACACGGCTGCCGATGCGGCAGACGATCTCTTCACCGATGGTCTCGAGCGCCGCGCCCCACTCGAGCACGGTCATCTCGTCGTGCTCGCCGGTACCGAACAGCACGACGGTGTCGCCGGTCTGCACGTCGTCCTCGCCGACGTCCACCAGGAACTGGTCCATCGCGACGCGGCCGGCGATCGGGTAGCGCTTGCCGCCGATCGCGACCTCGATGCGTCCCTGCGCCAGACGCGGGACCCCGTCGGCGTACCCGACGGGCACGAGCGCCAGGGTCGTCTCCGTCGCGGTGCGGTACGTGTAGTCGTAGGAGACGCCGGTGTCGACGGGGACGCGCTTCGTCTTCGCGACCGACGCGGTCAGGGTCATCACCGGTTCGAGTCCGAGGTCGGCCGCCGAGACGCCGTCGGCTCCGGGGATGCCGAACAGGTTCGCACCCATCCGGACCATGTCCTTGCGGAACTCCTTGCGCTCCAGCCCCGCGAGCGACGCGGCGACGTGTTCCATCGGCACGTCGAGCCCCAGGTCCTCGGCGATCTCGATCGCAGCGTCGAACACGGCGACCGCGGCGCTGTCCTCGTGGTCGGACGCCTCGGCCAGGTGCGTGTACGCGGCGACGACCTCGATGCGGCCGTTCCGCTGGGCGTCCCGGGCGAGCTCGACGAGCGCCGGCCAGTCCGCCGGGGTCGCGCCGTCGCGGTGCAGGCCGGAGTCGACGCCGAGGTGCACCCGGGCCGGTCGCTGGTCGACGGCGTCGACGATGCGCTGCAGCTCGGCGACGTTCGAGACGCCGAGGTCGACGGCCGAGTCGATGGCGTCACGGAAGTCCAGGTCGGGGTCGTGCTGCCAGGTGAACAGGTGGACGTCCTCGCCGACGCCGATCGAGCGCAGGCGCAGGGCCGCGGGCACCGTCAGCACACCGATCCAGCGGATGCCGGCGTCGACCGCGGCGAGCGCGATCGGCTCGAGGCCGTGCCCGTAGGCGTCGGCCTTCATGATCGCCATCACGGCGACCGGGTCCATCCACTCGCGGACACGGTCGAGGTTGGCCCGGTAGGCGTCGAGGTCGATGCGCGCCTGACGCAGCGGTGCGGAGCTCACGTCGTCCTCCGTTCCACGCTGCGGCCGATCCGGGCGACCACCTCGTAGTTGATCGTGCCGATGGCGTCGGCCCAGTCCTCGACGGCGGGGTCGCCGTTCGCGGGGTCGCCCCACAGCACCGCCTCGTCACCGACCTGGACGTCGGCGTCGCCGATGTCGACGTGCATGGCGTTCATCGCGACGCGTCCGACCACCGGGAACGTCCGGTCGCCGATCCGCACCGAGACCCGGTTGCCGAAGTCGCGGTCGAAGCCGTCCGCGTAGCCGAGTCCGATCACGGCGAGACGGGTGTCCGTCTCGGCGCGCCAGGTGTAGCCGTAGGAGACGCCGTCGCCCGCGGCGACCGGCACGGTGCGGAGCACGGCGGCGGTGACGCGCATCGCGGGGCGCAGCCCCAGGTCGGCCGAGGTGCGACCGTCGAAGGGGCTCAGCCCGTACAGGGCGAGCCCGACGCGGGACAGGTCGTGGCGGGTCTCCGGCACGGCGATGCTCGCGGCACTCGCGGCGAGGTGCACCACGTCCGGCACGATGCCGTTCGCGGCGAGGCCGTCCAGCGCCCGCTGCAGTGCGGCGTCCTGGTCGAGGTCGTCGGTGCGCGACGCGTTCGACAGGTGGGACATGAGCCCCTCGACCCGGGTGCGGTTGCCGCCGCGGGCCAGGGCACCCGCGGTCGCGAAGAGCTCGGCCCATTCGGACTCGACCGCACCGTTGCGGCTCAGGCCGGTGTCGACGCACAGGTGCACGGCGCGGACGTCGGAGTCGGCTGCTGCAGAGAGCTGCTCGACGCTCGACACCGCTGGCGTGACGTCGAACTGCGCGGCGCGACGGAAGTCCTCGTCGGGGGCGTGCAGCCACGCGAGGATCCGGACCCCCTCGTCGATGCCACCCTGACGGAGCGCGACGGCCTCGTCGATGTCGGCGACCCCGAGCCACTCGGCACCGGCGTCCACGAAGGCCTGCGCGGCGTCGAGGGCCCCGTGGCCGTAGGCGTTCGCCTTGACCACCGCGATGACCCCGGCCGGGGCGACCCGGTCGGCGATGGTCGCGTAGTTCTCGATCAGGGCTCCGCGATCGACCGTGATGCCGGTGAACGCACTCACCGGGGAGTTCCTTCCAGGCCCACGTCTGTTCCTTCCAGGACCACGAACGCGGTCGCGATCCCTCCATCATGCGAGAGCGACAGGTGCACGCTCGTCACGCCACGCGCGTCCGCCACCTGCCGGGCGACCTGGTGCAGGGTGAGCGACGGGTTCCGCTGGTCGTCGGACACGACCTCGAGGTCCTGCCAGCTCAGCCCGGCACTCGACCCGAAGGCCTTGATCAGGGCTTCCTTCGCCGCGAACCGTGCCGCGAGGGACGCGATCGGCCGGGGTTCGCCGTCACGGACCTGCTCGGACGGCGTGAACAGCCGCGCCCGCATCGCCGGTGTGCGCTCCAGCACCCGTTCGAACCGCTCCAGGTCGACCACGTCGACCCCGATCCCGATGATCACCGTCGCGACTACTCGACGGTGACCGACTTCGCGAGGTTGCGTGGCTGGTCGACGTCGAGGCCCTTGGCCGCGGCGAGCTCCATGCCGAACATGTGCAGCGGTGCCACGGCGAGCAGCGGCTCGAACAGCGGGGTCGCCAGCGGGATCCGCAGGACCTCGTCGGCGAACGGCAGCACCGCGGCGTCGCCCTCTTCGGCGATCGCGATCACCCGGGCACCGCGGGCGCGGATCTCCTGGATGTTCGAGACGACCTTCGGGTGCAGCGATCGGGGGTCGCGCGGCGAGGGCACGATGACGAAGACGATCTGGCCCGGCTCGATCAGTGCGATCGGGCCGTGCTTGAGCTCACCGGCGGCGAAGCCCTCGGCGTGGATGTACGCGAGCTCCTTGAGCTTGAGGGCGCCCTCGAGTGCGATCGGGTAGCCGACGTGGCGGCCGAGGAACAGCACGCTCCGGGTGTCCGCCATCCAACGGGCCAGGTCCTTGATGCCGGCGGCGTCCTCGATGGTCTGCTGCAGCTTCGGCGCGAGGCCCTCGAGCTCGGCCACCTGCTCGGCGATCTGCTCGGTGGTGAGCGTGCCGCGCAGCGTCGCCAGGTGCAGCCCGAGCAGGTAGAGCGCGACGCCCTGGGCGATGAAGGCCTTGGTCGACGCGACGGCGACCTCGGGTCCGGCGTGCGTGTAGATCACGGCGTCGGACTCACGCGGGATCGTGGCGCCCTGGGTGTTGCAGATCGACAGGACCTGCGCGCCCTGCTCGCGGGCGTACTTGACGGCCATGAGCGTGTCCATGGTCTCGCCGGACTGGCTGATCGAGACGACCAGGGTGCGCTCGTTCAGCACCGGGTCGCGGTAGCGGAACTCGTGCGCGAGCTCGACCTCGACCGGGATGCGGGCCCACTGCTCGATGGCGTACTTGCCGAGGATGCCGGCGTAGGCGGCGGTGCCGCAGGCGATCACGATGACGCGGTCGACGGTCGCCAGGCGCTCGGCGATCGGGTCGAGGTCGGTCAGCGTGACGGCGCCGTCGTGGACGCGACCGAGGATCGTCTTCGCGACGGCCTCGGGCTCCTCGCTGATCTCCTTCGCCATGAACGAGCTCCAGCCGCCCTTGTCGGCGGCGGAGGCGTCCCAGTTGACCTCGAACTCGGTCGGCGTGGCCGGGGTGCCGTCGAAGTGGATGACGTCGACGCCGTCGGGGCGGATCGTGGCGATCTCGTCCTGCCCGATCGACAGCGCGCGCTGCGTGTAGGCGACGAACGCGGCGACGTCCGAGCCCATGAAGTTCTCACCGTCGCCGAGCCCGACCACCAGGGGCGAGTTGCGACGGGCACCGACGACGACGCCGGGCTGGTCGGCGTGCACGACGAGGAGCGTGAAGGCCCCTTCGAGTCGCTGCACGGCCTGCTGCATGGCGGCGGTCAGGTCACCGGTGTCGCGGAAGGCCCGTCCGACCAGGTGCGCGGCGACCTCGGAGTCGGTCTCGCTGCGGAACTCGATGCCCTCGGCCTGCAGTTCGGCGCGGAGCTCGGAGAAGTTCTCGATGATGCCGTTGTGGATGAGGGCGAGCTTGTCGCCGTCGGCCAGGTGCGGGTGGGCGTTGCCGTCGGTCGGGCCACCGTGGGTCGCCCAGCGGGTGTGCCCGATGCCCGTCGTGCCGTCCGGGATCGGCGACGACTCGAGCTCGTCGACCAGCGCCTGGAGCTTGCCGGCCTTCTTGGCCGACACGAGGTCTCCGGCTGGGTCGACGACGGCGATGCCCGCCGAGTCGTAGCCGCGGTACTCGAGGCGACGGAGGCCACCGAGGAGGACGTCCTGGCTGCTGTTGCTGCCGACGTAGCCGACGATTCCACACATGGAACCGATCCTACGGTCTGCCTGGACGCCGACCCTGCGAAGTCCCGGGGGTGGGGATAACGTTTCGGCCATGGGACGCTTCGACGACATCGCCATCACCACGCTGCACGGCGAGGACACCACGTTCGGCGCCTACGCCGACAAGGCCGTACTGGTCGTGAACGTCGCCTCCCGGTGCGGCCTCGCCCCGCAGTACGAGCAGCTCGAGGCCCTGCAGAAGCAGTACGGCCCCCGCGGGTTCACGGTGCTGGGCTTCCCGAGCAACCAGTTCCTGCAGGAGCTCGGCTCGTCCGAGGCGATCGACGAGTACTGCTCCACCACCTGGGGCGTCACGTTCCCGATGTCCGAGAAGGTCAAGGTCAACGGCAAGAGCGCCCACCCGCTCTACCAGGCCCTCAAGGAGACCCCGGACGCCGACGGCAAGGCCGGCCGGGTCGCCTGGAACTTCGAGAAGTTCCTCGTCGCCCCCGACGGCTCCGTCACGCGCTTCCGCCCCACCACGAAGCCGGACGCCCCCGAGGTCGTCGCCGCCATCGAGGCGGCCCTCCCCGCCTGACGCGCCGCGTCCTGCGGACGCGCACCGAGCACTCGACGGGAGGCCCGGGGCACGTGAGCCGACCGGCTCACGTGCCCCGGGCCTCCCGTCTGTACGCTCGATCCCATGCCGTTCTCGGAGACCGCCGTCGCGCACCCGACCCCGTTCGTGGAGATCCCGCGTGACGAGTGGTCCCAGCTCGCCCCGAAGGAGCACCTGTCGCTCACCGAGCCCGAGATCGTGCAGCTGCGCGGTCTCGGCGACCGGTTGGACATGCAGGAGGTGCAGGAGGTCTACCTGCCGCTGTCCCGCCTGCTCACGCTCTACGCCGCCGGTGCGCGCAACCTGCACGCCGAGACGAGCCGGTTCCTCGGGGAGCGCGCCGGACGCACGCCGTTCGTCATCGGCGTCGCGGGCTCCGTCGCGGTCGGCAAGTCCACCGTCGCCCGTCTGCTGCGCGAGCTGACGAAGCGCTGGCCGGACACCCCGCGGGTGGAGCTCGTGACGACCGACGGCTTCCTGTACCCGAACGCCGAGCTCGAGCGCCGCGGGATCATGGACCGCAAGGGCTTCCCGGAGTCGTACGACCGCCGCTCCCTGCTGCGCTTCGTGAGCCAGGTGAAGAGCGGGGCGACCGAGGTCCGCGCGCCGTACTACTCGCACCTGGTCTACGACATCGTGCCCGATGCCGAGATCGTCGTCCGGCAGCCCGACGTGCTCATCGTCGAGGGCCTGAACGTGCTGGCGCCGCCGGTGCACGGGCGGCTCGCGCTGTCCGACCTGTTCGACTTCACGATCTACGTGGACGCGAAGACGAAGGACATCGAGTCCTGGTACGTCGACCGGTTCCTCGCCCTGCAGGAAGAGGCGTTCTCGAGCCCCGACTCGTTCTTCCACCGGTTCGCCTCGCTCTCGCGCGAGGACGCGGTCCGGACGGCGACCGACGTCTGGCGGGCGATCAACGAGCCGAACCTGATCGAGAACGTGCTGCCCACGCGCTCCCGCGCCACCCTGGTGCTGAAGAAGGGCGCGAACCACAAGGTGAACTCGGTCCTGCTCCGCAAGATCTGAGCGGACGGGGACAGCGGATCACCGGTGTTCGCGAGCTGAACCGCGTTCTGCGCGTGTTCAACCGGCGAACACCGGTGTCCAGCGGAGAGGAACCTACGCGGCGTCGAGCGCCAGGCGGTCCTGCACGACGGCGGCGAGCTCCTCGGCGATGCGCTGGGCATCGTCCTGCGAGGCAGCCTCGACCATCACGCGCACGACCGGCTCGGTGCCCGACGGACGGAGCAGCACACGGCCGCTGTCCCCGAGTGCCTCGCTGGCGGCGGCGATGGCGTCCTGCACGCCCTGGTCGGCGAGCCCGTGGCGATCGACGCCCCGGACGTTGAGCAGCACCTGTGGGAACACCGTCATGCACGAGGCGAGCTCCTGCAGGGTCTTGCCCGTGCGCGCCATCTCGGCGACCAGGTGCAGCCCGGTCAGGATGCCGTCACCCGTGGTGGCGAACTCGTTGAAGATGATGTGGCCGGACTGCTCGCCACCGATGGAGTAGTCGCCCTCGGTCATCTTCTCGAGCACGTAGCGGTCGCCCACGCCGGCCTCGATCACGGTGATGCCCGCGTCGGCCATGGCGCGCTTCAGCCCGAGGTTCGACATGACCGTCGCGACGAGGGTGTCGTCCTTCAGTCGTCCGCGCTCCTGCAGGGACAGCGCGAGGATCGCCATGATCTGGTCGCCGTCGATCGCGTTGCCCGCGGCGTCGACCGCCAGGCAGCGGTCCGCGTCGCCGTCGTGCGCGATGCCGACGTCGGCACCGTGCTCGAGCACCGCGCGGGCGAGGTTGTCGATGTGGGTCGAACCGACGCCGTCGTTGATGTTCCAGCCGTCGGGGTCGGCGCCGATGAGCGTCACGCGGGCACCCGCGTTGACGAACACCTCGGGCGAGACGCCGGCGGCGGCACCGTTGGCGCAGTCGAGCACGACGTGGATGCCGTCGAGTCGGTGCGGCAGCGTGGCGAGCAGGTGCACCACGTAGCGGTCCTCGGCGTCGGCGAACCGCGAGATGCGCCCGACGTCGATGCCGGTGGGGGTGGGTGCGGAGTGGTCGTGCATGGCCGCTTCGATGCGGTCCTCGACCTCGTCCGGCAGCTTGCGGCCACCCGTGGCGAAGAACTTGATCCCGTTGTCGGGAGCGGGGTTGTGCGATGCGGAGATCATCACGCCGAAGTCGGCGTCGATGTCCGCGACGAGGAACGCCGCGGCGGGCGTGGGGATGACCCCGGCGTCGAGCACGTCGACGCCGGCCGAGGCGAGCCCGGCCGCGACGGCGGCACCGAGGAACTCGCCGGAGACGCGCGGGTCACGCGCGAGGACCGCGCGCGGGCGCGGTCGACCCGACGCCCGGCGGGCGTCGGCATGGTGTCCGTGTGTGAGGACGGCCGCGCTCGCCTGGGCAAGACCCAGTGCGAGCGCGGCCGTCAGCTCGCCGTTGGCGAGACCACGAACCCCGTCGGTACCGAACAGACGCGGCATTGCGATCTTCAGCCGGTGACGACTAGCGCTTCGAGAACTGCGAAGCCTTGCGGGCCTTCTTGAGACCGGCCTTCTTGCGCTCGATGACGCGGGCGTCACGGGTGAGGAAGCCGGCCTTCTTGAGGGCCGCGCGGTTGTTCTCGCGGTCGATCTCGTTCAGGGTGCGGGCGATGGCGAGGCGGAGCGCGCCGGCCTGACCCGAGGGGCCGCCACCGGTGATGCGGGCGACGACGTCGTACGAGCCGAGGAGCTCGAGCACCTTGAAGGGGTCGTTGATGAGCTGCTGGTGCAGCTTGTTCGGGAAGTAGTCCTCGAGCGTGCGGCCGTTCACGACGAACGTGCCGGAGCCCGGGACGAGCCGGACGCGCGCGATGGCCTCCTTGCGGCGCCCGACGGCACCGCCGGAGACGTTGAGGATCTGACGGGGAGCGGCCTCGGCAGCGGCGGGTGCGCTCTCCGTGGTGAAGCTCTCCGGGGTCTGGTCGAGGGAATCAGCGATCTGAGCCATGAGTTTTTTCGTGTCCTTGAAGTCGTCGTGGCCGGAACTACTGTGCGACCTGGTCGAAGATGTACGGCTTGGGCTGCTGCGCGGCGTGCGGGTGCTCCGCGCCGGCGTAGACCTTCAGCTTCTTGAGCTGCTCGCGGCCGAGGGTGTTCTTCGGCAGCATGCCGCGGATCGCCTTCTCGACGGCGCGGGTGGGGTGCTTCTCGAGCATCTCCGGGTAGGAGGTCGCCGTCAGGCCGCCCGGGTAACCCGAGTGACGGTAGTAGACCTTCTTCGCGAGCTTCGAACCGGTCAGGGCGACCTTGTCGGCGTTCACGATGATGACGAAGTCACCCATGTCCATGTGCTGGGCGAAGGTGGCCTTGTGCTTGCCGCGCAGGAGCGCCGCGGCGTGGGTGGCGAGACGGCCGAGGACGACGTCGGTGGCGTCGATGACGATCCAGTCGTGCTGGACGTCTGCCGGCTTCGGTGAGAACGTGCGAGTCACAGGAGTGCTGCTTTCGTGTCGAGGTGAGGAGTCCGTGAATCCCACTCCGGTCGGGAGTTCCACGAGCAGAAGCACGGGGAACACCTCGGTTGGAGGGCTCATCTGACTGTCCGCGCGCGGGGCGCACAGACCAAGGTGAGAGCTTAGCCGACGTGGGGTACGTCGGTCAAACGCGGCCGACTGCCGGCCTGGAGGCGCGGGGCGGCCCCGCACCGCGCCTCCCGTCCGCCCTGGGGCACCCCCACCGCGCATGGTGAGCAGCAACGGTCGGGTCCCCACTGCGGACCCGACCATTCCTGCTCACCAAGTGCGCCCGTGGGGAGTGGGGACTACCCCGCGGCGGCCGCGGTCCTGCGGCGACGGACGACCAGCACACCCGCACCCGCCGCGAGCAGCAGGAACGCCACCAACGCACCGGCACCGAGGCCCGCAGCACCCGTGAACGCGAGCTGCCCCTCCACGGTGATCGTGATCGGGGTCCACCCGATCAGGCTCCCGTTCGCAGCCGTCACCGCCAACCGGTGCGCACCAGCCACCGTGTCCGCCGGGATCGTCACCCGCACCGTCCCGTCAGCAGCCACCACAGCGGTACCGATCAGCGTCGGCTCCGAGAACAACCACACGCTGACGACGTCACCGGCAGACGCAGTACCCACCGTCACCGTGATCGTCTCCCCCGCACGAGCGGTCGCCGGAGCCGACACCCCACCACGGTTCGCCTCCGTCAACAGCGACTCCGACGGCGCCACCGGAGCAACCGGCGGGGTGATCCCGTCGACCGGCGGCACCGGAGTCGGGGTCGGCGTCGGCGTCGGGGTCGGCCCCGGCGTCGGGTCCGTGCCCGGGTCGGTGCCTGCGGCGTCAAGGTCGAGCCCGACCAGGATCGGGTCGTGGTCGCTCGCCCGGTACACGTCGTCGTTGTACAGGTTCGTCGCGTTGTAGTTGTAGCGGCTGTACTCCAGGCCCACCGACTCGACCGAGTTGATGTTCCAGATGTCCACGCCCGTGACCGTCTCGAGCGCGGCCTTCGATGCGAAGACGTGGTCGAGCGAGCCGCTCAGGCCGGAGAACACGTACGAGTACTCGGTGCTGTCGAGCGCCGGGCCGAGGTCGGTGTAGCCGGCCTCGTCGAGGACCACCACCGGGTCCTCCTTGCTGTAGGCGTTGAAGTCGCCGAGCATGAACACCTTGTCGGTGCCGTACTGCTCCTGCATGTCGGTGGAGAAGGTCACGAGGGCCTTCGCCTGCTCGACGCGGTCGGCGTTCGACGCCCCCTGCCCGTCGCCCTGGTCGGCGTTCTCGCCGGTGCCGGAGCCCTTCGACTTGAAGTGGTTCGCGATCACCAGGAAGTCGTCGTCCGCGGTGCCCCCGACCGGGCGGAACGCGTCCGCCACGGGCTGGCGGGCGTTCGTGAACGCGTCGTCGAGCAGGATCGTCGACTCGCCGACGGGCTCGACGCGGTCCTTCTTGTAGATGAGGGCGAGGCGGATGACGTCCTCGCTCGCGGGCACGACGGTCGGGGACTTCGCGTAGGCCCAGGTGTCCTGGCCGGTGGCGGCGTTGAGCGCGTCGACCAGGGTCGCCACGGCGGCGTCACGGTCCTGACCGAAGCGGACCGAGTTCTCGATCTCCTCGAGCGAGACGACGTCGGCGTCCAGGCCGTTGATCGCCTTGACGATCTTGACCTGCTGGCGCAGGAAGTCCTCCTGCTCGGCGGCACCGCGGGCGTCGCAGCCGGAGTTCACCGTGACGGGGTCACCGGCACGGTCGGTGTAGTACTTGCAGCCGGTGAGCTCGTCGCCCGTGGTCGGGAAGTAGTTGAGCACGTTGAAGCCGGCGAGCTTCAGGTCGCCTCCGACGTCCTGCGGTGCCGGCTGGCGCACCTTCGAGAACGACGCCGGCAGGTCGGCGGCCGGGGTCGCACCCGTGATCGGCGCGGTCGGCTGGAACTTCCACCCGTTGTTGCGGTAGTCGAGGACGACCGGCTCGGTGAAGGTGGCGGCGGCCCCGACTGTGACCGGGCCCTGGGTGAGCCACGACACCGGGATGCCCTGGTTCGCCTGGGTCAGGAAGTTGGTGCTCGCACCGTCGTCGAGCGTGACCTTGCGCGCGGCGTTGTCGGCCTCGACGGCCTTCGCCTCGGCGCTGCCCGGACGGCCGACCTCGGTCGGCTGGATCAGGCGCTTCGTGCCGCTGGCGAGCACGACCTCGCCGTACTGGTTCGTCGTGTAGTTGTCGGCGACCGTGTACGCGCCCTGGGGAGCGACGAGCATGCTCTCGAGCGACTCGCGCTGGGCGTCGGACGACGGGAATGCGACCGCGGCGGGCTGCGGTGCCGCGACGGTGTCGTCGAGCTGCTGCAGCGACGCGGCACCGGACACCGTGAGCTCGGTCAGGCCGAAGTACTCGGACACGGCGCCGGTGACCCGCACGTGGTCGCCCTCGTGCACCAGGCCGGCGGTGGCGGACGAGAAGACGAACACCGCGTCGGACGCGGTGTGGGCGCCGAGGTCGATGGCGCCGCCGGTGCCGGGGGTCTGGATCGTGTAGCCGTTGAAGCCGCCGGTGCCGTAGACCGCGGTGACGACGCCGTCGGTCGTGACGCTCTTGCCGGCGTACGGCGAGGTGTCCGTGGTGCCCTGCAGCTGGGCGATGGTCACCGTCTCGGCGGGCGTGCCGGGCGCGGGGGTCCCGCCGTCACCCGGGTCGGTCGGTTCCGTGGGCTCGGTCGGTGCCGTCGTCTCGCCCGCGGCGTTCCGCGGGGTGGGCGTCGTCGTCACGGAGAAGTCCGCACCGTTGACGTCGGTGTCCGTGGTGCCCTGACGGACCAGGCCGTTCGGCACGGAGTTGTCCCCGGTCACGGTGCGCACGGTCGACTCGAAGGTGTTCGAGGCGCCGTAGCCGAGCAGGTCGACCACGCCGTCGGTGCCGGTGGTGACGGGTCCGGCGGCGAGCGCCAGGGGTGCGGTGGCGTCGGACAGCACGAGCGTGCCCGTGGTGCCCGAGGGGTTGAGCGTCGCGGTGTCGTCGGCGGCGGGCAGGTCCTCGCCGGCCGGGGTGGCCCCGCCGTTGCCCGCCATCGACACCAGGAAGGTGCCCTTCGCCGGCACGGTGCCCTGGAGTGCACTGGCCGAGAACGTGCCGGTACCCGTGGCGGAGCGGTACTGCAGCGACCACCCGTCGAGCGACACGGCGGCGTCGGTCGGGTTGCCGATCTCGACGAACTTCTCGTTGTAGAACGCGCCCTTGCTCCCCGCCTTCAGGTAGGCCTCCTCGATGACGAGGTCGGTCCCCTCGGGGTTCGCGGTCGCTGCGGTGAC
Organism: Curtobacterium sp. MCLR17_031; assembly: GCF_003234775.2. Taxonomy (NCBI): domain Bacteria; kingdom Bacillati; phylum Actinomycetota; class Actinomycetes; order Micrococcales; family Microbacteriaceae; genus Curtobacterium; species Curtobacterium sp. MCLR17_031. The sequence continues at coordinate 3,511,923 of NZ_CP126270.1, forward strand.
GGTGACGAGTGGAGCCGCGAGGAGCGTCGCGGCCGCCGTGGCGCACAGCAGAGTGCGCCCGAGGGTGTTGGCCATGCCCGCACGCTACCGACCTGCGGGGACATTCAGGTTGCGTCGAGGTAAATGATTGCGTTCGACAACATCAGCGACGCGGCGGCATCAGCCGATCGGCAGCCAGGTCCCGCCCACACGTCGGACGGCCGGTCCGTGTCCCGGCAGCACGAGCGCCGGGAACGGCAGCGCCCGTGCCGACTCGAGCGCGCGGTCCTGGTCGGCGGTGAAGAACGGCGTGATCATCCGCGGCCGAGGGGCCCACGACCCCGGCTGGGTGTCGTGCCGACTGACGACCGCGTCGCCCGTGACGATCGCGTCCGCCGCGGGCAGCAGGTACGCCGTCGAGCCGTCGGTGTGGCCGACGGCCGGGAACGGTGCGATCGCCCGACCCGAGAAGTCCGCACCGGTGAACGCGCGAGCGGACGGCACGGTCGTGGGTCGGAGGGCGTCGGAGCGGATCGCCCGTGCCAGCCAGGCGAGCACGCGGGGGCTGGCGAGCCGGCCGCCGATCTCCGCCGGGGTGACCTGCTGCCGCTCCGGCCCACGCACGTTGGCGAGCTCGTCGGCGTGCGCGAGCACCTCGACGTCGGGGTACCGCTCGAGGATCCCGGGGATGCCGCCGACGTGGTCGACGTGTCCGTGCGTCACGTAGACGCGTCGGAGGTCGGCGGGGTCGTGCCCGGCGGCGCGCACCGTGTCGAGCACGAGGTCGGTGTCGGCCGGGTAGCCGGCGTCGATCAGCGCGACGCCGTCCTCCTCGGCCAGCACCACCCAGTTGGACACCGGACCCTCGACGAAGACGACTCCGGGGGCGACGGACACGACGGAACGGGGTTCGCGCGGGCTCATCCCTCGACGGTACCGTCCACCGACCGTCGGGCCCGGGTCTGCTCCGCCCGCTCCGCGAGCTCCGCGTCCGCCGGGTAGCCCACCTCGGTCAGGGTCAGTCCCTTCGCCGGCGCCGTCTTGAAGGCGCTCGTGCGTTCCTCGGCGACGCGCAGTTCCTCGAGGCGGTCCGGGCCGAAGCGGCCCTCGCCCACGGCGATGGTCGCGCCGACCATGGCCCGCACCATCGAGTGGCAGAAGGCGTCCGCCTGGAGGCGCGCCACCAGCACGCCGTCCGGCTCGCGGTCCCAGCGGAACTGCTGCAACGTCCGGATGGTCGTCGCCCCCTCGCGCGGCTTGCAGAACGTCGCGAAGTCGTGCAGCCCGAGCAACGTCAGCGCACCGCGCTCCATCGCTGCCGGGTCGAGCCGCGCCGCGTGCCAGACCGTGTGCCCACGACGACGTGGATCGCGCGGGGCGTCGGCGTCCGCGATCCGGTACTCGTACCGGCGCCAGAGCGGGGAGAACCGAGCGTCGAACCCGTCGGGTGCCACCGAGGCACCGGTGACGACGACGTCCCCCTCGGGTGCCGCGATGCCGTTGACCCGCTTGAGCAGCCCGTCGAGCGGTGATCGGCCCGTCCCGCGCTTGGCGGTCAACGCTGCCCACTGTTCTGCCGACAGGTCCAGGTGCGCGACCTGCCCGGTGGCGTGCACCCCGGCGTCGGTGCGTCCGGCGACGGTGAGCAACGGCGGTTCGCCCCAGCGGGTGAACACGGTGGCGAGTGCGGCCTCGAGGGCGCCCTGGACGGTCCGGAGCCCGGGCTGTCGGGCCCAACCGGAGAACGCCGCCCCGTCGTAGGCGATGTCCAGCCGCAGCCGCACGTCGCCCGGGCTGTCGGGGTCCTGGAAGCCGACCGTCTCGTCCACGTGACCACCGTAGCGGGGGTGATCGGTGCCTCCCGGCCCGCGCTCGGTCTGCCGGACGGCGGCCGCCCGTACCCGCTCAGCCGCGCGGGCGGCCGAACGCCGACGGACCGGTCCGGGTGTCGAGGTCGTCGGTGGCGCGTCGCTCGGACTCGACGATCCCGCGCAGGGCGACGAGCGCGGCCGAGGTGACCGCGACGTGCGAGGGGTTCTCGCGCGATGCGTCGAGCGCGCTCTCGAGTCGTGCGATGGCCTCTTCGGCCTGGTCCTCCGGGGAGTCGCCGCGGATCGTGCTGGCGATCTTCCGCAGTGCCTCGGCGATGGGGGTGGCGAACGCGGGGTCCGGACGCCCGACGCCCTCGGACACCGGGCCGGAGCGTGCCACGAGCTCGGTGAGGTCGGTCGTGTACCAGGCGACCCGCTCCAGTGCGCGGAAGCGTCCGCCGTCCTTCTGGAGCCGCGCTCGGGACCCGCGCAGTGCACCACGGGGGTTGAGTCGGCGGCTCTCGTGCGCGATCGCCACCCGCGACCGGACGTCCGCGATCGCGCGGTCCAGGCGGTCCTGCTGGTGGTCCCACGCCTTCTCGTCGCGCTTGCCCTCCTCGAGCACGGCTGCCAGCCCGTCGAGGTGGTCCGCCAGCACGCCGTTCACCGCGTCGATGCGGTGTTCGGCGTCCCAGAAGTGCAGCGGCGGGAACACGAGGAAGTTGACCAGCAACCCGATCACGACGCCCACCGCCATCTGCACGAGGTACCCGAGCGAGTACCCCTCGGCGTTGGCGCCGCCGACGAGCAGGACGAAGAGCGCCGCGGTGGACACCCACGAGCTGCCCTCGCCCAGCACGCGGAACCCGCCGACCAGCACCCCGACGCCGACCGCGAGCGCGATCGCGAGGAAGCCGGGATCGCCGACCCACATCGTGAACGCGGCGATGAGGATGCCGAGGGCGATCCCGACCAGGGTCTGCACACCGCTCCGGATGCCCGCGAACACCGTCGTCTGCATCGCGACGACGGCGCCGAGTGGTGCGTAGTACGGGTACTCGGCCGCGACGCCCGGGATGTGCCGCGCCACGAACCAGGCGATCACCGCGGCGGCGGCGGCCTTGCCGGCGTGCAGCAGGCGCGGCTGTGTGCCCGAGGTCCGGCTCCACCGCCAGACACGGGTCCCCAGACCCGCAACGTGCTGGAACGCCATGACTTCCTTCCGTCGCACCCGGCCCGTGACGGTACGCCGAGCAGTCGGTGTGCACGACCAGCCTCGGACGCGAGGAAGCCCCCGCGACCTGGGTCGCGGGGGCTTCCTCGTGGTGGTGCAGCGCCCCGGAGGGCACCGGACTACTTGGTGTCGGCGTCGTCCGACTTCTCGGCGGCGTCGGCCTCGACCTCGGCAGCAGCCTCGGTCTCGGACTCGGTCTCGACCGGGGCGGACTCCTCGGTGGTCTCGGTCTCTTCGACCGGGGCCTCCTCGGTGGTCTCGTCGGCGGCGGGCTCGTCGACCGGGGCGGCAGCAGCGGCCGGAGCCGAGTTGCGCTTGACCGGAGCGGGCGTGCTCGAGACGGGCTCGAGGACGAGCTCGATCGACGCCAGCGGGGCGTTGTCGCCCTTGCGGAAGCCGAGCTTCGTGATGCGGGTGTAACCGCCCTGGCGGTCCTCGACCTGGGGAGCGATCTCGGTGAACAGCGTGTGCACGACGGACTTGTCGCGCAGGATGCTGATCACACGACGACGCGCGTGCAGGTCGCCGCGCTTCGCGAACGTGATGAGACGCTCGGCGACCGGGCGGAGGCGCTTGGCCTTCGTCTCGGTGGTCGTGATGCGACCGTGCGTGAAGAGGGCGTTGGCGAGGTTGCTCAGGAGCAGGCGCTCGTGGGCGGGACCGCCACCGAGGCGGGGGCCCTTGGTGGGCTTCGGCATGTCAGTTCTCCAGTGGTGAAAGTGGTGCGCGCGGTGTCAGCGCGCTTGCGCGTGAGCGCGAGGTCAGTTGTTGGACTCGTCCTCGTCGTACCCGCTGTAGAAGTGGGCGCCGTCGAATCCGGGGACGGTGTCCTTGAGGGACAGGCCGAGCTCGGTGAGCTTGTCCTTGACCTCGTCCACCGACTTCTGACCGAAGTTGCGGATGTTCATGAGCTGCGTCTCCGACAGGGCGACGAGCTCGGACACCGTGTTGATGCCCTCCCGCTTCAGGCAGTTGTAGCTGCGGACCGACAGGTCGAGGTCCTCGATCGGGGTCTGCAGTTCGTTCGAGAGCACGGCGTCGACCGGCGCGGGGCCGATCTCGATGCCCTCTGCCGCCGTGTTGAGCTCGCGAGCGAGCCCGAACAGCTCGACCAGCGTGCGACCGGCCGACGCGATGGCGTCGCGCGGCGTGATGGCCGGCTTCGCTTCGACGTCGACGACCAGGCGGTCGAAGTCCGTGCGCTCACCGGCACGCGTCGCCTCGACGCGGTAGGTGACCTTGAGGACGGGCGAGTAGATCGAGTCGATCGGGATCTGCCCGGCTTCGCTGAACTCGGAACGGTTCTGCGTCGCCGAGACGTAGCCACGGCCACGCTCGATCGTGAGCTCGAGCTCGAAGCGCGCGGTGTCGTTCAGGGTCGCGATGACGAGTTCCGGGTTGTGGATCTCGACGCCGGCCGGAGCGGAGATGTCCGCCGCGGTGACCTGACCGGCACCCTGCTTGCGCAGGTACGCCGTGATGGGCTCGTCGTGCTCGCTGGAGACGACCAGGCTCTTGATGTTGAGGATGATCTCGGTGACGTCTTCCTTGACACCGGGAACGGTGCTGAACTCGTGGAGGACGCCGTCGATGCGGATGCTGGTGACAGCCGCGCCGGGGATCGAGGAGAGGAGCGTGCGGCGCAGCGAGTTGCCGAGGGTGTAACCGAAGCCCGGCTCGAGCGGCTCGATGACGAAGCGCGAGCGGTGCTCGGAGATCGGCTCCTCGGTCAGGGTGGGGCGCTGTGCAATGAGCACTGTGGGATTCCTTTCGGCGAAGTGTCCGCTATATGACACTTGGCGGTACGACGGGGCCGCATGGGCCCCGACGGGTCTGTTGAGTTGTGATCACGCGCACACACGTGCGCGATCGAACGACCAGGAATGGCCGCGGGCCCTGCCCGCCCTCGCCGGAACGGATCCGGTCAGGGGACGAGCAGGGCGCGGCCGGTTGCTCCTCGCGTCAGACGCGACGGCGCTTGGGCGGGCGGCACCCGTTGTGCGCCTGCGGCGTGACGTCGTTGATCGAGCCGACCTCGAGGCCAGCGGCCTGGAGGGAGCGGATCGCGGTCTCGCGACCCGAACCCGGGCCCTTCACGAAGACGTCGACCTTCTTGACGCCGTGCTCCTGCGCCTGACGCGCAGCGGACTCGGCAGCGAGCTGCGCCGCGAACGGCGTCGACTTGCGCGAACCCTTGAAGCCCACGGCACCCGAGGACGCCCAGCTGAGGACGGCACCCGACGGGTCGGTGATGCTGACGATCGTGTTGTTGAACGTGCTCTTGATGTGGGCCTGGCCCACAGCGACGTTCTTCTTCTCCTTGCGGCGCGGCTTGCGCGCGGCAGTCTTGGGGGTAGCCATCGGGGTCTCCTATCGAGCCTTCTTCTTGCCTGCCACGGTGCGCTTCGGTCCCTTGCGGGTACGAGCGTTGGTCTTGGTGCGCTGACCGCGCACCGGGAGACCACGACGGTGGCGAAGACCCTCGTAGCTGCCGATCTCGACCTTGCGGCGGATGTCGGCGGCGACCTCACGGCGGAGGTCACCCTCGACCTTGAAGTTGCCCTCGATGAAGTCACGGAGGGCGACGAGCTGGTCGTCGGTCAGGTCCTTGACGCGGATGTCACCGGAGATACCGGTCTCCGTCAGTGCCTGGACGGCGCGGGTACGGCCGACGCCGTAGATGTACGTGAGTGCGATCTCCACGCGCTTCTCGCGCGGGATGTCGACGCCTGCTAGACGTGCCATGTGATGGCTGCTCCTGTTGTCGATGGAGGTGTGGCGCAGTACCGGTGCTCGGGCCTCCGCCCCGAGGTGTCCCCCGGTCGTCGTGCAACCGGGTTCTGGTACTGCGTTGTCGATCTTCAGTTGTGGGTCGTGCTCGAGCAGCCTGGTGTCCGAGGGACACCGTCGGCGCCGGTCACGCGCCCGGGACTAGCCCTGGCGCTGCTTGTGACGCGGGTTGCTCTTGCAGATCACCATGACGCGGCCCTTGCGGCGAATCACACGGCAGTGTTCGCAGATGGGCTTGACGCTGGGGTTGACCTTCATGGTTCTTTCCTCGTGCTCGCTGGCTTCGTGCTCGGCAGGATTGCCGTGCCGTTCCTTTCCAGCTCGCGGATCACTTGTAGCGGTAGACGATCCGGCCGCGGGTCAGGTCGTACGGGCTCAGCTCCACGATCACGCGGTCCTCGGGGAGGATGCGGATGTAGTGCTGGCGCATCTTCCCGGAGATGTGCGCGAGGACCTTGTGTCCGTTCGTCAGCTCAACGCGGAACATCGCGTTGGGCAGAGCTTCGAGCACCGAGCCTTCGATCTCGATGACGCCGTCTTTCTTGGCCATAGCCTCACTGTCGCTTGGTTGTGGAACAGGTGTGATCCCCGAACCGGTCTGCGGGTCGGTCGCCACACCCGAGAGGGCATGACACACCAAAGATCGATCTTATGTGGTAAACCCGCAATTGCCAAGTGGGGACGCGGAACACCCCACGTCTGGGGCTTCCGGGGCCGCGCCTGAGCGTTGCACAGTGGTTTGACGGCGCGCTCCGGGCGCGCACATGCGCGCGAACCGTAGTTTTGCTCCGCAGCCACGTCCGCCGCACCAGCAGCTCGCGCCGGACCACCGAACGGAGAACACGTGCCCGACGCCACCCGACGCCCCTTCGCCAGCCACGGCAAGCAGGCCCGTCGCCGGGGTTGGGGCACGCTCGTCACCGTCGTCGCGTCCGCCGTCGCCGTCCTGCTCGTCAGCGGCACGAGCGTCGCCGCGATCGCCGGGGCCCAGCTCGCCACCGCGCCGCAGACCGTCGCGCTGAGCACCGACGACCAGAGCACCGCGAAGACCGCGGACATCTCGGCGATCAAGGGCGGGGCGAACATCCTGCTCATCGGGAGCGACACCCGGGTCGGCCAGTTCGACTCCGACGAGGACGTCGAGGGCGCCCGCAACGACGTCACGATGCTCATCCACATCTCTGCGGACCACCAGCAGCTCACCGCGGTCAGCTTCCCCCGCGACCTGATGGTCCCCATCCCGGCCTGCACGAACCCCGCGACCGGCACGACCTACCCGGCGTCCACCTCGGCGATGTTCAACACCGCGCTCGGCAACGGCGGTGTCTCCTGCGTCGTGGACACGGTGGAGAACCTGACCGGTCTGAGCATCCCCTACGCCGGACTCATCACGTTCGACGGCGTGATCGAGATGTCGAACGCCCTCGGCGGCGTGGACGTCTGCGTCGCCGAGCCGATCGACGACACGTTCACCGGCCTGCACCTCACGACGGGCTCGCACTCCCTCGAGGGCTCGGACGCCCTGGCGTTCCTGCGCACGCGCCACGGGGTCGGCGACGGCAGCGACCTCGCCCGCATCAGCTCGCAGCAGGTGTTCCTGTCGGCGCTCCTCCGCAAGGTCACCTCGGACGGCACGCTCTCGAACCCGATCACGCTCTACAAGCTGGCCGGCGCCGCCCTGTCCAACATGACGCTGTCCGACGGCCTCGCCCAGACCGGCACCCTCGTCAAGCTCGCGGCAGCCCTGCGCGGGATGAGCACGGCCAACATGCTCTTCGTGCAGTACCCGGTGGCCGACGACCCCGCCGACAGCGCCCGCGTGATCGTCGACCAGGAGACGGCCCACACCCTGAACGTGGCGCTGCAGAACGACGTCCGGTCCTCGCTGAGCGACTCGAGCACCGGTCGCGCGTCCGAGGAGTCGCCGTCGAGCGGCGGGACGTCGAGCGGCACCGGGTCGTCCGGCTCCTCGGGGTCGTCCGGCACCTCGGGTTCGTCCGGGACCTCGTCGTCCGCCGGCACACCGTCGGCGACGTCGAGCGCGACCGCCACGCGGACGCCGACCGCGTCGGCGACACCGCTGCCCTCGTCGATCACCGGGCAGAGCGCCTCCGAGGAGACCTGCTCCGTCGGCAACTGACGCGACGCCACGGCGCGTGCGCCGGGCAGTGGTCGGGTGGGTCCACGCGACATCGTCGACGCGGCGGACGCCAGCCGGGCCTCCCGGTCGTCGCATCGAGCGGAGACGCCCAGCGTGGGCACCGCGTGCGGACTGGAGGCCCGTCCTACGGGATCGGGACGGGCGTCACACCCAGCGGGGCCAGGCCCCGAGCGCCGCCGTCGGCGGCCGTGAGCACCCAGATGCCGGCCGCGTGCACCGCGACGCTGTGCTCCCAGTGGGCGGCGTCGGAGCCGTCGAGCGTCCGGACCGTCCACTCGTCGTCGTCCGTCGAGCTGTCGATCGCGCCGGCCGTGACCATGGGCTCGATGGCGACCACCAGCCCCGGCTTGACGGCAGGTCCGGCACCGCGCACGCGGTAGTTGAAGACCGGCGGTTCCTCGTGCATCGACCGGCCGATGCCGTGGCCGGTGTAGTCCTCGACGATGCCCCACGCGCCGGTCTCGTCGATCGCGTCCTCCACAGCCGAGCCGACCTCGTGCAGGTTCTTCGCGTGGGCGAGCGCGGCGATGCCGTGCCAGAGCGACCGCTCGGTCGTGTCGCAGAGCGTCTGACGGGCTGCGGCGACCGCTGCGTCGCCGCCGGGCACGACGGTCGTGAAGGCGCTGTCGCCGTTCCAGCCGTCGACCTCGGCGCCGGCGTCCACCGACACGATGTCGCCGGGCGCGAGCACGCGCGCACCGGGGATCCCGTGCACGATCTCGTCGTTCACCGACACGCACAGCGTGTGGCGGTAGCCGGGCACGAGCTGGAAGTTCGGGACTCCCCCGCCCTCACGGATGGTGCGCTCGGCGATCGCATCGAGTTCACCGGTGGTGATCCCCGGACGGATCGCTGCACAGACGGCGTCGAGCGCCTCGGCGGTCAGCAGACCCGGCCGGACCATCGCCCGGAGCTCGTCCGGGGTCTTGTAGATCGAGGGCTTCTTGAACCGCACCACGCTGGTCAGACGGTCGCGGAGAGCCCGCGGCCCGCCAGTGCCGTCTGGATGCGGTCGCCGACCTCGTCGATGGCACCGAGGCCGTCGACGTCGACGACGAGGCCACGCTCGCCGTACGCCGCCACGATGGGCGCCGTCTGCTCGGCGTAGACCTGCTGGCGACGACGGATCGTCTCCTCGGTGTCGTCGCTGCGGCCCTGGTCCTCGGCGCGCTTGAGCAGGCGACCGACGAGCTCGTCCTGGTCGGCGACGAGCTGCACGACGGCGTCGATCCCGGTGCCCTGCTCAGCGAGCAGTGCGTCGAGGTACTCGACCTGACCGACCGTGCGCGGGTAGCCGTCCAGCAGGAAGCCGTGCTCGGCGTCGGGCTCCTGCAGGCGGGACTTCACGAGCTCGTTCGTCAGGGAGTCCGGCACGTAGTCGCCGGCGTCCATGATCGCCTTCGCCTGCACACCGAGGGGCGTGCCCTCTGCCACGTTCTTGCGGAAGATGTCCCCGGTCGAGATCGCGGGGATCCCGAAGGAGTCGGCGATGCGGCCGGCCTGGGTGCCCTTCCCGGCTCCGGGAGGTCCGACGATGATGAGACGTGCGCTCAACGGAGAAGCCCTTCGTAGTGACGCTGCTGCAGTTGCGAGTCGATCTGCTTCACGGTCTCGAGACCGACACCCACGATGATGAGGATGCTCGCGCCACCGAACGGGAAGTTCTGGTTCGCGCCGAACAGCGCCAGTGCTGCCAGCGGGATGAGCGCGATGAGACCGAGGTAGAGCGAACCGGGCAGCGTCACCCGGGTGAGGACGTAGTCGAGGTACTCGGCGGTCGGACGACCGGCACGGATGCCGGGGATGAACCCGCCGTACTTCTTCATGTTGTCGGCGACCTCTTCGGGGTTGAAGGTGATCGCCACGTAGAAGTACGTGAACCCGACGATGAGCAGGAAGTACAGGACCATGTAGAACCAGTTGTCACCCGAGGTCAGGTTGTTCTGGATCCACGTCACCCACGCGGCCGGCTCGGAGCCGTCCGAGGGCTGGTTGAACTGCGCGATCAGGGCCGGCAGGTACAGCAGCGACGAGGCGAAGATGACGGGCACCACGCCGGCCATGTTCACCTTGATCGGGATGTAGGTGTTGTTGCCGCCGTACGTCCGCCGCCCGACCATGCGCTTGGCGTACTGCACGGGGATCCGCCGCTGTGACTGCTCGACGAACACGACGGCCATCATGATCACGAGTCCGACCAGGATCACGAACAGGAAGAGCTCGAACGACTGCGACTGCTCGATCGCCCAGAGCGCCGACGGGAACTGCGCCGCGATGGACGTGAAGATCAGGAGCGACATGCCGTTGCCGATGCCGCGCTCGGTGACGAGCTCGCCCATCCACATGATGAGGCCGGTACCGGCGGTCAGCGTGACGACCATCAGCATGATGGCGTACCAGCTGTCGTTCGAGATGATCGACGTGCAGGACGCGGAGGCGTTGGTGCCGAACAGGGCGCCGGAGCGGGCGACCGTGATCAGGGTCGTGGACTGCAGCACACCGAGCGCGATGGTGAGGTAGCGCGTGTACTGCGTCAGCTTCGCCTGGCCCGACTGGCCCTCCTTGTAGAGGGTGTCGAAGTGCGGGATGACCACGCGCAGGAGCTGCACGATGATCGACGACGTGATGTACGGCATGATGCCGAGCGCGAAGACCGAGAGCTTCAGCAGCGCGCCGCCGGAGAAGAGGTTGATGAGGTCGTAGAGACCGCCGGAGGACGACGCGCTGGCGAGGCAGCTCTGCACGGCGGCGTAGTCGACGAACGGTGCCGGGATGTACGACCCGAGACGGAACAGCGCGATGATCGCGAGGGTGAAGCCGATCTTCTTGCGAAGATCAGGGGTGCGCATGATGCGCGCGACCGCTCTGAACACGATGACTCCGAACTTGTGGGACCGGGGCCGTCGATCGCGGCCGGACCGGTTTCGGTCGGCAGGGCCGACCCGGCTGGCGGATGCCGGCCACTGTCAAGGAAACCGTAACGGCGGCCCGTGCGCAAACGCACGGGCCGCCGACGGGGGTTACTGGGAGACGGTGCCGCCAGCAGCCACGATCTTCTCGGCGGCGGACGCCGAGACCTTGTCGACCGCGACCGTGATCTTCACGGTGATGTCACCCTGACCGAGAACCTTGACCTTCTCGTTCTTGCGGACAGCGCCCTTGGCGACCAGGCCCGCAACGGTGACGTCGCCACCATCGGGGTAGAGCTCCGAGATCTTGTCCAGGTTCACGACCTGGTACTCGACCCGGAACGGGTTCTTGAACCCGCGGAGCTTCGGGGTGCGCATGTGCAGCGGCATCTGCCCACCCTCGAAGCCGACCCGGACCTGGTAACGGGCCTTCGTGCCCTTGGTACCACGCCCAGCGGTCTTGCCCTTCGAGCCCTCACCGCGACCAACACGTGTGCGGTCCTTCTTGGCGCCCTCTGCAGGACGGAGGTGGTGCAGCTTCAGCACCTGCACGCGCTCGTTCTTCTCGTCGCTCATGCGTCGACCTCCTCGACCTTCACGAGGTGCGCCACCGTCGCGATGTACCCGCGGTTCTGGGAGTTGTCCTCACGCTCGACCGAACGGCCGATGCGCTTGAGGCCCAGGCTGCGCAGGGTGTCGCGCTGGTACTGCTTCTCGCTGATAACGGACTTGATCTGCGTGATCTTCAGCATCGCCATCACGCACCTGCCTTCTCGGTCGCGGCACGCAGGGCTGCGGCCTCGGCCTGGAGCAGACGGGCCGGGACGACCCGCTCGACGTCGAGGCCACGACGGCTCGCGACGGCGCGGGGCTCCTCGAGCTGCTTCAGGGCCTCGACGGTCGCGTGCACGATGTTGATGGTGTTCGACGAGCCGAGCGACTTGCTCAGGACGTCGTGGATGCCGGCGCACTCGAGCACGGCGCGGACCGGACCACCGGCGATGACACCGGTACCGGGGCCGGCCGGACGCAGGAGGACGACGCCAGCGGCGGCTTCACCCTGCACCGGGTGCGGGATCGTGTTGCCGACGCGGGGGACGCGGAAGAAGTTCTTCTTCGCCTCTTCGACACCCTTGGAGATCGCCGTGGGGACCTCCTTGGCCTTGCCGTAGCCGACGCCCACGAGGCCGTTGCCGTCACCGACGACGACGAGCGCCGTGAAGCTGAAGCGACGACCACCCTTGACGACCTTCGAGACGCGGTTGATGGTCACCACGCGCTCGAGGAACTGGCTGTCGCCACCGCGGTTGTTGCGGTCGCGGCCCTGCTGACGGTCACGACCGCCACCACGACGGCCACGGTTGTCAGCGGAGTCGCGGTTGTTGGACGCGGAGCCCGCGGCGGTCTCGACCGGACGCTCGGCGACGGCAGGTGCCTCCGCCTCCTTGCCGGTCTTGGCGCCCTCGGTGGTCGCCTCGGCGGTTGCGTCGGTGGCCGTGGCCTCCGTGCTCGCCTCGGTGGTCTCCGTGGTCTCGACAGCCTCGGTCTCCGTGGCCTCGACGGCCTCGGTCTTGGCGTCTTCGTTGGTGTTCGCGTTGTCGCTCACAGGTTCAGCCCTCCTTCACGGGCACCATCGGCGATCGCGGCGACGCGACCGGCGTACTTGCTGCCACCGCGGTCGAAGACCACGGCCTCGACGCCAGCCGACTTCGCGCGCTCGGCGAGGAGCTCACCGACGCGACGGGCCTTGGCGGTCTTGTCGCCGTCGAACGAGCGGAGGTCTGCCTCCATCGTCGAGGCGCTGGCGAGGGTGTGACCCTTCGAGTCGTCGATGACCTGCACGAACACGTGACGCGACGAGCGGGTGACGGCGAGACGGGGACGAGCCTCGGTGCCGGTGATCTTCTTGCGGAGACGGTTGTGACGACGCGCCTTGGCGGCCGCCTTGCTCTTGCCTCGTGTCTTGAGGAGTCCCATGATCACTTACCTGACTTTCCGGCCTTGCGGCGCACGTTCTCGCCGGCGTAACGGACACCCTTGCCCTTGTAGGGCTCGGGCTTCCGGAGCTTCCGGATGTTCGCGGCGACCTCGCCGACAGCCTGCTTGTCGATACCGGCGACGGTGACCTTGTTGTTGCCCTCCACCGCGAAGCTGATGCCCGCCGGCGGCTCGACCGTGATCGAGTGGGAGTACCCGAGGGCGAACTCGAGGTTCGAGCCCTTGGCCGCGACACGGTAACCCGTACCGACGACCTCGAGGCCCTTGGTGTAGCCCTGGGTCACGCCGATGATGTTGTTGGCGATGAGGGTCCGGGTCAGTCCGTGGAGCGAACGCGACTCGCGCTCGTCGTCCGGACGGGTGACGAGGACCTGGTTCTCCTCGACCTTGGCCTGGATGGGCTCCGCGATGACGAGCGCGAGCTCGCCCTTCGGGCCCTTGACCGCCACGTTCTGACCGTCAACGGAGACGGTGACGCCGGCGGGGATGTCGATGGGGAGACGTCCGATTCGTGACATTGTCGATCACCACACGTAGGCGAGGACTTCCCCACCCACGCCCTTCTGCTCGGCTTCGCGGTCGGTCAGGAGGCCGGAGGAGGTCGAGAGGATCGCCACGCCGAGGCCACCGAGGACCTGGGGGATCTCCGTCGACTTCGCGTAGACCCGGAGGCCCGGCTTCGAGACGCGCTTGATGCCGGCGATCGAACGCTCGCGCTCGGGGCCGTACTTCAGGTCGATGGTGAGGGTCTGCCCGACTCGGGCGTCCTCCACCTTCCACTCGCTGATGTAGCCCTCACGCTTGAGGATGTCGGCGATGTTCTTCTTGAGCTTGGAGCTCGGGAGCGCGACTGCGTCGTGGTGCGCGGAGTTCGCGTTCCGCAATCTGGTCAGCATGTCTGCGACCGGATCGGTCATCGTCATGATGTTCGTCCATTTCTCGCCTGGTTTCGACACCCGTTCCACGAATGCCGACCTGAGCGATCGAGTGATCCCGGGGCGGTTCCCCGAGATCGGTGTGTTCGTGCGTGCGGGCCGGAGGACGTGAATCCTCCGGCCCGCACCGCCCGAAGTAGTTTAGACCGTCTGCTCGTTGGAGCGGAACGGGAAGCCGAGCTGGCGGAGCAGCGCGCGTCCCTCGTCGTCCGTCTTCGCGGTGGTGACGACAGTGATGTCGAAGCCGCGGACACGGTCGATGCGGTCCTGGTCGATCTCGTGGAACACGGACTGCTCCGTGAGACCGAACGTGTAGTTGCCGTTGCCGTCGAACTGCTTGTCGCTGAGACCGCGGAAGTCGCGGATGCGGGGCAGTGCGAGCGTCACCAGGCGGTCCAGGAACTCCCACGCGCGGTCACCACGGAGGGTGACGTGCGCGCCGATGGCCTGACCCTCGCGCAGCTTGAACTGTGCGATGGACTTGCGGGCGATGTTGACCTGGGGCTTCTGACCCGTGATCGCCGTGAGGTCCTTGATGGCCCCCTCGATGATCTTGGAGTCACGAGCGGCCTCGCCGACACCGGTGTTCACGACGACCTTGACCAGGCCGGGGACCTGGTTGACGTTCGCGTAACCGAACTGCTCGGTGAGGGCCGTCTTGATCTCGGCCAGGTACTTCTGCTTGAGGCGCGGCTGGATCTTGCCAGCGGGCGCAGCAGTCGTGTCAGTCATCAGAGCTTCTCACCAGACTTCTTCGCGTAGCGGACACGGACGGTCTTCTTGACGCCGTCCTTCTCCACCTCTTCGGTGCGGAAGCCGACACGCGTCGGCTTCTTCGTCTTCGGGTCGACGAGTGCGACGTTCGAGACGTGGATCGAGGCTTCGTGCTGCTCGATGCCACCGGTCTTCGAACCACGCTGCGTCTGACCGACGCGGACGTGCTTCGTGACGAAGTTCACGCCCTCGACGACGACGCGGTTCTTGTCCTTGAGGACCTCGATGACCTTGCCCTGCTTGCCACGGTCGCCGCCACGCTCCTGCGTCGCGCCCGTGATGACCTGGACGAGGTCACCCTTCTTGATGTTCGCCATGGCTTACAGCACCTCCGGCGCGAGCGAGATGATCTTCATGAACTTCTTGTCACGGAGCTCGCGACCGACCGGACCGAAGATGCGCGTACCGCGCGGGTCGCCGTCGGCCTTGAGGATCACTGCCGCGTTCTCGTCGAACTTGATGTAGGAGCCGTCCTGACGACGGGTCTCCTTCTTGGTGCGAACGATGACTGCCTTGACGACGTCACCCTTCTTCACGTTGCCGCCGGGGATGGCGTCCTTCACCGTGGCGACGATGACGTCACCGAGGCCGGCGTAGCGACGACCCGAGCCACCGAGCACGCGGATGGTCAAGATCTCCTTGGCACCCGTGTTGTCGGCGACCTTCAGGCGGGATTCCTGCTGAATCACTGCTGTCTCCTATTCCGAAGCAGGCCGAGGCCTACTTGGCCTTCTCGAGGATCTCGACCAGGCGCCAGCGCTTGGAGGCGCTGAGGGGACGGGTCTCGCTGATCACGACGAGGTCGCCGACACCAGCGGTGCCGAGCTCGTCGTGGGCCTTCACCTTGGACGTGCGACGGATGATCTTGCCGTAGAGCGCGTGCTTCACGCGGTCCTCGACCTCGACCACGATGGTCTTGTCCATCTTGTCGCTCGTCACGTAGCCGCGACGCGTCTTGCGGTAGCCGCGAGTGAGGGCGGCGGAGTTCTTCTCTTCGTTCGCCATTACTTCTCCTCGGCGGTCTCGGCCTCGGTCGACTCGGCCGGCTTGTCAGCCTTCTTCGTCGTCTTCTTGGCCTTGGGGGCGGTCTCGACGGGCGCGGGAGTGGCACGGATGCCGAGCTCGCGCTCGCGGAGGACGGTGTAGATGCGGGCGATGTCGCGCTTGACGGCACGGAGACGACCGTGGCTCTCCAGCTGGCCGGTGGCCGACTGGAAGCGGAGGTTGAAGAGTTCCTCCTTGGCCTTCTTCAGCTCGTCAGCGAGACGCTCGTTCTCGAACGTGTCGAGCTCCGTCGGACGGAGCTCCTTGGAACCGATCGCCATTATGCGTCGCCCTCCTCGCGCTTGATGATGCGTGCCTTGAGGGGCAGCTTGTGGATTGCACGAGTCAACGCCTCGCGGGCGATCTCCTCGCTGACGCCGGAGAGCTCGAAGAGCACCCGGCCCGGCTTCACGTTCGCGACCCACCACTCGGGCGAACCCTTACCGGAACCCATGCGGGTCTCGGCGGGCTTCTTGGTCAGCGGACGGTCCGGGTAGATGTTGATCCAGACCTTGCCACCACGCTTGATGTGACGCGTCATGGCGATACGAGCGGACTCGATCTGACGGTTGGTCACGTACGCCGGGGTGAGGGCCTGGATGCCGTAGTCGCCGAAGCTGACCTTGGTACCACCGGTGGCCTGACCCGAACGCTTCGGGTGGTGCTGCTTGCGGTGCTTGACTCGACGGGGAATAAGCATGGTTACGCCTCAACTCCTGCGCCGGCCGGCGCGTCCTGCGGGGCCTGCTGCGGACGACGGTCACCGCGGTCGCCGCCACGACGGTCGCCGCCACGGTCGCCACGCTCACCGCGCGGGCCGCCACGACGCTCCGGGCGCGACGAACGCTGGTTCGCCTGCTCGCGAGCGAGCTCCTTGTTCGTGATGTCGCCCTTGTAGATCCAGACCTTCACGCCGATGCGGCCGAACGTGGTCCGGGCCTCGTAGAAGCCGTAGTCGATGTTCGCGCGGAGGGTGTGCAGCGGCACACGGCCTTCGCGGTAGAACTCCGAACGCGACATCTCGGCGCCGCCGAGACGACCCGACACCTGGATGCGGACACCCTTGGCGCCGGCGCGCTGTGCACCCTGCAGGCCCTTGCGCATGGCGCGACGGAACGCGACACGAGCGGAGAGCTGCTCGGCGATGCCCTGCGCGACGAGCTGGGCCTCGGTCTCGGGGTTCTTGACCTCGAGGATGTTCAGCTGGATCTGCTTCTTGGTGAGCTTCTCGAGCTCACCGCGAACGCGCTCCGCCTCGGCGCCGCGGCGGCCGATGACGATGCCCGGACGAGCCGTGTGGATGTCCACGCGGACACGGTCACGGGTGCGCTCGAGCTCGATGCGTGCAACGCCGGCGCGGTCGAGGGTCTTCTTCAGGTACTCGCGCACCTTGATGTCCTCGGCCACGTAGTCGGCGTAGCGCTGACCGGCCTTCTTGCTGTCGGTGAACCAGTGCGAGACGTGGTCCGTCGTGATCCCGAGACGGAAGCCGTACGGGTTGACCTTCTGGCCCATTACTTGCTCGCCTTCTTGCTCGTCGCGGCAACCTCGGCCTCGTCGGGCGTCGCGAGGACGACCGTGATGTGGCTGGTGCGCTTGTTGATGCGGAAGGCGCGGCCCTGGGCGCGCGGCTGGAACCGCTTCAGGGTCGTGCCCTCGTCGACGAAGACGCGGCTCACGTAGAGGTCGCGCTCGTCGAGGAAGCTGTTCGTCGAGTCCGCCTTGACCCGTGCGTTCGCGATCGCCGAGGCGACCAGCTTGTACACGGGCTCCGAAGCGCCCTGGGGGGCGAACTTCAGGATGGCGAGGGCCTCGTGGGCCTGCTTGCCGCGGATCAGCTCGATGACGCGACGGGCCTTCTGAGGCGTGACGCGGATGTGTCGCACGCGTGCGATCGACTCCACCATTTCGTTCCTCCTCTGCGTCGCCGCCTCAGCGGCGACGGCCCTTCTTGTCGTCCTTCACGTGACCACGGAAGGTGCGGGTCGGCGCGAACTCGCCGAGCTTGTGACCGACCATCGACTCGGTGACGAACACCGGGATGTGCTTGCGGCCGTCGTGGACGGCGATCGTGTGCCCGAGCATGTTCGGGACGATCATCGACCGACGCGACCACGTACGGATCACGTTCTTGGTGTTGGCCTCGTTCTGCGTGACGACCTTGCGGAGCAGGTGCTCGTCGACGAAGGGGCCCTTCTTCAGACTGCGTGGCATCTTCTGAACTCCTACTTGCGCTTCTTGCCGGCGTTACGGCGACGGACGATGAGCTTGTCGCTCGGCTTGTTCGGCTTGCGCGTACGGCCCTCGGACTGACCCCAGGGGCTGACCGGGTGACGACCACCGGACGTCTTGCCCTCACCACCACCGTGCGGGTGGTCGACCGGGTTCATCGCGACACCACGAACGGTCGGGCGGACGCCCTTCCAGCGCATGCGGCCGGCCTTGCCCCAGTTGATGTTCGACTGCTCGGCGTTGCCGACCTCGCCGATCGTGGCGCGGCAGCGTGCGTCGACGTTGCGGACCTCGCCCGACGGCAGACGGAGCTGCGCGTAGGGGCCGTCCTTGGCGACGAGACGCACCGAGGCGCCGGCGGAGCGGGCCATCTTGGCGCCGCCACCGGGGCGGAGCTCGATGGCGTGCACGACGGTACCCACGGGGATGTTGCGCAGCGGCAGGTTGTTGCCGGGCTTGATGTCGGCGCCGGGGCCCTGCTCGATGACGTCGCCCTGCTTGAGCTTGTTCGGCGCGATGATGTACCGCTTCGTGCCGTCCACGTAGTGCAGGAGCGCGATGCGCGCAGTGCGGTTGGGGTCGTACTCGATGTGAGCGACCTTGGCGTCGACGCCGTCCTTGTCGGAGCGACGGAAGTCGATCACGCGGTACTGGCGCTTGTGGCCACCACCGATGTGACGCGTGGTGATACGGCCGGAGCTGTTGCGACCACCGGTCTTCGGCAGCGGACGAAGCAGTGACTTCTCCGGAGTCGAACGGGTGATCTCAGCGAAGTCGGCGACCGACGAGCCGCGACGACCGGGGGTCGTCGGCTTGTAGTTACGAATAGCCATGATTTATCCCTCTGGTCCTCAGCCGACAGCCGTGAAGATGTCGATCGAACCGGACTTGAGCGTCACGATGGCGCGCTTGGTGTCCTTGCGCTTGCCGAGACCGAACTTGGTGCGACGGGTCTTGCCCGGGCGGTTCAGCGTGTTGATGCTCGCGACCTTGACGTCGAAGATCTTCTCGATGGCGAGCTTGATCTCGGTCTTGTTCGAGCGGGGGTCCACGATGAACGTGTACTTGCCCTGGTCGATGAGCGCGTAGCTCTTCTCCGAGACGACCGGCGAGATGATGACGTCGCGCGGGTCCTTGTTGAAGCCGCTCATGCGGTGATCTCCTTCGCGGTCTTCGACGCGATGAAGGCGTCGAGGGCGCTCTTGCTGAAGACGACGGCGTCCGAACGCAGCACGTCGTAGGCGTTGAGCTGGCCGTACGAGAGCGCGTGGACGTTCGACAGGTTGCGGATCGACTTGAGCGTCAGCTCGTCGTCCGTCTCGAGCACGACGAGCACGTTCTTGACGGGCGCGACCTTCTCGAGGAGCGTGCGGGCGGTCTTGGTCGACGGCAGTTCAGCCGCGACGAAGCCCTCCACGGCGGAGATGCGGCCACCGCGGGCGCGGTCCGAGAGCGAGCCGAGCAGAGCAGCGGCGATCATCTTCTTCGGGGTGCGCTGCGAGTAGTCGCGCGGGGTCGGTCCGTGGACGACGCCACCGCCGGTGTGCTCCGGAGCACGGACGGAACCCTGACGGGCGCGGCCGGTGCCCTTCTGCTTGAACGGCTTGCGACCGGCACCGCGGACTTCGCCACGGTTCTTGGTCTTGTGGGTGCCCTGACGCGCGGCTGCGAGCTGCGCGGTGACGACCTGGTGGATCAGCGGGACGTTGGTCTCGACGTCGAAGAGAGCTGCGGGGAGCTCGACGGTGCCGGACTTGGCACCCGATGCGTCGAGGACGTCGATCGTGGTTGCGGTCGTGGTGGCCATGATCACTTACCCTTCACGGCGGTGCGGACGAAGACGGAGCGGCCACGAGCACCGGGGACGGCGCCCTTGACGAGCAGCAGACCCTTCTCGGCGTCGACGGCGTGCACCGTGAGGTTGAGGACGGTCACGCGGTCGCCACCCATACGACCAGCCATGCGCATGCCCTTGAAGACGCGCGACGGGGTCGAGGAAGCACCGATCGAGCCGGGCTTGCGGTGGTTGCGGTGCGCACCGTGCGAGGCGCCGACGCCGTGGAAGCCGTGGCGCTTCATGACACCGGCGAAGCCCTTGCCCTTGGAGGTACCGACGACGTCGACCTTCTGGCCCGCCGTGAACGTGCTGTCCACGGTGAGCTCCTGGCCGAGCGTGTACTCAGCGGAGTCGTTGGTACGGATCTCGGTGAGGGTGCGACGCGGGGTCACGCCAGCGGCCTCGAAGTGGCCAGCGGCCGGCTTGTTGACCTTGCGCGGGTCGATGGCACCGGCGGCGATCTGGATCGCCTCGTAGCCGTCGCGCTCAGCGTTGCGGATCTGGGTGACCACGTTCGGGCCGACCTCGATCACGGTGACGGGGATGAACTTGTTGTTCTCGTCCCACACCTGGGTCATCCCGAGCTTCTTGCCGAGGAGGCCCTTGACGGTCTTGGTTGAGTTCGCCATTGGTCAGCCCCCTTACAGCTTGATCTCGATGTTGACGTCGGCCGGCAGGTCGAGTCGCATGAGCGAGTCCACGGCCTTCGGCGTCGGGTCGACGATGTCGATGACCCGCTTGTGCGTGCGCTTCTCGAAGTGCTCGCGCGAGTCCTTGTACTTGTGAGGGGAACGGATCACTGCGATCACGTTCTTCTCGGTGGGGAGCGGCACCGGGCCGACCACGGTTGCACCGGCACGGGTCACCGTGTCGACGATCTTCCGGGCCGACGTGTCGATGACCTCGTGGTCATACGACTTGAGCCGGATGCGGATCTTCTGTCCCGCCATGTGTCTCTTGTCCTCTCTGCGCCGCGCACCCTCTGGCCGCCTGACGCCGCTCGGTTCCGCATTCCTGCGGACCGTGCTGTTTTCCTGAACCAACCGGCCGCATCCACTGGGGATGACCGCTGTTCACCTGTCAACCTCGCGGGCGACCGTGGCCGTCCAGCGTGGGCAATCGACTGCCTCGTGCTCCGGGCGCAGCAGTGGTACACCGCGTCCGTCACCCTTCGGGGAGTCGTGTTCTGCTGCCTGCGGCCCAACCCAGCCCTGCTGAACAAGGGGGTTGTGCACTGCCAGAGCAGTGATCCTGTGGGCGTACACCCACGGGGAATTCGGAACCGGACAAGTCTCGCATAGCCCCGGCCCGCGTGCAACCCGGGCGTGTCGCGAAATGCCGGGCGTGTCCCGCCGGCTCGCTTGCCCGGATCCACGCGGATCGGACGGCCTGGAGGCCCGGCTCGGCCCCGCAACGCGGAGCACCCTCCGGACGGGGTCCGGAGGGTGCGTCGACACGGGTCAGGAGACCGTCACTCGGCGGTCACCGGGGGCACGAACCACGGTGGGAACACGGCCACTCGAGGAGCGTGTCCACCGTGGTCGGCGAGCACGGCGCGGACGGTCTGCCGGGCCTTGTCGTTCGGCACGCCGATGACGGCGACCGACGTGAACGGCACGCTCGGTCCGGCGAGCAGCTCGAGGCCGTGCATCTCCGGGTCCGTGAAGTCGGTGCGACGGATCAGGTTCGTGCCGGCGTCGGGACCGACGGCGAACCGGACGTCGTCGGCGTCGGCGTCCTGGTCGGCGACGATCACCGATGCTCCGAACGCGGAGACCGGCACGACGAGCACGACGTAGTCGATGGCGCGGGTGCGGCGGGCGGCGTCCGACCAGCGCTCGCCTTCGGCGCCCGTGCGGAGCTCGTCCCAGCGGGTGGCGTCGGGCGACAGCGTGAACGGCACGTGGCCGGCGATCGAGGAGCCGTCGGGCGCCTCGGCCTCGGCACGGGCGGCGCGGGTGTCGGCGGAACTGACGTCCACGACCGGCTCGGCCTGGTCGGACGCCAGGATGGCGCCGGCACCGACGATGCCGTCGAGGTTGTCGATGTGGGTGACGTGGTGGGCGCGGAGCGCTGCGAACTCACGTGCTTCGGGCAGGTCGGCGGACGACGAACGGAGCGACGTCGGCGACCGGAGCGACGTCCCGGGCCCGGAGGCCGGCGGGTCGACGCGCAGGTTGGTGGTGATGCGGGTCCGGCGGGGTGCCGGGGTGGCTGGGATCTCCGACGCCTCGCGCTGCCGGGGTGCGCAGATGTCGCAGAGCTCGGTGGGGAATCCGTGGATGCACTCGTCGGTCACGACTGTTGTGGGTCCTTCCGTGCCGTGTGGGGGTGGTCCGGCACGTCGACCAACGCTACGTCATCCGGACGGCCCCCGGGTCATTGTCGGTAGAGCAGTGCCCGGACCTCGGCCTCGGCGGACGCCAGGCGGTTCGGATCGATGGTCTCGCCGTGGTCGTACGCGTCGAGCAACCGGGGGTCGATGTAGCTCTGCCGGCACACCGTCGGGGTGTTGCCGAGCTCGTCGCTGGCGGCCTTCACCGCGTGCGAGACGGCCTTCTTCCGCTTGGCCTGGGACGACTGCGGTCCGGTCTTCGCCAGGTCGACCGCGGCCGCGACCGTGCCGTGCAGTGTCCGGAAGTCCTTCGCGGTGAACTCGTCGCCCGCGCGTTCCTTCACGTAGGCGTTGATGTCCTCGGCGGAGAGCGGCTCCCACTCCGCACCGCGACGCTCGCGGAACGAGAGCAACCGCGCGTTGGGGCCGCGACGCTTCATGCCGGCGATGACCCGCGCCAGGTCGTGGTCGTGGATCGACGACGACCACTCCTGCCCGCTCTTGCCGGGGAAGTCGAGTTCGATGTCGTCGCCCGACACGTGGGCGTGCGCGCAGAGCAGCGTCGACAGCCCCCGACTGCCGTGCTCGGTGGCGTACCGCTCGGACCCGACTCGGAGAGACCCCTGGTCGAGCATGCGGAACGCTGCGGCCAGCGCACGGCGGCGGTCCGGCTCGGGGCGACGGAGGTCCTGCGTGACGCCACGGCGGGCGACCGGCAGGGACTCCGCCAGTGCCAGCGCACGGTCGTACTTGATCCGGTCCATCCGTTCACGCCAGGACGGGTGGTACATGTACTGGCGGCGCCCCGCACCGTCCGTGCCCGTGGCCAGGATGTGGCCGTTCGCGTACGGGGAGATCCAGACGTCGTCCCACGCCGGCGGGATCACGAACTCCTCGAGTCGACGGCGCTCGTCCGGATCGGTCACGGTGTTGCCGTCGGGGTCGCGGAACGAGAAACCGCGTCCGGAACGGACGCGGTGGTAGCCGCGACCGGAGGTCGCGGATCTGCGGAGGCGGGTCACGCGGTCGAGCCAACTCCGTGACGCCTGTGACGGGTCACGGGGCGGACAGGAGGCCCGTGGCGGGCGCCGCCCCGGGCCTCCTGTCCGGTGCCCTGTACGGCCCGCCAGTGGCCGCGTACGACGAAGCGGGGCCGGGCCCGAAGGCCCGACCCCGCTGTCGCAAGGAACCGGAGTTACTTGATGATCTTCTCGACCGTACCGGCGCCGACCGTACGACCACCCTCACGGATGGCGAAACGGAGGCCCTCTTCCATGGCGATCGGCTGGATCAGCTCGACCGTCATGGCGACGGTGTCACCGGGCATGACCATCTCGGTGCCCTCGGGCAGCGTGATGACGCCGGTGACGTCCGTGGTGCGGAAGTAGAACTGCGGGCGGTAGTTCGCGTAGAACGGGTTGTGACGCCCACCCTCGTCCTTGGTCAGGATGTACGCGTTCGCCTGGAACTCGGTGTGCGGCGTGACCGAACCCGGCTTCACGACGACCTGGCCGCGCTCCACGTCCTCGCGCTTGAGGCCACGGATGAGCAGACCGGTGTTGTCACCGGCGACCGCCTGGTCGAGCAGCTTGCGGAACATCTCGATGCCCGTGACGGTGGTCTTCTGCGTCGCACGGATGCCGACGATCTCGACCTCGGCGTTCAGGTTGAGCGTGCCACGCTCGACGCGACCGGTGACGACCGTGCCACGACCGGTGATCGTGAAGACGTCCTCGATCGGCATCAGGAACGGCTGGTCGGTGGCGCGCACCGGGTCCGGCACGTGCTCGTCGACCTGGGCCATGAGGTCCTGGACCGACTTGACCCACTTCTCGTCGCCCTCGAGCGCCTTGAGCGCCGAGACCTGCACGACGGGGGCGTCCTCGTCGAACTGCTGCGAGCCGAGGAGCTCGCGGACCTCGAGCTCGACGAGCTCCAGGATCTCCTCGTCGTCCACCATGTCGGACTTGTTCAGTGCGACGACGATGTAGGGGACGCCGACCTGGCGGGCGAGCAGGACGTGCTCACGCGTCTGGGGCATCGGGCCGTCGGTGGCGGCGACCACGAGGATCGCGCCGTCCATCTGTGCCGCACCCGTGATCATGTTCTTCACGTAGTCGGCGTGACCGGGGGCGTCGACGTGCGCGTAGTGACGCTTCTCGGTCTGGTACTCGACGTGCGAGATGTTGATCGTGATGCCGCGCTGGCGCTCCTCGGGAGCGTTGTCGATCTGCGCGAAGTCGCGGGCCTCGTTGAGGTCCGGGTACTGGTCGTGCAGAACCTTGGTGATCGCCGCCGTGAGCGTGGTCTTGCCGTGGTCGACGTGACCGATGGTTCCGATGTTGACGTGCGGCTTGGTGCGCTCGAACTTGGCCTTGGCCACTGTGGGTCCTCCTCAGGACTCGGAAGCGTCACCCCCGGCCGGCCCTGGATGGGCTCGGGACCGTTGGTGCGCGGTGTGTGTCTGTACTTTACTTGGTGGCGAGGGGCCCGTCGCCGGGCGCCCCCGCCTGTGGAGAAGCGCTGAGCGCTACTCCCCCGCGTTCTTCGCGATGATCTCCTCGGCGACCTTGGCCGGGACCTGGCTGTAGGTCTCGAAGGTCATCGAGTAGACCGCACGACCAGAGGTCTTCGACCGCAGGTCGCCGACGTAGCCGAACATCTCGGACAGCGGCACGCTCGCGCGGACCACCTTGACGCCCGAGGCGTCCTCCATCGAGGCGATCTGGCCACGACGGGAGTTCAGGTCACCGATGACGTCGCCCATGTACTCCTCAGGAGTACGGACCTCGACGGCCATGATCGGCTCGAGGATCGCCGGACCGGCCTTGCGAGCCGCTTCCTTGTAGGCGATCGAGCCGGCGATCTTGAACGCCATCTCGGACGAGTCGACGTCGTGCGCCGCGCCGTCCTTGAGGATGGCCTTCACGCCGACCGTCGGGTAGCCCGCGAGGATGCCGACCTGCATGGCGTCCTGGATACCGGCGTCGACCGACGGGATGTACTCGCGCGGGACACGGCCACCGGAGGTCGCGTTGACGAACTCGTAGACCTTCTCGCTCGTGACCTCCATCGGCTCGAGCGCGATCTGCACCTTCGCGAACTGGCCGGAACCACCGGTCTGCTTCTTGTGGGTGTAGTCGTAGCGCTCGACGATCTTGGTGAGCGTCTCGCGGTAGGCCACCTGGGGCTTGCCGACGCTCGCCTCGACGTGGAACTCGCGCTTCATGCGGTCGACGAGGATGTCGAGGTGGAGCTCGCCCATGCCCTTGATCGTGGTCTGACCGGTCTCGGCGTTGAGCTCGACGCGGAACGTCGGGTCCTCTTCGGCGAGCTTCTGGATGGCCGTGGAGAGCTTCTCCTGGTCGGCCTTCGTGTTCGGCTCGATGGCGACCTCGATGACCGGCTCCGGGAACGTCATCGACTCGAGGACGACCTGGTTGGTCGGGTCGCACAGGGTGTCACCGGTGGTGGTGTCCTTGAGGCCGATGACCGCGTAGATGTGGCCAGCGGTCACGTTGGCGACCGGGTTCTCCTTGTTGGAGTGCATCTGGAAGATCTTGCCGATGCGCTCCTTCTTGCCCTTGGTCGAGTTGATGACCTGGGCACCGGACTCGATCGAGCCGGAGTAGACGCGCACGTAGGTCAGTCGACCGAAGAACGGGTGCACCGCGACCTTGAACGCGAGGGCCGAGAACGGCTCCGACGCGTCGGGCTTGCGGATGATCTCCTTCTCCTCGTCCTTGACGTCGTGGCCGATCATCGGCGGCACGTCGAGCGGGGACGGGAGGTAGTCGATGACGGCGTCGAGCATCGGCTGGACACCGCGGTTCTTGAACGCGGAACCGCAGAGGACCGGGTAGAGCGTGCTGCTCACGGTGAGGGCACGGATGGCTGCCTTGATCTCGGCGACCGAGAAGTCGGTGTCGCCCTCGAGGTAGCGCTCCATGAGGACGTCGTCCGCCTCGGCCACGCGCTCGATGAGCTTCTCGCGGTACTCGGCGGCACGGTCCTGCAGGTCGGCCGGGATCTCTTCGATCTCGTACTTCGCGCCCATCGCGACGTCACCCTTGGCGTCGCCGCGCCAGGTGAGTGCACGCATCTGGACGAGGTCGACGACGCCTTCGAACGAGCTCTCGGAACCGATCGGCAGCTGGAGCACGAGGGGCTCCGCGCCGAGGCGGTTCACGATGGTGTCGACGGTGTAGTAGAAGTCGGCGCCCAGCTTGTCCATCTTGTTGACGAAGCAGATGCGCGGGACGTCGTACTTGTCGGCCTGACGCCAGACGGTCTCGGACTGGGGCTCGACGCCCTCCTTGCCGTCGAAGACGGCGACCGCACCGTCGAGGACGCGGAGCGAGCGCTCCACCTCGACCGTGAAGTCCACGTGACCGGGGGTGTCGATGATGTTGATCTGGTTGTTGTCCCAGAAGCAGGTCGTCGCGGCCGACGTGATCGTGATGCCGCGCTCCTGCTCCTGCGCCATCCAGTCCATCGTGGCAGCGCCGTCGTGGACCTCACCGATCTTGTGCGTGATGCCCGTGTAGAACAGGATGCGCTCGGTCGTCGTGGTCTTGCCGGCATCGATGTGCGCCATGATGCCGATGTTGCGGACCTTGTTCAGGTCGGTGAGCACGTCCTGTGCCACAGGGTTCCTCCGGAAGAGTTGTAGGAGAGGTTGGCGGCCGTCCGGGCGCCGGGGTTCTTGACCACCGGCGCCCGGACGGTGCCGGGACTACCAGCGGTAGTGGGCGAAGGCCTTGTTCGACTCGGCCATCTTGTGCGTGTCCTCGCGGCGCTTGACCGCGGCACCGAGACCGTTCGACGCGTCGAGGATCTCGTTCATGAGACGCTCGGTCATCGTCTTCTCGCGACGGGCCTTGGCGTACGAGGTGAGCCAACGGAGCGCGAGGGTGTTCGCGCGGTGCGGCTTGACCTCGACCGGGACCTGGTAGGTCGAGCCACCGACACGGCGGCTACGGACCTCGAGGGTCGGACGGACGTTGTCGAGCGCCTTCTTCAGCGTCACGACGGCGTCCTGCTGGTTCTTGGCGGAAACGCCCTCGAGTGCACCGTAGACGATGCGCTCGGCGAGGCCCTTCTTGCCGTCGAGCAGGATCTTGTTGACGAGCTGGCTGACGATCGGCGCACCGTAGACCGGGTCGGCGACGACGGGACGCTTGGGGGCGGGACCCTTACGAGGCATCTAACTCAACCCTTCTTCGCGCCGTAGCGGCTACGAGCCTGCTTACGGTTCTTGACTGCCTGGGTGTCCAGGGCGCCACGGATGATCTTGTACCGCACACCCGGGAGGTCCTTCACACGACCGCCGCGGACGAGCACCATCGAGTGCTCCTGGAGGTTGTGGCCCTCACCGGGGATGTAGGCCGTGACCTCGGTGCCGTTCGAGAGCTTGACACGAGCGACCTTGCGCAGTGCCGAGTTCGGCTTCTTGGGGGTGGTGGTGTAGACGCGGGTGCACACACCACGCTGCTGGGGGTTCGCCTTCAGGGCGGGCGCCTTGGTCTTGGTGACCTTCGGCGTACGACCCTTGCGAACCAGCTGCTGAATAGTAGGCAACTGTTCTCCTGGTTCTTCGCTCGTGCTCTCTGGCCGGCGCGTTCCGCCGGCTTCCTCGTCCCACGCTGAGCACCGCCGGACGGCGGGTGTTCGAGTGGGGGACGGAGTGGTCCGGCTGGGCGATCCCGCTCGCCGGACTTTTCGGGCGCGCCCGAGGGCGCACACCCGGTAGAGACTACCCGCGTAACGGGACGAAATCAATCCGGGTCACCCCGGGAACCGACACCGTCATGAGCCGGTGTCGGACGACCCGTTGCCCACTGCCGAGCGGAACGTGGCGCCGTCGCTCGAGAAGCCCGTGACGTACCCGCTCGCGTTCACGTTGAGCGGCCCCGCAGAGGCCGTCCCGGTGCCGGCAGCACCCGAGATGTCGGCCGTGTACTTCGCCCGGCCGGGCGCCGTCGTCGTGATCAACCAGCCGTTCGTCGTCCAGCTGCCGACCCGGACCGTCGGCCGCGTCTCGAGCGTCCACTTCTGGTTCGAGTACGTGTACGCGGGGTTCTGCCCGTACGCGTAGAAGCTGCACCCGGCGGGGGCGGCGTCGGTGGAGGCGATGCAGCCGTCCACCCAGTCGTCCACCGCCCGCTTGGCGGCCTGCTGCCCGGCGGTGGTCAGGGTCGTGGTCATCTGCACCGGGGTCGAGGTCGACCGCCCGAACCCACTGACGCTCGCCGATCCCCCACGGGCCGTGGTCCACTTGCCGCCGTCGAAGGCGACGTCGTACGTGCCGGGCAGCGCACGGAGGCTCACCGTGCCGTCCTTCGCGGTCTTCACGTTCCGGCCGGCGACGGTGACCGCCGCACCGGACGGCCCACGCACGGTGACGGCGACCGATCCGAGCTCGGGGGCCTGCAGCTCCCAGATCGGGAACACACCCCAGTCCGTCCCGGTCTTGTCCAGCGTGAAGGTCGCAGCGACGTCCTGACCGCCCTGGCGCAGGTACGCGCGGACCGTCGCGGTGTCGCCGTCCGTGCGCGTCGCGGCGACGCGGTAGCCCGTGACCTTGTCCGATGCCTTCGCGTAGGCGGCTTCGCCGAGCAGCACGTCGGTCTTCTCGCGTTCGATGCCCGCGTCGTCGAGGGCATCGGCCACGCGTCCGGCCGTCAGGTCGTCGAGGAACGCCCGCACCGGGCGGTCCGCCGAGTGCGAGGAGGAGCCGACCGAGTACCCGACGACACCGGCCACGAGCAGCAGGACGACCGCCGTGCCGCCCGAGATGATGCCGATGAGCTGACCGCGGCGGAGCTTCCGGCGACGACGCTGCGGCACCGGTCCGGGCACCCCGGGCACCCCGGGCACCCCGGGCACCCCGGGCATCCCGGGGAATCCGGGGGCTCCTGCGCCGGGACCCGGACCGAACCCCTGGGCCGCTGCCCCGGACGTTCCGTCGGTTCCACGGATCGAGGCCACCGGCGGGACGGCACCCCAGCCGCCCTGCTGGTCCGGATCCTGCGCGTGCTGGTCGCTCATCGTTCCCCCGTTGCGTGTGCGTCGTGCCCTGCGAACACTACCGTCCGGCGGGTTCCTCGCCCGCGTTCGTCCGGTCTGGCCCGGAGCGCTCGTCGGGCTGGTCCAGACGCGCCGTCCCGGCCGCGCCCGAGCCTCCGCCGGTCCGTACCTGGTGGCGAGCCATCGTGATCCCACCGAGCACCGACAGGAGCGCCACCACGACGGACCCGACCACGAACGGCCCGAGGGCGTAGCCCGCGGGGAAGACGAGGAGCTCCGTCGCGTCCGAGCGGACGAGCGCGTAGCCCACGGCTCCGACGCCGAGCATGACCAGGTAGACCGTCGCTGCGGCCACCAGCGCGGTGACCCCGGGGTTGCCGTCGCGCACGCCGGCCGCGGTCGCGAGGAAGACCACCACCGCGCCACCGACCACCATCGCGGGCCCGAGGTACGGGGTGGCGTCGGGCTGCGAGATGACCTCGACGTCGGCGAGCAGGGCTTCGAAGCCCGTGACGGCGATCACGAGCGCGATGAAGAGGACCGACGTCATCGTCGCGATCAACCACCGGGACATGCGCCGATCGTATCGCCGACCGGCTGGTCAGCGAGCGGGTTCGGCGTGGTCCGTGTCGTCCGCGTGCTCGCGACGGTCCGCCCGGTCGGACTGCTCCTGCGCTGCGGCGACCAGGGCGAGCGCGATCGTCGCCGTGATGATCGGGACGGTCTCCGTCATGGGGGCGGGCGCGGAATCCGGCATCGTCGCGGCCGTCTCGTCCGTCGCGTCCGTCGGGACGTCGGACTGGAGGCCCGTGGCGGCGTCCGCCTCGGCGGTGCAGTCCGGCTCGTGGTCACGCAGCGCCGGGCCGATGACCGGCAGGACCCCCGTGGTCGCGGCCGGTTCAGCGTGCAGGACCGGCGGCTCGGTGGACGCGGATCCGTCGCGCTTCGCCGCGCGGCGCGCCCGGCCCATCTTCACCAGGACGACGACGGCGACGATCGCCCAGATCCCGTTGACGATGGTCGAGGGGACGGCGTGGTGCGCGGCGACGTTGATGGCCACCGCGAGGCCGCCGACCAGGTTGAACAGCTGGTAGAGCGGGCCGTTCGGGATCTTGCCGGTAGAGAACAAGATGTAACCAGCTAGAACGGTTACCGCACCGAACCAACCGAGGAATTCCACGATTCCGACCAACACGCGCGACTCCGGGCACGACGAGGAACGGCCGATTCGAGCCGACCGTTCGAGAGGGGATGAGCAGCCGCGATCACGGCGCCTGGTGCATCGTAATCACAACGACGGGTGTCGCGGAAGTGGGGTCGGCGTGGCGCGGCCGACCCCAGTCCGCGGGGGTCGGGTCAGCCCTTCGCAGCCGTGTTCGAGCCGGCGGTCAGGACGTACACGTAGCCACCGAACGTCCACGTCGTCGCAGCCGCCGCGGCCGGGTCGGTCGAGTCCTGCGAGATGGAGGACGACACCGTTGTGACGAGGAAGAGTCGAGCGCCGTCCTGCATGCCGCCGACGAAGGACAGGGCCTGGTCGAACGACCCGTCGACCGACACGGAGACGGGGATGGCCGAGAAGTTCGCGGCCGAGATCGCCGGGTCGGTCACGGGCGCCGTCGCGGCGCCGGTGGATGCCGCGGTCGGCTCGGGCGTCGCCTCGTCCGTCGCGGAGGCCGACGAGTCCTCGGTGCCCGCGGCCGTCGAGGCCGCGACGGGAGCGGTGTAGGCCACAGCGTCGGACGTCGTGATCGCGGACACCTTCACACCCGCCCGGGCCGCGACGCCGTCGACTGCGCCGTAGAAGGAGGACATGTTCGCACTCGAGGGCACCGAGGTGGTGAGCTCCGCGAGTTCCGCCTTCATCGCCGGCAGGGACTTCGCGCGGTCCTTGAGCCGCGCGAGTTCCGCCGCCGTCGTCCGGTTCGTCGCGTCCACCGACACCTGGTCGGTACGGTCGCTCGCGGCCTGTGCGAGATGTGGCTGCACACCGAGGAAGAACCCCGCGAGGGCCACCACGACCATCGCCACGACGGCGAGGAGCATGTTGAGTCGGTTGCGGGTCATCTCACTCGCCCTTGTCCTGGTACTTGCCGTCGAAGGCGGCCTGGTCGACGTGGATCGTCATGTTCACCGTGTACGTGCCGGTCGTCGGGTCGAGCGTGACCGAGTTCGCGGTCGCGTCGACGAAGCCCTTGAGCCCCTTGACGGCATCGAGCCACGACGGGACGGACGGCAGCGTCGGGCTCTGCGCGTCGATGGTCAGGGTCGCGACACGCTGCCCCTGGAGGGGGGTGTCGGCCTGCGCGTAGGTCTCCAGCGGCGTGGCCGAGTCGATCGCGACCCCGGTGATCTCGACTCCCGCCGGGAGCGATGCCTTCAGCGAAGCGAGGTACGGCTGCCAGGCGATCTCCGTCGCCCCGCCGACCGACTGCGCGGCTTCACGCAGCGCGGTACCTGCCTCCGTGTCCCGGACCTCGCGGTAGTTCGCCTGCTGCTGCAGGAGCGACAGGGTCTCGTCCTGCGCGTGGGTCAGGTCGTCGTGCGCCTGGCTGGACAGGAGGCTGGCTCCGGCGGTCGCGATCCCGACCACGATCGCCACGAGGACGACGCCCGCCCACATCCGACGGACGACACGGCTGCTGCGTCGGTCGGCGAGGACCTCGGTGGGCAGCAGGTCGACACTGGGGCGGCCCCCGACGACGATCTCGCTGGGGGTGGTCGGACGCTGACGCTTGACGCGCTCCGCGGTCTCGGCGGCGACACGCAGGGCCGGGTCGGGCGCTGCTCCTCGACGGCGACTCCGCCCAGAGCGCGAGGGCTTCGACTTGGTCGACTGGCTCATGCTGCCTTCCCTCCCGCGGCGAGTCCCCATGCCACGGCGATCGATGCGCCGTGCGCGTGCAGGTCCTCGACCCGGATGGACTTCGCGAGCGCGACGTTGGCGAACGGCGCCCCGAACCGGACGGGCGTCCGGGTGAACTCCGAGAGCGCTGCGGCGAAACCGGGGAGCGCAGCTGCAGCGCCGCAGAGCAGGATCTCGCCCACGGGCTCGGCAGGGTGGGTGTTGACGAAGTAGTTGACGGTGTTGCGGAGACTCGAGAGGAGTTCGCCCATCGTCTCGCGGACCGCCGCGACCGCGAGCGCGTCGTCGCCGGTCCGTGCCCGCTCCGGATCCATGCCCAGGTGGCGCTTGACGGCTTCGGCCGCTCCCTCGTCGATCGTCAGCCGACCGGCGAGGAGCCGCGTGATGTCGTCGCCGCCGGTCGGCACGATGCGGACGAACTTCGGGACGCCGTCGGTGACGATGACGACGGTCGTCGTGTTGCCGCCGCACTCGACGATGGCCACGGTGCCCGGCCGGTTCGACGGCGCGAGGACACGTGCCAGGGCGAACGGGATGAGGTCGACACCGACCGGCCTGAGCCCGGCGTTCTGGACCGCACGGACGTTGGCGAGCACGGCGTCCTTCACGGCGGCGACGAGGAGACCGCTCACGGTGGGGCCGTTCTCCCCCGTCTCCTCGCTGGTCGGGTAGAAGTCGAGGATGGCGTCGCCCACGGGCACCGGGAGCATGTCCTGCACCTGGAAGGGCAACGATTCACGGATCTGCGCGATGGGGGCCTTCGGGACCGTCAGGTCGCGCGACAGCACGCGCTGGTTGCCCATGCCGAGCACGACGTCCTTCGAGCGGAAGCGCCCGAGCGACCAGAGCTGTCGGAGCGCACCCGCGACCGTGTTGGGCTCGAGCACCTCCCCCTGCTTCGTCGCGCCCGGGGGCACGGGCACCTCGGCGAACCGCAGGATCGTCGGTCTCGGCTTGTCGGCGTCCTGGACCTCGACAGCACGGATCGCGGCGGCGCCGATGTCGACGCCCACGATGCTCTTCGACATGGGTGGTCCTTCCGTGACCGTCTTCGGGTCGGTCTGGTGGGTCAGCGCGCGACGAGGCGTCAGGCGAGTCCGAGGAGGCGCAGGTAGCCGGCCCATGCGGGGGCGCCGACGGCGATGCCGAGCCAGGCACCCGCAAGCATCCAGGGGCCGAACGGGATCCCGCTGCGACGGCCCGCCCGGCGCACGACCAGGAGGACGACTGCGAAGGTACCTCCGAGCAGGAACGCCGCGAAAGAACCCACTGCGAGGGGTCCCCATCCGAGGTACGCCAGCACGAGGCCGAGCACGCCGGCGAGCTTGACGTCCCCGAGCCCCATCCCGCCGGGCACGGCCAGCGCGAGCGCGAGGTAGGTGCCGCCGAGGACGACCAGGCCGATGAGCCCCCGGAGCGCGGCACCCCAGTCGCCGGTCACCGCCGACGCCGCCAGCAGGAGCACGGGCAGCACGATGTAGGCCGGCAGCACGATCCGGTTCGGCAACGTGTGGGTGTCGAGGTCGATGAGTGTCAACGAGATGCTGATCGCCATCAGGTACAGGAGCGCAACGAGCAGGACCGCTCCGTGGATCGATCCGGGGACGCCGTTCGGCGCCGCCAGCGGCGACCACGGTGCGAGGACCGAGAGCAGCGTCACCGCGACGAACAGGAGGCCCGTGGCGGCTTCGACGAGCGGGTACCGGGCCGAGATGGGCGCGCCGCAGTCGCGGCACCGGGCGCGCAGGACGAGCCAGGAGACGACGGGGACGTTGTCGCGACCTCGGATCGCGTGACCGCATCCGGGGCAGGAGCTGGCGGGCGCGACGACGGACATGCCTGCGGGCACCCGGTACACGACGACATTCAGGAACGACCCGATCGCGAGACCGAGCACACCGACCAGCGCGGCGACGAGGGGCGCCACCGAGGCGAAGGACGCCACGGTCACTTCCCCGTCGGGGTGCCGTCGGCGCGGAAGGCCGTGGCCGACTCGGTCTCGGTCGTCACGCCGTACGTCGTCGACACGGGCTGCAGGAACTTGGGCGGGGCGGAGGACTTGAGTCTGCTGTCGTACGAGTACGCCTTCGCGTACCCCGTCAGCAGGCCGTTGCCGTACGAGGTGCGGACCGAGCCGCGGAACTGCTGGGCGATCGATCCGTAGATCGTGAGGACGCCGAGGTTCGACCCGTACTGGCTGTTCTGGACGTTGAACGTGCCGAGGTTGCTGGCGATGGCCGCGTCGATCTCGATGTTCTTGGTCGGCGCCGTGTTCGTCGAGTAGGAGCTGCTGCCCGTGTTGCACACCGTGTTCGACCAGCCGGAGTAGCTGGAGCACGACACGGGGTTGTAGACGGAGACCGCCTTCTGCCCGACGAGCCCGAGCATGTCGTCGGAGGTCCGGCCGTTCTGGTAGACGATGTTCCCGGTCACGTACAGGAAGTTCTCCGCGGCGAGGGTCATCTGTCCGCCGAAGGATCCGGACACGAAGGCATCACCGCTGCGGCACCCGTAGTACCCGGCGTCCCCGCGCGTTCCGGTGAACTCGCCGTTGAGCGGGTACCCCAGGCCGTTGCCGTAGTCCGAAGTCGTCGAGGTCCCCGACTTGACCGTCTGCTGGCAGTAGACCGGCGAACCCGCGTTCACGGTCCCGTTGACCGTACCGGACGGTGTGGCGCTGGACGCCCAGTAGTTCGGGTCACCGACCGTCGACGGCACGCTCTGCACGTAGACCAGGTTCGCGGGCAGCGTGGGGACGACGGCACCGGTTCCCCGGAGGGCAGCGACCGAGCCGCACAGGGCGTCGTTCCCCGGGCCCGGTGCGATGGCGCTGCCGTTGGCGTTGCCCTTGACCTGTGTGGAGATGGTCCACGGCGAGACCACGCGCATCTTGCCCCCGGCGAGGAACGTGATGGACGTCGGACCGGTGTACAGGCACCCGGGCTTCGCCACCTTCTCGGGGATGTCGGTCCGTGCCTCCTGCTTCATGTTCGCGTTGGTGCTCGGCATGGGGAGCGTCCCGACGTTCTTGATCCTCCCGCTGATGAACTTCGTGGACGAGCGACAGGCGGAGTCGATGGTCGTCGCCTTGCTCGTGTAGAAGAAGTCGGCGGGCCCCGTGTCCTGCACGCTCGAGTTGAACGTCGCTCCGCAGGCGGTGATGACGTCGTTCGACCGGACCGGCCCGTCGAGGACGTCACCGCCGGCGAACGTGACGGCTTCACAGCTGCTGCTGGAGCTCCAGTCGTCGTCGTTGCGATGGTTCGAGACGCAGCCGGCGTTCGTCAGGCTCGGGTCCTGGGACTCGTAGTTCGTGAAGTACAGGTAGTTGACGAAGCCGTCGCCGCGGAGGTCCACGACGATGGTCCTCGTCGTGGCACCGGCCTTCCCCGTCACGCGCAGGCGGACCTTGCCGGTCGTCGAGTAGTCGGAGTTGTCGACCTCGTACCGGTAGGACTGGTCGGTGCTCCCGACCACGTTCGCCCACGAGCCGTCCTTCGTGGTGCCGAAGGCCTTGTTCGCCGGATCTGCCGTGTACGTGCTCGTCGACGAGAACGCGGTGCGCACGCCGTACTTGACGTAGGCGTTGTCGGCGGCGAGGCGGCCCTGGTAGTCGGAGAGACCCGCGTACGCGGCCGCGATCGCCTTGTTGTAGTTCGTGTCGGTCGTCGCCTTCGTCGCACCGCTCGTCGCGGTGGCGACGACGAGGGACAGCACGATCATGAGCACCGCACCGATCCCGATGACGGCCGCGAGGGCGACCCCGCGTTCGTCGTCTCGGGCACGCAGGCCTCGGAGGATCCGGATGAGCATCATGACTCCGTGGCTGCGCCGTAGTCGAGGTTGCGCAGGTTGATGGTGGCCTGGAACGTGCTGTCGTTGACGGTGACGCCGCCCGTCGACCCCACGGTCAGCGCCACGCGGACGGACCGGATCGTGTCGTAGGTGGCATTCGCCGGCGCGGACACGGGACCGTCGTCCGCGTTGACGTACGAGAAGAGCGTGCCTGCCCGGACCACGTCGGCGAGCCACAGCGTCCGGGTGGCGCCGGTGAACGTGCAGTACCCGCTGGCCGGGCAGTCGCCCCGCTGCAGCTGCATGCGCAGTCGGTTCGACACGACGTCGACCGTCACCTTGGTGAGCCCGGCCCGTGCGCTCGACAGGTCGACGCCCGAGTAGAACTGCACGCTCCGGCCAGTGGCGCTCACGAACGCGGGCGCACTGACCGTCTTGCTCACCTGCCACCGCGAGGCCTCACGCAGGTACCGGCTGAGCTGCGTCATCGACGTGGTGCCCTGTCGGGTGCTGTCGTTGACCGAGGACACCGTGCGCTGCGCCTTCGAGATGGACACGAAGAAGCTCCCGACCAGGGTGAGCAGCAGCGACGTCACGAGCATGGCGACGAGGAGCTCCACGAGCGTGATCCCGCGTTGATCGCCACGCAGACGACGGATGAGCGCGCGCATCAGCTGGCCGGCCTCGGGTCCACGAGGACGACGCCATCGGTGACGGCGCCGTTGCTGACCATCGCGGTGTTGGTGGCGGTGAGCGCGAGCGGCGTCGTCGCCGCGCCCGCGGTGCCCCCCGCGAACAGCTTCCAGGTTCCCCACGGCAGGGCGATCGTCATGCTGTCGGACGTCGGCTTCGGGAAGCTCAGGGTCATCCCCTTCGCGCAGCCGGGATCGCCGTTCACGGCTGTCGTGGTCTTCGCGGTGATGAAGAGCGCCTTGTCCGGCTTGGCGAGCGTGATCGCGCCCATGCTGATCGGGATCGGCCCGGTCGCGTCCTTGAACTCCGTCGCCGTCCCCTTCTTGCCGGCCTTGTTGGCGGTCGTCCAGGCACCTGGTTCCGGGCCCAGGCAGGTCGCTGCGGCGTCGGACGACACGTCTGCGGAGTACAGACCGGCCACCGCCTGGTACCCCGAGGGGAACGGGAACAGGGCCGCGCTCGTCGGGGCGGGGTTCAACACGGTCGTGCCCGACGTCCCGTTGGTGATCGACAAGGGCAGGTTCGTCGGCAGGATCGCGGACGAGGCCGGCGAGGTCACGTACTTGAACGAGTAGGTCGTCACCTTGTCGAAGGTGAAGGCAGCGGCACCGGAGCTCCCGACCGACACCGTCACCGACTGCGACGACGGACTCGGCTGTTGGGTCGAGTCGATGTACCCGGTGCGGGCGACCGACACCTTGTAGGTCCCCGGCGCGACGCCGGCCACGTAGGTGCAGCCCTCCGCGTCCGTCGCCGGGAACGTGACCCCGGCGGGGCCACCGCTCACGGTCGGCACGATCCCGGAGACGCCGATCCCGTTCGCGTTCGTCACGCCGACGAGGATCGAGCCCGTTGTGTCCGAGTTGATGTTCGTGAGTGGAGCGATGGCGCTCGACATCTCGACCTGCTGGGTCCCGGACGCTGCAGCGCTGGTCTTCCACCGCACCGTGACCGTCACGGCCTTGTACGACAGGCTGCCGACGCCCGTGCCGCAGGCGGTGGCCGCGCCGGACGACCGGGTCCACGAGACCTTGCGGGTCAGGTCGAAGACCTGGTCACCGACCTTCTTCTGGTCTGTCCCGCTCTTCACGTTGAAGATGCTCGGGGTGTCCCGGAGGTCGTCGATGTCCTCCATCGCGATCGTCGAGGCGACCTCTCGAGCACGGGTGTCCTTCGAGAGCACGAGAGAAGCGGCGATACCGGCGGCGATCCCGGCGGCGATCAGGGCGAAGATCGTCATCGCGACCATCACCTCGATGATGGTGAAGCCGTCCTCGTTGTCCCGTGCGGAACGCAGTCGCTCGGCGATGCGCGAGATCATGGCGTCCCTTCTGGATGGAGTGGTCGTTCCGATGCTCGTGTGGGCGCCGGCCTCGACGAGGCGGCGCCCACACGGTTCACAGCGAGTGTCAGCAGGTACCGGCCTTCACGCCGTCGGTCTCGTTGGCGACGAAGGTCTTGTTGGTCGAGCTCGTGCCCTGGATGCAGAAACCGTCGGTGGTCTTCTTGTACGTGATCGCGGTGGTGTTCGAGCTCTTGGTCGCCCCGGCGTTCTTGTAGTCCGTGGTGGTGAGGTCGGCAGTGTCCGGGAAGGCGCCGGTGCCGGACGTCGCGATGCTCACCACGGCGGTCTTCGCGTTGGTGACGTCGGACTTGACTGCCGAGTCCTTCGCGTTGTTCTGCACGCCGATGTACACCGGGATGGCGATCGCGGCGAGGATGCCGATGATGATGACGACGACGAGGAGCTCGATGAGCGTGAAGCCCTTCTCGCCGTCCTTCAGGAGACCCTTGCGGCGAGCGTCGAGCTTGCCCATGAGAGCGAAGTACATGGTTGTTTCCATTCTGCGGGGAATGTCGGGGAAATGATTTCGGGGCTTGCTCGGCCGCCGCAGATCAGCGTATTGGGGACACATCGAGCGGCCAATCCCGAGAACGGGGGCCATGCTGGGCACAAAACACCCCCAGTGCGGGGGAGGGTCGATATCGACAATGCCCCCGCATGGGGGTGGAATGGCTAGGAAGCGTTCTGCACGACGTTGGTGATCTGGAAGATCGGCATGTAGAGCGCGATGATCATCCCGCCCACCACCACCCCCAGGAACGCGATGAGCAGCGGCTCGATCAGCGAAGTCAGCGCGTCGGTGGTCGCCTCGACCTCGGCGTCGTAGAACACCGCGATCTTCTCGAGCATGATCTCGAGGGATCCGGCGTCTTCACCGACCGCGACCATCTGCGTCACCATTGCCGGGAAAACCGATTGTGCGGCGAGCGGCACCGCGATTGATTCACCTTTCCGCACCGCCTCTGCGACATTGTCGAGCGCGCGCTTCACGACGAAATTGTTCGACACTTCCCCGACGATCCGCAATGCCTGCAGAATGGGAACACCGGCGCCGATCATGTTCGAGAAGTTGCGAGCGAACCGAGCAATGACGATCTTCTTCTGCAGCGGGCCGAAGACCGGCAGTTTCAGGGTGATCGGATCGATGAACGCTCGGACGCGTTCGGTGTTCTTGTTCGCTCGCCACCACAGCCACGCCAGCACGACGACGATCGCGAGCGGGATCGCGACGTACCGCATGGCGTGTGACAGCGTCACGAGGATCTGCGTCGGCAGCGGGAGCGTGCCGCCGAGCGACGAGAACATGTCCTGGAAGATCGGGACGATGAAGATGAGCATGAT
Organism: Curtobacterium sp. MCLR17_031; assembly: GCF_003234775.2. Taxonomy (NCBI): domain Bacteria; kingdom Bacillati; phylum Actinomycetota; class Actinomycetes; order Micrococcales; family Microbacteriaceae; genus Curtobacterium; species Curtobacterium sp. MCLR17_031. The sequence goes on from NZ_CP126270.1 coordinate 3,551,031, forward strand.
GGCGACCGCCACCAGCGACATCACGAGCACGACCACCGGGTAGGTCATCGCCGACTTGATCGTCGAGCGGAGCTTGTGCTCCTTCTCGAAGTTCGTCGCGATGGAGTCCATGGCCTGGTCGAGGAACCCGCCGGTCTCCCCCGCACGGATCATGTTGATCATGATCGGCGGGAAGTCGACCGGGTACTTCGCGACGGCATCGGAGAACGAGACGCCGCGCTCGACGTCGTCGCGGACCTTGCCGAGGATGTCCTTGAGCTTCTTGTTCTCGGTCTGGTCGGACAGGATCGTCAGGGTCCGCAGGAGCGAGAGCCCCGAGGTGAGCATCGTCGAGGCCTGCCGCGACATGATCGCGAGGTCCTTGAGGCCGACGCCCTTCTCGAACCCGGGGATCTTGATCTCGGTCTGGAGCCCGGTGCCGGCCTTGGCCTCGGTGATGGCGATCGGTGAGACGCCCATTCCCCGGAGGCGCTGGACGACGGCTCCCTCGGACGCGGCGTCGAGGCGACCCTTGACGAGCTTGCCGGCGCCGTCACGCCCGCGGTAGTCGAACGCGAGTGACATCAGTAGCCTCCGGAGAACTTGTCGCCGAAGTCGATGCCGCTGGCGGCGATCGCGGCGGCCGAGGAGTCGGACGGGGACTCGACGCGCTGGACGAGCCGGTCGAAGCCCTCTTCGTCGTGCACCTTCTCCATCGCGGCCTTGCGCGAGATGGTGCCGACGTTGACCAGTTCGGCGAGGTCCTGGTCCATGGTGTGCATGCCGAGGTCACGGCCGGCCTGCATGGCGGAGGTGATCTGGTAGGTCTTGCCCTCGCGGATGAGGTTGCCGATGGCCGGGGTGATCGTCATGATCTCGGTGGCGACGACGCGGCCGACGCCGTTGGCCTTCGGCACGAGGGTCTGGCAGACGACGCCCTGCAGGGTGGCCGCGAGCTGGGTGCGGATCTGCCCCTGCTGGTGCGGCGGGAAGACGTCGATGACGCGGTCGATCGTGCCCGGTGCGCTCTGCGTGTGCAGGGTGGCGAACACCAGGTGGCCGGTCTCGGCGGCGGTGAGCGCGACGGAGATGGTCTCGAGGTCGCGGAGCTCACCGATCAGGATGACGTCGGGGTCCTGCCGCAGCACGTGCTTGAGCGCCGAGGCGAAGGAGTGGGTGTCGGCGCCGACCTCGCGCTGGTTGATGATCGACCGCTTGTGGTCGTGCATGAACTCGATCGGGTCCTCGACCGTGACGATGTGGTCGGCACGGCTCTCGTTGACCAGGTCGATGAGCGCGGCGAGGGTGGTCGACTTGCCCGAACCGGTCGGACCGGTGACGAGGACCAGTCCACGGGGCAGGCCGGCGAAGTCGCCGACGTGCGCGGGGATGCCGAGCTGCTTGAGCGTCTTGATCCTGGTGGGGATGATGCGGAACGCCGCGCCCCAGTTGCCGCGCTGCTGGTAGTAGTTCACGCGGAAGCGGTACTCGGGCGACAGCGAGTACGCGAAGTCGAGCTCCTGGTCGTGGTCGAACTGCCCGGCCTGTTCGACGGACAGCAGCGTCTTGAGTGCCGCGATGACCTTGCCACGGGACCACGCGCCTCCGGGTACGGCCGGCCGGAGCGAGCCGTCGACGCGGACGGTGGGCGGGGCGTCGGCCGTGACGTGCAGGTCTGAGGCCCCCTGGTAGACGACCTGTGCGAGTGCGGTGATGAGGTCGGGGTCCGCGACCTCGCGTGCGTGCCGGGCGAAGTCGATGTCACCGGCCGAGGCCGCGGCGGGTGCCGGAGCAGGTGCCGGCGGTGCGGCGTGGTGCGCGCCGCTGTAGGCGATGGCCGGCAGCTGCTGGGTCGCGGGCTCGGCGTACCCGTAGGTGGCGGTCGAGGACGGCACCGCGGCGGGCGGCGTCGCCGGAGCGGTGGCGGACTGCGCAACGGGCGCAGCGACCGGACCACCCACGGGCCCGGCAACCGGGCTCGCCACGGCCGTGCCGGTGGGCGCGGGCCACACCGCCGAGTCGTCCGTCAGGTCGTAGACCTGCTCGGGCGGGGCAGCGGCGGCCGCGGCCAGACGCGCGGCACGGCGCGAGCCGACCTCGGCGCCCGGGGTGCCGGGGTGCCATCCGGCGACGGGCTCGTCGCCGGGCATGGTGATGTCGTACACGGAGTCGGTCATCTGCTCGTCCTGTTCCCCGGTCACGCGACGACGCGCAGGATCTCGTCGACGCTCGTCATGCCGAGCTTGACCTTCTCGAAGCCGTCCTGGCGGAGCGTGAGCATGCCCTGCTGCTGGGCGACGCGGCTGATCTCGGCGCTCGAGGCACGACCGACGGCGAGCCGCTCGATCTCCTCGGTCACGGTCATGACCTCGTGCAGCGCGATGCGGCCGCGGTAGCCGGTGTTCGAGCAGACGGCGCAGCCGACCGGGGCGAAGAACGCCGGCATCTCGTCGCCGGGGGCCAGGAACCCGAGCGCCCGGAGCTGCTCGATCTCGTACACGGCGGGCGCCTTGCACCGGTCGCACAGCCGGCGTGCGAGTCGCTGGGCGACGACGGAGTCGAGGGCGGACCCGACCAGGAACGGCTCGATGTCCATCTCGGTCAGGCGGGTCACGGCCGACGGGGCGTCGTTGGTGTGCAGGGTCGAGAGCACGAGGTGCCCGGTCAGCGACGCCTCGATCGCGATCTGGGCGGTCTCGTGGTCGCGGATCTCACCGAGGAGCACGACGTCGGGGTCGGACCGGAGGATCGAGCGGAGCGCGGAGGCGAACGTCAGGCCGGCCTTCGGGTTGACCTGCACCTGGTTGATGCCGGCCATCCGGTACTCGACCGGGTCCTCCACCGTGATGACGTTGATCTCGGGCTTCGCCACGGCGTTGAGGGTCGTGTACAGCGTCGTCGACTTGCCCGAACCGGTGGGACCGGTCACCAGGATCATGCCGTACGGCTTCGAGTAGGACCGCTGGTACGCCTGGAAGTTCTGCTCGAGGAGGTTGAGGTCCTTGAGGGTCAGCGAGGTGTTCGTGTTGTCGAGGATCCGCATGACGACCTTCTCGCCCCACACGGTGGGCAGCGTCGCGACGCGGAGGTCGATCTGCCGGCCGCCGTGCCGCACGGACATGCGGCCGTCCTGCGGCTTGCGACGCTCGGCGATGTCGATGTCGCTCATGATCTTCAGGCGGCTGATCACGCCGTTCTGGATGTTCTTCGGCGCCGGCGCCATCTCGTGCAGCACGCCGTCGATGCGGTACCGGATCCGGACCTCGTGCTCGCCGGGCTCGATGTGGATGTCGGACGCGTGGTCCTGGATGGCCTGCGACACGAGCAGGTTCACGAACCGGACGATCGGGACGTCGTCGAGGGCGCCGTCGGCGATGTCGATCTGCGCCTTCGAGGTGGTCGACGCTTCTTCTTCGAGCGACGACGTCAGGTCGTTGAGCTCGTCGTCGGCGCGCAGGTACCGGTCGAGCGCAGCGACGAGGTCACGCTCCTCGACCTGCAGCGGCTTGATCGCGCGACCGGATGCCGTCCGGGCGTCGTCGATGGCGAGCACGTTCGTGGGGTTCACCATCGCGAGGATGAGCAGGTCGCCCTCGAACCCGACGCCGAGCACACCGTGGCGCCGGCACAGGGCCGCCGGCAGGATCGACACCGCGGTGCCGTCGACGGGGTAGTCGCTCAGCGGGACGGTGCGTGAGTTGTTCGACGCGGCCCGGGCGGTGATGAACTGGGCCTCGCTCACGACGCCCTGGTCGACCAGGCCGCGGATGGCGCGCTCGTCGAGGTCCTCGTCACCCGTCATCGCATCGAGGTGCTCGATGGGCAGGGCGCCGTTCAGGATGAGGATCTCGGACAGGGTCGCCATGAGTCCCGTGCCTCCTTGGACTCGCGCACGGCGAGACGTCGTCGGGTGATGCGCCACCAGGGATGTGGCGCCCGACCACGCTACTTCTGGGGCCCTCGCCGACCGCAGTCCCAGAAAGAGGGGGCGGAGGGGGTCCGGCTGCACCCAGAACTGGGGTCCACGACCGGTTCGGCCCCGGTCCGGGGGACGCTTCGGCCGGTTCGCGGTGGTCCTCGGAGGGTGCATGTCCGCCAGCCTCCCGGACCCCGCACGGCTCCCGGAGCCATGGCGAGCAGTCCGTGGAGAACGTCGGCGTCGCACGGGGGTGTGGAGGAACGAGGCCGCCGTCCGACAGGGGCCGGACAGCGCGGCGCCGCGGAATCCCTCTCGACGCGCGCCCCCACCCGGGCACATGATGAGACATGGACATCACGAGCGTGACCGTGGGGTTGCCCGTCAGCGACATCGAGGCGTCCTGCCTCTGGTACGGCGCGGTCTTCGAGCGCACCGAGCCGGACCTCGAGCCCGAGGACGGCGTCGCCGAGTACGAGGTCGGCGGCATCTGGATCCAGCTCTACGTCGACGAGCAGGCCGAGGAGAACCCGGTCAGCGTCCGCTTCGGCGTCGACGACGTCGCCGCGCAGCACGCACGCATCGGCGCGCTCGGCATCGACATCGGCCCCGTCGAGTGCGTCGACGGGGCGGTCGACTGGTTCGACGTCCGCGACCCCGACGGCAACGTGCTGAGCCTGTTCTCGCTGGTCGACGAGACCGGACGCGGTTCCGGCCGCGACAACGGCGCCGGCCGCGCGCTCTAGCCGCGACCCCACGGCGGACGGGACGCCCGTGGCGGCCCCGCACCGTGCCTCCAGGCCGTCACGTGGTGACGACACGACGAAGGCCCCGCCTCCTTGCGGAGACGGGGCCTTCGTGGGATCACATCAGGCTCAGTTGTACGTGCCCGGCGTGAAGTCGTCCGACGAGAAGCTGTCGAAGTCGACGAAGCTCAGGTCGGCGTCCGAGAACGACGAGTCGTCAGCGAAGATGCGGTTGGGGTACCGCTCCGCCTTCGCCTCTTCGGTCGCGTTCACGTCCACGTCACGGTACCGGCTGAGGCCCGTCCCGGCGGGGATGAGCTTACCGATGATGACGTTCTCCTTGAGGCCGACGAGGTGGTCCTGCTTGCCCTCCATGGCCGCCTGCGTGAGCACGCGGGTGGTCTCCTGGAAGGAAGCGGCGGACAGCCACGACTCGGTCGCGAGGGACGCCTTCGTGATGCCCATGACCTCCTGGCGAGCCGAGGCGGTCTTGCGACCCTCCTGCAGCGCCGCACGGTTCAGCGCGTTGTAGCGCGACCGGTCGACGAGCTCACCCGGCAGCAGGTCGGTGTCGCCGTGGTCGACGACGGTGACCTTGCGGAGCATCTGGCGGACGATGACCTCGATGTGCTTGTCGTGGATCGGCACACCCTGCGAGCCGTAGACGTCCTGCACACCGTTGACCAGGTGCTTCTGGACCTCTCGGACACCCTTGACCCGGAGGACTTCCTTCGGGTCGACGGTGCCGGCGATGAACTGCTCGCCGAGCTCGACGTGCTGGTTGTCCTCGATGAGGAGCGTCGCACGCTTGAGCACCGGGTAGATGAACGGCTCGTCGCCGTTGTCCGGCGTGAGGATGATCCGACGACCCTTGTCCGTGTCCTCGACCACGACGCGGCCGGGGGCCTCGGCGATCGGGGACGCGCCCTTGGGGGTACGCGCCTCGAAGAGCTCCGTGACACGCGGCAGACCCTGGGTGATGTCGTCGGCCGAGGCCGAACCACCCGTGTGGAAGGTACGCATCGTCAGCTGGGTACCGGGCTCACCGATGGACTGCGCGGCGATGATGCCGACTGCCTCACCGATGTCGACCAGGTTGCCGGTGGCGAGCGAACGGCCGTAGCACTTCGCGCAGACACCGACGGCCGACTCGCAGGTCAGGACCGAGCGCACCTTGATGCTCTCGACACCGGCTGCCAGCAGCTTCTCGAGGAGCACGTCACCGACGTCCTCGCGAGCCTCTGCCACGACCGTGCCCTGTGCGTCCACGGCCTCGGTGGCCAGGGTGCGGGAGTACACGGTGTTCTCGACGCGCGGGTCGCGGACGAGCTTGCCGTCGGCGTCCACGGTCGCGATCGGCAGCTCGAGGCCACGGGTCGTGCCGCAGTCGTCCTCGCGGATGATGACGTCCTGCGAGACGTCCACGAGACGACGGGTGAGGTACCCGGAGTCCGCGGTACGGAGCGCGGTGTCGGCAAGACCCTTGCGAGCACCGTGGGTGGCGATGAAGTACTCCGCCACGGTCAGGCCCTCGCGGTACGAGTTGATGATCGGGCGGGCGATGATCTCACCCTTCGGGTTGTTCACCAGACCACGCATACCGGCGATGTTGCGGACCTGGAGCCAGTTACCACGAGCACCGGACGACACCATGCGGTTGATGGTGTTGTCGACCGGGAAGTTGTCGCGCATCTCCTGCGCGATCTCGTTCGTGGCCTCGGTCCAGATCTTGATCAGGTCGGCGCGACGCTCGGAGTCGGTGATCAGACCCTTGTCGAACTCGCCCTGCACCTTGGCGGCCTGGATCTCGTAGCCCGCGATGATCTCCTTCTTGCGAGGAGGCGTCACGACGTCCGACAGGGCGACGGTCACACCGGAGCGGGTGCCCCAGTAGAAGCCGGCGTCCTTGATCCGGTCCAGCGCAGCGGCCGTCTCGGTCTTGGAGTAGCGCTCGGCGAGGTCGTTGACGATCGCGGACAGCACACCCTTGTCGGTGACCTTCTGGACGAACGGGTAGTTCGCCGGCAGGGTCTCGTTGAAGAGCGCACGGCCCAGGGTCGTCTCGAGCAGCACGGTGTCGCCCTGCTCGTAGCCCTCGGGAGCTTCACCCTCGGCGAAGTGGACACCCGTCATGCGGATCTTCGCCATCGCGTTGAGGTGCAGCGTGTGCTGGTCGTTGGCCAGGATCGCCTCGGCGACCGAGGAGAACGCACGGCCTTCACCGACGGCGCCCTCGCGGACGGTCGTCAGGTGGTGCAGACCGATGATCATGTCCTGTGCGGGCAGGGTCACCGGACGGCCGTCGGACGGCTTCAGGATGTTGTTCGAGGCGAGCATCAGGATGCGGGCCTCGGCCTGGGCCTCGACCGACAGCGGCAGGTGCACGGCCATCTGGTCACCATCGAAGTCCGCGTTGAACGCAGCACACACGAGCGGGTGGAGCTGGATGGCCTTGCCCTCGACGAGCTGCGGCTCGAACGCCTGGATGCCCAGACGGTGCAGCGTCGGCGCACGGTTCAGCAGCACGGGGCGCTCGCGGATGATCTCCTCGAGCACGTCCCACACCTGCGGACGCGAACGCTCGACCATGCGCTTGGCCGACTTGATGTTCTGCGCGTGCGACAGGTCGATCAGGCGCTTGATCACGAACGGCTTGAAGAGCTCGAGCGCCATCTGCTTGGGCAGACCGCACTGGTGCAGCTTCAGCTGCGGGCCGACGATGATGACCGAACGGCCCGAGTAGTCGACGCGCTTGCCGAGCAGGTTCTGGCGGAAACGACCCTGCTTGCCCTTGAGCATGTCGCTCAGGGACTTCAGGGCACGGTTGCCGGTACCCGTGACCGGACGTCCACGACGACCGTTGTCGAACAGCGCGTCAACGGCTTCCTGCAGCATGCGCTTCTCGTTGTTCACGATGATCTCGGGGGCACCGAGGTCGAGCAGGCGGCGGAGACGGTTGTTGCGGTTGATCACACGACGGTAGAGGTCGTTGAGGTCCGACGTGGCGAAACGGCCACCGTCGAGCTGCACCATCGGGCGCAGCTCCGGCGGGATGACCGGCACGACGCCGAGCACCATCGCGGCCGGCGAGTTGCCGGTGGCGAGGAAGGAGCTGACGACGCGCAGACGCTTAATCGCGCGGATCTTCTTCTGGCCCTTGCCCTCGGCGATCTGCAGACGCAGCGCCTCGGCCTCGGCGGCCAGGTCGAACGCCTCGAGCCGGAGCTTGATCGCCTCGGCGCCCATGTAGGCGTCGAAGTAGATCCCGAACCGGTCCTGGAGCTCGTGGAAGACGGCGTCCTCGGGCTTGAGGTCGCCCACCTTGAGGTTGCGGAAGTCCTCCCACACACGCTCGAGACGGGTGATGTCCTCGTCGAACGACTTGCGGACCTGGGACATCTCCTTCTCGGCGGTGTCCTTGGTGCGGCGCTTGACGTCGGCCTTCGCACCCTCTTCCTCAAGGGCTGCGAGGTCGTCCTCGAGCTTCTTGAGGCGGTCGGCGATGATCGAGTCGCGCTGGCCCTCGAGGGTCTTGATCTCGAGACGCATCTCGTTCTCGAGACCCGGCATGTCCGCGTGACGGCCCTCTTCATCGATGTCGATGATCATGTACGCCGCGAAGTAGATGACCTTCTCGAGGTCCTTCGGCGCCATGTCGAGGAGGTACCCGAGGCGCGACGGGACGCCCTTGAAGTACCAGATGTGCGTGACGGGGGCAGCGAGCTCGATGTGGCCCATGCGCTCACGACGGACCGAGGACTTGGTGACCTCGACGCCGCAGCGCTCGCAGACGATGCCCTTGAACCGGACACGCTTGTACTTGCCGCAGGCGCACTCCCAGTCGCGGGAAGGACCGAAGATCTGCTCGCCGAACAGACCGTCCTTCTCGGGCTTCAGGGTGCGGTAGTTGATGGTCTCCGGCTTCTTGACCTCGCCGTACGACCACTGACGGATGTCCTCGGCGGTTGCGAGGCCGATCCGAATGGCGTCAAAGGAAGTTGCTTCGAGCAATGTTCTTCTCTCTTGCTGATTCAGGCTTCGATGTACGGGCGGGATCAGATGTCGTCGACAGAGGACGACTCGAACCGCGAGGAGATGTTGATGCCCAGCTCCTCCGCAGCGCGGAAGACCTCGTCATCGTTGTCGCGCAGGCTGACCGCCTGGCCGTCGGCCGAGAGGACCTCGACGTTCAGGCAGAGCGACTGCATCTCCTTCATGAGGACCTTGAAGGACTCGGGGATGCCGGGTTCCTGGATGTTCTCGCCCTTGACGATCGCCTCGTAGACCTTCACGCGGCCGAGGATGTCGTCGGACTTGATCGTCAGGAGCTCCTGGAGGGCGTAGGCGGCGCCGTACGCTTCGAGCGCCCACACCTCCATCTCACCGAATCGCTGTCCACCGAACTGCGCCTTACCACCCAGCGGCTGCTGCGTGATCATCGAGTACGGACCGGTCGAACGCGCGTGGATCTTGTCGTCGACCAGGTGGTGCAGCTTGAGGATGTACATGTAGCCGACCGAGACGGGCTCCGGGAACGGCTCGCCGGAGCGGCCGTCGAAGAGCTGCGCCTTGCCCGACGAGCCGATCAGGCGCTCGCCGTCGCGGTTCGGGAGGGTCGAGTCGAGGAGGCCCTCGATCTCGCGCTCGTACGCACCGTCGAACACCGGGGTGGCGACCTTGGTGCCGGGCTCGGCGCTGTGCGCTGCCTCCGGCAGGTTCTCGGCCCATTCCTGGATGCCCTCGACGTTCCAGCCCTGCTTGGCGAGCCACCCGAGGTGGATCTCGAGCACCTGGCCGAAGTTCATGCGGCCGGGGACGCCGAGCGGGTTGAGGACGATGTCGACGGGGGTGCCGTCGGCGAGGAACGGCATGTCCTCGACCGGGAGGATGGTCGAGATGACGCCCTTGTTGCCGTGACGACCGGCGAGCTTGTCACCCGCGGTGATCTTGCGCTTCTGGGCGATGTAGACGACCACGCGCTGGTTGACACCAGAGCCGAGTTCGTCGTCACCGTCCTGCGAGTCGAACACCTTGACGCCGATGATCGTGCCCTCTTCACCGTGGGGCACCTTGAGCGAGGTGTCGCGGACTTCGCGCGACTTCTCGTTGAAGATGGCACGGAGCAGACGCTCCTCGGCGCTCAGCTCGGTCTCGCCCTTCGGCGTGACCTTGCCGACGAGGATGTCGCCGGGGCGGACCTCGGCACCGATGCGGATGATGCCGCGCTCGTCGAGGTCGGCCAGCAGGTCCGGGCTGACGTTGGGGAGGTCACGGGTGATCTCCTCCTTGCCGAGCTTGGTGTCGCGGGCGTCGACCTCGTACTCCTCGATGTGGATCGAGGAGAGCGTGTCGTCCTTGATGAGGTTCTGCGACAGGATCATCGCGTCCTCGTAGTTGTAGCCCTCCCACGGCATGAACGCGACGAGGAGGTTCTTGCCGAGCGCGAGCTCGCCGTTCTCCGTCGCGGGACCGTCGGCGATGACCTCACCCTGCTCCACGCGCTCGCCTGCGGAGACGATGACGCGGTGGTTGTAGCTCGTGCCCTGGTTGGAGCGGTCGAACTTGCGCAGGTAGTAGGTCTGCGTGCCGCCCTCGTCGAGCTGCAGGGTGACGGCGTCGGCCGAGACCTCGGAGACGACACCGGCCTTGTCGGCGGTGACGACGTCGCCGGCGTCGATGGCCGTGTAGCCCTCCATACCGGTGCCGACGAGCGGCGACTCGGAGCGGAGCAGCGGGACGGCCTGACGCTGCATGTTCGCACCCATCAGGGCGCGGTTCGCGTCGTCGTGCTCGAGGAACGGGATGAGCGACGTCGCGACCGACACCATCTGGCGCGGGGAGACGTCCATGTAGTCGACCTCGTCCTTGGCGACGAGTTCGACCTCGCCACCCTTCTTGCGGACGAGCACCTTGTCGTCGGCGAAGTGGAAGTCGTTCGTCAGCGGGGCGTTGGCCTGCGCGACGACGAACTCGTCCTCTTCCGAAGCGGTGAGGTAGTCGATGGTCTTCGTGACCTCGCCGTTGACGACGCGACGGTACGGGGTCTCGATGAAGCCGAAGGAGTTGATCCGACCGAAGGACGCGAGCGAACCGATCAGGCCGATGTTCGGGCCTTCCGGGGTCTCGATCGGGCACATGCGGCCGTAGTGCGACGGGTGGACGTCACGGACCTCGACGCCGGCACGCTCACGGGACAGACCACCCGGGCCGAGGGCCGAGAGACGACGCTTGTGCGTCAGGCCCGCGAGCGGGTTGTTCTGGTCCATGAACTGCGACAGCTGGGACGTTCCGAAGAACTCCTTGATCGCGGCGACGACCGGACGCACGTTGATGAGCGTCTGGGGCGTGATCGCCTCGATGTCCTGCGTGGTCATGCGCTCGCGGACGACGCGCTCCATGCGGGACAGACCCGTGCGGACCTGGTTCTGGATGAGCTCGCCGACGGCGCGGATGCGACGGTTGCCGAAGTGGTCGATGTCGTCCACGTCGAGGCGCAGCTGCACCGGCTCGCCGTCACGGACGCCGTCGATCGTGGTGCGCTCAGCGTGCAGCGACACCAGGTACTTGATCGTCGCGACGATGTCCTTGACGGTGAGCACCGAGTCGGACAGCGGGGCGTCCATGCCGAGCTTGCGGTTGACCTTGTAGCGGCCGACCTTCGCCAGGTCGTAGCGCTTCGGGTTGAAGTAGAAGTTGTCGAGGAGCGCACGCGCGGCCTCGGCAGCGACCTGCTCGCCCGGACGGAGCTTGCGGTAGATGTCCTTGAGCGCCTCTTCCTTCGTGAGGACGGCGTCCTTCTCGAGGGTCGACTCGATCGACGCGAAGCCCTGGAACTCGTCCATGATCTCTTCGCTCGTCAGGCCGAGGGCCTTGAGGAAGACGGTCACGGACTGCTTGCGCTTGCGGTCGATGCGCACGCCCACCTGGTCGCGCTTGTCGATCTCGAACTCGAGCCAGGCACCACGCGACGGGATGATCCGCGCCGAGTAGATGTCCTTGTCGGAGGTCTTCTCCTGCTGGCGCTCGAAGTACACGCCAGGCGAACGGACGAGCTGCGACACGACGACGCGCTCGGTGCCGTTGATGATGAACGTGCCGCGTTCGGTCATGAGCGGGAAGTCGCCCATGAAGACCGTCTGCGTCTTGATCTCACCCGTCATGTGGTTCATGAACTCGGCGTTGACGTACAGCGGAGCGGCGTAGGTCTTGCCGCGCTCCTTGCAGTCGTCGATCGAGTACTTCGGGTCTTCGAGCTCCGGCGCGGTGAACGAGAGCTGCATGGTCTCGCCGAGGTCCTCGATCGGGGAGATCTCCTCGAAGATCTCCTCGAGCCCCGAGTGCAGCGCGAGGTCGGTACGACCCTGCTCCTGCCCTTCGGCGAGGCGGGCCTTCCAGACGTCGTTGCCGACGAGCCAGTCGAAGCTCTCCGTCTGGAGTGCGAGCAGATCAGGAACCGTGAGGGTGTCCGTGATCTTGGCGAACGAGAGTCGCGAGTGGTTGCGACCGTTCTTGGGGTTGGTGGATGCGTTGGGCGCAGCAGCCAAGGGTGTGACCTCCGGTAGGCCCCGTCGGGCCGACACTGACGAGCAGTGTGTAGGTGAGTGGATTGATCGCTCGGCGAACCCTGAGATGCAAGCCCTGCGACCACGCCGACGCGTGCCTTGACGCGGAACGTCGGTGCACGTGTGGGATGATCTCCGTGAGCGGTACCCGCCGCCATATACGGGTCCGGCTGCACCAGGGCGAGATGAGTTTCTGTCTCAGAACTCTGCGTCGACCGCAATATGACGACACGGATGCCAGGGAGCGCGAACTGTCATCATAGTTCGCTCCGTGGCGCGCTGTCCAGTCCCGGCTTGACCGGATTCGGCAGTGGCGTGTATAAGCCGCCACACGCCGCTTCCATTCCCCTGCTCAGCCGGGTCCCTGCTCAGCCGGGTCCCTGCTCAGCCCAGGCGCTCGCGCTCGACGCGATCCGCGCCTCCCGGCAGTCCCGCCAGCGCACGGAACGCGTCCTCCGGGCGACGTGTGCGGACGAACGTCACCCGGCCCCGGTCGTCCGTGAGCTCGATCCCGAGCCCCGGCGTGAGGATGAGCGCACGCTCGCCACGACGGATCCGCAGGCCGACACCGCCGTAGGTGGCAGCGTCCGCCTCGACCAGGCGGACGTCGGTGATCCGCCGGCGCGGGATGCGCCGCGGCGGGAGCGGACGGAAGTGCAGGGTCACGTGCCGCTCGGTGACGGTGAACCCGGCCCGGGCGAGCAGGAGCAGCGCCCCGAGGATGACGGCGAGCAGGGCCGGCACCAGCAGGGCGACCTCCGGCGCGTCTCCGGGCCAGCCGAGCACGGCGGCGGACAGCCCGGCACCGCCGAGGAGCAGCGCCGTGCCGACGACCCGCATCCAGGTCGGTGCCGTCTCGCGGTCGGCGTGGAACGGCAGAGAGGCGCGGAACGGCAGGGCGGCGCTGGACGGATGGGCGGCACGGGACGGCCGGGAGGCCCGGATCACCCGGGTGGGCCGGGTCCCGGACCGGCGGGTGTCCGGGTCGGCGAGGCGTGCGGTGGGCACGCTCATGGTGTCGGCGGTCATGACGGAGGTCTCCTGCGGCGGATCAGCAGTGGTGCACTCGTCATCGGGTGCGGTGCGTTCGACGGCCAGCGCGCGCGGGTGGCCGGAGGGGTGGCGCGCAGCAGCACGCCGACGGCGCGCACGCTCGAGCGGTGGGGGCGCTCACGGGCACGTCGTGGTCACGGTGTCCGGGCGGACGCGTGGTGTGTGGGGCACACACGCATCGACGCTCTGGCGTCGTGACGACAGGCGTCAACGGTACGCAACGAGTCTTGGCGTCCGCTGGTGGTCCATGTGTACGCATTCACGTGGCCGTGGTGGCCGCAGTGGCCCGGGGACGACGGGGTGCTGCGGACGGTCAGCGCAGGACGCGGGCGACGGCCTCGGCGCGGGTCCGGACCCCGAGCTTCGCGAACACCTGGTTCACGTACGACTTCACGGTGGGTACCGTCAGGAACAGCTCGGCGGCGATCTGCGGGTTCGTCCGGCCGTCCGCGATCCGCTCGAGGACGTCCACCTCGCGCGGGGTGAGCTCCGGGAACCGCGCACCGAGCGACGGACCGGGATCGGGTGACGCAGGCGCAGCGGAACCAGCAGCGACACCGTCACCTGCACGTGCACCAGCACCACCGGCGAGGCGCGCCACCAGCCGCGCCCCCACGGTCGCGTCGAAGGTCGACTGCCCGGCGGCCACCGCACGCACCGCGGTCGCGATCTCCGCGCGCCCGGCGTCCTTCGTCAGGTAGCCGCGGGCCCCCGCTCGCAGCGCGGTGGTGATGGAGTCGTCGTCGGCGTAGGTCGTCAGCACCAGGACCGCGACCCCGGGGTGCTCGGCGACGATCCGCGCGGTGGCGGTCGGCCCGTCGACACCCGGCATCCGCAGGTCCATCAGGACGACGTCGGGCACGTGCCGGTCGACGGCGGCGATCGCCTCGGCACCGTCGGCAGCCTGCCCGACGACCTGCAGGTCGGGCACGAGCGACAGCACCGTCACCAGGCCGTCGCGGACGATGGCCTGGTCGTCGACCACGAGCACCCGGATGGTCACGAGCGGTCGTCCTCGGCGACCGGAGCCCGGACGTCGACGGGCAGGTGCATGGCGACGACGAACTCGTCGTCGGAACGCTCGGCCTCGACCGTGGCCTCGCTGCCGAGTTCCGCGAACCGCTCGCGCATCCCGAGCAACCCCTGCCCGCCGCTCGGCAGCGGGTTGGCCACGACGACGTCCACGGCGTCGCCGTCCCGGATCACCGACAGGGACACGGGGCGGCCGGGAGCGTGCCTGCGGGCGTTGCTGAGGGCCTCCCGGACGACCTGGACCACGGCGGCACGGAGGGCGTCGTCGAGGACCGCGAGGGTCGCGTCACCCTGCACGACGACCTCGCCGCCGAACGAACGGTGCGCGTCGAGCAGGGCCGTCAGGCCCGACGCGTGGTCGGCGGACGGACTGGAGGCCCGGGTCGGCTCGGGCTGGTCGGGCTGCGGTTCGTCGCGGAGCGCGTGCACCGCACGCCGCGCCTCGGCCAGGCCGTCCGCGGCCAGCGCGCGGGCCTCGCCGGCTCGGCGGGTTGCCTCGTCGACGCGGCCGGCCTCGAGCAGGGCCTCGACCGCGTCGAGCTGCAGGACCAGGCCGCCGAGCGAGTGGGCGAGGACGTCGTGGATGTCCCGGGATGCCCGCGAACGGTCGGCGAGGAGCCGTGCGCGCTGCTGCTGCCGCTCGGTCTCGCGAGCCTGCGCCGTCGTGATCCGGACCTGCCGACGACTGAAGCCGACGAGCACGCCGAGCAGCAGCCCGCCGCTCACGCCCAGGACGAACTGCACCGACGTCTGCTCGAGCGTGGCGGTGACGGCGACCACCACGACGGCGGCGAGCGCGGCGACCGCGGCCGTCCAGACCGGCAGACGCAGGTCTGCGCCGAGGATGACGAGCCCGACGATCACCGGGACCACCAGCAGCGAGTCGGTCGGCACCACGGTGAGCGATCCGGCGGCGATCATCACGCCGGCTGCGGCGACGAGGAGGCGGGGCGTGCGTGCCCCTTCGCGGACGGCCCAGGCGGCGAGCGCCACGGCCCCGACGGCCCAGACCCACGCGGGGTGGTGGAGCAGGAGGCCGTTCCGCACGAACCAGAAGGCGACCACGGCGATCCCGACGGCGTTGAGTCCCCAGGAGAGCACCGAGGCGGACCGGACCCCGGCGGGGTCGGTCCGGTCCGGGTCGGTCGGCAGGCTCACCGGACCATCATGCCGCGGCGGGCGGCCGCCGACCGGTCGCCGCCGCGGGGGATGCGCTGGTCGACGACCAGGGCACGGGCGGCACGGTTCAGGGCGAGCACGAGCAGGATCGTGCCGGTCGACGTGAGCAGGTGCGCTCCGAGGTGGCCGCCGAGGACGTCGAGCCCGATGCGGGCGGCGATCAGGACGATCCAGAGCGCGGCGCCGAGAGAACCGGTGCGGGACTGCAGGGTGCGGCCCTTCGCGTCCGGCGTCGTGACGGTGCGGAACCGGGTCATGGCCCCCATTGCCAGGCCGACGCCGACGGTGAGCAGGGCCTCGAGGCCGAGGAACACGACGTCGGTGGTGGTGACGGTCGCCGTGGTCTGTGCGAGGACGACCACGCCGACGATCGCCATGACGAGCGGTCCGCGCCAGATGCGCGCCGGGTCGAGGGACCGCCAGGTCGCCTGCCGGTACGCCAAGAAGGCGACGAGGGCGAGCCCGATGAGCACGTTCGCGAGGAGCTGGACCGACATGGTGTGCCTTTCGAGGTGGTCCGGCGGAGTGTTCCGACCGGTGACATCAGCCTCGTTCCTGGTGCCCCGCGGGCACACCAACCAGGGGTGGGGACGCGGGTGGTGATCGCGGTGGTGTTCCATTGACGGCATGGCTGATGCGTTCGACGGGTTCCGGATCGGTGCGGGGTACTCGGTGGTGGAGCCGGACCGGCACCGACCGGGGTCCTTCACCCTGGTGGTGGACGGCACCCCGCAGTCGCACGTGGACCTCGAGGACCCGACCCACCTGGCGTTCGAGTACATCCAGCGGATCGGGCACGCGATCGACCTGCTGCCGGACGGCCCGATCACGGCACTGCACCTGGGCGCCGGCGCCCTCACCCTGCCCCGCTACGTCGCGGTGACCCGTCCGGGTTCGCGGCAGCAGGTGATCGAGCTCGAGCGCGACCTGGTCGAGCACGTGCGCGAGGCCCTGCCGTTCCCCCGCGGTGCCTCGATCCGGGTGCGGTACGGCGACGCCCGGGAGGTCCTCGGCAAGCTGCCCGCCGGACTCCGCGGCACGGTGGACCTGGCGGTGGTGGACGTCTTCGGTGGTTCGCAGATCCCCGCCCACGTGACGAGCGTCGAGTTCTACCGCGAGGTCGCCGCGTTCCTGTCGCCGACGGGCATCGTCGCGGTGAACGTGGCCGACGGCGCCGGGTTGGCCTTCGCCCGCGGGCAGGCGTCGACGCTGCAGTCGGTGCTGCCGTCGGTCGCCGCGGTCGCGGACACCGGCATGCTCAAGGGCCGGCGGTTCGGGAACATCGTGCTGCTCGGGTCGCCGACCGACCTGCCGGTGGCGGACATGCCGAGGCGGTACTCGTCCGACCCGATGCCGGCGAAGGTCGTGCACGGTGCGGAGCTCAAGGCGTTCATCGCCGGGGCGCCGATCGTCACCGACCAGACGGCGGTCGCGTCGCCGGAGCCGAACCGGAGCGTGTTCGGGGGCTGATGCCCGCACGGCACCCCCGGGGAAGGACTTCGGACACTCGGTGGGTCCGGCTGTCAGGATGGTCTGAACGACCGCGCAGGTGCGCGACCGAGCGATGGGAACCCTGATGACGAACGACGACCGGAACGACCAGGACCGGACGGGCGACGGCCAGGCGCCGCGCTGGGGCGACGCCCCGCAGCAGCAGCCCGACGCCGAGGCCCCGCGGTACGGCGAGCGGGTGGACCCGGCGCCGACCTCGACCCCGCAGTACGGCGAGCAGTACGGGCAGGGCCAGCAGCAGTACGGGCAGCATTCCGGGCAGGGTCAGCAGTACGGCCAGCCGAACGGCGAGCAGCAGTACGGCCAGCCGTCGAGCACGCCGAGCTGGAACGACCAGCAGCGCCACGACCAGCACCACGACCAGCAGCCGTACGCCGCCGCGCCCGCGCACGCCGGTGCCCCGGCCTGGCAGAGCCACGACGAGCCGAAGCCCAAGAAGAAGACCCTCGGTGTCGTGGCGTTCTTCCTCGGACTCGCCGCGCTCGTCATCGGCGTCATCGGCGGGTACGTGATGGGGTCGGCGCTCGCCAACAGCGACGCGATCAACAACCTCGTACCGAGCAGCGGTGCGACCCCGGACCAGCAGGAGCTGCAGCGTCAGCTCATGAACGACCCGGCCGTCATCTCGCAGATCGGTGTCGGTGCGGTGATCGCCGGCGTCGCCGCGATCCTCGGGCTCTGGGCGCTCGTGCAGGGCATCATCGCCGCCGTGACCAAGCGTGGTCGCGGCTGGGGCATCTTCGCGATCATCCTGGCCGTCGTGGCCACGATCGCGACGCTGGTCACCTACGTCGGCGTGGCCGCTGCCGCCGCGGTGGCCGCCAACTCCTGATCGACCACTCCGAACGGCCCGTCGTACTCCGGCACGGCGGGCCGTTCGCCGTCCACGGGGGCACGCGCGCACGGCCGCACCCGCGCAACCTGAGCGCGTCGCAACGACCGCTCCCGGGAGACCGCGGCTACCCTCGAACCGATGTCCCTCCCGCCCGACGACCGCCAGCAGCCCGACCTGTCCGACCGTTCCCGTGAACCGCGCCACGCGGCTCCCGTGACGGCCGGAGTCAGCCCGGGCAGCACCTTCGCGCCCATCAGCCTGCGACCCGCGGTCGACGTCGACGCCGTGCACCAGCGGCTCCGTGACCTCGGCCAGAGCCGCAGCACCGACGCCCTCGCCGAACGGGCCGAACTCCTCCGCCTGCTCGGTCGTCTGGACGAGTCGCTCGTCATCGCCGAAGAGGTGTTCCGCCTCGCGATGTTCACCGGGGAGCGCCAGGACAAGGTCGCCGCGCGGATCCGTCGTGCGCACGTCCTGCACGACCTCGGGCGGCACGACCGCGCCGCCACCGAGGCCGCCATGGCCCGCGACACCGCCGCCACCGAGGAGTGGCCCGAACTCGAGGGCGCCGCAGCCGAGATCGAGGGCTGGTCGCTGTTCGAGAACGACCGCTTCGACGAGGCCCGCGCCGCACTGTCGCGGGCGTACCAGGCCTTCCGGCAGGCGGGGGCGCCGTCCGAGCGCACCGACGCGCTGCGCACCGCGGTCGAGGCCGCCATGCGGGCCTCGATCACGAACCCGGCGGAACCGTCCGACAAGCCACGGACAGCCCGCGAGGTCGCCGCCCGCCGTGCCGAGGACGAGGAACCCACCACCCGCGTCGCCGAGCCGGTGAAGCAGGTCCCGCCGATCCGCCGCCGCGTGCTCGGTGCGCCCGACGCCGCACGGACCGAGGCCGACGACATCTGGGGCCGGATCGCGGCCCGGGCAGCGAAGAAGGGCCAGGCCGACCCTCGCGCCGAGCAGTGACCGCGCTCGAGACCGTCCGGCTCCGCGCCGAAGCGCTCATCGCCGAGCACCTCGGTGCCGGCACGTGGGCGTTCGGCTTCGACCACGCCAAGACCCGCGCCGGGCAGTGCGACTTCGCGCGAAAGCGGATCACGGTGAGCCGTCACCTGGCCACCCGGTTCTCCGACGACGACGTCGAGCAGGTCCTGCTGCACGAGGTCGCGCACGCCCTCGCCGGCGCCCGGGCGGCACACGGACCGAAGTGGAAGCGCACGGCCGCGGCGATCGGGTACACCGGCTCCCGGCTGCACGACGGGCCGATCGCCAGCGAGCTCGCCCCCTGGATCGGCACCTGCCCCGCCGGGCACGAGCACTTCCGGTACCGCACGCCCACCCGTCCCCTGGCCTGCGCCCGCTGTTCCCGGCGGTTCGACGCCCGGAACGTCATCACCTGGCGGCGCCGCACCGCGGACGACGACGCGGCCACGATGGCGTCGACTACCGCATGAGGCTCCCGACGCACGGAGGCGCGCCGGTAACCCGTTAGCCTGGGCGGATGCACACGGGGCAGCACATCCGCACGGACGCCGGTTCCTCCTGGTTCTTCGACGCCGGACGGATCGCGCTCGACTTCGCGCACACGGGTGGCTTCGCCGACGACCCCAGCGGGCGCCGACCGCGGTCGCAGCTCGGGGAGCTGCTCGCGAGCCCGGCCGACCTGGACGAGTGGCTCAGCGAGCACACCGAGCCGATCGACGTCGGTGCCAGTGCCCGCGAGCTGCAGGACGCCCGGGCCCTGCGTGCCGCGATCGCCCGGCTCGCCGTGGCCGCCGCCCCCGCGCCGGCGAGCACCGCCGCGGAACGCACCGCCGTGGCGGCGGGCCTGCGTGCCGGGGCCGGCCGCACGCGCCCCGCGCCCGACGACATCGACACCGTCAACCTGTTCGCCGCCCTGCCGGACGTGCCCCCGAGCCTCCCGGGTGGCCGACGCCGTGCCGGAGCCAACCGGGTCCGCCTGGCGCAGGCCCTGTCGAGCGTGGCGCGCGACGCCGTCGCGCTCTTCACCGAGGTCGGCTTCGACGACGTCGAGGCCGACGGCCGGCCGACGCGGCTGAGCCGGTGCTCGGCCGAGGACTGCGGCCTGGTGTTCTACGACTCGTCGCGCGGTGGGACCCGACGCTGGTGCTCGATGCAGCGGTGCGGCAACCGGGCGAAGGTCCGGGCGCACCGCGCCCGCCGCGCCGCGGAGTGACCACGCGCTGACACCTTCCTCTCGTCGTCCGGGAGGGGTGAGTCGCGACCAGCCACCGGCCAGGAGGCGCGGGGCGGGGCCGCCACGGGCCTCCCGTCCGCCTTCCGCGAGCGGTCACGACACCCAGCTCACCTCCGCCGAGCGGTCACCAACCGTCGGCTGGCGGCCTCCCAGCCGACAGGTCGTGACCACCCGAAACACGCACGCGCGAGCGGCGACCGGCGAGCACCACGACCCGACGAAGAAAAAGATTCGGCACGCCGAATTCTCTGGCAGGATCGGTGCATGACCGACACTGCCAGCCCCCGGCTCGACGAGCACCCATCCGGTGCCCCGCGTCGCCGTGCAGCCGGGCTCACCCTGCTCGGACCGGCCTTCGTCGCGGCCATCGCGTACGTCGACCCGGGCAACGTCGCCGCCAACCTGACCGCCGGCGCCGAGTACGGGTACCTGCTGCTCTGGGTGCTCGTGGCCGCGAACGCCAGCGCCGTGGTGGTGCAGTACCTGTCCGCCAAGCTCGGGGTGGTGACGGGCAAGTCGCTGCCCGAGCACCTCGGCCTGCGGATGCGGCGCACCCCGCGCCTGCTGTTCTGGGGCCAGGCCGAGATCGTCGCCGCCGCGACCGACATCGCCGAGGTCATCGGCGGCGCGCTGGCGCTCTACCTGCTCTTCGGCCTGCCGCTCGTGGTCGGCGGGATCATCACCGGGCTCGTCTCGATGCTCCTGCTGACCCTGCACAGCCACCGGGGCACGCGCCTGTTCGAGACCGTGGTGACGGCGATGCTCGCGATCCTGACGGTGGGCTTCTGTGCCGGGCTGCTGTTCGCCCGGGTGTCCCCGGCCGACCTGGTCGCCGGGCTCGTGCCGCGGTTCGAGGGCTCCGGGTCGGTGCTGCTGGCGGCCTCGATGCTCGGCGCGACCGTGATGCCGCACGCGGTGTACCTGCACTCGGCGCTCGCCCGGGACCGCCACGGGGACGTCCCCGCCGGGCCGGAGCGTCGCCGGGTGCTCGTCGCGACCCGGTGGGACGTCGGCCTCGCGCTGATCGTCGCGGGCGGGGTGAACATCGCGATGCTCGTCCTCGCGGCAGCCACCCTGCCGGGTGTCGAGGGCACCGACTCCATCCCCGGTGCGCAGCGCGCCATCGCCGAGAACGTCGGCCCGGTCGTCGGGGTGCTCTTCGCCGTGGGCCTGCTCGCGTCCGGCCTGGCCTCGACCTCGGTGGGCTGCATGGCCGGCGCGGAGATCATGCAGGGCCTGCTGCACGTGCGGATCCCGCTCGTGGCCCGGCGCGCGATCACCCTGGTGCCGGCGATCGTGCTGCTCGCGCTGAACATCGACGCGACGATGCTGCTCGTCGTCAGCCAGGTGGTGCTGAGCTTCGGGATCGCCTTCGCGATCGTGCCCCTGGTGGTCTACACCTCGCGACGGAGCGTGATGGGGACCGACGTGAACGCCGCGACCACCCGCGTGGTGGCGTGGGTGATCGCGGCGGTCATCGTGGCGCTCAACGTCGCGCTGGTCGTGCTCACCCTGACCGGCTGAGTCGCAGCCGGTCAGGGTGACGGGCGGTCGTCACTCGACGACCTGGACGTCCTTCCAGAACGCGACGTAGCCCGAGTAGTCCTTGCCGACGCGGTCGAACGACGACGGGATCGGCGTCGGGTACGACCACGCGCGGTCCTGCAGCGCCTGTCCGTCGACGTTCACCGTGAAGTACTGGGTGTCGCCCTTCCACGGGCAGTGGTACTGGGTGGGGCTCTCGGTGAAGAGCTCGGTCTTCACGCTCGACGGCGGGAAGTACCAGTTGCCCTCGATCTTGATGAGGTCCTCTTCGGGGGCCTCCGCGATCACCGTGTCGCCGACGACTGCCTTCATGGCGTTGCTCCTTCGCTCGCTGGTTCCGTGACGGGGCGAACGCTACGCGCGCTCCCCCGATTCCCGCAGGACGGGCAGGTCGGGGCCTGCGGCGAGCGCCGCGTGCACGTCGTCACGGCTCAGGACGGCGGCGCCCTCGGACGCGCTGACCAGGTGCCGCACGGCACGGCGCAGCCCCGTGTACGCCGCGCAGGCCGCAGCGGCTTCGGGTGAGGTGTGGTCGATGCCGACCTCGGTGAGCGCGTCGACGACGGCTCCGGCGGCGAGCAGGTCCTCGACGGCGAAGTCGGGTGCGTCGGCGACGTCGACGGACTCCCCCGCCGCCTCGGCCGCGTCGTCGAGGGCTGCGGTGTGGTGCAGCCCGGCGGCCACGATCGCGACGACGCACCGGTCACCGCGTGCGGCCTGGAGGCCCGTCACCCGTTCCGCGACCGCCGCCGCGTTGCCGAGGTGGCCGAGCACGACCTCCGGACCCTGCGGCAGTTGGGCGGTCACGTTCCGCAGCGCGCGCCGCTGTGCTGCGGCGTCGGGGGTCGGCGGCAGGGCGTCGACCCAGACGAGCAGGTGGGTGCCGTGGGCGATCCGTGCCGCACCTCCGGGACCCCACGCGAACCGGACCTGGTACTTCTCCTGGGTGCGTTCTGCCACGTCCGTCACGATAGCCGTCCGAGCGATGCTGTCCCTCTCCACAGGGTCGCTGTCCGACCGGGTTCCACCAGGGTCGGCGACCCTAGGATGCATGGTCATGGAGATCGCCCCCGTACCCACCCTGACCGGCGACCGTGTGACGCTCGAGCCCCTCGGGCAGGAGCACGCGGAAGACCTGCGGGCGGCGGTCGCGGACGGCGATCTGTGGCGCACCTGGTACACCTCCGTGCCCGCCCCGGCACAGGTCGAGGCCGAGATCGACCGGCGGCTCGCCGAGCACGAGGCCGGCCGCATGGTGCCCTTCGCCGTGCGGGACCGCCCGACCGGCCGGGTGGTGGGTGCGACGACCTTCATGAACATCGACCCGGGCAACCGCCACGTCGAGATCGGCAGCACGTTCCTGGCCCGGTCCGCGCAGCGCTCGGGGATCAACACCGAGTCGAAGCTGCTCATGCTGTCGCACGCGTTCGAGGCGTGGCAGTGCATCGCGGTCGAGTTCCGCACCCACTGGCACAACCTGCAGTCCCGGGCGGCCATCGCGGGCCTCGGCGCCAAGCAGGACGGCGTCCTCCGGAACCACGCGATCGGCCGTGACGGCACCCTGCGCGACACCGTGGTGTTCTCGGTGATCGCGTCGGAGTGGCCGGCCGTCCGGCTCGGACTGGCCGAGCGGCTCCGCCGGCACGACCGCGCCGAGGGGTCCCGCCGCCGGTCGGCCCGGCACGCCTGAGTCGTCCCCGCTGCGTTGTTCCGCCTGCGTCGTCTCGCACCGCCACGGCGCACCGTCCAGCCCGCGGGCGTAGCGTCACCGCCATGCACGTCGGCCTCCGGATCGTCCTCGACGCGCCGGTCGAGGCCGTGCGCGATGCCCTGCTGTCCCCGTCCGTGATGGTGGCGGTGACGAAGCCGTTCCTGGCGTACCGCTCGCGCGATCCCCAGGGGTTCCCGGAGCGCTGGGAGCCGGGGCACCCGCACCCGATCACCGCGGACGCCTTCGGGCTGGTGCCGAGCGGCGACACGCACGTCGACCTCGACCTGTACGAGGTCCAGGGGGTCCCCGTGCAGCGCGACAACGGCGGCGGCACGTCCGGGTTGTTCGGGCGGATGACGATGTCGCACCGGATGGCCGTCGTCCCCGCACCGGGTGGCCGGACCCTGCTGCTCGACCGCCTGACCTACCGGATGCGACCGGCCGTCCTCGGGCTCGCCCTGTGGCCCGGCATGTGGGTCATCTGGCAGTGGCGGGCGTTCCGGATGCGCGCCCTCGCGCCCACCTGGCGGACCGACGGCGAGTGACGCGACGCGGGTCGGGCCTCCCGTCCACCGCGGAGCGGGCGTAGCCTCGTCCACGTGAGCCAGACGCGCCCCCAGGAGCCGACGACCGACGACCGCGTGCGCAGCACGCTGGCGACGACGGATTGGCGGCGGATGATGTTCGACCTGTACCGCCGCGTCCGCGCCACCCCCGACCCCCAGACGGCGCACGCACTCTGGCGCGAGACCCGTGACGCGATGTTCGCGGAGCACCCGGCCTCGCCGCTGCTCGACGAGGACGCCCGCGACTTCGAGTCCCTGCCGGTGCCGGACTACGACCCGGCGTGGCGGTTCCAGGTGCGCATCGAGGCCACCGAGCCCGCCGAGTTCGACTTCGAGACCGGCACCGACGGTGTCGTCCACTTCGACCGCCTCGGCCTCGTGCGGGTCCCCGGAGTCGGCACGCTCGACGTCTGGAAGCACGGCGGCTACGCGGGCGGGGTGTTCGTCCCCGTCAAGGACTCCAGCGCCGGCAAGGCCCGCGGCACGTACGGTGGCGGACGCTACCTGCTCGACACCATCAAGGGCGCGGACCTGGGCGGCGACGACCTCGGGTCGCTCGTGCTCGACTTCAACTTCGCCTACAACCCGTCGTGCGCGTACGACCCGGCGTGGGCGTGCCCGCTCGCGCCTCCGGGCAACACCGTGCCGGTCCCGATCCCCGTCGGCGAGCAGTACGACTTCTAGGGTGGAACGCATGACAGGACTCGTCGCCCTCGACGTCGGTGGCCGCGTGCCGCCGTTCGAGCAGGTCCGATCGCAGATCGCCGCGCAGATCACCGCCGGGTACCTGGTGGACGGTGAACGGCTGCCGAGCGTGCGTGGGCTGGCGGACGAGCTCGGGCTCGCCGCGGGCACTGTCGCGAAGGCCTACCAGCTGCTCGAGGAGGCCGGGCTCGTGCACACCGCGCGGGGCGCCGGTACCCGGGTGGTGCGACCAGCGGCGGTGCCGGACGCCGTGGCCGAGGCCGCTCGTGCCCTGGCCGCCGCGGCACGCTCGGCGGGGCTGTCAACGGACCAGGCCGCGACCGCGTTGCGGGAGGCCTGGCCGGCGTAGCGGGCGCGGGTGGTGCGAGCGCTCAGCAGTGCTCGTACACGTACGCGTCGTCCTTCGGGGTCACCAGGTCGCGGTCGCGCAGGATCGTCATGGCCGGACGGCTCTTCAGCCCGCACACCGACCTCCACGAGCGCTCGAGGGTGTCCGAGTACTCCACGTCGATGACCCGCCCGCCGTAGGCCTTCGTGTACGCGGCGCACTCCCGGTACTGCACGCACTCCTCGGCGACGACGAAGTCGAACCCGGTCTGCTTCCGGCCGGACGCCCCGAGCTGCGGCGTGTTCTTCTGCCCGACGGCCAGGCCGTGCCGGTGCCCCTTGGCGACGAGCGACTTCGCGAGCGCCAGGTTGCCGGCACGGGTGAGCCGCTTGCCGCTCCGGGTCCACGAGTCGAGGTTGTCGAACTCCACCGCGTCGAACCCGCGGTCACCGCAGCGGGCGACGGTCTTCGCGAGCACCTTCGTGATCAGGGCACGCTTGGCCGCGGTCCGGGTGTCGAGGAGCATCTCGTCCGGCCACCCCGGGTCCGAGACCGGCTTGCCCGCACGGTCGCGGAGGATCGCCGACGGGTACGACTTCTTCCACGTGCGGGCGGCCTCGGGCTGCGTCTGGAACCCGTTGACGTAGCAGATGTTGTACTTGCCCTTCGCCGGGCGGTCGGTGCTGTCGCGCTCGACGATCGTCACGCCGGAGGGCGGGGTGTACCCGCCGCCGAGCTGGTAGTCCACGCGACCCGAGGTCGGCAGGTTGCGGTAGCTCGCGGCCGCGCTGGTCGTGGCGGCCTCGGCGCAGCCGGCCGTGCCGAGGACGGCCACCAGGGCCATCGCGGTGGTCAACAGGACGGATCGCATGCGCACCCCGGAATCCTCGCACGCGCAGGGCGAACGACCCCGCCCTCGCTGTTCCGGGGATGTGCACGCTATGCTGGTCGTACTCGAGGCGCCGATCGCCTCGTGCGTCGTACGGACGCCCCGAACTCCCGACCACCTGTCTCCGGACTCTGGTCGATGATCGAGCACCTCACGAAGGTGCCCAGGCTTCTCTGCTGCGGCGACTGCGCCAGCCACATCCGTTGGCGCGCATCCCGCCCGCGCGCTGCCTCAGAGCGCGCCCACAGCCGGACTGCTCCGGCTCGAAAGGTCACCATGACCACCGAAGACATCCGTTTCTCCGACCTCGGCGTCCCCGCGCCGATGGTCTCCGTCCTCGCCGATCAGGGCAAGGACATGGCGTTCCCCATCCAGGCGGACACCCTCCCGGACTCCCTGCAGGGCAAGGACGTCCTCGGCCGCGGCCGCACCGGCTCCGGCAAGACCATCGCCTTCGCGATCCCGCTCGTCGCCCGCCTCGCCGCCAGCGGCCGCAAGCGCCGCGCCGGCCGCCCCCGCGCCCTGGTGCTCGCACCGACGCGTGAGCTCGCGACGCAGATCGACGTCGCCCTCGCCCCGCTCGCCAAGGCCATGGGCCTCAACACCACGACCATCTTCGGTGGCGTCGGTCAGGGTCGTCAGGTCGACGCCCTGCGCGGCGGCGTCGACGTCGTGGTCGCCTGCCCGGGTCGCCTCGCCGACCTGATGCAGCAGGGTCACGTGAACCTGGGCGACATCGAGGTCACCGTCCTCGACGAGGCCGACCACATGGCCGACATGGGCTTCCTGCCCGGCGTGACCAAGATCATGCAGGCGACGCCCGAGAACGGGCAGCGACTGCTGTTCTCCGCCACGCTCGACAACGGCGTGGACAAGCTCGTCAAGAAGTTCCTGCACAACCCGGTGATGCACTCCGTCGACGAGGCGAACAGCCCCGTCGAGGCGATGACCCACCACCTGTTCGAGGTCGCCGACGCCGACGCGAAGAAGCACCTCGTGAGCGCCCTCGCCTCGGGCAACGGTCGCCGCATCCTCTTCATGCGCACGAAGCACCACGCCAAGCGCCTCGCCAAGCAGCTCAGCAGCCAGGGGATCCCGGCCGTCGACCTGCAGGGCAACCTGTCGCAGGGTGCCCGTGAGCGCAACCTCGCGAAGTTCTCCTCCGGTGAGGCCCTCGTGCTCGTCGCCACCGACGTCGCCGCCCGCGGAGTGCACGTCGACAACGTCGAGCTCGTCGTGCACGTCGACCCGCCCACCGAGCACAAGGCGTACCTGCACCGCTCGGGCCGCACGGCGCGTGCCGGTTCGTCCGGTGACGTCGTCACGGTGACGATGCCCGCCGAGCGTCGCGACGTCGCGCAGATGATGCGTGCAGCCGCGATCAAGGTCACGCCGCAGCACGTCACCTCGACCTCCGCCGCGGTCACCGCGCTCGTCGGCGAGGTCGCCCCGATCCGCCACGTGGCCGAGGAACAGCCCACCCAGCAGCGTCAGCCCAAGCAGCGCTCGGCCGAGTCCGCCGGTGACGGCGGCGGTCGTCGCCGTGGTCGCGGCGGTCGGTCGGGAGGCGCGGCGCAGCCCGCGCGCTCCGGCTCGGCTGGCGAGTCCGCCGGTTCGACCGGGGGCCGTCAGGGCCGTCCGGCCCGTGGCGCACGTTCCGAGGGCGCCGGGCGCTCCGGTGCCGCAGCCGCCGGTTCGACCGGTGGTCGCCGCAGCGGCGGCAACCGCCGCTCGGGCAGCAGCGACGTCGTGCGCGGCGGCTCGTCGGCCGTCTGGTCGTCCGAGGGCGGCTACGCCGCGGGTCGGTCCGGCAACGAGTCGGGCGGCAACCGCCGTGGTGGCTCGCGCCGCGCCTCCCGTCCGGCCGGCGCTGCCGACCGCCACTGACCCACGCGCTTGACCCGCGCGGTCTGACCCAGTCGGGCTGAGCCGGTCGGTGCACGCAAGACACCGGCGTCCACGTTCCGAACCCCCGCATCCCGGGGTGTGATGCGTGAACACCGGTGTTCTGCGTCCGGGCACGGGCGAACCTTGGTGGCGGCTGGGGGTGGGGTACTCCATCGGGCGTACGGTCTGCTTCACCGGATGCCGCGCAAGCGGCTGACGGGGAACACGTCCGCTTCTGGAAGGAGTGCCTATGGCTGGCATCGATGACATCAAGAACGCCGCTGAGAAGGCGGCAGGCAAGGTCAAGGAAGCCGTCGGGAACGCGACCGACAACGACCGCCTGAAGGCCGAAGGCCAGACCGACCAGGGCAAGGCCTCGGCGAAGCAGGGCGTCACCGACGTCAAGGACGCCGCGCACGGCGTCGCCGACAGCTTCAAGGACGACAAGCACTGAAGCCGGTTCGCAACCGCGCTGCGAAGCCCCCGGATCCGATCGGATCCGGGGGCTTCGTCGTGCGCGGGCTGCGTCGTGCGCAGGGCGTGGACGCCCCGGTCGGGCTAGTGCAGGGCGCCGACCGATGCCAGACCAGCCCGCAGCAGTGCGCCGCGGCCGCCTTCCATCTCGTCGGCGACGGCGTCGGACGCGGCTTCCATCGGGGTCATCCACGTGAGCTCGAGGGCGTCCTGCCGCGGCTCGCACGTCCCCGTGACGGGGACGACGTACGCCAGCGAGATCGCGTGCTGCCGCTCGTCGGTGTACACCGAGGCGCCGGGCAGCGGGAAGTACTCGGCCACGGTGAACGGCGTCGGGCTCGAGGGCAGCTGCGGGAACGCCATCGGCCCGAGGTCCTTCTCGAGGTGGCGGAACAGCGCGGTGCGGATCGACTCGCCGAACATCACGCGACCGGACACCAGGGTGCGGGCGATCGAACCGCTCGGGGAGACCCGCAGCAGCACGCCGACCTCGGTCACGACGCCGAGGCCGTCGGTGCGGACGGGGACCGCCTCGACGTAGCAGATCGGCAGACGACGGCGGACGTTCGCGAGCTCCTCGTCGGACAGCCAGCCGGAGTCGGGATCGGGGGTGCGCAGCGAGGACATGCACCGTGTCTACCAGGGACGGCGGCGAGTTCGGCGGAAGGCGCGGGAGTTGGGGATGGTTAGCGTTGTCCACATGATCGATGCGGACCTGGTGCAGTGGACCCGGAGTACCTCCGACCGGCGGGGCACACCGCTGCTCGTGGCGATGCACGGGGTTGGCTCGAACGAGCACGACCTGCTCGGCCTCGCCCCCGCGCTGCCGCCCGCGTGGACGGTCGCGTCGCTCCGGGCGACGATGCCGTGGGGGCCCGGCTTCAGCTGGTACCCGCTCGGCACGCCCGGCTCCCCCGCGCCCGAGGCGGTGGACGCCGCGACCGTCGAGGTGCTCGACTGGATCGACTCCGTCGCCGCCGACCACCCGCGGATCGGGCTGCTCGGGTTCTCGCAGGGCGGCTCGATGGCGCTCCAGCTGCTGCGCGCCCGGCCCGCGGCGTTCGCGTTCGCGGTGTCGCTGTCGGGGTTCGTCGTGCCGGGTGTCACGGACTCGCGCGACGAGGCCGTGTCGGCCGTGCGGCCGCGGGTGTTCCTGGGGCACGGCGACCTCGACCCGGTGATCCCGCCCGAGGCCACCGCCCGGACGCAGGCGTGGGCCGCAGCGCACACCGACGTGACCGACCGGACGTACGAGGGGCTGCCGCACGCGGTGTCGACGGCCGAGCTGTCGGACGTCGCGGCGTTCATCGACGCGTCGTAGGCGCGCTTCGTGAGCAGGAATGGTCGGGTCCGACGTGCGGACCCGACCATTTCTGCTCACGATGTGCGGGGGTCGGCCCCGGCGACGACGGACAGGAGGCCCGGTGCCAGCTGGCACCGGGCCTCCTGTCCGTCAGTCGGCGAGGATCTGGAGCAGGTCCTTGCGGAGCTGGTCCACCTTGGCCGTGGCGGCCTTGGCCTGTTCCTCGGTCGCGGTGCTGCGGTACATCTGCAGGACGCCCATGGTCTTCCGGAGCGCCTCGAAGAACTCGCGCTGGGCGTCCGGGATGCCCGGGGCCCCGTCGAGTGCCGCAGCGATCTCGTCGGTCTTGGCCTCGGTCTCGGCCTTGCCGGCGTCGGTGAGCTCGAAGAGCGTCTTGCGGCCGTCGCCCGACGAGACCACGAGGTCCTCGTCGACGAGCTGCTGGAGCGTCGGGTAGACCGAGCCGGGGCTCGGCTTCCAGGCGCCGCCGGTGCGCTCGGCGATGGTCTTGATCACGGCGTACCCGTTCTGCGGGCCCTCGGCCAGCAGGCCGAGGATCGCGAGACGGACGTCTCCGCGGCGACGGCGTTCACGGCCGAAGCCGGGGCCGCCGAAACCGGGGCCGAAGCCCATGCCCGGGCCGAAGCCGGGGCCGAACCCGCGACCACCGAAGCCGCGGCCGCCGTGGTCGTGGTCACCGCGGTCACGGCCGGGGAAGCCGGCGCCGTGGTGCTGCCGCGCGCCGCCGAAGCGGGGGCCGCGCGGGCCGAACCCGCGCTGGTCGCGGGGGGACGTGTTGCTGTTGTCGTCATACGAGGGGCGCATGAGGAGTCCTTTCGTCGTGCTGAGTCGGCTCGCGACCGGTCTGACCTGATCGTCTTCGTCGTATCGCGATGTGTTTACGATAGATCGGTAACTATCGCTCTGTCAAGGGGTACGTGCGCTCGGCCTGCTGTCGGTGGTGGCGGGCAGGATGGGACGGACCATGACGGACGTCTTCGAGCGCTTCTCCCCCGCGACCACCGAGTGGTTCCGCGGCGCCTTCGACGCACCGACGCCGGCGCAGGCCGGGGCGTGGGACGCCATCTCGACCGGGCAGCACGCACTCGTGATCGCCCCGACCGGCTCCGGCAAGACCCTGGCGTCGTTCCTGTGGTCGATCGACCGGCTCATCAGCGCGACGGACCGTCCACCGGCGAAGCAGCGCACGCGCGTGCTCTACGTCTCGCCGCTCAAGGCCCTGGGCGTCGACGTCGAGCGCAACCTGCGGAGCCCGCTCGTCGGCATCACCCAGACCGCACGCCGCCTCGGCACCGAACCGCCCGACGTCACGGTCGGTGTGCGCAGCGGTGACACCCCGTCGTCCGACCGCCAGAAGCTCCTGCGCCAGCCGCCGGACATCCTCATCACCACGCCCGAGTCGCTCTACCTGATGCTCACCTCGCAGGCGCGCGAGACCCTGGTGAACGTCGACACGGTCATCGTGGACGAGGTCCACGCGGTCGCCTCGACCAAGCGCGGCGCACACCTGGCCGTGTCGCTCGAGCGCCTCGACGACCTGCTCGACAAGCCCGTGCAGCGCATCGGGCTGTCCGCGACCGTCCGCCCACCGGAAGAGGTCGCCCGGTTCCTCGGCGGCCGTGCACCGGTGACGATCATCGCGCCGCCCGCGCAGAAGACCTTCGACCTGCGGGTCGTCGTGCCCGTCGACGACATGACCGAGCTCGGGGCGCCGCCGGTGGGTGCGGACGCGTCCGAGTCGCCGACGAACGGGTCGATCTGGCCGCACGTCGAAGAACGTGTCGTCGACCTGATCGAGGAACACCGCTCGACCATCGTGTTCGCGAACTCGCGGCGGCTGGCCGAACGACTCACGGCTCGGCTCAACGAGATCCACGAGGAACGCGTGCTCGCCGCCGCCGGTGACGGCGTGCTGGTGCCGGCGGGTGCGTCCCCGGACGACGACGGCCTGCCCGTGGCGCAGGGCCGACCGCAGTCACCGGCCCGCACCTCGGCGCACGCCGTCGCACCCCAGGGGGCCAAGCGCCCGCCGGCGCAGCTGATCGGCGGGTCCGGGCAGACCGGCGGCGGGGGCTCGGACGCCTCCGTCCCGGTGCTCGCCCGCGCACACCACGGCTCGGTGTCGAAGGACCAGCGCGCGATCATCGAGGACGACCTGAAGTCCGGCCGGCTGCGGTGCGTCGTCGCGACGAGCTCACTCGAGCTCGGCATCGACATGGGCGAGGTCGACCTGGTCGTCCAGGTCGAGGCGCCGCCCTCCGTCGCGAGCGGCCTGCAACGCGTCGGTCGTGCCGGCCACCAGGTGGGCGAGATCTCCCGCGGCGTGCTGTTCCCGAAGCACCGGGCCGACCTGGTCAACAGCGCGGTCACGGTCGAGCGGATGGTCACGGGTCAGATCGAGTCGATCTCGGTGCCGGCGAACCCGCTCGACGTCCTGGCGCAGCACACCGTGGCGGCCGGGGCGATCGACACCCTCGACGTCGAGCACTGGTTCGAGCTCGTGCGGCGGAGCGCCCCGTTCAGCGGTCTGCCCCGATCGGCGTTCGAGGCGACGCTCGACCTGGTCACGGGCCGGTACCCGAGCGACGAGTTCGCCGAACTCCGGCCACGGCTGGTCTGGGACCGCGTGCACGGCACCCTGACCGGGCGCCCCGGTGCGCAGCGACTCGCGGTGACGAGCGGCGGGACGATCCCCGACCGCGGCATGTTCGGCGTCTTCATGGTCGGCGAGAAGGCGTCCCGCGTCGGCGAACTCGACGAAGAGATGGTCTACGAGTCGCGCGTGGGCGACGTCTTCGCCCTCGGTGCGACGAGCTGGCGGATCGAGGAGATCACCCACGACCGCGTCGTCGTGAGCCCGGCGTTCGGGCAGCCCGGACGCGTGCCGTTCTGGAAGGGCGACGGCATCGGCCGGCCCGCCGAACTCGGCCGGGCGACCGGTGCGTTCGTGCGCGAGGTCGAGGGCGCGTCGGACGACGACGCCCGCGCCCGCGTCGCCGCCGGTGGACTGGACGAGCGCGCTATCACCAACCTGCTGACCTTCCTGCGCGACCAGCGCGCGGCCACCGGTCACGTGCCGAACGACACCACGCTCGTCATCGAGCGGTTCCGCGACGAGCTCGGGGACTGGCGGCTCATCCTGCACTCGCCCTACGGCATGCAGGTGCACGCGCCGTGGGCCCTGGCCGTCGCCGCACGGCTGCGCGAACGGCACGGCATCGACGGTGACGCGATGGCGGCCGACGACGGCATCGTCGTCCGCATCCCGGAGACCGACGCCGAGCCGCCGGGTGCCGACCTGTTCGTGTTCGAGCGCGACGACCTCGAGGCCCTGGTCACCGACGAGGTCGGGGGCTCGGCACTGTTCGCCGCGCGGTTCCGTGAGTGTGCGGCGCGCGCCCTGCTGCTGCCCCGACGGAACCCCGGGCAGCGGTCGCCGCTCTGGCAGCAGCGGCAGCGAGCCTCGCAGCTGCTCGAAGTCGCGCAGAAGTACCCGACGTTCCCGATCGTGCTCGAGACCGTGCGCGAGGTGCTGCAGGACGTCTACGACGTGCCCGCGCTGCTCGGGATCGCCGACGACATCGCCGGACGCCGGATCCGCCTGGTCGAGACGGAGACCGAGCAGCCGTCGCCGTTCGCCCGCTCGATCCTGTTCGGGTACGTCGCGGCCTTCATGTACGAGGGCGACACCCCGCTCGCCGAACGCCGGGCAGCGGCCCTGTCGCTCGACTCGACCCTGCTCGGCGAGCTGCTCGGACGTGCGGAGCTGCGCGAGCTGCTCGACCCGGCGGTCATCACCTCGGTGGAGCGCGACCTGCAGCGGCTGTCGCCGGACCGCCGTGCCCGTGACGCCGAGGGACTCGTGGACGTGCTGCGGCTCGTCGGCGCGCTCGACCTCGACGAAGCGGTCGACCGGAGCTGGCTCGCCGACGCGGCCGACCGTCCAGCGGCCACCGCCGAACTGCGCAGCACACTCCAGGTGTTGGAGCGCGACCGCCGGGTGCTCTCGTTCTCGCACGCCGGGGCGACGCGCTGGGCCGTGATCGAGGACGCCGCCCGCCTGCGCGACGCCCTCGGGGTCCCGCTGCCGATCGGTGTGCCGACGGCGTTCGTCGAGCCCGTGGCCGACCCCCTCGGCGACCTGATCGGCCGCTACGCCCGGTCGCACGGGCCGTTCTCCGCGCAGGAGGCCGCCGGTCGCCTCGGGCTGGGCATCGCCGTCGTGCAGGACACCCTGCGCCGACTCGTCGCCGACCGCCGGGTGGTGGAGGGCGAGTTCAGACCCGACCGCCAGGGTGCCGAGTGGTGTGACGCCGAGGTCCTGCGACGGATCCGCACGAAGTCCCTCGCAGCGCTGCGGCACGAGGTCGAACCGGTCTCGCCGGACACCCTCGCCCGGTTCCTGCCCGCGTGGCAGCACGTGCAGACCCCGGGGACCCGCGGCGGGCTCCGCGGCGTCGACGGCGTCCTGCAGGTGATCGACCAGCTCGCCGGGGTCGCCCTGCCCGCCAGCGCCTGGGAGACCCTGGTGCTGCCGTCCCGTGTCACCGACTACTCGACGAGCATGCTCGACGAACTCACCGCCACCGGCGAGGTCCTGTGGTCCGGCGGGGGCACCCTGCCGGGCAACGACGGCTGGGTGCGCCTGCACCTGGCCGACACCGCGGCGACGACGCTCGCCGAGCCCTCAGGTGACGAGACGACCGAGCTGCAGCGGGACGTGCTCGGCGCCCTGGCCGGCGGTGGCGCGTACTTCTTCCGGCAGCTCGGCCAGGCCGTGGGCAGCAGTGACGACCAGGCGCTCACCACCGCGCTGTGGGACCTGGTCTGGGCCGGGCAGATCACGAACGACACCTTCGCCCCGCTGCGCTCGATGCTCGGCGGCAAGGCGAAGAGCTCGAGTGCTCCGCGGGCTCGGGCCTATCGTGGCCGACGGCGTCCGACGATGCCGACGCAGTCCGGGCCGCCGTCCGTCGGGGGTCGCTGGTCGCTCCTGCCGCTGGCCGAGTCCGACTCGACCGTGCGGGCCGCGGCGACCGCCGAACAGCTGCTCGAACGCTACGGCGTCGTCACCCGCGGTGCCGTGCAGGTCGAAGGTGTCCGCGGCGGCTTCGCCGGGGTGTACCGGGTGCTCTCGCGGTTCGAGGAGTCCGGCCGGGCTCGTCGCGGGTACTTCGTCGAGGGGCTCGGCGCGGCGCAGTTCGCCACCGGCCCGACCGTCGACCGGCTGCGGACCTACGCCCGCGAACTCGGAGACGACGAGCGGGACGACCCGGACCGGAAGCGCGAGGCGCTCACACTCGCCGCGACCGACCCGGCGAACCCGTTCGGGGCCTCGTTGCCGTGGCCGACGGGCGACGCCGACCCCGGTCTCGTGGCCGACGACGTCGAAGCCGCCCCGCCTGAGACCGCGGTCGGCAGCGGTGCGAAGACGGCTCGGGGCCACCGGCCCGGGCGCAAGGCGGGTGCCCTCGTCACGACCGTCGACGGCAAGCTCACCGTGTACGTGGAGCGCGGCGGCAAGTCGGTGCTGACCTTCACCGACGACGCCGCCGACCTCGCTGCCGCGGCCGCCTCGATCGCCGGCATCGTCCGGACCGGGCTGCGGAAGCTCTCGGTCGAGCGGGTCGACGGGGACTTCGTGCTCGAGACGCCGCTCGGCGGCGCGCTCCGGGCCGCGGGGTTCGCGGCGACCCCGCAGGGGCTGCGGCTCCGTGTGTGAGGCGAGCCGCGCCTCCCGGCAGTGCAGCGACCACGTGCCGGAGGTGACCCGTGCCATCGGGACTGCGCGCGCGCACCCGTCGGAGGTGACCCGTGCCTGAAGGCGACACCGTCTACCGGGCTGCCCGCCGCCTGCACACCGCGCTGGCGGGCAAGGTCCTGACGAAGAGCGACTTCCGGGTCCCCGCGTTCGCGACGCTCGACCTGGTCGGCCGCACCGTCGACGAGGTCGTGCCCCGCGGCAAGCACCTGCTGCACCGCATCGGCGACCTGACCGTGCACTCGCACCTGAAGATGGAGGGCCGGTGGGACGTCTACGCGCCCGGTGACCGCTGGCGGCGCCCGGCCCACCAGGCCCGGGCGATCCTGGACGCCGAGGGGGTCTCGACCGTCGGCTTCGCCCTCGGGGTGCTCGATGTCGTGCCGCGCGACCAGGAGTCCGAGGTCGTCGGACACCTGGGGCCCGACCTGCTCGGCCCCGACTGGGACGCCGACCTGGCGCTCGCCAACCTGACCGAGGACCCCGAGCGCCCGGTCGGGCTGGCACTGCTCGACCAGCGGGTGCTGGCCGGGCTCGGCAACGTGTACCGGAACGAACTCTGCTTCCTGCGCGG
This sequence comes from Curtobacterium sp. MCLR17_031, assembly GCF_003234775.2. NCBI lineage: Bacteria > Bacillati > Actinomycetota > Actinomycetes > Micrococcales > Microbacteriaceae > Curtobacterium > Curtobacterium sp. MCLR17_031. The sequence continues at coordinate 3,586,830 of NZ_CP126270.1, forward strand.
GGTGCTGCCGACGCGTCCGGTCGGGCAGGTGCCGGACCCGGCGCGGACGATCACGCTCGCCAGCCGACTGATCCTGGCGAACCGCGACCGCAGCGCCCGCGTGACCACCGGCGTCGACCGCCCCGGGCGACGGTTCTGGGTCTACGGTCGCGCCGGCAAGCCGTGCCTGCGGTGCGGGACCCCGATCCGTCACGGCGAACTCGGTGACTCGGAACTCACCCTGCGTGACACCTACTGGTGTCCGCGCTGTCAGACCTGACGCCCGGGGTGCAGTCGCGACGACGCGGTCGCACGGACGGCGTCGGTGACCCGTTCGAGCAGGGGTGACGCCAGGTTCCAGCGCTGCCACCACAGCGCCACGTCGGCGTGCCGACCCGGAGCCAGCTCGACCAGGACGCCCCGGTCGATCGCCTCGAGGCACTGCGCCTCGGGCAGCAGCCCCCACCCGAACCCGAGCGTGACCGCACGGGCGAAGTCGGCGGAGGTCGGGACGAAGTGGCGCGGGCCTCCGGGAGCGTGGCCGAGGACCTGCCGCAGGTACCCCTGCTGCAGGTCGTCGTCGCGGTCGTAGTCGACGAGCGGGACCTCGTCGAGCCGCCGGAGCATCCGCCGCTCGGTGCCGGTGTCGCCGAGGTAGCGGGCGACGAACGCCGGGGACGCCACGGCCCGGTACCGGTCGATGCCGAGCGGCACCGACGAGCAGCCCTGGACCGGATCCGCCTCGGCCGTCACGGCACCCATCACCGTGCCGGCGCGGAGCAGTTCGGCGGTGCGGTCCTGGTCCTCGCGGTGCAGGTCGAAGACCACCTCGGTGTCGGCCCGCACGAGGGCGAGGGCGTCGAGGAACCAGGTGCCGAGCGAGTCGGCGTTCACGGCCAGCGGGATCGACGGCACCACCGATGATCCACCGCCGAGTGCTCGGGAGGTCTCCTCGTCGAGCAGCCGGACCTGCCGTGCGTGCCGGAGCACCACTGCTCCGTCCGCGGTCGGGCGCACCGGGGTGGTGCGCTGGAGCAGGACCCGGCCGACCTGCTGCTCCATCGACTTGATCCGCTGCGAGACCGCCGACGGGGTGATCGCCAGCGCACGGGCCGCCGCGTCGAGCGTGCCGTGGTCGACGGCGGCGAGCAGCGTCTCGAGGTGCTCGCGCTGGAACCGGGTCATGCAGCTGAGCTTACGGCGCTGCAGGAACGTGAGCTGTACTACACCACACGTCACGCTCTAACGTCGGACCGTGACCTCGCTCCTGCCCCTGCTCTCCGGCCTCGGCACCGGACTCGCACTGATCGTCGCGATCGGTGTGCAGAACACCTACCTGTTGCGCCTCGCCGTGAGCGCCGGGCTCCGGGTGGTGGCCGCGGCGGTCGTGGTGTGCGCCGCTTCGGATGCGCTGCTCATCGTCGCCGGGGTGCTCGGGGTCGGCGCCGTGGTCGAACGGTTCCCCGTGGCGCTCCTGGTGATCCGGTTCATCGGTGCCGCGTTCCTGCTCACGTACGGGGTGCTCGCGGCGCGGCGTGCGCTGCGGCCCTCGGGGGACGCGATGCGGGTCGCCGACGAGGCGACCGACGACCGGGTCGTGGGCGTCGCTGCGGGCGCGGGGGCGGGGGTCGACGCGACCGGGCGCACGACGGTGGCGGCGGGGCGGACGCGCACCGCGCCTCCCGGCCAGGTGGTGACCATGCGGACGGCCGTGCTGACCATGCTCGTCTTCACGTGGGCGAACCCGCACGTCTACCTGGACACGCTGGTGTTCCTCGGGTCGGTGGCGAACCAGCAGGGCGCGGACGACCGGTGGCTCTGGACGATCGGTGCCGTCGCGGCGAGCTGCCTGTGGTTCGGGGCCCTCGGGTTCGGTGGACGCCTGCTGCGACCGCTGTTCGAGAAACCGCTGACCTGGCGGGTGTTCGACGGGCTGGTCGCCGTCGTGATGCTCGCCTTCGGCGTGCTGCTGCTCGTCGGCGCGTAGCGGCGGCGGCGCGCATGGCGCACCGCGAAACGGACACAGCACCACGCGACCGCGCGGTGCTGTGTCCGGAAGCTGGTTCCGGCGAGGCGGAACCGCCCTACTGCATGCGCTGGCCGACGCGGCTGTGGCGACGGCTGTAGCCGAAGTAGATGACGAAGCCGATTGCCAGCCAGACGACGAACCGGAGCCAGGTCTCGACCTCGAGGTTCAGCATCAGCCAGAAGCACAGCACCGCCGAGATGATCGGCAGCACGGGCGACCACGGCACCCGGAAGGCCCGCGGGGCGTCGGGTCGCGAGCGACGCAGCACCACGATGCCGATCGACACCAGGACGAACGCGGACAGCGTGCCGATGTTGATCATGCCCTCGAGCTTGTCGACCGCGGTGAACCCGGCCAGCAGCGCCACGACGACACCGGCGACGACCTGCACGCGCACCGGTGTCTGCGTCTTCGGGTTGGTCTTCGAGAACCAGCGGGGCAGCAGGCCGTCGCGGCTCATCGAGAAGACGATGCGGGACAGCCCGAGCAGCAGCACCATGACGACGGTGGTCAGACCGATCAGGGAGCCGATGGCGATGATGCCGGCCGCCCACGGCAGCCCGACGATGTTGAACGCCGACGCCAGGGACGGTGTGTCCTCCTCGGCCAGGCGCTGGTACGAGACCATGCCGGTGATGACGATGCTGACGCCGACGTAGAGCAGGGTCACGATGCCGAGGCCGATGAAGATGCCGCGCGGCAGGGTCTTCTGCGGATTCTCGGTCTCCTCCGCGCTCGTGGCGACGACGTCGAAGCCGATGAAGGCGAAGAACACCAGGGACGCCGCGGCGAGCAGGCCGAAGACGCCGTACTGGGCGGGCTCCGCACCGGTGAACCACGACACGAGTGACTGCGTCCAGACGCTGCCCTCGGCACCCTTGGCGGGCTCGGCCGGCGGGATGAACGGGGTGAAGTTCGCGGCCTTGACGAAGAACGCACCGGCGACGATGACGAACACGACGATGGCGACCTTGATGACCGTGATGACCGCCGACACCCGCGACGACAGGCGGGTGCCGAAGGCGAGGAGCACCGTGAAGATCCCGACGATGAGCACCGGCCCCCAGGTGAAGGGGATCGGGCCGAGCTGGATCGTGCTCGGCAGGTCGACGCCGAACACCTTGAACGCTTCGCTGAGGTAGATGCCCCAGTACTTCGCGATCACGGCGCTGGCCGTGAGGGTCTCGAGGATGAGGTCCCAGCCCACGATCCAGGCGAGCAGCTCACCCATCGTGGCGTAGGTGAACGTGTACGCGGAGCCGGCGACGGGGATCGTCGACGCGAACTCGGCGTAGCACATGATCGCCAGGCCGCAGGTGACGGCGGCGAGCAGGAAGGAGATGATGACGCCGGGCCCCGCGAAGTTCGCGGCGGCGTTCGCGCCGACCGAGAAGATGCCGGCGCCGACGGCGACCGCGATCCCCATCGCGGCGATGTCGAACGTCTTCAGGGAGCGTTTCAGGGACCTGCCCTGCTCCTCGGAGTCGGCCAGGGAGGCCTCGATCGACTTGATGCGGAGCTTCGTTGCCATGGGGTGGATCCCGTCATCGGCTGGCGGCGGACCTCGGAAGGGTACTGGTGTACCACTGTGTCACGCAAAGCGTCCGCCCGGACGGTGGTCCGGTCCGGCGACGGCCGGGAGGCGCGGCGGCGGTCCGGCACGCACCGCTCGGGCGGCCGACGGGTGCGTCCAGGGCCGCGGTCGCGTCAGCGGCCGGCGCGCCAGTCCGCAAGGAACCGGGCTCCGGCCTCGTCGTGGATCACGCCGTCGGGCGCGGTGAGCACCGGGTAGGGCGTGGCCGGCACCCCGTCGGCGGGACGGACGTCGACGTGCGCGACCTCGTGGCCGTGGGCGTGCAGCCAGTCCGCCATGGCGTAGTCGCTGCGGGAGTCCCCCACGGTGCGCCAGGTGGCCGGGAGCTCGCCGTCCTGCCCGAGGAGCTCGAGCGAGCGCTCGGCCCCCAGGTCCTTGCCGCTGCGGTCGGACTCGACGTCGGTCGAGATGATCGTCGGGTCGATGCGCCACTGCACGGCACCGTCGGCGTCGGGCCGGACGTCGTCGAGGCGGCGGACACCGAGCCCGCGACGCTCGAGCGCGGCCATGGCCTTCGCGTCGAACTCCGGCTGGCGGGCCAGGTAGGTGGCGTTCGGCACCTCGACGCGCTGCTCGATCGACACCATGGCGCGCTTCGTCTCGTCGAAGAACACCAGGTCGGCGTACTCGTCGCGGACCAGCTCGCGCATCTCGTCGGCGTAGTCCCGCGGCAGCGCGAGGTCCTCGGCGACCGTCAGCTCGCCCATGCCGCCGTCGTACTGCGGACCGATCGAGCACCACACGGCACCCTTCTCGCAGACGGCGTGGACGCGGCCACCCTCGGCGAGGCCCCCGGCGAGCAGCGGACCGACGACCTCGGAGCGGATGAAGGCGTCGCTGCGGCCGGTGTTGAAGACGATCGGGATGCCCTCGGCGGCGAGCGCGACGAGGTCCGCGACGATGCTCGGGATCGCGATGGTGCGGGAGACCGGGCTGGCGATGGGCCCGTCGACGTCGAGCAGGAGACCGAGGCGGGGTGCGTTCACCCGCCCATCCTCTCGCAGTCAGCTGCTGGGCGAGACGATCCGGCTCCGGACGCGGTCGATCAGGGCTCCGAGGGCCGCCGGAGCGGGGACGTGTCCCTGCCCGGGCACCTCGGCGTACTCGGAACCGGGCACCGCGTCGACGAGGGCGCGGGCGGCTCGTCGCATCCACTCGAGTCCGTCGCCACCGGCGCCGACGAGCACCGGTACGCCGACCGCGGCGGCGACGCGCTCCGGCACGGCGAGGCCGTTGAGCACCCGGACCTCGCGGCTGAGCACGTGGGCGTCGACGACCAGGGAGCGCCAGAGCGACCCCTTGAGCCGCAGGGCCGTGACCTGGCCCATCGGGACCCCGAGCACCTGGGTCAGGAACCCGCGGACGGCCTGGGCCCGGCGGCCGGCACCGACGTGTTCGTCGAGCAGGTCGGCGAACACGACGTCGTCGGCGTGCGGGTCGACCGAGGCGCGGTACGGCGGTTCCCACAGGACGGCACCGTCGACGGGCAGTCCGGTGGCGAGCCCGTGCAGGACGACGCCGGCGCCGACGCAGATGCCGACGGCGGTGGTCGGTGCGCCGATGCTCTCGACGACGGCGCGCAGGTCGTCGACCTCGCGCTCGATCGCCCACGTCGCGGAGTCACCGCTGGCACCACGGCCACGGCGGTCGTAGGTCACCACGCGGTGGGTCGAGCCGAGCTCGGCGACCACACGGTCGAGGTACGGGGTCCCCCGGTGGTCGAAGGCACCGCCCACGACGACGACCGCCGGCCCGTCCCCTGCCTCGGAGACGGCGATGGTGGTGCCGTCGGAGGAGACGACCGTTCGGTCGACTGGAGGGAGCATGGGGTCCTTTGCGGGCTGTCGACGGCGATGCGTCGGGCCTCGGAGGGGACCGTGCGGATTACCGGTCCTCCGAGTGTCGCAGGCGTGGGAGTCCGTGTCTCCCCCCGCTTCCAGGGGCAGAACCCGGTCGCTCGACACCGTGGTGGTCGCCGTGCCATCCTGTTTGAGTACACCTGTACTCAAACGAACACCGCCACCGCCTCGGGGAACCATGACACTCATCGCCATCATCGCCTGCGAGATCGCCTTCTGGGTCGCGATCCTCGGCGGCCTGACCACCCGGTACCTGCTGCGACGGCCGCGCACAGGTGCGGCGATGCTCGTCGCGGCACCCGTGATCGACGTCGTGCTGCTCGCGGTCGTCACGGTCGACCTGCTCGGTGGCGGAACCGCGTCGTGGCACCACGGACTCGCGGCGATCTACATCGGCTTCTCGGTCGCGTACGGGCACCGGATGATCGCGTGGGCGGACGTCCGGTTCACGCACCGGTTCGCCGGGGGTCCCGCACCGGAACGCCTGAGTGGACGGCGGTACACGGCCCGGTGCTGGGGCGACGTGCTGCGGACCGGGCTCGCCGTGCTGATCGCCGGTGGGATCATCGGTGCGCTCGTCCTCGTCGTCGGGGACCCGGAGCGCACGGACGAGCTGCAGGGCACGGTCGCACTGCTCGGGGTCGTCCTGGGCGTCGAACTGCTGTGGGCGATCAGTTACACGATCTGGCCGCGCCGAGTCACCACCGCAGCCGCGGACCCGGCCGGAGCATCGAGCCAGCCGTAGGCTGACCCGGTGCCCCGCCGTGTCGACCTCGAGGAACGGGGATCCCTGGTGGCCGCGGCCTGCCTGCGGATCCTGGAGCGGGACGGCCTGAGCGCACTGTCGGTGCGGAACGTCGCGGACGAGGCCGGCATCGCTCCGGCATCACTCCGTCGCGTGTTCCCCACGCAGGACGCCCTGCGCGAGCACTGCCTGACGATCATCGAGGAACGGGTCACCGCTCGGCTCGCCGCTCTGCGTTCGACGGGTCGTGCGCTCGCACTGGACGTCCTCGCCCAGGTGCTGCCGCTCGATGCCGAGCGCACGACCGAGATCCTGGCGCAGGTACAGCTCGGCGTGCTCGCGCGCACCGACGAACACCTGGCTGCGAGTGCCCGACGCCTGAACGACGGGGTCCGCCGGGTGTGCACCCGGGCGCTGGAGATCCTGCGCGAGGACGGCGGCTTCGGCGACGGTCGCGACCTGACCGACGAAGCCGACCGGCTGCACGCGCTGATCGACGGGCTGGCGGTCGAGCACACGTGGGATCCCGCGGCACGGGCGCCCGAGCGGGTCCTGGCGCTCGTCGAGCTGCACGTGGACAGCCTGCGCGGCGCGATCGCCTGACGTCTGCCGGCTGCCGCCCGACGCCTCAGCGATCCCGGTAGACCTCGCGCCGGTGCCCGGCGTCGACGACCACCACGACGAGCTTGCCGTCGTCGATCCGGTAGATCAGCCGGTAGTCCCCCGAGCGGACCCGCCACCCGGGCCGGTTCACGAGCTTGCGTGCAGCGGGCGGCCGAGGGTGCTCGGCGAGGATCGCGAGGAGCCCCTCGATCCGCCGCCGCCCGTCGAGCGGGAGCTTGCGGATGACGCGTTGCGCGGCCGGGATGACCTCGACCGAGTACGTCACCCGAGACCGAGTTCGCGCTTGAGGTCGTCCCACTTGACGTTCTCGCCACCGATGCGGGCGCTCTCGGCGACGGCTTCGTCGTAGGCGACCAGGTCGTCCAGGTCCTCCGCCGCCTCGAGCAACCGGTCGAGGACGGCCGCGTCGACCACGGCTGCGACGCGCTTGTTGCGCCGGGTCAGGTAGACGGGTTCGTGCCGGGCGTCGTCGATGATCGACGCCAGGCGGCCACGGGCTTCGGAGATCGACACTTCGCTCACCTGTACATTCTAGAGCGTTTTGTACAAGTCAGACGAGTGCCGTGGTGCCGACCGACTCCCGTTCGAGCAGGGACCGCTTGACGTCGAGCCCCCACGCGAAGCCGCCGAGCGTGCCGTCCGAGCGCAACACCCGGTGGCATGGGACGAAGAGCGCCGGGGCGTTCCGGGCGCACACGCTCGCCGCCGCCCGCACGGCGTCGGGCCGGCCCATCGCCGCCGCGAACCCGGTGTAGGTCAGGGTGCCGCCGGCGGGGATCCGGCGGAGCTGGCGCCACCCCTCGGTGAACAGCTCCGTACCGAACTCGCGCACGGGCACCTGCATGGCGTGCTCGACCTCGCCCGAGTAGAAGGCGTCGACCGCGTCGGCCGAGGCGACCACGCCGTCGAGCACCCGGTCGGGGCGGTGGTGGTCGGCCAGACGGGCCAGGATCCGCTCGACGGAGTCGGTCCACCCGGACGCGAGGACCCTGCCCTCGGCGTCTTCGAGCACGGTGAACGCCCCGTCGGGGGTGTCCAGGGTCTGGATGGTTGCGTCGGTCATCGGTCGTCCTTCCGGGGGTCCTCTGAGGCACGGGCTGCACGGGCACCGGCGGTCGTGGTCATCGCGCGGTCGATGATCGGTCGCCAGCAGTGCATCGTGAGGTAGCTCCGCCAGGGGGCCACCTGCTCCGACCATAGGGAGAGCTCGCGCGCCGTTTCGGGCAGCCCGAGTTCCTGTGCACCGTTCCGCACGGCGAGGTCGCTGTGGAGGAAGATGTCGGGGTGGTGCCGGACCCGCAGCGCGACGTAGTCGGCGGTCCACGGTCCGATGCCCTTCACCGCGAGGAGTCCGTCGCGCAGGTCACCGAGGGACTGCCCACCGTCCACCACCAGGGACCCGTCGGCGAGCGCGGCGGCCACCCGCAGGATCGTGTCGACGCGGGCGGCCGGGCCGCGCAGCACCTCGTGCCCGCGTTCGGCGATCACCGCCGCCGACGGGAAGAGCAGCCCGCCGGGCCGGATGGCGTCCGGCACCGTCGCGCCGAGTGCGGCCACGAGCCGGGTCTGCGCCGTGCGCGCCGCGGCCACCGAGACCTGCTGCCCGATCAGGGTGCGGAACACGATCTCGTGCGCGTCCACCGCGCCGGGGAGCCGGAGGCCGGGCACCCGTGCGACGGGGCCGGCGAGCTCGGGCACGGCTCCGAGGACGGCGTCGACGGCGACCGGGTCGGCGTCGAGGTCGAACAGCGCACGCACCCTCGCCACGAGCGCGGGCAGGTCGGAGAGGTCGGTGACCCGCACGCGCAGGTCGATCCCGGTGCCCCGCCCGGCCACGTCGGGGACGGCGGCCGACGCGCTGAACCAGCCCGGGCCTCCAGGCAGGTCGACCAGCCGCCCGTACGACGTGACCCGACCGGTGGAGTCGGTGTCCACCTGCTCCGTGCCCGGCAGGGCGTGCAGCGCGTGCCAGTCGAGCAGGCCCTGCGCGTCGAAGGGTGCCCGGGCCGGCAGGTGGACGTGCAGTGCCCCGTCGCCGCCGTCCGTGGCACCGTCGCCTCGCCCGGACCGACGTGCGCGGAGCTCCGTCGGGGTGACGGCGAAGACCTCACGCACGGTGTCGTTGAACTGCCGGACGCTGGCGAAGCCCGCGGCGAACGCGACGTCGGCGACGGGCAGGTCGGACGAGGTGAGCAGGGTCCGCGCGGTCTGCGCCCGGTGCGCCCGGCTGAGCGCCTTCGGCCCGGCACCGAGCTCGGCCGTCATGATGCGGTTGAGCTGCCGCTCCGAGTAGCCCACGCGCGCGGCGAGCCCGGGGACGCCGTCACGCTCGACGACACCGTCGAGGACGAGTCGCATCGCTCGGCCGGCGACGTCCTCGCGCAGGTCCCACTCGGGGCTGCCGGGGGTCGCCTCGGGCAGGCAGCGCTTGCAGGCGCGGAAGCCGGCCAGGTGCGCTGCGGCGCTCGTGCGGTAGAAGGTGACGCCCGAGACCCTCGGCGTGCGCGCCGGGCAGCTGGGCCGGCAGTAGATGCCGGTGGAGTGCACGGCGGTGACGAACTGGCCGTCGAACCGCGCGTCGCGCGAGGCGACGGCGCGGTGCCGTTCGGCGTGCAGCGCGTCCGGCTGCGCGTCGGTGTCCGGGGTGGTCATGGGCTCAGCCTGACATGCGCCGCCGACGTCGACTGGCGGGAATCGGACGGAGCAGCGCACGGCCGGGAGGCCCGGCTAGCGTTGGCCGGGTGACTTCCGCAGACGACGTGGCCGGTCTCGACGACCTGCCGTTCCGGACCGAGGTCGAGGTCGCGCTGCTGCTCGTCTCGCCGCGGCACCGGTACGAGGGACGCCCGGCCGACGGCGCGCTGCCGGTGGGCGCGGACGATCCGGACGAGTCACGCGACCGGATCGAACTGCGGGCCGGGCTGGGCATCGTCGGCGACCGGTACTTCGCGGCCCGGGCGCACGTGCACGCCTCGGTCACGGTGATCGGCCTGGAGGGTCTCGAGGCCGTCGGCGCGGCGATCGGGGCGACCGTCGACCCCGCTGCGACCCGGCGGAACGTGTTCCTCCGCGGTGCCGACGTCGAGGCGCTGCGGGGCGAGCCGTTCTCGCTCGAGAGCGTGCTTCCCGGTGGCGACGGCAGCGGCACCCTTGGCCGTGCAGTCCGGTTCCGTGGCTACCGGGCGGCGAACCCCTGCGCCTGGATGGACCACGAGGTGGCGCCCGGGGCGTTCCGGGCGATGCGCGGCCGGGGCGGCGTGCGGTGCGATCCGGAGTCCGACGGTGTGCTCACCCTCGGACCCGCGGTGCTCCGCACGGCCCGCCCCGTGGCGCTCGGCTGACGCGGTCGCCGGGCGGGGCGACCGTCCTGCGCCGGCCGAGACCCGGCTCAGGCGGCGCAGTGCTCAGGCGGTGAGGGCGCTCTCGATCGCGTCGACGAACGCCGGCAGGTCGTCCGGGGTGCGGGAGGTGATGAAGCCGCCGTCGACCTGGACCTCTTGGTCGACCCACTCGGCTCCGGCGTTGCGCAGGTCGGTCTGCAGCGACGGGAACGACGTGACGGTCTTGCCCGACAGCACGCCCGCCTCGACGAGGGTCCACGGGCCGTGGCAGATCGCCGCGACCGGCTTGCTCGCCTCGGCGAAGGCCTGTACGAGCGTCGCCGCGCGGGACTCCTGGCGCAGCGTGTCGGCGTTGATCGTGCCGCCGGGGATGACGAGGGCGTCGAAGTCCTTCGCGTCGACACCGGCGATGGTGGTGTCCGGCTCGAGCGTCTGCCCCGGGTCCTTGTCACCGACCAGGGTCTGGATCGTGCCGGTCTCCTTCGCCGCCACGGTCACCGAGGCACCGCGCTCACGCAGCTGCTCGGTGGGGACGACGATCTCGTCCTGCTCCACGCCGTAGTTCGTCGTGATGACGAGGATCTTCTTGCCGTCGAGGGTTGCCATGATCCGCTCCTTCCGCGGCCCGGTCGTTCCGGCCGCACATCCGAGGGTCGTCGGGGTCGGCTGGGCAGGCCTCCAGGGGCGGCTCGGGGGTCCACTCGGGCGGTCGGGCGGGCGGTCGCGACACCCCGCTCACGTCCGCCGGGCGGTCGCGAAGCGTCGGCTGGCGGCGGCGCAGCCGACGGTTCCCGCCCACTCGGCGCAGGCCGGGCGGGGTGTCCTGACCGGCCGGCGAGGCGACGTGGACGCGCCCACGGTCGGCCTGGAGGCGCAGTGCGAGCCCGCCACGGGCCTCCAGGCCGCCACCCGGTCGGTCGCGACTCCCCGCTCACGTCCGCCGGACGGTCACGAAGCGTCGGCTGGCGGCGGCGCAGCCGACGGTCCCTGACCACGCGGCGCGCGCCGGGCGGGGTGTCCTGACCGACGGCAGACCGCCAGCCGGGCAGGACGGGCGCCGCGCTCAGCCGCGGATACGGAAGGCCCCGCCGTCGCGCTCGACGGTCAGGCCGTCGTACCCGTGCACTCGGTGCAGGCCGGCCGTCACCGGGTGCTCGAGGGGCCCGACGACGACCGTGGTCGCGCCGGAGGCGATGGCGGACTCCAGTCCGGCCGGGGCGTCCTCGAACGCCACGCAGTCGGTCGGGTCGACCCCGAGCAGAGCAGCCCCGCGCAGGTAGCCGTCGGGGTGGGGCTTGCCGTGCTCGACGTCCTCCGAGGGCACGAAGGCCTCGGGCACGGCGAACCCGGCGGCGGCCATCCGGCCCGCGGCGAGGTCACGCGGGGCACTCGTCACGAGGGCCACCGGGACGCTGAGTTCGACGAGCCGCTGCACGAAGGCGACGGCGCCGGAGATCTCGAGGATGCCCTCGGTGCTCGCGGTCTCCTCGGCGACGAGCTCCGCCGCGATCCGCTGCTGCTCGGCCAGGGGCAGGTCGGGCAGGAAGCGCCGCAGGGTGTCGATCGCCTGCCGTCCGTGCGAGAACGCGAGGATCTCGTCAGGGTCGATGCCGTTCGCGTTCCCGAACCGGGTCCAGGTCGCCTCGACCACCGCGGTCGAGTCGACGAGGGTCCCGTCCATGTCGAAGAGGACCCCGGACGCCACGATGTCGATCACGCGCCCGACCCTAGCCCACGGGGGTCAGCGCGCCCCCGGCGCCAGCGCGGGCGGGTCAGCGCACCCGGACGTACCGGGTGAGCAGCACGCCGCCGGCGCCGAGCAGCACGTGCGCCGGTCGCATCCGCCGGAGCTCCGGCGACGACCCGCGGGCGATGCGCGGCCCCTCCCCGCCCTCGAGCGACGGATCGATCGTCAGGGTCAGCTCGTCGACGGCGTCCGCCGCGATGAGCGCCCCGAGGAACGACGGCCCACCCTCGCAGTGGATCATCCCGAGCCCACGGTCGGCCAACACGCCTCGGATCCGTCGGGAGTCCACCGAGTCCGGCTCGTCGTCCGCGCTGCAGGGCACGACGTCGGCGACCTCGGCGAGCGCCTGGGCCTTCGACGACGCAGCCGCCGTCGCCGACGTCAGGACGATCGGGCGCACCGGCGCCTCGGTGAACACCCGAGACCCCGGGTCGAGCGACAGTGAGCCGGTGACGATCGCGAACACGGGGTGGTCCGGCTTGCCGTGCGCCCGACGCCAGGCGACGTCGGCGTCGTGCAGGACCATCGGCCCGTAGCCCTCGTCACGGACGGTGCCGGCGGCGACGAGCACGACGTCGGCCACCCGGCGGAGCAGGTCGAAGACGCGCAGGTCGTCGTCGCCGCCGAGCGACCCGGACACCCCGGCAGCCGAGGCCGAACCGTCGAGCGTCGCGACGAAGTTCACCCGGAGCCAGGGGGCCCCGGCGTCGGCGGTGTAGAGGTCGAGCAGGTCGTCGTCGGACAGGTCCGCGATCGACGGGGGCAGGACGTTCACGTGTTGTGCCTCGATTCCACGGGGGTGCGCCATCCGAGCGTGGCCTCGACCATGCGCATCGCGTCGACGCTCTCGGCGACGTCGTGCATCCGGACGATCCGGGCGCCGAGCATCGCGCTCACGGTCGCGACGGCGAGCGATCCGGAGAGCCGTTCCCCGCGGGAGCGTCCGAGCGACTCCCCCACGAAGTCCTTGTTCGACACCGCGGCGAGGACCGGGTAGCCGAGCGCGACGACCTCGGGCAGCCGACGGGTGAGCTCGAGCGTGTGCACGGTGTTCTTGTGCAGGTCGTGGCCCGGGTCGACGATGATCCGCGACTCGGGGATGCCCGCGGCGAGCGCCCGGTCGACCCGTTCGCGCAGGAACGCGACGACCTCGCCCGCGATGTCGCCGTACTGCGGCGGCGCCGGCAGGGGCCGTCGGGGTTCCGCGAGCGAGTGCGTGATGACGACGGTGGCCTCGGAGTCGGCGACCACGGCGGCCATCCGCGGGTCGGACAGGCCGGTGGTGTCGTTGACGACGGTCGCCCCGGCTGCGATCGCCGCCGCGGCGACCTCCGGGCGGAAGGTGTCGACGCTGATGACGACGTCGGACTGCTGGGCGAGCTGCTCGACGACGGGCACGACGCGGTCGATCTCATCGGAGGCGGGCAGTTCCGGACCAGGGGCGAACTTCACGCCACCGATGTCGACCCAGTCGGCGCCCTGTTCGGCAGCTCGGACCGAGGCGGCGACGGCACGGTCGAGCTCGAAGGTGGCGCCGCGGTCGTGGAACGAGTCGGGCGTACGGTTCACGATCGCCATCACGGCGATGCGGTGGTCGAAGTCGATGGTGCGGCGGCCGAACGTCCGGACCGGGTGGCGCAGGTCCGGCACGACCCAGCCGGGTCCGGCCGTGCCCGATGCGCCCGAGACGCCAGGGAGGCCCGTCATGCGTCGGCCCCTACAGTCTCGTCGTGCCCGGCGTCGGTCGCACGCCCCGCACCGATGAGCGCGATCGCCTCGGCCCGTCCCGCGGTGTCGGCGAGCGAACCGGTCGCCGCCACCGTCACGGTCGTCGAACCGGTCTGGCGCTCCCCACGCGTCGTGACGCACTGGTGCTGCGCGTCGAGGACCACCAGGACGCCCTCGGCGCCGAGCCCCTCGGCGATGGTCGCGGCGACCTGTTCGCCGAGTCGCTCCTGCAGCTGCGGACGGGAGGCCACCGCGTCGAGCACCCGCGCCAACGTGCCGAGCCCGATGAGCCGGTCGCCCGGCGCGTACGCCAGGTGCGCGACCCCGAGGAACGGCAGCAGGTGGTGCTCGCAGACGGAGCGGAACTTCACGTCGCGCACGATCACGAGCCGACCGCGCTCGCCGTCCTCGGCGTGCACGGTGCCGTCCCGGGCGATGGCGACCGCGTCGGTGCCGATCCCGGAGAAGAACTCGGCGTACGAGTCGGCGACACGGGCGGGGGTGCGGGTGAGTTCCGGGCGGTCGGGATCCTCGCCGATGGCGAGCAGCAGCTCGCGGACGGCGGCCTCGACACGGGCGCGGTCCATGGGTGACGTCACCCGCTCATCCAACACCAGCCCTGGCCGGAGAACGCGGGCAGACGCCCAGCGCGAGGTGCGCGAACCGCGTGGAACGGGCCTCCCGGCTGTCGCAACCTGTGAGACCGGTGTGACACGCCCGAAACCCAGCGTCCTTTAAACTCTCGTGGTGAGCGCCCCGCAGACCGACACCACGCCCCGGAACCGCTTCGCGACCGGCCTCGATCGATTCTTCTCCATCACGCAACGCGGATCGTCGATCCCCCGCGAGGTCCGCGGTGGCCTCGTCTCGTTCGTGACGATGGCGTACATCGTCATCCTGAACCCCCTCATCCTCGGCGGGTTCAGCGCCGACCAGGCCGCCAAGGACGTGAGCGGCGGATGGCTCGAGAACGCTCAGGTGGCCGCGGCGACCGGCCTCGTCGCCGGCGTCATGACCATCGCGATGGGCATCATCGCGAACCTGCCGTTCGGCATCGCCGCGGGGCTCGGGATCAACTCGTTCCTCGCCGTCAGCGTCGTGCACCAGGTCACCTGGGCCGAGGCGATGGGCCTGGTCGTCATCAACGGTGTGATCATCGTGATCCTCGCGCTGACCGGGATCCGGACGATGATCTTCACCGCCGTCCCGGCGCAGCTCAAGGCCGCGATCACAGTCGGCATCGGCCTGTTCATCGCGTTCATCGGGCTCGTCGACTCCGGCTTCGTGCGGTCCTCCGGGCTCGCGTCGCCGCCGCTGCAGCTCGGCGAGGACGGCTCCGTCGGCGCCCTGCCGACCATCGTGTTCCTGATCGGCCTGATCATCATCGGCACGCTCATGGCCCGCCGGGTCAAGGGTGCACTGCTCATCGGCATCGTCGCGACCACGATCATCGCGATCATCCTGCAGGCGATCTTCCAGGTGCCGACCTCGGTCGACTCGAAGACCGGCTGGAACCTCAACGCCCCCGGCCTGCCGAGCGCGCTGTTCGCCGTGCCGGACCTGTCGCTCGTCGGCCACGCCGACGTCTTCGGTGCCTTCACCCGCATCGGCCCGCTCGCCGCGTCGATGCTCGTCTTCACCCTGGTCTTCACGAACTTCTTCGACGCCATGGGCACCATGACCGGTCTGGCCAAGGCCGCCGGCGTCGCGAAGCCCGACGGCACGTTCCCCCGCCTGAAGTCGGCGCTCGTCGTCGAGGGCGTCGGCGCGATCGCCGGCGGTGGCGCGTCGGTGTCGTCGAACACCGTCTTCATCGACTCGGCCTCCGGCATCGGGGAGGGCGCCCGCACGGGCATGGCCTCGGTCGTCACCGGCCTGCTGTTCCTGGCGTCGATGTTCCTCACGCCGCTCACCCAGGTCGTCCCGCTCGAGGTCGCCGCCGCCGGGCTCGTCGTCGTCGGTGCGCTCATGGTCGCGCAGGTCGCGGACATCTCGTGGACGGACTTCGGGTCGGCCCTGCCGGCGTTCCTGACGATCGTCGTCATGCCGCTGACCTACTCGATCGCGAACGGCATCGGCGCCGGCTTCATCAGCTGGGTGCTCATCAAGCTGCTGTCCGGCCGTGGCCGTGAGGTCTCGTGGCTGCTCTACGTCGTCGCCGCGGGCTTCCTGCTGTACTTCGCGCGCGGGCCGCTGGAGGCGCTGCTCGGCGTCGGCTGAGGCGTTCGTCCGACCTTGCTTCCGGACGGTTCGGTTCGGTCCGGCACAACCAAGATCGGCTCGCGCCACGGGATTCCGTGGCGCGAGCCGTCTTTGGTTGTGCGGCGGCGGGCGGGACGCGGTCGACGGCGTCGGCCTGGAGGCCCGTGCTCAGTCCGGCAGGTCGCTCGGCGTCGCCTCGTGGTGGCGCTGGTCCTGGGTGCGACGGTCTTCCTTCATGCCCGCCTCGAACAGGTGGCGGCGGCCCTGCACGAGCTCGTCGCGCGCGGTGCGCTCGAGCTCCTTGGCGAGGGCGTAGTAGCCGTCGTCGTAGTCCTCGACGATCTGGAACGTCCAGCGGCCCGCGATGACGTTGCGGCCCACGAGTTCGGTGTCGATGCGCTCGGCGAGTTCGGTGTGCCCGGCCTTCCGCAGCTGCTCGACCGCCTCACCGAGGTTCAGGTCAGCGGTGCCGGTCAGTCGGTGGAACCCGTAGAGCAGGCCGCGGGCGTGCTCGATGACCTCGACCGCGGCGGACAGGCTGCCGAGTGCCTCGACCGTGGCCTCGGACACCCCCTCGGGAACCTGGTGCTGCGCGTCGGGGCCCTGTGCGTCGTTCGTCATGGGTCCCGTCTACACGAGGGCTGCTGCGTCGTTCGAGGGGTTCGTCCACGACCCGCCGGGGTCGACCGCCGGCGGTTGCGACGTCGGAGGTCGACACCTACCATTCGAACACACGTTCGAATGAGGAGACCCGATGATGATCACCGACACGGCGGCCACGGTGTGGTGGGCCGAGGGCACGCCGACGCGGCTCGTGTGGGCCGGACGGCGCTGGCGGGTGAGCGACACCCCCACCCGGCTGACCGTGACGCGCGCCGAACTGCCGACCGCGATCACCCATGCGCCCGAGCGCACCGTGGGCTGGCGGTTCCAGGCGACCAGCGACGACGACGGTGAGGCCCTGGTGGTCGACATCGTGCCGCAGGGTGCCGGCTGGGGCGTGGCCCGGACGTGGACGTGAGCGGCCCGGACCGCTACCGTCCGGACATGGACAGGTGGGTGGCGCTGCTGCGCGGGGTCAACGTGAACGGCATCACGATCCGGAGCGCTGAACTCGCGGAGCTCTTCCGAGAGCTCGGGTTCGACGACGTCCGCACCGTGCTCGCCTCGGGCAACGTCGTGTTCTCCGCCGACGTGCCCGCCGAGCAGCTCAAGACGTCGATCGAGCAGGGCTTGCGCGACCGGTTCGGGTACGACGCCTGGATCGTGCTCGTCCGGCACGACGCCCTCGCGGCCGTGGTCGACGGGTTCCCCTTCGCGCGTGCCGACGAACGGCACGACTACGTCGTGTTCGGGTCCGACGACGGTGCGCTCGACGCGTTGGTCGCGGACCTCGAACTCGACGAGTCGGTCGAGCAGGTCACCCGCGGAGACGGCGTCGTCTACTGGTCGTGTCCGAAGGGGTCGAGCACCGACACCGTGTTCGCCAAGCGGGCCGGCGCCGCCCGCTTCAAGCGCACGACGACGACCCGCAACACGAACACCCTGCGGAAGCTCCTGTGACGCTCGGCACGCTGCACCACGTCGAGCTCCGCACCGCCGACCTCGACACCGCCGTCGGCCCCTGGGGCTGGCTGCTCGGAGAACTCGGCTACGAGCCGTTCCAGCGCTGGGAGCACGGCCGGAGCTGGCGGCTCGGCCCGTTGTACGTCGTCCTCGAATCGGCGCCGCTGGACGGCGACCACGACCGGCGCCGCCCGGGGCTCAGCCACCTGGCGTTCCACGCCGGTACCGCCGAGACCGTGGAGCGGCTCTGGGCCGAGGCTCCCGGTCACGGCTGGGCACGCCTGTACGAGGACCGGCACCCGTTCGCCGGTGGCCCGGAGCACCACGCGGCCTTCCTCGAGGACGCCGAGCGGTTCAAAGTCGAGCTCGTCGCCAGCTGACGGTGCCGCCGACGCCGGGGTGGCTCAGGCCTGCGGCGGCTGCCCGTTGCTCGCCATGGTCCCGCCGTCCACCGGCAGGACCGCACCGGTGATGAACGAGGCCGCGTCGCTGGCCAGGAACAGGATCGCCTCGGCGACCTCGGCAGAGCGGCCCCCGCGGCCGAGGGCGATGCGCTCGGTGAACTTCGACTGCAGGGCCTCGTCCTCCGCCTGCTCCTGGGTCAGGTCGGTCCAGATGAGTCCCGGAGCGACGGCGTTGACGCGCACGCCGAACTGTCCGTTGTCGAGCGCGGCGGCCTTGGTGAAGTTCGTCACGCCACCCTTCGCCGCGTTGTAGGGACTCATCCGCCAGTCGGCGTCCTCACCGGAGACCGACGAGGTGTTGACGATCGACCCCTTCGTCTCGCGCAGGAACGGCAGGGCCGCCCGGGTGCCGTAGAACACACCGGACAGGTCGGTCTCGATGACCCGGCGCCACTCGGCCGTGCTGATGTCGGTGATGTCGCCCGAGCTGAAGGTCCCGGCGTTGTTCACCAGGACGTCGAGCCGGTCGAAGCGATCGATCGCCGCCGAGACGACGGTCTCCCAGTCCTCCGGGCTCGCCACGTCGGCGTGCAGGGCGACGACCCGGTGCGTCGGCAGGGCGTCGCCCACCGCGCGGACCTTCTCCTCGACGCTGTCGGTCAGCACGACCGACGCGCCCTCGTCGATGAACGCCCGCACCGTCGCCTCACCGATGCCGGACCCCGCGCCCGTGACGATCGCGACCTTGCCCTCGAACCGGTTGCCCATGATGTCTCCTCTCGTTGCACGAACCGTGCCCGGGGAGACGCCATCGACCCGAGGGGCACGGCAGACCACGGTGCCCCGGACCGACTGGACGCGTTCGGAGGCGCCGGCAACGTCCCGGGAACACAGGTCGCCCCGGCCCCGCGAGACGGAACCGGGGCGACGTGCGACTGCAGCGCAGGGCAGGGCAGGTACCGGTGTCAGCCGGTCGAGTCGTCGAGGTCGAAGTCGCGCTCCAGGGAGATCGTCGGGATCGACGCGGTGATGACCGAGCCGTCCGCCCGCAGCGTGCCCTGGATGTCGCTCGTGGTCGGAGCGTGCCCGGACATGCGCGGCCCGTGGTGCGGCAGGGGCACCACGGTGGGCTCCCCCGCCTCGATGTCCCACTGCTGGTTGTGCACCCACACCGTGAAGCCCGAACCGGTCTCGACCGTGAGCGTCATGGCTTCCTGCTCGAGGTCGACCCGGACCCGCGATCCGCGCACCGTCAGACGGTAGGACAGACGGTCCCAGTGCTTCGGCAACCGCGGGTTGAAGCTCATCCGCCCGCCGTGGTCGCGCATACCGCCGAAGCCGTTGACGAGCGCACCCCAGATGCCACCGGTCGACGCGATGTGCACGCCGTCCGAGGTGTTGCCGTGCAGGTCCGCCAGGTCGACGTAGAGCGCGGTCTGGAAGTACTGGTCGGCGAGGTCGTGGTACCCGACCTCGGCCGCCATGATCGACTGCACGACCGCGGAGAGCGTCGAGTCGCCGGTGGTGAGTGCGTCGTAGTAGTCGAAGTCGCGACGCTTCTCGGCCGCCGTGAACTCGTGTCCCTGCAGGAACAGCGCGAGCACGACGTCGGCCTGCTTCAGCACCTGGAACCGGTAGATGACCAGCGGGTGGTAGTGGAGCAGCAGCGGGCGCTTGGACTCGGGGGTGTTCTCGAGGTCCCAGAGTTCCTTGTCGAGGAACTGGGCGTCCTGCGGGTGGATGCCGCGGTGCGGGTCGAACGGGATCTCCATCGACTCGGCGGCGTGCTCCCACTCGACGAGCTCGTCCGGCTGCAGACCGGTCCGGCGCACCATGCGGTCGTACTCTTCGGCGTCGTCGGCGGCGAGCTCGCGGCACGCGTTGACGGCGAACCACAGGTTCGCCCGCGCCATGACGTTCGTGTAGAGGTTGTCGTCGACGACGGTCGTGTACTCGTCCGGCCCGGTGACGCCGTCGATGTGGAACTTCTTGTCGCCGTTGGACCGCCAGAACCCGAGGTCGGCCCAGAGCCGCGCGGTCTCCACGAGCACGTCGATGGCGCCGCGCTTCAGGAACTCGCGGTCGCCCGAGGCCCGCACGTACTGCATGAGCGCATGCGAGATGTCGGCATCGATGTGGTACTGCGCGGTGCCGGCGGCGTAGTACGCGCTGGACTCCTCGCCGTTGATCGTCCGCCACGGGAACAGGGCGCCGCGCTGGTTCAGCTCCCGGGCCCGCGCCCGTGCCGCGTCGAGCATGTTGTAGCGGAAGCGCAGGGCGTTCCGCGCGACGATCGGCGCCGTGTACGACAGGAACGGCAGGACGTAGATCTCCATGTCCCAGAAGTAGTGGCCGCCGTAGCCGGAGCCGGTGACGCCCTTCGCGGCGATGCCGTGGCCGTCGGTGCGGGCGGTGGCCTGCGCGAGCTGGAAGAGGTTCCAGCGGACGGCCTGCTGGATCGCGGGCTGACCGGCGATCTCGACGTCGCTGCGGGCCCAGTAGTCGTCGAGCCACTCGCGCTGCTTCGCGAAGGTCTCGTCGACGTTCTCGGCGTGCGCGCGGTCGAGCGTGCGGTCGCACCGGTCGGCGAGCTCGCGCACGGGCACCCCGCGGGAGGTGTGGTAGACCACGTGCTTCACGAGCCGGATGGGCTGACCGGCGCGGGCCTGCACCCGGTAGACGTGCTTCGCCAGGTCGTCCTCGATCGACGACGACTCGTCCCAGCTGTTCTCGGTCTCGATGTGGTGCTCGACGCCGACGCAGATCGTCATGCCGGAGCTGGACGCCTGGTACCCGAGGACCGAACGGCCGCCGGTGCTGCGCTTGAGCTTCGGCACGAGCACCCGCTCGGTGAACGACTCGGCCTTGCGGGGGTCGAACGCGTTCGCCGCGGCGCGCATGCCGGCGTGGTACTCGTCCTGGACGTCCTGGCGGTTGAGGATCTGGCTGGACAGCAGGATCGAGGCGTCCGCGTCGAGCACGGTGACCTCGTAGTCGATGACGGCGAGGTGCCGGTCGGTGAACGACACGAGTCGACGTGCCCGGATGAGCACCCGCTTGCCGGACGGCGTCGACCACTCGGTCTCGCGGAACAGGTACCCGCCGCGGAACTCCAGCCGGCGGGTGTGCCGGAGGATGTCGGCCTCGGCCAGCACGAGCGGCTCGTCGTCGACGTAGAGGCGGATGACCTTGGCGTCCGGCGCGTTGATGATCGTCTGCCCGGTCTTCGCGAAGCCGAAGGCGTCTTCCGCGTGCCGGATCGGCCAGGTCTCGTGGAACCCGTTGACGTACGTGCCGTACTGCACGCCGCCACGGCCTTCGTCGAGGTTGCCGCGCAGGCCGAGGTACCCGTTGCCGACGGCGAAGTTCGTCTCGGCGACGCCCTGCTCGTCGGGGGTGTACTCGGTCTCGACGAGGGCCCACTCGTCGATCGGGTAGCGGACGCGGTCGAGGGGGTCCGAGGTGATGGGGTTCATGCTGCTCCGTGGGAAGGGAGGGAGATGGGTGCGTCGGTGGCCGGCAGCCAGGGAGCGCCGGCCGGGTGGCCTACGTCGTGCTGGTGGCCGGTGCGGGCAGCTGGTCGATGAGTTCGTCGAGGTCGGACACGACGACGTCGGCACCGTGCTCGCGCAGGGCGTCCGCCCCGGCACCGCGGTCGACACCGACGACGAGACCGAACGACCCGTTGCGGCCGGCTTCGACCCCGCTGGTGGCGTCCTCGACCACGACGCACTCGGCGGCGGTGAGCCCGAACCGGGTCGCCGCGTCGAGGTAGGTGTCGGGAGCGGGCTTGCCGGTCAGGCCGTCCTGGCGCGCGACGAGCCCGTCGACGACGACGGGGAACCGGTCGAGGATGCCCGCCGTCCGGAGCACCGACGTGGCGTTCGCCGAGCTGGAGACGACCGCGACGGACATGCCTGCGGCGATCGCGGCGGTCAGGAACCGGAGCGAGCCCGGGTAGGGCTCGACGCCGTGCTCGTCGAGCTCGGCGGTGAACTCCGCGTTCTTCCGGTTGCCGAGCCCGCACACCGTGTCGGTGTCGGGTGCGTCGTCCGGGGTGCCCTGCGGCAGGTCGATGCCGCGCGACTCGAGCAGCGAGCGCACGCCGTCGTAGCGGGGCTTGCCGTCGATGGAGGTGAAGTAGTCCTGCTCGGTGTACGGCGCGACCCCGTGTGCTTCGAGGTACGGCGTGAAGAGTCGGCTCCACGCGCGCATGTGCACGTCGGCGGTGGGGGTGAGCACGCCGTCGAGGTCGAACAGGAGCGCGCGCTGGTCACTGAGTCGCGCGGGCGTGCGCTGGTCCTGCGTCGTCATCTGCGGTCCTCCGGGGACTGGTGGTGGACGTGTGGCTCCCGACGAGTCTAGGACCGCTCCAGTCCGGACGTTCCGAAGCGCCGCGCCCTGTGGAGAGAGTTCACCGGCCGCTCCGCTGCGCATGGAGGACCCCCGCTACGGTGCACCTGTGAGGTCTCTGAGACACGCCCCGGCACGCTGACCCGGACGAAAGGCACCACCATGACCAGCGACACCACGGCCGCACCCCACGACGGCACGCAGTCGAAGCTCCGCCAGGCGATCACCGGCCCGCTGCTGTTCCTCTTCATCCTCGGCGACGTGCTCGGCGCCGGCATCTACGCCCTGATGGGGACGCTGGCGAAGGACGTCGGCGGGGCGCTCTGGGCACCGCTGGTGCTCGCGCTCCTGCTGGCCCTGCTCACCGCGGGCTCCTACGCCGAACTCGTGACGAAGTACCCGAAGGCCGGCGGTGCCGCGGTCTTCGCCGAACGCGCCTACAAGGCGCCGATCGTCTCGTTCCTGGTCGGGTTCAGCATGCTCGCCGCCGGCGTCACGAGCGCCGCCGGTCTGTCGCTCGCCTTCGCCGGCGACTACCTCGGCACGTTCGTCGACCTGCCGCCCGTGCCCACCGCGATCGTCTTCCTCGCCCTGATCGCCTGCCTGAACGCCCGCGGCATCTCCGACTCGCTCAAGAGCAACGTCGTGATGACGATCATCGAGGTCTCCGGCCTCGTCATCGTGATCGTCGTCGTGGCCGTGATGCTCGGCGGTGGCGGCGGTGACGTCTCCCGGATCGGCGCGTTCCCGTCCGAGGCGAACCCGGCCCTGGCGACCCTGAGCGCCGCGATCGTCGCCTACTACTCGTTCGTCGGCTTCGAGACGTCCGCCAACATCGCGGAGGAGGTCCGCGACCCCCGCCGCGTCTACCCGAAGGCCCTGTTCGGCGCCCTCGCCACGGCCGGCGTCGTCTACGTCCTCGTCGCCCTCGCCAGCGCGATCGCCCTGCCCGCTTCGGAGCTGTCCGAGTCCAGCGGCCCGCTGCTCGCGGTCGTCTCCGCCACCGGCGTCCCGATCCCCGACTGGGTCTTCAGCCTCATCGCCCTGGTCGCCGTCGCGAACGGCGCGCTGCTCACGATGATCATGTCGAGCCGCGTGACCTACGGCATGGCCGAGCAGCGGCTCCTGCCCGCCCTGCTCGCGAAGGTCCTGCCGAACCGGAAGACCCCGTGGACCGCCATCGTCGCCACCACGGTCGTCGCGATGCTCCTGACCCTGGTGGGTGACGTCGGCGTGCTGGCCGAGACCGTCGTGCTCCTGCTGCTCTTCGTGTTCATCAGCACGAACGTCGCCGTCCTGGTGCTGCGCCGCGACCACGTCGAGCACGACCACTTCCGGGTCTGGACGTTCGTCCCGGTGCTCGGGGTGCTGTCGTGCATCCTGCTGCTGACGCAGCAGAGCGGTCAGGTCTGGCTCTACGCCGCGATCCTGCTCGCCGTCGGCGTGGTCCTGTACTTCGTCGCCCGGTTCACCGGGCGCCGTTCCGGACGCGACCACGAGGCGGGCGTGATCCACTGACGTCACGCACCACGGGCCTCCAGGCAGACCGTCTGGAGGCCCGTGGTGCGTCCGCCGGTCCGCCCGCGTGATCAGCGCAGGTCGCGCACCCAGGCCTCGATCGCGTCCGAGATCTGCTGGCGGGCATCAGCACGGCTGATGGTCGCCGTGCGGTCGCCCGGCTGGTCGCCGTAGGCACCGAAGTCGGCGTGGTTCGAGCCCTGGATCTCGGTCATGGTGGCGGTCGACGGCAGTTTGTCCCGCGCGGCGTCGACCTTGGCCGGGGTCGACAGGCCGTCACGCGAACCGGAGACGCTCAGCACGTCGATGTACGAGCGGCTGATGTCGTTCGCGCAGTAGCTGCCGAGCAGCAGCAGGCCGTCGGCGTCCTGGGCGAGCTGGCACGCGCGGACCCCGCCGAGGGAGTGCCCGCCGACCCCCCAGCGGGTGACCGAGGGCGCGTGGGCCTCGAACGTGGCGAGCGGCCGGGTGTCGAAGAACGCGAGGTTCAGCGTCGGCTTCGTGATGACCACCGTCGTGCCGTTGGCGACCACCTGCCGGAACGTGGCCATGTAGGCGTACGGATCGACCTTCGCGCCGGGGATGAAGACGATCCCGACCCCGTCGGCCTGGCCGGTCGGGGTCATCACCACCGAGTCACCGGCGTCCCGGACCGCGATCCGGTCGTCGCGCCAGACCTGCAGGGCGGCGCTGCGGGTGCCCTGCATGACGATGTGCGCCCAGACGAGGAACACCACCGCGATCAGCACGACGACGGCGACGATCCAGGTGGTCCAGCGCAGCGCTCGGTTCATGTGGCCACCGTACGGCGCATCCGGACCTCGGTCCGACCGTCGGGCAACGGATCGCCGGGTTCGTCGCGGGCGCTGAAGCCGACTCGCTCGTAGGCGCGGCGGGCGACGGCGTTGTCGGGCAGCACCGAGAGTTCGAGTTCGGTGGCTCCGGAGGTCGCCGCCCACACGGCGATCGCGTCGATGAGGGCGCGGGCGACACCGCGGCCGCGCGCTGCCGGGTCGACCCACATCGAGATGAGCTCGGCGGGGCCGTCGGGGCCGGTGGGTGGGATCCCGCTGGCCATCCCGACGACCGTGCCGGGAACCTCGGCAGCGGTGTCGACTGCGAGCAGGTCGAGCGCTCCCGGGATCGACAGGCGGGTGCGCCACCGGTGTTCGGGTGCGTTCGCCCAGTCCTGCAGCGTCGAGCCGAAGGCGTGCGGGGCATCGGCGAGCGCGCGGAGGCGCACTGGTCGCCAGGCTTCCCAGTCGTCGGCGGTCGCGCGGCGCAGTTCGATCCCCACGGCCCGACGCTACCGCGGGGCGGGGTGTGACCGCAGGGGCGGGAGCCAGTGAGCAGAAGACGTCGGGTGCGGTGGTCGCACTCGACGTCTTCTGCTCACTCGTTGACCGTCGCCCGGACGGGCGACCGAGACGCGCTACTTGATGGCGGCGCGGATCTCGGCGGCTGCTGCGCCGACGTCCGAGGCGCTGTAGATCGCGCTGCCGGCGACGGCGATGCGGGCACCGGCCTCCTGCACCGAGGCGACCGAGGACGCGTTCACGCCGCCCGCGATCGAGAACGGGACGCCCGAGTCCTTGCCGGCGTCGAGCAGGGTCGAGAACGTGAAGCCCTCTTCCGCCTGCTCGTCGAGCCCGGCGTGGACCTCGACGAACTCGGCGCCGAGCGCGACGACCTCACGGGCACGGGCGGCCTTGTCGGAGACGCCGATCAGGTCGACGACGATGCCCTTGCCGTGCTTCTTGGCGGCCTTGACGGCGCCGACGATCGTCGAGTCGCCGGCGACACCGAGGACGGTGACCAGGTCGGCACCGGCCGAGAAGGCGATGTCGGCCTCGAGCTCACCGGCGTCCATGGTCTTGAGGTCGGCGAACACGATCTTGTCGGGGTGTGCTTCCTTGATCGCGGTGACGGCGGACAGGCCGGCGCTCTTGATCAGGGGCGTGCCGAGCTCGAGGACGTCGACGTGCGGCGCGGCCGCAGCGGCGAGCTCGAGGGCGGCTTCGGTGGTCAGGGTGTCCATGGCGAACTGGAGCTGCATGGGTGTGCCTTTCATTCGAGGTTGGCGTGACGGGGCCAGAGGTCGTCGGCGGACTGCCCGCCTCGGGTCCACAGGGCGTGGAACACGGCGTCGCCCACCAGGGCGACCGCCTGTTCGAAGAGGCCACCGGCGTACTGGGCCGAGGCGGTGCCGGAGCGGTCGGTCTTCGTCGCGGCGGGCAGCACGATCGTGACGTCCGCCAGCTCGGAGAGCGGGGAGTCGTCGGTGGTCGAGAGCGCCACGACGGATGCGCCGACCTCGTGCGCGGTGCGCGCGGCCTGCACGATGCCGGTGGTCGTACCGGAGCCGCTCGCGACGAGGAGCAGGTCACCCGGTCGGATGGCCGGGGTGGTGACCTCGCCGACGACGTGGGCGTCGAGCCCGAGGTGCATGAGGCGCATCGCGGTCATGCGGAGGGCGAGGCCGGAGCGACCCGCGCCGTGGACGAACACCCGGTCGGCGCCCTCGATCAGGTCGAGTGCGCGCTGGGCCGGGGCGTCGTCGAGGCGGGCTGCCAGGTCGCCGACCTCGCGGACGACCAGGTCGAGCGCTGCGGAGACGGTGGTTGCTGCCATGCCGTCGATCCTTCCGTCGCGCGTCCCGGTCCGCCGCTACCCGCCCCGGCAGGGGTCCCATCCCATCGGGTGGGCCCGTTCGCTCGGGTGGGACGGGTACGGTCGCGTCCATGGACGCATCGGTCGACACCCTGGAGGCCCGGGGCGGCTCCGCCATCCGGCTCGCGGCCGCCGAGCACGCCCGGACCGTCGCCGAGCAGGCGGACCGGCACGCGCTCACCCTGGAGTCCGTCCTCGCCGTGCTCCGGTCGTCGCGGGTCACCGACGCTGCCGCACGGGCCGAGGCCGTCGAGATCGCCTCGGCCGCCCTCGTCGACCTGCGCACCGTGACCGATCAGCAGCGGAGCACCCTGCTCGAACCCGTCACCGGCGCGTTCTCGCGGTTGCGCGCCGACCTGCGGCCGCTCGTGCGCTTCGGGGACCTCGACGTGCAGTTCGTCGAGCCGCCGGCCACCGGGCGTGCGCTCCCGGGTGACGTCGCCCACGCGGCCCGGGCGATCGTCCGGACCGCGGTGCTCGCCCTGGTCGACGACGGTGCGGCGAAGCGGGTGCGCATCCAGTGGGACTGCGACGGCCGGAACCTGCTCATGCAGCTCCGCGACGACGGCTCCGGCACGCTCGACGTGCACGACGACGCCATGCGGCCGATCGCGGAGCGGGTCGTCACGCTCGACGGGCGGGTGCAGGTCGCGAGCACGCCCGGCTGGGGGTCCGTGCTCGACATCTCACTGCCGCTCGACCCGCGGCCGACCGAGGTGGACGCGGTCGACGACGGCGACCTGACCCCGCGGGAGCGCGACGTCCTGCGGCTCGTGGCGACCGGTGTCGGCAACCGGGAGATCGCCGAGGGACTCGGCATCAGCGTCAACACGGTGAAGTACCACGTGGCGAACCTGCTCCGGAAGCACGGTGCCCGGACCCGGGCAGAGCTCGCGGCGTTCAGCTCCCGGGCGTGAACCGTCGGGACCGCGACGAGGCGTCCCGACGAGACCGCGACAACGGGTACCGACGGTCGAGCGCGGGCTCGACGACGGTCGCCATCAGGAACTGCGAGAGCAGCCGCCCACCCGCCCAGTAGATCGGGATGACGAAGACCGCGGCACCCGGCCAGATGCGCGAACCGATCAGTGCCAGGGTGCCGAGCGTCACGACGATGCCGACGCCGGAGTACAGGTACTGCCAGCCGCGCGAAGCCGCGTCGCGCTGCGCCTGCTCCCGCTCGGCGCGCTCGTCGAGACCGCGCACCCCGGGGTCGAGCGACGCCGGCTCCTCGGTGGCGAACAGGTCGCGCACGGGGACCTCGAGGGCCGTGGCCACCGCGGACAGCGACTCGAGGCTCGCGTCGTTGCCGCTCTCCATCCGTTGCACCGTCCGCACGGCGATGCCGCTCGTCTCGGCCAGTCGTTCCTGGGTCCAGCCCCGCAGTCGTCGGAGTTCACCGATCCGCATCTCGTTCATGTCCTGAACAGTAGGGAACCGCGGAACGGCGCACCACGACAGGGACCCGCCACCGACACGACAGCTTCCCGCCAGTCCCCCGACAGCGGCGCTCGCCTACGCTCCGGGGGCGAAGCGGTAGCCCATTCCGGACTCCGTCACCAGGTACCGCGGGTGCGCGGGGTCGGGCTCGAGCTTCCGCCGCAGCTGGGCCATGTAGAGGCGCAGGTACCCGGAGTCGTTGCCGTGCGTCGGCCCCCAGACCTCGGTCAACAGCATCTCGCGGGTCATCAGGCGGTCGGGGTTCGTGACCAGGACCTCGAGCAGGCGCCACTCGGTGGGCGTCAGGCGGATCGCGGGACCCTCGGCCGGGGTGACCTGCTTCGCGACGAGGTCCACGAGCAGCGGTCCGATCGCGATCGTCGGGGTCTCCTCGGACGCCACCACCCGGCGCCGTCCGAGTGCCCGCAGCCGGGCGAGGAGCTCGTCCATCTGGAACGGCTTCGTCACGTAGTCGTCGGCACCGGCGTCGAGCGCGTCGACCTTGTCGGACGAGTCGGTCCGGCCGGAGAGCACGAGGACCGGCACCTGCGACCAAGCCCGGACGCCCTCGAGCACCCCGATCCCGTCGAGCCGGGGCATGCCGAGGTCGAGCAGCACCAGGTCGGGGCGCTCGGTGATGACGGCGTCGATCGCCTCGCGCCCGTCCCGAGCCGTGACGACGTCGTACCCGCGCGCCGAGAGCGTCACCGAGAGGGCGCGGACGAGCTGCGCGTCGTCGTCAGCGATCAGGACCTTCATCGGATCTCCACTCCCACGTGCCCGGCGATCGGCAGCCGCACCACGACGGTGAGCCCACCGCCCGGGGTGTCGTCGACCTCGATCGCGCCGCCCATGCCCTCGGTGAACCCGCGCGCGAGCGCCAGGCCGAGGCCGAGGCCGGTCTCGTTGTCGGTGTCACCGAGCCGCTGGAACGGCTGGAACACCTCGTCGCGGCGGTCCTCGGGGATCCCGGGGCCGTGGTCGGCGACGCGGAGTTCGACCCCGCCGGCGAAGGCACTGGCGGCGACCCGGACGTGGGTGCCGTCCGGTGCGTACCGGGCGGCGTTGGCGAGCAGGTTCACGACGACGCGCTGCAGCAGGACCGGGTCGGCGAGCACCGGTGGCAGGTCGGCGGGCAGGTCGAGGTCGACGTCGTCCGGGCCGAGCTCCAGCTCGTCGAGGGCGGGGGCGACCACCGTCTCGAGCGCGATCGCCGCCGGGGTGACCGCGAGGACACCGGCCTGGACACGACTGACGTCCAACAGGTCTGCCAACAGCACCGCCAGCTGACCCAGGCTCTCGTCGGCGGTCGCGAGCAGCGCCTCCCGGTCGGCCCGTGACAGGTCGATGTCGGGCGCACGCAGCGTCTGCACGGCGGCGGAGGCCGCTGCGATCGGTCGGCGCACGTCGTGGCCGACGGCCGCGAGCAGCGCGCTCCGGACCCGGTCGGCGGCGGCGATGCGCTCGGCGCCGACGGCGGTGCGGGTGAGCTCGCGGTGCTCGACGGCGGCGTCGAGCTGCTGCTCGACGACCCGCAGCAGTCGGCGCTGGGTCGGGTCGTCCGGCGCACCGGCGAACTCGAGCACGGCACCGGACGCCAGCGTCGTCGACGCGTCCGGCGTCGCACCGAACTCGCCGGAGGTCGCCGGCACCTCGTCACCCTGGCGGATCCGGACGCCGGCGAAGCCGAAGGCCTCACGGGTGCGGTCGAGCAGTGCCTGCAGGGCGTCGTCGCCGCGGAGCACGCTGCCGGCGATGCCCATCAGGAGCCCGGACTCGGCCGAGGCCCGACGGGCAGCGCGCGACCGCCGCGCGGACCGGTCGACCACGAAGCTGACCAGCACCGCACTGATCACGTACATGACCAGGGCGAACAGGTGCCACGGCTGCTGGACGGTGACCATGTAGAGGGGTTGCACGAAGAAGTAGTCGAGGCTCAGTCCGGACAGCACGGCCGTGAACACCGCCGGCCACATCCCGCCCACGAGCGCCACGACGAGGACGAGCAGCTGGTACGCCAGCACGTCCACCGTGATGGCGTCCGGATCGCTGCCGATCGACAGCACCCACGTGAGCAGCGGCCCGACCAGGACCGACAGCACGAAGGCGGCGACCACCCGGCCACGCGACAGGCTGCCGCCGAGCTTCGGCAGGGTGATCCCGCCGCCGGCGCGCTCGTGCGTGACGACGTGCACGTCGATGTCGCCGGACTCGCGGATCACGGTGTTGCCGATCCCCGGACCGGTCATCGCGGCAGCGAGCCGGCTGCGACGGCTGACCCCGATCACGATCTGGGTGGCGTCGATCGACCGCGCGAACCGCACCAGCGTGCTCGGCACGTCGTCGCCGACCACCTGGTGGTACGTGCCACCGAGCTGCTCGAGCAGGGTCCGCTGCTTGCCGAGCGCGCCGGGGTGCCGCACCCGCAGGCCGTCGTTCGTCGTCACGTGCACGGCGGCGAGCTCGCCGCCGGCACTGCGGGCGGCGATCCGGGCGCCGCGGCGCAGCAGGGTCTCGCCCTCGGGGCCGCCGGTCAGGGCGACGAGCACGCGCTCCCGGGTCTCCCACCGGTGCTCGATGCCGTGCTCGGCGCGGTAGGCCTTGAGCGCGTCGTCGACCTCGTCGGCGAGCCAGAGCAGGGCGATCTCGCGCAGTGCGGTGAGGTTGCCGAGGCGGAAGTAGTTCGACAGCGCGGCGTCGATCCGGGCCGCTGGGTAGACGAGCCCGTCGGAGAGCCGTTCGCGCAGCGCTGCCGGGGCCAGGTCGACGACCTCGATCTGGTCGGCCGCGCGCACCACGGCGTCGGGGACGGTCTCGCGCTGCACGGTGCCGGTGATCTCGCGGACCACGTCGCCGAGGGACTGCATGTGCTGCACGTTGACGGTCGAGATGACGTCGATGCCGGCGTCCCGCAGTGCCTCCACGTCCTGCCAGCGCTTCTCGTTCGGGCTCCCCGGGGCGTTCGTGTGCGCGAGTTCGTCGACCAGCGCGACCTCGGGTGCCCGGGCGATGACGGCGTCGAGGTCGAGGTCGTCCAGGTCGACACCCCGGTGCGAGACGGTGCGCCGGGGCACGACCTCGAGCCCGTCCACCAGTGCCGCGGTGGCGGCGCGCTCGTGCGTCTCGACGACGGCGACGACCACGTCGCGACCCTCGTCGAGCAACCGACGCCCCTCTTCGAGCATCGTGTAGGTCTTGCCGACACCGGGCGCCGCACCGAGCAGGACCCGCAGCTTCCCGCGCTTCACGTGCTCATCCTCTCGCGTGCGTCGTTGCAGACCAGCCGATCGACTGATATTCTCGTCGCAACCGTTCCCACCAAGGCTCGAGCCTCGGCTTCCTCAAATCGGGTGGGACTGCACCGCCCCGTGTCGCTTGTCGGCGCGGGGCACTCTTTTCTTTCGCTCACGTTCGTTTCCCACGCTGTAGTTGCTGCCGGCTTGCCCGAGATCCCTCGTTCTTCGCTCGATCTCGGAGTCGCACCATGGCGCATGCCCGCATCCCCATGTCGCAGTACCGTGCCGAACAGTTTCGCCACGCACTGCACGTGCGTGCGCTCGACACATCCGACGCATCTGTCCTGCGGACGCACGATTTCGACAGCGAGCTCCGATCGATCGCGCTTGCACTGACCGAACGGATCGAGATCGCCTTGCGCGGGCGGGTCGACCGCGCGGCACGGCACCGTTTCGGCAAGCTCTGGCACCTTGACCCGAAGGCGTTCCGAGACACGTTCGACCACGACTCGTTGCTGCGGCGCGCAGCAGGAGTACTCAACCGAGCAAGCGACCCGGTGACGCAGAAGGTCTGGCGAGAGCGAGCGCTCGATCAGGTTCCCTTCGGGATGCTGGCCGAGGAGCTCAGCTTTGGTGAACTCTCGCGGCTGACGGGCGCCCTGGAACCCCGATTGCACGATGCGGTGGCCCTCGTCTTCCGCCTGCCGGCGGGGACGCTCCGTCCGTGCCTGCACCACATCACGCACGTCCGGAACTGCTGCGCCCACCACACGCGACTCTGGGGCCGCAGCTTCCGGATCCCGCCGCCGACCTTCCGCTCCCCCGCGGACCTGGTCGCTCGACTCGAGGGACTGCCGAAGCGCACGCCGGTGCACTCCCTCGAACTGCTCGCACACCTCGCCGAGACCGTCGGCCCGTGCGACCGTCACGCCGATGCCGTTCGACGGTTGATCGACGAGCACGACGATCTGACCGACGGCATCGGCGGACGGCCGAGCTGGGCGGCGAGGTGACCGCACGGTCAGGACGCCTTCGCCAGGGCCAGGTTCAGCGACAACACGTTCACGACGGGCTCGCCGAGGAACCCGAGCTGCCGCGACTCGGTGTGCTCGGCCACGAGCGCCCGCACGTCAGCAACCGACAGGCCTCGCGCCGAGGCCACCCGCGCGACCTGCTGCGACGCGTACGCCGGGCTGATGTCCGGGTCGAGCCCCGAACCGGACGCGGTCACGGCGTCGGCGGGCACCTGCGCGGCGGGGACCCCGTCGGCCTTCGCCAGCGCCGCACGACGCTCATCAACGGCCTTGAGCAGGTCGGCGTTGTTCGGCCCGAGGTTCGAGCCGGAGGACGCCCCCGCGTCGTAGCCGTCCCCGGCGGCGGACGGCCGGGACTGGAACCAGCGGTCGGCCTGCTTGCCCGTGAACGACTGCCCGATCAACGAGGAACCGACGACCTTGCCGGACGAGTCCGTGACCATCGAGCCGTTGGCCTGGTCGTGGAACGCCGCCTGGCCGACGCCCCAGACGGCGAGCGGGTAGCCGACGCCAAGGACGACGGTGGCGACGAGGGTGAGGCGGATGGCCACACCGGCGGAACGGAAGGTGGAACGTGCAGATGCCATGACTAGAACCCCGGGATGAGACCGACCACGAGGTCGATCAGTTTGATGCCGATGAAGGGGACGACCACGCCGCCCAGCCCGTAGACGAGCAGGTTGCGGCCGAGGATCGACGACGCTGCGGCCGCGCGGTACTTGACGCCACGCAGGGACAGCGGGATGAGCGCCACGATGACGAGCGCGTTGAAGACGACCGCCGACAGGATCGCGGACGACGGGCTGTGCAGCCCCATGACGTTGAGCGCCGCGAGCCCGGGGAACGCCGCCTGGAACATCGCCGGGATGATCGCGAAGTACTTCGCGACGTCGTTGGCGATGGAGAAGGTGGTCAGGGCCCCGCGGGTGATGAGCAGCTGCTTGCCGATGCGGACGACGTCGATGAGCTTGGTCGGGTCGGAGTCGAGGTCGACCATGTTGCCCGCCTCCTTCGCCGCCGTCGTGCCGGTGTTCATCGCGACGCCGACGTCCGCCTGGGCCAGGGCCGGGGCGTCGTTGGTGCCGTCACCGGTCATGGCGACGAGGTTGCCGCCCTCCTGCTCGCGCTTGATGTACGCGAGCTTGTCCTCCGGGGTGGCCTCGGCGAGGAAGTCGTCGACGCCGGCCTCGTGGGCGATGGCGGCCGCGGTGCGTGGGTTGTCCCCGGTGATCATCACCGTGCGGATGCCCATCGACCGGAGCTCGGCGAACCGCGACGCCATGCCGTCCTTCACGACGTCCTTCAGGTGCACGACGCCGAGCAGCGCGACCGCGCCCGTTGACGAGCGACGGCCGACGACGAGCGGCGTGCCGCCCTGGTCGGAGATCTCCGCGACGGTCGCATCGATGGCCGACACGACGCCGGCTTCGGTGGTGTCCGCCCAGGCGAGCACTGCCGCAGCGGCGCCCTTCCGGATCTGCGACCCGTCGGGCAGGTCGAGACCGGACATGCGCGTCTGCGCCGTGAACGGCACCTCGACGGCGCCGTCCGGCAGTGCCGGCGCCACCCCTGCGTCAGCAGCGAGCGACACGATCGAGCGCCCCTCAGGGGTCGAGTCCGCAGCACTCGACAGGGCTGCCGCTTCCATCAGCGAAGCCTCGCTCACGCCCGGCACCGGCACCACCCGGGATGCGCGGCGGTTGCCGTAGGTGATCGTGCCGGTCTTGTCGAGCAGCAGCGTCGTGATGTCACCGGCGGCCTCGACCGCTCGGCCCGACATCGCCAGCACGTTGTGCTGCACGAGCCGGTCCATGCCGGCGATGCCGATCGCGGAGAGCAGGGCTCCGATGGTGGTCGGGATGAGGCAGACGAGCAGGGCGATGAGCACCGGCACGCTGACCGTCGCACCGACGAGCCCCGCGATGGGCTGCATCGTCAGGCAGACGATCACGAAGACGATCGACAACGAGGCGAGCAGGATGTTCAGCGCGATCTCGTTCGGCGTCTTCTGCCGTGCCGCACCCTCGACCAGGCGGATCATCCGGTCGATGAAGGTCTCGCCCGGCGTCGAGGTGATGCGCACCACGATCCGGTCCGACAGCACCCGGGTGCCGCCGGTGACGGCACTGCGGTCACCACCGGACTCGCGGATGACCGGTGCGGACTCACCCGTGACGGCCGACTCGTCGACCGACGCGATGCCGTCGATGACGTCACCGTCGCCGGGGATGACCTCGCCGGCGACGACCACGACCACGTCGCCCTTGGCCAGGTCGACGGACGCGACCTCCTCGGTCTCGTTGCCGGTTGCTGCCGCGTCGGTCGTCGCGTACCCGAGCACCCGGCGGGCGCTCGTGGTCGATCGGGTCTTCCGCAGGGTGTCGGCCTGCGCCTTGCCACGGCCCTCCGCCACCGACTCCGCCAGGTTGGCGAAGACGACGGTGAGCCAGAGCCACACGGCGATCGCGATGGTGAACGCGGACGGCTCGACGACGGCAGCCGCCGTCGTCAGCGCTGCGCCGACCTCGACGATGAACATGACGGGGTTCCGCCACATGAGTCGCGGATCGAGTTTCCGCAGGGCGCCCGGGAGGCCCGCCACCAGTTGGCGGGGTCCGAATGCGGACGAGCGGGTGGCCGGTTCCACGGCGGTGCGCGGTTCCGACTCCGTGGTCACGGGGGTGGTCATGACAGTCCTTCTGCGAGCGGACCCAGTGCGAGCACCGGGAAGTAGGTGAGTGCGGTGACGATGACGGCGACGCCGCCGAGCAGCCCGATGAACAGCGGGCGGTGGGTGGGCAGCGTGCCGGCGGTCTCCGGCACCCGGTCCTGCGCGGCGAGGGACCCGGCGAGCGCCAGGACGAACACCATCGGCACGAAGCGGCCGAGCAGCATCACGACGCCGAGCGAGGAGTTCATCCACGTGGTGTTCGCGGTGAGCCCGCCGAAGGCCGAGCCGTTGTTGTTCGCACCCGAGGTGAAGGCGTAGAGCAGCTCGGTCAGCCCGTGGTTGCCGGGGTTGAAGATCGACGTCCCGAGCACCTGTTCGCGGACCCCGGGGATCACGAGCGAGAGCCCGGTGGCCAGGAGCACGAGCGTCGGCGTGACGAGGATGTACAGCGCCGCGAAGGTCATCTCCTTGGCGCGGATCTTCTTGCCGAGGTACTCCGGGGTGCGACCGACGAGCAGGCCGCCGATGAACACCGTGATGACGGCGAGCACGAGCATGCCGTACAGGCCGGATCCGACGCCGCCGGGGGTGACCTCGCCGAGCATCATGTTGACGAGCGCCATCATCCCGCCGATCGGGGTGTAGCTGTCGTGCATCGCGTTGACGGCACCGGTGGACGTCGAGGTGGTCGCGGTCGAGAAGAGCGTCGAACCGAGGATGCCGAAGCGGCTCTCCTTGCCCTCCATCGCGGCCCCGGCAGCGTGTGTGGCGACACCGCCGCCGCCGAGCTCGGCGATCGACATGACCGACAGCGACACGAGGAAGATCGCGCCCATCACGGCGAGGATCGCGTACCCCTGGCGGTCGTCGCCGACCAGCCGCCCGAACGTGCGCGGGAGCGAGAACGGGATGACGAGCATCAGGAAGATCTCGACGAGGTTCGTCCACGCCTGCGGGTTCTCGAACGGGTGCGCCGAGTTGGCGTTGAAGTAGCCGCCGCCGTTCGTGCCGAGTTCCTTGATCGCCTCCTGCGACGCGACGAACCCGTCCGGGATGTGCTGCGTGCCACCGATGAGCGTGGTGACGTCGGTGCCGCTCCCCCACGACTGGACGACCCCGCCGGCGACGAGGACGATCGCGAAGACGAACGCCCCGGGCAGCAGCAGGCGGCCGAGGCCGCGGACGATGTCCACCCACACGTTGCCGAGCGTGCCCGACCTGCGACGGGCGAACCCGCGCACCAGGGCCACGGCGACCGAGAGGCCGACGGCTGCGGACAGGAAGTTCTGCACCGCCAGGCCGGCCATCTGCACCGTGTAGCCGAGGGTGGCCTCGGGCGAGTAGGACTGCCAGTTCGTGTTCGCGACGAACGACGCCGCGGTGTTGAACGCGAGCGAGGGTCCGACGGCGGGCAGCCCGAGATCGCCGGGCAGGACGACCTGGATGCGCTGCAGCAGGTAGACGAGCAGGAGCCCGGCGACGCTGAAGAGCAACACGCCGCGCAGGTACACGGGCCACGACTGCTCGGCGTCCGGGTCGACCCCGATCAGTCGGTAGACCCCGCGCTCGACCCGGTTGTGGCGGACGGGCGTGAAGACCTTCGCCATCCAGTCACCGAGCGGGCGGTACGCGACGACGAGCAGCAGGACGAGCGTGGCGACCTGGGCGATGCCCGCCCAGACGTCCGCGGCGCCCACTAGAAACGCTCCGGACGCACGAGCGCCCAGACGAGGTACACGACTGCGGCGATGCCGAGGACAGCGGCCGCGATGGTGATGCCGATCACAGCCGTTCCACCCCCTTGGCGATCAGTGCCACCACGCCGAACACGGCGAGGACACCGGCGACGACGAACACGTCGAACACGAGGGACTCCAGAAGATCTGCGGTGTCCGCGCCGGGTGACGCGGACCGGCACCACTTGTGGTGCCGAACCGATGCTGGATCCTGCGACGGGCCTCCAGGCCGCTCCTAACGGATCCCTGACGCCGCCCTGGCGGACGCATGCACGCTCCTAACGCGCGTGACCGAGGCGGCTCAGTCGGCCGCCGTCGCGAGTCGGGTCGACAGGTCGCGGACTGCGCCACGCAGCGCGTCCGGCCCCTCGACCCGGATCGGCACGGCCAGCCCGGCGACGACTCCGGCGAGCCCGCCCCACGACCACGATCCGAGGGTGACGCGGGCCCGGTCGTCCTCGAGCTGCTCGACCACGGCGTCCTCGGGCAGGTACGGCGCGATCCGCCGCGCATCGCCCGCGGTCATCGACACCGACCC
Organism: Curtobacterium sp. MCLR17_031; assembly: GCF_003234775.2. NCBI lineage: Bacteria > Bacillati > Actinomycetota > Actinomycetes > Micrococcales > Microbacteriaceae > Curtobacterium > Curtobacterium sp. MCLR17_031. The sequence goes on from NZ_CP126270.1 coordinate 3,623,844, forward strand.
GGTGCACGGCCACACGTCGTCGACCGCGGACCCCTTGAACCGCGCGGACACGAACGCGGCCGCATCGCCACCGGGGATCGGACGTAGCGTGAAGGGGACGCGGGTGCGCATCCGGGGCGTGATCCGGTCGATGCGGTGCGTGCGCCAGTCGTCGCGATCGGCGTCCCAGTCGAGCAGGTACCAGCGGCCGTTCCGGGCGACGACGGCGTGCGGTTCCACCCGGTGCGGGGTCTCGTCGTCGCCGTACCCGAAGCGGAAGACCTCCTGCAGGTGGACGGCCTCGCTCACCGCCACCAGGACCTCCGGGTCGGTGGTGGTCCGGCTCGTCGCGGTCACGGCCTGCACCGCGTCGACCCGGGACCGCAGCCGCGCGGGCATCACCTGCCGGACGGTCGCCAGGGCGCGGGCCGCCGACTCCGCGACGTCCGCCCCCGATGCCGGTGCCACGGCGAGCGCCAGGGCGATCGCCACAGCCTGGTCGTCGTCGAAGAGCAGCGGGGGCAGGTCGGAGCCGGCCTCGAGCCGGTAGCCGCCGGCCGGGCCACGGAGCGCCTCGACCCGGTACCCGAGCCCGCGGAGCCGATCAACGTCGCGGCGGACGGTGCGCGGACTGACGTCGAGCCGCCCGGCGAGCTCGTCCCCCGGCCAGTCGCGGTGCACCTGGAGCAGGGAGAGCAGCGCGAGCATCCGTGCGGAGGGTCCGGCCATGGCGTCCATCTTCGTCCGAGAAGCGGACACGATCTGACCGCATTGCCCGTCATCCTCGTCCCATGAGCATCGAAACGACAACCCACCTCAACTTCGACGGCGACGCCCGTGCGGCGCTCGACTTCTACGCATCGGTCTTCGGCGGCGAGGTCACCGCCGCCACCTACGGCCAGATGGGCGCCCTGGACGACCCGGCCTGGGCGGACCGGATCGTCTTCGGTCAGGTCGCCACGGCCGCCGGCTTCCGCGTCATGGCCTTCGACGTCTGGCCCGGGCAGCCCTACGACCAGGGATCGAACGCCTTCTACGTGTTCGTGCACGGCGACGACACGGCCGAGATCGAGCGGTACTGGGCCGTACTGTCCGACGGCGCCGAGGTCCGGCAGCCTCTGGAACCCTCGGCCTGGGCACCATTGGCCGGGCAGCTGCGCGACCGGTTCGGCGTGGTCTGGCAGCTCGACGTCGCCCCCGCTGGCGACTGATCCGTCCTGAGGGTCGCGGTCAGCGCGTCGGCGTCCACGTCGACACGGTGACCGCGGCCGTCACCGTCGCCGGCTCGAACACCGTGTCCGCCGAGACGTGGTGGTGGCTCGGCCCCATGTGCACGACGTCGTGGACGTCCTCCGCCGACAGCTCCATGGGCCACGTCAGGTCCTCGGAGGACCGCAAGACGAACGACGGCGTCAGGGAGTCGTGCAGCCGGCGCTCCTTCTCCGGGTCCACGCTGATCGTCGCCTCGGCGAGTTCCGCCAGGTGGCCGGCCCGTGGGGTCACCACCGCGAGCACGCCGTCGGCGTGCAGCACGCGGGCGTACTCGGTCTGGTTGCGGGGTGCGAAGACGTCGAGCAGGACGGCGGCAGCGCCGTCGACGACCGGGAGGCGCTCGGTCACGTCCCCGACGACGGCCCCCGCCCGCTCGTGGGCGCGTGCCGCACGCCGGATCGCGACGGCCGACAAGTCCAACGCGACCCCGAGCCTCCCGTCCGCCGCGCGCAGCGCATGCGCCAGGTAGGTCCCCGGGCCGGAACCGACGTCGAGCACGATGCCGGGCGCGGTGGCGTCCGCGACGATCGCGGCGAGCGCCCGCTCGACGGGCGCGTAGTGGCCGCGCCCCAGGAACCGCAGCCGCGCGTCCACCATCTCCGGGGTGTCCGCGGTGAGTGCGCGCCGCTTCGCGGGCAGGAGCGTCAGGTGGCCCTGCTTCGCCTCGTCGAACCGGTGACCGTTCGGACAGCCGACCTGGCCGCCGTCGACGCGGCCGAGGGGCTCGGCGCACACGGGGCAGGCGAGCATCGGCAGCAGGTCGTCACGCACCGGCCCAGCGTACGGGCCTCGGTAGCCTGACCGGATGTCGCTGCAGCAGCTCTTCGGCCTCGACGGCCGCATCGCACTCGTGACGGGAGGCAGCTCCGGCATCGGCCGAGCGATCGCCACCGCACTCGCCGACGCGGGTGCCCACGTCCTCGTCGCCGCCCGGACGTCCGAGACCATCGACGCCACCGTCGCCGGCATCCGCCAGGCGGGCCGCTCGGCCGACGGCATCGTCGCAGACCTGTCCTCCCGCGCTGGCGCACACGCACTCGCGGACTCCGTCGGCGACGTCGACGTGCTGGTGAACTCCGCCGGGATCAACCTGCGGCCGCCGATGCCGGAACTCGACGAGGCCACCTGGGATGCCACGATGGCCGTCAACCTCGACGCGCCGTTCGTACTCGGGCAGCGGCTCGCACCCGGCATGGCGGCCCGTGGGTACGGGCGGATCGTGTCGATCAGTTCGCAGCAGGCCCACCGCCCCTTCGCCGCCAGCGGCGCGTACGGGGTCTCCAAGGCCGGTCTGGAGGCGCTGGCCCGGTCCCAGGCAGAGGCCTGGTCCGCGCAGGGGGTCACCTCCAACGTCCTCGTCCCCGGTTTCGTGCGCACCCCGCTCAACGAACGACTCGGGTCCGACCCGGCGACGGTGGCGGCCCTCGCCGCGCGGACGCTGGTCGGCCGGAACGGGCTGGCGTCGGACTTCGCCGCGGCGGCGGTGTTCCTCGCCGGACCCGGGTCGGCCTACGTCACCGGGCAGTCCATCGCGGTGGACGGCGGGTTCTCCGTCCACTGACCTCGAGGTGCGCCGACGGCAGGGTGCTGCGCGGCAGTACGGTCGGGAGATGGCAGTCATCGAGCAGGCAACGCTCCGCCCCTCCAAGGCCGAGGCGCTCGCCGCCTGGCTCCCCGACCAGGCGTGGAGCGGCGTCGTCGCGGGAGCGCCGCTCGAGGTCGTCGGGCAGTTCCGGTTCGACGACCCCGCTGGCGAGGTCGGCATCGAGGTGCTCCTCGTCCGCACCGACGACGACCGGGTCCTGCAGGCGCCACTGACCTACCGGGATGCACCACTGCCCGGCGCCGACGCGTTCCTGGTGACCGAGATGGACCACTCCGTGCTCGGACGACGGTGGGTGTACGACGCGGTGGGCGATCCCGTGCACGCCGACGTGCTGCGCCGGGCGATCGTCACCGGCGGGCACGAAGCGGAGCTCGAGATGGCCAACGGTGCCGGACAGCGGCCGAAGGACGCCTGGGCCAGCGGGAGCGGCTCCGCACCCGACTCCCCCAGTGTCACCTCGGCGCGAGCGACCACTGCGGACGCCCTGACGTCGATCGCGACCGACCACGGCACGATCGTCGTCGCTCGGGTCGTCGGTACGGCCCTGCCCGAGGGCGAGACGCTGACCGGGACGTGGACGGACGGCTCCGAGGTGCTCGCCGTCCTGTTGCCCGAACGCGCCTGAGGTACTGGCAGGGCCTGCCTGTGCCGGGGACCGGCTGGCAGGATCGACGGCGTGAAGACACTGGAGTTGCCACAGACAGACCTCACCGCCTCCGACGTCGTCGTCGGACTGATGCGGATCAACGACATGAGCGACGAGGACATCCGTTCGCTCTACAGCGCCTCGCGCGATGCGGGCGTGAACATGTTCGACCACGCCGCGGTCTACGGCGAGTGGCACGGCTGCGAGGAGCGGTTCGGCGCCGCCGTCACGCTGACGCCCGCGGAACGCGCCGAGATCGTGCTGCAGACCAAGGTCGGCATCCGGCCGACGCCGAAGGGCGCGTACTTCGACTTCTCGTACGAGCACATCCTCGAGTCCGTGCACGAGTCGCTCGAGGCACTGCAGACCGAGTACGTCGACGTCCTGCTGCTGCACCGCCCCGACGCCCTGGTCGAGCCGGAAGAGGTCGCGAAGGCCTTCGACGAGCTGCACGCCGCCGGGAAGGTGCACCACTTCGGCGTCTCGAACCACACCCCCGGCCAGGTCGACCTGCTGAAGAAGCACGTCCGCCAGCCGCTCGCGTTCAACCAGGTGCAGCTGAGCATCACCCACGCCAACGTGATCTCGCAGGGCCTGACCGCGAACATGGGCGGCCTCGAGCAGTCGGTCGACCGCGACAACGACATCCTCAACTACTCGCGCATCAACGACATCACGCTGCAGGCCTGGTCGCCGTTCCAGAAGGGCTTCTTCGACGGCGTCTTCCTGGGCGACCGTGAGCAGTACGCCGAGCTGAACGACGTGCTCGAGGAGGTCGCCGCTGCACACGGTGTCACCCCGACCGGCATCGCGGTCGCGTGGATCACCCGCCACCCCGCGCACTTCCAGGTCGTCCTCGGCACGACGAACCCGCAGCGTGTGCGGGACTCGGCAGCCGGCTCGGACGTCGAGCTGTCGCGCGAGGAGTGGTACCGGATCTTCACCGCGGCCGGACACACCGTTCCCTGAACCGGGACCGCCCGGTCAGGTCGGGCAGGGTGGGGTCGTGCTCCACGATCTCGCCCTGCCTGTCCGCCTGACCACACGCTCCGGCGAACTGACGCTGCGGAACGCGGTGGACGAGGACCTCGATGCGCTCATGGCACTGTTGTCCGACGACCCGATCAGCGCTGCACGTGGTGACGTCGCCGCGCCGGAGGACCGTCCGCGGTACGCCGAGGCACTCCGGTCGATCGTGGACGACCAGGCGAACGCGCTGCTCGTCGCCGAGGACGCCGACGGACGGCTCGTCGGGACGCTGCAACTCACCCGGATCCCCGGGATGGCTCGTCGTGGTGCCACCCGGCTGCTCGTCGAGGCGGTGCGGGTCAGCAGTGCGCTGCGCTCCGGCGGCATCGGGAGTGCGCTGATGCGCTGGGTCACCGACGTCGCGGCGCCGGCCCTCGGGACCCCGCTCGTGCAGCTCACCTCGGACGCTGCACGGACCGATGCGCACCGTTTCTACGAACGTCTCGGCTTCACCGGCTCGCACGTCGGGTTCAAGTACCGGGTCCCCGGCCCTTCCGCGCGCTGACGTTCTTTCCCAGAACGCGTGCGATGCAAGGTGCTTTCGGGCGTACCTGGTCGAACGTTTCGACCAGGTACGCCCGATTCGACCAGCTACGGCCGATCCGACCGAAGCCGCGCTAGTCGTCGGAGGCGGAACCAGCAGACCTCGGCGTCGGAACGTTCACGTCGACCGGGGACACCCCGGCGGGATCGGCGGAGGCGCCACCCACGACGTCGAACGAGATCCCCAGCATCGCCGGGTCCTCGTCGAGTTCGAGCCCGTCCTGGCGGACCTGGTCCTCCGGGATCGCACGGCCACCGGACGGGTCCCACGAATTCGCGATCGACATGCGCACGAGCATGCCCGAGCCGCTTGGCAATCGCCCAAGAAACCCCTGAGGACCCCCGGACCGCTCAGCCGGCGAGGTCGTCCGGGTGCAGCCGATCGCCGGCGTGCGGACGCCGGAACACCGGGCCGCCGCCGGCTTCGTCCTCGTCGTGATGGCTGACGGGCGAGACGCCCGGGTCGGCGGAGTCGTCGCCGACGTCGGCGCCGCGGTCCTCCTCCATCTCGAGTTCGGACTCGTCACTGCCGTCCACGGGGATGGACCGGCCCTGCTGTTCGGGATCGAACGGTGCGCTCATCGACATGCGGCGAGCATGCTCCCGCTCGGTGAACGCCGGGTCAACGCTGTCCGTCGGCCGCGATGAGCTCGAGCTGCGTCAACGTGAGGTCGGTGCCGGCGGTGAACGTGAACGACGACCCACCGCCGAGTATCCGGAACACCCGGGTCTGCCCGGCCCACGAGAACTCGGCGCCGTCGACCGCGGTGACGGCGTCGTCGAGGCCGACCTGCCACGAGTAGGACCCCGGCGATGCCACCGTCACGGTGTACAACGAGGCGGCGGGGCACGACACGTCGAATGACACGGACTCCCCCGCGGCCAGCGACGTGACGGTGCGGCCGGTGTCGTCGGTGAGCGCCGAAGCTCCGACGGGCAGGACGTCCACCGGAGCGTCCCGGTAGCCGTGCACGTCGGAGGCGGAGACGGGGCGGGTGTCCGACGCCCAGCCCTGCGGTTCGTCGGACAGGGTGAACTCGATCCGCGACGCGGCCACGACCACGCTGTGCGGGATGGTGACCGAGGTCCAGGGCGAGCCGTCGACCGTCACCGACGCCACGTACCCGCCTGCGGAGCCGGCGGCGATCTCGATGACGGTGGGCGATCCTCCCGGCTGTCGCAGCACCGTCCTGCGGACCGACGGCGGCACGAGCACGTAGGTGCCGGTCGACGGCGCCAGCGGGTACAGGCCGATGGTCGCGAAGACGTACCAGGCGCTCATCTCGCCGTTGTCCTCGTCGCCGGGGTAGCCCTGGCCGAGGTCGGACCCGACGAACAGACGCTCGAGCGATTCGCGGACGATGCGGTGCGCGTCATCGTGGCGCCCGGTGAACATCGGGAAGAAGGGGATGTGGTGCGCGGGCTGGTTCGACAGCCCGAGCATGCCCATCCGGACGTCGCGGGCCTCGGTCATCTCGTGGATCGGGAACCCGTACGAGCCGGACCGCGCCAGCGCACCGGTCTCGGGGGTGGCGAAGAACGCGTCGAGAGCGGCATCGAACCGCTCCGGCCCGCCGTGCAGGTCGACGATGCCGGCGCCGTCGTGCGGCGCCGTGAACGCGGTGCCCCACGCGTTCGTCTCCGTGTAGTCGTCGCCCCAGTCGCGCGGGTCGAACTCGGTGCCGACCCGCCACGAGCCGTCCGGGTCGCGGCCGATGAAGAACCCGCGCTCGGAGTCGAACACGTGCCGGTACTGCAGGGACCGGCGGGCGAACCACTCGGCCTCGGCTTCGTAGCGGGACAGGTCGGCGGGCGTCCGCGCCCGTGACGCGAGCAGGCCCGCCATGACGGCCAGACCCCAGTCGTTGATGGCCGCGTCCAGGGTCCACGACATCCCCTCGTGGGTCGCCGTGTCGACGTGGCCGCGGAAGGCGCCCGGGAGGCTCCCCTTGCGTCCGACGCGCTCGTCCCGCGGCGGGACGGTCGCGTTCCGCACCGCGCTCCGGTACGCCTCGGCCAGGTCGAAGCCGCGCACGCCCTTCACCGCGAGGTCGGCGAAGACGGTGTCGCTCGTGGTGCCGGTCATGCAGTCCTCGGCTCCGGGGGCACTCCAGCGGGGCGTCCACCCGCCGTCGTGGTGGTGCTCGACGAAGCCCTGCGCGAGTTCGCCCGCGGTCTCGGGGGTCAGGAGTCCGAGGAGCGGCCAGGCCGTGCGGTAGGTGTCCCAGAAGCCGTTCGTGGTGGTGAACGGCCCCTCGACGACCTCCGGCCCGGGCTCGTCGCGGATCGGGTCCGCCAGCACGGCGCCGTACGGGGAGCGGTGCCGCGGGGTACCGGTCAGGGCGGTCTCCCCGGCGCGGTTCGGGTAGAGGAACAGCCGGTACAGGCCGGAGTACAGGCTCGTCAGCTGGTCCGGGGTCGCGCCGTCGAAGGACAGCGTCGCGAGCTTCTCGGTCCACAGCGCCTCGGCACGGGAGCACATGGCGTCGAACGAGCCGGCGTCGTCGAGGTTCGCGCGGGCATCCTCGATCGAGACGGTCGAGATGCCGAGCAGGACGTCGACCGGGCCGTCCGTGCCGCCGGCCTCTCCCACGGACAGCCAGCCGCGCAGCTCGTGCTCGCCGATCGTCGTGTGGTCGGCGGTGCCCCCCGCGACCCGCAGGTGCACGTGGTGCGGCGGCGTGCCGGGGCGGTCGTCGAGGACGGCCTCGACCACGGCGGTGCCGTCGGTGATCGTCACGGAGACGTCGGACACCCGGCCGTGGTGGTCGAGCACCACGCTGCGGGTGCCGGTGAACCGGAACCCGAGGGCGAACTCCCCCGCGGTCAGCTCGGCCGTCACACCGTGTTCGAGGGCGACCCGGTAGCGGTGCGGGCCGTCCTGCTCGTCCTCGTGGTCGAACCCGAGCGCGCGGGCGGACCGGTCGACGTCGGGGGTGTCGAGTGGCGAGGGCATCACCTGGAACACCCCGCGGTCGCCCATCCACGGCGACGGGATGTGACTCGTCGCGAAGGCCTGGATCGCCGAGCGGAGCCGCCCCTGGTCGTCGAGCCGGTCGTGCTCCTGGTACGCGTACGGCCAGCGGTTGCTCGAGGCGTCCGTCATCGGCAGGCCGAAGACTCCGCCGTGCGGGACGCCGACGAGCGGGGCGTTGTTGCCGCGGGAGAACCGGGAGGACGCCTGGGTGCCACGGGTCGTCCGGACGTGGCCGAGCGGGGTCGTCGGGGTCGGGCGCGCAGGACCGATCCGGACGGCGTCGAGCCAGCCGCGCAGTGCGGGACGTTCGCCGTCGGTGGCCGCAGCCGACGCGTCGGAGCCGAGCCGGGCCTCCAGGCGGTCGACGACCAGCCCCGCGAACGGCGTGAGGTCGACCGCGCGACGGTTCCACTGGTCCACCCACTGCTTGCGGGCCGCGTCCTGCGCGTCCGGGGTGACCGCGTCGCCGTACTGGTCGCGGACCGCGGCGTGGTCACGCAGCCGCGAGCCGTCGGTGAAGACGACGTCGACGGCGAAGGCCGTGGCGTCCCAGAAGTGCGGCAGGTCTGCTTCCGTCGGTTCCGCTGCCCCGTCGGGCAGGGTCCGCTCGGGGAACCAGACCCAGGAGAGCTCGTCGCCGGTGGCGATGGTGCGTCCGGTGCAGCCGGGGACGATCGCCTCGGCGACGGACGCTCCCGCCGGTCGTTCGATGAGCCAGGCCTCTGCTGAAGCGAAGCCGACGCCGTTCCGAGCGGCCACGGCCGTCGTCGGACCACCGCTCCGTTGCAGTTCTCGCACGGAACGAGCCTATTTGCTCCAGGGACTGGACGAAAACCCCGGCGTGTCAGTCCTTGTTGTGTCCCGGTGCGCTGCCGGACTTGCCGGGGGCGGTGTCCGACGTGGTGTCGACCGCGCCGGTGTCGACCGCGCCGGTGTCAGCCGCGCCGGTGTCAGCCGCGCCGGTGTCAGCCGCGCCGGTGTCAGCCGCGCCCGTGCCGTCCTGCGGCTCCTGCACCGGGTTCGATGCCGGGGTGCTCGGCTCCGGGCCGACGGGCGGGTCCTGGGTGGGCTGCTCCGGCTCGGTGGGTTCGCTCGGCTGCTCGCTCGGTTCCTCGGCGGGCTGCGACGGCTGCTGCTGCTCCTGCGAGGGCTGCTGCTCGGCGGGTTCGCTCGGCTGCTGTTCCTCGCCCGGATCCTCGGACGGCTGCTGCTCGGTCGGCGCGGTCGACGTGGTGTCCGTCGGGGCCGGGGTGCCGTCGTCGTCGCCGTTCAGGGCGAACACCGCGACCCCGATGCCGATCAGCACCAGGACGATCACGATGATCGCGGCGATGAGCGGTCCGCGCTTCTTCTTCTCCGGCTGGTCGTCCGGCCGGTCCCGGACCGGGCGGGGCGTGACCGGCGGCGGGGTCGGCCCGCTCGGGCCCGATGCGCCGCGGCCGTTCGCCTGGGCGCCGAGGACGGTCGTCGAGACGTCGTCGGCGGCGTTCGGACGCTGGGTGTCGAGGACGCGGGTGGCGTCGTCCCCCGGACCCGCGCCGCCGTTCGGCAGTTCGCTCGCCGGCATCACCTGCGTCCGGTCGTCGGCGTTCGCCGCTGCGGCGGCACCGGCGCCGACCGCGGCACCAGCCGCACCGGCGGCCGCGGACGTCACCGCACCGGGTGTGCCGGGCAGCAGCTGCGTGGCGTTCGTCGGCTCGTCGCGGCCCAGCGCTCGCAGGCGCTCGGCGGCCTCGGCTGCCGTCGGTCGCTCCACCGGGTCCTGCGCGGTCATCACGTGCAGCAGGGTGCGCCAGGCCGTGGGCAGCTGCCGGTCGATCTCGGGCGAACGGGTCAGCCGGGCCGTGGCCGACTCGACCGCGCTGCCCGGGAACGGCTGGCGGCCGGTCATGCACTCGAGCAGCACGAGCCCGAGCGAGTAGACGTCGGCCTTGCCGGTGATCTCCTTCGCCAGGACCTGCTCCGGGGCCAGGTACGCGGCCGTCCCCATCACGGTCCCCGTCCCCGTCACGCGAGAGGCGTCGCGGAGCAGGGCGATCCCGAAGTCGGCGAGCTTGACGTGCCGACCGTCGCTCTCGAGCAGGACGTTCGCGGGCTTCACGTCACGGTGGACGATCCCCTGCGCGTGCACGGCAGCCAGGCCGTCGGCGACCTGCGCACCCAGGCGGGCGGCGGTCGCGGGGTCGAGCGGGCCCTCGCGCAGACGGGTCGCCAGGTCACTGCCCGGCACGAGTTCCATGACGAGGTACGAGTCGCCGTCGACGTCGTCGAGCGCGGCGTCGTAGAGCGTGACGAGCTCGGGGGCGCGCAGCGTCGCGAGGGTCTGGATCTCCGCCTCGGCGCGGGCGCGCTCACCGCGGTCGACGGGGCCGATGCGGAACACCTTGACCGCGACCTCGCGACCGAGTTGCTCGTCGACCGCCCGGTACACGGACGCCATGCCACCGTGTCCGAGCGTGCCCGTGACGCGGTACCTGCCGCCGAAGACCCGTTCTTCCATGCCCGGCAACCTACCGGTCGCGGCTGACGGCGCTCTGCCGTTGGGGCGCGGGGCGGGGCGCGGCGGGGCGGGGCGACTTCGTGAGCAGAAGATGTCGGGCGCGGGCGAGCGACCCGACGTCTTCTGCTCACGAAGTGATGCGGTCGACGTCCGGCGCGGGCTCGGCACCGTGGTGGAGCGCCGTCAGGTACAACCGGTGCGCCGTGATCACGAGGGCGAGCCAGGCGAGTCCGAGCGCCCACGCCGCCAGCACGTCGGTCAGCCAGTGGTGCCCGAGGAACACCCGCGACGCCCCGACCGACAGCACGAACAGGGTGCCCACGACGATCGTCCACACCCGGGTGACGACGCGCGACTGCCGCAGGAGCAGGAGGTACACGATCGTGCCCACGATCACCGTGGAGTTGAGCGTGTGCCCCGACGGGAACGACGGCGACGTCTCGTACGGCGGCACCGCGTCGGACAGCGGCGGACGGGCACGACCGATGAGGTCCTTGCCCGCGATCGTCATGAGCAGCGAACCACCGCTCGCGGCGACCAGGAGCACCAGCGGCGTCCACGCACGGCGCTGGATCGTGAAGCCGACCAGGAACCCGAGCGCGACGATCGGCATCCCGATCGTGCCCGCGATGTCGGTCCACCAGGTGACGAGCGTGTCCGCGGTGGGTGATCGGAGTGTGAGCGCCCAGTCCAGGACGGGTCGGTCGAGCACCGCGACGTCGTCGGCTTCCCGGACGGCGTCGTAGACCTCGGACGCGATCCACGTGGCGAGGACGGCGACACCGAGGCCGACGGCGAGGGTCAGCAGCAGGACGGGCATGGCGCCGAAGCGCTTGCCGAGCGCGGTCCACACGCTGGCGACACTGCGGCCGGCCCGGGAGCGCCAACGGGTCAGGTCGACTTCGCCGACGGTGCGGTCGGCGGCGTCCCCGCGTTCGGTGTGCATCCGTCCACCCTGCCCGAAGCCGCCGGGAGCCGTCCCGGCCGAACGCTTCGCCGGTGGGTATCTGACATGCTACGTTGCAGACATCACAAAAGGGAGGTTGAACATGCGAGCAACGAAATGGCGAGGGATCACCGTCGCGGGCGGGGTACTCCTTGCAACCGTCGCCAGTGTCGGCATCACGGCACCAGCGAACGCGTCGACTGCGAGTGCCGTCGAGACCTACGGGCTCGACGGCATCACCGTGCAAGGGCTCCCGAAGTTCACGAACCATGCGGCGCTCCTCGACTACGTCGCGACGAACTCGGTCAGTACTCGGCTCGACGCGGAGACCGGCAGGATCATCTCGGTCGCACCTGTTCCTCCCGCTGAGCGACAGGCGAAGGTGTCCGTACGGAACACCTGCAAGTCCGGAGATGCGTACTGGGCAGCCGCTGCGACGCCGTACACGAACAACTGCTTCTACGGCTCCGCCGGGACCTACACGTTCCCGAGCGGAGGCACGTTCTCGCGGAAGTTCTACATGGGGAGTCACACGGCGCGCGGGGGCTGGAAGTACGGCGGCAAGCAGCACCACACTCCGAAGCAGGGACCCGGATCGGTCGCGACGCTCGACACCGCGACACAGATCAACCGCGGCCAGCTCTACTGACCGTGCCCGCTCGGGTGCCCCGTGCCTTCCTCGAGCACGCGGCACCCGACCAGGCGCTGCGGCGACAGCCCGACTAGTCCTTCGCCTCCGAGTACGCCCCCACCACCCCGACCGACAGCGGGAACGTCACGGGGAAGTCCTGGAACAACAGCCGTCCGGCATCGACGGCGGCCTCCCGGATCTGCTGCGCCACCCACTCAGCGTGCTCCGCCGGGGCGTGCACCACGATCTCGTCGTGCACGAAGAACACCAGGTGCGGCCCGTCCGTCACGGCGCCGGGGAACCGCGCGAGCAGCCGCGAGCGCAGGGACCCCATCCACGCGAGCGCCCACTCCGCCGCGGTCCCCTGCACCACGAAGTTCCGGGTGAACCGCCCCCAGCTCCGCGCGCGGGACTCGACCGCACGCTGCATCGCCGGGGTCCCCTCGACCGTGTACGCCTGGTTCCGGGCCTCGAACCACGAGTCCTCGGGCACCGGTGACGTCCGCCCGAGCAGCGTCGTGACGGGTTCGCCGCGCTCCCCCGCACGCGCGGCCCGTTCCACCATGTCGAGCGCCTGCGGGAACGCCCGGACCAGGCGCGGCACGAGCCGACCGCCCTCGCCCTGGGTCGCCCCGTACATCGCACCGAGCATCGCCACCTTGGCCTGCTGCCGGGTCTCGACCGCCCCCGAGGCCACCACGCCGTCGTACAGGTCGCGCCCGTCGCCTGCCGCGGCCATCGCCCGGTCGCCGGACATCGCGGCGAGCACCCGGGGCTCCAGCTGCGCGGCGTCCGCCACGACGAGCTTCCACCCGGGATCGGCGATGACGGCCCCGCGGATGCCCTTCGGCAACTGCATCGCTCCCCCGCCGTCGGCCGCCCAACGACCGGTGACGACGCCGCCGACGACGTACTTCGGGTGGAACCGGCCGTCGCGGATCCAGTCGTCGAGCCAGGTCCAGCCGTTGGCGGTGAGCAGTCGCGCCAGGCGCTTGTACTCGAGCAGCGGCTCGATGACGGGGTGCTCGATCTCCTGCAGCTCCCACTTCCGCGTGCTCGTGACCATCAGGCCTGCCCGGCGCAGCGACTTCAGGACGTCGGCGGGCGAGTCCGGGTTCAGACCGGGGTCGTCGAGGCGCTCGCGCACGACGGCGGCGATCTCCTCGAGGCGTCGCGGCCGCACCCCGTAGGGCACGCGCGGCCCGAGGGCGTCCTCGAGCAGCCGCTCGTGCACGTCGGCACGCCACGGCAGCCCCGCGTGCAGCATCTCGGCCGCCACGAGCGCACCGGCCGACTCCGCGGTGAGCAGCAGGCGGAGCGCGCCGGGAGCGCTCGACCCCGCCACCGCGGCGAGCTGCGCCCGGAACTCCGCCACCGGGTCGACCTCGTCGTCGGGCGCGGCGGCGGTGAACAGGGCGTCGTCGAAGAGCTGGGCCTGCGTCGGCCGGACCACGCGGGCTTCCGCGACCGGGGCGTCCAGGGCATCTGCCGGCGCAGCGGCGAGCGCGGATCCCCGTGCCGCGAGCGCGGCCCGCAGGACACGACGACCGAGGCGCAGGTCGACGCAGCGACCGACCCGCCCGCCGGCAGCGAGCACGGCCGGGTACCAACGGGCGGTGTCGTCCCACACCCAGCGCACGCCCGGTGCGTCGTGGGCCGCGACGAAGGCCGGGAGGCCCGGCTCGTCCAGGCGGATCGGCTCGCCTCCGGCGGTCCCCGCGTCGGTCAGGGGCGTCGCGAGGACGCCGCCGTCGACGCGGCGGAGGACGAGGTGCACGACACGATCATGCCGTGCCCCACCGACCCCGGCGGACCAGGGCCGGAACGGGTGTCACTCGCCGGGTCGGACAGCCGCGGTGTCGGCGACGTCGATGCGGACGTCGCCGTCCTCGGCACGGGAGACCTCGACCCGCGGATCGGCGTCGTGCTCGTCGGATCCGGACATGCGGCGGAACGTGTCCTGTCGACGTTCCTCGAACGTCATGTCGACGCCGTCGTCGAGGTGGTCGTGGTCGGGCTTCGTCATGCCGTGCACGGTACGCGGCCGCGGCTGCGCGCGGTCACGCGACCGGTGCCGTGCCGGTCCGCTCGGTCCAGTGCCCACCGCTCGCCCACCGGTCGAGCACGGCCGCACGCAACCGACCGGACGGCGCCGCGGACCGCGCGGTGGCCAGCGGCACCCCGAAGACGAACTTCGCGACGCTGGCGTCCCCCTCGGTCGCGTCGCGCTCCCCCGGCGGGACGAGACGGAAGCGCCGGGCGAAGCGCACGAGGTTGGCATCGGGACCGAGCGCGGCGGGCAGCCCCGGGTCGAGCATCCAGGAGCGGCACTGCCACCGGTCGGCAGCGAGCTGCGGTGCGAGGCCGCGCAGGACCTCGGGTGCGCGGGCGAACGAGCGGTCGCAGGCCACCGAGTCGAGCGGCCCGGTCTCCGGCACGTGCACGCCCCAGGCCGGCGTGCCGTCCGCCAGGTGGTCGCCGAGTTCGAACTGGAGGCGCCCCACGGCCACCACGCGCCCGGTCACCACGGCGACGAGCCACTCCACCCCGGTGCCGTGCAGTCCGTAGCGGGCGAGCTTGCGGTCGACGTCGGCGACGGATGCCTCGGCGAGCCCGCGCGGGAGCCCACGCTCTGCGAGGGCATCGGCGGTGTCCGGCACCGCGGCGCGGAGCGCCGCCACCAGCAGCGCGTCCCGCTCCGCGGGCCCGGCGTCGGCAACGGTGGCGGCCAGTGCGGCCGCCACCGTCGCGGAGTCGTCCGGTGACCCCACGGCGGCGGCGAGGACCGCGACGGACGCGGGACGGGCCTCCAGGCCGGGGGTCGCGGTGGTCACTTCAGACCGGACGACGCGAGCCCGTCCATCACCCGACGCTGCAGCACGACGAACATGATGAGCACCGGTGCCATCGCCATCAGGCTGGCGGCCATCAGCACCGGGTAGTCGATCGTGCGGTCGCTCGACAGCGTCGCGAGGCCGGCGGCGAGCGGCATGTCCTCGGCGCGGGTGGAGACCACGAGCGGCCAGAGCAGCTCGTTCCACGACCACAGCACCGTCGTGATCGCGAGCACGCTGATCGAGGGACGGGCCAGGGGCAGCATGATCCGCCAGAACGTCTGGAACGGGTTCGCGCCGTCCATCCGCGCTGCCTCTTCGAGCTCGGGCGGCATGTTCAGGAACGCGGTCCGCATCAGGAACGTGCCGAAGGCGCTGAACAGCCCGGGTGCGACGATCCCCATCAGGGTGTCGAGCCAGCCGAGCCCCTGCACGATCTGGTACTGCGAGATCAGGTAGACCTGCGAGGGCACGAGCAGGATCGACAGCACGATCGCGAGCAGGGCCGCCCGGCCGCGGAACCGCATCCGGGCGAAGGCGTACCCGGCGAGCGTGCACAGGACGATCTGCGCGAGCGTGCGGATGATCGTGACGTACACCGACGTGCCGAGCTGGCTGAGGAACGGCAGGCGTTCGAAGACCTGCGCGTAGTTCTGCCACTGCAGCTCCCCCGGCCAGAAGACCGGCGTGACGGACTGCACCTGCGCGTTCGTGGAGAGCGACATGATGATCTGCCACAGGAACGGGAAGGCCATCGCGAACCCGCCGATGCCGAGCACGACGTGGATCCACCAGTGGCTGCCGCCGCGACGGCCGGGTCGGCGTGCGGCCCGAGGCGGTGTGACGGTGGCGGTCATCCCTGCACCCACTTCCGTTGGACGCGGAACTGCACGAGCGTGACGATGCCGATGAGCAGGAAGATCACCATCGCGATCGCGGCCGCGAAGCCCTTGTCGTTGTCGATGAACCCGGCGCTGTAGAAGTAGAAGACGAGCGACATCGTCTTCGGGATCACCGGGTTGGTGCTGCCGAGGATCGCGTACAGCAGGTCGAACAGCTGGAAGCTCGAGATCGTCGTGACGATCACCACGAAGAAGATGCTCGGGCTGAGCAACGGCACGGTGACCGAGCGGAACTGCCGCCACCGGCTCGCGCCGTCGAGCTCCGCGGCCTCGTAGAGCTCCGGCGGGATGTCCTTGAGCCCGGCGCCGAGGATGATCATCGAGAACCCGAGGGACGACCAGAGGCCGACCAGGCTCACCGCGACCAGCGCGAAGCCGGGGGTCGAGATCCAGTACGGGCCGTCGATGCCGAAGTTCCCGAGGAACCAGTTCACGATGCCGTAGTCGCCGTTGTACATGATCCGCCAGACCAGGGCGATCGCCGCGGGCATGGCGACGTACGGCAGGAAGAAGAGCACCCGGTAGAACTGCGCGAACCGCAGCCCCGGGGTGTTCAGCAGGCTGGCGAGCCACACCGCGATCGGGATCCCGGCGAGGACGATCACGGTGTAGATCACCGTGTTGAGCAGCGACTGGTACAGCTGCGGGTCACCGACGAGTCGGACGTAGTTGGCGACGCCGGTGAACGTGGCACCGCCGAAGACGCCCCAGCTGGTGAACGAGTACCAGAACGTCTGGATGATCGGCCAGATGTAGAAGGTGCCGACGCCGACGAGCAACGGGAGCACGAAGAGCCACGGCCACCAGCCGTCGGTCCGTCGTGGCGCTCGGCCGCCGTCGGCGCGCGGCGCGGGGGCGCCCCGCCCGGACGAACGTGTCGTCCGGGCGGGGGTGGCTGCGGCCGGGGGCCGCTCGGTGTTGATCGTCACGCGCGGGTCCTACTTTTCCTTGGCGAGGGCGGCGTCCATCTCCTGTGCGAGGTCCTCTGCCACCTGGTCGACGGGCTTCGACCCGTCGAAGGCGCTCGGCAGCAGGGTGGTCTCGAGGGTGTTCCAGGCGGCGGTGTTCTTCGACACCGGCAGCGGCTTCGCGTAGTCCACCGCGTCGAGGAACACCTGCAGGTCGGCGTCGGGCATCGTCTTCGTGAAGGCGCTCTGCGTGCCCTCGTACGCCGGGATGACCGCGCCCATGTCGCCCTGCTGCTGCTGGGCCGTCTTGCCCGCGAGGTAGACCTGCAGCGCCTGGGCGGCTGCCTTGTCCTTGCTCGCCTCGGACACGACGTTCGAGACCCCGTGGATGACGGTCGCCTGCTCCTTGCCCTTCGGCAGCGGGTAGGCGACGACGTCCTTCTCGAGCTCGGTGCCGGTGAGCGCGGAGCGGAACCAGCTGCCGCCCTGGTACATCGCGAGCTTGCCCGAGGTGAACCACTGGTCGGCCGTGGTGTCGGTGAGCTGCTTGATCGAGGGCGATGCCCCCGAGTCGATCAGATCGGTCCAGAACTGCAGGCCGTCCTCGGAGGCCTTCGTGGCGTACTCGGACTCGGTGCCGTCCGCGTTCACGACCGATCCCCCGGCCTGCAGGATCGTGTTGTAGTACGTCGTCTGGCCGTCCATGCCGCCGGCCGCCCCGTAGGCGCCCTTCGACTCGAGCTTCTCGGACAGCTCGGCGCCGGTCTGCTGGAAGTCGTCCCAGGTCCAGTCCTTGGACGGCAGGTCCATGCCGGCCTGCTCGAACAGCGACTTGTTCACCCAGACGCCGATGGTGTCGAAGTCCTTCGGCACGCCGTACTGGGTGTCGTCGTACGTGTACAGGTCGTTGAGAGCGCTCGAGTACTTCGACGCGTCGATGTCACCCGAATCGACCTCGCCGGTGATCGGCGCGAGCTTGCCGTTGGCCGCGTACAGCTGGAAGTTCGGGCCGTTCATCCAGAACAGGTCGGGCAGGGTGTTGCTCGAACCCTGGGTCTGCAGCTTCGTCCAGTAGTTGGCGAACGGCGTGACGTCGACGCTCACCTTGATGTCCGGGTACTCCTCGTTGAAGCCCTTCAGGTTGGCCTTGATGGCCTTGACCTGGTTCTCGTCCCAGACGGCGTAGGTCAGGGACGCCTTGGTGTCCTTCGGCGCGGCCTCGTAGTCGCCGCCGGAGCCGGACGCTCCGGACGACGAGGAGCAGCCGGCCAGGAGCGCAGCCGCGCCGAGTGCGGCGACGGCGCCGAGGAGGACGCGGCGCACGCCGGTTCCTCGGGTGGGGATGTGTGCGGTCATCGGGGTGTCCTTTCGCACGGCCGTCAGGAGCCGACGGTCTGGGCGGGATGCGGGGTGGAGGGGGTGGAGTGCGGGGCGTTCGACGTGAAGTGCGCGATGGTCTCGGCCGGCAGGGGCGGGACGTCGATGGGGACGGACCCGTTGCGGAGCGAGCGCGTGGCCAGCGCGCCGGCGGCGACCGCGGCACGGGCCGCGATCGGGGAGAGTTCCGACGGTTCGCCGAAGGCGACGGACCGCAGGAACTCGGTCATGGTGAGCAGGTCGGCGTCGGCGTGCCCGTCCTCGACGCCGTCGATCGGGTACTCGCGGTCCCCCGCGGTGTCCCAGCCCCGGCGGTGCGTCCAGACCTTCACGACGCCACCACCGGTGTCGCCGATGTTCTCGAGGCGTCCCTCGGTGCCGATGACGGTGTAGTTCCGCCAGTAGTCCGGGGTGAAGTGGCACTGCTCGTAGCTGGCCTGCACCCCGTTGTCGAGCGTCATCATCACCATCGAGACGTCCTCGACGTCGACGACGGGGTTCAGCCCGGTCTGGGCGAGCGGCGGCCAGTTGTCGTGGGAGAACCAGTCCCCCATGAGCTCGCCGCTGCGGTCGCGCCGGTCGGTGACGTCACCGTAGACCGACAGCGACCCCATGCCGACGACCCGGGCGGTGTCACCCCCGCCGAGCGCGTGGATGACGTCGAGGTCGTGGCTCGCCTTCTGCAGGAGCAGGGAGTTCACCTTGCTGCGGTCGGCGTGCCAGTCCTTGAAGTAGTAGTCACCGCCGTTGCCGACGAAGTGCCGGCACCAGACCGCCTTGACCTGACCGATCTCGCCGCGGTCGACGATCTCGCGCATCAGGCGGACGACGGCGGCGTGCCGGAAGTTGTGCCCGACGTACAGCGGCGTCCCGGTCTCTGCCGCGGTGTTCAGGACGGCGTCGGCGTCCTCGACCGTGATGGCCAGCGGCTTCTCGAGGTAGACGGCGATGCCCGCGCGGAGCAGGTCGATCGCGATCTCGGCGTGGGTCCAGTCCGGCGTGGTGACGATGGCCGCGTCGACGTGACCGGTGAGGTCACGGTGGTGTTCGACCACCAGGGCGTCCGGGTACTCGTCGTGCCCGCGGTCCCGGCCGGCCGCGGTGACGTCCGCGACGGCCACGACCCGGGCCTGCAGCGACGGGTCGTCGGCGGTTGCCTCGGCCACGTGGCGGGCGATGGCGGACCGCTGGCCCATCCCGATCACCGCGACGCGGAGTCCTGCGTTGTCAGCGCCCATGCTCATCGCTCCCTTGCGTGAATGTGACGCCCATGATGCCGAATCGATCATGAATGCACAATAGGCGCTCACGGATCGCTCACGCATCCGTGCCGGGGAGGGTTTTACACGATCGAAACGTCCGGACCGTTCCGGGGTGGCCGCAGGGGGTGCTCAGTCGGCGACGACGAGCTCCACGCCGGCGCTGGCCAGGTCAGCGGCGAACGAGGCAGGCACCGGCTGGTCGGTGACCAGGACGTCGATGCGGTCGAGCGGGCAGATCCGGGCGAAGGTCGACCGTTCGATCTTGGTCGAGTCGGCGACCACGACGACGCGTCGTCCGACCGAGGCGAAGTGGCGGCTGACCTCGGCCTCGCCCTCGTGCATGGTCGTCGCGCCGTACTGGCCGGTGAGGCCGTCGACGCCGAGCACCACGAGGTCGAGGGCGAACTCGTCGAGGGTGTCCCGGACGAGCGGCCCGACGAGCTCGTAGGACTGCCGCCGCGCCACACCACCGGTGACCACGATCTTCACGTTGGCGCGGACGGACAGCTCGTACCCGACGTTCAGGGCGTTCGTGACGATCGTGATGCCGAACTCGCCGTCCGCGCGGATGAACCGCTCGCTCTTGCCGAGTTCACGCGCGACCTCGGTCGTGGTGGTCCCGCCGTTGAGCCCGACGGTCTCCCCCGGCTGCACCAACCGGGCGGCCGCGCGGGCGATCGCCGTCTTCGCCTCGGCCTGCCGGGCGATCTTGTACTGCAGCGGGAGCTCGTACCCGGCCCCGAGTGCTGCGGCGCCCCCGTGCGTGCGCGTGACGAGCCGCTGGTCGGCGAGGGTCGCGAGGTCACGGCGAGCCGTCGCGGCGGAGATCCCGAGCAGCTCCCCGATCTCGGCGATCGACACGTTGCCGCGTTCGCTCACCAGTTCGAGCAGGGCGTTCAGCCGCTGTTGGGGGGTCATGACGGTCATCCTACGGCGTCACCACCGTCGCGCGGTGATCGGAAATGACGTTTTCCCCTTCCCTTGCGCACGATCGCTCGCTACGCTTCCTGATCATCGATCACCCGGATCGATCCGGACCCGGAAGGCTCCCATGACCGACACCTTCGTGAGCGCTGAACTGGCCTCGCAGCCGGAGACCTGGCGTGCAGCCGCCGCGCTCCTGCCGACCTTCGCCGAGGCGCTCCCCCAGCCGGGCGAACGCGTGGCCGTGATCGGCTGCGGCACGAGCTGGTTCATCGCCATGAGCTACGCCGTCGCCCGTGAGCAGGCGGGCCTCGGCGTGACCGATGCCTTCGCCGGGTCCGAGTACCCCGCGTCCCGCGACTACGACCGCGTGCTCATGATCAGCCGCTCGGGCACCACGACCGAGATCGTCGACCTGCTGCAGGCCCTGCCGTCCCAGCGGACCGTCCTGATCACGGCCGTCGCCGACAGCCCCGCCGCGGCCGTCGCCGACCAGGTGGTCGCCCTGCCCTTCGCCGACGAGCGTTCGGTCGTCCAGACCCGCTTCGCCACCACGACCCTTGCACTGCTGCGGGCGTCCATCGGTGACGATGTCGACGCCCTCGCCGCTCAGGCCGAGACCGCGCTGACGGTGCCCATCGACGACCTGCTCGACGCCGAGCAGGTCTCGTTCGTCGGTCGTGGGGCAGCCGTCGGCCTGACGTTCGAAGCCGCACTCAAGACGCGTGAGGCCGCGCAGTTCTGGGCCGAGTCCTACCCGGCGATGGACTACCGGCACGGCCCCATCGCGATCGCCCAGCCCGGACGGCTCGTCTGGTCGCTCGGCACCGCACCCGACGGCCTGGCCGCCGAGGTCGCCGCCACCGGCGCCCGCTTCGTCCAGCACGACCTCGACCCGATCGCCGGAATCGTCGTGGTGCACCGGTTCGCCGTCGCCCTGGCCGAGGGACGCGGGCTCGACCCGGACAACCCCCGGTCGCTCACCCGGTCGGTCATCCTCACCTGATGGGTGGCGCAGGCGCGGTGCTCGGGGTCGACGTCGGCGGCACGGGCATCAAGACCCGGCTGACGACGGCCGACGGACTCGTCCTCGACGAGACCCGGGTACCGACGCCGCGCGACGACCCGGACGCTGAGCGCCTCGCCGCCGTCGTCGCCGAACTGGCCGCACAGGCCACCCGACGGGCGCCGCTCGGAGCCGTCGGGCTGGTGACCCCCGGCGTCGTCGACGAGACCCGCGGCACCGTGGACCTGTCCGTCAACCTCGGGTGGCGCGACGTCCCGGTGCGTGACCTCGTCCGCGCCGAACTCCTGCAGCAGGGGATCGACGTCCCGATCGCCTTCGGCCACGACGTCCGCGCCGGGGCCCTGGCCGAGGTCCGGGCCGGTGACCCGGCGCTCTCGCGGGGGTCGGTCTCGTTCGTGCCGGTCGGCACCGGGCTCGCGAGCGCCCTGGTGGTCGACGGCGCCGTCGTGTCCGGCGGTGGCTGGGCGGGGGAGATCGGGCAGGTCCGCATCCAGACCGGTCCGCACGCGGGCCACCGCGTCGAGGAGATCGCGTCCGCCGGGGGAGTCGCACGTCGTTCCGGGGCACCCTCCGCGCACGCCGCCATGCTCCTGGTCCGCCAGGGCGACCCGGCAGCCCGTGCGGTCTGGGACGACTGCGTCGCGGTCCTGGCCGATGCGCTCGCCTGGACCACCGCGGTCGCCGGGAACCACACGGTCATCGTCGGCGGGGGACTCGCCGAGTCGGGCCCGCTGCTGCTCGACCCGCTGCGCGACGCCGTCACGGAGCGTCTGCAGGGCGTCCGCGTCCCCGTCATCGTGCCCGCCCGGCACGGCGACGCAGCCGGCGCCCTCGGAGCGGGGATCCTCGCACGCGCGCTGCTCGAGACCGAGACCGGAGTCCTGCTGTGACGACCCTCGTCCGAGCTCATCGCATCGTCACGGCCCAGGCGGACCTGCACGACGGCTGGCTCGTCATCGGTGACGACGACACCGTGCTGGCGACCGGCACCGGGGCCCCGATGCGCACGGACACCGCCGTCACCGTCGACGGCGCGGTCGTGCCCGGGTTCGTCGACCTGCACGCCCACGGGGCGCTCGGGCACGACTTCGCCGGGTGCTCCGCCGAGGACGCCCGCGCCGCCGCTGGGCACCACCGGTCACGGGGCACGACCACCCTGATCGGGTCCATCGCCACGGGCGAGCGCGCGGACACCGTGGCGGCCCTCACCCGGCTCCGGCCGCTCGTCGCGGACGGCACGCTTGCCGGGCTGCACCTGGAGGGGCCGTGGCTCGCGCCCGCCCGTCGCGGGGCGCACCGCGTGGACCTGCTGCACGCCCCGCACCCCACTGAGGTCGACGCCTACTGCGACGCCGCGGGTGGCGCCCTGCGGATCGTCACGCTCGCGCCGGAGCTCCCGGGTGCACTCGACGCCGTCGCCCGCTTCGTCGAAGCCGGGGTCGTCGTCGCCATCGGCCACACCGACGCCACCGCCGAGCAGACCCGCCGCGCGGTCGACGCCGGGGCCTCGCTCGTCACCCATCTGTTCAACGGGATGCCCCCGCTGCACCACCGTGCGCCCGGGCCGGTCGGGGTTGCGCTCTCCGACGACCGTGTGCTGCTCGAGTGCATCGTCGACGGCCACCACTTGGACCCGGTCGCCGTCGACATCGTCCAGCGCAGCGCTCCGGGCCGGATGGTCCTGGTCTCCGATGCCATGGCTGCGACAGGTTGCCCCGACGGGGCGTACACGGTGGCCGGATCGGCGGTGAGCGTCCGCGAGGGGCTCGCCGTGCTCGCCGACGGTTCGTCGCTGGCGGGCAGCACGATCACGGTCGCCGACGCCGTCCGCCGCCTGCTCGGCGCCGGGACCGACCTGCCCGAGGTCGTCGCGGCGTCCGCGGGGCGTGCGGCACACCTGCTCGGGGCTCCGGCACCGCTCAGCGTGGGCGCCCCCGCCGACCTGGTCGTGCTCGACCCGGAGCGCGGCAGCGTCCGAGCCCTGCCGACGGCGGTGGTCGCGTGATCCTCGTCGTCACCCCGAACCCGGCCGTCGACGTGACCTACCGGGTCGCCGAACAGCGCATCGGCGAGACCCAGCGCGTGCTCGAGGTCCAGCGGCGTCCCGGCGGCAAGGGCCTGAACGTCGGACGGGTCCTCGCCGCCACCGGTGTCCCGACCCACGCCGTGCTGCCCCTCGGCGGCGACGGCGGGCGCTGGATCGCCCACGCCCTCGATGACCTCGGGCTCGCCCACACCGACGTCGCTGTCCGTGGTGAGACCCGCACGACCGTGACGGTGGTGGACGACCTCGCGCACCCGACGATGTTCGGCGAGCCCGGCCCCGTGCTCAACCCCGACGAGTGGGACGCGGTCACCACCGCGGTCGAGACACTGCTCGACGGCGATGGCGGCGATGGCGGCGATGGCGGCGATGTCGGCGATGTCGGCGATGTCGGCGATACGCGCGGTACCGCTGATGCCCCGCCCGCAGCTGCCCTGGTCGTGTCGGGCTCCCTGCCCCGCGACACCGATCCCGCGGTCGTCGCCCGCTGGGTCACCGCCGCTCGCCGCCGCGGTGTGCTCTCGGTGGTCGACTGCTCGGGCACGGCGCTGCTGGCTGCCGCCTCGGCCGGTGCGACGATCTGCAAGCCCAACCACGAGGAACTGCTCGAGGCCACGGGCGCCGACGACGAGCGCTCGGGGGCACTCCGGCTCCTCGGACTCGGCGCGACGGTCGTCGTGGTGTCCCGCGGATCCGCCGGCATCGCTGCCCACACCGCCGAGCACGTACTCGAGGTGCCGGCGGTCCCCGGGGTCTCGGGCAACCCGACCGGCGCCGGCGACGCAGCCACCGCCGGACTCGTCGGTTCGCTCGTCGCTGCCGGACTCCCCACGCTCGAGGGCAGCGTCAGCGCCCCCGGTGACGCCACCCTGCTCCGAGCCCTGCGGTCCGCCGCCGCACACGGGGCCGCCGCCGTCCTCCAGCCGGTGGCCGGCGCGGTCGACCCGGCAGACGTCCACCGCTTCCTGTCCGCCCCGCCCGCTCCCGCCCACGACCGAACGAGGACCCCCGCATGATCACCGACCTCGCCCTCACCGGCCTGCTCGACACCGCCCGCACGGCACACCGCGGGGTCGGTGCGTTCAACGTGGTGCTGCTCGAGCACGCCGAGGCGATCGTCTCCGGCGCCGAGCTGGCCGGTCTGCCGGTGATCCTGCAGATCAGCGAGAACTGCGTCCGGTACCACGGCGGCCTCGCACCGATCACGACCGCGACCCAGGCGGTCGCACGGGCCGCCGACGTCGAGGTCCTCGTGCACCTCGACCACATCGAGGACCCCGAGCTGGTCGCGGCCGGCGTCGACCTGGGCGTCGACTCGGTCATGTACGACGGTTCACACCTGGACTTCGCCGCCAACGTGGCCGCGACCCGCGAGCTCGCCGCTCGGTGTCACGCCGCGGGCGTCGCGATCGAGGCCGAGCTCGGCGAGGTCGGCGGCAAGGACGGCGTGCACGCGCCCGGCGTCCGGACCGATCCGACCGACGCCGCCGCGTTCGTGGCCGACACCGGGGTCGATGCCCTGGCGGTCGCGGTGGGGACCTCGCACGCGATGCAGACCCGCGAGGCTTCGGTGGACCGTGACCTGGTCGAGCGCCTCCGTGCCGCGGTGCCGGTGCCGCTCGTGCTGCACGGGTCCTCCGGCCTGTCCGATGACGAACTCCGTGGCGCCGTGCACGCGGGGATGACGAAGATCAACATCTCGACGCACCTGAACGGGCTGTTCACCCGTGCGCTCCGCACCGTGCTCGACGAGCGGCCGGACGTCGTCGACCCGCGCAAGTACGTGTCGGCGGGCCGGGACGCCATCGCCACCGAGACGGCACGGCTGCTGACGCTCCTGCACGCCTGACGCGGGCGCGGGCGCGCTGGCGCTCAGCAGAGCGGGACGTTCACCGCGAGCCCGCCCATCGCGGTCTCCTTGTACTTCGACGACATGTCCGCCCCGGTCTGCCGCATCGTCTCGACGACCTGGTCGAGCGACACGTGGTGCACCCCGTCGCCGCGCAGGGCCATCCGGGCGGCGTTGATCGCCTTGTTCGCCGCGATCGCGTTCCGCTCGATGCACGGGATCTGCACCAGGCCGCCGATCGGGTCGCAGGTCAGCCCGAGGTTGTGCTCCATCGCGATCTCGGCGGCGTTCTCGACCTGCTCCGGCGTGCCCCCGAGGACCTCGGCGAGCCCCGCAGCGGCCATCGACGCCGCGGATCCGACCTCGCCCTGGCAGCCGACCTCGGCGCCGGAGATCGACGCCCGTTCCTTGTAGATCGACCCGATCGCGCCGGCGGTGAGCAGGAACCGCACGACGGCGTCGTCGCGTTCGGCGGCGGGGGCCTCGGCGACCGTGGGCACGTAGGTGAGCGCGTAGTACAGGACCGCGGGGATGATGCCGGCTGCGCCGTTCGTCGGGGCGGTGACGACACGGCCGCCGGTGGCGTTCTCCTCGTTGACCGCCATGGCCACGAGGTTCACCCACTCCATCGCGAAGAGCGGGTCGTGGTCGGGGTCCTCGCGGGTGAGCTGCTCGTGCCAGGTGGCGGCGCGACGGCGGACGTCGAGTCCCCCGGGCAGGCATCCGCCCCGGCGAACCGATCGGTCGACGCACGACTCCATCACGCCGTGGATCCCGAGCAGCCCCGAGCGGATCTCGGCGTCCGTCCGGGTGACGGCCTCGTTCGCCAGGGCGACGCCGCTGATCGGCAGGCCGGAACGGGCACACGCGGCGAGCAGCTCGGCGCCGCTCGAGAACGGGTACGGCACGGCGTCGTCGACCGGGATCGCGGCACCGGCGACGGCAGCCGACGCGTCCGCCGCGGGCTCGGCCGCCTCGTCCCGTGCGATGAACCCGCCACCGATCGAGTAGTAGGTCTCGTCGGCCAGGTCGGCCCCGGCGGCGTCACGGGCGCGCAGCCGCATGGCGTTCGGGTGCCGCGGCAGCATCGTCAGGGGGTGCAGGACGATGTCGGCGAGGCGGAACGGCACGCTCGCACCGCCGTCGAGCCGCAGGACACCGTCGCGCTCCAGGGTGTCGAGCGCGAGGACCATGGCATCGGGGTCGACGGTCTCCGGGTGTGACCCCATGAGCCCGGCGACGACGGCACCGAGCGTGCCGTGGCCCTGCCCGGTCGACGCGAGGGACCCGTACAGGTCGACCACCACGGATGCGACGGGCAGGCCACCGACGAGGGTGGCGAACTCGGAACCGGCCCGCATCGGGCCGACGGTGTGCGAGCTCGAGGGGCCGACACCGACGCTGAACAGATCGAAGACGGAGACCGGCACGTCGCCACACTAACCCGTCCGGACGGACCGGTGCTCAGCGCGCGACCCCGGACCCTTCAGCGGCGCCGACCGCCCTCGGGCGGCATCACGAACCACAGCACGACGTACGCGATCCACAGCGGCCCGGGGAAGAAGCTCAGGATGACCCAGACCACCCGGACCAGGGTGCGGGACAGGTTGAAGCGATCGGCGAGACCGGCGCAGACGCCGGCCAGCAGACGACCGTTGCGGGGACGGGAGAGTGTGCTCATACCGACGACGCTACGCAACCCCGCCGGTCGAGCGCATCCGGGACGCACCCCGAGCGTGGTGGGGGAAACCCCCGGACCGGCCCTGAGCGGCCCCGGGATCAGGGGATGAGGACGATCTTGCCGCGGGTGTGGCCCCGCTCGAGCTCCTCGAAGGCGTCCTGCACACGGTCGAGCGGGTAGGTCGCGGCGAGCGGCACCTCGATCGCGCCGTTCGCGACCTCCAGTGCGAGCGCCCCGAGGATCTCCGGGTCGGCGGTGTCCGCGCTGCCCGAGGCCTTCGCCCCGACCTCGGCGGCCTCGTCGAAGGCGATGATCGTCTCGATGCGGTCGACCGGCACCCCGAGGGCGATGCCGAGCCGGACGTACTCCGCGCCGTGGGTGTCGATGACGGCGTCGATGCCGTTCGTCGCGAGTTCGGTGATGCGCTCCTGCAGCCCGTCGCCGTACGCGACCGGCCGTGCACGCTTGGAACGGAGCCACTCGTGGTTCGCCTCGGAGGCGACGGCGATGACGTCGATGCCCTCGTTCGCGAGCAGCTGGGTGACGAAGCCGCCGACCCCGCCGGCGGCGCCGGACACGACGACGGTCTCGCCCGGACGCGGGTCGACCGCACGCACGGCTGCGGCCGCGGTGGTCGCGATGACGTCGAGGCCACCCGCCACGGTCCAGTCGAGCAGGCGTGGCTTCTGGACGACCTGGACGGCCGGCACGGAGACGTACTCGGCCTGGCTCGCGCGGTCCCACGACCAGCCGATGACCTCTTCGCCCTCGTCGACGCCGTCCACCTCGGCGCCGACGGCCACCACGATGCCGGCGAAGTCGGTGCCCTGCCCGGACGGCAGGTCGCCGCCGAACGCCCCCTGGCGGATGGCCGACTCACCGGGGTTGATGCCTGCGGCGCGGACGCGGACGAGCACCCGCCCGGGCGTCACCTCGGGAACGGGCACCTCGGCGACGTGCAGGACCGATCGGTCACCCCACTCGTCGAAGCGGACAGCGCGCATGGTCTCCGGGATCTCAGTCATCGGGACCGACGCTACCCCGGAGCGCGGTACCCGGTCTGCGTGGACCGCTCCATCCCTGCGAGGACGCGAAAGCGAGAGGGTGCGAGACTGGGGGCATGCCCATCCTGAACAAGGACATGCAGGTCTGCATGTCGCTGGCCGCGCGACCGAGCAACATCGGCACCCGCTTCCACAACTACCTGTACGACGAGCTCGGCCTCAACTTCCTGTACAAGGCGTTCACCACGACCGATCTGCCCGGCGCCGTCGCCGGCATCCGCGCGCTC
This sequence comes from Curtobacterium sp. MCLR17_031, assembly GCF_003234775.2. NCBI lineage: Bacteria > Bacillati > Actinomycetota > Actinomycetes > Micrococcales > Microbacteriaceae > Curtobacterium > Curtobacterium sp. MCLR17_031. Next base: position 3,652,072 of record NZ_CP126270.1, read on the forward strand.
GGGATCCGCGGCTGCTCGGTGTCGATGCCCTTCAAGGAGGCGATCATCCCGCTGGTCGACCACATCGAGGACTCCGCCGCCGCGATCCAGTCGGTCAACACGGTCGTTAACGACGACGGCGTGCTCACCGCGTCGAACACCGACTACGAGGCGATCGCCGCCCTGCTCGGGTCGCACCAGGTCGACCCGGCTTCGCGGGTGCTGCTCCGCGGCTCGGGCGGCATGGCCAAGGCCGTCACGGCGGCGTTCCGCGGCGCCGGCTTCGACCGGTTGACGGTCGTCGCCCGCAACGAGCAGACCGGCCCGGCCCTGGCATCGCAGTACGGCTACGACTGGGTGGCCGACGAGCACGAGGCAGGGGAGACCGACCTGGTCGTCAACGTCACCCCGCTCGGCATGCGCGGCGACCAGCAGGACGCACTTGCCTTCGCGCCGGAACGGATCGAGGCGGCGCACACCGTCTTCGACGTGGTCGCGTTCCCGTCGGAGACCCCGCTCGTGCGGGCGGGACGCGATGCCGGCAAGCACGTCATCACCGGTGCCGAGGTCATCGCCCTGCAGGCGGCCCGTCAGTTCGAGCGGTACACGGGCGTCGCACTGACCGACGACCAGGTGGCGCGGGCCAGCGAGTTCTCGCGCGCCGAGTAGTCGACGCACCCACAGGGCGGACGGGAGGACCGTGGCGGCGCCGCCACGGGCCTCCCGTCCGTTCGTGGGGACGTCTCAGGCGTTCGCCGCGCGCCCGACGGCCACCCACTCGAGGCGGCGGAGGGTCTCGCGGTTGCGGATCCAGATGAGCGGCTGCATGAGGAAGTCGGGTACGTACGAGCCTGGTCCGGCCACCGCGTTCTCGGTGATCGTGACCTTGCTTCCGTGCCGGTGCGGTTCGACGGTCAGCTCGACGCGGGCCTCGCCGATGGGCCAGCCCTTCGGCTGGATGACCATGCGGTGCGGCGGCTCCCACACCAGCGACGTCGTGACGTCGTTGATGACTATCGGCCACGCGCCGAACGAGTGGTGCAGGTGGGTACCGACCTGCGGCCAACCGGACTCCTCCTTGCGCATGCGCGAGGCCCCGACCACCCAGGTCGTGTAGAGCCACCCGTCGCCGAGCACGTCGAAGACGGCTTCGGGACGGCAGTGCAGGATGCGGACGTTCTTCGCCATGGTGATCAGCCTTCCGGGGTGAGGTCGACGTCCTCCGGCAGGCCGAAGGTGTGCCGGAGTGCGCTCTTCGCCGCGTGCCACCCGGCCATGCCGTGCACGCCGGGGCCGGGCGCGGAGGACTCGGAGCACAGGTACATGCCGCCGCCCATCCGCCACGGGTCGCTGGACAGGACGGGGCGCTTGACGAGCTGCCAGAAGCTCGCGGCACCGGCGGCGATGTCGCCACCGACGTAGTTCGGGTTGTACTCGCCCATCTGCACGGCGGTACGGGAGCTCGACGACAGGATCGTGTCACGGAACCCCGGCGCGAACCGCTCGATCTGGCGGGTGACGGCCTCGGTCGGGTCGACGTCCGACCCCGCCGGGACGTGTGCGTAGGCCCAGAAGACGTGCTTGCCCTTCGGGGCGCGGGTCGGGTCCACCACGGTCGGCTCCGCGCCGAGCACGTACGGGCGCTCGGCGTGCTGCCCGTGCGCCACCGCCCGTTCGGCCTCCGCGATCTCCTGGCGGGTCCCGCCGATGTGCACGGTCCCGGCCTTCCGCAGCGACTCGTTCGTCCACAGCACCGGGTCGGACAGCGCGAAGTCGACCTTCGCCGCCGCGTTGCCGAACCGGAAGCGCCGCAGTGCACCGTGCTTCGGGGTCGGGATCTGCTTGCCCGCGATCCGGAGCATGCCCGGCACGCTGGTGTCGAACAGCACCGCCTTCGCCGGGGTGAGGTCACCGAGCGACCGGACCTCCTGCCCGGTGACGATGCGGCCGCCGTGCGCGACGAGGTCCGCGGCGAGCGCGTCCACGATCGCCTGGCTGCCACCGATCGGCACCGGCCAGCCGCGGGCGTGCGCGTACGAGCCGAGCGACAGGGCAGCCGCCGCGGTGGACAGGGACGGCAGGTGCTGGATCGAGTGCGCGGCGACGCCGGACACCATCGCCGGGGCGGCCTCGCCGCGGAAACGCAGGTTCCATGCCGCGGTGCCCTGCTCGAGCGCCCGCAGACCGAAGCGCAGGACCGTCAGGGGGTGCCGCGGCACGTGCAGCAGCGCGTCGGTCGCGAAGTCGGCGACCTGGTCCGCGTTCTCCGCCAGTGGGGCCATCAGCTGCTGGAAGGCCGGCCCGTCCACCCCGAGCTCGGCGGCGGTGCGGTCGAGGTCCTGGTAGGCGATGCCCGCGCGACCGCCGTCGAGCGGGTGGCCGTACTGCACCTCGGGCAGGCGGAGCTCGATGCGCTCCTCCATCCGGAACAGCCGGAAGAACTCGGACTGCAGGGCCATCGGGTGCACGGCGGAGCAGACGTCGTGCAGGAAGCCGGGCAGGGTGAGCTCGGCCGTGCGGGCGCCCCCGCCGATCGTGTCGTTCCGTTCGACGACCTCGACCGACAGTCCGGCGCGTGCGAGCGTCACCGCTGCCGCGAGCCCGTTCGGTCCCGCTCCGACGACCACCGCATCAACCATGCACCGAGCCTAGGGACTCGTGACTGCGTGTGATGTCGGTCAGGTGCGCGAGGTGTCGGGGTCGGCCGGGTCCGACTCGTCCTGGTCACCATCGGCGTCGTCGGGCTCGTCGGCGTCGACCGGGGTCGATCCGACGGGGTGCTCGGCGAGCAACTCGGCGAAGTCCTCGTCGAGCATCTGCTGCAGCCGGTCGTCACGGCCGATCTCGTAGTCGTCGGCCGGACGCTGTGCCCACCCGAGCCGTCCGACGACGGTGGTGCCGATGTCGTCCCAGGCGCGGGCCCGCGCGGCGAGCACGATGCCGTCGACGAAGTGCTGGTCGTCGCGCCGCTTGTCGAGCATGGCGGCGAGCTGCTCGTACGTGGCCTCGCGCATCCGGAGCTTCAGGTCGTCGCCCCGCCGGTAGTCGTGCTGGTGGCGGGAACGGCCCTTCTGCTTGCTCGAGGTGGAGCGGATCTCCCGCATGCGTGCGGCGTCGCCCCGCTCTTCCTCGGCCATGCGGTGGAGTTCCTCGCGCGTGGCCTCGGCGATGAGCGCGTGGTCGAAGTACCCCTGGTCACGCAGGGCGTTCGTGATGATGCGGTTGGCCACCGCGATGGTGACGGCGGCCTTCGCGATGAGGAAGCCCTCGTCGACCGCCCGCTTCAGTTCGACCTGGCTGATGGGTCGATCGCGCACGTCGTGGTTGCGTCGTCCGAACAAGGCCATGCTCCGACGATACCGGCGACCGGTGTCGGTCGGCCTGCACGAGGGAGTCGTTCGTCAGAGCAGCAGGCCATACACCGCGACGTCGACCCGCTCGAGCCCGAGGGGCAGCGCGCCACGCAGGGTGCCCTCGTGCGTGAAGCCGAGCCGCTCGGCGAGCCCCCGGCTCCGCGCGTTGTCGACCGCCGTCCGGATCTCCATCCGGGCGGAGCCGCGCGCCCGGGCGACCCCGATCAGCACCGTGGCGGCCCGCCGGACGACACCACGGCCCTCCTGTCCGGCGTCCACCCAGTAGCCGAGCGATGCCTGGCCCAGGTACGGGTCGAACGTCAGCGAGGCCACCCCGACGATCCGGTCGTCCTGGCGGATGACGCAGGGCAGCGCGCGGTCCATCGCGAACTGGCCGAGCAGGCGCTCGGTGTGCAGGGCGATGGTCTCGCGGGTCTGCGGATCCCATGCCCAGGGCTCGGCGGCCCGCAGACGATCGGTGTTGGCGTGCACGAGTGCGAGCACCTGGTCGACCGTCGTCAGGTCGCGCAGCGTCAGCGTGGAGCCGTCACCGAGGTCGCGTCCGAACGTCGTCACCGTCCAGACACTAGGCACCCCTGCCTGTCACTCGTACCGGAGCGCCTCGATCGGGTTCTGCCGAGCGGCTCGTCGTGCCGGCAGGGTGCCGGCCAGGAACGCGATGAACATCACGACGAGGATGATCGTGGCGACGGAGCCCGGCGCGAACTGCATGATCTGCAGCCCCGGCAGGTCCTTGAGGAGCGTGCCGGCCAGGACGTTCGAGATCCCGGTGCCGAGCAGGATCGCGACCCCGGCGCCGATGGCACTGCCGAGGAACCCGATGAACACCGCCTCGAGCGAGAACAACGTGTAGACCTTGCCGCCGCCCATGCCCATCGCCTTCATCAGGCCGATCTCGCGGGTGCGCTCCTGCACGCTCATGAGCAGCGTGTTGATGATGCCGAAGCCGGCGGCGACGAGCGCGATCACGGCGAAGGCGTTCAGGACCCCCACGATGCCGCTGATGACGGTCTGGAACTGGCCGAGCTGGTCCTGGATGGTCTGGCCGAGGAACCCGTCGTCGGCCAGGGACTTCTTGACCGTGGTCACGGATGCGCCGGTGTCGAGCGTCGCGGTTGCGCTGGCGTAGGACGTCGCGATCGAGTCGGGCTTGCCGATCTCCTGCGCGGCCTGCATGGCGTCGGTCAGTGCGGCGTTCGCCCCGGCACCGCTGCCGAACAGCGATTCGTTCTGCACCCCGACGACGGTGGCGGTGAGCGTGTGCTCCTTGCCCTGGTAGTCGTCGACGGCGATCGTGAGCTCCTTGCCGACGGCGGCCGAGGCGCTGCCGAGACCCATGTTCTTCAGGTAGTCGGTCGGCAGCATCACCTGGTTGGCGTCGGTCTCGTCGTCGAGCTGCTTGCCGCTCGCCAGGTCGGCGTCGAGCTCGCCGGCGTTGGCGGTGAGCGACACGACGTACTTGCCCTGGTCGCCGTACTCGGCGTACTTCGGTGCGAGCGCGACCGCCGGACGGAGGTTCTTGATGCCGTCCGTCTTCTCGATCGCGTCGACGTCGGACTGCGACAGGTACGAGAACGACGCGGGGCCACGGTCGACGCTCTGACCGGAGGCCTCGGGGTCGTACTTCGCCGGGCCACTGTCGGTCGAGGTGGAGTCCACGGCCTTCGTGACGACCAGGGTGCCGTCGTCGCCGATCGAGGAGACCTGGCTGTCGATGTAGTTGCTGACGCCCGTGCCGATGGCCGAGGTGAGCGTGATCGTGAAGGCGCCGATGAAGATCGCGATGACGGTCAGGGTCGTGCGCAGCTTCGAGCGGAAGGTGTTCGAGACCGCGGTGCGCAGGAGGTCGAGGAAGTTCATGCGGAGTGCCTTCCGTGCGTGGCAGACGCGCCGACCGCGTCGTCGGGTCCGCCGACGATCAGGCCGTCGCGGACGTTCACGCTGCGGTCGCAGCGCGCGGCGAGCTCTTCGTCGTGCGTGACCACGACGAGCGTGATCCCCCGCTCGCGCTGCAGCCCGAACAGCATGTCCTCGACAACCTGCCCGGTGTTCGTGTCGAGGTTGCCGGTCGGCTCGTCGGCGAAGATCACGCTCGGCTCACCGACCAGCGCCCGGGCGATGACCACGCGCTGCTTCTGGCCGCCGGACAGGTCGTTGGCGTCGTTCTTCGCCTTGTCTGCCAACCCGAGAGCGTCGAGCGCCGCCATGCCCCGGCGCTTGCGCTCGGCTCCGGAGACGCCGGCGATCTTGAGCGGGAGCACGACGTTGTCGAGCACGGAGGTCTTCGGCGTCAGGAAGAACTGCTGGAACACGAACCCGAAGGTGCTGTTCCGGGTGCGGTTGACCTGCCGCGCTCCGAGCGTTGCGGCGTCGGTGCCGTCGAGCAGCACCTGTCCGGCCGACGGCTTGTCGAGGAGCGCGAGCAGGTGCATCAGCGTCGACTTGCCGGAGCCGGACTTGCCGACGATCGCCAGGCTCTCGCCCTGGTGCACCGCCAGCGACACCCCCTTGAGCGCGTCGAACCGCGTCGCGCCGCGGCCGTAGGTCCTGGCGAGGTCACGGGCCTCGAGCACGGGAGTGGTCATGGGTTCACCGTAGTGTCCGATGCACGACTGCAAGTTTGCGTTTGCTGTAGATCATGTGACGTTCCGGTTACAGTCGGGCCATGCCCGACTCCGCGACGCCGTCAGAACTCGGTCTCCGTGACCGCAAGCGCATCGAGACCCGCAACCGCATCGCCGAGGCGGCTCGGTCCCTGGCCCTCGAGCAGGGCGTCGACGGCACCACGATCGAGCAGATCGCAGCACGGGCCGACGTCTCCCCGCGGACGTTCTTCAACTACTTCGAGAGCAAGGAGGACGCGGTCCTCGGGCACACCGAGCTCGACCTCGAACCCGCCACCCTCCAGGCGCACCTGGCCGCCGTCGCGGGGGAGCCGGCGGCGCAGGCCGTCGTGGACCTGGCGTTCCTGGTGTTCGGGTCGTCGTTCGGCGACGAGCACGAGCGGCTCGAGCGCAAGGCCGTCATCGTGCGGTTCCCGCAGCTGATGCGTCGGCAGGTCGCGCGGATGACCACGGTCGCCGAGGCGATGACCGGCGCGGTGCGCACGATCCTCGAACGCGACCCGGCCTGGGGGCCGGAGGCGGCGACCCCGCAGGCGGCGGAGATGCTGCTCGGCATGTGCATGACGGGGCTCCGCAGTGCCGCTCGGCACGAGGGTTCCGACCCGGAACAGGTGCGGGCGGCGGTGGTCGCGTCGATCCGCGACACGGCTGCGCGCATCGCCGCGGCCTGAGACGCGACCACGAACGGACGGGAGGCGTGGTGCCAGCTGGCACCGCGCCTCCCGTCCGTTCGTGGGGACGTCGATAACGGTCAGGGCTTCGTGATGAAGCCCTCCTCGACCATCCAGTCGAAGGCGACGTCCGCCGGCTCACGCCCCTCGACGTCAACCTGACGGTTCAGCTCCTGCAGCACCGCGTCCGTCAGCTTCGGCGAGATCTGGTCGTAGATCCCCTCGAGCTGCGGGTACTCCTTGAGCGTCTTCGAGTCGATGACGGGCGCGACGTTGTACGCCGGGAAGAACCCCTTGTCGTCCTCGAGCACCGTCAGCCCGAGCGACTTGATGCGGCCGTCGGTGGTGAAGACCTCACCGAAGTTGCACTTGCCGCGGTCGGTGGCCGTGTAGACCGTGCCGGTGTCGAGGATGCTGACGTTGCTGCTCGGGACACCGTTCGACCCCGAACCACCGAGCTCCAAGCCGTACTTCTTGAGCATCGGCTTGAAGCCGTCGGCACGCGAGTTGAACTCCGACTCCACGCAGAACGTGCGCTGGTCGACCGGCAGCTTGGTGATGTCGGAGAGCGTCTTGACGTCCCCGAGCTCCTTGACGGCCTCGTTGCGGACGGCGAACGCGTAGGTGTTGTTCATCGGCGCCGGCTCGAGCCAGGTCAGCCCGTTGCCGGCGTCCTCCTTCTTCACCGCCGTCCACTGCTCGGTCTTGTCCGGGATCCCCTTCGTGTGCCCCATGAAGGTCAGCCAGGCGGTGCCGGTGTACTCGTACGTGAAGTCGGCCGCGTGCGAGGTCATCAGCTCACGGACCGCGACGCTGCCGGGCACGTTCGTCTCGTCGGTGACGTCGAACCCTGCGGCCTTGGCGGCGAGCACGGCGATCTTGCCGAGCACGAGCTGCTCGGTGAAGTTCTTCGACGTCACGGTGATGTGGGCGCCGGCCGGCAGGTCGTCGATGCGCTGGATGGAGCCGGCGCCGGCCTCGGGCACGAACGACGTGGCGGGCTGCAGGCCGCACCCGGTCAGGACGAGGGCGGTGGCACCGGCGACGAACGCGGCGGCTCCGACCCGGGTGCGGGTGCGGGTGCGGCGGGTGCGGCGGGTGCGGCGGGTCATCGGAGTCCCTTCGGTCGTGCGACCGTCTCGACCACGCGGCCGAGCCAGTCGATGGAGAGGGCGAGCAGGGCGACGAGCAGGGCCCCGGCGACGAGCACCTTCGGCAGGAACAGGGTCACGCCCGTGGTGATGAGCAGACCGAGTCCGCCCGCGCCGACGAAGGTCGCCAGGCTCGCCGTGCCCACGAGCAGCACGAGGGCGGTCCGGATGCCCGAGAGCATCACGGGCACCGCGAGCGGCAGTTCGACGCGCATCAGCACGCTGAAGGCGCTCATGCCCATGCCGCGACCGGCCTCGACCAGGCGGTCGTCGACGCTCTGCACGCCGATCATGGTGTTCCGGAGCACCGGCAGGATCGCGTAGAGCACGAGCGCGATGACGGCGGACGAGCTGTTCAGGCCGAGCCAGGCGGCGAGCAGCACGATGAGGCCGACGGCCGGGGCCGCCTGCCCGAAGTTCGCGACGGCGAGCACGTACGGGCTCGCCCGGCGCAGCGGCCCGCGGGTGAGCACGACGCCCAGCGGGATGCCGATCACGAGCACCAGGACCGTCGACTGCAGGGTCAGCACGAGGTGCTGGCCGGTCAGGGCCAGGATGTCCGCCGGGTTGAGCGTCGTGCGCTCCGTCGGGGTCAGGTCCGCCGTCGCGAGCCACACCGCGAAGCCGGCCAGGACGACCAGGATCGCGATCGGCTGGAACAGCAGGCCCTTCCACGAGGTGCTCGCACCGGTGGCGGGGCCGGCAGCGGCGACTGCGCTCACAGGTCTTCTCCGGTGGGCATGGCCGACACCGGTGACGACGGCATGGTCTCGATCGGGTTCGTGTTCGTTCCGACCGGCGTGTAGGCCTGGTCGCCTGCGGCGGTCGCGCGGGAGCGGGTGATCGCCTCCATCACGGTCTCGACGGTGATGACCCCGCGGAACGCGTCACGACGACCGGTGACGAGCGCGGCGCCGGCGCTCGAGACGAGCATGGTGTCGAGCGCGTCGTTGAGGGTCGCGGCCTCGCCCACGACGGGCAGGCCGGGCTCGACGCCGTCGGGGATGCGGTCGAGGCGCTCGAGCTGGCGGCGCGACGGCCACCCGATCGGGCGCTGGCGGTGGTCGACGACGACGGCGTGCTGGTGCCCGCCGGCCTCGTTCATCCGCTGCAGCACGGCCTTGACCTCTTCGCCGGGCGAGCACGTCACGGCGGACTCGACCTCGACGTCGCGCACGCGGTTCAGCGTGAGCTGCTTCAGGCCCGCGCCGGAGCCGATGAAGTTCTCGACGAACTCGTTCGCCGGCTCGGCCAGGATCCGCTCCGGAGTGTCGTACTGCACGATGTGCGCACCCTCGGTGAAGATGACGATCCAGTCGCCGAGCTTCACGGCCTCGTCGAAGTCGTGCGTGACGATGACGATCGTCTTGTGCAGTTCCTCCTGGATGCGCAGCAGCTCGTCCTGCAGGCGCTGGCGGGTGATCGGGTCGACCGCACCGAACGGCTCGTCCATGAGCAGGACGGGCGGGTCAGCCGCGAGCGCACGGGCCACGCCGACGCGCTGCTGCTGGCCACCGGAGAGTTCGCGGGGGAACCGGTCGCGGTAGGTGTCGGGGTCGAGCGAGACCAGGTCGAGCAGCTCGTCGACGCGCGCCGCGATCTTCTCCTTCGACCAGCCGAGCATCTTCGGCACGATCGCGATGTTCGCCGCGACCGTCATGTGCGGGAAGAGCCCGCCGGCCTGGATCACGTAGCCCATGCGGCGGCGGAGCTCGTCGCCGTCGATGCCCGTGACGTCGTCGTCGCCGACGACGATCCGGCCCTGGGTGGGCTCGATCAGACGGTTGATCATCTTGAGGGTCGTCGTCTTGCCGCAGCCGGACGGGCCGACGAGCATGACGATCTTGCCGGCCGGGATCTCGAGCGTGATGCCGTCGACGGCGGGCTTCGACTGCCCGGGGTACCGCTTGGTGACCTCGTCGAGCAGGATGCTGCGCCCGGTGACGTCCCCGTCGGGCGCGGTGGTGGTGGCGGAGTCAGTGCTGGACACGGATACCTCTCGAGATGGTCAGGCGGCCGAGGCCGATGAGGAGCAGGTCGAGGACCAGGGCGAGCAGGACGACGCCGACCACCCCGACCACGACGGAGAACAGGGCGTTGGCGCCGCCGAGGCGGGACAGCCCGGAGAAGATGAAGCCGCCGAGCCCGGGGCCGAGCGCGTACGCGGCGATGGCGGCGATGCCCATCACCATCTGCGCGGCAACGCGGACACCGCTCAGGATGATCGGCCACGCCATCGGCAGCTCGACCTGCAGCAGGGTGCGGAACCGGCTCATGCCGATGCCGCGCGCCGACTCGACGACGGCAGGCGGGATCTCGGCGAGACCGACGACCGCGTTGCGCAGGATCGGCAGCGCGGCGAAGAAGACGACCGTCACGACCGACGGCAGGACGCCGAAGCCGAGCGGGACGATGAGCAGGCCGATGACGGCGAACGACGGCAGGGTGAGGCCGATGGCCGACACCCCGTTCGCGAACGCGGTCAGGCGCGGGCTGCGGTAGACGAGTGTGGCGAGCACCACGGCGATGACCGTGGCGAGGACGACGCACTGGACGACCAGTGAGAAGTGCTGCCACGATGCGAACCAGATCTGGTTCCATCGCTCCACGACGTACTGGAACACGGGTGGGCGCTCCCCTTCCGGTCGGCTGAACTGCCCACAGATCGGGGCACGAGCTCGGCCAAAGCTACGCAGCAGCTGGACCGGTTGTACAACGCAACCCCACCGAGACGGCGGTTTCCCTTGCAGTTGCGAGGATGACAACCCCTGATCAGCAGGGGTTCACCAGGGCGAGCCTGGGAGAACGGTAACGATCGGTCTGCGTGCTCGGCTATGCGCCGAGGCCGCGCAACCCCGCTCGCTCAGCGATGTCGACGAGCTGCTCGCGCCACCGGACCCATTCGTCCGGGGACTTGTCGGCCAGGTTGCCGTCACCGTCGCCGGCCAGGCCGTCGAGCATCTCGCGCACGATGTCGGCGTGACCCGCGTGCCGAGCGGTCTCGTACGCCATGTGCACCAGGATCCGGTGCAGCGTGACCTCCCGGTGCCCCTCCGGCCACCACGGCACGGTCCCGGTGGCGGTGAGGTCGAGCGCCTCGATCGTGGCGTCGGCGTGTTCGGCACTCCGGTGGTGGAAGGCCACGATGTCGGCCATGGTCTCGTCGAGCGAGGCGTACATGTCCTCGCCGTCCTCCGACTCGAGCCAGGCGGGCTGGTCCGGCAACGGCCGCCCGAACACCTCGCCGAAGTAGCCGGCCTGCACCCCGGCGACGTGCTTCACCAGCCCGAGGACGTTCGTGCCCGTCGGCGTCACCGGCCAGCGTGCCTGGCGCTCGGCCAGCCCGTCGAGCTTGGCCAGCAGGGCGGCGCGGTGCTTCTGCAGGTACCGGTGCAGCGTCCGCTTCACCGCGGCGTCGGCGGCAGCGGCGTCCGCGTGCGCGCCCGCGCCGTCCGCGACCGCCGCACCGTCGGGGTACCGCGCTGCCCCTTCGTCCGACAGCAGGGCGTTGCCGCTCGCCGCCAGGGTGCCGGTGCTCGCGGGGTGCACCTCGGGGACCGCTTCGACGTCGCTCATGCCCCCGATCGTGCCACCCGGAGCTCCTGCAGGCGCGTCGACTCCTGCACGGCGACCCGTTCGGCCGTCAGGAGCAGCCCGGCGACCTCGGCGCCGGTGCGTGCCGGGGCGTCGTTCCAGCTCGTCAGGTCGCGCACCCGCCCCATCCGGATGTCCGGCGCGGGGCACCACAGCACGGGCTCGCCCTCGTCGCGGGCGAGGGCGTGCCACACGACGTCGAGCGCGTGCTGCACCCGGGGCGCGTGCACCGCGTGCGGCCCGCCGGCGGCGGACACGACCGCGCCGACCAGGCAGGCACCGACGAGCGGCCGGCCCTGCACGTCCATCGCGGCGGCGCTGGAGGCCTTGCGCTCGCGGCCGTGCTCGTCGAGGTAGGCGAACCAGGCGTGCTGGACCCACCCGCGTTCGACGACCGCGCGGGCGTCGGAGAGCAGGTGGACGAGTTCGCCGAGTTCGCGGACCCGGTCGTCGACCCGTCGCGCGCGGGCGGCGGCGCGGCGGTCCGACAGACGGTCGAGCAGGCCGCGGAGACCGCGTCGCTCGGGTCGGACGGGGGCGGTGGAGGCGTCGGTGGCGACGTCGTGCTGGACGCGGAGCTCGAGGGTCATGGTGGCCCCTCCGATCGGCTGTGCACGGATGGTGCGGTCACGATAGCCCCGCGGGGACTCAGTCGTCCAGCACCGCGTCGATGCTCCGTCGCGCGACGCTCCGGAAGGCGCGTTCGTCGGCGGTCGCCAGCGCGGATGCGAGCGCGACCGCCCACCCCCGTGCGCGCAGCCAGGTGGCGTCCGGGGCCGCGACGCGCGCCCGGAACGCGGAACGCCCCGGTACGTCGAGCGTCAGCCAGGCGGTCGCGAGGTCGACGGCGGGGTCGCCCGCGGTGACGTCCCCGAAGTCGACCACGGCCGACAGGCGGTCGACTCCGTCCGACGAGTCGACGAGCAGGTTGAAGGGGTGCAGGTCGCCGTGCACCCAGACGGGAGGCCCGGCGTACGCGGGCACGACAGCTGCGGTCCGCCACAGCGTGGCCAGCTCTCCGGCCCGGTGCACGCCGTGCTCGTCGAGTCGCGTCAGCACGGCGTCGCTCCGCGACACGAGCGGCACCGCACGGAACGGGTTCACCGGGGCGTCGGTCGGGGCGGGGACGTGAAGGAGCCCGACGAACGCGGCGAGCGCCTCGGCGACGGGGACCCCGGCTGCACGTTCACCGATCGCCGTACCGGGCAGCCACGGCACGATGCTCCACGACCACGGGTACCCGAGGGCGGGGCGTCCGGTGCGCACCGGGGCCGGCACCGGGACGACCGATCCGACCCGGGCGGCGATGTCCGGCAACCAGCGCTGTTCGTGCTCGACGAGCCGTGCGGCCAGCTCCCGACGGGGGACCCGGACGGCCAGGTCGTCGCCCAGACGCAGCACGATGTTGTCCCAGCCGTTCGCGACGACCTCGAGCGGGAGGCCCGCCAGGTCGGGGTGCTGGTCGCGCAGCAGGGACCGGACGAGCGGGACGTCGACGTCGACCTCGGCAGCGGGTGTGGGCACCGCGTCAGGCTAGTGGGCCGCCGGACACATGCCCGCGAACTGGGGCCGGTGGCGCGACACCCTTCTCGGTAGTCTCAGAGGCGAGGTGACGTGGGTGTTTCCCTGGGGGGACCCGCGTCACTCCGGAGCGATGAGCGCGACGAGCCGCGGGATCTCCGGACGCAGCCGTTCGGTGACGAACGCGTCCAGCAGGACCGTCCAGAGTTCCCGCAGGCCCGCGAACAGGTCGGCCCGGCGGGTCATCACGTCCGAGACGGTCTGCACGCCGGTGTAGGCGCGGACGACGACCCGGCCGACCAGGTCCGGGTCCCACCGCGGGTCGAGCTCGCCCACCTCGACGGCCTGCCGCGCGAACCCGGCGACCACCGTGGTCCAGTCGGTGTACGGGTCCTGCCGGGCGACGTCGCTCGCGGCCACGTCGGTCGACAGGCGCACCCCGGCGCTCACGACGACCTCGGACGTCATCTGGACCGCGAGCCCCTGGCACAGCCACATGATCGACTCGAGCGGAGTGGTGCCCCGCGCCACCGCGGCCTCGCCGTAGCGGCGCGAGATCGCGTGCTGCTCGGCGACGACGGCCCCGGCCATGTCGGCCTTCGACGTGAAGTGGAAGTACAGCGCACCCTTGGTCATCCCGATGCGTTCGGCAATGCCGTCCATCGAAGCACCGACGTACCCGCGTTCGTCGAACTCCGCGGCCGCGCCCTCGATGATCGCCGTCCGGGTCGCGAGCGACCGCTGCTGCCGGGTCGGTCGGTCCTGCGCCATGGGGTCCGATCGTAGTCAGCGCTCGCTGCCGCCGGGGTCCACTGGCCGCATTCGGCAGGCGTTCGGCCGGGTGCCCTACGGTCGGTCGCCATGGACGAATGGCGGAACCCTGCGCGCTGGGCACGGACGGGTCGGTGGCTGCTGCTGCCGATCGCGGTGCTGGACTGGGTCGCGCTCGCGCCGCAGACCATCGTGGTGCTCGCGTTCCTGATCGCCGTCGTCGGGCTCGCCGGCATGGGTGCGGCCCTCGTGGTGCACATGCTCCGCCGGTCCCGTGGGGCGATGGCCGGCCTCGGCGTGGTGCTGCTGCTCGGCGGGCTCGTCGTGTTCGGCCTCGACCCGTTCCCGGGCTCGTTCCCGCTCATCCAGTCGTGGTGGCCGGAGTCGATCACGCAGCCGCAGCACGTCGGCAGCGCGTACTGGCAGCTCGCCGGACTGGGCATCGAGCTCGCCGGGTTCGCCCTGCTCGCCACGCTGCTCGTGGTCTCGCTGACCGGCACCCCGCGCCCGCGGACGGACCGCTTCCGCTCCTGACGCACGCGGCATGCACGCGGCATGCATGCTCAGTGCCGCGTGAGCACCACCAGCGTGACGTCGACCACGGCGTCCGTGGGGACCGCCGTGCGCACCCCTTCGATCACGGTGGCCCCGTCCGGAGCCGAGCGCACCAGCACGGCGAGGTCGTCCAGGTGCCGGAGCCCCTCCAGTGACAGGACGCCCTGGGTGCAGATCGCCAGCCGGTCACCGGGTTGCAGGTCGAGCGCGCCGGGCGACCTGGGGATCGACGCCGGCTGCAGCCCGAGCGGTAGGTCGAGCGGGTGCAGGACGCGAGCCGGACCGTCAGCGGGGACGAGCACTGCGAGGCCGTGGCCTGCGTCGCCGAAGTCGACGTGACCCGACGTCGGGTCGAGCCGCAGGTGGAAGAGCGAGCCGACGGCGTCCGCAGCCGACAGGTCGGCGGTGACCTGCGCCTCCAGGCCGACCATCGCGTCCGACATGTCGGTGCCGGTCCGTGCCGCCACGGCACCGCGGACCGCCGCGGCGAGCAGGCCCGACGCCGGGCCGGCGGCGCTCACCCGGCCGACGGTGACGTGCAGGGCACCGTCCGGTGCGACACGCCAGTCGGCGACGTCACCCCCGCCGTCGTCGTGCTGGGCCACCAGGACGTCGAGGTCGTACCCCGGCACCGCCACCGGGTCCGGCACCAGGCCGTCGAGCACCCGACGGACCCGCCCGCGGTCGATGGCGACGCCGAGCTCGCGCTCCGCCCACCGGGCCAGGTCACCCAGCAGGGCGACGTCGTCCGGCGAGAACGTACGCGGAACCGCGTCCATCAGGCACAGCGTGCCCACCCGGGTGCCGTCGACCATGGTCAACGGTGCGCCCGCGTAGAACCGGATGCCGTGCTCGGCCACCGCCGCCGTGTGCGCGAACCGGGCGTCGAGCGACGCGTCCGGGATCACCATCGGTTCGCGGGTGAGCACCGTCGACGCGCAGAACTGCTCGCTGGCGGGGACACTCGACCCCTGGTGCCAGCCGAAGGTCGACTGCGTGGTGACGAGGTCGTGGTGGACGAGGTTGAGGAAGGTCAACGGGACGTCGAACGCCTCGTGGGCCATGCGGGTGATGCGGTCGAAGCGCTCCTCGGGTCCTGATCCCAAGATGGCGAGCGCCTCGATCACCGCGGTGCGCTTGTCCGCACCGTCGAGATGGTTGGTCACCCGGCCTGTCTACCCCCATCGTCCGACAGGAACCAGTCCCGTGGGTGGGGGTCAGCCGTCAGCTCGCGGCGCTCGGACACCGGGGCGGCCCAGGCGGCGGCGTTCGACAGCACGCGCTGGATGTCCGGGTGGTGGTAGACGGGGTACTCCTGGTCGCCGGGCGAGAAGTAGAAGACCTTGCCGAGCCCCCGGCGGTAGGCGACGCCGGAACGGAAGACCTCGCCGCCGGCGAATGTCGACAGGAACACCTCTTCGTCGGGGCGCGGGATGTCGAAGTACTCGCCGTACATCTCCTGCCGGTCGATGACGATCGGGTGCGGGACCCCGGCGGCGATCGGGTGCTCGGGCGCGACGGTCCAGACGAGTTCGCGCTCGCCGTCGTTCCGCCACTTCAGCGAGCAGGTCGTGCCCATCAGGCGCTTGAACGGCTTGGAGTAGTGGCCGGAGTGCAGCACCACCAGGCCCATGCCGGCGTGCACGGCGTCGACGACCAGGTCGACGACGGCGTCGCTCACCTCGTCGTGGGCGGCGTGGCCCCACCAGAACAGCACGTCCGTGGTTGCCAGTCGTTCGGCGGTGATGCCGTGGTCGGGTTCCTGCAGGGTGGCGGTGGAGACGTCGGCCCCGGGCTGCAGCTGCCGGAGCGCCTCGGCGATCACGGTGTGCATACCGTCGGGGTAGTGCCCGATGACCGTCGCGTCACCGCGGGTCTCGTGCACGTTCTCGTTCCAGACGACGATGTTCAGGGGACGGTTCTCGGTCGACGGCGACATGGGACCCACGCTACCCGTGATCGCTTTGCGCAGGTCCTGGCGTTTTCTGATCGTTTGGCCTACCTTCGGATCACAATCGCGCAGGCGACGGTGCCAGGGGGTGCCGGTCACCGCCCGCGCCGAGGACAGGGGCTCGTCCGATGCAGCACCGCACCATCACCACCGTCGCACTCGCGGCGGCGCTCGCGCTCGCCGTACCGACCACCGCGTGGGCATCACCCACCGGCCACCACCCGACACGGACCGCGACCACCTCGACCGTGACCTACACGGCGAGCGACGCGGTCATCCCGAACCCCTCGCGCGGGTTCGACCACACCACCGAGACGCACTACCGCGCCGACGGCACCGGGTACACACCGCTCGACGCCGCGACCCTCCGGGGCTACCGGGCCGAGGGCGTCACGCAGGTCGTCCGGGTGTTCTACATGGAGGCGTTCGTCCAGCAGCGGCAACTCAGCCCGGCCTGGCTCGCGCTCGTGCAGCACGACTACGACACCGCGCGCGCAGCCGGCGTGGGTGTGATCACGCGGTTCGCGTACGTCCAGGGTGGCTCGTACCCGTACTCGGCGCCCTACGGTGACGCCGACCTGCCGACCGTGCTCGCGCACATCGAGCAGCTCACCCCGACGCTCCGCCGGAACGCCGACGTCATCCCGACCCTGCAGGGGGGATTCATCGGGCTCTGGGGCGAGGGCTACTACACCGACCACTTCGCGAGCGACCCGGCGAACCCGGGCGTCCTGACCGAGGCCGACAAGGACGCCCGACGACAGGTCCTGCAGGCCGAACTCGCCGCCCTGCCCTCCAGCCGCTCGGTCCAGGTCCGCACGATGCAGATGAAGCAGGACGCACTCCGCACGCCGTCCGGCACGGCCGGGGCACTCACACCGGAGCAGGCGCACGACGGGTCGGCAGCGTCGCGCATCGGGCACCACAACGACTGCTTCCTCGCCTCGCCGGACGACTTCGGCACGTTCCTGAGCAACCCGCTGTCGCTCGACCAGGACTACCTGGCGGCGGAGTCGCGGTACGTCCCCGTCGGTGGTGAGACCTGCGCCGTGAACGCGCCGCGGACCGAGTACCCGTCCGCCTCGGCCGAGATGGCGAAGTACCACTACAGCTACCTCAACCTCGACTACAACAAGGACGTCCTGGCGACCTGGGGTGCGGAGGGCATGACCGACGCCGCGAAGAAGCTCGGCTACCGCTTCACGATGACGTCGAGCACCGCCACCTCTGGCGCGAAGCCGTCGGTGGCGGTGTCGATCCGGAACGACGGCTGGGCGGCGCCGTACAACAGCCGCCCCGTGCAGCTCGTCCTGACCGACGGCGATCGCCGGGTGACCGTGCCCGTGGCCGCCGACGCGTCGTCCTGGCAGCCGGGACAGACCGTGACCGTCCGGGCGTCGCTGGCCGACGTGCCGAACGGGCGCTGGAGCGTCGCACTCGCCCTGCCCGCGCCGGAGGCCTCGGTGGCGGCGAACCCGGCCTTCGCGATCCAGACGGCGAACACCGGCACGTGGGACGCGAGCGCGGGTGTGAACCGCCTCGGGCAGACGGTGGTCGTGCGGCACTGAGCGGACCTGCAGCGCGCCCCGGGTCGGACGATCCGGGGCGTTCTGCTGTCTGTCAACCGGGTCCGCCACGATTGACGGCATGACTCCGCGCTCCCTGTTCCGCGCCGCTGCGGTCGCCGAACTCGTGACCTGGACCCTGCTCATCCTCGGGATGGTGCTCAAGTACGGCCTGGACGCCGGCGACTGGGGCGTCCGCATCGGCGGTGGGGTGCACGGCTTCGTGTTCCTGGCGTACCTGGTGGTCACGACGGTCGTGGCGGTGAACCAGCGGTGGTCGTTCGGGGCGCTCGTGCTCGGCTGGGCCAGTGCCGTCGTGCCGTACGCCACGGTGCCGTTCGAGGTCGCGGTCGCCCGCCGCAGCATGCTCGAGGGCTCCTGGCGCCGCTCGCCGGACGCCCACTCGGGCTTCTGGGACCGTCTGCTGTTCTTCGTGGTGCGTCGGCCCGCCGTGGCCGCGGGCATCGGGGTCGTGGCCGTCGCCCTGGTGTTCACCGGGCTGCTCGCCGCCGGCCCGCCCGTGCCGTCCCGCGGCTGACGCGACGAGCGCCCACGCGTCACTTCGTGAGCAGCGGTGGTCGGGTTCGTGGTGCGGACGCGACCATTCCTGCTCACGAAGCGCGGCGGTGGTCGCGACCACGGCCGGACGGGAGGTGGGCCCCACCAGCCGGTACCGGCGCACCGCGCCAGCGGGGTGACGGCCGTGCCTGGAGGGACGGTGCCAGCTGGCACCGGGCCTCCCGTCCGTCGGCTGGTCGCTGCTAGAGCGCTGCCAGCGCCGCGTTCAACGTGGCGGACGGACGCATGACCGCGCTCGTCTTGGCGTCGTCGGGGCGGTAGTAGCCGCCGATGTCGGCCGGGTGGCCCTGCACCGACACGAGCTCGTCGACGATCGTGCGCTCCTGCTCACCGAGCTTCGCCGCGAGGTCCGCGAACGACGCCGCGAGCTCGGTGTCCTGGGTCTGCGCCGCGAGCTCCTCGGCCCAGTACTTCGCCAGGTAGAAGTGGCTGCCGCGGTTGTCGATCGAGCCGAGCTTCCGACCAGGGGACTTGTCCTGCTCGAGGAACGTCCCGGTGGCACGGTCGAGGGTCTCGCCCAGGATCTTCGCCCGCTCGTTGCCCGTCACCCCGGCGAGGTGCTCGAGGCTGACCGCCAGCGCGAGGAACTCGCCCAGGCTGTCCCAGCGCAGGTAGTTCTGCTGCACGAGCTGCTGCACGTGCTTCGGCGCGGAACCACCGGCACCGGTCTCGAACAGGCCGCCACCGCCCAGCAGCGGGACGACGGAGAGCATCTTCGCCGAGGTGCCGAGCTCCATGATCGGGAACAGGTCGGTCAGGTAGTCGCGCAGGACGTTGCCGGTGACCGAGATGGTGTCCTCGCCGCGGCGGATGCGCTCGAGCGAGAAGCGCATGGCGTCCTCGGGCGCGAGGATCTCGATCTGCAGGCCCTCGGTGTCGTGCTCGCCGAGGTACTCGCGGACGAGCCCGATCAGGTTCGCGTCGTGCGCACGGGTCTCGTCGAGCCAGAACACGGCCGGCGTCGCGGAGGCACGGGCGCGGGTGACGGCGAGCTTCACCCAGTCGCGGATGGCGACGTCCTTGGTCTGGCAGGCGCGCCAGATGTCGCCGGGCTCGACGTCGTGCTCGATGACGACGTCGCCCGAGGCGGTCGTGACGCGGACCACACCGGCGCCGGGCAGCTCGAAGGTCTTGTCGTGCGAGCCGTACTCCTCGGCCTTCTGCGCCATCAGGCCGACGTTGGGCACGGAGCCCATCGTCGACGGGTCGAAGGCGCCGTGGGCGCGGCAGTCGTCGAGCACGGCCTGGTAGATGCCGGCGTAGCTCGAGTCGGGGATGACGGCGAGGGTGTCGTGCTCGTCGCCGTCCGGGCCCCACATGTGGCCCGAGGTGCGGATCATCGCGGGCATCGATGCGTCGACGATGACGTCGCTCGGCACGTGCAGGTTCGTGATGCCCTTGTCCGAGTCGACCATGGCGAGCTCGGGGCCGTCGGCGATGCCCTGCTTGAAGGCACGCTCGATCTCGGCGCCGTTCGGCAGCGCACCGAGGCCGGCGAGGATCGAACCGAGGCCGTCGTTCGGGGTCAGGCCCGCGGCGGCGAGGTCGGCGCCGTAGCGCTCGAACACCGACGGGAAGAACGCCTTGATGACGTGGCCGAAGATGATCGGGTCCGAGATCTTCATCATCGTGGCCTTGAGGTGCACGGAGAACAGGACGTCCTCGGCGGCGGCGCGCTCGATCTGCTTGCGCAGGAACGACTCGAGTGCGGCCACGTGCAGCACGGTGCCGTCCACGACCTCGCCCTGCAGCACGGGGATCGACTGCTTGAGGACCTGCTCGCTGCCGTCCTCGGCCACGAAGGTGATCGTCAGGACGTCGTCGGCGGGGGCGATCCAGGACTTCTCGTTCGACCGGAAGTCGTCGACGCCCATGGTGGTGACGTTCGTCTTCGAGTCACGCGACCAGGCGCCCATGCGGTGCGGGTGCTTGCGGGCGTAGTTCTTGACGGACAGGGGTGCGCGGCGGTCGGAGTTGCCCTCGCGCAGCACCGGGTTGACGGCGCTGCCCTGGACCCGGCCGTAGCGGGCGCGGACGTCGCGCTGCTCGTCGGTCGTGGCCTCGTCCGGGTAGTCGGGCAGGTCGTAGCCCTGCGCCTGCAGTTCCTTGATCGCGACCTTGAGCTGGGGGATCGACGCCGAGATGTTCGGCAGCTTGATGATGTTCGCCTCGGGGGTCTTCGCCAGGTCGCCGAGTTCGGCGAGGGCGTCGTCCAGGCGCTGCTCGTCGGTGAGCCGCTCCGGGAACTGGGCGATGATCCGGCCGGCGAGCGAGATGTCGCGGGTCTCGACGTCGACACCCGCGGTGCCGGCGAAGGCCTGGATGACCGGGAGGAAGGAGTGGGTGGCGAGGAACGGCGCCTCGTCCGTGAGGGTGTAGATGATCTTGGCCATGCTGGCGGGTACTCCCTTGTTCGACCGTCGGTACGTCCACGGTACTCGTGGCGCAGGATGTCTCGACATCAAGATACATGGCCCCCGCTTCCGCGCGGCAGATGCTCGGCCGACACCCTGGAGGCGCACTGTCGACACATAGGAACGGTGCGTGGACTGGTCTTCCGCAGCACCAGAGCGAGGGAGAGCGCGCATGACCACCACACGGCAGACCCCGGACGACTTCGGCTGGACCGCGGAGGACCTGCGGTCCGCCTACGCCTCGGACGGCAGCGGCCCCTACCGCTACGCGCCGGACGGCTCCGGCCCGTTCTCGTACGACCCCGACGGCTCCGGTCCCTGGCTCGTCGGCCCCGAGCCCCGACGGAGCACGAAGCGGTTCGCACCGCGTCAGCGTGGCAGCCGGTCGCGCTTGCGGCGGATCGGGACGGCCTGCACCGCCGGAGCGCTGGCACTCGTGCTCGCCGTCGGCAGTGTCTCCGTCGTCGCGCACGCCGCTCCGCCACACCCGTCGCTGCAGGCGGGCGCCGCGCAGGGCCCCGGATCCGACGGGGCCTGAGCCTCAGTCGCCGATCGAGACGCGGAACACCCGGACGCCGGCGGCACGGAGCCCGGCGAGGCCGAGCCGCATGCGCAGGGGCCGGAAGGGGCGGCGGAACCCGGAGGACGCCGACGCGGCATCGATCTGGTGCAGGACCTCGGACGTCAGGGTGCGCTCGAGCTTCGGCGCGAGCCGGGTCACCCCGGACACCGTGACGACGATGCGGACCGCGTGCGGCGCGAGCATCGGCGCGATGAGCTCGGCAGCCGCCTGCGCCCGGTGGAACGCGGGGTCGTCACCGGGGCGGCGGATCGCGATGACGGCCAACGCCGCGTCCCACGTCTCCTCGGGGTCCGGCAGGTCGTCGACCCCGATGACCCGCATCCGCGCGGCGTCGATCCCGGCGCGCACGGCCGCGGCCCGGAGCACGGGCAGGAGTTCCTGGGTACCGGCCAGCACGACGTCGGCCGACGCCAGATCGACCGTTCCGTACCGCTCACGCGGCGATCGGGCCATGGTGCGGGTCCTTCCGTCGCTTTCCCCCGACCGTACCGATGCGGAGGGTCCGGGGGACGCTTCCGCCCGCGGTGATCAGGGGCCTCCCAGCGCACTCGGTAACGAAAAGATCACGAAAGGGCCTGTACAAAGCGACAGAGTCGTGCAGAATGGTGGGCGGCCATGACGACTGCACCCGAACTCGACCAGCACCCGGAGACCCCGGTGGTGCACCTGTCCCGTCGCGCCGCCCTCGAGGCCGAGCGTGCAGCAGCCCGCGGACCGCAGCGTCGCAGCAGGACGGCGCCGGTCGCGAAGGCCGCCAAGGCAGAGAAGCCGGCCAAGGCAGCGAAGGTCGCCAAGCCGGCGAAGGCCGCGAAGCCGGCCAAGGCGCCGAAGGCCGCGAAGGTCACCAAGCCCGTGCAGGCCGTCGTCCTCGCGACCGCGTCCTCGGCCACCGAGCCGGCCGGCCGCCGCTCCGCAACCGCACGCGCCACCACCGAGCACGTCGACGACCGCATCCAGCGCGTCGTCCGTCGCCCCGCACCCAAGGTGACCCGCGTCGCCAGCGCACCCCGGGCCTCCCGGTCGGCCCGCGCCGGACGCATCACGCTCACCAGCGCCGCGGCCGCCATCGCGATGTTCGCCGCCTCGGCGATGCCCGCCCACGCGAGCGCCGGCACCTCGATGGCCACCTCGACCATCGCACCCATCGTGCGCACCCAGGACTACGCCGTGACCCAGGCGGTCACGGCCGCCGGGTTCGACCGTGACGGCTTCACCGTCGGCGGCGGCTCGACCGTCACCACGAAGACGGCTGGTTCCGCCGACACCGCGGCGACCGCGGGTGGCGCCGTCTCGTTCGGCGGCGCGGTCCGCTCGCCGTTCCCCGGCCCGGTGCAGATGAGCTCCGGCTTCGGGTACCGCTCGGCACCGTGCGGCGCGTGCTCGTCGCTGCACCAGGGCCTCGACTTCACCCCGGGCATGGGCACGCCGATCGGCGCCGTCGCCGCGGGCAAGGTCCGGGTCTCGGGCACGTACTTCTCGTACGGCAACGCGGTCATCATCGACCACGTGGTCGACGGCCGTCAGGTCTCCACGCTCTACGGCCACATGATCCCCGGCTCCTCGCCGCTCAAGGTCGGCGACACCGTCGCTGCCGGACAGTTCATCGGGCTCGTCGGGTCCTCCGGCGTCTCGACCGGTGCGCACCTGCACCTCGAGGTCCTGATGGACGGCGTCACGCCGATCGACCCGAAGGCGTGGCTCGAGGCACGCATCGGTCGCTCGCTCACCCTGTAGCGACCGCCTCTGTGACGACCGTGCCCCGTCGCGAGGCCGGATCCACAGCCGCTGTCGAGCGACAGCACGGTGATGTCCCAGTCGGCCTGTGCAGACTCACAGGCATGGACGATCCCCACAGACCGCCCGCCCGTCGTCGATCCGAGGCGGCTGCCCGCTGATGGGTGCCGACACCTGGATCGCCTTCGGGCTCGTCATCCTCTTCGTGCTCGTCGGCGGGGTCTTCGCGGCCGCCGAGATCGCACTCGTCTCCCTCCGCGAATCCCAGCTGCAGCAGCTCGAACGCCGCGGCCCCCGCGGGATGCGGGTCGCCGAGCTCGGCCGTGACCCGAACCGGTTCCTGTCCGCCGTGCAGATCGGCGTGACCGTCGCCGGGTTCTTCTCCGCCGCGTACGGTGCGTCCTCGATCGCACCCGACGTCGCACCGCTGTTCCAGGCGCTCGGCCTCGAGCAGGGCACGGCCGAAGCCGTCGCGCTGGTGCTGATGACCCTCGTCATCGCGTACCTGTCGCTCGTGTTCGGCGAGCTCGTACCGAAGCGCCTCGCCCTGCAGCGCGCCGAGGGCTTCTCGATGGCCGTCGCCCCGACCCTGGAGCGCTTCGCGGTGCTCATGCGGCCGGTGATCTGGCTGCTCTCGAAGTCCACCGACACCGTCGTGCGACTGCTCGGTGGCGACCCGAACGCCCGCAGCGAGTCGATGAGCACCGAGGAGCTCCGCGGCCTGGTCGACGAGCACACCGGCGTCGACGAGCAGGGACGCCGGATCGCCCGCAGCGCCCTGGACGCCGGTGACCGCATCCTGCGCGAGTCGATGCGCCCCTGGTACGACGTCTCGACGCTGGACGCCGGCCTCTCCGTCGCCGACGCCACCGACCAGGCCATCGCGGCCGGGCACACCCGGTACCTCGTGACCTCCGGCGGGCGCGACGAGGTGCAGGGCTTCGTGCACCTCCGTGACCTGCTGCGTCCGGTCGACCCCGCGGCCCCCGTCGCCACGCTCGTCCGGCCGGTGCTCGCCCTGCCCGAGACGAAGTCGCTGTCGAGCGCGATCGCGGACATGCGCACCGACGGCCACCAGATCGCCCTGGTGGTCGACGAGTACGGCGGCAGCGCGGGCATGGTCACGCTCGAGGCGCTGCTCGAGGACCTCGTCGGCCGCATCCGCGACGAGTGGGACTCCACCGAGTACGACGAGTCGGTGCTGGCGCACGACGGCGTCGACGGCGCCACGGTGCTCGAGGACCTGGCCGCGGACGGCGGTCCCGTCCTGCCGGACGGCGACTACGAGACCGTGGGTGGGCTCGTGCAGGTGCAGCTGGACCGCGTCCCCGAGGTCGGTGACGTCGTCCTGGCCGGCGGCCATCGCCTCGAGGTGACCGCCATGGACGGTCACCGCGTCGCGCGGGTGCGCATCGGGGCCGACGGGGCGCCCTGATCGCGGCCCCCCAGCGGTCGGGAGGCCCGTGGCGGCCCCGCCACGGGCCTCCCGACCGGCCCTGGTCGCGTCCACCCCGTCGAAGCGACAGAATCCCGCGAACGTTCGGGCATGATCTGTCGCTTTCGCCAACCGGACGGTAGGGCGACCCGCGAAGTGTCGCTTCTGCGCACCGGGGCTGACGGGTACCGCCCGTGCCTGCCGGACGGACAGCCCGGGCACGTACGCTCGTCCCATGGGTATCGACGTGCGCAACGAGATCCGCGACTTCCTGTCCTCCAGGCGGGCGCGGCTCACCCCCGAGCAGGTCGGCATGCCGTCGTTCGGCGGCGGGGTCCGACGCGTGCCCGGACTGCGTCGGCACGAGGTCGCCATGCTCGCCGGCGTGAGCGTCGACTACTACACGCGACTCGAGCGCGGCTCGCTCAAGGGCGTCTCGGACAGCGTGCTCGAGGGCCTGGCGAGCGCCCTGCAGCTCGACGAGGACGAGCGCGCGCACCTGTGGGACCTCACGCGCCTGGCGAACTCCGGTGCGAAGGTCATGCACCGGAACGTGCCGACCCGCGTGCGCCCCGGCGTGCAGCGGCTGCTCGACGCCATCACCGGCGCACCGGCCTGGGTGCGGAACGAGCGCGGGGACGTCGTCGCGACGAACGAGCTCGGCCGTGCGCTCTACGCACCGCTGTTCGCCGGCCCGGGACGCCCGGTGAACACCGCACGCTTCACGTTCCTCGACCCGGCCGCCCGCGACTTCTTCCCGGACTGGGCGCAGACCGCGAAGGACGCCGTGGCCGTGCTCCGGACCGCCGCGGTGTCGAACCCCTGCGAGCCGGGGCTCATCACGCTCGTCGGTGAGCTCTCCACCCGGAGCGAGGAGTTCCGCGGCTGGTGGGCGGCCCACGACGTCCGGATGCAGCGCACCGGCAAGAAGCGCATCGACCACCCGATCGTGGGGGAGCTGCGGCTGTCGTACGAGGCGCTCGACCTGGTCGCCGATCCCGGCCTGACGCTGTTCTCGTACTCGGCCGAACCGGGCAGCGAGTCTGAGCGGTCGCTCGCGCTGCTCGGCAGCTGGGCCGCGACGGAGCGGGCCGAGCAGTACGCGGCCCTGCGCGAGTCGGAGTCCGAGTCCGAGTCGGTCGACTGACCCGGCCCCCGCGGGTTCGTAGGGTGGGGACGTGACGAGGACCACGGACGGCTCAGCAGGGGACGCGGACCACCGGCAGCACCGCCGGCCCGAACCCGCGTTCGCCCGTGCGGTCGCGAAGGCCCTCGGTGACCCCCGGACCGTGCTCGACGTCGGGGCCGGCGCTGTTTCCTACGCACCGACCGACCGCGACGTGACCGCCGTGGAGCCCGCCGGAGACCTGCCCTTCGCCGACGACACCTTCGACGCCGCGATGACGACCTTCTCGCTGCACGAGTGGGACGACCTCGAACGCGGGCTCGCCGAGGTGCGTCGCGTGACCCGGGGCCCCATCGTGGTGCTGACGTTCGACCCCGACCGCATCGAGCGCTCCTGGCTCGCCGAGTACGCGCCCGAGGTGCTGGCGGCCGAGGCCCGTCGCCACCCCGCACTGCCGCGGATCGCCGACGCGCTCGGCGACGACACCGTGACGAGCACCCCGTTGCCGATCCCGTTCACGTGCGTCGACGGGTTCGCCGAGGCGTACTACGCCCGCCCCGAGCGACTCCTCGACCCCGGCGTGCGCCAGGCGGACCCGGCGTGGGGCCTGGTCGACGAGTTCACCGTCCGGCGGTCGGTGGCAGCGCTCCGCACCGCGCTCGAGTCGGGGGAGTGGGACCGGCGGCACGGGTCGCTCCGCATCCGCCCGACGTACGAGGGTTCGGTCGTCCTGGTCACGGCGACGCCGAACCGGCCGCGGACGGACCGGGCCGGGCTTGACACCCGGTCGTAGGCTGGTCGGGTGAGCTTCCAGGAGGTGGTCGGCGCCCGTATCGCCGGCATCAGGGCGTGAGGCCCTCGGTCGTGCCCTCGGGTGCGGCCGCCCTCGTCGAACCCTGACCTCCTCCGCCCGGTGCGGTGTGCGTCCGCACACCCCGGTGCCTGCACGAAAGCGATCACCCATGCTCCCCATCGTGGAGAAGACCCTCCGCACGTCCTTCGTCAACGCCTCGCGCAAGGAGGTGTCCGACCTCACGCTGCCCGCCGGCTTCGAGACGCTCGACTGGGACGCGCTCGACTACCTCGGCTGGCGCGATCCGAAGATCGGTCGGCGTGCGTACGCCGTCGTGCCGACCCTGGACGGCGACCTGATCGGCATCCTGTTCCGGCAGGCCGAGGCCTCGCCCCGCTCCCGTGCCCAGTGCTCGTGGTGCCAGGACGTCAAGCTGCCGAACGACGTCGCGTTCTACAGCGCCAAGCGATCCGGGCCGGCCGGACGCAACGGCAACACCGTCGGCACCCTGGTGTGCCAGGACTTCCAGTGCTCGCGGAACGTCCGGAAGCTGCCGCCGCCCGCCTACGAGGGCTACGACGTCGAGGCCGCGCGCCTCCGGCGCATCGAGGACCTGCAGGTCCGGGCCGCGTCCTTCGCCGCCGAGGTCTGAGACGCGGGCGTCTCGCGTCCGCTGACGCGACTGACGACGGACGGGAGGCCCGTGACGGATCCGCCACGGGCCTCCCGTCCGTCAACCGGTCGCGTCTACCGACCGATGGTCGACATGTCGGGGTAGCGGTCACCGGTCGGGACCGGCAGCGCCGACAGGCGCGACAGCTGGTCCGCCGTGAGGGTCAGGTCGGCTGCGCCGACGTTCTCCTCGAGGCGGGAGACCCGCTTCGTGCCGGGGATCGGGACGATGTCGTCGCCCTGGGCCAGCAGCCAGGCGAGCGACACCTGCGCCGGGGTGGCGCCGGCCTCGGTCGCGATGTCCTTGACCGCGTCGACGATGCGCATGTTCTGCTCGAACGCCTCCTGCTGGAAGCGCGGGTTCGCCAGGCGGAAGTCGTCGGAGTCCAGGTCGGACGGCTTCGTGATGGCACCCGTCAGGAACCCGCGGCCGAGCGGCGAGTACGGCACCAGGCCGATGCCGAGCTCGCGCAGGGTGTCGAGCACGTCGCCCTCGGGGTCACGCGTCCACAGCGAGTACTCGCTCTGCAGCGCGGTGATCGGGTGGACGGCGTGGGCCTTGCGGATGGTGTCGGCACCGGCCTCGGACAGTCCGATGTGCCGGATCTTGCCCTCCTGCACGAATCCGGCGAGCTGGCCGATGACGTCCTCGATCGGGACGGCCGGGTCGACGCGGTGCTGGTAGTAGAGGTCGATGTGGTCCGTGCCCAGGCGACGGAGGGAGCCTTCGAGCGCCTCGCGCACGGACTCCGGCTGGCTGGAGAGACCGCGCTGCTGCGTCGGGGTCTCCTCACCGGCCTCGTGGCGGTACAGGCCGAACTTGGTCGCGATGACGACGTCGTCGCGACGGCCCTCGAGCGCACGGCGCAGGAGTTCCTCGTTCGTGTAGGGGCCGTACGCCTCGGCGGTGTCGAACAGGGTGACGCCGAGGTCGATCGCGCGGTGGATGGTGCGGATCGACTCGTCGTCGTCGGTGCCGGCGCCCGTGTAGAAGGCGCTCATGCCCATGGTTCCGAGGCCGATCGGTCCGACCTCGAGGTCTGCGAGCTTGCGTGTCTGCATGCTGCAGGTCTACTCCCGGTCCCCCTGACGGCGGGAGGCACTGGCTGTACCCGCCTCCGCACCGCTACGCTGCGAGGGCCGGGGCAGACGCCCCGGGCTCGGGGGAGTGTCGTGGTCATCATCTGGATCGTCATCGCCGTGGTCGTCGTGCTCGGCGCCCTGCTGATCGTGCTCGAGGCGCAGAACCGCCGTCGTCGGCGGGCGCTCGAATCGATCGAAGACCTGTCGGATCCGCGTGACACCGCACGCGCCGCGGCCGAAGCCGATGCGGCTCACTCCAGGACCGAGGGGCTCGCCAAGTCCGCGCACCCCGGCATCACGGGCGCCGGCGGCGGCTTCCCCGGCTGAACCGCCCGACCCCGCCGCCTGCCGATTGTCGGGAGCGGCTGGTCGTGTGTCGGCAGACGGCCGCGCGCTTCGTGAGGTTCCTCCAAGGTGCTCGCAGGAGTGCTCCGCGCACCGGTGTGATCGACCCGTGAACCTGTACTTCCGACTGCTCCTGCTGCAGCTGCGCACCCGTCTGCGCGCTCGGGTCGGTGGACGGCGCCGGGCGTCGCTCTGGGACGAGGTCCGGACGCCGTTCCGGGTCGCTCCCACCGACCTCGACCCGCTGCGCCACGTCAACAACGGCAAGTACCTGTCGATGCTCGACCTCGGTCGGCTCGACCTGATGCTCCGCTCCGGGTACTGGGCAACGCTGACCGAACGTGGCTGGTACCCCGTCGTCTCGGCGCAGACGATCACGTACAAGCGGTCGTTGACGCTCGGGCAGCGGTTCGAGCTCCGCACCCACGTGCTCGGGGTCGACGACCGTGCCGTGTACCTGGAGCAGACGTTCGTGCGACAGGGTGCCGTGATGGCCCGCGCCGTGGTGCAGGCCCGGTTCCTGCGGCGTTCCGGCGGGACGGTGCCGACCGCCGATCTGCTCGAGGCTGCGGGTGGGGCGGACCGCGACCTCACCGTGCCCGACTGGGTGCACGACTGGGCGAGTGCGACCCGGATCAGCAGCAGCGCGGCCTGACCCGCGCGGCCGGCCGGTCCTACGATGACCGCATGGACATCGTCGACCTGGTGCTGCCGGACGTCGCCGCGTGGCGTGCCTGGCTCGACGACCACGAGCACGAACCGGACGGGGTGTGGCTCGTCCTCGCGAAGAAGGGCGTCACGGAGCCGACGACGCTGACCTACGACACGGCCCTCGACGAAGCACTGTGCTCCGGGTGGATCGACGGGCAGCGGCGCGGGCGCGACGACACGACCTACCGCCAGCGGTTCACCCCGCGCCGGAAGGCCTCGCTGTGGTCGCAGCGGAACCTCGGCCTGGTCGCGGCACTCATCGCCGAGGGGCGGATGCGGGAGCGCGGGCACGCCGAGATCGAGCGCGCCAAGGCTGACGGCCGATGGGACCGCGCCTACGCCGGCTCGGCAACGGCCACGGTGCCCGAGGACCTGCAGGCCGCGCTCGACGCCGCCCCCGCAGCCGCCGCGCTGTTCGCCGAGCTCGACGCCACGAACCGGTACGCCGTGCTGCACCGCATCACCACCGCCCCGAACGCCACGGTGCGGACGAGCCGGCTCACCAAGCTCGTCGGCGGACTCGAACGCGGCGAGACCCCGTACCCGCGGCCCACCCGTCCGTAGACCCTGCGAACCCGGAAAGCGGTCGGGGGACACCGATTCAGCGACCGGCAACGCACCGGGCGTAGACCGGGGTCATGACCACAGGCACTGACACCACGAACCGTCCGGCCGCGTCCTCCGGCACCTTCCGCATCGGCGGCGACCTCGAGGTCAACCGGCTCGGCTACGGCACCATGCAGCTCACCGGCCCCGGCGTCTGGGGACCGCCGAAGGACCACGACGAGGCGATCCGCGTCCTCAAGCGCGCCGTCGAGCTCGGCGTGAACTTCTTCGACACCGCCGACTCGTACGGCCCATACGTCGCCGAGGAGCTCCTCAAGGAGGCCCTGCACCCCTACGGCGACGACGTCGTCATCGCCACGAAGGCCGGCCTCACCCGCACCGGCCCGAACGTCTGGCCGCCCGTCGGCCGCCCGGAGTACCTCCGGCAAGAGGCGGAGATGAGCCTCCGCCGCCTGGGCCTGGAGCGCATCGACCTGTTCCAGCTGCACCGCATCGACCCGAAGGTGCCGCTCGAGGACCAGGTCGGCGAGCTGAAGAAGCTGCAGGACGAGGGCAAGATCCGCCACATCGGCCTGTCCGAGGTCTCCGTCGACGAGGTCAAGGCCGCGCAGGAGATCGCCACGATCGTCTCCGTGCAGAACCTCTACAACCTGCAGAAGCGTGACGCCGAGGAGCTGCTCGACTGGTCCGAGGAGCAGGGCATCGGCTTCATCCCGTGGTTCCCCCTGGCCACGGGTGGCCTGACCGGCGAGGACTCGCCGCTCACCGAGATCGCCGAGCGCAAGGGTGCCACCCCGGCGCAGCTCGCGCTTGCCTGGCTGCTCAAGCGCTCCCCGGTGATGCTGCCGATCCCCGGCACGTCGAGCGTCGCGCACCTGGAGGACAACCTCGCCGGTGCCACCGTCGAGCTGACCGACGACGAGTTCGAGGAGCTGGCGAAGCTGGGTCACTGACCCTGAGGACGCGACCGCGGGTCGCGAACGCGACGACCGGTCGGACGGGAGGCGCGGTGCCAGCTGGTACCGCGCCTCCCGTCCGTTTTGAGCCCTGTTCAGATCCGTGCTTGCGCACGCATACCGGGTATGTGCATACTCAGTATGGCCACGGTGGCCCGAGACAGGGGAAGTGTCATGAGCGTTCGGATGGGCGTACTCGCGCTGCTGGTGGGGGGACCCGGGTACGGGTACCAGCTCCGGGGGGAGTTCGAGCACCGCACCGGCGGGAGCTGGCCGCTGAACATCGGCCAGGTCTACACGACCCTGGACCGCCTGGAACGCGACGGCCTCGTGGCCCGCGGCGACGCCGACGACGACGGACACGTCGTCTACACGGCGACCGACGCGGGTCGTGCGGAGGTGGCGCGCTGGTTCAGCGAGCCCGTGCCCGCGAAGCGCGGCCGTGACGAGCTGGCGATCAAGTTCGCCCTCGCCGTGACCGTGCCCGGAGTCGACGTCGCCCGGCTGGTGCAGGTGCAGCGCGGTGCCGCGATCCGGAACCTGCAGGACCTGACGCGGCTGAAGCGGACGACCGACCCGTCGACCGACCTGGCGTGGTCGCTCGTGCTCGAGTCGATGGTGTTCCAGGCCGAGGCCGAGGTGCGGTGGCTGGACCACGTGGAGTCGAGTGTCGCGCGGTACCGGCCGGACGAGCACCCGGCGGCGCCTGCCAGTGCCGACGCTGCGGCTGCCGCTGCCGCTTCCGCTCCCCGGAGCGCGCGGTGACCGCCGCACCGCTCCTGCAGCTCGACGCCGTGAGCGTGCACTACGGGTCCGGCGCGAAGGCCGTCACCGCCCTGGCCGGCATCGACCTGCGGGTCGAGCGCGGCGAGATGGTGGCGGTGATGGGCACGTCGGGCTCGGGCAAGTCGACGCTGCTCGCCTGCGCCGGCACCCTGCTGCCGCCGACGAGCGGTGAGGTGCTGATCGACGGCGCCTTCGTGTCCGACCGTCCCGCCAAGGAGCTCGCAGCGCTGCGGCGCCGGCTCATCGGGTTCGTGTTCCAGGACTTCAACCTGATCCCCTCGTTGACCGCGGTCGAGAACGTGGCACTGCCGCTCGAACTCGACGGATGGAAGGCCTCGCAGGCCCGCCGCGCCGCGGAGCTCGCGCTGGACAACGTCGAGCTGTCGCACCGTGCCGACGCCTACCCGGACGACCTGTCCGGCGGCCAGCAGCAGCGCGTCGCGATCGCCCGCGGCGTGGTCGGCGAGCGCCGGCTCGTGCTCGCCGACGAGCCGACCGGAGCCCTCGACTCGCAGACCGGCGAGGTCGTGCTCCGCATGCTCCGTCGGCACGTCGACGCCGGAGCCGGCGCGCTCCTGGTGACCCACGACGCCCGGCACGCGGCCTGGGCGGACCGGATCGTGTTCCTGCGCGACGGTCGGGTGGTCGACGAGACCGTGTACTCGGGCGTCGAGGCTGTACTCACGGACCGGACCGCCTCGTGAGCCGGGGTCGGCGTGCCGGGACCGGCCGGACGCCGTTCGCCCTGAGACCGGCGCTCCGTCTGGGGCGTCGACTGGCGTTCGCGAAGGCGGGCCGCGCGGCACTGATCATCGCGCTCATCGGGATCCCGACCGCCGGGTTCGCCGCGGTCGCCGTCGTCGTGCAGTCGACGCAGGCCACGGTCACCGAGCGGCTGGACTACGACCTCGGCCGTGCATCGGCGCAGATGCGGGTGTCCGGCCCGGACCTGCCCGGCATGGTGCAGGACCCGGTGCAGTGGGAGTTCACCGACTCGAAGCGGAACAGCCCTGTCACCAAGTCGGACGAGGACTCACCGTTCACGAACGTCCTGGCCCACGTGCCCGACGGCGCCCTGTCGATCCCGGTGGGCAGCACGCCCGTCGTGGTCCAGGGGGCGAACGGTCCCGTCGGCCTGACCGCGGTCGAGGGCAGCGTCTGGGACCCGTCGCTCGAGGGCCACTGGCACGTGCTCGACGGTTCCACGCCGACCACGCGCAGTGAGCTCATGGTCACGCCGGCGACGCTCGAACGCCTCGGGGCGCACATCGGCGACACGGTGGACCTGACCGACCCGGTCACCAAGCGCTTCACGATCACCGGCACCATGACCGACCTGGGGACGGACCCGGGGACGCAGGGGGTGTTCCTGCCCTGGGGCACGACGCTCTCGACGACCGACACCACCGACGACGTCGGGCTCACCGACGTCACCGTGTACCTGCCGTCGGACGCCCCGACGTGGTCGGAGATCCGGCAGCTCAACGCGCACGGCATCATCGTGCAGTCGCGTCCGGTCGTGCTCGACCCGCCCGACGCCCGGCTTGCGGGTGGGCAGCTGAGCTCGACACTCGGCTGGTACCTCGGGGCGATGGGCCTGCTCGGGGTCTTCGCGATGTTCGAGGTCGCCCTGCTCGCCGGGGCCGCGTTCCTGGTCGGCACCCGGGCGGACACCCGCTCGTACGCCATCGTCACGAGCGTCGGCGGCGACAAGCGGTTCGTCCGCACGATCGTCGCCGGGTCGGGCCTGGTGCTCGGCCTCGTCGGCGCGGTCCTCGGGGTCGCCGCCGGCACCGGGATCGGCGTGCTCGCCTACCGACTGATCGACAACGGCAACGTGGCGTCGTTCCCCGGGTTGCACGTGCCGCCGCTCCTGCTGCTGTCCATCGCCGCCGCCGGGGTGCTCGCCGGACTCGTCTCCGCGCTCGTCGCCGCACGGTCGGCGACCCGGATCAACGTGCTCGCAGCCCTGCGGGGCTCGCTCCGTCCGGTGCCCGTCAGCCGTCCCGCCCGCCGTCGTCGTCGCATCTGGGGGCCGCTGCTCGTGGTCCTCGGCGCCGTGATGACGCTGGCGTGCGGTGTCGGGGTGCTCATGCTCAACGACCGTCCGGTGCAGCAGGACCGGTGGGCGTACGTCGTCGGCGCCGGCGTCGCGATCGGGCCGTGCCTGATGCAGCTCGGCATCGCCATCTGCTCACCGTGGCTGCTCGCCCTGATCACCCGGCTCACCTCGCGGGCCGGTCTGTCCGCCCGGCTCGCCGCCCGCGACGCACGCCGCAACCCGGTCCGCACGGTGCCGGTGCTGGCGAGCGTGATGAGCGTCGTGTTCGTGGCCTCGGTCGTGATCACGTGGAGTGCGTCGAGTCACGCCCAGTACGTCCGCGGGTACGAGTACTCGACGGCGGTCGGGGTGGCGACGGCCGAGGTGCAGACCGAGACGAAGGACGGCGGCAGTACCGGTCGCCACGACGCGGAACTGACGGCCCACGCCGCGAAGGTGGTGTCCGGGGTCTTAGACCAGGACCGCATCCGGGTGCTCGGTGTCACGCAGGAGCAGCCGGGCGACACCCCCTCGACCATCACGATCCCGCACCGCTGGAGCGCGTACGACTGCCCGGCGAACGACACGACGAGCTGCTCGTACTACCTGGACACGGCGAGCGCGTCGTCTCCGCACATCTGGACGGGCACCGTCGACGACTACGCCGTGCTCACCGGACACCGGCCGTCCGCCGCCGTGCGGGACGCGCTCGAGGGCGGCGAGGCCGTGTCGCTCTGGCCCGAGTACGCCCACGACGGTGCGGTCCGTGTCGACACCTTCCACGACCGGACGTGGGAGAGCGACCCCATCACCGAGCGGAGCCGACCGGCGGCCAGCGTCTCGATCCCCGCCGTGCTCGACGTGCAGACCCCGCGGATCCAGGTCGGCGTCTTCATGACGAAGGCGACCGCCGAACGGTACGGCGTGCCCGTGGTCGACGGCATGCTCGTCACGACGCTGCCCCACGACATCCAGCCGGCCCAGTGGGACGAGCTGAGCTCGGCGTGGCAGAGCTTCGGCGGCGAGGACCGTGCACGGTGGGGCGGCCCGTCGTTCATGTACGAGGCCGGCCCGATCGACAACGAGGCGATCATCCGGGCGATCGTGCTCGCACTGGCCGCGGCCGTCACGATCGGTGCGACGGCGGTGGCGATCGGACTCGCACGGTCCGACGGCCGGCGGGACGACGAGGTGCTCGACGCCATCGGTGCCGCACCACGCCTGCGCCGAGGGGTGTCGACCTGGCAGGCGGCGATCCTGGCCACGGTCGGCTCGGTGATCGGGACGCTCCTCGGACTCCTGCCGATCCGCGCCCTGACCCTGCGGTTCACCGAGAGTCCGGTCGGGGTGAACCACATGCCGTTCGTGCCGGATTGGCCGGTGCTGGCGCTGCTCGCGATCGGCCTGCCCCTCGTGGTGACGGCCGGAGCGTGGCTGACCTCGCGGGGTCGGCGGCGGGTGGCGGTGCGACGGGCGCACTGACGGACTGGAGGCCCGTGGCGGCGTCGCCACGGGCCT
The DNA here is from genome assembly GCF_003234775.2 of Curtobacterium sp. MCLR17_031. Taxonomy (NCBI): domain Bacteria; kingdom Bacillati; phylum Actinomycetota; class Actinomycetes; order Micrococcales; family Microbacteriaceae; genus Curtobacterium; species Curtobacterium sp. MCLR17_031. The sequence goes on from NZ_CP126270.1 coordinate 3,687,171, forward strand.
CCCGTCCGTCACATGGTGAGCAGGAATGGTCGGGTCGCTGTGCCGGACCCGACCATTCCTGCTCACGAAGCGGCGAGCGCCGCGCTCACGCGAGCTCGGGCAGCGCCTCCGCGTAGGTGCGGAAGTCGCCGCGCTCCGTGTGGATCGCCCACAGGCGGTCGGCGATGGACTCCCCGGAGTGCTCGGGCTGCCCGTCGTCGATGCCGAACGGGATGATGAGCTGGCCGACGTGGACGTCCTCGTCGCGGACGGCGTCGTGCAGGAGCTGCGCGTAGGCGCTCTCGGCGGCGAAGGCGACGGACGTGCCGGTGACGCGGGCTCCCGGTCGGACCGCGCTGCCGCCGTTGACGAACAGGATCGTGCCGTGGCCGATCGCGCGCATGCCGGGCAGCACCTGGCGGACGGCGTTGACCGAGCCGTAGACCGAGAACTCGATCGGGCCGACCAGGTCGTCTGCCGTGGTCTCGAGCACGGGGCGCATGTACTCCTTGGCGGGGAGCGGGCTGTACTGCAGCACCTCGATGGGGCCGAGCTGCTCCGTGGCGCGCTCGAGTGCGGTGCGCAGGGAGTCCCCGTCACGGACGTTCGCAGCGAACCCGGCTGCGGTGTGGCCGCGCTCACGCAGCTCCGCGGCGAGGCCGTCCAGGCGGTCCTGGTTGCGGGAGATCAGGGCGACGGCGAAGCCCTCACGGGCGAAACGCTCGGCGACGGCGAGGCCGAGGCCCTTGCCGGCCCCGACGATGGCGATGGTGGTCATGCGGTGTACTCCTCGTCGCTCACGTGCTCGAGCCAGGTGGTGGTCGTCGCCGGGTCGTCGGCGGCCTCGAGCATCGCGAGGTGTTCCATGTAGTCGGTGGGGGTCGCGCCGTGCCAGTGTTCCTCGCCGGCGGGCGTGTAGACGGTCTGTCCAGCCTGCACCTCGATGACGCGGCCGTCCCGGGTGCCCATCCGCGCGACGCCCTCGGTGACGTGCAGGGTCTGCCCCTTGGCGTGCGAGTGCCAGGCGGTGCGGGCGCCGGGCAGGAACCGGACCTTGGCGACGGTCATCGTCTGACCGGGCTCCTTCGGCGAGGCGATGGCGTCGAGGTACACGTCGCCGGTGAACTGCTCGGGCGGGTTCTTGACGGTCGGCTGCTTCGGTTCGATCTGCATGCCGACGACGGTAGGCCGCCGTGCGCACCGTCGGGAGGTGCCGACAGACCCCCTCAGGGGTTTCCCGAACGCAGCGTGTGTGATCGACCCACGACCCCGGGAGGATCATCGTGGACACACCCGCCGGAACACCCCGCAGCCGCCGCCTCTGGACGCTGGCCGGCCTCGCCGCCGTCGCCGCGCTGGCCCTCACCGCCTGCACGAGTGGCGACGGAGCAGAGCGGGACGGATCCAACCGGGGCGGCTCGCCGTCGGCGCGCGCGACCGCACCCGCCGACCTGTCGGCCGGGCAGGTGGCGCTCGACGGTGACACCACCGACGTGGTCACCGGCCTGGAGGCCCCCTGGTCGGTGGTCCTGACGGGTGACGACGGCGACGCGCTGGTCAGCGAGCGCGACTCGGCTCGGGTGCTCGAGCTGCGGTCCGACGGCACCACCCGTCAGGTCGGCACCGTCGACGGGGTCAGCCACGGCGGCGAGGGCGGACTGCTCGGCCTCGCGCTGCACGACGACGACCTGTTCGTGTACTCCACGGCCGACGACGGCAACCGGATCCAGCGGTACGAGCTGACGGGGAGCACCGGGTCGTGGGGGCTCGGCGAGGCGAGGACGATCATCGACGGGCTGCCGAAGAACACGTTCCACGACGGCGGACGGATCGCGTTCGGGCCCGACGACATGCTCTACGCGAGCGTCGGGGACGCCGGCGCGAGCACGGACGCGCAGGACGAGGAGTCGCTCGCGGGCAAGATCCTGCGGCTCACCCCGGACGGCGACGTCCCCGCCGACAATCCCATCGACGGCTCGCCGGTGTGGAGCCTCGGACACCGCAACGTGCAGGGCATGGGGTGGTCGTCGGACGGCACGATGTTCGCGTCGGAGTTCGGTGAGAACACGAACGACGAGCTCAACGTGATCGAGCCCGGGTCGAACTACGGCTGGCCCGAGGTGGAGGGCACCGGTGGCGAGGACCAGGGCTTCGTCGACCCCGTGCAGCAGTGGTCCACCGACGAGGCGTCCCCCAGCGGCCTCGCCGTCGTCGACGACACGGTGTTCGTCGCGAACCTGCGGGGCGAGGTGCTCCGGGCGGTCCCCGCCGACGACCCCGGCACGGCGACCGAGTACTTCGCGGGCGACTTCGGCCGCATCCGGACGGTGCTCGAGGGGCCGTCGGACACGCTCTGGTTCGTCACGAACAACACCGACGGCCGCGGGACACCGTCGAGCGGGGACGACCGGATCGTCTCCGTCCCGTTCACGCGCACGTGAAAGGGGTTCCCGCAGCCCCTCGCTCGCGCCGGACGGGGCGAAGTACCGTGACGGCATGAACCACCGCGACGAAGCGCGCGACTTCCTCTCCAGCCGTCGCGCCCGCATCACCCCCGAGCAGGCCGGTGTCGAGACCTTCGGCACGCGGCGTCGCGTCACCGGGCTGCGTCGCGAAGAGGTCGCACGCCTGGCCGGCGTCAGCATCGACTACTACACGCGGCTCGAGCGCGGGAACCTGCAGGGGGTCTCGGACAGCGTGCTCGACGCCATCGGCCGGGCCCTGCAGCTCGACCCCGCCGAGCAGGAGCACCTGCGCGACCTGTCGCAGCACCAGAACGAGACCCCGCGTCGCGCCGGTCGTGTCGTGCCCGTCGCTGCCGTCCGACCCGAGCTGCAGTACCTGCTCGACGTCGTCACGGACGCCCCGGCGATGATCATCAACAACCGGCAGGACATCGTCGCCGCGAACGCGCTCGGCTTCGCGATGCACTCGGACCTGGTCGCGGCACCGGCCCGGCCGATGAACTTCTCGCGCTTCATCTTCCTCGACCCGCAGGCGCGGAACTTCTACCAGGACTGGCAACGGGCTGCGCACACGAACGTCGCGATCCTGCGCCGCGAAGCGGGCCGGACGCCGAACGACAAGGACCTCGCCGCACTGATCGGCGAGCTGTCGATGCGGAGCGACGACTTCCGCGGCCTCTGGGCCGCGCACGACGTCCGCCGCCACTACGCCGGCGTGAAGTCGTTCCGGCACAGCGTCGTGGGGCCGCTCGAACTGCACTTCCAGACGCTCGAACTCGCCGAGGACCCGGGACTCTCGCTCACGATCTACCCGGCGACGCCGGGCAGCCCGACGGCCGACGCCCTGCGGGTGCTGGCGTCGTGGGCGGCGACCGAGGGCATCGCGGAACGGGCGCGCCAGCTCGCCTGACGCGGTGGTCGCGACCACCCAGGGCCTGGAGGCGCGGCGCCAGCCCGCACTGCGCCTCCCGGCCGCTCGTGGTCGCGTCCGACCTCCGGGATCACCCGGTCGAACCGGCTCGTGTCCGTCCCGTCCGGGTCCGGGCCGTTCCCTGCTGACGGGTACCAGCAACCCCTGCTTCCGGCACCCGGCCGGCCGTACCGTTGACGCATGGACACCAGAAGCGAAGTGCGCGACTTCCTCCGCACACGCCGCGAGCGCGTCACACCGCAGCAGGTCGGTCTGCCCGACTTCGGTGGGGTCCGCCGCGTCAAGGGACTGCGGCGCGAAGAGCTCGCACTCGTCGCGGGAATGAGCGTCGACTACTACGTCCGCCTCGAGCGCGGAAACCTGACCGGGGTCTCCGAGAGCGTCCTCGAGTCGTTGTCCCGTGCGCTGCTTCTGGACGATGCCGAGCACGCGCACCTCTTCGACCTGGCCCGTCTGCAGAACGCTTCGGGCGCCTCGCGCCGGACGATCCCGACGTCGAAGGTCCGGCCGAACGTGCAGCGGGTGCTCGACTCGATCAGCGCCCCGGCCTGGGTCCGCAACGGCCGGTTCGACTTCCTCGCCGGCAACGCGCTCGCCCGCGCGGTGTACTCGCCGCTGTTCCTGTCGCCCTCCGGCACCCCGAACACCGCGCGTTTCGCGTTCCTCGACCCGCGCGGTCAGCAGTTCTGGCGAGACTGGGACTCGGTCGCCGGCGACGTGGTCGCCGCCCTGCGCGCCGAGGCGGCCCGCTCGCCGTACGACAAGGGACTGACCGACCTGATCGGGGAGCTCTCCACCCGCAGTGACGAGTTCCGGCGGCGCTGGGCCGCGCACGACGTGATGCGGCACCGGAGCGGGGTGAAGCGTGTGCACCACCCGGACGTCGGCGACATCGACATGAGCTACGAGACGATGGAACTCGTCACGGACTCGGGGTTGACCATGGTCGTGTACGGCACCGAGCCCGGGTCGGCGTCCGAGGAACGGCTGCAGTTGCTGGCGAACCTCGCGGCGACGAGCGCGACCGGTGCGACGAGTGCGGCGGCTGCGTCGACCGCTTCCGTCGCCGGTGCTGCTGCTGCCGCTGCCGCTGCTACCGGGGAGGACGCGTGAACGAGACCGAGTCCGTCGAGACCGTCGTCCCGAGTCCGCCGACCGGGTTCCTCGGCCGACTGCGGTTCCGGTGGCGCGCCGAGCAGGAGATCCACGAGCTCACCCGCGACCGTGAACTCGAGGAACGGGTCCGAGCCGAGGCAGCGGTGCGGCTCGCGCCCGGGCCGTGGCACCTGGGGGAGCTGTTCCGGCGACGGTGACGGCTGAGGGGGGAGGACAGCACCTGTCACGGCTCCGCGGTCGGCTCTAGCGTCGAGGACATGACCTTCGCCGACACCGACCCCGAGTTCGCCCGGTACCACGCCGACTTCGTGGACGAGACCCTGCGGAACGCAGCACTCAGCGAGCACGACCGCGTGGTCGTCCAGCTCGGTGCGACGATCGCGGCCGGGGCGCCGGCGGCGTTCCGCAACCTGCTGGACGAGGCCCTCGACGGTCCGCTCTCGCCCACCGAGGCGAAGGAGATCGTCTACCAGGCCGTGGCCTACGTCGGTTCCGCACGAGTCGGCGACTTCCTGACGATCACCAACACCGTACTGGTCGCCCGCGGGGTCACCCTGCCGTTGGCCGGGCAGTCGACGACCACCCCGGCGGACCGGCTCGAGCGCGGCCGAGCGGTGCAGGGCGCCGTCGTCGGCGCGGACCGCGTCGACGCGATGTACGAGAACGCCCCCGCGGACGCCGTGCACTTCCAGCGGTTCCTGTCCGGCAACTGCTTCGGGGACACCGTCGGCCGTGACGGCCTGTCGCTGCCGATCCGGGAACTCCTGACCTTCGCGCTGCTCGCGGCGCTCGGCGGTGCCGACGCCCAGGTGCAGGGGCACGTGGCCGGCAACCTGAACGTCGGGAACACCCGCCGGCAGATGCTGGACGTCCTGACCGTGCTCGTCCCGCTCATCGGCTACCCGCGCACGTTGAACGCCCTGGCCGCCGTGAACGAGGGAGCACCCGCAGCATGAGCACGGACCACTCGATGTCGACGGGCCGGACCCTGTTGTTCGCCGTCGCCGGGGGAGCAGCGGTGGGCAACCTGTACTGGTCGCAGCCGCTGCTCGACGACATCGCATCGTCGCTCGGCACCTCGGCGTCGCTCGCCGGACTGCTCGTGACGCTGACCCAGGTCGGCTACGCCCTCGGCATCCTGCTCGTCGTGCCACTCGGTGACGTCCTCGACCGCCGACGCCTCATCCCCTGGGTGCTCGTCGCCTCCGCCGTCGCGCTGCTGCTCGCCGCGGTAGCACCGACCTTCGCGACGCTCCTGGTCGCCCTGGCGCTGGTCGGGCTGACCACGGTCGCCGGGCAGCTCCTCATCCCGCTGGCCGGGGACCTCGCCGACCCTGCGCAGCGCGGACGCGTGGTCGGCACGATCGCGTCCGGGGTGCTCACCGGCATCCTGGTGTCACGGACGATCAGCGGCCTGGTCGCGGACGCGTTCGGGTGGCGCGCGATCTACGTACTCGCCGCCGTCGTCGCGGTGGTCCTGGCCCTGCTGCTGCGGCGCGCCATCCCCGAACTCGAGGCCCGCGGCGGGGTGGCGTACCCGCAGCTCATCCTGTCGGTGTTCCGTGCCGTCCGGACCCACCGGACCGTGCAGGTCACGCTCGTGATCAGCTCGTCGGTCTTCGCCGTGTTCACGATGTTCTGGACCGCCCTGACGTTCCTGCTCAGCACCGACCCCTACGACTTCTCCACCAGCAGCATCGGGCTGGTCGGCCTGGTGGGGCTCGCGGGTGCCGTGGCGGCGCAGCGGGTCGGGCGACTGCACGACCGCGGGCTGTCGGTACCCGTCACCGGGGGAGCGATCGTGCTCCTGCTCGTCTCCCTGGTCGTCGCCGGGATCGGTGCGCACTCGATCGTCGTGGTGCTGCTCGCCGTGCTGCTGCTCGACGTCGCCGTGCAGGCCGCGAACGTGCTCAACCAGACCCGGCTCTTCTCGGTGGACCCGGCCGCGCGGAGCCGGCTCAACACGGCCTTCGTCACCTCGAACTTCATCGGCGGGGCGATCGGCTCCGCGCTGGCGTCGGTGCTGTGGAACGCCGGGGGCTGGACGGCGGTCACGATCGGTGGCGCGGTGCTGACCGGGTTCGCCGCGACGGTCTGGGCCGTGCACCGGAACCGTGGGCTCGTGGTCGAGCCGGAGCGGGCCTGAGTCAGATCGCCAACTCGACGTCACGGCCGTTGACCGTGACGACGATGCGTGGGTTCTCGGCACCGGTCGCGGTGATGTAGCTGCGGAGGGTGGAGAGCAACATGTCCTCGCGCCGTTCCATCTGCGAGACCGCCCCCTGACTGATGCCGAGCTCGTGTGCGATCTCGGCCTGCGTGCGCTTGCCCGCTTCACGAACCATCGCCAGGCTCATCGCGTGGACTCGGTCGAGGTCGTCGGCCTCGGTCTCGAGCGCGGCAACAGCGTCCGCGATGTCCGGCTGCCGCAGGAGACGCTCGACGCGGTCGTTCCCGCGGACGAAGTCCTTCTTGCCCATCATCGTTCCTTCGTTCCGCGTCGATCCTCCGGCGATATTAGCTGAGGCTGATGCGCAGTCCAGAGCCTCAAGCTCAGCAGGCCAGGGGGTTCGCGACCTCGAGCTCACCGTGGTCGACGAGCCAGCGCACGGCGTCCAGCACGGTCTCCTCGGCGGTGAACGCCGGTGCGTAGCCGAGCAGACGACTCGCCTTCTCGGTGCTGAAGACCTGGCTGCGGGACAGGTGCTCCCAGCTGGCGTCAGCGTGCTCTGGAGCCGTGGTCTCGCGGAACCGGTCCCACGTGACGGGGTCGAGCCGGGCCTCCTGGCCGAACCACGACGCTGCCAGGTGGGCGTACCCGCGTGCGGTGAGCGCCGTCGGGGCCGTGACGAAGAAGTCCTCGCCCGCCGCCGCATCGCGGTGCTCGACCGCGAGCTGGAACGCCTGCGCGACGTCGTCGGCGTGCACGTGGGCCATCGTCTCTGCGCCGAGACCGGGGACCTCGAGCGGTTCGCCGGCGGACAGCTTGGTCAGCACCGACGTGTCGAGGTTGCCGAGCGGACCGATCGGCGTCCAGCCCGGACCGCTGATGTGACCGGGGTGCAGCGACGTCGTGTCCAAACCGCCTGATGCGGTTTCCTCCTTGAGCATCCGTGCGATGGCGTCCTTCTGGACGCCGTAGTCGCCAGACGGCGGGGTCGCGTTCTGCTCGGTGATCGGCAGCACGTGCGAGACGCCGGCGCGCCAGATCGAGCCGCAGTGCACCAGGTGCGTACCGGTGCCGCGGAGCGCGTCGACCAGCGCTGCGGCGGAGGACTCGGTGAAGCAGACGAGGTCGACGACGGCGTCGGCACCGAGCGCGGCGATGCGGCTGCCGAAGGTGCCGTCGCGGTCCTCCTGCTCGCGGTCGGCGGTGATCCGCTCGACCTGCTGCCACTCCGGGGCGTCGGCGTACGGGGTGCTCGTGCCGCGGGTGACGGCGACGACCCGGTGACCCGAGCGGATGAGACGGGGGACGAGGAACGAGCCGATGTGGCCGGTGGCTCCGATGACGACGATGTGCATGGGGGCCACCGTAGGCCGAGGCGTGCGGATCGTGAGCAGGAATGGTCGGGTGCGGCGGTGCGACCCGACCATTCCTGCTCACGAAACGCGCCCGCGGCGAGCGAGGCGCCCACGAGCGCGGCCCGCCCGGCGCACGAGCGGCGCGCTCAGTCGGCGGTGATGACCTTCACGGAGCCGGCGATGGTCGCGGCGTCCTCGGCGAGCGCGACGACGGGGTCGGGCAGGCCCGCGCCCCCGAGGGCCTTGCGCGCACCCCAGCCGACGAAGCTGCCGACGAGGGCACCGACGCCACCGAGGATCGCGCCCTCGATGCGCAGGTCGCGCTTGCCGGTGGTGCCGAGGGCGGCACCGGCGAGGGCACCGGACGCGATCCGTCCGAGCAACGCCGAGGGGGCGATGCGGTTCGGGGTCTTCGGCAACTTGTCGCCGATGAGCTCACCGATGGCGGAGGCCACGAGCAGCCCACGGCCGACCGGGGTGCTGAAGACCTTCCACTGCTGCCACGAACCCTTCAGCGAGGACCGGTCGTGGTTCAGTGCGAGGACGGCGAGCGGGGTGGCGCTCCGGCCGCCGCTCATGATGCCGAGGACCAGGGTGCGGACCAGGGTGTGCTGCTCGTGCTGCTTGCTCATCGTGACTCCTGTCGTGTTGCCCCCGACGGTACGCACGGTGCCCCCGGGTGTTCCGAGCATCGCGGGCGACGGGCGACCGTCCGGCGTTCCCCGGGCGCTCCCCGGGCACGGAGCCGCCCGGAGTAGCGTCCGGCCCATGAGCAACGTCATCGTCTTCGGCGGCCACGGCAAGGTCGCACTCCTCGCCACCCGCATCCTGTCCGAGCGCGGACACACGGTCACCTCCGTCATCCGGAACGCCGAGCAGTCCGACGAGATCCGAGCGCACGGCGGCGAACCGCTCGTCGCGGACATCCAGCAGCAGTCCCTGAACGACTTCGCCGAACTCGTCCGCGGGCACGACGCCGTGGTGTGGTCGGCCGGTGCCGGTGGCGGGTCCGTCGATCGGACCTGGGCGATCGACCGCGACGCTGCGGTGCTGTCGATCCAGGGGGCGAAGCAGGCCGGCGTCGACCGCTACGTGATGGTGTCGTTCTCGGGCTCGCAGCTCGACCACGGCGTCCCGCAGGACCAGGACTTCTTCGCGTACGCGCAGTCGAAGATGATCGCCGACGCCGTGCTCCGAGACTCGGGGCTGCAGTGGACGATCGTCGCCCCGAGCACCCTGACCGACGACGAGCCGACCGGCTCCGTCGACTGGGACGGCTCGTCGACGCAGGTGCCGCGCGGTGACGTGGCGCACGTGGTCGCCGACGTGGTCGAGAACCCCGGCACGGCGGGCAACACGTTCCGGTTCAACACGGGGTCGACGCCGGTGGCTGAGTTCCTGCGCGCGGACGCGGTCTGACCAGGTCCGACCGCGCCGACGCGGTCTGACCAAGACCCACAGACCAACGGGGTCGCGGCGGTTCTCCGCCACGACCCCGTCCGTGTCCCTGCAGAGCGTCGAGCTCAGTAGAGCGTCGAGATGCCCGTCATGTCGCCACGGCCGAGCGTGCGGCCGTCGAGCTCGCAGTAGCCGCCGGACGGCTCCATGACCTGGCCGGTGCCGGTCTTCACGTGGTCGAGGCCGTACAGGTGGCCCCACTCGTGCGTCGCGACGACCTGGGTGTCGAAGCGCGCACCCGAGCAGGTGGCCGTCGAGCTCCACTTGAAGCCGGTGGCGTAGCGCTGGTCGGCCTCGCGGGCGTTGCCGTTGCCGTCGAACCAGACGCACGTGACACCGAGGGTGCCGGTCGGGAGCTTGCCCCAGCCCATCACGTTGTAGCCGTTGTTCCGCGAGCAGCCGCCCTTGTCGGTGAGGTTGGGCTTCTGGGTCGCGAGACGCAGGTAGTCGTTCTTCGCCGTCGACGTGACGGTGCGGTCACACGCCGAGATCGTGCCGTTCCACGCGTTCGCCCCCTTGCGCAGGGCGTCCTTGGCGTACGTCGACTTCTGCCCGGTCTGGTTGTAGTACCACTTGACCGTGCTCGGCCAGGTGTAGCCGGACGCCTTGTACGCCGTGCTCGTGCACTTCGTGGTCGCAGCTGTCGTCGCGGCGGGAGCGGCCTGTGCCGTCGCGGCCTGGCTCTGCGCACGCTCCTGCTGGACGGCGGGGGCCGAACCGGTCCAGGCCTCGTCGACGCGGACGGCGACACCGGCGGAGCCGTTGTTCGCGATGAGGACGTCGGCGAGCTCGGGCGCCCCGGGGGCGGCCGAGCTGCTCGCCATGACGCTCTCACCCGGCGCGGGGAGCGCGAAGGTGCGGCCGTCGGGCGTCACGACCGTGCCGGAGGTCGCCGTGCAGCCGCTCTCGAGCGTCTGCACCGACAGGGTCCCGGGGGCGCAGCTCGCGCCGGCCCCCGGGGTCGCCGCCTGGGCGGGTGCTGCGGTGATGGTGAGACCGGCGAGGATCGCGACGATCGCCCCGGTGCTCAGCGCGTTCCTGACAGGACGCATGGTTCCCTTCCAGCGGCAGGCGACGTGCCCCCCGCTCCTGATCGGGGTCCATGCTCGCCGATGACCACGCAGCGGGTCCAGGACTGCGCTGCGGGGACACGCCCCCAGTCAGGGGCGACGCTCAGGCGAACTGCGCGTAGAAGCGCTCCGGTGCATCGGCGAGCGACGCCTTCACCATCCGGCTCCAGTCGTCGACGACGACCTCTGCCGCGCCCCGCTCGACGCCGTCCAGCGCGGCCCGCGCCACGTCGGCCGGGTCGACCTTCGGCCCCTCGTAGCCGTCCATCATGTCGGTGTCCGCCGCCCCGAGGTGCAGCCCCTGCACGCTGATCCCCTTGCCGGCGAGCTCCAACCGGACGGCGTTCGTCAGGTTCCACTCGGCGGCCTTCGCTGCCGCGTACGCGCCGGATCCCGGGTAGACGAACCAGGACAGTGCGGACAGGACGTTCACGATGCCGCCGCCACCGTTCCGCTCGATCACCGGCGCGAACGCCCGGATCATCGCGAGGTTGCCCCAGTAGTGCGTGTCCATCTCGCGGCGCGCATCGGTGAGGTCGTCGGTGAGCAGCGAGCCCGTCGTCGAGATGCCGGCGTTGTTCACGAGCAGGGTGACGTCGCCCGCGGCGGCAGCCGCCGCGTCGATCGATGCCTGGTCGGTGATGTCGAGGGGCAGCGCGACGACGCCCTCGATGTCCACGAGCTCGGGTCGGCGTGCGGTCGCGTAGACCTTCGACGCCCCGCGCTCCAGCAGCTGCAGAGCGAAGCGACGTCCGATGCCGCGGTTCGAGCCGGTGACGAGTGCGACCGATCCAGCGATGTCCATGGTGTCTCCTCCTGCCGATCGGGTGTCTCCCGGAGCGGCTCGGCTACGCTAAGACCTCACATCCATGTCAGGGGCAAGCCCCGGATCGGAGCACCATGCGCATCGGTGACCTCGCAGCCGAGACCCGCGTCAGCGTCCGCTCGCTGCGGTACTACGAGGAGCAGGGACTGCTCACCGCGTCGCGCACCGCGAGCGGGCAGCGGGTCTACACGGACGCCGCCGTCGAGCGCGTCCAGCTCGTGCAGCAGCTGTTCGCCGCCGGGCTCGCGAGCCGCACGATCGTGCAGCTGCTGCCCTGCGTCGACCGCGGGGAGTCGACGCCGGAGTCGTTCGCGCTGCTCATCGCGGAGCGGGACCGGATCACCGCGCAGCTGGCCGAGCTCGAGGCGGTCCGGGGGCGGCTCGATCAGGTCATCGCGATCACCGAGCACCCGACCGCCGAGCACTGCCCGGCGCTGCGTGACCGGCCTGCGGAGCCGGTCGCGGCCTGAGACGCGGCACCGGGACGGACGGGAGGCGCGGGACCGACCCGACCCGCGCCTCCAGTCCCTCAGGTGGTCGCCGACAGGGCCGCTGCCACGGCCCGTTCCTGTCGTGTGTGCGCTGCGAACGCGTCGGCGACCGGGTTGCGGCGACGGTCGAGGCCGCCGGCGCCGTCCTCGACGAGGTCGAAGAGGCCCATCGTGAGCAGGTGCTCCTGGCGTGGGGCGTCCGTGTGCCGCCAGGTCCACTCGTACATGTCGAACAGCGGCCACCAGGTGTAGCCGACGACCGGCACCCCCTCGTCGCGGAGCCCCCGCACGGCCGTGACCGACGCGTCCAGCCAGCCGATGCGCTCCTCGACCGAACCGGTGACGCACGTCTCCGTGAGCATGACCGGGGCACCGTAGCGCTCGGCGTAGGTGGTGAGCACGTCGCGGAGCCCCTCGACGCCGGTGTCCTCGTAGGGCCGCGGATCGGCGAACCCGCCGCCGTGGTGCACCCCCGCCTCGAACACCTCGGTGGAGTGCAGCGGGTAGTAGTTGACGCCCATCACGTCGGGCCGGACCGCGTGCTGCCGGAACCAGTCGAGGTCGGCGTCGGTGACGCCGCCGGAACGCAGCCGACCGACCAGGGGGTGCGCGTCGTCGACGCCACCGGTGACCAGGTCCTCGACCAGGAACGTCTGGGCGCGCAGGCGCGCGACCGTCTCGCGGTGTTCCGGGGCGTCGACGTCGCCGACGTACCGGATGCCGGCGTCCACGTGCACGAAGGTGGCGGCGTCTCCGAGCTCACGCGTGATCGCGTGCTGCGTCGAGACGAACCCCTTGGCCAGGGCGGACGCGATCCGGGCCGACCCCTCCGCGCCGGTCAGGTACGGGGGCCAGTACCCGTACTCACCCGAGAACAGGGCGTGGATGACGGGCTCGTTGACCGGCGTGTAGTCGGTGGCGACGTCGCCGTACCGCGCCGCGAACCGGGCGGCGTACTCGGTGACGTGCGCCGGGTAGTCGGGGTGGGCGAACTGCCCGTCGAGCCAGAGCGGTGTGCCGTAGTGCAGCAGGTCGACGACGGGGCGCAGGCCGGTCTCGCGGAACCGCGCCATGACACCGTCCACCCACGACCAGTCCCAGACGCCGGGCTCGGGGGCGACCCGGTACCAGGGGACGCCCCAGCGCAGGAGCTCGGCGCCGACGTCGACCGCCAGCCCGAGGTCGGCGGCGTACTGCCGGTAGTGGTCGGTGAGCTCGTACTCGTCGATGGGCCGTTCGCCCGGTCGGGCCTGCGGGACGAAGGTGTCCTCGATGCCCAGGGCGAAGTGCAGCCTGCCGTCGTCGGACCAGTGCATGGTGTCTCGTTTCATGGTGGGCACGGCCGCTCCGGGCTCGTGCGGTGTCGTCGTCACTTGAGCCCGGTGCTGGCGACGCTCTCGATGAAGCGGCGTTGCACGAGCAGGAACATGACGGCGAGGGGCAGCACGGCGATCAGGGCGCCGGCCATCATGACGCCCTGCGGGATGATCCCGCCGGGCCCGGTCAGCAGGGTGAGGCCGGACGTGATGGTCCCCATGTCCTGGTCGGTGGTGAACACCAGCGGCCAGAGCAGGTCGTTCCAGTTGTTGACGAAGGTGAAGATGCCGAGGGTGAGCAGGGCGGGGACGGCGTTCGGCAGGACGACGCTCCGGAAGATCCGCCACTCCGAGGCCCCGTCGATCCGCGCCGCGTTGTCCAGGTCGCGGGGGAGCGACACGAAGAACTGGCGCAGGAAGAAGATCCCGAAGGCGTCGGCCGCCCGCGGCGCGATCAGCCCCGCGAACGTGTTCACCCACCCGAGGTCGGACACCAGTTGGTAGATCGGGATGAGCGTCGCTTGGAACGGGATCATCAGGCTGGCGACGATCACGATGAGCAGCACCTTGCTGCCGCGGAAGTCGAGCCGTGCCAGGGCGTAGGCGGCGAGCGCGTCGAACGCGAGCGCGAACACCGTCACACCGCCGGCGAAGGCGAAGCTGTTCAGGATGAGCCGCCCGAACGGCAGCTGCGTGAAGATCGCCTGGAAGTTGTCGAGCGTCCAGGTGTGCGGGAACAGCGTCGGCGGGTAGGCGTTGACCTCGCTCGCCGGCTTGAACGCGGTGAACACGATCACGAGCACGGGGAGCAGCACCGCCAGGGTCACGACGGCCACGGCTGCGAAGCCGAGCCACCGCATCGACGGCTGTCGACGGGCCACGGTGCGACGGCGCACGGCGGTCGCGGGACGGGGGAGCGCGGTCATGATGCGGTGTCCTCTCCGCGCTTCCCGAAGAACAGGAACTGCACGAGGCTGAGCAGCAGGGTCGCGATGAGGAGCACGTACGCCAGGGCGCTCGCGAACCCGAGGTCGAGGTCCTTGAAGCCGGACTGGTAGATCTGCATGACGATCGTCTCGGTCGACCGGTACGGACCACCGCCGGTCAGGACGTAGATCTGGTCGAACGCCTGCAGCGCGGCGATGAGGGCGACGATCACGACGAACGCCATCGTGTTGCTCAGCATCGGGAAGGTGACGTTCGCGAACCGCTGGCGGCCGTTCGCCCCGTCGAGCTGCGCGGCCTCGTACAGGCTCGTGGGGATCTCCTGCAGCCCGGCCAGGAAGATCACCATGTAGAAGCCGAAGTTCTTCCACACGGCCACGAGCACCACGGTGGGCATCGCGAGCGTCGGGTCCTGCAGCACGTTGCCGAGCCGGATGCCGACGAGCTGCAGCCAGTGGTTCAGCAGGCCGATCTGCGGGTCGAGCAGGTACGACCACGCGAACGCGGCGACGGCCAGGGACACGATGAACGGCAGGAACAACGCCGACCGGAAGAACCCGCGGAACGGCAGGGCCGGGTGGTTCAGCACGAGGGCGAGCACCAGGGCGACGACGATCGCGACGGGGGTGAAGAGCACCGAGTAGAGCGCGGTGTTGCCGATGGACCGCAGGACGTCGGGGTCGGTGAAGACCCGGACGTAGTTCGCGAACCCGATGAACGACGGGTCGCCGAACCCGCTGGCGTCGGTGAACGACAGCCGGAGCGCCGAGAGCATCGGCCAGAGCACGAACGCCCCGAGGACGACGATCGCGGGTGCGAGGAACCCGACGATGGTGGCGCGGCGGCGGAACGTGCCGTTCAGGGGCGATCGTCCGCCGAGCTGGCCCGGTGGTCGGTACCGACGGCGTCGGCCGAGTTGCTGCGTGGTCACGAGGGTCCTCCGAGGGCCGCTGCTGCTACTTCAGGGCCGACTGCACGTCGGCGTCGGCGGTGGCGAGGAGCGATCCGGGGTCCCCGCCCGCCATCGCCTTCTGGGTCGCGGTGTCCACGGCGGTGAGCACGTCGGCGCTGTCGACCACGCCGGGCAGGAGCGGGATCGTGGTGCCCGGCAGCCCGGTGAGCGTCGCGACGGTCGGGTTCTCGTCGACGTCGGCGGCGGTGACGTCGGTGCGGAGCGGCGGCCAGCCGGACCCGAGGGCCCACTTCGTCGCGACGGACTGCTCGTTGAAGTAGCGCAGGAACCGCTCGGCTGCGGCCTGCTTCGCGTCGTCGGTCTGGGCCGTCACGCCGAGCGAGATGCCGATGGCCGAGGCCACCTGCGCTTCGGGGCCCGCCGGGATCGCCGCGATGCCGTAGTCGATGTCCGACGCCTCGGCGACGCCGGCCATCCAGGGGCCGCCGATCTCCATGGCGGTCTTGCCGGCGGTGAAGAGCTTGTCCGCGGCGATGCCGTCGACACCGGTCGGCGAGATCTTGTCGTCGCGCACCGCCCTCGCCCAGTACTCGAGCGTCTCGGCGTTCGCGGCGGAGTCGATCGTGGACTTCGTGCCCGCCTCGTTCGTGATCGATCCGCCGTTGCCGGCGAACAGGCTCGGCCAGATGCCGTTGCCGACCGTCTGGTGGTCCGGCAGCACGAGCCCGTACTGCTCCGGGGTGCCGTCGCCGTTCTCGTCCTTCGTGAGCTTCTTCGCGTCGGCGACCCACTCGTCCCAGGTGGTCGGGAAGGAGTCGATGCCGGCCGCTGCGAACAGCTTCTTGTTGTAGATCACGGAGAGCGGGACGAACCCGCTCGGCACCCCGTACTCCTTGCCGTCGACCCGCTCCATAGCCACGGCCTGTCCCTTCAGGTCCCCGGTGTTGTTGGCGTCGTCGGCGTAGAAGTCGCTGAGGTCGACCAGCGCCTTCTTCTGCGCGTAGACCGGCAGCCGGTCGGAGGTCATCGCGACGAGGTCCGGGCCCTTCTTCGCGGACAGGGCGGGGAGCATCGTGTCGTCGATCACGGCCCAGGTCTTCGTCTGGGTCGTGATGGTGACCTTGTCCTGCGAGGCGTTGAAGTCCTTGACGATGCCGTCCAGGACCTTGCCGTCGGCCTCGGTGTAGCCGTGCCAGAACGTCAGGTCGACGTGGCCGCCGTCACCCGACGATCCGGGGGAGCCGGCGCACCCGGCGAGGGAGAGCGACGCCGCTGCTGCGAGCGCGACGACCGCGATGTGCTTCTTCATCGAAAACCTGCCATCCGTCCGGCACGTCGGTGTGCGGACCTCGTCCATGCCGGATTTACACCGGTGTAAATGTGGACAGTAGCCGGTGCTCGACCGCCCGGTCAAGGGGTCGGGGAGCACCCGTGGTCAACGGGTCAGGCAGCAACCGGACGCAACGGTCCGGACGACGCCCGGACGACGAGTGCGTGCGGGGAGCGCAGCACCCCCGGTGTCGCCGGGGCGCCCTCCTCGAGCTGGGCGACGAGCACCCCGACCGCCGTCGCCGCGACGCGGTCCAGGTCGGCCGACACCGTGGTCAGCGCCGGGGTCGAGTACGCCGACTCCTCGATGTCGTCGAACCCGACGACCGCGACGTCGTCCGGCACGGTCCGGCCCGCGAGCTGCAGGGCGCTCATCGCCCCGAGCGCCAGCGCGTCGTTGCAGCAGACGATCCCGTCGACCGGCACGCCGGCGTCGAGGAGCTGCCGTGCAGCCGCCGCTCCCTCGGCCCGGTGCCACAGCGCGGTCGGCACCACCCGCTCGGGCGCGAACGGCAGGCCGTGGTCGTCGAGTGCCTCGCGGTAGCCCCGCAGTCGCTCCTGCGCCGTCCGCACGGGTCCCGACGGGTCGGAGCCGATGAACGCGATCGACCGACGACCGGCGTCGAGCAGATGCGCGGTCGCGTCCCGCAGCGCGTCCGCGTTCGACATCGCGATGAACGGCACGGGGGCGTCCGGGATCGGCTCACCGAGCACGACCAGGGGGAACTTCACCTCGAGCGCGGCGGCATCGCTCGGCCGGACGGTCAGCGGGCTGTAGATGATGCCGTCGATGGAGTGCTCGCGCATCCGGGTGATCGCGTCCGCCTCGCGCACGCCGCTCGCGGTCTGCTCGATGAGCACCGTGTAGCCCACGGCTCCGGCAGCGCGGATGACGGCGTCGGCGAGTTCGGCGAAGTACGCCTGCCGCAGTTCCGGCACCGCGAGCCCGAGCACCTTGGAGCGTCCGGCGCGGAAGTTCCGGGCCGAGACGTTGAGTTCGTAGCCGAGCTCGTCGACGGCGGCCATCACACGGTCGCGCGTGCGGACGGAGACGTGTTCGTAGCCGGACAGCACGTTCGAGACGGTCTTCTTCGAGACACCCGCCACGGCGGCGACGTCGCTCATCGTGGGCGGAGAGCGGTGCCCCTGCGCCATCGGGCGCCCCCTCTCACGTGCGGACTGCGTTCGGCAGGAACCTACCGCACCAGCGTGGTGCGGACCGGACGGGAGGCCCGTGGCGGGCCCGCCACGGGCCTCCCGTCCACGCTCGGTCGGCCCGTCCAGGGCCCCGCTCAGTCCGCCAGGAACCGCAGGACCGCGAGCACCCGCCGGTTCTCGTTCGGCGTCGCCTCGAGCCCGAGCTTGGTGAAGACGGCGGTGACGTGCTTCTCGACGGTCCCGCCGGACAGGAACAGCGTGTCCGCGATCGCGGCGTTGGACCGGCCCTCGGCCATCAGGCGCAGCACGTCGGTCTCGCGGGCGGTCAGCGAGTCGAGCGGACCGCTCGTGGCACGCGGCGCCTGGACCAGTGCGGCCGCCACCTCGGGGTCGAGCACCACGTTGCCCGCTGCGACCTGGTGCAGTGAGTCGATGAAGGTGCCGACCTCGGCGACCTGGTCCTTCAGCAGGTACCCGACGCCGACCGTGGCGACGTCGAGCAGCGCCCGCGCCCACTGCGCCTCGGCGTACTGCGAGAACAGGAGCACCCCGACGTCGGGCCGGACGTCCTTCACCCGCATGGCCGCGCGGACGCCCTCGTCGGTGTGGGTCGGCGGCATCCGGATGTCCATCACCACGACGTCGACCGCGCCGTGCGCGACGGCGGCCACCGCGGCGTCGCCGTCCGACACCGGCACGACCTCGTGCCCGCGGCCGCGCAGCAGGGACGTCAGCCCCTCGCGCACGATCGTGTTGTCGTCGGCGACGACGATCCTCACCGTTCGGCTCCGCTCGGCATGCGCATCCGGATGCGGGTCGGGCCGCCGGCGGGGCTGTCCACCTGCAGGTCACCGTCGACGGCGCGCAGCCGTTCGAGCACCCCGGCCAGGCCGGTGCCGTGACCGTCGGGGGTGCCGAGCGCGACGTGGGCCCCGCCGTGGCCGTCGTCCTCGACCTCGACGAGCAGGTCGGTGCCGAGCATGCCGACCCGGACGGCGGTGGCCGAGGCTCCGGCGTGCTTCGACACGTTCGTCAGCAGCTCGAGCACCCCGAAGTACGCGATGCCCTCGACGACGCGGGACGGTCGGACGGGCAGGTCCACCGACAGCGCGACGGGGAACGGGGTCCGGGAGCACGCCGAGGTCAGCGCGGCCTCGAGCCCCTCGTCGAGAACGGGCGGGTGGATGCCGCGGGCCAGGGCGCGGAGCTCGACCAGGGCCTCCTTGGTCGACGCGTGCGCCCGGTCGACCAGTGCGGTGACCGCGTCCGGGTCGGCGCCGGTCTGCAGGCGGTCGCGGGCGTCGCCGAGGGTCATCGCCAGGCCGACGAGCCGGGCCTGGGTGCCGTCGTGCAGCTCCCGCTCGATGCGGCGCAGGGTGGTGTCGGCGTCGAGCACGGCGGCGTCGCGCGAAGCCGTGACCTGGCGGAGCCGCAGGTCGCGGGCGGTGGCACCGAGCAGGGCGCGGATGACCACACGCTGCAGTGCCGCGAGCCCGTGGTTCACCGCGGGCCAGAGGAACAGCACGATGAGCAGGCCCAGCACCGCGAACGCGACCTGCAGCGGCGGGGTGTCGACGTACACGCCGAGGAACTGCGCACCGCTGTGGAGCTCGCCGTCCGCGCCCCGCTGCGCCGGCAGGAAGTGCCCCCACGCCGCGTGGGTCATCGCGCCCAGGCCACTCACGAGCACAGCGGTCGAGACGGCGAACGTGGTCGTGGTCAGCACGAACCCCGCGAGCAGGTACGCGAACGCCCGCCAGGTCGGGCCGTCCGACAGCCGGGCGAACGCGGTGCCGAGCGGCGTCGAACCTGCAGGGGGCGGTGCCGGGGCGACCACGACGTGCCCGAGCAGCGCGGCGGACATCCGGCGGGTGAGCGCGGCGAACCAGTGCGACCCACCGAGCAGGAACGCGGCGACGACCAGGCCGACCCAGGTCAGCGACACCGGGATGCCGACGGCCAGCACCACGACGAACCAGGCCAGCGCGGCGATCGCGATCGGCAGGTGCGCGGCGTGGAACGCGAAGGCCCGCCAGGTGCTGCCGTCGGTGACGGCTCGGAACGGTCGGAACCGGGGGACGGTGGTGGGGGCGCCCGGGGTGGCGACGGCGGTGTACATGCGGACCTCTTCGTGTCGGTGACGAGCTTATTGCCCGACACCAGCCTCGCCGCGGGGGTCCGCCCGCACACCGGTGCTGCCCCCCGTGGTCGGTGGGGAAACCCCGCGATCGTCGTCAGCCGGGTCGGCTCAGGCGCCGGTCTGCTCCGTCGGCGCGGCCACGGGCTTCGACTGGCTCGACCCTCGTTGCCGCAGGGACACGGTGGCGATCACCATCACCGAGATGACCAGGAACTCCGACTGCCAGTTCTGCATCGACTCGAACCAGAACTGGCTCGTGCCCAGGTAGCCCCACCCCGAGACCACGCTGTCGCCGTGCTCGAGCTGCTCCTCGTTGTAGGCCGCAGCGCCACCGATCACGTGCCCCACGACACTGCCGAGGAACAGCACCGCGAACAGGATCAGCAGGGAGTTCTCGTACAGCACGAGCACGATCCCGCCCCGGCGCACCGGCCACGGGGCCTTCGGGTCGTCGGCGTGCTCCCGGGGGTCCTCGTCCTGCGGGCTCTGTTCATCCAGGGGCTCGGACTCGCTCGACCCCTTCTGGAACAGGAACACCGTGAAGACGATGTACGCGCCCATCTGCAGGAACTCGCTCTCCCAGTTCTCGAAGGTCGCCTCGGCGAAGTCGCCGCTCGTCAGGAAGCCCCAGAGCGACACGGCCGCCTCGCTGTGCTGGAGGGCGTCCGCCGCGGACACCCGCCACCCGGCGAACACCATGCCGACGAAGCACACGACGAAGACGGCGACGTTCGCGAGGAGCAGGCCGTGCCGTCGCACGCGCTGCCACCCGCTCGATCCGTTGTGCAGGCCGAGGGTCACCGGGTCCTCCGTTCGTCGTGTCGACGCCATCCTCGTCCGGGCGCGACGAACGCCTTCGCAGGAGCACCCGACCGGTCGCGGCGGTTCCGTCAGCGACTCAGAGCGTGATGCCGGTGGCGTCGGCGAGCGTGTCGAGCAGTTCGGTGCGGAACCGCTGGTCGGCCACCGCCGGGTGCGGTTCCTGCCGCTCCCCGTGGAACCAGTAACCGCCCGTCACGGTTTGGTTCGGGTCGGTCGCGAGCGTCTCCTGCGTGCGGTGTCCGAGCTCGAAGTCGTCCGGAGCGCCGGCCCCGCCCATCTTGGTCGCCACCCAGCCCGGGTCGACGGCGTTGCTCAGCACGCCCGGGCGTCGGAGCGGCACCTCGGCGGCGAGCGCCGTCACGAACAGCTTCGTGTCGGAGTACGAGTTCGTCTCCGACGCGCCGGTCCAGTCGACGGTGTCCAGGCGCGGGCGGCCGCCCCGGTGCATCCCGCTGCTCAGGTACACGTGCCGCTCCGGCGAGCGCAGCAACGCGGTGAACAGGTACGGCGCCACGACGTTGACCGGCACCAGGGAGCGGCCCACCCCGGCGTTGTGCACGACGGCGTCGAGCGGGGTGCCGGCGTCGAGTTCCCGGGCGGTGGCGATCACGGCGTCGCGGTCCGCCAGGTCGGCGACGACGAGTTCGGCGCCGCGCTCCACCAGGTCGGCGACCGCCTCGGCGCGGGCCGTGTTGCGCGCGTGGACGACGACGTCGTGCCCGCTGCGGAGCAGCGAGTCGGCGGTTCCCCGCCCGAGGCCGTCGGTGGATCCGGTGACGAGGATGCGTGCCATCCGCCCATCATGCGCCCGACCGCTGCGGCGGGTCCGGCAGGTGGACCGGGAACGGGCGGACGGGAGGCGCGGTGCGGGCCCGCCACGGGCCTCCCGGCTGTTCACGGCCCGGCCACAGGGCCGCGGTACGGTCGCTGCATGAGCAGCTTCCTCGAGCCGATCGACGCCGTCGGCGTCGGTGACGCGACGATCGTGCCGGACGCCACGCGACCGGTCGCGGCGATCGTCACGGGCGACGACGTGCGGTGGGTGACGTGGCCGGACGCCCCGTTGCCGGACGGTGCGGTCGACGAGGTCGGGGTCCTCGCGACCGACGAGGGCGCCTGGGTCGTCTACGGATCGCGCGAGGAGGTGGGCGACGACCTCGACGAGATGTCCCGGACCGCCGTGCACGTCACGCCGACCGGGGTGACGTGTGCCGTCGACCTCGGTGATCGACGGGTGCTCGGGGCGGACGTCGAGGGGCTGTGGATCGGCGACCCACGTGACGCGTCGATGTGGATGGGTGAGGACGAGGACTCCGAGGACGAGGGCCTCGAGGATCCGGGTGGTGACGACGAGGACTCGGACGACCCGCTCGACGGCGTCGACCCGGAGACCCTGCCCTGGGCGCCGTCGGAGCCGTTCTGGCCGTCACCGGAGGAGTGGGCGGCGGCGCTGGCTGCCGGCGAGGAGCCGGAGGACGACGAGCCCGAGCTGCTGGACGACGACGACGATGACGGCCCCCGCTTCTTCTGGAGTGCCGGATCCGACGCCGACGACCAGGACGACTTCCCTCGCCGATCGGGACCACCGGTCGATCCCGCGCCGCCCCTGCCGACCCCGTCGACTGAACTGGTGCTCGTCCGGACCGACGGCAGCCGGACGACGATCGCCGTCGACCACCTGGTCGAGGACGTCCGCCGTACCGGCTCGGTCCTCACCATCCGGTACATGCCCACCGGACCCCGGCGCACGCCCGATCCGACGGGCGGATTGACCTACCACTACGACGCTCGGGAGGTCGACCTCGACGTCGCTGTCGGCCTGCCCAGCGTCGTCACCACCGATGACCTGCCGTCCCGTGCCGCGAGCGACGAGGACGAGACGTCGTGGGAGGACGAACAGGAGCGTCTGGAAGCAGCCCGCGCTCCGTGGACGGAGCAGTTCGACCTGACCGACGTCGAGGGCGCGCACTGGCCGCTGCACGACCTGGACGCTGCCGCACGGGAGCGCGCGGTCGCGGACCTCGTGGGCGTGTTCGAGGCGCTCGACCAGCCCGGCATCCTGTGGACCCGCGACCACCCCGAACCCCGGCGGTCGGCGAGCGACTACCGAGCCGTCGAGGTCACCGTCGAGGGCGAGTGGCCGGCGACCGAGCTCGTGGTGTCGTTCGAGCACCGCGCCGTGCCGTACCTGCGGCTCCGTCGGCGCTACCGGGTGTTCGACGACGCCGGGCACGTGGAGGACTGGACCTACGTCACGGTGCACCTGGAGGAGGAGATCGCCACCGGCCACATCGCTGACCGGTCGGACGCGGTGGACGGGGTGCTCGACATCTGACGGGTGCCGTCCTGCCTGATCCCACCGCCCCGTGCGGCCCGCTGGTCCTGTACGTTTCCTGTGTAGACATCCCCCTGATCAGAGAGGACGCGGCGCCATGAGTGACGGCACGCCCCAGTACAACCAGCAGAACCCGAACCCCTACGCCGCCGGCGGGCAGCCCTACGGCGCTCCGATGCAGCCGTCGTCCGACCGCTTCAACGTCATGGCGATCGTCGGGTTCGTCCTGGCCTTCGTGGTGAACATCGCAGGCCTCGTGGTGTCGATCATCGCGCTCTCGCAGATCAAGAAGACCGGGGAGCGCGGCCGCGGTCTGGCCCTCGCCGGCATCATCATCAGCGCCCTGTCGCTCGTGCTCGGCATCATCTGGGTCATCTTCCTGATCGTTGTCGTCGCGAACGCTCCGGCGGGCAGCATGGGCAGCTACTGACACCCACCAGCACCAGACCGGAGGCCCGTGGCAGCTCGCCACGGGCCTCCGGTCTGTCTGGGGCTGGTTCCGGACCGTGGCCTCAGCCGAGGACGCCGGTGTGCTCCAGCACGATGTTCAGACCGATCAGGATCAGGACGACACCACCCGCGATCTCCGCCGGCTTGCCGAATCGGGCACCGACACGGCGACCGACCAGGACCCCGACGAACGACAGCACCGCGGTGGTGATCCCGATGAGCAGCACCGCGCCGCCGATCGAGACGGGCAGGAACGCCAGGGTGACGCCCACCGCCAGGGCGTCGATGCTGGTCGCGACCGCCAGTACGAGGAGCTCGCGGACCGGCAGCCGATCGGTGTCCTGCTCGGTGTCCTCGTGCTTCGAGAACGCCTCCCACAGCATCTTCCCGCCGATCAGCGCGAGCAGCCCGAACGCGACCCAGTGGTCGAAGGCCGCGATGTACTGCGCGAACGCCGACCCGAGCAGCCAGCCGAGCAACGGCATCACCGCCTGGAACACCCCGAACGTCAGCGCGATCACGATCGCGTGCCGCACGTCGACGCGCTTCATGTGCAGGCCCTTGCCGAGGGCGACGGCGAAGGCGTCCGCGGAGACGCCGAGCGCGATGAGGAAGAGGGCCCAGAACGACATGGGGGTGGCGCCTTTCGAGACGGTCGGATGGAGACTCCGACGTCTCAGGACCTGACGATCCTGGCACGGTCCCGGGCACGAAAAGGCCTGATCAGCGGGATTCGTCGCCCCGAATCCGCGGGTTGGTGGGCCCGGCCCGCCAACCCGGCCCACGTTCTCGACGCGACCAGGAGACGGACTGGAGGCCCGTGGCGGGGCCGCGGTGCGCCTCCAGGCCGGCAGTCAGTGCGTCAGGAACCGGCGGCCGCGTGCGCGGCCACCTGGCTGGCCGTCAGTTCGGTGCCGTAGACGGCGGCGTACCGCATCGACCCGGTGAAGTACGGGTTGTTCGTGGCACCCGGCCACCCGCTGACGACGTCGTAGCCGACGCGGAAGTACCCGGTGAAGTTCTCGGGGCTCTTGAAGGCCGCGTTCGCCGTCACGAGCGTGCCGTCGACGTACAGGCGCATGCCGTTGGTGGGCGACATCGTCGCCACCGTGTGGTGCCAGGCGCCGTCGGTGTAGGCCTTCGGCGAGGTGAGGACCTGCGTGGCGCCGTTGTACGTGCCGAACGCGAGCTGCCCGCTGGTGGTCAGGTAGAGCTTCCGGTCGTGCTGGCTCGACGCTCCGGTCTGGCTGCTGCCGAAGCCGATGAGCATGCCGCCGGCGACCGTGGTGCGGAACCAGACCTCCTCGCTGAAGGTCGTGGGGTTGGCGGAGGAGCGCGGGGTGGAGACGTAGCTCGTCGAGCCGTTGAGCGCGTACGCGCTCCCGCTGTCGCGGGGGCAGGCGTTCGGGCTCGGCGTGGTCGCGGTCATGGTGCCCTGGTAGGTGCCGTTCGCGCCGCGACCCGACCAGTCGGTGGCCGTCCGCGAACCCGAGGCCTCGGTCAGGCGGTAGGCGAACAGGGCGTTCGCGGTGTCCGCGCCGACGGCACCCGTGCACGTGAAGTACGGGGCGGTCGCCGCCGTGTTCGCGCTGTTGGTCACGCGGGCGGTGTACGCCGAGCGGGTCGGGGCGAACTGGTTCAGCAGGACGACGACGGCCAGCGCGACCACGAGCAGGACGGCGACGACGCGACCATCGCGCAGGCGACGGAGGATCACGAGGGACGCACCGCCTCGACGCGGCCGACTGCCAGGCACGCCACGAGTGGCACGAGGCAGACGGCGAACAGGGCGACCCAACCCAGGGGGTCGAGGTCGATGTTCGACATGAGCTGGTAGTGCCCGTTCTTCGTCAGCTCGTGGATGACGACCTTGCCCATCTCGCCGTCGACCAGGTGGACGCTGTTGCCGCCGTGGGCATCGACGCGGACCGGGAAGATCCCCGACGAGATCACGGTGGCCTCGACGCCGGTCGGGCTCGAGGTGTTCGTGATCGTCGTCACGTTGACGAACGGCTTGAACACGAACGCCGCGTAGGAGACGGTGAGGGCGCTGCCCGCGATCCGCAGGCACGTGCGGGTCACCCGGTCGGTGAACGCGCTGGTCAGGGTCAGGATGATCAGCGTGCCGATGAGCAGGACCGGGGCGGCGCGGAGCAGCCAGCCGATGCGGGGGACAAGGAGCGCGGGGGTGCCGATCACGTCTGCCTGGGTGAGCGTCCACGGGTCGGTCGCGCCGTTGACGTCACCGCGGGTGTGGATGCCGCCGTCCGCGTCGATCGAGACGATGCGGTGGGTGTAGACGACGTCCGGGTTGGCGGAGGTCTCGAACGAGACGATGTCGCCGACGCTGAGCGTGGCGACGTCCACCGGCAGGTCGAGCACGAGGGTGCCGACGGGGGCGGCTTCGCCCATCGAGGGGGTCTCGACGACGAACCAGCGGCCGCCGGCGGAGAGGAACAGGACGGCGGCGGTGAGGAGCAGTGCGGCGATCGCGGCGACCGACCAGGCGAGGACCGTCTCGGAGCGGGTGACCTGACGGCCGCGGAGGACCGGGCGGTCGAGCATGCCGCTGAGCGGGATCGCTGCGGTCTGGCTCATGGGCGCTGCTCCGGGAGGTCGGGGTGGGGCGGTGGTGGGGCTGGTCGTGCTGGTCGTGCTGGTCGTGTGGTCTTGCTGGGGTGGCGACGCTCGGCCGGAGGGGGGTCGGCCGAGCGTCGCCGGTCTGGGGGAGGGGTGATGGGGGGCGGATCAGGCCGGATCAGGCTGGATCAGGCCGTGAAGGTCCAGGTCATCGGGACCGAGGCGGCGAGGCCCTGGTAGGTGTTGCCGGCCGAGGAGTCCAGGGTCACCGCGAAGTTGAACGGGACGCTCGCACCGGCGGCCGGGGCCTGCGGCATCGTGAAGGCCGACGCCGCCGCACCCTTGAAGCTGGCGAGGGTGCCGCTGAACACCGTGGTCGAACCGGAGGTGACGACGAGGTTCATCTTGGCGCAGAGGTCGGTCGCGGTGCCGTTGGCCGAACCGTTGGCCGACTGGGTGCAGGTGGCGCCCGGGTTCAGCGTGAAGGTGCTGGCGTTCGCGGTGCCGGTGTTCTTGATCGAGATCGCGGTGTTGACCGTGTTGCCCGGGGTCATCGTCGTGCTGCCGCCGAACTTGTTGATCGTCGAGCAGGTCGCGGAGTTCGTCGAGACCGAGCCGCCGTCGGTGCTGAGGCAGGTGACGGTCGCGCCGGCGTTCTGCTCCTGCATGATCAGCGTGCCGCTGCCAGCAGTGTTGCTGCTGTTGGTGATGCTCGCGGCGAACCCGGAGAGGGTGCCGGTGAGCGAGAGGGAGAGCAGGACGGCGGCGAAGATACCCGCGAGGAGCGCCACGGGGGCGAAGCGGATCCGCTTCAGTGCGGAGGTGCGGAGCTTGGTGGACACGGGGTACCTCTTCGTTCGGTGGTGGTTGCAGGAAGTCGGGGGAAGCAAGGCATTCGGGCTGTTTTGCTTCAATGGTTAAGATAGTCAGTGATTCACCAAGTTGACCACTCGTATACTCACCCCAGTGCGGGGGACGCCTCTTGTCCCCCCGGTACCCGACACGGAAGAGGGCCCTCGTGGCAGCAGCACCGAACGACGACGACGCCGCCGATCTCATGGCCGCGTTCACCGCCGTCGTGCGTGCGAACGCGAGCCTGGTGAGTCAGCTCAGCGCCCGTGCGGGCGTCCACGAGAACGCGTTGCGAGCGCTCGTGCTCATCAGTGACACCGGGTACTCCACGCCGACCGAGGTCGCCGGGTACCTGGGGCTCACCTCGGGCGCGGTGACGAACATGATCGACCGGATGAGCACCGCCGGCCTACTCGAGCGCGCACCGAACCCGGCCGATCGCCGAGGCTCACTGCTGCGGTTGCTGCCCCCGGGCCATGTCGTCGTGTCGGACTACCAGGAGCGGTACGCAGCGATGCTCCGGACCGTCGACGGGGCGCACAAGGGCGAACTGCACGAGGTGCTCAACGACCTGGCGACGAGTCTGTACGAACAGGCTGCCGCCGCGTCCTGATCTCGCTCGTGGGGACCGCGCATCTACCTGGTGTGGATCGCCCGTTCCTCTGTCGACGTGAGGCCGGCACGGCGTTCCCGATCCGTCCCGCGGGCACGCTCGTGCTCGAGCACCCGCACCACGGTGTCCCGGAGGGGTCGGGTCCCTCCGCCGGCGTCCCTGAACGCCACGGTGGAGCGCTGTGCGAACCCGCCCTCCGACACCGGGATCCACAGGGGGAGTGATCGCGGTCCGGCCCAGTAGGCCACGTCGTGTGCAAGCAGGACGTCGTCGTCGACCGTGACCAGCTCGTCGTCGAAGCCGGTGACCTCGGCCACGCAGCGGAAGAACTCCTGCATCGGCACCGGAGCGCCCACGGCGTTGACCGTGCCGACGAACCCCTCGCGCCCGGCACGGACGATCCAAGCGGCGAGGTCCGCAACGTCGATCACCTGGACGAACCGCTCCGCCGTCGTCGGCACCAGCACCGGCCCACCGCGGTCGAAGCGTGCCGGCCAGTACCCGAACCGGTCACTCGGGTCGCCAGGGCCGACGATCAGCCCCGGGCGTGCGATGAGCAGCCGTGACCCGAGCCGGAGCCGCGTCATGCGCTCGGCGAGGACCTTCGCGTCGGCGTACTCGGACGGGTCCTTCGGCTCCACCAGCCGAGCGGACTCGTCGGCGCCCGGTTCGTCGTTGTCCGCGTACACCGAGACCGTGGACACCAGGGTCCAGTGCGCGGCCCGGTCGGCGAGGGCGTCGAGCGCCGGGGCGACGAGTTCGGGGGCGCTGGCGAGCTCGATGACCTCGTCCCAGTTCCCGCTGGCCTGTTCGTACGCGCCGGCCAGGGCTCGATCCGCCTGGACGAAGCGCGCTCCCTCCGGAACGCTGCCGGTGCTGCCCCGGGCGAGGCAGGTGACGTCGGCGCCCTCGGCCAACAGCTCGTCGACGATCGTCCGTCCGAGCCAACCGGTTCCGCCGAGTACCAGGACGCGTCGCACGCGCTCGGTCATCAGACTGGCTGGAGGGGTCGTCGTTCGCCGTCGGGGAGCTCGACCCGGATGCGATCGCCCGGCCGAACCGTGCCACCGGTGAGCACGACGCTCATCACCCCGCCCTTGCGCTCGACCGTGCCGTCCTCGGCGCGCCCCAACACGGCACGGAGCAGCCCCGGCTCGAAGCCGTTGATCTGCTGGCACGGGTTCCGCAGGCCCGTGACCTGCACGGAGGCGTCGTCGCCGAGGTGCAGCACTGCTCCCTCGGGCAGCCCGAGCAGGTCGATGCCACTGGTCGTGACGTTCTCGCCCATCTGTCCCGGTTCGACGCTGAACCCGGCTTCGGCGACCTCGTCGAACAGCTCGGCGTGCAGCAGGTGGACCTGGCGCAGGTTCGGCTGGGAGGGGTCACGAGCGACCCGGGAGCGGTGCTGCACGGTCGTGCCGGCGTGGGCATCCCCCTCGATGCCCCACCCCGCCACGAGCGTCACCGCGTCGACCAACGGCTTGCTGAACCGGTGCTCGCCGTCCTTGCTCACCGCGACCACGCGCGGCTGGTCCATGTCGTCCCCGCTCATGGGGCCGATTCTGCCCCATGGTCACGGTCGCGCGGGTGCAGCGTCGGTCAGTGGCGCTCGCGCGGGCCGGTTCAGCGGCGCTTGCGCAGCGCGTTCGTCGCCCACAGCGAGACAGCGATGAGCACGGGCTGGAACAGCAGGCGGACGAAGCGCTTGGTGTCGGTGTCCAGGCCGAACCCGTCGCGGTGGTGCATCCACTGCGCGATGTTGCCGGGGAAGACCGCGAGGAAGAACACCGCGACGACCCACCCGACCGTCACCTGACGCCGAGCCAGGAGCATCAGCGCAGCCCCGAGGGAGATCTCCACCACGCCGGAGGCGATCACCGTGACGTCGGTCGGCAGCGGCACGAACTTCGGCACCTGCGCCTGGAACTCCTCGCGGGCCACCGTCAGGTGACTGATGCCGGCCCAGGTGAGCATCGCACCGAACAGGATGCGGACGATGGTCCGGGGGCGGGTGGAGCGGACTGCGGGGGTGCGGGTTGCCATCGGGGTGGTGCCTTTCACGGTCGTGGTGGGGTTCGGTGGAGTGGGGGGCGAGGTCAGCGGCTGCGGAGGACGCGGCGTCGGCGTGCGGCCTCGAACGTGATCGCGGCAGCGGCGGAACCGAGCGTGAGGATCCGCGCGACCGGACGGCCGCGGGTCGAGGTGAGCAGCCGCAGCACGCCGGCGAGTGTGAGTGCGGCAGCACCACCGGTCGCGCTCGTCACCGAGCCGTCTTCGCGGTCGATCACGAGCCGGGTCCCGCCGAGGGCTGTCACCGCGATGGCGGAGCCGGTGCCGACCAGGTCGTTCACGGATGCACGGCGAACCCCCGCGGTGGCGAGTCCGAGCCCGGACAGGACTTCCAGGCCAGGGATGCCGAGCGCGTGTGGGACGCCCGGCTCGAATCCACGTCGCTGCATCTGCCGGGCTCGAGCGCGCAGCGGGGTGCGGCGGACCGTGGCGATGCCGTGCCCGGCGAGCAGGCCGCCGGTGATGAGGCCGATCCAGCTGGTGAGTTTCACGTTGCGCTCCATTAGGTTGTGCACAACCTAACACGTCGATACCGAAGACGGTCGGGGGGCCAGTAGGTTCGTCTGGTGCCATCACGAGTATCCGGGTTCGCCGGCGACCTCCGCCTCCGCCTGACGATCGCCTCCCTCGTCGTGATCGCCGCGCTCTACCAGTGCTTCTGGAACCTGGCCGGCTCGAACATCACCGGTGACGAGAACATCTACCTGCAGAGCGGGTGGCAGTACGTCCACGGCGACTTCACCGCGAACCGCGAACACCCGCCGACGGCCAAGTACCTGTTCGGGCTCGTGCAGCTCCTCACCGGGCAGGGTCCGATCGGGCCGCGGATCCTCGTCGGCGTGCTCACCTTCGCGGTCGGCGTGGTCCTGTACCTGTGGCTGCGTCGCGAGATCGGGTACTGGGGTGCCCTGCTGGCGGCGTCGCTGTGGTGGCTGACCCCGCGTGGTGGTGCGGGTGCCCGGGTCGACCGGCTCGCCCTGCTCGACCCGGTGATGACGGCCTTCGCCGTGTTCGCGATCGTCGCCGCGTGGTGGTGGATCCGCAGCGAACGGGCCTGGTGGCTCGCTCCCGTGTCCGGCGTGCTCATGGCTGCCTCGGTCACGTCCAAGCTGTCGACCATCGTGCTGCTCCCGGCGTTCCTGCTGCTCCCGGTCGTGTTCAAGGCCTGGCGGAAGGGCCTCGTCGGCGGCGTGCTCTGGGTCGCCGCCTTCACGGTGACGTTCGTCGCCCTGTACGCCCCGATGGGCATCCGTTCCGCGATCCAGTACATGGTCGCGTTCCAGGAGGGGCAGAACACCAACGGGCACCCGATCACGATCGACGGGCAGATCTACACGTTCGCACCGTGGTGGGCGAGCTTCCGGTTCCTGCTCGACGGCACGGGCAAGGGGATGCTCGTCGTCCTCGCGATCGGTGTGCTCGCTGCCCTGGTGGTGCGGGCGGACCGCCTGGTCGCGTACGTCGGCGCATCCCTGGTGCTGCTCGTCGGGTTCTACGTCGTCGTGGCCAAGATCGCGCTGCCGACCTACTACACCGCGTGGATGCCGTTCCTGCTGGTCCTCGCCGCCATCGGCTTCGCGCGACTCGCCACCGTCCCCCCGAGGGCCCTGACCGTCCCGGTCGTGCTGGTCCTCGTCGCGACGCTCGTCGTCCCCTCGTTCCGGGTGAGCCAGGCCGTCGCGCGGGCGCACCCGACCGGGATCGCGCTGTTGCCCGGGTACCTCGAGGACCACGATGTACCCGAGGGTCGGATCCTGTTCGTGTCGGCGACTCCCACGCTCTTCCT
Organism: Curtobacterium sp. MCLR17_031; assembly: GCF_003234775.2. Classification (NCBI taxonomy): domain Bacteria; kingdom Bacillati; phylum Actinomycetota; class Actinomycetes; order Micrococcales; family Microbacteriaceae; genus Curtobacterium; species Curtobacterium sp. MCLR17_031. The sequence goes on from NZ_CP126270.1 coordinate 3,718,341, forward strand.
GCCGTACGTCGGCGACCACGGCACCAACCGACTCGACCGTGGCCCCTACGTCGCCATCGTCGTCGGACGCGACCAGCGGCTCCCCGCACCGGAGGCCGTGACCAACCTGCTGCACGACGACGCCTCGTCCTTCACCACGGGCAGGCTCGACGGCCTGCGCGTGTGGGTCCCGAAGGACGGCCGCATCCGCGAGGACGACGGGGCCCTCACGATCGTCCGCTAGTCGACGCGACGTCGGCGAGGCGTCGCGCGCCCACGCTGTGCACGCAGGCGCAAAGTGTCGCCGTAGAGAGGCTCGGTTACGCGGCTGCGCATCTAATCTGTCGCCGCAGTTGCGTGCGCAAAGTGTCGCTCCGCCACGAACGGCACCGTCACGGGGACCGACGGCGTCCCAGGGCAGGGTTTTATAGCCACCGGTCCCGCTGCCGACCGGTGGCACACCATCTCGCCAGTGTTCGTCGCGCCGATCAGTCGGTTGGTAGATCGTCGTCGACGGCCGAGCCTTGGCCCGCAGGGGGCGGCGGCGTTTCCGCGCCTGTGGTGTCGTTCTCCATCTGGCTCTTCAGAATGTCTTCTGGCCGCCTCGTGAACGCAGGGTTTTCTGACCCTGGCAGGTACAGCGCAGACGGCCAGCCAGGCGTCGCACTGCACGCTTCGCACAACGCAGCGACTTCACTGGGCCCACCTGATCCGGGTAGGAGAGCGCGTTCAGCTGCGTGGACCTTGTCGACATACTCTCGATCAATGGCCAACAACGGGTAGGGACGACCGTCCCAGACGCCCTTCAGCACTTTCCGTCCGAGCAAGCTCATCGGGAGCGTCTCCGTGTCACCTGTCAGTTTCTGGTGCTCGGCGATTGCCCAAGCAACCTCAACGCTGACCGTGAAGTGTCGCGCGGTTGACTCCGAGAGCACCCGGAAACCGGTGTCCACCGAAGGGCCCAAGTAGTCGAACAGATGCGTATTTGGGTTGTAGTTGTCACGCGCTGCTTCATTTAGCGCCACCGTACTGGCTTGGGACTGTGAGGTGCTTGCTGAGGGATCCAATTCGATGAATACGTGCGAATCAGGCCCAGGGAATGTGCCAATGAAAGCGCCTCCGTGGGTCTGCATGCGGTCAGTCTTCGACGTCGCTTTCTCGTACCGCTCCATGGCTTCGAGCCAGACTGCAACAGCGTCTGCAACTGCCTTCTCGTCGCGCACCACGCTGGTAAAAATCATTTCGTCCCCGACAACCTTCCAGAGCTGGAACTCCGGATCGGGTAGGCTGCCTTCTTCTGACACGGCGCCTACGAGGCGGGGAAGCTCTCGATAGAATTCGAGAAACTGGCGACCCCACCCGCCTTCTCGGTCCTCCCGCTGCTTGAACGCGGTAGACCCAACAAGGTCACAGGAGACGAACAGAAGGGATAGGTCGCCCTGGTCCCACGTGGGCCTTCTCACTGCAGTCGAAGAACCTCGGCCTGCACGCGAGCGGCCGCCGGGGAAACGCCGAAACGATCTGCGAGTCGACGCTCGCTTCCGCCGAGTTCGGTCCACGCCTCGACAAATGTGTCTCTAGGCATGAGCAGCGACGCCGCAAACACGTTCGCCTGGGTCTCTCTATGATTCCGGGCACCGCGAGCAAACCGCTCTTCCGCGTCAAGACCCGGCAACCGGTAGTGAAGAAAGTAGTGCCCTAACTCGTGCGCCATAGTGAATTTATCCCGCCACGACGATGTGAACGGCGACAATCGAATTTCGAAGTTTCCCGGCCCGGTCACGATTAGGCCCTCGCGGTCGTCTTCGTTGTAGGTAACGCGGCCACCAAGTTCGCCTACAAGCCTGAGGACATCAGTGGATCCATCCTCGTTGACGACGTTGTGTACTTGCGCGATACGCTCCGCGTACTGCCGGATGCCGGTGTACGACAGCTCATCTGCAGACTGGACCATGATGCCTCCTCTCGGGCTGGGGCTGCTGGACGTATCTTGATAGTAGTGGTAGGAGCCGACAAAACGGTCCGAGCGAGTCGACTAAATATGGCCCGGCTCATGCCCACAGCGAACGGCGGCGGCGCTCGCGCAACCGGCGGCGCGCAGTGCGACCGTCGTAGACTGCCTGCATGTTCAAGCGCCAACCGGTTGAGTCAGCGGACGAGAAGCAGGCGTTCGAGTACGCCAAGCTTGCCGTCAGCGAGACCGGCGCGTGGATCAAGAACGCAGACACCAAGGCCACGATCCTCGCCGCGGGCCTTGGTGCGACCGCGACGGTAACTGCGAGCCGTGCCGCGCCGACTTGGGCGCTGATCGCGGGATCAAACCAGGTGTTGTCGATCGCGGCCGTCATCGCTGTGTCGGTGTTCGTCGTTGGCGCCGTGGGCACGGTGTGGTGTGCAGTACGAACCCTCATCCCTCGCACCAACGTGTCGGGCGGCCGCAACCCGTTTGCCTGGCCGAGCGTGGCGAGCAGCTTTGTGGTCGATGACTCTGAGTTTCAGAAGGCGTCGGCGAAGCAGGCGTGGAATCAGGTCCACGCATTGGCCCTGATCGCGAAGGCCAAGTACGAGGCGTTCGCACTTGCACTGCGATGGTTCATCCTCACAGTGATCGGAGCTGGCGTACTCGTGGCGCTCGCTTCGACCGTCCCGCCCAATTAGGGCTACCGCGCGCAAGTAGTGCTTGAGCCGCCCCTCCCGGCTTGCCGACAGCGCACCCCGTACGTCCCCACTTACGCCGACATGTCGGGGTACGCTTGACCTGTCGGTGGTTCAGGTCATGATGATCGGGACGAAGGGGGATCCCGATGCCAGCAGCGAAGTCCGCGTTCACCGAGCGAGTACTCAGTGCCTATGACGGTCGGAAGACTCTCCGCGCGTCAGCGTCGGAGTCGTTCGCCGAGAACGAGGCTCAGACTTCTCTGCCGCCGTCGCTGCAACACCTCCGCCTGGGTGAGCAGGCCAGCCACGATGTGGCGAGTGTCTTCATAGACCTCCGCGAGTTCACGGCCCGGTCGTTCTGGGACGAACCGGCTGAAGTCGCCAATCTCGCGGACGCGGTCCTGTCGGGGGTCGCGATGATCGTCGAGGAAATGGGCGGGTGGGTAGTCGGCCTGCGAGGAGATGGCCTGTACGCGATGTTCGGCATCGATCCGTTCATCAGTGAGCAGATCGCGGTCCTCACCGCTGCGACAGCTTGCGCGCGAGCGTTGAGCGAGGTTCGTGAGAATCTGAATCCGTGGTTGGAACTGCGCGGCATCGAGCGAGTGCGGGTCCGTGCCGGCGCGGACTTCGGCACCGTCGCGTTCATCCGGAGTGGGACCGTCCACGCTAGCGAAGTGAACCCAGTCGGGTTCTCCGCGAACTTTGCCTCGAAGTGTGAGAAGTACGCGCTCGCTTGGGAAGTCGTAGTCGGCGACCGGTTCGCCCGCTCGCTTGGTGACGCTGTCGAGCATCACGCTGAGTCCCCGAAGTACTACACCCGTCACGGTGAGACGAAGTACTACCACTTCCACGACTTCGCCTGGCGGCGGCTGGTTCCGGCGCTTCCGGGGTTTGCCGAAGACATCCGCGCCGTTTTAAGCGACGCCGGCCGCTGACCGTACGAGAGATCGGATCGACGATGACCCTGCTTCAAGCCCTTCATGCACTCGGCTACGACTCTCCTCGTTGGGTGTCACCGTCGGGACGAGTGGTGTTCACCGATCCGGGTGACGCCGGATCCTCTATCACGAAGCACTCGTTCCACGGCGGTGCAGACGTCCTCGAGCATCCCAGCACTCGGGACTGGTGGACTAACGGGGGAGAACTCGCCCGGGACGTCGAAGCTATGGCATCGGCATTTCCGAGCTTCCGCATCGCAACTGAAGCCGATCGACCGCCAGTGTGGGAAGGCACGATCGACACCGGCTATGGCTTGTTCGAGATCCGGATCGAGCACCGCTTCGACCATGGTCTCCCGCGCATCATCCCCATCAAGCCCTCCCGCCGTGGCGCGAGCCGAGGTGGGAGGTTCATGCGCTCTCCGCACCTGTTCGACAGCGGAACCCTCTGCGTGGCGGAGCCGTCCGACTGGGACCCCGCCAGGGACACGTCGGCCACCGTCGTGGCATGGGCCGCGCACTGGCACGCCTGTTACGTGATGTGGTTCATCAGCGGAATCTGGCCCAGCGACGGCGTCACCGAGAACGAGTGATCGGCAGCGCCTGATGGTCGTGCTCCGCCAACCGTCAGACATCTGACACCTCTCTAATGCTGCCACCGAACTGCGTGCCCGGTGCAGTCCGGCCCGAGTCGACGCTTGCGCCGCGGGAAGCTGGCCGCCCGCCCCCCTGGGAGTCTCTCCGACAGTCATCGCTCGGTAGGGACGTGCAGGCAGCCTTCTCGCGCCAACAATGTGGCAAGCTTACGGGATGAGCGAGATTTCCTCACCGAAACCAAGATGCCCCGAGTCAGATGTTGATCACGCGGCCGCAGAGGCGCCGTTCTGGGCCTCCAGGGCGCCCTGGGTGAGTATTGCAATACTGTTGTCGTCAATCATCATGCTCATCGGCGCAGTACACGCGGGAAACGTGTCATTCGGTGTCGGAGGCTCGCCAAAAACCGGGGTCGCGACCTTCATCCTCGCTGCAGGTGCGCTCACATTACTCGGCGCCGTAGCCCGGGTGGTCGCGCACATGATGCGCACGAGTGCTCTGACGGATTCCATCGATCTCTGTGGCAAGTGGTTCGCACTCGCGGCCGCACTGTGGCTATTTCTGATCGGCTTCATGGTCCTAGGGACAAAACTGGGCTGATGCCCCCGGCGACGACGCACCCCGGGCTATCGATTCTGCTGGATTTGCGCCGGGAAGCAATTAACCCGCTCACGAGCACGTCGAGCGGGGCACACATCGTCAACAATCGCTACAGCGGCTGCAGCGACTCAGGCCCGGTAGGCCAAGGCGTCCATCCCTGCACCTAAGGCTGCTCAGGGCGGCCCGTTCCTGCCGCGTGGCTCCCCGCGGGTGAGATCCGTCCGGCCAGGACCGCGAGGGCGACCTCGGCGACCGGGCAGTTGGTTCCGCCGTGCGATGTCACGCAGCAGGTATGGGGGTCACGGCGGGGTCCACGAGGTCTCGGGCGCAGCTCGGGGCGGGCCAACCTTGACAGGACCGGCGCGGTCGTCCTTACGCTGGTGGGGACATTGGCGAAGCCGGACCGCGTGCTCTCCCGCGCGTTCGAGATCGATCCCGACGCGCGCCGTTCTCAGATGGGCGTCGTTGGTCGATGCTGATGGTCGCTGCTAACCTGCCGCGACCTTGACGCCGGTGATCAGCACCAAATGCGTCTTCCATTTGTCGAGACGTGGGGCGCCCAGTCGGACGCTGACTAGCGAGGTTGCGAGCGACTCTTCCCCGTTCGCTCGGTGTTTCTTGGGGGCCGCGACTCGACCGCCCATTCAAGCTGGCGAGGCGACACACCGGCGTGACGTGCGAGGCCCGCTTTCCCGTCCACTGCAGACGACAGGGCTGCGGCTACTCGCGCCGCCGTTGGCGGCCTGACGAAGAGTCCCTCCGGCACCCGGGGCGGAGTCGGCGACCACACCACGGGCTCGTTCACGCCATGGCCGAGGAGAAAGGACCGCAGATAGAGGTCCAGATGCTGTTGCAGCTCTTCGGTGATGCGGAGCCGGAAGGACGCATACTCATGGCCATCGGCTCGATTCCGCGGGCTCGCCAAGGCCGTCGGCGCGTTGTCGAGCGTGGTGCCGGTGAGGCGCTGGAAAGCGTACCGGCGCGCGTGGATGAGGCGGCGTGCTCCACCGATCCGCACACCAGATGCGTTCGCGATCGCTACCCAATCGCTCATCGGGAGGAGGCCCTCGAAGGGCAACTGGACGCGTCGACGGTAATCGACGGGGCACCCTTCATCGTCAAGCTGCCGGGAGACTATGCCGACAGCTTGTAGCAGCGCGTCGGTCTGTCGCGGTGTCCCGAGCATGGTCGGGCGCAACGCTCGTTTGAGAGCGGTGTCGTTGGCGACTTCGGCAGCGCTCCCGGAGCCGGTTAACCGGATCGCGACACTCAACCCGCGCTGAAGAGCCGGCCCGGTCACCGCGCCGCCGACGTCGAGCCGTTCCGCGATCTCTGGCCAGCACAGATCCGGGACTCCGCTGAGCCTTCGTGCAGCGATGTACGGTCCGGGCACGGTCGTAGCGAGGGCGGTGGTGTCGTGGAGAACCCGCTGGCCGACACCGAAGTCCTGGTCGAGCGCTCGGAGCACGTGACGGCGAAGCGTCGGTGGCGCGCCGGGCCAGCGCGCGAGCAGCTCCCGCACGCTTCCGGGGCCGTGTCCGGCGCCGCGGGGGACGTGAGAAGGCGCGCGGCTGAACGTCACCGTGCGGATGATCGGGGCGGCGGCCTCGGGTGGCATCTGTGTCAGATGGAACGCGGCGCCGGTAAGAGCCGCCATGGCAACGGCGTTCGGTGGGGGTGTCGCGCCGGCGTGGGCCTCGCTGTCAAGCATGCCGCTGAGGAGATCCCGTGGCACGCCGGCGAGGTCGGCGACGAGTTCGGGCAGCTGAGCGGCACGGAGGGCGACGGCTGCTGCTTGGAGCGACCGGATCAGATCCCAGGCCGACCCGTCGCGAGTGGAGAGGATGATCGATGCTTGCGCGATCGCGGGCCACGCGGTGGTCGGGAGCAGGGTCTGGTCCCATGTGTCTGAGAGCCGACCACCGCACACGTCTCGGCTGGGTTTGCCGTCTCGATCACGGAGGGGCGTTTGGCAGGTCGAGGGATCGAAGAGCCGTTGGGTTCGGTCGCGTGTTTCGGTGAGCGGTCGCGTGCACTGCGGGCAGCTGTCGAGGAGTACGCGCTCGTGGATCAGGCAGAAGAAGGTCCACGGGCTGCGCCAGGCGAGGTTGAACACGCCGGGGCGCTCGATGAGGCAGTCGGGGCAGTAGCGGGTTCCTGCGCGCCAAGACCACGGACCGCGGGTGGAGATGCTGGTTGTGCCGGAGGCCGTTTGATCGGTGAGGTTGACGAGTTGCCCGTCGAGTGCGCGCATGGTGGCAGCGTCGAGGGCTGCCGGCGAGATACCGGTCGCTTCGGCGATGTTGTCGCGCACTGCGGCGGGCAGTCCGACTGCAAGGCTCCGCACGAGGGCGGGCGGCACGGTCTCGAGGCCGAACGCTCGGAACAGCGCCCACCGGGACGCGCCGAACGTTTCCCAGCTCCACCGCGTGATCGCTGTGTTCAGCCACTCGCCGCGGTGCAAGCGCAGGGTGGGTCCGAGCTTTGTCGGGGCTGTCAGTCCGTAGCTCATCTCGGAGTTTCGGGGAAGTATCCCCCTGCTTCGAACACGGCCATCCGTCCGGCCCGCCCCGCTTCCACCTCCTCCTGCAGCGGTATCAGGTCGAACACCTCTCGCGTCAGCGTTTCAGCTCCGGAGTCCATCGCGCAGACAGTGGCATCGATGACGAGTCTGGCGAGGGCGTTGAGGTATCCGCTCGTGCGCGCCCACAGGTACACACCGTGGTCGTCAGCGAGCCAACCGGGCGCGGTTGGGACGTCGGAGAGCCGGATCCGCGCTTCGAATCCATCGAGGAGGGCGAACCATTCTTCTCGCCCGGCTTCGTCGTCGATGGCCATTCGGTCGATCTCAAGGGGAATCCATCTCCCGCGAGAGTTCCGGGCTCCGGCTTGCAGCTCCGCGGATCCGCTGTTGTGCAGCACCCAGTCGATGTTGTTGCCGCTGAGCACCACTCGGATGCCGAAGTTGCTCATCCATCTGATGATGTTGTGTACGTTCCGTCCGGTGCGTCCAGAGAAGTTGATGTGCTGGATCTCGTCGATGACGATCAGTTCGAGGCCGGATCTTGTCGCGGCTTCCTTGAAAGCGCGCAGGGGCCTCCGGTCGGCGATCCAGCCCAGCTCGGTGCACGCGAGGTCGATCAGCTCGTTGACCGTCATCGGGCCCTCAAGGTGGATGAAGATCGCGGGCCGGAACTGCTCGAGCGAGCTGGCGACGCCGTCCTCGATGTCGATCGAGCGATTGATCGCGAGACGGCAGAGTTCAGCGGCGACGAACATCTTCGCCAGGGTCGTCTTGCCGACACCGGGTTCGCCCGAGAGCACCAGGGTGTCCTGATTGCGGTCCTCCTGATCGACCGACGATTTCGCGGCGACGCGGAGCGTGCTGAGGACGCGCTCGCCAGCGCAGGTGATCAAGGCGGGCATCGAGCGGAGGAACCGGGCGCGGGCGCGGTCATAGCGGACGCGGTCACGTGGAGCCAGAGCGTCGATCTCCTCACGGGAACGTCGCCGCGGGTCGGGGACGTCCAGGGCGAGGATTCTACGGACGTAACCGCGGTCGTGTGGTGTGAGCAACGCCATGGCACCTTCGTCGAACTCGATCAAGGGACTGGGCGTCAACGCGGTCACTCTGCGCCTCCGGGGAGCGTGAAACTTCGCAGAGCACGGCGCGCGGGCCCCGACTTCGTTCCTGTGGTTGGCGTGTCTGCGGCGTTCATCCCCCCTGAGCTGTCAGAACCCGTGAACGGTCGCGTCGTCGAACCGCCGATGGTCTCTGACGGCCGGGCGACGGGCAGCGCCTGCCGGGAAGATGCGGCCCGTTCTGGTGCTTCGAGTACTGGAACGCCAGCCTCCGGGCTGGTGAGCCGCGCGGCCTGGAGCACGACGAGGTCGTCGATGAGGTCGACGTGGCGCATCCGCTCCAGTCGGCCGGGTTCATCGTGGGCGCCGGCCATGACCTCGGCGATTAAACGGTCGATGTCGTTGTTGCTGAGCCGCTTGTCGGCGTACTGCTCGACCACCCAATTCGTGTGCATGATGCCGAATTGTTCGGTGTGTCGGGTGAGGTACTGCCAGTGAAGGATATGGAGCGTGCCAGCCGAGTCGAAGCAGTAGGCCCATCGGAGGTCGTACGGGTCGTAGTGGATGCGCAGCTTTCCGGTTCGCATGACATCGGGGTCTCCCCGCAGGGCCTTGAGGTCGCGGCTCTTGTAGTCAAGTCGTGCGGCGCGGATCCGGTTGCCGGTGCGGATGGTGCGAGCCTCGGAGGGTAGCAACTTGATCCACTCGTGCTCCCACGACACATCCGGAACCCACCCCTGCTCCGACAGCAGCAACCCCCACATCATGAAAGGGCTGAGGCGTTCGAAGGGGTCGCCTGGGACGACCAGACCGGTGTGGGTGCGGTGGTTGTAAATGTCGATGCATTGCCGGAGTCGGCGCTCATACTCCAGCGGCGTCATCCGCGCGTCCGCGGCAGGGTCCTCCCCTTGCTCGTAGACCGAACCTCCCGTGAAGCCGGGCATAAGCGCCTCGAACATGTCCTTGATGGTGCGGAACACCCTTTCGATCTGCGCCTTGTCGGTCGGTGTGTACGAACGTTGCGGTTCGTAATGGATGCCCGCCTCGGCCATGATGCCTGTGGTGTACATCGAGACGTAGGGCCGTCCATTGTCCGCGACGGCTCCCTCAGGGTGGAAGGCTTGCGAGTAGAACGGGCTGATCTCGTGGGGGCTTCCAACGCTGATCTGCTGGAGCGAGAAGTCACCGGGCGACGTCCACGTCTCCGCGAGTTCAGCGGTCTTGGGTCGGAGGACGTCAGCGACGCAGAGGCCGATGGCGAACTGTGGTGTGTCGGCCGTGACCGCCAGTCCGACGATCGCGCGGGTCGCGAGGTCGAGGGCGAGCGTGATGTCGAGCCGAGCCTTCCGTTTTGTGCGCGGATCCGTGACCCAGACATTGGATTTCGTGGTGTCGAAGAGCACCAGCTCGCCGACGCGCGTAGCCAGACGTTGCACATCGGAGATCTCGGGGACGTTCGATGCTGACACCCGGTTCTTCGCATTGGCGCCGAGGTCGGGGAACGCCGCCCGGAGCTCCGCGACCCGCTTGCGGAGGGTGGACGAGTGCGGCATCGGCAGGACGAGCTTTTCGAGCAAGCAGAACGCGAGGAAGCCCCGCACGATGGCGGCGTTGCTCACCGACGACTTCAGATTGTGCTTGTCGATGTACGCGCACAGTTCAGTGATCACCGGTTCCGGCGTCCTGTGAGTCGACGGACGCAGCAGCCGCTTGTCGACGAGTCCGCTGCCGTTGCCGTCCCCGTAGCGTTCCCGGAGCCGCTGGAGCCGCCGCATCGCGCTCTTGTGTTTGATCCGGCCGCCGTTCCTCAGCCCGGCAGTCTGCGTCTGAGCGGCGATCTCTGCCGCGACGGCCGTCGCTCGCCGTCCGACGGGACGCTGTTCCGGATCAAGGTACGGCGGAGGTACCGCATGCGGTGGCGCGTCCGCGTGCAATCCGGTGTTCAGCACCCGCAGCAGGTCCTGGTCTCGATGTAATCGGTCGAGTGCGCTCTTGGAGAGCCTCGCTTCGACGTCGTGGAGTTTCGGAGCGTCGGGGGAGGCTCTGCCGCCTCGTGCCGCGGCGGAGACCTCTCCGAACGGGACTTCGCCGAGTCGCTCACCCAACGGCGTCTTGAGCAGCACCGTCGCTCCGAGCCGGGCGATGACGACATCCTCGCCGTCCCACCGCAGTTTCGCTCCGACCCTCAGCGTATGCGTCGACTTAGCCAACGGGGCTCGACCTATGTGCGGTGGACGATGGACCGCGTTGAGAACGGCACGGTCATATCGACCGCGAGTCTGCGTTCCCACAGGAGCCGCCGGACGGCGACAATCGCGACGTTCGCTGGCACCGCTTGTTCGGCGGCCGCGTTCGCGAGCTGTCGGACAGTCATGCCATCACGGTGAGCGGCCAGCAACGTTGGGGCGGTGTGCGTGAACAGCGAGTCGGGGACGAACGCGCCGGCAAAGTTCGCGAGGTTCTCCAACGCCGTGGGGTCCGAGCCGGTCCAGACGACGTGGCGGATTCCTGCCTGAGCCAACAATCGGGACACCGCCGCGTGCCGCTCGATCGTCTCGGGGCGCTCCGCGTCGTCAGGGCGTTTCACGTCGACGACCAGAACAGAACCGTCGGCTCCGATGAGAACGAAGTCCGGCGTGTGCAGTCGAACCGCCGAGTCTGCCGGGAATTCAAGCGTGAAGGGCTGCGCGGCGACGTGGACAGCGCCTGGGTGCCAGTCCGCGATGAGCACGAACTTCGACTCAAGTTGCGACTCACACATCACCAGATCTCGGACGGTCCGGCTGTAAAACGCGATTGGCTTGTTCAGCTGCCGTGGGCGACGGGAGTAGTCCCGGGTGGGGTGGCAGAGCACAAGATCCCGCAGCGTGAGCGACGAAAGTGTGCGCTCGTAGCCGGAGCGGCCATTAGCGGTGAGGAGGATGCGTGCTCCGCGGTCTCCCTCACGTCGCTCCGGGAACACAATCCGCCGCGGCCCTCTCACGGGACGGGACAGGCGCGCGCGCTGCCCCGGTCGCAGCCGGGATGAAGCCCGCAGGTCCTCGAGCGCGTCCCAGAGGTCCGACAACATCCGCGGTTGAGGCTCGGCGAGCCGTGAGCTTGACGGATTCCACTCACGGAACACGGGCTCGTCCCAGCGCGCAGCGATCATCAGGGGCCTCCTCGGTCGTGAATGGCCTCAGAGTCGCACGGCGCGCGGCGTCGCAATGACCGCGGGACGTCCCCCACCGGCTCGTCCACATATACCCGTATGGGGTACCGTTATGGGCCCCTGATGTCGAATCGTTCAACCTATGGCATGCGTTCACGGGACGCCGCCCTATCGAACCGTGACAGACGACTGCGGATCCGGTGGGGCTAATGGCGAAGGTGGTTTCTCGGCGAACGCTCAGCGTCTCGGGACACTCGGGCGGCTTCGAGCCACCGCTCGACCGCGTCCGCCGACTGGCCCACCGCTTCGGCGAGCATTGGCACGGGTACCCCGGTCTCGTGCGCGTAAAGGGCTTCGCGCGCTCGTGCGCCCTCCAGTTCCAAAATCTCCCGGTGCGCGTCGTCGACGTGTCGGGACGTCGCCGCGACCTGCCGCAGGAGGCGTTCTTCGTTCGAGTTCACAGCGGATGCTCCTCGTCCAGCTGGTTGTCATGGCCTCGGACGGCATGACAAAATAACCAGCAGGGATCCCCATCCGCTCCGAAAATGTCAGTGGCGAAGGGAAGACGGGCTAGGTCTTCTCGGTGCGCAGCCGACGTGTTCGGTTCACCAGCAACGCACGACTTCGTTGACGTGCTCGCCGGTCGCGACGGCTCACCTGACGGGGAGCCTCGTCGCGCGTTCTGGCGTGCTGTTCTGGCTTGATCAGGGTAGCGCTGCTTCGTTGCTTCACCCAGCCCCGAACGCCGACATCGCCGCGTGACGCAGGATGGCCACGTGAGCGAACTCTCCTCGCCCTTGCAGTTCGCAGGCCAAGACAATCGGGTCGACAGTCAAGGAACCAGCAGCTCCGGAGGGGCGCCATGAGCGCGCCGTGGCCGCGAGCGTCGGATCCTGGACGACTCGAATCTCCAGCGAGGCGTCGGCGGCGTCGCTGGGTTCGAATTGACTGTTTCCGGGTGGAGCGTTCACCGCGGCCAGCAACACCAAAGCGGGCGAGAGTGGTGTCGGTTCCAGGGAGCGTTCTGGCAGGAGGAGCGCGACGGTCTCACCGGCTCGGTACCGACTCAGTTCCGTGGCCGCGATCGCCGCCTGCTCCAGAAGCCCCAGGCTCGTCCCAGCACGCGGCCGCCAGTACGTACCCCCGCCGTTCGTGTCATGTTGCAGAAGCGCAGCGTGGTGAGCCAGGCATTCCGTCCACACAAGCTCGGGGTCGCCTGCGACGAAGCCGCGGCCAACGCGCTCTACGCCGGGGAGCCCCTGCTCAACCAGGTACTGCCAGGCCGCGGGCTGTGAGACGCCGGCTTCCCTCGCGAGCGTGGTTGGAGTGCGGGGTTCCGCCGTTCTCAGGAGCGCCCGTTGCAACGCCCACCGGCCGCGCGGCAACCGCCCACGCGAAGTCAGCTTTTTCTGGTGGTCCCTGTTGAAGACGACCAAGTCCCGCTGGTCCACGGCCACCGCGGCCACCGCGGAGTCGTAACGGGCTCGCTCCCGAAGGCTCTTGCTGATCCGGGCGGTCACGTAGAGCACGCCCACCGGTTGGCGCAGCTCACCGCCGGCGGACACAACGGGGCGCGCGCGAGCAAGCGCAGCGACTTCCGCGTCGACGCGCGCTGGCGATGGAGGGCGCTGCGAGAAGCGGATCCGGAAGAGCACGCCCTCGCCCCTTCGCCGCACATCCCAGTGCATCGGATCCTGGGGCACAACCGGGATCGCCTCGGCGCGCATCAGACGCAGCACCTCGGCGAGGTCGTCCCACATGGACGAGAACTATAAGCACTGCGGTCAAATGACGCCAACTTATAGCCGCTTGAAAACAGGTTCGCCAGCGTCGTTTCGAGCGCGCCCATCGGCTCCAGTGCCGCTCTCACCAGGTGTTGTGACATATACCAGCCTAGAACGTACTGTTCCGCGGCGTACAAGATCGCGGACGGCGGCCGACGTTTACGGCTGGACGCGACCAGAACGCCTGCGTAACTTCCCTACACGACGACGGTTCGGTGCCGTCGACGCGATCTGGTCTCGCGCCCTCGACGGGGCGCTGTTTCTGCGTGCCCGCAGAGAGGTGGTTAAGGTGAATCTGACACGTATCGAATCGTTTCCGGACCTGACCGTCCTTCCGGGATTCGCTCCCGCTGTCGTGTCCAGGATCGGCCCGACTCCACCTGGCAGCGCGGCCTCGCACTTTCCCGTCCTCGGCTCGTATATCGCTGGCGTATTAGCGGCGGGCAAGTTCTCCACGCCACCTCGCGTGGTCGTCGCGGACCCCGAACGGATCGTTCCGCGTCTGGCCCCGCCGGAGTGGCTCACCGACCTCGCGGCCGACGACCGCGGACCGTTGGCCCTGGTGAACGGCGACGGAGCCGCGGCAGATGCGTGGACGAACATCACACCGTTCCTTCGAGGCGCAGAGGACGGCGTCCGTCTCCTGGTCGCGTCCGCAACGCCGTGCCACGCTCTTGACATCGACCCGATTCCGACCAGCGACGCCGATGTCAGGGCGTGGTTTCCATCCCACGCGGCGAGGAACTGCTTCCTCAACACCGTGGCCTGGCGCGCCTGGTGCACCGTCGCCGATCTACCCGCCCCGAGACCAGCGGTCAATGAGCACTTCGTGCGGCGCGTGAATGAGCTGCTCGCGAACACGGTCCGAGCGACCGGCGTCGACGGCCTCCTCGACGCCGACCAGCTCTCCGCCGAACACCTGATCCACCACGCCGCGCAAGGCCTCGTGACGGTCGGGGCCCGGATCATTTGCTGCGGGGCGGAGAAAGACATCGCCGCGCACGGCCCACTGTTCCGTCGCTACCTCGGCCCGGCGTGGCCGACGCTGCACGACGCCGTCAGCACGATCAGGGTGGACGCCCTCGATGATCTCAAGGCGTGCCGCCCGGCCCTGGACACCCTCGCGGGATGTGTCCAGAAAGTCGTCGCATCGCTCGGTTGGGGGTGGGGGCAATGGAACGGCAAGTCACGACTAGTGCCGCGCCGCTGACCGGCGACGACAGCGATTCCGACCTCGCGGTCGCACAGCTTGCACGCATCCGAACGTTGGTCCGACGTCGACGCCTTCCAGCAAGCGTGATTTACGGAGCGCTCCTTGACGCGCTCGAGGAGCTGACCTTCGATCCCCCGGCCATCACCCGGCCCGCACCACACGACCCGGTCGCACAACGCGTCGCCTTACATGCCCGTGAGGTGCTTCAGACCCTCTCCGTCCCGGAAGCGGCGCGAAGACTCCACACGACCGCCGCGAACATCCACGACGCGATCGAGGACCAACAGCTCGTCGCGCACGTAATTCACGGCGAAGACCGCCTTCAGCGCTGGCAATTCGCCGACACCCCGTTAGGGGTCCTACCGCACACGGCTCAGATCGCGCGCGCGGTGGCCCAGCGACACATCGGCCCACTCGAGCTAGACGACCACATGGCTACGCCACAGACCCATCTCGTCGCCATGGGCGAGCTGACCCCCATCACCTGGCTCGCCCGCTTCCGCCCAGCAGCCGTGATCAAAGGCCTGGAGCGGATACCTTCGGAAGGACGACGTGAATGACTGGACAAGCTTCGAGCCGCACCCATGCCACCGGGGGACGATGCGCCTGGAAGATGACCGAACGACGCAGCGCGCGCCGTCGGCGCCGCAATGCGTGGACGGTGAAGCGGGTAGTGACATCCGGCGGCGCGCCGGCGATCGATCACCCTGGTCCCGCGACGCGCACTGCTGGGGGCGACCGGGTCAGCGACAAGTTCTGCGTTCGCTCCGGTCCGGCCACGCCGACCTCCGCCGAGGACGCGAGATGACGCTCCGTGGCCGCTCGGTGATCTCGCTCACATCGGCCGAGCGCGATGTCTGGCCAACGCCTGACGGGCAACCGGGATCGCAATGGTCGGATCTCTCCGATCGTCGGATCGCGTTGCTCGGTGACGTCGAGAGCCACATCTGGGCGTTGCGACGCCGCTTCCGGCAGATCGCCGACGTCTCACCCGATGTTCGAACGATCGTGCAGCTCGGCGACCTGCGCTATTCCAGTCCGACGCGCGTGGGCAAGAAGGTCTGGCGCCGGGGAGCTGAACTAGTTGCAGAGGTGGACGCGATGTGCCGGGCGACGGGCGTCGATCGCTTCCTCCTCGTTCCCGGCAACCATGACTGGCCGCAACGGCTGGCTCAGGAGTTCTCAGCGCACCCGGAGAGGCCATTCCGCCTGGGTGAACGTGTGTGGACGATGCCTCGAGGGTTTCGGTTCGGCCTGGCCGAAGTCCGATGCATGAGCTTCGGGGGAGCGGCGTCGGTGGCCCGTTCGACGTTCCGCCCTGATTGGCACCCGTCGGAGCTTCCATCCGAGGATGAATACCGTGCTGCCGCGGCCGGCCCGCCGGTCGACGTCCTGTTCACTCACGAAGCGGTGGACGCGGGTGTCCCGAGCGTTGAGGACGCTATCGCGAGCCCAGCGCCCACGGGCACCGAGGCCTTTGAGATGGAGCAGTCTCGCTGGTCCCGATCCTGGACCACCTGGCTCGCTCGTTCCGTCCAAGCCAAGCGCGTCTTCCATGGACACATGCACGTGTACGGCTACGGCCGCCTGTCCGATACGCAGCGTGTGATCAGTCTCGCGCCCAACTACGTCCGCTACGGCGGCGGTGGCCTTCTCGATCTTCGAACCCTGGAGTTCACGCTGATGCCCGACCACTCCGGTTACTCCGACATGGATTTCGATGTCTGAGCCGGGGGCGGCCGACCGCGGCGAGCACCGTCTCGGCGTGGTCGTGGCGTCCCGCTCGGACGCGAACCTTGTTCGTGCTGTCGCACGGAAGCTCGACGTGACGCCCGAGCAGTTCCTCCTCTCGTCGGCGGTGGTCGCGGCGGAGAAGGTCGTCGCCGCTGATATTGCAAACAGGCATTGGCGGCGCAAGGTCACGAGCCGCTGGCTCACCTTTGTCTCGGAACGGCAGCTCCAAGATCGATTCGCGCGTCTGCTCAGGCGGGCACGCCACGGTGAGGAGATCATCATCGTGCTGCATGGGCGGCCCGTCGCGCGACTCGCAGGACTTGACGGCCAGCTCGCGATTCCTGACCGTCGTACACGCTTGCCCCGACGCACGTCGCATCGTGGTGAAGGACAAGGCGACGAACGCGCCGCACAGCCCGGATTTGACGGCCTGGAGGCCGATTCGGAGCTTGCGCGTGCTCACCAGGCCGTCGCCGACGGCGCACTCGATCGTGCTCACGACGAGACGATGGCGGCGTTGATCGCGCGCTCGCTCAGCGAAGAGGCGACCAGCCGGCTGCTGCGGCAGCCCGTGGACGCGGTCCGACAAGCGGCCCACGTCGGCCGCTTGTACGCCTTCACGATTGGGGGACGAGCGCACTTTCCTCGCTGGCAGTTCCACGGCCCGGCAGTCTTGCCGTGGCTGAACGTCATCGTCGCCGCGGCCGGCGGTCCGGCTGCAGTAGCCATGCTCCAAACGTTCATGACGACGCCGTCCGATCACCTCTTGGCAGACAACCGCGCTCAAACGCCACGCGACTGGCTCCGCTCAGGACGGAGCGTGGCCCCGGTAATCGCACTCCTCGAAGGACGAAAGCACACGTGACCGACGCACCTGATGGGCAGCCGCTGCTTCTCGCCCACACGACCTTCAACGATGCGGTCTTTCCCGTCACCGTCAACGAGCCCCTCAACGGAGCCGCCGTGACTGAAGTCGCCCTCGCGCCAGAGCCGGTGTGGCTTCCAACGATGGGCCTCCCCACGACCGTCGTTCGTGTCACCTTCAGTTGCACACCCCTACGCGCGACCCAACTGCTCGGAGCAAGAATCGAAGTGGACGTCAACGCGGAACTGACTGACGTATTCTCCGGCGCAGACGTCTACCCAAGAAGCCTCGAGACGGTTCAACCGACCTCGGTCGGTCCCGGCACATTGCAGGTCGAGACGCGGCTCCCCATGTCACCATTCGTATTTACATATCCCCGCAAGCTCGGACTCAGTCTGCGCGCGCAAGCGTCCTCAGACCAGGATGATGCGTGGTGACCGGGACATCGGCCGCTGCAGCCTGCGTGCGCTGCGTCCGCTAAACGACCCGGCGTGGACATGATCGTCCCGGTAGGCGGTGATCCACGGGTCCTCTCCGGCTCAGACGAGAGGTCTGGTTCTACCGTCAGTCCCGCATCTAGCAGAGCTGTGAGCAGCTTCGCTCTGTGCCGTGCTTCTAACTTCGCTTCGTGTCGGGTAGTCCGGTCGCTAGGGCTGCAGGAGCTCTCGCTCGATGCGTGCGGCGACGGCGTCCCGCATCGGGCGCACGTCTCCTGGTGACCAGGAGGTGGGGTCGGGGAACGACCACTCCAGGACCGTGCCGCGTGGTTCGGCGGGGAGATCGAGGCCGGGCTTCATGAGGACGACGATGTCCGCGTGCTCGAGCAGGCCAGCCGTCAGTCGCCGGGGCATGCGTCCGGTGATGTCGAGGCCCAGTTCGCCGACGGTCGCGGCGATCGAGGGGTTCACCTCCTCGGCGGGGCTGATGCCGGCGGAGGTGGCGGTGTATCGGTCGGGGGCGGCGAGTTCGAGGAGGGCGGCGCCGAGTTGTGAGCGGCCGGCGTTGTGCTTGCAGATGAATAGGACGGTCGGCTTCGTGGTCATGGATGCAGGTCCGGTCAGTTGGTGCAGCACGAGGTGTTGCCGGCAGCCGAATCAGGCGGAGTGCAGCAGGTCGCGTCCTCAACGTCGGGAGTGGCGGTGGCGGCTGGGGTGGTGCAGCAGGAGCTGCCGCCGATGTCGGTGGAGCAGACGCCGGTTTCGGGGAGGACGAGTTCGACCAGGCGCGCGGCGGTGTGGTCGCCGGCGAGTTCGGCGGCGATGGAGCGGACCTGCTCGTAGCCGGTCAGGAGCAGGAACGTGGGCGCGCGGCCGTAGGACTTCATGCCGGCAATGAAGAAGTTCGGCTCCGGGTGCGCCAACTCGGCGACACCGTGCGGGGCAACGGAGCCGCAGGAGTGCAGGTTCGGGTCGATCAGCGGTGCGAGGGCTCGGGGCGCTTCGACGATGTCGTCAAGGCCGAGCCGGATCTCGCGAAGCATGTCGAGGTCGGGCCGGAACCCGGTCGCGTTCACGATGACATCAACGGTCACCGCGAAGGGCTCTCCGGCACGTCGGCCGGTGACGGTGACCTGGTCGCCGTCGGGTCGGACATCGTCGATCTCGAACGACGCGATCTGCCGCACCTGACCGGACTCGACAAGCCCGTGGACGGTGGAACCGAGCTGCCCGCGGGCGGCCAGCCCATCGGCTGCGTCCGCGCCGAGCCGGGCGGTGCCGGCGTTCCGGACAGCCCACAGCACGTCGGTACCCGGCGCGGTCTTGGCGAGGCTGGCGAGCTTGATGAGGGTGTTCGCCGCGGAGTGGCCGGCACCGACGACGAGGACCCGCTTCCCCGCGAACCGGGCACGGTCGGCACCGAGGACGTCAGGCAGTGCGTGGACGACCCTGTCGCCGAGATCCGCGGCGGGTGCGAGCCCAGCGGCAGTGAGAGGGTTCGGGGACGTGTAGGTGCCGGACGTGTCGACGACCGCACGGGCAGTGACGTCGTGCGCACCGTCGGCGGTGTGGAGGCGGAGCAGGAACGGAGTGTCGGCGCGGCCGGTGGAGCGGGTGCGATCCATGCCCTGCCGTGACACCGCCTCCACGCGGATGCCGTACTGGATCACCGGTGCGAGCTGCGGGGTCGCTGCCAGGGGTGCCAGGTACGTGTCGACGAGGTCGTGGCCAGTGGGCAGGGATGACGCCCGCGGTGCTTCCCAGCCGGTGCCTTCCAGGAGACGCCGCGCGGCAGGGTCGATGACGTACTGCCACGGGGAGAACAGCCGCGTATGTCCCCACGCGCGAACGCTCGTCCCAACCGTCGGGCCAGCTTCGTAGACGACGACGTCGAGCCCCTGCTCGAGGAGGTGCGCAGCGGCGGCGAGGCCGACGGGGCCGGCACCGATGACGGCAACGGGGAGCCCGGTGAGGCGGTCCGCGTCGGTCCGGGGTGGGACGGTGAGGGTGAGCGTCATGATCTGCGGCTTCCTGGTCGTTACGCGGTTGCGTTGGTGGGCAGCAGCTCGGCGAGGAGCGTCTGGACGCGGTGCTTGATGTCGTCGCGGATGGGGCGGACGTCCTCGATGCCGCGGCCGGCGGGGTCGGTGAGGTCCCAGTCCTCGTAGCGCTTGCCGGGGAAGATCGGGCAGGCGTCGCCGCAGCCCATGGTGATGACGGCGTCGGAGTCGCGGACGGCGTCGGTGGTGAGGATCTTCGGCTGGTTGCCGGCGATGTCGATGCCGTCTTCGGCCATCGCCTGGATCGCGATCGGGTTGATCTGGTCCTTCGGCTCGGAGCCGGCGGAGAGGACCTCGACGCGGTCGCCGCCGAGGGCGTGGGCGTAGCCGGCGGCCATCTGGGAGCGTCCGGCGTTGTGGACGCAGACGAACAGGATCGTGGGCTTGTCGCTCATGGTGTGTGTCTTTCCGGGTTCAGTGGACGAGGGTGAGCCAGCCGGCGAGGGCGGCGAGGGTGATGGCGAGGACGGGGATGGTGAGGACGATGCCGGTGCGGAAGTACTGCCCCCACCCGATGTGGATGCCCTTCTTCTCCAGCACGTGCAACCACAGCAGCGTTGCGAGGGAGCCGATGGGGGTGATCTTCGGGCCGAGGTCGGAGCCGATGACGTTGGCGTAGACCATCACCTCGTGCGTGAGCCCGGTCGCGCCGGCGCCGCCGATGGCGAGGGCGGCGATGAGGACGGTGGGCATGTTGTTCATCAGGGACGCGAGGATCGCGATGGTGAACCCGACGCCGAGCGCCGTGACGAGGACCCCGTGGTCACCGAACACGTCGAACAGCTTCGCGAGGTGATCGGTGAGGCCCTGGTTCTGCAGGCCGTAGACGACGAGGTACATGCCGATGGAGAACAGCACGATCTGCCACGGCGCCTCCCGGATCGTCTTCCACACCGGAATCACCCGCCCCGACGGCGCCTCTGCACCGCCACCGGCGGCACGGACGGTGGCGGTGCCGCCGGTGGTGACCAGGACCGGTGCGGCCTGGGCGCGGGCGAAGAGGAACGCGGGCTGCCGGGCGGCAACGAGCACGATCACGACCGCCCCGACGCCAGCGACGGCCGCGAGCGGGATGCCGAGCGGGTCGGCGGCGAAGTAGCCGACGAGTAGCAGCGCGAGGACGACCCAGCCGGCACGGAACGTCGCCCGGTCCCTGATGGCGGCGGCGGGGCTGGTGAGGGCGAGGACGTCGTACCGCTTCGGGATGCTCCTGCCGAAGTAGAGCAGCAGCATGCCGAGGGAGGCGAGGACGGAGACGATGCCGACGGGGATCATGACGGCGGCGTACTCGGCGAAGCCGAGGTGGAAGTAGTCGGCGGAGACGATGTTGACAAGGTTCGACACCACCAGCGGCAGGCTGCCGGTGTCGGCGATGAACCCGGTGGCGAGGATGAACCCGAGCGCCGCCTTCTGCGGCATGTTCAAGGCCCGGAGCATGCCGACGACGATCGGGGTGAGGATCAGCGCGGCCCCGTCGTTGGCGAACACCGCGGCGATGACGGCGCCGAGGCCGACGATGAGGACGAACAGCAGCCGTCCGTTGCCGCGGCCCCATCGGGCGACGTGGAGGGCTGCCCACTCGAAGAACCCGGCCTCGTCGAGGATCAACGAGATCAGCACCACCGCGACGAAGGTCAGGGTCGCGTTCCACACGATCCCGACCACGGTCGGGACGTCGGAGAGGCCGACGACCGTGGTGGCGAGGGCGATGCCGGCGCCGATGAGCGCGGTGTAGCCGATCGGGAAGCCCTTGGGCTGCCAGATCACCACCACGAGCGTCGCGACGAAGATCGCCGCAGCGACCACAGCCATCACCATCAGGCGCTCACCCCGGCCTGGGTCGCTGCGGCGGCGGCGCGTTCCCAGCCCTGCGCAGCGACCTGCACGGCGTCCCACGGAGACCCGAGCGGCGGCGTGTAGGAGAGGTCGAGATCGATCACGTCATCCACCGTGAGCTCCGCGTGGAGGGCGGTGGCGAACGTGTCGATGCGCTTGCTGATCTCCGCAGTCCGCTCGCCAACAATCTGGGCACCGAGGAGCCGACCGGTGGTCTGGTCGCCGGTGACGCTGATCGTCAGCGGGACGGCACCCGGGTAGTACCGCTTGTGGTCATCCGCCACCGTCACCCGCGTCAGCGGAGACACGTCCAGTGAGCCGGTCTCGTGCTGGCGGAGGCCGGTGCGGGCGGCGACGAGGTCGAACACCTTCACCACCTGCGTCCCCACCGAACCGGCGAACGTCTTCGAGCCGCCGAGCATGTTCTCCCCGGCGACCCGGCCCTGCTTGTGTGCCGTCGTCCCGAGCGGCAACCACGTTGTGCCGAGGAGGCGGTGGTGCGTCACGACGCAGTCACCGGCAGCCCACATGTGCGGCACCCCGGTCCGCATGGACGCGTCGACGACGATCGCGCCGGCCTGGCCCGGCTGTGCGCCGGCGGCGACGGCGAGGTCCGTGACCGGGCGGACGCCGACGCAGACCACGACGAGCGCGAACGTGCCCTCCGCGTCACCGGACGTGGAGCTGGTGGCGACGCGCCACTGCCCACCGCCTGCCGGGGTGATGCCCGTGACGGTGGAGCCGGTCAGGACCGTCGCGCCGTGGCGGCGGACCTCGGCCGTGACGAGAGACCCGAGTTCCGGGTCGAGGGTGGAGAGCACTTCCGGGCCGCGCTGGATCAGCGTCGTGTCGAACCCGCGCGCGACGAGCCCTTCGGTCATCTCGAGGCCGATGTAGCCGGCACCGACGACCGCCACCCGGCTCCCCGCGGGCAGCAGCTCGAGGGCGGCGACGACCTGCTCGGCATCCGTCATCGAGTGCAGCAGGTGGATGCCAGGCTCCCCGAACGGGACCCCTGCCGGGCGCACCGGCTCAGCGCCGGTGCCGATCAGCAACTCGTCGTAGGAGATCTCCTCGTCCCCAGCGGGGCCCGTGACGGTGAGGCGGCGGCGGTCGACGTCGACCGCGGAGGCCCACGTGGAGGAGCGGACGGTCATGCCGGCGGCTTCGAGGTCGGCGCGGGTGCGGTGCGCGAGCGACGCTTCCGTGGCGACGTCGCCGGACACCCAGTACGGGATGCCGCAGATGGAGAAGTTCGGGAACTCGTCCGCGAGCACCACCGTCACATCGGTGGTCGGGTCGAGTTCGCGGGCGCGGAGTGCTGCGGCGATGCCGGCGTCGCTGCCGCCGACGGCGAGGAGGTGAGTCATCAGGCTGGTCCTTCACGGATCGAGCGGGAGCCGAGAGCCGGCCCGTACATCGAAGCACGTCGATATCGATGAACGCAAATATAGACGCCCGTCGAAGTCCGTGGGAGGATGAGCCCATGACGATCGAGCTGCTTCCCATTCAGGACGTCACCGCGTGCTGCTCGCCCGTCACCACCGAAGCGATGGACCAAGCGTCCGCCGAGGTCCTCGCGAAGTCACTGAAGGCGATCGCCGACCCGGCACGGCTCCGGCTGATCTCGATGGTCGCCGCGCACGACGGCGCCGAGGCATGCGTGTGCGACCTGCAGGAGCCCCTCGGCCTGTCACAGCCAACGGTGTCGCACCACCTCAAGGTCCTCGTCGACGCCGGGATCCTGCACCGTGAGAAGCGTGGCACCTGGGCGTACTTCTCCCTCGTCCCCGGCGCCCTCGACACACTCGCCGGCCTCATCACCGTGCCGGCAAAGTAGGCCGAACCCGCGTAGCCGCGGATCTCCTCAGTGGTGGCCGTGAACGGCGGCGTGACCGCGCCCGCGGCTGATCATCCATCGATTGACGGGGGTGGTGACGATGAATGCAACCAGGAGCGAGAACGCGAGGGAGCTCCAGAACAGCCAGTCGCTTAGCTGCGCGTCCATGGCGCCGGGGACAGCGACGATGACTGTGTTGTCGATGATCTCCATGACGGCGATCGACACGGTGTCGGCGGCGAGAGCGACTTTGAACGCGGCGGAGAACGTCAGTCCGGATCGGATGACGCCGCGCATTGTGAGGGCGTAGCCGAAGATGAACGCGAGCACGATCGACAGGATGATCGTCCCGGTGTTGTGCAGGCCGGTGGCGGTGCCGATGACCATGCCGAGCACTTCGCCGATCGCGCACCCGGTGAGGCAGTGCAGCGTCGCTTGCGCAGCCATCGACCAGGTCGTCGCCCCGTGACTGCCCTCTTGTTTGGCCATCTTGTGGTCCTCGTGCGCGTCCATGGTGCTCCTCGTCAGTCGCTGTCAACGTCTCGTTCTGGTACCCCCAGGGGGTACCCTAGACGTCTAACGCCGATCCCTGTGATGTGTTCCCAAGCTGATCCGTGTGGCCGTGAATCCGCTCCGCCGGTTGCTTCCGCTTGAGCAGTTGCCGCACCATGGATTCCGCACCCCTGACCCGTCGGACTCACGAAAGCCGCATGCTCCTCACCGCCAATGCTCCGCGTCGTCGCCTGCTGCTGCAGGTCACGGCGACGTTGGCGTTGCTGCTGTTGATCGGCTTCACGGTGCTGATGCACAGCATGCTCGGCCACACCATTGGCTCCGAGCACGCGATGACCACGGCGTCGAGCGCCATGAGTGCGGAGCACGGCCACAGCGCTCCCACCAGCCACGCTGAGCACGCCGCTGCACCGGTAGGCACCGTGATGACGGGGTTGAGCGACGCCGGGTGTGACGGCGGGCTGTGTGCGCTGATGTGTTCGCTGATGGGGATGGCGTGCGCGCTGACAATCGCCCTGTTCGCGTGGGCGCTGCTGCGCGCCCGGAACGGCGGGGTCCTCTACGTCTTGGCGCGGCTACTCGCGCTGGTTGACCGGGTGGCGCGCCGCGTCGCGACAGCGAAACCGCCGTCATTGACGGCGTTGCAGGTCATTCGCATCTGATTCCTTCCCGCGGGATCCACCCACCTCGGGAGGTTCCCGCATGCCCGGAAACCCCGGGTAGGCACACGCCTGCCCGGATCACCTGACGCATCCACGGGAACGGAAACCTCTCATGCACACCACCACGCGTGCCCTCGTGGTCGCCTCCGCACTCACCATCGGCCTCACCCTCGCCGGCTGCTCGACCAACAGCACCGGATCTTCCGACAACTCGTCCTCGTCGTCGACATCGACGGCGTCGAAGCGCAACGACCAGGACGTGATGTTCACGCAGGAGATGCGCGCGCACCACCAGCAGGCGATCGAGATGAGCGACATGCTCCTGGACAAGGGCTCCGACGTTGACGCCGACGTCGTCACCCTCGCCAAGCAGATCAAGGCCGAGCAGACGCCGGAGATCAAGACCATGACCGGCTGGCTGAAGACCTGGGGTGAACCCACCGATACCTCGACCATGTCCGGGATGGATCACTCCGCGACGTCGGGCGGCATGATGTCCGATTCCGACATGGACGCCCTCGACAGGGCGTCCGCTGCGGTCGCGGGAAAGCTCTACCTCGAGCAGATGGTCGAGCACCACACCAGCGCTGTCGACATGGCGGGAGCCGAAATCGACAAGGGCAAAAACACCGGTGCGGTCGCTCTGGCGAAGTCGATCGTGTCGAGCCAGACCGAGCAGATCACCCAGATGAAGGACATACTCGCGTCGATGTGAGGCCGGCGCGGGTCGCGGCGGTGCCTCCCTCACTGCCGCGGCCCGCGACCGATCCCACCTTCTTCTCTCACTCGACTGCGATCGAGCCCCTTTGTGGAGAATGTGCATGCCCCGCACCGACCCCAGACGCTCACCCCGTCCGGGCGGACCTTCGCCGTCGACCCAGTCGGCTTCGGCCGAGCACTCCTGCACCGCCAAGTCATGCCCGGCGGCAGCAACCCCGTCGACCCATCAGACGCCGGGTTTCCTCCTGACCGCCTGCCAGTCCTTGCGCCACGCGGCGACTACGAAAACAGAGCAAATCACCAATGAGAATGGAATCGAACGTGACCGACTCAATGACACGCCGCCCCGAGGCTGACGAGCGGACGGCCAGCTGATGGCATCCAAGAGCGAGCACCGCGAGAGCGCGCGGCAGAAGGCAGCGGATCGCGCCGCAAACCAGCGAAGAGATCAGCGCCGTCGGCGGGTGCTGCTCGGCGCGGCCATCACTGTGACGCTTGCCGTCGGCGCAACGATCGGCGGGTTCGCCATCGCCGGGCAGAAGAACGCTGATGCGCCGCGCGCAAACCAGGTGACAGGGAAGGAGGTCACGACCGCACCACCGTGGGCTGCGCCAACAGATCCGTCTGCTCGAGCACGTGCCGCCGGGTTGGAGGTGGCTGGCATGGAAGGCACAGCACTCCACACGCACCAGCATCTCTCCATCACCATCGACGGTGTGCCCGTGACCGTGCCAGCAAACATCGGCGTTGACACGCAAAGCGGAGGGATGTCTGCGCTCCACACGCATGACACCGCGGGCATCATCCACGTGGAATCAGCAAAGGCTGCGCCCTTCGTCCTCGGGCAGCTCTTCACCGAATGGGGCGTTGCGCTCAAGGACCGTCAGGTGGGTGGCTACGCCAACGGACGGGACGGCACCGTGGTTAGAGTGTTCGTGAATAATGAGCAGACGTCGACCCCGCTTCCGAAGCTCCGACTCGAGGACCGGGACGACATCGCGATCGTCATAACCACTAACGGAACGACTCCAACTGCGCCGGCCCCCTTCGACTGGGCTGCTGCAGAGTAAGGCCCCTCCCGTCTTGGTAGGCGGTCGGCTACCAAGACGGGAGGAGTTCGTCGCAAACGTCCGTCAGTGTGAGCCCAGTTGTTCGGCTCGTTGCCGTCGAAGCGGAGGTCAGTCACGAAGTTCGTCGCGGACGAGCGCAGAGAGCGTTCCAACACCGTCGATCGCTCCGAGTACACGGGCGGCGACGCGGCCCTTTGTGTCGAGGACGATGGTGGTGGGAACGGCGTTGGGTGCCACCTGTCCGGAGAGCGCGAGCTGCATCCGGCCCTCGTTCGCATCGATGATGGACGGATAGCTGACTTTGAAGCGCCGTTCGAAGGCTTCCGCGGTGGAGCGCTGGTCGCGGACGTTGACGCCGATGAACTGCACGTCTTGGTCTTGGAAGCGTTCGTTGACGGCGTTGAGGTGCTTCGCTTCGGCGCGGCATGGCGGGCAGCTGGCGTACCAGAAGTTGATGACGACGACGGTGCCGGCGAGAGCGTCGGAGTTGAAGCGGGTGCCGTCGCTGGCGGTCGCATCGAAGCTGATGGGGTCGGTCCGGCCGGCGGGCGGTACCTGAGTGACGGCACCGTCGCCGGAGACGTAGTTCTGGGTTGTGCCGGACCTGTACTGTCCAGAGAGGCCGTCGTTGCTGCTGTCCGAACAGCCCGTGACGGCCAGCGCGACGAGGAGGGCGGCTGCGCTGGTCAGCGTGCCCCGGTAGCGGTTCGAGCGGGGATGGTGCGCCTGTCCGATGCGGTTCGCCATCAGCCGTCCTGCCGCTCGAGCGCGGTGGTGAGGGCTTGTTCGAGGTCGTCGTAGGTGCTGAGTTGCACGAGCTCGCCGTCGACGAAGAACGAGGGGGTGCTTTGGACCCCGAGGGTGGCGCCGTCGGTGACATCTCGTTGGATGCGGTCGCGGACGCTCTTGCTGGCGACGTCGCGGTCGTACTGGTCGAGGTCGAGGCCGAGGTCGGCGGCGTACTCGCGGAAGCGGTCGGCTTGGGAGTCGGTTCCACGTTCACCCCACTCGGCTTGTGTGGTGAACAGGCGCTGGTACATGGGTTCGAGCCGGTCTTGCCGGGCGGCGGCTTCGATCGCGTTGGCGGCGTTGCGGGCGTTGCCGTGGCCGGGGAGGGGGAAGTAGCGGAACGCGAAGGTCACTTCGCCGGCGTAGTCCTTCCGGAGCTGTTCGACGTAGGGGTAGAACGCGCCGCACGCTTCGCATTCGAAGTCCAGGAACTCGACGACGGTGACGCCGCTGGTGCCGGGCGTTCCGAGGATGTGGGTGTCGTCGCGGACGAGTGGTGCGGACGGTGACGTCGTCGTGTCCCCGGCGGGTGGGGTGGCGGTGCTGGGGGTGCTGACGCGGATGATGACGGCGATCACGACGATGAGGACGATGACGCCGGCGATGATGCCGGAGGTGATGCCGATACGGGCACTGCGGGTCATGGGAGGGGCTCCTAGGGGTCAGACGCCGCGGGCGTTGAGGAACGGCATGGGCGAGATGGCGGCACCGTTTTGGCGGATCTCGAAATGGAGGTGGCAGCCGGTGGAGAGGCCGGCGTTGCCGACGGCGGCGACGTTCTGCCCGGCGCTGACGCGTTGGCCGGCGCGGACGAGGATCCCTCCGGGGAACATGTGGGCGTAGTTGCTGGTGACGCCGTTGCCGTGGTCGATGGTGATGAGGTTCCCGTAGCCGCCGTAGGGGCCGGCGTAGGTGACGGTTCCGGCGGATGCGGCGTAGAGGCCGGTGCCGCACGGGGCGCCGAAGTCGTCGCCGGCGTGCATGCGGTAGTAGCCGAGCACGGGGTGCAGGCGGTTCCCGTACGACTGGTACGACCCGTATGAGGTGATCGGCATCGTCCACCCGGACGTCGACACTGCCCCCGGATTCGCGGCCGGCAGCGGGCGTGCTTGCGCGGCACGGGCGGCGGTGGCCGCTGCCGCGGCCCGTGCCGCCGCCGCGCGTCGACGTTCCGCTTCCGTGTACGCCGCCTCGGTGCTGAGGGTCCGGTTACGGAGGACAGCGAGCTGGTCACTGAGCTCGCGCTTCCGGGTGCGCTGCGTCGCTTCCGCTGCCGCCGCCTCGTCTGCAGCGGTGGTCGCCGTTTTGAAGGTCGCTGCAGCGTCGTCGCGGAGCCGGTCGCGGGCCGTTCGTGCGGCGGCGGCTTGCCGTCCGAGCGCGGTCGCAGTGCCGGCACGGGTGGCAGCGTCCTCGAGGGCGGCGTTCATCGTGTCGGTGACTTTCGCCGCGGTGCCGAGCCGTTCGAGGAGGTTTCCGGTGTCGGTCCCGACACTGACGGACAAGTCACGTCCGGCGGAACGGGACAGGTAGCCCGACCAGGACGCGATCTGCTCTTCTGCGCCGGCGGCGTCTTCGCGGGCGCGGGCGGCCTGCTCGGTGAGCTTGTCGTAGCGGCCGGCAGCCTCATCGGCAGCGTCTTGGGCTTCCTGTAGCTCCTTGCCGCGCGCTTTGGCAGTTGCAGCTGCTGTAGCGGTCTCATCCTCGAGTGTGGCGATGAGTGCGGTCAGTTCGGCGGCTTTGGCTGTCGCGGCTGCTTCGTCGCCGCGGGCTGCGAGCACGTCGGCCCAGGTCGGTGCCGGTGCTGCGGCGGCAGTGGGTGCGGGAAGAACAGCGCCCACGATGGCGGCGGCGGCGGTCACCGCGGAAATGATGCTGCGGCGGCTCATTCGGTGGTCTTTGGTCGGCGTCGGGTGATGAGCAGCACGGCGATGATCGCGAGGATCAGCACCGCGGTCAGGCCGGCGAGTACCCACACCGCGGGCCCGGTGTCTCGCGCACTGTCTGCAGCGGCCGCAGGCGTGGCGGACGGTTCCGTGGCGGATGCCGGATCCGGGGCAGCTGATGCCGTCGGCGTGCCGGTGGGGGTGCTGGCTGGGGCGGTGGGTGCTCCGGTGGAAGTGAACTGGTAGGTGCCGGAGATGGGGTGACCGTCGACGGAGACGCTGCGCCAGCCGAGGGTGTACGTGCCGGGCTTGGTGAGGTCGACGGGTTTCGTCAGGGTGCTGCCATCCACACGGACCGTGCCGGTGGAGGTTTCAGCACCATCGGGCCCGGTGACTTGAATGATCAGGCCCGATTCCAGACCGGCGAGTGGGGCTTCGGAGAACGTCAGGGTGACCTGGTCGAGGTCGCCGGAAACGGTGCCGTTCACGGCTGGTGTCGCCGAGGCGAGCGCGTCGTGCGCAGCAGCCGGGGCGGCAGGTACGAGCAGCGCCGTGGCAAGAGCGATCGGGAGGATGGTGAGGGCGAGAGCGCGCAGACGCACGGGAAAGCCTTTCGTCAGGACATCGCGGCGGCGTTGGCGCGCAGCCAGGCAGCGGGGTCGATTGGGGTGGTGCCGTTGGCGTGGACCTCGAAGTGCAGATGGGCGCCCGTGCTGCGGCCGGAGGAACCGACCAGGCCCACCAGATCCCCGGCGGTGACTGGCTGACCGGCGGACAGCGGTGAGGAACCGATGACCATGTGTGCGTACAGGGTCGACATGAGCCGGCCGTTGACGCGGTGGTCGATGACGGCGTACTGGCCGAACTCCGAGTGCCGGCCGGCGATCCGGACGACGCCATCGGCGACGACCTGGATTGGAGTGCCGGCGCCGGGCACGAGGTCGAGCCCTTGGTGGTTCGTTGAGCAGGTGGCGCACGGCGCCAGCCGGTAGCCGAAGCCCGAGCTCAACGGCGCGCTACCGGGGAACGGCCACTGCACCGCCCCTGGCTTCGACGCCCCCGGAGCCGGCGCCGAGCCTTGCTGCGCCACCGCCGCCGCGGCGCCGGTGGTGACCGTGAAGCCGTCTCGCTGCAGGGTCGGGTCGAGCGCCGATGCTGCGACGGTGAGGCTCTGGCCGTTCAGGGCCGGTGCGACCACAGCCTCCGGCGTGGCTGCTGCAGCGGTGTGCGCCGGGAGCGCCGCGGATGCGAAGAGCACCATCACAGCGGCAGCGCCGGTCGATGCGACCACGGAAGGCGCCGCCCGTCGGCGACGGGTTACCGCTGTGGTTCGGTCTGCGCGGTTCGATGAGGTGGTGCGCGCGGGTCGACGTAGGCCGTGGGCTGCGGCGCGTTCGGCGTCGAGGGCAGCGCGGCGAGTGAGGTGAGTGGGCAGGGAAGGGGTGTGGATGGTGGTGGTCACGGTTCCGATCAAGCGATTCCGGGGCGAGTGCGGGCAGGGCACGGCTGACGACCCCGATGATCGGGGTCGCCCGGAAGGCTGATCAGATGCGGGCGATGGCGAGCCCGGTCAGCGATACCGCAGACCACCGCTCAAACGTCCGCGGCGGTCGCACACAGGCGAGGACCCGGGACAGCATGAACAACGGCCTCTGGCGCTGCCCGATGCGGCTCCCGAGGGCGATGGTGATCACCGTCGTGATGACGAGCGCGACGAGCCCAAGTAAGGCGCAGAAAATGCCGCCGACACCGTCGTGGGCATCGATGTGCACCGTCGGCGGTTCCACGTGCCCGACGTTCGCGGTGCTGGCCGCTGCTGCGGTGAGGGTCGTGACGGCGGTGTCAGTGTGAGCTGCGTTGTTCTGCAGGGTGACGGCGCCGAGTAGCAGCAGGACGGCAGCGACGACCGCGGTGACTGCGCGCAGCAGCCGGAGCGGGAGATCACGAAGTGTCGTCATGGGAGGGGCGGCCATACCAATACGGCCGCATCCATTGTCACTGATGCTGTCAAGCCGCACAGTTCAGGCATGCGGGGTGTGTTCGTGGTCCCGGTGCATGGCGGGTTCGAGTTGGAACGTGGAGTGCTCGACGCTGACGTCGAAGTGCTCCGCGACACACGCCTGCAGCTGGTCGAGGATCTCCGGAGCGTGGTCGTCGCGGAAGCAGTCACGGGTGATGGTGACGTGGGCGGTGAGGATGGGAAGCCCAGACGCGATCTGAGAGGCGTGCAGATCGTGCACCGCCTCAACATGTTCGAGCGCCTCGAGGTGGGCGCGGACGTCGTCGAGGTCAAGACCGGCGGGTGTGGTTTCCAGCAGCACGTTGACTGCGTCCCGCAGCAGCACGAACGCGCGCGGCAGGATTAGCACGCCGATGAGGATCGCGGCGATCGCGTCGGCGCCGCCCCAGCCGGTGATGGCGATGACGATCGCGGCGATGATGACGCCGACCGAGCCGAGAGCGTCGTTGACGACCTCGAGGAACGCGGCCCGCAGGTTCAGGTTTGCTCCGCGCCCGGAGGCGAGGACGAGGATCGACACGAGGTTCCCGGCGAGGCCGATCACGCCGAAGATCAGCAGTCCCGCGGACGGGATCTCTGGCGGTGTGACCAGACGCTGGATGCCCTCGACTAGGACGAACAGGCCCACCGCGAGCAGGACCGCGGCCTGCGCGGTCGCGGCGAGGACTTCCGCTCGCGCGTATCCCCAGGTGCGGCGGGAGGTGGCGGGCCGCATCGCGAGGGTCGTCGCGAGCAGTGCCACGCCGAGCCCACCGGCGTCGGTGAGCATGTGGCCAGCGTCGACCAGCAGCGCCAAGGACCCCGTCCAAATCGCTCCGATCACTTCGGCGACGAGGACGGTGCTGGTGATCGCGAACGCGATCGCAAGCCGTTTCCGGTTGACGGTGCTGCCGTGAGCGTGGTCGTGCGTCATCCGATTCTCCGTCGGTCAGGCGATGTCAGCAGCAGTGGTCGTGGTCGTCGTGATGTTCGCGTTCCCCGGTGAGCACTGAAGCAGGAACGGCGCACGCTTCGCCGCGCCACGCTTCGAGGCCCTCGCGGACCGCGAAGACGACGATCACAAGTCCGGCGACTGCGTCTGCCCACGCCCACCCGAAGAGGGTGTTGAGCAGCAGTCCGATCAGGACTGCGGCGGAGAGGTAGGAGCAGATCAGCGTCTGCTTCGAGTCCGCGACGGCGGACGCGGACCCGAGCTCCTTGCCGGTGCGGCGCTCGAACAGGCTCAGCCCGGGCATCACCAGTAGCGAGACTGCGGTCAGGATGATGCCGACGGTGGAGTGCTCTGGGGAGCGGACACCGGTCAAACTCAGGATCGCGTCGATGCTGACGTAGAGCGCGAGTCCGAAGAAGGACACCGCGATCACCTTCAGTGCGACCCGTTCTCGTGCCTCCGGATCTGGGCCAGCGAACTGCCACGCGACGGCTGCGGCGGAGAGCACCTCGACGATCGAATCGAGACCGAAGCCGATCAGCGCGGTCGACGAGGAAACGGTGCCGGCGGCGATCGCGATGATCGCTTCGATGACGTTGTAGGTGATCGTCGCAGCGACGATCCACCGGATGCGCCGCTGCAGGATCCGCTTCCGGTCCGGCTGCAGCGTCCCGACGGCGTTCGTGGCGGTCATGCGGAGACCTCGCAGCTCATCTCGACTTCGCAGTCGTCTTCAACACAGTCGGCACCGTCATCGACGGCGAGGACGACGTCGAGCAGGGCGTGTAGTGCCGCCCCGATGTTCGGGTCAGCGATCTCGTAGCGGGTCGAGCGCCCCTCCGGGACCGCGACGACGATTCCGCACCCACGCAGACACGTCAGATGATTCGACACGTTCGACCGCGTCAGGCCGAGCGTTTCTGCGAGGCGTCCCGGGTATCCGGGGCCACTGAGGAGTTCGAGCAGGATGCGGGATCGAGTTCGATCGGTCATCGCCCGGCCGAAGCGGTTCATGACGTCGATGCGCGAAGCACTGGTCAGCATGCAATGACAATACAGCAGGCACTGACCTGTTGAGGGGGTTGTTTAGAGGAGGGTGACGTACTGCCCGATCTGCGCTCCGATGGTGTACATCAGCGAGGACCAGAGGCCCGTGACCATGAGGACGCCGATCAGGATCAGTACCCCGCCACCGATCAGGTTCACCGTGCGCATGTGTCGCTTGATCCGGGTGACTGCGGTTGTGGCCCAGCTTGCGCCGAGGGCGAGGAACAGGAACGGGATCCCGAGTCCGAGGCAGTAGGCGATGCCGAGGAGGACGCCGTTCCACGTGCTCGCCGCCTGCAGGCTCAGCAGATTGATTGCGGTGAGTGTGGGGCCAAGGCATGGAGTCCACCCGAGCCCGAACACGATGCCGAGAAGGGGTGCGCCGGCGATGCCGGTGGCGGGTTTCCAGCGTGGTTTCAGGGTGCGCTGCAGGACGCCGAAACGGCCGATGAATACGAGCCCCATGATGATCACGAAGCCGCCGAGAATCTGGGTTAGGAGGTCGCGCCAGCGGATCAGCCAGAAGCCGAGCGCGCCGAACGCTGCGGCATAGGCGACGAAGATGACGGTGAAGCCAAGGATGAACAGGAGCACCCCGAGGATGAGTGTGCTGCGGCGGCGTTGCTCGGCGACACCGCCGATGAAGCCGAGGTATCCAGGGACGAGTGGGAGTACGCACGGCGACAGGAAGGACACCAGGCCGGCGAGGAGCGCCACCGGGACGGCGACGAGCAGCTGCCCGCTGAGGATCGCTTCCGCGAAAGGGTTCCCGCTCATGCCGCCCCGTCCCTAGATGTGGGTTCGCCGGAGTGTCGGTTCGGCAGGAGGAACCGAAGGGCGAATCCGGCGATGCCGAGGGTGGCGAAGATGTCGGCGACGTTGAAGATCGCGAACCAGTCGACATTGATGAAGTCGACGACTTCACCGGTGAGCGGACCGTTCTCGGCGCGGGTGACTCGGTCCCAGAGGTTGCCAGCTGCCCCGCCGACGGCGACGCTCATCAGCCCTGTCGCGATCATGTCGGCTCCGCGAACCGCGCGGACGACTGCCCATGTCGTCAGGCACAGCGTAAGCACGATGATGCCGACCGCGAGCGGCGGACCCATGTTCCGTCCGAGGCTGAAAGCGACGCCCGGGTTGAAGACGAGCTGGAAGGTCATACCCGGCGCCAGCTCGATCACTCGCGACGGACCGAGCCCAGTGAGCGCCCACGCCTTCGAGAGCTGGTCGATGGTGAGCGCGGCGGCGGCGATCAGCAGCACCACAGCGACACGGCTGGTCGCTCTCATGACAGGACGTCGATGAGGCGCGCGATCACGCCGGATTCGATGAGGATGTAGAGGCCCAGGCCGATGAAGACGGCCGGCACGAGCCAGTGCTCGATCTTCTCGAGGGCTTCCGTGACGGTCTTGTTCGTGCCAACGAAGCGAGCGACGAGACACCACACCGCAACGAGGACGAGGAACACCGCGATCGTGACCACCGTGTCGGGAATCGGTGCTGTGCGGAATACGGGCGTGTACAGGGAGATGTTGTCGGCGCCGTTAGCGATGGTGATGCCGGCGACCCCAAGAAGGCCGCCCGCCCGCACCGCCGCGTCATCGTCATCGTCCTCGCCGCGGCGGCGCAGCGCACGGATCAACCCGACCAGGCCGATCCCGAGGGGAATGAGTCCGAGGAAGCCGACCCACTGATCGGGAACGATGGTGAGTCCAGCGGCAGCGAGGACGCTGATCGCGACGAGCGCAATGAAGCCGGCGTACTGGCCAATGACAACTTTCCACCCCGGCAGCGTGCCGCGCGTTGACGCGAGGAACAGCACCGTCAGGACCACGATGTCATCGATGTTGGTGGCAGCAAAAAGGCCTACCGCTCCTGCGATGGTGCCGATCATCGGGCATCGCGCCCGTAGGTCGAGCACAGGTCAACCTTGTGTCCGGTCGCTTCGAGCAGCAGCTCGGCAGTTTCGAGAACGTCGATGACCTCGGGGGTGCTCACCGAGTAGAAGTTCTGCCGTCCGTCTGCACGGGCAACAATGAGCCCGCAGTCCCGAAGGCACGCAACGTGCTCTGAAACTGTCGACTGGGCCAGGCCTAGCTCGTCCGTGAGATCCCGCACGCGCGCCTCGCTTCGGCTGAGTCGGCGCAGGATGATCAAGCGGTTCGGCTCAGCGAGCGAGTGGAATAGGGAGACGGCGGCGGTCATGTCTGCGGTCATCGGCATCGGCCGATCATATCGGAAACCACCGATCATGGAGACCCGTTCTCGATCTCGTGCCAGAAACCTCCGATTTCGCTACAACGGAACGAAGTCGCCGTGAGACATCCGCCGCGGCGGCGTGTCTTGTAGCTGTGGGCAGCTTCGCTCCGTGTCGTCGGAATCGCTTCCTTCGGTGTCGGGACGTCGCGGGTGCGCGAGACGGCCCGCGTGACTTGGGGTTCGGGTGCATAATGGTGGTGTCTTCGGACCCGGTAGTGGGGCTTGCCGGACCCAACCTCGACAGTTGTCGACAACAGTCCCTATCTCAGCTGGTCGCGCTTCTGCGCGCCTGAGGTAGGGAGTGTCATGACAGCACCAATCGGTTCCGGACCGGTCGTCGTCGGCGTCCTGCCCGGCCTCGCTCCGGGGGTCATCGAGGTTGCGTCGTCTATCGCGCGGCGCTTCGGTACGACGCTGGTGTGCGTCAGCGTGGATGCATCGCTCTTCGATGCCGGTACGCGCTCGGACGGGTCGGTGATGGTGGAACCGATTGACCCTGACACCGCTGACACGACACCGCAGGGCTTGTCGGACAGTGACAAGGCGGCAGTACGTGCTGCCGCAACGACCTACGGCGTCGACGTCACGTTCGTCCCGGGTGTCGGGGATCCGAGCCGGGCACTGTCGCAGGTGGCCGAAGACCGCGACGCGGCGATGCTGGTCGTCGGGGCCAGGACGGGAGCGGGTCGAATCGCGGAGTTCTTCACGGGGTCGGTCGCGGTACGGCTGACCCATCAGCAGCACCGTTCAGTGCTCGTAGTGCCCGTTGATCCGGTCGGGTTCGATGCCCCACTGCCGTGGGACACCCCGTGACCGGCCAGCTTGTTCTGCTCCGCCACGGACAGAGCACTGCGAACGCTGCCGGTACCTTCACCGGCTTGCGAGACGTCGCGCTGACCGAACAGGGCAGCGCCGAAGCGAATCGGGCTGGGTTGCTACTTCTGCATGCCGGCATCCGACCGGACCTCGTGCTCACGTCGACGCTCGAGCGGGCGCTCCACACGGCGGAGCTCGTCACCGACGTCCTCGGACGTGATGCGCCGATCGAGTCGACGTGGCGGTTGAACGAGCGGAACTACGGCGCCCTCACCGGCATGTCCAAGCAGAATGCGCAAGCGGCGTTGGGGGCGGAGCAGTTCTTCGCTGTTCGTCGGACCCGCACGGGACGGCCACCACGCATGTCGATCCGCGCGTGGCTGGCGCTCCGGCGGACGCCGGCGCTTCGTGGACTGCCGTGGGCGGCACTTCGTCGAACCGAAACACTCTCCGACGTCATCCGCCGGGTCCAACCCGTCCTGTCGCACAGCATCACCCCGGCACTCCGCGACGGGCAGACAGTGCTCGTCGTCGCGCACGGCAACTCACTGCGGGCACTGTGTGCCTGCATGGACGGCCTAACTGACGGTGAGCTCGCGGACCTGAACCTCCCCACGGGCGAACCCCTGATCTACCGGTTCGACGGCGACGGTGGGTTCTGTCCGCGGGGTGGGGAGTACCTGCATCCGGCAGCACGAGCAGCAGCGGCAGCGGTCGCTGCGGAAGGTGGAACATGACCTCCCGAACGGACACGCACCTGCCCGATGGGCAGCTCCCGCCCGACCCAGACATCGACGCCAACGACCCGGAACGTATCGACCGGCCAGTGCATCTGCGGTGGCGGTACCTCGGTGTCGTCGCACTCGGCGGCGCCATCGGTACCGCCGCACGCGACGGACTCAGCACCGCGTTCCCCGCTCAGCAGGAGGTGTCCTGGGCGATCTTCTGGATCAACATCGCCGGCGCGCTCCTACTGGGTGTGCTGCTGGAACACCTCGCGCATCGCGGACCTGACGAGGGTCGCCGCCGGACACTGCGCCTGCTTCTGGGAACCGGTGTCCTCGGCGGGTTCACCACCTACAGCACCCTCGCGACCAGCACCGCGGTGTTGTTCCTCGCTGGCCGCGGGTTGGCCGGCACCGGGTACGCGCTCCTGACGGTCCTCGCCGGCGCGATCGCCACCGGTAGCGGCCTCGCGATCGCGGGTTTGGTCCGACCGAACGGGGCCACATCATGAGCGCCCTGGCCTTCCTCAGCGTCGCGGTCGCTGGCGGTGTCGGCGCGGCCGCACGGTTCTTCGTGGATGGTGCGATCAACCGGGGTCGGCAGTTCCGGCTCCCGGTCGGGACGCTGACGATCAACATCACCGGCTCGTTCCTGCTGGGCTTGATCACCGGCGCCGCCGGTCACCTCGGCGCCACCCCCGTCGCGGTGCTCGGAACAGGGCTCATGGGTGGCTACACCACGTTCAGCACCGCCAGCTTCGAGACCGTCCGCCTCGCACGCACTGGCCGCACCACCGCGGCTGCCGTGAACGGGCTCGGGATGCTCGTCGTCTCCGTCGCCGCAGCCGCCGGGGGCGTCACCCTCGGCACCCTCACTTGACCATCCGACTGGGAGACGAACAGCTCATGCACTTCGACATCACGATCGAGATCCCCCGCGGCAGCGGCAACAAGTACGAGGTCGACCACGCCACCGGACGGATCCGCCTGGACCGGGCGGTGTTCACCAGCATGGTGTTCCCGCAGGACTACGGCTCGATCGACGACACTCTCGGCGATGACGGCGACCCCCTCGACGCGCTCGTGCTGCTGCCCCGGCCCACGTTCCCCGGCGTCGTCATCGACGTCCGCCCGGTCGGGATGCTCCGCATGGTCGACGAGAACGGCGGCGATGACAAGATCCTCACCGTCCCCGCCGGAGACGTCCGCTTCGACCACGTCCAGGACATCTCCGACGTCGCCGAGCCGGTCCTGGCGGAGATCGAGCACTTCTTCGCCCACTACAAGGAGATCGAGCACGGCAAGCACGTCACCACCAACGGGTGGGCGAACCGTGTCGACGCCGAAGCCATCATCCGCGCCGCACAGGAACGGTTCACCCCGCACCCCTGACCGGCACCCGCGCACCCGACACCATCCAGTGCGCGCCCTGAACCGCCGTGGGGAGGCAACTGGCGCCCAGTGATCGCCAGGAGGTCGTCCCTCCGCCTCCCCGCGGCCCACACCCGCACGACCAACCCGAAAGGCGACAACCGCCGTGAACGACTACATCAGCAACGTCCACCACACCACCCACCATCAGGGCGAGTACGTGACCCACACCAGCCGCCCCGTCACCATCAGCAGCCTGCACGGCTCCCGGATCCTCGACTCCCGCGGCTACCCGACGATCCAGGTGCGTCTCGAGCTCGAGGACGGCACCGTCGTCACCGGTGACGCCCCCGCAGGCGCATCCACTGGCGCGCATGAGGCTGTCGAGCTTCGCGACGGCGGCAGCAGCTACGGCGGCCGCGACGTGAGCCAGGCACTGCACCTCATCACGACGGACGTCGCACCGATGATCACCGGCCAGTCGTGGACCTCGATCGGGCAGGCCGACGCCGCCCTCGCTGCCCTCGACGGCACCCCGAACCACCGCCGGCTCGGCGCGAACAGTGTCGTCGCGACCTCGATCGCGATGGCACGCGCTCTCGCCGCCGCAGCGGAGCTGCCGCTCTGGCGTTGGATCGCAGACGTCACCGGCAGCACGCCCCGCCTGCCCGTCCCGCACTTCAACGTGCTCAACGGCGGAGCGCACGCAGCGAACGCGCTCGACTTCCAGGAGTTCATGATCGCCCCGGTGAACGCCGAGACCATGACCGACGCGGTTCGGATCGGATCGGACGTCTACCACGCGCTGGCGGCACTGGTCCGGGAACGGTTCGGCAGTCTCGGTCTCGGGGACGAAGGCGGCTTCGCCCCGTCGATCGCCGCGCCCGAGGAGGCCCTCGACCTCCTCGTCGCCGCGATCAGTGCCGCCGGTTACGAGCCCGGCGTGGACACCGTCGCGATCGCACTCGACCCGGCGGCGAACGAGTTCGCGCTCGGTGACGGTAGCTACCGGGTCGTGGACCGCCGGCTCGACCGCGCAGGCATGGTCGACTACTACCGCGACCTCATCAGCCGGTATCCGATCCGGAGCATCGAAGACGGCTTCTCCGAAGATGACCACGGCGGCTGGAAGGCGATGTCGTTCGCGCTCGGCGACATGCTCCAGATCGTCGGCGATGATCTCTACGTCACCGATCCGCAGCGCATCCGCGACGGTGGGAAGGACGGGCTCTCGAACGCGGCGCTCATCAAGCCGAACCAGATCGGCACCGTCTCCCAGACCCTCGACGCGATCGGCGTCGCACGCTCGCTCGGGATGCGGAGCATGGTGTCGCACCGGTCCGGCGAGACCACCGACACGTTCATCGCGGACCTCGTCGTCGGCACCGGAACCGGACAGATCAAGTCCGGCGCACCCGCCCGCGGAGAACGCGTCGCCAAGTACAACCGGCTCACCGAGATCGCGGAGAACAATCCGGAGCTGCCCTACGGGCTGCGCTGACCCCGACCGGTCACCTCGTGGGCGACGCGCAGGAAAGCAGAACCAGCTGGCTGAGGCTCTCCCGACCAGATCGCCCGCAACGGCCGGGCAAGTGGCGGCCCAGCGAGCGGGACCCGCACCAGCGACCCGTCGTTGATGTCGGCGGCGACCGTGCGAAGGCTCATCACCGCCGGTGCAATTCCAGCCTGCGCGTTCGCCCGGATGATGCTCGTGGTCTCCAGCACCGCGGCCGGAACCGACATGCTCAAACCGGCCTCCCTGAGCCATGCGGCGAGGGTCGCGCGAGTTCCGGAACCTTCTTCCCGCAGGAGCAGAGCCGTCGCCGCCAGGACCTCCGCAGTGATCCCGGTCGACCGAGCCCAGGGATGTTCCGGCGCAACGACGACCGCGAGCTCATCGTCCGCGATCACCTGCGCGGACACACCTGCCGCCGTCACCGGGGTCTCCGTGAACCCGAGGTTCGCGCCACCCGACTGCACGAGGTCCGTCACCGCGGCGGAGTTGCCCGCGATCAGGCGCACCCGCACGTCGGGTTCGCGGCGGCGGAATTCGAGCAGCCAGCCCGGCAGCAGCAGCTCCGCGATCGTCTGTGACGCTGCGACGACGAGCGAACCCGTGGGAGTCCGCAGCGCAGCCACTCCTGCTTCGAGGTGGCGAGACGCGTCGAGGACCGGTC
The DNA here is from genome assembly GCF_003234775.2 of Curtobacterium sp. MCLR17_031. Classification (NCBI taxonomy): domain Bacteria; kingdom Bacillati; phylum Actinomycetota; class Actinomycetes; order Micrococcales; family Microbacteriaceae; genus Curtobacterium; species Curtobacterium sp. MCLR17_031. The sequence continues at coordinate 3,758,598 of NZ_CP126270.1, forward strand.
CGGCCAGCCCGACGACGAGCCTGCCGGTCTCGGTCAGCACCGACCCCGTGGTCGAGCGGTGCACCAACAAGTGACCGACCATGCGCTCGGCGACCCGGATCCGAGCAGACACTGCCTGTTGCGTGACGCCGAGCGCTCCAGCGGCAGCGGAGAGGGAGCCGGTCTCGGCGACGCGTGCGAGCACGTCGAGTGTGTCGAGGTCGAGGGTTCGGTCCGTGAGTCGCCGTAGTGCCACAATCATTGATTGTGCCCTGCCAAGAGGTTCCGGGTACCGCCAGAGGCAGGATTCGCGCAGGCTTGGCCCATGACAACGCTCCGCACGGACCCTGCACCCGCGAACGGTAGCCAGCTGCCCCAACGGCCGCAGACGGCGTTGTTCCGTGACCTGGAGCGGCCAGGCCTGATCGTGTCGAATCTCACACCGAACTGGTTCGCGTCGATCATGGGCACGGGGATCGTCGCTGTCGCAGCTGCGTCACTGCCGCTGCAGTTCCCCGGGCTGCGCCTCGCGGCGACGGTCGTGTGGGCGATCGCCGCGGTGCTCCTCGTCGCCCTCACGACCGCGACGGTGCTGCACTGGATCCGCTACCGGAGCACTGCAGCCGGGCACCAGCTCAACCCGGTGATCTCGCACTTCTACGGCGCACCACCGATGGCGTTCCTCACCGTCGGCGCCGGGACACTCCTGCTCGGCAAGGACTGGGTCGGCCTGCCCGCCGCCGTCACCATCGACTGGGTCCTGTGGACCATCGGCACCATCGGAGGACTGCTCACGGCAGTGCTCGTGCCGTACCTGGCGTTCACCCGCCACGAGAACAAGCCCGACTCCGCGTTCGGCGGCTGGCTGATGCCGATCGTCCCGCCGATGGTGTCCGCCTCCACCGGTGCGCTCCTGCTGCCGTACGCCCCCGCCGGGCAGGCGCGGGAGACGCTGCTGTGGTCCTGCTACGGCTTCTTCGGCCTCAGCCTCATCACGTCGCTGGTCGTGATCACGCTGATCTGGAACCGTCTCGCGCAGCACAAGGTCGGGGCCGCCGGCATGGTCCCGACTCTGTGGATCGTCCTCGGGCCGGTCGGACAGTCGATCACCGCGGTGAACCTCCTCGCATCGAACGCCCCCACCGTTGTCGATGCGAGTACCGCGCATGCCCTGCTGGTCGTGGCGCTGGTGTACGGGTTCGCGATGCTCGGCTTCGCGCTGCTGTGGACCGTCATCGCCCTCGCGATCACCATCCGCACTGCCCGCGAACACTTGCCGTTCAGCCTGACTTGGTGGTCCTTCACGTTCCCCGTCGGGACCTGCGTCACCGGCCTGAACGGGCTCGCCCTGCACTCAGGCCTGACCGTCGTTGCCGTCCTGGCCGTCATCTACTACGCCGGCCTCGTCGCCGCATGGATCACCGTTGCCCTTCGCACCTTTCACGGATCCGTCATCCGTGGCACCCTGCTGGCACCGCCACAGCCGGCATGAGTACCCCCGAGGAACTCGCTGACGTTCGATCGCTGAACGGTCTCGCGGAGACGTGGCGGACCGCGCCCGACGGCAGCCGACGGTTCGTCCCGAGCTTCGACCCACGATCCGGCGGCAGATTCAGCCGTGTCCTGGTCCTGATGCAGTCGCCTGGCCCCCAGACCATCGCCGCAGCGCACGCAGCGATCTGCAGCGAGGACAACCCGGGCCCGACCGCGGCCGCGTTCCGAGCAGCCCGTATCGAGTCCGGACTCGCACGCGGCGAGTACGTCCGCTGGAACCTTGTCCCATGGGAACTGCCCGACCGCGTGCGACTCGAGGACATCGACGAGGGGCGGCATGCCCTCGCCACACTGCTCGCGGCCCTCCCCGCTCTCACTGCGATCGTCACGTACGGGGCCGTTGCCCTCGACGGCGTCATGCGACACTTCACCCTGGACGAGCACCCCCGACTCCTTCCGGTCATCGCAGCACCACATCCGTCTCCCGCCAACGGCCGCCACCGATCGGAACAACACCTCCGTTCCGTGCAAGCACTCCGGCTCGCCGCGCGAGCGCGGCAGACGTAACAAATACGAACGATTCCGCTACAACTATCCGTACCGGCGCTCAGTCCGGGTGCGAGGCGCCGTGTCTTGTAGCGGAACCCAGTCCCAGAATCTACGTGCCGCCACTACCCCTCCTGGTCGAGTTTCGCTACGTTCTCTTCATGGGTCACCTTCTCGGGTACGCGCGTGTGTCCACCACCGACCAGGACGCCTCGCTGCAGATCGACGCGCTCAACGCCGCCGGTTGCTACCGCGTGTTCGTCGACACCATGTCCGGGTCGCTCCAACACCGACCCGAGCTCGACAAGCTCCTCGACCAGCTCCGCCCCGGCGACACTCTCGTCGTCTGGCGACTCGACCGGCTCGGTCGATCCATCCGGCACCTCATCGACCAGCTCCACGCTCTCGCCGAGCGCGGCATCGGGTTCCGGTCTCTGCAGGAGACCATCGACACCACCTCACCCGGCGGCCGCCTCGTGTTCCACGTCTTCGCCGCACTGGCGGAGTTCGAACGGGACCTCATCAAGGAACGCACCAACGCCGGTCTCGCCGCCGCCCGCGCCCGCGGACGGACCGGAGGCCGCCCGTCTCGGCTCTCCGCGGACCAGGTGCGGACCGCGCGTCGGCTGTACGAGCAGCAGGACATGACCGTCGCGCAGATCGGCAACGTCCTCGGCGTCAGCCGCACCACTATCTACCGGGCCATCGCTCGCCACACTGAACCGGTCGCGGCGAGGCGACCTAAGCCCTCGCCGACGATGTAGCTCGATCATGGACGCGAGCGAGCGGTGGCGGATCCTTCGACTGCACGTAGACGACGCAATCCCGCTCGCCACCCTCGCCCGCTGTACGGGTATCAGCGAGCGCACCCTGCAACGCTGGCTCGCCCGCTACCGGACCGGCGGATACACCGCCCTCACCGATGACACTCGCGCCGACCTTGGTGTCCGGCGCACGGCACCGGAACTCGTCCGCCTGGTCGAAGGGCTCGCACTCACCAGGCCGCGACCGTCGATCGCCACCATCCACCGTCAGGTCGGCGTCCACTGCGCTGGACGGGGACTGCCGTCGCCGTCGTATTCCGTCGTGCGGTCGATCGTGAACGGGCTCGATCCCGGGATGGTGACGCTCGCGCTCGAGGGGCCGGCGTCGTACCGGGACAAGCACGAGCTGCTGCTCCGACGTCGCGCGGACCGCCCCAATGCGATCTGGCAGGCGGACCACACGATGTTGGACCTGCTCATCGTCGGCCCCGACGGCAAGCCCGCACGGCCGTGGTTGACGGTGATCCTCGATGATCACTCCCGCGCGATCTGCGGGTACATGGTGTTTCTCGGCGCCCCGTCAGCGGCGAACACTGCGCTCGCGCTGCGACAGGCGATCTGGCACAAGTCGGAGCCGGACTAGCCTGTCTGCGGGATCCCGGACGTGCTCTACACGGACCATGGGTCCGACTTCACCAGCCACCGCCTCGGCGACACCGCCGCTGTGCTGCATCTCCGGATCATCCACTCGCAGGTCGCCCGCCCCCAGGGCCGCGGGAAGATCGAGCGGTTCTTCGGCACGATCAACACCGAGCTGCTCCCAACGCTCGCCGGCCACCTCGCACCTGGAACCGCAGCACCGACACCCAGCCTTGATCTCGCCGGCATCGACAGCGCCATCAATACGTTCATCCGCCGCTACAACGCCCGCACCCACCGCGAGCTCCGGATGAGCCCACTGCAAGCGTGGATCGCAGACGGGTGGCTGGCACGGCTCCCGGATTCCCTCGAACAGCTCGACGGGTTCCTGCTCACCGTCCCAACCACGCGCGTCGTGCAGCGCGACGGCATCCACTTCGAGGGCCTCCGCTACACCGCGACGACCCTCGCACCGTTCGTCGGCAGCACCGTCGCCATTCGGTACGACCCTCGTGACGTCACCGAGATCCGCGTCTTCCACCGTGACGCGTTTCTCTGCACCGCGATCAGCACCGAGCATCAGACCGAGACGGTCAGCCTCAAGCAGATCCAAGCCGCCCGAAACGCTCAGCGCCGGGCTCTACGCGGGCAAATCCGCGAACGCGTCGCGATCGTCCCCCCGGCTTCAGACGACACCAGCCCACCAGCCGCCGAGCCGGAACAGCCGCGACTGAAGACCTACGAGGAGGACAGGTCATGACGAGCCAGTTCATCATCACCAAGGAGCACCGCCGGTTCGCGGAGTTCGCGGACGCCGTTCGGAAGCAGAACACCATCGGCGTCTGTTTCGGCCCTGCCGGCGTCGGCAAGACCCTCTCAGCTCGCCGCTACGCGCACTGGGACAGCATCGGCCCGTTCATCGCCAGGTGGGCCGCACGCAGCGAAGACGACACCAAGATCTACGCCGCCGCCCACCGCGCCCGCACCGTCTTCTACACGCCCGAGGTCTCCGCAACGATGCGGGCCCTCCAGGACGACCTCCGGCACGACATGCTCCGCACCGAACGTTGCATCGAGGAACACCTCCTCCTCCACGGCCGCCACTTCGACCACGCACACGGCCCCAACCCGTCCCTGCTCGAGCTGATCATCATCGACGAGTCCGAACGCCTCACCGGCAACGCCATCGAGTGGCTCCGCGACCAGTACGACCGAACAGGCATAGCGATGATCCTCATCGGCATGCCCGGCATCGAGAAGCAGTTCACCCACTACCCGCAGCTCTACAGCCGCCTTGGATTTGCCCACCAGTACCGTCCCCTCGGCCACGACGAGCTGCTGTTCGTCCTCGAACGCCAATGGCGCAAGCTCGGCAAGACGCTCGACCCCGACGACTTCACCGACGCGCAAGCCATCGCCGCTGTCGAACGCATCACCCGCGGCAACTTCCGGCTCCTCGAGCGCCTCCTCCCTCAGATCCAACGCGTCCTGAAGATCAACGAGCTGGACGTCATCACCAACGACGTCGTCGAAGCCGCCCGCAGCACCCTCGTCATCGGCACCACCTGACGCGACACTGATCGCAGCGAAAACGACGACACAGACCGAGGCTGCTCACAGGTTGCCAGCGTGGCCGTTCGCGCGCGAGGTTGGGAACGCCGAGCGTCCGGTTGACGACCGTCGAACGGACGCGGCTAGTCGTACTCCCCGATGGAGCGTCGAAGGCGATCAATCTGCGCTTCGACGGCCTCGTAGCACTCCTGGTCGGTCGGGGTGCGCCCGAGATCACGTCCGAGGTCGTTGCGGAACCTGGCGGTCATGTTCCGCGTGAGTGAGCCAGCGGCGCGAGGGTGGTCGACTGCGCCGAGGAAGGCAGCTGCGAGGTTGGCGAGGACGCCGATCATGACGCGACGGTCAGCGACGGTGACGAGCTCGGGATGATCCATGACGGCGTGCCTACTTCGTTGCGGCGATTCGGGATGAGCTCGACCTTCGTCCGGTAGCAGATCCATGCCCGCACAGCTGATCGCAGCCGCGGCCAATTGCAGGTGACACGCAAACAAAGGTCATGGCGACCGGTTCTCCGCCCGTCCCGCGACCGGGTGGGTCGGAATCAACGATACGGCGCCGCGCTTTCGAAGATTTGGACGCTCCCGTATCCCGTGGCATCCAACAACTGACGAAGAGCTCGCCCAGCACTCTCGTTACGACGAGTCGGGCCGATGCGCACAGCTCGGATCGGCAACCGCCCTAGTCGGGAGGGCGCGACGAATGGTTCATCCTCATCGAAAACTGGTGTCGATCCCGCCTCGTAAGCACCAACTTCGATGTAGGGGGTGATACCTAACCGGGACGCCCGATAGAGCACAAACTTCCACCGGGGCCATACGTCCCACGTCGTTCGAACCTCCCGTTCGTCAACGAAGCCGGGGTTTTTGAACAGAACCGTGGGGTCGACACCGGTAAAGTAGTCACCGACAAACGGAACGGTAATCCGTCCAGGCCTAGGCTTTCGGAGCCTTGAGAGAATTCGCTCTGCCTCTTCGTCGGCCCATGTGCTCCCTTCGCTGAGGTATCGAACACGTCCCCACGTGCCGCCCCATACGGACGGTTGGTCCGGGTCCGGTCCGGGGATCGGCTGGCCGTCATCGGTGTAGTCGATGATCTCTTCACCCCATCCGGGCGGTGGGCTGGGGTGTTCGGCGGCCATGTTCTGCACCACCGGGGCGAGTGGGACTGAAGGGTCGAGTTCGAGGGCGTATTCAGCCTCGGTTCCCATTCCGTAGCTGCGCCAGAGCGTAAGCGCGTCGCCGTCGCTGGAGGCCGACAGGAGGAACAGGTTGTCGGGTTGTGCGTCGTTCATCACCCCGAGAAGCTGCAGTTGCCGGGTCTGCCAGTCCTCTGCTCGCTCTGAGAGGGACTCTCGAAGAGCACGGCGGCCGGTCTGGATCTCGTCGACGTCGTTCATGAATGCAGCAGAACTTGCCCAAAGCCGGTTCGACTGCAGGATGCTGAGGAGGCCCTGCGCCGTCGTGTAATGCCAGGCGTGCTCGAGGTCAGAGCTCATCGTGATGCCCCTCGTCCGTTGGTATACCCCGATTGAGGACTTGACCAATTCTGTCTGGCCGGCGGAGCCGAGTTCCCGAGGATCCCCACTAGATCGGACCTGGCTGCTCGGCGTCGACACTCTCGGCCCATTGCGCGGCCGGGGTGGGGAGGTGGGTCCACCAACCGTCGTGTTCCCAAGACTGTCGGTTTGCCCGAGCCCAGACGTAAAGCATTGCAGTGCCGATCTGTTGGTCAGACTGGCCCGGGAAAAGCGCGGAGCGAGCCTCGGCGTCGCTCGCGATCAGCACAAAGGCTCCGTTGGCGTGAACTTGATCAAGCTCGGAACTACTCGGATAGAAGTCCATCCCGTCCGGCCTGTCGGTAGCGGTTTGCGCGACGATGCACCAGATGATGTCAAATTCGCAGAGGCTGTCGAGCAGTCGTGGCTGCAGTCCTGGATCACTTACGAGATCTGGGCGGAGTTCGGCCGTGGTGGTTGCGAGCTGCAGCGCTCGTGAGATCACGGGAGCACCTCGGAGCGTGTCTCCCCCCTCGCCCTTTGCAGTCTTCAAGAGGCCGGCACGCGCTGCGCTTGTGATCGCGTGCCGCAGCCAGGAGGCGTAGCCGTAGCTCTCATGAACCAAGTAACGCCGCAGGGTGAGGGCGCGTAGCTGTGCCCATTTCTTTCGGCGAACCGCCAAAGCACCAAGCACGTAGAGGTGCGCTAAGACCTCTAGCCAAGCACCTGCACGTCGCTGCTCCCGGGGGGTCTCATTCGTCACCGCGTCACCGATTCTGGGCACCGCGTTGTAGTAGTCAAACAGCGTCTGCAGGATCCGCTCGAGTTGCTCATCGGATCCGTAGAGCACCGCTGAGGAAGCGAGAGCGAATGCGCGATCAAGCACTGCTCGCGCCGGCGCGTACTCCTCTGACGATGCTGCCGAGCGAAGCCGCTCCGCGACCTGGATTAGGAAGCGGTCAAGGCGTGAGAGGTTCCCGGACTCGATCAACGAGTCGGCAGCAATCGCCAGAGTAGGGAGGTCCATGTCCAAGTCGATCGGTGGCGGCTGCGCCACTCCACCGCCCGAGCGATACAAACCGTCGTTCGGCTGCTCATTCAGGATCTGCACGAATCGGTGAATGAGTGCATCGCTGTCTCGACGTGCGTCCTCGCGAACCTTCTCGGTGTAGCGATCGAGAAGCCGCGGCCAGAATTCGTGCCGGAGCACGGCCGTGGTCGTCCCCTCGCGCACGATGACGTCGCCTGGTCGGAACCTGACCTTCGTCCGGGTCTTGTCGCGCTCCTGTTGCTCAAACTCACCCTGCTTTTTGACCACGAGAGGGAACAGAGAGGGCGGCGGGCCAGCGAACACCAAAGCGACGTCCCAGTCCCTACCTGACGGGGCCTTGATCGTGTGAACCGCGCTGACGATTGTCGTGGTGGCGTCGACGTACGCGGCGACCTTCTGTAGGAGAGTGGCCGAGTCGAAGTGAGCAGGAACGATGGGCTGCTGATCCTCAGCGGCCCTACCACCGTTGTCAACGCCAACGACGAGGTAGCCGCCATCCCTGAGCGACATCATCGCCAGGAGATCCTTCACGAACTCGACTTGGTCCTTCGGCACGCGGAAGTCGATCGAGGCCTTGAAGTCGAGCGGCTCCTGCTCAGCCTCCCAAGCCAAGAGCTCGTCGAGCTTGCTTCTGTCTACCCGGCCGTCAACAACGACCCCAAGATCCGCCATGTGAATGATTCTCGCATCGCTGCGGTCCAGTCGGGCGGAACCTCCAAGTGGATACGGACCTGCTCCCCGGTTTCGTCGTCTCGGAAGCCGATCGACTGCCGTGCGCTTCACCGCTCCAGTAACGCTCGAGTGGTGAAGGCCTCCGGCGACGACGATCGGCCAGCTCGCGCGCGGTACAACTTGCTTTTCGGGGGCATCTTGCTGGTGGTCGGCGTCGTACTGCTGGCGGTCGGATGGAACCTGGTCGCTGGGGTCATCTTCACCTTCGTGGGTGGCGCGATGCTCGCAGGGTGGCTCTTCCAGTGGTCGCGCAAGGACCGGGCTCGGAAGTGGCCGAGACAGACGGTGCCCGAAGATGGATCGATGCACGGACGCGCGAGCGCATCGGAACTCCGACTCTACCCAGCGCGCGTCGACCTTGACCGAGCGCCGCAGGAGCCGTGAAAGGAGAGTCAGGACAAGCCGACGATGTTGGCTAGATGACCGACTGCCAGGGGGTCATTCGAACCCAGATACGAAGTAGCAAAATCGGCATGGATTCGTGCACTAGTGACAGCGCTGCGAGCTGCCGGTAATGATGAGTCGCTCGCAGCGGGAATCCTCCGACCATCGAACCGGCTCGGGTCGTTCATCGCGGCCAGCCCTAACGAGTCGAGGTGGTGGAAGAAGCCCGCGAAGTCGTACACAACGTGGAACGGTGGGTGCTCCCGCAGATACTTCGCAGCGCGTAGCTCAAGGTACAGGGACGTGATAGGTACGCTCCGCCGGTACTTCCACAGCTTGACCAGCCGGACGAACTCCTTGGCGCGCGCAACCTTATCCCTGGACTCGTTTACGTACTCGTTGTGCTTCGCCGGGTTGGACTTGATCCACCCACTGCCCTGCGGGTCCGGGATCCAGTAGTCGTCATTGGAGGTGATGTGGGCTGGGATGATCTCCGTAGTAGGTCCATCGGACCAGTCGATGGTGACTCCTGGTCTGCGGATCGTGACAGATCGAGCGCGGTAGCCAACCCGATCGGCGAGAGCTCGCCTCAGCCTGACCAGATCGTCGTAGCTTTGCGCCGGTCGAACGTGCCGCATGGATACGAAGTAGTCAACGTCGCTCCAAACCCGCACCGCCGTCCCATGTGACCAGGAGCCGGTCTCGAAGATCCGGAACGCGTCCAGTTCCCCCTTCACCGCTGCTTCGATCGACCAACGGTTCGCGCTCGCGGCGGACCGATCTTCCGGAGACGGAGTCATCGCTCGGATCTGCTCGTCCAGGTATCCGCTCGGAGACGTCATTGGTCGACTCGATGCGCCTGGCCGTGCTCGACTTCTATGTTGCGCTTCGCCCGCAAGTACGCCCACCGGGGCGTGGGATCCGCTGCCCGGCTCGCTGCTGTGAGCTCGTCCCCTACCGCATCCAGCCGGCGCCGCAAGGCATCCACGTCATCGCCGCTGACCACATCTACCGTTCGCAGCCGACGTGCGCGATCACGCACCGCGCCGAATTGCACTGCTGCCATCCTTGCGCGCTCAGATCGTCGGGACGGCCTCAGCGTCCCATGCACGCCCGTCGCAGCCGCCGCGACGAGGGCGAGCGCACCTCCTACGTACTGCAACTCACCACTAGCGAAGGTCAGCACTCCTCCGACAGCACTTCCAGCAGCGATCACACTGCCGAGTGACCACCCTGCCAAGCTCCAACCCTTTGCCGCCTCCAAGTTGCCTTGCTGACCGAACGTTGCGTTCTCCTCAAGACGCGACGCCTCCGCGCCGATCTGAGCGAGCACTCCTCCATCGTCACTCGTCAAGAGCCGCCCCTCCGTCCGCCGGTTTGCAAGGCGGTACTGATTCTCTCGCGGACCACCGGCATGACGTGGTCAGGCCGCCACTTGGCCGTATCGATAGCCGGTCCGCCAGTGAGCCAGGAGATGCCTGCGGGGGCTTCGGACTCCTACGCCCTGCTCTGGAGTGAACCCTGCCTCACCTAGTTGGTCCGCGGACTATCTCAGTTCACGCACGCTATATGGACGCCTTCCGGCGCACGATGGCCGAGCCTGGCACTAGTCGATGTGGCTGTCCGCGCTGCCAAACAACCTGTCTAACTCCGTATTTCAGGACACGTTACGTGGCAGTAGGACAAGTTAGCTGGCGGACGACACGGCTCGCGGCTCGCGGCTCGCGGCTCGCGGCTCGCGGCTCGCGGCTCGCGGCTCGCGAGAACATCCCACAAATCGTCACCGTCATGGTTCTGCGGCTTCGTGTGCCAACGGGCTGGTCGCGGGAGGTTACAAAGAGGAGACGATGTCAGCCATCAGTAGCTCATCACGGAGACCGTCTAACTCGCCCCGGCTCTGACCGGCGCGTTGCAGTACCTCGTCGAGGATCGACGCAACATCCTGAACCTTGAGAGCCTCTACGTGTCTCGTCCCTAACCGACGAAACAAGGGGGACTTCTCTAGCCCGGCCGCCGACGAAGTGGCGGCAACCAAGCAGAGATGATCGAACCGCCTGGCATTCGCCAGGGGCTCTGCCCGGGGCGCAATTTGGGCGTACCACCCGACGAAAGCACATGCGGCGCAGAATTCGGCCTGCCGAGTTACGGGTATCCAAATGATGTTAGCGGAGGACGTCGAAACTCGAAGGCCGTCCCCGGGGTCTGCGATCACATCGCCTACCCGCAAACCTGCCAGGCTCGCGTATGTCAATCCTCCGACTGCTCCGATGAGGAGCAACGCCCGGGCGCGGTCCCCATCGGCTCCCTCAAGAGAGACTTCGATAGCTTCCAGCACACCCTCAAGCGCGTTCACCGCCGGGAAGGACTGACGCTTCATGCGATTTTGGTATCGGATGAGGCTAGAGAGAACGGCAGGCACCGGTGGAGCGGATCTGATCCGGGGAAGGTTTGCTTCCACGTGGATTGCGTCGATAACATCGACCCAACTCTTCAGCCGTCCAGCCGAATGAGAGAGTGCGCCTGAGTCGTCTACTTCCCGGGACCGATCGAGTAGATAACTTGCAACAACCGGGCCCGAAGCGGGCAACGAACTGATCTCGCGCCGTGCACACCACACCTCAAAGTCTGCCCAGGGGTCTGGGGTACGGCGACGTCGAGGCTCGGGGTCGAGGGCGAAGCTCCTGGGTGCTCCAGTGAACGGCGCAGACGCCGGCGCGGGTAGGTAGGGCGGAACCCTCACGATGTCGATCCGATCCTTGGCTCATCGTCCGCCGCATAAGCGGTCCGTCTCACTGGAACGGACTATCTCTTGGGCGGGGAGACCATCTAGTTGGGACACCGACAGCCGTCGGCGCCGTCGCGTCCCAGTGCCTCGTCATGTCTCCTGCCGTCGAAGCGTCGCCTGCGCATACAAACTGTCGCTCCGCCACAAGGCGACACTTTGCGCGCTCAGGCGACACTTTGAGGCTGCGCGCACACACGCGCCTACTGCGGCATGTCGACGAACCGCGAGAACATCCCGTGGAACGCCACGGTGATGGTGTCCGTCGGTCCGTTACGGTGCTTCGCCACGATCAGGTCCGCCTCACCCTGACGCGGGTTGTCCTTCTCGTACGCCGACTCGCGGTGCAGCAGGATGACCATGTCGGCGTCCTGCTCGATGGAGCCGGACTCACGGAGGTCGGAGATCGCCGGCTTCTTGTCGGCACGCTGCTCCGGACCACGGTTCAGCTGCGACAGGGCGATGACCGGAACCTGGAGCTCCTTCGCCATCAGCTTCAGGGCACGCGAGAACTCGGAGACCTCTTGCTGGCGACTCTCGACCTTCTTGCCCGAGGTCATCAGCTGCAGGTAGTCGATGACCACGAGCTTCAGGTTGTGCTGCTGCTTGAGTCGACGGCACTTGGCGCGGATCTCGACGAGCGTCATGTTGGGGGAGTCGTCGATGAAGAACGGGGCGTCGTTGATGCGACCGCGGGTCTGCGCGATGGTGGTCCAGTCGCGGGAGTCCACGGTGCCCTTGCGCATGTTCTGCAGCGGCACGCTGGTCTCGGCCGAGAGCAGACGCATGGCGATCTCGGCGCGACCCATCTCGAGCGAGAAGAAGGCGGCGGTCTGGTCGTGCTTGATCGCGGCGGCGCGGCACAGGTCGAGCGCCAGCGTCGACTTACCGAGGGCAGGTCGGGCAGCGACGATGATGAGCTGTCCGGGGTGGAAGCCGTTCGTCAGGCCGTCGAGCTGCGCGAACCCGGTCGGCACGCCGGTCATCTGGCCGTCGCGGCCCTTGGCGGCCTCGATCTCGTCGAGCGCGGCCGAGATGGCGTCGGTCAGCGGGACGTAGTCCTCGGTCTGCACACCACCGGCGACGTTGTAGACCTCGGCCTGCGCGCTGTTGACGAGGTCGGTGACCTCACCCTCGGACGCGTAGCCCATCTGGACGATGCGGGTGCCGGCGTCCACCAGGCGGCGGAGCACCGCCTTCTCGGCGACGATGCCGGCGTAGTAGCCGGCGTTCGCGGCGGTCGGCACCATGCTCGTGACGCTGTGCAGGTACTCGGCGCCGCCGGCGCGGGACAGCAGTCCGGTCTTGGTCAACTCGTCGGTGACGGCGATGACGTCGGTGGGCTCACCGTGCGAGTAGAGCGACAGGATGGCGTCGAAGATGACCTCGTGCTTGGGAACGTAGAAGTCCACGCCACGGGCGGTCTCGATGACGTCGGCGACGGCGTCCTTCGACAGGAGCATGCCACCGATGGTCGACTGCTCCGCGAGCATGTCGTGCGGCGGGGTGCGTTCCATGCCGCGCTCCGCGTAGTCCTGCGGTGCGGGCTCAAGATGTGCGATCGACACACGCTCTCCTCTGTTGACGACACGGACCTGGACCGGCGGGACAGCACCCACCGGACGGAACCCGCACCCCTGTTTCTACCCCCGGCAACCGACATCCCCGAGTCGCTGGGCCAACGTACGGCCCCAGAGTTATCCCCAACAAACGGCCCTGTGGATAACTCTGTGGAGAGCCTGCGGAACACGCCGGAGCGCTGTGTGGAGAACTGTGGACGCGCCTGTGGAAAAAGACCCGTACGAACACACTTTCGACCGCTTGACCTGGGCTTTCCTGTTTCACACCATGTGTGGAAAAGTGGGGTTCAAGTACCCCTTGAAGGTTCCGATTTGACACGTTTCCACTGTGTAAAACGACTTGACAAGCACCCCTCCTGTGGGAAGAGTTCTCGGCCTGTTCCCAGCCAGCGCGACCCCGTCTAAAGCGTAACCAGCCAGCCCGAGTCGAGCCGCGCCTCCAGGCCCGTGACCATGTCGGCGACAGCCGTGGGACAAGCCGCGCGACCGCCCCCGGAACGCAACGACGGGCGGGCCTCCCGGAGGAGACCCGCCCGTCGTGGAGCGGAACGTCAGTGCTACTTGGCAGCGACGACCTTGAGCGAGATCACGGCAGTGATGTCCTCGCGCAGGCGCACGGTGGCCTCGTGGTCACCGACGGTCTTGATGGTCGCGGGGACCTCGACCTTGCGCTTGTCGAGCGAGCCGACGCCCTGCGCCTGGACGGCGTCAGCGACGTCGCCCGGACGGACGGAGCCGAACAGACGACCGTCCTTGCCGGCCTTGACCGACAGGGTGATGGTCGCGTTCTCGAGCTTCATCTTGAGGTCCTGTGCCTCTTCGATGGTGGCGAGCTCGCGCGCGGTACGCGCGGCACGGATCGACTCGACCTGCTTCTCGCCGCCCTTGGACCACGCGACAGCGAAGCCCTGGGGGATGAGGTAGTTGCGGGCGTAGCCGTTCTTGACGTCGACGACGTCACCAGCGGAACCGAGGCCGGAGACCTCGTGGGTGAGGATGAGCTTCGACATGTGTCGACCTCCGATCAGCGGCCGGAGCCGGCGTAGGGGAGGAGCGCCATCTCACGGGCGTTCTTCACGGCACGGGCGATGAGGCGCTGCTCCTGGACGGAGACGCCGGTGATGCGACGGGCGCGGATCTTTCCACGCTCCGAGATGAACTTGCGAAGGGTCGCAACGTCCTTGTAGTCGATGACGCCGACCTTGATCGACTTCGCGGGAGCAGCGTTCTTGCCGCCCTTGCCGCGAGGCTTCCGGCGGTCGCCGGTGCTCTTTCCAGCCATAGTGATTTGTCCTTAGAAGAAAAGTTGTGTGTCCGTCGGAACGCTGAGGATCAGCCCGGAACTCGCAGTTGCCGCTGTCAGGCGGCGCTGCGTGCTCCGATCAGAACGGGGTCTCGTCGTCGAAGTTGCCGCCGGGGGTGCTCCACACGTCGTTCGACTGTGCGTTGCCGCCACCCTGCTGGCCGCCCTGGGGAGACCAGGGCGCGTCCGACTGACCGCCACCGTTGTTGTTCCAGTTGCCGCCGCCGTTGCCCGCGGGGGCGCTGGCGCCGCCGCCGACCTGGCCACGACCGCCGCCACTGCCACCCGCTGCGCGGGTGATCTGTGCGGTCGCGTAGCGGAGCGACGGGCCGATCTCGTCGACCTCGAGCTCGATGCTCGTGCGCTGCTGGCCCTCACGGTCCTGGTAGGAACGCTGACGCAGACGACCCTGCGCGATGACGCGCGAGCCCTTCGTCAGCGACCCCGCCACGTGCTCGGCGAACTCGCGCCACACACTCGCGCGGAGGAACAGCGCGTCGCCGTCCTTCCACTCGTTCGCCTGACGGTCGAACGTGCGAGGAGTCGACGCGATGGTGAAGTTCGCCACGGCGAGCCCGTTCTGCGTGTAGCGCAGCTCGGGGTCCGCGGTGAGGTTGCCCACCACCGTGATGACGGTTTCGCCGGCCACGGGTTACTCGGCGCTCGCGGTCGCGGTCGCGGAGGCGTTGGCGGCCTTGCGGGCCGCACGAGCCTCGTCACGCTGCTTCTGGGCGGCGACCTGCGCGATGCCCTCTTCAGCGCGGAGGACCTTCGTGCGGAGCACGGCCTCGGAGAGACCGAGCTGACGGTCGAGCTCCTTGGCGGCCTCGGGCGACGACGTGAAGTCGACGACGGCGTAGATGCCCTCGGACTTCTTCGCGATCTCGTAAGCGAGCCGGCGACGGCCCCAGACGTCCACGTTGTCGACGGTGCCACCCGCGTTGCGGATCACGGCCAGGAACTTGTCCAGGCTGGGAGCGACGGTGCGCTCATCGATCTCGGGGTCGAGGATCGCCATCAGTTCGTACTGGTGCATGCGGAACCCACCTCCTCTGGTCTCAGCGGCCCCGGGCGGTTCCCGGGGCAGGAGGGTTGATGCATGTGCCCCAGACCACGCAGGTACGCGAGGGGCAACCTGGGTAGCCTACCGGACTGCCTGGAGGCGCGCCACCGGCCTGTGGAGAGCGGTTCCGCCCGGCAGGCGGTCGCGTCTCAGGCGTCGGCGTCGCCTCGGGCGCTCCACCACTCGCGCAGGCGCTCCTCGGCCGTCTCCGGCCCGAGGGGTCCTTCGTCCATCCGGGCCTCGAGCAGGAACCGGTAGGCCTCGCCCACGGCACGCCCCGGCGGGATGTCGAGGATCCGCATGATGTCGTCGCCGGTCAGGTCCGGACGGATCGACTCGAGCTCCTCCTGCTTGGACAGCACCTCGATGCGGTCCTCGAGGTCGTCGTAGGCGAACGCCAGCCGGTCGGCCTTGCGGCGGTTGCGGGTGGTGACGTCCGATCGAGTGAGCTCGTGCAGCCGTTCGAGCTGCGGTCCGGCGTCGCGGACGTAGCGGCGGACGGCGGAGTCCGTCCAGGCGCCCTCGCTGTACCCGAAGAAGCGCAGGTGCAGCTCGATCAGGCGGGACACCGCGGCGATGGTGTCGTTGTCGAAGCGGAGCGCACGGAGTCGCTTCTTCGCCATCTTCGAACCGACCAGGTCGTGGTGGTGGAAGCTCACCGCGCCGCCGGGCTCGAGCTTGCGCGTCGCGGGCTTGCCGATGTCGTGCAGCAGCGCCGCGAGCCGGAGCACGGTGTCCGGGGGATCGCCGGCGTGCCGCTCGGCCTCGTACCCGATGGCCTGCTCGAGCACGGTGAGGGAGTGCTCGTAGACGTCCTTGTGGTGGTGGTGCTCGTCGACCTCGAGCCGCATCTCGGGCAGCTCGGGCAGGAACCGCTCGGCGAGCCCGGTGTCGACGAGCAGCCGGAGGCCGGGGACCGGGTCGTCCGTGTTGAGCAGTTTGACGAGTTCGTCGCGGACCCGTTCGGCGGACACGATGTCGATCGACGCGACGAGGTCCTGCATCGCGGCCCGCACGTCGTCGTCGACGGTGAAGCCGAGCTGGGAGGTGAACCGTGCCGCGCGCATCATCCGCAGGGGGTCGTCGCGGAACGAGACGACTGCGGTCTGGGGCGTCCGGAGCCGTGCGGCGAGCAGGTCCTCGACGCCGCCGTGCACGTCGACGAGCTCGCGGTCCGGCAGCCGCAGGGCCATCGCGTTGACGGTGAAGTCGCGACGGAGCAGGTCGTCCTCGATGGTGTCGCCGAACGCGACCTCGGGCTTGCGGGTCTCGCCGTCGTAGACGTCGCTGCGGTACGTGGTGATCTCGACCTGCTCGCCGGCGACCCGTGCGGCGATGGTGCCGAACTGTCGACCGACGTCCCAGGTGGCACTCGCGATGGGCTCGACGATCCGCAGGATGTCGTCCGGCCGGGCGTCGGTGGTGAAGTCCAGATCGGTCACCGGACGGCCGAGGAACGCGTCACGGACGGGGCCGCCGACGAGGGCGAGTTCGTGTCCGGCGTCGGCGAAGGCCCGAGCGAGGAGGTCGACGGGCTCGGTGGTGGCGAGTGCGTCGAGTCGTTCGACGGCCTGGGCAACGGACTGCATGACGGTGCTCATCCTCCCAGATCGAGGCCCCGAGTTCTCCACAAGCCGCGCGCGCACGGGACCTGTTCATGGTCGCGCCTCATACACTCGTGCTCGGCCCGAACCGACCCCGTGGCCCGCTCCCCGTATGCAGATGCTCCGCACCACGCTCGCCGCAGCCGCGTCGACCCTCGTCGCGCTCGGCCTGGTCGTCGCGCCCGTCGCCACCGATCACGCCTCGGCCGCCACGGCGTCCACCGCCAAGAGCCACGTCGCCGATCCGGCCGCCGCAGACGCGGGGAAGGCGACCATCTCGATCGCCCCGGCGAACCGCGGCGTCGTCCAGCGCGACCAGGACCTCACCCTGTCGGTCACCGTCACGAACGACACCGACGCGGCACTGCCGGCCGGCACCGCGGAGTTCGACATCTTCCGCTCGGTGAGCACGCGCGACGTCCTGGCGAGCTGGCTCAACGACACCACCACGACCGGTTACCTCGGCGCCCCGATGGACTCCGTCGACATCCCGGCGATCCCGGCGCACCGTTCGATCACCATCGACTCGGTCGAGATCGTCTCCGGCAACGTGGCACTCGGCGGGTACTCCTCGTTCGGAGCCCGGCGCATCGCGGCCGAGTACACGGCGGGCGACGCCTTCGCCGTCGACCGCTCTGCGATCACCTGGTACCCGGACTTCGAACAGGCCCCGGTCAGCGTCTCCGTCGCGATGCCGATCACCGTGCCGAAGTCGACCGACGGCATCCTCACCGCCCCCGTGCTGGCCGCGGCGACCTCGGTGGACGGCACGCTCACGCAGCAGCTCGACGCCGCCGAGGACCACAACGTCGCCGTGGCGGTGGACCCGCGGATCATCGCCTCGATCCGGATCCTCGGCGACAACGCCCCGTCGAGCGCGATCACCTGGCTGCAGCGTCTCGAAGCACTGCGCAACGAGACCTTCGCGCTGTCGTACGCCGACGCCGACGTCACCGGTCTGCGCCAGGCCGGGTCCGACGGCATCCTGTCGCCGATCTCCCTCGACCAGTCCGTCAAGTCCGAGAACTTCCCCGGCGCCGAGACCCCGGCACCGACACCGACGGCCACGCCGGGGCAGACCTCGTCGCCGGCCCCCACCGAGGCCTCGAGCGACGGCACAACGACCGACGACGGTACCGACCAGGCGCAGGAGACGCTGCCGACCACGGAGTCCCTGCTCGACTTCCCGTACTCGATGGACTCGATCGCCTGGCCGACCGAGGGCACGGTGTCCTCCGCCGACCTGCCCGCCCTCGAGCGTGCCGGCACGAAGACCACCATCGTCTCGAGCGGCAACACCTCGGCCGGCGCGGACACCACCATCACCGCGTCCGAGAAGATCGGCGACGACCACGTGCTCGTCTCCGACCAGTCGATGTCGTCGATGCTCCGCCGAGCCGCCGCCGCCACCGACCGGCAGACCTGGTCGTCGACGATGTCCGAGCTCACCGCGACACTGGCGACCTCGGCCCGTGCCGCCACCGCCACGGGACCGATCCTGCTGACCCTCGGGCGCGAGTGGCCGTCCGACTCCACCCGGCTCAGCCAGGCGCTGGACGCCCTCGAGAGCACCGCCTGGGTCGCCCCGGCCGACCTCTCCACCGCCTCGAAGGCCGTCGCCGGGTCGCTCACGCTCGCCAGCGCGTCCACCGGCGAGGCCCGGATCGACCAGCTGCAGCGACTCGTGCGGGGGGAACAGGGGCTCTCCGCGTTCGCGACGATCCTCGGCGACCCGAACCAGCTCACCGCGCCCGCCCGGCTCCGTCTGCTCGCGCTCGCCTCGAACGCGTGGCGCGACGACGACCAGGGCCTCGCCGCCGCGGTGGAGGCCCGCACGGCCGCCTGGGCGAAGAGCACCACCGAGGTCGGGATCGTCGACTCGAGCAGCCTCACCCTGCTCGGCGACCGGTCGTCCCTGCCGGTGTCGATCCGCAACAGCTCCGACTACCCGGTCACGGTGCACCTGTCCGTGCAGCCGTCCAACTCGGCGCTGCGTGTGGTCCGCAACGACATCCTCGTCGAGATCCAGCCCGACTCATCCACCCGCGCGACCGTCCCCGTGCAGTCGGTCGCGAACGGCAAGGTGGAGTTGACGATGTCGCTCTCGAGCCCCACCGGCGTCGCCGTGGCCGAGCCCGCGACCGTCGAGCTGAACGTGCAGGCGCAGTGGGAGACGGTCATCACCGCGGCCGCCGCGATCGCCCTGATCGGCATCTTCGGCTTCGGCATCTTCCGCAGCATCCGCAAGCGCATCCGCCGCCGCAACGGCGAGCTCGACGACGAGGACGACGACGACCCGAACCGCCCCCTTGCGGTCCAGCCGACGGTCGGGGGCGCGCAGGCGTCCACCACCCGGCCTGGAGGCACGGATCACCGCTCCGGAGCAGCTTCCACACCCAGCGTGGCCGCGTCCACGGCCGGCACGGCCACCGGAGCGGCGGCCGCGGCCCCGGCTGCAGCGCCGGCTGCAGAGACAACCGCGGCGGTGGACCAGGGCCCCCTGCAGGACGCCATCGCGCGCGCCGGAGCCGAGCCGCGCCTCCCGTCCGACGCAGCACGCAACACCGTCGCGGACGACCGCGACCCCGAGGAGCCGACCATCAGCACCAGCCAGCCCCAGCCCGACGTCGACGCCGAGCCGGTCGCCGAGCGCAGCCTCGGCCGGGCGAGCGCGATGCTGGCCGCCGGCACGATGCTGTCCCGCATCCTCGGCTTCGCGAAGACCTTCGTGCTGGCGTACGCGATCGGGCAGACGCAGTCACCGGCGGCGGATGCGTTCGCGGTGTCCAACCAGCTCCCGAACAACATCTACGCGCTGATCGCGGGTGGCCTGTTGTCCGCCGTGCTCATCCCGCAGATCGTGCGTGCGATGAAGCAGCACACCGACGGTGGCACGGCCTACGTCAACAAGATCGTGACGCTCGGCGGATCCCTGTTCATCGTCATCGCCGTCGTCGCCACCCTGATCGCCCCACTGCTCGTGCAGGTGTACGCGCAGACCGCGTCAGGTGAGGGCAAGGGGTTCACGCCCGGTCAGATCGACCTCGCAGTGGCGTTCGCGTTCTGGTGCCTGCCGCAGATCCTCTTCTACGCGATGTACTCCCTGCTCGGCGAGGTCCTCAACGCGAAGCAGGTGTTCGGCCCGTTCACCTGGGCGCCGCTCATCAACAACGTCATCTCGATCGCCGGGCTCGTCGTCTTCATCGCCATGTTCGGCGGCAGGGCCGCGAACTCCGGCGTCGACGACTGGACTCCGCTCAAGATCGCCGTCCTCGCCGGTAGTGCGACCCTGGGCGTCCTCGCTCAGGCCGCCTTCCTGCCGTTCTTCTGGCGCCGGGCTGGCCTGAGCTTCCGACCTGACTTCCGCTGGCGTGGCGTCGGCCTGAAGTCGACGGGCACGGCGGCCGGATGGCTGTTCGCGATGATCCTCGTCACCCAGCTGGCCGGCATCGTGCAGTCGCGCGTCGCATCGCTGGGTTCCGGTGCGGCGGGCAACGCGGTGCTGCAGAACGCCTGGCTGCTCTTCATGCTGCCGCACTCGATCATCACGGTCTCCATCGCGACGGCGTACTTCACACGGATGAGCCACGACGCGGAACGCGGCGACCTCGACGCCGTGCGGAAGAACCTGTCGCTCTCGCTGCGGATCGTCGGACTGTTCACCGTCTTCGCCTCGATCGCGCTGATGGTCGTCGCCGTGCCGTTCGGACGCATGTTCTCCAACACCTTCGACGGGGCGCTGTCGATCGGCGCGGTCCTGCTGGCCTACATGCCGGGGCTCGTGCTCTTCAGCATGTTGTTCATCATCCAGCGCGTCTTCTGGGCGATGCACGACCACCGGACGCCATTCCTCATGCAGTGCGTCCAGTCGGTGCTGTTCGTGATCGGGGCCCTCGCGGTCAGCACGCTCCCGAACGAGGCGATCGGTGTCGCGATCGCAGCGTGCACCACCCTCGCGGGCACCGCGCAGACGATCGTCGCCCTGGTGCTCGTCCGCAAGCGGCTCGGTGGCATCGAAGGACCCGTGGTCACCCGTTCGCACGTGCAGTTCGTCATCGCCGCGCTCATCGCGGGCGTCGTGGGACTCCTCGTCGTGAACTTCTTCGGGTCGTTCTCGGCGAGCGGCTTCGCGATGGCCGACTTCACCGGAGCGGCCATCACCCTCGTCCTCGCCGGCGCGGTGATGGCAGCCGTGTACTTCGGAGCCCTCGTCGTCGCGAAGAACGGTGAGATCGGCAACGCCGTCCGGATGCTCCGCAGCAAGCTCGGCCGCTGATCCCAGCCGCGCACCGCACGCTCACGGGGCGTGTGGAATGCCTCGCCGGTACGATGGGTTGACCCGGTCAGACGCAACGGAAGGGCAATCAGGCATGCGCCAGCTCATCATCATCGGTTCCGGCCCGGCCGGGTTCACCGCCGGCATCTACGCAGCGCGCGCAGAGCTCAAGCCGCTCATCGTCGCCTCCAGTGTCGAGACGGGCGGTGAACTCACCAAGACGACCGAGGTCGAGAACTTCCCGGGCTTCCCCGAGGGGATCCAGGGCCCCGACCTCATGATCAAGATGCAGGAACAGGCCGAGAAGTTCGGTGCCGAGGTCCTGTACGACGACGCCGTCTCCGTCGACCTCACCGGCAAGGTCAAGAAGGTCACCGTCGGCTCCGGCGAGACGTACGAGGCCCTCGCGGTCATCTACGCCACCGGCTCCGCGTACCGTCACCTCGGCCTCCCCGACGAAGAGCGCCTGTCCGGCCACGGTGTCTCGTGGTGCGCGACCTGCGACGGCTTCTTCTTCCGTCAGAAGAACATCGCCGTCGTCGGTGGTGGCGACTCCGCGATGGAAGAGGCGACGTTCCTCACCCGCTTCGCCGACAAGGTGACGGTCATCCACCGCAAGGACTCCCTGCGTGCGTCGAAGATCATGCAGGATCGCGCGATGAACGACCCGAAGATCGAGTTCGCGTGGAACAAGGAGGTCACCGGCATCACGGGTGACTCCGCGGTCGAGGGCGTCACGCTGAAGGACACGGTGACGGGCGAGGAGTCCGAGCTCGCGCTGGACGGCCTGTTCATCGCGATCGGCAACGACCCGCGCACGCACCTGATCCACGGCCAGATCGACATCGCGCCCGAGGGCACGATCGCTGTTCAGGGCCGTTCGTCGAAGACCAACCTGCCGGGTGTCTTCGCCGCCGGTGACGTCATCGACCCGTCCTACCGTCAGGCCATCACGGCTGCCGGTTCGGGCACGGTCGCCGCACTCGACGCCGAGAAGTACCTCGCCGAGCTCGACGACGCACTGACGGACGAGGCCGAGGGCGTCGCCCCGACCGAGCCCGCCATGGTCGACGTCATCGCCGCCCGCGCCTGACCCGCCTCGGAATACCACGACGGCATCGCCGTTGTACCCCCTGAACGACTTCTCGAAGGAGCACACATGTCCAACGCCAAGGCTGTCACCGACGCCACCTTCTCGAACGAGGTCCTCAAGTCCGACAAGACGATCCTCGTCGACTTCTGGGCCGAGTGGTGTGGCCCGTGTCGCGCGGTCTCGCCGATCCTCGACCAGATCGCCGAAGAGCACGCCGGCAAGATCGAGATCGTGAAGCTCAACGTGGACGACAACCCCCAGTCGGCCATGAACTACCAGATCACGTCGATCCCGGCGATGAAGGTCTTCAAGGGCGGCGAGGTCGTCAAGACCGTCATCGGCGCCAAGCCGAAGCCCGCGCTCGAGGCCGACCTCGCCGAGTTCCTCGCGTAGGTCGCCCCACCCGAACGGCCCCGCTCTCCCCGGAGAGCGGGGCCGTTCTCGTCCGGAGCCACCGGATGACGATCGGCCCCGTCGCGGAACCCTGGTTCCCCGGGCCGATGTCGTAGTGTGGCGGGAATGTCCCACTGAACGGAGCACTCGATGACGAACGGCAACAGCCTCGACCCCTGGTACGACTCCTACGCCCAGCGGACCGCCGGGCTGAGCGCCTCCGAGGTCCGAGCCCTGTTCGCCGTCGCCTCGCGCCCCGAAGTGGTCTCGCTGGCCGGCGGCATGCCGTTCGTCTCCGCACTCCCCAGAGAGCTCGTCACGGGCTCTCTGGACCGTGTCATGAACGAGCACTCCGCCATGGCGCTCCAGTACGGCGGCGGACAGGGCCTGCGGTCCCTCCGTGAGCACATCGTGGACGTCATGAGCCTCGAGGGCATCCGTGCGAGCGCCGAGGACGTCGTGGTCACCACGGGCTCGCAGCACGCCCTCGACCTCGTCACACGGCTCTTCATCGACCCGGGTGACGTCGTGCTCGCCGAGTCGCCGTCCTACGTCGGCGCGATCGGGGTCTTCCGGTCCTACCAGGCAGAGACGGTGCACGTCACGACGGACGAGCTCGGTCTCGTCCCCGAGGCGCTGCGCGAAGCCATCGCGAACCTCCGTACCCAGGGCAAGCGGATCAAGTTCCTCTACACGATCCCGAACTTCCACAACCCGGCCGGCGTCACGATGAGCCGCGAGCGCCGCATCGAGGTGCTCGACATCTGCCGGTCGAACAACATCCTCGTACTCGAGGACAACCCGTACGGGCTCCTCTGGTTCGACGAGCCCGCTCCGCAGGCGATCCGATCGATCGACGAAGAGGGCGTGGTCTACCTCGGCTCCTTCTCGAAGACCCTCGCACCCGGCTTCCGCGTCGGTTGGGCACTCGCGCCGCACGCCATCCGCGAGAAGCTCGTGCTCGCCAACGAGTCGGCCGTGCTCGCGCCGAACTCCTTCGGCCAGTACGTCGTGAACGCGTACCTCGACGCCGCGGACTGGAAAGGCCAGGTCGACACGTTCCGGGGCATCTACGCCGAGCGCCGTGACGCCATGCTGTCCGCACTGGGGGAGTTCCTGCCCGACCTCTCCTGGACGAAGCCGAACGGTGGCTTCTTCGTGTGGCTGACCCTGCCCGAGTCGCTCGACTCCAAGGGCATGCTGCCGCGCGCGGTCAAGGAGCTCGTGGCCTACACACCCGGCACGGCCTTCTACGCGGACGGACGCGGTGGCGGACACATCCGCCTGTCGTTCTGCTACCCGACGCCCGAGCAGATCCGGGTGGGCGTCAAGCGTCTCGCCAACGTCGTCAACGACGAACTCGAACTCATCGAGACGTTCGGCCCGACGACCCGCCCGAACACCGTGGTCCGCGAGACGTCGTCCGTCAGCGCACCGCCCCCGAACATCTCCTGATCAGCGCTTTTCCTCGGTACTGATCGCACAGCACCGCAGTTCCACACCGGAGGACCCCGCATGACCGAGCTCACCCGTCGTCACGTCGTCGTCGTCGCCGGAGGCATCTCGCACGAACGCGACGTCTCCCTCCGCTCCGGTCGTCGAGTCGCCGACTCACTGACCGGCTACGGCTGGCGGGTGGACCTGCGCGACGCCGATGCGATGCTCCTGCCGGCACTCACCGAATCACGCCCGGACGTCGTGTGGCCGGCACTGCACGGCGCCTCCGGTGAGGACGGGGCCCTGCGGGGCATCCTGGAGGCCGTGGACATCCCGTTCGTCGGCTCACGTTCGACGTCGGCTCGGTTGGCATGGGACAAGCCCACGGCGTCAGCGCTGGTCGCCCGCGCCGGCGTCCGCACTCCTCGCTCGGTGACACTGTCCCACGATGTCTTCCGCGAGCTCGGTGCCGTCGGCGTCCTCGAGGCCATCGCCACCGAGCACCCGGTGCCACTCGCCGTGAAGCCGGCGCGAGGCGGGAGCGCACAGGGCGTGACCCTGGTCGACGACGTCAAGGACCTACCCCGGGCCATGGTGACGGCCTACACCTACTGCGACGACGTCGTGGTGGAGCAGCTCATCCGCGGCACCGAGGTCGCCGTGGGGATCATCGACACCGGGGACGGCCCCGTGGCGCTCTCCGCCGTGGAGATCGTGCCGCGCAACGGCATCTACGGATTCGAGGCGCGCTACAACGCGGGGGAGACGACCTTCTACACCCCCGCACGACTGTCCGAGGAGTTCGCCGGAGCAGCCGCGGAGGCTGCGGTGGCCGCGCACGTAGCTCTGGGACTCCGTCATCTGTCCCGCGTCGACCTGATCATCGACGGGGCCGGGACGCCCTGGTTCCTCGAGGCCAACGTGCTCCCCGGGCTCACCGAGACGTCACTGCTGCCGCAGGCGCTGACCGCGTCCGGTTTCGACCTCGGCTGGACCTACGCCGAGCTCGCCGAGCAGGCCATCCGGGATCACCGCGCCTGATTGCTGCTGACCGATGTTCCACGTGGAACACCGGCACGTGTTCTTTACCTGCCCCGCGACGGGCCGTGATGTTCCACGTGGAACGGCGGCATTGAGGCGACTCTCGTGCTCTGCGAGACGACGTGTTCCACGTGGAACATCTCGCCGTGACGCTCCTCACTCAGCGCCGGTGTTGGCGCTCGGCGCGCTCGGCGGGCGCCGAGGCGCCCAAACCGCGTGAACAGACGATCGGAGAGGCCTTGACGTCAATCCGCGCGTTTCACTGCCGCACACCCTTGTGCGCAAGCTTCGACTCCCTCAACCGGCAATCCGAGGTACAGCGTCGGTTCATCCGCTCTGGACTAGCGGACTAGCTGAACGCGATACCTCGAGAGCGAACTCAGGGAACCTCGGGTCGACCGCTCGGAAGAACGTCCCTCGGGTCGCTGGCATGAAGGGCGAGCCGACGGTGGTCACGTCACCACCAACGCACCTGCGTCCGATCGCGTCCGACGAAGGCGTCCTACCGAGCGCTGCATTGCCGCAAGACCGCTCCGCAGGAGTCGCTGGTCCATCGACCCCGGCCCGACCGTCGCAGGGGCTCACAGCGCCACACAACGCCGCGAACAAGATGGTTCAGCCCTCGAGGTCCTCCACCCCGAGCTCACCGAGGATCCGGTTGAGGTCGTCGCCGTTCGCGAAGTCGATCGTGACGGAACTCTTGCGAGCACCGACCGCGATCTTCACCCGCGTGTTGAGGCGATCACCGAGCCGTTCAGCGAGATCGTTGAAGTGTGCCTGGCGCTTCGACGGTTCGGGCTTCGGCTTCGTGGCCGGCGTCTTGGCTGACAGCTGCTGCGCGATCGCCTCAGCCGCGCGCACGGACAGGTCCTCGTTGACGATCTTCTCGGCCAGGTACTCCATCGCCTCGGCGTCCGGAGCGGCGAGGATGGCACGAGCATGTCCGGCAGAGAGCACGCCTGCGGCCACTCGCCGCTGCACGGGGGAGGGGAGCCGCAGGAGTCGGATGGTGTTCGTGATCTGCGGGCGCGATCGACCGATACGCTGTCCGAGCTGTTCCTGGGTGATCCCGAAGTCCGCGAGGAGCTGCTGGTACGCCGACGCCTCTTCCAAGGGGTTGAGCTGCGCCCGGTGGAGGTTCTCCAGCAGTGCGTCGCGCAGCATCGCGTCGTCGGGGGTGTCCTTCACGATCGCCGGGATCGTGCTCAGGCCGAGTTCCTTCGTGGCCCGCAGACGGCGCTCACCCATGATGAGCTCGTATTGCGGCTCGGTGCCCGTCGCGCCAGGGATCGGCCGGACCACGATGGGCTGCAGGACACCGATCTCACGGATCGAATGCACGAGCTCCTGGAGCTCCTCCTCGCGGAACTCCTTCCGCGGCTGCTGCGCGTTGGGGATCACGTCGAGCGGATTGAGGTTGGCGAGACGGGCTCCCGGCACGGCCACCAACTCGTCTGCCGTCGGAGCGGATGCCGGCGAGCCACCCGTCGGGAAGAACACATCGACGGGACGGTCCTGCTGATCGGTCGCCGTCGGGATCAGGGCGCCGATGCCTCGGCCGAGTCCAGTTCGCTTCGGTGCCATCAGTGCTTCGCTCCTCGTGCTGCGATCTCGGCGGCCGCTTCCAAGTAGGACAGCGACCCGGTGGAGTTCACGTCGTACGCGACGACGCTCTGCCCGTAGCTCGGTGCCTCGCTCACGCGGACGGAGCGGGGGATCATCGCCTTGAGGACCTGGTCACCGAAGTGCTCCCGGACGTCGTTCGCCACCTGGTTCGCCAGGTTCGTGCGGCCGTCGTACATGGTCAGCAGGATCGTCGAGACTCGGAGGTTCGGGTTGAGGTGTCGCTCGATCAACTCGATGTTCCGCAGCAGCTGGCTCAGCCCTTCGAGCGCGTAGTACTCGCACTGGATCGGGATGAGTACCTCTTGTGCGGCAACGAAGGCGTTGATCGTCAACAAGCCCAGCGACGGCGGGCAGTCGATGAAGACGTAGTGGTACGGCTCGTCCAGCGACTGCAGGTACATGTCGAGCGCCGTCCGGAGACGCTGCTCACGTGCCACCAGTGACACGAGCTCGATCTCGGCGCCGGCGAGGTGAATGGTGGCCGGCACACACCAGAGCGTGTCCGACTCGGGGGAGGCCTGCACGGTGTCGGCCATCGGTGCCTCGTCGACGATCACGTCGTAGATGCTCGCGACCTCGGCCTGGTGATCGACACCCAGCGCGGTCGAGGCATTGCCCTGCGGGTCCAGGTCGATGACGAGCACACGGGCGCCTCCATGGGCGAGACCCGCTGCCAGATTAACGGTCGTCGTCGTCTTGCCGACGCCACCCTTCTGGTTGGAGACGGTGATGATCCGTGTCTCGGAAGGAAGCGGAAACTGCTGCGTGGCGATCGCGCGCCGGCGACGGTTCAGGTCGGCGATCTCGCGAGCGAGCGGTGTCGACGCGTCGTAATCGGTCGATGAACTCAACGAGTGCCTCTTCCCCGGTTCGATGTTTCACGTGGAACGCGGAGCCACTGGCGGCCGGATGACCCGGCCCGAGCCGCAGCGTCAGTCAACTGTAGCCCGGAAGACGCGGGTGGTCTCGTCGACAACACCTTCTCCGAGCTCGAGCACCTCGACATCAGAGAGGCGCTTCCGAAGGATGACCTTGCGGGCCTTCTCGATCTCTTCATCGACCCGCGCACCCTTCATCAGGATGAGCTGGCCGCCCGAGCGGACCAGCGGCACGGTGAGGGGGATGAGCTTCGACAGGGCGCTGACGGCGCGTGCAGTGACCTGGTCGACCACGACGTCGTCCGCTACGTCCTCGGCACGGCCACGGAGCACCGTGACGTTCTGCAAACCGAGCCGGTCAGACTCAGCCCGGAGCCAATCCGTCCGGCGCTCCATCGGCTCGATGAGGACGAACTCGACGTCCGGACGGGCGATCGCGAGCACGAGACCCGGCAACCCTGCACCCGAACCGACGTCGGCAACGCGACCCCGGGCCTCCAGGAGGGGTGCGAGCAACGCAGAATTGAGGATGTGTCGCGTCCATAAGCGAGGCTGCTCGAGCGGGCCGATCAGGCCCAGCTCCTCACCCCGCCGCGCGAGCTCGTTGGTGAACGAGCGCGCAACCTCGATCTGGTCACCGAAGAGTGCTGCAGCCGCCGCGGGCTCAACTTCGAGCACGGGCGCTGCATCGGTCGGGACGGGTGCGTCCGTCATCGGGTGACGACCGTGTGGCGGTCCCGACCCTCACCCTCGGACTCCGAGTGGAAGCCCTTCTCAGCGACCAGGTCGTGCACGAGCTTGCGCTCGTACGACGACATCGGGGGGAGCGCAGCCGACGACGAACCGGCTTCGATGCGCTCGACAGCGGTGTCAACCAGCCGCTGCAGCTCGTCAGCACGGGCGTCCCGCGAGCCACCGACGTCGAGGATGAGCCGGCTGAACTCTCCGGTCTCCGCCTGCACGGCGATCCGAGTGAGCTCCTGCAGCGCCGTCACGGTGTCGGGCTTCGACAGCACGCGGAGTGCCTCGCCGTCATCGGTGACCGACAGGTAGACGCGACCGGCGCGTTCCTCGATCTCGATGTCGCCGTCGAGGTCGCAGATGTCGAGGAGCTCCTCGATGTAGTCCGCTGCGATGTCCGCTTCGTCGCGGGCGTCCTCGGTCTCGGTGTCCGTCGTCTCGACGGCGCCTGCGGTGTCCTGCTCGGTCACTTACTTCTTCCCGTTCTTCTTCTGGCGCTGCTTGCCGACCGGCTGCTGACGCTGGGTGGTGACGCGCACGGGCTCGATCTCCGTCGCACCGGCGCCGGCACCGGCCTCGGCGAGCACCGGGGTGGCCGTTCCGCGACGCTGTGCCTTCTTGGCCAGGCGGGCTTCACGAGCCAGAGCGGCTTCGGAGCCGGGGGTCGGCATGCTGCGAATGACGAAGTACTGCTGCGCCATCGTCCAGAGGTTCGAGGCCAGCCAGTAGAACATGACGCCGAGGGGGAAGCTCAGGCCCGAGATCACAAAGACCAGCGGGAGGATGTACAGCATCATCTTCTGCTGGCGGTACATCGGAGACTCCTTGGTCTCCGGCGACATGTTCTTGGCGACGAGCTGCAGCTGCGTGATGAACTGCGACGCCGTCATCACGACGATCATGAAGCCTGCGATCGCACGGACCTCCCAGCCGGAGGCGTTCGTGAACGTCTCGTGCAGGGGCGCACCGAACAGGGCCGCGTTGCCGAACGACGCCGCGAGGTCGTTCGTGAGCAGGCCGATGCCCGTCTTGTTGATCTGGGCCTCGTGGAGCACCGAGTACAGCGAGAAGAAGATCGGCATCTGCAGCAGCAGCGGCAGGCAGGAGCTGAGCGGGTTGGTCCCGGTCTCCTTGTAGAGCGCCATCGTCTCGCGGCTCATGGCCTCACGCGAGAACTGGTCCTTCTTGCCCTTGTACTTGTCCTGGATCTTCTTGAGCTGCGGCGCGACCTCGAGCATGCGGCGCTGCGACTTGATCTGCCGCACGAAGATCGGGATCAGCGCTGCGCGCACCACGAACGTCAGGAAGATGATCGAGAGCACCCACGTGATGCCCTCATTCGGGTCCATGCCGATGTTCTCGAAGATCCAGTGGAAGCCGACGAGGATGGCCGAGACCACCCATTTGAGCGGCCAGAGGATCGTTCCGATGATGTCCATGGGGACGGCTACGCCTTTCGAGTGCGCTGGGGGAGCAGGACCGGCCGAACCGTTCCGACCGCGGGCTGCGGATGCTGCGGGATCGGCGCGAGGACGAACCCGAACCGGTTGACGACGAACGGGTGACGGCGTTCCTTGACGTCGTCGATGCCACCAGCAGCCCAGGGGTTGCAACGGGCGATGCGCCAGGCGCCCATGGCGGATCCGCGGACGACGCCGTACTGCTGGATCGCATCAAGGGCGTACCGGGAACACGACGGGTGGTAGCGGCAGACGTTGCCGTACAGCGGGGAGATCACCGCACGGTAGGCCCGGAGCACGACGACGCACGCGTTGCGTGGGAGCAACGCGATGACCCAGGCAAGCCGGGTCCACAGAGTGCGGTTCATGCTGCCTTCTCCACCCCGCGCGCGAAGGAGCGCGTGACGTCTTCGAGCAGGGTAGGCCATCCGGCCTGCGATGCGGCTGGCAGTACACGGACCACCACGTCGAAGCCCTGGGGGGTCTCGGCGAGCAGGTCGTGCGCGATCGCCTTCAGCCGCCGCCTGATCAGGTTCCGGGTCACGGCGTTCCCCACCGTCTTCGCGACGATGAAGCCGAACCGCGTCGGTCCGTTGCGGTCTGCCGTCTGACGGACCACGGACACGACGACGTGCGCCGTGGCGCTCTTGCGACCACGACGCACGACGTTCCGGTAGTCATCCCCGCGCACGATGCGGTTGGCGCTGGCCAACACTGCGACGCCGGGGTCAGACCGAGGACCGGATCAGGCGATGAGCCTGATCAGGCCGAGAGCTCGGTACGGCCCTTGGCGCGGCGCGCCGACAGGATGGCGCGGCCGGCACGCGTCCGCATGCGGAGGCGGAAGCCGTGCTTCTTGGCGCGGCGGCGGTTGTTCGGCTGGAAGGTGCGCTTGCTCATGATGTTCTCCACACGGCTGCTCGCGGCGAGCCGTCACGTATGTGTAGCCGTCCGGGTGTCGAACGACGCAGATGGGCGCGACCAAAGGGCCGCAGTCAACTGGTTAACGGTACGTGACAGCGGCGAGCAGGTCAAACCCCGCCCGGACCGGTTGCGACGGCGGCGTCGGGTCTGCCGTCGCTCGAGGCCATTCTCCACATTGGGGACAACTTCCGTTCGGTGGGACTCGGTCCGGTCCTTTACAGTGGTGTGATCGATCGCCCCGATGGCCGGTACGACAGGGAAGTACTCCTGTCCGACGGCTCGAGGTGGTCGTGGACAACACTGTGGACAACCCTGTGGGAACCTCCGCGGCAACGAGGCGTCGACGAAGCCCCCGGAGCCACCGACGATCCGCCGGCGACGACCTGGTCCCGAGTGCGGTCGCCGAGGACGCCACGGCATGTCCGACCCCGCAGGACGCACCCTCGTCCGACAGCGAACGCACGACACGACCCCTGGAGACGAGCGCGAC